>BMTH01000007.1 GCA_014649575.1 Streptomyces griseoincarnatus | reverse complement strand
GGGTGGTGCGGGGCCGCGGTGGGGGTGGTCGTCCTCGGTCTGGCGCGAGAGTGCGTGCTGGAGAGGTTCGGGGCGTGGACGCGCCAGCCGCTGCGGGCGCCCACCCCCACCCCGTCCCCTCCCCGCCGTGGGCGGCTGCACCGACACCGGTGGCGGATGCCGCCATTCGCCGCCCCCGGGCGCGCGGTGGCGTTCGCGAGTGTCGCCAACTGCGTGCAGTCGTGCCTCCGCCAGTGGCTCAAGGGCCTGGGAGGTGCCCCCAGGGCGATGGGGGTACCTCCCGCTCATGGGGGTCCCCCCGCTCGAGCGGAGTCGAGAGTGGGGGAGAAGCCGAGAGTGGGGGAGGGTGGGCGCGGCGGCGCCTCGTTGGCGCCGAGGTGCGCCGACTCCCACCGGCCCGCACCCGTGCCGCGTGCCTACGCAGCACACGGGGTGTGCAACACCCCCGCACAGACCCGCGCCGGGTGTGCAACGCCCACCCCCGCCACACGACCGTGGCTGAAAAGGCACCCCCGGCGCGTAGGTGGAGGCACGCCCCCCCACACCTCACCCACGGCCCAACCTGACGGAGTGAGCTACCGCACACCTGCCGTAGAGTTGAGCCCGGTCGAGACATGGCCGTGACAGATCGGAAGGGCAGCAACGCGTGAGCGTCGACGACTCGGGTTCCGGTGCGGACGCGCAGGGCGACGGCGAGGATCCGCTTGCTCTGCGCCTCGAGCAGCTCATTCTGGGCGCCGAGCGCCGGTACACGCCGTTCCAGGCGGCCCGCAGCGCCGGCGTCACGATGGAGCTCGCCACCCGCTTCTGGCGTGCCATGGGCTTCGCCGACGTGGGTCAGGCGAAGGCCCTGACGGAGGCGGACGTCCTCGCCCTGCGCCGCCTCGCGGGTCTGGTGGAGGCCGGCCTGCTGAGCGAGGCCATGGCCGTCCAGGTCGCCCGGTCCACCGGTCAGACCACCGCGCGTTTGGCCGAATGGCAGATCGACTCGTTCCTGGAAGGGCTCACGGAGCCGCCCGAGCCCGGTATGACCCGCACCGAGGTCACGTATCCGATCGTCGAGCTGCTCCTGCCCGAGCTGGAGGAGTTCCTGGTCTACGTGTGGCGGCGGCAGCTCGCCGCCTCGGCCGGGCGTGTCGTGCAGGAGGCCGACGACGAGGAGATGGTCGACCGGCGGCTCGCCGTCGCCTTCGCCGACCTCGTGGGCTTCACCCGCCTCACCCGGCGGATGGAGGAGGAGGAACTCGGCGAGCTGGTCGAGGCCTTCGAGACGACGGCCGCCGATCTGGTCGCTGCGCGCGGCGGGCGGCTCATCAAGACCCTCGGCGACGAGGTGCTGTACGCCGCCGACGACGCCGGGACCGCCGCGGAGATCGCCCTGCGGTTGATAGAGACCATGGCGAACGACGAGACCATGCCGGAACTGCGCGTCGGCATGGCCTTCGGCACCGTCACCACCCGGATGGGCGATGTCTTCGGCACCACCGTCAACCTCGCCTCCCGGCTGACCTCCATAGCCCCCCGCGACGCCGTTCTTGTCGACGCCGACTTCGCCCATGAGCTGATCCGCACCGGTGACGCGCCGGCCAGTGAGGCGGCCGCCGCCGAGGCTGCGGCCGCGGCGGAGAAGGAGGGCGAGGAGCCGCCCACGTACCGGTTCGCCCTCCAGCCGATGTGGCAGCGGCCCGTCCGTGGTCTCGGCGTGGTCGAGCCCTGGCTGCTCACCCGGAGGACTCCCCCGGAGGCGTCCTCCGACTGACCGTCGGCGCGGTTCTCAGCCGCCCAGGCAGATGTTCAGCAGCGGGAGGCAGAGGCCGCGGTCATCGTCGTCGTCCTCGTCGTCGGGTGGCGGGGGCGGGGGTGCGGGTGTCGTTGCCGGCGGTGACGGTGTCGGCTTCTGCTCCGGTGGGGGCTCGGGCGTCGGTGACGTCCGGGGTGGCGGGGGTGTCGCCGCGTGCGGGCTCGGTGGCGCCGTGGACGGCTGCGGTGGTGCGGGCGGCTGCTGAGTGAGCGGAGCCTGTGCCTTTCCTCCCTGCGCCCTCGGTGACGTCGGGCTCGGGTGGGGCGCGGGCGGGCGTGTCGTGCCCCCTGGGGGATTGGTTTCTTCGCTCGGTGTGGTGGCGGCGCCGCTCTCCTCCGGAGAGGGGAGCGAGACCGCCGTCGTGTCCCTCGGCGGGGCGTCCGGCGTCGACAGGTGGATGAGCGTCGCCGCGCCCGCCGTCAGGGTCAGGGCGCCCGCGGCCAGGAGGGCGCGGCGGTGGCGGGGTTTGCGGTGGCGTCCTCGGGGGACGGCGCGTGTCTCGTCCGGTGTCATCGTCTGGCTCCCCCCTGCGCGCGCCCCCGGCGCGCGCGGTGTGCGCACGGTATGCGGCGGGGGCGGTGCGGCTCAGGCGAGTCGGTCGTATGTCACTCGAACGGGTGGACCCTTTTCCTCTGTGGCTCGCGGCTGCCATGATCGGGGCGAGCCAAGTTAACCCGCGTTAACCGGAGGGTGTCATGAGTGAGGAACGGTTCGGGGAGTTCGTGCTGGTGCGGCGGCACGAGCGGGGGCATGTCGCGGAGCTCGTCCTCGACCGGCCGAAGGCCATGAACGCGGTGTCGACCGAGATGGCCCGTTCGATCGCCGGGGCCTGCGCGGCGCTGGGCGAGGACCGTGACGTACGGGCGGTGGTGCTGACCTCGTCGCACGAGCGGGCGTTCTGTGTGGGGGCCGACCTGAAGGAGCGGAACTCGTTCAGCGACGCTGATCTTGTGCGTCAGCGGCCTGTGGCGCGGGCCGCCTACACCGGGGTGCTGCAACTGCCGGTGCCTGCCGTTGCCGCCGTGCACGGGTTCGCCCTGGGCGGTGGGTGCGAGCTTGCTTTGTCGTGCGACGTGATCGTGGCCGACCGTACGGCCGTCATGGGGCTGCCCGAGGTGTCCGTCGGCGTCATCCCGGGCGGGGGCGGTACGCAGCTGCTGCCCCGGCGGGTCGGGTCGGCGCGGGCGGCCGAGCTGATCTTCACCGCGCGGCGGGTCGAGGCCGGGGAGGCGCGGGAGATCGGGCTCGTGGACGAGTTGGTGGAGGAAGGGCGGGACCGTGAGGCGGCGCTCGCCATGGCCGCGCGGATCGCCGGCAACTCGCCCGTGGGGCTGCGGGCCGCCAAACGGGCGCTGCGGCTGGGGCACGGGCTCGACCTGCCGGCCGGTCTCGAGGTCGAGGACGCGGCCTGGCGGTCGGTGGCGTTCTCCGGGGACCGGGCGGAAGGGGTCGCCGCTTTCAACGAGAGGCGGCGGCCGGAGTGGCCGGGGGAGTGACTCCCCCGTCGCCCTCGATGTCTCGATAAGCGGAAAATCTCCCTAATCTGGGGGAATGGGTGAGGAGAGCCGCCTGGCGGCCGTGGTGGCGCTGGCTCAGGGCATGGCCGCCGCGCACAGTTCGCGGGAGGCATGGCGGGCCGCCGCCGGCGGGGCCCGCCGGGCCCTGGGCGGGAGCTTCGCCGCGCTGTCGGTGTGGGAGCGGGAGCTCGGACGGCTGCGGGTGCTGGTGAACGTCGGGGAGCTCGCCGAGGGGGAGGAGCAGTTCCCCGAGGACGAGTCGTACCCGGTGCACCAGTTCGCCGAGATCACCGAGTTCCTGCACGAGCAGTGGGCCGGCGGAGGCGAGCCCGACGCCTGGGTGGAGACCGCGCAGGGCCCCGAGGAGGGGCGCGCCGGGTACTGCCACCAGCGGGTGGCGGCGCTGCGGCGGCGCGGGCGCGGCTGCTGCGTGGTCGCGCCGATCGTGCTGCACGGGCGGGCCTGGGGCGAGCTGTACGTGGCCCGGCCGGTCGGCGAGCCCGTGTTCGGGCGGGCGGACGCCGACTTCGCGACTGTGCTGGCCGCCGTGGTGGCCGCGGGGATCGCGCAGACCGAGCGTCTCGAGGAGGCGCGGCGGCTGGCCTTCACGGACTCGCTGACGGGGCTGGCGAACCGGCGGGCCGTGGACGCCCGGCTGGACGAGGCGGTCGAGATTCACCGGCGTGACGGGGCCGTCGTCAGCCTGGTGGTGTGCGACGTCAACGGGCTGAAGCGGGTCAACGACACCCTGGGGCACTCCGTGGGGGACCGGCTGCTGGAGCGGTTCGGGGGCGTGCTGTCACTGTGCGGGGCGATGCTGCCGGGCGCCCTGGCGGCGCGGCTCGGCGGGGACGAGTTCTGTCTGCTGGCGGTGGGACCGTCCGCCGACGAGGTGGTCAAGGCGGCCGACGAGGTGTGCCGGCGCGCCGTGGAGCTGGGCATCGGCGACGGTGTCGCGTGCGGGGTGGCGTCCACGGACGACCCGATCGGGCCCGTCCACTCGGCGCGGCGGCTGTTCCGGCTGGCCGACGCGGCGCAGTACCGGGCCAAGGCCGAACGGGCGGCGCACCCCGTGGTGGCCGGGCGGGCGGGGCCGGACGACCCCGTGGTGCGGCTCGCGGACGAACCCTCGCGGGAGGCCGACGGGGAGCGGCGCCGGTTCCGCGGGCGGCACGCGCCCGGGTAAGGGGCGCGGACCGGGTCCGGTGGTGACAGTGGGGCATTCACTGCGTAGGCTCCTGAATATGGATATGCACACAGTGGTGGTGGGGACGTCGGGCGTGACCGCGTCCGACGTGCTGGCCGTGGCGCGCGACGGCGCCCGCGTCGAACTGTCCGAGGAGGCGGTCGCCGCCCTCGCCGCGTCCCGCGAGATCGTGGACGCCCTGGCCGCCAAGCCGGACCCGGTCTACGGGGTGAGCACCGGCTTCGGCGCCCTGGCGACCCGGCACATCAGCCCGGACCTGCGCGCGCAGCTCCAGCGCAACATCGTCCGCTCGCACGCCGCCGGCATGGGGCCGCGGGTGGAGCGGGAGGTCGTCCGCGCGCTGATGTTCCTCCGGCTCAAGACCCTCTGCTCCGGGCGCACCGGCGTCCGGCCCGAGGTCGCGCGGACCATGGCCGACGTGCTGAACGCCGGGATCACCCCGGTGGTGCACGAGTACGGCTCCCTCGGCTGCTCCGGCGATCTCGCCCCGCTCTCGCACTGCGCCCTCGCGCTGATGGGCGAGGGGGAGGCGGAGGGCCCCGACGGCAGCGTGCGGCCCGCCGGCGACCTGCTGGCCAAGCACGGGATCCGGCCCGTCGAACTGCGCGAGAAGGAAGGACTCGCCCTCCTCAACGGCACCGACGGCATGCTCGGCATGCTGGTCATGGCCCTCGCCGACCTGGACCTCCTCTACCGGTCCGCCGACGTCACCGCCGCGCTGAGCCTGGAGGCGCTGCTCGGCACCGACAAGGTGCTCGCGCCCGAGCTGCACGCCATCCGCCCGCACCCCGGTCAGGCCGCCAGCGCCGCCAACATGCTGGCCGTTCTCGAGGGTTCGGGTCTGACCGGGCATCACCAGGACGACGCGCCCCGGGTCCAGGACGCCTACTCCGTGCGCTGCGCCCCGCAGGTCGCCGGCGCCGGACGCGACACCCTCGCGCACGCCCGGCTGGTCGCCGAGCGGGAACTCGCCGCCGCCGTGGACAACCCGGTGGTTCTGGCTGACGGGCGCGTCGAGTCCAACGGCAACTTCCACGGCGCTCCGGTCGCCTACGTCCTGGACTTCCTCGCCATCGCCGTCGCCGACCTCGCCTCCGTCACGGAGCGCCGTACCGACCGGCTGCTGGACAAGAACCGCAGCCACGGACTGCCGCCGTTCCTCGCCGACGACGCCGGCGTCGACTCCGGGCTGATGATCGCCCAGTACACGCAGGCCGCCCTGGTCGGCGAGCTGAAGCGGCTCGCCGTGCCGGCGTCGGCGGACTCCATCCCGTCGTCCGCGATGCAGGAGGACCACGTCTCCATGGGCTGGTCCGCGGCACGCAAGCTGCGCACCGCCGTCGACGGCCTGACCAGGGTCGTCGCCGTGGAGCTGTACGCCGCCGCACGGGCCGTGGAACTGCGCGAGGGCCTCACGCCCGCCCCGGCGACGCGGGCGGTGCTGAAGGCGCTGCGGGAGGCCGGTGTGGGCGGTCCCGGCCCCGACCGGTACCTGGCGCCCGACCTCGCCGCCGCGGAGACCTTCGTGCGCGACGGGCGGCTGGTCGAGGCCGTGGAGCGGGTCACAGGGCCTCTGAGGTGAAACGGCCGGGCCCCGCGGACGACTCCGCGGGGCCCCGGTACGCCGTGGGGAGGGGGCGCTCAGAACTCCAGGCGCTCCCGGCGGACCGAATAGACGACGAAGCCGGCGCCGAGGGCCAGACAGGCCGTGCCGCCGACGATGTACGGGGTGCTGTCGAAGCTGCCGGTGTCCGCGAGGCGGACCTCCTGGCCGGTGCTCTCCAGGTTGGCCGTCGTCGCGCTCGACACGCTTCTCGCCTGCTCGGTGACCTGCGGGGACGGGCTCGCGGACGGCGAGGTCCTGGCCGGGGCGTCCGAGGTCGCGTTCGCGGACGGGACGAACCACAGGGCGCACAGCAGGGTGCCCGCGGCGGTGGCGGTCAGCAACGGACGGAGCGCGGATGACACGGAATATCGATCCCCTTGTGGCGCTGGCGAATTGGCCGTGTGGGCTGATGGTAGTGAACCGCGCGGGTCACAGGAAAGTCACGGGAGCCCTTCTCTGTGCGCTCCGGCGGTGAGTCCGCGAGGTGTGTGGGGAATTGCCCGGATTCGCCCCAAGGGAAGGATGCGCAGGTGGTGAACGAGCTTGCGCACAAAGGCTTGTGACCGAGGCCACAGTAAGAATCCCCGTGCTCTCTTACGTATCCGTTCGTACTGGTCGGCGGGGGTTCCGGGGGGTCGGCCGGGGTGGAGGGTGTGAGGCGGTGGACGGTTGGATCACGACCCGTACTCGCGTGAAGGGGGAAAGGGCGACGAGGATGGCGACCGGTTCGACGAGGACTGCGAAGACGAGTCCGACGACGAAGAGTCCCACCACGACGCGTCCCAGGCGGCGGGTTTCGCGCCGACTGAGGCGACTTGGGGAAAAGTTGACCCCGGGGGGCAACCGACGTCCCGGGGTTGCACGTCTCAATCGGCGCACTGACCGGCGTTCCCGCGGTCCGCAACGGCGGACGTGGTGAGTCCCACATGCGTGGGACTCGGGAACCGGATCACCCGGTCGTAGCGTTGAAGGTTGTGGACGAGGCGTCTCGGCTCTCGCCAGGGGCCTCGTGGGGTTGGGATTCTGGCAACGATGGAGAAGCGTGTGATGACGGACGGTAAGCGGCGGCGCAGGGGTCTGGCGGCCGCGTCCGCTCTGCTCGGCGGAGTTCTGGTGCTCTCGGCGTGCTCCGGCGGGGGCGACGACGCCGCGGGGTCCGACAGCAAGGACACCTCGCAGGCGCAGGTCGACGAGGCGGCGGCCAAGAAGTCCTCCGAGGCGCAGATCAAGATCACGCCCAAGGACGGCTCGACGAACGCCTCCATCAACAACTCGGCCACGGTGACCGTCGACAAGGGCGAGCTCACCGAGGTCACCATGACCACCGCCGACGGCACCGCCGTCGAGGGCCAGATATCGGCCGACAAGAAGAGCTGGAAGCCCAGCGGCCAGCTCGAGCGCGCCACCACCTACAAGCTGTCGGCCTCCGCGAAGGACTCCGAGGGCCTCGTCGCCCACGAGAACGCGTCCTTCACGACGGTCTCCCCGTCCAACAGCTTCATCGGCAACTTCACCCCGGACGACGGCACCACGGTCGGCGTCGGCATGCCCGTGTCGATCAACTTCGACAAGGCCATCACCAACAAGGCCGCCGTGCAGAAGGGCATCGAGGTGTCCTCCAGCAGCGGCCAGGAGGTGGCCTGCCACTGGTTCAACGCCAACCGCATGGACTGCCGCCCCGAGCAGTACTGGCAGGAGGGCTCCACCGTCACGCTGAAGCTGGCCCTCGACGGGGTCGAGGGCGCCGAGGGCGTCTACGGCGTCCAGCAGAAGGCGGTCACCTTCAAGATCGGGCGCAACCAGGTCTCCTACGTCGACGCCAAGACCAAGCAGATGAAGGTCACGCAGAACGGCAAGACCGTCAAGACCATCCCGATCTCCGCCGGCGCGCCCGAGAACAAGACGTACGAGGGCCAGATGGTGATCTCCGAGAAGTTCAAGGAGACCCGGATGAACGGCGCCACGGTCGGCTTCACCGACGACGACGGCAAGGGCGAGTACGACATCAAGGACGTGCCCCACGCCATGCGGCTGAGCACCTCCGGCACCTTCATCCACGGCAACTACTGGGGTGCGAAGTCCATCTTCGGCAGCGTCAACACCAGCCACGGCTGCGTGGGCCTCGCCGACACCAAGGGCGCCAACGACCCGAGCACGCCGGGCGCCTGGTTCTACAACAACTCCATCGTCGGTGACGTCGTCGTCGTGCAGAACACCGGCGACAAGACCATCGCCCCGGACAACGGCCTCAACGGCTGGAACATGAGCTGGGAGCAGTGGAAGGCGGGCTCCGCGGTCTGACGCCCCCTCCGCCACGACGGACCCACACCACCCGGCCGATGCCCTCGTCCCCTCCCTCGGGAGCGGTGACGGGGGCATCGTCCGTCTCTGCCCCTCCCGCCCCAACCACGCGATTCTGTAACGGAGTTCCGACGGCCACATCACAGTCACCCGGCGACTTCGCGACCACTCCCGATCCCCCTTGAGCCGCTTGATCACCGGTCGGCATACTCCGAGCACCGGGGGGTGCGCGCAGGCGTACGAGACCACCCCCGGCCGGGTGACACTTCTGCCGCCCGGAGATCTCGCTAGGGGGAACCTTGCGCAGACAAGTCAAAAGAGCATGCGCGGCCACGATCGCCACGGCGACCGCTGTGGCGCTCGCGGCGGGCATGGCCGGCCCCGCGTCGGCGAACGGGGAGGGCGGCACGGCCGCCGGCTCGTCCGCCGACGCGGCCGCGCTCAAGGGGAAGCACCGGGTCACCCTCATCACCGGTGACCGGGTCGCACTGGACGCCAAGGGCCGCGTCGTGGGCCTGGAGCCGGCCGAGGGCCGGGAGAACATACCCGTCCAGATCCGCCGCAGCGACGGCCGCACGCTGGTCGTCCCGGCCGACGCCGCGCGGCTGGTCGCGACCGGCAAGCTGGACCAGCGTCTCTTCGACGTCACCGAGTTGAACAAGGCGGCGACCCGCACCGCGCACCGCGGCGGTCTGCAGGTCATCGTCGGCTACCGGGGCGCCGCGAAGACCGCCAAGGCCGACGTCCGCGACGCGGGCACGGTCCGCCGGGCGCTGACGTCCCTGAACGCTGACGCGGTGCAGACGCCGCGCGAGGCCACGGCCGAACTGTGGGAGGCCGTCACCGACGGCGACCGCACCGCCTCCGGTGTCGCCCGCGTCTGGCTGGACGGCGTCCGCAAGGCGTCCCTGGACACCTCGGTCGGACAGATCGGCACCCCGAAGGCGTGGGAGGCCGGCTACGACGGCAAGGGCGTCAAGATCGCCGTCCTGGACACCGGTGTGGACGCGGCCCACCCGGACCTCAAGGGCCAGGTGACCGCGGCCAAGAACTTCACCTCCGCGCCCGGCACCGGTGACGTGGTCGGCCACGGTACCCACGTCGCGTCCATCGCGGCCGGCACGGGCGCACAGTCCAAGGGCAAGTACAAGGGTGTCGCGCCCGGCGCGAAGATCCTCAACGGCAAGGTCCTCGACGACTCGGGCTTCGGCGACGACTCCGGGATCCTCGCCGGCATGGAGTGGGCGGCCGCCCAGGGCGCCGACATCGTCAACATGAGCCTCGGCGGCATGGACACCCCGGAGACCGACCCGCTGGAGGCGGCGGTCGACAAGCTGTCCGCCGAGAAGGGCATCCTGTTCGCCATCGCGGCGGGCAACGAGGGCCCGCAGTCGATCGGCTCGCCGGGCAGCGCGGAATCGGCCCTCACCGTCGGCGCCGTCGACGACAAGGACAAGCTCGCCGAGTTCTCCTCCACCGGCCCGCGCCTCGGCGACGGCGCCGTCAAGCCGGACGTCACCGCCCCCGGCGTGGACATCACGGCCGCCTCGGCGAAGGGCAACGAGATCGCCAAGGAGGTCGGCGAGAAGCCGGCCGGCTACATGACCATCTCCGGCACCTCGATGGCCACCCCGCACGTCGCGGGCGCCGCCGCGCTGCTCAAGCAACAGCACCCGGAGTGGAAGTACACGGAGCTGAAGGGCGCGCTGACCGCCTCCACCAAGGACGGCAAGTACACCCCGTTCGAGCAGGGCTCGGGACGTGTCCAGGTGGACAAGGCGATCGCGCAGACCGTGATCGCGGAGCCGGTGTCGCTGAGCTTCGGCGTGCAGCAGTGGCCGCACGCCGACGACAAGCCGGTCACCAAGAAACTCACCTACCGCAACCTCGGCACCGAGGACGTCACGCTGAAGCTGACGTCGACCGCGACCGGCCCGAAGGGCAAGGCCGCCCCGGCCGGCTTCTTCACCCTCGGCGCCTCCACCCTGACCGTCCCGGCGAACGGCACGGCCTCCGTGGACGTCACCGCGGACACCCGCCTCGGCGGCACGGTCGACGGCACGTACTCGGCGTACGTGGTCGCCACCGGCGCCGGCCAGAGCGTGCGCACCGCCGCCGCGGTGGAGCGCGAGGTCGAGTCCTACACCGTCACGCTGAAGGTCCTCGACCGCTCCGGCAAGGCCACCGCGAACTACTCGGCGTACCTGTCGGGCCTCACCGGCCTCGGCAAGGACCGGTCGTACGCGCCGTACGAGGCCGACGGCACGGTCAGCGTGCGCGTGCCCAAGGGCGGTTACGTCCTGGACGCCAGCGTGTTCGTGGGCGCCGACCCGGAGAAGTGGCGGGGCGCCGACTGGCTCGCGCAGCCCAGGCTGGACGTCACCAGGAACACATCGGTGACGCTGGACGCCCGCAAGGCCAAGCCGGTCAAGGTGACCGTGCCGGGCAAGGGCGCCAAGGCGCAGTTCGCCGCGACCGACTTCACGATCGAGACGAACGACGGCGCGGTCTCCTACGGCTGGTGGCTGGACAGCTTCAGCGGCTTCCGCACCGCGCACCTCGGCCCGCAGATCACGAACGGCACGCTGAGCCAGCAGTGGAACGCCCACTTCAGCAACGGCGCCAAGGCGCAGTACAGCGCCGTCAGCGGCGGCAAGGTGAAGAAGGTCGCCACCGGTTACACCCGTGCCTTCAAGGCCAAGGAGTTCGCCACCGTCCAGGTCGGCATGGGCGCCGCGGCGAGCGGCAAGAAGGGCGCCGTCGGCGCGTTCGGCTGGCTGCCAGGCGGCTCGGGCGCGACCGGCTTCTCCCAGGAGCAGAAGCTGCCCAGCACCCGCACGCTGTACCTGTCCACGGTCAACGGCGTGACGTGGGACCTCGACTTCGAGCAGCTCGGCGGGGTCGACGAGGAGGGCTGGCCCGTCTACGAAGCCGGCTACAGCATCGGCGCCGGCAGGACCTACAAGGGCGGCAAGACCTACAAGGAGACCGTGAACACGGCCGTCTTCGGCCCGCGTCTCACCTCGTCCTACGGCGTCTTCCGCGACGGCAACAGCATCTACGGCCTGATTCCGCTGTTCGCGGACGGCAAGGGGCACGCGGGCTCCTCGGACTTCTCGTCCGCCGTCACGACCCTCTACCGCAACGGCAAGAAGGTCGGCTCCAACAACGACCCGCTGTTCGGCGAGGAGGGCTTCACCGTCCCGTCCGGTGACGCCGCCTACCGGCTGACCACCTCGGTCAGGCGGAGCGCCAAGGTCGCCGCCGCGTCCACCCGCATCGACGCGAGCTGGACCTTCCGCTCCAAGAAGACGTCGGGCGAGAAGCAGCTGCCCGTCTCCTCGGCCCGGTTCGCCGCGGTCACCGGGCTGGACAGCAAGGTCCCGGCCGGCAAGAAGGCCACCTTCCCGGTCGTCGTGGAAGGCGCCGCCCGGGGCAAGAACCTCAAGTCCCTGGCGGTCCACGTCTCCTACAACGGCGGCAAGACCTGGAAGAAGACCACGGTCACGAAGGGCAGGATCACCGTCAAGAACCCCGCGAAGGGGAAGGCGGTCTCCTTCCGCGCCAAGATCACCGACAAGAAGGGCAACGCGTCCCTGATCACGGTCCACAACGCCTACTACGGCAAGTAGTCCGCGACCGGTGACGGCCCGCCGGAGGCGCCTGCCTCCGGCGGGCCGTTGCCGTTTCCCTGCCCGTCCCGCCTCTCAGGCGGCCGGTGTCCGCGGCCCGTCCGCCGGCGCGTCCGCGTTCCAGCTGCCCAGCAGGCGCAGCGCCTCGGCCGACGGCGACCCGGCCTCCGCGCAGTACGTCACCAGCGACTGCTCGGCCTCCCCGGCCGGGCGGAGCGACTCCCACAGCAGCGTCAGCTCACCGACCAGCGGGTGCCGCAGCCGCTTCACGCCGTGGCTCTTCTCCTTGACGTCGTGCCGCGCCCACAGCGTGCGGAACTCCTCGCTCTTCACGGACAGTTCGCCCACCAGGGCGGACAGCGCGGGGTCGTCCGGGTGTCGTCCCGCGTCCATGCGCAGATAGGCGACCATGTCGCAGGCCTTCTGCTCCCACTCCACGAACAGCTCGCGGTGCGCGGGGTCGAGGAAGACCATCCGCGCCCAGTTGCGCTCCTGCGGCGGCAGCGCGCCCCAGTCGCCGAAGACCGCCGTCGCCATCCGGTTCCAGGCGAGGATCTCCGAGCGCCGGCCCACCACGTACGCCGGCACCGTCTCCATCGCCTCCAGCAGCTGCCGCAGCGCCGGACGGGTCTGACGGCTGCGGGGCTCCGGGGGCCTGCGGCGCCGGCCCGGCCGGGCGAGATGCGTCAGATGCGTGTGCTCGGCGTCGCTCAGCCGCAGCGCGCGGGCGATCGCGTCGAGGACCTCCGCCGACACGTTGCGCCCGTTGCCCTGCTCCAGACGTGTGTAGTACGCCACGGACACCCCGGCGAGCTGCGCCAGCTCCTCCCGGCGCAGACCGGGCACCCTGCGGTGCCGTCCGAGGTCCGGCAGCCCCACGTCCCGCGGCTTCAGCCGGGCCCGCCGCGTGCGCAGGAACTCGCTCAGCTCGGCACGCGGGTCCAGGCCGCCCCGCACGCCGGCCGGGTCGTCCCTGTGCTCGTCCATAGGTCCATGGTGCCCGTTCGTACGCACCTCGTGCCTGTCCCCGCCAGTGGTAGGCACAGCGTGCGTAGGCAACCGGGAAGTCCGGGTACGCGCCGCCCGTTGTCGCAGGCTGGACACCGTGCGGGCCCGGGAGGAGAGATCCCGGGCGCACGACCCTTCGAGGAGGAGAACCTTCGTATGACCACTGTCGCCGCGTACGCCGCGCCCGCCGCCAAGGCACCGCTGGAGCGCACCACCGTCGAGCGGCGGGCCGTCCGCGAGCACGACGTGCTGATCGACATCAAGTTCGCCGGGATCTGCCACTCGGACATCCACCAGGTCCGTGAGGGCTGGGGCGAGGCGATCTTCCCGATGGTCCCCGGCCACGAGATAGCGGGAGTCGTCTCCGAGGTCGGCCCCGGCGTGACCCGGTTCAAGGTCGGCGACCGGGTGGGCGTGGGCTGCATGGTCGACTCCTGCCGCGAGTGCGAGATGTGCCGGGCGGGCAAGGAGCAGTACTGCCTGAACGGCCAGACCCCGACCTACAACGGCATCGGCCGGGACGGTGAGCCCACCTACGGCGGCTACTCCGAGAAGGTCGTCGTCGACGAGAACTTCGTCGTGCGCATCCCCGACGGACTCGCCCTCGACGTCGCCGCGCCGCTGCTGTGCGCGGGCATCACCCTGTACTCCCCGCTGAAGCGCTTCGGTGCGGGCCCCGGCCGCAAGGTCGCGATCGTCGGCATGGGCGGCCTGGGCCACATGGGCGTGAAGACCGCGCACGCGATGGGCGCCGAGGTGACGGTGCTGTCGCAGTCCCTGCGCAAGAAGGACGACGGGCTGCGGCTCGGCGCCGACCACTACCACGCCACCAGCGACCCGAAGACCTTCGAGGAGCTGCGCGGCTCCTTCGACCTGATCGTGTCGACGGTGTCGGCGCCGCTGGACTTCGCCGCGTACCTGTCGCTGCTCAAGCCCGAGGGCACCCTGGCGAACGTGGGCGCCCCCGAGGAGCCGATCTCGCTGAACCTGTTCTCGCTGATCGGCGGCGGCCGGTCGCTGGCCGGCTCGATGATCGGCGGCATCTCCGAGACGCAGGAGACGCTGGACTTCTGCGCCGAGCACGGCATCGGCGCGGAGATCGAGCTGATCGCCGCGTCCGAGATCAACGAGGCCTACGAGCGCGTCGAGAACAGCGACGTCCGCTACCGCTTCGTGATCGACACGGCCACGATCTGAGTCCGCGCGCACCGTGCCGTCGCGGCCGTGCCGCCGCGACGGCCCGGTGCCGGACGGACTACTGCGCCGTGGCCCGGGAAGGTGGCACGGTGACGATCAGCCCACCGACCGGCCCCACCCGGCCGCAGCCGTCGCCAGGAGGCCCCGGTGCAGGAAGGACCCGACGCGCCCGAGAACGCGCCCGCCCCTCCCGACGCGGAGGAACCGGAGGAGGAGGGCCTGTCCCTGGACGCCCTGCCGGCCGCCTGGACCGCCTGAGCCGCCCGCCCCTCCTCCGGGAAGCGCCGTGACCCTGGACATCACGCGTCCGTGTACTCCACGTACAGAGGGCTCGCGACCAGCAGGCCGGGCAGCTTCGTGGCGGGGAAGCCCGTGGTGACGCGGGCGTAGCCGCGCATCGTCGCCGCCGTCTCCGGGTGGGTCTGGGCGTCGATGCGGGCCAGCAGGGCGTGGAGCGCGGTGACCAGGGAGGGGCGGCGGCCGTCCGGACCGGTGCCGAGGTCGTCGGAGAGGGCGGCGAGCAGCGCGCCGGGCGCGCTGGCGTCCGAGCCCAGCAGATTCCGCACGAGCGTGCCGGACTGGCGGGTCTCGTCGGTGACGCGGGCCGGCGGACCCGCGATCAGATGGTCCACCGAGCCGTGCAGCAGCAGCCGGACCGGGCGGTCCGGCACCGGGGCGTCCGCGAAGAACACCATCGTCGGGTCGGCGCCGTCCAGGACGAAGTAGTTGAGCGGCGCCTCGAAGGCGATCCACTGCCCCGGCCGCACCCCCGCCTCCGTGTACCAGCGCGCCGACTCCTCGACCCGGCGAACCACCCGCAGCAGATGCCTGCCCCACAGGTCGGACGCGGGGCCGGGCGACGGGTCCACCTCCACCCCGCCGAACGGCATGGAGACGCTGACCCGCTGCCGGGGCCAGGCGGACCGCAGTCCGGGCAGAAACTGCGAGAGTTTCCGGTCGGACAGGTAGATGACTTCCTGCACTCCTGCTCCGTTCATCACACGTCCCGTTCTTCGGCACGTCCCCGCTCGTCACACGTCCTGGAGTCCGAGGAACTCGAAGGCCGCCGGCGGCAGCAGCTCCGAGGGCCGGTACAGCCCGTCCGGGCCCGGCTCCATGTCCCGCACGATGCGGTCCAGCAGTTCGTCCAGACCGGGGCGCCCGTCCGGGTCCGGCCGCAGACAGGGCGCGACCACGTCCACGAAGGCCTCCGGCACCCCGCTCAGGTCGGGCGCCTCGGTCTGCATGCGGAGCATGGTGCGCACCGGGTCGCTGCCCGGGTACGGGCTGTGCCCGGTCGCGGCGAACACCAGCACCGCGCCCAGCGCGTACACGTCGCTCGCGGACGTCACCTTCCGGGCGTCCAGCGCCTGCTCGGGCGACATGAA
The DNA here is from genome assembly GCA_014649575.1 of Streptomyces griseoincarnatus. Taxonomy (GTDB): domain Bacteria; phylum Actinomycetota; class Actinomycetes; order Streptomycetales; family Streptomycetaceae; genus Streptomyces; species Streptomyces griseoincarnatus. The sequence goes on along the minus strand of BMTH01000007.1, from coordinate 374,432 downwards.
GGCGGGCGTCCCCAGCGTGGTGTGCGCGACGGTCAGCTTGCTGGCCGCGGCGGCCGCCGCCAGGGCGAGCCCGAAGTCGATCACGCGCAGGCCGTCCACGCCGACCAGCACGTTGGACGGCTTGAGGTCGCGGTGGACGATGTCCGCCGCGTGCACCGAGCGCAGCGCCTCGACCAGCTGTGCGGCCACCCAGCGCAGCGCCCTCAGCGGCAGCGGCCCGCACGCGTCGACGAGGTCCTTCAGGGACGGCGCCGAGACGTACGCGGTGGCCAGCCAGGGGATGTCCCCGGTGGTGTCCGCGTCCACGACGGGTGGTGCGTAGAAGCCGTTCACGCCCCGCGCGGCGGCCACCTCACGCTGGAAGCGCCTGCGGAACTCCAGGTCGTCGGCCAGCTCCTCCTTGACGACCTTGACGGCGAGCAGCCTCCCGGCCGGGGTGCGCCCGAGGAACACCCGGCCCATCGACCCGCTGCCGATCCGCCGCAGCACCGTGTACGGCCCGACCCGGCGCGGGTCGAAGGACTGCAGCGGCTTCCAGCGGGACGTGGGGTCCCACTCGTGGTGCGTCGGCCGCAGCACCGAACCGGCGGGCGGCGCCGCGGGCGGCGGCACCCGGGGCAGGGACGCGGCCGTCTCCCGCACGACTCCCAGGGCGTCGATCAGCTCCCGGACCACCGGCGCCTCCACGGTGGCCGACGCCGACCGCACGAAGTGGCCCAGTTCGGTCATCTTGTCCAGGACGACCTCGCTGTCGACCCCGACCTTCTTGGCCAGCTCGTAGACCCGCACGTTCGCCACACCCGACTCCTCCACCGGAGGCCCGTTGTGGCCTCGCAGGGGTCAAGAATATGGGTGCGGACGGGTCAAAATACGGACAAACGCCGGGGCGTCGCGCGGGTGTTGACGTCAGTGCGGCAGCGTGGCCGGGCTGCCGCCGTTCGCCTCGTAGCCGGCGACCGCCAGGGCGCGGTACACCGCGAACTCGGCGGCCGGGTCCGGGGAGAGCGTCCACGGCAGGGCGCCGACGTGCCCGTCGACGTGTACGAGCTGGCCCATGGCCTCCGCCCAGCGCTCGGAGCGCACCAGGAAGAAGATCAGCATGTGCCGTGCGTGCGCGAGCATCGGGTCGTCCGGGCGGGCCGAGTGCACCGCGTGCAGCGCGCCGTGTATCGCCTTGGAGACAACCTCGGTCTGGTAGAACCCGCTGACCAGATTCACCTCCGGGAGGTGCTCGAACACCGCGAACAGCGGCATCGCGGCCAGCAGCGACCCCTCGGGCGCCCGCGCCGCCGCGGCCTCCGCGAAGTCGTACGCCTGCTGCCGAGAGCCGTGCCACTTCTCGCACCAGTAGTGCAGCGCGGCCAGGTGCGCGCCCATGTGCGCCGGGGCGCGGTCCAGGATCTTCAGCCAGACCTGCTCGAACTCCTGCTGCGAGTAACCGAGTCCGCGCGCCACGGACAGCTCCACGATGTACGGCACCGGGTCGCCGGGGGCCAGCAGGGCGGCCTCGCCGCACGCCGCCTTCGCCTCCTCCATGATGATCCGGAACTCGTCCGAGCCGGGCGCGGCCGTGCGCCACGCCTGCTGCACCAGGAACTCCGCGTGGACCGCGGCGCCGCCCGCGTCCTTGGGCATCTCCGAGCGCCACACCCGCAGCCACTGGCCGCCCGGCGCCTCGGAGACCCCGCCGGGCCGCTGCGCCAGCTCCAGGGACGCGGCGCCCGCGAACGCCTGCACCCGCTGCCAGCGCTGCTCGCCGTCCGCGGGTGTGCCCGCCAGCAGCTGCTGCGCCGCGCGGTAGTCCTGGGTGCGCTGGACCACGTCGAGGACGTCCAGCAGGTCCTGGTCGGGGCCGGGCATGCGGATGTCCAGCTCCTCCTGGCGCGCGAAGCCGTAGTTCGCCGGGTCCGCCGCGTCCGGGTGGCCGGCCGGGACGAGACCCACGGCGCCGCGCCGGCGCCGCAGGAACGGCAGCAGCACGAAGCCGATCATGAGGAGGGCGATCAGAACCCACAGAATCTCCATGTCACAAGCGAACCAGACCGCGCGGCCGAATGGCCAACCCGTGGCCCGTACCTGTGGAAAAACCCCGGCGCCCGCCCGAAAAGGCCCCTTCGCCCCGCCCGGACCGGCGGCGGACGTCATCACACCGTTCCGCGCACTACCCTCGGGCGCATGAGCGACAGGCACATCAGTCAGCACTTCGAGACGCTCGCGATCCACGCGGGCAACACCGCCGACCCCCTGACGGGCGCGGTCGTCCCGCCGATCTACCAGGTGTCCACCTACAAGCAGGACGGCGTCGGAGGCCTGCGCGGCGGTTACGAGTACAGCCGCAGCGCCAACCCGACCAGGACCGCGCTGGAGGAGAACCTGGCCGCCCTCGAGGGCGGCCGCCGCGGGCTCGCGTTCGCGTCCGGACTGGCGGCCGAGGACTGCCTGTTGCGCACGCTGCTCGCGCCCGGCGACCACGTGGTCATCCCGAACGACGCGTACGGCGGCACGTTCCGCCTGTTCGCGAAGGTCGTGGCGCGCTGGGGCGTGGAGTGGTCGGTGGCCGACACCTCCGACCCGGCGGCGGTGCGGGCCGCGATCACCCCGAAGACCAAGGTCGTCTGGGTGGAGACCCCCTCCAACCCGCTGCTCGGCATCACCGACATCGCCGCCGTCGCCCAGGTGGCGCGGGACGCCGGCGCGCGGCTGGTCGTCGACAACACCTTCGCCACGCCGTACCTCCAGCAGCCGCTGGCGCTCGGCGCGGACGTCGTCGTGCACTCCCTGACCAAGTACATGGGCGGCCACTCGGACGTCGTCGGCGGCGCCCTGGTCACCGCCGACGCGGAGCTGGGCGAGGAGCTCGCGTTCCACCAGAACGCGATGGGCGCGGTAGCCGGGCCCTTCGACTCGTGGCTGGTGCTGCGCGGCACCAAGACGCTGTCGGTGCGCATGGACCGCCACAGCGAGAACGCGACCCGCGTCGCCGACATGCTCACCCGCCACCCGCGCGTCACGAGCGTGCTGTACCCGGGTCTGCCCGACCACCCCGGTCACGAGGTCGCCGCCAAGCAGATGCGTTCCTTCGGCGGCATGATCTCCTTCCGCGTCGAGGGCGGCGAGCAGGCGGCCGTCGAGGTCTGCAACCGTGCGAAGGTGTTCACCCTGGGTGAGTCCCTGGGCGGCGTCGAGTCGCTGATCGAGCACCCGGGCCGGATGACGCACGCGTCGGTGGCCGGCTCGCAGCTGGAGGTACCGGCCGACCTGGTGCGTCTGTCCGTCGGCATCGAGAACGCCGACGACCTGCTCGAGGACCTTCAGCAGGCACTCGGCCGCTAGAACGCCGCCGGACAGCGGAGAAAGGCCCGGTCACCAGCCGGTGAGGGGTGGGGTCGTGTCGGACGGCGGCTCCACCCAGGGCCGGGCGGTCAGCGCCCACACCGTGAACACCACGGCCGCCGCGCACAGCAGCAGCCACAGCACGCGCCGGGCGCAGGTGCGGCGCCGGAGCTTACGGGCACCGCGCCGCACCGCCTCCGCGGCGAGGTCGGGCGGCAGCGCCGGCGGGCCCGCCACCATCAGCCTCCGCACCCGCTCCTCACGGTGTGAACGGTTCACCGGCCGCCCCCTCCCCGGTCATGACGGCACCGTGCCGGCGCGGCCCAGCGAGGGGGCGGGCCTGGGCGCGGGACGCAGCACGACGGCCATCGCACGGTTCTGCACGGCCCGTACGCGCTCCGTCGGCAGGCCCAGCAGGGCCGCCGTCTGGTCCTCGCCGATGCCCTCGTGCAGCCGCATCACCAGGATCAGCCGCTCCTGCGGGCTCAGCCCGGCCAGCGGGCCGCCGGGCGGCGGCCGGAAGGGGAGCCGCCCGCCGTACCGCAGGGTGCTGAGCGCGAACCTGATCATCAGATAGCGCCGGGTGTGGTCGTACGGGTCCTCGCCGTGCAGACGGTCCCAGCAGGCGTACGTACGGGTCAGGGCCAGGGTGAGCAGGCGCTGGGCGCGCGGGTTGGCGTCCCGGGGCTCGGCGGTCAGCAGGGTCGCGGTGTGCAGCAGCCGTCCGCCCGCGCCCGCCACGTACGCCCGGAACTCCTGGGCGCGACGGACGTCGTCACACGCATGCCGTGGTCGCACCCGCACCTCCCGAAGCCCCCGCGGAGAGCCGCCCCGCGCCGTGCGCCGGACGAGGTCCCCCTCCACATATCAGGCCAGGGCGCGCCCCGGGTCAAGAGGCGCGCACGCTGCGGGAGCGCTGCCGGGTCAGGAGTCGCCGCGGTCGTGCCCGGCCATCCGGGCGGACAGCGCGCCGTTGAACCGGGTGAGCAGCGCGCAGAACGCCTCCCGCTCCTCCGGCGCCCAGTCCTCGGTCAGCTCGGCCATCAACTGCCGCCGGGAGGCGCGTACTTCCTCCAGGCGGGCCTGGCCGCGCGGGGAGAGCTGGAGCACGACGGCGCGGCCGTCGTCGGGGTGCGAGGTCCGCGTGACCAGGCCGGTGTCCACGAGCGGCGCCACCTGCCGGGTGACGGTGGAGGAGTCGATCCCCATGCTCGCGGCCAGGGCCTTGACGCCCATCGGGCCTTCCTTGTCCAGCCGGTTGAGCAGCAGGTAGGCGGCGCGGTCCATGGAGTTCCGCACCTGGCCGACCCCGCCGAGCCGGGTCTGTTCGGCGCGGCGGGCGAAGAGCGCCACCTCGTGCTGCAGAGTGTCGAGAAGACCGGTGTCGCCGACCGCGGTCAGATCGGGCGTCATGTCCATCGACATTTCAGGTGTAGTGGGCATGGCGGGGGGCTCACTTCGTGATGGGCTGCTGATGGGACGACAGGGTACGCGGCCGGGGCGCGGACCGTACCGGGGCTGTGCAAAGCGGTCGTCCGCGGGTTGGTCACACCGGGGCCGTCCCTGTGGAAACTGCGATGCTGGAGGCATGAGCTACAGCACGGCCGACCGTCTGCGCACCGTCACCCTCGACGACGTGCGCGGCGCTCACAAGATGCTCTCCGGCGTGGCCCGCACGACCGCGATGGAGGGCAGCCGGCACCTGTCCGCGCAGGTGGGCGCGCCGGTGCTGCTGAAGTGCGAGAACCTCCAGCGCACCGGCTCCTTCAAGCTGCGCGGCGCGTACGTGCGGATCGCCGGGCTGCTCCCCGAGGAGCGGGCCGCAGGGGTCGTCGCGGCGAGCGCGGGCAACCACGCGCAGGGAGTGGCACTGGCCTCGTCGCTGCTCGGCGTGCACTCGACGGTGTTCATGCCGAAGGGCGCCCCCCTGCCGAAGATCAGCGCGACCCGGGAGTACGGCGCCGAGGTCCGCCTGCACGGGCAGGTGGTGGACGAGTCGCTGGCCGCGGCGCAGGAGTACGCGCGCGAGACGGGCGCGGTGTTCATCCACCCGTTCGACCACCCGGACATCATCGCCGGGCAGGGCACGGTGGGTCTGGAGATCCTGGAGCAGTGCCCCGAGGTGCGGACGATCGTCGTCGGGGTCGGCGGGGGAGGGCTGGCGGCCGGGATCGCGGTCGCGGTGAAGTCGCTGCGGCCGGACGTGCGGATCGTTGGCGTGCAGGCGGAGGGCGCGGCCGCCTACCCGCCGTCGCTGGCCGCCGGGCGCCCGGTGTCGTTGAACCACCCCGTGACGATGGCCGACGGGATCAAGGTGGGGCGGCCGGGTGACGTGCCGTTCGCGCTGGTCGGCGAGCTGGTGGACGAGGTGTGCACGGTCACCGAGGACGAGCTGTCGGCCGCGCTGCTGCTGTGCCTGGAGCGGGCCAAGCTGGTCGTCGAGCCGGCCGGGGCGAGCCCGGTCGCGGCGCTGCTGAGCCGGCCGGAGGCCTTCGAGGGACCGGTGGTCGCGGTGCTGTCCGGCGGGAACGTGGACCCGGTGCTGATGGAGCGGGTGCTGCGGCACGGCATGGCGGCGCAGGGCCGCTACCTGGCCGTACGACTGCGCCTGACAGACCGGCCGGGCGCCCTGGCCTCGCTCCTGGGGGCGTTGTCAGTGGTCGACGCTAACGTCCTCGACGTGAGCCACGTGCGGACGGACCCGCGGCTGGGACTCACGGAGGCGGAGGTCGAGCTGCACCTGGAGACCAAGGGACCGGCGCACTGCGCCGAGGTTCAGCAGGCCCTGCGCGACGCGGGTTACACGGTCATGGGCTGACGCCGGACGCGGCTTCACCCCTTCGGGTAATCCCATTGAGAGACGCGATACATCGCGTTATGGTGTGTGCTCTGTCACGGTGTGACCGTCGGCGATCCCCGCCCTCCTCACCGGGGCGGCGCCCGGCACACGCAGGCACACGAACCTAGGCTTTTCCGAAGAATCACGATGACGTGGAGATTCATATGCCAGGTGCCATCCAAGCCGAAGGTCTGGTGAAGACCTTCGGAGACGTCAAGGCACTGGACGGCGTCGACCTCGAGGTCCCGCAGGGGACCGTCCTGGGGCTGCTCGGGCCGAACGGCGCGGGCAAGACCACCACCGTCCGCTGCCTCACCACGCTTCTGCGTCCCGACAGCGGCAGAGCCGTCGTCGCCGGGATCGACGTGCTGAAGCACCCCGACGCCGTGCGCCGCTCGATCGGTCTGTCCGGTCAGTTCGCCGCCGTCGACGAGTACCTCACCGGCCGGGAGAACCTCCAGATGGTCGGCCAGCTGTACCAGATGAGGGCCAAGGCCGCCCGGGCCCGCGCGGACGAGCTGCTGGAGCAGTTCCACCTGGCGGACGCGGCCGACCGCACGGCCAAGACCTACTCCGGCGGCATGCGCCGCCGCCTCGACCTGGCCGCCGCCCTGGTCGTCTCCCCGCCCGTGATGTTCATGGACGAGCCGACGACCGGACTCGACCCGCGCAACCGCCAGCAGCTCTGGGACGTGATCAAGGACCTCGTCTCCGGCGGCACCACGCTGCTGCTCACCACGCAGTACCTGGAGGAGGCCGACCACCTGGCGCACGACATCGCGGTCGTCGACCAGGGCAAGGTCATCGCCCAGGGCACCTCCGACCAGCTCAAGGCCCGCACCGGCGGCGAGCGCGTCGAGGTCGTGGTGCACGACCGCGAGCACATCCGCACCGCGGCCGCCCTCCTCGACAAGTACAGCCTGCGCGGCATCGGCCAGGGCGACACCACGGTCGAGGAGCACATGCGCAAGATCACCACGCCGGTCTCCGGCGGGGCCAAGCTGCTCGCCGAGATCATCCGCGAGCTCGACGCCGAGGGCATCGAGATCGACGACATCGGCCTGCGCCGCCCCACCCTCGACGACGTGTTCCTCTCCCTCACCGGCCATGTCGCCGAGTCCGCGCAGTCCGACGACGAGGAGGCCGCGAAGTGAGTGCCGTCACCGAATCCGTGCGGGTCGCGTCCCCCGGGAACGCGTTCAGCCGCTCCGTCCGCGACTCGCTGGTCGTCGCCAAGCGCAACCTGATCCGCATGGTCCGCATCCCCGAGGTGGTCATCTTCGGGCTGATCCAGCCGATCATGTTCGTGGTGCTGTTCTCGTACGTGTTCGGCGGCTCGCTGGACATCGGCGGCTCCACCAGCCCGCAGGTCTACCGCGAGTTCCTGATGGCCGGCATCTTCGCCCAGACCGTCACCTTCGCCACGGCGGGGGCCGGCGCGGGCATCGCCGAGGACATGCACAAGGGGCTCATCGACCGCTTCCGCTCCCTGCCGATGGCGCGCGGCGCGGTGCTCACCGGCCGCACCCTCGCCGACATGGTGCAGACGGCGCTCACCCTGCTCGTGCTCGCCGTCGTCGCCCTGCTGGTCGGCTGGCGCACGCACACCAGCTTCGGCGAGGTGCTCGGCGCGTTCGGCCTGCTGCTGCTCACCGGGTACGCGTTCACCTGGATCGGCGCGGTCATCGGCCTGTCGGTCCGCACGCCCGAGGCGGCCACCTCCGGAGGCCTGGTCTGGCTGTTCCCGGTCACCTTCGTGTCGAACGCCTTCGTCGACTCCAGCAACATGACGCCCTGGCTGCGGCACATCGCGGACTGGAACCCGTTCAGCGCCACCGTCCAGGCGTGCCGCGAGCTGTTCGGCAACCCGGGCGTCTCCACCTCGGACGCCTGGCCGATGCAGCACCCGGTGTGGGCGTCGGTGATCTACTCGGTGCTGATCATCGCGATCTTCCGCACCCTGGCCGTGCGCAAGTACCGCTCGGCGGCGGCATGACGAAGCCCCCGGCGCCGCTCGGGGCGCCGGGGGCCCGTGGGGACTCGCGCGCGGCGGGTCAGCCGTCGTACGGCACGGCCTTGAGGATCGTCACCGAGGCCTTCTTGCCGTTCGGCAGCTCGTACTCCGCGTCCTCGCCGACCTTGTGGCCCATCACGCCGGAACCCAGCGGGGACTGCGGCGAGTAGGTCTCGATCTCGGAGCTCGCGTACTCGCGGGAGGCGAGCAGGAAGGTCAGCGTGTCGTCCTCGTCACCGTCGAAGGCGATCGTGACGACCATGCCGGGCGCCACCTCGCCGTCGGTCGCCGGGGGCGTGCCCACCTTGGCGTTCTCGAGAAGCTGGGTGAGCTGGCGCACCCGGAGCTCCTGCTTGCCCTGCTCCTCCTTGGCCGCGTGGTACCCGCCGTTCTCACGCAGGTCGCCCTCCTCACGCGCGGCGGCGATCTTGGCGGCGATCTCCGTGCGCGCGGGACCAGTAAGGTACTCAAGCTCGTCCTTGAGCTTGTTGTACGCCTCCTGGGTCAGCCAGGTGACGTTCTCGCTGGTCTGGGTCACAGGTGCTCCTCGTAGGTACTGGGAATACAAAGCATCGCCCTCCCCAGAAGGATGGTCCCCCAGGGACGGGCGAAACCACGAGCCTAACAATTCAGTGCCCGCAGGGGGAGGACATAAGCCACTGTTTTCACGTCAGCGCAGGTCAGTGGCCGGGTATTCCCCGCCCGGTCATTCGGCGTGACAGCCGACGAGCTCCGCGCTGGTGCCGGGGGAGGTGGTGCGCAGCGTGACCACCTGGTCGATGCGGGTGGCGTCGCCGTCGAAGCGGAAGTCGGCCCGGCCGACCTCGGCGCCGTCCGAGGCCTGGGAGCGCACGGTGCAGTAGCCGACGACGCCGGCGTCCTTGTGCACCTCCAGGTGCACCTTCACCGCGTCCTGGCCGGTCTCGAAGCGGATCAGCTCGGCGCTGATCTCGTTCTGCGCTACGTAGTGGTAGCCGAACCAGCCGATCAGGGCGGTGAACAGGACGGCGAGCACACCGCCGACGACCTTGAGGGTGCGGTCGGCACGCTGGTCCGAGGAGCGGCCGTAGCGGCCCTCGGGCAGCCGCGTGCTCGACGTACTCATGATCGTCTCCTCGGAAGGAAGGGGCCCGCGTCCCCGGACCGTCCCCGGGAGCGGCGCTCCGGAATTTTTCGCCCCCCGGTTCCGTCACTATAGAAGCCTGCGACTGCGCCGCCGCACACAGGGCGCCCAACGACTTGAGGATTGAGTCTTGACCGACAAGCTGCGACTGATGGCCGTGCACGCCCACCCCGACGACGAGTCGAGCAAGGGCGCGGCCACCATGGCGAAGTACGTGTCCGAGGGGGTGGACGTGCTGGTGGTGACCTGCACGGGCGGGGAGCGCGGCTCCATCCTCAACCCGAAGCTCCAGGGGGACCCGTACATCGAGGAGCACATCCACGAGGTGCGCAAGAAGGAGATGGACGAGGCCCGCGAGATCCTCGGCGTGAAGCAGGAGTGGCTGGGTTTCGTCGACTCGGGCCTGCCCGAGGGCGACCCGCTGCCGCCGCTGCCGGAGGGCTGCTTCGCCCTGGAGGACGTCGACAAGGCGGCGGGCGAGCTGGTGCGCAAGATCCGCTCCTTCCGGCCGCAGGTGATCACGACCTACGACGAGAACGGCGGCTACCCGCACCCCGACCACATCATGACCCACAAGATCACGATGGTGGCGTTCGAGGGCGCGGCGGACACCGGGAAGTACCCGGAGGACGAGTTCGGTCCGGCGTACCAGCCGCTGAAGGTGTACTACAACCAGGGCTTCAACCGGCCCCGCACCGAGGCGCTGCACAACGCGATGCTGGAGCGCGGGCTGGAGTCGCCGTACGGGGACTGGCTGAAGCGGTGGGAGGAGTTCGAGCGCAAGGAGCGGACGCTCACCACGCACGTGCCGTGCGCCGACTTCTTCGAGATCCGGGACAAGGCGCTGATCGCGCACGCCACGCAGATCGACCCCGACGGGGGCTGGTTCCGGGTGCCGCTGGACCTCCAGAAGGAGGTCTGGCCGACGGAGGAGTACGAGCTCGCGAAGTCGCTCGTGGACACCTCCCTCCCCGAGGACGACCTCTTCGCGGGCATCCGGGACAATGGCTGACATGAGCGCAAGCGCAAGCCTGGCAATGACGCACCTGGTCCCCCTCGCCAAGGAGTTCGACGAGGACAAGGTCACCCCCGGTGTCCTCGGCTTCATCGTCTTCGCGGTGATGGCCCTGGCGGTCTGGGGCCTGATGAAGTCGATGAACCGGCACATGGGCCGCGTGAACTTCGCGGAGGCGGACGACAAGGCCGCGGACGGCGCCGTCCCCGACACCGGCAAGTCCACGGCCTGATCCCGGGCCGCGCCGTACGGCACCCGGCATCCACGCCGGGTGCCGCACCCGTGTGCCCGGGGGTGCGGCACCGCCGTCGCGGCTGAGCGTCCCGGGGTGAGCCCCGGCGCTGGGCTCACCCGCCTTGCCCACGACCTCGCGGGGCCACGCCCGTCGCGCGCACGATGCGGCGCGCCTGGCTTGGCGCGCCGACGGCGGCGCTGAGCACCCCGGCGGGCCCCGCACCCCGGACGCACCCCGCGGGGACCCTCACGCGTCCAGTGGCACAGCCACCCCCATCACCTCCCGGGCGTGGCGGGTGGGGACCAGGCCCAGGTGCCAGGGCTGCCAGCCCGTGTCGAGGCTGACGCCCCGCTCCAGGAGGAGCCGGCAGGCGTCGACGCAGTCGGTCAGCTTCGGATCGCGGGCCGGGTGGGACGCGGCGGCCAGTTCCGTGAGTTCCTGCTGGGCCACCGCCGTGCCGACCTCCGTGCCGCCCGGCGCCGCGTACGGCAGGAGCGTGCAGCGCAGGAAGCGCGCCCAGTCCTCGCCGCGCCGGTCGCCGTAGGAGGCGAACAGCGCGACCGCCTCGTCGCACAGCGCCAGCGCCTGCTGGGTGCGCGCGTTGCCCGCGTCGACGACCGCCAGCTCCAGGCACGTCCACGCCTCACCGTGCGCCACCCCGATCCGCTGGAAGTCGGCGCGCGCGTCCACCAGCAGCTGCCGGGCGAACCCGGAGTTGCGCAGCGAGCCCGTCTGCGCCGCCCGCTGGTCGCGGGTGACCCGCGCCGAGTGGTGCCGGGCGCAGGCCAGCCCGTAGACGTCCCGCATGCGGGAGAACATCGTGCGGGCGCGTTCCAGCTCGCGCACCGCGCGGTCCAGGTCGCCGCTCTCCTCCAGCGCCTGCCCCAGGTAGTACAGCGTCCACGCCTCGCCGCGCGCGTCCTCGTTGTCCCGGTGCCGGGCGGCGGCCCGGCACAGCTCCTCCACCGCGGGACCCGCGTCCCCGTCGACCAGCCGGGCCCGCGCCAGCTCGGTCAGCGCCCACGCCTCGCCGCGCGCGTCCCGGGTGCGGGCGTACAGGTCGAGAGCGGTGCGCAGCTCGCCCTCCGCGCGCGGCACGTCCCCGCGCCGCAGGTGCAGCTGTCCGAGCTGGAAGTGCGCCCACGCCTGCCCGTGCAGGGACTCGCCCGCGCGGTGCAGCACCAGCGACTCCGTGAGCAGCTCCAGCGCCTCGGCCAGCCGGGCCCGGTCCCGCTCCACCGCCGCCAGCGCGTGCATCGTCCAGGCGCGGTCGGCGGCCAGCGCGTCGGACGCCTGGAGGTCCAGCGCCTCCCGCAGCCGTGCCGACGCCTCCGTCAGGTTGCCCTGGTGGTGCAGCGTGATGCCGAGCGAGGTCAGCGCCCGCGCCTGGCCCGCCTCGTGCTGTGCCTCCCGGTACAGGTCCACCACCGACGTGAGCGTGGTCCGCGCCGTGTCCAGCTCGCCGAGCTGACGTGCCGCGATGCCGGTGCGCCACTGCACCGAGCGGACCAGCAGCCCCTCGTCGACGGCCTGCGCCAGCTCGTTGATCTCGCCGAGCCGGTAGAGGTCGCCGCGCAGCAGGCAGTAGTCGCACAGCGCGCCCAGCAGGTTCAGCACCGCCCCCTGGTCGACGCCCTCGGCGTGCCGCAGCGCGGCGGTGATGAAGCTGGACTCGTCGTCCAGCCAGCGCAGCGCCTCGTCCAGCGAGGTGAAGCCGTACGGGCCGAAGCGGTCGGAGCGGGTCGACATGTTGCCGTCGACCAGCCGCAGCACCGAGTCGGCGAGCTCGGCGTAGTTGACGATCAGCCGCTCCTGCGCGGCGGCGCGCTCGTCGGGGTCCTCCTCGTCGAGAAGGCGGGCGTGCGCGAACGCCCGCACCAGGGCGTGCAGCCGGTACCGGCTGTGCCGGACCCGGTCGATCAGCCCGGCCCGGTGCAGCGCCTCCAGATGCCGGGTGGCCTCCGCCTCGTCGGTGGAGAGCAGCGCCGCCGCGGCGGCCGCGCCGAGCGAGGCGCGCCCGGCCAGCGCCAGCCGCCGCAACAGCCGCCGTACGGTGTCGGGCTGGTCGGTGTAGCGCAGCCACAGGGCCCGCTCGACCGGCTCGACGGGCCCGTAGGCGCCCAGGTCGGTGGCCAGGGCGAGCGGGGAGCGCGGCCCGAGGGCGGCGCCGGCCAGCCGCAGCGCCAGCGGCAGGCCCCCGCACAGCTCCCGCACCCGCTCCGCGGACTCGGCGTCGTACGGCCCGGAGGCGTCCTGCGCGGCGGCGGTCAGCAGCTCCTCCGCCCCCGCCGCGTCCAGCGGCTCCACCGCCAGCCGGTGCACCCGGGCGGGCAGGTCCTCGGGCAGCCCGAGCGGGGAGCGCGAGGTGACGAGCACCAGGCTGTCGGAGCGCTCCGGCAGGAGCGTGCGCACCTGCTGCGGGTCGGAGGCGTCGTCGAGGACGATCGTGACGGGCGTGCCGGTCAGATGCTGGTGGTACAGCTCGCCCAGCCGCTTGACCTGCTGCTCCGGGGAGGTCCGCTCCCGGAACAGCAGCTGTTCGCGGGGCGCGCCGAGCCGGTTCAGCAGATGCAGCAGCGCGTCCCGCGTGGACAGCGGGGGCTCGCCTGAGCCGTCACCGCGCAGATCGACCACACAGGCCCCGCGGAAGTAGTCCTTCAGCTCGTGCGCGGCCCGTACCGCCAGCGTCGTACGGCCGCTGCCGGGCTCTCCGTGCAGCACCACCACCGTGGGCCGGGTCTCCGTGCTCGCGCGGGCCGACTGCACCCACTGCCGGATCCGCGCCGTCTCCTGCCGCCGCCCCGCGAACGGGCCGAGTGGCTCCGGGAGCTGCCCGAACGACTGCTCCAGGACGCTTCTCCCACGGGCCGCCGCGCTCTTGTCGGTGCCGCGCAGCCGCGGCCCGGTCCGCTTCGGCGCCGTGGACGCGGCGAGGACCCGCTGCTGGTCGAGGAACGGCCGGATGCCCCGCACCTCCAGCGCGGTCAGCCACTGCAGCCGCAGCTGCTCCACCCCGCCCGGCTGGCCCGCCGCGCCGGCCTGGTGGTGGGCGGCGGGCAGGTGCGCCCCGGCGACCTTCACCACGGTCGCCGCCGCCCCGGCCACGCCGACGGCCACACCCGCGCCGAGCGCGGTCCCGGTGTCCGTGCCGAACGCCAGGTCGGCGACCACCGCCGCGACGCCCGCGACCCCGGCCACCAGTAACGGCGTCCCGCCGCCCTCGCGCGCGTACCGCTGCCGGAACGACAGCCGGCCCGCCTCCGCCTCGTCCAGGGCGCGGGTGTACGCCTCGTACTCTTCGGCCGCCGTGCGCGCCATCGCGTCCAGCGCCCCCCGCGCCCGGGACAGCAGCACCTTCCCGTCGGTACGCCCGCCCGACCGGCGCACCTCCTCCTCCACGGCCCGCGCCAACAGCCGTTCGGCGTCGGCCCGATGACCGTCCCTCATGTCCCGTCCCCCTCCGGCGGCGATCGTGTCGCTACGAGTGTCCTGCGGACACGCCCGCCGCGCGAGGGTGCGGCGATCAACGGCCGCCCCGTCACGATCCCCTCACACGTCGGGGCGTACGACGGGCCGCGTCCCCGCCCGTCCCGCGCCGGGCGGGCGGAGTGCGTCAGGATGGAGACATGGCGAACCGACTTGCGCAGGCCACGTCCCCCTACCTCCTCCAGCACGCCGACAACCCCGTCGACTGGTGGACCTGGTCCGAGGAGGCCTTCGAGGAGGCGCGGCGGCGTGACGTGCCGGTGCTGCTGAGCGTCGGCTACTCCAGCTGCCACTGGTGCCACGTCATGGCCCACGAGTCCTTCGAGGACCGGGCCACCGCCGACGAGATGAACGCGCACTTCGTCAGCGTCAAGGTGGACCGCGAGGAGCGCCCCGACGTCGACGCCGTGTACATGGAGGCGGTGCAGGCGGCCACCGGGCACGGTGGCTGGCCGATGACGGTGTTCCTCACGCCGGACGCCGAGCCGTTCTACTTCGGCACCTACTTCCCGCCCGCCCCCCGGCACGGCATGCCGTCGTTCCGGCAGGTGCTGGAGGGCGTCCGGCAGGCCTGGCAGGAGCGGCGGGACGAGGTCGGCGAGGTCGCTGGGAAGATCACGCGGGACCTGGCGGGCCGGGAGCTGTCCGTGGGCGGCGACGAGGTGCCCGGCGAGCAGGAGCTGGCGCAGGCGCTGCTCGGGCTGACCCGGGAGTACGACCCGCAGCGCGGCGGGTTCGGCGGGGCGCCGAAGTTCCCGCCGTCCATGGTCATCGAATTCCTGCTGCGGCACCACGCCCGCACCGGCGCGGAGGGCGCGCTGCAGATGGCGGCGGACACCTGCGAGCGGATGGCGCGCGGCGGCATCTACGACCAGCTCGGCGGCGGCTTCGCCCGCTACTCCGTGGACCGCGACTGGGTGGTCCCGCACTTCGAGAAGATGCTCTACGACAACGCCCTGCTGTGCCGGGTCTACGCACACCTGTGGCGGGCCACCGGCTCGGAGCTGGCGCGCCGCGTGGCGCTGGAGACGGCCGACTTCATGGTCCGCGAGCTGCGCACACCGGAAGGCGGCTTCGCCTCCGCGCTGGACGCCGACAGCGACGACGGCACTGGGCGGCACGTCGAGGGCGCCTACTACGTGTGGACGCCCGAGCAGCTGCGCGAGGTGCTGGGCGACGCGGACGCCGATCTGGCCGCGCGGTACTTCGGGGTGACCGAGGAGGGCACCTTCGAGGAGGGCGCGTCCGTGCTGCAGCTGCCGCAGCGTGACGAGGTGTCCGACGCGGCCCGGATCGACGGCATCCGGGAGCGGCTGCTCACGGCGCGCGGCCGGCGGCCCGCGCCCGGCCGGGACGACAAGGTGGTCGCCGCCTGGAACGGCCTGGCGATCGCCGCGCTCGCCGAGACCGGTGCCTACTTCGACCGGCCGGACCTGGTGGAGGCCGCGGTGGCCGCGGGCGACCTGCTGGTGCGGGTGCACCTGGACGAGCAGGCCCGTATCGCCAGGACCAGCAAGGACGGGCAGGTGGGCACCAACGCGGGCGTGCTGGAGGACTACGCCGACGTCGCCGAGGGCTTCCTGGCGCTGGCGTCGGTGACCGGCGAGGGCGTGTGGCTGGACTTCGCCGGCCTGCTCGTCGACCACGTCCTGGCCCGCTTCCTGGACGCCGGGTCGGGCGGGCTGTACGACACGGCGTCGGACGCGGAGCGGCTGATCCGGCGCCCGCAGGACCCCACGGACAACGCCACCCCGTCCGGCTGGACCGCCGCCGCGGGCGCGCTGCTGGGCTACGCGGCGCACACCGGCTCCGAGCCGCACCGCACGGCCGCCGAGCGGGCCCTGGGCGTGGTGAAGGCGCTCGGCCCGCGGGTGCCGCGGTTCATCGGCTGGGGGCTGGCCGTCGCCGAGGCCGCACTGGACGGGCCGCGCGAGGTCGCGGTGGTCGGGCGGGGCGCGGACGACCCGGCGACCGCGGAGCTGCACCGCACCGCCCTGCTGGGCACCGCGCCCGGCGCGGTGGTCGCCTTGGGCACGGAGGGCAGCGACGCATTCCCGCTGCTCGCCGACCGGCCGCTCGTCGACGGCGCCCCCGCCGCCTACGTCTGCCGCAACTTCACCTGCGACGCCCCGACGACCGACCCGGGCCGTCTGCGCACGGCGCTCGGCGGACGGGCGTAGGCGGGGGACAGCGGGCGGCGCGTTCATACGCCGCGGTCGGTCCGCGACGCCATGGCGCGCTCAGACGCCGCGGTCGGTCCGCGACGTCACGGCGCGTTCAGACGCCGCGGTCGGTCCGCGACGCGATGGCGCGTTCAGACGGCGCGGTCGGTCCGCGACGTCACGGCGCGTTCAGACGGCGCGGTCGGTCCGCGACGCGATGGCGCGTTCAGACGGCGCGGTCGGTCCGCGACGTCACGGCGCGTTCAGACGCCGCGGTCGGTCCGCGACGCCACGGCGCGCTCCACGATCGCCTCCAGCTGCTCGTGGTGCGCGCCCTTCCAGTAGGCGCGCCCGCAGTCGGTGCACTGGGCGAACACGTCGTACGTGCGGTGGGTGCCCTCCTCGAGCTGGTCGGCGACGTCCTCCTTGCCTGCCGCGCGCAGCAGCCCGTTGCAGGCGGTGCAGCGGGTCCAGGGCCGCAGCTCGGGGTCGAAGCGGTCGAGGACGTACGTCAGTTGTTCCTCGGGGCGGGTGCTGTAGACGAAGGCGCCCGCCCACAGCTCGCGGCGGCGCAGCAGGCCCCGGTCGCGGCTGAGCATGACCCGCTTCTCGGCTGCGGAGCGGGCGGCCAGTGCCGGGTCGCCGATGTCCGTGGACTCGTACGCCGTGTCCACGCCCAGCAGCCGCAGCCGGCGGGCGAGCGTGCCGAGGTGGACGTCGAGCAGGAAACGCAGGGGAGCGCCGGGTACCCGCTGCGGATGCGTGTGGGGGCGGACGGTCACCGACTCGCCCGCGGCCGGGACGTGCCCGGTGGGCGCCTCGCGGCCGTCCACCAGCAGGGTGCCGACCTCGGTCAGCGGGACGCCGAGGGACTCGACGACGTGACCGAGGCTGGAGAAGCCGTCGGTGGCCGTCCTGAGGCTGCCCGTGGTGCGTGCCGCGGGGACGAAGACGAGCAGCTCGGGAGCGAACTCGACGCAGATCTCTGGACCGTTCACCCGGTCAGGATGGCACGACGGGGACCTGGTGCCTCAGCTTTTTCCGGTGGGCAGGCCGTGCTCGATCACGTCGATCGCCCGGTCGACGAGGTCGGCGTAGTCCTCGCGGTGGCCGTGCTCGGCCCAGTACATCGTGGCCTCCAGCAGGCCGCCGATCAGGGACATGGCGTGCACCCGCACCTCCAGTCCGTCCGGGTCGAGCCCGGTGCGGCCGGCGATGGCGTCGGCGAGCGTCCGCCCGATGCCCGTGAGGGTCTCCCGCATCCGCGCGCGGACCGCGGGGACCTCCAGCATCAGCCGGGCGCGGAGCGTGGTGATCTCCGGCTGCTCGGTCACGGCGAGGTGGACGGCCTTGCGGATCACGTACCGGACGGAGTCGGTCCAGGGTTCGTCGGCGGGCCGTGCGGCGAGTTCGGCGAGCAGCGGCTCGTCGTACTCGTCGGTGATGACGATGTCCTCCTTGGTGGGGAAGTAGCGGAAGACGGTCGACGCGGACACCTCCGCGCGCTCGGCGATCTGCTCGATCGTCGTGGAGTCGTACCCCTGCTCCGCGACCAGCGCGTAGGTGGCGCCGCGGATGGCCTCCCGTGTCTTGATCTTCTTGCGTTCGCGCAGTCCGGGGCGCGGCGGGGCGTCGGGGGCGAGGGGGGGCTCGTGCGGCCGTCATGACGTTCATTGTCCGGCACCGGCCTCCGCCCCGGCCATGTCCTCGTCAGCGGCTCCCGCCCCCGTCGCGGGCCGGTGGCCGGGCAGCCTGCCATGTACTGAAAGCAACTTTCAAAGGGTGGCTACTGTCAGTGCGTGGAAGGGCGGGCACGGAAAAGGCCGCGGCGTCGATGCCGCGGCCTTGCGTGCGGGGCGGGGGAGGCGGGGGCCGCCCCATGGGTGCCCCTACGCCTGCTGGTACGCCACCAGTGAGATCCCCACGTAGTGGGCGATGAAGGCGGCCAGGGTGAAGGAGTGGAACACCTCGTGGAAGCCGAACCAGCGGGGTGAGGGGTTGGGTTTCTTGATGCCGTAGACGATGCCGCCGGCGCTGTAGAGCAGGCCGCCGACCACGACCAGGACGAGCACGGCGATGCCGCCGTTGCGCATGAAGTCCGGCAGGTAGAACACCGCGGCCCAGCCCATCGCGATGTAGCACGGCGTGTAGAGCCAGCGTGGGGCGCCGACCCAGAAGACCCGGAAGATGATCCCGGCGGCGGCTGCCGCCCAGATGCCCCACAGCAGCCAGCGGCCCTTGGAGTCGGGCAGCAGCAGGATCGTCAGCGGGGTGTAGGTGCCCGCGATGATCAGGAAGATGTTGGCGTGGTCGAGGCGGCGCAGCACCCCGTCCATGCGGGGGCTCCAGTTGCCCCGGTGGTACAGCGCGCTCACGCCGAACAGCAGGCAGGCCGTCAGGGCGTACACACCGCAGGCGAGGCGGGCGCGGGGGGAGTCGGCGAACGCGGTGAGGGCCAGTCCCGCGACCAGCGCGGCCGGGAACATGCCGAGGTGGAGCCAGCCGCGGAGCTTCGGTTTCACGGGGTGGGGCAGAGAGGTCGCCACCGGGCCCCGGCCTTCGGCCTGAGGGTCCTTGGGCGTGTCGGGGGCGAACGCAGTCATGTCCGCATGGTACCTACGGGACCGTAAGTTACACCTCTGGGTGTCCTGTTGGGCCACGTGAAGTGGCCATCCTCTCATGGCGGGCCGCGCCGGCCGTCATGCAAAAAGTCGGTTTCCTTCACTCAACGTGCATGTAAAGCCGCACGACAACCGTGGTCAGCGTCACGTTGCTCACCTGTGCGGCCCTCTGGACAGATGGGCGCACGCGTCGGATGATCAAATGAGTGCGGTCGACACCGGATGAGCGCCAGAGTCACCACTTTCAGCATCCGGGTCGCAGCCCCCACGGGGCCTCCAACCACAAAACCCTCATTTAGGAGCAAACGTGGCGCGCGACATCGCGGAACCCGGCGTCCCCACCACCCACCAGGGACTGATCTCCTGGGTCGACGAGATCGCAGAGCTGACGCAGCCGGACCGTGTGGTCTGGTGCGACGGCTCCGAAGCCGAGTACGAGCGCCTGTGCGAGGAGCTCGTCGCCAAGGGCACGTTCACCAGGCTCGACCCGGTCAAGCGTCCCCACTCCTACTACGCCGCCTCCGACCCGACCGACGTCGCGCGGGTCGAGGACCGGACGTTCATCTGCTCCGAGAAGGAGGAGGACGCCGGCCCGACCAACCACTGGAAGGCCCCCGCCGAGATGCGGGAGACCTTCCAGGGCGAGAAGGGCGTCTTCCGCGGCTCCATGCGCGGCCGCACCATGTACGTCGTCCCCTTCTGCATGGGCCCGCTCGGCTCGCCGCTGTCCGCGCTCGGTGTGGAGATCACCGACTCCGCGTACGTCGCCGTCTCCATGCGCACCATGACCCGCATGGGGCAGCCCGTCCTCGACGAGCTCGGCGACGACGGCTTCTTCGTCAAGGCCGTGCACTCCGTCGGCGCCCCCCTGGAGCCCGGCCAGGAAGACGTCCCCTGGCCCTGCAACCGGACCAAGTACATCTCGCACTTCCCCGAGGACCGCGAGATCTGGTCCTACGGCTCCGGCTACGGCGGCAACGCCCTGCTCGGCAAGAAGTGCTACGCCCTGCGCATCGCGTCCGTCATGGCCCGCGACGAGGGCTGGCTCGCCGAGCACATGCTCATCCTCAAGCTCACCCCGCCGCAGGGGGAGAGCAAGTACGTCGCCGCGGCCTTCCCTTCCGCCTGCGGCAAGACCAACCTCGCCATGCTGGAGCCGACGATCTCCGGCTGGACCGTCGAGACCATCGGCGACGACATCGCCTGGATGCGCTTCGGCGAGGACGGCCGCCTCTACGCGATCAACCCCGAGGCCGGCTTCTTCGGCGTCGCGCCCGGCACCGGCGAGCACACCAACGCCAACGCCATGAAGACCCTGTGGGGCAACTCCGTCTTCACCAACGTCGCCCTCACCGACGACGGCGACGTGTGGTGGGAGGGCATGACGGAGGAGACCCCGGCCCACCTCACCGACTGGAAGGGCAACGACTGGACCCCGGAGTCGGGGACCCCGGCCGCCCACCCGAACGCCCGGTTCACGGTGCCCGCGTCGCAGTGCCCGATCATCGCGCCGGAGTGGGAGGACCCCAAGGGCGTGCCGATCTCCGCGATCCTCTTCGGCGGACGCCGCGCCACGGCCGTCCCGCTGGTCACGGAGTCCTTCGACTGGAACCACGGCGTCTTCCTCGGCGCCAACGTGGCCTCCGAGAAGACCGCCGCCGCCGAGGGCAAGGTCGGTGAGCTGCGCCGCGACCCGTTCGCCATGCTGCCGTTCTGCGGCTACAACATGGGCGACTACATGGGGCACTGGATCGACGTCGCCAAGGACAAGGACCAGTCCAAACTGCCGAAGATCTACTACGTCAACTGGTTCCGCAAGAACGACGAGGGCACGTTCGTCTGGCCCGGCTTCGGCGAGAACTCCCGCGTCCTGAAGTGGATCGTGGAGCGCCTGGAGGGCAAGGCGGAGGGCGTCGAGACCCCGATCGGCATCCTGCCGACGAAGGACTCCCTCGACACGGACGGCCTCGGCCTCTCCGACGGCGACCTCGACTTCCTGCTCACCGTGGACAAGGAGGTGTGGCGCGAGGAGGCCGCCCTGGTCCCCGAGCACCTCAACACCTTCGGCGACCACACCCCGAAGGAGTTGTGGGACCAGCACCGGGCGCTCGTGGAGCGCCTGGGCTGACCACGCCCGCACAGACCCCGCGGCCGGCCGGTATGAGGATGCCCTGACCAGCGATCGTCACGCCACGGCCGGCCGCGGAACACACCGGCGGGGCCCCGCACAACGGCGTGCGGGGTGCCGGTCCCGGCGCCGTCCCTCCCGTCCGCCCCGACGGGAACCCGCGTCACCGGGCCCACCCCCGCCCCCTTCGGCACGGCCCGCCCAGGGGCTCACGAACGTGCCGAGACCCGACGGACGCCCCGGTCCTTACGGACCGGGGCGTCCGGCTGTCCGTACCCGGATGCGGCCGGACCACGTCCTGCGCGAGGTCAGATCACGCGGAACAGGTCCGCCGTGGTGTGGACGTCCGTCAGGTCGTCGACCGTGCGGAGGTTGTCGCAGAGGGACTCCAGGACCGAGCCCGAGGCGGTGGCCGTGCCGGGGGTGGCGATGGCAATGCCGAAGAGGCGGAAGTCCAGGCGGCGTTTGATCCCGTTCCACAGGCGGGTCCAGTTCTCCGAGACCTCGCAGGCGTCGTCGGTGATCAGGACGATGTCGCCGCGGGCGCGGGACGCGGAGTCGAACTCCTCCTCCAGGATCTTCGCGGCCGTGCCCAGCGGGCGCTGGAAGTCGGTGCCGCCGCCGAGGAACGTCTCCGCGAAGTCCAGGACGTCCGTGACGGGGGCGGGCCGGCCGCCCGGGAAGCGGAAGACCTGGAGCTTGTCGGAGGCGGAGAACAGGATGCCCACGAAGTCCCGGCCGGCGTGGCGCGCCTGGTCCAGCAAGGCCAGCGCGCACGCCTTCGACCATGCCTCCCGGGTGACCCCGCCGGGCCCTTCCGCGTACATGGAGTGCGAGGTGTCCACGCAGGCGATCACCGCGCCCTTGCCGGTGCCCTGCTCGCCCCGGCTGTCGTACAGCATCAGCTCCCCGGCGGCGTACCGCGCGGCGAACACCGCGCGCAGTTCCGGCACGCCGAGGACCGCCAGCTCGGAGGGGATGACGCGGGAGAGGTCGTCGCCGAGGGTGACACCGACCAGCTCGCCGGTGGCGTTCTCCACCTTGCGGGCGCGTTCACCGGCCGCCATCTGCCGGAAACGGCCGATCAGTTCGGCCCATCGCGCGAGCCGTCCGGAGCGCAGCCGTTCGGCGAGGCGGGCGCGCTCCTCGAACGGCATCCGTTCCGTCTCGCCCGGGTCGACGCCCCACGCCCGCATCAGCGCGGCCTCCTGCCTGACGGCCTCGGCCGCCGCCGACGCCGCGTTCCGGGCGGCGGACCGGATGCCGGGGACCGCCGCCGCCATCGCCCGCGCGGCGGCGCCGTCCTCCCGCCGGGCGCTCTCCTCGGCATCGCGAGCCGCCTCGACCGCGCGGCGCACGGCAGCGGCGGCCGGGGCGGGCACGTCCCCCTGCCCGTCGGCCTCCTCGGCGGCCTGCCGCAGCGCCTCGCCCACGGCGGTCGCCGCGGCCTCGGCCTCCTGCCGGGCCCGGTCCGCCCGCCCGGTCCGCTCCCGCGCCTCCCGCGACCGCTCCAGCAGCCCGCGCAGCGCGGACGCCTGGGCGAGGACGGCCATGGCGGCGGCGTAGGCGTCGCCCGCCGTGTCCCGGCGTAGGGCGGCGAAGCCGGGGGACTGCGTCAGTGCGGTGACCACCTGGTGGTGGACCAGGTGGGACGGGGCCATGTCGGCGCGCTCCCGCAGGCGCGGGGCCGCCTGGTACGCGCACAGGAAGACGTCCCCCAGCAGGTCGGGCGCGTGCGCGTGCCGGGTGAGGAGCTGCGCCGACAGTTCACGCAGCGCCGCCGACCGCGCGTGGACGTCCTGCCACGCCACCCGGTCGTACGGGCCCGCCACCACGGCCGTCGTGTGCCGTTCGGCGGGGGCGGCGGCCAGGGCCAGCCACCGGCCGGCCTGCCGCGTGAGCGTGTCGAGCCGCTCGGTCCCCTCGTTCATGCGCGCCTCAGAGCTGGGTCGGCACCATGGACGCGTCCACGCCCAGCGCCTCGGTGAGCACCCGGGCGCGGACCGCGCGCTGGCGGCCGGTCACCCGGTCGATGGCCGCCGTGGACCGTCCGGCCCCCGCCGCCTCCTCCCGCAGCCGCTCCAGCCGCTTGCCCGCCATGGCCAGCTTGTGATGGGCGTTCTTGATGACCCACTCGCTCAGCGCCTCCCGCGACTGACCGGCCATCGCGTCGAGCTGCGCCTCCAGCTCCTCGACGACGTCGGCGAGGTCGAGCGCCTCCTTGGCGTCGGGGTTCACGAGGTGCAGCACCTCCCGCTCGACGACGGGGCGTTGCGCGGGGGAGTCCCACAGCACGTGGGTCAGCACCGACAGGTCGGTCTCGGCGACCTCCGTCCGCCCGTCCAGGTACGCGGACGCCTGGAGCAGCCCGACCGCCTGCCGCCACCGCCGGTCGGAGGCGACGAGCTCCTTGCGGCGCAGGGCGGCCCGCAGTGTCACCACCGCGTCCACGATCGCGTCGGGCACGTCCACCGCCGGGACGCCCTCGGTCACCGCCCTGCGCAGCGCGCCCAGTTCGAGGGTGGTGCGCGGTGCGGACTCGGCGGGGCGGCCGACGGCGGACCGTACGAGCGCGGCGAAGTTCGACGGGTCCTCCAGATAACCGACCTCGATCCGCACCAGCAGCCGGTCGTAGATCGCGGCGGAGTCCTCCCCGTCGGGTAGTTCGTTGCTCGCGGTGATGGCGCCGATCAGCGGGCAGCGGACCGGGGCGCCGCCGTTCTCGGGGTGGTAGATCCGCTCGTTGAGATAGCCGAGCGTCTCGTTCAGCGCGGCCGTCGAGCACTTGAAGATCTCGTCGATGAAGGCGACGTGCGCGGTCGTCGCCCGCCCGTCGTACACCTGCCGGTACTCGCCCCGCGCCAGCGCGGCCACGTCGATGGGCCCGAACATCCGCGTCGGCGCGGTGAACTTCGACAGCAGGATCTCCCAGTACGCGGCCCCGTCGATCCGGCCCGTCAGCTCCCGCGCCAGCTCCGACTTCGCCGTGCCGGGCGGGCCCAGCACCAGCGAGTGCTGCCCGGCCAGCAGCGTCACCACCAGCGTCCGTACGACGTCGTCCCGCTCGAAGAACCGCTCCGACAGCTCCTCGCAGACCGCCCGCAGCCGGAGCGCCGTGTCCTGCGCGTCCCCCGCCATGCCGTGTCCCTCCCCGTCCCCGTCCCAGGAGCGTCCTCGGTCACCCGTGCGGCCTACGCTACCTACGCCCCGGCCGCTCCGGGCGCGGGAAGCGGGCGCGGATCGCGTCGATGCAGGTGTCGCGGGAGGTGGGTCCGCCGAAGCGGAGGCGATCGTAGGCCGTGAACGCCGGTTCCAGGGCGTCGAGCTCGTCGACCAGGGCGTGCAGGTGCGCCGCGGGGGCGTCCGGATCGTCGATCGCGGCGCCGATCGCGGCCGTCAGTTCGTCCTTCCGCCGGATGGTGGCCGGGTTCACCGAGTGCAGGCACACGTACTGCCCGCTGAGATACGCGTCCCACTCGGTCTTCCCGGTGACCGGGTCGTCCCAGTGAGCGGTGAACCACGCCTCGAGCAGGTCCACGCCGCCGGCCTTGTCGGCGAGCGCGAACAGGTCGGCCGGCACCATCTCGGCGCCGTCGGACCGCAGATAGCCAGGGAGCGGGAGACTACCGTCCAGCATCAGCCGCCGCACCGCGTCGGCGTCGCGGCCCCGGACCGCGCACAGCTCCTCCAGGACGACGAACTGCGCGCTGACGTAGGCGTCGTCCGCGGCGGTCATCGGATGGTCCCCGTTGATCTCCCGGAACCGTTCGACGAGCCGCTGCTTCAGTTCCTTCTCCGGCACGGGGCGCCTCCGGTGTCATGGGCGCGGGCGTCTCCCGCGCGGGAATTCGGACGCTACGGGCCGGACGGTTCGGCACTCACCGAACTGTGGACGGAGTCCCTCACGTGGAAAGACGGGGAGCCGGCGGCAGCGGAGTCGCCGCCTCCGGCGCCGGTGCCGCGCGGAACGCCTCGATGACGTAGGCCGCGTAGCGGCGGGAGGCGGCGGCCCTGGCCGCCCGTGGAGTGTCCTGCAGGCCCCGGTGGGCCATCAGGACCAGCACCAGGTCGTCGACGACGAAATCCGGCCGCAGCCGGCCCGTCCCCTGCGCGCGGCGCGCCAGCTCGGCCACCGCGCGCACCGTCTGCTCCCGGTCCGCGGCGAAGTCCATCGACTCCGGGAACGCCGTCATGAAGGCGTCCGCGAACCCCCGGCTGTGGGCGTGCAGTTCGCAGACCCGCTCGATCAGGGTGCGGAAGCCACGCCACGGGTCCGGGTCCGCGAGCGCGTCCCGGACGGCCGTACGGCAGGCGCGCCGCTGCTCGGCGAACGTCTCCGCGAGCAGGTCCCGCTTGGCCGGGAAGTGCCGGTACAGCGTGGCGGGGCCCACGCCCGCCCGCCGGGCAACCTCCCGCATCGGCGCGCCCAGGCCCTCCTCGCCGAACACCGTGCGCGCCGCTTCCAGGATCCGGGCCCGGTTGTCGCGGGCGTCGGAACGGACGGGGTGAGGCACTTCGGGGGTCATCGTCTCTCACTTCGGTCGAGCGGACGGGGGCGTCCGTTACGGTCCGACGGCGGTGCTGCCACCGACCTTAAGGAGCGGAGATGAAAGCCGTGGTGATCCGCGCGTTCGGAGCGCCCGAAGGGCTGGAGGTCGTCGACCTTCCCGCACCCCTTCCCGGGGCGGGGGAGGTGCTGGTCGCCACCGGGGCGATCGGGGTGGGCGGCGTGGACGCCGTGATCCGCCGGGGTGCCCTCGCCGCCTACGGGTTCCGCGAGGGGCACCTTCTCGGCAGCGAGGTCGCGGGGACGGTCACCGCCGTGGGGGAGGGCGTGGACGCCTCCTGGACCGGGCGGCGGGTGTGGGCCTTCACCGGACTCTCCGGCGGGTACGCGGAGCGGGCCGTCGCCCGCGTCGAGGACGTGCTCGCGCTGCCCGACGGGCTGAGCGGAGCGGACGCGGTGACCCTGGGCGGCTCCGGAATCGTCGCGCACTTCGCCCTGCGCAAGGCCCACTTCGCGCCCGGCGAGACCGTGCTCGTGCGCGGGGCGGCGGGAAGCATCGGGATCACGGCCGTCCAGCTCGCCGCACGGGGCGGCGCGGGCGCCCTGGCGGTCACCACCTCGTCCGAGGAGCGGGGCGCACGGCTGCGGGAGCTGGGCGCCACCCACGTACTCGACCGCTCGGGCAAGAGTGACGACCCGGACGCGCCGACCGGCTTCGACGTCGTGATCGACGTCGTCGGCGGGCCCGGACTGCCGGAGGCCCTTGACGCGCTCAACGCCGACGGGCGGTACGTGCTGGTCGGCGTCGTCGGCGGGCAGCCGCCGGAGGAGTTCGGCATGCGGCTGGTGCACGGCTTCCGCAAGTCCCTGACGTTCGCCACGTTCAGCGCCGACACCGTGCCCGGCCCCGACCGTCAGGCCGTCCGCGCGGAACAGTTCGCCGAGGCCGCGCGGGGGGAGCTGCGGACCGTCGTGCACGACGTGCTGCCGCTGGACCGGGCGGCGGACGCCCACCGCGCGATGGACGCGGGGGAGGTGTTCGGCCGGGTGGTGCTCACACCCTGAGCCGGGACGTGAAGGACGCCCGGGCCGCTCGTCGCTCCGTGAGGGCGCGCGCGAGCCCGGGCGGGCCGGCCGCTCCCACCCGCGTCGGCCGGCCCGGGGGCGTGATCGTGTGACCTCTGGTGCTCACAGCACCGTCGCCCGTCAGGCCGGAGCGTCACGGAGGCCGTTGCAGACGCGCGGACGGGCAGGGCTCCAGGACGCACAGCGGACGCACAGGACGTGCCCGCGCCCGCATGCCTTCCTGTGGCATCGCGCACGTCCGTGGGTCGTGACGCTTCCGGGAACGGATCCGCTGGACTTCGTGGGGAACGGGCGAACGTTCTCCCCGATTCCAACGGAACGGAGTGGTTCCCGTGAGCGACGTGGGCGAACACCTGATGCACGCGGAGGAGATGCGGGCGCGTGCCGCTGCCTTCGTCGGGCACGCCACTGCCGGCAACCGGCTCCCCCTGGACTACTCCGAGGCCAGCCTCCGTCTCGTCGACTTCCTGATCGACGGACTGCGCAAGCACGGAGCGGACGAGGCCCGGGTGAGCGGTGTGCTGGCGGGGCTCGGAGCGTACGTGGGAGAGGTGCTGGTCCGCCGGGCCGGCGCGACCTGGGTCGACTTCGACGCCGACCAGCGGGCCTACTTCGTGCAGCCGGTCGGCGTGCGGATGCCGGACGGGCGGGTGTGGAGCCCTCTCGGCAAGGTCCGCAACTGCTTCGAGGCGGGCAGCCGGCGCGAGTCGCTGCGCACCTTCTACCTCACCCTGCACGGCCGGTCCCGGCAGACCGCGCGCTGACCGGCCGTATGGGAACCACGGGTCTGTGAACCGTGGTTGTTCGCCGAGGATCCGCTGACCTCGCCGCCGGGGCACAACCCCCGGCCCACCGCGACGGTCCCGCGTGCGGCCCCCCACGCCTCACCCCTGTCCCGAAGACTGGAGCACTCTTGCGCACACGCACCCTGGCCGCCGCCCTGGCCGTCGCCACGGCGTCCGCGGGCCTGTCCCTCACCCTCGCCCCCACGGCGAGCGCGGCCACCTCCGTGCCCGACGACTTCAACGGCGACGGCGTCGCCGACCTCGTCGTGGCCACACCCCACGCGCCCGCCGACGGTCACATCAACGCCGGCTCGGTCACCGTCCTGTACGGCTCCGCGGACGGCGTCGCGCCCGACCGCTCGGCCACCTTCACCCAGAACTCCGCGGGCGTTCCCGGGGACGCCGGCTCGCACTCCCTGTTCGGTGCCACGCACGCGAGCGGAGACCTGGACGCCGACGGGTACACCGACCTCGTCGTCGGCGCGCCGGGTGACTCGGTGCCGTACAGCAGCAGTTACGGCACGCTCACCGTGCTGTGGGGTGGCCCGGACGGCCTGACCGGCGACGGCATCTCGATCACGAGCCCGTACGCCACCAGCGAGTGGTCCTCCGAGAAGGACTACGGCAAGAAGGTCGTCGTCGCCGACCTGGACGGCGACGGCGTCCCGCAGATCGCCGCGCTCAGCCGCACCAACCTGTGGGCGTACGACGACCTGGCGGGCCGCACGGCGCCCACCGACGTGGCGCGCTTCTACAACTACAACGCCTACATCCAGCCGCGCACCCTCACCACCGCCGACTTCACCGGCGCCGGACGCGCCCAACTCGTCGTCACCGGCGGCGAGAACTGCGAGGGGACGACGGGCGGCTGCCAGCACACCGCCGTCTACACGTGGAGCGACAGCGGGGGGTTGCAGGAGGTCTGGCTGCCCGACCCCGGCGGCGACGTCTCGGGTACGAACGAGGCGCCCACCGTCTCGACGGCCGCCGGGGACGTCGACGGCGACGGCTACGCCGACCTCGTCACCGGCCACGTCCCCGCGTCGGCGACCACCACGGGCGAGTACTCGGACGCCGCGGGCTTCGTCCACGTCCGCTACGGCAGCGCGGACGGCCTCGGCGCCCACCGCACCGCCACGCTCGACGCCCCGGGCGGCGGCCGGGCCGGTGACAACGTCGGCGCGTCCGTCGCGGTCGGCGACGTCACGGGCGACGGCTACGACGACGTGGTGGCCGGGGCGCCCGGCGCGACGGTCCGCGGCGTGCCCGGGACCGGCGCGGCGGTCCTGCTGCGGGGCTCGGCCACCGGCCTGACCGAAACCGACGCCCAGGTGGTCCACCAGGCCACCGACGGCGTGCCCGGCACGGCGGAGGCGGACGACTGGTTCGGCTCCGCCGTGGACCTCACCGACCTCGACGGCGACGGCAGGGCGGACGTCACGATCGCGGCGAAGGGCGAGGACGTCCTCGCCGGGTCGGTACGCGACGGCGCCGACTGGGTGCTGCGCGGCTCGGCGGCCGGCCTGACCACGGCCGGCGCGACCTCGTTCAGCGCGCAGGACGTCGGCCTCACCGCTCCGGACGCCGAGTTCGGCTCGGTCCTGGGCGGCTGACGCCCCGCCTGTACGGCATGAGGGACGGCTACCGCGGGTCGCGGCCCGCGGTAGCCGTACGTCCGGGCCCTCCTACGGACGCCACGGGCACCGCACCGTCGCCCGGACCCGCCTCCAGCTCGCACCACACGGTCTTGCCGCGGCCGGGCCCGTACGCCACGCCCCACCTGGCCGCCAGCGCGTCCAGCAGCGCGAGCCCCCGCCCCGACTCCTCGTCGGCGCCCACCGACGCCCGCAGGACGGGCAGCGCACGCGGGTCGGGATGGGTCACCTCCAGGCGTGTGCGCCCGCCGTCGTCGCACCACACCCGGACGGTGACGGGGACGCCCTCCCCGAGGTGCTGGACGACGTTCGTGACGAGCTCGCTCGCACAGAGCTGGACGTCGGCACCGTACGCGCGCAGGGCGCGCCGTACGCCGGACACCTCGGCCGGTGTCGCGAGCAGTTCCAGCGTCGTGGCCGGTCGCATCACGCGGCCCCCTTGCGGAGGGCAGCGGTGAGCGCCTGGGCGGTCAGGAGGTTGCAGTTGCCGAGCGCGATCAGCGGCCGTACGGGGCAACGGGAGGCGAAGGACGGGAGGTCGACGCCGAGGGACGGCAGCGTGATGCCGTGCGCGGCGAGCGCCGCCCGCAACTCCTCGGCGCAGACGTCGGCTTCGGTGGGGCTGTGCATGGGGGTTCACACCTTCCAGTGCGCTGTGTGACGAACCGCTCACACTGTGCCGCCAGTCGGCGTAGCGTGACAGACCTTCGGCATCCCGGCCCTGAACTGCACGTATGCGGTGCGGGAAGGGGGAGCGGGCGGTAACGGCAACCCATGGACGGTGAACGATGGGGCAGCGCAAGGACATCGACGGTTCGACCGGCGTCCCGACCTTCTACGGCAGCGAACTGCGCTGGAAACGGGAGGAAGCGGGGCTCACCCTCCAGCAGTTGGTGGAGGGCAGCTTCTACGGCCCGAGCCACCTCAGCGAGATCGAGCGGGGGACGCGCCGTATGCCGGCGGAACTGGCCGAGCACGTGGACAAGGTGCTCGGCACGGACGGCTTCTTCCGACGCCGGTGCGAGGACGTGCGGCGGGCGAAGCGGCGGGGGCACGCGAGCTATTTCGAGCGGGTGCTGGAGGCGGAGAAGCACGCGGAGACCATTGAGGAGTGGTGTCCGACGCTGATTCCGGGGTTGTTGCAGACGGAGGCGTATGCGCGGGCGGTGACCCGTTCTGCGCATCCCCTGGCGCCCGACGAGGAGGTTGAGGAGAAGGTGTCCGCCCGGCTGGCGCGGGCTCAGCTCTTCGAGGACAACCACAAGACGTCGGAATACTGGGTGATCCTGCCCGAGTCACTGCTACGTCAGCCCATTCTGCCGCCGGAGCAGCACGCCGAACAGTTGGAGCGTGTGACGGAGCTGGCGCGGCGCCAACGGATCGTTTCCCAGATCCTTCCGTGGAACTGTGGGCCGCACCCGCTCATGCTGGGCACGGCCATGGTCATGACCTTCTCCGATGCGCCACCTCTGATCTATACGGAGGCCCAGTACAGCGGTGACACCATCGACGATCCAGGCCTCGTGAAGCAGTACCGCAAGGCATACGATCGGCTCAGGGCCGCCGCACTGCCTCCGGAGGCGTCCCTCGCCCTGATCCAGCAAGCGGCTGAGGATGACCGAAATGGCAAGCTACGGATTTGACTTGAGTACAGCTGCCTGGCGCAAGAGCACTTACAGCAACGGCGATGGCGGCAACTGCGTCGAGGTAGCCGAGGCCTTCCCCGGCGCCGCCCGCTGGCGCAAGAGCACCTACAGCAACGGCACCGGCGGCGACTGCCTCGAGGTCTGCGACGCCCACACCGCCGTCGTTCCCGTCCGTGACTCCAAGGTCCCCGACGGCCCGGTCCTCACCGTCACGGCCCCGGCCTGGACGTCGTTCGTCGCCTCCCTCAAGTGATCCGCGGTCAGTTCTGGTTCACCGGTAAGACGGCCGCCGGAGCGTAAAACTTCGGGCTGGCGGCGGCTGTGGAGCCTCCCAGAACCAGGGCACGAGGCGGCCGTCGGCCGTGACCGGGCCGGACGAGCGCCATCCGCTCGCCGCCAGTCCGTCCGCCCTGGCCTACCGGCAGGCGTCTGAGCCGACGTGATCCTAGGACCGCCCACTGACATGGAGCGGGGCAGTCGCCAGACGGTGCTCCGGTCGTCCGGCGCATGAGCGATGAGTTCGGGCGGCGGATGGAGTCTGCTCTGTCATGACTGGTCACACCACCACCGTCAAAGCCAACGGGGTCACCTTGGGCGTCGAGTCGTTCGGTGACGACGACGCGCCGCTCGTCCTGCTCGTGGGAGGGACGACGATGCTCTCCTGGCCCGACGCGCTATGCGAGCGCCTCGCCGCCGGCGGGCGCCGCGTCGTGCGCTACGACCTGCGGGACAGCGGCGCGTCGACGACGCTCGACCCGGAGGCTCCCGCCTACACCCTGCGCGACCTCGCCGCCGACGCGGCGGCCCTCGCCGACGCGCTCGGCGGCCGGCCCGCGCACCTCGCGGGGATCGGCGTCGGCGGGATGGTCGCCCAGGTCGCCGCGCTCGACCACCCGAACGCCTTCTCGGCGCTCACGCTGGCCGGCACCCGCGCGGTCGCGCCCGGCCCGCCCGACGACGACCTCCCCGACCACGACCAGGCGACGATGAGCCGGCTGTTCGGGCACCCGATGCCCGACTGGAGCGACCGCGACGCGGTCGCGGACTTCGCCGCCGCCGGGGCGGAGATCCTCGGCGACGACCCCGTCGCCGCACGCGCGGTCGCCGCGCGCATCTGGGACCGCACGCCCGGCACCGCACCCGCGGTCCAGATGGCCAACCAGCTGGGCATGGTGTTCTCCAGGCTGGACTGCGCACCCCGCTGGCGCGAGCGCCTGCCGGAGATCAAGCTCCCCACGCTAGTCGTCCACGGCCGCCGCGACCGGTTCTTCCCCGTCGGCAACGCCGAGGCGATCGCACGCGAGATCCCCGGGGCGCGGCTGCTCGTCCTCGAGGAGGCCGCCACGGCGATCCCCGACACGGCGGCCGGCACGGTCACCGAGGCGATGCTCAGGCTCGGATGAAGGACGCCACTCACACCTTCTTCCGGGGATTCGTCGCATCGAACACGAGAGTGTTCTTCCGGAAGTCGATGTGGAAGGTCCCGGCATAACGACCTTCGGTGACGGTCGCGGTGAACTCATCACTGGTCTTCCAATCCGCCTGGGCGGGAACGTACGGTCGGATGCCGGCCAGCACGGCTGGACCTTCAGGCGCGCCCTGCCAGGTGTACTCGCTCCGCAGCCGCCGGGTGTCGGACGCGGTCAGCCGGACCATCCCGGAGACCCGGAAGTCCGTGGGCCCCGGCACCGCGGCCCTGGCGTCACCCAACAGCTCTCCCGTCCACACGACCTCTTCGAAGGCGCCCAGTTCGGGAAAGTACTGCCGGACGACCTTCGCGTCCCGCCAAACGTCCTGTTCCGGCGTCGAACCGGCATCCGTGCCACACCCCGCGACCAGCGCACCGGCGAGCACAAGGCACAGCGAGGCTGCGAAGCGGAGAAGCGCCGGCCCCCACGGGGCCCGCCTCACAGCGGAAGCCATGTGGGCCACCAGGGCGGAACATTGTCCGGCGGACAGGTGGAGACGGGGTAGCCGTCGGGCGCGTGCCAGAACGCCATGAAGGGCCAGAGGAGCAGGACGCCCGTCGCCGTGGTCAGGAGGAACGGCTTCAGCAGCCGACGCCGCCCGGTGACCCAACGCAGCAGAGCCCACACGGACGTCGACACGGTGGCCATGACCGTCGATGCGACCACGAGACTTCCGAGGTTGGCCGACGCGTTGACCCCGATGTCGCAGTCGACCCACGCGCTGTTGAGGAGGACGGACGCCACGAAGCCGGACGAAAGGAACACCACCCAACCGACCAGCCAACTGGACGCTCGCTGTACGGCTGTTCGCCTCTGAGCGGTTGCGGGGACGACCGCATTGCCTACCCCGAGCAGGTTCTTCAGATCTTCGAACGTACCCATTGGCCTTTCTGACCCTTTCACCAGGAGGCAGACACATGCCGTATCGCTTGCGTGGTGAGCAGGCGTCATTCATGGGTCAGGGGCCGAACATTCCGGCGTACGGATCCGGCTCGCCCGTCCAGGGGTCCAGTCCGGCTTCCCACATGCGTTCTTCCTCGTCCCGGTTGAGGAAAACCGCTGACTCCCGTCCCCAGAGTGAGAGATCACCGAGAGGGCACTCGTCGAAGTCTCCCCGCAGAACGCGCACGAGGAACTGCACCATCCCGCAGTCGTAACGACGCCACAGACCGTCGTCCCTGTTGTACACCAGGACGGGCCACCTGCCCGGGTCCTCGTCCGACGCATCCCAGCAGAGAAGGTCGGCGCTCGCGTCTCCACCCCAGGCGATCAGCTCAGGGCGGGCCTCCGCGAGCTCGGGGGCCTTCCGCACCCACGACCAGGCCTCCCGGGCCACCTCGGTCTCGTTGGCCATGTCGGAGTTCTCCGTCACCGTGCCTTCGGGCTCCGGTTTCAGGACCGCCAGATACCTCTCGATCGAGCCGTACCCGTAGACGTCGAGGAACCGACAGTAGTCGGAGGGGAACTCCTTGCCCCAGGAACGGCCGAACTGATCCCAGTCGACCGACGCGTTGCTCGAGGCCGTGGGCGGCATCGCCTGCCGCAGCTCCCCCAGCTCGTCTTCCCCGGTCATGTCTGCCTCCTCAGGGTGAGCATCATGGCATCCCTCCCGACGCGCACTTGACGACCTGCGTTGTGGTCCCGACCACGGTCCGCAGAGCCCCGGTTTCGTGCGCTTACCTCGGGGCGCCGCATGCGTTCCGCTGCTCCGACAGGCAGGGGGGCCTACTGTAGGAAGTCCCGGCCCGGATGGGGTGCCGACACCGGCTCGGCGACATGGGCCGCGCCTCCGACCCCAACCGTCGCGAACTGCGCAAGCGCCGGATTCTCCCCGTGACCTCCCGCAGAGGCGCCCCGAATCATGAGGGTTAAAAAGGCAGCGGTCCGGCATCCAGTGACTCGGTGTATCCCAGGGACCACCGTCCGGGGACGGTCTCGCAGATCGCCTCCAGATCCGCCCGGGTCCGGCCCCGGACGTGCAACCAGCTGTGGGCGTCCAAGCCGTCCAGGCGTAGCAACTGTCCCGGGGCGGAGAACCAACGCACTGGAAAGTCCTCCGGCCCCGTCCACATCGGGTAGTCGGTAGGGCGACCCGCTGGAAGCGTTCGGGAACTGCCTCAAGCAGGTCCGCCGGCAGCTCACACGCGTTGTACAGCCGACCTCCACCGCCGAACAGCGCCTCGTTCAGTACGAGCTCGACGCAGGCAAGGGATACCCGGTCCAAGAACGGCACCCAGCCGTGCCGCGCCTGGACGAACACCGGCGGATCGTCCTGATCAAGGTCGTTCAGACGCACACCCCAGAAGGCACAGCCCTGATTCTCGCTACGGAACACAAGGACACCGCCGCACTCGTCATGCACGAAGATCTCTGCGGGGGGCAGCAGCGGATCCTGGTTGGCGACCAGACTGGACCGCAAGCCCAGAAGCATGTGAACCCGCTCCCGGTCCGGGACTCCGTCGTCAAGAGCCTGGGCCACGTCGGACACGTCAGTCATGCCGCGAACCGTACCGGAAGCACACCTTGCATCACCCAGAAACGATCAGGCAGTGAAAGCAGCGATCCTTGGCCAGTCACGCCCTGGTGGCTCCCCCCGGGGGCAAGAACGAATCCAACGAGCGTCGCCGACCGCCGGAAGGGCGCCGAGGCGTCCAGCCGCTTCCGCAGACCGCCACGGGTTTCCCCGAAGGCCAGGCGCGGCCGCGCACATCGGAGGCCGCGATGCTTGACACGAAGGTGGGGGCGAGCAGGCGCTGCACCGCGTTCGTGCAGGACGGCGGCGTGATTGTGCTGGGTGTGCAGGGCTGTCGGCGGTCCTCACGGCTCCGTCCAGGCCGATGCCGGCGTTGCCTCGAACGTCGCGGGGCCCTCACCGACCTGGCTGTCGGTGGGGTTCCGTCGCGCCTTTACTGGATTTCGTTCCAGGGGTGTGGACGTCAGCTCCGTGTCTCCTCCTCGTCGTCGCCACCCGAACTCACCCCCATACGTGCCATGACAAGGACTGGCAAGTCGATGTCTGCTGCGGAAACGCCCATGACGAAGGGACGCCCGGCGATCTCGCCTTCAGTGGACTCGACGAAATCCATGTGGTCGAATCGAGACTCCGTCGCACGTTCGAACCGAACGCGTCCGGAGAGAGCGTTGAGCAGATCACTCAGAAACGCACGATAGACCGGCAACTGCCTCTTGGCCTCTTCTTCGACTGCGTCGTTCCCGGACTCTTCGACGCCTTCGGGCCTCAGCTCGCGGAAGATGATGTCCACGAACCACGCCTCATCCTCGTCCACCAAGTGGGCCCGAATCTCTCCCGAAGCCCATTGTCTGCAGTAGGGCGGAGCGATCGCGCCCGCCGGAGACCATCCCAGCGCCTCCATTTGCTTGTTCAGACCGTGCAGGTCGGCAGGAAGTCGACCTTCCGCGGCTGCAGCCACGGTATTCGCTACGAGCCCCACGTCACATCCTCGATCCGTTCACGCTGACCGGCTGGAACATTGGGTCAAGGTGGTACTGTGCGATTTCGAAAGGCTTGAAATGCTCATCCGCAAGGACCCGGTAGAGGAACTTAGAAGTCGACCTCTCATATGTGCGCCACTCGCCGACGTCACCTCGTGCGATAACGGAATACTCGCCAGGAGGGCGGACTGAACGAGGTGATCCATAGTCAGTCAGGTCGGAAAAAGGACGGTGTTTCTTCGCCCGTCCGGGGGGGGGGGGCGGGGAGAGACCGCTGGAGCCGCGTCCCTCAGTTCATCGGCTCGCAGAAAATGGGCCGTCAGGTGCCAAGTTGTGAAATATACCTTCACGTTGTGCTGGCCGAACGCCCGTGGACTTACGACGCAAGAAAGGTTCGACCCTCAGGCTCTTCCTACCACATGTACGATCGCTTCGGCATCATCCGTGCGGTCCGCCGACTCCCCGGCTCTCCTCACATCGTCCATGGGCATGCCCCGTGCGATGCGCAGTGCCTCGCGGAATCCGTCACCGTTTCCTCGGTGCATCATCTGCAGAAGCCAGCGGACAGTCGTCTGTGACGACCATGGTCTTGACCGCGTTCTGCTTGTTCTTGCCGGGGATGAATTGTCCCGGTCATTGTGCCCGGCTGCTGGCCGGCGGACCCGGATCTCGGTGCCGTCGATGATGCCGGTCTACCCGTCGGTACCGAGGTGGTCGATGACCTTGGCCAGGGTCCGCAGCCGCACACCCTGGCTGATGGTGCACCCTCGCTCGGCGAGCAAGGGCCGCACCTCTGCGATGGCCCGAGTGATGATGGAGCGGTCCACACCGAACCAGCAGGCGAGCACATGGTGCGTGGTGGCATGCCGGAGGTGCACGAGCGTGGCCAGGAACCGGCCGACAAACACCAACCGGTGCTTCGCACCCGCGCCCACAGCCCGCTTCCGCGGCCGGGACGCAAGCCTGGCCTGGTGCCGGTCGTGCCACAACGGGCCAAGCTCAGCCACCAGTTCAGCGATCACGTCGGCCGACAGGCCCGTGATCCTCCGGTCGCTGATGATCGCTGCGCGAGACGCGTTCCCCACCACACAACCATGATCAACGGTCACAAGCTCGACGCCTCACCGCCTACCGTGCACGAGCTCGTTAGACGATGCTCATGCTCGGACAGACGGCGTAACGACCCTCGGCGATCTTCCACCCGCCGACCGACGACTGGAGTCAGCGGTAGTACTTACGTCGTAGATCTGCCTCGAACTGCATGTGAGGGCCCGCGTAGCTCGCGAATCGCTCCCAGAGTTCAGGGAACCCCAGCAGAAGATCCGTAATGCGAATGCTGACGAGTTCGATCACCTGAGGGCGTCCCGATCCCAGGAGTGTCTCTATCAAACGGGCCGAGCGAACGATGGTCTCCTCCGCCCATTTTTCCAGGGCGGGACGGAACACGGGGTGGATAAATCCGTAACTCAGCATGGAATACATGCCGGGATCGGAGCACTCGCCGTTCGTGAGCTCCAACTCCTCCTGTTCAAGCTCAGTGATGAAGGGGCGGGCCTCCGGGACATGTTCCCAGATGCTCTGCCGCACGAACTCGCT
The DNA here is from genome assembly GCA_014649575.1 of Streptomyces griseoincarnatus. Lineage (GTDB taxonomy): Bacteria > Actinomycetota > Actinomycetes > Streptomycetales > Streptomycetaceae > Streptomyces > Streptomyces griseoincarnatus. The sequence continues at coordinate 337,279 of BMTH01000007.1, read as the reverse complement.
GTCCGTATTATTCATTTCCTGTATCCGTGATGGTTTGCTGAGCCCCGTGGACCGGGGCAAGCCGGGTTCCAAGATGCACATCCTGTCGGACACGAACGGCCTGCCCCTCCTCGTCGGAGTCTCCGCCGGCAACACCCACGACAGCGAAGGACTGAAGCCGATGGTGGAGGGTCACCAAACGAGACACGACCCCCACAACGGCCGGTACTTCAAGCCGCAACGCCTGCACGCCGACAAAGCCTACGACCGGGCCGACCTGCGCAGATGGCTCCGCGGCAAGCGGGTCGGCGTGCGCATCGCCCGCAAGGGCATCGAGTCCAGCGAACGATTAGGGCGCCGCCGCTGGGTCATCGAACGGACGATGTCCTGGCTGTCCGGCTACCGCCGCCTGAGTCCTCGCTACGAACGCGATCCCCGCAACTACCTGGCCTTTCTCGGACTCGCCGCCACCCTGTGCTGCTACAAGCGGCTCGTCCGCCTCACCACGTAGGACACGGTCTTATGAGGTGCCCTGCTGGTTGGGCCGGACGGAAGCGTGAGAACTCCCATCTTCCCAGCTCAGCAAGCACCTCTCTGCGTCAGCCCCTCCACGTCCCGATCGCGCTCGGTGGATTTAGGCTGAAAAAAGGCGGCGGCCCGCCGTCCCGACCGAATCGGGACGGCGGGCCGGGCGGGGGACATGATCGCTCCCCCACCCTTCCAGCTATTCTTCCAACGGCTCGAACGAGGCTTCAGGCACCTGCCGGGCAATACCGAACGGAGCGAATTCCTCGTCCTTCAGGACTCGGTACAGGAACTCCGATGTCGACATCTCCAGTTCGTGCCAAGGCTCGTCGGTAGCCCGACGTGCCACGACCTTCCACGATTCCGGCCTGTCCGACTGTACGAGCCAGTAGAACTCTGTCTCATCAGCCGTGTCCGCCCACTGAATCAGCCTGCCTTCAGGATGGACTCCGTAGGGCTCGTAGAGCCGGCGGGCGGTCGGCCTTCGATCGAAGATGCTGTGCAGCCTTCGCAGGTTGTCGACCACCGCAGAGGACTCGCCTCCGGCGGAAGCCAGCACGGTGACGTATCCGGAGAACTCTCCACGGCCGAAGGTGGCGCACAACTCCTTGAAGTCGCCCGGCAGCTCGACACCCAGAGCTTCCTCCACAACAGTCCAGGAAATCTGGATGTCGCGCGGCTGCCACCCCGTAGCGCCGACAATTCTTTCGACCCAAGGGGTCATTTTCCCTCTTCTCGCTATGGCTGATTGATCAAGGGGTAGTTCAGTCTATACCCCTTGTTGCCGACAGCAGTCAAGGTGAGACTTGTCGGCACATTTCCACCGCTTCCGTAGTCCGGGATTACACTGTACAGAATTGTCTCATTCCCTTGGATGCGCTCGGCAATCTCGGTCTCGATGTCCCGCATTTCCGGCGTATTGACGCGGGCGTACAGGGGGACTAGATTCCTGCGGTCCTCACCGTCACCTCCCAGTTGACGGGCCAGGAGATGCCCCCTGTGCATACCGGACTTTATGCCCTTCGGGTTGTCTCCCCAGTCCTCGACGGGCCAGGGCGCCTTGGAGCCCCAGATCGCGGTGGCGTCATTGTCGGGGAAGGCAGCCTCTCCGTTGTCCTTCGAGTAGTTGAAGTCTCCCTTGTTGAGGCAGGCGTGCATGCCCGTGGCACGCCCCTGGTCGTCCAGAGGCTGATAGAAGACCCAGGTCTGCCCACCGTTGAGACAACTCGGAGGGAGGTCGCCGGAACCGATGCCCGGATCCGTCTCCACCTCTCCATCAGGGGTGAGGAAACGGCCCTTGTCGTAGTCCTTCGCCTGGTACCAGCGGGACTCGGTCTCTCCGAAGATCTCGCCGACCACCGTGTCAACGGCGTCACCGACGGGATCGAAGTCGAACAACAGGCCCGATACGGAGCTGACCAGGCCCACCGGGTTCCTCTTGCCGGCGAACTTCAGGACGTCCTTCGCGATGTCCGTGATGGAGAAGTGGCCATCGAATTCGACGAAACTGGTGGGGTTGCCCCCGGTGAAGGCGTACCGGTTTCCGGTGTACGGGTCCACACCGAGGTTCATGTCGGCCAGGGCGCCGTTGTACATGTCCCGGGTGGTGAAGCGGTTGAGCCCCGGGTTGTAGTCGCGGAAGCCCATGTCATAGGTGCCGGACTGGGCGTCCCAGCGCTTGGCGTTGTAGCGGTAGGGGTTGTACGTCTCCTTCGTGGGATCGTTGGCGTCCGGCTTGTCGATGCCCGTGAATTCGGACTCGTCCTCGGAGCCGTAGGCGGTGTAGCCGTACGTGGCCTTGGTGTTGCCGCTGCTGTCCGTGAGGGTCTCGACATCGGTGTGGCTGTTGTAGCCGTAGTAGCCGTCTTCGGTCGTGCCGTCGGTGTTGTGCTTGATCTGCGACAGGCGTTCGCCCCACGGGCTGTACTGGTAGGACTTGGTGAGTTTGCCGGCGACCTTCTCGTCGAGGACCTCGCCGGACAGGCCGAGGTACTCGAAGTCGGTGGTCTTGCCGTCCGCGGTCTTGGACGCGGTGCGGTCCAGCGGGTCGAAGGTGTACGTGGTGGACTTCATCGCGCCGGTGTCGTCCATCTTCTGGGACTCCACGACGTGGTCGAAGCCGTCGTACACGCTGCGAGAGATGACCTTGCCCTGCGATGTCACCGACTGCTGGCGGCCGAAGGGGTCGTAGGTGTAGTCGGCCGAGATGCCGGACGTCGTCGCGGTCAGGAGGCGGTTGCGGTCGTAGCGGTAAGTCGTGCTCGTGCCCTTGACCGTTTGGCTGATGACGTTGGCGTTGTCGTCGTGGACGTAGGTCTCCGTGCCCGCGCCGTTGCCCGTCTTGACCGCCTGGGTGAGCCGGTTGGCCGGGTCGTAGGAGTAGTCGGTCGTGGAGTCGAGGTACGCCGTGTGGTTGTCGGCGTTCATCTTCTTCGCGACGTCCTGTGCCTTGTTGCCGTTGGGGTCGTAGGCGTAGGTGTGGGAGGCGACCAGCGTGGTGCCGTCGGCCTTCTTCTCGACCGTCGACTTCAGCGCGCCGTCGAGGTAGTAGGCGAAGTCGACGGTGTTGTCGTTGGCCTTGGTCTCCTTCAGCTTCTGGCCGCGGTCCGTGTATGTGTACGACGTCACCTTCGGGTCGGTGTCCGTCGCCGTCTTACCGACCGACACCGTCTTGACCAGTTCGCGCAGGTCGTAGGTGTACGCGGAGTGCTGGGTCGGGTGGGTGACCGTCTCCGGCTGGCCGTTGGCGTCGTAGGTGTACGACGTCGCCTTCTTCTCCGTACCGAACAGCGACTCCGTGACCTTCTGTACCTGGTTGAGGCCCGTGTAGGCGACGGTGTAGGCGTCGATCCGCGCCCCGGAGGAGGTGTCGTCGATCGACGTCAGGTTGCCGTTGACGTCGTAGGCGTAGGTGAAGGTCTTCTTCTCGTTGTCGGTGTCCGCGGAGTTGTCACGGACCAGCTTGACCGCGTCGGCCACCACGGTGCCGGTGCTGTTCTGCTCCAGCTTCAACTCGGTGTCCTCGCCCTGCTTGAGGGCGTAGTCGCCGAGGCTGACCCAAGTACCGGGGCCGGCCGTCTGGTCCTTGGTGACCGCCGGTTCGGTGGTCGTGCCGTGGGTGAGCGTGTACTTGGCGGTTGTGGCCGCGCCGGTCACCTCCGGGTACTTCACGTACGCGGTGTACGTGCCGTCCTCGGGGATGTTCAGCGTCCACGTGAAGGCGTCCGTGCCCGTGCCGGCGGCGTGGGTGCGGTGATCGTAGCCCTGCTGGCCGTTGACGTCTCCCTCGGCCCACGTGCCCGTGGAAGTGGTGTGCTGGGTGTCGGAGTTGTCCACGAGGACCACCGACCTGCCCACCGGGACGCCGTCGTCGGAGCGGGATTTGAGCTTGCCGTCGGGGTAGTAGCCCCACGTCATCGTGCGGTTGGAGGAACCGCCCGCCGACGTCAGCGTCCGGGCCGTCTGCTGGCCCAGGTCGTTGTAGTCGTAGGTGATGGCGATGTCCCACGGATCCGTGGACGACCTCACCCAGCCGTTGTCGAAGTAGTCGTAGGCGGTGGTGTTGCGGACCGTCTGACCCTCGGAGGGCGGCAGCGAGGTCTCCGTCACCCGGCCGACCTTGTCGTACACGGTCTCGGTGTAGACGTTCGGGTCGTTGTGGCGGGTGTCCGCCGGGTCGTAGGGCTGGTACTGCTTGACGGGCCGGTTCAGCGCGTCGTACTCGGTGCGGGCGGTGAACGCCGTGGTCGTGCCCGCCTCGACGGCCCGCGGGGTGATCACCTTGGTGGTGTTGCCGACCTCGTCGTACTCGTACCGGGTCGTGCGGTAGATGATCGTCGTGGTGCCGCTGTGCGGGACCTTGACCTCGGTGGTCTTGCCGCGCTCGTCGTAGTCGATGAGCGTGGTGTTGTTCTCCGCGTCCGTGGTGGAGGTGACCAGCGAGTCCTTGGAGTAGGCCCGCTTGGTGGTGTTGCCCGCCGCGTCCGTGACCGAGGTGACCCGATGGTTCAGGTCGTAGACGGTCTTGGTCGTGTAGTCGGCCGTGTCGGCCGTGGCGTTCTTCTTCGGGTCGATGACCTTGGTGGCGTTGCCGACGTCGTCGTACTCGTAACTGATCTTGTCGCCGACCGCGTTGACCACGGAGGTGAGCTGGTAGACCTCGTCGTAGTGGTTCGTCGTGACGTAGTCGGTGGTGTCGGCCGTGGTCAGCGTGCCCTTGGGCTCCACCACCGTCTTGACGTTTCCGACCTTGTCGTAGGTGTAGGTGGTCCTCCGCTCTTCCGACGTGGTGGTGTCCTTGGGTGCGGTCGCCGAGGTGATTTGGTCCGCGTCGTCGTACACCGCCGTCGAGACCGCTCCATTGGGCGTCGTGGACGTGGTGACGTTGTCGTTGGCGTCGTACTCCGGAGCGGGAGTGCTGATCAGGTCATTCTTGTCCTGCTCCTTCGGCACCGTGCTGACCAGCGGGCGGCCGAAGGTGTCGTACGTCTGGGTGGTCACCTTCTCCTCGGCGTCGATGACCTTGGTCACCTGGCCGCGCTCGTCGTAGACGAACTTCGTGGAGTGGGTCAGCGCGTCGGTGATCGTCTCCGGGTATCCGGTCGGGCCGAAGCCGCTGTACGACGTGGGGTTGCCGTTGGCGTCGATGGCCTTGGTCAGCTGACCGTGGGAGTTGTACTCGTAGGCGGTGGTGTAGTCGTCGGCCGTGGTGGTGGCGACGCCCTTGGGGTCGGTGACCGTCTTCAGGTTGCCGAAGTCGTCGTAGCCGAACTGCCAGGCGCGGCCCTCGGGGGAGGTCTTGCGCCACAGGTCGGCGGCGTAGCCGTCGGCGCGGGTCTGGTACTCGTACGTCGCCGCGTAATCGGGCCACTTGGAGGTGTCCGTCACACAGGCGGTCGCCTGGTCGGGCACGCCCGTCTTGTTGTTCTCGGCGTCACGCGACCAGAGCGGGTAGCCGGTCTTCTGGTCGTAGCAGTACGCGGTCTTGGCGCCGTTGGCCTCCTCCAGGTACGTGACGTTGTTGTCCGCGTCCCAGCTCATCTTGGTGGTCTGGGACTTGGCGTTGGTGGTCTGGACGGGACGGCCGTAGTCGTCGGTGACGTACTTCGTCGCGTGGGACTCGGCGTCCGTCACGGTGGTGTCCGTGAACTTGGGGGTCGCGGTGTTCGCCGCGTAGGTGAAGCCCGTGTTCCCGTCGAGGCGGTCGGTGACGGTCTTCGTCCACCAGTGGTACTTGGGGTCGTCACCGCTCTGCGGGGCGTAGTACGCCAGGTCGGTGCCGTTGCCGCGCGGGTCGGTGACGGTGACCAGTTTGACGTTCTTGTTGCCCTGGGTGGCGTCGTAGGTGAACTTGAAGGTCTTCGGCTGGTCGGAGCCGCTGCCGTCGACCATGCGGCCGAGCAGGCCCTTCTCGGTGTAGTAGAAGGAGATCTTGCGGCCCGAGATGTCCGTCATGGACGCCACGTGGTCGTAGATCTTGGAGTTGGTGAGGTTGGTGCCCGAGACCAGGGCGCCGCTGTCGTCGACGTACGAGTACGTCGCGTCGCCCTTGAGGTAGTAGCCGACGCGCAGCGACTTCCGGCCCGCGGGGTCGGTGATGTACTTGAGGAACTTGGTCGGCTTGTTGTTGGACCTGCGTTCCTCGTACGTGTACGTCTGCGTGTTGCCGTTCTTGTCGACCACCGAGGTCAGGTAGCCGTCGCAGCCGAAGAGGAAGCGGGTGCCGTCCGGGCGCAGCATCGTCCAGGCGTCCGGGACCGGGTCCTTGGTGGGCTTGCAGTCCAGGCCGTCCTTCATCGACAGCCGGTAGTGGACGCCCGCCGGGGCCTTGAAGGTGCCGTCGGCCTGCTTGTGGAAGACGTGCGTGGTGCCGTCGCCGTCCGGCAGGCGGACCTCGGTGGGGTTGGGGTTGGGGTGGAAGTCCAGCGGTGTGCCCAGGCGGATGGGGCCTGCCAGCTGCGCCGACCAGCCCGCGCCCGAGACCGTGTCACTGGTGTCGAGTGAGTTGTAGGAGAAGCGCGCGAACGTCGTCAGACCGCGTCCGGGGTTGGTGAACGCGTTGTAGGACCAGACGCTGTTGCCGGAGGACAGGTTGTTCATCACCGTCGAGCCGGCGCCGGTGTTCTTGCCGGTGTAGGAGTAGAACTTCTCCAGGCCGAGCTGGTTGGAGGTCGGGTCCTCGACCGCCACGCTCTGCTTCAGCGACGGGATGCCGCCGGTGCCGGCCGACAGCCAGCTGCCGTCGGCAATCTTGCGGACGTCCCAGCCGAGCACGTACTCGCCGCGCTTGTTGCCCGAGTCCGAGTTGACGGGTGTGGCGACCTTCGCCTGGATCGTGGCCGACTGGCCGGGCAGCAGCCTCGGGATCGGGGTGGCGAGCTGGTTGCCGCCGGTGGTGACGTCCGTGCCGTCGGGCAGCTTCCAGGTGTAGGACAGCTCACGCTCGCCCGCCACCCACTCCGCGGAGGTGGTGTTGGTGACCGTGAAGTCCACCGTGTAGGTGGTGTTCGGGGTCATCCGGGACGGCGTCTGCGGGGCGTAGTACGTGTCCTCCGTGGTGGAGTCGACGTAGATGACCTGCATGTACGGACGCAGCTGGGGGTCGGCCGTCTCGGCGGACAGGAACAGGGTGCGCTCCTGCGGGCCGGCGGAGGACTCGTCCTTCAGCTTGACGGCGACGCCCTTGTTGCCGGCAGGGTCGTCGATCCAGCCCTGCATCAGGCTGGTGGCGTCCCACTCGCGGCGGCCGACGTCCGCCACCCGGCCGACGGTGCTGGAGACCGCCGGGGACATGTCACCGCCGGCGCTGCTCCAGGTGATGGTGGAGGTGGCGTTGCTCCACGTGGCCTGGGTCTCGTTGAAGTCCCGCGTCAGGGCGTGGAGTTCGTAGAGCGCCCCGTCGGTGTCGGTGGTGGTCTCCGCACCCCACAGGAACATGCGGTTGTTGATCACGGTGGCGGTCGACGGGATACCGGTGGTGGGGAACTTCAGCACGGCGCGGGTCGTGCCGTAGGTGCCGGAGTTGTTACCGACGCTCAGCCACTTCTGGCCCACGCCCCAGGACTGGATGGTGTCCTGGTTGGTGGACGGCTGCTGGGAGGAGAGCGTGGTGTCGGTGACGCCGCCCTGGCTGCCCTGGATGATCTTCATCGTCCGGCCGGCCTTCGGGATGCCCACGATGCGGGTCGGCGACCCGAGCAGTTCCCCGCTCTTGGTCTTCACCGCGATCTGGTAGTAGTACGACTTCCCGATCTCGTTGGCCGCCGAGTCCGGGGTCGGAACCGCGGTGGTGTCCGTGTACGTGGTGGCCGACGAGCTGATCGGCGCGATCAGGGTCGCCGCCGACGGCGTGAACGCCTGCTGCGTGGAGCGGTGCAGCTGGTACTCCACGATGTCCTGGCCGGTGTCCCCGCTGGTGTTGGTGTACGCCTTCCACGACAGCTCCGGGCCCGTGGAGTGCACCACGGTCGGGGAGTTCAGCGCCGTGCCGACCTTGCCGTAGGTCACCGTCAGGCGGGGGATGCTGGAGGTCTCGCCGCCGTAGGCGCCGTCACCGGCCTCGTAGCGGGGGCCGCCGAGCGGGCCGGTGGACGACTCGTCCTTCGCCGCCAGCACGAAGCCGTGGTTGGCGGCGGTGCCGCTCACCCACTTCTGCACCGTGTCGGCGACCGGGAACTCGTGCCACTGGTTGTACTCGCCCGTGTTCTTGACGATCTGGGCCGGGTTCACCAGGCGCACGGCGTCCGCGATCACCGCGGTCGACGTCGACGCGGGACCGTCGCCGAGGACGATCTTGCCAACCGTGCCCTTGGTGAAGGGCAGCTGGCCGCCGCCGTTCAGCGACGTCCAGACACCGTTGGTGCCGGCCGACTGGTCGACGGTGAACGTCTGCGTGCCGTCCCGGTGCGTCACCGTGTACGGGGCGTTCGTCGCCCGGTCGGTGGCCGCGACGTAGTGCACGTCCACGCGGTAGGTGGCGGTGTCGGTGACCTTCGGCTGCCAGGTGTACGTGTCCCCGGCGACCGCGTCCTTGTTGTAGCGGTAGTCCTGGCCGATCGCGTACTGCGTCAGCGTCGAGCCCGACGCGGGCCAGGAGCCGGTCGCGGCCGTGGTGCCCGCGTCACCGTCGTCCACCTGGACGCTCGTGCCGGACAGCTCGCCCACCAGCCCGGACGTGTTCGACCAGGTGGCCGTCGACTCGTCCCAGGCGCCGGTCGCGCGGTGCGCCTCGATGGTGACGTCGTTGCCGTTGGTGGTGTGCGACTGGTCGAAGTAGACGCCCAGCCGGGCGCCGTCGACCTTCACCCCGGCCGGGATCTCGTCCAGCGGGAACTTCAGCAGCGAACGCGCCTGGGCGGTGGAGGAGGTCTTGCCGACCGCCAGCTTCCACGAGGAGTTGAAGTTCACGCCCGGCTGGTCCGACAGGACCATGGCGTCCTGCGAACCCGAAGGCGACGGCGCGATCGTGATCGTCGGGTCGATCACGACCGGATACTGCCGCTCCTTCGCCGCCAGCCACGTCGCGTCCGGCGTGACCGTCAGCTTCCAGCCGTCACCGTCACGGACCAACTTCTGCGTGACGTCCGCGCTGTACGCGTACCCGTACGGCGACGACGCCGACTTCCTCGCGTCCGTCATGTACGGGGCCGGTATCACCAGCACCGGCGTGTTCGGCAGCTCTCCGAAGAACGCGATCGAGCCGTCCTTCCGCGCCTTCGGCGTCAGGCCCTCGGTGTCCAGGGTGAAGGTGTACGTCACCGGGCCGGCGGGCCGCTCGGCGAGGGTGATGTTCTCCTTCACCCGGCCAGGACCGACCTCGTAGGACAGGTCCGCGCCGCCGACCGCGTCCTTGTAGGTGACGGTGTCGCCCTTGGCCTCCGGCTTCAGGGAGCCGCGCGCCCCCCGCAGGCCGAGGGTGACCGACTGACCCCCCTCCGCCGTCTCGAACCGCAGCAGCCGGTCCGGGTCCGACCCGAACCAGCTACGGCCGGTGTTGGCCGTGTTGGCGAAATCGAAGCCCTTGGCCCTCGTCCCCGTCACCCGGGTGTCGATCGCCTTCCACGCCTTCGAGGACGGATCCCTGTACGCGGTCGGGGCGGCCGTCAGCTCCGCCTCGACGCGGCCGTCGGACAGCTCCCAGAAGCGGGCCGACGGGGTGCGGCGGGAGGTGAGTTCCTTGACCCGCTTCGCCTTCGGGGCGTTCCTCCCCTTGGCCAGTTTCTGCCGGTCGGCCACGGGCCGGTCGCCGTACGACGGCGGCTCCGGGCTCTCCTGACCGTCGTCCCCGAACCAGCCGGAGACCGTATCGAAAAATCCCTTGTCCTCACCCTTTCCGGGCTCGGACGGCGGGGCCGCATAAGCGACTTGCGGCAGGAGTGTGCCCGCAATCGCCGCGGCCACCAGACAGGAGAGATATCTCCTGTACGGCACCTTCACGTGCATACCTTTCGACATCGGCGGCCCTCTCCGCCGAACGCGAAAAGGGCGCGCCGAACGAGCCGGCGCGGAGAATCCCGCACGGCTTGGTGCATAGCTGTGCAGCACCTCGCGATCAGATGGGAAACCGGTCGCGGGGCGCGGCGGCGGGATTATTGGCGACTTCGCTGATGCCCTGTCAAGTGAACGGACATCGAGGGCATTTAGAGGGCCGAACGCCGATGTTTCGCCCCTTTATGTCCGCTCGCTCGCGCGGCGCGCTCCGCGTGATGTATAACCGCCCGGTTCAACTTCAGTTGCATGTCGCATCGATCCGGACCAGGGAAAGCCGAGCCCCGTTCATGTCAGCCAATGAATTCACGGAAAACAAAGAGAACGGCACAGTGAACGGCGTACCGAGCGATGCCAGGAACGGCGCACCGAGCGACACCGAGAACGGCGCACCGAGTGACACCGGGAGCGGCGTCGGCAGCAAGGACTCGAGCGGCGCCGGCAGAGCCGTTGTGCTGGTCGCCGCCGTTCTGCTGCTCGCCTGCGCCGGCCTCGTCGGCTACGGCCTGCTCGACACCGAGGAGGAGCCGGAGAAGCCCTCGACGCCGACCGCCGCCGTGACCTACGAGGTCACCGGCGACGGCACGGCTGAGATCTCCTTCCTCGGCCGGAACGAGGACGGCACGGCGACCGTCGTCCGGGACGCCGAACTGCCCTGGAAGCGCACCGTGCGGGTGCCGCTCGGCATGGCTCCCACCGTGGCGATCGTCCTCGGCGAGAAGGGCGGACAGGCCTCCTGCACGCTCGCGGTCCGCGGCAAGCACGTCCAGCGGGCCACCGCCATGGGCGCGTTCGGGCGGGCCACCTGCGCGGGCGCACTGCCCGCCGACGGCAACTGATCACGACGTACACACTTCATGAGGGGTGGGCATGAGCCCGAGAGGAATCCGCGCACGGCGTCCGAGGGTGCCGAAGCGCACGATATGGCTGGCGGCCGGCGTCGTCGTCCTGGCGGGTACAGGGGTGACGGCGGTGTCCGTGACCGGCGGCTCCGGGGGGAGCGGTGCCGACGACGCATCCCGTCCCGCCCAGGCGCACACGCTGTCGCTGGACGGCAAGGACCCGAAGAAGCGCGAGCTGCCGCGCACGGACACGCAGATGTTCTCCCTTGTCGGCGTCTCCTGGGAGGACAGCGCCGACGACTTCGAGGGCACCGCGCAGATCCGTACCCGCGGCGCGGAGAGCGGCACGTGGACCGACTGGCGGGACCTCGACTTCGGCATCCGGGCACCGGAGACGGAGGAGGGCGACGCCTCGCGCGTCCGCGGTGCCTCGGAGCCGCTGTGGGTGGGACCGTCGGACGCGGTCGAGGCCCGCGTGGTCGCCGGCGGCAAGGAGACCGCCGTGCCGGACGCGCTGCGGCTCGACATGATCGACCCGGGTGACGAGAAGGCCGGCAAGGGGCAGGGCAAGGGCGGCGGTAAGGGCGGCAACGGCAAGGGGAACGGCCAGGGGAAGCCCTCCACCGAGCCCGGCACCGGCGAGAGCGCCACCGCCACCGCCGGTGCCACGCCCTCCGGCGAGGACGCCGATCCGACCGCCGCGCCCGAGGAGCCGGCCGAGCCGACCCAGGAACCCACGGAGGCTCCGGCCACCGAGCAGCCGGCCCCCTCCGACGCCCCGGCCCCCTCCGAGGAGCCGGCGCAGGAGCCGACGGCGACAGAGCCCGATGCGCCCGCGCCGAGCGAGGAGCCGACCACCGAACCGGCCGTCCCGAGTGAGGAGCCGACGGCCCCCGCGCCCTCGGACACACCGACGCAGGAGCCGACGGAAGACCCCGCTTCCCCCGCGCCGAGCGAGGAGCCGGCGACGGAGCCCACCCCGGCCCCGACCGCCGAGCCCACGACGGAGCCGAGTGCCGGGCCGGACCCGAGCGGGTCCACGTCACCGGCCGCGCCCGCCGCCCCCGCCGCCCCCGCGATCGTCAGCCGCGCCGACTGGGGCGCGGACGAGTCGCTCGTCGCGGACTCGCCCTCCTACCTGGACACGGTCGACGCCGTGTTCGTCCACCACACGGCGGGCACCAACGACTACGACTGCGCCGACTCGGCGGCGATCGTCCGGGGCATCCTCACGTACCACGTGGAGACCAACGGCTGGAACGACATCGGCTACAACTTCTTCGTCGACAAGTGCGGCACGGTCTTCGAGGGCCGGGCGGGCGGTGTCGACAAGCCGGTCCGCGGCGCCCACACCTACGGCTTCAACGGCTACTCGGCCGGTGTCTCACTTCTCGGCGACTACGAGAACGGCGGCACGCCGACCGCCGCGGCCAAGCAGGCCATCGCCGACCTCTCGGCCTGGAAGCTGGGCCTGCACGGCGTCGACCCGGAGGCGAAGGTGACGCTGACCGCCGCCGGCGACACCGGTGTCTACGACACCGGCGAGCAGGCCACGCTGAACACGATCTCCGGCCACCGCGACGGCTACGCCACGCTGTGCCCGGGCGCCGCGCTCTACTCGGCGCTCCCGGAGATCCGCGGTGCGGCGGGCGCGTCGGTGTACGCGGACCGGCCGGAGAAGTGAGAGGGCACCCGGTCCGCGCGTCGCTGCGGGTGCGCGCGGACCGGGGCCGTGAAGGGGAGCCCGGTGAGGGCTCAGTGTGCGGAGGACGCGAGCGGGCGCGGCTTCAGAGCCGCGGTGTGCGCGTCCATCCGCTCGGCGGCCAGGATCGCCGCCGCCGTGTCCGCGCGGGACGCGGCGACGACCAGGGCGCGCCCGGCGAGCGCGTGCGCCTTGAGGTGCAGGGCTGTCGCGTCCGGCTCGCGGCCGCGCGTGGACGTCGTCGCACGGGCCGGCGTACGTCCTCCCCGCAGGCGGGTGATCTCCTGGGTGAGCCGCTCGGCCGCGGTGTCCAGATCGGCCGAGGGGGCCGCCACCCGCAGCTCGTCGGTAACGGTGAGCAGCGCGGCGAGATGGCCCGCGAGCTGGATGTCCAGCTCCTCCTCGCGGGACCTGTGGGGGAAGTCGTCAGGGCCGGCCATCGTGCTGTGGACCGACTTGGAACGGATCGGTTCGTACATGGATGGCCTCCTGGGTGCTGACAGGAAGCCATCCTAGCTTAGATTCTGTCTAAAGTTGAGTCGTGCTCGAAAGTGATCGGCCCTCAGTGCGGAGTACGCGGGTCTCAGTGCTGGCTGTAGCCGTCGAGGAAGCGTGCGATGCGGCCGACCGCGTCCCGCAGGTCGGTGACCGAGGGCAGCGTGACCACGCGGAAGTGGTCCGGCTCCGGCCAGTTGAAGCCCGTGCCCTGCACGACCATGATCTTCTCGCGGCGCAGCAGGTCCAGGACCATCCGCCGGTCGTCCTTGACCTTGAAGACGTCAGGGTCGAGGCGCGGGAAGAGGTACAGCGCGCCCTTCGGCTTCACGCAGCTCACGCCCGGGATCTGGGTCAGCAGCTCGTACGCCGTGTCCCGCTGCTCGCGCAGCCGTCCGCCCGGCAGAACCAGGTCGTTGATCGTCTGGCGCCCGCTGAGCGCGGCGACCACGCCGTGCTGGCCCGGCATGTTCGCGCACAGGCGCATGTTCGCCAGGATCGTCAGGCCCTCGATGTAGGAGTCGGCGTGGGCGCGCGGGCCGGAGATCGACATCCAGCCCACCCGGTAGCCGGCCACCCGGTATGCCTTCGACATGCCGTTGAAGGTGAGGGTGAGCAGGTCGGGGGCGACCTTCGCGGTCGGCACGTGCTCCGCGTCGTCGTAGAGGATCTTGTCGTAGATCTCGTCGGAGCAGACCAGCAGGTTGTGGCGGCGGGCGATGTCGGTGAGGCCCTTGACGACCGCCTCGTCGTAGACCGCGCCGGTCGGGTTGTTCGGGTTGATGATGACGAGGGCCTTGGTGCGGTCGGTGACCTTGCGCTCCACGTCGGCGAGGTCCGGCATCCAGTCGGACTGCTCGTCGCAGCGGTAGTGCACCGCCGTGCCGCCGGAGAGGGAGACGGCCGCCGTCCACAGCGGGTAGTCCGGGGCGGGGACCAGCACCTCGTCGCCGTCGTCCAGCAGGCCCTGCATCGCCATCACGATCAGCTCGGACACGCCGTTGCCGATGAAGACGTGCTCGACGTCGGTCTCGATGCCCAGCGTCTGGTTGTGCATGACGACGGCGCGGCGCGCGGCCAGCAGACCCTTCGCGTCCCCGTAGCCGTGCGCCGACGACACGTTGCGCAGTATGTCCTCGAGGATCTCGGGCGGGCACTCGAAGCCGAACGCCGCCGGGTTGCCCGTGTTCAGCTTGAGGATGCGGTGACCGGCAGCTTCCAGCCGCATCGCCTCCTCGAGCACCGGGCCCCGGATCTCGTAACAGACGTTGGCGAGCTTGGTCGACTGGATCACCTGCATGCTGGGAGCTTACGGCCCGGTATGGCCCTTCGGGCCGTGTTTTCCGCCACGTGGGACGCGTCGGTTCGGGTGGTTTGTCCTCTCGCTGTCCTGGAGGGCCCCGACCTCCCTACAATGCGCCGCCATGTCCAGCCCACTCCCGTACGCCGACAGGGGGAACGACGCGTCGGATCCCCGGACTCCGCCGAGCGTCTACCTTCCGCAGACCGCCCCACCTCCGGCGTACGACGCCTACGCCGACCCGGCGGCCGCACACGGCTGGCAGAACGCGTACGACGAGACACGCGAGCTGCCGCCGGTCGCGGCCGGCGAGCCGGCGCCGCCCGGGCGGGCCGACGGCGAGCCCGCCCCGCCGGGGGAGGCGCCGCCCTCCGGCGGCGGGCGCGCGGCGGGTGACGCTCCGGACCGGCCGCGCGGTGGCCTTCCGCGCCCAGGTCCCGGCGGGCGGGGCCGGCGCAGGGCCCCCGCGCCACCGCGTGCGCGTCGCGCGGTGGCGGCCGTGTCGGCGGTCGGCGCCGTGTCCGTGGCGGCGCTGATCGCCGGTTTCGCCTTCTCGGGGTCGTCGTCCAAGGGCGCCGGGGAGCAGGGTGACCGTGAGGGGGCGACCACCGGGCGGTCCGACGTGCCGTCCCCGGAGACGGGCGCCTCCGCACCGGAAGGCGGGCCGGCCGCCACCGGCGCCCCGTCGGCCGGGTCCGCCTCCCCGGGTGCGAGCGCCTCCGGCGGGGGCCAGGAGACCGGTGGGTCACCGTCCACGCCTGCCGCGGGCGCCTCCACCACTTCCGCACCGAGCCTCCCCACGGCGGCCCCCACTGTCTCCACCTCGCCGGGCGACCCTGGTCCGGCCGACGACGACCGGCCGGGCCGGGGCCGGGGACCGAAGTGGACCAGGTAGATCAGGTGGACACGGTCCCGTTCGGTGCCGCCTTCGTGCGGGCGGGTGCCTGGCGGGTGGGCTGACCCGGTTCCGCCCTGTCGGGGGACCTCGGGATCGACGTGTTCCAGGCGGGCGCGGGTGCGGTGGGCCGCCTCCGTGCGGGCCGGTGTCCGGTGGGCGGGCTTCGGCCTCCCTGCCGGGCGGCCCAGGGAGGGTCGTGTTCCGGGTGGGCGCGGTTCTGTCCGGTGCTGCTTCCGTGCGGGCCGGTGTCCGGTGGGCGGGCTTCGGCCCCGCGCTGCCGGGCGGCACAGGGGTCGCCGTTCCAGGCGGGCGCGGGCGTGGTGGGCCGCCTCCGTGCGGGCCTGTGTCCGGTGGGCGGGCTTCGGCCCCGCGCTGCCGGGCGGCACAGGGGTCGCCGTTCCAGGCGGGCGCGGGCGTGGTGGGCCGCCTCCGTGCGGGCCTGTGTCCGGTGGGCGGGCTTCGGCCCCGCGCTGCCGGGCGGCACAGGGGTCGCCGTTCCAGGCGGGCGCGGGCGTGGTGGGCCGCCTCCGTGCGGGCCTGTGTCCGGTGGGCGGGCTTCGGCCCCGCGCTGCCGGGCGGCACAAGGGTCGCCGTTCCAGGCGTGCGCGGGCGTGGTGGGCCACCTCCGTGCGGGCCTGTGTCCGGTGGGTGGACTGATCCGGTCCCGCCTGCCGGGCGTCCTGGGGGCCGCCGTGTTCCAGGCGGGCGCGGGTGCGGTGGGCCGACCGGGCGTACGGGTGGGCCGGCCCGGCGGTCGCGCGCGGCCGGAACCCCACCGGTGCGCATGACACCGCCTGTCGGGCCGTGTCGCACGGTGACGTTACCGGCGGAAACACGGCCTTGCCCCGCCGGCGTCCCCGTGCTGACAATGCGCATGACAACTTTGTGGGCGGCCGGAGCGATCCGGCCGCCCGACGCCGCATTGAGGGGACCCCCATGAGAAAACCTCTCGTCGTCGCGCTCTGCGCCCTGGCACTCGCCGGCGCGGGCGCGACCCCCGCGGTCGCCGCCGCGCCATCCCCCACGGGCGCGGACACGACCACGGGCACGGCCCCGGCCACGTCGCTGACGGACGTCGTGGGCGACACGGTCGGGGCCGTCGCGGACACCCTGTCGGGGCTCACCGCGCCGAAGTCGGCCGCGGTGAACTTCGCGGGCACCGTCTCGCTGAGCAACTGCTCCGGCTCCGTCGTCCGCATGCCGGACTCGGCCGCCTCCGACCCGGCGCTGGTGCTCACCAACGGCCACTGCCTGGAGAGCGGCTTCCCCGCGCCCGGCCAGGTCCTCACCGACCGGGCGTCCAGCCGCACCTTCGGCCTGCTGAACGCCTCCGGCGCCAAGGTCGCCACCCTGCGCGCCGACCGGCTGGTCTACGCGACCATGACCGACACGGACGCGGCGATCTACCGCCTGAACACCACGTACGCGCAGATCAAGAGCGCGTACGGGATCGACCCGCTCACCCTCAGCGGCTCCCGCCCGGCCGCCGGCACCGCCATCAGCGTGGTCTCCGGCTACTGGAAGCGGATCTACAGCTGCTCCGTCGACGGCTTCGCGTACCGGCTGAAGGAGGGCGACTGGACCTGGAAGGACTCGGTCCGTTACACCTCCGCCTGCGACACCATCGGCGGCACCTCCGGCTCCCCGGTGGTCGACGACGCCACCGGCAAGGTGGTCGCCGTCAACAACACCGGCAACGAGGACGGCGCCCGCTGCACGGTCAACAACCCGTGCGAGGTCGACCAGAACGGCGGTGTCACGGTCCGCCAGGGCATCAACTACGCCCAGCAGACCTACCCCTTCACCGCCTGCTTCACCACCGGCAACCGCCTCGACCTGAGCGCCGGCGGCTGCACCCTGCCCAAGCCCTGACGGGCCCGGCGGGGCGGGCGGTCAGCGCGGGGTCCCGCGCACCGCCCGCCCCGCCAGCACGTCCGTGCGCCGCCCGTCCTCGATCACGAACCGCCCGTCGACCAGCACGTACGGGATGCCCGTGGGCAGGGTCCGCGGCTCGGCGAAGGTCGACCCGGCGTCCACCGTCCGCGGGTCGAACAGCACCAGGTCCGCCTTGTGGCCCTCGCGGACCAGTCCCCGGTCCGGCAGCCCGAGCCGCGCCGCCGGCCGCGAGGTCAGATGCGCCACGCACTCCTCCAGCGACAGCACTCCCAGCTCCCGCACGTAGTGACCGAGATAGCGGGGGAACGTCCCGTACGCGCGCGGGTGCGGCTTCGCGCCCTGGAGGATGCCGTCCGAGCCGCCCGTGTGCACCCGGTGGCGCATGATCGCCCGCACGTTCTCCTCGTGGCCCACATGCTGGAGGATCGTCGGGGCGAGCCTGTCCTTCAGCAGCAGCTCCCGCGCCACCATCCAGGGCGTCTCGCCACGCGCCCGAGCCGCGTCCAGCACCGTACGGCCCACGTACTCGTCCAGCGCCGGGTCGCCGACCCCGGAGATCTCGATGGTCTCCCACTCCACCGGCACCCCGTGGCAGCCGTCGGAGCCGGTGACCTCCAGGTCGTGCCGGATCCGCTCGGCCGTCGCCTCGTCCGCGAGCCGCCGCAGGATCGCCTCAGGGCCGCCCTCGCTCGCCCAGCTCGGCAGGAGCGCCACCAGGGTCGTGCAGCCCGGGGTGTACGGGTAGGTGTCCAGGGTGATGTCGGCGCCCGCGTCCAGCGCGTCGTCCAGCAGCGCCAGCAGTTCGGGCGCCCGGCCCTTGTTCACGCCGAAGTTCATGGTGGCGTGGGCCAGGTGCAGCGGGCAGCCCGCCTCCCGGGTCAGCGCCACCATCTCCGCGTACGCCTCCAGCGCGCCCGCGCCGTAGGACCGGTGGTGCGGGCAGTAGTAGCCGCCGTACGACGCCACCACCCGGCACAGCTCGGTCAGTTCGGCGTCCGGGGCGTACATGCCCGGCGTGTACGTCAGCCCCGACGACATGCCGACCGCGCCCTGCTCCATGCCCTCCGCGACCAACCGCCGCATGCGGTCCAGCTCGTCCGGGGTCGCCTCGCGGTCCTCCCAGCCGACGGCCAGCGCGCGCACGGTGCCCTGCGGGATCAGGTACGCCGCGTTCACCGCGACGCCCCGGTCCAGCCGGTCCAGGTACTCGCCCACCGACCGCCAGTCGAAGTCCACGTCGTCACCCGGGCCGTTCCACCCGGCGATCGCCCGCCGCACCTCGCCCAGCGTCCGGTCGTCCACCGGCGCGTACGACAGGCCGTCCTGGCCCAGCACTTCGAGGGTGACGCCCTGCGCGGCCTTCGCGCTGTGGTCGGGGTCCCGCAGCAGCGCCAGGTCGCTGTGCGCGTGCATGTCGATGAATCCGGGGGCCAGCACCAGCCCCTCCGCGTCCAGTTCGCGCCGCGCCTTCGGACGCTGGCAGCCCGCGTCGGCCGCCTCCTTGACGATGGAGACGATGCGTCCGCCGTCCACCACCACGTCCGCGCGGTAGGAGTGGTCGCCGGAGCCGTCGACGACGTCCGCGTCCCGGATGACGAGTTCTTCCACGGCCCTGCCTCCTAGAAGAAGGTACGGATGTAGTCGACGACCGTGCCGTCCGCCTCCGCCACGGGGATCAGCGCCCATTTGTCGAAGGACGTGCAAGGGTGCGACAGACCGAGGCCCATCCAGTCTCCCACCTCCAGATCCGCCTCCGAGGAGGTGCGCAGCCACGCGTGCTGGTCGGACAGACCGGTCACCTCGATGCCCGTGGCCGGCCGCTCCACCCCGTCGCGGCGCACCACCCGGGCCACCGGCAGATCCAGGTCGTACGCGGCGTCCCGCTTGCCCGCGTTGGTGAACGCCTGCTCCGCCGACGGCCGCGACACCACCTGCGTCCACAGCCGGAACGCCGGCTCGAGACCGCCCTCGCCCGGCACCCGGTTGAACGGGGTCAGCCGCTGGTAGTGCCCGTCGTCGTGCGACACGTACGCCCCGGACCGCAGCAGCTTCAGCACCGGCGCCGACAGCTCGGGCACCTCCGCGAAGACGTCCGCCACCGCGTCGAACCAGGCACTGCCGCCCGCGCTCACCACGATCTCGTCCAGCGCCGCGAACCGCCCCGCCTCGTCGAAGTCCACGGCCAGCGCCACCAGCCGCCGCAGCCAGGCCCGCACCCGCTCCGGGTCGGCCTGCGGCACCTCGCCCTCGTACCCGGCCACCCCCACCAGCCGCAGCGCCCGCGAGCCCGCCACGGCGTCGGCGACGGCCGCGCACTCCGCCTCCGTCCGCACCCCCGTGCGTGCGCCCTCACCGGCGGCCAGCTCGACCACCACGTCCACCGGCCGGGACGCCCCGTCCAGCGCCGCGTCCATCAGCTCCACCCCGCGCACGGAGTCGACGTAGCAGACGAAGCGGAAGCCGGGGTCGGCGTCCAGCTCGGCGGCGACCCAGCGCAGGGCCGCCGCGTCCACCAGCTCGTTCGCCAGGAAGACCCGCTCGACCCCGAACTCCCGCGCGACGCGCACCTGGTGGGGGACCGCGAGCGTGACGCCCCACGCGCCGCGCTCGATCTGGCGCTGGAAGAGCTGCGGTGCCATGGAGGTCTTGCCGTGCGGCGCGAACGCGAGTCCGTGCCGCTCGGCGTACGTCTCCAGCGCCGCCAGGTTGTGCTCCAGACGCTCGGCGGACAGCGCGAGCACGGGGGTGGTGAAGCCGTCGGTGAAGAGGTTCCGGCGCTGCGCGGCCAGCTCGCCCACGGTGAGGTCCGCGGCGTCCGGCGGGAGGCCCTTGAAGCGGTGGCCGACCCGTTCCTCGGCGAGGCGGGCGAGAGCATCGAGGACCATGACAGCCTCCCTGATCAGCGGTGTTGCACTTACTGCAACACCCATTGCGTATATCGCTCACCGCTGTCTAACATCTCCGCCACACGCGGTCAACGGACACCGCGTCCCCGCCCCGACGAGGAGCCCCGCCATCGTGACCGTCACCGGAACCGGAAACGCCCCCGACGTCGTGGACGTCGTCGCGCTCGGCGAGTCCATGGTGACGTTCCTGCCGACGCGGCCCGGCCGCCTCGCCGACGTCCCCTCCTTCCACCGGTCGATCGGCGGCGCGGAGTCCAACGTGGCGTGCGCGCTCGCGGTGGCCGGCCACACCACCCGCTGGGTCAGCCGGGTGGGCGCGGACGGCTTCGGCGACCACCTCGTCGAGGCGATCGGCGCGTACGGCGTCGACGTGGCGTACGTCCGCCGCGACCCGTCCCGCCCCACGGGCGTCTACTTCCGCACGGCGGGCGACCGGGCGGGCGACACCCACGAGGTCGCCTACTACCGGGCGGGCTCGGCGGCGTCGGCGATGTCGCCGGCCGGCGTGGACCTGGACGCCGTACGTGCCGGACGCGTCCTGCACCTGTCGGGCATCACGGCGGCGCTGTCCTCCGGCTGCCTGGAACTGATGCGCGAGCTGACCGCCCCGCACCCGGGGCGTCCTTTGATCTCCTTCGACGTGAACCACCGCCCGGGACTGTGGGGCGACGCGTACGGCCCGGAGGTCCTGCTGGACCTGGCCCGCGGGGCGGACATCGTCTTCGTGGGAGAGGACGAGGCAGAGGAAGCCTGGGGCCTCACGGGCGGCCCGACGGCCATCCGAGAAGCCCTCCCGGAACCGGGCACCCTGGTGGTGAAGCAGGGCAGGGAGGGTGCGGTCGCATTCCGCGCCGGTCGCGGGCAGTCGGGCCTCCCCCAGTGCCTCAAGGGCCTGGGAGGGACCCCCAGGGGCGATGGGGGTCCCCCCGCTCGAGCGAAGCCGGGAGTGGGGGAGGGTGGGCGCCACGGCACCCCGCAATCGCCGGGCTGCGAAACGCCCCCCCACCCAGCCGCAACGGCCCCAGCCCTGAAAGTCGACGTGGTCGCCACAACTGGCGCAGGCGACGCGTTCGCAGCGGGCTTTCTCTCAGCAACCCTGCGCGGCCTCCCGCTGACAACACGGCTGAGGCACGGCCACCTCACGGCCGCAGCCACCCTCACCGCCCCAGGCGACCTGGCGACACCCCCGCCCCGGCCCCTGGCCGACCGCCTTGCCGCTCTCGACGACCCCGCATGGGAGACACTGCGTCTCGGCCCCGGCTGGACAGACGCCGACGCAGAGGCCGCAGAGGAGGCACGCACCCCATGAGCCAGACCGTAGACCGCGCCC
This sequence comes from Streptomyces griseoincarnatus, assembly GCA_014649575.1. Classification (GTDB taxonomy): domain Bacteria; phylum Actinomycetota; class Actinomycetes; order Streptomycetales; family Streptomycetaceae; genus Streptomyces; species Streptomyces griseoincarnatus. The sequence continues at coordinate 315,920 of BMTH01000007.1, read as the reverse complement.
TGAGCATCCTTCCGCTGCTCGCGGAGGGCCCCGCCGACCTCGGCCAGGTCGCCGACCGCCTCGGCGTGCACAAGTCCACGGCCCTGCGCCTGCTGCGCACCCTCCACGAACACGGTCTGGTCTACCGCCAGTCCGACCAGCGCTACCGCCTCGGCGCCCGCCTCTTCGCGCTCGCCCAGGAGGCGATGGAGAACCTCGACGTGCGCGAGATCGCCCACGCCCACCTCGTACGCCTCAACGAGCAGTGCGGGCACACCGTCCACCTCGCCGTGTACGAGGAGAACGAGGTCCTTTACATCGACAAGGTGGAGAGCCGCTATCCCGTGCGGATGTACTCCCGCATCGGCAAGCCCGTCGCCATCACCGTGGCCGCCGTGGCCAAGCTGCTCCTCGCCGACCTGCCCGAACACGAGCGCCGCGCCCTCGCGGAGAAGCTCGACTACCCCATGTACACGCCCCGTTCGACGCCCCACGCGGCCGCGTTCCTCCAGGAGCTGGCCAAGGTGCGCGAACAGGGCTGGGCCACCGACCTCGGCGGCCACGAGGAGTCCATCAACTGCGTCGCCGCGCCGATCCGCGGCGCCGACGGCCGGGTGGTCGCCGCGATGTCGGTCTCCGCGCCGAACGTCGTCGTCACCGCCGACGAGCTCCTCACCCTGCTCCCTCTGGTGCGCCGTACCGCGGACGCCATCAGCGGCGAGTACTCCGGCCGGACCCCGGCAGAACCGAAGTAAGGACATCCCCCGCATGACCGAGAAAGTCGCGCTGACCCCGAAGACCCACACCACCCCGCCCGCGAAGTTCTCGCACGGCGTCCGCAAGGGCAACATCCTCCAGGTCGCCGGCCAGGTCGGCTTCCTGCCCGCCGAGGAGGGCAAGCCGCCCACGCCCGCCGGTCCCACCCTGCGCGAGCAGACCCTCCAGACCCTCGCCAACGTCAAGGCGATCCTCGAGGAGGGCGGCGCCGGCTGGGACGACGTGATGATGATCCGCGTCTACCTCACCGACGTGGACCACTTCGCGGAGATGAACGACCTCTACAACGCCTACTTCGAGGAGCAGGGCCTCACCCAGCCCCCGGCCGCCCGCACGACCGTCTACGTCGGTCTCCCCGCCGGCCTCCTCATCGAGATCGACGCGCTCGCCGTCCTCGGCTGAGCCCTTTCCTCACCCGCACCTCGCACGTCGTCACGGCACGGCGTCCCGCACCCCGGGACGCCGTGCCGCGATCCCCCCTGCCCGGCTGTGCCTTCTGGGGGGACCCCCAGACTCCCCGAGACCATGCCCTTACCCAGAGGACCCCCGATGTCCCATCCGTCCCTCCCGCTCGCAGCCTCCGCGCCCGCGGAGACACCCCCGCACACCGGAGGACTGCTCCTCCTGATCGACGGCACCGCGGGCCTGCTCACCGTGGCCGCCGTCGGCATCGCCCTGCTGCTGTTCCTGATCATCAAGGTCCGCCTCCAGCCGTTCGTCGCGCTGCTCGGCGTCTCCATAGCCGTCGGCCTGCTCGCGGGACTGTCCGTCACCGAACTCTTCGGCACCGTGCAGAAGTCGGACGCGGTGTCCACCATCGAGTCCGGGATGGGCGGCATCCTCGGCCACGTCGCGATCATCATCGGCCTGGGCACCATGCTCGGCGCGATCCTCGAGGTCAGCGGCGGCGCCGAAGTGCTGGCGTCCCGGCTGCTCGGGCTGTTCGGCGAGAAGCGGGCGCCCCTCGCGATGGGCCTGACCGGCCTCATCTTCGGCATCCCGGTCTTCTTCGACGTCGGCATCTTCGTCCTCGCCCCGATCGTCTACGCGGCCGCCAAGCGCTCCGGCAAGTCGATCCTGCTCTACTGTCTCCCCCTCCTCGCCGGACTCTCCGTCACCCACGCCTTCCTGCCCCCGCACCCGGGCCCGGTGGCCGCCGCCGGACTGCTGCAGGTCGACCTCGGCTGGGTCATCCTCATGGGCGTCGTCTGCGGCCTCCCCGCCGTCGTCGCCGCGTGGGTCTACTCCGCCTGGATCGGCAAGCGCCTCTTCGTCGCCGTGCCGCAGGACATGGTCGAGGCCGCGCAGGAGGCCAAGGACGCCGTCGCCGCCGAACAGCGCGCGTCGGGCGTGCAGCCGCGGGAGACGCCGGTGCCGCTCGGCACGGTCCTCGGGATCATCGGCACCCCGCTCCTGCTCATCCTCGCCGCGACCTTCTCCTCCATCGCGCTGGACCCCTCCACCCTGCGCTCGGTCATCGAGTTCTTCGGTCACCCGTTCGTGGCGCTCACCCTCGCCCTGTTCCTCGCGTACTACTTGCTCGGCATCCGGCGCGGCTGGTCCCGCAAGTCCCTGGAGACCGTGTCCACTTCGTCCCTCAAGCCGGTCGGCAACATCCTGCTGGTGGTCGGCGCGGGCGGCGTCTTCGGTGCCGTCCTCAAGGGCAGCGGCGTCGCGCAGGCGCTGTCGGACACCTTCAACGACGTCGGCCTGCCGGTGATCGTGCTGTCGTACCTGATCTCCGTGGTGCTGCGGGTCGCGCAGGGCTCGGCGACCGTCGCCATCGTCACCACGGCCGGCATCGTGGCGCCGCTGCTCTCCGAGGGCGACCACTCGCAGGCGTTCGTCGCGCTCGTCATCATGGCCATCTCGGCGGGCTCCATCTTCGCCTCGCACGTCAACGACGGCGGGTTCTGGATGGTCGCCAAGTACTTCGGCATCAGCGAGCGGGACACGCTCAAGACGTGGACGGTGCTGGAGAGCGTGCTGTCCGTCGCCGGGTTCGCGGTCGCGGCGGCGCTGAGCCTGGTGGTGTGACCCCGGCGGGCGCGGTGACGCGTGGTGCCCGTGTAGGCGTCTGATAACGAAGTCGGGGCTGGCTGTGACGCGCACAGGATCGTCGACCATACTCCTGCGGTGTGGAGCAGCGCATAGGTTCGAGCAGCAGCAAGCCCCTGGAGGGCGCCGGGTTCGACCCGGCCTTCATCCCCGGGCTCACCGCGCCCGCGACCGGCCGCGAGGAGGACGCGAAGGACACGAAGGACGCGCCCGGCACGGACGAGGGCGGGGGCGTCGACGACACCGCGACGGAAGCCGCACCGGACGAGGTCGCGGCGGCCGGGGAGTCCGAGGACTCCCCGGCCGCCGGGGCCGACGAGGGGACAGGGGACGACGAGCCGGAGAACGCCCCGGACGGGCCCGCCTTCGAGGCGTCCGACCGCCGTGCCGCCCTCGTCGCCGACCACCGCGGCGTGCGGCTGAGGCTGGACGACCAGGAGTGCGAGTTCCGCTGGGACGAGATCGGCGCGGTGGAGACGGAGACGGCCCGCTTCGGCAAGCGGTTCACCGTCACCGTCCACACCCCCGACCGGCGTTGGTACCCGATCGAGATCGAGGCCGACTCACGCCGTCGGTTCGCCGAGTGGGACGCAGCCCTGGACGAGGTCCTCGACGCGTACTTCGACGACGGCGCCGAGGCGCCGGACGAGAAGTCCGAGGGGGAGGACCACCAGGACGACCCGTCCGGCGAGAAGGACAAGGCCGAGGACGCCGACCGCGCCTAACGGCAGTACTGTCCCTCCTTGCCGATCACCCGGTACATGCAGTCGGCGTTCTCCAGCAGCTGGAGCACGGCGTCGCGGTTGCGGGACGTCTCCCGCTCGATGACCTCGTCGGGCGGGTAGAACCCGCCACCGGACGCCGACCTCGGGTACATCTCGAAGGTGTAGCCGAAGATCTTGTGGGTGCCCCACAGGTAGTCGTCGATCGATCCGTCGGTGATGTACAGGTCGCTGGACTGCTGGGCCGTGTAGCCGTTGCTCGCGGCCATCTTCTGGCCGACGGCCTTGAAAGCGGCGTGGTCGTCGGCCGTCATGCCGGTGGTGGTGTCGGAGTACGTGTAGCCGAACGGCCACAGCACCAGCTCGCTGTAGGTGTGGAAGTCGATGCCGGCCTTGATCTGCTGCACCCCGCCGACGACCCGGCTGCGCACGAAGTCGGCGACCACCTTCACCTCGGGGGCCGACTCGGGCGCCGGACCCCGGTACGTCTCCGAGGACTTGCTGCCCGAGGAGCCGCCGCAGCAGCCCCAGCGATAGTCCCAGTTGCGGTTCAGGTCGGTGCCGACGTACGACGAACCGGAGTTGGGCTGGCGGTTCTTGCGCCAGGAGCGGTAGGAGCCGGTGGCGATGTCGTACTCGCCGCCGTCCGGGTTGAGGTCGGGGACGATCCAGATCTCCCGTTCCCGCACCATCTTCGTGATCCGGGCGTCGCCGCCGTAGCCGGCGCCCAGCTCCCGCAGCAGGTACAGGGCCATCTCCACGGTGAGGTGCTCACGGGCGTGCTGGTGGTGGGTGAAGAGGACCTCGGGCTCGGCCTCGTCGGTGCCGACGTTGTCGCTGACCTTGACCGCGACGATGTCCCGGCCCTGGTACGACCTGCCGATCACGCGCTTGCTCATGATCGACGGGTAGGCCGCGATCCGCTGGTCGATCTCCGCGTTCATCTCGGCGTAGTTGTGGTAGCGGGAGTCCGCCGAGGGGAAGTCGAACAGGCGCGGTCCGTCGGCGGCCGTGGAGCGGTCCGGGGCCGCGCCCAGCGGGGTGATCTCGTAGCCCTGGCGGCGGAGTTGGCGGATCTGGTCGGCGCGGCCGGAGACGACCACGGTCTCCTCGTCGGCCTCGTCCACGGTGACGCCGGCCCGCTGGATCGCCGTGCGGGTCACGGGCGTGGTGTGCTGGTGGATCTCGTACTGGCGGATGTCGTCCGCCGAGGGCGCCGCCGTGTGTGCCCCGTCGGCGCCGGCCGGGGCGGCGGCGGTGAGTGACAGGGGCGCGGCGAGCGCGAGGGCGAGGAGCGCGGCGAGCGCGGCGGGGCGTCTGCCGCGGGAACGGAGTCGCATGAATTCTCCTTGTGAGGAGGTGGGGTGGTTCATGGCGACGTGCGTGGTGCGGTGCGGTCATCGTCGAGAGCTGACATGATCAGGTCAAGAGCGCGGAGTCGGCCGCCCCGCCAGGGGGAACCGGTGAAGATCCCGGCACGCCCTCTTGTGGGACCGGCACCCGTCCGCTTTCTTGGCCCCATGGCGGACACCACGGGCAACACCCAGGACCTCGGCGCGAAGGACGGGCCCGGCCCCCAGCCGCGCCGGTCCAGCTGGCGCTACATCGGCCCCGGCATCGTCGTCGCCGCGACCGGCGTGGGCGCCGGCGACCTCGTGGCCACCCTCATCGCCGGCAGCAACTTCGGCTACACCCTGCTGTGGGCCGCCGTCGTCGGCTGCCTGGTGAAGATCTCCCTCGCGGAGGCGTGCGGACGATGGCACCTGTCCACCGGGCGCACCCTGTTCGACGGCTGGGCCAGCCTCGGCTCCTGGACCACCTGGTTCTTCGCCGTCTATGCCGTCATCTGGGGCTTCGTCTACGGCGCCGCCGCCATGTCGTCCAGCGCGCTGCCGCTCCAGGCGCTGTTCCCGAGCGTGATGGACCTCGAGTACTGGGGCATCGCCTGCGGCCTCGTGGGCCTGGTCTTCGTCTGGTTCAACAAGTACGCGGTGTTCGAGAAGGTCATGACCGTCCTGGTGGGCGTCATGTTCGTGGTCACCGTCTACCTGGCGTTCCGCGTCACGCCCAACCTGGGCGACGCCTTCGCCGGCCTCCTCCCCGTGGTGCCCGACGAGAAGGACTCCATCCTCAACACCCTCGGCCTGATCGGCGGCGTCGGCGGCACCATCACACTGGCCGCCTACGGCTACTGGGTCAACGCCAAGGGCTGGACCAACAGCGGCTGGATGAAGGTCATGCGGCTGGACAACCGGGTCGCCTACCTCACCACCGGCGTCTTCGTCGTCGCGATGCTCTTCGTCGGCGCGGAGCTGCTGCACTCGGCGAACATCGCCCTCTCCGGCGGCGACCAAGGCCTCGTCCAGCTCGGCGACATCCTGGACGACCGGTACGGGACGACCACCGGCACCCTGTTCCTGGTCGGTTTCTTCGCCGCCTCCTTCACCTCGCTGATCGGCGTCTGGCACGGCGTGAGCCTGATGTTCGCCGACTTCCTCGCCCGGCGGCGCGGCGAGCGGCAGGCGCGCGCCGACGAACTGGCCTCCGGCCGCCGGGAACGCTCCTGGACCTTCCGCGCGTACCTGCTGTGGCTGACGTTCCCGCCGATGATCCTGCTGTTCCAGGACGAGCCGTTCCGCCTGATCATCATCTACGGTGTGCTGGGCGCGGCCTTCATGCCGTTCCTGGCCCTCACCCTGCTGTGGCTCCTGAACTCCTCGCGCACCCCGCGCGAATGGCGCAACGGACACCTCAGCAACGGCATGCTGGCCGCCGCGGGCCTGCTGTTCCTGGTCCTGGCGGTCAAGCAGATCTGGGACCAGCCGTGGTCGGAGTTCTTCTGACGCTCCGCCGGACCCGCCTCACGCCCCCGCGTCCCACACCGTGCTCAGCGCGATCTCCCGCAACTGCTCCATGGTGAGCGCGGGGGTGTCGCGTGTGGCGTCCTGGTGCTGCGCGGGCGTGTTGAAGGCGCTGATGACGACGCGCAGTCCGTCGGGGCGCAGGGTGTCCACCGTCCACATGACGACGCCCTCGGCGCCCTCCTCCCCGGGCGACTGCCGGGTGGTGACCAGCCTGCCGTCGGCCAGCTCCTCGGCGTCCTCGAACAGTACGCCGGCCATGTCCGACATGCCGGGCTGCACATTGATCTGGACGAGGCTCCCGCCCTTGCCGTCGTCGACGACGAGGTAGGCGTACTCGCTCTCCTGGCCACCCTCACCGACGATGTTCAGCTCCCTGGGCAGCAGACCGGCGAGCGTGTCGCCGATCGTCTTGTCCCGCGTCCCCGGCGAGGGCGCCTCGCCGGTGGCCGACCGGTCCCCGCGCGACGGCATGGAGTCCACCACCCGCGGCCACACGTCGGCGGTGACGACCTCCTTCAGCTGCTCCACGGACAGCGGGGGCTGTGGCCGGGACACCGGGGCGCCCTTCTCGGCCGGCGCGTTCCACTCGGTCAGCAGCACGTGGTGCCCCTCGGGCGTGAGCAGTTCGGCGTACCAGCGCTTGGTGTCCGCCCGCTGGTCCGCGTACTCGTAGCCCTGGAACAGCGCGAGCCGGGAGCCGTCGGGCAGCTTGGCCGTGGTGCAGTCGTCGTACTTGACGAGTGCCTTGTCCGGACAGGTCGCCCGCTGCCGGGCCTGCTCGCTGCCGGGCTCCACGCGGCCGAAGCTCAGCCCGAGGGCCGCCGCACCCCTGCCGTCGTCGAACACCACGTGCGCGTACGGGGGCATCAGCGAGTCCGTGCCCTGGGCCTGCTCCTCCTTGTACGTGCCCTGCGGCAGAAGCTCCTTGAGCGAGCGCAGGATGTCGTCGCCCGTGAAAGGCTCGGCGGGCGAAGGGCTCGCCGCCGAAGGGCTCGTGGTCGCGGCAGGACCGGCCGCGGCGGAGGTCCGCCGGGGGTCGTGCACGTCGGGCGTCAGGAGCAGCGTCGCGCCCACGCCGACCAGGGCGACACCGGTCATCCCGCCCAGCACGGCCGTACGCCGCAGCAGCTGCTTGCGTCGCCCGCGCACCTCGCCTCTGCCGACGAGGGCGGCCGGGTCGTCGGTACGGAAGCTGTGGCCGGTGTCGCGCAGCGCTGCGGCGAACCGGTCCTCGAAGGGGTCCTCGTGCTGGTTCTCGGGCATGACGAACCCACCTTTCTGCGGGTGCGGGCGTATGAGGTGATGGAGCGGCCGGGGTCAGGGGCGGGAGAACTCGTGGAGGTCCTCGCCCAGCAGCTCCCGCAGCCGGCCGAGCGCGCGGACGCACCGCGTGCGCACCGCCGCCGAGCTGACGTTCAGCACGTCGGCGGTCTGCTCCACCGAGCGGTCCTCCCAGTAGCGCAGGACGACGACGGCGCGGTCCTTGGCGGGCAGCCGGGCGAGCGCGGCCATCAGTGTCAGCCGCAGCGGTGCGTCGCCGTCGGCGGCGCCGGGCAGGTCGGGGAAGGTGTCGGTCGCCCGCTCCCGGCTGCTGCGCAGCCGCCGGTGGGCGAGGAAGGTCCGGGTGAGCACGGTCTGCGCGTACGCGGCCGGGTTCTCCGCCCGCGAGACGCGTCCCCAGCGGACGTACAGCCGGCCGAAGGTCTCCTGGACGAGGTCCTCGGCCAGGTGCGTGTCCCCGGCGGTGAGCAGGCACGCGGACCGGTACAGGTGTCCCGCCCGCGCGGAGGCGAACTCCGCGTAGTCCGCGCTGCGCTGCTGTCCCATTCCGTCCCCCGTCGTGCTCCCCGAACCGCTCTCACCTCATTGATGCGGTGGACCCGGAGAAATGTTTCATGGGGCGGCGGACACGGCGCGCGGTCCGTTGTCGGTGGCCGCTGTCAGGACGACCGCGTCCGCGCCGCCGCCAACGCCTTCGCCGCCACGCCCCCCCCGCCCGACTCACCGAGGGCGTCACCCCGGCCGACCTGGCCGCGGCGGGCATCTACCCGACGATCGTCCGGGAGCGCGGTGAGCCGCTGGACGTGGTGACGGCCCACTACGGGGCCGCGGTGCCGTACTTCCGCGCGGCGGCCCGTGACGGGGACGGCGTCCTGCTCCGGATCAGCTGCTCCGGAGCAGGACGCCGTCGTGGGGGAGAGGGACGTGCCGGTTACGGCAGCGCGTGGACGTGCGGGCCCACCGCGTTCGACCAGGCGTTGCCCGCCGTGGCGTCCCAGTTGGTGGACCAGGTCATCGCGCCGCGCAGGGCCGGGTAGGTCTTCGACGGCTTGAACGAGCCGCAGCTGGTGCCCCGGGTCAGGCAGTCCAGGGCGGCGTTCACCACGGACGGTGCGACGTAGCCGCTGCCCGCGCCCCGCGTGGAGGCCGGCAGGCCGAGGCCCACCTGGGACGGGTCGAGGCCGTTCTCCAGCTGGATGCAGGCCAGCGCGGTGAGGAAGTCCACCGAGCCCTGGCTGTAGACCTTGCCGTCACAGCCCAGCATGGAACCGCTGTTGTAGTACTGCATGTTGACGACCGTGAGGATGTCCTTCACGTTCAGCGCCGTCCGGAAGTAGGAGTTGGACGTCGACTGCATGTCGATGGTCTGCGGTGCCATCGTGAGGATCATCGACGGACCCGCCTTCGCGGACAGCGCCCGCAGCGCCTGCGTCATGTAGGTCGCGTTGAGGCCGTTCTCCAGGTCGATGTCGACGCCGTCGAAGCCGTACTCCTGCATCACGGCGTACACCGAGTTGGCGAAGTTCGTCGCGGAGGCGGAGTCGTTCACCGCGACGGTGCCCTTCTCGCCGCCCACCGAGATGATGACCTTCTTGCCGGCCGCCTGCTTGGCGCGGACGTCCGCCTTGAACTGGTCGACGGTGTAGCCGTTCAGGCCCGCCGAGTCCAGGTTGAAGGTGACGGCGCCCGGGGTGCCGGTGGCGTCGGCGAAGGCGACCGCGATGATGTCGTACTGGCCGGGCACGTCGGAGATCTTCTGCACGGCCGCGCCGTTGTTGAAGTTCTGCCAGTAGCCGGTCACCGCGTGCCGGGGCAGGTCTCCGCCCCCGCCGCCGTTCTCCCGGGTGCGCACGGACACCGACGTGGACTTCGCGGACTCGCCCGCCGCGTTGGTCGCCGCGACCTGGAAGCTGTACGACGTGGCGGCCGCGAGCCCGGTCACGGTCGCCGAGGTGCCGGTCACGGCGGTCACCCGGGTGCCGTCGCGGTAGACGGCGTAGCCGGTCGCGCCGGACACTGCGTTCCACGCCAGCGTCACCGAACTGGCCGTCGTGCCGGAGACGGTGAGCCCTCCGGGGGTGGCCGGGACCGTCGGCTCCGGGTCACCGCCGCCGCCCCCGTCGGGGCCGAGGACGGACACGTCGTCCACGTAGTAGGGCTGCTGGCCGTACCAGCCGTGGGTGTACACCGTCACAGACGTGGTGTTCGAGCCGGTGGAGAAGCTGGTCGACAGCTGCTTCCAGGCGGAGGAGTCCGGCGTCCAGGTGGACACGTCCGTGGTGCCGGTGCCGGTCACGCCCAGGTAGGCGTACCCGCCCTGCACCCATCCGGTCAGCCGGTACGTGGAGTTGGGCCGCACCGCGACCGTCTGGGAACAGCGGGCGTTGTCCTGACCGGCGGGCGTGGCCTTCAGCGCGGCCGCACCGCCGTGCACGGGGGAGGAGACGACGCTGCCGCTGTTGGCGGAGCAGGTCCAGCCGCTCAGGCCCGACTCGAACCCGGCGTTCTTCGCGTTGTTGACGTCGGCCGCGGTCGCCTGACCCGCTCCGGCGAGCGGGAGGGCGAGGGCCAGGGCGGAGACGAGGGCGGCCGCCCAGGGGCGTCTGCCGCGTCCGGGCGTACGGGGTGCGCGGTCCACTTGGGGCCTCCGGTAGGGGAGTTGGGGAGGGAAGCGACGGTGGCCACCGTTGATGCGTCACACCGTGGTCCAGACCAATCCGCTTGTCAATAGGTCCAGACCGGAAACGGCGGCGCTCGTGGGTGCGTAGGGCGTCGGGCGGGTGGGAAGCGTGGCCCGGAGGGTCCGGCGCGGGTCCGGCGTCAAGCCGGGTGCACCAAACCCACACGGTCGGTGCCGTATTGAGACCGGCGAGATGATCGACCTGCCCCGATTTGGCGCATTGTGAGGACCAGAAGTTGCTGTTCGGCTGCCCAAAGGCTGTTCTCCGGTCACAGACCCGCGGATACAGTGCTGAGGTAGTCACGCAGTGAAGTCACGAGGGTGCGCCGGAGTAACACCCGGTGGACCGACGGGCATGGGGAGAACGGGGAGCCGCGCGTGCCAACTGCCATTGCCGTGACCGGCGCCGACATGGCGCTTCCGGCGCAGGACGAACGGACCCTGCCCGCCGTCGTGCTGCGCGACGTCGGCACCCGCCCGCTCGACGAGGTGCTGACCGAGATCCAGGCCGTCGTCGAGGCGCACGGCCATGTCGTCGTCGTGTGCTCCCCGGCCACCCCGGCCCCCGTCCTGCGGCGGCTCCACACCCTGCGCTCCCTGCTGGAGAGCGACCGGATAGCCCTGTTCCGCCCCGACCTGCCGCCGCTCGCCGTGGCCGTACTGGCCCGCCAGTTACGGCAGCTCGCCTCCTGCGACATCGGACCGGGCGTGCTCGCCTCGGCCGGCCGGCTGCTCACCCACTACCTGCACGCCGGGGCGCTGCTGGGCTCCGTCACCCGACTCGACCGGGTCCCCGTCGACCTCAAGCAGCACGCCAAGTCCTGGCTGCCCGGCAGCCAGTTCGCCGTCCTCGCCCATCCCCAGCCGCAACTCGTCCGCCTCGGCCCCGACGCCAAGCTGGACGGACCCGAGTTCGGCACCTGGATGCTCGTCGCCCGGGGCCAGCTCCCGCCCGACTGGGTCACCACCACCCTGGCGCCCGCCTGGCAGGTGCAGGGCCTGCGCGAGGCACCGCTGCCCGCGGAGTCCGGGCGCTGGTGGGGCACCGGCAAGCTCGTCGAGTTCTGCACCTTCCTGCCCGACCTGTCCGTGCTCTACCAACTGGTCACGTCCGTACGGCGCGGCACCTGCCACTGGTGCGGCATCGACGTCATCGGCGACCGCTGCGTGTTCTGCTCGGCCACCCCGCCCGCCCCCGAGGCCAGACCGGCCCTCACCCGACGCACCTGACCCGTCCGTCCACCGCACGAGCCCGCACCGTCCCGCTCGACCGCCACCCCCCAACGAGGTTGCACGGTTCATGAACTCCCGTCAGCGCCGCGGCGTGATACTCATCCTCCTGTCGGTCCTGTGCGCCCTCGGCGCGTTCGCCGGCGTGCTCTCCGTCATCAACGACGTGCGCTCCAAGGTCGGCCCCGAGGTCGCCGCCTACCGGCTGAAGACCGACATCGCGCCCTACACCACGCTCGGCGCCGACCAGTTCGAGCGGATCGAGATGCCCGAGCGCTGGCTGTCGGAGAACGCCGTCACCGACCTCGACGACCTCCGCGGCAAGATCGCCGTCACCACCCTGCGCAAGGGCTCACTGCTGCAGACCGACATGATCGTGGACCGGCCCGCCCTCCGGCCGGGGCAGCAGGAGGTCGCCATCATGATCGACGCGGCGACCGGCGTGGCCGGCAAGATCACCCCGGGCTCCACGGTCAACGTGTACGCCACCTTCGAAGGGCGGCGCGAGGGCGACCCCGACCAGTCGAAGATCATCGTCACCGGTGCCAAGGTCCTCGACGTCGGCCGGCTCACCGCCCTCCAGCCCGACGAGGACGACCGCCGCGGGCCCGCCGACGCCGTCCCCATCACCTTCGCGCTGTCCCCCCTCGACGCCCAGCGCATCACCTACGCCGAGTCGTTCGCCCAGCGGGTGCGGCTCGCGCTGGTCGGACCCGGGGGCGACACGGGCGTCCCCGAGAAGGACCGGACGTACGAACTCGCGCAGGACAAGTGAGAGGCCCGCATGTCCACCAGGATCCTCCCGGCAGTCGGTGACGCGGACGCGGTCCGGTCCCTCACCACCCTGATCGGCCAGCTCCCCGACGCGGAGCCGCTGGCCCCGGTGACCGACTCCACGCAGCTCGTCGACACCCTCTCCCGGCTGGCCGCCGAGTCCCTGGACGAACTGCCCGAGGTGGTCGTCGTCCACGAACGGATCGGCCCCGTCCCCGCGCTGGAACTGATCCGCGAGGTCGCCCTGCGCTTCCCCGCCGTCGGCGTCGTCCTCGTCACCTCGGACGCGAGCCCCGGCCTCTTCCAGGCCGCCATGGACCACGGCGCCCGCGGCCTGGCCGCCCTCCCGCTGAGCTACGAGGAACTCGCCAGCCGCGTCCAGGCGGTCGCCCAGTGGTCGGCCGGCGTACGGCGCCACCTCGGCGCCGGCGGCGACCCGGTCCCCGGCGCCGGCGGCACCGTCGTCACCGTCAGCGGCGCCAAGGGCGGGGTCGGCGCGACCCTCACCGCCGTGCAGCTCGCGCTCGCCGCCCAGACCTCCGGACGCGCCACCGCCCTGGTGGACATGGACCTCCAGACCGGCGACGTCGCCTCCTACCTGGACGTCCAGTTCCGCCGGTCCGTGGTCGACCTCGCCGCGATCAACGACATCTCCCCGCGCGTCCTCGCCGACGCCGTCTTCCGCCACGACAGCGGACTCGCCCTGCTGCTCGCCCCCGCCGAGGGCGAACGCGGCGAGGAGGTCACCGACCGGGCCGCCCGCCACATCGTCGGAGCCCTGCGCTCCCGCTACGAGGTCGTCGTCGTCGACTGCGGCGCCCAGCTCGGCGGCGCGGGCGCGGCGGCCGTGGAGATGGCCGACCGGGCCCTGCTGGTCACCACCCCCGACGTCATCGCCGTACGGGGCGCCAAGCGCACCGTGCGGATGTGGGACCGGCTGCAGATCCGCAAGGCGGAGGAGACCACGGTCGTCGTCAACCGGCACACCCGGTCCACGGAGATCCAGCCGCCGCTCATCGCACGGATCACCGGCACCGCGGTCGCCGCCACCACGGTCCCCGCCCACTTCAAGGAGCTCCAGGGCGTGGTGGACGCCGGGCGCGTGCACGAACTGGAGGCGAAGAGCACCGTGAAGCAGGCGATGTGGGCGCTGGCCGGCGAACTCGGCCTGGTACGGGCCCCGCAGACCGGTCACAAGGGCGGCCGGCCGCGCGGCGACCGGGGCGCGGCCGGCTTCCGGCGGCGCAGGGACGGCACGGGATGAGCGGCGGCAGGCGGGCGAGGGCGACCGGGCCGCACCGCGACCGGGGGCAGGTGACCGTCGAGTTCCTCGGCATGACCCCGACGATCCTCGTCACACTGGTCGTGCTGTGGCAGCTCGTGCTCGTCGGCTACACCTTCACCCTCGCCGGGAACGCCGCCGACGAGGCGGCCCGCGCCGGGACCGCCGCGCCCCCCGGCGCACGCCAGGGCGCCTGCCAGGCGGCCGGCACGGACAAGCTGTCGGGCGCCTGGGGCAGCGGCGCCACCGTGACCTGCGCGACGGGCGGCGGCATGGTCACCGCCGACGTGAGGATCAGGGTGCCGATCCTCTTCCCCGGCACCCTGTCGTTCCCGTTCGACGTGACCGGTCACGCGGGCGCGGTCGAGGAGGAGACGGACTGATGGCCCACCGACCCGACATGCCGTACGCACCCGACCGGCCGGACCGACGCGAGGACGGCCGCCGCCGTGACCGGGGGCAGGTGGCGATCGAGTACCTGGGCTTCCTGCCGATCCTGGTGATCGTGGCGATGGCCGGGGTGCAGCTCGGCCTGATCGCCTACACCGCCCAGCAGGCCGGCACCGCCGCCCGCGCGGGCGCCCGCAGCGCCTCCCTGGACCGGGGCGCCCAGGCCGCCTGCGCGGCCGCCGTCAGCTCCTGGCTGGCCGGCGGCACCTCCTGCGGCACGTCGGGCGGCGGCGACGAGGTCACCGTCACCGCCCGGGTCGACATCCCGTCCGTCGTGCCCGGCTGGGACTTCGGATCGGCGGGGAGGAGCGCCACGATGCCCGTCGACCACTGACCCCACCACCGCTGTTGCGCCCGGCGAACCAGGAACGGGACGAGGACGACGAGGAGCGAGCCACTCATGAGCCTGCGGGCACGCATCAACTCCCCCGAGGAGAGGACCGGGCGGGGCGAGGACGGCCACCTCGTCGCGTCCTTCCGCGCCAAGCTCCTCGAGGAGATCGACCTCGCGGAGATGAGCGCGCTGTCCCCGGCCGAGCGCCGGGCCCGGCTGGAGCGCGTCCTCGGCCACATCATCAGCCGCGAGGGTCCCGTCCTGTCGACGGTCGAACGCTCCCAGCTGATCCGACGCGTCGTCGACGAGGCCCTCGGCCTCGGCATCCTCGAACCGCTGCTGGAGGACCCGTCCGTCACCGAGATCATGGTGAACGGCCCCGACGCCGTCTTCGTCGAGCGGGGCGGCCGGGTGGAGCAGCTGCCGCTGCGGTTCGCCTCCCACGACCAGCTGATGCAGACCATCGAGCGCATCGTCTCCACCGTGAACCGCCGCGTCGACGAGTCCAACCCCATGGTCGACGCCCGGCTGCCGTCCGGGGAGCGCGTCAACGTCATCATCCCGCCGCTGTCCCTCACCGGCGCGGTCCTCACGATCCGCCGCTTCCCACGCTCCTTCACCCTCCAGGAGCTGATCGGCCTCGGCTCGCTCGACGAGCCCATGCTGTACCTGCTGGCCGGGCTGGTGCAGGCCCGCCTCAACATCATCGTGTCCGGCGCCACCGGCACCGGCAAGACCACCCTCCTCAACGCCCTGTCCGGGCTGATCCCCGAGGGCGAACGCATCATCACCATCGAGGACTCCGCCGAGCTCCAGCTCCAGCAGCCGCACGTCATCCGCCTGGAGTCCCGCCCGCCCAACGTCGAGGGCAAGGGCCGCGTCACCATCCGCGACCTGGTCCGCAACTCCCTGCGGATGCGCCCCGACCGCATCGTCGTCGGCGAGGTCCGCGGCGGCGAGTCCCTGGACATGCTCCAGGCGATGTCCACCGGCCACGACGGCTCCCTCGCCACCGTCCACGCCAACAGCGCCGAGGACGCCCTCACCCGGCTGCAGACGCTCGCCTCCATGTCCGACGTGGAGATCCCCTTCGTCGCCCTGCACGACCAGATCAACAGCGCCGTCGACGTCATCGTCCAGCTCACCCGGTTCGCCGACGGCGCCCGCCGCATCACCGAGATCGCCCTGCTGGAGAGCCACGGCGGGGAGCCGTACCGGCTGGCCACGGTCGCCCGCTTCGACGCGCTCCCGATGACCCACGACGGCCGCGTCCACGGCTCGTTCGTCCACCACCCCCTGCCCCGGCGGACCGCCGACCGCCTCTACATGGCCGGCCAGCCCGTCCCGCAGGCGTTCGGCATCGCCCACTCCGCCGACCAGCTCGCCACCCGAGAAGCCAGGTAGGTACCGCCCCCATGGAGCTGCAGAACCTGATCACGCTGACCACCGGGGTCACCCTGCTCGCCTGCGTCCTCGCGGTCGCCGGCGTGCACGTCCACGCGGCCGGACGGGCGCAGCGGCAGGCACTGGTGGACCGGCTGTCGGCCACCGGTGAGCTCCCGTCCGGCCGCCGGCGCCGCTTCCCCACGCTGGACCGCCGGCTGCGCCGCACCCGTCTCGGCCGCAAGCTGGAGCTGCGCCTGCTGGCCACCGGACTGGACGTCACACCGGGCGAGTTCTTCGTGGTGATGCTCGTCGCCGTCGCCGGGCTGTGGATGGCCGGGCAGGCCGCCCTCGCGCCCTTCTTCGGCCCGATCGCCGGACTGCTCGGGGTGTGGGCGGCCGTGCAGTTCCTCGACTGGCAGCGGCAGAAACGCATCGAGCGGTTCATCAACCAGCTTCCCGAGCTGGCCCGCATCCTCGCCAACGCCACCCAGGCGGGCCTCGCCCTGCGCACCGCCGTCGGCATCGCCGCGGAGGAGCTGGAGGCCCCGGCGGGGGAGGAACTCGCGAAGGTGGCCAACCAGCTGGCGATGGGCGCCTCCATGGAGGACGCCCTCGGCGAACTGTCCGACCGGCTCCCCTCCCGCGAACTCGTCGTCCTCGTCACCACGCTGGTGCTGGCCAACCGGGCGGGCGGCCAGGTGGTGAGCGCCCTGCGCAACCTCACCGAGACGCTGGAGGAACGCAAGGAGACCCGGCGCGAGGTCCGCACCCAGCTCTCCCAGGTCAGCATGACCTCGTACGCCGTGCCCGTGCTCGGCGTCGGCTCGCTGTTCCTGATGAACGGGGTGAAGGACGGCGCCCTGGAGCGTATGACCGGATCGACGGCCGGACAGATCGCGGTCCTCGTCGCCTTCGCCCTCTACGCCGTCGGCTTCCTGCTCATCCGCCGCCTGTCCCGCATCGACGTCTGAGCCGGGAAGGGGACGACGACATGGCACTCCTGCTCGCCGCGCTCATGGCCCTCGCCGTGTGCGGCATCTTCGCCGGCATCCGCATGTACCGGGCGGAGGCGAAACTCCCCGGAGACCTGATGCTCGCCCTGGAGGTCGGCTCCACCCGCACCGGCGCGGTCGACTCCCTCATCGACCGCATGGGCATGCGCTACGCGCCCGCCGTGCTGCGCCTCATGGGACCGAAGCAGGTCGCCAAGTACCGCCGCAGGATCGACCTGGCGGGCAACCCCGGCGGCCTCACCATCCACCGCTACGCCGCCCGCCGCGCCGTCTACGGCGCCCTCGGCGGCTTCGGCTTCCTGGTGTTCCTGATGCGTGGCCAGCTGTTCGTGGCGTTGCTGCTGCTCGCGTTCGGGGCGTTCTGGACGGAGGTCGGCATCTGGTCGGCGATCCGCGTCCGCAAGGACGTCATCGAGCGGACCCTGCCCGACTTCCTCGACGTGCTCGCCGTCGTGGTCAGCGCGGGACTCGGCTTCCGGCAGGCCCTGGAACGCGTCTCCTCCCAGTACGAGGGCCCCTGGGCGGACGAACTGCGCATCACCCTCCGCCAGATGGACCTCGGCATGAGCCGCAGACAGGCCTTCGCCGAGCTGCGCCGCCGCAACGACTCCGAACAGGTCGCCATGTTCGTCACCGCCCTCCAGCAGGGCGAGGAGCTGGGCGCGCCCATCGTCGACACACTGGTGGCGCTCGCCAAGGACATGCGCCGCACGGACGCGCAGAACGCCCGCCGCAAGGCGGCCCGCGCGGTCCCCAAGGCCACCTTGATGATCACCACGTTCATGGTCCCGGCCACGATGATCCTCCTCGGCGCCGGCCTGATCCTCGGTTCCGGCACCGACTTCGGCTCACTCACGGGCGAGTGACGGGAGGCGGAGTGCGATGACGACGACTCGGACACGGAGAGGACGGGCATGGCGGCGACGCCGCGGCCCGGCCGTGCGGCGGCGGACGGGGGCGGGGCCGGTCGCGGCGGGCGCGGCGGTCGTGCAGGGCGCGCAGGTCCCGGCGGTCACGCCGGTCCCGCCGGTCACGGCGGTGGCGGCGCGTGCGCGGACGCCGCAGGGAGCGACGGGGGCGGGGACCCCGGGGGACGAGCCTGATGCCGCTCGCGTACTTCAGGAGCCGCCTGCCGCACCGGCCACGGGGACTGTCCGGGACACGGAGACCGTGCCGGAGACGGAGACGGAGACGGGGACCGTGCCGGAGACGGAGACCGTGCCGGACACGCAGTTGCAGGTGAACGCCCTCCAGGCGCTGTGCCGGCAGGCCTTCGGCTTCCGGCTCGCGATGATCGCCGTGGCCGCCCCGTCCGCCCTCCTCAACGCGGGCCCTGGCTGGGGCGTACGCCTGGTCGGCATCGCCGTCGTCGTCACCTTCATGGTGTCGTACGCCCTCTTCCGCGACTGGGAGCGCTTCGGTCCCCTCCTCCTGCGCCACCCCACGCTCCTCGCGGCGGACACCCTCTTCGGCGCCCTGCTGCTGGTCTCCGCCGGACCCGACACCACCCTCGCCTACGTCAGCGTCTGCACGCCCCTGCTCGCGGGCCTCATCTACGGCTGGCGCGGCGCGGCCGTCTTCGCCTCCCTCCAGGGCGTGATCCTGCTGCTCGTCCACGCCACTCTGGACAACCCGCACACCGAACCCGCCGAGACGCTGATCCTGCCCGGCCTGTGCGTGATCGCGGGGGCGGTCGGCTCCAGCCTGCGCAAGCTGATGCTCCACCTCGGCGAGGCGACCCGCGCCCTGGCCGCGGTCCGGGCCCGCCTCGCGGTCACGGAGGCGGTCGACGCCGAACGGGCGCGTCTGGCACGGGAGATGCACGACTCGGTGGCCAAGACGCTGCACGGGGTCGCCCTGGCGGCGGACGGCCTGGCCTGCTCGGCGGGGGCCGCACGCATGGACCCGGCGCTGGTGAAACGCCAGGCGGAACTGGTGGCACGGTCCGCGCGCAGGGCGGCCGCGGAGTCGCGGGAACTGCTGACGGACCTGCGGAGGGAGGGGGAGCCGGGGCGGGAGGTGGACGTCCTGGCCGAACTGGAGGACGCGGTGCGGGCTTTCGGGGCACGCTGCGGTGCGCCGGTGACGTACAGGAGGACGGATGAGGGCGGCGCGGGCGGCGGGCTCCCTTCGGTCCCGCCGGCCGTGGCCCGCCAACTCCTCTCCATCACCGAGGAGGCGATGGAGAACGCCCACCGTCACGCACGTGCGGCGCGGGTGGACGTACGGGCCGGCGTTCGGTGCGGCGTCCTGACGGTCGGTGTCCGCGACGACGGCACGGGCCTGCCCGGCCTCCCCGCCGCTCCCGACCTCGACCGCCTGCGCCGCTCGGGCCACTTCGGCCTGGTGGGCATGGCCGAACGGGCCGCCTCGGTCGGGGCGCGCGTCAGCTTCGGACGGGGCGAGCGGGGGCGCGGCACGGAGGTGCGTGTGGAGTGGCCGCTCGCGTCACGGAGGACGGAGGCCGGCCATGACCGGTGAAGCGGACCCGTTCGGGGAGGTGCGGCCTCCCGAGCTTCTGCGGGTGGTCGTGGCGGACGACAACCCGGTGGTGCGCGCGGGGTTGTCGGCCCTCCTGACCGGGAGGGACGGCCTGGAGGTCGTCGCGGAGGCGGCGGACGGCAGGGAGGCGTACGAGGCGACGCTCGCCCACCGTCCCGACGTGGTCCTGCTGGACGTCCGCATGCCGGGGGTGGACGGCCTCACGGCCCTCCCGCACCTGGTGCCGCTGACGGCGGTGCTGATGCTGACGTACAGCGGCGAGTCGGAGATCGTCCACGAGGCACTGCGCCGAGGCGCCAACGGGTATCTGGTGCACGGGGAGTTCACGCCGGACGAGCTGGTGACGGCGGTACGGGACGCGAGGCGGGGGAGGCCGCACTTGACGCCGACGGCGGCGGGGAGGTTGCTGGCGCAATTGCGAGAGGGGGGTGCGGAGGATTCCGCTTTCAGCGATGCATCCGAGGGAAGTTGGCCGCTTTCCAGACCTACTTCTACGAAAAACCTTTCGCAACTGCAACCGGATGTGGCACAGTCGGTGTCTGACAGGTCGACGTACGGGCTGAGTGCGAGGGAGGCGGAGATCATGGAGCTCATCGCGTCAGGCATGAGCAACCAGCAGATCGCCACCACCTGCTTCATCAGCGAGAAAACGGTCAAGAACCACATCAACCGCATCTTCGCGAAGCTGCAAAGCACGAGCCGCGCCGAGGCCACGGCGAAGTGGCGCGGTGACGGGCGGAGTTCGACGCGGGACGGAGGTGGCCGGTGGTGAGGCGCACGCCGACGACGCGATGGGCCCGCTTTTGGGCCCGGAAATGGGCCCCGGGACCCTTGAGGGGCCTGACCAACCCCTCGTACGGTGCCGAGGTCGACGGCGGCCCCGTGACCCGGGCCGCCACCGGGTCAGTCGGAGGGGAACACCATGGGCAACTGGATCAACACGACGGTCAGGTACCTCCAGTGCCGCGCATCCCGCCGCGACGACCACGGGCAGACGGCGGTGGAGTACCTGGGGATCATTGCGGTGGTGGTGGCGATTGTGCTGGCGATCACCGGTACGAGCATCGGCCAGACGATCTACGACGCCATCGTGAACAAGATCGACGAGCTGGTTGGCTGACCCGCCGACGCTTTTTCGCCGACACAGGGCAGGCATTTCCCATCTACATCACGGTGGTGGGGGGCCTGCTCATCCTGGCGTTCGCCTATTTGGCAGTCGGCCAAGCCGCAGCGAACAGGAACGGTGCCCAGACCGCCGCCGACGCGGCGGCGCTCGCGGCTGCCCAGGAGCGGCGGGATCAGTTGGCAGGGGCATGGGCGGAAAACCTTCTCGACCCTGAGAAGTGGCAGAACATCTTCGATGGTGTGGCCGACGGGCTGACACCGTCGTGCTGGCGGGCCGAGCAACTGGCGGCCGCCAACGATGCGACAGTCCTCAGCTGCCATGTGGACGGTCTCCTCGGCTACACGGTGGAAGTGCAGACGAACAAGACGGTCGGCGATTCCATCGTGCCCGGTACCGAGACGAAAAGGTCGAGGACGACTGCCACCGCCGTGATCGAGTCCCGCTGTGGCTTCGAACTTCCCCTTCCCCCGCCGGAAGATGACGCAGACGCGGAGGAGAAGGGAGACCTGCCCACGCTTAACTGCAAGGGCGGAGTCGACTGGGAACTGGATCCGCAAACCCCTGATGATCTGTTGCCAAAGCCCGAGGATCTCTTCGACGTGCACCTGGCCGACTGACAGACGAACGACGAGTGACTGAGGATGCAGGCTATGAGTGTTCGGTTCACAACGAGGGCCCGGACGGGGGCCGTCGCGCTGGTTGTTGCGGCCGGACTGGCCCTCGGCGTCGTCGGGTGCGGCGGAGGCGGCGACAGCGAGGACGGTAAGCCGAAAGCCTCGGCCTCGGCCTCGGCCTCGAGGGGGGACGACCCGAATCCGAGTACTCAGGAAGGATCCGATGAGATCCTGGCGGAGCTGCGAGGAGAGGGCGGCCTCATTCTCAAGATCACGTCGGCGACGAGGGACGCGGGCGGCTTCGTCACGGTGAACGGGGAGCTGAAGAACGACAGCTCAGAGCCCGCCCGTGTGTCGCTCCGGGCCGCGGGAGTCGAGACGGAGATTCTCAGACACGGGCCGTCGCTAGGTGGGGCCACGCTCGTCGACAGCGCAAGCAAGAAGCGCTACTACGTGCTGAGGGATACCGATGGGCGTCCGTTGACCACGACGAACATGCCGCGTTTGAAGGCCGGTGAGTCGATTCCGGTGTTCATGCAGTTCCCAGCCCCGCCTGCGGAGACGTCCGAGGTCAGCTTCCAGCTGCCGTCTTTCGCCAGCGGCACCATCCAAATCTCCGGGTGAGGCCGGGATGACACACACGCGCCTCCTACTCATCGGCACGGTCGCCACCCTGCTGGCCGCCGGCCCCGCCGTGGCCCGGGCCGACGACGGACCGAGCGTCCCGCCGGGCACGGAAGCCAGCGCGTCCGCGCCGGTGGAACTGGACCCCAACGATCCCGACCTGAAGCTCCCCGACGGGGCCACGCTCGCCGAGCCGAAGGTGCTGGACATCAAGTCCGTCGTCGAGGACCAGAGCGGGGACGAGCGCCGCGAGGACACGAACACGAACGTGACGTTCGCCCTCCAGGCGGAGGTCCTCTTCGGCAAGGACAGCGCCAAGATCTCCGCGCAGGCGAGGGCACGCATCTCCGTCATCGCGAACGAGATCAAGACGCAGAACGCGACCCGCATCCGCGTCTTCGGCTTCACGGACAACCTCGGCTCTTCCGCGCACGGCGACGTGCTGTCCCGCAAGCGGGCCAACGCGGTGCACGGCATCCTCGAGCAGGAGATGAGCGACGCGAACATCACGTACGAGGTGCGCGGTTACGGCGAGGACTACCCGATCGCCGACAACTCGACGGAGGAGGGCCGGAAGAAGAACCGGCGGGTGGAGATCTCGTTCCCGCGAGGGGCGAACTGAGCTGACTCAGCGGAGTGCGCGCACCTCCGCCACCGCGCCCACGCGGAGCCCCCACCCTTCCATGGCCCCCGCCTCGGCCTCGAGGACATGCCGTGCACGGACGCGCGGGCGACCCAGCCGTCCGGGCGGCATGGTGCGTACGGCGAGGACGCGGAGCCGCCGGTCCAGGTAGGCGACGTCGATGGGCATGCGCATACGGAAGGTGTGGATGCTGTTGGCGGGCGAAAGCAACAGCGCGCCTTCGAGACTCTCCCGCCCGAGCAGTCCGCGCGTCCGCGCCCGGTAGGAAGCCGCGATCTCCAACGGCACCCGGGCGCTCACGCCCTCGTCCGGCGACCCTCGCACGACCAACTCCCCACGCCCGTCCCGCCACCGCACGACCGTGCCTCCCCTCACCCCGCCGACCGTACCCCGCGTCACTGGATAACGTGACCCCACCAATGCGACGCCTCGCCCCACCGGGAGCTTCCTTGAACCGCCGCACCGCCTTCCTCACGACGCTCGCCGTGACCACGGTCCTGAGCTTGGCCGCGTGCGGCAGCGAGGACCCCGACGCGCCGGCGAAACCGGCAGCCGGTAAGTCGGCGTCCCAGGCCCCGTCCCCTACCTCGACTGCCTCGACACCAACGGCGTCGGAATCGAGCGGGCGCCCGGCCATCACCTTTCCGTCGGACGCGAAGAACGTCTTCGAGTACGAGAAGACGGGAGACCCGGCGAAGGACGGGGCGCTGCGGGACAGCACGCTGGGCGTGAACTCCGTGGACGAGGCCATCTTCAAGGGCTCGACCGACACCGAAGCCCTGGGCTTCTACAACGTGGACCGTGCGCTGAGCGGGGCGATCGTCTTCGTCAACCGGTACATCAAGGCGAACGACACTGGGTCGGTGAGACCCGGTACTTCGGCTACGAGGTGAGGCTTTCCGGAGCTCACAAGGCGTACGTCACCTATTGCTCGGACGAGAGTAAGTCCTCCCTGAAGAACAGGAAGACCGGCGAAGTGGACAACACTCTTACCACGGCCGACAGTTACGTGCTCTACCACACTGCCCTCACCAGGAACGCCGACGGCGTCTGGAAGACGACGGACGTCGCGTCCGAGCGAGGCAGCAAGAAGTGTCAGCCGTGAGTGCACCGCAGCCCTTCCAGGAGCCGACCGTGAACAGCCGCCCGACCTTTCTCAAAACCCTCGCGCTGACAGCTGCCGCAGCTCTGACGCTGTCCGCGTGCGGCAGCGACGACGACAAAGCGGGCGGCACCCGGGCCGAAGACGGCAACAAGCCCACGTCCCCGAGCGCATCGGCCGCCGCGTCTCCCGACCGTCCGAAGATCGAGTTGCCCCCAGACCTCACACTGACCTTCGAGGGCGGAGAGACAGGGGACCCTGTCAAGGACGCGATCCTTGCGGACAGCGCGGAACGCATGCGCGCCGTCGACGCCGCGATCACCGGAACGGATCCCGAGGGCAAGGCGCTCGCCTTCTACAACACGGGCAAGGCCCTGAAGGCTGCTCAGGACTGGGTAGCTCAATTCGATGAGGCCGGGGCAACAGTGACGGGTGAGGCCCGGTACTACGACCGCGAGGTGTCGCTCAGGGGCGAGGACTCCGCCACCCTGATCTTCTGCGCGGACGAGAGCAAGGGCTTCAGCAAGGACAAAAAGACCAACGAGATACACAAAACGCCGGTCACCAAGAACAGCTACGTGCTGTACAACACGAGGCTCGACAAGAACGACGCCGGCGTCTGGCGGACGTCTCAGATCATCTCCACCAGGGGCGCGGCTCAGTGTCAGCCGTAGACAACGTGACCCCACCGCAGCGACGCCTCGCCCCACCGGGAGCTTCCTTGAACCGCCGCACCGCCTTCCTCATGACGCTCGCCGTGACCACGGCCCTGACTCTGACCGCGTGCGGCAGCGAGGACACCGACGAGTCGGCCAAGGGCAGCGACAAGCCCACGGGTTTCACGGAGCCGGCGCCGGCGTCGTCGGCCACTGCATTGGACGTGCGCCCCGCGATCGAGCTGCCCGCCGACCTCTCCTACACCTTCGACTGGCCGAAGACCGGCGACAAGGAGAAGGACGCGGTCCTGGCCGACAGTGAGCAGTCCATCAAGGCCGTCGACCAGGCGATCGTGAACCAGAACGCCCTCGACAAGGCGTACCTCTACTACTACGAGGGCGAAGCCGCGGCCGAGACCCAGAAGTTCGTGCAGAACTACGTGGATCACAGGGCCGGCATCACCGGTTCCTACCGCTTCTACGCACCTGAAGTGAGCGTCGACAAGGACGGCACGGCGTCCTTCAGCTATTGCGAGGACCAGGGCAAGGCGTATGTGAAGTACCTCGAGACCGACAAGATCGAGGAGACCGAGGTGACGGCCAAGAGCTATGTGAGCTACCACACCTCGCTGAGAAGGGACGAGGGTAAGGGCGTGTGGGTGATCCAGGAGATCGTTTCGCAGTCCGGGAGTGAGAAGTGCCGGCCTTGACGGGCGTTCGCGTCCCAATTCGGTACTAGCTGTGTTGCAGTTGACCCAACCTCTCTGGTGTCGCACTGCGACGGCTGGATAGCGTTGGCGTGCTGATGTGACGCCTCGCCCCACCGGGAGCCGACTGTGAACCGCCGTCCCACCCTGCTCGCAGCGCTTGCGCTGACCGCCACCGCGGCGTTGACGCTGTCCGCGTGCGGAAGTGACGACGACTCTCCCGCGAAGGACAAGGACACGATCGCGGGAGCGGACACGGGTGACAAGAAGTCGCCCTCGCCGACCCCGAGTGAGTCCGATCCCGCGTCGGGCGGGCGTCCGAAGATCACGTTCCCGGCGGACGCCAAGAATGTCTTCGAGTACGAGAAGACCGGCGACGCGGCCAAGGACGCCGCGCTTCTCGACAGCACGCTGAGCATCAACTCCGTCGACGACGCGATCTTCAAGGGCAGCACGGACACCGAGGCTCTCGGTTTCTACAACGCCGAACGGGCGTTGAGCGCCTCCATCACCTTCGTGAACGGGTACCTCAAGAAGAACCACACGTGGGTCGGAGAGACCCGGTACTTCGACTACGAGGTGAAGTTGTCCGGTGCCAACGCGGCATACGTCACCTACTGCTCGGACGAAAGCAAGTCGTTCCTCAAGAACAGGAAGACCGGCAAGGTCGATAACACGCCCACCACGGCGGACAGTTACGTGCTCTACCACACCAAGCTCGCCAAGAACGCCGATGGCGTTTGGCAGACCACAGACATCGCGTCGGACCGGGGGAGCAAGACGTGCCAGCCATAGGAAGGTATGTACAGGTCGCGACTCTCGTCACAGTCGCCAGTGTTGCCCTGCTAGCCCCTCCCGCCTTTGCCGGCGGGCGGGGTGACGACGGTACTCGTGACACCACCGACGAGAACGCCAACCTCAGCGACGACGGCACCCTCTCCGTCTCCGCCGGAGGCGTCCGTTTCGACCACTCCAAGAACGGCAAGGGCGGCAAGGTCGGCGCGCTCACGTCGAGCACCTCGTGGTCGCCTCCGCCCTGCTGGTACGCGCCCAAGTACTCCCCGGAGGAGCTGCAGGCGTACCTGGAGCCGATCTGGGAGGCCGGGTCGACCGGGCACGAGTGGGACAACGAGCAGCGGAAGAAGTACACGGACCCGGACGACCCGAAGAAGGACTTCAACAAGCACAAGTCCGGCAAGGGCTACTGGTGGGGCTCGTACGTCGACAAGAGCTTCCCGCCGGGCTGGGACTCCTGCAAGAGGGACTACTTCTGGGTGGACCAGGGCGACCCGCCGCCCGCGGACGTCGAGAACGCCGTCACGCCGGAGATCCTGGCCGAACTCGCCTACTCCGAGATCCGCGTCCCCGGCACCGAGGTGACCCTCGCCCCCGCGCAGGCGACCAAGGTGAACCTCCCGACCTGGTCGTGGCTGGACGGCGCCGAGTTCCAGCCGGTGTCGGTCACCGCGTCGGTGCCGGAGATCGGCATCTACGCGACGGCCACGGCGGAGCCGGTCGCGCTGAAGATCGAGCCCGGCACCCCGGACGCCGAGACGTACCCCGCCTCCGGTCTCTGCGAGATCGACAACGGCCGGATCGGCGAGCCCTACGCCAAGGGCAAGGCGAACCGGACGCCCCCGTGCGGGGTGAAGTACCTCCGCTCCTCGGGCGACGGCACCTTCCCGCTGCAGGCGACCGTCACCTGGGAGGTCCACTGGAACGGCTCCGATGGCGCGGGCGGCGACCTGCCCGACGGTGAGTTCGGAGCGACCCAGGACGTCGTCGTCCAGGAGATCCAGTCCGTCAACCGCTGACCGGACGCACACCGCCCCCGCCCGCCCCGGCCGAGGTTTTCCGGGGCGGGCCCCCGTGGGTAGGTACACCCGCATGACGACGACACTCGGCGCTGTGTTCCGCCCCCAGCTCGCCCCCGAGCGGCTGCGTTCCGTCGTGCGTGCCGCCGACGCGGCCGGGCTCGACGAGTTGTGGCTGTGGGAGGACTGCTTCCGGGAGGGCGGTATCTCCACCGGCGCCGCCGCCCTCGCGTGGAGCGAGCGCCTGCGCGTCGGCATCGGACTGCTGCCCGTCCCCCTGCGGAACGTCGCCGTGACCGCCATGGAGGCCGCCTCCCTGCACCGGATGTTCCCCGACCGCCCGATCCTCGGCGTCGGGCACGGCGTGCAGGACTGGATGGGGCAGGTCGGCGTGCGCGTCGAGTCGCCCCTCACCCTGCTCCGCGAGCATCTCCGCGCCCTGCGCGCGCTGCTGGCCGGCGAGACGGTCACGACCAAGGGCCGCTACGTCGCCCTCGACGACGTCACGCTCGACTGGCCTCCGCCCGGCCCCGTCGACGTCCTCGCCGGCGGTATGGGCCCCCGCACCGTACGGCTCACCGGGGAGGCCGCCGACGGCACCATCCTCACCGCCGACACCTCCGCCGACGGCGTCCGGCAGGCGTGCGGGCTGATCCGGGAGGGCCGCGTCGCGGCCGGGCGTGACCCGGACGGCCACCGGGTCGTCGTCTATCTGCTGACCGCGACCGGCGACGGGGCGCGCGAGCGGCTGGAGGCCGAGCTGGTCGCCGAGGGGCACGCCGCGGACGCAGGCCTCGGGGTCGCCGGGGACGCCCGCGCCGTCGCAGACGCCGTACGGCGGCTGGCCGAGGCGGGCGCCGACACGGTCGTCCTCCAGCCCACCGGCGACGAACCCGACCCGGAAGGCTTCGTCCGCTTCGCCGCGGAGGACGTGCGGCCGCTCCTCGCGTAGTCCGTCCCGCCGAGGGCCGGGGAAAAGCACGCGACGAGCCGCCCCGCCCTCGGGCATCCTCGCCGCATGAGCCAGCCTCGACCCCGCCCCCCGGCCCGTACGTTCGACGAGCTCTTCGCCGAAGGCGCCTCCGTGCCCACCGAGGGGTGGGACTTCTCCTGGTTCGAGGGGCGCGCCACCGAGGCCCGGCCGTCCTGGGGGTACGCCACCACCGTCGCCCGCAGGCTGGGCTCGGTCGACGGGCCCGTCCTCGACGTCCAGACCGGCGGGGGAGAGGTCCTCGCGTTCTCCCTCGGCCGGGCGTCACGGCAGCCCCCGCTGGTCGCCGCCACCGAGGGCTGGCCGCCCAACGTCCGCAAGGCGGCGCACACGCTCCGGCCGTACGGCGCCACCGTCGTCGCGGCAGCCGAGGAAGCGCCGCTGCCCTTCGCCGACGCGTCCTTCTCCCTCGTCACCAGCCGGCACCCCGTCCGGCCGCACTGGCGCGAGACCGCCCGTGTGCTCCGGCCCGGCGGCACCTACCTGGCCCAGCACGTCGGGCCCGCCAGCGCCTTCGAACTCGTCGAGTACTTCCTCGGCCCGCTGCCGGAGGACAGCCGCACCGCGCGCGACCCGGAACGGGAGCGGCGGGACGCCGAGGCGGCCGGTCTTGAGGTCGTGGACCTGCGGGCCGAGCGGCTGCGCATGGAGTTCCACGACATCGCCGCGGTCGTGCACTTCCTGCGCAAGGTGGTCTGGTTGGTCCCCGGCTTCACGGTCGAGGCCTACCGGCCGCGACTGCGGGAGCTGCACGAGCGGATCGAGGGCGAGGGGCCCTTCGTCGCCCACAGCTCACGGCACCTCGTCGAAGCCCGCAGGTAGGGAGGAGCGCCCGCGGTCCACGCGCGTAGTGTCCGCATCGTTATGGGTGAGGGCTGGTCTCCGTGGCGACGCATCGCTTAGGTTCGGACCAATTGATTCGCGCGAGCAAAGCTGCGCGGAAGGGTCACCGCGCAGTGGAGGGGGCTGCGCGGTGGCCGCGCTCCCGGGCTCGCACCGCCCCCTCTCCTCCTTGCCCCTTCTCCTCCCGGCCGCCTCTCCTTCCCATCGCTGCGTCCCGCCTCCGGGTCAAGCCGCGGCCTTCGTCGGGGTCACCCGTCGGGGGGACGGCCGGAAGAGTGGCCGGAAAGGTGCAGGGTTGGTGTCACACCGTGCACAGAGTCCCCTCAGCGCTCTTTTTTCGCGCGATTTCGCCGGGTTCCGGCCACAAAGACCCCCTGAATCGGCCTCTCCGAGGGCTTCCGGGCGTCGTCGGACGGTTTCGGAGAGTAGTTGTGTCGCGCCGATGCACGCAGCATCACTTACGAAGGGTTATGGTGGAAACCCCCCCTCGGGCCGGTCCGTCTCCCCCCCACGGACCGGCCCGTTTTTTCATGCCCGCTTTCCGGCCCTCCGGCGGACGCTGCCCCGCCGCCCTCCGGCGGACGCTGCCCCGCCGCCCTCCGGCGGACGCTGCCCCGCCGCCCTCCGGCGGACGCTGCCCCGCCGCCCTCCGGCGGACGCTGCCCCGCCGCCCTCCGGCGGACGCTGCCCCGCCGCCCTCCGCCGGACGCTGCCCAGCCGCCAGCCGCCAGCCGCCAGCCGCCAGCCGCCAGCCGCCAGCCGCCCAGCCCGGTTCCCCCCCCGGCCCAGCGGCCGATCCCTCCGTGCCACGCCGTTCGTCATGCTCACGACCTCCGGGATCGGCGTGCTGCTGTGACCGCACAAACGGCGTGCCGCCACAGCACAGCTGACAAAAGCGCGTCAGCCTGGACGTTGGGGACCCCCGCCCCGGCGGGGGTACGCTTCGCCTCTGGGGACCGCCATACGGGCAGGGGCCGCCCGCGGCCGAGACCGGGCCGCTTGCCGCGCGACGCGGCGGGGTGCCGCGCCTGTCCGATCCGCACGGAGGGGCTGACGATCACGTGAACCTGCGCGACAAGCTGCGGAGCCTGCTGGTCAGGCTGTACGCGCGCCGGGTGGAAGGCCACCTGGACACCGCTCAGGTGCCGAAGCACATCGGCGTCATCATGGACGGCAACCGCCGCTGGGCGAAGGCCGCGGGTTCCAGCACGATGCACGGCCACCGGGCCGGCGCCGAGAAGATTGAGGAGTTCCTCGGCTGGTGCTCCGAGACGGACGTCGAGGTGGTCACCCTGTGGCTGCTGTCGACGGACAACTTCGACCGGCCCAAGGAGGAGCTGGTCCCGCTCCTCGGCATCATCGAGGACGTGGTGCGCACCCTCGCCGCCGACGGGCGCTGGCGGGTCCACCACGTGGGCACCCTCGACCTCCTGCCCTCCGGGATGCAGACGGTCCTGAAGGAAGCGGAAGCGGCCACGGCGCACGTCGACGGAATAGTCGTCAACGTCGCCATCGGGTACGGCGGGCGCCAGGAGATCGCCGACGCCGTGCGCTCCATGCTCCTCGAGGCCCACGACAAGGGCCTCCCGATGGACGAGCTCGCCGAGTCCGTGGACGTCGACATGATCGGACGTCACCTCTACACCAAGGCGCAGCCCGACCCGGACCTCGTCATCCGAACGAGCGGCGAACAGCGGCTGTCCGGATTCATGCTCTGGCAGACGGCCCACTCGGAGTACTACTTCTGCGAGGTCTTCTGGCCGGCCTTCCGCAAGGTGGACTTCCTGCGCGCGCTGCGCGACTACGCGGCCCGTCACCGCCGCTTCGGCGGCTGAGCCCACACCCGGCCTCCACGCCCCGTCCCCCGCTCCTCCTCTCCCCGCTCCACCGCGTCATCGCGTCACCGCGGGGCACCTCCCGCATCACCCCGCTCCTCCGGCGCCCCCCGTGTGTCACCAGGGGTCACGCGCCGTTCACCCGCGCGCCGTCGCGGGCCGTGGCATGGCAGCGCTTGTTCGAGGGCATAACTCAGTCAGGCCGACGCCCGAACCACGGGTGTCGGATCTCAGCGGACGGCACGGGAGCCGTCCGCCCGGGAGGCCCTTTGCACCAGCCCGACCGTGCGGTCACGGCACGGAAGAAGCGGCGGAGGGCCGGTTCTCGGCCCGTCGTGCATCAGGGCCGTCGACCGGTCCAGCTCCGCCTCGTCGCTCCCCGACCTCATCCGAGGGGGTTCGTCCTTCCGTGGTGACCAGCGCAAAGCGCCACAAGCCAGACCGGCGCACCTACGTTCTCGACACCAGCGTCCTGCTGGCCGACCCCCATGCCCCGAGCCGCTTCGACGAGCACGAGGTCGTGCTCCCCGTCGTCGTGGTGACGGAGCTGGAGGCCAAGCGGAACCACCCCGAGCTCGGCTACTTCGCCCGCCAGGCCCTGCGCCTGCTGGACGACTACCGGGTGCGGTACGGCCGTCTCGACGCCCCCATCCCCACCGGGGAGCTCGGCGGGACCCTGAGGGTCGAGCTCAACCACTCGGACCCCAGCGTGCTGCCCAGCGGCTACCGCCTGGGGGACAACGACTCCCGCATCCTCGCGGTCGCCCGCAACCTGCAGGCGGAGGGGTTCGACGTCACCGTCGTCTCCAAGGACCTCCCGCTCAGGATCAAGGCGTCCTCCGTGGGACTCCTCGCCGAGGAGTACCGCGCGGAGCTCGCCATCACGGACTCCTCCGGCTGGACCGGAATGTCCGAACTGACCCTGCCCGGCGAGCAGGTGGACATCCTCTTCGAGGAAGGCCATGTGTACGTGCCCGAGGCGGCCGAGCTGCCCGTGCACACCGGCCTGACCATCCAGTCCGAGCGCGGCAAGGCGCTCGGCCGGGTCACCCCGGAGGGCAACGTCCGCCTGGTGCGCGGCGACCGGGAGGCGTTCGGCATCAAGGGCCGCAGCGCCGAGCAGCGGATCGCCCTCGACCTGCTGCTCGACCCGGACGTCGGGATCGTGTCCATGGGCGGCCGGGCCGGCACCGGCAAGTCGGCGCTCGCGCTGTGCGCGGGCCTGGAGGCCGTGCTGGAGCGGCGGCAGCACCAGAAGGTGATGGTCTTCCGCCCGCTGTACGCGGTGGGCGGGCAGGAGCTGGGCTATCTGCCCGGTTCCGAGGCCGAGAAGATGAGCCCCTGGGCCCAGGCCGTGTTCGACACGCTGTCGGCGGTCACCAGCCGGGAGGTCATCGAGGAGGTCACCGCGCGCGGCATGCTGGAGGTCCTGCCGCTCACCCACATCCGGGGCCGCTCGCTCCACGACGCGTTCGTCATCGTGGACGAGGCCCAGTCGCTGGAGCGGAACGTCCTGCTGACCGTTCTGTCCCGGATCGGGGCCAATTCCCGGGTCGTCCTGACGCATGACGTGGCACAGCGGGACAATCTGAGGGTCGGCCGGTACGACGGTGTGGTCGCCGTCGTCGAGAAGCTGAAGGGGCATCCGCTGTTCGCCCACGTGACCCTGAACCGGTCCGAGAGGTCCCAGATCGCGGCCCTTGTGACCGAAATGCTCGAAGACGGTCACATCTGACCCTCGCGTCCCAACGCGGGGCGGTTACGCGCGAGTTGGCGCCGTCCGGGAAAGGCGTAGAGCCTAGCCGGGCGGCGTCGGCGCGTGTGTGGCTTTCCGATAATCACCAGGGCCAAACGGCATGTGAGCTTTCACACGCAACAGAGAATTGCCTTGCGCCGCCCGGTTACGGCAGAGTCTCACTCCTGTCAGGCCCCGCATACGACACAGCTGCAACCCCAGCGTTGCAGAACCACCAGGAACACCGTTTCAACTCCATAGCGTCGTCGTATGCCGCCCGAGCACCACGCGGCGCTCCCGTCGAGGGAGTTGCCCACCGGGCCCGTGCCTCCCGTGACCCGTAGTTGGGGAGGCCAGTGTCAGGGGCACGATTGCGTCCGCGAGGGTCACCGAAGCGGGCGACGCTGGAAGGAAACCGTGTGAGCCGGATCTCGGTCCGGGGATTCGCAGTGGCCTCGGCCACGGCGGTCACCGCTGTCGGAAGCGTCGTCGGCGTTGCCACAGGCAGCACCGCAGCGCAGAACAACGACGCCGAAGCGACGGCAGCCGGCACCACGCTGCTCGCGGACATCCCCGCAGGGCAGCAGGCGCAGGTGCAGACCGCGTCGCTGACGCAGCAGGCCCAGACGATGGCCATCGCCGCCGACGCGACCGCCAAGAAGGACGCGGAGGAGGCAGCCCGCAAGGCCGCCGCCGAGACCGCGATCGCGAAGAAGAAGGAAGCGGAGAAGGCCGCACAGGAGGCCAAGGAGCGCGAGGAGGCCGAGAAGGCCGCCAGCCGCTCCGCCGTGCGTGACGCGTCCTCCTTCGCCGCCCAGGCCTCCTACTCGGTCGCCGACGTCCAGGCCATGGCCCGCCAGATGGTGCCCGCCGACCAGTTCCAGTGCTTCAGCAACATCGTGGACCACGAGTCCAGCTGGAACTACCAGGCCCAGAACCCCTCCTCCGGCGCCTACGGCCTCGTGCAGGCCCTGCCGGGCTCCAAGATGGCCTCCGCCGGCGCCGACTGGCAGACCAATCCGGCCACCCAGATCAAGTGGGGCCTCAACTACATGGACAGCCGCTACGGCAGCCCGTGCGGTGCCTGGGAGTTCTGGCAGGCCAACCACTGGTACTAGGTCCTCAGGACCGCCCCGCCGCCCCGCGGCGCGCTCGACTCCGCGACAGCCCCGCACCGTCCTACGGTGCGGGGCTGTCGCCCTGTACCGTCTGACCGACGGTGCCAGGGGGACTGGTGGGCGGAAACGGGGGAAGAGGACGGATCATGTCGCGACTGCCAGGGTGGCTCGACCGGGTCGGAGCCGGACTGACGAAGGTCGGCAGACGACTGGAGGAGCGCCGCGCCGAAGTCACCCGCGACCAGGGGCCGGACGACGACTCCGCGCGCTACACCGCCGACCCCGACCGGACACTCCCGCCCCCCGAGTACACCCCGGTGGTGCTCCCGGCGCGCCCCGACCCGGCGCAGGCCGTGCCCTGGGGCGTCAGGGTCGCCGCCGAGGCCGGCTGGCGCCTGCTGATCCTCGCGGGCACCGTCTGGGTGCTGATGCGCATCATCAGCGCCGTCCAGCTGGTGGTGCTGGCGTTCGTCGCCTCGTTGCTCATCACCGCGTTGCTCCAGCCCACCGTCGCCCGGCTGCGGCGGCTCGGGGTGCCGCGCGGACCGGCCACCGCGCTGACCGCGCTGTTCGGCTTCGTCGTGATCGGCCTCATCGGCTGGTTCGTGACCTGGCAGGTCATGGAGAACGTCGACACCCTCGCCGACCAGATCCAGGACGGCATCGACGAGCTGCGCAACTGGCTGCTCAACAGCCCCTTCCACGTCACCGACAAACAGATCAACGAGATCGCCAAGAACCTGCGCGAGGCGGTCGGCGCCAACACCGAGCAGATCACCTCGGCCGGCCTGGAGGGCGTCACGGTCGTCGTCGAGGCGCTCACCGGCATCCTGCTGGCGGTCTTCTCGACGCTGTTCCTGCTCTACGACGGCAAGCGGATCTGGCAGTGGTCGCTCAAGCTGGTCCCGGCCGCGGCCCGTCCGGGCGTCGCCGGCGCCGGCCCGGTGGCCTGGCGCACGCTCACCGCGTACGTGCGGGGCACGGTGGTGGTGGCGCTGATCGACGCCATCTTCATCGGGCTCGGCATCTACTTCCTCGACGTGCCGCTGGCCGTGCCGCTGGCCGTCTTCATCTTCCTGTTCTCGTTCATCCCGCTCGTCGGCGCGGTGGTGTCCGGCGCGCTGGCCGTCGTCGTCGGGCTCGTCACCCAGGGCGTGTTCACCGGTGTGATGGTGCTCGTGGTGGTGCTGGCGGTCCAGCAGATCGAGGGCCACATCCTCCAGCCGTTCATCCTCGGGCGCGCGGTGCGGGTCCACCCGCTCGCGGTGGTGCTGGCGGTGGCCTCCGGAGGTCTGGTGGCGGGCATCGGCGGCGCGGTGGTCGCCGTGCCGCTGGTCGCCGTCTCCAACACCGTCGTCGGCTATCTGCGGGCGTTCTCCCACGAGGCGGCCCTCGCCCAGTCGCCCCGGCCGCGGGGCGCGACGGCCATGTCCGCCCCGGACGCCCCGGGCCCGGCGCACTCCGAACCGCAGCCCCCGGCCACGGAGTCCGAGCGGCCCGGGGAATCCGACCGTCCCTCGGGTGAGCGCTGACGCGGGGCGCCTGCGCGCGAACGGCAGCCGCTCACGGCGCCCGTGGCGGGCGCGCCCCCCACGGACCGGCGCCCACGAGGCGCGTGGAAACGGCGACGGGCCCGTACACCCCTGCGGGGTGGACGGGCCCGTACACGACGGGGCGGGCGCGGAGTTACTCCGCGAGGGCCGCCTCGGCGTCGAGGGTCGCGGCGACGGCCTGGACCACCGCGGCGATCTTGAACGCCTCCTGGACGACGTCACGGTCCAGGCCGGCCTTGCGCAGCACCTGCTCGTGCGAGTCGAGGCACATGCCGCAGCCGTTGATCGCGGAGACCGCGAAGGACCAGTACTCGAAGTCGACCTTGTCGACGCCCGGGTTGCCGATGACGTTCATCCGCAGCCCGGCCCGCAGGTTGCCGTACTCGTGGTCCGACAGCAGGTGGCGGGTGCGGTAGAAGACGTTGTTCATCGCCATCACCGCGGCGGCGGCCTTGGCGGCCGTGTACGCCTCGGGCGACAGGTTCGCCTTGGCCTCCGGCTCCAGCTCGCGCAGCACGATCGGGGAGCGCGAGGCGATCGCGGTCGCCAGCACCGTGCCCCACAGCTGCTGGGCGGGCAGGTCGGAGTTGCCGATGACCGAGCCCAGGTTGAGCTTCAGGTCCTTGGCGTAGTCCGGTATGCGGGACTTCAGGGAGTCGAGGGACATGTCAGCTCACTCCCCCGACAGCAGCGCGACCGGGTCCAGGGTCTCGTCGCCCTTGGACCAGTTGCACGGGCAGAGCTCGTCGGTCTGCAGGGCGTCCAGGACCCGCAGGACCTCCTTCGGGTTACGGCCGACGGAGCCGGCGGTCACCATGGAGAACTGGATCTCGTTGTTCTGGTCCACGATGAACACGGCGCGCTTGGCGTAGCCGTCCTCGCCCTCGATGCCGAGATCGCGCATCAGCTCGTGCTTCGGGTCCGCCATCATCGGGAACGGCAGGTCGCGCAGGTCGTCGTGGTCCTTGCGCCAGGCGTGGTGGACGAACTCCGAGTCACCGGAGAAGCCCAGGACCTGGGCGTCGCGGTCGGCGAACTCGTCGTTCAGCTTGCCGAACGCGGCGATCTCGGTCGGGCACACGAAGGTGAAGTCCTTGGGCCAGGCGAAGACGACCTTCCACTTGCCCTCGTAGGTCTTGTGGTCGATCGTCTCGAACTCCTTGCCCTTCTCCAGCGAGACGCAGGCGGTCAGTTCGAACTCGGGGAACTTGTCACCGACAGTGAGCACGCGCTCTCCTTGCAGCGAAGAAACACCCCGATTGCGGGTGTTTCCCATGGGTTGGACCTGGTTGATGTTGACACAGAGTGCATTGATCAGTGAAATAGCTACACTCGGTCGGGTTGATCGGAGGGACCTATCAGTGACTGTCGGTGACCGGCGCAGGCAGCCGAGCCTGGCCCAGCTGCGGGCGTTCGCGGCGGTGGCCGAGCATCTGCACTTCCGCGACGCCGCCGGAGCCCTGGGGATGAGTCAGCCCGCGCTGTCCGGAGCGCTGTCCGCGCTGGAGGAGACGCTGGGCGTGACGCTCGTGGAGCGTACGACACGCAGAGTGCTACTCACCCCGGCCGGGGAACAGCTCGCCGCACGCGCGAAGTCCGTGCTCACGGAGGTCGGCGCGCTCATGGAGGAGGCGGACGCGCTGCGGGCGCCCTTCACCGGGGTGCTGCGGCTCGGCGTCATCCCGACCGTGGCGCCGTATCTGCTGCCGACGGTGCTGCGGCTGGTCCACGACCGCTATCCGCGCCTCGACCTCCAGGTGCACGAGGAGCACACCGCGAGTTTGCTCGACGGGCTGGCCGCGGGGCGGCTCGACCTGCTGCTGCTCGCCGTGCCGCTCGGCGTCGCCGGGGTCACCGAACTGCCGCTGTTCGACGAGGACTTCGTGCTGGTCACCCCGCCCGGACACCGGCTCGGCGGGCGCGACGGCATACCCCGCACGGTGCTGCGCGAGCTGAACCTGCTGCTGCTCGACGAAGGGCACTGCCTGCGCGACCAGGCCCTCGACATCTGCCGTGAGGCCGGCAGCGCGGGGGTCGCGGCAACCACCACGGCGGCCGGACTCTCCACGCTGGTCCAGCTCGTCGCGGGCGGCCTCGGCGTCACCCTGCTGCCGCGCACCGCCGTCGAGGTGGAGACCAGCCGCGCCGACCGCCTCCTCACCGCGCGCTTCGCCGACCCCGCCCCGAAACGCCGCATCGCCCTCGCCATGCGCACGGGCACGGCGAGGGCGACGGAGTACGAACAGCTGGCGGCGGCGCTCCGCGGGGCGATGCGCGACCTGCCGGTCCGCACGGTGGAGGACGGGGCGGGGTCCTGACGCGCCCGGAGGTCACTCCGTACGGAGACCGTCCGGGCGCATCATGCGCAGCAGGGGCGGGAGGCTGAGCGCGGTCACCAGGGCGACCACGCCCGCGCCGACGCCCGTCATGCCGAGCACGCTGCCCCAGTCCACCCGGACCGGTGTCGCCGTCATGCGCAGCAGCACCGCGCCGAGGATGGTGCCCACCACCGCCGACAGGGCGAGGCCCAGCCCGATCGGCACCGCCGTCTGCCACAGCACCGACAGGCTCAGCGTGCGGCGCCGGGTGCCGAACGCGACCAGGGCCGACAGCAGCTTGCGGCGCTCCCGCAGCTGCTCCAGCTGCGAGACCAGCAGGCTCACCCCGATGAGCACCAGCACTGCGGTGGCGCCGACGAACAGGCCGGTGCGGATGGAGTCGAACCGAGTGGTGCGCTCGGTGGCGACCCAGGTCGAGGTATGGGCCAGCGGGTCGACGGAGGCGGCCGTGTTGCGCACCAGCTCCTGGGCGTCGGCCACCGACTCGTCGATGCCGAGCCACAGCCTTCCGGACACCCGCTTCTCGACGCCGGGCGTCACGGCGCCCGGCGTCAGCAGGAATCCGCTGCTCAGATTCCCGGTGGGGTCCTGGACGGCCGCCGCGCTCTTCACGCCCTCGGGCACGGTCCAGACGACGTCCTGCTGAGGGGCGGTGGGATCGCCGACAGGCTGCATGTGCAGGGCGCGGCCGGGCTTGTTGAGGGCCGGCGTGTCCGTGTCGTAGTCCGCGCCGGTGAGCGCGAAGACGTCACCGTCCCGGCAGGTGGTCAGCTTCGCGAGCATGCGCAGGGCCTCGCAGTCGCCGACGGTCAGCTGCGCTCCCCGCGCCGCTTCCTCGGGGTCGTCGGTGAGCTTCTCGTAGGCGTATCCGTAGGACAGCGCCTGGACGTCGCGCACGCTCTCGGTCTTCTCGAACGCCGCCGCGGCCGGGGCCACCGGGACGCCGTCGGGCAGCTCGACCTGCATCTGCGCGCGGGACACGTCCTGTCCCGTGTCGCGGGTGTACTGGCTGTCGATGCCGGTGAACAGCATCTGCAGGGCGATCGCGCCGGCCACGGCCACGGCGATGCCGTTGACCATGCGGGCCGCCGTGCCGCTGCTCAGCTGGAGCCGGCGCACGGCGAGCTGCCAGGCCAGACCGCCCGCGCCGAGCCTGGCGACGACCGCCTCCACGAGCCACGGCAGCAGCGCGGTGACCCCGACGAGGAGGCACAGCACACCGCCGACGACGAGGTACTGGTTGAAGTCGCCGTTGTGGCGCCCCTGTCCGAGCATCGGCACGAGCATGCCGACACCGGCGAGCGGCAGCAGCAGCCGCCACCACAGCCGGCGGCGGGCCGGCCGCGCCGTGCGGACCACGCCCAGCGGCTCGATCACCACGCCGCGCAGCGCGAGCAGGGTGACGACCACCGCGGCGGCCGGGACCGCGGCTGCGACCAGCAGCACAAGGAGCGGGGAGGGGTTGAGGTCGCTCGGGAAGACGCTGATGCGGAACAGCTCGACGGATGCCGCGAATTCGCGTCCGGCCAGGAAGAACACGGTGCCGAAGAGCAGCCCGAGCACCGCGCCGGCGAGCGCCTCGCCCGCGGCGATCCGCCGGGTCATCCGGCTGTCCGAACCGACCAGCCGCAGGGCGGCGAGCCTGCGGTCGCGCCGCTCGCCGCCGAACCGCACGGCGGTGGCGATGAACACGCCGACCGGCACCAGCAGCACCACGAAGATGACCAGCGTCAGCATCACCAGGACCGGGTCGAGCGGTTCTGTGTACTGGCTGGGGTCCGCGCCGAAGGCGTCGATCCGCATGACCGTCGGGCTGCCCAGCTGCTCGGCCAGGCCCGTTCCGCCCGCGTACCAGGCGAGTTCCTGGGAGCCGATCAGTCCCGGGTCGCCGATGGTGCCCACGATGTCGAACGGCAGCCGGTCCCGCAGCAGCCTGCCCTCGTCGGACCCGAGCAGCTCCTTCAGTGCGGGGGAGACCACCATCGTGCCGGGCTTCGGCAGTTCGTTCACGCCGGGCGGCACCGGGGCGTCCGGCCCCTCGGGCTCCACCAGCCGGCCGCGCAGGTCGCTGCCGCGGAAGTCGCTGTTGGCGTGCGCGATGAGCAGGGTGTCGTCCGACGGGCGCAGGGTGTCCTGGGCGTATGCGTGGTCCTGGCGGGAGTCCTCCCGCCGGTCGCGTCCGTCGAGCAGGTTCGGCACGGCAGCGGTGAGCAGCAGCAACGCCACACCGAGGCCCACGCCCACGGCGGTGAGCAGGGCCCGGGTCCAGCCCTCGCGGCCGCCGGTGACGGCGAAGCGGGCGCCGAGCGCGAGGTCCCGAGCCCACTGACGGGTGCTCATACGGCCCGCTCCATGTCGCGCGCCTTGCCGTCGCGGACGACGACCTCGCGGTCGGAGTACGCGGCGACCCGCGCCTCGTGGGTGACGAGGACCACGGCGGCGTTGGTGGAGCGGGCGGCCTCGGTGAGCAGCTCCATCACGCGCTCGCCGTTCAGCGAGTCCAGCGCGCCGGTCGGCTCGTCGGCGAACACCACGCGCGGTCCCGTGACCAGCGCGCGGGCGACCGCGACCCGCTGGCCCTGACCGCCGGACACCTCGCCGGGCCGCTTCCCGCGGACGTCGTCGACCTCCAGGCGCTGCATCCAGGTGAGGGCGGTGCGCTCGGCCTCCTTGCGGGGGGTGCCGTTCAGCCGCAGCGGCAGCGCGACGTTCTCCACGCAGGTCAGCTCCGGAACGAGCTGGCCGAACTGGAACACGAAGCCGAACTCGGAGCGGCGCAGGGCGCTGCGCCCGGAGTCGTTCATCGTGGTCAGCTCGCGGCCGTTGTACGTGATGGATCCGGCGTCGGGGGTGACGATCCCGGCGAGGCAGTGCAGCAGGGTCGACTTGCCGGAGCCGGAGGGGCCCATGACGGCGACGACCTCGCCCGGGTGGATGGAGAACGCGGCCCCGTCGAGCGCCTTGGTCGGACCGTACGTCTTCTCCAGGTCCCGTGCGGCGAGCAGGGAACCGGCGGGTGCGGACAGGGTCATCGGGCCACCGCCTCACGGAGTTTGTCGAGGCGCGCGGCGGTCAGTTCCAGCCAGCGCAGGTCGGCCTCGAGGTGGAAGAGGGCGTGGTCGCAGATCAGCTGGTCGGCGAGGTCGCCCTTGCGCTTGCGGTCGGTGAGCACGCGCATGCTGCGCAGATGCTCCGAGCGCTGCGTGTCGAGGACGTCGGCGGCGTCGCGCTCGGTGAGGAGGGCGAGGACGACCTTGGTGTAGAGCGTCGACTGGAGGTACGGCTCGGGCTTCTCGGGCGTGGCGAGCCACTGGGCGACGTCGGTGACGCCGGCCTCGGTGATGGCGTACCGCTTGCGCTCGGGGCCGCCGCCGGCCTCGATGCCGTCGACCTCGACGAGGCCGTTCTTCAGCAGCCGCGACATCGTCGAGTAGACCTGGCCGTAGTGCAGCGGCCGGTCGTGACCGAATTTCGCGTCGAAGGCGCGCTTCAGGTCGTAACCATGACGCGGCCCGGACTCCAGGAGCCCCAGGAGGGTGTGACCGATGGACATGCGGAGCACTCTACACACCGTGTATACGCGGCATGTATACGCGGTGTGCGCAGATCACGGCCGAACTGCGGACACCGCAGGTGAGGGCCCGTTGTCACGGTTCTGCCACCGAGGTCGGTCATGCGTCCGGCCCCCGCCTCGCGGGGCGGGGGCCGGTTCAGTCGGAGGGTGGGGTTCCGCCGGTCGGGGGGCGGGTGCCAGGGGGGCGGCCCCGGCGGGGGAGGGGGCCCGTTTCACCGGGGAGGCGGCCCGCCTCCGCGAGGGCGCGGCGCAGCAGGAACTCGATCTGCGCGTTCGCCGAGCGCAGCTCGTCGCCCGCCCAGCGGGCCAGCGCCTCGTACACCGCCGGGTCCAGCCGCAGCAGCACCTGCTTGCGCTGCGGCCGGCGCTGCGGGGCCGGGCCCCCGGACGGTGCCGTCACTGGTAGAGCGTCCCGGTGTTGAGGACCGGCTGCGCCGAGCGGTCACCGCACAGCACGACCATCAGGTTGGACACCATCGCGGCCTTCCGCTCGGGGTCGAGGTCCACGATGTCCTGCTCCTGGATGCGGGCCAGGGCCGTCTCGACCATGCCCACGGCGCCCTCCACGATCTGCTGCCGCGCCGCGACGACCGCGCCCGCCTGCTGCCGCTGGAGCATCGCCGAGGCGATCTCGGGGGCGTAGGCGAGGTGCGTGAAGCGGGACTCGATGATCTGCACGCCGGCCGCCTCGACGCGCGCGTGCAGCTCGACCGCCAGCTTCTCGGTGATCTCCTCGGCGTTCCCGCGCAGCGACAGGCCGTCCTCGTCGTGGGCGTCGTAGGGGTACTCGATGGCGATGTGCCGCACGGCCGCCTCGGTCTGGGTGGAGACGAACTCGACGTAGTCGTCCACCTCGAAGGTGGCCTGGGCGGTGTCCTCGACCCGCCACACCACGACCGCGGCCAGCTCGATCGGGTTGCCGTAGGCGTCGTTCACCTTCAGCACCGCGGTCTCGTGGTTGCGCACCCGGGTGGAGATCTTGGTGCGGGAGGTGAAGGGGTTCACCCAGCGCAGGCCGTCCTGGCGGATGGTGCCCCGGTAGCGGCCGAAGAGCTGCACCACGCGCGCCTCGCCCGGCGCCACCATGTTCAGCCCGCACATCGCGACGAACGAGGCGAGCGCGACGAGGATGCCGCCGGTGATGAGGCCGGCCTTCGCGCCCGTGCCCTCGACCGCCGTGGCCACGACGATCATCGCCACGCCGCCCAGCAGTCCGACCAGGCCCAGCAGCAGGGCCAGTCCGCCGCCGATGCTGTGCGCCGGGGTCTCCCGGACGCGTGGGGCCGGCATCTCGGGCACGTCGGCCGTGACCTGCGCGTCGTGTGTGGTCATGGAGGATCCCCCGCTTCTCCGCGCGCCTCGGCGCGGTCTTCCGTGTCTCTGTCGCTCGGTCTGTCGACGTTCTATCTAAGTGATATCACATTATCTGTTCATGGCAACCTCGGGCGTCTCTCGTACGTCGGTTCCGTTGAAGTGGGTGCTGATTGTCACGTCCGTAAAGGCCGGATCGGCGGCCCTTTGTCATAGCTCCCGGTGTTAGCTTGCTGAGCTGACCTGAGCGGCGAACGTGTGTGCCGCATGAGCGCACAGATACGAAGCGGAGCGGAACAGGCGTATGGGACGAGCGGAAGAAAGACGCGCACGACAGCGCGGCGGGCGCCGTGCGGCACCCAAGGGCCGCCGCGCTGCCGCCGCGGGCGGCCGCACCGGCATACGCCGCCTCTTCACCTGGAAGAAGATCGTCGGCACCTTCTTCGCCCTGTGCCTGCTCGGCATGGGCGCCTTCATCGTGCTGTACATGATGATCGACATCCCGGAGGGGAACGCCGACGCCGAGCTGCAGAGCAACGTCTACGAGTACAGCGACGGCAGCCTCATGGCCCGCGACGGCGACCGCAACCGCGAGATCGTCGACCTCGCCCGGGTCCCCAAGCCCGTGCAGCGCACGTTCGTCGCCGCCGAGAACAAGACGTTCTACAAGGACTCCGGCGTCGACCTGAAGGGCACCGCCCGCGGTGTCCTCAACACCCTGTCCGGCAAGGGCGCGCAGGGCGGCTCGACGATCACCCAGCAGTACGTCAAGAACTACTACCTCACGCAGGAACAGACCGTCTCCCGCAAGCTCAAGGAGCT
The DNA here is from genome assembly GCA_014649575.1 of Streptomyces griseoincarnatus. Taxonomy (GTDB): domain Bacteria; phylum Actinomycetota; class Actinomycetes; order Streptomycetales; family Streptomycetaceae; genus Streptomyces; species Streptomyces griseoincarnatus. The sequence continues at coordinate 273,181 of BMTH01000007.1, read as the reverse complement.
GGTCATCTCCCTGAAGCTGGACCGGGAGAAGTCCAAGGACTACATCCTCGCCGGATACATCAACACCAGCTACTACGGCCGCGGCGCCTACGGCATCCAGGCCGCCGCCCAGGCCTACTACCGCGTCGACGCCGAGGACCTCACCGTCGAACAGGGCGCCTACCTCGCCGCGCTGCTCCAGGCGCCCAACCAGTACGACTGGGCGATCGCCAGCGACCGGGGCAAGAAGCTCGTCCAGGAGCGCTGGGACTACGTCCTGGACAACATGGTCGAGCAGAAGTGGCTGGACGCCGGCGAGCGCGCCGGCATGAAGTTCCCCGTGCCGAAGGAGCCCAAGGCGGCCCCCGGCATGGAGGGCCAGACCGGCTACCTGGTCGAGGCGGCCAACACGGCCGTCAAGCAGCAGCTCGTCGAGCAGGGCGTCGCCGAGGACCTGGAACAGGCCAAGGCGCTGCTGGACCGCGGCGGCTACACGATCACGCTCAACATCGACAAGAAGAAGCAGAAGGAGCTGGAGAAGGCGGTCAAGGACCGGCTCACCAGCAAGCTCGACCCGAAGAAGCGGGCCGTCGACGCCGACGTCCAGGCCGGCGCCGTCTCCGTCGACCCGAAGACCGGCAAGGTCGTGGCCCTGTACGGCGGCGTCGACTACGTGAAGCACTACACCAACAACGCCACGCGCAAGGACTACCAGCCGGCGTCCACCTTCAAGCCGGTGATCCTCGCGGCGGCCCTTGAACAGGGTGCCGAGACCCAGGACGGCGTGCCCATCACGGCCGACACGGTCTACGACGGCGACAGCAAGCGCCCCGTGGTCGAGGACGGCAAGAAGGTCGGCTTCGCCCCGCCCAACGAGGACGACAGGGACTACGGCGACATCACCGTCCAGGAGGCGATGAACAAGTCCGTCAACTCCGTCTTCGCGCAGATGGGCGTCGACGTCGGCATGACGGACGTGATGAAGACGGCGTCCGCGCTCGGCATGAGCGACAACCTCGACCCGTTCCCCGCGCAGACGCTCGGCACCATGGGCGCCAGCCCGATGCAGATGGCCGGCGTCTACGCCACCCTCGCCAACCACGGCAAGCAGGTCACGCCGTCGATCGTGAAGTCGGTCGAGCACAAGGACCGCACGATCGAGATGCCCGACCCGGTCGGCGGGTCGGTCATCAGCCGGCGGGCCGCCGACACGGTCACCTCGGTGCTCACCGGCGTGGTCGACGACGGTACGGCGAAGGCGTCCGTGCGGGACAACCCGCTGCGCGACGGCCAGCAGGTCGCGGGCAAGACCGGCACCTCCGACGACAACAAGTCGGCCTGGTTCACCGGCTACACGCCCGGCCTGGTCACCTCCGTCGGCCTGTTCGGCGAGGACCCGAAGACCGGCAAGCAGGTCCCGATGTACAAGGCCGGCGGCGTCGACTACCGCGTCAACGGCGGTGGCTTCCCGGCCGAGATCTGGTCCGCGTACACCTTCGGCGTGATGAAGGAGGTCTCCGAGTTCGACCTGGAGACCGAGCAGGGCGCGGGCGTGGCCCCCACCCGGAGCCCGTCGCAGGCGGAGACACAGTCGGAGACGCCGTCGCAGACGCCGACGACGGAGGAGCCGACGACGTCGGCCCCGCCGACCACCACGTCCCCGCCGCCGACGACGGAACCCCCGTCCCAGACCCCGACGTCACCTCCGCCGTCGCAGACGCCGACGACCTCGCCGCCCACCTTCGAGCTCCCGGGCGGCCCGGACGAGCCCCAGGACAACGACCGCGAATAGGGCCCAACACACGCAGTTCCCCGCGCCCCTTCAGGGGCGCGGGGAACTGCGCGCTCAGCCCACGCCAGGCCGCACCCGGCAGCGGGCCGGCAACCCCTACGGCGGGTCGCGCCCTTTCAGGGGCGCGGGGAACTGCGCGACCAGCCCACGACAACCCGCACCCACCAGCAGGCCGGCAACCCCCGCGGTGGCGACCCACACAAAAGGGGCGCCCGGTGACCTCACCAGGCGCCCCCCTCACGCGTCAGCAAACCGCTAGCCGTGGTTCAGCTCGAACCACACCACCTTCCCTGTGCTCAACCGCGTCGCCCCCCACCGCCGGGCCAGCCGGTTCACGAGATACAACCCACGCCCGCCCTCGTCCGTCGCACGGGCCTGCCGCAGCCGCGGCAGCTGCGGCACGTCGTCCCCGACCTCGCACCGCAGCACATCCGTGCGCAGCAGCCGCAGCGTCACCGGCCGCGACGCGTACCGAACGGCATTGGTCACGACCTCACTGACCAGCAGCTCCACCGAGTCGCTCAGCTCGTCCATGCCCCAGCGGGACAGCTGCCGCCGGGCCAGCCGCCGCGCCCGGCCGGGCGCCGCGTCCTCCGGCTCCAGGAACCAGTACGCCACGTCGCTCGGCGCGATCCCGTCGAAGCGGGCGGCGAGCAGCGCGATGTCGTCGTCCCGGTCGCCCGGACCGAGCATGTCGAGCACCTCGTCGCACAGCGCCTCCAGCGGCGGCGGATGATCGGGCCCGGTGAGCTGCGCGGTCGCGGCGAGCTTCTCCCGCAGCTGCTCGATGCCGGTCCACACGTCACGCAGCCGGGACTCGACCAGGCCGTCGGTGTAGAGCAGCAGGGTCGCCCCGGCGGGCGCCTCCAACTCCACGGCCTCGAAGTCCACCCCGCCCACGCCGATCGGGGCGCCCGCGGGCACCCGCAGCACCTCCGCGCGTCCGCCCAGGTGCAGCAGCACGGGCGGCGGATGGCCGGCGTTGGCGACGGTGATGCGGTGGGCGACCGGGTCGTACACCGCGTAGAGACAGGTCGCCATGCGGTCCACGCCGAGCCGCTGGGCCTGCTCGTCGAGGTGGTGCAGCACCTCCTGCGGCGGCAGGTCGAGCCCGGCGAGGGTCTGCGCGGTGGTGCGCAGCTGACCCATGATGGCCGCCGACGTCATGGAGTGGCCCATCACGTCGCCGACCACCAGCGCGACCCGGCTGCCCGGCAGCGGGATCGCGTCGTACCAGTCGCCGCCGACCCGAGCGGTCTCCGCGGCCGGCAGGTACCGCGACGCCAGCCGGACGCCGGTGCAGCGCGGCAGCGTCTCCGGCAGCATCGTGCGCTGGAGCTCGTCCGCGATGTACGCCTCACGCCCGTACAGCACCGCCTTGTCGATGCCCAGCGCGCTGTGCGTGGCGAGCTGCGCCGCGACCAGCAGGTCGTCGGCCTCGAACGGGATGCGCTCGGGACGCCGCAGGAACAGCGCCGCGCCGATCACCCGGCGACGGCCGCGCAGCGGCGCGAGAACCGCCCGCTGGCCGTCCGGGACGGCCGCCGCGCCCTCCTCGCCGAGGAGTTCGGGCAGCGCCGCCCGTGCGGCCGGGGCGTCCGTGAACACCGGCCGGACCCCGCGCAGCACCTCGGCGAGCGCGCTGCCGGGCTGCACCGTGCACAGCTCCTCGCCGACCGAGTCCAGCTCGGACGGCTGTTCCGGCGGCGCGATCGGCATGAACCCGCCGCCCTCGGTGTCCCGTTCGGGCGGGATCCGGTCGGTGCGGCGCAGCCGCAGCACCAGCGGGCCCGTCGGCCGCTCGTCGCCGACCGGCAGCGGGTCGCGCAGATACACCAGGATCGCGTCGGAGAAGGTCGGCACGGTCGCCCGGCACAGCCCCATCACGATCTCGTCCAGGTCGATGCCGCGGGCGATCCGCCGGGTGGCCGCGCCGACGAAGCGCAGCCGGTCCCCGTCCCGCCGCATGGGCGTGGGACGGCCCGGCCGCGTCACCTGGCCCGTTCGGCGCTCCGCGCCGCCCGGGGCCCGGTCCACCCGGCCCTGTCCGTCGGCCGGCTGCACCGGGATGCCGTCCGGCGCGGGCCGCGGACGGTGGGCGTCCGGCTCCGCGTCCGGGCCGGCGCCCGGCTGGGAGTGCTCGGACGCGGGACCGTCCGCCGCGTCGGGCGCCGGCCCGCCGGGGGTGGCGGCGCCGGGCGCGGGCGGCTCACCGCCGGAGCGGCCCTGTGCCGGTAAGGCGGCCCCCGTACCGGCCGCGGGAGCCGGGGAACGCAGGAACGCCCCGCGGGGATCCGCGGGGTCCACGCCCGGCTGGGGGCGCTCGAAGGAGGTCGGCTGCTCCGTCACGCGTGTCGAGTCCATCCGTCCGGCGCACGCCGTGCGCGCGGTTCGCTCCGCCGAAACTCCGATACCCGGAACAGGCGCCCCCGGAACGGATTTCGCGTGTGGTCAGAGGTTGTTCCTGCGACGCCGGCGGGCCGTCGTCGGCCCGTGCCGGTGTTTCCGTACCCCTCGCTCACGTCCTGCCGCCCCTCGGTGACGTCCGGTCAAGCTTCGCGCGCGCTCCCGTGGTTGCTGCTCCGCGCCCTTGCGGACGACGATCCTACGTTTCCTGCCCGGGGGCGCAGCAAGGGTCTCACGGGGACGCGTGCGCCGCCGTGCGGTCCCAGTCCTGTGGAAGTGACGGTACCGTCCAGGACGGATCCGGACGCCAGTTCTCCCAGCCGTCCGAGAACGGCGGCCCCCAGGCGTCGATCACCGCGACCGCGGCGCGCCCTGCCTCGCGCACCCGCCGGGCCGGCGCGGGGGCCATCAGGCCGTCCAGCTGGGCCTGCGCGAACTCGTCCTCGTCCCGCCAGCGCCAGCTCCCGTCCGGCCGCACGGAGATGTCCAGGAAGTGGTCCTCGGAGTCCACCCCGCCCGCCCAGCGGACGAGCGGCTCCTCCAGGTTCACGTACCAGTTCTTGAACCGCCAGCCCGGCTCCCAGAACAGCCACACCGACCAGGGATCGCCGGGCCGGGCCAGCTTCAGCACGCCGGTGCCGAACCAGCGGTCCTTCTGCACCGTGCGCGGCTTGGTGTAACGCGTGGCGAGGGGCTCCCGGTGGACCGGGGTGCCGTCGGCGAGGACGGGCTTCACGCACTCGGTGCCCGGCGCCATCCAGACGGCGAGCAGCTCCGAGTCGTCGCGCACGACCGTGACGGGGCGCGCGATGTGGATGCGCGCGCCGCCGTTCTCCCGGTACCGCCACAGGATCTGCGTCCCGGGCTCCCAGTGACGGGCCGCTCCGCCCGCGTGGCCGCGCATCGTGGTTCCACCCTCTGTCATGCGCAGATATTAGGTGGCCGGACCACACAGCGCTGTGGCACCCATTACGGTTCACCCCGGGCGCGCCAGGCTTTACGGCCGTGTCATCCGCAGGACATCCAGCGCCTCGTCCAGCTGTTCCACGGTCAGGTCGCCGCGCTCCACATAGCCGCCCTCGAGTACGACCTGACGGATGGTCCTGCGTTCCGCGAGCGACTTCTTGGCGACCTTGGCGGCCTCCTCGTAGCCGATGTACTTGTTCAGCGGGGTGACCACGGACGGCGAGGACTCGGCGTACTCGCGGGCCCGGTCCCGGTCGGCGACGATCCCGTCGACCGTGCGGTCGGCGAGGAGGCGGGAGACGTTGGCGAGCAGCCGCACCGACTCCAGCACGTTCTTGGCGATCACCGGCAACATCACGTTCAGCTCGAAGTTGCCGGACGCGCCGGCCGTGGCGACGGTCGCGTCGTTGCCCATGACCTGGGCGCACACCATGAGCACGGCCTCCGGGATCACCGGATTGACCTTGCCGGGCATGATCGAGGAGCCGGGCTGGAGGTCGGGCAGGGCGATCTCGGCGAGGCCGGTGCGCGGACCGGACGCCATCCACCGCAGATCGTTCGCGATCTTCGTCAGGCCGACGGCGATCGTGCGGAGCTGCCCGCTGGTCTCCACCACGCCGTCCCGGGCGCCCTGCGCCTCGAAGTGGTTCCGTGCCTCGGTCAGCGGCAGCCCGGTCGCCCGCGCCACCTCCTCGATGACGGCGGCGGAGAACCCGGGCGGGGTGTTGATACCGGTGCCGACGGCGGTGCCGCCCAGCGGCAGCTCGGCCAGCCGGGGCAGCGACGCGTGCAGCCGCTCCACGCCGTAGCGCACCTGGGCGGCGTAGCCGCCGAACTCCTGGCCCAGCGTGACGGGCGTGGCGTCCATCAGATGGGTGCGTCCGGACTTCACCACGTCCGCGAACTCCTCCGCCTTGCGCTCCAGGGCGTCGGCGAGGTGCTCCAGCGCCGGAACCAGGTCCCGGGTGACCGCGGCGGTGGCGGCGATGTGCAGCGACGAGGGGAAGACGTCGTTGGACGACTGCGAGGCGTTGACGTGGTCGTTGGGGTGGACGTCCCGCCCCAGCCGCTCGGTGGCGAGGGTGGCGATCACCTCGTTGGTGTTCATGTTGGACGACGTGCCGGACCCGGTCTGGAACACGTCCACCGGGAAGTGTTCGTCCCACCGGCCCTCCGCGACCTCCGCGGCCGCCTCCTGGATCGCCTCGGCGATGTCCTTGTCCAGCACCCCGAGCCGGGCGTTCACCTTGGCCGCGGCGCCCTTGACGCGGGCCAGCGCCTCGATGTGGGCGCGCTCCAGGCGCTGCCCCGAGACGGGGAAGTTCTCCACCGCGCGCTGGGTCTGCGCCCGCCACTTGGCGTCCGCGGGGACCCGCACCTCTCCCATGGAGTCGTGCTCGATGCGGTAGTTCCGGTCGTCGTCCGTCGTCGTCATCGTGTACCTCCGTGGAGCACAGCAGCGGTGTCGGACGAGCGTATTCCCCGAAAACGCCGTCCGCCCCGACGCGCGTCGCGCGGCGGGGCGGGGACCCGTGGGGGGTGTCAGGAGCTCTGCAGGCTCACGTCGTCCAGCAGGAAACCGGTCTGCAGGCTGTAGTCCTCGGTGGCGGTGAAGGCCACGGTGACCGTCTGCCCGGCGTACGCGGACAGGTCGGCCGACCGCTGGATCCAGCCTCCGCCCGCGTGCACGTTGGACCAGGTCGCCAGCGTGGACCCGTTCACCCGGACGGTGAAGGTGTCGTACGCCCGGCTGCCGGACTCGGCGGTCTCGATCTGCAGCCAGAAGACCAGCGACGCGCGCGTGCAGTCCGCCGGCACGGTCACCGTCTGGCTCACCGATTCGGTGCTCGTGGAGCCGTTGCCGCCGAGCCAGGCGAAGCGGGTGCCGCCGTGCGCGGTCCGGCCGGAGTGGGCGGCGATGACCGCGGTGGTCCCGGTCCAGGGCGCGGTCCCGCTCTCGAACCCGCCGTTGCCGACGACCCCGGCCGGGTCGCAGGTGCCCCCTCCGCCGCCGGTGCCGACGGCCTGCTGCCACAGGGTGTACGCGATGCCGTCGGCGGCGCGGTCGAGACCGGTGGTGTTGATGTTGGTCAGCGTGTCGCACGCCCGGTGGTAGCAGGGGTCGTACGCCGAGCCGGAGGTGCCGCCCCACTTGGCGGCCTGCGTGGAGGTCTTGCGGGCGCTCGCGCCCATCGCGTAACCGGAGGTGGGGATGGAGTACCGCTCGAAGGAGTAGTCGTCGCTGCGGCCGGCGCCCTCGGTGTTCTCCTCGGGCCGCAGGCCGAGCGAGTCCCAGTACGCCTTCATCGGCGCGGCGGCCGCGGAGGTGATGTGGTTGATGAAGTAACCGCCGTTGAGCGAGGCGACCATGTCGAAGTTGTAGTACGCCTTGATCCTGGCGCGTTCCGCCGAGGACAGCGTACGGACGTAGAAGTAGCTGCCGTTGAGGCCCTGCTCCTCGTCGGTCCACCAGGCGAAGCGGACGCGGTTGCGCATGTCCGGGTTCTCCCGGGCGAGCGTCAGGGCGTTCTCCAGCAGGGCGGCGGAGCCGGAGCCGTTGTCGTTCATGCCGGGTCCGGCGGAGACGCCGTCGAGGTGGGCGCCGAACATGTAGACGTTGTTCGCGTCGCCCCGGGGCCACTCGGCGATCAGGTTGGGCCCGGCGCCGCTGGTGCAGCCGGAGGTGCAGGGCTGCTCGGTGACGGTGTAGCCGGCGGCCTGCAGCCTGCCCTTCACGTAGGCGACGGAGTCGCGGTAACCCTGGGTGGTGGACCGGCGGTTGCCGCCGTTGCGGGCGGCGATGGCGCTGAGCTCGTCGAGGTGGGCCCGGACCGCGGTGATGCTGATGTCGGGGGCGGCGAGAGCGGCGGGGGTGGAGGCGGGGGACGTGCCGGACGGGGTGGCCGCGGCGGGGAGTGTGCCGAGGCCGAGCACGAGGGCGAGCAGGGTGCCCGCCATGGCGAATCTTCGTTTCACCTGGACTCCTCCGGACGGTGGCTGTGGGGTTGCCACGCGGTGGCCCGTGCATGGCATGTGCATGCCGGGCTGTCAGGAAGGGTCACAGTGGTTGTTGATCGAATCAACGGCACAGGGTGGGCAGGGCCATGTTTGTCCGAAAGCAGCACGGGGATTCCGGTATGCGGACACGGGCTCCGCACCGGACCCCGCTCCTCGAACGCCGGACCGGCTACTTGTAGCCCCTCCGGCGTTCGAGGGCGAGGCCCGTCAGGGCCGATACGAGCTCAGGCGAGTCCGGGTCCCCGCACCGGGATCGACGTGAACGTCGGCTGCGGGGCCGGGTCCTGGAAGAAGTCGTTCCCCTTGTCGTCGACGACGATGAACGCGGGGAAGTCCTCGACCTCGATCCTCCAGACCGCCTCCATCCCCAGCTCCTCGTACTCGACGACCTCCACCTTCTTGATGCAGTCCTGCGCGAGCCGCGCCGCGGGACCGCCGATGGAGCCCAGGTAGAAGCCGCCGTGCGCGGCGCACGCGTCGGTGACCTGCTTGCTGCGGTTGCCCTTCGCCAGCATCACCAGCGAGCCGCCGGCCGCCTGGAACTGCTCCACGTAGGAGTCCATCCGCCCGGCCGTGGTGGGTCCGAAGGAGCCGGACGCGTAGCCCTCGGGCGTCTTCGCGGGGCCGGCGTAGTACACCGGGTGGTCCTTGAGGTACTGCGGCATCTCCTGGCCCGCGTCCAGCCGCTCCTTGATCTTGGCGTGCGCGATGTCGCGCGCCACGACCAGCGGGCCGGACAGCGAGAGCCGGGTCTTCACCGGGTACTTGGACAGCTCGGCGAGGATCGCCTTCATCGGCTGGTTGAGGTCGATCCTCACGACGTCGCCGGACTCGTCGAGCTGCTCGTCCGTCGTCTCCGGCAGGAAGCGCGCCGGGTCCGTCTCCAGCTGCTCAAGGAAGACGCCCTCGGCGGTGATCTTCGCGACGGCCTGGCGGTCGGCGGAGCAGGACACGGCGATGGCGACGGGGCAGGAGGCGCCGTGCCGCGGCAGCCGCACCACGCGTACGTCGTGGCAGAAGTACTTGCCGCCGAACTGCGCGCCGATGCCGATCCTCTGGGTCAGCTCGAAGACCTTCTCCTCGAGCTCCTTGTCCCGGAAGCCGTGCCCGAGCGGCGAGCCCTCGTCGGGGATCTCGTCCAGGTAGTGCGCGGAGGCGTACTTCGCGGTCTTCAGCGCGTACTCGGCGGATGTGCCGCCGACGACGATCGCCAGGTGGTACGGCGGGCAGGCGGCCGTGCCCAGCGAACGGATCTTCTCCTCCAGGAACTTCATCATGGAGGCCTCGTTCAGGACGGCCTTCGTCTCCTGGTACAGGAACGACTTGTTGGCGGAGCCGCCGCCCTTGGCCATGAAGAGGAACTTGTAGGCGTCGCCGTCCGTCGCGTACAGCTCGATCTGCGCGGGGAGGTTGGAGCCGGTGTTCTTCTCCTCCCACATGGTGAGCGGAGCCATCTGCGAGTAGCGCAGGTTGAGCTTCTGGTACGCGTCGTAGATACCCCGGGAGAGGGCCTCCTCGTCGCGGCCCGCGGTCAGCACGTTCTGCCCGCGCTTGCCCATGACGATCGCCGTGCCGGTGTCCTGGCACATGGGCAGCACGCCCGCCGCCGCGATGTTCGCGTTCTTCAGCAGGTCCAGCGCGACGAACTTGTCGTTGCCCGACGCCTCGGGGTCGTCGATGATGCGGCGCAGCTGGGCGAGGTGCGCGGGGCGCAGGTAGTGCTGGATGTCGCGGATGGCCTCCTCGGCGAGCTTGCGCAGCGCCTCCGGCTCGACCTTGAGGAACGTCCGGCCGTCGGCCTCGAAGGTGGACACACCTTCGGAGGTCACCAGCCGGTAGGGGGTGGTGTCCTCTCCCATGGGGAGCAGATCGGCGTACTCGAACTCAGGCATCTCGCCCATTCCTCACTCGACGGAAGACCGCCCGCCTCCGTCGGCGGGCCTTCCCAGCCTAGGACCTGCCTCGGACGCCGATCCTGTGAGGTTGTCCTCAGTTGTCCGCGTCGCGGGGTAGTCGCGATCTATCGCGTTTGGGTACGCTGCTGCCGTGGACCTTCAGAAGCACGCCCAGCAGCCGGACACGACGCCGCGGAGCACCGAGCTGCGCGCCTCCGACGCCGACCGGGACCGCATCGTCGAGCTGTTGCACGACGCGCACGCCGAGGGCCGGCTCACGGCCGACGAGCACGCCGAGCGCGTCGAGGGCGCGCTGACCGCCAAGACGCTGGGCGAGCTGGAAGGGTTCATCCAGGACCTTCCCGCCGCCCACGAGCGGCGCGCGGCCCCCCTCTCCGCGCCCGGGCGCCCCGCCGCCGGCGTCTTCCCGGTCGACCCCGACGACAGCGTCGTCGCGGTGTTCAGCGCCGCCGCCCGCAAGGGCCGCTGGCGCACCGGCCGCCGCATCCACGCGTACGCGGTCTTCGGCAGCGTGGAGATAGACCTCAGCGAGGCGCTGTTCGACCACCAGCAGGTGATGATCAAGGCGTTCTCCGTCTTCGGCAGCGTCGAGATCCGCGTCCCGGAGAACGTGTCGCTGCGCGGCACCGGCGGAGGCGTGCTCGGCGCCTTCGAGGTGGTCCCGCAGGACTCGCCCGACGACAACGCCCCCGTGATCTACGTCGACGGCTGGGCGATCCTCGGCAGTGTCGAGGCCCGGCCCAAGCGCGGCAAGCTCGTGAAGGACATCCTGGACCGCGTGCAGCGCACGGTGGACCGCAGCATGCGCAAGCACCTGGGGCACTGAACGCGGCGCCGGCCGGAGCCCGTTGGGGACTCTGTGCATAGGCGCGCGCACATCGGGTAAGCCTTGACGCATCGTCTCCTTGGAGGGCGCCAGGGATTCACGCCGGGGGCCGACCCGCGTGCATCCACGGCACTCGCCAGCTCGCGAAGCCGTCGTCAGGAGTAGACCGTGCTGCAACCGCCGCATTCGTCCCTGCAGGTAGCCGCCGTTCCGGCCCAGCGAGTGGCAGCGCGGGACAGGGACCAGGACGCCCCCTGGCACACCGAGGCGGTGTGCCGGCGTGACGAGGCGGGCCTGTTCTTCGCGCCGTCGAAGGAACCGACCGCCGCGCGGCTGTCCCGCGAGGAGGCGGCCAAGCGGGTCTGCGCCCGCTGTCCGGTCATGGTGGAGTGCCGCGAGCACGCCCTGCTCCAGCCCGAGCCCTACGGCGTCTGGGGCGGCCTGACCGCGGCGGAGCGCCGCGTCGTCCTGGCCCGCCGCAGGCGCCGCGAGATGGAACTGAAGAAGGCCGCCCGGCAGAACCGCATAGCCGCGGCGGGCTGACCGCCAGGCAAAAGGGGCGCCCCTCCGCACAGGGGGCGCCCTTTCGGCATCGGCTTCTTCCCGCCGCGGGGCGGAACAACTCCTCAGTGACGCGGGGCCGCCGGTTCCTCTTCGCCACCGGGAAGACCGACTCCCCCAGGGGCGCGGGGAACTGCGCGATCAGCCCCGACGCACCCGCGCGCACCCGCGAGCCGCAGACCCCCGCCTTCCCGGTGCGGGCACCTCATGGCACCGGGCAGACCGACTCCCTCAGGGGGGCGCGGGGAACTGCGCGATCAACCCCGACGCACCCGCGCCCGCCCAAACACCTCAGCCACCCACGCCACTACTTGGCGCGATCGAAATCGATCGCACTGTAAGCCCGCAGCTTGCTCAACCGATGCTCGGAGTCGATCCGCCGCACCGTCCCCGACTTGGACCGCATCACGATCGAGTCGGTCGTCGCCGTCTCCGAGCGGTACCGCACACCCCGCAGCAGCTCACCGTCGGTGATGCCCGTCGCGACGAAGAACACGTTGTCCCCGGTGACCAGGTCCTCCGTGGTCAGCACCCGGTCCAGATCGTGCCCCGCGTCGATCGCCCGCTGCCGCTCCTCGTCGTCCTTCGGCCACAGCTTGCCCTGGATCGTGCCGCCCAGGCACTTCACCGCGCAGGCCGAGATGATGCCCTCGGGGGTGCCGCCGATGCCCAGCAGCAGGTCGATGCCGGTGCCCTCGCGCAGTGCCAGGATCGAGCCGGCCACGTCACCGTCGGAGATCAGCTTGATGCGCGCCCCGGTCTCCCGGATCTCCTTGATGATGCCCTCGTGCCGCGGCCGGTCCAGGATCACCACGGTGACGTCCTCGGGAGTGACCCGCTTCGCCTTGGCGACCCGGCGGATGTTCACGCTCACCGGGGCGTTGATGTCGACGAAGTCCGCCGCCTCCGGGCCGGTGACCAGCTTGTCCATGTAGAACACGGCCGACGGGTCGAACATCGAGCCGCGCTCGGCCGCCGCCAGTACCGCGATGGCGTTGGTCATGCCCTTGGCGGTGAGCGTGGTGCCGTCGATCGGGTCCACCGCGATGTCGCACTCGGGGCCCGTGCCGTCGCCGACGCGCTCCCCGTTGAAGAGCATCGGGGCCTCGTCCTTCTCGCCCTCGCCGATGACGACGACGCCGTTCATCGAGACGGTGGAGACCAGGGTGCGCATGGCGCGCACCGCGGCACCGTCGGCGCCGTTCTTGTCGCCGCGCCCTACCCAGCGGCCGGCGGCCATCGCGGCCGCCTCGGTGACCCTTACGAGCTCCAGGGCGAGGTTGCGGTCGGGGGCCTCGGAGGGCACATCGAGCTCGGACGGCAGGTGGTGGTGTTCGGTCATCGGAGCGCACCTTTCTGTACGACGACGGCCGGATGAGGGTATGGCCATGACTCTATCGCCAGGCAGACAATATGAGCAGGGGGACCCACGGATGAGCGCGCAGGGGACCCCACGGAGGAGCGCTCCGAGCACCTGCGACGATAGGGGGCGTGGCAGGAACGAACAGCATGCAGAAGACCGCCAGGGACATGGTTCTCTCCCTGGCCCTCATCGTGCTCGCGGCGGGAGTGGTGTGGCTGTTCATCCCGCACACGGACGGTGAGCCCGAGATCAAGCGCGTCGACTACCGGGTCGACCTGCTGACCGCCCGCCGCGCCGCCTCCTACCCCGTAGCCGCACCGGAAGGGCTGCCCGAGACCTGGAAGCCCACCTCCGTGCGCTACCGCGGCGCCGAGGACGAGGCCTGGCACCTGGGCTTCCGCACCCCCGAGGGCGAGTACGCGGCGGTCGAGCAGTCCGCGGGCAAGCGCGAGAACTTCATCGAGGACAAGACGCTGCGCGCCGAGGGGACCGGCGCGACGCAGCGCATCGACGGCCGTACCTGGACGCGCTACGAGGGCGAGCAGTACGACGCCCTGGTGCTGGAGAGCACCCCGGGCTCGACGACCGTGGTCACCGGCACGGCGTCCTTCGCGGAGATGACGAAGCTGGCGGAGGCGCTGCGCACGGAGTGACCGGCGTGCACGCGCACAGGGGCGGGGCCCCGGATCGGACGATCCGGGGCCCCGCCCCTTCGTGCCGGGCCGCTCGGGCTCAGACGGTGGTGACGACCTGCTCGTAGTCCAGGCGCGGGCTGCGCGGGAACCAGGCGTCGGGGCCGGGGCGGCCGATGTTCACGACCATCAGCGGGGTGTGGTCGTCGTCCAGGAACTCCTTGCGCACGCCTTCGAAGTCGAAGCCGGTCATCGGGCCGGCGGCCAGGCCGGCGGCGCGCACTCCGATGATGAAGTAGGCGGCCTGGAGGGCGGCGTTCAGTGCGGCGGAACCCTCACGGACCGGGCGCTCGGCGAAAACGGCGTCCTTGGCCTGGGGGAAGTGCGGGAAGAGGTGCGGCAGCTCCTCGTGGAACTCGTTGTCCGCGGACAGGATCGCCACCAGCGGGGCGGCGGCCGTCTTGGGCTGGTTGCCCTCGGCCATGTGCCGCACCAGCCGCTCGCGCGCCTCGGCGGAGCGGACCAGCGTGACGCGCAGCGGCGACTGGTTCATGGACGTGGGGCCGTACTTGACCAGGTCGTAGATCGCCCGCACCTGCTCGTCGGTCACCGGCTCGTCGGTGAACGTGTTGGCGGTGCGCGCCTCGCGGAACAGCAGGTCCTGAGCGGCGGGGTCGAGAACGAGAGACATGCGTGAACCTCATCGGGGATTCGGCGGTCCGTAGGGGCATTAGCGGACCGCGGTCCGGTTTACCGCACCGACAGTACCTCTATGAAGTTCAATGTTCAATCGCCTACCGCTCGCCGTCGTCCGCCTCCCCTCGCTCCTCCTCCGCGAGCGCCGCGTCCAGCCGGGCCCGCGCCCCGTCGAGCCAGCGCCGGCACACCTTCGCCAGCTCCTCGCCCCGCTCCCAGAGCGCGAGCGACTCCTCCAGCGACGTACCGCCCGCCTCCAGGCGGCGCACGACCTCGATCAGCTCGTCCCGCGCCTGCTCGTAGCCGAGCGCCTCGGCCACCGCCGTCTGCTCCGTCTTTCCGGTCATTCCGCCCACCCTATGCATCGACCCGTACCGTGAACTCGCCCGCGGACACCCGCGCCCGGAGCACCTCGCCCGCCTCCACCTCACCGGGCGCGCGCACCGCGTGCCCGTCCTCCCGCTGCAGCACGGCGTACCCCCGCTTCAGCGTGGCGGCGGGGGAGAGGGCCACCACGCGCGCGTGCGTGTGCGTCAGCTCGGAGTCGGCCCGGTCCAGCTGGTGGCGCAGTGCCCGCCGCCCCCGGTCCAGCAGCGTCGAGACCTCCTCGGCGCGCGCGTCGATCATCCGGTGCGGGTCCTGTATCGACGGCCGGGCCAGCGCGTGCGCCAGCCCTCGCTCCTCCCGCTCCAGCAGGGCGCCCACACAGCGGCGCGCGCGGTCCCGCAGCATCCGCACCCGCTCGTACTCCTCGCCCACGTCCGGCACCACCTTCTTGGCGGCGTCGGTCGGCGTGGAGGCGCGCAGATCCGCCACCAGGTCCAGCAGCGGGCTGTCCGGCTCGTGCCCGATCGCCGACACGACCGGCGTCCGGCAGGCCGCCACCGCGCGCACCAGCTGCTCGTCGGAGAACGGCAGCAGGTCCTCCACGCTGCCCCCGCCCCGCGCGACGACGATCACGTCCACGTGCTCGAGCGCGTCCAGCTCCTTCACGGCCTGGACCACCTGCGGCACCGCGTGCACCCCCTGCACCGCCACGTTCCGCACCTCGAAGCGGACCGCCGGCCAGCGGTGCCGCGCGTTCTCCAGCACGTCCCGCTCGGCCGCCGACGCGCGCCCGCACACCAGCCCGATCAGCTGCGGCAGGAACGGCAGCGGCTTCTTCCGCTCCGGCGCGAACAGTCCCTCCCGCGCCAGCGACTTCTTCAGCTGCTCCAGCCGCGCCAGCAGCTCCCCGACCCCCACCGGGCGGATCTCCGCGGCCCGCAGGGACAGCTGTCCCCGGGGCGCGTACCACTCCGGCTTGCAGTGGACGACCACCCGCGCGCCCTCGCTCACGACGTCCGCGACGGCGTCGAACACCTGGCGGTAGCAGGTCACCCCCACCGAGATGTCGTACGAGGGGTCGCGCAGCGTCAGGAACACCACGCCCGCGCCCGGACGCCGCGACAACTGGGTGATCTGCCCCTCCACCCACACCGCGCCGAGCCGGTCGATCCACCCGCCGATGAGCCGCGACACCTCTCCCACCGGCAGGGGGGCTTCCGCGGACGTGTTCACAGCCATGCCCGCGAGCGTAGTGCGCCCCGCCGACACCGGTGCGCCGCCACCGACGGCGCACCGTGCCAGGACCCCGCGGACACGGCCCGTACGATGGGACGCATGACCGCTTCGACTGGCCGCCGTGTCCTGCTCGCCGCCCCCCGGGGCTACTGCGCGGGGGTGGACCGCGCCGTGATCGCCGTCGAGAAGGCCCTCGAGCAGTACGGGGCTCCCGTCTACGTACGGCACGAGATCGTGCACAACAAGTACGTCGTGCAGACCCTGGAGAGGAAGGGCGCGATCTTCGTCGAGCGGACGGAGGAGGTGCCCCCCGGCAACATCGTGATGTTCTCCGCGCACGGCGTCGCCCCCGTCGTCCACGAGGAGGCCGAGCGCGGCCGCCTCGCCACCATCGACGCCACCTGCCCGCTGGTCACCAAGGTCCACAAGGAGGCGGTCCGTTTCGCCAACGAGGACTACGACATCCTCCTGATCGGGCACGAGGGCCACGAGGAGGTCATCGGCACCTCCGGCGAGGCCCCCGACCACATCCAGCTGGTGGACGGCCCGGCCGACGTGGAGAAGGTCGAGGTCCGCGACCCGTCGAAGGTCGTCTGGCTCTCCCAGACCACGCTCAGCGTCGACGAGACCATGGAGACCGTCGACGCCCTCAAGGAGAAGTTCCCGCAGCTCATCTCCCCGCCCAGCGACGACATCTGCTACGCCACGCAGAACCGCCAGCTCGCGGTGAAGCAAATGGGCGCCGAGGCCGACCTGGTCATCGTCGTCGGCTCCCGCAACTCCTCCAACTCCAAGCGCCTGGTCGAGGTCGCCAAGCTGGCCGGCGCCCGCGAGGCGTACCTGGTGGACTTCGCCGACGAGATCGACGAGGCCTGGCTGGAGGGCGTCACCACGGTCGGCGTGACCTCGGGCGCCTCGGTGCCGGAGGTGCTGGTCGAGCAGGTCCTCGAGTGGCTGTCGCAGCGCGGCTTCGAGGACGTGGAGATCGTCAAGGCGGCCGAGGAGTCCATCACCTTCTCCCTGCCGAAGGAGCTCCGCCGCGACCTGCGCGAGGAGGCCGCCGCGCTGGCGGCCGAGCGGGGCGGCGCGGGCAGCGAGGCCTAGGCCCTTCGTTCGGATCGTCCCGGCGACGCGGGCCGGCCGAGTCGTCCCGGCATCGCGGGGCGGCCGAGGACACGCCGTACCTCACAGCCGGCCCGATCCGGACGAAAGTCCCTACCACGACGCCGGCCCTCATGGGCGGTCGCCGCCACGACGACCGGTGGGCTTCCCCCGGTCGTCGTAACGTGGTGCCATGGAGATCTTCGGCGTGGACATCGGCGGATCCGGGATCAAGGGCGCCCCGGTCGACCTCGACAAGGGGGACCTGGCGCAGGAGCGCTGCAAGGTCCTCACCCCGCACCCGGCCACGCCGGACGCGGTGGCCGACGGGGTGAAGCAGGTCGTCGACCACTTCGGCTGGACCGGCCCGGTCGGCGTCACCTTCCCAGGAGTCGTCACCGACGGCGCCACGATCCGCACCGCGGCCAACGTCGACAAGAGCTGGATCGACACCGACGCGCGCGTACTGCTCGGCGACCGCCTGGGCGGCCTGCCCGTGACGGTCGTCAACGACGCGGACGCGGCCGGCGTCGCCGAGATGCACTTCGGCGCCGGACGCCACCGCAAGGGCACGGTGATCGTGCTGACCTTCGGCACCGGCATCGGCAGCGCCCTCTTCGTGGACGGCGTCCTCGTCCCCAACACCGAGCTGGGCCACCTGGAGCTGAAGGGGCACGACGCGGAGAAGCGGGCCGCCACCAAGGTCAAGGAGGACCACGACCTGTCGTGGGACGAGTGGGCGCGCCGGGTGCGGAAGTACCTCGCCCACGTCGAGATGCTGTTCTCGCCCGAGCTGTTCGTGATCGGCGGCGGCGTCAGCCGCAAGGCGCACAAGTTCCTGCCGAAGCTCGAGGGCATCAAGGCGGAGATCGTCCCGGCGCACCTGCAGAACAACGCGGGCATCGTCGGCGCGGCGATGCGGGCCGCCACGGGGGTGTAGGGGCCTTGAGGCGGGTGCCTCGGCGGCCCCCTCAGGCCGGCGCCTTGCCCGCCCGGTTCCGGGCGGGGCGACGGCCGGCGGTCCTGACCCGCCGCACCCGCCTCACCCGGCGGACGAGCACCAGCGCGCCCGCCAGCAACGTCCCGCCGTAGAGCCAGCCCGCCTGGGTGGCGAGGCCGGTCACCATGCCCATCAGCCGGTCCGGCACGCTCCCGCCGCCCTCGTCGGCGACCGGCACCAGACCCACCGCGAAGGCGATCGGCACCACGACGGGCGCGATGAGCACGTCCCCCTCGCGCACCCACAGCGCGGTCAGCACGCACACCGGCAGGAACAGCACCCCGTAGACGGTCAGGGACGCGCCGAACAGCGCCTCGGTGAGCAGCCCGAGCACCAGCATCACGGCTCCGCAGAACAGTCCGCCGCCCAGCCCGGTGAGCCGGGGCCCGGGCACGCGCCGCGCGGGCGGCGAGGGAGCGGGCCGGCGTCCGGCCGGCCGCGGGGACCGCTGGGGCCGCTGGGCGCGCGGGGACCGGGCGACCCCGCCGCCCGCCGCCCGTCCCGCCTGCGGGGGCAGCGGAGGGCCGTGCGGCCGTGACGTCCGGGGGGTCGCCGACGGGCCAGGCGCCGGCTCGCGTCGCGGTACGTGCTGGGCGGGTCGCGTCCTGTGTTGCTCCACTGGACCAACTTAGGTCGTTTTATGTGTCCGGCAGCCCGTCAGACACGCCGGGATCCGGTCGTCGGCCGGGCGTTCGACACAGCGGCCGGTCGGTCGCGGGCACGCCGTAGACTGGTGGATCGGTCCACGCCGGCCGCTCGGCCGGCCCTCGCCCCCCTCCTCACGTACGGGAAGTCGCAACGTGTCGCTCACGATCGGAATCGTCGGTCTGCCGAATGTCGGCAAGTCGACCCTGTTCAACGCCCTGACCAAGAACGACGTGCTGGCGGCCAACTACCCGTTCGCCACGATCGAGCCGAACGTGGGCGTCGTCGGCGTCCCCGACCCCCGGCTGACCACGCTGGCGGAGATCTTCGGCTCGCAGCGGATCCTCCCGGCGACGGTCGACTTCGTCGACATCGCCGGCATCGTGCGCGGCGCGTCCGAGGGAGAGGGCCTGGGCAACAAGTTCCTCGCGAACATCCGCGAGTCCGACGCGATCTGCCAGGTCATCCGCGCCTTCAAGGACGAGAACGTCGTCCACGTCGACGGCAAGGTCTCGCCGAAGGACGACATCGAGACGATCAACACCGAGCTGATCCTCGCCGACCTCCAGACCATCGAGAAGGTCCTCCCGCGCCTTCAGAAGGAGTCGCGGATCAAGAAGGACGTCGCGCCCAAGGTCAAGGCGGTCGAGGAGGCCAAGGAGATCCTGGAGAAGGGCGACACGCTGTTCTCGCAGGGCATCGTCCAGGGCTCCGAGCGCGCGGAGCTCCTCCACGACCTGCACCTGCTCACCACGAAGCCCTTCCTCTACGTCTTCAACGTCGACGAGGACGAGCTGACCGACGAGGACTTCAAGAACGAGCAGCGCGAACTGGTCGCCCCCGCCGAGGCGATCTTCCTCAACGCCAAGCTGGAGGCGGACCTCGCCGAGCTGGAAGAGGACGAGGCGCTGGAGCTGCTCCAGTCCGTCGGCCAGGAGGAGCCCGGCCTCGCCACCCTCGCGCACGTCGGCTTCCGCACGCTCGGCCTCCAGACCTACCTGACGGCCGGCCCCAAGGAGTCCCGCGCCTGGACCATCAAGAAGGGCGCCACCGCCCCCGAGGCCGCCGGTGTCATCCACACCGACTTCCAGAAGGGCTTCATCAAGGCGGAGGTCATCTCCTTCGGGGACCTGGTCGAGTCCGGCTCGGTCGCCGAGGCCCGCGCGAAGGGCAAGGCCCGCATGGAGGGCAAGGACTACGTCATGCAGGACGGGGACGTGGTGGAGTTCCGCTTCAACGTCTGATACGTCCGGCGAAAGGCCGTCCGACCTACGGCGGAGTGGGTTGGGCGGCCTTTGTGGTTCGCGCGGAGTGCGCAGCGTGGTCGCGGTGCGCGGTTGACTCGGTCAGTCCGTGGGCGTCAGAAGGGGGCCGCTGACCGGACCGAATCCGACCGACCGCGGCACATGGGGACCGAAGATCCACCTGACGTACCGAGCTGAACGGACTCTCACTGCCCCACCTCTTGAGAGGTGGGGGGCGAGTCCAAGGGCGTGCGCTGCGGCCGTGACCGGCTTCGGGCGGAGCGGGTGCGGTTCGGCACGACCTTCCTGTGCGCAGGTAGCGTGACCGGCATGTCCGATGAGTTGCCCGGTTTTCCCTACCACCCCGACCCCTTGGCGACCGGGGCGGTCGTTGCGTCCGGCACGACGTGCGTCTGCTGCGGGAGGGCGCGGGGGTTCATATACGCGGGCCCGGTGTACGCGGTCGAGGAACTCTCCTACCTGCTGTGCCCGTGGTGCATCGCGGATGGCAGCGCGGCTGCGAAGTACGACGCGGACTTCATCGGTGACCCGATAGGGGACGATGTCCCGCTTGAGGTTGTGATGTCTGTCGGTGCGTGTACGCCGGGCTTCTCCTCCTGGCAGGACCCGCAGTGGTTCTTCCACTGCGGTGATGGTGCGGCGTTCATGGGGGCGGTAGGGGCGGCCGAGCTGGTCGCTTTCCCGGATGCCCGGGAGGAACTGCGCAGCGAGGCCGACGCGTGGGGGTGGTCTGCCGAGGCGGTGGAGAGCTACCTGGGTGCTCTGGACAAGGACAGTCAGCCCACCGGCTACCTCTTCATGTGCCGCACGTGCGGTCGGTACATGGCGTACGCGGACTCCACCTAGCCGCGGTCAGGTGGCTGCGGCGACGGCCGGGACCAGCCGTTGGCGAATTCGCACCGGAGGTCTGTCGAGCGGCGCAGCTCGACGGGGGTGGACGCGGGGTAGCCGCGGAGGTGGGCCAGGGCATTGACCCACTGGTCCCAGAGACCATCAGGCTGAGTGAAGCGGTCCGCATGGTGGGTGCCGAGGTGGGCGTCGAGGCGGAGGAGGGCGCCGAGGGCTGCGGGCTGGTCGTAGCGGAGGTCGGTGCGGGGGAGGTAGTGGTCGAGGTAGGCGCTGAGGATCTCGGCGTCCGCGTGAGTGCCGAAGCGGGCCAGGGCGAAGCAGTAGGCGCTGCCGGAGAAGCAGACTTCGCTGGCCAGGAGCAGGTCGCCGATGCGTTCGCGGAACCGTTCGCGGCGGTCGACGCCGATCAGCCATGCGGCGGTGAGGCGCGAGCGCCACTCGTAGCCGAGGAGGGCTTCCAACTCGGCGTCGGTGATCGTGGTCGCGTCGTCGACGAGATGATGGGCGAAACGTTCGCCGTGAGGCCACTCGGGCCGCAGGAATCGACCACTTTTCAGGACGAGGTAGCGCGCATGGCCCGAGTCCTTCCTTGCCGCGTAGCGCTCGATCACGTAGCCGTAGCCGATCTCCTCGGGGTGCTGGAACGGCATCGGTCACCTCTCCGGGTGCAGGTCGGTACGGTCGATCCAGGTGGGAGCGACGAAGATGTCGTCGCCGGCGGGGGCTTCCGAGGCTTCCAGCAGGGACCAGGTGCGGGACTCCTCGACCAGGTGCTCCCAGGACGCGGTCCAGTCGAGTTCCCAGTCCAGGGCGGGGCCGGAGATGCCGTATGTGCCGTCGGCGTCCACGCGCCAGAACTGGGAGTAGAGGATCACCTGGGCGTGGTCGGCCAGGTCGTTGATGATCTCGGTGAAGTGGGTCGAGGGCCAGCCCGGGGCGTTGTCTGCCGCGGTGGTTCGTAGGCGCGCGGTGAGCGGTGGGACGACGGGGGTGCGGGCGCCGAGTTCGGTTAGGGCCCAGCGGATGCCGCTGGGCTCGGTCCAGTCCGGTGGCGTCGCCCGTTCCAGGCAGGCGCGGTGGACACGGCGCAGGGGCTCGACGGCGCCGTCGATCTCCAGGCTCGCCAAGGCCATGGCCGCCCATTCGCGGACGGTCGGGTTGTCGCTGTTCAGCAGGTCGATGAGAGCGGGGCCGCAGCGGGGATCGCCCACCTCCTCGAAGACCTCGATGGCGGTCAGCTGGCCGAAGCCGCCGAGGGAAGGCAGGCCGTTGATGATGGCGGGTATGGCGTCGGCGCCGATCCAAATCAGCTCCGCTCGGGCGTCGGAGGACTCGTCGGCCTTGCCGTCGAGCTGCTGGACGAGTGTCTCGATGGGGGAGGTCATGACGCGGAGTGGTCCCGGCGCCAGAAGGTGGGCAGCCACCAGCAGAGCACCGAGCGGTCGTCGGGCCACGGGGCGCGGTCCTCGGCTTCCCAGTCCTCAAAGGAGTCGCGCGTCAGGTCGATGGGGCGCCAGGCGGGGTCGAGCGGCTCGTCCTCGGCCGGAGGGCGGACGTACTGCCGGCCGTGTTGGTCGCAGGCGCCGAAGTCCTGGTAGTTGCGCTGGGCCTCGATCAGGGAAACCTTGTTCGCGCCGCCGCTCATGGTGGGCCAGCGGAACTGGACCCCGTCGTCCTCCCAGAAGCAGACGGGGCAGATCTCGTAAGACCCGGGCATCGCGTCCAGCACGCGGTGCCCGCAGCACGGGCAGGGGTGGGAGTCGCTCACCTGCGCAGTCTCCTTGCAGGCCCCACCGGTGTGCCAGGGATTTCACAGCCTCGGAGCCCCCGGCCAGTCCGCAGCCAGTCCGCAGGACACCCGTAAACAGCCGTCGTGAGCCAACGCGTGCCAACCGGGGAATCCCAGGTCAGAGCCCTGGATGGGGCTCCGTCGCGAGTCAGGATCAGCCCGCAGACATTCCGCTTCAACGTGTGACCGTATCGTCAGAGGCGGTCTGACCTGCGCGAAAGCCGGTCAGGCCGTCTTGCTGTCCGTAGGGGTCCGCAGACCTTCGAAGGTCAGACGGTGCGGATGACGGGAGCGGGCTTGACGTCCTGGGCGTCGATGAGGGCGCGGATGCCGTACAGGTCGGAGGTCCAGATGATCGCCCCGAGACTGGCAGCCATGACGACGACGGTGGCGTCGACGATGTCCGCGGTGCCGGCCTTGCCGCAGAGATGCGGGCGGGGCTTCGCCGCAGGTCAGCAGCAGGCCGCAGGCATTCAGTGCCAACGTGTGGTGAAGCCACGGCTCGTTCTGGCCGAGCTGGCACGTGTGCAGGCCAGCGGGGTCGGCCCGGTTTCGGTCCGGCCTCGTCGACATTTCCCCGGTGCTGGGTTCCTACCGGCTGGCGTGTGGCGGTTTCGTCGGCCGTGGAAGGCGAATGTGGGGCTCACAGTCAGACTTTGATGACGGTGACACCCCCGGTGCAGAGCATCTGGAGGTCTTCGGGGTCGGAGGTGAGCACGGTCGTGGGGCGGGGCGAGGCGAGCGCTGTCGCCGCGACGATGGCGTCCAGCGCGTACTTGTGACCGTGCAGCCCCGTCTCGGCGAGCAGCTTGCTCGCCTGTCGGGCGATGGCCTCACCGGGTGGGACGATGTTGACGCGCGAGACGGCGTAGTCGAAATGTGCCTGGTGGACTCGCGGATCCCGCGCCTCGACGAGGGTGACCGAGCTGGTCACTACCCGGACGTCCTCGGCGTCGGCTGCCGCGAGCCATTCGGTCAGCTCGGGATCCCGGCGTACGAGCTTGGAGAGACCTTCGCAGTCCAGGACAAGGGTCCCGCTCACGCGGCGTCCGCCGAGCTTGCCGCGTCACCGCGCAGAATCTCCCGCTTGGCGTCGACCGCCCGCTGGTCCGCCGGACCGTGCTCGGCCTCCGCGGCGGCGATCAGCTCACGCAGGCGTTCCCGCTCCAGTTCCCGCTGGATGAGGCTCTCGACGTAGGCGGACATGCCGCGTCGACCGGTGCGCTGCTTCAGGGCGGCGATGGTGCCTTCGTGCAGGGACACGGACACGGGACGGACGGGTCCTTCACCGGGGGCCGGTGCGATCTCAGTCATGCCGACCATTTTAACAAACAAATTGTTATTTTGGGAGAGTATATAGCTTTGGTGCCACCGCAGCTGGTTGATCGCTGGCCATGTCGCCGAGGGGTACACGTCCGCCAACCGCCCGGTCATGTGAGGGATGCATTCGACCGGGACGTTGCTAACCTCAACGCCTCCCAGTCGGACCGGGACTGTTCCCGTAGGGCCTCACGGACCTCACCCGTGGCGCGCGCGTGGAGAAGACGTGGTCCGGGACGGGCGCGGCACCTGGAACGGGGTCCGGTCAGGCCCGTACGGGAACCCCGTCGACCACGACGATCGCGGCCCCGCGTGGCGCCACCCGTGCGCCGGTCCCGCTCAGCGCGCGGAGCGCAGCGCGCACTCCGCCGCTGCCAGGACCGTACGGGACTGGAGGTCCACCTGGTCGCGCACCGGGACCCAGCGCAGGCCCGACTCCCGCGCGAAGTCCGCGCACCAGGCCGTGAACAGGGCGTGCAGCTCGTCGTGGAGCGAGGGCGCCGCGGGGTCGTCCGAGGCCGACAGCAGGCGCAGCAGCAGACCTGCCGCGCGGAGCGGCTGGCGGCGGGCCACCACGTCCAGAGCGCAGATCTGGGCCGTGGTGAGGCGCTCCCCGCCCGCGGCCGCCTGCTGGGCCAAGGGTTGCCAGGAGGTGGCGACCAGGTCGTACAGACCGTCCGCCATCCACTCCAGCACGCGCCGGGGCGCGCTCTCCTCGGGCGGCGGCAGGAAGCCGCGCGCCTTGTCGAGGACCGCGGTCACCTGCTCGCCTCCGTCCCGCACCAGCCGCGACAGCCCGCGCAGGGCGCTTACGGCGTCGGGGCGCGGGGAGGGATCGTCGGCCCACGCGCTCGCCCACATCGGCACCTCGACGATCGCGGTGACACCGCCGTACCGCCGGGGTGCGCACCACGTGGACCGGCCGATGTTCTCGGAACCGGCCGCGAGCCGCCCCGTACTCTCCGGCGGGGGCAGGACATGGACGCCGGGGGCGGGGTTCTCCCAGTACAGGGCGTCGAAGGTCCCGTGCTGGACCGGGACGGAGAGGCCGGCGGCCGCCGTGTGGAAGCCCTCGGCGAAACCCGGCAGGTCGTCCGTCAGCTGGGCGAAGGCGCCACCCGCCTCGATGCCGTGCAGGGAGCACTGGAGGACCGGCCGCCGGTCGTCGATCAGGTCGAACAGGGCCCCGCTCTCCGGGAGGCGGGCCGACTCGATCGGCGCCCACTCGGGCTGCTCCGCCGCGACCGGGCGGAACGCGGCGCGGAAGTAGCGCTCCAGGGCGGGCGCGGGACCGGCCGTCGCCTCCTCGACGCCGTCGCTCAGCGCCGCCCCGTCCGGGTCGAGGCACAGCACGACGTCCCAGGTGACGCGCGCCGGATCGGTGGCCGGGGTGCGCCCGTCGCCGCGTGCCACCCGCTCGGCCAAGGAGAGCGCGGTGACGGCGCCGACCGGTTCGTCGGGGTGCGGACGGGCGACCACCAGGACGTGCGCCGGGCCGTGCCCGACGGACAGCATCTCCAGCGGACGCCCCGCGCGGGACGTGCCGACACGGCGCAGACGGCCGGCCCCCGGGTACCGGGAGACCAGCCGCCGCGCCGCTGCCGAGACCTCCGCGACCGTGAGGTAGCGGTCCATCCTGTCCGTCCGTCAGCTGCCGCCGTAGTCACCGCTGTCGCCGGTGGTCGCCTTCCTGTCCGGCGGACGCGTCTCGATCTTCTTCGCCATGCCGTTTCTCCGAACGTCGTCGAGTGCGAAGGACCAGATGTGCGCCTGCCAGCGTTCGCCGACCGGGCCATCGCTGTCAAGGTGCGCAGGCATCGCCCTGCTGACCCGCGCCGTACGGGGCCGGCGCCCGGCAACATGCCCGCAGGGTACGCCAATTCGGCGGCGGTACTGGTCACTCTGGGCGGGGTCGAGTCCTCCGGCCGGTGACCAAGTGGCGCGTCCACCGCTCACGCCGGTGCGCGAAGGCGGTGGCACGCCCCCGGACGTGACGCGCCGTCGCCCGGACCGGCTCAGACCAGCTCGGGCTTGGCGTCCGTCGCGTCGGGGTCCTGGGAGTCATCGGTCCCGGTGGGCGCGGCTCCAGTGGTCCCAACCGCTCGTGCCGGTTCCGCCGGTTCCCTCCGCGCCGGCCGCTGCCGCGGCACCCCCGGCTTCGGCTCGCGCTCGCGCTCACGCGCCGCCCGCGCCGCCCGCACGTACGCGTAGATCACCGCGCCCGTCACCAGCAGCAGGAGCGGGCCGTAGAGCCAGGGGCGGGCGGCCATCTCCGTGGGCAGCCAGCGGTACGACGCGAGCTGCGCGGCGAAGACCGTCAGGCCGAGGGCGACCACGCGGACGCCCGCGCGGTCCCAGCCGTGGGCGGAGCAGCGCATCGCCGTCTCGATGGTCAGGGCGAAGACCACGCCGGCGAGCAGGTCGGCGCCGTAGTGGTAGCCGAAGCCGAGGGTCGCCGTGAGGGTGCCGACCAGCCAGAAGGTGCCCGCCCAGCGCATCGCCCGGGAGCCGTCACGGGAGTGGATGAACAGGGTGACCGCCCACGCGGTGTGCAGACTGGGCATGCAGTTGCGCGGGGTGATGCCGTCGAACGGGATCGGCTGCGGGTCGGTGACCGGCGGCAGGACGTCCGGCCAGAGGTTCGCCGTCGCCCAGGCGCCGCCGTCCGTGCCGTACGCGAAGACGGGGCCGACCACCGGGAAGATCATGTAGATCGCGGGGCCGAACAGGCCGATCACCAGGAAGGTGCGCACCAGGTGATGGGCCGGGAAGCGGCGCTCCACCGCCACCCGGCGCAGCTGGTAGAGGCCGACGAGGGCGGCGGCGAGCGGGAGCTGGCCGTAGACCACGTGCAGGATGCCCGTGCTGACCGGCGCGGTCGCGTTCAGGAAGCGGCCCACCAGCCACGACGGGTCGGCGAGTGCGTGGTCGGCGGCGGCCACGTAGGCGTCGAGGACGGTCGCCCGGGTCTTCGAGGTGATGAGCAGCCAGGTGTCGCCGGTCTTGTGGCCCGCCACCAGCAGCAGGCCGAGACCGGTGCCCTTGAGCAGCAGCAGCCGTTCCTGCCCGGTGCGGCGCGTGAGGCCGAGGACCGCCACGCCCAGCACCACCCACAGCGCGCCGTTGCCGAAGTTCATGTCGGCGTCGAGCGCCCATCGCACCAGGAAGAACGCGACGTCCACGCCCGCCGCGATCCCCAGTGCGATCAGCCGCTGCCGCCAGGTGAGGACCACCATCGTCAGCGCCAGGCCGCCGTAGAGCAGCGGACCCGACTCGGGGGCGAAGATCACCTCCCGCGACTGCTCGGTGATCGGCCCCGAGAAGCCGTAGCCGCGCGCCACGATCTCCAGCGCGACGAGGAAGCCGAGGGTCGCCACGCCCGCCGCGGTCCACAGGACCACGCGGGGCCGGCGCCACGGGGCGGGCTGCGTCCCGCGGTCGTCCCGCGGCGGTATTCGAGTGGGTTCGGTTATCAACTGGTTCGCCTGGTGATTCGGTTGCGGGCAGGTGGCTTTGCGGGCAAGTGGCGCATCGCGCGGGAGGGCAGGGTCTTCCGGTGGACAGCCGGTGAATGAGGACATCCGTCGTGAGTTCGAACATGTTAACGGGGGTGGACGGGGAGTCCATGGGCCGGCTGTGCCGTCTCCGTGCCGGACGTCGGTGTGCCGTGGGGGCGCGGCGTCGGTGTCCGAATCGGAACGGCGAGGTCCGTAGGCCGCCGAGGCACTCTTGTGGAATTCCTGTGCAACCCTCAATCTTTCGGCTGACGCACCCGGACGCGGCGGCCCTGCTTGTCATGCTCCCGACATGGATGGCCGTGCGCCCCCGTGCGTCACCGCACCACCCCCCACACGAACGCGCACCACCGATTGAGGAGGAACCCTCCATGGCAGTGATGCGTCACCCCCGGCGAAGACTGGCCGTCCTCGGCGCCGCGGCCTCCGCGGCGCTCGTCGCGAGCCTGGTCTCCGCGCTCCCCGCGGGGGCCGCCCCGGCCGCACCCGAAGGCCGTGTCCAGTACGCGGGCGCCGCGAACGCCGTCGCCGACAGCTACATCGTCACCCTGAAGGCCGACGCGGCCCGCTCGACCACCGCCAAGGGCCGCGCCCTGGCCGAGAAGTACGGCGCCGCCGTCGAGCGCACCTACTCCAAGGCGCTCAACGGCTACGAGATCGAGGCCTCCGAGGCCGAGGCCAAGCGCCTCGCCGCCGACCCGGCCGTCGCCTCGGTGGTGCAGAACCGCACCTTCACCGTCTCCGCGACCCAGTCCAACCCGCCCTCCTGGGGCCTGGACCGCATCGACCAGCGCAACCGCCCCGTCAACCGCGCCTACACCTACCCGGACTCGGCCGGGCAGGGCGTGACGGCGTACATCATCGACACGGGCGTCCGTATCAGCCACAACGACTTCGGCGGCCGTGCCTCCAACGGCTACGACGCCGTCGACCGCGACAACGTCGCCCAGGACGGCAACGGCCACGGCACCCACGTCGCCGGCACCGTCGCGGGCAGCGCGTACGGCGTCGCCAAGAAGGCGAGGATCGTCGGCGTCCGCGTCCTGAACAACTCAGGCTCCGGCACCACCGCGCAGGTCGTCGCCGGCATCGACTGGGTGGCGCGCAACGCGGTCAAGCCCGCCGTCGCCAACATGTCGCTCGGCGGCGGCGCGGACAGCACGCTCGACGCGGCCGTCCGCAACGCCGTCGCCGCCGGCGTCACGTTCGTCGTCGCGGCCGGCAACGAGTCGACCAACGCCTCCACCAAGTCCCCGGCCCGGGTGAGCGAGGCGATCACGGTCGGCGCCACCACGTCCACCGACGCCCGTGCCAGTTACTCCAACTACGGCTCGGTGGTGGACCTGTTCGCGCCCGGTTCCTCCATCACCTCCACCTGGCGCACCAGCGACTCGGCCACCAACACCATCTCCGGCACCTCGATGGCCAGCCCGCACGTCGCCGGCGCCGCCGCGCTGTACCTGGCCGGCAACCCGTCGGCCACGCCCGCGCAGGTCTCGTCCGCGCTGACCTCGTCCGCCACCACCGGCGTGGTCACCAGCCCGGGCAGCGGTTCGCCCAACCGCCTGCTGTACGTGGGCTGAGCACGTCCGCGGCGGTGCCGGCTCCGGCCGGTCCGCCGGACCGGCGCCCCGCTCCCGGGAGGCATCCCCGGGGGCGGGGCCCGTCACCGTCCGCCTACGATGCGCGTCGTGTCGATACCTCCGCCCGCCGGGCCGCAGTTCGAAGGCGGCGCCCAGCCGCCGCACTTCCCCCACCAGGGCCCGCCCGGTCCCGGGCCGTACTTCCCCTACGGCCCGTACGGGCCCCGGCCGCCCGCCGCCGTCAACGGTGTCGCCATCGCCGCCCTGGTCTTCGGAGTGCTGTGCTTCCTGCCCGCCGTGGGGCTGGTGCTGGGGGTGATCGCGCTGCTCCAGATCAGCCGGCGGGGCGAGCGCGGGAAGGGGATGGCGGTCGCCGGCGTCACACTGTCCTCGCTCGGGCTGGCGCTGTGGACGGTCGCGCTCGTCACCGGTGGCGTGGCGGCGTTCTGGGAGGGCTTCCGGGACGGGGCGCGCTCCGACAGCGTCCTGTCCCTGCGCAAGGGCGACTGCTTCACCTCGCCCGGCGGACTGGAGGGCTGGACCGTCAAGGCCCTCAAGGTTCCCTGCACCGACGAGCACGACGGCGAGGTCTTCGCCCTCGTAGCCGTCCCCGGGAGCGACTTCCCCGGCGACGACAGCCTCGTCGAGCTGGGCGAGGACCGCTGCTACGAGCGGCGGAGCGCCTACGTCATGGACGGCTGGTCCCTGCCGGAGGAGATCGGCGTCTACTACTTCGCCCCGTCCGAGCAGAGCTGGCGCTTCGGCGACCGCTCCGTCGCCTGTGTGCTCGGCCGTGAGGACGGGACCCGCTTCAGCGGGTCGCTGCGCAGCGACGCGACCACCCTCGACGCCCATCAGCAGGCCTACCTGGAGGCGGCCGAGGTGCTCAACGTCGCGCTGGACGAGGTGCCCGCGTCCGACTACTTCGACGACGACGTCAGCGACGACCGGGAGTGGGCCGCACAGGTCGAGGAGGCGGTCACCGAGCAGGTGCGGCTGCTGCGCGCGCACTCGTGGCCGGTCCAGGCGCGGGAGCCGGTGGACGAGCTGGTCGCCGACCTGGTCGCGGCGCGGCTCGCCTGGGGCCGCGCGGCGGGCACGGCCGACCCCGACGCGTACTGGATCCGTGAGGAGGAGGCATGGGAGGCGACCGACCCCTCCCTGTCGATCACCGTGCGCGAAGCTTTGGGGCTGGCGACTTCACCGCCCGCTTACGACGAGGAGGTCGAGCGAGAGCCGGAAGCCGGTGAGATGGAGGTGTGAGCGCCTCCATAGCGGGGAGAAAGTGCCTGCGTAAAGCCCTCCCGCGGTAAAGGTCATCACATCGAGTGATTCTCTGGCCTTTGCTTGCTTCGGACAACCCAGGGTTGCCACTCTGTTGCTGTCTGTACAACCCGATGGGAGCGGCCAGTGACATTCGGTGAGCAGCCGGCGTACCTGCGCGTCGCGGGTGATCTCCGCAAGAAGATCGTCGACGGTCAGCTGCCGCCCCACACCCGGCTCCCCTCGCAGGCCCGCATCCGCGAGGAGTACGGCGTCTCGGACACGGTCGCGCTTGAGGCGCGCAAGGTGCTGATGGCCGAGGGGCTCGTCGAGGGCCGCTCGGGGTCGGGGACGTACGTGCGGGAGCGGCCCGTGCCGCGGCGGGTCGCCCGGTCCGGGTTCCGCCCGGAGCGGGGGGCGACGCCGTTCCGGCAGGAGCAGGCCGACATCGGTGTGCGCGGCACCTGGGAGTCCAGCAGCGAGCAGACGGACGCGAGCGCGTCGATCGCCCAGCGGCTGGGCGTCGACGCGGGGGACCGCGTGATGCGCACGAAGTACCTGTTCCGGGAGGCCGGCGAGCCGATGATGCTCTCCACGTCCTGGGAGCCCCTCGCCCTCACCGGGCGCACGCCGGTGATGCTGCCCGAGGAGGGCCCGCTGGGCGGCATGGGTGTGGTCGAGCGCATGCGCGCGATCGACGTCGTCGTGGACAACGTGACGGAGGAGGTCGGGGCCCGCCCCGGCCTCGCGGAGGAGCTGATGCTGCTGGGCGGCGTCCCCGGCCACGTCGTCCTGGTCATCCAGCGCACGTACTTCGCGTCGGGCCGTCCGGTGGAGACGGCGGACGTGGTGATCCCGGCGGACCGCTACCGGGCGGCGTATCACCTGCCGGTGAAGTAGGAGAAGGCGGGCGCCCCTTGCGCCGGGCCCGGCGGGCAGGCGCCCCGTCCGCAGCGCGCCCGCCCGCGATCTCGCCGTGGCGCGCCCGCCCGCGTCCTCGCTCCGTCCCCATGCCGCCCGCCCAGGGCAACACGCCTCCTCAGCCGCCCCATCGCCCCCTCGCGCTCCCCTTCGCGCCCCGCGTCCTGGTTCCGCCCCGGCGTGGGGCTCGGCCCGCGCCGGGGCGACGGACGAAGGGATTTGGCCGTTCTTGCAGGTCGCCCCAAGGGCCGGGCGAGGAAGGTCATACGGCGCTGACCGGACATGTCGCCCTCGGCGCACGGCGCATCCGCCACCGTGCGCCCCCTCCGTGCTGGCCGGTTGCGTGCCTGTTTGTGAAAAGGCGTATTCGCTCAGTGAAGGTAAGGCGTAGGCTCGGGCATATGCGGACTGCGGTTTCCTTACCGGGCGGGGCGCGGCACAGGTCGCGGAAGGCAAGTGGAGGGGAGCGATGAGCGACGGCACGGTGACTCTTCCCTGGCTCGTCGTGCGTCAGGACGACAACGGCAACCGCTACCGGGTGGGCCGTTACGCGACACGCGCCGAGGCGGAGAAGATCGCGGACAGCCTCGACGGCCGCGGCCACAAGCAGCTCTACTGGGTCGAACGCATCGGCCAGAACGGCTCCACCGTCAGCTGACCCGCCCTCTGGTCCGCCGCGGAGCGCCGGCCCGTCTCCCGTAGGCTCCGCCGTATGAGCGAGCGGATCGTGGTGGTGGGTGCCGCCCTGTGGCACGAGGGGCGGCTTCTCGTCGCCCGCAGGAGCGCGCCCGCCGAGCTGGCCGGGCTCTGGGAGCTCCCCGGCGGCAAGATCGAACCGGGCGAGGCTCCGGACGCCGCCGTCGTGCGCGAGCTGCGCGAGGAACTCGGCGTCGACGCCGAGGCCGGGGAGCGCGTCCCGGGCCAGTGGCCCCTGCGGACGCCGTACGTCATGCAGGTGTGGACCGCCCGCCTGCGACCGGGGTCCGCCGCCCCGCGCCCCCTGCAGGACCACGACGAGCTGCGATGGCTCGCCCCCGACCGCGTCTGGGACGTCGACTGGATCGAGCACGACGTGCCCGCCGTGCGGGACGCCCTCACCCACCTCGAAGCGCGCGACGACGTGTGACGCGATCCCGGCGTACCGCCGCGAGATGACGATCCGTGAGCGCGCCGTCGGCAGTCGCCCGCGTACGAGGTGCGCGCCACGCGCCGTTGTGCGCGGTACTCCGTCCGGGATATCGGGTATGTGGCTATTGACCACATGAAACCGGACACGGTCGGACTGCCTGACTCCCTCGGCGGGGGAGGTGATCCGCGTGACCGACACCGACGGCGACCGGGCCACGTGGACCTTCGCCGCAGACCCGAACGCGGTGCGGGCAGCCCGTTGCGCCGTGCGCGAACAGCTCCGCCGGTGGGAGCTGGACGGCGCCGCCGATCTCGCGGAGCTGCTGGTCAGCGAGCTCGTCACCAATGCCCTGCGGCACGCCGCCGGACCCGTCGGCGTGTGCCTGACCCGGCCCGCCGGACGGACCGGGGTGCTGCTCGTCGAGGTGTCCGACCCGGTCCCCGAACCGCCCCAGGAACGCGTCGTCCGGCCCGACGACGAGGGCGGGCGCGGACTCCAGCTCCTGGCCCGCTCCTCCCGCCGCTGGGGGCACCGGTCCGGGCCGCACGGGAAGACGGTGTGGTGCGAACTCGTGGTCCCCCGGTGAGGTCCCGCACGGCCGTTCGCAGCTGTGCGCGGGCCCTCGCCGCGCTCCGTGACCGGCCACCGTCCATGACGGTTGTCGAACGGGGGATTCGACGGCGTGTCCGCTGGTTAGAAGACTGGAAGTGTTCTCACGGCGTGGACCGAAAAGCATCGGGACCGTGCTGTGATCGTGAACACCGTGTTGCGCGGCGCCGTAGTGCTGGATACTGCGGGCAGCCGCCCCCGGTGACCGGTGCCGGACGCGGTGAGCTGGAGGGGACGGTTCGCGTGAGCGAGATACCAGCGAAGGCCACGGAGTCCGAGGACTCGTCGGGCGGCCCGAAGGACGAGGCCGCCGACGGCCTCCTATCCGGCGATGCTCCGTCCGGTGACGCCATGTGGCAGACCGCCCCGCCCGGCTCCATGTACGACTACATCAAGGTGGCGTCCTTCTCGATCGGCCCCGACGGGCTGGTCGACCAGTGGAGTCTGCGCGCCGAGCAGATCTTCGGCATCCCCGCGGAGCGCGCCGTCGGCGCCGACCCCATCGAGGCGTTCCTCGAGCCCGTCCGCAGGGAGCGCGGCCAGCGCAAGATGGCCGAGATCCTCGACGGCCGCGAGTGGACCGGCGTGGTGCCGTTCCGGCTGCCCGCCCACCTGGCCGGGGACGACCGCGACCGGGAAGGCATCGCCGAGGTCTACGTCATGCCGACGCGGACCGAGGCGGGCGAGAAGGCCGCCGTCTGCATCGTCGTCGACGTCCGCACCCTGCGCCGTATCGAGACGGATCTGGCCGCCTCGCAGGCCATATTCGGCCAATCCCCCTTCGGCTTCGTGCTGATCGACCGTGACCTGCGGGTCCGCCGGGCCAACGAGCGGTTCGCGTCCCTCTTCGGCGGCACGCCCGACGACCACCGCGGCAAGGGCGTCCACGACTACCTGCCGCGCGGCGAGGCCGAGCGGGTCGCCGCGACCCTGCGCAGGGTGCTGGAGACCGGCGATTCCATCACGGACATGCACGTCACCGGGTTCGTCCCCGGCTCCGACGAGCGGCGCCACTGGTCCGTCAACCTCTACCGCGTGCACAGCGGCAGCGGCCGCCCCATCGGCATCGCCTGGCTGGGCATCGACATCACCGCCCGCCGCGCCGCCGCCCGCGAGGCCGCCGCCGCACGGCGCAATCTCGCCCTGCTGAACGAGGCCGGCGCGCGCATCGGCAACTCCCTCGACCTGGAGACCACCGCGCGTGAACTGCTCGACGTGGTCGTGCCCGGCTTCTGCGACCTGGCCACCGTCGACCTCTACCAGGGGCTGCTGGTTGGCGACGAGACCCCGCCCGGCCTCGCCGACGGCAGCGCCGAGGTGCGCCGCGTCGCCTTCGCCAGCGCCGTGTCCGACGGGCCCATCGGCGGCACCGAGGAGCCGGTGAAGCTGGGCGCCGTCCACCACTACCCGTTCAACTCGGCCTGCGCGGACGCCCTGCGCACCGCCCGCCCGCAGACCGTGCCCGGCGAGGACGGCGGCCTGGTGCAGTCCACGCTCGCCGTGCCGATGGTCGCCCACGACACCGTGGTGGGCCTCGCCCAGTTCGCCCGCACCAAGGGCAGCGAGCCGTTCGGCGACCGCGACCGCGACCTGGCCGTGGAACTGGCCGCCCGCGCCGCCGTCTGCATCGACAACGCCCGCCTCTACCGCCGCGAGCACGAACGCGCGCTGATACTGCAGCGCTCACTGCTCCCGCCCGGCGACCCGGAGGCGTCCGGTCTCGACATCGCCTGCCGCTACCTGCCCGGCAACGCGGCGAGCGGCCGCACCGGCGAGGTCGGCGGTGACTGGTTCGACGTGATCGAACTGCCCGGGCACCGCACCGCGCTGGTCGTCGGCGACGTCATGGGCCGTGGCCTGCGCGCCGCCGTCGCCATGGGCGAACTGCGCACCGCCGTGAGGACACTGGCGCAGCTCGACCTCGAACCGGCGGAGGTGCTCAGCCAGCTGGACGAGATCGCCCGCGGTCTGGGCGCGCCCGGCGGCCCCTCCCAGGCGTTCACCGGAGGCGTCCAGCAGGCCACCCGCGCCGCCCGCCGCCCCCGCGAGGCGGACCTCTCCGAGGTGTACCTGGCCACCTGCGTCTACGCCGTCTACGACTCCGTCACCCGCCGCTGCACGTTCGCCAACGCGGGCCATCTGCCGCCCGTCCTGGTCGAGCCGGGGGAGAACGCGCTGATGCTCGACGTGCCGCCCGGCATGCCGCTCGGCGTCGGCGGTGAGCCCTTCGAGGAGGTGGAGGTCGAACTGCCCGAGGGCGCCCTGCTGGCGCTCTACACGGACGGCCTGGTCGAGAGCCGCGACCACCCCCTCGACGAGGGCCTCCAGGCGTTCGTGGGCGCGCTCACCGACCCGTCCGCGCCACTGGAGGACGTCTGCGACCACGTCCTCAACACGCTCGACACCCATCACGGCGAGGACGACATCGCGCTGCTGATGGCACGTGTACAGGGCCTGCCCGCGGACTCCGTGGGCGACTGGACACTGCCGCGCGAGCCGCGCAGCGTGGGCCGTGCCCGCGAGTACGCCCGCGCCCAGCTCCTCGCCTGGGACATGGAGCCGCTGGTCGACACGACGGAGCTGCTGGTCAGCGAGCTCGTCACCAACGCCCTGCGGTACGGCGAGGGAGAGATCAGACTCCGGCTGCTGCTGGACCGCACCCTGGTCTGCGAGGTCTGGGACTCCGGGCTGGTCCAGCCCCGCCGACGGCGCGCCCGCGACACCGACGAGGGCGGCCGCGGCCTCCAGCTCGTCGGCCTGCTGAGCGCCGCGTGGGGCTCACGCCGTACGCCCCGGGGCAAGACGGTGTGGTTCGAACTGCCGCTGCCCGGGGCCGACACCGGCCTCACGGACCCGGCGGAGGCGCTGCTCAGCCTGTTCTGACGCTCCGTAGACCCCGACGTGACCTTTCGTGATCATGAAGCCGTAGGCGCAACCGCACCGCCCGTTCCCCTCGTCCTCACCCCCAACATCCGACGACGAGGGGAACGGCGGCATGGACCACACGGAGTCGCGGGACGGCACGGACGAGCCCACGGACGACACCCGGACAACGCCCGAGCCCGAGCCGGCGCCCGCGCCCGAGCCGGCGCCCGCGCCCGGGTCCGCGCCTGCGCCCGAGTCGGCGTCCACGTCCGGGTCCGCGTCCGGACCCACGCCCACGCCCGCGTCCGCGTCCGCGCCCGAGCCGGAGTCCGTGTCCGAGCCTGAGCACGTGCCCGAGTCGGCGCCCGCGCCCGAGTCGGCCAAGAAGCGCCGCAGACCCTGGGTGCGCCGCGTCAGACGCGCCGTCCTCGTGCTCGCGCTGGTGCTGATCGTGCCGCTCGTCGCCGTCGAGACTGCGCTGCGGGTCAACTACATGGGCGACCCGGCCGACGGCACCTACACCCGCGACCGGGACGCCATGTGGCTCGGTCACGCCTGGGTCGACGGACGCAAGAAGGACGCCGACGTCACCGCCCTCGCCGGCCGGCTCAAGGACACCGGCGTCCGGGACCTGTACGTCCACACCGGCCCGCTGGAGCACGACGGCACCCTGCCGAGGTCGGTGTATCCACGCGCCCGCTGGTTCATCGACGCGGTGCACCGGGAGCTGCCCGGGGTGCGCGTCCAGGCGTTCCTCGGGGACGTGCTCGCCAACGGCGGCCCCGAAGGCCTGGAGCTGAGCGACGCCGCCACCCGTGCCGAGGTGGTGCGCAGCGCCGGCCAGGTCCTCGACACCGGCTACGAGGGCGTCCACCTGGACCTGGAGCCGCTGCACTCCGGCGACGGGCACTACCTCGACCTGCTGGACGATCTGCGGAAACTCACCAAGGGCCGGGACGCGCAGCTGTCCGTGGCCGCCCACCAGATCGACCCGCTGCCGCACCTCCACTCGGTCGCGGGCCTCGTCGCCGACCACCCCAAGTGGTGGTCGCAGGAGTTCTTCGGCCAGGTCGCGCGGCGCGTCGACCAGATCGCCGTCATGTCGTACGACACCGCGCGCCTCTTCGAGAGCACCTACGGCGGGTACGTGGCCCAGCAGACCTCGCTCGCGCTGGAGGTCACCCCGCCCACCACCCACCTGCTGATGGGCCTGCCCTTCTACTACGAGAGCAACCCCAGCCACTGGGGGCACGCCGAGACCGTCGGCGCCGCCGTCCGGGGCGCGCGTCTCGGCCTGTCCCGCACGGATCCCGACCGGGAACTCTTCGGTCTCGCCCCGTACATCGACTTCGCGGCGACGGAGACCAACTGGAGGGAGTTCAAGGACGGCTGGGTCCGCTGACCTCTCCTCAGGCTCCCCGGCGGCGGATCTTGTCGCCCAGCCAGACCAGCGGGTCGTACTTGCGGTCCACCGCACGCTCCTTCAGCGGGATCAGCGCGTTGTCCGTGATCTTGATGCCCTCGGGGCAGACCTCCGTGCAGCACTTGGTGATGTTGCAGTAGCCGAGGCCGTGTTCGTCCTGGGCCGTGCGCTTGCGGTCCAGGCCGGACTCCTCGGCCGCGTCCAACGGGTGCATGTCCAGCTCGGCGACCCGCATCAGGAACCGTGGCCCGGCGAACGCCGGCTTGTTCTCCTCGTGGTCACGGACGACGTGGCAGGTGTCCTGGCACAGGAAACACTCGATGCACTTGCGGAACTCCTGCGAGCGGTCCACGTCCTCCTGCATCATCCGGTACTCGCCCGGACCCACCCCGGCCGGTGGCACGAACGCCGGGACCTGCCGGGCCTTGGTGTAGTTGAAGCCGACGTCCGTCACCAGGTCCCGGATCACCGGGAACGCCCGCAGCGGCGTCACCGTGATCGTCTCCTCGCGGCCGAACACCGACATGCGGGTCATGCACAGCAGGCGGGGGCGGCCGTTGATCTCCGCCGAGCACGAACCGCACTTGCCGGCCTTGCAGTTCCACCGCACGGCGAGGTCGGGGGCCTGGGTGGCCTGGAGGCGGTGGATGATGTCGAGGACGACCTCTCCGTCGTTCACCTCGACGCGGAAGTCCTCCAGACCGCCTCCGTCGACGTCCCCCCGCCACACCTTGAAGCGGGCCTCGTAGCTGCTCACTCGTAGAGCTCCTCTTCGGCCAGGTACTTGACCAGCTCGTCCTTCTCGAAGAGGGCGAGGAGGTCGGGGCGGACGGGATCGGTGGTCTCACGGGTCAGGGTGATCTGCCCGCGCACCGCGTCGGTGGCGGCGAGGCCGCCGGAGGGGTCGGTCATCGAGCACAGCAGGTTGACGTTGCGCCAGGCCCGGTCCATGACCGCGTGGTCCTCGCGGGTGTGGCCGCCGCGCGACTCGGTGCGCTCCAGCGCCGCGCGGGCCACGCACTCGCTGACCAGCAGCATGTTCCGCAGGTCCAGCGCCAGGTGCCAGCCCGGGTTGAACTGCCGGTGGCCCTCCACGCCCGCACGCCGGGCCCGTGCCCGCAGCTCGGCGAGCTTCTCCAGGGCCTGCCGCATCTCGTGCTCCCGGCGGATGATGCCGACCAGGTCGTTCATCGTCTGCTGGAGCTCCTGGTGCAGCGTGTACGGGTTCTCCGGCGGGCCGTCGGCCGGCTCCCCGCCCTCCGCGGAGAACGGGCGCAGCGCCTCCGCCGCCGCCGCGTCCACCTGGGCGTCGTCCGCGCGGGGCCGCGTCCCGGCCCGGGCGCGCGCGTGGTCCGCGGCGTGCAGGCCCGCCCGGCGCCCGAACACCAGCAGGTCGGACAGCGAGTTGCCGCCCAGCCGGTTGGAGCCGTGCATCCCGCCCGCGACCTCGCCGGCCGCGAACAGCCCCGGCACCCCGCGCGCCGCCGCCGAGTCGGAGTCGACGGCGATGCCGCCCATCACGTAGTGGCAGGTCGGGCCGACCTCCATCGGCTCGGCCGTGATGTCGACGTCCGCCAGCTCCTTGAACTGGTGGTACATCGACGGCAGCCGGCGCTTGATCACCTCCGCCGGCATCCGCGTGGACACGTCCAGGAACACCCCGCCGTGCGGGGAGCCGCGGCCCTCCTTGACCTCGGCGTTGATGGCGCGGGCGACCTCGTCGCGGGGGAGCAGCTCGGGCGGGCGGCGGTTGTGGTCCGGGTCGTCGTACCAGCGGTCCGCCTCCTCCTCGGACTGCGCGTACTTCTCCTTGAAGACGTCCGGGACGTAGTCGAACATGAACCGCTTGCCCTCGGAGTTGCGCAGCACCCCGCCGTCGCCGCGCACCGACTCGGTGACGAGGATGCCCTTCACCGACGGCGGCCAGACCATCCCGGTGGGGTGGAACTGCACGAACTCCATGTTCAGCAGCGGCGCCCCCGCGAGCAGCGCCAGCGCGTGCCCGTCGCCCGTGTACTCCCACGAGTTCGACGTGACCTTGAAGGACTTCCCGATGCCGCCGGTGGCGATCACCACGGCCGGGGCCTCCAGGACGAAGAAGCGGCCGGACTCCCGCTCGTAGCCGAAGACCCCGCTCACCTGGTCGCCGTCCTTCAGCACCCGGGTGACCGTGCACTCCTGGAAGACCTTCAGCCGGGACTCGTAGTCACCGGTCTCCGCGAAGTCCTCCTGCTGGAGCGCGACGATCTTCTGCTGGAGGGTGCGGATCAGCTCCAGGCCGGTGCGGTCGCCGACGTGCGCCAGCCGTGGGTACTCGTGGCCGCCGAAGTTGCGCTGGGAGATCCGGCCGTCCTCGGTCCGGTCGAACAGCGCGCCCCAGGTCTCCAGCTCCCACACCCGGGCGGGCGCCTCCTGGGCGTGCAGCTCCGCCATCCGCCACTGGTTGAGGAATTTCCCGCCGCGCATGGTGTCGCGGAAGTGCACCTGCCAGTCGTCGCCGGAGTTGACGTTGCCCATCGCCGCCGCGATGCCGCCCTCGGCCATCACGGTGTGCGCCTTGCCGAACAGCGACTTGCAGATCACGGCCGTACGGGCGCCCCGCTCGCGCGCCTCGATCGCGGCGCGCAGGCCGGCGCCGCCGGCCCCCACCACGACGACGTCCCACTCCTGTCGGTCGACCACGGACATGGATGAAGGCCCCCAGCTAGAAGAAGCGCGGGTCGTCGAAGACCCCGGACGCGACGAGATAGACGTAGAGGTCGGCGACCGCCACGCTGACCAGCGACGCCCAGGCGAGCTGCATGTGCCTGGCGTTCAGCTGGCCCACCCACTGCCACATCCGGTAGCGCACGGGATGCTTCGAGAAGTGCTTGAGCTTCCCGCCGACGATGTGCCGGCAGGAGTGGCAGGACAGGGTGTACGCCCAGATCAGGACGATGTTCACCAGGAACACCAGGGTGCCGAGCCCCATGTGGCCCCACGCGTAGTCCTCGTCGCGGAAGGCGAGCACGGTGTCCCAGCTCAGCACGCAGGCGACCAGCAGCGCCGCGTAGAAGAAGTACCGGTGGACGTTCTGCAGGATCAGCGGGAAGCGGGACTCGCCCGTGTACTTCGCGTGCGGTTCGGCGACCGCGCAGGCGGGCGGTGACGCCCAGAAGCTCCGGTAGTAGGCCTTGCGGTAGTAGTAGCAGGTCAGCCGGAAGCCGAGCGGGAAGATCAGGATGATGATCGCCGGCGAGATGCCCCACCAGCCGCCGAACAGGTCCCAGTTCGGGCCGCCGCGCATCGGCTCGCAGTTCTCCGCGAGGCAGGGCGAGTAGAACGGCGAGACGTACGGCGCCGCGTAGTAGTCGGCGTTCGCGAAGGCCCGCCAGGTCGAGTAGACGACGAAGGCGAGCAGCCCGGCCGCGGTGGCGGCGGGGGCCAGCCACCAGCGGTCGGTCCGCAGGTGCGGGGCGGAGATCGCGGCGCGCGTGCCGGATCTCACGCCGCCGCGGTGCTCGGGTTCGGTCGCAGGGGGTTCCGTACCAGTGGCCACGTCGTCCACTCCGGTAGGGGTCGGGGGGCGCCAGGTCGGCGGGGCGGCGGTCGGGCGGGGGTCAGGGCGCGCGGCGGTCGCGGGCGCCGAGGCCCTCGTCGTCGGTGTCCACCCACAGCGACACGTCGTAGGGGGTGTCGGAGATCGTCACGAGGTCTGGCCGCTTGGCCGGGCCCGCCGAGGTGACGGCGGTGTCCCGGAGCAGCGCGAGGCTCTCGCGCAGGTGGTTGGTGTCGGAGCGGACGCGGCGCAGTTCCAGACTGCCGCTGCCCAGCTGCTTCTCCAGGCGCCCCACCGACCTCATCAGGTCGTCGAGACAGCGCTGGACGGTCGCCAGTTCATCGTGCACGGACATGACGTGACCTCACTTCCACGGGTCCTTCGAGGCCCAAGGCGGTGCAACGGTCATGCGCCTGCGAGTGTTGCGCGTCACACCTTGCGCTGTGAAGGGATGTGCATCGATTGGCCGAGGCGCATGGGTGCATCGTCCGGTGCGAAGCCGCGTGGCGCCGGGTGCGTTGCGCCGCATGGGTGGGCTTGGCGTCCGTGGCCGCCGTGTCGACCGGGAACGCGGAACCCTTTCCCCTTCAGTGGGCCGCATACATCGGATGAACGCCCCATACCAAGTGTGATCACCATGCCCGCGGCTTTCCGGAGGTACCCAGAGATGTCCCACGACGGCATCGGACCGCGCGCGGTCCTGCGCTCGGTCGCCTTCCTCACCGCCGGCATGCTCACGGTGCCCGCCCTGGCCGGATGCGGCTCCGAAGACCCCGCGGGCGAGCCCCTCGCGGGCGCGGACGTCGCGGGCGCGGACCGGTCCGACATCGCCGACGGCGGGACCCTGCGCTGGGCCGTGGACACCGTCCCGGACACCCTGAACACCTTCCAGGCGGACGCCGACACCACCACCGCCCGGATCGCCGAGGCCGTCCTGCCGTCGATGTACCGCTCCGACGGCCGGGGCCGGGCCGTGCGCAACGCCGACTACCTGGCCTCCGCCGACGTCGTCGACACCGAGCCCAAGCAGGTCGTCGTCTACCGGCTCGCCCAGCAGGCCGTCTGGAGCGACGGCCGGGAGATCGGCGCCGCCGACTTCGCTGCCCAGTGGCGCGCCCTGTCCGGCAAGGACACCGCCTACTGGACCGCCCGCAACGCGGGATACGACCGCATCGAGAAGGTCGAGCGGGGCAAGAACGACCTCGAGGTCAAGGTCACCTTCAGCCGCCCCTACGCCGACTGGAAGTCGCTGTTCAGCCCCCTGTATCCCAAGGAGGTCATGGGCACCCCGGACTCCTTCAACGACGGGGCGCGCAAGAAGCTGAAGGTCACGGCCGGACCGTTCACGGTGGACAAGGTGGACACCAAGGAGGACGAGGTCGTCCTCGCCCGCAATCCCCGCTGGTGGGGCAGGACCGCCAAGCTGCGGAAGATCGTGCTGCGAGCCGTGCCGCACGACAAGCGCGTCTCCGCCCTCAGCGACGGCACCCTCGACCTGGCCGAGATCGACCCCGAGGCCGCCCGGCGCATCACGGTCGCCGCCCTCCCGCAGGAGGGGAACACGCCCCTGATGGGCCCCGAGGCCGACCGCTCCGCCGCAGACGCGCTGCACTCCTGGGCGGTCGCCAACGGCTCCGACGAGGACGCCGCCGACGAGGAGATCTCGGCCCGCGAGAAGCTGCGCAAGAAGGCGGAGAAGTACGCACGGCAGCAGAAGGCGCTCGGCGGGTTCGAGGTGCGCAAGTCCCTGGAGCCCGCCTACACCCAGCTCGCCCTGAACGGCGCCGAGGGCCCCCTGTCCGACGAGCGGGTGCGCCGCGCCGTGGCCCGCGCCCTGGACCGCGAGGACCTCGCCGGGGCCGTGCTGAAGCCGCTCGGCCTGCCCGCCGAGCCCGTCGGCAGCCACCTCGCGC
Source organism: Streptomyces griseoincarnatus (assembly GCA_014649575.1). Classification (GTDB taxonomy): domain Bacteria; phylum Actinomycetota; class Actinomycetes; order Streptomycetales; family Streptomycetaceae; genus Streptomyces; species Streptomyces griseoincarnatus. Next base: position 230,735 of record BMTH01000007.1, on the reverse strand, counting down.
TGTCCGGCCAGGCCGCCTACGCCGACGGCAGCGGCGCCCTCGGCAAGCCGGACGCCAAGGAGGCCCGGGCGCTCCTCTCGGACGCCGGGTGGGTGCCGGGCGGCCCGGTGAAGGAGGAGAAGAAGGACACGAAGAAGGACGAGGACGAGGAGGCGGCCGGCTCCGAGGCGGACAAGGAGGGCAAGGAGGACACGAAGGGCTCGGGCGGCTCGGAGGACTCCGGCGACGGCGACGACGGCACGTACATCGTCGGCGAGGACGACGGCAAGAACCACGGGACGGGCGACGGCAAGGCCCCGCACGACTCCGGCACCGGCACCGGTCAGCTGAAGCAGGGCGGCGCCCCCGCCGGCGCCTACGCCCCCAAGGGCACCGCGGCCCCGGCCCGTGCCGACACCGCCCCGGTCGCCAAGGACGGCAAGGCGCTGGTGCTGCGGTTCGTGCTGCCGTCGGGGCCGGGCTCGAAGACGCTGGAGACGGTGGCCGGCCGGATCGCGACGATGCTGGAGAGGATCGGCATCCGCACAGACATCTCCAAGGTCGACAACGACAGCTACTTCAAGGACCACATCGCGTCCGGCGACTTCGACCTGGCCCTCTACTCCTGGCCGGCGACCGCCTTCCCCGCCACCGACGCCCGCCCGGTCTACTCCAAGCCGGTCGCGGCCGCCGACGGCTCGCTGAACGTGGAGCAGAACTGGACCCGGGTCGGCACCGACCAGGTCGACCAGCTCTTCGACCAGGCCATCGCCACCCTCGACGACTCCGAGCGCCGCGACCTGATCCGCAAGGCCGACTCCCGGATCTGGGCGGCGGCCGGCTCCATCCCCCTCTACCAGCGCCCGCAGCTGGTCGCGGCCCGCGAGAACCTCGCCAACGCCGGCGCCTTCGGCTTCGCCACCCCGGTGTACGAGGACATGGGCTTCCTGAAGAAGTCGGCGCAGGGTCCTGAGGGCTCGCCGGGGGCGAAGGACAGCGGGTCCGGGAGCTGACCGGACCGGCCGGAAACGCGACGCGGCCCGGCGCCCCCACCAGGGGCGCCGGGCCGCGTCGGGTGCGCGGTGCGGTGATCAGCCGTGCTTGGCGCGGCTCGCGGCGCGGGCGCGCTCGCGGGCGTCCAGGTTCACCTTGCGGATGCGGACGGCCTCCGGGGTGACCTCGACGCACTCGTCGTCGCGGCAGAACTCCAGGGACTGCTCCAGCGACAGCTTGCGCGGCGGGACGATCGACTCGGTCACGTCGGCCGTGGACGACCGCATGTTGGTGAGCTTCTTCTCCTTGGTGATGTTGACGTCCATGTCGTCGGAGCGGGAGTTCTCACCGACGATCATGCCCTCGTACACCTCGGTGCCGGGCTCCGTGAAGAGCACGCCGCGCTCCTGGAGGTTGGTCATCGCGAAGGCGGTGACCGCGCCGGCGCGGTCGGCGACCAGCGAGCCGTTGTTGCGGGTGGTCAGCGTGCCGAACCAGGGCTCGTGGCCCTCGTGGATGGAGTGGGCGATGCCGGTGCCGCGGGTCTGGGTGAGGAACTCCGTCCGGAATCCGATCAGACCGCGGGAGGGCACCACGAACTCCATGCGCACCCAGCCGGAGCCGTGGTTCGACATGTTGTCCATGCGGCCCTTGCGGACGCCCATGAGCTGCGTGACCGCGCCCATGTGCTCCTCGGGCACGTCGATGGTCATGCGCTCGACGGGCTCGTAGACCTTGCCGTCGACCTCCTTGGTGACCACCTGGGGCTTGCCGACGGTGAGCTCGTAGCCCTCGCGGCGCATCTGCTCGACCAGGATGGCCAGCGCCAGCTCGCCGCGGCCCTGCACCTCCCAGGCGTCGGGGCGCTCGGTCTCCAGGACGCGGAGCGAGACGTTGCCGATCAGCTCGCGGTCCAGGCGGTCCTTGACCTGGCGGGCGGTGACCTTGCGGTCCTTGACGGCCGCCTTGTTGTCGGCGCCCTTGCCGGTGCCGCCGCGGCCGACCAGCGGGGAGGTGTTGGTGCCGATGGTCATGGAGATCGCCGGCTCGTCCACCGTGATCAGCGGCAGCGCGACCGGGTTCTCCTGGTCGGCCAGGGTCTCGCCGATCATGATGTCCGGGATGCCCGCGACCGCGCAGATGTCACCCGGGCCGGCCTTCTCGGCGGGCTTGCGGGTGAGCGCCTCGGTCATCATCAGCTCGGAGATGCGGACGTTGGAGACGGAGCCGTCGCGCTTCATCCAGGCGACGGTCTGCCCCTTCTTCAGCTCGCCCTGGTGCACGCGCAGCAGCGCGATACGGCCGAGGAAGTTGTCGGCGTCCAGGTTGGTGACGTGGGCCTGGAGCGGGGCGCCCTCCTCGTAGGTGGGGGCGGGGATGTGCTCGAGGATCGTCGAGAAGAAGGGCTCCAGGGAGTCGGAGTCGCCGGGGACCGTGCCGTCGTCGGGCTTGGTCAGCGAGGCGATGCCGTCACGGCCGCAGGCGTAGACGATCGGGAACTCGATCTGCTCCTCGTCCGCGTCCAGGTCGAGGAAGAGGTCGTAGGTCTCGTTGACGACCTCGTCGATCCGGGCGTCGGGACGGTCCGTCTTGTTGATGCACAGGATGATCGGCAGCCGCTGCTGCAGCGCCTTGCGCAGCACGAAGCGGGTCTGCGGCAGCGGGCCCTCGGAGGCGTCCACCAGCAGCACCACGCCGTCGACCATCGACAGACCGCGCTCGACCTCGCCGCCGAAGTCGGCGTGGCCGGGGGTGTCGATGATGTTGATCGTGATGGGCTCCCCGCCGTCCTTGGGGTGGTACTTCACCGCCGTGTTCTTGGCGAGGATCGTGATGCCCTTCTCACGCTCCAGGTCGTTCGAGTCCATCATGCGGTCGTCGACCTGGTCGAGCTGGTGGGCGGCGAAGGCGCCGGCCTGCTTGAGCATGCCGTCGACGATGGTGGTCTTGCCGTGGTCGACGTGGGCGACGATGGCGACGTTGCGGATGTCGTGACGCGTTACAGACGGTGCCATGAAAGGCGTACTCCCGGAGGTGGTGAAGGTTGCCCGCCGCAGACGTCTGTGGTGCGAGGGCCCTGCCGGGCTGGACACGCCTCGGCCTGCCTCCATGGTACGGGGCCGCCACCACGTGTGCCCGCGCGTGCCGGGGGGCCGGGGTTCCGGGGGGCCGGCGGGCGGGAGCGGGGGGCGTCTCGGGTGTTCTCACGTGCTTCCGGCAAACGCAACATCTCGTTCGGATATCGGTGATCGCGCGTGCGGGTTTCGGACATGTAAACCAAAAACGCGCACCTAATGTCCGGATTGTCGAATTCTGTTCGGAGGTGTCAAGCGCGCGCAGGTGTCGATCTCTGCAATATTTCCTCAAAAAAACGACGGTAGGGAGATCCCTATGTCGTACGCCCTTGACGCGCGTTGAGTCTCTTGGCGAAAGTTCCCCCAAACCGCAGAACCTGCCGGTATCTGCGCTGCGCTCAACTCTCCAACCCCCCGGGGGACGAACACGATGACCAGTCCAACTAAGGCCGAGGACACCGGGTCCGCGGCTGTCTTGGACCCTGAGCTCAAGGCGACCACCGATGTCGTCAAGGGCGAGAAGCAGCCCGAGGGTCGTTCCCCCGGCCAGTTGATGTGGCAGCGCTTCAAGCGCGACCGTACCGGGGTCGTGTCCGCGTGCGTGGTTATTTTCTTCTTCCTTGTGGCCGCGCTCGCGCCGGTGATCTCCAAGCTGTACGGCAAGGACCCCTACACGCTGTACCCCCAAGAGGCGGAGTACCCGTTCCTGCTCGACGACTTCGGTATGCCGAGCGGTGACTTCGGCGGCATCTCCGGCGACTTCTGGTTCGGCGTGGAGCCCAGGCTGGGCCGCGACGTGTTCACCATGCTGCTGTACGGCATGCGGACGTCGCTGTACATGGCCGTGCTCGTCACGCTGCTCAGCGTGGTCACGGGCGTGATCATCGGCCTGATCGGCGGCTACTTCGGCGGTCGCGTCGACTACTGGCTCGGCCGGGTGACGGACTTCTTCCTGGGCTTCCCCCAGCAGCTGTTCTTCATCGCCTTCATGCCGATCGTCACCGCGATGTTCGTCGACCCGCAGGACGAGACCCCCACCTACCTGCGGGCCGTGGCGATCATCCTGGTGATGTGGTTCCTCGGCTGGATGGGCCTGTCCCGTCTGGTGCGCAGCTCCGTGCTGTCGCTGAGGGACCGTGAGTTCGTCGAGGCGGCCAAGGTGTCCGGCGCCCCTCCTGGTCGCATCGTGCGCAAGGAGATCCTGCCGAACATCGTCACCCCGATCCTGGTGCAGGCGACGTACATCCTGCCGAGCACGATCCTCACCATCGCCTTCCTCTCCTTCATCGGTGTCGGCTTCGTCGAGCCGACCCCCGACTGGGGCCGCATGTTCAAGGTCGGCACCGAGGTGTACGAGCAGGACCCGATGTTCCTGCTCTTCCCCGGAGCGGCGCTGGTGATCTTCGTTCTCGCCTTCAACCTTCTCGGAGACTCCGTCCGGGACGCATTCGACCCCAAGACCGGACGCTGAACGTCCATTGGTGGGTGGGGGAGCTGCCGCCCCCGGCCGGGCTACCGGACTGTCAGGCAGCAACTCGTGGACAACTATCGACAGGTAGGTGCATCGGCATCATGAAGCCCATCAGAACGCGTACCGCGCGCGCCATCGCCGTGGCCATCGTGGCGGGGTCCCTGACCCTGACCGCTTGCTCCAGCAACGACAACGGCGGCGGCAAGGAGAGCGACGCGAAGTCCCAGAAGGACGCCGCCGAGCAGCAGGACCCTGTCGTCTACGGTGACGCCGCGGCCTCAACCGGCCCGGCGAAGGACGTCGCGGGCGCCAAGCCCGGCGGCTTCATCAACGTCTACATGCAGTCGGACCTGACCCACATGGACCCGGGTCAGATCTACGTCAGCGACGCCGGCCAGTTCTCGAACCTCATCCACCGAGGCCTGACGAACTACCAGGAGGACGCCGAGGGCAACCTCACCGTCGTTGGTGACATCGCCACCGACGCCGGTCAGTCCTCCGAGGGCGGCAAGGTCTGGACGTACAAGCTCAAGGACGGCATCAAGGACGAGGACGGGAACCCGATCACCTCGGCTGACGTCCGCCACACCATCGAGCGTCTGTACTCGAAGGTCATCTTCGACGGTCCGACGTTCGTCCAGTCCTGGCTCTCCGGCAACGACTACCGCAAGGCGCTGCCCGACGGCCCGTACAAGGGCAAGCACCTGCCGGACACCGTCCTCGAGACGCCGGACGACAAGACCGTCATCTTCAAGTTCAGCCAGCCGCGTCCGGACCTGCCGCAGGCCCTGGCCATGGCCGGCTACTCCATCGTGCCCGCCAAGCAGGACACGAAGGCGAAGTACGACAAGGCCCCCGCGGCCCTCGGCCCGTACAAGATCGCCGAGTACAAGCCGGGCAAGTCCATGAAGCTGGTCAAGAACGACCAGTGGGACCCGAAGACCGACGCCGTGCGCCACCAGTACGTGGACGGCTGGAACTTCACCAGCACGGTCTCCCAGGCCAGCCAGACCAAGCGTCTGATCGCGGACCAGGGCGAGGCCAAGAACGCCATCCAGTTCACCGACCCGGTGGACCCGGCCCAGATGTCCGACGTGGTCACCAACGCGGAGACCAAGAAGCGCACCATCCAGGGCTACCAGCCGTACGTGTGGCAGCTCACCTTCAACCTGGACCGGATCAAGGACAAGAAGGTCCGCGACGCGATCACCTACGCGATCCCGAACCAGTCCATGGTCCAGGCGGACGGCGGCCGCTACGGCGGTGAGATCGCCGGCGGTCTGCTCGCGCCGACCCTGCCGGGCTTCGACGCCACGTACGACCCGTTCGGCAAGCTGAAGAAGCCCAACGGCGACATCGAGAAGGCCAAGGAGCTGCTGAAGGAGGCGGGTGTCAAGGAGGGCACGAAGCTCACCTACGCCTACTCCAACACGCCGCGCGGCCAGGCCCAGCAGGTCATCCTGAAGGACGCCCTGGAGAAGATCGGCTTCGACGTCCAGGCGAAGGAGATCGACCGCGCCAGCTTCTACGAGCAGATCGGCAAGCTCAACAACCCGTACGACATCTACATGACCGGCTGGGGCCAGGACTGGCCGTCCCCGTCCACGGTCATCACCCCTGTCTACGACGGTGAGCTGGTCGCCGACGGCGCGTCCAACTACTCGCACGTCGACGACAAGCAGGTCAACGAGCTCATCCAGAAGGCCCTGAAGCAGGAGCCCGAGGAGGCGGCGAAGACCTGGGAGCAGGCGCACCACCGCATCGTCGAGGAGATCAACCCGGCCGCCCCGGTCTACTACTCGAAGCAGATCCAGCTCTACGGATCGAACATCGGTGGCGCCAGGTACAGCACCGAGTCGAGCTACATCAACATCACCGACCTGTACCTGAAGCAGCCGTAAGCCCTCAGTTCGGCTGACCGCGGGGGTGTGCGCCAGGCGGAGCACACCCCCGCGGACGGTACCCCTCACCTGCCGCCGCGTTTCGAAGAGAGCATCCACCCGCCATGCTTCAGTTCCTCATCCGCAGGCTGACCGGCGCCGTCGTCATCATGTTTCTGATCGGCGCCTTCACGTTCTTCCTGTTCTACACAGTTCCTCAGGACTTCGCTGCGCTGTCCTGCGGCAAGAACTGCTCGCCCGAGAACCTCGCGGTGATCCGCGAGAACCTGGGCCTGGACAAGCCCATCACCACCCAGTTCTGGGAGTTCATGTCGGGCATCGTGGCCGGCCGAGACTTCCCGCAGGGGCACTGTTCCGCGCCGTGTCTGGGTGTCTCCTTCGAAAGCGGCGAGTTCGTCTGGGACTCCATCATCGACCGCTTCCCGCTGACGCTCTCGCTGACCGTCGGCGGTCTCGTGATCTTCCTGATCCTGGGCCTCGGCTCGGGTCTGCTGGCCGCCTGGAAGCGCGGCACCGTCGTCGACAAGATCGTCAGCGGCACCTCGATCGTGCTCAGCTCCTTCCAGATCTACCTGCTCGGCCCGATCGTCCTCGGCCTGCTGGTCTACAGCACGGGCATCATGGAGTTCCCGAAGGAGCACAGCTTCACCGAGGAACCCGGGGCCTGGTTCCTGGGGCTACTCATCCCCTGGGTGGTCATGGCCACCATCTTCACCGCGCAGTACACCCGTATGTCCCGCTCGACGATGATCGAGCAGCTGCAGGAGGAGCACGTCCGCACGGCGCGCGCCAAGGGCATGAGGCAGCGGTACGTCTTCTTCCGCTACGCCTGGCGCGGCTCCCTGATCCCCATCGTCACCATCCTCGGCATGGACCTCAGCGCCCTCCTGTCCGGCGCGGTGGTCACCGAGTTCACCTTCGACCTGGCCGGCATCGGCCGTCTCGCGGTGGACTCGTCGCTGACGAAGGACCTGCCGGTGACCATGGGTGTCATGCTGTTCGGAGCGTTCTTCATCCTGCTCCTGAACATCCTCGTCGACCTCGCCTACGCGTACATCGACCCGCGCGTACGGCTCAGCTAGGAGAAACACCGTGACCACACTGACCAAGACCGAAGGCGAGAAGGCCCCGACCGGGCCCGACTCCTTCCTCTCGGTCCGCGACCTGCGGGTGCGGTTCTCCACCGAGGACGGCATCGTCAAGGCGGTCGACGGGCTGTCCTTCGACGTCGAGCGCGGCAAGACCCTGGGCATCGTGGGCGAGTCGGGTTCCGGCAAGTCCGTGACCAACCTGACGGTGCTCGGACTGCACAACCCCAAGACCACCACGGTCGAGGGCGAGATCCTCCTCGAGGGCCAGGACCTGGTGACCACTCCTGAGAAGGAGTTGGAGAAGCTCCGCGGCAACAAGGTCGCGATGATCTTCCAGGACCCGCTGACGGCGCTCTCGCCGTACTACACGGTGGGCCGGCAGATCGCCGAGCCGTACATGAAGCACACCGGCGCCTCCAAGAAGGAGGCCCGGGACCGGGCCATCGAGATGCTCACCAAGGTCGGCATCCCGCAGCCCAAGACCCGCGTGGACGACTACCCGCACCAGTTCTCCGGCGGTATGCGCCAGCGCGCCATGATCGCCATGGCCCTGGTCTGCGACCCCGACCTACTGATCGCGGACGAGCCGACCACCGCCCTCGACGTGACCGTCCAGGCCCAGATCCTCGACCTGCTCAAGGACCTCCAGCAGGAGTTCGGGTCGGCGATCATCTTCATCACCCACGACCTCGGCGTCATCTCCGACATGGCCGACGACCTGCTGGTGATGTACTCCGGCCGGGCCGTGGAGCGCGGCGGCGTCCGCGAGGTGCTGCGTGAGCCGCGCCACCCCTACACCTGGGGTCTGCTCAGCTCCATGCCGCGCCTCGGCGGGAGCACCTCGCAGCCCCTGATGCCGATCCCCGGCTCGCCGCCCAGCCTGCTCAACCCGCCGTCCGGCTGCCCGTTCCACCCCCGCTGCACGTTCAAGGACCAGGTGTCGGGCGACCGCTGCAGCACCGAGCGGCCCCCGCTCGGCGAGGGACGCGCCGCTGCCTGTCACCTGACGGCAGAGCAGAAGCAGACCATCTTCATCGACAAGATCCAGCCCCGGCTGCGCTAGGGAGATCCGAGACATGAGCGACAACCTCACCCTCCCCGCACAGCAGGGCTCCACCGGCGCGTCGACCGAGGCGCTGCTGAAGGTCGAGGGCCTGACCAAGCACTTCCCGATCTACGGCGGCTTCCCGATCAAGCGGAAGGTCGGAGCCGTGCAGGCCGTCGACAACGTCGACCTGACCGTCGGCGTCGGCGAGAGCGTCGGCCTGGTGGGTGAGTCGGGCTGCGGCAAGTCGACCACGGGCCGGCTCATCACCCGGCTCCTGGAGCCCACGGGCGGGAAGATCGAGTACGCGGGCCAGGACATCACGCACGCCAAGCGCAAGCAGCTGGCACCGGTCCGGTCCGAGATCCAGATGATCTTCCAGGACCCGTACTCCTCGCTGAACCCGCGCCAGACCGTCGGCACGATCATCAAGTCGCCGATGGAGGTCAACGGAATCAACCCGGCCGGCGGCCGGGAGAAGCGGGTCCGCGAACTGCTCGAGCTCGTCGGCCTGAACCCGGAGCACTACAACCGCTTCCCGCACGAGTTCTCCGGCGGTCAGCGCCAGCGCATCGGCGTCGCCCGCGCGCTCGCGCTCAACCCGAAGCTGATCGTGGCGGACGAGCCGGTCTCGGCGCTTGACGTGTCGATCCAGGCGCAGGTCGTCAACCTGCTGCAGAAGGTCCAGGAAGAGATGGGCATCGCCTTCCTCTTCATCGCCCACGACCTCGCCGTCGTGCGGCACTTCTCGCAGCGTGTGGCCGTCATGTACCTGGGCAAGGTGGTCGAGGTCGGCGACCGCGACTCCATCTACAACCGCCCGCGCCACCCCTACACCCACGCCCTGCTCTCGGCCGTGCCCGAGGTGGCCATGGACGACGAGCCGCAGGACCGGGAGCGCATCCGCCTCTACGGTGACGTCCCCTCGCCGATCTCCCCGCCGTCCGGCTGCCGCTTCCGCACCCGTTGCTGGAAGGCGCAGGACAAGTGCGCCACGGAGGAGCCGCCGCTGGTGCAGATCGGCGGCAACACCGAGGGCCATCTGACGGCGTGCCACTTCCCGGAGGAGCCCACCGTCGGGGCGCGCTCCGAAGCCGTCGTGATGGACCCGGCCCTGAAGGCGCTGGAGAAGGACGGGGACGTCTCCAAGGGCTGACCCCTTCTCACCGAAGGACGCACGACCCCGAGGACCGGGGGCGGGAGGACACCTCCCGCCCCCGGTCCTTGTCCGTGCCCGGCGCCGTGCCCCCGTCCGGTGGATCTTGCGCCCCGTACGGCCCCGGCGGGCGTGCGCGCCGGGGGCCCCGCTTCCAGGCTGGCCCGGTAAGGGACCCGGGCACGAGGAGGCACCCCATGCGCACCAGTACACACGCCAGGTGGGCCGTCTGCGCGATGGCGTTCGCCCTCGCCACCGCGGGGTGCGGCGGCGGAGGGGACAGCGGTGACTCCGAGGCCGTGCTGAGCGCTTCCTGGGGCGATCCGCAGAACCCGCTGGAGCCGGCGAACACCAACGAGGTGCAGGGCGGCAAGGTCCTCGACATGATCTTCCGGGGCCTGAAGCGGTACGACCCGGAGACCGGCGAGGCGCAGGACATGCTCGCCGAGAAGATCGAGACCTCCGACTCGCAGAACTTCACCATCACCGTCAAGGACGGATGGACCTTCAGCAACGGCGAGAAAGTCACCGCCCAGTCCTTCGTGGACGCCTGGAACTACGGCGCGAGCCTGCGCAACAACCAGCGCAACGCCTACTTCTTCGGCTACATCGAGGGCTACGACCAGGTGCACCCGGAGGAGGGTGAGCAGACCGCGGACACCATGTCCGGGCTGAAGGTGACCGGCGATCGCACCTTCACCGTCAAGCTGACCCAGAAGTTCTCGACGTTCCCCGACACCCTGGGCTACAACGCCTTCGCCCCGCTGCCCCGGGCGTTCTTCGACGACCACGACGCCTGGGTGAACAAGCCCGTCGGCAACGGGCCCTACCTGGTCGACGCGTACACCCGCGGCTCGCAGATGTCGCTGCGCACGTGGGACGACTACCCCGGCGACGACAGGGCGCAGAACGGCGGCGTCGACCTGAAGGTCTACACCGACAACAACACCGCCTACACCGACCTGCTGGCCGGCAACCTCGACCTGGTCGACGACGTGCCCGCCGCGCAGCTGAGGAACGTGAAGAACGACCTGGGCGACCGCTATCTGAACACCCCGGCCGGCATCATCCAGACCCTCGCCTTCCCGTTCTACGACGACGCCTGGAACACCGCCGGCGCGACGAAGGTCCGTCAGGGCCTGTCCATGGCGATCGACCGCGAGCAGATCACCGACACGATCTTCCAGAAGACCCGCACCCCCGCCACCGACTGGACCTCCCCGGTGCTCGGTGAGGACGGCGGCTTCCAGGCCGGACTGTGCGGGGAGTTCTGCGAGTTCAAGCCCGACGAGGCGAAGAAGCTGATCGAGGAGGGCGGCGGGCTGCCCGGCGGCAGGGTGACCATCACCTTCAACGCCGACACCGGCTCCCACTCCGAGTGGGTCAACGCCGTCTGCAACTCCATCAACAACGCGCTGGACGACGAGCGCGCCTGCACGGCCAACCCGGTCGGCACCTTCGCGGACTTCCGCAACCAGATCACCGACCGGAAGATGACCGGGCCGTTCCGGGCGGGCTGGCAGATGGACTACCCGCTCATCCAGAACTTCCTCCAGCCGCTGTACTACACCAACGCCTCGTCCAACGACGGCAAGTGGTCCAACCAGGAGTTCGACGACCTGGTGGACCGCGCCAACCAGGAGACCGACACCGCCAAGGCCGTCGACCTGTTCCAGCAGGCCGAGGAGGTGGTCCGCGACAACATGGCGGCGATCCCGCTCTGGTACCAGAACGGCAGCGCCGGCTGGTCGGAGCGGCTCTCCGACGTCAAGCTGAACCCCTTCAGCGTCCCCGTGTACGAACAGATCAAGGTGAGCTGATCCGCGATGGGGCGCTACGTCGTCCGGCGACTGCTCCAGATGATCCCCGTCTTCATCGGGGCCACGCTGCTGATCTTCCTCATGGTCAACGTGATGGGCGACCCCATCGCGGGACTGTGCGGGGAGCGGCAGTGCGACCCGGCGACGGCGGCCCGTCTGGAGCAGGAGTTCGGCCTCGACAAGCCGGTCTGGCAGCAATACCTGACGTACATGGGGAACGTCTTCACCGGCGACTTCGGCACGGCCTTCAACGGCCAGGAGGTCACCGAGCTGATGGCGACGGCGTTCCCCGTCACCATCCGGCTCACCCTGATCGCGATCCTCTTCGAGATCGTCATCGGTGTCACTCTCGGCGTGGTCACCGGGCTGCGCCGGGGCCGGCCGGTGGACACCGGGGTGCTGCTGCTGACCCTCGTCGTCATCTCCGTGCCCACCTTCGTCACCGGTCTGCTGCTCCAGCTGCTGCTCGGCGTGAAGTGGGGCTGGATCCGGCCCTCGGTGTCCTCCGACGCGCCCTTCGACGAGCTGATCCTGCCCGGCCTGGTGCTCGCCTCGGTCTCCCTCGCCTACGTCACCCGGCTGACCCGCACCTCCATCGCGGAGAACCGCCGCTCCGACTACGTCCGCACCGCCGTCGCCAAGGGCCTGCCCCGGCGCCGGGTCGTCGTCCGGCACCTGCTGCGCAACTCCCTGATCCCCGTGGTGACGTTCATCGGCGCCGACATCGGCTTCCTGATGGGCGGGGCGATCGTCACCGAGCGGATCTTCAACATCCACGGCGTCGGCTACCAGCTCTACCAGGGCATCCTGCGGCAGAACACGCAGACGGTGGTCGGTTTCGTCACCGTGCTGGTGCTGGTCTTCCTCGTCGCCAACCTCGTCGTCGACCTCCTGTACGCCGTACTCGACCCGAGGATCCGCTATGTCTGACCGTCACGAGGAACCCGAGGCCGTCATCGCCGGCACCAGCATGGGCGGCGCCATGGACCTGGGCGTCGACGAGGCCGAGACGCTGGAGAAGCGGCCGGGGCCGGACGGCGCAGGGCCGGAGGACCGGCCGCGCTCGCTGTGGTCGGACGCCTGGCGGGACCTGCGCCGCAACCCCGTGTTCATCGTCTCCGCGCTGGTCATCCTGTTCCTGGTCTTCATCTCCCTGTGGCCGTCGGCGATCACCTCCGGCTCCCCCCTGAAGTGCGACCTGTCCAAGGCGCAGGAGGGCTCCCAGCCGGGCCACCCCTTCGGGTTCGACGGGCAGGGCTGCGACGTGTACACCCGCACCGTCTACGGGGCCCGCACCTCCGTCGCGGTCGGCGTGCTCGCCACCCTCGGGGTCGCCGTCCTCGGCAGCGTGCTCGGCGCGCTCGCCGGGTTCTTCGGCGGGATCTCCGACTCGGTCCTGTCCCGGATCACCGACGTCTTCTTCGCCATCCCGGTCGTCCTCGGCGGTCTGGTGCTGCTCTCCGTCATCACCAGCAACACCGTCTGGCCCGTCATCGGCTTCATCGTGCTGCTCGGCTGGCCGCAGATCTCCCGCATCGCCCGCGGCGCCGTCATCACCGCCAAGCAGAACGACTACGTGCAGGCCGCGCGGGCCCTCGGCGCCTCCAACTCCCGGCTGCTGCTGCGGCACATCGCGCCCAACGCGGTCGCCCCGGTCATCGTCGTCGCGACCATCGCCCTGGGCACGTACATCGCGCTGGAGGCGACCCTGTCGTACCTCGGGGTCGGGCTGAAGCCGCCCAGCGTGTCCTGGGGCATCGACATCTCCGCGGCCTCGCCCTACATCCGCAACGCCCCGCACGCGCTGCTGTGGCCCGCCGGGGCGCTGGCGATCACGGTCCTGGCGTTCATCATGCTCGGCGACGCGGTGCGCGACGCCCTCGACCCGAAGCTGAGGTGAGCCGCGGTGCTGCTCGAAGTGCGCGACCTGCACGTGGAGTTCCGGACCCGGGACGGTGTGGCGAAGGCGGTCAACGGGGTCACCTACGGCGTCGACGAGGGGGAGACCCTGGCCGTGCTGGGCGAGTCCGGCTCCGGCAAGTCGGTGACCGCGCAGGCGGTCATGGGCATCCTCGACACCCCGCCCGGCCGGATCACCGGCGGGGAGGTGGTCTTCCAGGGCCGGGACCTGCTGAAGCTCAAGGAGGAGGAGCGCCGGCGGATCCGGGGCGCCGAGATGGCGATGATCTTCCAGGACGCGCTGTCCGCGCTGAACCCGGTGCTCACCGTGGGCGACCAGCTCGCCGAGATGTTCACCGTGCACCGGGGCATGTCCCGCAAGGACGCGCGCGCCAAGGCGGTCGAGCTGATGGACCGGGTGCGCATCCCGGCCGCGCGGGAGCGGGTGCGGCAGTACCCGCACCAGTTCTCCGGCGGCATGCGCCAGCGCATCATGATCGCGATGGCGATCGCCCTGGAGCCGGCGCTGATCATCGCCGACGAGCCGACCACCGCCCTCGACGTCACCGTCCAGGCCCAGGTGATGGAGCTGCTGGCGGAGCTCCAGCGGGAGTACCGGATGGGGCTCATCCTCATCACCCACGACCTGGGCGTGGTCGCCGACGTCGCCGACCGCATCGCGGTGATGTACGCGGGCCGGATCGTGGAGTCGGCGCCGGTGCACGAGATCTACAAGGCCCCCGCGCACCCGTACACCCGGGGCCTGCTGGACTCCATTCCGCGCCTGGACCACAAGGGGCGGGAGCTGTACGCCATCAAGGGCCTGCCGCCCAACCTCACCCGCATCCCGCCCGGCTGCCCGTTCCACCCGCGCTGCCCGCTGGCCCGGGACGTGTGCACGACCGACGATCCGCCGCTGTACGAGGTCTCCGGCACGCGCGGGAGCGCCTGCCACTTCTGGAGGGAGTGCCTGGATGGCTGAGCCGATCCTGGAGGTCAGCGGCCTGGTCAAGCACTATCCGCTGACCCGGGGCATCGTCTTCCGCAAGCACGTCGGGTCCGTGAAGGCGGTCGACGGCGTGGACTTCCGCCTGGACGCGGGCGAGACGCTGGGCATCGTGGGGGAGTCCGGCTGCGGCAAGTCGACGGTCGCGAAGACGCTGGTCAACCTGGAGCGGCCGACGGCCGGTTCGATCCGCTACAAGGGCGAGGACATCACCCGGCTCTCCGGCAAGGCGCTCAAGGCGGTGCGCCGCAACATCCAGATGGTCTTCCAGGACCCGTACACCTCGCTCAACCCGCGGATGACGGTCGGCGACATCATCGGGGAGCCGTACGACATCCACCCCGAGGTGGCGCCGAAGGGGGACCGGCGGCGCCGGGTGCAGGAGCTGCTGGACGTGGTGGGCCTGAACCCGGAGTACATCAACCGCTATCCGCACCAGTTCTCCGGCGGCCAGCGGCAGCGCATCGGCATCGCGCGGGGCCTGGCGCTGCGCCCCGAGGTGATCGTCGCCGACGAGCCGGTCTCCGCGCTGGACGTCTCGGTGCAGGCGCAGGTCATCAACCTGATGGACCGGCTCCAGAGCGAGTTCGACCTGTCCTATGTCTTCATCGCGCACGACCTGTCGATCGTCCGGCACATCTCCGACCGGGTCGGGGTGATGTACCTCGGCCGGATCGTGGAGACCGGCACGGACACCGAGATCTACGACCACCCCACGCACCCCTACACGCAGGCCCTGCTCTCCGCGGTGCCGGTCCCCGACCCGCGGGCCCGGGAGCACCGGGAGCGGATCGTGCTCACCGGGGACGTGCCGTCGCCGACGAACATCCCCTCCGGCTGCCGGTTCCGCACCCGCTGCTGGAAGGCGCGGGAGCGGTGCGCGGTGGAGGTGCCGGCGCTGGCGGTGCCGCCCTGGTTCGCGGAGGCAGGAGGCCCGGCGGCGCACGACTCGGCGTGCCACTTCGCGGAGACCGTATCGATGAGGCGCTGACGCGCCGGGGCGCGTGGTGCCGACGGAGGACGGCCCTCGGTGAGGGCGCGTCGGTGCTGAACGGGGTACGGGCCGGGGTGACATGGCGCACCCCGGCCCGCTCACGGCACCCGCACGGCCGTACGCTGACCAGCGTTCCCTGTCCGTATATCGGTACCGCTTCCGTCGAGTTGCCCCGGTGTTAACACGTGGCGGATGTGTCCGGGAGGGACAGGGCGCGCCTGAGGAAGCCGAGCTGGAGGCGGAGCAGGTTCTCCGCGACCTCCTCCTGCGGGGTCATGTGCGTGACGCCGGACAGCGGCAGCACCTCGTGCGGGCGGCCGGCCGCGAGCAGCGCGGAGGACAGCCGCAGGGAGTGGGCGACCACCACGTTGTCGTCGGCGAGGCCGTGGACGATCATCATGGGCCGGTGCGGCTCGGCCGCGTCGACCAGGCCGGCGTCGTCGGTCAGCGAGTTGCGGCGGTAGACCTCCGGCTGCTCGTCCGGGTGCCCGAGGTAGCGCTCCTGGTAGTGGGTGTCGTACAGGCGCAGGTCGGTGACCGGGGCGCCGACCACGGCCGCGTGGAACACGTCGGGGCGGCGCAGGACGGCGAGGGCGGCCAGGTAGCCGCCGAAGGACCAGCCGCGGATCGCGACCCGGTCCAGGTCCAGCGGGAAGTCCCCGGCCAGCGCCTGGAGCGCGTCGACCTGGTCCTGGAGGACGACGGCGGCGATGTCGTCCTTGACGGACTTCTCCCAGGCGGGGGAGTGTCCCGGGGTGCCGCGCCCGTCGGCGACGACCACGGCGAAGCCCTGGTCGGCGAACCACTGGGAGGTCAGGTGCGGGTTGTGGGCGGCCGCGACCCGCTGGCCGTGCGGACCGCCGTAGGGGTCCATGAGCACCGGCAGAGGGGTGTCACCGGCGTAGTCCCGAGGCATAAGCACGGCGCACGGGATGCGGCGTGCGCCCCCCTGTGTCAGCGTCACACGGGGGGACAAACCGGGGTCTTCGGCGTGACTGGGGACAGTCGCCGTCTGTTTCCCGTCACGGAGCACCCGGACCCGAGAACCTGGCCGATCCAGGGTCGCCGAGACGAGCACCGTGACCCCTCCGGAGCGCACCGCGGTGTGCACGCCGGGTTCCTCCGAGACCCGCTCCACGCCCAGTTCGTTCACCCGGTAGACATGGACCTCGCCGATTTCCGGAGCGGCCGCCTCCGTGCCCGCCGACGCCGAGACCAGCACGTCGTCGTCCGAGACGTCGAGCACCGCACGGATGTGCAACTGCGGTCCTGTGAGCGGACGTTCACCTACGGCGAGGCGCCGGGCGCCCCCCTCGTCGGCGATCCGCACGAGCTGCCCCGAAGGGCTCCAGCAGGGCACACCGGGGAAAAGTTCCAGCCATTCCGGATCTTCGTCGGCGTGCACCATCCGCGTCGCCCCCGTGTCCGGGTCGACGGCCAGGATCAGCTGCGCCCGCTGGTCGCGCGCCTGTACGAGCAGCAGCGGGGCACCCGCCGCTGACCAGTGCACTCGTGCCAGATACGGGTAGCGCGCCCGGTCCCAGGAGACCTCCGTGCGCGTCCCCTCCAGGTCCACGACGAACAGCCGTACGTCCGCGTTCGGGGTGCCGGCCGCCGGGTAGCGGACGCGGTGCGGTTCACGGTCGGGGTGGGCCGGGTCGGAGATCCACCACTGCCGCACCGGCGTGTCGTCCACCCGCGCCACCAGCAGCCGGTCCGACTCCGGGGACCACCAGAAGCCCCGCGAACGGCTCATCTCCTCGGCAGCGACGAACTCGGCCAGACCGTAGGTCACCTCCTCCGCCTCGGGGGTGGTGAGCGCGCGGTCGTCCGCTCCCTCCGCCGACACGACCCGCAGGGCGCCCCGCGCGACGTACGCGACATGGCGCCCGTCGGGCGACGGACGGGGGTCGATCACCGCTCCCGGCGTGGGCAGTTCACGTGCCGTGCCGGCCCGCAGCTCGGCCGTGAAAAGCCGCCCTGACAAGGCGAAAGCCGCCAACTCCACCGCCGCGTCGGTGGCGTAGCCGACGATGCCGGCGCCTCCCTCACGGCTGCGTTCGCGCCGCGCGCGCTCCTCGGCGGAGAGCTGCTCCGACGCGCCGCCCAGGAGGGCGCGCGGGTCGGCGGCCACGCGCTCCCCGCCCCCGTCCGTGTCGAGCACCCAGAGGGCGTTGGCCCGGTCCGTGCCGGAACCTGAGCGGAGGAACACGACACGTGAGCCGTCGGGCGCCACGCTGAAGGAACGCGGCGCGCCGAGGGTGAAGCGGAGGGTGCGGGCGTGCCGCCGGGGGAAGGAGTCCGTCTCGGTCGTCATGCCTTGACCATATTGGCCATGCGCCCCCTTGTGCGGCTGTGCGCCGATCGATGCGCACGTACGGATAGTTATGATCGTTAGCACATAGTGGGTAGGAACCTGCTGCCTGCTGTGTGGACGTACTGCCCCCATATTCCTGCCCCCCCCCGCGCCCCTGGGATCCTTGGAGGTGAGCCGCCGTGGCACTCTCGATTTCGGCGGTGGTGCTGCTGGCGATCGTCGTCTTCCTGCTGGTCAAGAAGTCGGGTCTGAAGGCAGGGCACGCGATCGTGTGCATGCTGCTCGGCTTCTACCTGGCCTCGTCGACGATCGCGCCCACGATCAACGAAGTCACCAACAACATCGCGGGGATGATCGGCAGCCTCAACTTCTGAGCGCGGCCGTCGCCGGCCTCTCGCGTGTTACCCGTCGGTAAGCAATGATGGGCGGGCCAGCATTCACGCGCGCAGGGCGGAGCCGACGGTGACGACTTCCGAGGAACAGAGCCAGGGACGCGAGCAGGCGCGGACCAGGGTCCACGTCTTCCGTGACGACGCCCTGGGCGACCTGGACGCGGTGGGCCTCGCCGCGGCGATCCGGCGGGGCGAGGTGAGTGCCGCCGAGGTGGCTCGGGACGCGGCGGCCCGGGTCCGGGACGCCGACACCCGGCTGGACGCCGTGCAGGTGCACCTCGACGTCCCGGCCCATCACGCCTCCGACGGCGGTGCGTTCGCCGGGGTGCCGACCTTCGTGAAGGACAACACCGACTTCGCGGGGCTGCCCACGGGCCACGGCAGCGCCGCGTTCGTGCCGCGCCCGGCCCGCCGGCACGCCGCGTTCACCCGTCAGCTGCTGAGCACGGGCGTCACGGTGCTCGGCAAGACGCGGCTGCCCGAGTTCGGCTTCAGCCCCACCACGGAGTTCGAGGAGGGCCCGCCGGTCCGCAACCCGTGGAACACCGGTCACTCGGCGGGCGGTTCGTCCGGCGGCAGCGCGGCCCTGGTGGCCGCAGGCGCCGTGCCCGTCGCGCACGCCAACGACGGCGGCGGCTCCATCCGCATCCCGGCCGCCGCCTGCGGGCTCGTCGGCCTCAAGCCGACCCGCGGCCGGACCGTGCCGAACGCGCAGGGCCGCCAACTGCCCATCGACATCGTGGCCGACGGCGTCGTGAGCCGCACGGTGCGGGACAGCGCGGCGTTCCTCGCGGCGGCGGAGCTGCATCACCGCAACCCGAAGCTGCCCTCCCTCGGGCTCGTCGAGGGCCCCGCGGACCGCCGGCTGCGGATCGGGCTCCTCGTCGACTCCCCGAACGGCGCCCGCACCGACGACGCCACCCGCGCGGCCGTCACCGACACGGCCCGGCGGCTGGAGGGGCTGGGCCACACGGTGACCCCCGTCGAACTGGCCATCGACCCCCGCTTCACCGAGGACTTCCTCACCTACTGGGGCCTGCTGTCGTTCCTCATCGGCGCCACGGGACGCACCATGGGCGCGGAGTTCGACCGTCACCGCATGGACGGTCTGAGCCGCGGCCTGCGCGCCACCTACGTCGCCAACTGGAGCCGTACGCCCGGGGTGCTGCGGCGGCTGCGGAGGACCCGGGAGGCGTACGCGGCGGCGTTCCGTGGCCAGGACGTCATCCTGTCCCCGGTGCTGGCCCACACCACCCCGCCGCTGGGCCACCTCAGCCCGTCCGTCCCGTACGCCACGCTGGTCGAACGCATCCTGGCCTACGTGGCGTTCACCCCGGTCAACAACGTCGTCGGCACCCCGTCGATCTCCCTGCCCGCCGCGTCCACGACGCCGGACGGCCTGCCGGTCGGCGTGATGTTCTCCGGCCGTCCCGGCGCCGAACGCACACTGCTGGAGCTGGCGTTCGAGCTGGAGGCGGACCAGGCGTTCCCGAGCATCAAGGACGCCTGACGTCTTGGTCACAGCAGGAGCAGGGCCGCCGCGCCCCAGAGGACCGTCAAGGCGACCAGAAGCGGGCCCACCGGCATCCCCTGGCGGTCGGAGAGGGCCTCGTCCGTCGGGCGGAGGTCCGCGCGCAGGAGAAGGGCGCGGAGTTCGTCGGCGACGCGTTCCGCGCCCGGCTCACGGCCCAGGCGCCGCTCCAGCCAGGCCCAGCCGGTGGGGGAGACCCGTACGGCGTCGTCCTCGGCGCGGCCGATGTCGATGCCGTCCTCCCGGTGCGTCACGGACAGCATCACGTCCCACGGGACCCGCCGCACGCGCCAGGCCGTCAGCACCCACAGTCCGTCCCGGTCGGCGGTGATCCGCCAGGTGGTCGCGGTCGCCACGGACGTCACCAGCCACGGCAGCGCCACGGCGAGCATCAGCCAGTGCCAGGACGGCCCGTCCTCCAGCGCGGCCCACACGCCGCCGCCCTGCACCACCAGCAGCCCCGCGCCGAGCCCTCGCGAGAAGCCGTGCGCCCGCCACACCCGCGGCTCCGCCGAGGGCGTCAGACCGGCGGCGATCTCCTCGACCGGCCGCCGGGGGTGCTTCCGCCCGCGCGCCTGCTGACCGCCCGTGTTCCACAGGGGGACGGCCGGTTTCACCGAGGTGACGCTGCACTCGACCGCGACCTCCGGATCGTCCTCGTCGTCCCGCGCCACGAAGGCGACCTCCGCGCCGGTGTACGGGGCGCCGTACAGTACGGCCTCCCGCAGCGGCGGGGCGGGCCCGTCACCGCGCAGCACCTGCGCGACCTTGTCCAGGCCGAAGTCGCCGTCGTCGTCGCCGGTTCCGAGGTCGTCCTCGTCCTCCTCGGCGCCGTCGTCGTCGGCGTACAGCGAATGGAACCAGAGCACGGGCCGGCGGCCCTCCGTGTCGTCGGCCGCGAACACCCAGGTACGGCCGTCCTCCTCGCCCTCGCGCACCATCACGTGCAGCACCGGCAGCGGCCCGCGCCGCAGCCGCCGCGCGCCGAGACGCCCGGCGACGCCGTTCACCAGGAACGCGAGTCCGGTCACCGAGCCGGTCAGCACCAGCAGTTCCCAGCCGAACGCGTCGTACGGCTCCGCGACCAGCACCGCCCGGTCGCCGTCCACGACGAGATCGACGCGGCTGTCGACAGGGAAGTCCTCGGGGAAGGCCGTCTCGGTGCGGTAGGTACGCCCCTCGGCGGTGACGGTGAGGAGGCCGTCGTCCTCGTCCACGGCGGTGACCTCACCGGAGAGGTGGGAGGCGGAGACGGCGCGCTTCTCGTAGGCGTCGGCGATCCCGAGGGCTTGGTGGACGCCGAAGCCGGCGACGGTGAGGAAGAGGGCAGCCAGTACGAAGGACATCCGTCCCCGGCGGAATGTGCGCGCGGCGTCGGGGAGCGGCTGGGCAGCCGACCCGGCGGCCTCCAACGCCAGCGCGCGCTGGCGTCCGGCGACGGCCAGCCGGTGCACGAGCCCGGCCACGGCGAACCCAGTCGCGACCAGATACGCGAGCGCGGACGGCCGGGCGAACACGGTGACGCCCTCCTCGACGGCGAGCGCGACCACGGTGACGGCGAGCCCACCGATCGCGAGCCGCGGCTGCCGCCACACCCAGTACAGGGACAGCACGAGAACGACGGCCACCGCGAGCCCCGTCCAGTCGCTCCCGCACGGCTCGGCGGACGTACAGGCGGGCACGGGTGCCGCCGTCACCTCCCAGGCGACGGAGACGGCCAACGCGAGGAGGGCGAACAGTGGATGCGCCCAACGGGCTGGCACGGCGTCGAGCCAGCGGAGGACGTCGGCGGTCCGCCACTCGGGCGTCCCGGGGGGTATGTGCTCGGCCGGCAACGGCACGGGTCGTCTGGACACCCGCGCATTATGACCGGAGCTGGGGGTCTGTCCGTGTAGACCTCAGACGACCGTGAAGTACGCCTGCCCGTACAGGGCCCACATGCACAGGACGCCGTGCTCCTCGCGGAGTTGCTCGAGGGACTTCTCACCGTGGCGCCGGGTGACGCGAGTCCGTACGGCCTTGGGAGCGACATCGGGGGCGACCTTCCGCTCGTCCGTGTCCCAGTGCAGCGACTCCGCAATCCCATCGGCGGAGAGACCGTCCGGCAGAGGGAACGAGCGGTGGATCTCCGCTGCGGCGTCCTCGGGGTCCCCGTCCGTGGAGAAGATGATGAAGGCGGACATCCGGCAGGTCATCGACTGCCGCCTCGACGGGCTCGCACCGAAGAAGCTGATGTGGTTGCTGCGGACGTCGACGCACTCGTCGCGGATCACGACGTCGAGCGGCCGCAGCCACGGCACGCCCGCCTCGATCTCCCGCACGCGGGTGAGCAGTTTCTCCTCGGCCGCCTCGCGCTCGGCCCGCACCTTGGCCGAGGCGGCGATCCGCCTCAGCGTCCACTTCGGCGGCCAGACACGGGAGAGCCCCACGACCGTGAACACGAGCAGAAGCCCGAACGCCTCACCGGTCCTGCGCGGCAGCGACCTCACGCCGGACCATCGCGGTCCACGGAGGTGAGAAAGCCGGCCCAGGCGGCCGGGGTGAAGGCGAGGCGGGGGCCGTCGGCATTCTTGGAGTCGCGGACGTGGACGGTGGCGGGTTCCGTGGCGATCTCGACGCAGGAGTCGCCCTCGCTGCCGCTGCTGTAACTGCTTTTGAACCACACGAGGTCGCAGGGCGTGCTCCGGATCATGTCTCCCCCAGCAGATCTTCGACGAAGGCGATGGACTCGCGCGGTGTCAGTGCCTGAGCGCGGATGATGCCGTAACGCAGCTCAAGAATACGGAGCTGCCGCAGGTCCGACACCGCTCGGCCGCCGGCCACGGCCGGTGAGCGTCCGACCGCCGTACCGTCCGCGAACTTCAGCATCTCGATGCCGCCGTCCACTCCGGCGTGCTCCTGCCGATCGGTCGGCATCACTTGGAGCTCGACGGTGGGCAACACCGCGACGGTCAGCAGGTGTTCCAGCTGCGCGCGCAGTACCTCCCTCCCGCCCAGGGGACGCCGAAGCGTCCACTCCTCCAGGATGAAGCCGAGTTCCGGCGCGGGATCACGGTCGAAGACCGCACGGCGGGCCGCGCGCGCCGAGGCGAACCGCTCCACCTCCTCGGCCGAGTACGCCGGTCGCCGCATGGACAACAGGGCTCGCGCGTACTCGGGCGTCTGCAACAGGCCGTGGATGTGGAGCGGATCGTAGAGCTGAAGCTCCACCGCCCGCGCCTCCATCTGCGCGAGATCCCGCACCTTCTTCGGGTACCGGACCTTCCTCACGTCCTCCTTCATCGCCGCGACGAGGCCGCCCGCCCTCAGGATCTCGTCCGCCGTGTCCAAGTACTCGGGGCGGGGGATCCGCCTGCCGCTCTCGATCTTGTAGACGAGGTCCTCGCCGTACCCGACCGCCACCGCGAACTCGGGCACGCGCATGCCCACGGCCTCCCGCCGCAGCTTCAACTGACGTCCCACGGTGGCCACCACGGCCAGCGCCCAGTCGTCGTCCGGGTCCACCTCCCAGCCCGGCTCGTCCGCCCGGCCCGTACCGGGACCGACCCGTACCGCCTCACCGTTCACCGACATGCGCGTGCCCCTCCGTGGTGCCGTTCCGTGATCGCGGATGCCGCGCGGGTCCGGCCGACAGTCCGGACACCCCCGGACAAGCAGTGGACGGTCACTCTACGCAGCGCTGCGATCACTCATCACGGTACGGCCGTTCGGCCACGCTGAGTCACGTGAATCAGAAAATCGCCCTCACGGGGACCATGCGCCCCGACGGCCAAGTGCGGCACGTCAGCGTGCTGTTGTCGTCGACCGCGCGGGGAGCGCGCCTCGCGCGGCTGCTCGCGGTGGACGCGCTGCGGAGCTGGGAGGTCCCGTACGAGACGGCCGGCCAGGTCGTCGCCGAACTGGCCGCCAACGCCGCCACGCACGGCCGCGTGCCCGGCCGCAGCTTCCGGCTGACGCTGTACGTGGTGGGAGCCACGCTCCGCATCGAGGTCACCGACACGCGCGGCGACCGCCGGCCGGTGCTGCGCGAGCCGGACGGTGTCGCCGAGTCGGGCCGCGGGCTGTTCCTGGTGGACGCGCTCGCCGATCGGTGGGGAGTCGCCGAGGGCCGCCACCCCCGTAAGACGGTGTGGGCGGAGATCGACCTCACACTGGCACCGGAACGCGGAACTTCGCGCTTCGGTGACGTCGGCGGCTGAGAGACCAAGAAACTCCGGGAGAAAGCACCCCGCCAAGCCCCACCCCTCCCGCCCGCGATCCCGCTCACTCGGGCGGGTGAACCGTGTCGAACTGGCTGGATTTCCTCGCCGTCCAGGCCCGACGCTCAGCGCAGGGCAACGCACAACGCCCCACCACGACCGCAGACATGAGACGGCCCCCGCCGGGACGGCAATCCCAATGCGAGGGCCTGACCACCGAGGAAGAACGGACCTTCCTGATGGATACGCAGAACCCTAGCGCGCCCCCGCGCGCCCACGTCCGGGTTGCAGGCAACACGCACCCCGGCCGGGCCCACCGCACCGGCGGGCTCCAGCACGACAACACCCGCCACACCACCCGCTTCGTGGTGATCGGCAACCACCTGGCCCAGCACCCGGAGCTGTCGCTCCTCGCCATCGGCCTCGGCACCCACCTCCAGTCCCTGCCGAAGGGCGCCCCTGCCGACATCAAGACCCTCGCTGCGCGCTTCCCCGAGGGAGCGACCCGTATCGCCGCCGCTCTGCGGGAGTTGGAGTCGCACGGCTGTCTGCGGCGGGAACGCGTCCGCACGTCCTCCGGCCGCATCGTCACCCGCACGATCTCCTGCAACCAGCCGGCCGCAGTGCGGCAGCAGACGGAGCAGCCGTGCCGGGAGAGCACGACGCCCGCACCGCACCTGCCGCACGCACCGCGCAAGAAGCCTGCACGCAAGGCGCTCCCCGCCGTGCCGCGTCCCGCGTACTCCGGTCCCGGGATCCTCCAGGCCGCCACCGACCTCCTGACGGACCTGCGCCGCCACGACTCCCGCCTGCTCCTCTCGGCCGACGACACCGCCCACCTGGCACCCGGCGTCGCGGCGTGGCTCGAACGCGACGTGGCTCCAGCGGCCGTACGCAGAGCCCTGACGGTCGACCTCCCGCCCGAGGGAGTGCGGCGCCCGGCAGCCCTGCTGGCCCACCGCCTCGCCTCACAGCTCCCGCCGCCGGCCCGTTCCGGGCGCAGGCCGCCGCCCCGCCGCCGCCCGTCCGCTACCCGCTCCGGAACTGCGACGGCTGCGACCGCGCCTTCCGCGCACCCGCCCCCACGACCCACTGCCGCGACTGCCGAACCGACCTTCAGGAGGCCGCCTAGCATGAATGTGACGATCCTTGCCCCTGGGCACAGACCACGGAGGAGCGAGCGCCATGACCATCGCACCCGACGACGCTCGGCGCGACAGTTCGCCCCAGTACCGGGCCATGAGGGACGTCGTGCAGTCGCTCGACGACACCCTCCCCGGGAAATTCGAGGTCACCAAGGAAGGGATCGTGCACGACATGATGTCGCCGGGGGGCCCGCACGAGGTTACGGCCGCGCACGTCAGCCGCCGTCTGGAAAGGGTCATGCCGGACGAGTTGCTGGCCCACAACGGCACTCCCGACGTAGAGGGCGAGCCCGAGGGCATCATGCGGCACCCGGATGTGATGGTGATCGCCTGGGAAGATCTCGACGTCGAAGGATCCATCGACCCTCGTACGGTCCACGCAGCCGTCGAGGTCGTCTCCCGCTCCAACCCGGAGAACGACTGGGTGGGCAAGATGCGCGACTACGCGTTGCTCGGCATCCCGGTCTACGTCATCTTCGATCCCCGCACCGGCACCGGCGCCGTCTTCACGGACATCCACGCGACCCCCGACGGTCCCCGCTACGCCACCCGCAAGGACTTCGTCTACGGCGAGGACGTCACCATCGGCGAATGGACCATCCCCACGGACGGCCTGCCGCGCTACCGCGACGATGAGAGCGGTCAGGACCCTTCGAGCGGTTGACCGGTCATATGTAAGTGGTCTATTACTTATCCATCCGCTGATCATGGCGGATCCCTCATGCGCCAGTCCCCGTCAGCCTTGACGGGGCTTGTCTTTGGTAGCCAAGTAAGTGATTAACCGCTTACATGTCACCGGAATGGAACTCCAGTCATGACCCACACTCCCACCCGCGCCGTCGCCCGCCAGGCCTTCCTCGACCACCTCGACCACCTCACCTCCGGCCGGGCCGACGAGTGGGCGGCACTCTTCACCGAGGACGGCGTCCTCGAGTTCCCGTACGCGCCGCCCGGCTACCCCACCCGGCTCCAGGGCCGCGACGAACTGCGTGCGCACATGGCCAACTTCCCCAAGGCGTTCCGCATCGAGATGAAGGACGTGCGGATCCACGAGACCGTCGACCCGACCCTCGTCATCGCCGAACTGCGGTGCGAGGGCGTCGCCCTGGAGACCGGGCGGCCGTACGACCAGACGTACATCTCGGTCGTGGAGACCCGGGACGGGAGGATCAGCCGGTACGTCGACTACTGGAACCCGCTGGTCGCGATGGAGGCCCTCGGCTCCGCCGACGACATGGTCACGGCGTTCAGCCGAGACTGAGCCCACGGCGGAAGCTTTGACGCCACTTTCTTGGAAGTGGTTGATTACTTCCATGGAAACCAGGACGCGGCAGCGCTCCACCGCCGACGAGCGCCGGGCCACGGTCATGCGGACGGCCATCAGGACGTTCGCCGCCCGGGGCTACTACGGAACCTCCACGACGGACGTCGCCAAGGCGGCCGGCATCTCGCAGGGGTACCTGTACCGGCTGTTCAAGGACAAGGAGGCGCTGTTCGTCGCCCTGGTCGACCATTGCTCGGACCGGCTGCGTGAGGCCGCCGCCACCGCGGCGGCCTCCGTGCGCACCACCGACCCGCAGGCCGTCGTCGACGCGCTGACCGCCGCGTACGACGAGGTCATCGGCGACCGGGACGTGCTGATGATCCTCATGCACGCCCAGGGCTGCGCGACCGAGCCCGGCATCGGCGAGGCCGTGCGCCGGTGCTATGCCAAGCAGGTCGAGTACCTCCGCGCCGTGTCCGGCGCCTCCGACGAGCAGATCCGCCGCTACTTCGCGGACGCACTGCTCAGCAACGTGCTGGTGGCGATCGACGCCGCCGCCGTCGACGCCCCCTGGGCCCGCACCCTGCGCGGTCGGACGGGGCCCGCGCGAGAGCCCCGCGCCACATAGGGTTGGGCGCATGACGGAACTGCCCGAGCGGCGTCTGATGCTGGTGCACGCGCACCCGGACGACGAGTCGATCAACAACGGCGCGACCATGGCGCGCCACGCGGCCGAGGGCGGCCACGTGACGCTGGTCACCTGCACCCTCGGTGAGCGTGGTGAGGTCATCCCGCCCGAGCTGCGGCACCTGAGCGGCGCCGCCCTCGGCGGACACCGGCTGGGCGAGCTGCGTGAGGCCATGGCGGCGCTCGGTGTCACGGACTTCCGGCTGCTCGGCGGGGCCGGGCGGTACAGCGACTCCGGGATGATGGGGCTGCCCGACAACGACGACCCCGGCTGCTTCTGGCAGGCCGACGTCGACCAGGCCGCCGGGCTGCTCGCCGACGTGATCCTCGATGTGCGGCCGCAGGTGCTGGTCACCTACGACGACAACGGCGGCTACGGCCACCCCGACCACATCCAGGCCCACCGCGTCGCCATGCGCGCCGTCGAGCTGGCCGCCGGGCGCGGCTGGGACGTGCCCAAGGTCTACTGGAACCGCGTGCCGCGCTCCGTGGCCGAGGACGCCTTCGCCCGGCTGGAGCGCGACCTGCCCGGCCTCCCCTTCGACAAGGCGGCGTCGGTCCGGGACGTCCCCGGCGTGGTCGGCGACGAGCGGATCACCACCGCCGTCGACGGCACCGCGTACGCCGGCGCGAAGGCCGCCGCGATGCGCGCCCACGCCACCCAGATCACCGTCGCCGACCAGCCGTACTTCGTGCTGTCCAACGAGCTCGCGCAGCCGCTGTTCACCACCGAGTACTACGAGCTGGTGCGCGGCGGGCGCCCCGCGGGCCGTGAGGACGACCTCTTCGCGGGCGTCGCCACGGGAGAGACGACATGAGCGGCGACCGCGCGCCCCTGATGGCGCAGCCCCTGCGCCCCCCGTCCGCGGGGCGCGCCGCCGCGCTGCTCGGGCTGCTGGTGCTCGGCGCCCTCGTCGGCGTCGCCGGGGCGCTGGTCCAGCCCGCGTGGTTCCCCGGCGGGCTGCTGCTCGCCCTGGCCGGCGAGGCCGGGACCGTGCTCGGGGCGGCGCGGCTGATCCGGAGCCGGTCCGGCGGGATCGCCGTCGCCGCCGGCTGGATGATCACCGTCGTCCTGCTCACGGTCAGCCGTCCGGAAGGCGACTTCCTGTTCGCCGCGGGCAGCGGCTCCTACCTCTTCCTCCTCGGTGGCATCGCCGTGGCTGTGATCTGTGCCACCTTCGGGCCCGGGAGGCAACCGGACGGGGGCCCCGCCCGACTTCGCAAGTGACGTACCACTTCGCCGTGCCAGGGGCGTGATGGTCCGGTGTGGGTTTCCCCGGCGGTACTGGGATACGGGCCGGATATGGCCAGTAAGGTGGTGCGCGCCGCCGAGCCTCCCTCGACCCTCGGCCTCGCCCGAGCTGGGAGGACCCCCACCGTGAGGTCGTGACGGGCGGCGGAGCCAACCGGGAGAACCTGCCTTGAGTCGTGAAACTGACACTCCGTCCTCCGGGCCCAACGGGCGCGGCGGAGCCGCCTACCCGTCGGGCACCCCGCCCTACGGGATCCCGGCGATTCCGGACGAGGGCACGGACGCGGGCCGTCCGGCCGCGCGGCCGGAGGAACGCAAGACCGAGACCACGCTGACGACCCGGATCCGGATCAACATCCCCGGGTCGCGCCCGATTCCGCCGGTCGTCGTGCGCAAGCCCGTCACCGACGCGGACGGCAGGAAGGCGGCCGCCGACACCGAGGCGGCCGCCGGGCCCGCTCCCGCCGCACCCGCCGCCGACCCCGTCGAGCCGCCCGCGCGGCCCGAGACGGCCGACAGGCCCGCCGCCGAGGAGAAGCCCGCGAGCGACTGGTTCGCGCCGCGCAAGTCCTCGGCCGGCAAGCCCGGTCAGGCCGGCGGCGCGGCCAACGGCGCGCCCGCGCCCGGCACTTCCGGCGCGCCCTCCGACGCGCCGTCGGGTGCCGTTCCCAAGGCCCCGGGCGGCGCTCCCAAGGCGCCGGGCGGCCCGTCCGCCCCGAACAACGCCGGACGTCCCGGCGGCGTGGTCGGCTCCATGGGCGCGCCCGGCGGACCCCGCCCCGGCGGCCCGAAGGCGCCCGGACCCACCGGCGCGGCCGGTGCGACCGGCGGACCCGTGGCTCCCGGGCACGGCGGCGGCACCGGCTCCTTCGACGTGACCGAGGCGCTGGCCGGCGCTCCCGGCGGCAACCGCGCCGACCGCGGCGGCGAACCCCGCCGCGACGACCTGCCGTACTTCGCCGACGATGCCAAGGGCGGCCCTCAGCGCGGCCCCGGCGCCCCCGGAGCCCGTCCGGGCGGCGGCGGCGTGCCCGGCCCCGGTCCCGGCGGCCCGCAGGCGCCCGCCGGGCCCACCGGCGGCCCGGTCACCGGGGACGGCCCGATGACCCCGCCGGGCGGCGGCGCGCCCTTCACGGAGGAGCGCACCGGCTCGCACGCGATGCCCGGCGGCGGCCTGAGCGACGACACCGCGATCCTCACCCCGCAGAAGCCCGCCGACCGCGGCTACGCGCGCCACGACAACGTCTCCGGGCACACCGTGACCAGCGGCATCCCGGTGATCCCGCCGAGCGCCTCCTTCGACGCGCCCGGCACGGGCCCGAACGCCCCGGGCCCGCACACCCCGCCCAAGCTGCCCGAGCCGGTCAGCCCGCCCCCTTCGGGCTCCGCCAAGGCGCCGAAGAAGAAGGGCCGCAGCAAGCTGGTCCTCCTCGCCACCGGCGTCGTCCTCGTCGCCGGCGTCGCCTACGGCGCGGGCCTGCTGATGAACCGTTCCGACGTGCCCAAGGGCACCACGGTGCTCGGCATCGAGATCGGCGGCGGCACCCGCGACGAGGCCGTGAAGAAGCTCGACGGCGCGCTCGACGGGCGGCTCGACAAGCCGCTCAAGCTGTCCGTCGACGGCAAGACCTTCGCACTCCAGCCGGACAAAGCCGGTCTCCAGGTCGACATCGACGCGACCGTCGGCAAGGCCGCCACCAGCGACTACAACCCGGTCAACGTGATCGGCTCGCTGTTCGGCCAGTCGCGCGTCGTCGAGCCGGAGATCCCGGTCGACCACGAGAAGCTCCAGGCCGCCCTGGAGAGCGCCGCGGGAGGCGCCGGCACGGTCAAGGAGGGCTCGATCACGTTCGAGTCCGGCAAGGCCGTCCCGGTCTACCCGCAGGCGGGCAAGGGCGTCGACGTCGCCAAGGCGGCCGACGTGGTCGCCGCCGCGTACCGCACGCAGGTGGAGACCGGCGCCGCCGCCGCGGTGAGCGTCCCGACGACGACCCAGCAGCCGAAGGTCACCAAGGCCGAGGTCGACCGGATGATGAAGGAGTTCGCCGAGCCCGCGATGTCGGACCGGGTCACCGTGCAGACCGACCCGGCGCACTCGGTGCCGATGAGCCCCGAGAAGTCGCTGTGGAAGTTCCTGCGCGTCGAGGCGGTCAACGGCAAGCTCGTCGAGAAGCCCGACCTGAAGGCCCTGGAGAACCTGTACGGCCAGGCCTTCGACGGCGTGCTCATCACCCGCGGCAACGGCGAGAAGACCCCGGTCACCCCGCAGGACGTCTACGGCGCGCTGCGCCAGGCGCTGGTCAGCGAGGGCGACCGTACGGCCGTCATCGAGACGAACGCGAGCTGATCCCGGCCGACGACGACAGCGGCGCCGCACGGAACTCCCCGTGCGGCGCCGCCCTCGTGTCCGCGGGCGCTCGGTGCGTGGCGACCTGGGCGGGGGGCCTTGGCGCCGGCCCTCTCGGGGCAGCGGTGGCGGATGCCGGCCACGGCGGCCTCGGCGCCGACCAGGTCGTCGAGGCGGCGAACGCCGGCAAGCAGGGCTGCGTGACCCCACCGCGGCTCGGCGGTACTCGCGCCGACGCCCCCGCCGATCGTCGGGCAGGCGAGGCGAGGCGAGGCGAGGCGACGGCGACGGCCGGGCGGAGACGTGCTGTGCCTCGGCGGCAGTCCGGGGCGTCTCAGTTGAGCAGGGCCCGTGCGGCCAGTGCCTCCCCTCGGATGCGGTCCGCGGCCGTCGGGTCCACCGCCGCGACGACCTCCGCGTACGTCTCCAGTTCGGCCGCGCCCGTCAGGAACTCGCCGCGCTGGACGAGGAGCTGGGCGCGTTCGTAGCGCAGGCGGGCCGGGTGGGAGGGGAGGAGCAGGGCGAGGTCCAGGGCCCAGAGGCCGACGTCGGTGCGCTCGGGGCGGGTCGCCGCCCAGGCCCGGACGTTGTTCAGGACGCGCGCCACCACCTCCAGCGTCCCCGCGGGGGTCAGCATGGACGGCTCCAGCGGGCCTCCGGTGGCCCCGGCGACCAGCAGCTCCGCGTCCGGTCCTGTCAGCACCCGCCCCCCGTCGAACGGGTCGGCCAGCACCTGCCCGGCGCCTGCCCCGCCCGGGTCGCCGAAGCCCACGACGAAGTGCCCGGGCAGCGCCACGCCGTACACCGGCGCCCCCGCCCGCCGGGCCACCTCGATCCACACCACCGACAGCAGGATCGGCAGCCCGCGCCGCCGCCGCAGCACCTCGTGCAGCAGCGAGGACTCCAGCCGCCGGTAGTCGTCCGCCAGACCGTGGAAGGCGTACCGCTCTCCCAGCAGGTCCCGCAGCGCCACCGCCCACGCGTGCGGCGAGCCCGGCCGGTGCGGCAGCTCGCCCGCCAGCCGGTCCAGCTCGATCTCCACCGCGTCCATGCCGGCCTCGTCCAGCGTGCCGTCGCCCTCCGCTGCCACCAGCAGACACAGCGCGGACAGGCCTGGCCGCTCGCAGCGCACCTCCTCGGCGAACCGCCTGCGCAGTTCGGCGGAGCGCCCGGGCGGCGGGGGACAGGGGGAGCGCATACCCGGTTCGTGCCCGCTCACGACGTCCCGTCACCCGCCGGGGCCGACGAATCCGGAGCGGATCCTTCCGATGCGGGTTCCTCCGGTGCGCGGTAGTGGTGGTACGCGTGGTGCGGGGCGAAGCCCAGACGGTCGTACAGTGCCCGTCCGCCCTCGTTGTCCGTCTCCACCTGCAGCCAGGCCGCCGAGGCGCCCTCCTCCAGGGCGCGGGCGGCCAGCGCCGCCATCACGGCCGTGGCCAGACCCTCCCGCCGCCGCGCCGGATCCACCTCGACCGCCGCGAACCCGGCCCACCGGCCGTCCACGACACACCGCCCGATCGCGGCCGGCGCCTCGGCGCCCGGCTCTCCCGGCACGGTCGCGAACCACACGGACGGCTCACCCGGGGCCGGGGCGCCCGGAGATCCTCCGCCCAGCACCCGCAGGGCCACCTCACTGACGCCCTTGCGCTGGTACCGAACCAGCCACGCCTCGTCCGCGTCCCGGGACAGCAGCACCCCGGACGTGCCGTCACCCAGGTCGGCGACCGGGGCCAGTCCGCCCGTCCACAGCTCGGCGGTCACCTCGCGGACCCACCCGCGCTTCTCCAGCTCCGCGCACAGCAGCTCCTGCGTGCCCTGCGCGCCGGTCGCGGTCTGCGCGTACGCCGGCAGCCCCCGGGCCGCGTACCAGCGGCGTACGGCCGTCAGCGCGTCGTCGAGCGGCAGGCCGGGGTCGCCCAGCGGCAGCACCGAGTTGGCCCGCCGCGTGAACCCCGCGGCCGCCCGCAGCTCCCAGTCGCCGAGCCGCTCGCTCTCCACGGGCCGCCAGCCCCGCGCGGTGATCCGCGCCAGCTCCTCGTAGGACGCGGCCGGACCGCGACGACGCGCCGGGGCGGCGGGGACGACCTTGCCCGCGACCAGCGCCGACTCGGCGACGCGAACACTTTCCCCGCTCTTCCTTGTGATCCGCAACACACCGTTGTCCCATGATGTGAGAACCCCGACCGCGTCGCTGAACTTCTCACCCGAGGGACCATGTTCGATCAAGCTCCTCACGGAGACCCGTTTTCCCACGTCAGCAGCGGTGATACGGACCTCGAGGCGCCCGGCGGCTGAGATTTCCACAGGTCAGTTCACCCCTCCTGTTCGGATCATGCTCCGGAACGGAGATACTAGGGGCGGGCATCGACGACGCCGCGCTCCCGCGCGCCAGGCGGCGGAGCCTGAGGAGGCCCGCCAGCGCCCTATCGAGGAGGAACGACAGCGTGACCTACGTCATCGCGCAGCCTTGTGTCGACGTCAAGGACAAGGCGTGCATCGAGGAGTGCCCGGTCGACTGCATCTACGAGGGCCAGCGGTCCTTGTACATCCACCCGGACGAATGCGTCGACTGCGGCGCCTGTGAACCGGTCTGCCCGGTCGAGGCCATCTTCTACGAGGACGACACCCCGGAGGAGTGGAAGGACTACTACAAGGCGAACGTCGAGTTCTTCGACGAGCTCGGCTCCCCGGGCGGCGCCAGCAAGCTCGGTCTGATCGAGCGGGACCACCCGTTCATCGCCGCGCTGCCGCCGCAGGCCTGATCGTCCCGCAGCGGTCCCGCACCGACGCGTCGCCCTCGGTCCCGTACGGCCTGCCCGCCGTACGGGGCCGAGGCGTTCGCCGAACCAGAAAGTGAGTCCCCCGCCCGTGTCCGCAGTCTCCGACCGGCTGCCCGCCTTCCCCTGGGACAAGCTGGAGCCGTACAAGAAGACGGCCGCCGCGCACCCCGACGGCATCGTCGACCTCTCGGTCGGCACGCCCGTCGACCCGGTGCCCGAGCACATCCAGAAGGCGCTGATCGCCGCCGCGGACTCGCCGGGCTACCCCACGGTGTGGGGCACCCCGGAACTGCGGGACGCGCTCACCCGCTGGGTGGAACACCGGCTCGGCGCCCGCGAGGTGACCCACCGGCACGTCCTGCCGGTCGTCGGCTCCAAGGAACTCGTCGCCTGGCTCCCCACCCAGCTCGGCCTCGGCCCCGGCGACCAGGTCGCCTTCCCGCGCCTCGCCTACCCGACGTACGAGGTCGGTGCCCGCCTGGCGCGCGCCGAGCACGTGGCGTACGACGACCCGACCGAGCTGGACCCCTCGCGGCTGAAGCTGCTGTGGCTCAACTCGCCGTCCAACCCGACGGGCCGGGTGCTGGCCAAGGAGGAGCTGACCCGGATCGTCGCCTGGGCCCGCGAGCACGGCGTCCTCGTCCTCTCCGACGAGTGCTACATCGAGCTCGGCTGGGAGGCGGACCCCGTCTCGGTGCTCCACCCGGACGTCAACGGCGGCTCCTACGACGGCATCGTCGCCGTCCACTCCCTGTCCAAGCGGTCCAACCTGGCCGGCTACCGCGCCGCGTTCCTGGCCGGCGACCCGGCCGTGCTCGGCCCGCTGCTCCAGATCCGCAAGCACGGCGGCATGATGACCCCGGCGCCCACCCAGGCGGCCGTGGTGGCGGCCCTCGGCGACGACGAGCACGTCCGCGTCCAGCGCGAGCGGTACGCGGCCCGCCGCACCGCCCTGCGCGACGCGCTGCTCGGCCACGGCTTCCGCATCGAGCACAGCGAGGCCAGCCTCTACCTGTGGGCCACGCGCGACGAGTCCTGCTGGGACACCGTCGCCCACCTCGCCGACCGCGGCATCCTGGTCGCCCCCGGCGACTTCTACGGCCCCGCCGGCGACCGCTTCGTCCGCGTGGCCCTGACCGCGACGGACGAACGGGTGCGGGCAGCGGCCGCCCGCCTCACCGCCTGACCGCGCACCGAGACCGTCCGCGGGCACACCGAGGCCGTTCCAGGTACTCCGAGACCGTTCCAGGCGCACCGAAGGGGCCCGGGGGGAGAGATCCCGGGCCCCTTCGGTTTCGCCGGGGGTCGCCTTCGGCGGAGGGGTCAGCCGAGGGGCAGGCCCTTGACCGGCAGGTTCTTCGTCGGGCCGCTCTTGCCGAGGGAGTCGGTCGGCAGCTCCTTCACCACCGGCACGGCCTTCTTCACGGTCTTGCCCGCGGCCGGGGCCACCTCGGTGGCGTCCGGGGTGGTCTTGTCGACGCCCCGCGTCACGTTGTCCACGGTCTTGCCAGGCGCACCGTCCAGGGCGCTCAGCCCGAGGTTCGGGGCGGACGGCAGCGCCGGCGCCGCGCTCGCGGAACCGGCCGCACCGACCCCGGCGGCCGCTCCCGCAGCGACGAGCAGCGCGGCACTGGCGATCCGACGGGTCAGGGGGAGGGACATGGTGCTCCTTCGACGGCAGACAACGGTGGTGTCCGGGCGGACGGTCAGGACCGGCCGCCCGGACGCACTGATTACCGCCCGACCGCCGAGAAGGTTGCGCGCGTGTCCGGCAAAGAGTCGGCAATGCGGCGCAATGTCGGACCCGTGCAACGCCTCCGGGTGATCACTCGCACGCCTGCTCGGCAACGCCCCGGGCTACCGCCCGGTGGTGATCCGGACCGAGTCCGCTTCCCCGTCCGATCCCGTCGGCGCCTTGCCGTCCAGCGGCCGCCACTGACTGTCGGTGTGCCCGGCGACCCACTCCCGGCCGGCGTAGGAAACACTCCGTATGTGCAGCTCGGAGGCGTTGGCCACGGCCCAGTGGGCCAGCTGCCAGCCCCGCGCCCCGGCGTCCCGCCGGTCGCCGGCA
The DNA here is from genome assembly GCA_014649575.1 of Streptomyces griseoincarnatus. Taxonomy (GTDB): domain Bacteria; phylum Actinomycetota; class Actinomycetes; order Streptomycetales; family Streptomycetaceae; genus Streptomyces; species Streptomyces griseoincarnatus. The sequence continues at coordinate 195,320 of BMTH01000007.1, read as the reverse complement.
ACGGTGGTGACCGGCAGCGTCACGATGCCGTCGCCGGATTCCGCTTCCGTGCCGGACGGCTCCGGGGACGAGGAGGTCCGCCCCTTGTCGTCGTCCACCTCGGCGCCCGCCGGCTCCAGCACGTCCCGCCCGAAGTCCCGGGCCAGCGCGGCCCGCACCGCGTGCGCGCCCTTCGCCCGGGTCGCCGCCGGGCGGCCGTCGCACGTCAGCGTCGCCCCCGAACGCCCGGTGAGGGCGGCCGCGAGCAGCGTGGCGTCCGGCTCGTGCTTGGCGTACGCCTGCGGGAAGCCGCTGCGCTGCACCTTCTGCGCGGCCACGGTGAGCGGCAGCCGCGTGTAACCCGGCACCTGCTCCAGGTGCTCGTAGAACTTCACCGACGCGTACGCCGGGTCCATGATCTGCTGCGGCGTGCCCCAGCCCTGCGAGGGACGCTGCTGGAACAGGCCCACCGAGTCACGGTCGCCGTAGTCGATGTTGCGCAGCGCGGACTCCTGGAGGGCCGTCGCCAGCGCGATCGTCACCGCCCGCTCGGGCAGGTCGCGCGCGGTGCCCACGGCGGTGATCGTCGCCGCGTTCACCGCCTGCTCGGGGGTGAACGCGTAGGTCGCGCCGTCGCCCTTGCCGGACACGACCTTGCAGCCGGGGCCGCCCGTGCCTCCGGTGACGTACTGCACCACGAGGTAACCGGCGACCGCTGACAGCACCGCGAAGGCCGCGCCGCAACGGAGCAGACGGCCACGGCGCTTGCGCTGGGGAGTGGGGGACGGCTCTGGCACGCGTACAAGGTACTGGAGAGTACGGTCCTGTGTGACCCAGGTGTGGACAGTGGTCCGTGAGCCGCCCGCGCTAGGGTCGACGGCATGTCCGACACCCCGCTTGACCTCACACTGGACGCCGCGCGCCTCACCGCGCAGCTCGTCGACTTCCCCTCCGAGAGCGGCACCGAGAAGCCGCTGGCGGACGCGATCGAGACGGCGCTGCGCGCGCTGCCGCACCTGACGGTCGACCGGCACGGCAACAACGTCGTGGCCCGCACCCGTCTCGGCCGCCCGGAGCGGGTGATCCTCGCCGGCCACATCGACACGGTGCCGATCGCCGGCAACGTGCCCTCGCGCCTCGACGAGGACGGCGTCCTGTGGGGCTGCGGCACCTGCGACATGAAGGCGGGCGTCGCCGTCCAGCTGCGCGTCGCGGCCACCGTCCCCGAGCCCAACCGCGACCTCACCTTCGTCTTCTACGACAACGAGGAGGTCGCCGCCGACCTCAACGGCCTGGGGCACGTCGCCGAGGCGCACCCCGACTGGCTGGAGGGCGACTTCGCGGTCCTCCTGGAGCCCTCCGACGGGCAGGTCGAGGGCGGCTGCCAGGGCACCCTGCGCGTGCTGCTGAAGACCTCCGGCGAGCGCGCCCACTCCGCGCGCGGCTGGATGGGCGCCAACGCCATCCACGCCGCCGCCCCCATCCTCCAGCGCCTCGCCTCCTACGAGCCCCGGTGGCCGGTCATCGACGGCCTGGAGTACCGCGAAGGCCTCAACGCGGTCGGCATCTCCGGAGGCGTCGCCGGCAACGTCATCCCCGACGAGTGCGTCGTCACGGTGAACTTCCGCTACGCCCCCGACCGCACCGAGGAGGAGGCCCTGGCACACGTCCGGGAGGTCTTCGCGGACTGTGGCGTCACCGAGTTCGTCGTCGACGACCACAGTGGCGCGGCCATGCCCGGCCTGTCCCACCCGGCCGCGGCGGCTTTCATCGAGGCGGTCGGCGGCACCCCGCAGCCCAAGTACGGCTGGACCGACGTCTCCCGCTTCTCCGCGCTGGGGATCCCCGCCGTGAACTACGGCCCCGGCAACCCCCACCTGGCCCACAAGCGGGACGAGCGCGTCGACACCGCCAAGATCCTCGCGGGGGAGGAACGGCTGCGGTCCTGGCTGACCGCCTGACCCCCGTACGGGCGGATGCGCGTTTGGAAGGCTCTCCCGTGGACATGCTGACGTCCCCCGCACGTAACCCGCGTAGATCTACGCTGAGGCGGTACGACCTGGCACACGGAGGGAGCGCACATGGCTACGGGCAACCCTGAGGGGAAGCGGCAGCCGCCGGAGGAGAAGCGCCTGGGGCCGGTCCTCCGCCGGCGCGGTCAGGTGGACTCCAGCACCACCGACCAACGGCTGCTGGACGAGCGCGCGCCGAGCGACTGGGTGCACACCGACCCCTGGCGGGTGCTGCGCATCCAGTCGGAGTTCATCGAGGGCTTCGGCACCCTCGCCGAGCTCCCGCCCGCGATCAGCGTCTTCGGTTCCGCCCGCACCCCCGCGGACTCGCCCGAGTACGACGCGGGGGTGCAGCTCGGCCGCGGCCTGGTCGAGGCGGGCTTCGCCGTCATCACCGGCGGCGGCCCGGGCGCCATGGAGGCGGCCAACAAGGGCGCCCTGGAGGCCGACGGCGTGTCGGTCGGCCTCGGCATCGAGCTGCCCTTCGAGCAGGGCCTGAACCGGTACGTCGACATCGGTCTGAACTTCCGGTACTTCTTCGTCCGGAAGATGATGTTCGTCAAGTACGCGCAGGGCTTCGTCGTCCTGCCCGGCGGCCTCGGCACGCTCGACGAGCTCTTCGAGGCGCTCACCCTGGTGCAGACCCAGAAGGTCACCCAGTTCCCCATCGTGCTGTTCGGCACCGAGTACTGGGGCGGCCTCGTCGACTGGCTGCGCTCCACGGTGATCGGCCAGGGCAAGGCGGCCGAGAAGGACCTGCTGCTGTTCCACGTCACGGACGACGTGGAGGAGGCCGTGGCCCTGGTCTCCAAGGAAGCGGGCCACTAGAGCCCAGGGGCCCGCGGGGCGGCCGGGGCGACGACCCGGCTGCCCCGGCTTCCGTCACGCCAGCCCGCGCCGCGCCACCGCCGGCTCCCGGTCCCCGGCGATCGACGACACCATGTCCAGCACCTGACGCGTCTCGGCGACCTCGTGCACCCGGTACACCTGGGCGCCCAGCCATGCCGACACCGCCGTCGTCGCGAGCGTCCCCACCACCCGCTCCTTCACCGGGCGGTCCAGCGTCTCGCCGACGAAGTCCTTGTTGGACAGCGACACCAGCACGGGCCAGCCGGTGGCCACCATCTCGCCGAGCCGCCGGGTCGCCTCCAGGCTGTGCCGGGTGCTCTTCCCGAAGTCGTGCCCCGGGTCGATCATCACCGACTCCCGCTCCACCCCCAGCTCCACCGCCCGCTCGGCCAGCCCCAGGGTCACGTCGAGGATGTCCGCCATCACGTCGTCGTACGTCACCCGGTGCGGCCGGGTCCGCGGCTCGGACCCGCCCGCGTGCGTGCACACCAGCCCCGCGCCGTACCGCGCGGCCACCTCCGCCAGACGCGGGTCCACGCCGCCCCACGCGTCGTTCAGCACGTCTGCGCCCGCCTCGCACACGGCCTCGCCGACCTCGTGCCGCCAGGTGTCCACGCTGATCACCACGTCCGGGAAGCGGCGGCGCACCTCGGCCACGAAACCGACCGTCCGCCGCACCTCCTCCTCGGCCGACACCTCCTCGCCGGGCCCCGCCTTCACCCCGCCGATGTCGATGATCGCGGCGCCCTCGGCCACCGCCTGCTCCACGCGCGCGAGCGCCGGCTCGTCGCGGAAGGTGGCGCCCTGGTCGTAGAAGGAGTCCGGGGTCCGGTTCACGATCGCCATGATCACCCGCTCGTGCGGTGCGAATTCCCGCCTGCCCAGCCTGAGCATCCCTCGGAACCTCTCCTCGTGCGGCCGTCCGGGCCGCCTCCGTCCGCCCGGCGGTCCCGGCTGTCAGACTCGCATGGCACGATCGGAGCCACACATCCGACTCCGACTCATCCGACCGTGGGGGCCCCGGCGATGGTTATGTTCCTGTTCCTGGTCGTCGCGCTGGCCGTCGTGGTGGGCGCGGTGACCCTCGCCGTGGTGGGCGGCGGTGACAACGCCCCGCTGCCCGAGGCGGCGCCGGAGCGGCTCCAGGACTCCCTGCCGCCCGACCGCCCGGTCAGCCGCGCGGACGTCGACCGCCTGCGCTTCCCGCTCGCCGCCCGCGGCTACCGCATGGCCGACGTGGACGACGCCCTCGGCCGCCTCGCCGCCGAACTCGCCGAGCGGGACGCCCGCATCACCGACCTGGAGTCCGCGCTGGCCGGAGCCCGCGCCGCCGGGGAGCACCCGTCCATGGACAAGCCCGCCGCGCACCCGGAGGACGATCAGCGGTGAGCGACCCCGTCGGCGAGAAGCCCCTCGGCCCGGACGGCCTGCCGCGCTGCCCCTGGGCGCTGTCCGCCCCGGACTACCTCGCCTACCACGACGAGGAGTGGGGCCGCCCGGTGCACGGCGACGACGCCCTCTTCGAGCGCCTCAGCCTGGAGGCGTTCCAGTCCGGGCTGTCGTGGATCACGATCCTGCGCCGCCGCCCTGGCTTCCGCGCCGCCTTCGCGGACTTCCGCATCGCCGACGTCGCCGCCTTCACCGACGCCGACCGCGAACGCCTGCTGACCGACACGGGCATCATCCGCAACCGCGCGAAGATCGACGCCACGCTGGCCAACGCGCGCGTGCTGGCCGAGTGGAAGCCCGGTGAGCTGGACACCCTGATCTGGTCCCACGCCCCCGAGGAGCCCGGCCCGGTCCCTCGCACCCTCGCGGACGTCCCCGCGGTCACGAAGGAGTCCACGGCCCTGGCCAAGACCCTCAAGAAGCAGGGCCTCCGCTTCGTGGGCCCCACAACGGCCTACGCCCTGATGCAGGCCTGCGGTCTGGTCAACGACCACTTGGAGAAGTGCGCAGCGAGAGAAACGCCCTGAAGGGGCGCGGGGAACTGCGCGACCAACCCACCCCTGAAGGGGCGCGGGGAACTGCACGACCAGCCACGACGAACCGTCACGCGCGGGCCCGCCGCAGCCCTCACCCCCTAGGGGCGCGGGGAACCGCGCGACCAGCCACGACGGAGCCGCACCTCCGCGACCCCGCCGCGACCACCCTCACCGCCCCGAATACCTCGGCTCCTCCTTGTTCACGAACGCCCTGACCGCGATCCCGTGATCCTCGGAGGACCCCGCCCGACTCTGCAGCTCGTCCTCCTTCTCCAGCGTTTCCGCGAGCGAGTGGCTCATCCCGAACGCCACGGACTCCTTCAGCGCCGCGAAGGCAACCGTCGGCCCCTGGGCCAGCCCCCGCGCCACCTTCTCCGCCTCCGCCCGCAGCTCGTCCGCCGGCACGACCCGGTTCGCGATCCCCAGCTCGTACGCCTCCTGCGCGGAGATGTTCCGCGGGAACAGCAGCAGATCCGTCGCCCGGCTCGGCCCGATCACCCGCGGCAGCGTCCAGGAGATGCCCGAGTCCGCGGTCAGCGCGACCCCCGCGAACGACGTGTTGAACTTCGCCGTCTCCGCCACGATCCGGTAGTCCGCGGCCAGCGCGAACCCGAACCCGGCCCCCGCCGCCACGCCATTCACGGCGGCCACCACCGGCTTCGGCGCATCCGTGATCGCCCGCACGATCGGGTTGTAGTGCTCGCGCACCGTGGACATGGTCTGCCCCGACCCGTTCTCCCGGTCGGCGGCCAGCAGCCCGATGTGCTCCTTGAGGTCCTGCCCGACGCAGAACGCCCGCTCGCCGGCCGCGGTCAGCAGCACGGCCCGTACGGCGTCGTCGTCCGCGGCGGCCCTGACCGCGTCCCGGAGGGCGACCTTCGCCGCGACGTTCAGCGCGTTCATCGCCTCGGGGCGGTTCAGCGTGATCGTCGCGAGTCCGTCGCTCACCTCGTAGAGCACGGTGTCGGCCATGGTCGTATCCCTCCGTGTGCGGCTCGGGACGTACTGACGAGTACGTCCTCTTCCGGAGGACAGCATGACCCAGTTCAGGGATCCCGGCGGACGGCCCGGGTGTGACCTGCGTCAAACCTTCGTGTCGGGATTCCGGCGCCCGAATGTCCATGCGAGGGCGCAGTATGGCAGCCACATCGCCGAATTGAGTGGTTTTGCTCGCGTGCGTTGCCCAAGCGATGCCAACTGATGTTGGTCATCGGGTCCCGCCATGCGGGATAATGGCCTGGAAGCAATGTGTTCGATGCCGGTGGCGTGTGTCCTGCTTCAGGGACCGCAGGTGCCCTTCAGTGGGCCGTCGGCTCAGACGGTTTAGCTGGGTTTCAGGAAGGGGAACGAGCATGGCGGCCATGAAGCCGCGGACGGGTGATGGCCCGCTCGAGGTGACCAAGGAGGGGCGGGGCATCGTCATGCGCGTTCCGCTCGAAGGCGGCGGTCGGCTCGTCGTCGAGCTGACCCCGGACGAGGCCGACGCGCTCGGCGACGCCCTCAAGAAGGTCGTCGGCTGACGCGCAAGCGACCATACCCTTTCAGCCGCCCCGGTGCCGCACGCGGTGCCGGGGCGGCTGTTTGCGCACACGTCCGGGGGAACCGACGTCCATAAAAGGTGGCGCGACACGGCAGGTCACCGCTTCACGGCGCACAGCAGCCCGTCCCCCACGGGCAGGAGCGACGACACCAGCTCCTGGCTCTCGCGAACGGTCCGCACCAGTTCCCGCAGTCGCAGCACCTCCGTCGGCTGGGGGCCGGAGTCCACGGTGCGCCCGTTCGCGAAGACGCCTTCGAAGGCGACCAGGCCTCCAGGGCGCAGAAGGCGCAACGATTCGGCGAGATAGTCCTGGTACTCCTGCCGGTCGCCGTCGCAGAACACCAGGTCGTAGCCCGAATCCGCGAGACGCGGCAGCACGTCCAGCGCGGGGCCGGGGATGAAGCGGGCCCGGTTGCCGGCGAACCCGGCCTCACGGAAGGCCTGCCGGGCCGACTGCTGGTGCTCCGGCTCCTGGTCGACCGTCGTCAGTACCCCGTCCGGGCGCATGCCGTGCAGCAGATGGATCCCCGACACGCCGCAGCCCGTGCCGATCTCCGCCACCGCCTTGGCGTCCACGCTGGCGGCGAGCAACCGCAGAGCCGCGCCCGTGCCGGGCGACACCGAGCGCAGGCCGGCCTCGCCGGCCCGGTCGCGGGCCCAGCGCAGCGCCTCGTCCTCGGCGACATAGGCGTCGGAGAACGCCCAGCTCGTCTGCCGGTTGGCGGTAATGACCCTCTCCTGTCCCCGTGGTTGCCTGGGCGTGACTGTATCCGTTGGCGTCGGGAACCCGCAGATGGGACCAGTCGTTCAAAGGGACAAGAGAGAGGCGTGTGCCGGGAAGGGGGGCGAGGAGTGGACGCGGACGCCGAGCAAGTGCGGGCGCAGTCGTACGAGCCGTGGCAGCCCGAATCAAATTCTCGTAAAACCGCTTATCCGGAGCTAACGGGCGAGGTGGCTATGGTAGGGGCTCCACTGGACACCACCAGAGCCGACAGGGGAGGTGCGGCTGCGCCCGTGGATCGTGCGGGAGTGCTGCGGCGCTTCCTCGGGTCGGCGGGCAGGCCGAAATCCGTGAACAACACCGCTGCTGACCATGACCGCGCCGGCGACCCGGCCCAGACCGCGACCTTCTCCGGCGACGCGGACGGGCAGGCGTGGACTCCGCCCACGTGGGAGGAGATCGTCAGCATGCACAGCGGCCGGGTGTACCGGCTCGCCTACCGTCTCACGGGCAACCAGCACGACGCCGAGGACCTCACGCAGGAGGTCTTCGTCCGTGTCTTCCGCTCCCTGTCGACGTACACGCCGGGCACCTTCGAGGGCTGGCTGCACCGCATCACCACGAACCTCTTCCTGGACATGGTCCGCCGCAAGCAGCGCATCCGCTTCGACGCGCTCGGCGAGGACGCGGCCGAGCGGCTCGCCAGCAAGGAGCCCTCGCCGCAGCAGGTCTTCAACGACGCGCACTTCGACGCCGACGTCCAGCAGGCCCTCGACACGCTCGCCCCGGAGTTCCGCGCCGCCGTCGTCCTGTGCGACATCGAAGGACTGTCGTACGAGGAGATCGCGGCCACCCTGGGCGTGAAGCTCGGCACCGTCCGGTCCCGTATCCACCGCGGCCGTTCCCAGCTGCGCAAGGCCCTCGCGCACCGTTCGCCCAAGGCGCGCGCGGACCGCCCCTCCTTCGCGCCGCGTGTTCCCGCACTGGGAGGAGGGGGCGCGAGCGCGTGAGCAGTTCACTGCCGAAGTCCCCCGAGGGGCACCTCGCGGAGCATCACCTGGGAGACCGGCTCGCCGCCCTCGTGGACGGGGAGCTGGGTCATGACGCGCGTGAGCGCGTACTGGCGCATGTCGCCACCTGTGCCAAGTGCAAGGCGGAGGTGGACGAGCAGCGCCGCCTGAAGAACGTGTTCGCGGCCGCCGCGCCGCCGCCGCCCTCTGAGAGCCTTCTGGCGCGCCTGCAAGGGCTGCCCGCCGGAGGCGGATTCGGCGACGGCGGCTCACCGCTGGGCGGCTCCGCGCTGCCCGGCGGCTCCACCGCGGGAGTCTTCGGGGCGCGGCGCGGCGAGCGCTTCGAGTTCGCCTACGCGCCCGTGCGGCGCCACCAGCCCGCGGCCGCCGCCGCTGCGGGCCTCGCCGCCGCCCGGCCGTCCTCGCGTGGTCTGCGGCTCGCGTTCGTCGCCGCCGGAGCGGTGTCGCTGGCCGCGATCGCCCTCGGCGGCGTCTCCACCGTCACCCCGGTCGACGTGGAGACGCGCGGCCAGGGCAAGGGGAGCAACGTGACACCGGCGCGCACGCAGGGCGCGGGCGCGGCCACCGCCCCGGACTCCCGGCGCCGAGGCGTCGGCCCGCTGCTCGGACAGGTCGCCGGCGGCCAGAGCGCGCTCGGTTCGGGTCCCGTCGTCCCCACCGGCGTCGCGGCCCCCCTGCTGCCCGGCATCCCGTCGCCCTCGCAGGGCGGCGCCACGGCGGTGTCCCCGCACATACGTCCGCTGAACTCGGTCCCGCCGTTCGGACTGGGCGCATGGGCGTCGGCGGTCGGGCTGAAGAGCCCCGGCCTGGTCACGGCCGCGCCGTCACCGGCACCCTCGCCCACGCACAGCGCGCGGGCCGCCCGCTGACCGGGCCCCTGCGCGCGGGCGCGCGAACCTGATTAGATTCCGGGTGGCGCGCCCAGGCCCACTGCGGCCGGGCGCCGAGCCGGGCTCCACCGCGCGGGCGGACCGGAGCACGGTGCCGACGATCCGTGCCGGTCCAGCCGTGGGGAGAGCATGAACGAGGGGAAGCCGGGCACGCCTGGGGCGTCCGAAGAACCCGACGGCGACTTCGAACTCGCCCGCCCGAACAGCATGCGGTCCCCCCGCACAGGGCCCGACGGCGACTACGAACTGGGCCGCCCCCTGAGCGGGGCGCCCGCCCGGACGGACGGGGCTCCCGACGGCGCCGGGGCTGCCGATTCCGCGGCTCGGTACCGGGCCCCGGACACCGAGCCCGCCCCGGCCAGGAGGGACGGGACCCCTGGCGGCGGCGGGGACGCCGTTTCCCAGGCTTGGGACCGGTCGTCGGACACCGAGCCGGCGTCGGCCCGGACGGAGGGCACCCCTGGCGGCGGCGGGGACGCCGTTTCCCAGGCTCGGGACCGGTCCTCGGACCCCGAGGTCGCCCCGGCCCGGGCGGAGGGTACCCCTGGCGGCGGCGGGGACGCCGTTTCCCAGGCTTGGGACCGGTCGTCGGACACCGAGCCGGCCTCGGCCCGGGCGGAGGGCACCCCTGGCGGCGGCGCGAGCACCGATTTCCCGGCCTGGGACCGGACCTCCGACCCCGAGCCCGCCCCGGCCCGGGGGGACAGCACCCCTGGCGGCGGCGGGGACGCCGGCTTCGCGGCCGGGGATCGGATCCTTGGCACCGAGCCTGTCCCCGCCCGGACGGACGGGGCTTCCGACGGCGGCGCGGGGCCCCACTCCCCAGCCTCGGACCAGGCCCCGAGCCCAGGAACGGGCGACGAGACCGCATCAGGTGCGGGAGCCCTTGCGCACGGCACTCCGGCCGGCTCTGGCGCCGAGTCCCTCGCGGATCACCCGGCGGGTGCGGCGGACACCGCGCCCGGCAGTGGGCCCGACGCCGCCGGTACGGGCGTCGAGTACATCGCGGACGGCGCAGCCCAGGCGGCTGGACAGCCCACCGCGTCCGCCCCTCACGCGGCCCCGACCGAGGCGCCTGCCTCCGGCGCCGGCGCCGCAGTCCCCGGGCAGGGAGCCGGCCCCGCCCCCACCGTGCCCGCACCGGCCGCTGAGGTCCCCGCACCGGGTGTGACCGGCACCGTGCCCGCCCCTGCCGTCGCCCACGGCACCCCGCCGCCCGCAGCCGAGCAGCCCAAGCCGCTCCACGACCCCGACCCCTACAGCACCCCGCCCTACGGGGAGCCCGGCCCCTGGGCGCCTGCTCCACCTGTGCAGCATCCGGCGGCCACTCCCGCGCACGGCGTGCCCATGGGCGCGTCTCCTGTGGCGCCGGAGGCCGTTGCCGGACTGGGCGCGCCTCCTGCGGCCCCGGCGGCCACTCCCGCGCCGGCCACTGCCGCGCACGGCGTGCCCATGGGCGCGTCTCCTGTGGCCCCGGAGGCCGTTGCCGGGCCGGGCGCATCTCCCGCGGCCCCGGAGGCCGTTGCCGGGCCGGGCGCGCCTCCTGCGGCCCCGCCGGCCACTCCCGCGCACGGCGTGCCCATGGGCGCGTCTCCCGCGGCCCCGGAGGCCGTTGCCGGGCCGGGCACGCCTCCTGCGGCCCCGGAGCCCGCCCCCGCGCCTCAGGACGCCCCCGCGGCCGGCCCCTGGGCGCGCTACGACCCCTGGGCCGCTCCGGCGGCCGTCGCCCCGTTGCAGCAGGCCGACCCCGTCGAGGAGGACGTGAAGCGCCGGCGCGGTCGCCGCAGGCGCGCGCTGGTCGGCGGCGCCCTGGTCATCGCGCTCGTGTCCGGCGTCGGCGGCGGTGTCGTCGGCGTGCAGCTGGAGCGGAACGGCGGCATCGGCGCCGTGGAGCTGCCGCAGGCCGGTGTGGAGGCGCCCGACCGGGACCCCGACAGCGTCGCCGGGATCGCCGCGCAGGCGCTGCCCAGCGTCGTCACCCTGCACGTCAGCGGCGGCGGCAAGGCCGGCACGGGCACCGGCTTCGTGCTGGACGACCGGGGCCACATCCTCACCAACGACCACGTCGTCGAGCCCGCCGGGAAGAACGGCGACATCACCGTCACCTTCCACAGCGGCGACACCGCCGAGGCGACCGTCGTCGGCCGGGACAGCGGCTACGACCTCGCCGTCGTACGGGTCAAGGGCGTCCGAGGGCTCACCCCCCTGCCGCTCGGCAACTCGGACAACGTGCAGGTCGGCGACCCCGTCGTCGCCATCGGCGCACCCTTCGACCTGGCCGGCACCGTCACCTCCGGCATCATCAGCGCCCGCGAGCGGCCCATCACCGCAGGCGGCGAGAACGGCGACGGCAGCGACGTGTCGTACGTCGACGCCCTGCAGACCGACGCGCCCATCAACCCCGGCAACTCCGGCGGACCGCTGCTCGACGGCAAGGGCCGGGTGGTCGGCATCAACTCGGCCATCCGCTCGGCCGACGGCGGCCTGGACCCCGAGGGCGGCCAGTCCGGCTCCATAGGGCTCGGCTTCGCCATCCCGATCAACCAGGGCAAGCGGGTCGCCGAGGAGCTGATCGAGCACGGCAAGGCCACGCACCCGGTGATCGGCATCACCCTCGACATGGAGTACGGCGGCGACGGCGCCCGCGTGGCGGCCGAGGGCAGCGACGGCGGGCCCCCGGTCAGCACCGGCGGCCCCGGCGCCAAGGCGGGCATCCGCCCCGGCGACGTCATCACCGAGGTCGACGGCCGCCCCGTGCACTCCGGCGAGGAACTGATCGTCAAGACCCGCGCCCACCGCCCCGGCGACCGGCTGGAGCTGACCCTGGAGCGCAACGGCGAGGAACGCACGGTGTCGCTGGTGCTCGGATCTTCCGACGGCGACTGACGCGCCGCCCGTCCGACGCCGCCGGGACGCCGGGACGGTACCGGTGGTGCGGGAGGTCCGGGTACCGTGGACCCGGCCCGGACCACGGAGGGCGAACGACCGGCACCGAGGGCCGAGGACCGAAGGCATCGCGAGGAGCTTCAGGTGTTCAATGACATAGGACCGCTCGAGCTGGTGACGCTCATCGTCCTCGCCGTGCTCATCTTCGGTCCGGAGAAGCTTCCCAAGGTCATCCAGGACGTGACCCGCACGATCCGGAAGATCAGGGACTTCTCGGAGAGCGCCAAGCAGGACATCAGGCAGGAACTGGGCCCGGAGTTCAAGGACTTCGAGTTCGACGACCTCAACCCCAAGACGTTCATCCGCAAGCAGCTGGACAACGACGACCTGGGGCTGAAGGAGATCCGCAACGGCTTCGACCTGAAGAAGGAGATGGCCGAGGTCACGGACGCCGTCCACGGGCGCGACGCCGATCCGGCCCCCTCGCCCGCCGCCCCCGGCGGCCGGGTGGACATGACGAAGAAGCCCGAGACGCCGGCCGCCGGCGACCGACCGCCCTTCGACATGGACGCCACCTGACCGGCCCACAGGGCGTGCGCCGGCGCGTACGTGACGCGTTTCATACTCCACCCGGGCTGCGGACGGCCTGATCCGGGCGTCCGAACGCCCTACGCGCCGGGCGGTTTCCCTGCCTGTGGCGGCAGGGTGGTTATGCTGCCGAGTTGTTGTGCGGAACGGACGAGTACGCCCGAAAGGGGGGCGGGCCGCCCGGTCCGACGAGAGCGAGGAGGCGTCCGGGCACATGGAGACGACGAGTTCTGCAGTCGCGCAGGCGCCGGCCGCGGAGGACGGACAACCAGTCCCCTCCGCCCGGCGTACGGTCGACGGCTACCTGCGTGCGCCCTTCCCCTGGTACGGCCTCGACGAGGCCTTCACGGGGCCGCGCTGGCTGATGCAGGTCGGCCACTCGGCCGACGGGGCCGTGGAGCACGGATCGGTCGGACACGGCGACGAGCCGTCCGTCCGCAGCGAGTTCGCGGCCGGGGGTGACCAGGACGCCAAGGAGAAGTTCGCGGTCGTGGTGACCGTCGCGGCCAACCCGGTCCGCCGCAGCGCCGACGGCACGGGACTGCTGGAGGCCACCTCGGTGTCCTCCGCCGCCTGGCTCGCCGGGGTGGGGCTGCTGTCCTTCACCTGGCCCGGCCACATGGACCACTCCCTGCGCGACGACTGGCTGGAGCAGCAGACGGAGACCGCCTGGGTGCTGGCGGACGACCTGGAGGGCGAGGACTGGTCGACGCTCTCCCTGCCCGTGGACGGCGTGCCCACGCCGTTCCACTACCGGGAGTCCGAGTACGGCTGGGTGCTCGCCGGTTCCACCCAGGCCGGCGTCCACGTCGGCGCGTACGGCCGGGGGATGAGCGCGTACGGGCTGGGCTTCGCCGTGGTGAAGGACATCGCCGCCTACCAGGGCTGAGCGAGCCGCCCGGAAACGCCACGAGGGCGCCGTCCGCTGCGGACGGCGCCCTCCGGTGTGTGTGCGGGTCTCAGAACTTGTTGCGCGGGGTGATCCCCAGGGACATGCCCGACAGACCGCGCTGACGGCCGCCCAGCTTGCCCGCGATGGAGCGCAGCGCCGAGCCCGCGGGGGACTCCGGGTCGGACAGCACCACGGGCTTGCCCTCGTCGCCGCCCTCGCGCAGCCGCACGTCGATCGGGATGGCGCCCAGCACCGGCACGTTGGCGCCGGTGGTGCGGGTCAGGCCCTCGGCGACGGTCTGCCCGCCGCCGGTGCCGAACACGTCGACCATCTCGCCGCAGTGCGGGCAGGGCAGCCCCGACATGTTCTCGACCACGCCGACGATCTTCTGGTGCGTCTGCACGGCGATGGAGCCGGCGCGCTCGGCCACCTCGGCCGCGGCCTGCTGCGGGGTCGTGACGACCAGGATCTCCGCGTTCGGCACGAGCTGCGCGACCGAGATCGCGATGTCGCCGGTGCCGGGCGGCAGGTCGAGCAGCAGCACGTCCAGGTCGCCCCAGTACACGTCCGCCAGGAACTGCTGGAGCGCGCGGTGCAGCATCGGTCCGCGCCACACCACGGGCGCGTTGCCCGGGGTGAACATGCCGATGGAGATCACCTTCACGCCGTGCGCCGACGGCGGCATGATCATGTTCTCGACCTGGGTGGGACGCCCGTCGGCGCCCAGCATGCGCGGCACCGAGTGGCCGTAGATGTCGGCGTCCACGACGCCGACCTTCAGACCGTCGGCCGCCATCGCCGCCGCCAGGTTCACCGTCACCGAGGACTTGCCGACGCCGCCCTTGCCGGACGCCACCGCGTACACCCGGGTGAGGCTGCCCGGCTTGGCGAAGGGCACCTCGCGCTCGGTCTGGCCGCCGCGCAGGGCGTTCGCCAGCTCCTTGCGCTGCTCGTCGCTCATCACGTCCAGCGTCACGTCGACCCGGGTCACGCCCTCGACGCCGGAGACCGCGTCCGTCACGCGCTGCGTGATGGTGTCGCGCATGGGGCAGCCGGAGACCGTCAGGTACACGGTGACCGCGACCGCACCGTCCGCACCGATCTCCACCGATTTGACCATCCCGAGCTCGGTGATGGGCCGGTTGATCTCGGGGTCGTTCACCGTCGCCAGTGCTTCGCGCACCGCGTCTTCCGTAGCCATAAGGACGATGGTACGGCTCCGGGTACACCGGCCGGTAAGGACGTCAGCGGTCGTCTGCGTCACGTCCCGGCGGGTGTTCCGCCCGCATCGCCGGATGTGTACCGTGATGCTCCTTATGACCGTTCTGTCGGATCTCCAGCTCCTTGACCAGGTCCTCCAGCTCCGAACGGATCCAGTCCCGGGTGGCCACCTCGCCGAGCCCGATCCGCAGCGCGGCGATCTCACGGGTCAGATACTCGGTGTCGGCGATCGACCGCTCGTTCTGCTTGCGGTCCTGTTCCAGGTTGACCCGGTCGCGGTCGTCCTGCCGGTTCTGCGCGAGCAGGATCAGCGGGGCCGCGTAGGAGGCCTGGAGGGACAGCGCCAGCGTCAGGAAGATGAACGGGTACTCGTCGAACCGCAGCTCCTTCGGCACGGACACGTTCCACAGCACCCACAGGATGATGACGACTGTCATCCAGACGATGAACCGCCCGGTGCCCAGGAAACGCGCGATGCGCTCCGAGAGCCGCCCGAAGGCGTCCGGGTCCCACTCGGGCACGATCCGCCGCCGGGGAGGGCGCGGCTGGTCCAGCCGCGGCGCGCGCGGCCGTCCCGCCGCCGTGGCCCCGGCCAGGGTCCGCTCCCGCAGGGCGTCGCGTTCACCCGCCATCGGGCGCCTCCCCCTCCTCCAGGTGGAACTCGGTCTCCCGCCAGTCGTCCGGAAGCATGTGGTCCAGCACGTCGTCCACGGTCACCGCGCCCAGCAGCGACCCGGCCTCGTCGACGACCGGCGCCGCCACCATGTCGTACGTGGCGAAGAACCCGGCGACCACGGGCAGCGTCGCCTCCGGGTCCAGCGGCCGCAGGTCGTCGTCGAGCATCGAGCCGACCAGCGTGTAGGGGGGATCGCGCAGCAGCCGCTGGAAGTGCACGGTGCCCAGGTACTTGCCGGTCGGGGTCTCCTCCGGCGGCCGGCACACGTACACCTGCGCCGCGTGCGCGGGCGACAGGTCCGGCTCGCGGATCCGGGCGAGGGCGTCCGCGACGGTCGCGTCCGGCCGCAGGATGATCGGCTCGGTGGTCATCAGCCCGCCCGCCGTGTGCTCCTCGTACGACATCAGGCGGCGCATGTCGGCCGCGTCCGCGGGTCGCATCAGGCTCAGCAGCCGCTCCTTGTCCGCCTCGGGCAGCTCGCCCAGCAGGTCGGCCGCGTCGTCGGGGTCCATCGCCTCCAGGACGTCCGCGGCCCGCTCCTCCGCCAGCACGCCCAGGACCTCGATCTGGTCGTCCTCGGGCAGTTCCTCCAGGACGTCCGCGAGCCGCTCGTCGTCCAGGGCGGCGGCCACCTCCGCCCGCCGCTTGGGGGAGAGGTGGTGCAGCACGTTGGCCAGGTCGGCGGGGCGCAGCTGCTCGAAGGTGGCGAGCAGGTTCTCCGCGCCCTGCCCGGCTTCCTCCAGCGAGAAGCCGGTGACGGCGGACCACTCCACGGTCAGCGTCTCGCCCTTGCCGCGCCGGAACGCGCCGCCCTTCCTTCCCTTGCGCACGAAGACCCGGTCGATCTCCCACTCGCGCCGCGCCTGCAGTTGATGCACCGACAGGTCCAGGACGGTGACCTCCTCGCCGGTCTCCACGAGGGTGACGCGCCGGTCGAGCAGCTCGCCGAACACCAGCCGCTCCGTGGGCCGCTGCTCGAAGCGGCGGACGTTGAGCACCCCGGTGGTGATGACCTGGCCGGCCTGCACGGACGTCACGCGGGTCATCGGCAGGAAGATGCGGCGCCGGGTGGAGAGTTCGACCACCAGGCCGAGCAGCCGGGGCGGACGGCGGCCGGGACGCAGGATGACGACGAGATCGCGCACACGGCCCACCTGGTCGCCCGCCGGGTCGAACACGGCGACGCCGGAGACGTGGGAGACGAAGAACCGGGGTGCGCCCGATGCCATTCCGGCGGCTCCTTTGCGCGCGTGCGGAGGTCTTCCTTGCCGTGTACTGCCTGGTGCGTCTGTTTTCCGGATTGCCCGCTCGGACGGGCTTCAGGCTAGCCCGTCCCGATCGGTGCCGCGCTGGCGGCCGGTCCGGACGGACTGGCTCCGTCCGGCCCCACCGGTCCCGGTACTCTGCGGTACGCCGTTCAGGTCCCCCCTCAGAGAGGCAGCCCACCTGTGATTCCGATCTCCCCGGGCCGTTCCCGCAGGGCCACGCTGGCCGGCGCCGTGTGCGCGCTGCTCGTGGCGGGGACGGCGCTCACGGGATGCTCCGAGGATCCGAACGAGGGAACGAACGGCGTCGGCAGACTCGCCGCCGACCAGATCCAGACCAAGGCGCAGAAGGCGGCCGCGTCCGCCGGCACCGTGCGGCTGCACGGCTCGGTGCAGACCAGCGGCCGCACCTACACCCTCGACATGCAGCTGAAGCCGCAGGGCGGCATCGGCTCGGTCAGCACCGAGGGGGAGACCTTCCGGCTGCTGCGCGTCGGCCAGGAGCTCTACCTGAAGGCCGACGCCGCCTTCTGGGGCAAGGGCGGCGACGGGGACGGCGACTCCAAGGCGGCGGACAAGCTCGCCTCGAAGTACGTCAAGGTGCCCGAGGGCGACCCCTCGTACACCAAGTTCATCGGCTTCACCGACAAGAACGTGCTGCTCAGCGGGTTGCTGACGCTGCACGGCAAGCTCAGCACGGACGGCCACCACGAGCAGGGCGGGACCCGCACCGTCCGGGTCACCGGCGACAACGGCGCCGGCGGCACCCTGGACGTCTCCCTCGAGGGCACGCCGTACCCGCTGCGGCTGGTGCGCGCCGGGCAGGCCGGCACCCTCACCTTCTCCTCCTGGGGCACCGACTTCCCGCTGGAGAAGCCCGCCAAGGACGACACCCTCGACTACGGCAAGCAGCTCCCGACCTCTTAGGCCGCGTTCCCAGCCCCGTCGGCCGAAGACGAAGCGCGGCGGCCGCCGAGCGAGCGCGCTCACCGGCCGTCCGGGCACGAGGCGGGCACGTCGGTCACCCTGCCCCGAGCCCCGGCCCTCTCGCTGATCTGCGGCGATTCCGGGCCCGGCACACGGCCGCAACCGTCATCGACGACACAATGAGCCCCACGGCGAGCAGGCGCACCAGCCCCACGGGCCAGACCTCCTCGCGTCCGGCGAGGCCGAACCCGCCGAGGGCCGTGACCGTGACCCCGAGCAGCACGAAACCGACGGACCAGCAGCGTTGCGTCCACCGGGGACCGCCCGACGCCACGTGGGGGATCTCGTCCGGTCTGCGCAACGTGCTCCAGCCGGCCCCCGCGATCAGCGGTCCCATCAGCAGCGGGACCGCGTTGACGACCACATCGACCACGGACTCGACCACCGCGTCTCCCTCCCTGGCTTCACCGGCCTTTGAGCCGGACCGGCCTGACGCGGTGCCGGTGCTGTCGGAAGCGCGGGCCCGCGCCACCATGATGATCGAGCCGCTCGCCGCGCACCTCGGCGGGCCACGGCAGCCTCGAGGGCAACACCCTGCCGGAACCCGGCAAGCATCGGGGGCCGGTCGCCATCCGACGGACGTGACAGGGAGCGACCGTCACCGCCCGGAGGTGTGTGCCGCCACCGGAGCGCCGAACGTGTTCAGGGGCATCCTCCGAAGGGCACGGGCCGCGGGCCGCTGCCGCCTCAGCCGCGCCGCCTGCGCTTCGTCAGCAGGCGCGGCAGCCCGGCCGGCATCGGCGTCCTGGTCGTCGCCGGGGTGGGCAGCGGGGCCGCGGAGAGGTCACCGTCGGGCAGCGCGCCCGTCGCGCCGGTCGGCTCCAGACGCAGCACCCGGCACTCGCGGGCCCAGCGCTCCGGCATGGCCTCGCCGTCGGGGGCGTTGAGCCGCTTGCCCTTGAGGGCGTCGACGGCCGCCGTCCACTCCTCGGAGCCGGAAGCCAGTTCGCGGACGGTCGCCGTCCAGGTGGCCAGCCGGCCGCCCTTGTCCTTGCTGCGCACCGTCACCTCGGCCCCCGCCCCGTCGGCGAGTCCCGTCAGGGGCTGTTCGCCGGGGCCGTCGCCGACCACGCAGACGGCGCCCTCGTGCCACACGTGCCACAGCGGCCGGGCCGGGGCGCCGGGTCCTTCGACCCAGATGAGGCCGGACTTCTTCGAGGCCTCCTCGATGAGGGCCCGGTCGAGCAGCTCGCCAGTCATGCCCCCAGCCTATCCAGGCGGGGCCGGCCGTCTCAGAGCCAGCCGTTGCGCTTCAGCGTGCGGTGGATGCCGAGGCAGATGGCGACCGTGACGCCGAGGACCACCGGGTAGCCGTACTTCCAGTGGGTCTCCGGCATGTAGTCGAAGTTCATGCCGTACACCCCGCAGACCATGGTCGGGACGGCGATGATCGCGGCCCACGAGGTGATCTTGCGCATGTCCTCGTTCTGCGCGACGGACGCCTGCGCGAGGTTGGCCTGGAGGATGGAGTTCAGCAGCTCATCGAAGCCGACGACCTGCTCCTGCACCCGGGCGACGTGGTCGGCGACGTCCCGGAAGTACTTCTGGATCTCCGGGTCGATCAGCCGCATCGGCCGCTCGCTGAGCAGCTGCATCGGCCGCAGCAGCGGCGCCACGGCCCGCTTGAACTCCAGCACCTCGCGCTTGAGCTGGTAGATCTCACCGGCGTCGGTGCCGCGCGGGGTGCCCTTGCGGCCGGGGGAGAAGACCTTGGTCTCGACCTCGTCGATGTCGTCCTGCAGGGCGTCGGCGACCGCGATGTAGCCGTCCACCACGTGGTCGGCGATGGCGTGCAGCACCGCCGAGGGGCCCTTGGCCAGCAGCTCGGGGTCGTCCTGGAGACGGTGGCGCAGGGCGCGCAGGGAGCCCTGGCCGCCGTGCCGGACGGTGATGAAGAAGTCCCGTCCGGTGAAACACATGACCTCGCCGGTCTCCACGATCTCGCTGCCGGAGGAGACACGGTCGTGGTCGAGGTAGTGGACGGTCTTGAAGACCGTGAACAGGGAGTCGTCGTAGCGCTCCAGCTTGGGCCGCTGGTGGGCCTGGACGGCGTCCTCCACGGCCAGCGGGTGCAGCCCGAACTCGGCGGCGATGCCCGCGAATTCGGCCTCGGTGGGCTCGTGCAGGCCGATCCAGACGAAGCCCCCGTCGCGGCGCACCCGGCGCATCGCGTCCTGAGGGGCGAGCGGGCCGCCCTCGGTCTCCTGGCGGCGGCCGTCCCGGTAGACGGCGCAGTCGACGACGGCGGTGGCCGCCGCGCGCTCCCGCGAGGTCTCGTACGGGCCGCTCTCCTTGCGGAGCGAGATGCGGGAGGCGGGACGGACCACGGCGCGCAGGTCACGGATCATCGACATGGCGGGCTCCTTCGCGAACGGGCAACGAGAGGCGCCGGGGCGACGGGTGGAACAACCCGGAATGAGGACGTCCTGGACTGCGCATGTTTGGCACGTCCACAAAGCGGGGAGCACCGCACCGTCGCGGTGGCGAGCTTCGTCGCTGATACAGCTACTGGGGCAGATCAGTCAGAACGAAACGAGTGCTCTTCCGATGAAGACGCGCGAAGCGAAAGGCGGGAGCCGAAAGGGGAACAGCTACCTCAGCGGGCGGAAGAGCGGGTGATACTGCACGGTCGACTTCGGTCCATGTCAGCCCCACCTCCTCCGGCCGGTCCCTCGTGAGGGACGATCACGATCCCCTGGGGGATCCCCCGATGAGCGGGGAGTGTCACACAGGCGTTCAGGCAGTGTCGGAACGCTTGAGTGTGCTGCCCGAACCACCGGCCAAGCGTATCAGCCGACTGCTGTGTCAAGGCTCTGCTTTGCCCGGTACTGACGAGTTCTATGCTCGCCGCATGGCTGATGTTCTTCCTCTGGTCGAGGCCCGGCTGCGCAGCGCGCTGGGCGAGCCGGACGCGCGCGCCGCGGTCACCTTTCTGGGCACGGACCGTATCGAGGTGCTGCGGTTCCACGAGGGGGACATCGTGCGCTACGCGTCCCTCGGCATGTCCGCGCAGCCCATGACGGACCCCACGGCCGTGATCGCCGACCCGGTCGCCGGGCCCCGCGCCGAGCTGGTGCTGTCCGTGCGCGGCGGCGTCGCCGACACCGACAAGGTGCTCCGTCCACTCGCCGTGCTCGCCGCGTCCCCGCAGGTCGAGGGGCTCGTCGTGGCCCCTGGCGCCTCGCTGGACGTGGGGGAGCCGCTGTGGCCGGGCGCACCGTTCACCTCGGTGCTGGTCGCCGAGCCGGGCGGCCTGGTGGAGGACCTCGAACTCGACGCGCCCCTGGAGCCCGTGCGCTTCCTGCCGCTGCTGCCGATGACGCCGAACGAGGCCGCCTGGAAGCGCGTGCACGGCGCCCAGGCGCTCCAGGAGCGGTGGCTGAATCACGGCACGGACCTCAGGGACCCGTCCCGGAAGTCCGTGCCGCTGGACTAGCGCCGGAGTGAGGAAGCTCACCAACGCCGTTCCGACGAGGCTCAGTTGGCGAAGACGCCCACGCCGTCCTCGGTGGCGTGCCGGGGGCGGAGCTCCTCGGCCTCGGCGGTGAGCGACCGGCGCCGTACCAGCACCACCAGCGCGCCCAGCACCGCCGTCACCGCGGCGACCGTGAACGGCATGTGGACGTCGCTCCACTCCTCGATCCTCGGCGCGAAGAACGGCGCCGCGGCGGCCGCGAACCAGCGCACGAAGTTGTACCCGGCGCTCGCCACCGGACGCGGCGCTTCCGACACCCCGAGCGCCAGCTCCGTGTACACCGTGTTGTTCACGCCGATCAGCGCGCCGGACAGCACGGTGCAGGCGACGGCCGCGGTGTGGCCGCCGTGGCCGAGCACCAGCACGTCCACCGCGAGCAGCACCAGCGAGCCGCCCAGCACCCGCAGCGAGCCGAACCGCTTCTGCAGCCGGGGGGCCACGATCACCGAAAACACGGCGAGCAGCACGCCCCAGGCGAAGAACACCGCGCCGGAGCGGTAGGGGGACATGTCCAGCACGAACGGCGTGAAGGCCAGCACCGTGAAGAACGTGTAGTTGTAGAAGAACGCCGAGACGGCCGTGGAGGCCAGCCCGCCGTGCCCGAGCGCCTTGACCGGGTCCAGCAGGGAGGTCTTGCGGGCGGGCCGGGGCTGCTCCTTCAGGTACGCGGCGATGCACGCGAAGCCGACCGCCATCAGGGCGGCCGTGCCGAAGAAGGGGTAGCGCCAGCTCGCGTCGCCGAGCAGCGCGCCCAGCAGCGGGCCGCAGGCCATGCCCAGGCCCAGGGCGGACTCGTACAGCAGGATGGCGGCCGCGCTGCCGCCCGCCGCGGCTCCGACGATGACGGCGAGGGCGGTGGAGACGAACAGCGCGTTGCCCAGTCCCCATCCGGCGCGGAAGCCGACCAGTTCGCCGACCGACCCCGAGGTGCCGGAGAACCCGGCGAACACCACGACCAGCGCCAGGCCCAGCAGCAGCGTCCTGCGCCCGCCGATGCGGCTGGACACGAAGCCGGTCACCAGCATCGCCAGCGCGGTGATCAGGAAGTACGAGGTGAAGAGCAGGGAGACCTGTCCCGCTGTCGCGTCGAGGCCCTCGGCGATGGACGGCAGGATCGGGTCGACGAGGCCGATGCCCATGAAGGCGACGACGGACGCGCCGGCGGTCGCCCACACGGCTTTCGGCTGCCTGAGGATGCTGCCCGATCCCGTGTCGATGGGGTCCATGGGTGCTCCAATCCCGGGACGTGGGAGTGACGGCCGCCGTCGAGAAGGTGCAAGGACGGCCGCGCGAAATGGTTGGGATACGCACACGATAGATTAGCCAATCTAATTAATGCAAGCTACATCTATCTCGGTCCGTGGGCCGCCGTTCCGCCCGGTCGGGTGATCGTCCTTGACGTGGCGCCGTGGAGCTAGGACCGTGGGGCTCTATGAGGGGCGAACCCAGTTGCCCGAAGTGCGGTGGCCGGGTCAGGGCTCCCGGCCTCTTCTCGGACGCGTGGCAGTGCGACGTGCACGGCACCGTGCACCCGCTGCAGCCCGTGATACCGCCGAGCGTCGAGGCCCTCGAAGTCGTCGTGCACCGCACCAAGGTGCCGGTGTGGATGCCGTGGCCGCTGCCGGTGGGCTGGCTCTTCACCGGTGTCGCGTCCGCGGGGGACGACCGCAGCGGGGGCCGGGCGACGGCCGTCGCGTGCACCGGCCCCGGGCCGCTCGGCGGGATGGGCGAGCTCATCCTGGTCGCCGAGGAGCTCGGTGTCGGACTCGGCGCGCGGTACGCGGGCATCGACGGCCCTGACCCCGGACCCTTCATGGACGTCGAGAAACCGCCCCAGGCCAAGGTGCTGGCGGCCGGCCGCCCCACCCCGCTCTGGCATGTCGCCCGCACGCCCGACGACCGCGCCGTGTTCGCGGGCGAGGCGCTCGGCCTGTGGCTGTGGGCGGTGGTGTGGCCCGAGCAGTCGGGTCTGCTGATGTACGACGAGCTGGTGCTCGCCGACCTGCGGGACGCCGGCGCCGAGGTCGAGCTGGTGCCCTGCGGAGCGCTGTCCCCGCGTCTGCTGGAGAAGTAGCGCGGTGCCATCGGTGATGTAGGGGGCGCCCGCCGGGTTCGGGTGTGACAGGAGTGGCCGAAAATCCGGTTATCCTGGAGCGTCCCCATCCGTCCGCCCCGCTTGGAGTACCGCGTCGTGCGCATCGACCTGCACACCCACTCCACCGCGTCCGACGGTACGGACACCCCGGCCGAGCTGGTCCGCAAGGCCGCCGCGGCCGGGCTCGACGTCGTGGCCCTCACCGACCACGACACCACGCGCGGCCACGCCGAGGCGCTCGCGGCGCTGCCCCAGGGCCTCACCCTGGTCACCGGCGCCGAGCTCTCCTGCCGCCTCGACGGCGTCAGCATGCATCTGCTGGCCTACCTCTTCGACCCCGAGGAGCCCGCCCTGCTCGCCGAGCGCGAGCTGGTCCGGGACGACCGGGTGCCACGCGCCAAGGGCATGATCGCCAAGCTGAACGAGCTGGGCGTGCCCGTCACCTGGGAACAGGTCGCGCGGATCGCCGGGAACGGCTCGGTGGGCCGCCCGCACGTGGCCAGCGCGCTGGTCGAGCTCGGCGTGGTGGACAGCGTGAGCGACGCCTTCACGCCCGAGTGGCTCGCCGACGGCGGCCGGGCGTACGTGCCCAAGCACGAGACCGACCCCTTCGAGGCGGTGCGGCTGGTGAAGAACGCGGGCGGCGTCGCCGTCTTCGCGCACCCCGCCGCGGTGAAGCGGGGCAGGACCGTGCCGGACTCCGCGATCGCGGAGCTGGCCCGGGCCGGTCTCGACGGCATCGAGGTCGACCACATGGACCACGACCCCGGCACCCGGGCGCGGCTGCGCGGCCTGGCGGGCGAGCTGGGGCTGCTGGTCACCGGGTCGAGCGACTACCACGGCAGCCGGAAGACCTGCGTCCTCGGCGAGTTCTCCACCGACCCCGAGGTCTACGGCGAGATCACGCGGCGCGCGACCGGGGCGTTCCCGGTGCCGGGGACCGGCGGAGCGGTCTGACGCCCGCGGTGACCGCCGGGTCCGGCGTCCCGCTCCCACACGCCCTTTCTCTTTCACTTTCGTTCTCGCGCTAGGCAGTCATGTTCGACGTCGCCGTCTTCGGCTCTCTCTTCCTGACCCTTTTCGTCATCATGGATCCCCCTGGGATCACCCCGATCTTCCTCGCGCTGACCGCGGGCCGTCCGGCCAAGGCGCAGCGGCACATGGCCTTCCAGGCGGTGTGCGTGGCGGGCGGCGTGATCGTCGTCTTCGGTCTGCTCGGTCACCAGATCCTGGACTACCTGCACGTCTCCATACCGGCGCTGATGATCGCCGGCGGTCTGCTGCTCCTGCTGATCGCGCTGGACCTGCTCACCGGCAAGACCGACGAGCCCCAGCAGACCAAGGACGTCAACGTCGCGCTGGTCCCGCTGGGCATGCCGCTGCTGGCCGGTCCCGGCGCGATCGTGTCGGTCATCCTCGCCGTGGAGAAGGCCGACAGCGTGGCGGGACAGGTCTCCGTGTGGTCGGCGATCCTCGCCATCCACGTCGTCCTGTGGCTGGTGATGCGCTACTCGCTGCTGATCATCCGGGTCATCAAGGACGGCGGCGTGGTCCTGGTGACGCGGCTCGCGGGCATGATGCTCTCCGCGATCGCCGTGCAGCAGATCATCAACGGCGTCACGCAGGTGATCCAGGGCGCGTGACGTCCGGCCGCGAGCACACCGGAGCCCCCGTACCCGAGTGGTACGGGGGCTCCTCAAGCATGCGCACAGATTACGAGGCCGAGGTGTCGGCCGGGCGGATCCACAGGCGCTGCCCCACGGCGGCAGCCTGCTGAACGATGCGGTTGACGGAGGCGGCGTCCACGACGGTCGAGTCCACGGCCGTGCCGTCGACGTCGTCGAGTCGCATGATTTCGAAGCGCAAGGGCTTCTCCCTTCGTCTGGTCATCCTCCTGAAGGAGAACTACTGGGTGAAGGCCCACGGACCGGACGGGCCCGTGTGCCGCACATGGTCCAACGGGCTGTGTCATGCAAACATTCCCTACGCTAAGGAAAATTTTCGAGCAGCTAAATACTGACGGGTAAGGTTTTCGAACGGGACCGACCGGGACCGGTTGTGTTCGTAGCGTGACCGGCGGAACAATGAGAAGCGATGAACGACGACCTCGCGGCTCTGCACGCCCGTATCGACCGCACGAACGAGCTGCTCCAGCGCATGCTCGCCGAGGTGGCCAAGACACCCTCGACGCACGCGATCTTCGTGGACGCCGGCTACCTCTACGCGGCCGCGGGGCGGCTCGTCGCGGGGACGGAGGACCGCCGCGCCTTCGACCTCGACGCCGAAGGACTGATCGACGCGCTCATCGACCGCGCCCGCACCGTCTTCGCCGACAGCAGGCTGCTGCGCGTCTACTGGTACGACGGCGCCCGGCGCCGCATCCACACCGCCGAGCAGCAGTCCATCGCCGAACTGCCCGACGTCAAGGTCCGCCTCGGCAACCTCAACGCCAACAACCAGCAGAAGGGCGTCGACTCCCTGATCCGCTCCGACCTGGAGTCACTGGCCCGGTACCGCGCCATCAGCGACGCGGCCCTGCTCGGCGGCGACGAGGACCTGGTCTCCGCCGTCGAGGCCGCCCAGGGCTACGGCGCCCGTGTCCACCTGTGGGGCATCGAGGCGCCGGAGGGCCGCAACCAGGCCGAGCCGCTGCTCTGGGAGGTCGACAGTCAGCGCACCCTCGACCTCGACTTCTTCAAGCCGTACGTCTCCCGGCGCACGGCGCCCGCGTACGAACCGGCGGGCGGCCGGCCCACCCGCGAGGACGTGCGTTTCGTCGGCGCGCAGATCGCGGCGAAGTGGCTGGTGTCGCGCGGACGCGAAACCATGACGGAGCTGCTCCCCGGCCACCCCTACCTCCCCGGCTCCGTCGACCAGGACCTGCTGGTCGAGGCCGAGGGACTCCTCCAGTACTCCCTGCGCGGCCAGGCCGACCTGCGCCGCGCCCTCCGCGACGGCTTCTGGGACCACCTGCAGACGCAGTACTAGGCCCCTTCGCCGGGCCCCCGCCGCCGGATGGAGGGCTCCTCCTCGGGATCGCCCCGGCCGACGGCCCCCGCCCAGGTCACGCCGGGCGGCGCGGTCACGTGCACGGTACCGGCCAGACGGGCGGCCGGGACGGCGAAGTCGACGCCCCTCTCGGGGAGATCCCCCCTGTCGCACTGGATCGGGAAGTTCGCGTGCAGTACCGGGATCCGCACCTTGAGGCTCCCGGAGCCCTGGCACTGGAAGGAGAAGCGCAGGGGGACGTCCCGGACGCCGGCCGCGTAGCTGAAGACCGCGCTGCCGCGGGCGGGGCCGTACCTGCCGGCTTGGCTGTCGAGTCGCGGCGGGGTCACCGTGTCGCTCGGCAGTGGGTCGGGGCTGACGTCGGCGGAGGTGGCCGGAGGCGAAGAGGCCACAGGCTCGGGGGCGGCCGCCTGCGACGTGCAGCCGACGGCCGCCGTGAGCAGGAGAAGTGCGGCCGCACTGCGAGCGTGGTTCATCGGACCGCCAAGGTGTCGAAGAAGTCGGCGAGGTACTGCGCCGTCGGGGTGGGGCGGTCGGTCATGGGGGTGTGCCCGGCGCCGTCGACCACCGTGCGACGGGCCTCCAGGCGGCGGGCCATGGCGTCGAGGCCGGGGACCGGCCAGGTGTCGTCGTGCGAGCCGGACAGCACGTGGGACGGCAGCGGGACGGCGGCCAGTTCCGCGACCCGGTCCGGCTCGGCGCACAACTGTCGCCCAGTCGCCAGCAGTTGGGCGGGCTTGGTGGACAGCCAGCGCTTTTGGAGCTGCTCCGGACCGCCGATGCCCCGTGCGGGTCCGCCCACTTCCTCCGGCGGGCCCATCGCCAGGATCGCCTCCCAGCACTCCTCCATCGACATCACCGCGAGGGCGTCCCGCAGCAACGTCACCCGCTGCTCCTGCGAGGCGGAGACGCGTGCGGCGCCGGAGGAGACGAGCGTCAGTGAGCGGAACGGGGTGTGGTCCAGCAGCACGGCGGCACGGGCGACCTGACCGCCCATCGAATGCCCCACGAGATGCACGGGGGCGTCGAACGCGCGCGCCTGCGCCAGTACGTCCTTCGCCAACTCGTCCTGCGCGTAGGCGGATTCGTCGTCGGCGGGACCGTCCGAGCCGTGCTGGCCGCGTCCGTCCACGGCGACGGCCCGGTAGCCGCGCGCGGCGAGCGGTTCGAGGACCAGGGTGAAGTCCTCCTTGCTGCCGGTGTAGCCGGGCAGCAGCAGCACGGTCCCCCGCACCGTGACACCGGCGCGCGGCGTCACGTCCAGGACGGCGAACTCGCCCCGTGTGGTGGGGAGTCGGCGAGGACTGAGCTCGGGGAGGTGAGCGGGGGAGAGGGCGGTGATCACCCGGGTGAGGGTAACGGGTGCGCACACGCCGACGGCCCGGCCCCCCACGAGCGGGGACCGGGCCGTCGGCGTCGGTGCGGTGTCAGCTCTCCGCGGAGTCCACGGGGGCCGCGGCCTTACGGGTGCGGCGCGCCCTCGGCTCCGCCGTCTCCGTGGCCTCCGGCGCGGACGCGGCCGTCTTACGGGTCCGGCGACGCGGCGCGGCGGCCTCGGCGACCTCCCCTTCCGGAGCGGTCTGCGCGGGCACCGTCTTGCGGGTCCGGCGGCGCGGCGTGGCCTCGGTGCCTTCAGCCGTGTCCACGGCGGCCTCCGCCTTCTTGGCGGCGGTCTTCCGGGTGCGCTTCGGCTTGTCCTCGGCCGCCGGCGCGGACTGAGCCGGGATCTCCACGGCCTCCGCCTCGGCGGTCTTGCGGGTCCGGCGGCGCGGCGTGGCCTCGGCGCCCTCGGCCGTGTCCACGGCGGCCTCCGCCTTCTTGGCGGCGGTCTTCCGGGGGCGCTTCGGCTTCTCCTCGGCCACGGGAGCCTCGGTCGCGACGTCGGCCTCGGCCGCCACCGCCTTCTTGCGGGTGCGGCGCGGCTTGGCCTCGGCGGGCGCCTCGACGGTGCCTTCGGCGGTGTCGACGGCGGCCTCCGCCTTCTTGGCGGCGGTCTTCCGGGTGCGCGTCGGGGCGGCCTCGGCCGTCTCCGTCGTGCTCTCGGCGGTCTCGACCGCCGTCCCGGCGGCCTGGGCCGCCTTGCGGGTACGGCGACGACGCGGCGCGGCCTCCTCCACCACGACGGAATCCGCCACGACGGGCTCGGCGGCGGGAGCCGGAACCGACGGCTGCTCCGTCACCGCCGGGGCCTGCTCGGCCGACCGGCGCGTGCGACGACGGCGCGGCTTCTCGACGCTCTCGGCGGGCTCGGCGGTCTCCACCGACGGGCCCTCGGCCGTGTCGACGGCGGCCTCCGCGGCTCCCTGCTCCACCGTGCCCACGGCGCCGGTGGCCCCGCCACGGGTGCGGCGACGACGGCGCGGGGTGCGCGGGACCTCACCGGTCTCCGTCTCACCGGCGCCCACGGCGGCCTGCGCGGCGGACTGCTGCCCGGCCGCGTCGAGCGGCGCACCGCCACGGGTGCGGCGACGGCGGCGCGGCGTGCGGGTCGACGCCTCGCGCTCGTCGGAACGCTCGGACCGGTCGGAACGGCCACCGCGGCGCCCGTCACGGCCGTCCCGGCCGCGCGGCCCGCGACCGCCGACCTCGCCCAGGTCCTCGATCTCCTCCGCGTCCAGACCGGCCCGGGTGCGCTCGGAGCGGGGCAGGGTGCCCTTGGTGCCCTCGGGGATGCCCAGGTCCGTGTACAGGTGCGGGGAGGTGGAGTACGTCTCGGCCGGGTCGCCCAGACCCAGGTCCAGCGCCTTGTTGATCAGCTGCCAGCGCGGGATGTCGTCCCAGTCGACCAGCGTGATCGCCGTACCCTTCGCCCCCGCGCGGCCGGTGCGGCCGATGCGGTGCAGGTACGTCTTCTCGTCCTCGGGCGTCTGGTAGTTGACGACGTGCGTGACGCCCTCGACGTCGATGCCGCGCGCGGCGACGTCGGTGCAGACGAGCACGTCCACCTTGCCGTTGCGGAAGGCGCGCAGCGCCTGTTCGCGGGCGCCCTGGCCGAGGTCGCCGTGGACCGCGCCGGAGGCGAAGCCGCGCTGCTTGAGCTGGTCGGCCAGGTCGGCGGCGGTGCGCTTGGTGCGGCAGAAGATCATGGCCAGGCCGCGGCCGTCGGCCTGCAGTATCCGCGCGACCATCTCGGGCTTGTCCATGTTGTGCGCGCGGTAGACGAACTGCTTGGTGTTCGCGACCGTGGCGCCCTCGTCGTCCGGCGCGGTGGCGCGGATGTGCGTGGGCTGCGACATGTAGCGGCGGGCCAGACCGATGACCGCCCCCGGCATGGTGGCCGAGAACAGCATGGTCTGCCGCCTCACCGGAAGCAGGTTGATGATCTTCTCGACGTCGGGCAGGAAGCCCAGGTCGAGCATCTCGTCGGCCTCGTCCAGGACGAGCGCCTTGACGTGCGACAGGTTGAGCTTCTTCTGCCCGGCGAGGTCGAGCAGCCGGCCCGGGGTGCCGACGACCACGTCGACGCCCTTCTTCAGCGCCTCGACCTGGGGCTCGTAGGCACGGCCGCCGTAGATCGCGGTGACGCGCACGTTGCGCACCTTGCCGGCGGTCAGCAGGTCGTTGGTGACCTGCGTGCACAGCTCGCGGGTGGGGACGACGACCAGCGCCTGCGGCGTGTCGGTGAGGTCCTCGGTCTTGGCGCGGCCCGCCTCCACGTCGGCGGGGACGGTGACGCGCTCGAGGAGCGGAAGACCGAAGCCGAGAGTCTTGCCGGTGCCGGTCTTGGCCTGGCCGATGACGTCCGTGCCCGTGAGGGCCACGGGGAGCGTCATCTCCTGGATGGGGAAGGGGGTGGTGATGCCGACGGCTTCAAGGGCTTCGGCTGTCTCGGGAAGGATCCCGAGCTCTCGGAACGTCGTAGTCAGGGTGCTGCCTCTTCTGTGTGCGCGGTGCGAGGCGAGCGCGGGGGTCGTGTAGGGACCGTGCCGGGGACGACGGCTGCCATACGGTCGCGGCCGTAGGACACGGGACCACTGCCGACGCTCGAGCGCTCGTACCGCTGAGGTGTCCCTCCGCATCCCGTACGCGATGTGCCGTACGAACAGAGGGCTGTCGGGTCGGAGCCGATCGGGCCACCGACCGGGCATCCTCATACATGCTGCGGCCCGTCGAACACATCCGAGTACGTCAGAGTGCTCAGCAGGCGCATTACCACCATACCCCGGATTCGCGCACACGCCATGGCCGATTTGGTCACGTAGTCGTCGTCACACTGATCGACCAGGACCTTCCGGGGCAGGCCGAGCGGGCTATTGTGCGCTGCATGACGAGCTCTGACAGCCCTGACAACGCCGCGGAAACCTCCGAGACCCCTGCCACACGGACCGGCGTCGCCGCCATGGACTGGGCGGCCGCCTCCGCCGACCCCCAGTACCGTGCCGCTGTCGTGGATCTGCTCGGCGCGCTCGCGTACGGGGAGCTGGCGGCGTTCGAGCGGCTCGCGGAGGACGCCAAGCTGGCGCCCACGATGGGGGACAAGGCGGAGCTGGCGAAGATGGCCTCGGCCGAGTTCCACCACTTCGAGCGGCTGCGGGACCGGCTGGCCGAGATCGGCGAGGAGCCGACGCAGGCCATGGAGCCGTTCGTGGCCGCCTACGACGGCTTCCACAAGCAGACGGCGCCGTCGGACTGGCTGGAGGGCCTGGTCAAGGCGTACGTGGGCGACTCCATCGCCAGCGACTTCTACCGCGAGGTCGCGGCGCGCCTCGACTCCGACACCCGCGCGCTGGTCCTGGCCGTCCTGGACGACACGGGGCACGGCGGATTCGCCGTGGAGAAGGTCCGCGCGGCCATCGAGGCCGACCCGCGCGTCGGCGGCCGGCTCGCCCTGTGGGCACGCCGCCTGATGGGCGAGGCCCTGTCCCAGTCCCAGCGCGTGGTCGCCGACCGGGACGCCCTGTCGACGATGCTCGTGGGCGGCGTGGCGGACGGGTTCGACCTGGCCGAGGTCGGCCGCATGTTCTCCCGCATCACGGAGGCGCACACGAAGCGGATGGCGGCACTGGGGTTGGCCGCCTGACGGCGATCCGTTGCACGGCCTCGGGCCGGCCGGGACGGCCGACGCCGGACCTTGTGGCAGTCACGCACGTGACAGTCCGCCCGCCGGGCGGACTGTCAGCCCGGTCGCGGCGCCCGGAAGACGGCGGGCGACCGCCCGGCAGGGCGGCCGGCCCGATGAGAAGCGCCCGGCGGTCGCCCGCATGACTGTGCCGGAAGACGGCCTGGCTGACGGCGACGGGGCGTCGCGCCTGGCCGGAACGGCGTGACCGTCTGCCGGGCTGCGGGGCCGCCGGGCTGCGGGGTGGCGCACGGGGGCGGCAGAGGCGGAGCTGCCGGGCCAGGTGGTCGTGGCGAGTCGGCGCCCACTGCCGAAGAGGGTGGGTGACCGCCCGCCGGCGGTCAGGCCGTGGCCGAGTGGCGGAGCCTGCCCGCCGGGCGCAGCAGCAGGGAGAGGGAGGCGGTCGAGACGATCGCCGCGCCCACCAGCATCGTCAGCAGATTCCCCGCGTCCAGCGCGGTGTTCATGACGAAGGCGCCGAACAGCGCCCCCGCCACACCGGTCGCCAGCACGAGGGCACGCCGGGGGAGCCGGTGCGACAGGCGGTGGTACGCCCCCCAGGCCAGGGCCAGGCCGAGAATCGCGGAGCTGAGCGCTTCCAGAAGCATGTCGGGGTCCCTCCCACACGGCCGGCCTGCTCGTCCCTGTCTTGGTCCTGTCCCGGTTTACCCCTGACCTGCGGAATCCAATCCTCCCCACGCGGCCTCGCCTGTAGGCCGTCCGGGGGTTTCGAGGGCGCATGCCCTCAGGCACGCGGAAGGGCCCGGCGGTGACAACCGCCGGGCCCTTCCGCCACGCATACAGCCCTACAGCGCGCCGAAGCCCACCTTGCGCGGGGCCGGCTCGCCGATCTCCACGTAGGCGAGACGGTCGGCCGGGACCAGGATCTTGCGGCCGTGCTCGTCCACGAGGCTCAGCAGCTGCGACTTCCCGGCCAGCGCCTCGCCCACCACGCGCTCGACCTCCTCGGCGCTCTGACCGCTCTCCAGAACGATCTCGCGGGGCGCGTGCTGCACGCCGATCTTGACCTCCACGGCTATGTCCCTCCGACGGTCAGTGAAGTGCGCGACCTTCCGCGCCGTACCTGCACACATTAGCCCGGTGAGGGGATCCGCACGCTTCGCCCGGCAACGCCAACAGCGAACAGCCGACGGGAACAAACGACCGC
The DNA here is from genome assembly GCA_014649575.1 of Streptomyces griseoincarnatus. Classification (GTDB taxonomy): domain Bacteria; phylum Actinomycetota; class Actinomycetes; order Streptomycetales; family Streptomycetaceae; genus Streptomyces; species Streptomyces griseoincarnatus. The sequence goes on along the minus strand of BMTH01000007.1, from coordinate 162,992 downwards.
CGGCCGCGCCGGTCAGTGCTGCTGGTCGCTGCCGTGCAGCGGGAACCCGGCGATGCCCCGCCAGGCCAGCGACGTCAGCAGCTGCACCGCCTGGTCGCGCGGCACGCTGCGGTCGCTGTGCAGCCACGACCGCGCCACCACCTGGGCCAGCCCGCCGAGTCCCGACGCCAGCAGCGTCGACTCCGCCCGCGACAGGCCGGTGTCCTCGGCGATGACGTCGCAGATGGCCTCCGCGCAGTCGTTGGTGACCTTGTCGACCCGCTCGCGCACGGCGGGCTCGTTCGTCAGGTCCGACTCGAAGACGAGGCGGAACGCGCCACCGTCGTCCTCGACGTACGCGAAGTAGGCGTCCATGGTCGCCCGCACGCGCTGCTTGTTGTCCGACGTCGACGCCAGCGCGTGCCGCACCGACTGGATCAGCGCCTCGCAGTGCTGGTCCAGCAGCGCCAGGTACAGGTCGAGCTTGCCGGGGAAGTGCTGGTACAGCACCGGCTTGCTGACACCCGCGCGCTCGGCGATGTCGTCCATCGCCGCCGCGTGGTAGCCCTGCGCGACGAAGACCTCCTGGGCGGCGCCCAGCAACTGGTTCCGCCGGGCACGGCGCGGAAGGCGTGTACCCCTCGGGCGTACCGCGTCCGTCTGCTCGATGGCTGTCACGCCGCCTCCCATAGTCGTCCACATGCGGGATCAGCCGCGTCGCCATCGTACTTTTCGGTAATCCTGATGTGCGCGGTGCGCGTGCAGAATTTCACGGACCGGACAGCGGGAAAAGTGGCACGGACGGTTTCAGAAGCTGTCAGAGCGGGCAAAACACGTCCCCTTCCGAACGGCTGTCGCCCCGGCCGACGCATCTCTCACCGGTAGTCGTCCTCGTCGAGCTGGACCACGCGCGCCTGTTCCACCAGGTCCGCCTCGTTGGCACGGTCGGGGTCGACATCCTCCAGCGGGTCGTCCTGCTCCGGCCGTACCTCCGTCTGCTGCTCGGCCGCGTCGACCTCCGGCGCCTCGACGTCGTACTCCAGGCTCTCCTGCACGTCCTCGTCCTCCTCGAACGTCTCGGGCTCGGTCGGATCCACGGCCATCGCTGGGCTCCCTTCCTGGTCACACCCCTGAGGCAGGCAGGGGTCACGTACGGGTGCCCTCAGTACGAGCCTAGGAGACACCCGATTCGGCCGCCATGCCATCCTGTGACGCCGAACACATGAACCACGACGTGATCGTCTCGTAACATTGCCGCATGTCTTCGACCGAGCTGCCGTCCGTGCCGCCGACGAGCGTGCTGCCCGAGCCGGCGGCGGTCCGGGTGGCCGAGGGCGAGCGGCTGAGGTCGGTGCGGGTGCCCGGCGTCACGCTCACGGTCAGATCCCGGCCGCCGGTCCGCGAAGGACGCCCGCCGGCCTTCTACGTCCACGGACTCGGCGGCTCGTCGCTCAACTGGTCGCCCCTGATGGCCCTGCTGGAGGACGCCGTCGACAGCGAGGCCGTGGACCTCCCCGGGTTCGGCGACTCCCCGCCGCCGGACGACGGCGACTACTCGATCACCGCGCACGCACGCGCGGTGATCCGCTGTCTGGAGGCGTCCGACCGCGGACCGGTGCACCTCTTCGGCAACTCCCTCGGCGGTGCGGTCGCCACCCGGGTCGCCGCCGTGCGCCCCGACCTGGTCCGCACCCTCACGCTCGTCTCCCCGGCCCTGCCGGAGCTGCGCGTGCAGCGCTCCGCCGTCCCCACCGGACTGCTGGCCGTGCCCGGCGTCGCACCCCTGTTCACCCGGCTCACCCGTGAGTGGACTGCCGAGCAGCGCGTCCGAGGCGTGATGAACCTCTGTTACGGCGACCCCTCACGGGTGGCGCCGGAGGGCTTCCGGCACGCCGTGCAGGAGATGGAGCGGCGACAGCGGCTGCCGTACTTCTGGGACGCGATGGCGCGCTCCGCCCGGGGCCTCGTCAGCTCCTACATGCTGGGTGGCCAGCACGGACTGTGGCGTCAGGCCGAGCGGGTGCTCGCGCCGACCCTGCTCGTCTACGGCGGCCGCGACCAGCTCGTCGGCTTCCGCATGGCGCAGCGAGCCGCCCGCCACTTCCGGGGTTCCCGACTCGTGACACTCCCGGACGCGGGACACGTGGCGATGATGGAGTACCCGGAGACCGTGGCGTCGGCCTTCCGTGAACTCCTGAGGGACGCGACCGGTCCTGCGGACGAGGGCGATACTGTGCAGCCGGACGCAGAGGGCGATCCGGGTCCGTCCGCCGACACCGGTGGCCCGACCGCCACCATCGAGACGACAAGGGGCTGAGGCGCGACATGGGACGCCACAGCCGGCGCGGGCCCGCCCCCAAGGGCGACACCGCGGACCCCACCACCGCAGCCGCCGCCGCACGCGGCGTACGAGACGCGCCCGAGGCGCGGTACGACGACCGCCGGGACACCGGCCAGGGCGCGGCGCTGCCGCGGCAGCAGGCGCAGGGCACTCCGCCGCACGGCACCCCGGTGCACGGGTACGGGGCCCCGGGGCGCGGCAGACCGGCCCCGGGCGTACCGCCGGTGCCGGACGGATGGCAGCAGAGCGGAACCCCGGCGCGCGGCGTCCCCCGGTACGGCGGTCAGCCGCAGGGCGCGCCCGGGTACGGCGGTCAGTCGCAGGGCGCGCCCGGGTACGACGGTCAAGGCCAGGGGGCGCCCGGGTACGGCGACGGCACCCCGCCGCGCGGTGTGCCGCAGTACGGCGAGGGGACTCCCGCCCACGGCTTCCCGCGCCACGGAAACGCGGCTCCCGCACAGGGCCCGCCCCGCCCTGGGGGCGGACCTCCTCCGCAAGGCGGGCCGCGCCACGGGGACGGCACCCCTCCGCACGGTGTTCCCGGGTACGGGGACGGCACCCCTCCGCACGGTGTTCCCGGGTACGGGGACGGCACCCCTCCGCACGGTGTTCCCGGGTACGGGGACGGCACCCCTCCGCACGGTGTTCCCAGGTACGGCGATGGCACCGCTCCGCACGGTGTTCCGCGCTCTGCGGACGGCACCCCCGCGCACGGCACTCGCCGGGTCCGGGGCGGGCACCCCGAGCAGCAGGAGACCGGGGGCGGCTGGGGGAACCTGCACGGACGTACCGCCGCCGGCGCCGGGTACGGCGCGCCGGCCGCCGGGCAGGGGGTGCCCCTGCCGAGGCAGCGCCAGGCGCCCGTGGAGGGGCCGCGCCGGGACTACGTGGAGGCGTTCGACGAGAGCGACGACCTCTTCACCCCGCGCAAGCCCGTGACCCGCGGCCCCGGGGACCCGTACGCCGCCGTCACCGACTGGGACGGCGCCCCGGACACCGGCGTCCCCTCGGACACCGACACCGACGCCGTCGACGACGAGCCGCCGACGGGTGTCCCCGCACAGACCGGGGGCGGCAAGGGGCGCGCGTTCACCGGTATAGCGGCCGCCGCCGTCACCACCGTGCTGGCCGTCGTCGTCGCCGGGCAGGTCGCCGACGAGCACGACAGTCCGAGCGTCCAGTCGCAGTCCGCCGGCGAGCAGGCGCGCGACGCGCGCGAGTCGGCCTCGCGCGGCGACGACAGGGCGACGCCCGACGCGCCCACGGCGAAGCCGCTCACGTACGAGCAGCAGATGGACCGCACGTTCCCGTTGGCCGCCACCCGCGCGGGCACGGGCACGTTCTACGCCGTCAAGGGGATCGACAAGGCGCCCGGCAAGGGGCGGAAGGTCACCTACCGCGTGGACGTGGAGCGCGGGCTCGACCTGGACGGCGCGCTGTTCGCCGAGGCCGTGCACCGGACGCTCAACGACAGACGGAGCTGGGCGCGCGACGGCCTGGCCTTCGAGCGGATCGAGACCGGCGACGCCGAGTTCGTGATCACCCTGGCCAGTCCCGAGACGACCGCCGACTGGTGCGCCAAGTCGGGCCTGGACACCACCCAGGACAACGTCTCCTGCGACTCCGCGGCCACCGAGCGGGTGATGATCAATGCCTATCGCTGGGCGCAGGGCGCCGAGACGTACGGCGACAAGATGTTCGCGTACCGCCAGATGCTGATCAACCACGAGATCGGCCACCGCCTCGGCCACAACCACGTCACCTGTGACAAGGACGGCGACCTGGCCCCGGTGATGCAGCAGCAGACCAAGTTCCTCGAGTACGGCGGGATCAGCTGCCGGCCCAACGCCTGGCCCTATCCCAAGGGCTGACCCGCCCCGCCGACCGGGCCGGCCCTCCGCGGCGGGGCGCGCGCCGGGTGGTGGCCCCGGACCGGGCGAGCGCCCGTCGTACGCCGGTCTCAGCACGGCCAAACGCGATTCGCACGGGAAAGTTACGCCCGTTCACCCCTTCTGGTGGCGTGATGGACAACCGTCCATCACGCCACCGTCCTGTCCGCATACGTTCGTCCCGCTGCGAGCCGCCGGGCCAACGGCGGCTCCCGACGGGAGAACGGGGGTGCACACGTGCGCATCGGACTGCTTACGGAGGGTGGCTATCCGTATGTGGGCGGTGAAGGCGGGGTGTGGTGCGACCGCCTGGTGCGCGGGCTCGACCGACACGAGTTCGACGTCTACGCGTTCAGCACCGGCCAGGCCCAGGAGGACGCGGGATGGGTCGAGCTGCCGCCCCAGGTTCAGCGAGTGCGCACGGCGCCGCTGTGGGTCGCTGAGGAGGACGGGGTGGTCCACGGCCGCCGCGCCCGCCGGCGCTTCACCGAGCACTACGGCGAACTGGCCGCCGCCCTCTGCACCGCCGCGGAGCCCGGCACCGCCCAGAAGCCCGGCACCGCCCAGGGGCCCGGCATCGCCGAGAAGCCCGGCACCGCTGAGGCGGACCGTTTCGCCAACGCGCTGCACGGGCTCGCCGAGCTCGCCCGCGACGAGGGCGGACTGGTCGCCGCGCTGCGCTCCGAGCAGGCCGTGCGCGCCCTGGAGCGTGCCTGTCGAGCGCCCGGAGCCCGCCGCGCCGCGCGGGAGGCCCGCGTCTCCGACCTGCTGACCGTCGCCGACCACCTGGAGCGCGCCCTGCGCCCCCTCTCGCTCGACTGGTACGAGGAGGACGGCCTAGGCGCCGTCGATCTCTGCCACGCCGCGTCCGGCGGCATCGCCGCGCTCCCGGGCCTGCTCGCCCGCCACTTCTTCGGCGTCCCGCTCGTGGTCACCGAGTACGGCGTGCGTCTGCGCACCCACTACCTCACGCGCCCCGACGCCTCGCCCGCCGTGCGGTCCCTGCTCGCCGCCTTCCACGGCCTGCTGACCGCCGAGACCTACCGTGCCGCCTCCTACCTCGTCCCCGGCAACGCCCACGCCCGTCGCTGGCAGGAGCGCTGCGGCGCCGACCGGGCCAAACTGCGCACCATCCACCCCGGCCTGGACGCCACGCCCTTCGCGCGCGTCGGCGAGGACCGCCGGCCGGAGGACCGGGAGAAGGACGAGAAGCGGGAGAAGCAGGAGAGGCAGGAGAAGCAGGAGAGGCAGGAGAAGCAGGAGCACGCCGGGCCGCACACCCTCGTCTGGTTCGGCCGGGTGGAGCCCGCCAAGGACCTGGTCTCGCTGCTGCACGCCTTCGCGGAGGTCCGCGCGGCCGAGCCCGGCACCCGGCTGCGCATCGTCGGCCGCCCCTCAGGGCCCGAGGGTGAGGCCTACCTCGGCCACTGCCGGGCCCTGGCCGCCCAGCTCTTCCCGGACGAGGCCGACGGCCCGCACGCCGTGGGGCGGAACCCGGTGTCCTTCGAGGAACCCGGCGGCCCCGGCGCCGAGACCACCGCCGACGTCCACGCCGGCGGGGCCGTCACCGTGCTGTCCAGCGTCGTCGAGGGGTTCCCGGTCGGGCTGATCGAGGCGATGTTCTGCGGACGCGCGACGGTCTCCACGGACGTCGGCGCGGTCGTCGAGGTGATCGGCGGCACCGGCCTCGTCGTACCGCCGCGTAATCCGCGGGCGCTCGCCGAGGCGTGCGTCTCGCTGCTGCGCGACCCCGAGCGCCGTGCGCGCCTCGGAGCGGCCGCGCGCGCCCGGGCGCTGGAACTGTTCAGCGTCGAGCAGAACGTCGCGGCGTTCCGCGGCCTCTACCTCGAGACCGTCGCCCGCACCCCGGTACGCCGGCCCGTCCTCGACGGCGCCGGAGACCCGCAGCCCTTCGCCGCGCCCGCCGAGGCCCACGTCCCCGGCCACTGGACCGAACCCACCCCCCGCGCCGTCCCCACCTGGGCCGTGGAGACGCCGGAGCCCGTCACGGAGACCGTCCGATGACCGACCTGAGCGAACTCGACCGCGGCGCCGCCCCCGGCGCGGCCGACCCGGTCAAGGTGCTGCTGCACCGCCACCGCGAGCTGTGCGAACGCGCCGTGGACCCGCTGGAGATCGCGGCGGGCCTGGAGGCCCACGGCATCACCGACAGGACCGCCGCCCGCTTCCGCCACCGCGACGTCTTCTCCCTCGCGGAGGAGCTCTACGCCCGCGTCCCGCGTGACGCCGACACCGCGGCCGACGCATCCGCCGCGCCGGCACGCGAGGGAGACCGCCGCCGGTCCGTCGCCGTGCTTCTGCTCCCGCTGCTGCCCGGCACGCTGTGCGCCGCCGCGCTGATCGCCCTGGCCCGCACCCACGGCCAGACCCGCCTGTACGCGGCCGCCGCCGGCGTGGTCGCCGTCGCCCTCGCCCTGCGCGCCGCGCTGCGCCGCGGACCGCTGGCCCTCCCCGACGCCCTCGCCTCCCGGTCGGCGACCGGCTCCTGGACCTGCTGGCTCCTCGTCTACGCCGTGCTGGGCGACGGCCTGCTGCGCACCGCCGTCGCCGGTGGCCCCGACGGACTGCCCGACGGCACCGCCGACGGCGACTGGCCCGTGGCCCTCGCGCCGCTCCTCGCCCTCACCCTCGCCGTCGCGCCCGCGACCTGGACGGCCGGTCTGTTCCTCGCCCACGCGCGCCGCAAGCTCGCCGCCAGCCGCGGCCTGGAGGACTTCGCCGCCTCCGTCCGGCCCGTGCTGCTCGGCGCCGTGGCCCTGTTCCTGGGGGCGCTGGCCGCGCTCGTCGTCCTGTGCGCGCCGTTCCTGGACGCGGGGCCCGTCTCCCCGGCGGTCCTCGCCCTCGGCGTCCTCCTCTTCGTCGCCCGGCTGCTCACCGTGCACGGCTTCACCCACGCCCCGCGCGTGATCCTCATGCTCACCGCCGTCGCCCAGGTGCTCGCGCCCGCCACCGTCTTCGCGGCCCGGCTGCCCGGCTGCGCCGCGCTGGGCGCGCCGGTGGAGGCCCTCACCGCCGCCTCGGGCCCCTCCGCCGTACCCGTCCTGACCTGCGGTGCGGGCGCCCTGACCCTGCTTGTGCACGCCTCCCGCACCCTCGCCCGCGCCTCGGCGCACCTGCGGCCGGAGCAGGCGCGGTGACCGGCCGCGACCGCCGCACGGCTCGGACGACCGCGGCCCCGGAGCCCTCGACCCCCCTCTAAGGAGAACCTCGCATGACCTGCCGTCCCGTCACCGACCGCCGCGAAGGAGCCGACCGATGAGGGTCCTGCTGATCGGAGCCAACGGCTACCTCGGCCGCTTCGTCGCCGACCGCCTGCTCGCCGACCCCGCCGTCCAGCTCACGGCCCTCGGCCGGGGTGACGACGCCGACGTCCGCTTCGACCTCGCCACCGGCAGCCCGGGCGCCCTCACCCGCTTCCTCGACGCCGTCCACCCCGGTGTCGTCATCAACTGCGCGGGCGCCACCCGGGGCGGCGCCCGCGAACTCACCCGGCACAACACGGTCGCCGTCGCCACCATCTGCGAAGCACTGCGCCGCAGCGGCTGCGGGGCACGGCTCGTCCAGATCGGCTGCGGCTCCGAGTACGGCCCCAGCCAGCCGGGCTCCTCCACCGCCGAGGACGCCGTCCCCCGCCCCGGCGGCCCGTACGGCGTCAGCAAGCTCGCCGCCACCGAGCTGGTCCTCGGCTCCGGCCTGGACGCCGTGGTGCTGCGGGTCTTCTCGCCCGTCGGACCCGGCACGCCGGCCGGCTCCCCGCTCGGCCGGCTCGCAGAGGCGATGCGCCGCGCCATGCAGTCCGGCGACGGCGAACTGAAGCTCGGCGGCCTCGGCGCCCAACGTGACTTCGTCGACGTCCGCGACGTGGCCCGCGCCGTGCACGCCGCCTCGCTCTCCGCCGCGCAGGGCGTCATCAACATCGGCTCCGGCCGCGCCGTCCGCCTCCGGGACGCCGCCGGGATCCTCGCCCGGGTGGCCGGCTACGGCGGCGCCCTCAACGAGCTCGACGGCCTGCCCCACCCCGGGCCCGTCCACGCCACCCACACCGCCCACGCGACCCACCTGCGGGCGACCATCGGACACCCGCGCGCCGAGGCGGAGCACCACGCCACCGCCGCCTCGCCCGCCGCGTTCCCGTACCCCGACGGGTGCGGGACCTGGCAGCAGGCCGACGTGCGCACCGCACGCGACCGCCTCGGCTGGCGCCCTCGCATCAACCTCGAGGAGTCACTCGCGGACATCTGGATGGAGGCGGCATGCCGTATCTGACCCGGACCAGACAGGGCCGCACCGCCACGGGGCTCGGCACCGGCCTCGGCATCCCGGGCGTGGCCCATCCACTCCTCGCCCCTGACGAGTGGAACCGGCTTGGCCGCCCCGGCACACCCCTGCACTGGGTGGTGCTCAACGTCGCCGACGGCCCCGGCGTCCAGCCCGACCCGCACTGCCTGGAGGCGGCGGGCCGGCTGCGCAACGCGGGCGTCCGCGTCCTCGGGCACATCGACACCGCCTACGGGCTGCGCGGCTTCGGGGAGATCATCTCCGACGCCCACCGCTTCCACGACTGGTATCGGGTCGACGGCTTCCTCCTGGACCGCTGCCCCGCCGGCCGCGAGAACCTGCCCGAGGTGCGGCGCACCGTCGCCACCCTCCGGGTCGTTCACGAGGACGCCCACGTCGTCCTCGGGCACGGCACCCATCCGTACCCCGGCTACGCCGAGCACGCCGACCAGCTGGTCACCTTCTCCGGCCCGTGGAGCGACTACCGCTGGTCCCAGGTGGCCGAGTGGACCGCCGACCACCCGCCGGAGCGGTTCTGCCACTTCGTGCACGGCGTGCCCCGGCCGCACCTGGAGGAGGCGCTGCGCATCGCCCGCTGGCAGGGCGCCGGCACCATCTACTTCACCGACCACTCGGACCGGGGCACCGGCCGCGCGGCACCGGGGGATCCCTGGGGGCCGCTGCCCGGCTACTGGGACGACATCGTCTCGCGTGTCGGGACGGGTGTCTCGGAATGAAAAAGGGCATGGCAGTGTTAAGCGGAGAACAACCGTAGTGATTGACCGACCAACGGAGTCCCCGTGTCGCTGCCACCCCTGGTCGAGCCGGCCCCCGAGCTCACCGTAGACGAGGTCCGCAGGTACTCCCGCCACCTGATCATCCCCGACGTGGGCATGGACGGGCAGAAGCGGCTGAAGAATGCCAAGGTGCTCTTTGTGGGCGCCGGCGGCCTGGGCTCGCCGGGTCTGATGTACATGGCCGCGGCGGGCGTGGGCACGCTCGGCATCGTGGAGTTCGACGAGGTCGACGAGTCGAACCTGCAGCGCCAGATCATCCACAGCCAGTCCGACATCGGCCGCCCCAAGGCCGAGTCCGCCCGTGACACCATCAAGGGGATCAACCCCTACGTGAACGTGGTCCTGCACGAGGAGCGGCTCGAGGCCGACAACGTGATGGACCTGTTCAGCCAGTACGACCTGATCGTCGACGGCACGGACAACTTCGCGACCCGCTACCTGGTCAACGACGCCTGCGTCCTGCTGAACAAGCCGTACGTCTGGGGCTCCATCTACCGCTTCGACGGCCAGGCCTCCGTCTTCTGGTCCGAGCACGGCCCCTGCTACCGCTGCCTCTACCCGGAGCCCCCGCCCCCCGGCATGGTCCCCTCCTGCGCCGAGGGCGGCGTCCTCGGCGTGCTCTGCGCGTCCATCGGCTCCATCCAGGCCAACGAGGCCATCAAGCTGCTGGCTGGCATCGGCGAGCCCCTCGTCGGCCGGCTGATGATCTACGACGCCCTGGAGATGCAGTACCGCCAGGTCAAGGTCCGCAAGGACCCCGACTGCGCGATCTGCGGCGAGAACCCGACCGTCACCGAGCTCATCGACTACGAGGCCTTCTGCGGCGTCGTGTCCGAGGAGGCCCAGGCGGCGGCCGCCGACTCCACGATCACTCCCAAGCAGCTCAAGGAGTGGATCGACGACGGCGAGAGCATCGAGCTCATCGACGTCCGCGAGCCGAACGAGTTCGAGATCGTCTCCATCCCGGGCGCCCGGCTGATCCCGAAGAACGAGTTCCTCATGGGCAACGCCCTGGAGAGCCTGCCGCAGGACAAGAAGATCGTCTTGAACTGCAAGACGGGTGTCCGCAGTGCGGAAGTCCTCGCGGTCCTGAAGTCCGCGGGCTTCTCCGACGCCGTCCACGTCGGCGGCGGCGTCATCGGCTGGGTCAACCAGATCGAGCCGGAGAAGCCGGTCTACTAGGCGGCACCGGACGGAGAGGTCCGCACGACCGCGCCGGCCGTCACCGGGTCCTCGTCGGGGGCTTCGGGCACCACCTCGGGGTGTGCCCGGAGCCCCCGACGCCGTTACGAGCAGACCTTGCCGTCCTGAGGCACCGTGCCGTCGAGCAGGTAGGCGTTCACCGTCGAGTCGACACAGTCGCTGCCGCTGCCGTAGGCGCCGTGGCCCTCGCCCTTCCAGGTCAGCACCACCCCGACGCCCTCGCCCAGCTCGTCCGCCATCCGCCGCGCGCCCTCGTAGGGGGTGGCCGGGTCGCCCGTGTTGCCCACGACCAGGATCGGCTCCGCGCCCGGGGCGCTCACCTCCGGCGTCTCGAACTGGCCCGGCACCGGCCAGTCGTGGCACCAGCCGGCCGTGTCCCAGCCCAGGAACGGGCCGAAGACGGGGGAGAGCTTCTCGAACTCCGGCAGCAGCTTCTTCGTCTCCTCGACCGTCGGCCGCTGCTTGTCGTCCAGGCACGATATGACCCGCTGCGCGTGGGTCGTGGTGCCGTAGCCGCCCGAGGCGTCCCGCTCGTTGTACCCGTCCGCGAGGGCCAGCAGCTCCGTGCCGTCCCCGTCCTGCGCCGCGTCCAGCGCGCTGGTGAGCGCCGGCCAGCTGGCCTCGCTGTAGAGGGGCAGCACGATGCCGATGATCGCCAGCGACTGCGTCAGCTCGCGGCCGGAGGAGGACGTCGGCAGCGGTTCGGCGTCGACCCGGTCCAGCAGGTCCGCGATCTCCCGCGAGCCCTGCTCGGGGTCGCGTCCGGTGGACCGGAGGTAGTTGTCGAGGGCGGTCTGGAAGCCGCGGGTCTGGTTCTTGGCGTGGCCGATCGCGTCGGCCGTCGGGTCGACCACCGCGTCCAGCGTCATCCGGCCGACCTTCTCGGGGAAGAGGTGGGCGTAGACCCCGCCGAGCTCGGTGCCGTAGGAGATGCCGAAGTAGTGCATCCGGTCGTCGCCGAGGGCCTGCCGGATACGGTCCATGTCACGGGCGGTGTCGGTGGTCGAGACGTGCGCCATCAGCTTTCCGGCCGCCTTCTGGCACCCCTTGCCGAAGTCGGCCGCGTCCTCGAGGAAGACCTGCTCCTCCGCCGGGGTGTCCGGCGTCCAGTCCACGGAGGACTCGGCGGCCTCGATGGCCTTGTCGTCGCGGCAGCGGACACCGCCGCTCGCACCCGTCCCACGCGGGTCCCAGCTCACCAGGTCGTAGCGCTCGCGCAGGTCGGCGGCCATGTCGGCGTAGGCGGGGAGGGTGGAGACGCCCGAGCCGCCAGGACCGCCGAAGTTGAACAGCAGGGAGCCGATGCGGTCGTCGCCCGTCGCCTCGGCGCGGATGAGGGCGAGGTCGATCGTCTCGCCGTCCGGCTTCGACCAGTCCAGCGGCACCTCGAGCGTGGCGCACCGCCATTCGTCGCCGGGCGCCGGACCGTCCTCGGTCGCCTCGCAGTGCCCCCAGTCGATCGCGCCGGCGCCGCTTGCCTTGTCGTCCTCGCCGGCGTCGTCCTTCGACGGTCCGCCCCCGCTGCAGCCGGCTGTCAGCAGTGCGGCGGCGGCGGTCAGGGCCGCCCACCGTGTGAACCGGGTCATCTGCCACATCCCCCCTCGTGGTCCGTCCGCGTCGTGCGGCGAACGGCTGTCCCGACATCGTAGGCAGGTCCGGCGTCGGCCGGGGAGGCCTGTGGAAAACCCTCTGAGCTGGGCCTTTCGTCGGCGGTCCTGCCTTTGCGCCCAGCCGTCGCACGGCCGGGCGGGTCAGGGGCAGACCGCTTCGGCCGCAGGCACCTTGCCGTCCAGCAGATAGCCGTGGACCGCGTTCCGCACGCAGCGGTCCTCGCTGTTGTAGGCGCCGTGCCCCTGCCCGTTGTACGTGAGTTCCACGCCGACCCCCTCACCGAGCGCCTTCGCCATGCTGCGCGCGCCCTCGTACGGGGTGGCCGGGTCGCCGGTGTTGCCGATCACCAGGATCGGGTCCGCGCCCGGAGCGCTGACGTCCGGATGATCGGCGGCGCCCGGCACGGCCCAGTCGGTGCAGGTGATCATTCCCCAGGCCATGAAGTCACCGAAGAGCGGGGAGGCCTCGCGGAACTCGGGCAGCAGCCGCTCCACGTCCGCCGGGGTGTAACGGGATTTGGCGTCGGCGCAGTTGATGGCGACGTTGGCGGGCACCAGGTTGCTGTACTCGCCGTTCTCGCTGCGTCCGTTCATCGAGTCGGCCAGCACCATCAGGATCGTGCCGTCATCGTCGTACGCCTGCTCCAGACCGTCGGTGAGGAACGCCCAGAAGTCCTTCGAGTACAGGGCCTGAGCGATGCCGCTCGTCGCCATCGTCTCGGTGAGCTGGCGCGGGAAGACGCCGGGGATGGGCCGGCGGTCCAGGTCCCGCAGCAGCTTGGCGATGCGGTTCTTCACGTCCTGGACGCTGTCGCCGACGGGGCACTCCTCGACCTGGGAGACGCAGTCCTCGGCGTAGTTGTCGAGGGCGCGCTGGAAGCCCCGGGCCTGTCCGAGCGAGGCCTGCTCGTAGTCCAGCGCCGGGTCGACGACCGCGTCGAACACCGCGCGGCCCACCTTGTCGGGGAAGAGGTGGGCGTAGACGCCGCCGAGTTCGGTGCCGTAGGAGATGCCGAAGTAGTACAGCTCGTCGTCGCCGAGGACCTGGCGCATCAGGTCGAGGTCGCGGGCCGCGTCGGTGGTGCGCACGTGCGGCAGGACGCGCCCGGAGTTGTCCTCGCAGGCCGCGTTGAACTCCTTGGTGCTGTCCAGCAGTTCCGTGCGTTCGGCGCTGTCGTCGGGGGTGCCGTCCTGCTGGAAGTGCTCGTCGAGCTCCTGGTCGTCCTCGCAGGTGACGGGCGCGCTGCGGCCGACCCCGCGCGGGTCGAAGCTCACCAGGTCGTACCGGGTGCGCAGGGTGGCGTAGTCACTGCCGAACGCGGGCAGCGTGGTGACGCCGGAGCCGCCGGGACCACCGAAGTTGAAGATGAGCGAGCCGATCCGCTGCCCGTCCGGGCCGCTCGACCGGACGCGGATCAGCGCCAGGCCGATGGTGTCGCCGTCCGGGTCGTCCCAGTCCAGGGGCGCCTTGAGCGTCGCGCACTCCCACTGACCCCGGGCACCCGGAAGCGGCGACGGCGACGCGCCCCCGCCCTGGGCCTCGTCGGGGGCCGGGCAGGCATTCCAGTCCAGCTTCTGCCGCGTCAGGTCCTGGGCCGGCTCGTCCCCCTCGGCACAGCCCGCCAGCAGTGCGGGCACCAGGAGGGCACAGGCGGACAGGGCTGCGGCTCGGAGCCGGAAGGGGCGGGACATGCCCCCATCCTGCGGTCGCCCGCGCCGTGGCGCGCGGGACACGGGCCGTCCGAGGGAGGCTCGCGTCCGGCCGGCGTCTCAGCCGGTCACAAGGCCGCTTGGCGGGATCGGCCGGTCACAGGGCCGCTTTACGGGTGAGGTGATTGAAGGCGAGCCAGCCCGGCAGCACGGGCAGCCACAGGGTCAGCAGCCGGAAGAGCAGCACGGCGGGCGCGGCGACCTCCTTGGGCAGGCCGACCGCGATCAGGCCGACGGTGAGGGTGGCCTCCACGGCGCCCACACCGCCCGGCGTCGGAGCGGCGGACCCGAGGGCGTTGCCCGCGAGGAAGACGACGGCGACGCCGGCGATGCTCACCGAGGTCGACTCGTCGCCGAACGCCCGGATCGAGGCGTCCAGGCACATCACGAAGCAGGCGGTCAGCAGCAGCATGCCGCCGATGCCGGTGACCAGCTTCTGCGGCCGCTGCAGGACGTCGAGCATGCGCGGCACGACGCCCGCGAACAGCGACCGCACGCGCGTGACGACGAACTTCCGCAGGAACGGCACGGAGGTCACCACGAGCACCAGCACCGCGACCGTCAGCAGACCGCCGATGACCGTGCGGGACGGCGACAGCGAAGGAGTCTTCTCGGTACCGGTCAGATAGCCGAACGCCAGCAGCATCAGGATGTGGCAGCCGAGCCCGAACAGCTGCGACGCGCCGACGCTCGCCACCGCGAGCCCCGGACGCACGCCCGCGCGCTGGAGGAAGCGGGTGTTCAACGCGACGCCGCCGACCGCGGCCGGGGCGACGATCTTCACGAAGGAGCCGGCGACCTGGGCCGCCACGGTGCGCAGGAACGGCACCCGTTCCGGCACGAACCCGAGCAGCGCCATCGCGGCCGCCACGTAGCTCAGTGCCGAGAACAGCACCGCCGCGGCCACCCAGCCCCACTCCGCGTTGGAGATCAGCGGGCCGAACTCGATGTGGGTGAGCTGCGTCAGCAGGAAGTACGCGCCGATCGCGCCCGCGATGAGGCTGATCAGCGTGCGCGGGCGCACCCGCTCCAGCCGGGCCGGCTCGACCGGGGCCTGCGGCCTGATCCGCAGCACCTCCTGCCGGATCTGGCTGAGCATGTCCTCCTCGCGCGCCTCGTCGAGAGCCTCGTCGATGGCCCGCTTCTCGGCCCGCTGTTCCGCCCGTACGGCCTTCTTGCCGGCCTTGTCGAGCACGACGGGGCGGGAGTCGTCCGCCTCGTGCGCGCGGGGCGGGCGGGAGTGACGGGAGGCCTCCAGGACCGCCTCGCGTTCCCGCTCCGCGCGCTCCCGGGCGAGCCGGCGCAGCGTCGCGCGCGTGGAGCGGCTCAGCGCGATCGGCTGGAGCATCGGCAGACAGTCCGCCACGGCGTCGGGGCCGAGGACGCTCAGCGCGGACGCCACCGCGCGCTCGGCGCCCACCCGCAGCCCCAGCGTCACCAGCAGCTGGGAGACGTCCATACGCAGCAGCAGGTCGCCGGCCGCGATCTCCCCGCCGCGCAGGTCGGTGAGGATCACCGTGCCGGAACGGTCCACCACGATGGCGTCGCCCACCAGCCTGCGGTGCGCGATACGGCGGGACTGCAGCGCCTTCACCTGGTGCCAGGTGTCGCGCAGCAGTTCGTCGGTGATCTCCTCGTCGTCCAGGGAGTCCAGCGTGCGTCCGCCGGTGTGTTCGTAGACCAGCATCACCGCGTCGGGGCCCAGCTCCGACGTGGCGATCAGCTTGGGCGCGTTGGCGCCGGCCGCGATGGCGGCGTAGGCCAGCAGGGCCTCCTGCTCCAGCGCCTGGCGCAGCGACTGGAGGCTCCGGCGGGTGGCGAAGCCGCGCAGCGCCAGGTTGCGCCAAGCCCGGTAGAAGAAGCCCTGAGCCTGCTGCTCGCGGTCGACGACGGTGACGTCGAGGGGCGGGCCGTCCTCCAGGGTGACGAAGTAGCGCCGCCCCCGGTCGCCGCCCTCGGCCGCGTCGGCCGCCTCCTCGCGGGACGCGGTCACCGGACGGAAGCCGACCGTGCGGAGCCCCGCCATCAGGGTGCGGCCGGTGGGCCGGACGTTGGGCGAGCCGACCGCGTAGAGCGTGCCGTAGGCGACGGTCCAGCCGATCAGCACGGTGAGGATGATCGAGAACGGGGTGGTGTACCCGGTGACCAGCATCGAGAAGGCGTCGAGCAGGAGCACCACCCACAGGACCGCGCGCCACCGTGGTCTGCGGGACATGCCGACGGCGGTCATGTACGCGATGACGGGCGCGAGGTAGCCGTGCACCGGGTCGGTGAGGGCGTGGATGTCGCCGGGGGAGGGCTGGGTGAGCGCGTCCTGGATCGAGTCGGGGGCGGCCCGCGCGACCCACAGGTCGGTGGCGAGCGTCACTCCGTGCGCCAGCACGGCGGCGAGCACGCCGTCGGCGATCCGCAGCCCGTCCCGTTTGATCAGCCGTTCGATCGCGAAGGCGACCGGGACGAGCAGGATCGCGATGCTGGAGGCCAGGCCCGCGATCTTGATGAGCAGATCGGGCGCCTGTCCGGTGCCCTTGTTGATGTCCTGTTCGAGACCCGAGGTGGTGCCGTGGGCGAAGGCGGCGATCGCTAGCAGTACCACGACCGCGAGTACGCCGCCCACCAGTCGCATGAGGTCGGACGGACGGTGCACGCGCGCGGGGAGCAGCGGTTCGTCGCCCTCCACCTCGTCGATGTGCGCGACGTCCCGGTGCGCGCCGCCGGGCTCCTTCGCGGTGTCCGGGCGCGACGAGGCGTCAGGGGTGCCCTCCGTGTCCTCGGGGTGCGCACCCTGCTGCTTCATCGTCTCTTCTCGATCTCGTATCACCGGTCACCGCCCGCACGATGGTGGCATGCCGTACCGCCACAAGGGGGCATCAGGGTCCACAAGCGGGGCGGCACAGTCTGCCCGAAGCGGTGCTCCGGGGCGAGTCGCCCGCCCGTGTCCGCGGAGGCGCCGCGTTGTCGGTGGGGTGGGGCAGGATGGTCCGGATGAGCCAGGAAAGTCTTCCGTCCGACGGGGGTCCGGAGCACCCGGACGCCCTGCCGGCGTACGCCGAGCGGGTCCTGGAGGTCGCCGAGCTGATCCCGCCGGGACGCGTCATGACGTACGGGGACGTGGCCGAGTGGCTGGGGGAGGGCGGGCCCCGGCAGGTGGGGCGCGTGATGGCGCTCTACGGCGGCGCCGTCCCCTGGTGGCGCGTGGTCCGCGCGGACGGCGTGCTGCTGCCCGGCCATGAGCTGCGGGCCCTCGGCCACTACCGCGCCGAGGGCACACCTCTGCGGGAGGCGGGCCGGGCGGCGGAGGGCCATGTGCCACGCCTCGACATGAGACGCGCGCGGTGGGACGGCGGCGCGGACACCGGGGGTCACACCTGACAGCTTCCGCCATCCCCGCCGCCGCCGTGTGACGTGTGATTCACCAGGGGGACATGAGGCACATCCGCGGCATGACGTACGTTCGTGGGTCGAGGGGCGCGGGTGCCCGGAGTGACGGGAGGGAAGAAGCGGAAACGCTGCTTCCGCTCCGGTCCCCGGCGTAGCGTCGGCTGCGCGTGGCCCCCTCACCCTCCGACCACCGCCCCGCACACGCGGCGCAGCGCCCCACAGCACACCCACCAGGACCGGCGAACCACGTGAGCTCCTTCTCCTCCACCAGCGGCCTGTCGCACCCCCCGGTGCGGCGGGGGAGCCGTGGCGCCTATCGACTGGTGCGTACCCCGCCGGCCCGCGTGGACCCCCCTCCACTGGACGCCGCCCAGCGTTCCGTGGTTGAGCACGGCTCCGGGCCGCTGCTCGTCCTCGCCGGTCCCGGCACCGGCAAGACCACCACGCTCGTCGAGTCCGTGGCCGCCCGTGTCGCGCGCGGCGGCGACCCCGAGCGCATCCTGGTGCTCACCTTCAGCCGCAAGGCCGCAGTCGAGCTGCGCGACCGCATGGCGCTGCGCATCGGGGCCGCCCGTGCCCCCCAGGCGACCACCTTCCACTCCTTCTGCTACGCCCTGGTCCGCGCCCACCAGGACAGCGAGCTGTTCGTGGAGCCGCTGCGGCTGCTCTCCGGACCCGAGCAGGACGTCACCGTGCGGGAGCTGCTCGCCGGGCAGGTGAACCTGGAGCGGTCCGGACTCTCCCACGTCCGCTGGCCCGACGAGCTCCGCGCCTGCCTGACCACCCGCGGCTTCGCCGACGAGGTCCGCGCGGTCCTGGCCCGCAGCCGAGAACTCGGGCTCGACCCCGGGGCCCTGGACGCCTTCGCCCGCCGCATCGGCCGCCCCGACTGGCGCGCCGCCTCGGCCTTCCTCGCCGAGTACCTGGACGTCCTCGACCTCCAGGGCGTCATCGACTACGCCGAGCTCGTCCACCGCGCGGTGCTCCTCGCCCGGCGCCCCGAGACCGCCGGACAGCTCGCCGACCGCTACGACGCCGTCTACGTCGACGAGTACCAGGACACCGATCCCGCCCAGGTACGGCTGCTGCACGCCCTGGCGTCCGGCGGCCGCACCCTCGTCGCCTTCGGGGACCCCGACCAGTCGATCTACGCGTTCCGGGGCGCCGACGTCAACGGCATCCTTGAGTTCCCGTACGCCTTCCCGCGCGCGGACGGCCGTCCGGCGCCCGTCCAGGTGCTGCGCACCTCCCGGCGCTCCGGCGCCGCCCTCCTCGAAGCCACCCGGCTGATCACCCGGCGCATGCCGCTGCCCCGGCTGCCGGCCGAGAAGGTCCGCCTGCACCGGGAGCCGGCACCCGTGCGCGACGGCGGCCGGGTCGAGGTGTACACCTACCCGACGGCCGGCACCGAGCTGGACAACATCGCCGACATCCTGCGCCGCGCCCACCTCGAGGACGGCGTCCCCTGGAACGACATGGCGGTCCTGGTCCGCGCGGGCGCCCGCACCCTGCCGGTGGTCCGTCGCGCCCTGACGACCGCCGGCGTCCCCGTCGACGTCGACGGCGACGATCTGCCCCTGCGGCACGAGCCGGCCGTCGCCCCGTTGCTGACCGCCCTGCGCGCGGTGGCGAGAGCGGAGGAGAACCGACGGCCGGACGCGGTGGACGCTGAGGACGCGCGGGGTGCGGGGGATGCGGCGGACGCCGGGGCGGGCGAGGCGGATGCCGGTTCTGGTGAGGCGGGCCGCGGTGCCGGTGCGGGTGCCGGTGCGGGCGCGGGTTCCGGTGAGGTGGTCAGCGGTTCTGTTGAGGCGGACGCCGATGCGGGCGAGGCGGACGCCGGGGCGGGCGAGGCGGATGCCGGTTCTGGTGAGGCAGGCCGCGGTGCAGGTGAGGCGGGTGCCGGTGCGGGCGAGGCGGACCGTGGTTCGGCCGGGACCGATGCCGGTCCCCTCGTCGCCGGTGCGGGCGAAACGGGCGCCGGCACCGGCGACGAGGGGACCGGTACGGGCGAGGCCGACCGTGGCTCCGGCGAGGCGGGCACCGCAGCCGAGCCGGGAGCCGGGCCGGGCGGTTCGGGGGGCGGCGGCGACGAACCCTGCTGGCTCGACACCGAGACCGCCCTCACCCTTCTCACCTCCCCCCTCGCCGGCATGGACGCCGCCGACCTGCGGCGGCTCGGACGTGCGCTGCGCGAGGAGGAGCGGGCGGCCGGGAACGCCCTGCCACCGCCCTCGGACGAACTGCTCGCCCGCGCGCTGGCCGAGCCCGAGCGGCTCGCCGTGCACGACCCCGTCTACGCGCGCGGGGCGCAACGGCTCGGTGCTCTGCTCCGCCGGGCCCGCGCATGCCTGGCCGACGGCGGCACGGCCGAGGAGGCCCTCTGGGAGCTGTGGGACGGCACCCCCTGGCCGCAGCGTCTGGAACGCGCGGCCCGCCGCGGCGGCGCGGCCGGCCGCAACGCCGACCGCGACCTCGACGCCGTGTGCGCGCTGTTCGCCACCGCCGCGCGCGCGGAGGAGCGCACGGGCGGGCGTGGTGCCCTCAACTTCCTCGAGGAGATCGAGGCCGAGGACATCGCCGCCGACACCCTCACCCGCCGCCCCGCCCGCCCCGACGCCGTACGCCTGATGACCGCGCACCGCTCCAAGGGCCTGGAGTGGGGCCTGGTCGTCGTGGCCGGCGTGCAGGAAGGCCTGTGGCCGGACCTGCGCCGCCGCGGCTCCCTACTGGAGGCCGACCGCATCGGCCGCGACGGGCTCGCCGAGCCGCTCACCCCCGGCGCGCTGCTCGCCGAGGAGCGCCGCCTGTTCTACGTCGCCGCCACGCGCGCGCGTGACCGCCTCGTGGTGACGGCCGTGAAGGCGCCGTCCGACGACGGCGACCAGCCCTCCCGCTTCCTCACCGAGCTCGGCGTCGAGCCCCGGGACGTCACCGGCCGCCCGCGCCGCCCGCTGTCCGTCGCCGCGCTCGTCGCCGAGCTGCGCGCCACCACGGTCGACCCCCGTGTCTCGGACGCCCTGCGCGAGGCCGCGGCCCGTCGGCTGGCCCGGCTCGCCGCTCTCACCGACGAGGATGGCCGTCCCCTGGTGCCGTCCGCGCACCCCTACCGCTGGTGGGGCATGTACGAACCCACGCACAGCAAGGTGCCGCTGCGCGACCGCGACCGGCCCGTGATGCTGTCCGGCAGCGCCCTCGACCAGCTGGCCAACACCTGCGCCCTCCAGTGGTTCCTGGGCCGTGAGGTGAAGGCCGACGCGCCCGCCACCGCCGCCCAGGGCTTCGGCAACGTCGTCCACGTCCTCGCCGACGAGGTCGCCTCCGGGCACACCCCCGCCGACCTCGACGTCCTCATGGAGCGCCTCGAGTCCGTGTGGAACGCCCTCGCCTTCGACGCGCCCTGGAAGTCGGCGCAGGAGAAGGAGAACGCGCGCGTGGCGCTCGAACGCTTCCTGAAGTGGCACGTCATGGACCGCACCGGCCGCACCCCGGTGGCCAGCGAGCACGACTTCGACGTCACTCTGGAGTCCGGCGACTACCTGGTCCGCATCCGGGGCCAGATGGACCGCGTCGAGGCCGACGGCGAGGGCCGCGCCTACGTCGTCGACTTCAAGACCGGCAAGCAGGCGCCCAGCTCCAAGGAGGTGGAACGCCACCCCCAGCTCGCCGTGTACCAGCTCGCCGTCCGCGAGGGCGCCGTCGACGAGGTCTTCGACGGGACGCGCCCCGAGCCGGGCGGCGCCGAACTCGTCCAGCTGCGGCAGGGCGCCGCCAAGCGGGACGGCGGCGAGACCCTCCCCAAGGTGCAGGCGCAGGAGCCGCTGGAGGGGGAGTGGGTCGGCGATCTGCTGGCCACCGCCGCCGGCAAGGTCCTCGACGAACGCTTCACCCCGACCGCGGGCCAGCACTGCGCGCACTGCGCGTTCCGGGCGTCGTGCAGCGCCCGCCCCGAGGGCCGCCACGTCGTCGAGTGAGGCGTCGGGCGAAGTGCTCCCCCAGGCGTGCGTGACATATCGCACCACCCTCGCCGACCTGCGCTTCTTCCCTTCCGGCGGGCCCGGTGGGCCCGCGTTGTCGGTGGCCGCCGTTAGATTCTCGGTGTGCCCGCCCGTATCAGCCGTCCCGACCAGCTCAAGGAGCTGCTCGGGATCCCGTTCACCCCGGAGCAGACGGCCTGCATCATCGCGCCGCCCGCCCCGCAGGTGATCGTGGCCGGAGCGGGCTCCGGCAAGACGACGGTGATGGCGGCCCGCGTGGTCTGGCTGGTCGGCACCGGTCAGGTCGCTCCCGAGCAGGTCCTCGGCCTCACCTTCACCAACAAGGCCGCCGGCGAACTCACCGAACGCGTCCGCACCGCGCTGATCAAGGCCGGCGTCACCGACCCGGACCCCCTCCCGTCACCCGGCCACCACCCCTCGACGACGGCGCTTCGCACCGGCCCCTCCCCGTCGGACCCGGACAACCCCCCGGGCGAGCCGGTGATCTCCACGTACCACGCCTTCGCCGGCCGGCTGCTCACCGACCACGGGCTGCGCATCGGCCTCGAACCGACGTCCCGGCTGCTCGCCGACGCCACCCGCTACCAGCTCGCCGCGCGCGTGCTGCGCGAGGCGCCCGGCCTCTACCCGGCCCTCACCCGCTCCTTCCCCGACCTGGTGGGCGATCTCCTCACCCTCGACGCGGAGCTCTCCGAGCACCTGGTGCGCCCGGAGGACGTGCGCGCCCACGACGCCGAGCTGCTGCGCGCCCTGGAGAACGCCAAACTCAGCAACGCCGACCTGCGCAAGGTCCCCGAGGCCGCCGCCGCCCGCCGTGAACTCGCCGAGCTGGTGCAGCGCTACCGGAGAGCCAAACGCGAACGCGACCTGTTCGACTTCGGCGACCAGATCGCCCTGTCCGCCCGGCTCGCCGGCCTGCCCGAGGTGGGCCGCGTGCTGCGCGACGAGTTCCGGGTGGTCCTCCTCGACGAGTACCAGGACACGTCGGTCGCCCAGCGCGTCCTCCTCGCGGGCCTCTTCGGCGGCGGCTCCGGCCACCCGGTGACCGCCGTGGGCGACCCCTGCCAGGCCATCTACGGCTGGCGCGGCGCCTCCGTCGCCAACCTCGACGACTTCCCCGAGCACTTCCCCCACGCCGACGGCCGCCCCGCCACCCGCCAGTCGCTCAGCGAGAACCGCCGCAGCGGCGGCCGGCTGCTCGACCTGGCCAACGGCCTCGCCGAGCCGCTGCGCGCCATGCACGCGGGTGTGGAGGCCCTCCGCCCGGCGCCCGGCGCCGAACGCGACGGCATCGTCCGCTGCGCCCTGCTGCGCACCCACGCCGAGGAGATCGACTGGCTCGCCGACTCGATCGCGCACCTCGTGAACACCGGAAAGGCGCCCGGCGAGATCGCCGTGCTGTGCCGCACGGCGACCGACTTCGGCGAGATCCAGGCCGCGCTGGTCGCCCGGGACGTGCCCGTCGAGGTCGTCGGCCTGTCCGGGCTGCTGCACCTGCCGGAGATCGCCGACCTGGTCGCCGTCTGCGAGGTCCTCCAGGACCCCGGCGCCAACGCCTCCCTCGTCCGGCTGCTGACCGGCCCGCGCTGGCGGATCGGCCCCCGCGACCTAGCCCTGCTCGGGCGCCGCGCGCGCCGGCTGGTGTCCCACGCGCGCGTGGACGGCGACGACGACCCCGACCGGCGGCTCGCCGAGGCCGTCGAGGGCGTCGACCCCGCCGAGGTGATCTCGCTCGCCGACGCCCTCGACACCTTCCTGGAGACCCCGCTGGAGGGCGGTGGGGACGACGACGGCCTGCCCTTCTCGCCCGACGCGCGCGTCCGCTTCGCCCGTCTCGCCGCCGAGCTGCGAGACCTGCGCCGCTCCCTCTCCGACCCGCTGATGGACGTACTGCACCGGGTGCTCGCCGTCACCGGACTCGAGGTCGAGCTGTCCGCGTCCCCGCACGCGCTGGCCGCCCGCCGCCGGGAGACCCTGTCCAACTTCCTCGACGTCGCCGCGTCCTTCGCCTCCGGCGACAACGAGGCCACCCTGCTCGCCTTCCTCGGCTTCCTGCGCACGGCCGCCCAGTACGAGAAGGGCCTGGACAACGCGCTGCCGGGAGGCGAGAACACCGTCAAGGTGCTCACCGCCCACAAGTCCAAGGGGCTGGAGTGGGACGTCGTAGCCGTCCCGGGCCTGGTCACCGGTGCCTTCCCCAGCGACCGGGGCCGCGAGAAGTGGACGGCGCAGGGCAAGGTGCTGCCGCACGCGCTGCGCGGTGACGCCGACACCCTCCCCGACGTGCCGTCCTGGGACTCGCGGGGCCTGAAGGCCTTCCACGAGGCGATGAAGGAACACCAGCACACCGAGGAGCTGCGCCTCGGCTACGTCACCTTCACCCGCCCCCGCTCCCTGCTGCTCGGCTCCGGCCACTGGTGGGGCCCCAGCCAGAAGAAGCCGCGCGGCCCCTCAGAGTTCCTGCTCGCCCTCCACGACCACTGCGCCGCCGGGCACGGCGAGATCGAAGCGTGGGCGGAGGAACCCGAGGAGGACGAGGAGAACCCGGCGCTGCGGCAGGCCGGCGACGTCCAGGCGTGGCCGCTGCCCCTGGACGACGCGGCCCTGGCCCGGCGCCGCGCCGCCGCCGCGACCGTCCTCGCCCACCTCGACCGTCTCGCCGCCGACCCGCACGGCGCGGCAGCCGTCCACGACCCGGGCGCCCACGACGACCCGGACTGGCCGCCACCGCCGGACGACGAGGAGCCGTACCCGGAGGACCACGCCGACGATCCGTACCCGCAGGAGCCCGGCGCGGTGGACGCCGCCGACTGGGACTCCCTGCCCACCGAGCGCCCCGTCGTCCCCCACCAGGCGACCGCCCCGGACGAGTCCGCACCGTCCCGGCCGGACCTCCCCGCGCCCGCCGAGGCGCCCCTCACTCCCGAGGAGGCCCGCACCGTCGCCTCCTGGGACCGCGACCTGGATGCCCTCACGGGGGAGCTGCTGCGCGCCCGCGACACCGTCACCGAGGTGCGGCTGCCCGCCTCCCTCACCGCGTCCCAGCTGCTCCGGCTGGCCGACGACCCCGACGGCTTCGCCCGGGAGCTGGCCCGCCCCATGCCGCGGCCGCCCCAGCCCGCCGCGCGCCGGGGAACCCGCTTCCACGCGTGGGTCGAGGCGCGCTTCGAGGAGCTGACCCTGCCCATGCTCGACCCGGACGAGCTGCCGGGCGCCGACGCCGAGATCGCCGACGAGCGCGACCTCGAGGAGCTCAAGGAGGCCTTCGAACGCACCGAGTACGCCCACCGCACGCCCTACCGCGTGGAGGCGCCGTTCCAGCTGTCGATCGCCGGCCGAGTCGTCCGGGGCCGCATCGACGCCGTGTACCGGCACGAGGGCGCCGAGGACGGTGACGCCGTGACGTACGAGATCGTCGACTGGAAGACCGGCCGGGGCCGCACCGCCGACCCGCTGCAGCTCGCGGTCTACCGGCTCGCCTGGGCCGAGCAGCAGGGCGTCCCCCTGGAGTCGGTCACCGCCGCGTTCCTGTACGTCCGCACCGGCGAGGTGGTCCGACCGGAGCGGCTTCCCGGCCGTGCCGAGCTGGAGCGCCTGCTGCTCGACGAACCGGACGCTGAGATACCGCACCCCGGACGGTGAGACACCGCACGTCGCACGGTGAGATACCGCACTCCGAGGACACCCCCGCGTGCCGATAGGCTCGTAGACATGAGCCAGCACGTTGACAATGCCGTCGACGCCGTCCGTACGTACATCGCAGACCACCGCACGGCGTTCCTCGACGACCTCTCCGCGTGGCTCCGCATCCCGTCCGTCTCGGCCCAGCCCGATCACGCCCCCGACGTGCGCCGCAGCGCCGACTGGCTGGTCGCCGCCCTGAAGGACACCGGCTTCCCGGCCGCCGAGGTCTGGGACACCCCCGGCGCCCCGGCCGTCTACGCCGAGTGGCCCAGCGACGACCCAGGGGCGCCCACCGTCCTGGTGTACGGCCACCACGACGTGCAGCCGGCCGCCCGCGAGGACGGCTGGAACAGCGACCCCTTCGAGCCCGTCGTCCGCGGCAACCGCCTCTACGCGCGCGGCGCCGCCGACGACAAGGGCCAGGTCTTCTTCCACACCCTGGGCGTGCGCGCCCACCTCGCCGCCACCGGCCGCACCAGCCCCGCCGTCCACCTCAAGCTGCTGATCGAGGGCGAGGAGGAGTCCGGCTCCCCGCACTTCCGGGAACTCGTCGAGCGGCACGCGGACCGGCTCGCCGCCGACGCCGTGATCGTCTCCGACACCGGCATGTGGGCCGAGGACACCCCGACCGTGTGCACCGGCATGCGCGGCCTCGCCGAGTGCGAGATCCGCCTGTACGGACCCGACCAGGACATCCACTCCGGCTCCTTCGGCGGCGCGGTCCCCAACCCGGCCACCGCGGCCGCCCGGCTGGTCGCCGCCCTGCACGACGAGCAGGGCCGGGTGGCGATCCCCGGCTTCTACGACGGCGTCGTCGAGCTCACCGACGAGGAACGCGAGCTCTTCGCACGGCTGCCCTTCGACGAGGAGCGGTGGCTGCGCACCGCCAAGTCGCACGGCACCGGCGGCGAGGCCGGCTACAGCACCCTCGAGCGCATCTGGGCCCGCCCCACCGCCGAGGTCAACGGCATCGGCGGTGGCTACCAGGGCCCCGGCAGCAAGACGATCATCCCGTCCTCCGCGATGGTGAAGCTGTCCTTCCGGCTGGTCGCGGGCCAGGACCCCGCGCACATCCGGGACGCGGTCGCCGCCTGGGTGCCCGGCCGGCTGCCCGAGGGCGTCCGGCACGAGATCAACTTCAGCCCGGCCACCCGACCCTGCCTCACCCCACTCGACCACCCCGCCCTCCAGTCGGTCGTCCGCGCGATGGGCCGCGCCTTCGACTCACCTGTGCTGTTCACCCGCGAGGGCGGTTCCGGACCGGCCGCCGACCTCCAGGACGTCCTCGGCGCACCCGTGCTCTTCCTCGGCATCTCCGTCCCGTCCGACGGCTGGCACGCCCCCGACGAGAAGGTCGAGCTGGACCTGCTGCTCAAGGGCGCCGAGACCAGCGCCCACCTCTGGGGCGACCTCGCCGAGCACTGGCGGCACGCCCCCTGACCACCCGCGCCGTCCGAAGCGGGCGTCCGCGCGCGGCACACTGGAAGAGCCGCGCCACCGTTGCGCCCGCAGGAGCCGGTCCCTCCCGCCCTCGTCCGCCAGACCGCCCGCGACCCGATCCGTTCCCCCGGGGGAGTTGGAAGCACCCGTGACCACCAGGACCGACCACACCGCCGACCGACCCATCTCGCTCACCGCCCCGAGCGGCATCGACCGCGCCGCGCACCACCGGCTCGACGAGGCATGGCTCGCCGCGGCGTGGAGCCACCCCTCGACCCGCTGCTTCGTGGTCTCCGGCGGCCAGGTCCTCATCGACGAGACACCGGACGGGCGCACCGAACTCGTCATGACCCCGACCTTCGAGGCCCCGCTCACCGAGGCCCACCGCTACTTCCTCGGCATCGACGAGGACGGCGTCAGCTACTTCGCCCTGCAGAAGGACTCCCTGCCCGGCCGCATGGACGACTCCGCCCGCCCGGCGGGCCTGCGCGAGGCCGGGCTGCTGCTGTCCCCGCGCGAGGCGGGCCTGATGGTGCACGCCGTCGCGCTGGAGAACTGGCAGCGGCTGCACCGCTTCTGCTCGCGCTGCGGCGAGCGCACCGTCATCGCCGCAGCGGGCCACATCCGCCGCTGCCCCGCCTGCGGCGCCGAGCACTACCCGCGCACCGACCCCGCGGTGATCATGTCGGTGATCGACGACAAGGACCGCATCCTGCTCGGCCGCCAGGTCCACTGGCCCGAGGGCCGGTTCTCCACGCTCGCGGGGTTCGTCGAGCCGGGCGAGGCCATCGAGCAGTCGGTGCGCCGCGAGGTGCACGAGGAGGTCGGCATCGCCGTCGGCGCGGTCGAGTACGTCGCCAGCCAGCCCTGGCCGTTCCCCTCCAGCCTGATGCTCGGTTTCGTCGCCCACGCCACCTCCTCCGAGATCACCGTGGACGGCGACGAGATCCACGAGGCCCGCTGGTTCTCCCGCGACGAACTGCGCGCCGCCTTCGAGTCCGGCGAGGTGCTCCCGCCCTACGGCATCTCCATCGCGGCCCGGCTGATCGAGCAGTGGTACGGCGAGGAACTGCCCACCCGCAGCGCCTTCTGAGCCCGGCGCCCCGCACACGACGAAGCGGGCGGCCGGTCCCGTGAGGGACGGCCGCCCGCTTCGTGCGTCCGCGGGACGCTCAGACGCCGATCTTCTGCTTGACCTGCGCGAGCGAGGGGTTGGTCAGCGTCGAACCGTCGGGGAACAGCACGGTGGGCACCGTCTGGTTGCCGCCGTTCGCCTTCTCCACGAAGGCCGCCGACTCGGGGTCCTGCTCGATGTTGATCTCGGTGTACGCGATGCCCTCACGGTCCATCTGGCTCTTCAGCCGACGGCAGTAGCCGCACCACGTGGTGCTGTACATCGTCACAGTGCCCTGCATGCCTCTCGCGCTCCTTCGGCGGCTCGGGTAAGTCCTCGGTCTGTCGGAGGAACGTACTTGAAAGCGAAGGCATTCCCGCCGTCCCCCGGCCCCTGAAGCCGGAGACGTGACGCTTGTCGCATTTGTACGACCGCGAGCCCCTCCCTGTGGACAACCGGCTCACCTGTCCCGGGCGACCTGGCAGCATGGCGGTGTGACAGCAGCAACGCACTCCACCCTCTTCCCGCGGGTCCCGGACTCGGCCGACGCGGTGCTCGAAGGTCTCGACCCCGAGCAGCGCGCCGTCGCGACCGCGCTGCACGGACCGGTGTGCGTGCTGGCGGGCGCCGGCACCGGCAAGACCAGGGCGATCACCCACCGCATCGCCTACGGGGTGCGCGCCGGGATCCTCCAGCCCTCCAGCGTCCTCGCCGTCACGTTCACCAACCGCGCGGCGGGGGAGATGCGCGGCCGGCTGCGCCAGCTCGGGGCCGTGGGCGTCCAGGCGCGGACGTTCCACTCCGCGGCCCTGCGCCAGCTCCAGTACTTCTGGCCCAAGGCGGTCGGCGGATCCCTGCCCCGGCTCGTCGACCGCAAGATCCAGCTGGTCGCCGACGCGGCCGCCGCCTGCCGGATCCGCCTCGACCGGGGCGAGCTGCGGGACGTCACCGCCGAGATCGAGTGGTCGAAGGTCACCCAGACCGTCCCCGCCGAATACACGGCCGCGGCCGCCAAGGCCGACCGGGAGACGCCCCGCGACCCCGCCGAGATCGCCCAGCTCTACGCCGCCTACGAGGAGCTCAAGCGCGAGCGCTCCGTCATCGACTTCGAGGACGTCCTGCTGCTCACCGTCGCCGTCCTCCAGGACCGGGCCGACATCGCCGAGCAGGTGCGGGCGCAGTACCAGCACTTCGTCGTCGACGAGTACCAGGACGTCAGCCCCCTCCAGCAGCGCCTGCTGGAGCTGTGGCTCGGCGACCGGGAGAACCTGTGCGTGGTCGGCGACGCCAGCCAGACCATCTACTCCTTCACCGGCGCGACCCCGGACCATCTGCTCGACTTCCGCGTCCGCCACCCGGGCGCCACCGTGGTCAAGCTCGTCCGCGACTACCGTTCGACCCCTCAGGTGGTCCGCCTGGCCAACGGTCTGCTCGCCCAGGCGAAGGGCCGAGCCGCCGACCACCGGCTCGAGCTGGTCTCCCAGCGCCCCGCGGGACCCGAGCCGGTCTTCACCGAGTACACCGACGAGCCCGCCGAGGCGGAGGGCGCCGCCCGCCGCATCCGCGAGCTGATCGGCTCGGGCGTCCCGGCGAGCGAGATCGCCGTCCTGTTCCGCACCAACTCCCAGTCCGAGACCTACGAGCAGGCCCTCGCCGACGCGGGCGTGCCCTACCAGCTGCGCGGGGCCGAGCGGTTCTTCGACCGTCCCGAGGTGCGCAACGCGATCACCGCGCTGCGCGCCGCCGCCCGCTTCGGCGGCAACGACGCGCTCCTCGACGACGCCCCCGACCTGCCCTCCCAGGTGCGGGCCGTGCTCTCCGGCAAGGGCTGGACGCCCCAGCCGCCCGCCGGGTCGGGCGCGGTGCGCGAGAGCTGGGAGTCCCTCGCCGCCCTGGTGCATCTCGCCCAGGACTTCGCCGCCGCCAAGGCCGGCGCCACGCTCGCCGACCTCGTCGTCGAACTGGACGAGCGGGCCGGCGCCCAGCACGCCCCCACGGTCCAGGGCGTCACGCTCGCCTCGCTGCACGCGGCCAAGGGCCTGGAGTGGGACGTTGTCTTCCTGGTCGGCGTCGCCGAAGGAATGATGCCGATCACCTACGCCAAGACGGACGAGCAGATCGAGGAGGAGCGCCGTCTCCTCTATGTCGGCGTCACCCGCGCCCGTGAGCACCTTCACCTCTCCTGGGCGCTCGCCCGCTCCCCGGGCGGCCGCGCGAACAGGCGCCCCAGCCGCTTCCTCGCCGGACTGCGCCCCGGCTCGCAGGCCGTCGCGGGCCGCGCGGGCGCTGCGGGAGCGGGCGGAGTGGAGCGCGGCTCCTGGACGGCGGCGGCCACCGCGGGCCCCGAGCAGGCGCCGCGCCGCAGGCAGCGCACGCCCGCCCGCTGCCGGGTCTGCGGCCGCACGCTGACCGACGGCGGCGAGATGAAACTGATGCGCTGCGAGGACTGCCCCTCCGACATGGACGAGGGGCTGTACGAGCGACTGCGCGAGTGGCGCGGCGAGCAGGCGCGACGCAGTGGTCAGCCGGCCTTCTGCGTCTTCACCGACAAGACGCTGATCGCCATCGCCGAGGCGGCCCCCGACGACGCGCACGAACTGGCCCGCATTCCCGGGGTGGGCATGCGCAAGCTGCGCCGTTACGGCGCCGACGTGCTGGCCCTCTGCGCGGGCCGGGACCCCGCCGATGGACAAGATCAGGACTGATACGAACTCGTCGGAAAAATAGTTTGCGCATGCCCCGGGAATCCCCATAGGTTCTTAGCCACGGGGACAGCGGCCTTCTCGGAGGCCCTGATTCCGTGTTGTACTTGCGTATCCGCGGACCGGTTCGCCCGGTCCCCCAGACGCCGAGAGGAGGCGAGTCCAGTGATCAGCATCAACACCAGCACCAGCGTCAAACTGACCGATCGCTCGGCCGTCTCCCTGTGCATGCTCGGCGCCTCGAACCAGGGCACCGGTCTGTCCGGCATTCGTGCCGTCCGTCCGGCGTCCTCCCTCGCTCCCGCGGGCCTTGTCGTCCGTGAGCGCGATGAGCGACCGACCAAGGCACTGGAAGCAGCAGTAGTGGCACAGGCGCAGGCCTATGCCTTTGCGGCGGCCGGTGCCGGATTCCGGAAGCAGACGACGCAGCACCACCTGATGTGGGCCTTCCGTGGGCCAGAACCCTGGAGTGATCCAGCCTGATTTATCAGGCCGGCGCCTTCAGGGCCGCGGAACCCCATCCGGGATCCGCGGCCCTTCTGTTTGCCCCGAACGGGGAGACAGGACAAGGCGCCTCGGGACAAGAAAAGAACCCGGTACCAGCCGCACACCCGGCCGACCGGCCGGAAACGACCAGACGAGGAAGACCCGCCGTGCAACTCGAAGCGCACGCCCCGTCCGTACCGCCTTCCGACACGATCCCCAAGCCCGGCTCCACGGAGGACCCGACCTTGACTCCGCTCACCGCGCTCACCGCGCTCGACGACGCCATCGAGAACCTCGGCGTACCCGTCCCGTGCCGCTCCTACGACCCGGAGGTCTTCTTCGCCGAGTCGCCCGCGGACGTCGAGTACGCCAAGTCCCTCTGCCGTACCTGCCCGCTGGTCGAGGCCTGCCTCGCCGGCGCCAAGGAGCGGCGTGAGCCCTGGGGCGTCTGGGGTGGCGAGCTGTTCGTCCAGGGCGTTGTCGTCGCCCGGAAGCGGCCGCGTGGCCGCCCGCGCAAGAACCCGGTCTCGGCATGAACACCCCCGGAACGATCGACCGTCCCCTCACGCACGACCCCCAGAAGCAGGCCCCGATGACGCCGTCCACCCACGAGCCCGCAGGCTCCGCGACCGAAGACTTCACCACCAGCGGTGCGAACGACTCGCGCCAGAACAGGACCCGAGAGATGCAACTCATCCCAGAAGCCCTGGCTCGTGCGCATATGCACGACCGACTGCGGGAGGCGCAGCGGGAGAGGCAGGCCAGCGGCCTGCTGACCGCGCGCCGGATGCAGCGCCGGGCCGAGCGCGCCTCGCGGCGCGCCCGCCGGGCGCTCGCCATGGCGGTCATGCAGTAGGGCACGCCGCCCGAAGCGACGGTCTCCCCAGCCGGAGGCCCTGATCTTCCCCGCGGGGGCCGGTCCGTGCGAACGGACCGGCCCCCGCGGTGCGTTGAGGAAGCGCCGCGCTCGGCACAGCGTTATCGTCACCGCGTGACCAGTCCTCACGACGGCGACGACGAGGGCTCCGCCACGGAGTCCAAGCCGCTTGCCTGCGCCCGCTGCGGTGTCCGAGCCGACGGTCCGCCGCCGACCTGGACCCTTTCTGTGGAGAACGGCGTCCGGCTGCACTACTGCGAGCGCTGCTCCCGGGAGAACCTGCGCGCGATCGAGGGGCGCCTCGACTCGCAGTGGTGGTGAACGCCCCGGCTCCGCCGGGACT
This sequence comes from Streptomyces griseoincarnatus, assembly GCA_014649575.1. GTDB lineage: Bacteria > Actinomycetota > Actinomycetes > Streptomycetales > Streptomycetaceae > Streptomyces > Streptomyces griseoincarnatus. Next base: position 131,139 of record BMTH01000007.1, on the reverse strand, counting down.
CGGGCACGCCGGCCCGGGCGCGCTCAGGCCTGAGCCGCTTCCTCCTCCTCGCCCGGCTCCCCGGGGACGAACTCCGGCAGCCAGTCCTCCAGTTCGTCCCGCAGCCGCACCGTCGCCCCGAGCTGGCACAGCACACCGATGGTGCTCAGCGTGACCCGGTGAATCAGCAGATAGGCCGGCGGCAGGTTGAGCTGCTTGGCCAACTGGTGGGCGGGGGAGCGGACGTCCGCTATCCGTGCCGCCTGACGGCGCATCCAGCCTCGGGTGAAGGTGAACGCCTCGACCCGCGCCGGCTCGATGATCGGTTCCAGGTAGTCGAGGACCGCGTCGGGGTCCAGCTCGACGGATTCCTTGACGAAACCCTCCGCGCAGAGCATCTCGTAGACGGCCTCCGCCTCGCCGTCCAGCGTCATCCGCAGCGCCTCGCCGATGGGGGCGGGCAGCCCGCCCGGGAGCCGGTCGACCGTGCCGAAGTCCAGGACGCCCAGGCGCCAGTCGTCCTCGCCGCCCGGGCCTCCGGGCAGCAGACGGAAATTGCCCGGGTGCGGGTCGGCGTGCAGCAGACCCGTGCGGGCGGGGCCGGAGAAGAGGAAACGGGCCAGGAGCTGTCCGGCCCGGTCGCGCTGCTCCTCGGTGCCGTCCGCGATGACCTCCGACAGCGGGGTGCCGTCGATCCATTCGGTGACCAGCACCTGGTCGCACTGGTGCACCACGTCCGGCACGACCACGTCCGGGTCGCCGGCGAACTCCTCCGCGTGCGCCCGCTGCGCCTGCGCCTCCAGGCCGTAGTCCAGTTCCTCGGAGACCCGGTCCTTGAGCTCCGTGATGAGCGGCTTGACGTCCATGCCGGGTACCAGCGGCCCCAGCAGCCGGGCGAAACGGCTCAGCTGGTTGAGGTCGGACAGCAGGGCCTCACCGGCGCCCGGGTACTGCACCTTGACCGCGACCTCACGGCCGTCGTGCCACACCGCCCGGTGCACCTGGCCGATGGAGGCCGCCGCGGCCGGCTTGTCGTCGAACGTCCGGAACAGCTCCTGCCAGTCCTCGCCCAGCCGCTCCGCCAGCACCCCGTGGACCGTGCGGGTCGGCAACGGCGGGGCGGCCTCCTGAAGCTTGGTCAGGGCGGCTCGGTAGGGCCCTGCGACCTCCTCGGGCAGGGCCGACTCGAAGACGGACAGGGCCTGGCCGAACTTCATGGCGCCGCCCTTGAGCTCGCCCAGCACCTTGAACAGCTGGTCGGCGGTGCGCTGCTGGAGCTCCCGGCCGACCAGCTCCGCGGACTCGCCCACGATCCGCTTGCCGAGTCCCCAGGTGGCCCGCCCGGCGAAGCCGAGCGGGAGCGCGGCCAGCTTGGCGGTGCGGGTGACCGCCTTGCGGGGAAGATCAGACATGCGCCCTCCAGGTCCCTGCCGGCCGCTCCGCGTCCGCCTGACGGCGTGACTCCTTCGACGGCCCGTGCCCGGCCATTGTCTCGTGCGACCCCCCGTCGGCGGAGGTGTGTTCTCCCTTACCTTTCTCCGGGCCCCCGTCACCCCCGCCCGGGCCGGTGCCCGCGGCTCCGCAGGGGCAGCGGCGGTGCGGCACGAGCGGCCGGGGCTGCCAGTGCAGCTGAGGCAGGGACACCTCCCAGCGGGCGCCCGCGCTGGACGGCACCCGCCCGTCGAGGAAGGCCAGCGCGTGCGTCGCGGCCAGTCCCGCGACCGTCGCGGCAAGCGCGAGATCACAGGCGCCCACCCTGCGCTGCCGGCCCGAGCGCCACTGGGCCACCAGCCGCGGCCACGCCGGGTCCCGGTCGATCCGGTCCTCCTGGAGACAGCCCGCGCACGCCGACTCGCCGGGCAGGACGAGTGGACCCACCACACCGGTGCCCTCCACCACCCCGGCGTGGAGATGCGGAGTGCCCGACACCAGAAGCGGTTCGGCCGACACCGGATCCGGCGCGTGCACGGCGACGTCGTCCCGCGGGGCGAGCACCACCAGGGAGCGGCCGGTGACGTCACCGGCCAGGGGCGAGCGGACCGAACCGCGCGGAGAGCGGTCCGGCGCGCACCGGCGTACGACGCGGCGGGCCGCCTCCTCCCTGCGCTCGCCGACCGCGTCGGCCGGCAGCCCGCCCGGCGCCACGTCCCACGGCTCCACCCGGCCGACGTCCCGCACCTCGACCTCGCCGACGCCGGCTCCCGACAGCAGCGCCGCCACCGTCGCGCCCACTCGGCCCACGCCTCTGACCTGCACTCGCATACTCCGCCGCGCCGCCAGCACGCGCAGCGGGTCGCCCGGCCCGGCGGTGGTCAGGCCGAGCGACGCCCAGTCCGGGCGGAGCCTGTCCAGCGCCTCGGATCTCCCGCGCAGGGCGTCGGCGGCCGGCCCGCCGCCCCGGGAGTCGTCCAGCAGCCTTGCCCGTGACAGCCGCCGCACCAGCCGGTCGACATGACCGTCGGGCAGTTCCATGCGCCGGCCCTCCTCGCGCAGCAGCTCCAGGCCTCGCGTGCCGTCGAGCAGCTCCAGCAGGCTGCCCGTGGCCGTGTCCACCGGGCCCAGGGTCAGCGCCTGGGCCGGTGTCATCCCGAACTGCACGGTGTTGCGGTCGCGCCAGCCGCGCCTGAGAGCGGGCTTGAGCATCGGATGCATGACTGACCCCCGTCTGTCCTGACACGCGCCTGATCCATCGGCGACCAGGCGTGACACTGCTCACCGGCCGTCCCGGACCCGTCGCGGGTCCCGGCCGGCGCTGCCAGCATGCCCGGGTCCGCCGGGGGGACGTCGAGAGTTGTCCACAGGTGCCCGAATTTGTCGTACAAATCCGGCGCTCGGTGACGGGATCGCCGGAGAAGCGTCCCGGAGCCGGGACTTCCCCCGGTCCAGCGGGTACGGTCGGGACGTGCCCGCCGACCCACTGCACCGCGCCGGAACGTCTCAGCGCAGCGCGAAGAGCCAGCCGACGGACGGCTCACGGGCGAGCGCGATCGAGGTCCGCAGGAGTGCCCGCCGACGCCGGACGGTCTCCGCGTACCGCGAGGGCGATCGCACCGTCGTGCTCATCCCCGCCCGCATGTCCGAGGCGGAGGAGCAGCGCTGGGTGCGCGTCATGCTCGACAAGCTCGCCGCCCAGGAGAGCAGACGGACCCTCGGGGACGCCGAGCTGGCCGAGCGCGCGCGGCGCCTGTCGGAGCAGTACTTCGACGGGCGGGCCCGCCCCCGCTCGGTGCGCTGGGTGACCAACCAGAACACGCGCTGGGGTTCCTGCACCCCCTCCGACGGGAGCATCCGGCTGTCCCACCGGCTCCAGGGCATGCCGGAGTACGTCGTCGACTACGTGCTCTGCCACGAGCTGGCGCACCTTCTGGTGCCGGGGCACGGACCCCGGTTCTGGCGGCTCCTCGAGGCGTACCCGCGGACCGAACGGGCTCGCGGCTACCTCGAGGGCGTGGTCGCGGCCGAGCGCCTGCCGCACGTCCCAGGCGCCCGGGACGAGTGACACCGCCCCGCACCGGCACCCCCGGACGCCTCCCGGTGCGGACGCGGAGCGAGGGCTCCTGCGCGTTGTGTACCGGGTCTGTACCGACTTCTTCCGCTGTCGGGGATTGCCGTTAGCCTGGCGCGACGCACTCACATTCGGGATGGGGGACGGTCGTACGTATGGCCAGGGAATTCCAACGCGGCCACAAGGCCAGGATCAGTGACCTCACCGCGGGCACGGACCTGTACGTCGGGGTACAGATCGCCGGCCCGGGGCTCAGCTTCGACATCAGCTGCTTCGGACTCGACGCCGACGAACGGCTCTCCGACGACCGGTACTTCATCTTCTACAACCAGCCGAAGTCCCCCGAGGAGTCCATCCAGCTGCTGGGCGCCCAGGCGGGCGACACGGAGTCCTTCCGCGTGACGCTGGACCGGATCCCGCAGCAGATCAAGAAGCTCTCCTTCACGGCGACCATCGACGGCGCCGGGCAGATGTCGCAGATCGGTCCCGGGTACATCCGTATCGTCGCCGGCGGCGAGGAAGTGGCGCGGTACCCGTTCAACGGCTCGGAGTTCACCACCGAGCGGGCCGTGATGCTCGGCGACTTCTACTTCAAGGACGTGTGGCGGTTCGCCGCCGTCGGACAGGGCTTCGACGGCGGTCTCGACGCGCTCCTGCGGAACTTCGGCGGCGAGGTGGCCGAGGACGAGCCCGCGGCGTCCGAGCCGCAGCAGGCCCCGCAGCCGCAGGCCCCGCAGGCCGCACCCGGTTTCGCCCCGCCCGCGCAGGCCGCCGCGCCGCCCGCGTTCGGCGCCCCCGGAGGTGGCGCGCCGATCCCCGGTCCGGCGCCCGCGCCGCAGCCCGCCCAGGGCTTCGCGCCCCCGCCGGCCCCCGCCCCCGCCGCGCCGCCGGTGCACTCCGCACCGACCATCGTCGCGCCCATGCAGACCCCGCCCGGAGGCTCGCCGGTGCCGCCCCCGGCCCCGGCTCCCGCTCCTCACGGCGGCCAGACGCCCCCGCCGCCCCCGGGGTACGGACAGCCGCCCGCCCCGCCGCAGGCCCCTGCCCCGCCGCCGGGCTACGGCCTGCCCCCGGCCGCGCCGCAGGCCCCCGCGCCTCCGCCCGGCTACGGCATGCCGCCCGCCGCCCCGCAGGCGCCCGCCCCGCCGCCCGGCTACGGACAGCAGCCCCCGCCCGGACAGATGCCGCCGGGCCAGATGCCCCACCAGCAGGCCCCCTACGGCGCACCCCAGGGCATGCCTCAGGGCGCACCGCAGGCGCCCGGCGTGCTCGGCGCGCTCCAGCAGTTCAAGGAGACGCCCACCGGACAGCGCTGGACCCAGCAGAACAAGAAACTGGTCCGCGCCGACCTGGGCATCGGCGGCACGCCCGTGCTGGCCCGCCAGGGCAGCATGGTGCTCTACCAGGGCAAGGTCGACTTCAGCTACAAGGGCGCCGGCTTCACCGGCCGCATCGTCGGCAACGCCACCGGCCAGGAGATGCAGCTGATGCGCTGCACCGGCCAGGGGCAGGTGTTCTTCGCCGAGAACTCCACGATGCTGCACCCGATCGAGCTCCAGGGTGACGCCGTGTGCGTCTCCGCGGAGAACGTCCTCGCCTTCGACGAGGGCCTCCAGTACGAGGTCCGCCGTATCGAGGGGCACGGCATCCCCGGCGGCGCGCTGTTCACGATGCAGTTCCAGGGCACCGGCACGATCGTCGTGAAGACGCATGGCATCCCCGTGGTGCTGCCGGTCACGCCCACCACGTTCGCCGACGCCAACGCCGTCGTGGCCTGGTCGGCCGCCGCCCAGGTGGTCGTCTCCAGCCAGGTGCGGATGCGCCGCAACTCCTACCCGGGCGCCACGGGCGAGAGCGTGAACCTGCAGTTCCGGGGAGCGCCCGGCAACTTCATCGTCGTCCAGCCGTACGAGATCTGAGGGAGCCCGTCATGAACCAGCCACTCGCGGGCTACGCCCCCGCACCCGTCACCGCCCGCATGGAGAACCACGGCAACCACATGCTGAAGGTCGCCATGCAGACCGGGCACGACCTCTTCGCGCGCGTCGGCTCGATGGTCGCCTACGAGGGCTTCGTCCAGTACGAGCCCAACCCGTCCGCCGTCCGCCAGATCGCCAAGGACTGGCTCACCGGGGAGGGGGCGCCTCTGATGAAGTGCTCCGGCGACGGCCTGCTCTACCTGGCCGACTACGGCGCCAACGTCGTCGTGATCAACCTCAACGGCGAGGGCATCTCCGTCAACGCCACCAACCTGCTCGCCTTCGACGCGCACCTCACCTGGGGCGTGGAGCGGGTCAAGGGCCTGGCGAAGTTCGCCGGGCAGGGCCTGTGGAACACCAAGATCTCCGGCCAGGGCTGGGTCGCGCTGACCTCGCGCGGCAAGCCCATCGTCGTCGACTGCGGAGGCGGCGAGGACGAGACGTACGTCGACCCGGACGCGCTGGTCGCCTGGTCCCCGAACCTCAAGGTGAAGGGCAAGCGCAGCTTCCGCGCCCAGTCGCTGATCGGCCGCGGCAGCGGCGAGGCCTACCAGATGGCCTTCTCCGGTCAGGGCATCGTCGTCGTCCAGCCCAGTGAGGACAGCACCGACCGCCTCCGGGTCCGGGGCTGAGGGGGAACACCACACCATGCAGAGTCCGCTTTTCGCGCACAACGAGCAGCAGACCCAGGACCGCTGGAGCCTGCAGAACGGGCAGATGCTCCGGGTCGCCCTCGAGGGGACCGACGACATCCTCGCCCGCAAGGGCGCCATGGTCGCCTACCAGGGTCTCGTCGAGTTCGACGCCGAGTACCAGAGCAACCAGCAGTCCCGCGCGCGGGCGCACACCGGCGAGGGCCTGGACCTGATGCGCTGCCACGGGCAGGGCACCGTCTACCTCGCCAACCTCGCCCAGCGCATCCACATCATGGACGTCGAGCAGGACGGCCTGACGGTCGACAGCAGCTACGTCCTGGCGATGGACTCCTCCCTGCACCACGAGGTCATCGCCGTCGACAGCCTCTACGGCATTTCCGGCTCGGGGAAGTACCAGCTCAACATCACCGGCCGGGGCAAGGTCGCGCTGATGACCTCGGGCATGCCGCTGCTGCTCCAGGTGACGCCGGACAAGTACGTCAACTGCGACGCGGACGCCATCGTCGCCTGGTCCACGTCACTGCGGGTGCAGATGCAGGCCCAGACGCACTCCTCCGGGGTGTGGCGGCGCCGCGGCAACACCGGCGAGGGCTGGGAGCTCAGTTTCATGGGCAACGGGTTCGCGTTGGTCCAGCCGAGTGAACTGCTGCCTCCGCAGAACGCCCAGATCGGCGGCGGCCTCGCCGCGCAGTACGGCATGGGCCAGCAGGGCGCCCGCGGGCAGAACCAGGGCAACGTCTGGAGCTGACCCCCCGCACGCACGCAGGGGCCGTACCCACGGAAGGGCGCGGCCCCTTCGCCCGTCTCAGATGTCGAGCCTCGTGCGCGTGGCGTCGAGCAGCCGTACGACCGAGTCGTCCGCCACCTCCGGCACCTCGTCGTACGGGAACCAGCGCACGTCCAGGGACTCGTCGCTGACCGCGTGCACGGCGTCCGGCGTGGCCAGGGCCGCGTACTGCACGTCGAAGTGGCAGTGGCAGGGCGGCGGGACGGGGTGCCGGTCCAGCCGCACGGGACCGCCCGGGAGCAGCGTCAGATCCGCGACGCCGGACTCCTCGGTCGCCTCCCGCAGCGCCGCCGCCGCGAGGGTGGCGTCACCGGGCTCGCAGTGGCCGCCCATCTGGAGCCACATCCGCAGTTTCCGGTGCAGGGTCAGCAGCACCCTGCCGCGCTCGGGGTCGACCACCAGCGCGCTCGCCGTGAGATGCCCGGCCCCGCATGCCTTCCACAGGCCGTCCGGATGCGCGGCCAGATGCTCCAGGTACGCGTCCCTCAGATCGGTCTGGCCCTCGTACGCCTTGAGGACCAGCACCGCGTCGTCGTGGAGGCTCACTCGGTGCTGTCGCCCTTGCCCTCGTCGTCCTTGCCGTCCTCGTCCGCGGCGTCCGCGTCCTTGGCCTCCCCGGCGTCCTTCTTGCGCAGGTCGGGCTTGTCGGCGGCCTCGCCGAGCATCTTGTCCAGCTCGGAGAAGTCGATCTGCTCCCGGTGCACAAAGCCGTCCGGGTCGTCCAGGTCGGTCGCCGTCGGCAGCATGTCCGGGTGCGCCCACAGCGCGTCCCGGCCGTCCACCCCGCGCGCGTCGGTGAGCGAGGCCCACAGGCGAGAGGCGTCGCGCAGCCGGCGCGGACGCAGCTCCAGGCCGATCAGCGTGGCGAACGTCTGCTCGGCAGGACCGCCCGAGGCACGGCGGCGGCGCAGCGTCTCCCGCAGCGCGTCCGCCGACGACAGCCGCGGCTTGGCCGCCGCGTGCACGACCGCGTCCACCCAGCCCTCGACGAGTGCCAGGGCCGTCTCCAGACGGGCCAGGGCCGCCTTCTGCTCGGGCGTGTCCTCCGGCTGGAACATGCCCTGCTGGAGCGCCTCCTGCAGCTGCTCCGGGTTCTGCGGGTCGAACTGGCCGACCACGTCCTCCAGCTTGCCGGTGTCGACCTTGATGCCGCGGGCGTAGCCGTCGACCGCGCCGAACAGGTGCGACCGCAGCCACGGGACGTGCGCGAAGAGGCGCTGGTGGGCGGCCTCGCGCAGGGCGAGGTACAGCCGCACCTCCTCCTGTGGGACGCCCAGGTCCTTGCCGAAGGTCTCGATGTTCAGCGGCAGCAGCGCGGCCTTGCCGGCCGGACCCAGCGGCAGGCCGATGTCGGACGAGCCGACGACCTCGCCGGCGAGCACGCCGACGGCCTGGCCGATCTGCGTGCCGAACATGGCGCCGCCCATGGAGCGCATCATGCCGATCAGCGGGCCGGCCATGGCCTGCATCTCCTCCGGCAGGACGTCGCCCATGGCGTTCCCGACGCGCTCGGCGACCGGGTCGACCAGCTCCCGCCACGCCGGCAGGGTCGCCTCGACCCACTCCGCGCGACTCCAGGCCAGCGCGGAGTTCGCACCGGACGGCAGGGAGGTGGCGTCGTCCAGCCACAGGTCGGCCAGCCGGACGGCGTCCTCCACGGCCCTGCGCTCGGCGGGGCCGACGCTGGCGTCCTTGGAGCCCTGCGCGGTGCCCTGGGCGACCGTCTGGCGGGCGATCTGCTTGGCCATGTCCCAGTTCACCGGCCCGCCCTCGTAGGAGAGCATCTGGCCGAGCTGCTGGAACGCGGCGCCCAGATCGCCCGGGTTCATCGACCCGAACATCGCGGCGAACGGATTGTCCGCGCCGGAGCCGCCAAAGCCGCCCGCCCCGGGCGTGCCGAAGCCGAACGGGTTGGCCGGGCCCTGACCACCGCCGCCCTGCGGGTCCTTCTTCTTGCCTTCGTCGCCGTCGTCCGGCTCCTCCGGCGGAAGGCCGAATCCGAATGGGGTGTCACTCACGGGTTTCCTCGGCTTGTAGGGCCACCGGTTCTTTCCGGCGGCACGGCTGCCCGACAACACCACCCAGCGTAGACACCTGAGACGGTTCGGGCCTCGGTGCTTCGCCGACAGGAGGCCTGCGGCAGGATGGATGCCACCTGGTACGTACGCGTCGCTTGCGCTCGTACTGAAGACAACCGCTGGAGACGCCCGGTGAGTTCCCCAGATCCGCAGGTTCGCGCAGCGCGAAACAAGTCAACCAGTCCTCAGCCCCGCGGGCCCGTCGTGGCGGTCACCGGTGCCGCCTCCGGCGTCGGGGCCCTGCTCACCGAGCGGCTCGCCGCGTCGGAGGAGGTCAAGCAGGTCGTCGCCATCGACGAGCGGCGCGGCGAGTGCGCCGAGGCCGAGTGGCACATCCTGGACGTCCGCGACCCCGCGATCGCGGACCGGCTGCGCGGGGCCGACGTAGTCGTCCACCTGGCCCTCGACCTGGACCTGGAGACCGACGCGGCCGCCCGTACGGCCTACAACGTGCGCGGCACGCAGACCGTGCTCACCGCGGCCGCCGCCGCCGGAGTGCACCGGGTCGTGCTGTGCACCTCGACCATGGTCTACGGGGCGCTGCCCGACAACGAGCTGCCGCTGTCCGAGGACGCGGAGCTGCGCGCCACTGCCGAGGCCACTGGCGTCGGCGACCTCCTGGAGATCGAGCGGCTGGCCCGCAGAGCGCCCCGCGCGCACCCCGGGCTCAACGTCACCGTGGTGCGGCCCGCCGTGCTGGTCGGCGGCACCGACACCGCGCTGACCAGGTACTTCGAGTCGCCACGGCTGCTGGTGGTGGCCGGTTCCCGGCCGGCCTGGCAGTTCTGCCACGTCGACGACCTGTGCAGCGCCCTGGAGTACGCCGTGCTGGAGAAGGTCGACGGCGAGCTGGCCGTGGGCTGCGACGGCTGGCTGGAACAGGAGGAGGTCGAGGAGCTCAGCGGCATCCGGCGGATGGAGCTGCCGTCGGCGGTGGCGCTCGGCGCGGCGGCCCGGCTGCACCGCATCGGGCTCACCCCGTCCCCGGCCGGAGACCTGGCGTACACGATGTACCCGTGGGTGGTCAGCGGCAGCAGGCTGCACGACGCCGGGTGGCGTCCCGCGTACACCAACGAGGAGGTGCTCGCGCAGCTGCTCGACGAGGTGTCCGGACGGCACACGGTCGCGGGCCGCCGGCTGGGCCGCAAGGACGCGACTGCCGCTGGCGCGGCGGGCGCGACGGTCGCGCTGCTCGGGGCGGCGGCGGTGGTGCGCCGGGCACGGAAGGTGCGCCGCCGGATCTGACGGCCCGGCCCCCGCGGAGGCGTCTCCTTGGAGAACCCTCCGAAGCACCACGCGCGCGTCATGGGCGATCCGGCTGTTCCGCACTGTCGGCGGGGTGGGGCACGATGGAGGCATGGCACCCGTGACGGACCACCCCGGTGAGCAGCCCGCCCAGGACCCGATCAAGCTGATCGCGATCCGTGACACCGCGCTGTCGGTGGACGAGATCCTGCGCGCGGTCGGCGACGACGCGGCCGGCGGCACGGCGCTCTTCGTGGGGACCGTGCGCAACCACGACGGCGGCGCCGACGTGGACGAGCTGGGCTACTCCTGCCATCCGAGCGCCCAGGAGGAGATGCGGCGGATCGCGGAGAAGGTCGCCGCGGACTTCCCCGTGCGGGCCCTGGCCGCGGCCCACCGGGTGGGGGATCTGCGGGTCGGGGACCTCGCCGTGGTCGCCGCCGTGTCGTGCGCCCACCGGGGCGAGGCGTTCGAGGCCTGCCGCCGGCTCGTCGACGACATCAAGCACGGCGTGCCCATCTGGAAGCATCAGCGCTTCTCCGACGGCACGGAGGAATGGGTCGGCGTCTAGCACGCCTTCCCTTCCCGCGCAGCACGCCTTTGCCGTGCGGTTGCGTAACCGCACCCCTGAGGTGAGCGTTGTCACTGCGGATGGTTAATCTGCTGATCAGTCAGTGTTGCGGACGCTCATGGGGATGGGAGGCCGGCATGGCGGCGCTTGCCTGGTTGCTGATTCCGCTGGTGGCCGCGGTCGGAGCGGGACTGTGGGGCAGTTGGGCCAACCGGACCCGCAAGGTGCGCAGCGACGGTCCCGAACTCATCGGTTACGCCCGTTTCCGTGAGGCGATGGAGAAGGAGCGGACGAGCGGCTGAGCCCGCACACCGCAGGCCGGGACGGACGCGGGGCCGGGGCCGCTCGACCGGGCGGCCCTGACGGTGCGCTGACAGGTCCGTCCCGTACTGTCGTGGCATGCCACGCCGTACGGCGACGATGCTCGCCTCCACCCTGATGCTGATCGCGCTCCTGTGCGCGGGAGTCTTCATCCCCGTGCCCTACGCGGAGATGTCGCCGGGGCCGACGGTGAACACACTGGGCGAGCACGACGGCGAGCCGGTGCTCCAGATCGCCGGGCGCAAGACCTACCCGACGGACGGTCACCTCAACATGACCACCGTGCGGGTCACCAGCGCCGACTACCGGATGAACCTGGTCGAGGCCGTGTACGGCTGGCTCGCGCACGACACCAAGGTCGTCCCGCACGACACCCTCTACCCGGACGGCAAGACGGAGGAGGAGTCGACCCAGGAGAACGCCGAGGAGTTCAGCCAGTCCCAGGAGAGCGCCAAGGTGGCGGCGCTGAAGGAGCTGGACGTCCCGGTGAAGTCCTGGGTGATCGTCTCCACGGTCGTCAAGGACGCGCCCGCCGAGGGCAAGCTGCACGCGGGCGACGTGATCAAGGCCGTCGACGGCCAACCGGTCAAGGAGCCCTCCGACGTCGCCGACCTGGTGACCGAGCACCGGCCGGGCGAGGACGTCGTCTTCACCATCGTGCCCGCCAAGGAGCAGGCCGCCGCCGAGAAGGAGAAGCGGACGGCGGCGAAGACCGAGAAGGTCACCATCACCACCCGGGCCTCCGACGACGCCGGAGAGAAGCGCGCCGTCGTCGGCATCTCGGCGGGGACCGACCACACCTTCCCGTTCACCGTCGACATCAAGCTCGCCGACGTCGGCGGCCCGAGCGCCGGACTGATGTTCGCGCTCGGCATCTACGACAAGCTCACCCCCGGCAGCATCACCGGCGGTTCGTTCGTCGCGGGCACCGGCACCATCGACGACGAGGGCAAGGTCGGGCCGATCGGCGGCATCGAGATGAAGACGGTCGGCGCGCGAGACAAGGGCGCCGAGTACTTCCTCACGCCCGCCGACAACTGCGCCGCCGCCGCCAAGGACACCCCCGACGGCCTCACCCTGGTGAAGGTCGGCACGATCGACGACGCCCTAGACGCCCTGAAGGACATCCGCTCGGGCGACACCGCCGACCTGCCGACGTGCACCGCGTCCTGAGACGCCGAGGCTAGTCCTCGAACGTCGCCGTCAGCGCCCCGGCCAGACCCGGCACCAGGTCCGAGCCGGTGAGCACCTCGGTGGGGGAGTCCTTCTCCCGCAGCCGGAGCGCCGACTCACGGGAACCGTCACGCAGCACCGCGACCGTCATCCGGACCTCCTGACGCTCCGGGTGCTCCGCCACCCACTTGGTGAGGGCGGCCTCGCCGAGGTCCTTCGGAACCTCCGCCTCCGCGGACGGCGGCAGCATCAGCCGCTCCACGGTGAGCGCGCAGCCGGTGACCGCGTCGGGCCAGGCGATGGTGCCGAGGAACTCGTCGAGCGGTTTGCCGGCGGGAATCTCCTCCTGCTCGATCGGGGTGAGGGCGGCGGACTCCTCCCCGCCGTCCAGGCCGAGGCGGTCCGCGAGAGAGGGCTGTTCCGCCCGAAGCCGGGCAGTGTCTACGAGGGCGAACAGTCGGGCGGGCTGGTCCCAGCCCAGCCCGGACACGTACTCGTCGATCTCGAGCACGGCCCGGGTGAGGGGGTTCGCGGCCATGGGTGTGTTGGACATGGTCACAATCCTCTCTCGTTCCTGGCCGGAATCGGGAACCGAGTAAAGGGTGAGTAAGTTGCATAGGTGTGGACCCGCGATCAGGGGGGCCCACGACGGTCCGTGAAGACGCGGGCTCGACGAATCAACAGCGAACTTCGAGGTGCCTACCTTGGCTTTCCAGATGCCGGACCGCGGCGGAGGCCCGACGGGGCCACGGATCAGAGTGGGCCGGCCGTCCCGACGGGTCCGGACCCTGCTCATGACACTGGGCGTCCTTGCCGTCCTCGGCATGGTGTTCACCATGTTCGCGGGGTTCTGGACCGACTGGCTGTGGTACCGATCGGTCGACTACTCGTCGGTCTTCACGACGACCCTGTCGACCAAGATCGGGCTGTTCGTCGTCTTCGGTCTGCTCATGGCCGTCTCGGTCGGCTTCAACATCTGGCTGGCCCACCGTCTGCGGCCGCCGCTGAGCGCCATGTCGATGGAGCAGCAGAACCTCGACCGGTACCGGATGGGGATCGCGCCCTACAAGAAGTGGCTGCTGCTCGGCATCACCGCCCTGGTCGGCCTGATCGCGGGCGCCTCGGCCTCCAGCCAGTGGCGCACGTGGCTGATGTGGGTCAACGGCGTGTCCTTCGGGCAGAAGGACCCCCAGTTCAACCTGGACGTCTCCTTCTACGCCTTCGACCTGCCCTGGTACCGGTTCCTGCTGGGCTTCGGCTTCGCCGCCGCCATCCTGGGGCTGATCGCCGCCGCGCTCACGCACTACCTCTACGGCGGACTGCGCATCACCAGCCCCGGAGCGCGCGCCACGGCGGCCGCCACCGGACACCTCTCGGTGCTGCTCGGCATCTTCGTCGCCCTCAAGGCGATCGCGTACTGGCTCGACCGGTACGGACTGGCCGTGAAGTCCAGCGACTTCAAGGCGACCGACAGCTGGACCGGTCTGCGGTACGTCGACGCGAACGCCTACCTGCCCGCGAAGACCATCCTGTTCTGCATCGCCGTGATCTGCGCGCTGCTGTTCTTCGCCACCCTGTGGCGGCGCACCTGGCAGCTGCCGGTCATCGGCTTCGGCCTCATGGTGCTGTCGGCGATCCTCATCGGCGGCCTGTACCCGGCGATCGTGCAGAAGTTCCAGGTCCAGCCCAACGAGCAGGCCAAGGAAGCGCCGTACGTCGAGAAGAACCTCGCGGCCACGCGTGAGGCCTACGGCATCGACGACTCCCAGGTCACCGAGTACCCGGGCGTCGCCGAGACCAAGGACCAGGCGAAGCTGCGGGACGACGTCGCGAGCGCGGCCAGCATCCGCATCATGGACCCGAACATCGTCTCGCCGACGTTCCAGCAGCTCCAGCAGATCAGGAACTACTACGCGTTCCCGACCAACCTGGACGTCGACCGGTACGCCAAGGACGGCAAGGAGCAGGACACCGTCATCGGCCTGCGCGAGCTGAACTACGCGGGCATCCCGAAGCGGAACTGGATCAACGACCACTTCCGCTACACCCACGGCTACGGCGTCGTCGCCGCCGAGGGCACCAGCGCCGACGCCGGCGGACGCCCGGCGTTCACCGAGTCCGACCTGCCGTCCAAGGGCGACCTCGGCACGTACGAGCAGCGCGTGTACTACGGCGAGCGGACGACCACGTACTCGATCGTCGGCGGTCCCCAGAAGGAGATCGACTACTCCGACGACAGCGGCGAGAAGACGTACAGCTACAAGGGCGACAGCGGCGTCAACCTCGACAACCCGATGAACCGCGCCGCCTACGCGGTCGCGTTCGGCGAACCGCAGATCCTCTACTCCGGTGCCATCGGTGAGGGTTCGCGGATCCTGTACAACCGCACGCCCAAGGAGCGCGTCGAGGCGATCGCGCCCTGGCTGACCATCGACGGCGACGCGTACCCGGCGGTCATCGACGGCCGCATCCAGTGGATCGTCGACGCCTACACGACCACCAACGGCTACCCGTACGCGTCCCGGACGACGCTCGGCGACACCACGGCCGACTCGCTGACCGCCACCAACGACCAGCGCGCGGTGGTGGCCCAGCAGAACCAGGTCAACTACATCCGCAACTCGGTGAAGGCGACCGTCGACGCGTACAGCGGCGAGGTCAAGCTCTACCAGTGGGACACCCAGGACCCCGTCCTGAAGACGTGGATGAAGGCGTTCCCGGACACCGTGGAGCCGCGGAGCGAGATCTCCCGGGACCTGATGGACCACCTGCGGTACCCGCAGGACCTGTTCAAGGTCCAGCGTGAGCTGCTCACCCGCTACCACGTGAAGGACGCCAACACGTTCCTCTCCGGCAGCGAGGTCTGGCAGGTGCCGGACGACCCGACGAACAAGACGGGTGAGACGGTCCCGCCGTACTACCTGAGCATGAAGATGCCGGACCAGGACGAGCAGGTGTTCTCGCTCACCACGACGTTCACACCGAACGGCCGTGACAACCTGAGCGCGTTCATGGCGGTCAACGCCGATCCGGGCACCGGGGACTACGGCAAGATCAGAATCCTGAAACTGCCGACCAGCACCACGGTCTCCGGACCCAAGCAGGTGCAGAGCCAGTTCAACTCCCAGCAGGACATCGCCGAGACGATCAGGCTGCTGCGAGGCGGCGACTCCGAGGTCGAGTACGGCAACCTGCTGACCGTCCCGCTGGACGGCGGACTGCTCTACGTGGAGCCGGTCTACGTACGCGGTGGCGGACTGAAGTACCCGCTGCTGCGCAAGGTGCTGGTGACCTACGGCGGCCAGACGGCGTTCGAGGACACGTTGGAGCAGGCGCTCGACAAGGTCTTCGGCGGCGAGGGCACACCCGTCGAGCCGCCGGCCGACGAGGGCGAGGACGAAGGCACGGACGAGGGCACCACGCCCCCGCCGAGCACCCAGCAGCCCTCGACGGTCCAGGAGGCCCTGAACGACGCGCAGAAGGCCTTCGAGGCCGGCCAGGAAGCCCTGAAGAACAACGACTGGGAGGCCTACGGCCGGGCGCAGGAGGACCTCGAGGACGCGCTGCGCAGGGCCGAGGAAGCGCAGACCGGCGGAGCCGGCGGCGCACGGAGCAGCCCGAGCGCGAGCCCAGGCTCGAACAGCTGATCCGAAGGCCTGGTCACAGGCCCACCCCGCGCCGTGCTACGGTTGCAACACAACGGCGCGGGGTGGAGCAGCTCGGTAGCTCGCTGGGCTCATAACCCAGAGGTCGCAGGTTCAAATCCTGTCCCCGCTACTGACGTCGCGACAGCGACACCGAAGGCCCGGATTCCCAAGGGAATCCGGGCCTTTGTGGTGGGCGAACGCATGTGCCCCGCTTCTCGACGGCCCTGCCGCCGACGGGAGTTGAGCGATCTGTGTTTGACTTGTCTCTCTGTGGGCATGTCGACAAAACGCTGAAGTGACCTCACTGGCTGCGGTATACCAGGTGTACCCAGGTTGCAGGTGGTGCGACGATGGATGTTATGGGGGACAAGGCAACTCTGTTCGAGTCAGGGCGTTTTGTGCAGTCCTCCCCTCGGGAGGAGACCCCCGACGACGCGGGGGAGGCGGCCGACGAGGCGGCGGAGGAGCTGCGCCGCCGGCTCGCCGCCGAGGCCGGTGACGTCGAGGCGATGAGCGTCCTCGGCGCCATGCTGCTGCGCCGTGGTGACCTCGACGGTGCCGAACCCCATCTGCGTGCCGCCACCGCCGCGGGCGACCGCGCCGCCGCCAACAACCTGGGCGTCCTGCTGCACCAGCGGGGCTACCCCGACGAAGCAGCCGGATGGTGGCGGATCGCCGCCGTCGCCGGTTCCACGGCCGCGGCCCACGCGCTCGGCCGGCACCACCGCGAGCGGGGCGACGAACCCGCCGCCGAGTACTGGCTGCGCCAGTCCGCCGAACAGGGCCACACCCTCGGCGCGTACGCCCTCGCCGACCTCCTGGAGCACCGGGGCGACGCCGAGGGCAGCGAGCGCTGGATGCGCGCCGCCGCCGAACGCGGCCACCGCGAGGGCGCCTACCGGCTCGCCCGCGCCCTGGACCGCAAGGCCGCGCGGACCTCCGCCGACCAGGGCACGGCACTGGTCGAGGAGGCCGAACAGTGGTACCGGCAGGCCGCCGCGCGCGGACACCGCCGGGCCGCCCTGCACCTGGGCACGATCCTGGAGAGGCGCGGCGAGCTGAAGGAGGCCGGGCGCTGGTACCTGACCTCCGCCAAGGACGGCGAGCCGCGCGCCGCCTGTGCGCTCGGCTTCCTGCTGCGCGACGCGGGCGACACGGAGAACGCCGCCGTGTGGTGGCTGCGCGCCGCCCAGGACGGCGACGGCAACGCCGCCAACGCGCTGGGCGCCCTGCACGCCGAGCGCGGCGAGACGCAGACCGCCGAGCGGTGGTACCGGGCCGCGATGGACGCCGGCGACATCAACGGCGCGTACAACCTCGGTCTGCTCTGCGCCGACCAGGGGCGCACCACCCAGGCCGAGCAGTGGTACCGCCGCGCCGCCTACGCCGGGCACCGCGAGGCGGCGAACGCGCTGGCGATCCTGCTGCTGAGGGCCGGCGACGAGACCGGCGCGGAGCCGTGGTTCTCCAAGGCCGCGGAGGCCGGCAGCGTCGACGCCGCGTTCAACCTCGGCATCCTGCACGCGGGCCGGGGCGAGAACCGGGCCGCGCTGCGCTGGTACGAACGCGCCGCGGCCGCCGGGCACGCCGAGGCGGCGCTCCAGGTCGGCATGGCGCGGCTGCGGGACGGCGAGGAGGGCGAGGCCGAGCGTTTCCTGCGGTGCGCGGCGGGGGGCGGCAGCGCGGAGGCCGCCTACCGGCTGGCGACCGTGCTGGACGCCCGCCGGCCGCCGGAGCCCGCGCACGAGCTGGGGGAGCCGGTGCACCGGCGCAGCGAGTGCGAGGAGTGGTACGAGCGGGCGGCGTCCCAGGGGCACCGGCGGGCTCAGGTGCGGGTCGGCATGCTGGCCGCGGCCCGCGGTGACGTCGTCGAGGCGGCCCGGTGGTACCGGGAGGCAGCGGAGGCCGGGTCGCGCAACGGGGCGTTCAACCTGGGGCTGCTGCTGGCGCGGGAGGGGAGCGAGCCCGAGGCGGCGGCGTGGTGGACCCGGGCGGCGGACGCGGGGCACGGGCGTGCGGCGCTGCGGCTGGCTCTGGTGTACGCCCGGCGCGGCGAGCTCGCGGAGGGGCAGCGGTGGGCGGACCGGGCGGCGGAGCTGGGGCCTCCGGCGGTCACCGAGAGGGCGGCGCGGCTGCGGGACGCGCTTCGGGAGGAACTGTCCGCCTAGCCGCGGGCACTTCGGGGACTTCGCCCCCGGACCCCCGTCGCGCAGTTCCCCGCGCCCCTGAAGGGGCACTGCCCCCGGCCCTCTTCGCGTCGAACTCTGCGCCCCTGCAGGGCACTGCCCCCGGCCCCGTTCGCGGAGGAAACCGCGCCCCTGTGGGAATCGATTTGCTTCTGTCGGGCACCTTGACGTAGCTTTGAGACATCGCCGCGGGGTGGAGCAGCTCGGTAGCTCGCTGGGCTCATAACCCAGAGGTCGCAGGTTCAAATCCTGTCCCCGCTACTGATGGCCGAGGGCCGGAATCCGAAAGGGTTCCGGCCCTCGGTCGTTTCTGCGACGGACGCGTCCGGCGCCCGGGCATGACGAGGCCCCGGACACTCGGAAGTGGCCGGGGCCTCGTACAAGCCCTAGGCGCCGGTCAGACCGACGCGCAGTTGGGGCACAGGCCGCGGTACGTCACCTCGACGTCGGACACCGTGAAACCGAACCGCTCCGTGTCGGGCAGGTCGGCCAGCGGGTTGCCGGTCGGGTGGACGTCGCGGATCGCCCCGCACTGTGCGCACACCAGGTGGTGGTGCGGGCGGTGCGCGTTCGGGTCGTAGCGCTTGGCCCGCTTGTCCGTCGCGACCTCCAGCACCTCGCCGAGCGAGACCAGCTCGCCCAGGGTGTTGTAGACGGTCGCCCGGGAGATCTCGGGCAGCTTGGCGACAGCTCTGGCGTGCACCTCGTCGGCCGTCAGGTGGACGTGTTCGCCGTCGAGGACCTCGGCCACCACACGGCGCTGCGCGGTCATCCGCCAACCGCGTCCGCGAAGTCGTTCCAGAAGGTCACTCATAGGCACCAGCCTAACAGCAGGGGGGAGTCGGATCCCGAACGGGTGTGACTTTGGAGCTCTACTTGACTTAGACAATGTCCATTGTAGGATCGAGCTCGGCTTTAGCCAAGGCACAAGTTGCAGTGATGACGCAGGAGGCGCACGTGACGCAGGGACCGCTTACGACGGAGGCCGGAGCCCCGGTCGCCGACAACCAGAACAGCGAGACCGCGGGCGTCGGCGGCCCGGTCCTCGTCCAGGACCAGCTCCTGCTCGAGAAGCTGGCGCACTTCAACCGTGAGCGCATCCCGGAGCGCGTGGTCCACGCCCGCGGCGCCGGCGCGTACGGCACCTTCAAGGTGACCGCCGACGTCACGAAGTACACCCGGGCCGCGTTCCTGTCCGAGGTGGGCAAGGAGACCGAGGTCTTCCTGCGCTTCTCCACCGTGGCGGGCAACCTGGGCGCGGCGGACGCGGTGCGCGACCCGCGCGGTTTCGCGGTGAAGTTCTACACCGAGGAGGGCAACTACGACCTCGTCGGCAACAACACCCCGGTGTTCTTCATCCGGGACGCCATCAAGTTCCCCGACTTCATCCACACCCAGAAGCGCGACCCGTACACCGGCTCGCAGGAGGCGGACAACGTCTTCGACTTCTGGGGTCTGTCGCCCGAGTCGACCCACCAGGTGACCTGGCTGTTCGGCGACCGCGGCATCCCGGCGTCCTACCGCCACATGGACGGCTTCGGCTCCCACACCTACCAGTGGACCAACGAGGCCGGCGAGGTCTTCTGGGTCAAGTACCACTTCAAGACGGACCAGGGCATCAAGAACCTGACCGCCGAGGAGGCCGAGGTCCTCGCGGGCAAGGACCCCGACTCGCACCAGCGCGACCTGCGCGAGGCCATCGAGCGCGGCGAGTACCCGTCCTGGACCGTCTACGTCCAGGTCATGCCGGCGGCCGAGGCGGCCACCTACCGCTTCAACCCGTTCGACCTGACCAAGGTCTGGCCGCACGCGGACTACCCGCCGATCGAGTTCGGCAAGCTGGAGCTCAACCGCAACCCGGAGAACATCTTCGCCGAGGTCGAGCAGTCGATCTTCAGCCCCGCCCACTTCGTGCCGGGCATCGGTCCCTCCCCGGACAAGATGCTCCAGGGCCGTCTCTTCGCGTACGGCGACGCCCACCGCTACCGCGTCGGCATCAACGCCGACCACCTGCCGGTGAACCGCCCGCACGCCACCGAGGCGCGCACCCACTCCCGTGACGGCTACCTGTACGACGGCCGCCACAAGGGCGCGAAGAACTACGAGCCGAACAGCTTCGGCGGCCCCTTCCAGACGGACCGCCCGCTGTGGCAGGGCGTCCCGGTCACCGGGGTCACCGGCGAGTCGGTCACGCCCGTCCATGCCGAGGACAACGACTTCGTCCAGGCGGGCAACCTGTACCGCCTGATGACCGAGGACGAGAAGGAGCGCCTGGTGAAGAACCTGGCGAACGCCATCTCGGGCGTGACGCGCGACGACATCGCCGAGCGCGCGATCAACAACTTCCGCCAGGCCGACGAGGACTTCGGCAAGCGGCTGGAAGCCGCGGTGCAGGCCCTGCGCGGCTGATTCCGGCGCTGGACCGTTTGCCGATCGACGGGCCGGATCCCCTCACGGGGGTCCGGCCCGTCCTCGTGTCCGTCAGGCGGGCACCTGCGGGGCCCGCACCCGGGCGGGCGCCCAGAGGCGGATGATGTCGCGGACCGACACGATGCCCGCGGGCTCGCCCCGGTCGAGGACGATCAGATGCCGGAAACCCCCGTGGGCCATGGCGGCCGCCGCCTCCTCGACGGTCCAGGAGGGGGTGGCGAAGACGACGTCGGTGGTGGTGTGGGCGTGGGCGCGCTCGGCGTCCGGGTCCTGGCCCAGGCCCACGGAGTTGAGGACGTCCCGTTCGGTGAGGATGCCGATCCCGGTGCCGTCGGGGTCGAGGACCACGGCCGCGCCCACCCGGCGCGCGGACATCAGGGCGGCGGCCTGGCGGAGCGTATGGGCGGGGCCGATGGTGAGGACCACGGTGCTCATGGCGTCACGGACGAGCATGGATGGAGCCACCTCCTACCGGAAAACACGAGGTCACGGGCTCGGACGCCCGCTCGTTCGCGTTTTCACAAGTTCACAAGTGGGGGAACTCTCAGAGTGGCAGGCAAAGCGGGGGTCAACAAGAGGGCGCACGCGGCCGTCCGGGGGCGCTCGGCGCGACCGCGGCCGGTTCAGTACCGCTGGTTGAGATACCCCAGCAGCTCGTCGTGGAGGAGGCCGTTCGACGCGGCGGCGTTGCCGCTGTGCGGGCCCGGGCGGCCGTCGAGGCCGGTGAAGGTGCCGCCGGACTCGGTCACCACGATCGCCGTGGCCGCCATGTCCCACAGCGACAGCTCCGGCTCCGCGCAGATGTCCACCGAGCCCTCGGCGACCATCATGTACGGCCAGAAGTCGCCGTACGCGCGCGTGCGCCACACCTCACGGGTGAGGTCCAGGAAGCCGTCCAGCCGCCCCTGCTCCTCCCAGCCGGTGAGCGAGGAGTACGCGAAGGAGGCGTCGGAGATCCGCGAGACGCGGGAGACCTGGAGCCGGGTGGCCGAGGACAGGCTGCGCCCGGCGTAGGCGCCGTGGCCCTTCGCCGCCCACCAGCGGCGGCCCAGCGCGGGCGCGGACACCACGCCGACGACCGGCTGGAAGCCTCCCCCGCTCCCGACTCCGCTCGAGCCGGAGGCACCCCCACCGCCCGCCTCCATCAGCGCGATCAGCGTGGCCCACACGGGCACGCCGCGCACGTAGTTCTTGGTGCCGTCGATCGGGTCGATCACCCAGCGGCGCGGGCCGGTGCCCTCCACGCCGTACTCCTCGCCCAGCACGGCGTCGCGCGGGCGGGCACGCTGGAGGTGGCCGCGGATCAGCTCCTCGGCGCCCTTGTCCGCCTCACTCACCGGCGTCATGTCGGGTTTGGTCTCCACCTTGAGATCGAGAGCCTTGAACCGGTCCATGGTCGCGGCGTCGGCGGCGTCCGCGAGGACATGGGCGAGACGCAGGTCGTCGAGGTAGTCGGGCATGCAACGAACGGTAGCGGCCGAGATCGGTTCGGGGCCACCGGGGGCCGGTTCCGCGACCCCTTGACAGTCCCCGACACCCCGTCAAATCTGAACCGCAGGGTCCCGGCCGTTCGCCCCGAGGGAGGCGATGATGCCTGCAGCGCGGGAATCACTGCTGGACGCCGCGTACACCGCTCTCGCCCGCCGTCCGTGGTCCGCCGTGCGGATGGTGGACGTCGCCGCCGCGGCCGGGGTCTCCCGGCAGACCCTCTACAACGAGTTCGGCAGCAAGGACGGTCTCGCGCGGGCCCTGGTGCGCCGGGAGGCCGACGGTTACCTGGCCGGCGTCGACCGGGCCCTCACCGCGCACGCCGACCCGCGGGACCGCCTCACCGCGACCGCCGAGTGGACCACGCTGATCGCCCGCGAGAACGCTCTGGTGCGGGCCATGCTCACCGGCTGCTGGAGCGAGCGCCTGCCCGAGCCCGGCCTCGCGGCCGTCGCGTCCGGGTCACCGGTGCCCGCGCAGCGCCGTGCCGACGGACCTCTGCCCTCGCCCTCCGACTTCGTGCACCTGGTCCGGGACCGGGCCGTC
This sequence comes from Streptomyces griseoincarnatus, assembly GCA_014649575.1. GTDB lineage: Bacteria > Actinomycetota > Actinomycetes > Streptomycetales > Streptomycetaceae > Streptomyces > Streptomyces griseoincarnatus. The sequence goes on along the minus strand of BMTH01000007.1, from coordinate 108,548 downwards.
GCCGTGCTCGCCGGTCCGGGGCACGCACGCGGCGACACCGCCGACCTCGCCCGGTCCTGCGAACTGGTGATCAGACTCGCCGTGTCCTGCGTCGTCGCACCCCCGCCCGACGACGGCGTGGCCGAGCTGGTCCGGGGCGCGCTGCAGCGGCAGCCGGTGCCGTAGCGAGGGTCCCTCTCCACAGACCCTCTTCACATGAGGGTTTCTCTCACCAGGCCCTCTTGACCGGGTAACGGCTCAGTGCGCCGAACCCGAGAGCTGGAGCCCGATCACCCCGACGATCACGAAGGTGATCGAGACGATCTTCAGGGTGGACACCAGGTCCCCGAGGAACACCATCCCGTAGATGGCCGTCCCAGCCGCCCCGATGCCCGTCCACACCGCGTACGCCGGTCCCACGTCCAGCTTCTTCAGCGCCAGGGTGAGCAGTCCGAAGCTGCCCAGGGCGAACGCGCAGAAGGCGATGGTCGGCCACAGCCGGGTGAACCCGTGCGACAGTTTCAGACACACGGCGAAACCGGTCTCGAGCAGCCCGGCGACGATGACCAGCAGCCACGCCATGTGTCCTCCCGCATTCCCCGCGTACAGTGACCGCTTCGTCTGGTTCGTGTCCGGCTCGGTGCGATTATGCACTTACCGGCGACACCACGGGGCAAACACGACGTGCCTCAGTCCCCGTCGGTGCGCTCCCGCGCGGCGAGCAGCCGCCGCAGCGAGTACAGCCGCGCCGGGTCCGCGTGGCCCTCCGCCACCCAGTCGTCCAGCGCGCAGTCCGGCTCGTCGTGACTGCACGCGCGAGGACAGCCCTCCGTGCCCGGCTCCAGGTCGGGGAAGGCGTGGATGACCCGCGACGGGTCGACGTGCGCCAGCCCGAACGACCGCACGCCCGGGGTGTCGATCACCCAGCCCTCGGCGCCCGCGAGCGGCAGTGCCAGCGCGGACGTCGTGGTGTGCCGGCCGCGCCCGGTCACCGCGTTGACGTGACCGGTGGTGCGCCGCCGCTCCTCCGGGACCAGCGCGTTGACGAGGGTCGTCTTGCCGACGCCGGAGTGGCCCACGAACGCCGTGATCCGGCCGTCGAGCTGCTCGCGCACCCGCTCCACCGCCTCGCCGCTCTCCAGCTCCGCGCGGCTGGTGACGACGTACGGGATGTCCAGGTCGCCGTAAAGCTCCAGCAGTTTGTCGGGCGGGGCCAGGTCGGACTTGGTCAGCACCAGCAGCGGCTCCAGGCCACCGTCGAAGGCGGCCACCAGGCAGCGGTCGATCAGGCGCGGCCGGGGCTCGGGGTCGGCGAGGGCGGTGACCACGGCGAGCTGGTCGGCGTTGGCGACGACCACCCGCTCGTAGGGATCGTCGTCGTCGGCGGTGCGGCGCAGCACCGACGAGCGCTCCGCGATGCGCACGATCCGGGCGAGGGTGTCCTTCCTGCCGGACAGATCGCCGACGAGGGCCACCCGGTCGCCCACCACGGCGGCCTTGCGGCCCAGCTCGCGGGCCTTCATCGCGGTCACGACACGGTCCTCGACGAGGCAGGTCAGCCGGCCCCGGTCGACCGTGAGCACCATGCCCTCGGCGGCGTCCTCGTGCTTGGGCCTGATGTGGGTGCGCGGCCGGTTGCCCTTGCGGTTGGGGCGGGAGCGGATGTCGTCCTCGTCGGTGTGCTTGCCGTAGCGGCGCATCGTGAACCCCTATGCCCCGAGCATCCCGGTCCACAGCTCGGGGAAGTCCGGCAGGGTCTTCGCCGTGGTCGCCACGTTCTCGATCTGCACACCGTCGACCGCCAGGCCGATGATCGCACCGGCGGTGGCCATGCGGTGGTCCTCGTAGGTGTGGAAGACCCCGCCGTGCAGCCGGCGCGGGCGGATGTGCAGGCCGTCGGCCGTCTCGGTGACGTCGCCGCCCAGCTCGTTGATCTCCTTGGTGAGCGCTGCCAGCCGGTCCGTCTCGTGCAGCCGCAGATGGGCCACGCCCCGCAGGGTCGACGGGGAGTCCGCGAGGGCCGCGACCGCCGCGATGCCCGGCGTCAGCTCGCCCACCTCGCCGAGGTCCACGTCGATGCCGTGCACCGCACCGGAGCCGGTGAAGACCAGCCCGTACTCGGTCAGCTCGCAGGAGCCGCCCATCTCGGTGAAGATCTCCCGCAGCCGGTCGCCGGGCTGGGTGGTGCGCGCGGGCCAGTCGGGGATCACCACCCTGCCGCCGGTGATCAGCGCGGCCGCGAGGAACGGCTGCGCGTTGGACAGGTCCGGCTCGATCGTCAGGTCCCGGCCGAGCAGGGCGCCCGGGGTGACCCGCCAGACGTTCGGCTCGCCGCCCGACTCGGGGGTGTCGACCTGGGCGCCGACCGCGCGGAGCATGTCGACCGTCATCCGGATGTGCGGCATCGACGGCAGCGTCGCGCCGGTGTGCCGCACCTCCACGCCCTGGTTGAAGCGCGGCGCCGACAGCAGCAGGGCGCTGACGAACTGCGACGACGAGGAGGCGTCCACCTCGACCGTGCCACCGTCCAGCGCGCCCCCGCCGTGCACCGTCATCGGCAGCGCGCCCCGGTCGTCGTCGTCGATGCGGGCGCCCAGCCTGCGCAGCGCGTCGATGACACCGTTCAGGGGACGCTCGTAGGACCGCGGGTCGCCGTCGAAGCGCACCGGGCCCTCCGCCAGGGTGGCCACCGGAGGCAGGAAGCGCATCACCGTGCCCGCGTTGCCCACGTCCACCGTGGCCGGGCCGCGCAGACCGGCCGGCACCACACGCCAGGCCTCACCCGTCCCGTCGGGACCGACGCCCTCCTCGATCTCCACGCCCATCGCGCGCAGCCCGCCCGCCATCAGCAGCGTGTCGCGCGACCGCAAGGGGCGGCGCAGCCAGCCCGGCTCGGAGGCGAGGGCGGCGAGGACGAGAGCGCGGTTGGTGACCGACTTGGACCCGGGCACGTGGACCGTCGCGTCGACGGCTCCGCTCGCGTGCGGGGCGGGCCAGAGGGCGGTGTGCGTGGGGTTCGGGGCCATGGGGCCACTTTATAAGGAGGTGAGGAGCCCGGCCGTTCCGTGCCCGCCAGGCGGAACACCGCCCGCTCACCCGCCGGGCCGCCCGGTCACAGACCCAGCAGCCAGCGTCCCCCGCCCAGCAACGAGCACACCGACACCGCGTGGAAGAGGAACAGCCACAGCCCCGCCGGCACGTGCGTCAGCCGGGACAGCTGGTCCGCGTCCGAGTCCCCGGCGCCCCCGTGCCGCCGCTTGGCCTGGAGCTCGAACGCCGGACGCACCCCGCCCAGCAGCAGGAACCACACCACGGCGTACGCGAACGCCGCCTGCACCTGCGGTCCCGCGAGCCACGACACCAGCACGAACGTGCCCCCGGTGACCAGCACCGACACCGCACCGTAGGCGTTGCGGATCATCACCAGCACCGCCAGCAGCAGCGCGGTGGCCAGCCACAGCAGCAGCGTGATGCGCCCCGCGCCGAGCAGCGCCGCCCCGCCGAGGCCCAGCAGCGGGGGAGCGGTGTAGCCGGCGGCGGCCGTGAGGATCATGCCGATGCCGGTCGGCTTGCCGCGGCTGAGGGTCAGGCCGCTGGTGTCGGAGTGGAGGCGTATGCCGGTCAGGGTGCGGCCGGTGAGCAGTGCCACCAGGCCGTGCCCGCCCTCGTGCGCGATGGTGATCGCGTTCCGTGCGACTCGCCAGGGCGCCTGCGGCACCACCACGGCGAGGGCCGCCACCAGGGTCGCGACGACCACCCACAGGTCCGGGTCGGGCTGGGTGCCCGCGACCTCGTCCCAGAGGGAGGCGAGGGACGCGGACGCGGTGCTGACCATGCTCGTCATGTGTGTTGGATCGCTCCCTGTGCGCGTGCGGAGTCTGGCAGTGTTGCACGTATGTGCGGACGGTATGCAGCGAGTCGGAGGCCCGAGGATCTCGCCGGGATCTTCGAGGTCGAGAAGTGGGAGCCCGAGGAGACCCTGGAGGCCGACTACAACGTGGCGCCGACCAAGGAGGTCTACGCCGTCCTCGACCGTCCTCTGAAGGACGCGGACGACCCCCGCCCGGTTCGGCAGCTGCGCACGCTGAAGTGGGGACTGGTGCCCTCCTGGTCCAAGACCCCCGAGGGCGGCGCCCGGATGATCAACGCGCGCGCGGAGACCGTCCACGAGAAGCCGTCGTACCGCCGTGCCTTCGCCTCCCGCCGCTGCATCCTCCCCGCCGACGGCTACTACGAGTGGGTCACCGGCAAGCAGGAGCGCGACCTGGAGGTCGAGGGCAAGAAGACGCGGCCCCGCAAGCAGCCCTACTTCGTCACCCCGGCCGACGGCTCGGTCTTCGCGATGGCCGGACTGTACGAGTTCTGGCGCGACCGCACCCTGCCCGACGACCACCCGCGGGCCTGGTGGGTGACCTGCTCCGTGATCACCACGGAGGCGGAGACGAGCCCGCTGGCCGTGGCCCCGGCGGACGGCCCGCACACGCTGGCCGAGATCCACCCGCGGATGCCGCTGATGCTCACCCCGGACCGCTGGGACGCCTGGCTCGACCCCTCCCGCACCGACCCCGAGGACCTGCGCGGGCTGCTCGCCCCGCCGGAGCCCGGCCTGATGCGCGCCTACCCGGTCACCACCGCCGTCAGCAACGTCCGCAACAACGGTCCGGAGCTGTTGAAGGAGCTGGCCGCCCCGGAAGAGGGCACACTCTTCTGACGTGACATTCGAGTCTGACGTGACACCCGAGTCTGACGTGACACCTGAGTCCGAAGTGACACCTGAGTCCGAAGCGACATCCGAGTCCGACGTCACCACCGAGACGATCACCACGGACGCCGGCGACGCCCGCATCACCTGGCACCACGCCGGGCGGCCGCGCCTTGTCCTCGCCGTGAGTCACGGCGCGGGCGGCGGCATCGAGGCCCGCGACCTCGCCGCGCTCGCCGCCGTCCTCCCCGCGCACGGCGTGACCGTCGCCCTCGTCGAGCAGCCCTGGCGGGTGGCCGGGAAGAAGGTCGCCCCGGCGCCGAAGACCCTGGACACCGGCTGGCGCGGCGTCTGGCCCGCGCTGACGAGGCCCGGTCTGCCGGTGGTCTCCGGCGGACGCAGCGCCGGCGCCCGCGTCGCCTGCCGCACCGCCGTCGAACTGGGCGCGCACGCCGTGCTCGCGCTGAGCTTCCCGCTGCACCCGCCGGGCAAGCCGGAGAAGTCCCGCGCCGGGGAACTGCTCGGCGCGGGCGTCCCCACGCTCGTCGTCCAGGGCGGCAACGACCCCTTCGGGAAACCCGCCGAGTTCCCCGAGGGTGATCACGAGCTGGTGGAGGTGGAGCGGGCCGATCACGGCTTCGCCGTGCCCAGGCGGGCGGACCTCACACAGGAGGAGGCGCTCCACGTCATCACGGACGCGGTCGTGCGGTGGACGGCGGGCCTCCGCTGACGGGCGCCGGGAATGCGCGGACCGCCCCCGCTGTTGTGGGGTGCGTACGTGCCGGTCGAACGGCACCGCCGCCGTAGGAGAGGAAGTCCACCGCATGGGTTCCACGTTCTGCCCGAGCCGCAGTGCCCGCGCCGACCTCGACTGGACGGTGCTGCACGCGGCCAAGACCGCCCCGATTCGGGCGGCGGGCGGACCGGATCGTCGTCTATCCTCCGATTCGGGTGAGGCCGGTCTCGGTCTCACGACGACACTTGAGGAGGTGGGTCCGGTTCCCGGTACCGACGCAGGGACCGAACACGGCCAGGCGGAGCAGCCCGAGGGCCAGGGCGACACGCGCGCGGAGTCGACAGCGGAGCGCAGCGCGCGCTTCGAACGAGACGCGCTCGAGTTCCTCGACCAGATGTACTCGGCCGCGCTGCGCATGACGCGCAACCCGGCCGACGCCGAGGACCTGGTGCAGGAGACCTACGCCAAGGCGTACGGGTCCTTCCACCAGTTCCGCGAGGGCACCAACCTCAAGGCGTGGCTGTACCGGATCCTCACCAACACCTTCATCAACTCGTACCGCAAGAAGCAGCGCGAACCCCAGCGCTCCGCGGCCGAGGAGATCGAGGACTGGCAGCTCGCGCGCGCCGAGTCACACATGTCCACGGGTCTGCGCTCCGCCGAGTCGCAGGCGCTGGACCACCTGCCGGACTCGGACGTGAAGGAAGCCCTGCAGGCGATCCCGGAGGAGTTCCGCATCGCGGTCTATCTCGCCGATGTCGAGGGCTTTGCCTACAAGGAGATCGCCGACATCATGGGGACACCCATCGGAACGGTGATGTCCCGCCTTCACCGGGGACGTCGCCAGCTGCGCGGCATGCTCGAGGACTACGCGCGCGAGCGCGGACTGGTCCCGGCCGGTGCCGGAGAGTCGAACGAAGCGAAAGGCTCGGGGTCATGAGCTGCGGAGAGCCGCACGAGACGGATTGCAGCGAAATCCTCGATCATCTCTACGAGTTCCTCGACCGTGAGATGCCGGATGCCGACTGCCGGAAGTTCGAGCACCACTTCGAGGAGTGCTCGCCCTGCCTGGAGAAGTACGGCCTGGAGCAAGCGGTCAAGAAGCTCGTGAAGCGGTGTTGCGGGCAGGACGACGTGCCCGGCGACCTCCGCTCGAAGGTCATGGGCCGGATCGACCTGATCCGCTCCGGCCAGAACGTGCCCGAGCAGGACGTGACGACCGCTCCGCAGGAGTCCTGACACCTCCCCACCCTCTGGGCCGCGTCACCCGATTGTGCTAATCCGCGGGCGGTCCGCCCGCGGCGGCGCCCTCCCCCGTCCTAGGCTCCAGAAGCCGGCGGGCGACGGAAGGCGCGCGCGGCACGGTCGGGGGAGGGGCTCATGGAGGCGTTACCGGCGCGGGCCCGGGTCTATCTCGTCGGCGTCACCCTGCTGGGACTGTGCTGTCTGCTCCCTCTGACGGGCGTCCCCCGGCCCGGGGTGCTGTCGTCCCTGCCCGACCCGCGCGTCCCCTGGTGGCCGGTCGTCCTGCTCGCCGCCCTGTACGCGGGCTGCGAGCGTCTCGCCCGGTCCCGACTCGTCGCGGGACCACACCCCGGCGGGACCTTCCACCCCGTGCTGCTCGCCGGGGCCTTCCTGCTGCCGCCCACCGCCGCCGCCCTCGTCGCGCTGCCCGGGGCACTGCTGCTCCCCGTCGAGCACGGCCCGCGTCTCGCACGCCGGCTGTGGCGCACGGGCCGGCTCGTCGTCGCCGTGTGGGCCGCCGGCCTGGTCCATCTGAAGACCGGCGGCCGCGACGCGGTGGCGCACTGCGACATGCCGGGCGCCCTCGCCACGGCGGGCGCCGCCGTGCTGGCGTTCTGCCTCGTCCTCACCCTGCTCGACGGCGGCGTCCTGGTGCCCGCCCCCGGTGGTCTGCGGCGCGGCCGTCCGGTGGCAGCCTGGTGGCGGCTGTTCCTCGGCTCCCTGGCGCCGCTCACCGTGCACGGCCTGGCCGGACTGATGATGGCCCTGCTGTGGCGCAGCCCCTACGGGCCGGTCGCGGCACTGCTGGTGCTGCTGCCGATGGGCGTCTCGTGGTGGGCGTTCGCCCAGTACCACCGGGAGCGCGCCGCCCACCAGGCCACGATCCGCGCGCTGGTGCAGGCCGTCGACATCAAGGACGGCTACACGCGCGGCCACAGCGAGCGCGTCGGCCGCGCCTCCATGCTGATCGCGCGCGAACTCGGCATGGACGACGAGCGGGTCGAGACGCTGCGCTTCGCGGGCATCCTGCACGACGTCGGCAAGCTGGGCGTGCCCACCCGGCTGCTCACCAAGAACGGCCCGCTCACCCCCGAGGAGCGGCGGGTCATCGAACTGCACCCCGAGTACGGGCACGAAATGGTGCGTGGCATCTCCTTCCTCGGCGAGGCCCGCGCCGCCGTGCTGCACCACCACGAGCGCCTCGACGGCACCGGCTACCCCTACGGGCTGGCGGGAGGTCAGATCCCGGAGTCCGCGCGGGTGGTCGCGGTCGCCGACGCCTTCGACGCGATGACCTCCACCCGCAGCTACAGCAGGGCGCGCCCGGTGCCGGTGGCGCTGGAGGAGCTGGAGCGGTGCGCGGGCACGCACTTCGACCCGCGGATGGTGAAGGCGCTCGTCACCGCGATCGGCCGTACCGGCTGGCACCCCGCGGTGACCGCCGACGAGCCGCGGCGGACGGCCGTGCCCGGTCCTGCCGGACACGTCACCGGCCGTCCCGGGGCGCGCCGGTGAGGCCCCGCGCGCACACCGTCCCGCTGCACACCGTCGTGCATCTGTGCGCCGCGGTCCTCGCGGCCGGGTCGCTGGGCACGACGCTCTACCACGGCGTCGAGGACCGCTCCGTCGCCCTCGCCTTCGGCACGCTCGTCGCGGTCGGCGAGCTCACCCGGCGGGGCGGCCGGGGGATCCGGGAGCCCGCGCCGGTGGCCACGGCAGGATCGCTGGCGTACGCGCTGCTCGGCGAGGTCGCGGGGCGGCCCGCCGGGCACGGCGCCGCCCAGGTCGTCACCGTGGTGCTCGCCGCGTCGCTGCTCGGCAGCGTCCCGCACGTCGGACGCGGCGACGGGCCCGCCCTGGACCCGGTGACCCGCAGGGTGCTGACCGTCGGCTTCGTCGCCGTGTGCTTCCACCCGCTGCACGCCCGGGGCGCGTTCGACGACTTCAGCGGGCCGGGGCACGCGCTGCTGCTGCTCGTCCTGCTGACCCTGACCGCGCTGTGCGACGCGGTGCTCGCCGCCGCGCTGGCCCACTCCCGCACCGGCTGGCCCTTCCCGCCGCTGCTGCGTGACGAACTGCGGTCCGTGCCCGGCATCGGGGCCGCCGTCGTCGCGACCGGCGCGGTGATGGCGCTGGGCGCGGCGGTCGTGGGGCTGTGGGCGCTGCCCGTGTTCTCCGTGCCGCTGCTGCTCGCGCAGCTGTCCCACCGGAGGTACACGGCGGTGCGCGCCACCTACCGGCAGACCATCGCGTCCCTCGCGCGCGCCACCGAGATCGCCGGGTGCACCCCGCACGGGCACTCGCGCCGGGTCGCCGCGCTCAGCCAGGCGGTGGGCCGGGACCTCGGGCTGACCGAGCCGGAGCTGACCGTGCTGGAGTACGCGGCACTGATGCACGACATCGGGCAGCTCAGCCTCGTGGACCCGGTGCCCGAGGGCGCCACCGCCGGACTGCCGCCCGCCGAGCAGCGGCGCATCGCGCTCCTGGGCGGCGCGGTGGTGCGGCAGACCGGGGTGGACCCCCGGGTCGCCGGGATCGTCGAACGTCAGGCCGACCCGCACGCCGAGCAGCCGCTCGCCGCCCGTATCGTCCGGGTGGTGAACGCGTACGACGAGAAGTGCAGGGAAGGAGGGCCCGGGGGGCCGCTGACCGCGCTGGAGGAACTGCGGCTCAAGGCCGCCGGGGAGTACGCGCCGGAGGTCGTCGAGGCCCTGGCCAGGGTTCTGTCCCGGGACACGGAGGGGACGCGTGAGCAGATGGACCGGTCGTGGTGAGAGGGCGGACCGGGCGGTCTGGTTCCCGGCAGAGCTGGGTAACCCATGGGTAATGAGCGCCCTCGCGGCCGTACGTGGTTGGATGCGAAGGAGAGGGTGGCCGGGGGTGCCGACCGCTGCGGCCGGCCCACCGAACGGAACTGGCAGGCGGGAATCGTGAGGATCTTCGGCAAGGGACGTCACCGGCCCTCCGCCTCCTGGCGGCAGGCCACGGACCGCGCGTTCACGCTCATCGGCGACGGCCGGTACGAGGACGCGGGCGCGCTGCTGACGCGGGCCGCCGATCTGGAGCCCTGGCTGTCGGAGTCCTGGTTCAACCTCGCGCTGCTGCACAAGTTCCGGCACGACTGGGAGCAGGCGCGCGCGGCCGGGCTGCGTGCCGTCGCCCTGCTCGACCGCGACACCGGGGCGCCCGACTGGTGGAACGTGGGCATCGCCGCCACCGCCCTCCAGGACTGGCCGCTGGCCCGCCGTGCCTGGCAGGCGTACGGGCTCAAGGTGCCGGGACCAGCGACCGACTCGGGCGAGCCTCTCGGCATGGACCTGGGCAGCGCGGCCGTACGGCTGTCACCGGAGGGGGAGGCCGAAGTGGTGTGGGGGCGGCGGCTCGACCCCGCCCGCATCGAGGTGCTGTCCATCCCGCTGCCGTCCTCCGGACGCCGCTGGGGCGAGGTCGTCCTGCACGACGGGGTGCCGCACGGCGAGCGGAGCACCGCAGCCGGGCACACCTACCCGGTGTTCGACGAGATCGAGTTGTGGGCGCCCTCGCCGGTGCCGACCTGGGTGGTGCTGCTGGAGGCCGCGTCCGAGGCCGACCGGGACGCGCTGGAACAGCTCGCCTCCGACGCCGGGTTCGCGGCCGAGGACTGGTCGTCGTCGGTGCGGCTCCTGTGCCGGATGTGCTCGGAGTCACGGATGCCGTCCGACGAGGGGGACGGGGAGCATCTCGATCCTCACGATCACAGTGAGCCGGGGCACCCCGGGCCGTTGGGGCATCGGACGGACGGGCAGTTGTGGGTGCCGGAGAGGGAGTGCGGGATTGCCGCGCCTGCGGCTTTGGTGCGGGGGTTGTTGGACGGGTGGGTCGCTGACAGTCCTGATTCCAGGGATTGGCGGGATCTCGAAGAGGTTTGCTAGCACCGTCGCCGGGTGCGGGGGCCGTGGGGGCTGAGCGCGCAGTTCCCCGCGCCCCTTCGAGGGGCGCTGCACTTACCCTTGTCACAGCATTCTCGGTCATCTCAGGAAGGCACACGTCGGTCATGGCTCAGCAGGACACCGATCAGCAGCACGCGGGCGTGCTCCCCGTCGACGACGAGGGCTACGTCATCGACACGGAGGACTGCGAGAAGCGCGAGGCCAAGTGGCGGGAGCGCGGCACCTCGCGCCCGATCACCGTGGTCGGCAACCCGGTGCTGCACAAGGAGTGCAAGGACGTCACGGACTTCGGCGAGGAGTTCCAGCAGCTCGTCGCCGACATGTTCGCCAGCCAGCGCACCGCCGAGGGCGTGGGTCTGGCCGCCAACCAGATCGGTGTCGACCTGAAGGTCTTCGTCTACGACTGCCCCGACGACGAAGGCCTGCGCCACGTCGGTGTGGTCTGCAACCCCAAGCTGGTCGAACTGCCCGCCGAGAAGCGCCGGCTGGACGACAGCAGCGAGGGCTGCCTGTCGGTGCCCACCGCGTACGCGCCGCTGCCCCGGCCCGACTACGCCGAGGTGACCGGTCAGGACGAGAAGGGCAACCCGATCCGGGTACGCGGAACGGGCTACTTCGCGCGCTGCCTCCAGCACGAGACGGACCACCTGTACGGCTACCTGTACATCGACCGTCTGTCGAAGCGCGAGCGTAAGGCCGCGCTCAAGCAGATGGCCGAGAACGAGCCGCGCTACCCCGTGGTCGCCAACGACTGACCGCCCTCACGGCTCCCTTCACATCACGCGCACGGCGCCCGATCCGGCACATCCCGGACGGGCGCCGTTCGTCTGTGCGCATCCAAAAGGAGTGAAAGAAGCAAATCCGTTCCCAGAACGGTCAGTTGTGGTGCTGAATGGAGGTACGGGGATACGCACGGCGTACGCCCGGCTCGGGGGGCGGGCGCTCAACTGGCGGCTGAGAGGGGAATGTTCGTGCATGCTTTGTCACACGGCTCCACGTCGACACCGACCACCATCGCAGTTCCACCGGCGCTGTCTCTTCCGGTGATCGAGGCGGCGTTTCCCCGGCAACTCCACCCGTATTGGCCGAAGCTCCAGAGGGAGACCCGGGCATGGCTGCTCGAAAAGCGGCTCATGACGCCGGAGAAGGTGGAGGAATATGCCGACGGCCTGTGCTACACGGACCTCATGGCGGGCTACTACATCGGCGCGCCCGACGACGTCCTCCAGGCGATAGCGGACTACAGCGCCTGGTTCTTCGTCTGGGACGACCGTCACGATCGTGACATCGTGCACGGCCGGCCCGAGGCCTGGCGACTGCTGAAGGACCTGCTGCACAGCGCCCTCGACCGCCCCGGTGACCACCTGGGCCACACGGACCCCGTGGTCGCGGGCCTCGCCGACAGCGTGCGGCGGCTCCACGCATTCCTTCCGGACACCTGGAACGCGCGGTTCTCGCGCCACTTCCACGCCGTGATCGAGGCGTACGACCGGGAGTTCCACAACCGCACCGAAGGCATCGTCCCGACCGTCGAGGAATACCTCGAACTGCGCCGCCTCACGTTCGCGCACCGGATCTGGACGGACCTTCTGGAACCGAGCGCGGGGTACGAACTCCCGGACGCGGTGCGGAAGAACCCGGCCTATCGGAAACCGGCGCTGCTCAGTCAGGAATTCGCCGCCTGGTACAACGACCTCTGTTCGCTGCCCAAGGAAATCGCCGGAAACGAGGTGCACAATCTCGGCATCAGTCTCGTCACCCACGAGGGAATGACCCTCGAAGAGGCGATCGCCGACGTGCGGCGCCGCGTCGAGGAATGCATCAGCGAATTCCTGGACGCGGAACAGGAGGCATTACGGTTCGCCGACCGGCTCGACGACGGGACGGTGGGCGGAAAGGAGACGAGCGCCGCCGTGCGCGCCTGCGTCGGCAACATGCGGAACTGGTTCAGTTCCGTCTACTGGTTCCACCACGAGTCCGGCCGGTACCGGGTCGACAGCTGGGACGACCGGTCCACGCCCCCGTACGTCGACAACGCAACGGAAGGTGAGAAATGACCGTCGAGTCCGTACGCCCGGAGGACGCCACCACGACGGCCGAGCCGCCTGTGGCGGGCGGCGCCGTCCCGCTCCTCGGCCACGGCTGGCGCCTGGTGCGCGACCCGCTGGCCTTCCTGTCCCGGCTGCGCGACCACGGCGACGTGGTGCGCCTGAAACTGGGTCCCAAGACCGTCTACGCCGTCACCACCCCCGCCCTCACCGGAGCGGTGGCGCTCAGCCCGGACTACATCATCGCCGGGCCCCTGTGGGAGTCGCTGGAGAGCCTGCTCGGCAAGGAGGGCGTGGCCACCGCCAACGGCACGCTGCACCGCCGCCAGCGGCGCACCATCCAGCCGGCGTTCCGGCTCGACGCGATCCCCGCCTACGGCCCGATCATGGCGGAGGAGGCCTACGCGCTCGTGGAGCGCTGGCGGGACGCGGGCGGGGTGCTGGACATCACCTACGAGTCGTTCCGCGTGGCCGTGCGGGTCGCCGCCCGCTGCCTGATGCGCGGCGGCTACATGGACGCCCACGCCGATCGCATATGCGCCGACCTCACCACCCTGTTCGCGGGGATGTACCAGCGCATGGTGGTGCCGCTCGGGCCGCTCTACAAGGTTCCGCTTCCGGCCAATCGGGAATTCAACCGCGCACTGGCCGATTTGCATGTCCTGGTCGACGAGATCGTCGCCGACCGACGGGCGAGCGGTCAAAAACCGGACGATTTGCTGACGGCTTTGCTGGAGGCGAAGGACGACAATGGCGACCCCATCGGGGAACAGGAGATCCATGATCAGGTCATCGCCATCCTGACCCCCGGTGCCGAAACCGTCGGGTCCACGGTGATGTCACTCCTCCTGGTTCTCACCGAGCACCCGGAACTCGGTGACAAGATCCGCGACGAGGTGAAATCCGTGGTCGGCGACCGTCGGGTCGCATTCGACGACGTGCGCCGGCTGACGTACACCGCGAATGTCGTCACGGAGACCCTGCGGCTGTATCCGGCCGTATGGATATTGACCCGCCGCGCGGTCGCCGACACGGAACTCGGCGGTTACCGCATTCCGAAGGGCGCGGACCTCATCTACAGCCCGTACGCGATCCAGCGCGACCGGCGGTCGTACGAGCGGAACGAAGACTTCGACCCGGACCGCTGGCTCCCGGAGCGGTCCAAGGACGTGCCCAAGTACGCGATGAGCCCGTTCAGCGTGGGCAACCGCAAGTGTCCCAGCGACCACTTCTCCATGGCGGAGCTCACGCTCATCACCGCCGTGGTCGCCCACGCCTACCGCTTCGAGCAGGCGCCGGACTCCGACCCCCGGCCCCGCATCGGCATCACGCTGCGGCCCCGCCGGCTGATGCTGCGGGCGCGGCCCCGCTGACGTCCCGCCGTCCGGCGCGCGGTCAGGCGGCCTCCGGGCCCCGGAACGCGCGCCGGTAGGACTGCGGGGTGGTCCCGACCGCGCGCACGAAGTGGTGGCGCAGCGCGGCCGCGTTGCCGAAGCCGGTGCGGCCCGCGATCGCGTCCACCGTCTCGTCCGTCCGCTCCAGCAGGTGCTGGGCCAGCAGCACCCGCTGGCGCAGGATCCAGCGGTAGGGCGTGGTGCCGGTCTCCTGCTGGAAGCGGCGGGCGAAGGTGCGCGGCGACATGAGGGCGCGGGCGGCGAGCTGCTCGACGGTGACCTCCTCGTCGAGGTGCTGCTCCATCCACACCAGCACCCCGGCGACCGAGTCGCCCCCGGGCTCCGGCAGCGGACGCTCGATGTACTGGGCCTGCCCGCCGTCGCGGTGCGGGGGGACCACCATCCGGCGGGCGATCCGGTTGGCCACCTCCGGGCCCTGTTCCTTGCGCACCAGGTGCAGACAGGCGTCGATGCCCGCGGCGGTGCCCGCCGAGGTGATCACCGGGTCCTCGTCGACGTAGAGCACGTCGGGCTCGACCGTCAGGTGCGGATAGCGGCGGCTCAGCTCCTCCGCGTGCTTCCAGTGCACCGCGGCCCGCCGCCCCTCCAGCAGCCCGGCGGCGGCCAGCACGAACACCCCCGAGCAGACGCTCAGCACCCGCGCGCCCCGGTCCACGGCCCGGCGCAGCGCGTCCAGCATCTCGGGCGGGAACTCCCGGGCGGCGTAGGAGGCGCCGGCGGGCACGGTGATCAGGTCGGCCGTCTCCAGCCGCTCCGGGCCGTACTCGGTCTGGAGCGTGAAGCCGGTGCTGGTACGCACCGCCGGCCCCTCCGCCGAGGCGACGGCGAAGTCGTACACCGGCAGCCCGTCGTCGCTGCGGTCGATGCCGAAGACTTCGCACACCACGCCGAGTTCGAACGGATTCACGCCGTCGAGCAGGACGGCCGCCACATTCCGGAGCATGACTCCAGTGTGCCTCGCCGTTGGCAGTAAATCGAGGGTGTACGGCAGTCCTGCCACTCCCGGTCAGGAGTGTCCGGCGCCACAGTGGTGTCCATGAACACGACGCAGACAGAAGCACTGATCGCGATGGTGGCCGTTCTCGGCCTGTTCGTCCTCATGGTGGCGCCCGCCGTGATCGGCATCCTGCGCGACCGCCGCATCGACCGGCAGATCCGGCGGGCCGAGGCGGCGCCCGTCACCGAACCGCCCGATACGCGGGCCGCGTCCCGCCCGGAGCACCGGGCCGCCTCGCACCACCACGCACGGGCGGCGTGAGACGGCCCCGGCCCGGGCCCTAGAAGTCCTCGTCCAGGTCGACCGTGCCCTCCACGGCGACCTGGTACGCGGACGGACGGCGCTCGAAGAAGTTGGTCAGCTCCTGCACGCCCTGCAGCTCCATGAAGGAGAACGGGTTCTCCGAGCCGTACACCGGCGCGAAACCCAGCCGCACCAGACGCTGGTCGGCGACGCACTCCAGGTACTGCCGCATCGACGCGGTGTTCATGCCGGGCAGCCCGTCCCCGCACAGGTCACGGGCGAACTGCAGTTCCGCCTCGACGGCCTCGCGCAGCATGTCGGTGACCTGCCGTCCGAGCTCCTCGTCGAACAGCTCCGGCTCCTCCTTGCGCACGGTGTCCACCACGTCGAAGGCGAAGCTCATGTGCATCGTCTCGTCGCGGAACACCCAGTTGGTGCCGGTCGCCAGGCCGTGCAGCAGGCCCCGGCTGCGGAACCAGTAGACGTAGGCGAACGCACCGTAGAAGAACAGGCCCTCGATGCAGGCCGCGAAGCAGATCAGGTTCAGCAGGAAGCGGCGCCGGTCGGCCTTCGACTCCAGCCGGTCGATCTCCTCCACCGAGTCCATCCACCGGAAGCAGAACTCCGCCTTCTCCCGGATGGACGGGATGTTCTCCACGGCCGCGAAGGCCGCCGCCCGGTCGTCCGGATCGGGGAGATAGGTGTCCAGCAGGGTCAGGTAGAACTGGACGTGCACGGCCTCCTCGAACAGCTGCCGCGACAGGTACAGCCGCGCCTCGGGCGAGTTGATGTGCTTGTACAGCGTCAGCACCAGGTTGTTCGCCACGATCGAGTCGCCGGTGGCGAAGAACGCCACGAGCCGGCCGATCAGATGCTGCTCCTCGGGCGTCAGCTTCGCCAGATCGGCGACGTCCGAGTGCAGGTCCACCTCCTCGACGTGCCAGGTGTTCTTGATCGCGTCCCGGTAGCGCTCGTAGAAGTCCGGGTAGCGCATGGGGCGCAGGGTCAGCTCGAAGCCGGGGTCGAGCAGGTTCTTGGTCGTGCTGGTGGTCACTGGCAGGCCTCGCAGGATTCGGGGTTCTCGAGGGAGCAGGCGACGGCCTCGGGGTCGGCCGGCTGCTGGACGGGGACGGCGGCGCGGGCCGCGCGGGCGATCCGGGTCGCCGGACGGGAGCGCAGGTAGTAGGTGGTCTTGAGCCCCTGCTTCCAGGCGTAGGCGTACATCGAGGAGAGCTTCCCGATGGTCGGCGTCTCCAGGAACAGGTTGAGCGACTGCGCCTGGTCGAGGAACGGGGTCCTGGCGGCGGCCAGGTCGATCAGGCCGCGCTGCGGGATCTCCCACGCCGTGCGGTACAGCCGCCGTACGTCCTCGGGGATCCACGCGAAGTCCTGCACCGAGCCGTTCGCCTCGCGCAGCGCCTCACGGGTGCGCGCGTCCCACACGCCGAGCCGCTTGAGGTCCTCCACCAGGTACGAGTTGACCTGGAGGAACTCCCCGGACAGCGTCTCGCGCTTGAACAGGTTGGACACCTGCGGCTCGATGCACTCGTACACGCCCGCGATCGACGCGATGGTCGCGGTGGGCGCGATCGCCAGCAGCAGCGCGTTGCGCAGGCCCGTCGCGGCGATCCGGGTCCGCAGCGCCTCCCAGCGCTCCGGCCAGGCGAGCTCGACGCCGTAGTGGTCGGGGTGCAGCACGCCCCGCGCGGTGCGGGTCCTCTCCCAGGCGGGCAGCGGGCCGTGCCGCTCGGCCAGACCGGCGGACGTCTCGTACGCGGCGAGCATGATGCGCTCGGCGATCCGGGTGGACAGCGCCTTCGCCTCGGGGGAGTCGAACGGCATCCGCAGCCGGAAGAACACGTCCTGCAGCCCCATCACGCCCAGGCCCACAGGGCGCCATCGGCTGTTGGACCGGGACGCCTCCTCGGTCGGGTAGAAGTTGATGTCGACCACCCGGTCCAGGAACGTCACGGCGGTGCGGACCGCCGCGTCCAGGCGCTCCCAGTCCATGCCGTCCGGGCCGGCGAAGGCCGCGAGGTTGACCGAACCGAGGTTGCAGACCGCCGTCTCCCCGTCGTCGGTGACCTCCAGGATCTCCGTGCACAGGTTGGAGGAGTGGACGACGTGGCCCGGCTCGGCGGTCTGGTTGGCGGTGCGGTTGGCGGTGTCCTTGAAGGTCATCCAGCCGTTGCCGGTCTGGGCGAGGGTGCGCATCATCCGGCCGTACAGCTCGCGCGCCGGAAGCGTCCTGCGGGCCAGGCCCTTCGCCTCGGCGGCCCGGTAGGCGGCGTCGAACTCCTCACCCCACAGGTCGGCCAGCTCGGGCACGTCCACCGGGGAGAACAGCGACCACTGCGCGTCGTCGGCGACCCGGCGCATGAACTCGTCCGGCACCCAGTGCGCCAGGTTCAGGTTGTGCGTACGGCGGGCGTCCTCACCGGTGTTGTCGCGCAGCTCGAGGAACTCCTCGATGTCCGCGTGCCAGGTCTCCAGGTAGACCGCGGCGGCGCCCTTGCGCCGACCGCCCTGGTTCACGGCGGCGACCGACGCGTCCAGCGTCTTCAGGAACGGGACGATGCCGTTGGAGTGCCCGTTGGTGCCGCGGATCAGCGAACCCCGGGCGCGGACGCGGGAGAAGGACAGGCCGATGCCGCCCGCGTGCTTCGAGAGGCGGGCGACCTGGTGGTAGCGCTCGTAGAGGGAGTCCAGCTCGTCCTTGGGGGAGTCCAGGAGGTAGCAGGACGACATCTGCGGGTGGCGGGTGCCGGAGTTGAACAGCGTGGGGGAGGAGGGCAGGTAGTCCAGCCGGCTCATCAGCCCGTACAGCGCGGCGACGTCCTCCAGCGCCCGCTCGCTCTCGTCCTCGGCGAGCCCGCAGGCGACCCGCAGCAGGAAGTGCTGGGGGGTCTCGACGACCTTGCGGGTGACCGGGTGGCGCAGCAGGTAGCGGCTGTGCAGGGTGCGCAGGCCGAAGTAGCCGAACCGGTCGTCGGCGTCCGCGTCGACCAGCGCGTCCAGCCGGGCCGCGTGGAGCCGGACGAACGCGGCGGTGCGGTCGCCGATCAGGCCCTCCCGGTGACCGGCGGCCACCGAGCCGGTGAACGAGGTGACGCCCTGCGAGGCGGCTTCGGCGCGGATGCCGAGGGTGAGCAGCCGGGCGGCGAGCCGGGAGTAGGCGGGGTCCTCGGAAATCAGCCCGGCCGCCGCCTCGGTGGCCAGGTCCCGCAGCTCCGCCTCGTCGGCGGCGGCGGACCGGCCGCGCAGCGCGGCGGCGGCCACCCGGCCGGCGTCGGTGTCGGGCAGGTCGGCGGTCAGCTGGGTCAGGGTCCGCAGCAGCGCGGCCCCGGGGCCGTCGCTCTCCTCGGTCACGCGGGTCGCTGAAGCCGGATCGGCTGGCGCGATGGTCACGTGTGGCTCTCCCTCGCTCGGCACGGGGGCCTCGAAGAGCGCAGGGGGCAGCACACGAACGCACGCGGCGTCGCGTCCACCGGCCCATTCCGCGAGGCCCGGACGTCAGGGCACCCGGACCGGAAGGGCCGGGCGCACTGTCGGCAGGTCCTCGGACTGACTCCCGTGCGCGCCCGTGGGCAGGCATGGGTACACCGTTGCGGGACAGTTCCGGATTCGCACCGGATTCCCCTGCGGCGACAGCGAGCATGAGCATACATCTTGTGTCGGGTGTCGCCGACAGGCCCATATGTTGTGTCGCGCTGGGGTGAGGGTGCGGCCGGGCGGAAGGGCCGTGCGGAGCCGTCAGAGGGTCAGTTCGTAGACGAGCAGCATGATGTCGTCCAACTCCGGCAGCGGGTTCCAGTCCCGCCCGGGGGCGCGCGTGAAGCCCAGCCGCTCGTAGACCCGGTGCGCGGAGTGCATCGTGCGCTGCGTGGACAGGACCATCCGCGTGCGGCTGAGTGCTCGCGCCCGGTCGGCACAGGCGCGCACCAGTGCCTCGCCGGCGCCCCGGCCGCGGTGGGCGGGGGAGACGGCCAGCATCCGCATCTCGGCCTCGCCGGGCTCCGCGATGTCGGCCATGGGACCGGGGCCCGGCACGAAGGTCACCCCGCCCAGCAGCGTGCCGTCCGCCACGGCGACCAGAACCTCGGCGGCCGCCGCCCGTTTGCCCACGTCCCGCAGCTCGCCCAGGTAGGTGTCGGACTCCCCGAAGTCCAGCAGTCCGTCGCCGAGATAGGCCTGCGCGGTGATCTCACCGAGTTCCGCGTGCTCGCCGGGCGTCGCCGGCCGGATGACGATGTCCATGCGGGGGAGTCTGCCGTACGGGAACGACAGCGGGCCGCCGGTTTTCCACCGGCGGCCCGCTGCCCTGTGCGCGACGGCGTCAGTGCGCGCTGCCCGCCGTGGCCGGCGGAAGCTCGACCTGCACGCCCGGGTCGCCGGCGTCCGCCGTGTAGTCCCGCGGCTCGGTCTCGTCGACGCCCTCCGGCGCCTTGACCGCCCGCATGACGAAGGTCAGGACGACCGTGACCAGCACGTTGATCACGAAGGCGGTGAGACCGATGTAGCCGATCTCCCCGATGCCCGGGATCTCCTTGGCGGAGCCGCCGAAGTGCTTCTGCGTCGGCGACGCCACCCCGTACGCGGCGACCGTGCCGTAGATCATGCCGACCGCCCAGCCGCCGATCAGCGCCCAGCGGTGGAACCAGCGGGTGAACAGGCCGCCCACCAGCGCCGGGAAGGTCTGCAGGATCCAGATGCCGCCCAGCAGCTGGAAGTTGATCGCGACGGTCTTGTCCATGGTCAGGACGAAGGCCAGCGCGCCCACCTTCACCAGCAGGGACACGACCTTGGAGACCGCGGTCTCCTGCTTGGGCGTCGCGTCCGGCTTGATGAAGTCCTTGTAGATGTTGCGGGTGAACAGGTTCGCCGCCGCGATCGACATGATCGCCGCCGGCACCAGCGCGCCGATGCCGATCGCCGCGAAGGCCACACCGGCGAACCAGTCCGGGAACATGTTCTCGAACAGCTGCGGGATGGCCAGCTGGCCGTTCTGCACCTTCACCCCGGCCGCGATCGCCATGAACCCGAGCAGCGCCAGCAGGCCCAGCATCAGCGAGTACAGCGGCAGGATCGTGGTGTTGCGGCGGATCACCTCACGGCTGCGCGAGGACAGCGTCGCGGTGATCGAGTGCGGGTACATGAACAGCGCGAGCGCCGAACCCAGCGCCAGCGTGGCGTACGTCCACTGGCCCGCCTCGCCCGGCACCAGCGAGCCGCGCGGCGCGCCCGTGGCCGGGTTGGTCTCGCTGTACGCCTCCTGCGCGGAGGCGAAGATCTCGTCGAACCCGCCCAGCTTGATCGGGATGTAGATGATCGCCACCGCGATCACGATGTAGATCAGCGTGTCCTTGACGAACGCGATCAGCGCGGGCGCCCGCAGCCCCGACGAGTAGGTGTACGCGGCCAGCACACCGAAGGCGAGGAGCAGCGGCAGGTCCTTGATGAACCAGTTGGTGTTCTCGCCGCCGCCGACGCCCATCACGTCCAGCACGGCCTGGATGCCGACCAGCTGCAGCGCGATGTACGGCATCGTCGCCAGGATGCCGGTGACCGCGACGGCCAGCGACAGCCCCTTCGAGCCGAACCGCCCGCGTACGAAGTCGGAGGTCGTCACATAACCGTGCTTGTGCGACACCGACCACAGCCGGGGCAGGAA
Organism: Streptomyces griseoincarnatus; assembly: GCA_014649575.1. Classification (GTDB taxonomy): domain Bacteria; phylum Actinomycetota; class Actinomycetes; order Streptomycetales; family Streptomycetaceae; genus Streptomyces; species Streptomyces griseoincarnatus. The sequence continues at coordinate 87,583 of BMTH01000007.1, read as the reverse complement.
GGTGAAGATCAGCGGGTACACGAGGATCGTGTACGGCACCGCGAAGAAGCCGGCCGCGCCCGCCGCGTAGATGGCCGCCGGGACGGCCACGAAGGTGTACGCGGTGTACAGGTCGCCGCCGAGCAGGAACCAGGTGACCCAGGTGCCGAACGACCGCCCGCCCAGGCCCCATTCGTCAAGGGTGTGCTCGTTCGCCGCCTTGCGCCAGCGCGCGGCCAGGAAGCCCATCACGGTGACGAGCACGAAGAAGAAGAGGAAGACGGCGAGTGCCACGCCGTTCACGCCGTCGTTCACTGCTCCGCACCGCCCTTCGTGGCCGAGCGGGCGCGCTGGTCACGCTGCCAGAGCTTGTACGCGATCATCGTCAGCACGGTCGAGATCAGCACCCACAGCATCTGGTACCAGTAGAAGAACGGGATGCCGATGACCACCGGGTCGGTCTTGGCGTAGGACCCGACCCAGAGCATGGCGACGAATGGTGCGAGCAGACAGAGGCCGATGACGACGCGCATGGGCGTCACCACCGGCCCTGGTGTTGTTTGCGGGCTGTGCGACATCAGACGGCTCCCGTCCCCTCACTGATCGCCGACGTTGGCTCGCGGCAATGTAGGTGAGGGTGCGGGGCGGTCGTAACCCCCCGTAAGAGGGGCGGTATGCAGCAGCAGCGCAACCGCAAGGCAACAGCAACGAAAATCCTGTCAACCACCCGCTCTGTCGGGATATGCGGTCGCGCGGCGCGCCGTCCCGCGGCCGTACGGTCTCAGTCCTGGGGGCGCTTGAGGCGCGCGACGAACTTGTACCGGTCGCCCCGGTACACCGACCGCACCCACTCCACGGGCTGCCCGTCCCGGTCCAGCGAGTGCCGGGACAGCATCAGCATCGGCAGGCCCACGTCGGTGCCGAGCAGGCCCGCCTCGCGTGGCGTGGCCAGGGACGTCTCGATGGTCTCCTCGGCCTCCGCGAGATGGACGTCGTACACCTCGGCGAGGGCCGTGTAGAGGGAGGTGTACTTGGTCAGGCTGCGGCGCAGCGCCGGGAAGCGTTTGGCGCTGAGGTGGGTGGTCTCGATGGCCATGGGCTCGCCGTTGGCCATGCGCAGCCGCTCGATGCGCAGCACGCGGCCGCCGGCGGTGATGTCGAGCAGGCCGGCCAGCCGGTCGTCGGCCGTGATGTACCCGAGGTCGAGGAGCTGCGAGGTCGGCTCCAGACCCTGCGCGCGCATGTCCTCGGTGTACGAGGTGAGCTGGAGCGCCTGGGACACCTTGGGCTTGGCGACGAAGGTGCCCTTGCCCTGGATCCGCTCCAGACGGCCCTCGACCACCAGTTCCTGGAGCGCCTGGCGCACGGTGGTGCGGGAGGTGTCGAACTCGGCCGCCAGGGTGCGCTCGGGCGGGACCGGCGTGCCGGGGGGCGCGGTCTCGGTCATGTCGAGCAGGTGTTTCTTCAGCCGGTAGTACTTGGGCACGCGCGCCGTACGGACCGCGGTCCCACCCTCGTTCTCCGCACTGCTGACGTCGGTGCTCATGCTCTGCCTTCCCGGCTCCGGCTGCCGAAGCGGCCGACAGACCGTCGGCCGCGGCTGACATCGTGGCACGGCTCCGGGCGGGGGACGGCCCCTCGCGCGCTCCGTGATCCCTTTTGTATACCCCTGTGACCAGTGATGGTCCAGACCACGGGCGGTGGTCAGAGGCCCTGCCACTCCGGCTTGTTGGCGTAGGTGTGGCGGAAGTAGTCGGCGAGCTTCAGCTTGGAGGCGGCGGCCTCGTCCACCACCACGGTGGCGTGCGGGTGCAGCTGGAGCGCGGACGCCGGGCACACCGCGGCGACCGGGCCCTCGACGGTGGCGGCGACCGCGTCCGCCTTGCCCTCGCCGGTGGCCAGCAGCACCAGGTGCCGGGCCTCCAGGATGGTGCCGATGCCCTGGGTGATGACGTGGTGCGGCACCTGGCCGATGTCGCCGTCGAAGAAGCGGGCGTTGTCCACCCGCGTCTGCTCGGTCAGCGTCTTGATCCGGGTGCGCGAGGCGAGCGAGGAGCACGGCTCGTTGAAGCCGATGTGCCCGTCGGTGCCGATGCCGAGCAGCTGGAGGTCCACGCCGCCCGCCTCCGCCAGCTCACGGTCGTAGCGCTCGCACGCGGCCTGCACGTCCTCGGCCGTGCCGTCCGGCCCCAGGAAGGCGTCCATCGGGATGCCGAGCGGCTCCAGGACCTCGCGCCGGAGCACCGAGCGGTAGGACTCGGGGTGGTCGGCGGGCAGCCCCACGTACTCGTCGAGCTGGGCCACGCGCGCCCGGGACGTGTCGACGGCGCCGGCGCGGACCTGCGCCGCCAGCGCCTCGTAGACGGGCAGCGGCGTGGAGCCGGTCGCCACGCCGAGCAGGGCGTCGGGCTTGTGCCGCAGCAGCCGCGCCATGGCCTCGGCGACGAGCTCGCCTCCCGCCTTGGCGTCCGCAACGATGACAACTTCCACGGTGGGCCTGCCGATCTTCCGGTGGACTCGACTGGGACGGGCCCCGCAACGCCGGGGCCATGTGGTTTAGACCAATCTCAATCTAGCAGAGCCCCGCCCGGCCGCCGAGGCGGAACGGGCACCCGGCCCGAAACCGCTCCCGGTGCCCGGGTGCCCGGAAATCGTGGCCTCCGACCGGCCCCGCGCGGACCCCTGTCGGGTTAGGCTGCGTGGTGGACCCGTCTGCGTCCGCCAGGGGCGCGGGGCGACCGTCGAAGAACGCCGTACGACGCATTTACAGGCGCAGTGGTCTAGTCCACAATGCGTAGCAGGACACACAGACCTGCCTTCCCCGCACAGGAAGGCGGACCGAGGATCCGAGGCTCTCTGCCCTGACTGCCCCGGCTCCTCATCCTTCGGCCGACCGGGACCGCACACCCCACCGGCCGATATTGCTCCGGGCTGCGGTGCCGGGAGGGTTGAGGGTCCCTCCCAGGCGCCGCGGCCCGCGGGTGTTCCCAGGGGTCACAAACACACAGGTACGCTCGCTGACGTGCCCTCCATGAACGAACTCGTACGCCAGCACACCGCCCTCGACGACACCGACCTCGAGTGGCTCCACCTGCTGGTCTCGGAGTGGCAGCTGCTCTCCGACCTCTCCTTCGCCGACCTGGTCCTGTGGGTCCCCACCCGCGACGGCACGCGCTACGTCTCCGTCGCCCAGATGCGGCCCAACACCGGCCCGACCTCCTACCAGGACGACATGGTCGGCCATCTGGTCCCGCGCGGCCGCCGGCCCATGCTGGACGCGGCCCTGGACGAGGGCCGCATCGTGCGCGAGGGCGACCCGGAGTGGCGCGAGGAGGTCCCGGTCCGCGTCGAGTCCATCCCGGTACGGCGCGAGGGACGGGTTCTCGGCGTCATCGCGCGCAACACCAACCTGCTCACCGTGCGCACCCCCAGCCGGCTGGAGCTCACGTACCTGCAGAGCGCCTCGGACCTGGCCCAGATGATCGCGGCCGGCGCCTTCCCGTTCGCCAACCAGCAGCTGGAGATGGACGCCTCGCCGCGCGTCGGTGACGGTCTGATCCGGCTCGACGCCGACGGCGTCGTCCAGTACGCCTCGCCCAACGCCCTGTCCGCCTACCACCGCCTCGGCCTGGCCGCGGACCTGGTGGGCCATCACCTCGGGCGGACCACCGCCGAACTGGCCCCCTCGCGCGGGCCGGTGGACGAGGCGCTGGCGAAGGTCGCGAGCGGTTGGGCGCCCCGCGAGTTCGAGATCGAGTCCGACGACGGCGTCATCCAGTTCCGCGCGATCCCGCTGAAGCCGAAGGGCACCCGCATCGGCTCCCTGGTGCTGCTCCGGGACGTGACCGAACTGCGCCGCCGCGAACGCGAGTTGATCACCAAGGACGCCACCATCCGGGAGATCCACCACCGGGTGAAGAACAACCTCCAGACCGTGGCCGCCCTGCTGCGGCTCCAGGCCCGCCGGATCGGGTCGGAGCGCGGACGGGCGGCGCTGGAGGAGGCCGTGCGGCGGGTCGGGTCCATCGCCATCGTCCACGAGACACTGTCCCAGAACCTGGACGAGCGCGTGGAGTTCGACGAGATCGCCGACCGGGTGCTCGCCATGGTCGCGGAGATCTCCCCGGGCAAGGTCACCGGCCGGCGCTCGGGCCGCTTCGGGATACTCGACGCCGAGGTGGCCACGCCGCTGTCGATGGTGCTGACCGAGGTGCTCCAGAACGCCCTGGAGCACGGCTTCCGTGAGGGCGAGACCGGAACCGTCGAGGTGTCCGCGGTGCGCGGCGGCACCTCGCGGGAGGCGCGCCTGCTGGTCACCGTGCAGGACGACGGCGTGGGCCTGCCCGAGGGCTTCGACCCGCACACCGCGGGCAACCTGGGCCTGCAGATCGTACGGACGCTGGTGGAGGGGGAGTTGGGCGGCACCTTCGACATGGTCCCGGCGCCGGAGCGGGGGACCCGGGTGATCCTCGACATCCCGGTGCAGGCGGACTCCTGACCGCCGGGGCCCGGCGCGCTCCGGGTCCCGCACACCCCTGGGGGCGGCGACAGGCCCCGGAACAGCAAAAGACCCCGGACCATGGTCCGGGGCTGATGCTCGTTCCTCGCTTCCCCTGCCCGATCGGGACGGGCGTCGGGGGAACTTCGCGCTGCGGCTCGGGGCGGGAGATGCGTGCGCGCCGTCCACGGAATCATCCGGACGGGCGCACACGCGCCGCCAAGCTCAGGCTGTTTGCTGGGGCGGGGTCGTCAGGCGGAGGCCTGACGCGCCCGGTTGCGGGCAGCGCGGCGCTTCATCGCGCGACGCTCGTCCTCGCTGAGACCACCCCAGACGCCGGAGTCCTGACCGGACTCGAGCGCCCACTGCAGGCACTGCTCGATCACCGGGCAGCGGCGGCAGACGGCCTTGGCTTCCTCGATCTGCAGCAGCGCGGGACCGGTGTTGCCGATGGGGAAGAAGAGCTCGGGGTCTTCCTCGCGGCAAACGGCGTTGTGACGCCAGTCCATGGCTGCTACCTCTCCTTGGTATTACTGCAGGTGCTTGTGAATGTGAACGCTTTCACGAATCCCCCAACAAGGGAAGGGCCGAACGCCAGGGTGCCTGGCGTGGTCCTTGAGTTTGAAGAGGGGTTCCGGTGATCTGTGGAGGCCGGTGTTGCGGGCCGTCCCGATCGCCAAGAAGAGACTCGCAAACCTCGGCGGCGGATACAACCCCTTCCGGAAAGTTTTTTTTGATTCTTCGGTGTCGACTAGGTCACAGCCGTACTTCCATGGGGTGGATCCTGGCCTAAACGTTCGACTGAAAGGACTTTGGCCCTTTCTGCTCACACAATCACACGCAGTGCACGGCGAACGCCTGTGAACGTCACGCTGGTACGCAGCCCGAGGTGGTCACCGTCCATCTGAAGGGGCAGCGGCACCTTCGAATGCAAGGTGAAGCGTGTCAGATCGTGCCGCACCACGGCGTGCTTGCCGCGGGGTCCGCGCTCCGGGGACGAAGTGAGCAACTGCGTGCCATACCGGGCAACCGCGGGCGTGGACATCCGGGTGAGACCGAAGAGATCGAGTCCCGTGTCGAACGACGCCTGGGGCGAGGCGTAGATCGGACGGTTGCCGAGGAACGTCCACGGCGAGGTGTTCGAGACTATGGACAGCACCAGGTCCTCGACCGGCTCCTCGCCCTCGAGGTCCAGTGTGATCACGCCGTTGCGGCGGTGCGGGTCGCCCAGCAGCTGACGCACCACCTGGCGCATGTACAGCGCGTGCGTCGACCGCCGGCCGCGCTCCCGCTGCTGCTCCACCCGGCCGACCACGCCGGCGTCGAAGCCCAGCCCCGCGTTGAAGGTGAACCAGCGGGCGGGCACCGCCTCGTCCTCGGTGCCCGGCGTGCCCGAGGTCAGCCCCAGGCCCACCGTCCGCTCCCGGCCCTCGCGCAGCGCGTCCAGCAGCGCGCCGGTCGCCTCCACGGGCTGGTTGGGCAGACCGAGGGCACGGGCGAAGACGTTGGTGGAGCCGCCGGGGACCACGGCGAGACCGGGCAGGTGCTCCGGGTCGGGCCCCGCGTGCAGCAGGCCGTTGACGACCTCGTTCACCGTGCCGTCGCCGCCCAGGGCGACCACCAGGTCGACCTCGCCGCTCTCCGCCGCCTGCCGGCCCAGGTCCCGGGCGTGACCGCGGTACTCCGTGGTCACCGCGTCGAGTTTCATCTCACTGGCGAGCGCGTGGATCAGCACGTCGCGCGTGCGCGCACTGGTGGTGGTTGCCGCCGGATTGACCACGAGAAGTGCACGCATGACGTGCAGCGTACCTACTGAGCGGTACCCGGCCCAGACCGAGGCCCCGCCCCGTGGACGGCTCGGGCGTGAACCTCGCCACGGGACGGCTCCCCGGCGGCGGCTACCCTGCAGGGGTGAGCAGCGAGCAGACCCCCGCCACCAGCCCCGACGACACCGGCGCCCGTCCGCGCCGTCTGACGTACGCCGCGGTCCTCGCCGCGCTGGAGGGGCTCGCGCTGGTGGTCGGCGGCGTCTGGCTGCTGGTGCTCGGTCTCGCGGGCGAGCCGGACGACCGGCAGCAGTCCGTCACCGGCGGGGTCACGCTGATCGTGCTGGCGCTGCTGCCGCTGCTGGCCGCGCGGGGCCTGTTCGCCCGGCGGAGCTGGAGCCGCGGGCCCGCCGTCATCACGCAGATCATGGCGCTGCCCGTCGCCTACAACATGCTGACGTCGGACGGCGTGGCCATCCCCGCCGGGATCGCGCTCGCCGTCGTCGCCGTGACCGCGCTGGTGCTGCTGATCAACGCGGAGACCACCCGGGCCCTCGGCATCCGCGGACCAGGGAACGCGGGCGACGCCGCGCAGTGACGCGCCGCGCCGGCGCCTACTCCTCGACGAGCAGCTTCTCCCGCAGCTGGGCCAGGGTGCGGGCCAGCAGCCGGGAGACGTGCATCTGCGAGATGCCGACCTCCTGCGCGATCTGCGACTGGGTCATGTTGCCGAAGAAGCGCAGCAGCAGGATCCGCTTCTCGCGCGGCGGGAGGTCCTCCAGCAGCGGCTTGAGCGATTCCCGGTACTCCACGCCCTCCAGCGCCTCGTCCTCCGCGCCGAGGGTGTCGGCGACCGCCGGGGACTCGTCGTCGGTGTCGGGGACGTCCAGGGACAGCGTGGAGTAGGCGTTCGCCGACTCCAGGCCCTCCAGGACCTCCTCCTCCGAGATCGCCAGCTTCTCGGCGAGCTCGTGCACCGTGGGGGAGCGGCCGTGCAGCTGGGACAGCTCCGCCGTGGCCGTGGTGAGCGCCAGCCGCAGCTCCTGGAGCCGCCGGGGCACCCGCACCGCCCAGCCCTTGTCGCGGAAGTGCCGCTTGATCTCACCGACGACCGTCGGGGTGGCGTACGTGGAGAACTCCACGCCCCGCTCCGGGTCGAAGCGGTCGACGGACTTGATCAGTCCGATGGTGGCGACCTGCGTGAGGTCGTCGAGCGGCTCGCCGCGGTTGCGGAAACGGCGCGCCAGGTGCTCGACGAGCGGCAGATGCATCCGCACGAGCCGGTTGCGCAGCTCCGCGTACTCGGGGGTGCCGTCCTCCAGCGTGCGCAGTTCGAGGAAGAGGGCGCGCGCCCCGCTGCGGTCCTGCGGGTCGTGGTGCGCGTGCGTGCCCGGCACACCCGGTGTGCTCCGTGCGCCGGAGGCAGGCGCCGCCTGCTCCTCGGCCTCTCGCTCGTGCTCGCTCATCGTCCCGCCCGTCGCCCTTCCCCGAGCGCTCGCCTCGTCCCCCGCCACCGGCTCGGCCAGGGCGGGGGCCTCCCCGCCAGGAGCGGCCGGCCCGGCCGCGGACGTGTCCCGCACGGCACCGCCGGCCTGCCCGCCGCCCGGCCCGACGCCCCTCGCGGAGTCGTCCTCCGGATGCGGCCGGGCCTGCTCGGGGATGCCGTCGATACCGTCCGGCACGCGCTCGGCCGGCAGCTCCCGTGTGCCGCGTTCTTCGTCCCGCACCGGCCCGTCCTCGCTCCTCACGCCGGCCCGGGTCCCGCGCCGCGCTGTTTGTAGAGGCTGATCGACACGGTTCTGTCCTCGTCCACGGCGGAGGAGACCTTGCCCGCGAGCGCGGACAGCACGGTCCAGGCGAAGGTGTCCCGCGAGGGGGCGTGGCCGTCCGTGGTGGGCGCCGAGACGGTGACCTCCAGCGAGTCGTCGACGAGCCGGAAGACGCAACTGAGCACCGACCCCGGCACGGCCTGCTGGAGCAGGATCGCGCAGGCCTCGTCGACCGCGATGCGCAGGTCCTCGATCTCGTCGAGGGTGAAGTCCAAACGGGCCGCGAGGCCGGCCGTGGCCGTACGCAGCACCGACAGGTAGGCCCCCGCGGCCGACAGCCGGACTTCCACGAAGTCCTGGGTCGCGGGCTCGCCAGCGATCTGGGACACCCTCACCTCCAAGGTGGTACAAGCGTTTCAGGGCCTGTGTCGCCCCCGGGCAACGCGCTACGTGGTTCAGCGGTGACGCTATCGCGCTCCCGGCGGTCCTGTCGCCGGGACCCCGACCCGTTGCTGTCACTCATAGTAAAACTGCGAACACGCTCCGTGGCTAGGGGTCTGCGACGGCCAAATGGGAAGAGCGCGCGCCGCATTGACGTACCCAGGCGCCGGACCGTCGAACCGTCCGGCACCGTGGTCCCGCCACGTCACACCAGTACGTGGTCGACGAAGCACCAGCGCCAGTCCTCACCCGGCTCGAAGGTCCGCATCACGGGATGGCCGGTTTCCCTGTGGTGCCGCGCCGCGTGCCGGTTCGGCGAGGAGTCGCAGCAGCCGACGTGGCCGCAGGTGAGGCAGAGGCGAAGCTGCACCGGGTCCGTCCCCTCCCGCAGACACTCCGGACACGTCTCATCGAGCGCGGCCGGTTCCGGGTGCGGCAACGCCTCGACGTGCGTGCACTGTTTCATGATTGCCAGATTACGACGGTCGTGCGCACGGCCGCGCGGAAAAACGAGGGTGGGCCCGACATGGACGTGATGCCCCTGCTGCTCCTGGTCGCGGGCAGCGCCGCGGTGGCCGCCGCCGCCCGGCGGACTCCGGTGCCGCCGCCGCTGGTGCTGGTCGCGGTGGGCCTGGTGGTCAGCTACATCCCGGGCGTGCCCGAGTACGAGCTCGACCCGCACATCGTGCTGCCGCTGATCCTCCCGCCCCTCCTCTACACGGCGGCCGTGGACAGCTCCTACCTGGACCTGCGGGCGCAGCTGCGGCCGGTGGCCCTGCTGTCCTTCGGGTACGTGCTGTTCGCGACGCTCGCCGTGGGCTGGGTGCTGTACCTGCTGGTGCCGGACCTGCCGCTCACCGCGGCGCTGGTGTTCGGCGCGGTGGTGGCGCCCCCGGACGCCGTCGCGGCGACGGCGGTGGCCCGCAGGGTCGGCCTGCCCTCGCGGATCACGACCATCCTCCAGGGCGAGTCGCTGTTCAACGACGCCACCGCCATCACCGCGTTCCGGGTCGCCGTGGCCGCGTCCGTCGGCGAGGGCGTGAGCTGGGCGGGGGGAGTGGGGGAGTTCCTGCTGGCGGCCGTCGGCGGCGTGGCGGTCGGCCTGGTGCTGATGGCGCCGCTGCACTGGCTGCGCACCCATCTGCGCGAGACGCTGCTGCAGAACACGCTGTCGCTGCTCATCCCGTTCGTCGCGTACGCCGTGGCCGAGCAGGTGCACGCCTCCGGGGTGATCGCCGTCGTGGTGGTCGCGCTGTACCTCGGGCACCGCGCGTGGGAGGTCGACTTCGCCACCCGGCTCCAGGAGGGCGCGGTGTGGGGCATGGTCGCGTTCGTCCTGGAGTCGGCCGTGTTCGCCCTCATCGGGCTCCAGCTGCCCGTCGTCATGCGCGGGCTCGGCGAGCACGAGGGCATCGCCTCCGCCTGGTACGCCGTGGCCGTCTTCGCGGTGGTCGTCGCGGTGCGGTTCCTGTGGGTCTATCCGGCGGTCTGGCTCCCGTGGCTGGTCTCCGCGCGGATCAGGGCGCGTGAGCGGAGGCCCGGCTGGAAGGGGCCGTTCGTGATCTCGTGGGCGGGGATGCGCGGGGTGGTGTCGCTCGCCATCGCCTTCTCGATCCCGGTCACCGCGGAGGGCGAGGACTTCCCGCACCGGTACCTGCTGCTCTTCCTGACCTTCACCACCGTCATCGGCACCCTCGTCGTGCAGGGCCTCACCCTGCCCCCGCTGATCCGGCTGCTGAGGCTGCCCGGGCGCGACCCGCGGGGCGAGACCCTCGCCGAGGCCAACGCGCAGGCGCAGGCGTCCCGGGCCGCAGAGGAGCGCCTCGACGCACTGCTCGCCGACGAGCGCAACGCCCTCCCCGCGCCGCTGGCCGACCGGCTGCGCAGCGTCCTGGAGCGTCGCCGCAACGCCGTCTGGGAGCGGCTCGGGCAGGTCAACCCCGTCACCGGGGAGTCGGTGGACGACACCTACCGGCGGCTGTCCCGGGAGATGATCGGCGCCGAGCGCGAGGTGTTCGTGAAGCTGCGCGACGCGCGCTACATCGACGACGAGATGCTGCGGACGCTGCTGCGTCGGCTGGACCTGGAGGAGGCCGCGGCCTACCGGGAGGCGGACTAGGCCTTCCCGGAGCGGGCGCGTGCTTCAGGGGAACGGCCGGCCGGTGATCACCGCGGCGACCGTGCTCCCACGCGGGAAGGCGCCCTCCCCGGCCAGGGTGACAAGGGCACGAAGCAACTTGGCGACATAGATACGTTCCACAGGGACGCCGTGACGCTGTTCGAAGTCCGCGGCGAACGCCTCCAGGTCCGCCGGCACGCGCGCGTAGCCGCCGTGGTGGAACCGCTCGTCCAGGCTCCACGCCCCGCGCGGCCCGCCGAACGCCTCCGTCTGAAGGGTCCGTATCTCTCCCGCGAGGAAGCCGCCCCTGAGCACCGGTATGCCGAGCGTCCGCGCGCTCCCGGCGAGCCCGGCTGCCAGTCCCGCGAGTGTGCCGCCCGTGCCGCACGCCACCGCGGCCACGTCCGCCGCGCCCGCCAGCTCCCGGCCGAGCTCCACGCACCCGCGCACCGCGGCGGCGTTGCTGCCGCCCTCGGGCACGACGTGGGCGTCCTCCGCGTCCGCCGCGCGCAGCACGGCCGCGAGCGTGTCCGGATCGGTCTTGCGGCGGTACACCGAGCGCGCCACGAAGCGCAGCCGCATGCCGTCGGCCGCGCAGCGCGCCAGCGACGGGTTGAGCGGCCGGTCCGCCAGCTCCTCGCCGCGCACCACGCCCACCGTGCGCAGCCCGAGCAGCCGGCCTGCGGCGGCCGTGGCCCGCAGATGGCCGGAGTACGCCCCGCCGAAGGTGAGAACCGTCCGCCCGCCGGCCGCGGCCAGGTTCGGGGCGAGCTTGCGCCACTTGTTGCCGACCAGCTCGGGGTGGACGAGGTCGTCCCGCTTCAGCAGCAGCCGCACCCCGTGCCGCTCGAACCGCGCGTCGACGGCCTCCTCCAGAGGCGAGGGAAGCCGCGGGCGCAGGCCGGCGAGGGCGTCGGAGCTGGTCATACGGGCCATTGTCGCCCGAGGTGAGGGCAGGCGCGGGGGCCGGTGTTCCGCGTGGGGGGCGCCTCGGGGGCGGAACACCGGCGACGAGCGCCGCGGCGCCGGTCACGCCGGGCGGTCACACGGTCCGGTCACTTCAGACGGTCACGGATCCGCTTGCGCATCGACGCCATGGTGAACCCGCGCGGGTCCACCTTGCCCGGCTGCCACTCCAGGTGGCCGATCACCGACTGCTCGTTCCAGCCGTGGTGGCGGCAGACCGCCGCCGCGGCCTTCTCGACGGCCTCCAGCTGCGCCGCCGGCCACGGGTCCTTCCCGTCGCCGAGGTTCTCGCACTCGAAGCCGTAGAAGTGCCGGTTGCCGTCGGTGTTGGCCTCGTTGTCCGGCGGGAACGTCTTCTTCTCGGCGATCACCGCCCGCAGCACGTCGTCGTCGCCGAGCCCCGCGTGATTGGCGCGGCCGTAGCCGACGAGGTGCACCCGGCCGTCCTTGGTGATCACGCCGTGGCACAGCGGCCCCGGCAGACCCGAGTAGCCCTTGCGGCAGATGTCGACCGTCGCCTTGCTGCCCTTGGTCACGGTGTGATGGATCATCACCCCGTGCACCGGCCCCCAGGGGCCCTTGTGGTTGCGGTTGTGGTCACGCCAGTCGCCGACCTCGACGACCGTCAGACCCTCCGCCTTGAGCGCGCGCAGGAACGCACTCGCGGACATGGGTGGGGCCATGCCGCCCTCCTTCGTACCGGACGACGGCCGCTGGGCGCGGCCGTCTGGTACAGGGGCTATAGCCGAAAGTCGGCCTTTCAAGTACTCGTTCGGCTGCTGTGCGAGCCGATCCGGACAATCTCCTTCCCGACGGCCGCCGTTGTCGCCGTCGGCAGGCCGGTCACTCTGCCCAGACCCGCCAAGATCCAACCCCGCTCGATCGGGTAATGGCGCGGACACGATGCGTGAGGAACGCTTGATCACGCACCACGACGCCCGGCACGGCCGGGCGTGGATCTATTGGGGAGGGCAATTCTCTATGTCGGTAGGCGAAGAGGTCCGCACGGAACAGACCAGGCAGCAGCAGAGCCTCGGTACGGCGGCGGCGCGGAACCTGGCCACCACGACCAAGTCCGTGCCGCAGATGCAGGAGATCAGCTCGCGCTGGCTGCTGCGGATGCTGCCCTGGGTCGACGTGCAGGGCGGCACGTACCGGGTCAACCGGCGGCTGACCTACGCCGTGGGCGACGGCCGGCTGACCTTCGTGAAGACGGGCGACCGGGTGGAGATCATCCCCGCCGAACTGGGCGAACTGCCCGTGCTGCGTGACTACGAGGACGAGGAGGTGCTCAGCGAGCTGGCCTCCCGCTGCCGGCAGCGGGAGATCGAGGCGGGCCAGGTCATCGCCTCCTTCGGCAGCCCCGCCGACGAGGTGTACCTGCTGGCGCACGGCCGGGTGGAGCGCGTCGGCACCGGACCCTACGGGGAGGACGAGTCCCTCGGAGTGCTCGCCGACGGCGCGTACTTCGGCGAGCAGGCCCTCCAGGACGACGACGCCATCTGGGAGTACACGGCCCGCACCCTTACCGCGTGCACGGTCCTGGTGCTGCCCCGCGACGCGGTCGACCAGGTAGCCGAGCGGTCCGAGACCCTGCGCGAGCACCTGCGCCGCCGGGCCGACATCCCGCAGCAGCCCACCAACAAGTACGGCGAGAAGGAGATCGACCTCGCGGCCGGCCACAGCGGCGAGCCGGACATCCCGCACACGTTCGTCGACTACGAGGCCCGGCCCCGCGAGTACGAACTCAGCGTCGCCCAGACCGTGCTGCGCATCCACACGCGCGTGGCAGACCTGTACAACCAGCCGATGAACCAGACGGAGCAGCAGATCCGGCTGACCGTCGAGGCGCTGAAGGAGCGCCAGGAGCACGAGCTGATCAACAACCGCGACTTCGGCCTGCTCCACAACTGCGAGTACGACCAGCGGATCCAGCCGCACGACGGGGTGCCCGGCCCCGACGACATGGACGAACTGCTCAGCAGGCGCCGCGGCACCCGGCTGCTGCTCGCCCACCCGCGTGCCATCGCCGCGTTCGGCCGCGAGCTCAACAAGCGGGGACTCGTCCCGGAGACCGTCGACGTCGGCGGCAACCGCATCCCCACCTGGCGGGGCGTGCCCATCTACCCGTGCAACAAGATCCCGGTGACCGAGGCCCGCACCACCTCCATCATCGCGCTGCGCACCGGCGAGGAGGACCAGGGCGTCATCGGCCTCCGCGCGGCCGGCATCCCCGACGAGATCGAGCCGAGCCTGTCGGTGCGGTTCATGGGCATCAACGAACAGGCCATCATCAAGTACCTGGTCACGGCCTATTACTCGGCGGCGGTGCTGGTCCCGGACGCGCTGGGCGTCCTGGAGAACGTCGAGATCGGCCGGTGGCGGTGACCGTCCGCCGGCTCGCGCGACGCGCGCCGTGTCCCCGCCCTCCCGGGCGGGTACATCTGGGGGGAACGTGCTCGACGGGTGCGGAAGCGCCGTCCCTCCGTGCCCTCACCGAGTCGGTCCCAGGGGGAAGTCGATGACGGAGTCCATGGCCCGGCCGACCACGGGCCGCCCGGAGCAGCGCACGGCACGCACCGCGCCCGACAGCACGCCCGGGCCGGATCCGCACGCCGGGGACGGGCACGAGGCGGCCGCCCTGCTGGAGCGGACCCGGGCCGCCGTCGACCCGGTGCTGCGCACGGCCCTCGGGTCGCTGCCCGCGCCGCTGCGTCGTCTCGCGCTCTACCACTTCGGCTGGCAGAACGCGGACGGCACCCCGGCCGCCGGTGGTTCGGGGAAGGCGCTCCGGCCCGCCCTGGTGCTCGCGGCGGCCTCCGCCCTCGGCGGTTCCGCCGCACGCACGGCGGCTCTGCGGGCGGCGGCCGCGGTCGAGCTGGTCCACAACTTCACGCTCGTCCACGACGACGTGATGGACCGGGACACCACCCGCCGCCACCGCCCCACGGTGTGGACGGTGTTCGGGGACGCCGACGCGATCCTCCTGGGGGACGCCCTCCAGGCGCTCGCCCTGCGGCTGCTCGCCGAGGACCCCCACCCGGCCGCCCCGGCCGCGGCCGCCCGGCTCACCCAGTGCGTGGTCGAGCTGTGCGCCGGGCAGCACGCGGACACGGCCATGGAGCGCCGCGCACCCGACGAGGTCACCCTGGAGGAGACCCTCGCCATGGCGGAGGCCAAGACCGGGGCCCTGCTCGGCTGCGCCTGCGCCCTCGGCGCGCTGTACGCGGACGCGGGGGACGAGGAGGTGGCGGCGATGGACGCCTTCGGCCGGGAGGCCGGGCTGGCGTTCCAGCTGATCGACGACGTGATCGGCACGTGGGGCGACCCGCGCCGCACCGGCAAGCCGGCCGGTGCGGACCTCGCCGCCCGCAAGAAGTCGCTGCCGGTCGTCGCCGCGCTCACCTCCGGAACTCCGGAGGCGGCGGAGCTCGCCGCCGCGTACGCCGCCCCGCACCAGAAGGAGGAGGTCGAGGAGCTCACCCGGCTCGTGGAGCGGGCCGGTGGCCGTGACTGGGCGCAGACCCAGGCGGCGGACCGGATGGCCCGCGCGATGCAGGAGGTGGCCCGTGCGGTGCCGGACCCGGAGGCGGCGGGAGGGCTGCTGGCCCTCGCCGAGTTCGTCACCCGGCGCACCACCTGAACGGACGGCGCAGGCCGTCCCCCCGACCCCGGGACCACGTGCCGCCGTGCGGACCCTGACCCGTACGGCTTCCGTGGTCCCGGAGCGGCGGGTCCCGCACTTCCCCACGGTGTGCGGGGCCCGCCCCCTGTTCCCCCGCCGGTCCGGCTAGTCTCAACCCCCGTACGGGCGGCGACCGTTGAGACGAAGGGGCGGACATGGGCGTGGCGATCCGGACGGCCGGCGGGGACGACCGGGAGCTGGTGGTCCGGCTGCTGGACGAGGCGTTCCAGGACGATCCGGTCAGCAGCTGGGTGTTCCCCGGAGCGGAGTACCGGCGTGTGACGCACCACCGGCTCATGGCCGCCTTCACCGATGCCACCCTCGCCGACGGCCGCGTCGACCTCGTCGAGGACGGCTCGGCGTGCGCCCTGTGGATGTCCGTCCCGGCGGGGGACCCCGGTCACGGCGGGGCGGACGGGGGCGACGACGAGTTCGCCGCACTGCGCCACGCCGTCGACCCGGACAACGAGCGGGTGGAGATGATCGGCCGGCTCACCGCGGGCATACACCCCCAGGGCCGCGCCCACGAGTACTTGTGGATGATCGGCGTGGCCCCCGGTCGGCAGGGCGAAGGGCTCGGCACCGCGCTGATCGGCTCCGTCCTCGACCGCTGCGACCGCGAGGGCCGCGCCGCGTACCTGGAGGCGAGCAGCGAGCGCAGCGTCCGGCTGTACCGTCGCCTCGGCTTCGAGCTCACCGGCGAGCCCCTGCGCCTGCCCGGCGGCCCGCTCATGTACCCGATGTGGCGCGAACCCCGCGCGGCCGGCGCCCAGGCCTGACCGGACGCCCCCCACCTGGCGAAGTGAACCCTCGTCGTACAGGACGTTCGGCACGTGCGGACGTACCGCGGGCAGCGCTGAACGGGCCGGCGCCCGGCAGGCTCTCAGTCCGCGGGGCGCTCCAGGAAGCGCACCATGTTCCCCGCCGGGTCGCGGAACGCGCAGTCCCGCATCCCGTACGGCTGGTCCACCGGCTCCTGGAGGACGTCGACGCCCGCGGCCCGCACCCGCTCGAAGAGGGCGTCGCAGTCGGTGGTGGTGAAGTTGACCCCGCGGAGCACGCCCTTGGCGAGCAGCTCGGCCATCGCCTGCTTGTCGGCGGGGGAGATGTCCGGGCTCGCGGCCGGCGGCTCCAGGACGATCTCCACGTCCTGCTCGGGGGAGGCGACGGTCACCCAGCGCATCCCCTCGAACCCCACGTCGTTGCGTACCTCGAAGCCCAGCACGTCGCAGTAGAAGGCCAGCGCCTTGTCGTGGTCGTCGACCGCGACGAAGCACTGGGCGAGCCGTACGTCCGTCGCCCTGTCCATCCGTGTCCCGTTTCTTCTAGGAGTTCCCGCTCGGGTCGACCCGCCGCCGGACCCGGACCGGCCGGGTGTACGTCCGCACGACGCACGGCGGGATGACCGCGCTCTCCTCGTGCGAGCGGGCGCGATAGGCGCTCGGCGTCTCCCCGACCAGCTCGGTGAAGCGCGAGCTGAACGACCCGAGCGAGGTGCAGCCGACCGCCAGGCACACCTCGGTCACCGAGAGGTCGCCCTTGCGCAGCAGCGCCTTGGCGCGCTCGATGCGCCGCGTCATCAGATACGCGTACGGCGTCTGCCCGTACGCGGCCCGGAAGCTGCGCTGGAAGTGGCCCGGCGACATCAGCGCCGTCCGCGCCAGCTCCGCGACGTCGAGCGGCTCGGCGTACTCCCGGTCCATCCGGTCCCTGGCCCGCCGCAGCCGGACCAGATCTTCCAGCTCCATGCGCCCAGCATCCCACGGGTCCCGCGGACGGCGCCGGGAAACACCGAAGGGGCCCCGCCGCGTGAAGCGACGGGCCCCCTTCGGGAAAAGCCCCAGGACCTGCGATGGTGCACCGATCGCCGGCCGCTGGGAGCGGCGAGGCCGGGTCAGGCCTTCTTGGTCTCCCAGAAGATCTTGTCGATCTGGGCGATGTAGTCCAGCGCCTTCTGGCCGGTGGCCGGGTCGGTCGACCCCTTGGCGGCCGAGAGGGCCTTCAGGGTGTCGTTGACCAGCTGGTGCAGCTCCGGGTACTTCTCGAAGTGCGGCGGCTTGAAGTAGTCGCTCCACAGCACGGAGACGTGGTGCTTCGCCAGCTCGGCGCGCTGCTCCTTGATGACCGTGGCACGGGCCTGGAAGTGCGGGTCGTCGTTGCCGGCCATCTTCTCCTGGACAGCCTTGACCGACTCCGCCTCGATGCGGGCCTGGGCCGGGTCGTACACACCGCAGGGCAGGTCGCAGTGCGCGCTGACCTTGACCGTGGGGGCAAACAGGCGGGAAAGCATGAAGCGTTTCCTTCCTCGTGATCGTCTTCTCACAGGGGACATTACTCCGTGACGGACCGGTTTTCGCGAGTGCCCCCGTGGGCTTAGGACAAAAGTCCGGGGTCAGACTGAGACTGGTGGGAGAAGAACCGGGGAGGTGCCGGGAGATGCCGGAGCTGTCGCAGGACGCCGAGCGGGTGAGGGCGCCGCTGCCCTTCGGGGTGGCCGAGGTGACCGGGCCGTCGATGGTGCCCACGCTGCGCCACGGGGACCGGCTCCTGGTCCACTACGGGGCGCGGGTGAGACGCGGCGACGTGATCGTGCTGCGCCATCCGTTCCAGCAGGACCTGCTGGTCGTGAAGCGGGCGGCCGAGCGGCGCGACGGCGGCTGGTGGGTGCTCGGGGACAACGCCTACGCGGGCGGCGACAGCACCGACTACGGCGTCGTCCCCGACGAGCTGGTGCTGGGCCGGGTCCGTTTCCGCTACCGGCCGCGCTCCACGGCCCGGCGGTCGCCGCTTGGGCTGCTGGTCTGGCTGCTGACGTCGGCCCGTCCCGTGCTCTCCGACCGGTCCGCCTCCAGGCGTTTGCGGGCCCGGTAGGCGGCCACGTTCGCACGGGTGGCGCAGCGGTCCGAGCAGTAACGCCGGGAGCGGTTGGTCGAGGTGTCCAGGTAGGCGTTGCGGCAGGGCGCCGCCTCGCACAGACCGAGGCGGTCGACGCCGTACTCGGTGAGGTGGAAGGCCAGGCCCATCGCGGCGATCGCGGCGTACCCGGCGGTCGCGTTGGACGGGTGGTCGGCCAGGTGCATGTGCCACAGCGGACGGCCGTCGTCGTCGCGGAAGTCGTGGCCGGAGATCTGCGGGCTCACCGGGAACTCCAGCAGCAGGGAGTTCAGCAGGTCCACGGCGAGGGTCTCGTCGCCGTCGTCGGCCGCCGCGAAGACCGACCGGAGCCTGGCCCGGACCGAGCGGAACCGCGTCACGTCCGCCTCGGTGGCCCGCCGGGCGGCCGACCGGTTGCCGCCGAACAGGTCCCGCACGGCCTCGACCGAGGTGAGCACGTCGGTGCCCCGGACCGGCTCCTCGGTGTTCACGAGACGTACGGCGTAGTCCGAGTAATAGGCCAGTTCCACTTGTAGTCCTTACGCAGGGGCTCTATGGTCGTGCGTGCGGTCGGGTAACAGACGATCGTGCGTCCAGGGTATTACGGAGTGCACCGCGAGGGAGGGGCCATGACGGACTCGCACACCACCACGGCCGGCGCCGACTGGCAGGCCTGGCAGGAGAGCTGGGACCGACAGCAGGAGTGGTACATGCCCGACCGGGAGGAACGCTTCCGGGTCATGCTCGACATGGTGGAGGCCCTCGTCGGCACCGCCCCGCGCGTCCTCGACCTGGCCTGCGGCACCGGCAGCATCACCGCCCGGCTGCTCGACCGCTTCCCCGAAGCCACCAGCACCGGCGTCGACCTCGACCCGGCGCTGCTCGCCATCGCCGAGGGCACCTTCGCGGGCGACGAGCGGGTCACCTTCGTCACCGCCGACCTCAAGGACCCCGGCTGGGCCACACAGCTCCCGCACGACTCCTACGACGCCGTGCTCACCGCGACGGCCCTGCACTGGCTGCACCGGGAACCCCTCGCGGACCTCTACGGACACCTCGCGGGCCTGGTCCGCGAGGGCGGCGTCTTCATGAACGCCGACCACATGATCGACGAGACCACCCCCCGGATCAACGCCGCCGAGCGGGCCCAGCGCCACGCCCACATGGACCGGGCCAAGGAGCGGGGCGCCCTCGACTGGTCGGAATGGTGGCAGCTCGCCGCGAAGGACCCCGTCCTCGCCGGCCCCACCGCCCGCCGCTTCGAGATCTACGGCGAGCACGCCGACGGCGACATGCCGTCCCCTGCGTGGCACGCGCGCGTCCTGCGCGAGGCGGGCTTCGCGGAGGCCCGCCCGGTGTGGTGCTCGCCGTCGGACACGCTGCTGCTGGCGCTGAAGTAGCGGGCCCGGAACACGCGGAAGGGGCGGTACGGAGGAATCCGTACCGCCCCTTGGCCGAGCGGGCGCCGAGGTCAGAGGACCTTGGACAGGAACGACTTGGTGCGCTCGTGCTGCGGGTCGGTCAGCACCTCGCGCGGGTGGCCGGACTCGACCACCACACCGCCGTCCATGAACACCAGGCTGTCGCCCACCTCGCGGGCGAAGCCCATCTCGTGGGTGACGACGATCATCGTCATGCCCGACTCGGCCAGGTCGCGCATGACGTCGAGGACGTCACCGACCAGCTCCGGGTCGAGCGCCGAGGTCGGCTCGTCGAACAGCATCAGCTTCGGGTCCATGGCGAGCGCCCGGGCGATCGCCACCCGCTGCTGCTGGCCGCCGGAGAGCTGGGAGGGGTAGTTCCCGGCCTTGTCGCCGAGGCCCACCCGGTCCAGCAGCTCGAGCGCCCGCTGCCGGGCCGCGGACCGGTTGAGGCCCTTGACCTGGACCGGCGCCTCCATGACGTTCTCGACGGCCGTCATGTGCGGGAACAGGTTGAAGCGCTGGAAGACCATGCCGATGTCCCGGCGCTGCTGGGCGACCTCGCTGTCCTTCAGCTCGTAGAGCTTGTCGCCCTTCTGGCGGTAGCCCACCAGCTCGCCGTCGACGTAGAGCCGGCCGGCGTTGATCTTCTCCAGGTGGTTGATGCACCGCAGGAAGGTCGACTTGCCCGAGCCGGAGGGGCCGATGAGGCAGAACACCTCGCCCTGCTCGACCTCCAGGTCGATGCCCTTGAGGACCTGCACACCGCCGAAGGACTTGTGGACGCCCTCGGCCTTCACCATGGCCGTCATACCGTGCTGCTCCTCTCGCGGCTGAAGGCCATCATGTTGGCCTTGATCTTCTGCCACGGGGTCGCGGGCAGGTTCCGGGACGAGCCGCGCGCGAAACGGCGCTCCAGGTAGTACTGGCCGACGCTGAACACACTGGTGATGACCAGATACCAGACGCACGCCACGAACAGCATCTCCATCACGGCGTACGACGTGGAGCCGATCGTTGAGGTGGCACGCAGCAGTTCGTTGTAGGTCACGGCGTACACCAGCGACGAGGTCTTCAGCATGTTGAGGAACTCGTTGCCGGTCGGCGGCACGATCACCCGCATCGCCTGTGGAATCACGATGCGCCGCAGCGTCTTGCCGTGGCTCATTCCGAGCGCGTGCGCCGCCTCGGTCTGGCCGTCGTCGACGGACTGCAGGCCTGCACGGCAGATCTCCGCCATGTACGCCGCCTCGTTCAGGCCGAGACCCAGCAGGGCCGCCATGAACGGCGTCATGACGTCGACCATCTCGTCCTTGTACAGCGGACCGAGGTTCAGCACCGGGAAGATCAGCGCCAGGTTGAACCACAGCAGCAGCTGCACGTAGACCGGGGTGCCGCGGAAGAACCAGATGTACGCCCAGGCGACCCAGCTGGTCACCGGGTTCTTCGACATGCGCATCACGGCGAGGACCACGCCGAGGACCACGCCCATGACCATGGCCAGGACGCTGATCAGCAGGGTGCGGCCGGCGCCGGCCAGCACGGTGCCGTCGAAGACGTAGTCGCCGACGGCCTGCCACTGGATCTTCTCAGCGGTGGCGAAGGCGTTGATCAGCAGGCCCACCAGGGCCAGCACGACGACGGCGCTCACGTAGCGGCCGTAGTGACGGACCGGGATGGCCTTGATCACCGCGGGCGCCACGGGGGCGGGCCCTTCGTCCTTGGAGACGGTGGCCGCCGGTCGGGCGCCGTCCGTCCCCTTGTCGAGTTTGTCGGTCACTGTGACTGCCCTTCAGTCGTGCCCGGGACCGTCACTTGCCGCCGTTGATCACGGCCTTGTCGATGGCGCCGGTCTCGGCGCCCCACTTCTCGAGGATCTTCTTGTACGTGCCGTCCTCGATGATGGCGTTGACGGCGGCCTCCAGGGCCTCCGTGAGCTGCTTGTTGTCCTTGTTGACCGCGATGCCGAACGGACCGGCGTCCACCTGCTCGCCGACGATCTCGAAGGCGTTGCCGTTGTCGGCCTTGCGGACCAGATCGACCGCGACCGGGTAGTCGTTCACACCGGCCACCGCGCCGCCGGACTTCACACGGGTCTGCGCCTCGGTGTCGTTCTCGAACGGCTGGATCTTGATCGCCTTCTTGCCGGCGTCCGTGCACTTCTTGGACTGGTCCTGCAGCGCCTTCTCGTACGTGGTGCCGCGCTGCACGGCGGCCGGCTGACCGCAGAGGTCCTCGATGGAGTTGATCCCCTTGGGGTTGCCCTTCTGGACGTACACGGCGGTGCCGGCCACGAAGTAGTCGACGAAGTCGACGCCCGGACCGAGCTTCTTGCCCTTGTCGTCCAGACCCTCCTGGCGCTGCTTGTTGTCCGTGATGGACGACATCGCGATGTCGTAGCGGCCCGAGTTCAGCGCGGTGATCAGGCCGTCGAAATTGCCGGAGGTGAACTCGACCTCGACACCCAGCTTCTCGCCCAGCGCGGCGGCGATGTCGGGGTCGACGCCGACGATCTTGCCGCCCTCCTGGAACTCCATCGGGGCGTACTCGGCGTTCGTGCCCGCCTTCAGGACGCCGGCGTCCTGGATGTCCTTGGGCAGCTTGTCGAACAGCGGGGCGGAGTTGGTCTTGCCCGATCCCTTGGTGTCCGAGCCTCCGCTGCCTTCGGTCTGGTCACCGCAGCCGGTGAGAAGCAGTGCGCCTGCGACCGCGATCGCGCCGACCGCTGCAATCCGTGAGCGCGCGGCGGTGGTACGACGGGTGGTGCTTGCGGTCATGGTGGATTCCTCCGGCGGATGGGTGGAGTGCCGATGGGGCCGGCGACTGCCTGTCGGTATCGCCGCGGGGTCGACAAGGGCACACACCTTCGAGTGCCGCGACCTCGTGTGATTACCGCATCTTGCCATTCGGATTGGACCGTTCAGGGGGCTTGCGATGTCAAAATCGGATAACGGCGGGCCCTCGAACCCGGCCACTTGGGTACAACGCGACCGCAGACTCTCCGGGAATCCTTCATTCCGGCCGCAAGATCTTCGCCGATATGCCTGTTGAGCGGGCGACCCGCCGAGCCGGAGGGGTACTTGCGGGCTTGCTGGGACTTCGTCCAGGTCTTGTCCTGATATCGGACGATGCTTCATGGCGTCGGCGTGTGACCTTCGCGTTATGGACTCGTCGCCGACCGCGTCCGTCCGGTAAGAAGGTTCTTTACACCCCTCATCCGGGGCTCAGGGCGCGTGTGCGGCGCGCCCGTCGTGTTCGGCCCGTACGCATCAACCCCTCCGGGCCTGGCGCGGTCCCGCCCACCCCTCACCAGGAGTGGCAACCCTCAAACAATGAACACTTAAGGGGTAAAACCAAGTGGCAGCGGAGATTGTCAATCCTCGCAGCGACAGCGAGAACCGGGACGCTTCCGAGCGGGACGGCGGGGCAGAGCCCCTGGAGTCCTTTGACCCGGCGTTCGCGCTGCACCGCGGCGGCAAGATGGCCGTGCAGGCCACCGTGCCGGTCCGTGACAAGGACGACCTGTCCCTGGCGTACACGCCCGGCGTCGCGAAGGTGTGCAGCGCGATCGCCGAGCAGCCGGAGCTGGTCCACGACTACACGTGGAAGTCCTCGGTCGTCGCCGTCGTGACCGACGGCACGGCCGTGCTGGGGCTCGGTGACATCGGCCCCGAGGCCTCCCTCCCGGTGATGGAGGGCAAGGCCATCCTCTTCAAGCAGTTCGGCGGCGTGGACGCGGTCCCGCTCGCGCTGAACTGCACCGACGTCGACGAGATCGTCGAGACCGTGGTCCGGCTCGCCCCCTCCTTCGGCGGGGTGAACCTCGAGGACATCTCGGCGCCGCGGTGCTTCGAGATCGAGCGGCGGCTCCAGGAGCGCCTGGACATCCCGGTCTTCCACGACGACCAGCACGGCACGGCGGTCGTGACGCTGGCGGCCCTGCGGAACGCGGCGCGGCTCAGCGGACGTCCGCTGGGCGAGCTGCGGGCGGTGATCTCCGGAGCGGGCGCGGCGGGTGTCGCGATCGCCAAGATGCTGGTCGAGGCCGGCATCGGGGACGTCGCGGTGGCCGACCGCAAGGGCGTGGTCTCGCGGGACCGCGAGGACCTCACGCCGATCAAGGCGGAACTGGCGTCGTTCACCAACAAGGCCGGGATCTCCGGCACGCTGGAGTCCGCGCTGGCAGGCGCCGACGTCTTCATCGGCGTCTCCGGCGGCACGGTCCCCGAGCCCGCCGTGGCGTCGATGGCGGAGGGTGCGTTCGTCTTCGCCATGGCCAACCCGAACCCGGAGGTGCACCCGGAGGTCGCGCACAAGTACGCGGCCGTCGTGGCCACCGGCCGGTCGGACTTCCCGAACCAGATCAACAACGTCCTGGCGTTCCCCGGCATCTTCGCCGGCGCGCTCCAGGTGCGGGCCTCGCGGATCACCGAGGGCATGAAGCTCGCCGCGGCCGAGGCGCTGGCCGCCGTCGTCGGTGACGACCTCGCCGCCGACTACGTCATCCCGTCCCCGTTCGACGAGCGGGTCGCCCCCGCGGTGACGGCCGCCGTGGCCGCGGCCGCCCGGGCGGAGGGCGTCGCGCGGCGCTGAGCGCACAGATGTGAGGGCCCCGTCCGCGCCGTGGGCGGGGCTCACGCATGTCCGGGGTTCTTTCGTGAGGGCCCCGGTCCGGCGCAAGAGGGCGTGTGTCACAGGGGGGCACGGTTCCTTAGGCGGGGCGCGGAACCTATCGTCAAGGTCATGTTCGCTGTCTACGCCGCCCGAATCGACCGCGACCAGCCGCTCACGGGGCTGGAGTCGGGAGAGCGACCCGCTCCCGAGTCCCGTCCGGGCTGGAGCACCGTCACGGTCAAGGCCGCCTCCCTCAACCACCACGACCTCTGGTCCCTGCGCGGCGTCGGCCTCGCGGAGGACAAGCTGCCGATGATCCTCGGCTGCGACGCAGCGGGGATCGACGAGGACGGCAACGAGGTCGTCCTCCACTCGGTGATCGGCCAGACCGGTCACGGCGTGGGACCCCGGGAGCCCCGCTCCATCCTGACCGAGCGCTACCAGGGCACCTTCGCCGAGCAGGTCTCCGTGCCGACCTGGAACATCCTGCCCAAGCCGAAGGAGCTGTCCTTCGAGGAGGCGGCCTGCCTGCCCACGGCCTGGCTGACCGCGTACCGGATGCTGTTCACCAACGCGGGCGTGCGCCCCGGTGACTCCGTGCTCGTGCAGGGCGCCGGCGGCGGGGTCGCGACCGCCGCGATCGTCCTCGGCAAGGCGGCGGGGCTGCGGGTCTTCGCCACCAGCCGGGACGAGGCCAAGCGCAAGCGGGCGCTGGAGCTGGGCGCCGTGGAGGCCGTCGAGCCCGGCGCGCGGCTGCCGCAGCGGGTCGACGCGGTGATCGAGACCGTGGGCGCGGCCACCTGGTCCCACTCGGTGAAGTCGCTGCGCCCCGGCGGCACGCTGGTGATCTCCGGCGCCACCAGTGGCGACCGGCCCTCGCACGCCGAGCTGACCCGCATCTTCTTCCTGGAGCTGAAGGTCGTCGGCTCCACCATGGGCACCAAGGACGAGCTGGAGGACCTGCTGTCCTTCTGCGCCGCGACCGGGGTGCGTCCCGTCATCGACGAGGTACTGCCCCTGGACCGGGCCCGCGAGGGCTTCGAGCGGATGGCCTCCGGCGAGCTGTTCGGGAAGATCGTGCTCACCAACCCCTGACCTGCGCCTCCCTGCTTCCGCGGCCGGCCCGGTGCTCCGGGCCGGCCGCAGTCATGTCAACCATCGTTGACAACGAAGGCGTGTCAACGTAAGTTGACGCCATGACTGAGGCAACGGATCTCGCCGAGCGGGCGGGCGACCGCGACCCGCGAGTCGGCCTGCGGGCCGTCGCCGCGCTGCGCAAGCTGCTCGAACAGCTGGAGGCCGTGCAGGTGCGCAACGCGCGCAACCACGGCTGGTCGTGGCAGGAGATCGCCACCGAACTCGGAATCAGCAGGCAGGCCGTGCACAAGAAGCATGGGAGGCATTGATGTTCGAACGGTTCACCAAGGATGCCCGGGACGTGGTCAAGGAGGCCGTCGCCCACACCGAACGGACGGGAGCGGCCCGCGTCGGCACGGAGCACCTGCTCCTCGCCCTGCTCAACCGGGAGGGCAGCCGCGCCTCCTTCGCCCTGACCGCCCTCGGGCTCGACGAACGCCGCGAGCCCGTACGGGATGCCCTGGAGCAGGCGCGGCGGCGGGGCGGCCTCACCCAGGCCGAGACCGACGCCCTCGCCGGACTGGGCATCGACGTCCCGGAGATCGTCGCCCGGGTGGAGGACACGCACGGCCCCGGCGCCCTGTCCGCGGAGCCGGCCCGCACCCGGTGGCGGGGACACCGCCCCTTCGACCGGGCGGCCAAGGACGTCCTGACCGGCGCCCTGCGCGCCGCCACCGCCCGCGGCCACCGCCACATCGGCGACGAGCATCTGCTGCTCGCCCTCACCGCCCGCCCCGGCCTGCCCGCCGAGGTCCTCGCCGACCACGGCGTCACCCACGCGTCGGTCACCCGCGTGCTCTACGGCGACGGCGAGGCCAAGGCGGGCTGAGGGCCCCTCCGGGTTCCGGCGCCCGGGTATCGGCGTCAGGGCTTCGGCGACCGCAGCAGCGCCCCTATGCGGGCGGCGGCCTCCGACAGATGCCGCCGGGCGTCGCGCAGCTGCTCCTCGGTGACCCCGTGGTCCCGCGCGGCGTCCCGGACGTCGTCCCGGAAGCGGTCCAGCAGCCGCTCCAGGTCGCGCGCCGGGTCGCCCGTGGACTCCGCGGCGCTCTCATGACCCCAGGAGGGCGCGTAACCGGCCGGGAAGTCCTCAGGGGTCGTCGAGTACGACGGACGGGAGTCCGGACCCTCGGCGGAGCCCGTACGGCCGAAGCCGAAGTCCTTCCCGAAGTCGCCCATCTCCTTGACCAGTTCACCCAGGCCCTCGCGCAGTCCGGACGGCCAGTCGCCGCGGGCGAAGTGCCCCTGCACCTGCTCCTGGACCTGCCGGGCGATGCGCTGCACCTGCTCCTGCGCACGGTCCTGGGCCTCCTTGGCCTGGCGGCGGGCGCGCTGGGCCTCCTCACGGGAGCGCCGGCTCTCGTCCTTGGCGCGCCGGGCCTGCTCCTTCCACTCCTGCTTGGCCCGGCGCATCTCCTCCTTGGCGGCCCGCCAGGCCTCCTTGTCGCCGAACATCGAGAAGTCGCCGAGGTCGAAGTCGCCGAAGGGGGCGTCCTTGCCGCCGGACGCGGAGCCGCCGCGCGGCTGGCGGGCCCGCCCGGCCGCGGCGCGCATCTCGCGGCGCAGGTCGCCCGCCGCGCCGCTGACGTCGGCCCGGATCTCGGCGGCCAGCTCGGCGACCGACTCGCGGATCTCCAGTTCCAGGTCGGCCAGCTCACCGCTGCGGTCGGCCAGTTCGGCGCGGCCGGCGTCGGTGATCGAGTAGACCTTGCGTCCGCCCTCGGTGGTGTGGGTGACGAGTCCTTCCGCCTCGAGCTTGGCCAGCCGGGGGTAGACCGTGCCCGCGGACGGCGCGTACAGCCCCTGGAAGCGCTCCTCGAGGAGGCGGATCACCTCGTAGCCGTGCCGGGGGGCCTCGTCGAGCAGCTTCAGCAGGTAGAGGCGGAGGCGTCCGTGGGCGAAGACGGGGGGCATGTCAGAGCACCTTCTTGTCGGTCGTACCGGCATTGTCCCCCGGGCCGCCCCGCAGGTCGGGCTCGTCCTCGCGGGGCGGGCGGCGCAGCAGGGCGATGGAGCCGGAGACGGTGGTGGCCCGCAGCTTGCCGCTGCCCGCGCCGAGGCGGCCGGTGAGCTTGTGGGCGCCCCACATCCCCTGCACCCGGAGGGTGTCGAAGGCGTTGGAGATGGCGCCGCTCGCCGTGTTGGCCTCCACCTCGGCGTCCGCCGGGTCGGGCAGCCGGACGGCGATCTCGCCCGAGACGCTGGTCAGCCGGACGTCGGTGGGGCCCTCGGGGTCGAGGTCCACGATCATCGAGCCGCTGACCGTGTCCGCCCGGACGGAGGGGCCGGAGCCCTCGACGACCGTGAGGTCGCCCGAGACCGAGGCGAAGTGGAGGTCGCCGGTCACCGACTGGGCCTCCACGCTGCCGGAGACGGTGTCCGCGCGGACGGGCCCCGACAGGGCGACGAGGGTGGTGTCGCCCGCGACGCCCTTCACCGCGGCGGGGCCCTGGATGCCGGAGACGACGGCGCCTGCGCCGACGACGCCGACCTCCACGCGGGTCTGTGCGGGGACCGCGAGGGAGACCACCGCGCTGCGGCGCCAGCCCTTGCGGTCGAGCCACTTGAGGAAGCCCTTCCAGGGGAGGTCGTCGTAGGCGACGGTCAGGACGCCGTCCTCGTGGGTCACGACGAGGGGTGGGCCTTCCACGTCGGAGATCTGGAGGTGGGCCTCCGGGTCGTCCGTGCCCACGACGTTCACCGTGCCGTTGACGATGCGGACGTTGAGGCGGGTCAGGGGGGCGTCGAAGGTGAGGTTCGTTTTGTCCTGGACGGACCACTCGGGCATGGACGGCCTCCTGATCGCGGGCGCCTCGGCGTGGATGCGGCAGCATTGCGTCATATCGCGTATTACTCGATTCACGATATATCGCGGCAGGCAAAAGTCAAGGCACACGTTCGTGTGAACGGTGCCTTGGGTGTGCGACAGGGGAGGTGTGTCCCGCCACGGCGGGCGCGACTGCCTGCGGGGAGCGGACTACTCGTCCTCGTCCTCGTCGTCCAGACGGGCCAGCCATGTGGCCAGGCGTTCCACCGGGACCTCGAAGTCGGGGTTGAGGTCGACGAAGGTGCGGAGCTGTTCCGCGAGCCACTCGAAGGTGATCTCCTCCTCGCCGCGCCGCTTCTCCAGTTCCTCGATGCCACGGTCCGTGAAGTACATGAGGTCAAGGATATGTGCCGGGAAACGCGGCGGGCCGCACCCCCGGGAAGGGGGTGCGGCCCGCTCACGTACCGCGTACCGGCGCGGGTCAGGCCTCGAAGACCTCGCGCACCAGCTGCTCCTGCTCGGCCTGGTGGCGCTTGGCGGAGCCGACCGCCGGCGACGAGCTGTGCGGCCGCGAGATGCGGCGCAGACGCTCGTCGTGCGGCAGGTCGGCGCCGACCGCCAGGTCCAGGTGGTCGATCAGGTTGAGCGCGATGAACGGCCAGGCACCCTGGTTCGCCGGCTCCTCCTGCGCCCACAGGTACTTCTCGGCGTTCGGGTACTTCTTGATCTCCGCCTGGAGCTCGGCACCCGGCAGCGGGTACAGGCGCTCGATGCGGATGATCGCCGTGTCGTCCGCGCCGCGCTTCTTCTTCTCGGCGGCCAGGTCGTAGTAGACCTTGCCGGCGCAGAAGACGACCTTCTTCACGGCGGCCGGGTCGACCGTGTCGTCGCCGATGACCGGGCGGAACTGGCCCGTCGTGAACTCGTCCGCCTTCGCCGCGGCGGCCTTGAGGCGCAGCATCGACTTCGGGGTGAAGACCACCAGCGGCTTGTGGTGCGGGTTGTGCACCTGCCACCGCAGGAGGTGGAAGTAGTTCGACGGCGAGGTCGGCATGGCGACCGTCATGTTGTTCTGGGCGCAGAGCTGCAGGAAGCGCTCCGGGCGGGCCGAGGAGTGGTCCGGGCCCTGCCCCTCGTAGCCGTGGGGGAGGAGCAGGACCACACCGGAGGTCTGGGCCCACTTCTGCTCGGCCGACGAGATGAACTCGTCCACGACCGTCTGCGCGCCGTTGACGAAGTCGCCGAACTGCGCCTCCCAGAGCACGAGCGCGTCCGGCCGGGCCAGCGAGTAGCCGTACTCGAAGCCCATGGCCGCGTACTCGGACAGCAGGGAGTTGTAGACGTTCAGCCGCGCCTGGTCCTCGGAGAGGTACTGCAGCGGCGTGTACTCCTCGCCCGTCTCACGGTCGATGATGACCGCGTGACGCTGGCCGAAGGTGCCGCGCTGCGAGTCCTGGCCGGCGAGCCGGACCGGGACGCCCTCCAGCAGCAGCGAGCCGAAGGCGAGGGTCTCGCCCATGCCCCAGTCGATGGTGCCGTCCTCGACCATCGACGCCCGGCGCTGCAGCTGCGGCAGCAGACGCGGGTGGACGGTGATGTGGTCGGGGATGTTCACCTGCGACTCGGCGATCCGCTTCACGACCTCCGTGCTCACCGCGGTGTTCACGGCGACCGGGAACTCGGCCTGCGGGTCGGACGGGGCGACCGTGGCCGGCTGCGAGGTGGCCTCACGGACCTCGGTGAAGACCTTCTCCAGCTGGCCCTGGTAGTCCTGGAGCGCCTGCTCGGCCTCTTCCAGGGTGATGTCGCCGCGACCGATGAGGGACTCGGTGTACAGCTTGCGCACCGAGCGCTTCTTGTCGATCAGGTCGTACATCAGCGGCTGGGTGAAGGCCGGGTTGTCCGACTCGTTGTGACCACGGCGGCGGTAGCAGATGAGGTCGATCACCACGTCCTTGTTGAACGCCTGGCGGAACTCGAAGGCCAGGCGCGCGACGCGCACGACCGCCTCCGGGTCGTCGCCGTTCACGTGGAAGATCGGGGCCTCGATCATGCGGGCCACGTCCGTCGCGTACATGGAGGAGCGCGAGGACTCGGGGGCCGCGGTGAAGCCGACCTGGTTGTTGATGACGACGTGCACGGTGCCGCCGGTGCGGTAGCCGCGCAGCTGCGACATGTTCAGGGTCTCGGCCACCACGCCCTGGCCCGCGAAGGCCGCGTCGCCGTGGATGGCCACCGGCAGGACGGTGAAGTCCGTGCCGCCCTTGTTGATGATGTCCTGCTTGGCGCGGGAGACGCCCTCCAGGACCGGGTCGACCGCCTCCAGGTGCGAGGGGTTGGCGACCAGCGAGACCTTGATCTGCTCGCCGTCCAGGCCGGTGAAGGTGCCCTCGGCGCCCAGGTGGTACTTCACGTCGCCGGAGCCGTGCATCGACTTCGGGTCGAGGTTGCCCTCGAACTCGCGGAAGATCTGCGCGTACGACTTGCCGACGATGTTGGCGAGGACGTTGAGGCGGCCGCGGTGGGCCATGCCGACGACGACCTCGTCCAGACGGGACTCGGCGGCCGAGTCCAGCACCGCGTCGAGCAGCGGGATGACGGACTCGCCGCCCTCCAGCGAGAAGCGCTTCTGGCCGACGTACTTGGTCTGCAGGAAGGTCTCGAAGGCCTCCGCCGCGTTCAGCCGGCGCAGGATGCGCAGCTGCTCCTCGCGCTCCGGCTTGGTGTGGCCGCGCTCGACGCGGTCCTGGATCCACTTGCGCTGCTTGGGGTCCTGGATGTGCATGAACTCGATGCCGGTGGTGCGGCAGTACGAGTCGCGGAGCACGCCGAGGATGTCGCGCAGCTTCATCATCGACTTGCCGGCGAAGCCGCCGACGGCGAACTCGCGCTCCAGGTCCCACAGGGTGAGGCCGTGCTCGACGATGTCCAGGTCGGGGTGCTTGCGGACCTTGTACTCGAGCGGGTCGGTGTCGGCCATGACGTGGCCGCGGACCCGGTAGGAGTGGATCAGGTCGAAGACCCGGGCGGCCTTGGTGACGTCGTCGTCGTGGCTGGCGTCGATGTCCTTGAGCCAGCGGACCGGCTCGTAGGGGATGCGCAGGGCCTCGAAGATCTCGTCGTAGAAGTTGTTCTCGCCGAGCAGGAGGTTCGCGACCTGGCGCAGGAACTCGCCGGAGGCGGCGCCCTGGATCACCCGGTGGTCGTAGGTCGACGTGAGCGTCATGACCTTCGAGATGCCGAGCTTGTTCAGGGTGTCCTGGGAGGTGCCCTGGAACTCCGCCGGGTAGTCCATGGCGCCGACGCCCATGATCACGGACTGCCCGGGCATCAGACGCGGCACGGAGTGGACCGTGCCGAGGCCGCCGGGGTTGGTCAGGGAGACCGTGACGCCGGTGAAGTCGTCCATCGTCAGCTTGTTGTCGCGGGCGCGACGGACGATGTCCTCGTAGGCCTGCCAGAACTCGAAGAAGTTCAGCGTCTCGGCCTTCTTGATCGCCGCGACGACGAGCTGGCGGTCGCCGTTGGGCTTGACCAGGTCGATGGCGAGGCCGAGGTTGATGTGCTCCGGCTTCACCAGGGTC
Source organism: Streptomyces griseoincarnatus (assembly GCA_014649575.1). Lineage (GTDB taxonomy): Bacteria > Actinomycetota > Actinomycetes > Streptomycetales > Streptomycetaceae > Streptomyces > Streptomyces griseoincarnatus. The sequence continues at coordinate 55,963 of BMTH01000007.1, read as the reverse complement.
GGCTTGCCGTCCACCTTGGCGTACGCGTGGTTCATCGACGGCATGGCCTTGATGGCCTGGACCATGGCGTAGCCGATGAGGTGCGTGAAGGAGATCTTCCCGCCCCGCGCGCGCTTCAGGTGGTTGTTGATGACGATGCGGTTGTCGAACAGCAGCTTCACCGGGACCGCGCGCACGGACGTGGCCGTGGGCAGCTCCAGCGACGCGTCCATGTTCTTCGCCACCGCGGCGGACGGGCCGCGCAGGGTGACCTGCTCGGGACCGCTCTTGGCCTCGCCCGCGGGCTCGGCCTTCCTGGCCGGGGCCGGCTTGGCGGCGGGAGCGGCCTGCTTCGCCGGCTGGGCCGGAGTCTTCGCCTGGGCCGGGGCCTTGGCCGCCGGGGCGGGCGCGGCGGGCTGAGCGGGGGCCTGGGCCTTCGCGGGCGCGGCCGGCTGGGACGGAGCGGTGGGGGTCACCGCGGCCCCCGCGGCCGCGTCACCCGCCGGAGCCGAGGACGCGGGAGCGCCCGGCTTGTAGTCGGCGAAGAAGTCCCACCAGGCTCGGTCCACCGAGTTCGGGTCCTGGAGGTACTGCTGGTAGATCTCGTCGACGAGCCATTCGTTGGCACCGAAGGCCGCAGCGGGGTTCTTTCCCGCTTGGTCGGTGTCGGTCGAGATGCTCGAGTTACTGGGGGACTGTGGCGACACGGCGTCAACCGCCCTCTTCCGCTTCGCAAGATGATGGACAGCGGAAATAAAGGCTACGCCTCCCCGCGCGAGAAGGTCAGGCCGGGCCCGTGCAACGTCGTGCACATCACATCTCAGCGGGTGTTTCGGCGCTGGATTTGGCGGGAAACAAGCGAGGTTCCGCTTCTTCCGACGGTATCAGGCATCGCTTGACCAGGGCCCGTCGCGCCCCGCGCGCGGGCCTGTGCCTGATCACACGTGTCCGCCAGGGCGGACGCAGATGGATCTTGAGGCTCCGGTTCGAACTTTACGTCAACTTGGCACAGAAGAGGGCCCCGGAAGAGTGATCAGAATCCGGCAACCGCGCTCGGATTCCGCCACCCCGATCCGGCCGCCGTGCAGGTCCACGGCCCAGCGGGCGATCGCGAGGCCGAGACCGGTGCCGCCGTCGCTGCCGGGGCCGTGCGGCCGGTTGACGTTGCCGCGGTTGAACCGCTCGAAGACCCGGTGCCACTCGGTGCGCGGGATGCCCGGACCCTCGTCCAGGACCTCCAGCTCCAGCGACTCCGGCTCGGCACCCTGCCGGGCCCGCACGGTCACCCGGCCGTGCGGCGGGCTGTGCTTGACCGCGTTGTCGATCAGGTTGGCCACCACCTGGTGGATCCGCTCCGGGTCGGCGTGCGCCGCCAGTTCGGGCGGCGAGACGTCCAGGTGCAGATGCACGTCCGTACGGGTGTGGCTGCCGGAGCCGGAGGCCATGCTCGCGCGGGCGGAGGCGACCATGTTGGCCTCCTTGAGCACGCCCGACAGGTACGGCCACACCTCGAAGCGGCGCTTCTTCAGCGGCACCACGCCGTTGTCCAGGCGGGACAGGTCCAGCAGCGTCTCCACCAGGCGGCCGAGCCGCTCGGTCTGCTTCAGGGCCGTGCGCATCGTCTCCGGGTCGGCCTCGGTGACGCCGTCGACGATGTTCTCCAGCACCGCGCGCAGCCCCGCGATGGGCGTGCGCAGCTCGTGCGAGACGTTGGCCACCAGCTCCTTGCGCTGGCGGTCCTGGGCTTCCAGCTCGTCGGCCATGACGTTGATCGTCTGGGCCAGGTCGCCCAGCTCGTCGCGGCGGCTCTCGCGCACCCGGCGGGTGTAGTCGCCGTGCGAGATGGACCGCGCGACGGCGTTCATGTCGTCCAGCGGAGCGGTGAGGGAGTGCGCCACGAACTGGGTGATCAGCAGCGTGGCGATCATCGAGAAGACCGTGATGAAGCGCAGCTCCGTCTTGGTGTGCACCGCGATCACCGAGAGTCCGGTGGTGATCAGGACCGAGACGACGACCAGCGCGCCCAGCTTGGTCTTGATCGAGAACGGCCGCACATTGCCCCAGGGTTGCTTCCTCCCCTGTCCGCGTCCCGCCGGACCTGCGCTCATGGCGTCGGCGTCTCCAGGGCGTAGCCCACGCCGTGCACCGTGCGGATGCGCTCCGCGCCGATCTTCCGGCGCAGCGCCTTGATGTGGCTGTCCACAGTGCGGGTGCCGGAGGCGTCCGCCCAGTCCCAGACCTCGGCCAGCAGCTGCTCACGGGAGAGCACCGCGCGTGGGGTGTTGGCCAGGCACACCAGGAGGTCGAACTCGGTGGGCGTCAGGTGGACGTCCTCACTGCGCACGCGCACCCGGCGCTGCGCGTGGTCGATCTCCAGTTCGCCCAGGCGCAGGATGCCGCTGCGCGGGGTGGTGGCCGCGAGGGCCGCGCGCTCCATGCGGCGCAGCAGCACGTGCACCCGCGCCGCCAGCTCGCGCATGGAGAACGGCTTGGTCATGTAGTCGTCGGCGCCGACGCCGAGGCCCACCAGCATGTCGGTCTCGTCGTCGCGCGCGGTGAGCATCATCACCGGCACCGGCCGCTGGGCCTGCACGCGCCGGCAGACCTCCAGGCCGTCGAAGCCCGGCAGCATGATGTCGAGAATCAGCAGGTCGGGCTGCCAGGCCTCCGCCGTGTCCACCGCGGACGGGCCGTCGCCCGCCGTTTGCACCAGGAATCCCTCGGCACGCAGGCGGGTCGCGATGGCGTCCACGATCGTCGCGTCGTCCTCGACCACCAGGACCCTGCGCTGCGCGCCGGGGGTGGTCGTCGCCGTGCCGTTGTGGGAGGTGTGTGTCTGCTCCATCGCCCGCCCCTGAGGTGTGCTTTTTCCGGAATCCGTGGGGTGATCCGTCGTCTGCGCATCACTGCGATTGACGCTTGAATGATCCGCGTCAGGGCAGCAGCGTACGGGGATGCACCACGGGTTTGCTATCCAGGGCGGACGCCGATGTGCACGACGTCCGGAACGCCCCGGGCAACGGGGATCTCTTCGGTACGCACTTGCCGGAATCCGGCATTCCGCAAGGTTCCCTCGAATTCCGGTGAAGGCTTCGCGGACCATACCGCGAGGACCCCGCGCGGCTTCAACACCCTTGCACATGCCGCGAGTCCGTCCGGCGAGTAAAGGCCCTCGTTGCCCTCGTCGACGGTCCAGTCGGGCCCGTTGTCGATGTCGAGGCACAGTGCGTCGAATGTGTCGGACGTCTCGTTGACGTAAGCGATCACGTCCTGCTCGACGATCTCCGTCCGCGGATCGGCGAGCGCCGCGCCGGAGAGCTCGGCCAGCGGGCCCGAGCGGTGCCACCCGATGACGGCGGGCTCCCGCTCCACGACCGTGATCCGGCCCCAGCGCTCCTGTCCGGCCGCGTGCGTCAGGGAGAAGCCGACGCCCAGCCCGCCGATCAGCACCGAGGGGTCCGCGACCTCCGGGTCCAGGGCCGCCAGGGCCGCGTCCACGAGCAGCCGCTCGGAACGCCCGTCGGAGGTGTCCATCAGGAAGCAGCCGTTGGCGATGATCTGCAGCAGATCGCCGTGTCTGCGCAGCACGACCTCGCCGTACGGGCCCTCGCGACGGTCCAGGACCTCAGGAGCTTCGGGAATGCCGTAGGGGGTGGACATGCGTTCATCCTGGCAGGTCCCGCGGTGCGGGAGCCCGGCCCCTCGGAGCCCGGCCCGGTGATCGCTCAGAGCGAACGCGGCCCCGGGAACATTCGGCCGCTCCCCTGCATTGAGTCGATGTAGCTCAACTTGACTGCCGAAGGGGAGATCATGGCTGCTGAGTCCACACCGCTCGCCCTGCCCGTGCTGCCGCTCGACGACGAGGTCGTGCTGCCGGGGATGGTGGTTCCGCTGGACCTGAGCGATTCCGAGGTGCGCGCGGCGGTGGAGGCCGCCCAGGCCGCCGCGCGCGACGAACCGGGCAAGCCGAAGGTGCTCCTCGTGCCGCGCGTCGACGGCACCTACGCCGGGATCGGCGTGCTGGGCACGGTCGAACAGGTCGGCCGGCTGGCCGACGGCGACCCGGGCGCCCTGATCCGCGGCCGGGGACGGGTGCGCATCGGCGCAGGCACCACCGGGCCGGGCGCGGCGCTGTGGGTGGAGGGCACCCGCATCGACGAGAGCGTGCCCGACCCCCTGCCGGGGCACGCGGCCGAACTGGTCAAGGAGTACAAGGCGCTCGCCACCGCCTGGCTCCGCAAGCGTGGCGCCTGGCAGGTCGTGGACCGGGTCCAGGCCATCGACGACGTCTCCGCGCTCGCCGACAACTCCGGCTACTCGCCGTTCCTCACCACCGAGCAGAAGGTCGCCCTGCTGGAGACCACCGACCCGGTGGCCCGGCTGAAGCTCGCCACCCAGCAGCTGCGCGACCACCTCGCCGAGCAGGACGTCGCCGAGACCATCGCCAAGGACGTCCAGGAGGGCGTCGACAAGCAGCAGCGGGAGTTCCTGCTCCGCCGCCAGCTGGAGGCCGTCCGCAAGGAGCTGCGCGAGCTGAACGGCGAGCAGGACGGCGAGGAGTCCGACGACTACCGGGCCCGCGTCGAGGCCGCCGATCTCCCCGGGAAGGTCCGCGAGGCCGCCCTCAAGGAGGTCGACAAGCTGGAGCGCTCCTCCGACCAGTCGCCCGAGGGCTCCTGGATCCGCACCTGGCTCGACACGGTTCTGGAGATGCCGTGGAACGAGCGCACCGAGGACTCCTACGACATCCAGGGGGCCCAGGCCGTCCTGGACGCCGAGCACGCGGGTCTTCAGGACGTGAAGGAGCGCATCACCGAGTACCTGGCCGTGCGCAAGCGGCGCAACGACCGGGGTCTGGGCGTCGTCGGCGGGCGGCGCGGCGGCGCGGTGCTGGCCCTCGTGGGCCCGCCCGGCGTCGGCAAGACCTCGCTCGGCGAGTCCGTCGCCCACGCCATGGGCCGGAAGTTCGTCCGGGTCGCCCTCGGCGGCGTCCGCGACGAGGCCGAGATCCGCGGCCACCGTCGCACCTACGTCGGCGCGCTGCCCGGCCGGATCGTGCGGGCGATCAAGGAGGCCGGCTCGATGAACCCGGTCGTCCTGCTCGACGAGATCGACAAGGTCGGTTCCGACTTCCGCGGCGACCCCGCCGCGGCCCTGCTCGAGGTCCTCGACCCGGCGCAGAACCACACCTTCCGGGACCACTACCTGGAGGTCGAGCTCGACCTGTCCGACGTGGTGTTCCTCGCCACCGCCAACGTCCTGGAGGCCATCCCGGAGGCCCTGCTCGACCGCATGGAGCTGGTCCGCCTCGACGGCTACACCGAGGACGAGAAGATCGTCATCGCCCGCGACCACCTGCTCCCGCGCCAGCTGGAGCGCGCCGGCCTCCAGCCGGACGAGGTGACGATCGAGGAGGGCGCCCTGCGCAAGCTCGCCGGCGAGTACACGCGTGAGGCGGGCGTGCGCACCCTGGAGCGGTCGGTCGCACGGCTGCTGCGCAAGGTCGCGGCCCAGCACGAACTGGGGGAGCGGGAGCTGCCGTTCACCGTGGCCGAGGACGACCTGCGGGGCCTGATCGGGCGGCCGCACCACGTGCCGGAGTCCGCCCAGGAGCCCGCCGAGCGGCGCACCGCGGTGCCCGGCGTCGCCACCGGGCTGGCCGTGACCGGCGCCGGCGGTGACGTCCTCTACGTCGAGGCGTCCCTGGCCGATCCGGAGACGGGCGCGGCGGGACTGACCCTGACCGGCCAGCTGGGCGACGTGATGAAGGAATCGGCGCAGATCGCGCTGAGCTTCCTGCGCAGCCACGGCGCCGAGCTGGAGCTCCCGGTCGGCGACCTGAAGGACCGGGGCGTGCACATCCACTTCCCGGCGGGCGCGGTCCCCAAGGACGGCCCGAGCGCGGGCATCACCATGACCACGGCCCTGGCCTCGCTGCTCTCCGGGCGCCTGGTCCGCACGGACGTGGCGATGACCGGCGAGGTGTCGCTGACCGGGCGGGTGCTGCCGATCGGCGGGGTGAAGCAGAAGCTGCTCGCCGCGCACCGGGCGGGCGTCACCACCGTGGTCATCCCCAAGCGCAACGAGCCCGATCTGGACGACGTCCCGGCGGAGGTGCTGGAGAAGCTCGACGTGCACGCCGTCACCGACGTCCGCCAGGTCCTCGAGCTGGCGCTGTCCCCGGCGACGAACGGGGCGGCGCCCGAGGTTCCGGTGGCCGCGTGACGGAGGTCATCGGATGAGGGGAGGCCCGGGCTCCGTGAGGGAGGCCCGGGCCTTTCCTGTACCGCCGCCCGGGTCAGCTTCCGGCGGCGAAGATCCGCACCCCGTCGAGGGTGCCGTTGAAGCGGTCGTGGTCGCCGACCGTCGGCCCCGTCGAGGTGTACTGCCACATCGTGTACGTGTCCCAGCCGGCGGGCAGTTCGCCGACGGTGGAGGCGTACCGGGCGATCCACAGCGGGGTGGTGGAGGCAAAACCGGCGTAGTTGCCGGTGCACTGCTTCCACCAGCTGGTCGCGGTGTAGATGACGGCGTCGCGGCCGGTGCGGGCGCGGTAGCGGTCGAGGAAGTCGCGGATCCAGCTCACCATCGAGCTCGCCGACTTCCCGTAGCAGTCGTCGCCGTACGGGTTCCACTCGATGTCCAGGACACCCGGCAGCGTGCGCCCGTCGGCGGACCAGTCGCCGCCGCGGTCCACGAAGTAGTCCGCCTGGGCGGCGCCGCTCGTGGTGTCGGGAGTGGCGAAGTGGTAGGCGCCGCGGACCATGCCGACGTCGTAGGAGCCGTTGTACTGCTGCGCGTGGTACGGGTTGGTGTAGTACGTGCCCTCCGTCGCCTTGGCGTAGGCCCAGCGCACCCCGCTGTTCCACAGGGTGGTCCAGGCGACGTTGCCCTGGTGGCTGGAGACGTCCACGCCCTCCGTCTGGGTGGAGCGGGAGGTGGGCAGGCCGGCCTGGCCGTCGTGGGCGAGGACGCCCATGCCCATGTGGGCGGAGCCGCGCGGCGGGACGGAAGGGGAGGCGCCGCCGGCGACGGCGGAGGTCCCCGGGAGGGCGAGCAGCGTGAGCAGGACGGCGCCGGCGGTGCCGAGCGCGCGTATGCGGACGAGTCGGGATCTGTGCACAGGCATGACGCATCTCCGAACGGTCATGGGGCGAACCCGGAATGTGACCCACATCGCATGTAGTGGGCATGCCACGTAATGGCCTGGTAGAGAAACTGCGGACGCCGACCGTGGCGGCGGGCGGGATCGTCGCGCACTGCCGTTGGTCTACGCCTGCGAAATACTTATGGAGCTGGGGCGACGCCGCCACTCGGCCAGAACTTTCAGAACGGGAAACCGAGGCAGGGGCCAACGTGCACGAAGACGGAAACGGCGGCGAGAGGCACGCCGACTCGCCGGAGCCCGCGTCCGGCGTCGAACAGCCCGCTTTCCTGGCGCTGGAACGCGAGTTGACGGTCCTGCTGCGGCGCGCCCGGGCCAGCCAGGGGGAGATGGCGCGCGAGGTCCACCCCGACCTCGAGCCGTCCGCGTACGGGCTGCTCGTCCGTCTGGAGGAGTGCGGGCGCCAGCGGGCCACCGAGCTCGCCTCCTACATCGGCGTCGGCAAGGCGACCATGTCGCGCCAGCTGCGCGCCCTGGAGGAGCTCGGGCTCGTCGGCCGCGAGCCCGACCCCGCCGACGGGCGCGCCTGGCTGGTCACCCTCACGGAGGAGGGCCGTCGCCGCGTCAGCCGCGTCCGCGAGGCCCGCCGCACCCGCTACGCCGGCCGCCTCGCCGACTGGGACCCGACGGAGGTCGACGAACTGGCACGGCTGCTGCACCGGCTGAACCGCGGAATGGAGAAGTAAGGGTCCCGCTGGGCGGGCGCGTCCTCACGGGGCCCGGCGCCTGCGTACCGCCCCGTCGCGGTCCGTCTGCAGTCATGGCGCCTGCAACCCCTTCAGGGGCGCGGGGAGCTGCGCGGCCAGCCGCCACCGGCCCGCGGGCGAAGGATCGGCGGAGGCGCCGTCTCCGGCAGTGCGGTCACTGCGACCCCCGAAGGGCGCGGGGAACTGCGCGATCAACCCCTACCGGCCCGCGGGCGAAGGGCCGGCGAAGGTGTTGCGGCGACGGCGTCCGCAACCCTGTGAGGGGCGCGGGGAACTGCGCGACCGGCCCCCACCGGCCCGCGGGTGAAGCGGAGGCCCACCTCGGCCGGCCGGGTGACGAGTCGCACCCCGCGTCAAAAGTGAGGCCCCGTCACCGGTCGGCCGTGCGGGTGAACCCGCTGAACCTCCTGAACCCCCTGAACCCGCCCACGCCGTCAGCCGGCCGGCGGCAGCTCGACGTGGACGACCGTCGCGTCGTCATGCGCCTTCCCCCCGAGCGGCCGCTCCCGCTCGAGCGCGCGTACCCGCCGCACCAGCCCCCGCGCCCCCTCCTCGCGGATCACGGCGACGCAGTCCGCCCAGTCACCCTCCCCGAACCGTTCCACCCAGCGCGTCGCGCCGTCCGTCAGCGCGGTCAGGGCGCGCACCCGGTCCCGGGGCAGGGAGGCGGTCACGGCGCGTGACGACACGGCCGGATCGGCCGCGGCCGTGAAGAAGCCGCCCTCCTTGTTCCGCAGCGTCGTGTCCACGACCGTGTGGCTGGACAGGGCCGAACGGGGCAACCGGTCCAGCCGGTCGTCCCGGACCGCCGTGACCGTGCCGTCCGGCGACTCGACCAGCAGGACCGAGTCCGACAGCACCAGACAGTCCACCGAGTCGGGTGACCAGCGCGCCAGCACCACCGTTGCCTGCGGCGTTCGGGGGTGAGAAAGGTCACAGGTGGAGGCATGGCTCTCGGCCGTGCGCGCGATCCCCCGGGACAGCAGCCCGGGCGGCGGCACATCCGGGAGGGAAACGGTCAGTTCGGTCAGCGCGCCGCCCAGCCGGGCGGTGAACCAGGGCACCGAATGCAGACACCCGCCCCCGTCCGACGGCGGCGTCACACCGTCGAGGACCACGAGCGCGCCGCCCTGTCCGGAAGCCGGGAGCGCGACGCTCGCGAAGTCCTCGTTGGGACGTCCAGGATCACCGGGTTCCGAAACGAGCTCCGTGCGCATCCGGCCAGTCTGCACGAGCCCCCCACAACAACCCCCGGAGCCCGGCAATCGACGCCCGTTCTCCACAGGCGCGCAGGTCAAGCGCCTGATTTGGGAGGGAATGAAGGTCTCCGGGAAGGCGTGGCGGCGAATATTGCCACCGCCCGCCGCAGACGTCCAACCGGCTTACCACGGAGGTCCGCTGCGGCGCACAACGGAACTTGCCCCTCAACTCGCCTCCGATGTTCACTCCTTCGAGTGGCGGGTCAGGTGATGCGCATCCACTGTCCACGGGCACTGGGAGGGTCGGGGAGCGTTGGGGGCGCCTCACGGTCCGAGCGCGCCCAGCGGCTCGGGGAGAGCGCCCGCGCCCGTTGACGGAGCGTCACCCGGGCCCACGGGTACACGAGTCAGGAATGCGAGCACCGGTGCAGAAGACGCGGCCTCGTCGCAAGGACAAGCAGGCGGCCCTGGCGGGGGACGCGCAGCAGACGCCCACCGTAGGCAAGGGCCGCCCCACCCACGTACGCAACCGCCTCGTCGTGGCCGTCGCCGTGGTGGCCGCGGCGATCGCCGGGGCCGGTGCGCCGTCCGTGCTGGCGGCGTCCCAGCAGCTGCACGACTCCCAGGAGCTGGTGACGCTCGCCGAGCGCACCCAGGACGCGCTCACCCTGGCCCACTCCCTGGCCGACGAGCGTGACGAGGTCGTCCCCTACATCGCGGCGGGCCGCCCCAAGTCCAAGGCGCCCTCCGAGGAGCACAGCGCCCGGGTCGACCGGCAGGTCGAGGAACTGCGCGCCGACGAGGAGACCTCGCAGGCCCTGCGCGACGAGCTCGACGCCGTCGCCGCCGTGCGCCGCGCCGCCCTCACCGGCAAGTCCGGTCCGCTGGAGGCCCACCAGGCGTACTCCGACGCCGTCTCCCAGCTGCACAAGCTCGCCGCGCGACTGGCCGACGCCACCCCGCCCCGCGCCGGCTCCGGCGCCCACGCGCTCACGGAGCTGGACACCGCCGTCCAGCAGGCCGCCGCCACCCGCGGGCTGCTGCTCGCCGCGCTGAACGTGCCGAGCTCCACCGAGACCGTGATCGACCCGGTCACCGGACTGCCCGTCATCGCCGACGGCGCCTCCGAGGAGGACGAGGAGCGGCGTGACGCACTGTCCGCCGCCGCGCTCCAGGCCCGCGTCCGCTCCGACGCGGCCCTCGCCGACTTCCGCGACGCGGCCCCCAAGGCCGCCCGCGCCTCCTACGACACCACGGTCACCGGCCCCGAGGTCGACACCGCCGACCAGTACCTCGGCAAGCTCACCGACAAGCCGACCCTCTCCGACGGCGAGACCAAGACCAGCCCCAAGAAGCTCGCGGCGGCGCTCACCGCGCGGATCGACATGATGCGCGGTGTCGAGGCCTCGCTGTTCGAGCAGCGCACCAAGGACCTCGCCCAGCTCCGTGACGAGGACGTCACCGAGCTGGAGATCCGGATCGCGGTCCTCGGCGCCCTGCTGCTGCTCGCGGTCGGCGTCGCCACCGCGATGGCCCGCACCCTCACCCGACCCCTGTCGGTGCTGCGCCGCGGCTCCGCCCGGCTCGCCGAGGCGGAGGACCCGGCGGCCGAGGAGCCGATCACCTTCACCGGCCGCAACGACGAGTTCGCCCAGGTCGTCCGCTCCGTCAACGCCCTGCACGCGCACGCCGCCGGGCTCGCCCAGCGGATCGCCACGCTGGAGGCCGACCGCAAGCACCTCGTCGGGCAGCGGCAGAAGATGGCCGACGCCCGCGAGGAACTGCGCGGCGAACTCGCCGAGGCCACCGCCCACATGGAGCGGATGCGGCACAGCATCGGCGGCACCTTCGTCAACCTCGCGCTGCGCACCCTCGGCCTGGTCGAGCGGCAGCTCGGCGTCATCGAGGGTCTTGAGGAGCGGGAGGACGACCCGGACCGTCTGGCCACGCTGTTCAAGCTCGACCACTTCGCCACGGTCATGCGCCGGCACAGCGAGAACCTGCTGGTCCTCGCCGGCACCGAGCACGGCCGGCACACGGCCGGTCCGGTCCCGCTGGTCGACGTCGTGCGGGCCGCGGTCAGCGAGATCGAGCGGTACGAGCGGGTGCGGATCGCGGCGCTGCCGCCGCACGCGCACATCGCCGGGTTCGCCGCGGACGACCTGTCCCATCTGCTCGCCGAACTGATGGAGAACGCCACCGCGTTCTCCCCGCCCGACATGCCCGTCGAGGTCTCCGCCTGGCTGATGGAGAACGGCGAGGTGATGCTCTCCGTGCAGGACGAGGGCATCGGCATGGCCGAGGAGCGGCTGGAGCGGCTCAACACGCGGCTCTCCGAGTTCGACCCGGAGGCGGCGTACGACGCCGAGTCCGAGGAGGGTCTCGGTCTCGGCCTCTACGTCGTCGCCCGGCTCGCCCACCGGCACGGGGTGCGGGTGCAGCTGCGGAAGCAGAAGCAGGGCGGGATCGCCGCGGTGGTCGTCCTGCCGGACCCTCTTCTGGCTCCGGCCACACCCGCCGCCGTCCCCGCGTCCGTCCCGGGCGTCGCCCACACGGTGTCCCTGCCGGGCGCCGACGCGGAGGCCAACTCCAACGTCCTGCGCGGCCGCGACAAGTCGGGCGACCCCCTGGTCGACCTGGCAGAACGCTCCATCGAGGCCCGAGCGGCGGCAGAGGCGGCCACGCCTGAGACGCCTACGGCGCCGGAGGCGGAGGTTCCGGGCGCTGCCCAGGCCACCGCCCGCCCGGACACCCCTGTCGCCGCCTCGGAGCCGACTCCGGGCGATGCCGGGGTCGCTGCGCAGCAGCCGCAGACGGGCGCGCCCGCGCAGTCGGATGCGCCGTCTGCCGCGGACCCCGCGGCGACTTCGGGCTCCGACCTCGCCGCGGACCGGGTGGACGCTGCCGCGTCGGCCGTCCTGGGTGAGGCCGTCCGAGTTGCCTCGGAGGAGCCGCAGGCCGGCGCCCGGACGGATGCCGCTGCGTCGGCGGGCCCGGGGCAGGCTGCCCCGTTCGCGGGGACCGAGGCGGGGCCGTCGGCCAAGCACGGGGTTGCTCCCGGCGCCGCCGTTGAGCCGACCACGGGCGAGACCGCCCCTGTCGCTGCGGAGGAGCCGCAGGCCGGCGCCCCGGCGACGTCGGCCACGGCGCCTGCCGCGGACACCACGGCTGCTCCGGGCGGCGCCCCCGCCGCCCGGCGGACGGACGCTGCCGCGTCGGCCGACCTGGGCGAGGCCGGTCCCGCCGCCCGCACCGCCGACCAGAACGGGATCGTCGCACCCGACGCGCCCGCAGGCGTCGGCGTCGACGAGGCTCGGTCGCACGAGGTCCCCCCTGCCCGGTCCAGCGAGCCGGTTGCCCCCGCGGAGCGGCCCGCCGAGACCACCATGGAGCTGTTCATCCCGGCGCAGCCGGAAGGCCGTGCCCCGGCGGTCGAAGGGCACGCCGGTTCAGCCGCGCCCGCCGACGAGGGCGTGCGCCCGGGTGCCGGGCACGCGCCCGCGTCCCCGTCCGCACCCGCGCCCGAAGCGGCACCGGCACCCGGGGGCCACGCCCCCGAATCGGCCGTACCGGCACCCGGGGGCCACGTCCCCGGCACAGCCGCCCCCGACACCCCCGCCGGCAGGCCCGAGCACGCGCGGGTCGCCGACGGGGGCGGGGACGGGGCCGTCGACGAGGAGCCCGTCACCGCCAAGGGACTGCCCAAGCGGACGCCGAAGATCACCGCGCCGGTCGCTCCCCCGCGGCCGCGGTCCGGTTCGGTGGACGCCGAAGCCCTGCGCAAGCGGCTCGGCGGGTTCCGCCGGGGCGCGGACGCCGGGCGGCGGGACGTCGAGGCGGAGCTGGCGGCCGAGCGTCCCCGCGGGGACGACACAACCGAAGAAGCCACGGGGGGCACTGTCGAGGAGGCAAGCAGTTGACCGCGCCCAGTACCTTCGGACTGAGCAGTGAGGCCCGCAACCTGCACTGGCTGCTGACGAACCTCGTCGAGGAGGTGCCCGGCATCCTGTCCGTCGCCGTGGTCTCCTCCGACGGCCTGCTGCTCCTCTCCTCCGACGAGACGCTCGCCCGCGCCCGCAGCGGCCCGGGCCCGCAGGGGCGGGGCCCGCGCGGCTCCTCCGCCGACCTGGCCACCGTCGTGTCCGGCATCGGCAGCCTCACCGTCGGCGCCTCGAAGCTGATGGACTACGGCCCGGTCAAGCACACGATGGTCGCCATGGACGAGGGCAGCCTCTTCGTGATGTCCATCAGCGACGGCTCGCTGCTCGGCGTGCACGGCTCGGCGGACTGCGACATGAGCGTCGTGGCCTACCACATGGCCCTGTTCGTCGGCCGCGCCGGCCACGTCCTGACCCCCGAACTCCGCAGCGAGCTCCGCCGGAACCAGGAGACCGCGAAAGGCGCGGAGCACGAGTCCGCCGGGAGCCCTCGATGACCAGCGCCCCGAAGAAACACCTCCCCGTCCGCGGCGGTGACCGCAAACCCGCCCGCGTGCGCCCCTATTCGCTCACCGGGGGCCGCACCCGCTTCGGCCACGTGCTGCTGGTCGAGACGTTCGTCGGCGCCACGGCCGGCACGGCCGCGCTGGAGGCCGCCGAGGACCGCAGGGAACTCACCTCCGGCGGTCTCGCCCGGGTCATGCCGGAGGTGCGCGCCATCGTCGAACTGTGCCGCCGCATGCGGACGGTGGCCGAGATCGCCGCGCTGCTGCACATGCCGCTCGGCGTGGTCCGCGTCCTGCTGAGCGACCTCGCGGACCAGGGAAAGATCCGTGTCTACGGGACGGGCACCGGCCACGGCACGGGCCGCCCGGACCGCGCGCTGCTGGAAAGGGTGCTGAGTGGACTCCGCCGTCTCTGACGCCGCACCCGGCGTCACCCCGCTCGTCGAGGGGGACGAACCCCTGCTGCCGTGGCAGACGGACCCCACACGGGCGCCGATCGCCACGAAGATAGTCGTGGCCGGCGGCTTCGGCGTCGGCAAGACCACCCTCGTCGGCTCCGTCTCCGAGATCACGCCTCTGCAGACCGAGGCGCTGATGACCGAGGCGAGCGAGGGCACCGACGACCTCACCGCCACGCCGGGCAAGTCGACCACGACCGTGGCCATGGACTTCGGGCGCATCACGCTCGACGACGACCTGGTGCTGTACCTGTTCGGCACGCCCGGCCAGCAGCGGTTCTGGTTCATGTGGGACGACCTGGTGCGCGGCGCGATCGGCGCCGTGGTGCTGGCCGACACCCGCAGGCTGAAGGACTGCTGGCCCGCGCTGGACTACTTCGAGAGCTGCGGACTGCCGTACGTCGTGGCCGTGAACCACTTCGACGGCAGCGAGCAGTACGAACCGGAGGACGTGCGGGAGGCCCTCACGATCCCCGCGCACATACCTGTCATGATCATGGATGCGCGCCGCCGGATCTCGGTCATCGAGACCCTCTTGTCCCTCGTGGGCCACGCGCTCGACGAAACCCCCGAGTAGCCCCCTTAGGAGCGTCCCCCGTATGCGGAAGATACTCGTCGTCGGGGCCGGCCAGTCCGGTCTCCAGCTCGCCCTGGGACTCCAGTCGCACGGGTACGAGGTCACCCTCATGTCCAACCGGACCGCGGACGAGATCCGCACCGGGCGGGTCATGTCGACGCAGTGCATGTTCCACACCGCGCTGCAGCACGAGCGTGACCTCCAGCTGAACTTCTGGGAGTCGCAGGCCCCGAAGATCCAGGGCCTCGGCGTCTCGGTCGCCGCCCCCGGCTCCTTCGACCCGGGCCCCTCGCAGCGGGCGATCGACTGGCTGGGCCGCCTCGACGGGTTCGCGCAGTCGGTGGACCAGCGGGTCAAGATGGCCGGCTGGATGGAGACCTTCGCGCAGCGCGGCGGACAGCTCGTCATCCACGGCGCGGCCGTCGGCGACCTCGACTACCTCTCCCGCACCTACGACCTGGTGCTCATCGCCGCGGGCAAGGGCGAGCTGGTGCAGATGTTCTCCCGCGACCCGGAGCGCTCCCCGTACAGCACCCCGCAGCGCGCCCTCGCCGTCGCCTACGTGCACGGTCTCGGCCCGCGCCCGGAGCACCCGGACACCGAGGCGGTCCGCTGCAACCTGGTCCCGGGCGTCGGCGAGATGTTCATCATGCCGACGTACACCACGTCGGGCCGCGCCGACATCCTGTTCTGGGAGGGCGTCCCCGGCGGCCCGCTCGACGCCTTCGCGGACGTCAAGGACCCGGCCGAGCACCTCTCCCTGACCCTGGAGCTGATGGAGAAGTTCCTGCCCTGGGAGTACGCGCGCGCCACCAAGGTGGAACTGACCGACGCCGGCGGCACGCTGGCCGGCCGCTACGCCCCGACCGTCCGCAACCCCATCGGCCGGCTGCCCTCGGGCGGCCTGGTGCTGGGCGTCGCCGACGTCGTCGTCGCCAACGACCCGATCACCGGGCAGGGCTCCAACTCCGCGTCCAAGTGCGCCGCCGCCTACCTCGCCTCGATCCTCGAGCACGGCGACAAGCCGTTCGACGAGGACTGGATGCGGGGAACCTTCGATCGCTACTGGGACACCGCCCAGCACGTCACCAAGTGGACGAACGCCATGCTGGCCCCGCCGCCGGAGCACGTCCTCAACCTGATCGGCGCCGCAGGACAGCTCCAGCCCGTCGCCGACCGCTTCGCCAACGGTTTCAACGACCCGGCCGACTTCGAGAACTTCTTCTACGAGCCGGAGAAGACGAACGCCTACCTGGCCGAGGTGTCCGGGGCGGCCGGCGCGTAGACGGCGCCGTACCCCTCGTCGGACCCGTCCGTCGCCCCCTCGGGGAGTTCCGGTGGCACATAGTGCTCCACGGGCTCCCCGCCGGGGTCGGGCCGCACCGCGCCCAGCACCGGGTTGGCCGCGATCGGCGACACCTTGATCCGCGCGCCGGGCCGGGGCGCCTGGACCACCATCCCGTCGCCCAGGTAGAGGGCGACGTGCGTGGCGTCGTGGAAGTACACGACGAGGTCGCCGGGCCGCAGGTCCACCAGGTCGATCCGCTCCAGCCGCGCCCACTGCTCCTGGCTGGTCCGCGGCACCTCCGCGCCCGCCGCGCGCCACGCCTCGGAGGTGAGCCCCGAGCAGTCGTACGTCTCGGGGCCCTCCGCGCCCCATTCGTACGGCTTGCCGAGCTGCTCCACCGCGTACCGCACGGCCCGCTCTCCGGCGGCGGACGGGGCGCCCGCGCCGCTCAGCGCGCCGGACGCCACCAGCTCCCGCTGCGCCTCGTCGACCCGGCCGCGCTCCAGCTCGGCCAGCTCGGCGAGCTGGTCCGCGGTGAGCGACGCCAGCAACTCCTCGACGTCCCGCAGCCGTTCCACCACCTCGTCGCGCTCCTTCCTCCGCCGCTCGGTGAGCGCGATCCGCGCGTCCAGCGCCTTGCGCGCCCGGCGCGCCAGCTCGTCGGCCTGCTTCGTGTCCCCGGTCAGCCGGCCCACCGTGTGCGCCCGCTCCCGCGCGAGCTGCCCGATCACATGCCCCTGCTCCAGCGCCCGCTGCGGGTCGCGCGCCAGGAGGAGCCGGACGTAGGGGGAGAGGCCGCTCAGCGACTGGTACTGCTGCCGGGCGAGCCGCCCGGCGGCGCCCTTGCTGTCGTGGAGGGAGAGCCGGGTGCGGGCCAGCGCCTTCTCCAGCCGCTCCGTCTCGGCGCGCTGCTTCTCCAGCGCCTCCTCGGTGGCGTTGTAGCGCTCCGTGGCCTTCTCGGCCTCCCGGTACACGCTC
Organism: Streptomyces griseoincarnatus; assembly: GCA_014649575.1. GTDB lineage: Bacteria > Actinomycetota > Actinomycetes > Streptomycetales > Streptomycetaceae > Streptomyces > Streptomyces griseoincarnatus. The sequence continues at coordinate 39,168 of BMTH01000007.1, read as the reverse complement.
TGAAGGTCCGTCAGCAGTTCGGGGACGGAGCGGCCGCCGGACGGGCCGCTGCCGCCGCCCGGTTCCGGGACGGCCGCCGCGGGCAGGGGCGCCAGCACGGTCCCGGCCGCCAGCGCCGCCGTGCACACCAGACGCAAAAGCATTCCTGACACGCCATCACCTCCGACGCGGGGCGGCTCGTCCGCTCCGCACCGCGAGCATCAGGGGGGCGTGCGCGGTCCGCTCGCCGAGTGTGCGCGGTTCGGCGCAACCGGGTCACCCGTCGGCGTCGTCCGGCTTGCCCTGCGGCGTGGCGTCTGGATGCGGCGCGGGCCTCGACCAAGGCCAGCGGCGTTCGCTCCCGGCCCGGCCGGCGGGGTCGTAGAGGTACTTCCAGCGGGCGGTCAGGCCGGTGAGCGTGCTGTTCCCGCGCGGCACCCTCCGGTACACCAGCACGGTGGGCGGGCCGCCCTCCGGGGCCGGGACGGGGATCCGGTACGTCTTGGGCGGGTGCCCGGTGATGCCGAGCAGCACGGGCAGGACGCGCCCGTCCATGGGGCCGCCCTCGAAGGGGGTGTCTTCGCTCTTCACCCCACCAGTCTCGGCCATCGGCCGGGGCGCCGGTTCAGGTCACAGGTCCGCGGCCAGCGCCTGGACCAAAGTGTCGGTCTGCGCGTCCCGCCGCGCGGTCACCGTCAGCATCGCCACGAACTGCTCCACGAGCCAGTCCCTCAGCTCCTCGGGGGGAGGCTGCTTGTCCTCGTCCAGCCAGATCAGTGAGGCGGCCTCCACGGCCGTGATCCACATCCGGATGGTCATCCACAGCCGGGGCCCGGGCTCCTCCACGCCGAGATGACGCAGGATGTGCTCGGCCGCGGCCCGCCGCACCCCGTCCACGATCGCGGTCGTACGGGAGGTCTCCACCACGCTGCCGCCCTGGAGCAGGGCGCTGAAGCCGGCGTCGTGCCGGCCGACGAAGGCGAGGTAGCGCTCCACGGCCCGGGTCAGCCGGGGGAGCAGCGGACCCTCCTCCGGTTCGTCGAAGCAGTCGCGCAGCTCGTCGGCTGCGGACTTCAGGGCCGCCTCGTAGAGCTGTTGCTTGCCTCCCGGGAAGTAGCGGTAGACCAGGGGCCGCGACACACCGGCCGCCTCCGCCACGTCGTCCAGCGACACCTCCTCCGGCGCCCGGTGGGCGAAGAGGGACAGCGCGGCCTCCAGCAGCTGGCTGCGGCGCTCCTCGACACTGAGGCGCCGGTAGGCGGGGGTGGGGGCCTGCGAGGTCATGCCCGCAGCGTAACCGGCCGTGGCCGGCGCACGCCGGGCGCGGCCGCCCGCCCCGGCCGGATTCCGCCCCGGCCCCGCCCGGTGGAACGCCTGGTCAGGCCAGCAGACCGGAGGAGCGCCAGAGCCGGCGGCCCACACCCCGCAGCACGCCGATGTCGTCGAGGAAGTCCGTCAGCTTCTTCGCGCCCTGCTGCATCACCTCGCGGCGGTGGACGCTCGCCCGCACCTGGGCGACGGCCTCGCGCCGGTCCAGGCCGACGTTCGTGTAGACCTCCGGGTTCACGAACGCCACCGAGAACACCCGGGCGAACTCGCCCGACGACACCCGGGTGAACTCCTGCGACCAGCGCGGCGCCGTCATCATCTGCCGCCGCAGCTCCTCACGCGCGTACCGCACGTGCCGCGCCTCCTCGATCACGTGGATGCGCGTGACGCCCCGGATCAGCGGCTGCACCCGCTCGTCGGGGAAGGTCAGCCGCTGCATCCAGTCCAGGACCTCCTCGCCGAGGAGGGTCGCGGTGAACGAGCCGGGCGTGGTGGAGATCGTCTTGAACAGGCGCCCCAGGTTGTGGTGGACGCGGGTCACCGGGTACCAGGGGGTGCCGCTGTGCGCGATCACCCGGGCGAACATCTTGGAGTGCCGGCACTCGTCCTCGATCTCGGTGAGGGCGTACCGCACGTGCGCGCTGGTCGCGGACTTGTCGTAGATGTGGCGGACCAGCAGCTGCATCAGGATCAGCTCGAACCAGATGCCGAGGGAGGCGAGCGCGGCGGCCTCGTGCCGGGAGAGCAGCATCCGCTGCTCCTCGCTCATCCGCCGCCACATCGGGGTGCCGTACAGCGAGACCAGCTCCGGCGGCCAGAACCACTTGCCGTCCTCGAAGGGGGCGTCCCAGTCGAGCTCCGTGTCCGGGTCGAAGGAGTGCTTCGCGGAGGACTCCAGCAGCCGCAGGGCCACCGTCTCCCGGTTCTTGAGCTGCCCGAGGGCGTCCCGCAGGCCGTCGAGCGCGTCGGTCTCCGACAGGGTCGTCATGACGGTTCCACCTCGGGGCGTCTCGGGTTACCGGCAGGTCACCTTTATGAGACTGCCTGTCAGCAAGCCCGTCAATCCCTCACGCAGGACTTGTCGCCGACCGGTCCGCTCCCCGTGCTCCCCCGTCCGCGCCGGGCGGGAAGGGGGTGCGCAGGGTGAAGGCGTACGGGGCCGGGCCGTGGGTGCGCAGGTGCAGCAGCCGGTCCTCGGCCTCCGCGACGGTGGGGCGGTGGCCCGCGGGCACCCACCAGAGCGTGGTCATGGCCTCCTCGACGCGCTGAAACCACTCACGCCTCCGGCTCAGCATCTCCCGGTGCCGGCCCTGGTACATGAACGCCGTCAGCGCGTCCGGGTCCCGCCACACCGACATGTTGACGATCAGCCACGGGTCGTCGAAGACGGAAATGGCCGTGGCGTCGCCGTCGTCGCTCTGGAGCCGCCACACGAAACCGTCGGCGGCGTCCGCGTCGGCGTTGACCGGGTCGAGGTTGTCGACGAAGTCCTTCAGCAGGGGAGTGTCCAGCGGCGCCTTGAGCCGGGCGATGTTCACCTGGGCGAGTTCGTATGCGGTCATGGACCGAACGTTAGGTCGGGGATCGCGGGGCGGGACACCCCCGTCTCATCAACTGAGCGCCAAGGGCGGGGAGTTCGGTCACGCCCCTCACTCGGGCCGCAGCACCGCCTCCATCACCGCCCGCGCCACCGGGGCGGCCGTGCCGCCGCCGCTGATCTGGCGCCGGCTGCCCTCGCCGTCCTCCACCACCACGGCCACCGCCACCTTCGGCTCCAGCTCGTCCTCGCGCTGCGCCCAGGAGATGAACCAGGCGTACGGCATCCCCGAGTTGCCCAGCCCGTGCTGGGCGGTGCCGGTCTTCCCGCCGACCATGGCACCCTCGATCGCCGCCTTCCCGCCGGTGCCGTCCTCCACCACCCCGCGCATCAGCTCCCGCAGCCGGCTCGCCGTCGCCGGGAGCATGGCCCGCCGCACCGCGCCCGACCCCGCCGCGGACACCGTGCCGCCGCTCGCCCGCGTGGTCCGCTCCACCAGGTACGGCTCCCGCACCTGTCCGCCGCTCGCCACGGCCGCCGCGACCATCGCCATCTGCAGCGGCGTGGCCCGCGTGTTGAACTGCCCGATCGACGACAGCGCGAGCTGCGCCGCGTCCACGGTGGTGTCGAACGTGCTGGGCGCCACCTGGAAGGGGACGCGCAGGTCCGCGTCGTTGAAGCCGAAGCTCTCCGCGGTCCGCCGCAGCCGCTCCACCCCCGTGGTGACCCCGAGCTGGGCGAACACCGTGTTGCAGGACCGCACGAACGCGACCCGCAGCGTGGCGTTCCGGCACTTGTCCGTCCCGTTGACCAGCCGGGTCGTCGTCCCCGGCAGCAGATACGGGTCGGGGGAGCGGGTCGGCTCGTCGGGGCCCTTCAGCACGCCCGCGTCCAGCGCCGCCGCCGCGGTGACCACCTTGAACGTCGATCCCGGGGGGTAGGTGCGCTGCACCGCACGGTTCAGCATCGGCTTGTCCGGGTCGGCGTTCAGCCGCGCCCACGCCTCCCGCGCCGTCCTGCCGTTCCCCGACAGCGGTTCCGGGTCGTACGACGGCACCGACACCAGCGCCAGGATGCGCCCGGTCGACGGCTCCACCGCCGCCACCGCGCCCTTCCGCCCCCGCAGGCCCTCGTACGCCGCCCGCTGCGCCCGCGGATCGATCGTGGTCAGCACGTCACCGCCCGCGCTGCGGGAGCGGGTGAACTCGTTCCACAGCGGCAGCGGCTGCAGCACCGGGGCGGCCCCGGAGAGCACCGCGTCCTCCGTGGCCTCCAGCAGCGTCGTGCCGTACTCCTGCGAGGCGAAGCCCGTCACCGGCGCGTACAACGGCCCTTCGCTGTACGTCCGTTCGTAGCGCAGATGCTCCCCGGTGTCCCGCGACCCGGTGACCGGACGGCCGTCGACCCAGATGTCGCCGCGCGGCTGCTGGTACCGCACGATCGCGGCACGGCGGTTGGCCGGGTTGGCCTCGTAGTCCTCCGCGTGCAGCACCTGCACCCGGGCCGCGTTGACCAGCAGCGCGACCAGCAGCAGCGCGCAGAACAGCGCCGCGTGCCGGATGTGCCGGGTCACCGGGCCGCACCCGGGGCGTCCTGCCGCCGCGCGCTGTCGCTGAGCCGGACCAGCAGCGCCACGATCGCCCAGTTGGTCACCACCGAGGAGCCGCCCTGCGCCAGGAACGGCATGGCCATCCCGGTCAGCGGGATCAGCCCGGTCACCCCGCCCGCGATCACGAACACCTGGAGCGCCACCAGCGAGGCGAGCCCCACGGCGAGCAGCCGGCCGAACGGGTCGCGCAGCGCCAGCCCGGCCCGGTAGCCGCGCTCCACCAGCAGCCCGTACAGCAGGATGATCGCGGACAGCCCGGCCAGGCCCAGCTCCTCGCCGGCCGTCGCCAGGATGAAGTCGGACTTCACGGCGAAGCCGATCAGCACGGAGTGCCCGAGCCCCAGCCCCGAGCCCAGGATGCCGCCCTCGGCGAAGGCGAACAGCGACTGGGCGATCTGGTTGGGGCCCTCACCCGCCTCGATGGAGGCGAACGGGTGCAGCCAGGTCTCGATCCGGTGGTGCACGTGCGGCTCCAGCCGGCCCACCGCGACCGCGCCCAGCGAGGCCAGCAGCAGCCCCAGCGCGATCCAGCCGGTGCGGCCGGTGGCGACGTACAGGAGGACCACGAAGAGACCGAAGAACAGCAGCGAGGTGCCGAGGTCACGCTCCAGGACCAGCACGCCCACGCTCACCAGCCACACGGCGACGATCGGCCCGAGCACCCGCCCGGTGGGCAGTTGCATCCCCCAGACACGGCGGCCCGCGTACGTCAGCGCGCCGCGGTTCGCGGCCAGGTACGCGGCGAAGAACACCGCCAGCAGCACCTTCGCGAACTCGCCCGGCTGGATGGAGAAACCCGCCACGCGGATCCAGATACGGGCGCCGTTCACCGCGGGGAAGAGGATCGGCACGGTCAGCAGCACCAGCGCGACGGTCACGCACAGGTAGGTGTAGCGCTGGAGCACCCGGTGGTCGCGCAGCACCAGGATCACCGCGATGAACAGCGCCACCCCGAGCGTCGACCAGATCAGCTGGGCGGGGGCGGCCCGGTCGCCGGGCGTCTCCAGGTCCAGCCGGTAGATGAGCACCAGGCCCACCCCGTTGAGCAGCACCCCGATCGGCAGCGGCAGCGGGTCGGCCAGCGGGGCCCGCCAGCGCACCGCCAGATGGGCGAGCACCGCGAGCACACCGAGCCCGGCGCCGTAACCGGCGGCGCCGGGCGGGACGGTGCCGTTCCTGGCGAGGCCGACGGCGCAGTAGCCGTACACCGACAGTCCGACGGCCAGGACGATGAGGGCGAGTTCCACGCCGCGGCGCCCGGTGGGACGGACGGCGGGCGCGGGCGGATCCGCCGTCGCCAGGGTGATACCGGCCTTGCTCATGTCCGGAACTTACCCATATGCGACGCCTCGCGTGGTGCGCTCATCAGCACCAGCGTGGCGCGGGACCGATGTTGTCGATGTGCCGGGCCGGGCCCCAGGCCCAGGTGCCGTCGGTGAGCAGGTACCAGAGCGGGTTGCCGTCGACCTTGTCGCCGGGCACCTTGCAGAAGATCGAGACGACCTCGCCCTTGTGGGCGTACCGGATGACCTGTGAGCCGCGGTTCGGGGCGCTGCGCAGGGCCAGCTTCTGGGCCGTCACCACGCCGCGATACCGCCCCTGGTCGCCGTGGTTGCCGCCGGCCTGGTTGCCCCAGTCGCCGCCGTTGCCGCCCTGGTTGCCGCCGTTCTGGTTGCCTCCGCTCTGCTGGGCGTTGTTGTTGCTCTGCTGGTAGGAGCCGGTGCTGTTGCCGGAGCCCGTGTTGTTGCCGTTGCCGCCCTGCTGGCTCCAGTCGCCCTGGCCGCTCTGGCTGTTGCCCTGGTTGCTCTGACCGCTCTGGTTGTTCTGGTTGTTCTGGTTGCCCTGGCCCGGGTCGTCGGCGGCGAGCGCGGGGGTGACGGCGGTCGCGACCGCCAGGGCGCCGGCGGCGAGCGCTATGGGCAGACGGCGGGTCAGCGGGGGACGCGGGCGTCGTAGGGGCATGGCGGTACCTCCATGGGGGGAGACAACAGGTCGAAGGTGACTTGTCGCCACATTAGGAGCGCCCCCCGGCACACGCCCGCCCTGCTGCGCCATCGGGGAGGGCGCTCCGCCTACCGGGTCACACACCCGCGGCCCGGCGGCCGGTCCTCCGTCACTCCGCCAGCTCCTCCAGCATCCGCGCGGTGACGAGCCCCGCCCGCAGGTAGTCGACGAACAGGTCGTTGTGCAGGGCCCAGGGGGAACGGCGGGACCGGATCAGCCGGATCGCCTCCTCCGCCGAACGGCCCCTGCGCATCAGGGCGTGCGCGACCACCAGACCCGACCGGTTGTAGCCGTGCCAGCAGCGGACCAGGACCGTGCGCCCCGCGTCCAGGGCCTCGCACGCCGCCTCGGCCAGCCGGATCACGCCCGCGAGCTGGGTGCCGTCGAGCGGGCCGTCCGGGACGGGCCACACCTGATGCTCGACCCCCGGGTCGGGGCCGTGGTCCGGCAGCCGCAGCAGGGTCTGCACCAGGTCGAACTGGCGGTGCACCACCACCTGCTCCACCCGCCCGGCGGGCCCGCACACCTGGTGCCCGCCCATCCACAGACCGGGCTCGATCTCGTCCCACGGGCTCTCCGGAGCCGGTACGCCGGGTTGACTCTCGCGGGTACGCAACGGCGCCTCCCACTCTCATCGCCCAACCGCTGTCCACGGTATCCGGCTTCTTGCCCGCGCAGCACCCCGCCTGTTCCCATGGAGGCGGGGTGATGGCGCATGGACCGACCACGCGTCGTGCCGGCCCGCCGGCACGGCAGGGACCGGCTCTACGTCCGCCTCCCGGACGGCAGGAACATCGCCTGGTACGACCGTGAGGCGGCCCGGGTGAACCTGCTCGACGCCGAGCGCGAGGACGAGGTGCTCGCCGCCCTGGCCCCGTACCTCACCGGCCCGGTCGCCGTCGGCCCGCCCCCCGTCCCCAGCCCCGCCGATCTCGCCCGGCTCTCCCTCCACCCCGACGACGACCTCGCCCCGAACCGTCCCGGCGAGGCTCTGCTCGTCGACCTCGACCGCGCCCCCGGCCCGGCCCGCCGGCTGCGCCCGGACCCGCGCCGCGCGGAACTGGACGCTCAGCGGACGGTCGGCGACGCCCTCGACGCCATGGGCGGCGCCGGCGGGCGCGCCCTGCACTCCCTGCCGCTCCCCGGCGGCCACCGCGTCCACCACCTGCTGATCGGCCCCGGTGGCCTGTACGCCCTGCACGTCCGCTCCGCCCACCGGCAGCGGGTGACCGTCGCGGAGCCGCAGGTGCGCATCGGCCGGCGTCCGCCCGAACCCGTGCTGCACCGTGTGCGCGCCGACGCCGACCGGGCCGCCCACGCCCTCACCGCCGAGGTCCGCCCGGTGCTCGTCCTGGCCGGCGCCCGCCGCGTGACGGTCGCCGCCGCGCCGCGCGGGGTGCGGATCCTGACGGACGCGGACGTGCCGGAGCTGGCCCGGGGCGGAGGCGTCCTGAAGCCCGCCGACGTCGAGGCGCTGTACGCGGCGGCACGGGATCGGAGGACGTGGGCGGGGCTGTGAGGTGCGGGACGGGGCGGGGCTGTGGGGGTGCGGGACGTGGGCGGGGTTGTGAGGGTGCAGGGCTGACGGCCGCGGAGGGCCGGGTGGCGGTCCCGCGGAGGGTCAGGCCGTGGTCAGGGCGGCGTGACCGTCTCGTCCGGGGTGGGCGCGGGGCTGACCGGCGGCGTGCACCGGGCGGCGGCCAGGGCGGCGTGACCGTCTCGTCCGGGGTGGGCGCGGGGCTGGCGGCCTCCGCGGACCGGGCGGCGGTCAGGGCAGCGTGCCCGCCTCGTCCGGGGCCAGCAGCGGTGCCAGCAGGTCACCGAAGTCCTGGAGCCGTGGCGGGATGTCGGGCGCTTGCAGCGCCATCCCGCCCGGCGACCGGCAGTCCTCGACCTCCTGCCAGGTCACCGGCGCCGACACGAGCGGCTCGGCGCGCGCCCGCAGGGTGTAGGGGGCGGCCGTGGTCTTGCGCGCCGCGTTCTGGCTCCAGTCGACGAAGACCTTCCCCGGCCGCAGGCTGCGCTTCATCTGGTGCAGCACCAGCCGGGGCATCGCCTTCTCCGCCTCCACGGCCAGCGCCTTGGCGTATTCGGACACCTGTTCGGAAGAGGAGCCTCGTACCGCCGCCAGCAGGTGCAGCCCCTTCGACCCGGACGTCTTCGCGTACGCCTCGAACCCGTCCTCGGCCAGCCGCTCCCGCAGCCACAGCGCCACCTCGCAGCAGTGCACGACCGTCGCCGGCGGCCCCGGGTCCAGGTCGAACACGATGCGGTCCGCCTCGCCCGGGTCGGTGATCCGCCACTGGTGGGTGTGGAACTCCGCGACCAGGTTCGCCGCCCACATCAGGCTCGGCAGATCCTCCACCAGCACCATCCGCGCGGGCCCCTCCGACCTCGGCACCTCCGCGGTCGTGACCCAGTCGGGCGTACCGGGCGGCACGTTCTTGGTGAAGAACACCTGCCCGTCGGGCCCGTCCGGATAGCGCAGGAACGACACCGGCCGCTCCCGCAGATGCGGCAGCAGCACGTCGGCCACGGTCGCGTAGTAGTGCAGGACCTCCGCCTTGGTGAAGCCGGTGGGATACAGCACCTTCTCCAGATTGCTGAGCGGGAGCCGTCGCCCCTCCACCTCCGTGATGGGAGCCATACGATGAGAATCTCACGCAAACCATGACAAAGGCTCCGACATCGATCGGCGGACGACCGGAGAGGTGCTGCACGTGAGGTCCATCTGGAACGGCGCGATCTCGTTCGGGCTGGTCAGCATCCCGATCAAGCTGGTGAACGCCACCGAGAACCATTCGATCTCCTTCCGCCAGATCCACACCGAGGACGGCGGCCGGATCCGCTACCGGAAGTTCTGCGAGCTGGAGGACCGGGAGGTCGGCAGCCAGGAGATCGGCAAGGGCTACGAGGACTCGGACGGCACGATCATCCCGATCACCGACGAGGACCTGGCCGGGCTGCCGATCCCGACCGCCAAGACGATCGAGATCGTCGCCTTCGTGCCCGAGGACCGCATCGACCCGCTCCAGATGGACGCCGCGTACTACCTCCAGGCGGGCGGTGCCCCCGCGGCGAAGCCGTACACGCTGCTGCGGGAGGCGCTGAAGCGGAGCAAGAAGGTCGCGATCACGAAGTACGCCCTGCGCGGGCGGGAGCGGCTCGGCATGCTGCGCGTGGTGGGCGACGCGATCGCCATGCACGGCCTGCTGTGGCCCGACGAGGTCCGCGCCCCGGAGGGCGTCGCGCCGGACGCCGACGTCACCGTGCGCGACAAGGAGCTGGACCTCGCGGACGCGCTGATGGACACGCTCGGCGAGGTGGACCTGGAGGACCTGCACGACGAGTACCGCGAGGCGGTGGAGGAGGTCGTCGCCGCGAAGGCGGCCGGCGAGACCCCGAAGGAGGCCCCGGCGCCGGAGTCCGGCGGCGGCAAGGTCCTGGACCTGATGGCGGCCCTGGAGAACAGCGTCCGGGCGGCCCGCGAGTCCCGGGGTGAGGACGCCGAGGTCAAAGAACTGCCGCCACGCAAGACGAGCCGCTCGTCCCCGAAGGACACGGGCGGCAAGAAGTCGACGTCGACGGCGAAGAAGAAGACGGCGTCCTCGCCGCGGAAGTCGACGTCGAAGACGTCCCAGACCGAGAAGAAGAGCACGAAGAGCACGGCGAAGAAGACGGCGGCGAAGAAGACCCCGGCGAAGAAGACGACGCCCCGTAAACGCTCGGCCTGACCTCCGCGGGTGGGTGGGGGGTGCGGTCGGACGCCTGCGGCGCAGGGCGACCCTCGCCGACCGCGGGCAGTCGTGCCGCTGGGGCGGCACGGGTGGGCGCGGACGGCACCCCGTAAGCGCCGGGCTGCGCGACACCCCCGTTCCGCACCAACACCCGGCGCCCGGAAACCGCGCCCGGCGCTAAGCCGCCCCCACCCGCCGCAACGCCAGCACCGCGTTGTGCCCCCCGAACCCGAAGGAGTTGCTCAGCACAAGATCGCCACTGTCCGGCAGCGGACGCGGGGCCTCACGGACGACGTCCAGCTCGATCCCGTCGTCCACCTCCCCACACCCCACCGTCGGCGGCACCATCCGATGGTGCAGCGTCAGTACCGCCGCCACCGCCTCCACCCCGCCGGCGGCCCCCTGCAGATGCCCCAGGTGCCCCTTCAGCGCGGTCACCGGAACACCCTGCCCGCCGCCCAGCACCCCCCGTAGCGCCCGCGCCTCGGCGAGGTCACCGTCCACCGTGGCGGTGGCGTGGGCGTTCACATGCACGACGTCGGCCACCTCGCCCCCCGCGTCCCGCACCGCCCTCCGCAGCGCGAGCGCGATGCCGTCACCGGACGGGTCCGGGGCCGCGACGTGATACGCGTCCGCCGACAGCCCCCACCCCGCCGCCTCGCAGTAGATCCGCGCCCCGCGCGCCCGGGCGTGCTCCTCGGACTCCAGCACGAGCACGCCCGCGCCCTCACCGTTGACGAACCCGTCCCGGTCCTTGGCGAAGGGACGCGAGGGCGACCCCTCCGACGGATCGCCCTCCGCGAGCGCCCGCATCGCCGCGAACGACGCCATGATCGCGGGCGTGACCACCGCCTCGGCGCCGCCGGCCAGCGCGACGTCGACCCGGCCGTACCGGATCCGGTCGACGGCCTGCCCGATCGCCTCCGTGCCGGAGGCGCAGGCGCTGGTCACGGTGCGTGCCTCACCGGTGATGTGCAGGTCGAGCGACACCTGCGACGCGGCCTGCGACGGCACCGTCATCGGCGTGGTGAGCGGGGACACACCCCGGGCCCCGCGCTCCCGCAGCTTCCGGTCGCCGCCGACCAGCACGGACGCGTCCCCGAGGATCGCGCCGAGGCTCACCCCGACCCGCTCGGGGTCCAGCCCGCTCTCCCGGGTGCCGCCGGCGGCGTACCCGGCGTCGGTCCACGCCTCGCGCGCGGCCAGCACCGCGAACTGCGCGGCCCGGTTCATCCGGCGCGCCGCCTGCCGGGGCAGCAGCGAGGCGGGGTCGACGGGCACCGTGCCGGCGGTCCGCACCGGCAGCCCGTCGAACTCCGGGTCCGTCAACTCCCGTATGCCGTGCCGTCCTTCGAGCAGCCCGTCCCACAGCTCGCCGGCGCCCACGCCCAGCGGGGTGACCGCGCCGAGCCCGGTGACCACCACGCGCCGGGGCCCGGCCGCCCGCGCCTGACGCACGGGACGCGGCTCGTGCCGTACGACCGTGCCCTCGCGGGCGGCGTCGGCGGCCCAGCGGCGCACCTCCGCGTCGGCCGCGGCCTGGGCGTCGGCGGATTCCGTGGTGTCCCGGTGCCAGGCGCCCCAGCGGCGTACGTAGGTCACCTCGGCGGCCAGCGGGTCCACCGCCCGCAGGACGGTCAGCCGGTCGCCGTCGCGGAACTCCACGCTCTCCAGGGACTCCGGCTCCACCAGCGGCACCGCGTCCACGTCGACCCGCCGCCCGGCGACGACAACCGTCCGCTCGCGCCGCAGGTCCTCCTCGTGGTCCACCCCGCCGAGCGGCGGCCGCAGCGTGACCCGGATCACCTCGGGGGATACGGGGAGCGTGTGCGTGACGACGTGCCAGCGGCGCTCGGCCGCGTCCTCGGGGGTCAGGGCGAACAGGTCGCCGGGGACGACCTCCGCGGCGGTCACCTCGTGGGGCCGTATGGGTACTTCAGGCGTTTCGGGGGAGTGGGTCATGGCCGAGCATGCTCTCTTTGGTCCGAACTGTCGTACTGCGGGCGGTTCCGAGTGTTCTGTACGACTCACGAAGGGGCCACGATCCACTTCACGGGGTGTCCGATTCGTCCCGGTCTACCAGGCGGGTGACGCGGAACACATTCGCCAAGACGCTGACGAATGGGCAGAGTTACCGGAACGTACTGGCACTGTGGAAAACGTCACGAAGCCCGTGTGCGCGGCCGAGCCCGCCCCCGCGGAACGAGACGCGCATCACGTTCCGCGCGGTCGCCCCACCGGGCTCCGTCCCACCGGCACGGCGGTCCGACTGATCCCCGAGGCCGGTTCCGGCGTCTTCCCACGGGGGCGCGTTCCGAAGGACGCGACGCGACCTGCCGGGCCCCGGCCCGCGGGACGGCGGCGGGCGGGCCTCACAGGTGATCGGAGACTGCGGTGGAGGGCATGGACGAGGACGAGTTCGACGCTTTCTACGCGGCCGCCTTCCCCCGTCTGACCGGCCAGCTCTTCGCCTTCACCGGGGACCTCGGCGAGGCCCAGGACGTGGTGCAGGAGGCGTTCGTGCGTGCCTGGGACCGGCGCCACCGGCTGATGGCCGACGAGGCGCCGGAGGCCTGGGTACGCACCGTCGCCATGCGCCTCGCCGTGAGCCGCTGGCGCCGCGCGAAGCGCTGGCTGGAGCTGGTACGGCACTCCCCGCCGCCCGAGGCGACGCCCGGTCCTGGCCCCGATCGCACCGCGCTGGTGGCCGCCCTGCGCCAACTCCCGGAGTCCCAGCGGATGGCGGTCGTGCTGCACCATCTGTGCGACCTCAGTGTCGAGCAGGTAGCCTCCGAGACCGGCGCGCCGGTGGGCACGGTCAAGGCCCGCCTGTCCCGGGGGCGGGCGGCACTGGCCCGGCATCTGGCGGTGGACGAGGCCGAGGAGCCGGCCTGGGAGGGGGGCGGCCGTGTCCGATGAACTCGGCGGCGCTCTGCGCGAGTTGGCGGCGCGGCACGAGACCCCGCCGCCCCTGCCCGCCGCCGATGTCCGGGACCGCGCCCGGCGCCGCTCACGCCGCCGCAGGGCCGGCCTTGCGCTCGGCACCGCGGCCACGACCGCCTGCGCCGTCACCGTGGTGACCCTCACCCTTCACACCGGCCACCCCGCCGGGGAACGGCACCGCCCCGGCGCCACCCCGGCCACCTCGCCCGCCCCCGCCCGGACCCCCAACGCCTCCGCCCCGGCCCGCGTGCCCCGCCCCTCCGGCCGGCTCGACGTGGACCTGCGCACCCTCACCCTCGCCGGCCGCGTGCTGCGGGTCGACCTGCGCGCCGCCGGCCGCCTCCCGTCCGGCACGCGCCTGACCGTGGTCGCCCGGACCTCCGGCGCGGTGCTGCCGCTCAGGAGCAGGACCGAGGTCCGCGAGGTGAAGGTGCCGTACCTGGTGGAACTGCGCGCCCCCGGCGGCCGGCCCGTCTACGCGGGAGCCCTCTCCTTCGACGCCAAGGTGCTGCGCGCCCTCTTCGGCACCACGGGCTGGGTGGGTCTCAGCGCGCGGGACGCGGAGTGGCTGCACGACCGGCTGCGCGACGGCGACCAGATCGAACTCACCACCACACGCTGAGAGTTCAGCTGACCAACCCGCGCCGGTACGCGTAGACGACCGCCTGCACCCGGTCCCGCAGCTGAAGCTTGGACAGGATGCGGGACACGAACGTCTTGACCGTCTCCTGGCTGATCACCAGCGCCGCCGCGATCTCGCTGTTGGACAGCCCGTCCGCGATGAGCCGCAGCACCTCCAGCTCGCGCGGGGTCAGCGGAACCTCCCGGTCACCGCCGTCCTCCGACGGCCGGATCCGGGACGCGTACCGGCCGACGAGCTGCCGGGTCACCTCCGGGTCGAGCAGCGCCGCGCCCGAGGCCACCGTCCGGATGCCGTGCAGCAGCCGGTCCGGCGGCGCGTCCTTCAGCAGGAACCCGCTCGCCCCCGCGCGCAGCGCCTCGTACACGTACTCGTCGAGGTTGAACGTCGTCACCACGAGCACCTTCACGGGGTCCCGCACTCCGGAGCCGGCCAGCAGCCGGGTCGCCTCGATGCCGTCCAGCACCGGCATCCGCACGTCCATCACCACGACGTCCGGGCGCTCCTTCCGGGCGAGGCCGACGGCGGCGCGTCCGTCCGCGCACTCTCCGGCGACCTCCATGTCGGGCTGCGCGCCGATGATCGTGACCAGTCCGGTGCGCACCAGCATCTGGTCGTCGCAGACCACCACCCGCACCGGCCGTGCCGGTGCACCGCTCACGGCCGGCTCCCGGTGGGTATCCGCGCCCGCACGGCGAACCCCCCGCCGGGACGCGGCCCCGCCTCGAACTCGCCGCCGAGGACGTCCACCCGCTCACGGAGGCCGGCCAGCCCCCGCCCGCTGCCGCCCGGCGAGGTGACGGGCCGCTTCCCGGGACCGTCCGTGCCGACCTCCACCGTGATGTCCCTCTCGCTGTGCCGCACCAGAACCGAAGTAGCCTGCCCGTGAGCGTACTTGAGGGCGTTGGTGAGGGCCTCCTGCACCACCCGGTACGCCACCAGGTCCGCGCTCCCCGTCGACGCCGCCGGGGTGCCCTTCTCGGTGAACTCCACCGGCTGCCCGGCCCGGCGCGTCTGCTCCACCAGCGTCAGCAGCCGGCCCACGGGCGGGGTCCGGGAGCCCTCGCCGTGGTCGGGGTTCAGCAGGTCGAGCAGGTGCCGCAGGTCGGCGACGGCACGCCGCCCGGTGTCGGTGACGGCGGTCAGCGTCTCGTCGAGCCGTTCGGGCGCCGCGGTCAGATACCGCGCGGCCTCCGCCTGCACCACCATCGCGGTCACATGGTGGGTCACCACGTCGTGCAACTCACGGGCGATCCGCGCCCGTTCGGCGGCCCGCGTCTGCTCCGCCACCTGGTGACGCCGCTCCGCCTCGGCGATCCGCGTCGAGCGCAGCCACGCCCCGCCGCCCCACAGCAGGCACATCGCCACGTAGAACGACACGAACTCGGCCGCCGGCTCGTCCGTCCCGCGCCGCACCAGCTCGGCCACGAACAGCACGTACGCCACCGAACCCATGGCGACGGTGGTGCGCCGGTACCGCTCCAGATGTGCGCCCGTGCTCAGCAGGGCGAGGGGGAGCGCACTGCCCGCGACCGTGTGGTAGCCGTGCAGCTGGTCCAGGACGAAACCGGCCGCGACCAGGGCCAGGCAGACGACCGGCCACTGCCGCCGCAGGGTCAGCGAGAGGGCCTGGAGCCCGATCGCGACGGCGGCCAGGGCGTCGTACGGGCGCTCCGCCACCGCGCCGATGTCGGTGCCGCTGCCGCGCAGGCCCGGGACGAACGCCAGGGAGAACAGCAGCACCGCGAACGGCAGGTCCCGGGCCGTGACGTGCAGTCGGCCCCAGACCTGCCGCAACCCGTGCGGACGGGTCACCGGGCGAGCGCGGCCGCGTCGGCCCGCTTCGAGCGGCGGAGCGTCAGCCGGCCGCGCCGCCGGGCCAGCCACAGCAGACCGAAGGTCACCAGCGCGCAGAACACCAGCGTGTACAGGCTCGCCTCGGGCCCGAACGCACCGCCGCTGATCAGGGTCGGCCCGGAGGTGGAGGCGTCCAGCAGGCCCTGCTGCGTGTCGTTGCCGGAGACCTCGGTGCTGAAGATGCCGGACGCGGCGAAGTTCCACCCGAAGTGCAGGCCGATCGGCAGCCACAGGCTGCGGGAGGCGACGTACGCGGCGCCCAGCATCGGACCCGCCGACAGCGCGATGACGGCGGCCCCCCACAGGCTCGCGTCGGGGTTCGCCAGATGCCATGCGCCGAACAGCACACTGGTGGGGACCAGCGCCCCCCACGTACCGAACCGCTCCTCCATGGTCCTGAACAGTACGCCGCGGAACAGCAGTTCCTCCGTGACGGAGGCGCCGGCCATGAACCCGGCCAGTCCCACCGCGCCGGTGTACGACCCCCAGCCGTCCACCTCGTAGTGCCCGACGAAGGCGATGTTCGCGACCACGGCGGCGAACACCAGCGTCCCGATCAGCGCACCCCGGCCGACCGCGCCGACCGCGCCCTTCCGGGCCACCTCCGTGACCGCGCGCTTCTCGGTGCGCCCCACGACCCATGCGTACACGTACACGGACAGCACCGACGCCACCAGGCCCAGGCCGAGCGTGGCCCACGGATCGTCCTCGGCCGCGGCCACACTCTGTCCCGCGACCATGGACACCAGCACCACGGCCAGCAACTGCCATACGACACGCACGTCTTGCTCCTCGACTGGGGGGACGGCGGCGGTGAGACGACCGCCGCTCCGATGGCCCAGACGCTACGGATCCGCGTCGCGGGAAGCGTCACCAGCGAGTGGACACCCTGGCGTAGCTCCCACGGGGGACAGGGAGTGTGCTGTCCCCCGTGGGGAAGGGCCGACGCGGGTGCTTCGCCGGGTCACCCCTTCACGGCGCCGGAGGTGAGCCCGCGGATGAAGGACCGCTGGAGCGCGAGGAACGCAAGCACCGACGGCAGCATCGCGAGGAAAGCGCCCACCAGCAGCACGCCGATGCCCACCTGGTCGTCGGAGCGCAGGGAGCGCAGCGCCAGCGGCAGGGTGTACTGGGCGGGGTCGGTGGCGACCAGCAGCGGCAGCATGTACTGGTCCCAGATCATCGTGAATCCGAAGATGCCGATGACGCCCAGCGCGGGCCGGCACAGGGGCAGCACGACCTGCCAGAACACCCGGAACTCGCCCGCGCCGTCCAGCCGCGCCGACTCCTCCAGCTCCTTCGGGATCTCCTTCATGAACTCCGTCATCACCAGGATGGAGAACCCCCAGGCGGCTACCGGCACGATCATGCCGACGAGCGAGCCGACCAGGCTGACGTGCAGCAACGGCAGGTCCGCCAGCAGCACCGACAGCGGGACGGCGAGGACCTCCTCGGGCAGCATCATCGTCGCCAGGATGAGCACCAGCACGACCGCCGAGCCGCGGAACCGCTTGCGGGCCAGGGCGTACCCGGCGAACACGCTGACCAGCACCTGCAGCGCGAGTCCGCCGCCCACGACGAGGAAGGAGTTGAGCAGATAGTCGAGCACGTTGCGGTCGACCGCCCGCTCCAGGTTGTCCAGGGACAGCCGGTCGGGCCACAGGGTGAACTGGGTGGGGTCCACGGTCGGGGTGAACGCGCCGACCATCAGGGCGAGCAGCGGTCCCGCGAACACCATGAACAGGGCGGTGTACAGCACGGACCGCAGCACCCGCGCCCAGGGCCCACGCGCCTCCGCCAGCCCGAGCGCCGTCTCGTTCCTCATCGGACCTCCCTCCGGCGCAGCCGCGAGGCCACGGTCAGCACCAGCAGCACCAGGAACAGCAGTACGGTCCCGGCCGCGGCGACCCCCAACTCGTTGCGCTCGAGCCCGAGTTTGTACGTCAGGGTCAGCAGCACCTCGGTGGAGCCGTCCGGCCCGCCGTTGGTCAGCAGGAACACCTCGGTGAAGATGCGCAGGCCCCGGATCGCGGCGAGCGTGAGCAGAATGGCGAACACCGGCCGCAGCCCCGGCAGGGTGACGTGCCAGATCCGCCGCCACCGCGAGGCGCCGTCGACAGCGGACGCCTCGTAGAGCACCCGGTCGACCCCCGCCAGACCGGCGAGGAAGATCATCATGTCGTACGGGGCGCCCCGCCAGATGCCGACGAAGGCGATGGACGCGAGTGAGCTGTCGGGGGAGTTGAGGAACTCGCTCGGCCCCAGACCGAGCGCGCCGAGCACGGAGTTCAGGGCGCCGCCCTCGGCCGGGTAGTACATGACCCGCCACACCTCGGCGACCACCGCCATGGCCGTGACGACCGGCAGGAAGACGGCCGAGCGGACGAACCACAGCGAGCGGGTCTGCCCCTCCAGCAGCAGCGCCAGCGCCAGTCCCAGCAGGATGGAACCGGCGGTGGTCGCGACCGCCAGCACGACCGTGTGCCACACGGCGGCCCCGAAGTCGGAACTCCCCACTATCTCGGCGTAGTTCTCGCCGCCGACATAGGTGTTGCCGAGGAACGGCCGCACCTCCTGGAAGCTCATCCGCACGGCCTGCGCCATGGGGATGAACTTGAAGTACAGGAAGAGCAGCAGCGCCGGCGCGAGGAACAGCCACGGCGTCGCGCCCCGCCGCAGCCGCGACCGCACCGGGGGCGCCGTGCGGGCCGGGCGCCGCGCCTGCGTCTTCCGCGACGCCGCCCGCGCCTCGGTCACCGCCATCAGCCCTTGGCCCCCTGCTTCTCGAGCTCGGCGTCGATCTCGTCGGCGAGTTCGCCCATCGCGCCGGCGACGTCACGGGAACACTCGGAGACCACGCCGTTCAGCCCCTCGGACGAGATCTGCCGGATGGTCGCCCAGTTGGGGAGCGCGGGGGCGTTGCGGCCGTGCTCGTCGTACACCTTCTGGAAGACGTCCCAGCGGGGGTCCTTGCGCTCGGCGGCGCCGTCCAGGGTGGTGTTCACGGGTAGCCGGACGATGATGCCGCCGTTGTCGAGCCCGAGGCCGATCTTCTGCCCGGCGGGCGAGGCGGCGAACTCGGCGAACGCCTGCTGCCCCTTCTCGTTGCCGGACCCGGCCATCAGATAGACGTTCTCCCCCTCGGCGAGGGCGGCCGCCTCGCCGCCGGCGCCGGGCGGGGCGGCGACGACCTCGTACGCGTCCTTGCCGAGCGACCCGTCGAACCGGGGCAGCATGTAGGGCCCCGTGAGGTAGATGCCGCCCTTGCCGCTCTCGAACACGGTGTGGGTGGTGGCGGAGTCGGCGGTGGTGGCGCCGGGCTGCACGACCTTGGAGTCGCAGAACATGGCCTGGAGCTTCTCGACGGCCTTGACGGAGGCGGGGTCGTCGACGGCGGCGCTGAACCCGTCCCCCTGCTTCTTGACGAAGTCGCCGCCCTCGGACCAGAGCATGGTGGAGAACCACCACGTCAGATACCCACGGGTGGTGCTGCCGGGCACCACCATGCCGGCGGTGTCCTTCTTGCCGTTGCCGTCGGGATCGTCGTTGGTGAACGCGGCGGCGAGCTGGACGAGTTCGTCCCAGGAGGTAGGCAGCTGGGCCCCCACCTTCTCCCGCCAGTCCTTCCGTATGAGCAGGGCGAAGGCTTGTGAGTTGAAGGGCACCCCGTAGTACTTGCCGTCGTACCCCTGCGCGGCCTCCCATGCGCGGTCGGCGAGGTCCCCGCTCCCGGCGGTGTCCTCCCGGTCCACCTCGCGCACGAGCCCCTGGGTCACCAGGTTGCCCAGCTGGCCGGTGTCGTTGATGACGATGTCGGGGAGGTCCTTCTGCGCGGTGCGCTGCTGGAGCTTGGTCTCGAAGTCGTTGACGCCGACGGCGACCAGCTTCGCCTCGATGCCGCTCTTCTCGGAGAACGCCTTGGTGAGCGCCTCGGCCGACTCCGCGGCCGGACTCCCGGCGTCCTGCCGGATCCAGACCTCCAGCGGCTGTGACGCGTCCTGCTCCGTCCCGGACGACCCCGAGGAACACCCGGCGGCGGTGACGACGGCTGCGACGACCACGGCACCGACTGCACCGAGCCGCCGCGTTCGCACTGGCTTACGGAGTTGCTTCGACACGGGAGGCTCCGTCCATTCCGTACGGGCGAGGTGGCGGGACTCTATGCAGAGAGGTGGCATCGACTCAATAGAATGAACAGTATTTACATACATGAACGGAGGTTGGTCGCCCCAGGGGCCTCTTGCGGCGCGGCTGCCGCAAGTGGCTGCCGCAAAGGGGGCGCGGGGTTCGCCGGGGTGGGGGCACGATGTCCCCATGGCGGACACTCCCCTCACGAACACCGCGAACGCCGCGAACACGCATCAGTACGAGGCCTGGAACGGCTACGAGGGCCGGCACTGGGCCGACCACCAGGCCCGCTACGACGCGCTGAACGACGGCATGAACGCCCCGCTGTTGCAGGCGGCGGCGCTCAGGGTTACGGACACGGTCCTGGACATCGGGTGCGGCAACGGCAGCGTGACGCGACTGGCGGCCCGCCGCGCACGACAGGCGGTCGGCATCGACCTCTCCGCGCCCATGCTGGAACGCGCGCGAGCGACGGCCGAGGCGGAAGACCTCCCCCATGTCACCCACGTCCAGGGGGACGCCCAGGTTCACGCTTTCGAACCGGCGAGCTTCGACGTGGCGGTGAGCCGCTTCGGGGTGATGTTCTTCGCGGACCCGGTGGCGGCGTTCTCGAACATCGCCGGCGCGCTGCGACCGGGAGGCCGCCTGGCCTTCGTCTGCCCCCAGTCCTTCGACCGCCAGGACCAGGCGAGGGTGTTCGCGGCGGTGTCGGAGCACGCGCCGCTGCCGGACCTGACGGCGGCGTCGGAGACGGGCCCGGCCTCCTTCGCCGACCCGAACCGGGTGAGGGCGGTGCTGTCGGCGGCGGGCTTCGAGGGGATCGAGGTGACGCCTCTGGAGGCGGAGCAGGTGTGGGGGAGGGACCCGTCGGACGCGTCGGAGTTCCTCTTCGGGTGGGGGCCCATGCGGCATTGGCTGCGGGAGGTGCCGGAGGAGGCGGTGGAGCGGGCGCGGGAGGCGGCGACGGAGGCGTTCGGGGCGTATGCGACGGGGGAGGGGGTGCGGCTGAAGATGAGCTGCTGGCTGGTGAGGGCAACCCGTGCCTGACGAGTCCGGCGACCTCGCCCCGGAGTGGACGGACATCTCAGACAACGTGTGCGGCATCCTGCACGGCCACAGGGACGCCGCCCCTATGGCCGAGCGCTTCGAACGACTCGGCTGGAGATCGAGATCGTCGTCCTGGTACGGCTACGAGGTGGGCACCACCTGGTGCGAGGTCGAACTGGAGCCCGTCGACGGGCAGGACGTACTCCTGAACGGGGTCGTCGACCCGTCCCACTTCGACGACCTGGCCGCCCTGCTCACGCGTTGCGGGGCGACGTACACGTTGGAGCTGTTCGACGAGAACGACAACCTGCTCAGGGAAACCAGACGCGGGGGCTGAGCGTCGCCGTCAGACCTTGATCACGGTGATGCGCCCGCCCCCGAGCGCTGTCAGGTCCTCGGGGTCCGAGGTGAGAATCGTGACCGGCCCGGGCGCGGCGAGGGCGGTGGCGCACAGCATGGCGTCGATGGCGTACTTGTGGCCGTGCAGGCCGGCGTCGGCGAGGAGTACGGCAGCCTGTCGGGCGATCGTCTCGCTGATCGGTTCGACCACCAAGCGGGAGAGGGTCCACTCCAGAGCCGGGCGATTGATCCGAGGATGTACCACCTCGACGAGGGTGGCTGCCGACGTGATCACGCGCAGGTCATCAGCGCGTGCCAGAGCGAGCCAGGCGGTCACCGCGCGGTCACGCAGAACGGCCTTGGCCAGCCCTTCGCTGTCGAGGACCAGGGTGCCGCCGGGGGCGACGGGGGAGGGCGTCACGCCGCGTCCGCCCCACTTCGGCGCTGCTGCTCGCGAGCCTGGTGGAGCTGGTCCCGCAGAGCCTGGATCTCCTCCTCCGTGATGGGGCCGTGCTCAGCCTCGGCGACCTGAATGAGGTCATTGAGGTTGTCGCGCTCGATCTGGCGGGCGACGGCCGCGGCGACGTAGGACGACAGGCCGGAGGGGCCACTGCGCGCACGAGCAGCCTCGGCGATGTCCCGGGGCATCGTGATCGAGTACTTCTGGGTAGGCTCGCTCATGCTCTTCATGCTACTCCGTATGCCACCGCCGTGTGGGGTGAGCGGTGTGCGGGTGTACGGAGCGGCTGCGGTGACGGCTGAGGGAGGCCGGGCAGGAGAGCGGGGCGTCAGACACCGCCGAAAGGCGGAGGAGCGCCCGCGTGATCGCTGCCTGCCGGGTACATAATTCTTCATACCGTCCGACTAGCCTGCCGCACATGGGACTTGGCGACATCAGGCGCGAGCACGTCATCGCGGCGACCGAAGAGTTCCGCTGCCTGGGCCGGGACGAGTTCCTCCGGACGTATGGCTTCGGGCGAGCCATGTCGTACGAGCTGGTCCTGGATGGTCGTCGCTACGACTCGAAGGCCATCGCGGGCGTCGCCCATGGCTATGCCACAGGTGTCTTCTGGAAGGCGCGGGACTTCAGCGGCGGTGCGGCCACAGTGGCGCGATGCCTGCGCGAGCTCGGCTTCGTGGTGGAAACCGGGGAGCCATCCAGCAACCGCGCTGCTCTGCTGGCGCGGCTACGGAACCTCAAGGTCTCCCGTGGCCCCGGCAACCCCGCGCCCAGCCGCCACCAACCGTTGAGCCTCCTGTGGGCGATATCCCGCGCAGCCGACGACCGGCCTCGCCTGACCTCGTGGCCAACGTTCCGGGACGAGGTCGGCCCGCTCCTTGTCGAGTTCGGCCTTCCCAACGCGAAGGCCACACCGGAGTATCCGTTCTGGCACCTCCAGGGCAGCGAACTTTGGGAGGTACGAGGCATACCGGCCGAGCTCGCCAAGAGAATGCCTACGACTGGCACCTTCGACGAGCACCATCCGCAGGCAGGCTTCACGGCCGAGACCGCGAATCTTCTCCGCGATCCGGTGACCCGCCTGGAGGCCATCGCCACGATCTGCGAGACGTATCTCGAGGACGCCGACCGTCAAACCCTCTTCGCCCGGACAGGCCTGTCCGGATACAGCACAGCCGGTGGCCTGCTGAGCCCGTCGGAGGACGATAACGCCGAGGGCGCCACGGACGAGTACGGTCGGGCGATTGGCCGCGCTCCCCGCCGTGACGAGACCCGCTCCGTCATCGTCCGAGACGAAGCTCTGGCCAGGAGGGTCAAGGAGCTTGAGGGCAACCGCTGCCAGATCTGCGGCACCACCCTCCGCTACCTGAACCGCCCGTACAGCCAAGCCGCGCACATAAGAGGCCTGGGCAGCCCTCACCACGGCCCGGACGAACTCCAGAACCTTCTGTGCCTGTGCCCGAACTGCCACGTCCTCTTCGACGGCTTGGAGATCTACGTCGACCCCGACGGCCTGGTCAGAGGAACGAGAGACGGCAGAGAGCCTCGCCCGCTCCGACGCGACCCCAGACACCCGATGGATGAGGCGCACATCGCGTACCACCGCACACTGTGCGCCCTCACTGCAGGCAAGCCCGAGGTCGGCTGACATGCACTGCCCACTGGCCGGGGACCCTGCCGAGGAGTCTTCAGGAAGCCTGCCGAGCCGTAAGCGCTGGAATCGCGGCGATCTTTTCCGCCGTGAGGGCCGACCAGTCGACCCCTGACGGTCGGTGAGGGTTCGCGCAGGTGATGGTCTCCTCGGGGGTGACGATCAGGTCAACGCCGACGTCATGCTCGGTGGTGGGGATCGGAGTCTCGGTCACCTGGAGTGAGTGGACGGTGGTGACGACGACGGTCTCCGGTGTCACCAGGCCGGCCTCGGTGAGCAAGGCGAACTCGATGTCGGAGTAGCCGGCACCCTTGCCGATACGGGCGCCGTCGCGGTTGACGGCGACGCTGCCGAGGACGATCAGGTCCAGTGGGCGCAGGGCGTCGACCTCGACGGTGGGGGCGATGGCGGCAGCGGTGCGGCTGGCTGCGGCCTCGGCGGGCGGGACGGTGAGGGCAGCCGGGTCGAGGAGATAGAAGGGCTTGAGGGACGCCAGCTTCGGGACTGCCATATAGACGGTTTTGCCTTCCTCCAGAGCCCGTGCGCGCACCGGGAGTTGAGCCTTGTCCGGTACCGCCTTGACGACGCTCGCACCCTGCCAGACGGGGAGTGCCGCAAGCCGGTCTGCAGCTTGCTCGGCGCCCTTGAAGTGGGGGATGCGGCCGTGAACGGAAGCGTCGTGGACGGCGTCCGCAGCGGTCAGAGCGTCCCAGACCTGCGTGCGCACCGCCTGCTTGGCGTGCTCCAGGGAGTTGGCTGCCACCGGTGTCTCCTTCGCTCTCCTACGCTGCCGTCATCAGGCCGAGCAGTCTGTCGTGGACCTCTGCGACAAGGGATTCCTGTCGCCAGGGACGCAGTTCACGGGCGGCTCCGAAGACGATGTTCAGGCCTCCGCCTCCGCGGGTGGTCTCCAGTTCGGTGATGGCTTCGGTGAGGCTGGCCACCCCCGCCTCGACGTCGCGCTGACGGATACGGGCGAGGGTAAGGTTCCCCAGCACGATCGCGCGTGACTTTCGCCGGTCCCGCAGCTCCTCCGCCGTGCCGGCCAGTAGGGTTTCGGCGCGTCGATGGTCACCGAGGGAGAGGTAGCAGGAACCCGCGAGGCGGCCGAACTGTGTCGGAGACACGAGGTCGGCTGCGGCGTCGCCGGCGTTCACGCGCTCGAGCCGGCGTTCCGCGTCGGCGAGGGCACGTTCGCAGGCCGACGCCGATCCCAGCATGGCGTGTGCTTCGGCGACGTGCAGGAGCGCCAGGCCGGAGAGGGCGGGGCTCGTGCGCGCGGCGATGTCGGCTGCTCGTTCCGCGAGCGTCAGACCGGCCTGGGCGTCGTGTGCGCCGTACAGCGCGACGTAGCAGGTGCGCAGTAAGGCGTGGGCTTCGAGAGTGGTGTCCCGCAGGTGGCGGGCGAGTCCGGCGCTCTGCTCGTAATACGTCGTCGCGGTGGCGTGATCACGGCGCTGGGAGGCGTCCCAGATCAACTGCCCCATGAGGGTGCACGCGTCGGCGTGCAGAGCGTGCAACTCCCTCTGTACGCGTCCGCGGGAGGAGCCGGAGGCGAGCTGGTCGATGCGGTTGAGCTGTGCTGCCGCCTCCGCGATGAGGCCGGCCGACGGCATACGGTCGTAACGCGAGGCACAGTCGTCGAAGTGCGTGCGGAGTGTCGCCACGGCGAGCAGATCGACGCGGTCCGGGTGAAGGAGCGCGTGATCGAGTGCGTCCTGCCCCCGTGTGTCATGCGGTGACCGCGCCGTCAGCAGGTCATTGAGGCCCTCGGCGTCGACACGCAGAAGGCGGGCCAGCCGTGGACGCATCCACGGCTGCGGAGCGGTGCGGCCCGACTCCCACCGGGCGACGGTGGAGCGGTCCACCCGCATGCGCTCGGCAAGGGCTTCCTGGGTGAGCCCCACGGTTCGGCGGCGCGCTGCCAGGCCGTTGCGATGGTGCGCCATGAGACAGCCTTCCGTTTCGCCTGCCCTGCCAAGGACTTGCGGCTGCGTGACTCCCCAGGTGAGGCACGGGAGTGACGCACGGATGCCGCATCGGTGCGTCCATTGTGCTCTGGGCGTTGTCCGTTGTGGGCGGTTGTGTGGAACTCCGACGCACACCGCCAGGAAGGTCCGCCCTCCATGACGTTCCGAACGCCCGCCCCGAAGTCCTCGTCCTTCCGTGTCCCGCCCGACATCCGCGCCGTGCCGTCCGCTCGTCGCCGGGTTGTCGCGATCGTCCGTGACTGGAACGTGCCGCTCCTAAAGGACACGATCGAGACGCTGGAGCTGCTGACCGGCGAAGTGATCACCAACGCCGTGGTGCACACAGGGGAGGGCTGCCAGGTCACGGTGAGCTGGGACGGGCTCCGGGTGCGGCTGGAGGCCGAGGACACGAAGGGCGGCCGCCTCCCGGAGCGGACACCGGCCGGCCTGGACGATGAGAGCGGGCGCGGACTGCAATTGGTCGACGGCCTTGCCCAGGCGTGGGGCTGTCGGCCGACCAAGGAGGGAAAGGCGGTCTGGTTCGAGATCGGGGGTTGTTCACCCTCGCTCTCCCGCCCGTCGTCCGCCGCATCCGAGAGTGACTTCTCGTTCGGGGCTGGAGACGCGCAGCGGCTGGTCGCCATGGCTGAACCGGGAAGCCGTGCGCCCAGTGACTCCCGCACGCCCGTCGCCGCCACCTGACCATTCGACCACCTGACTCGGCAGACGCAAGCGCCGAGTCAGGTTCCGGCGCCCTGACCTGCCTTCCACCCCTGGTGGGGCAACCGAGGACGCCACGACCAGGGAGCGGGCGACCTGCTCGCTTCCGCCAACTCTCGTGCGGCAACAGCATCACCGCCGTCCACACCGAAGGAGATACACACCATGCCCGAGCAGAACATCACCAAGGCCGGTGGCCAGGAGGACCACGGTCTGCTGGTCGCCCGTCGCCGGATCGCCGCCGCCCGTTCGAGTGCCGAGCAGCCCTCGGACGGCGGTTCCACCGGCCGATCCGACGGCAACGACTGAGAAGGGCCGTCACCGATGACCACCGACGTACCCGCGGTGGTCGCGCACCTGGGCGAGGACTTCCTCGCCCAGGTGTACGGCCGCGCTTACCGTCACTTCCCCGGTGATCCGGACCGCTTTGCCGGCCTGCTCAACTGGGACGACCTGAACGCCCTGCTCACCCACCACCGGCTCGAACCTCCCCGCCTGCGCCTTGCGGCGGGTGGTGAGACCCTGCCCCAGCACGCCTACTCGGTACCGGTCACCACCCGGCGCAGCACCGTGTGGCACCGGCTCAAGCCGGCCGAACTGCACCACCACCTCGCCGATGGCGCCACCCTGGTACTGGACGCGGTCGACGAGCTGCACCCGACCCTCGGCCGGCTCGCCCAGGAGCTGGAACGGCACCTGCGCACCGGCATCCAGGTCAACGCCTACGCCTCCTGGACGCCCGAGGAAGGCTTCGGAGTTCATTGGGACGACCACGATGTCCTTGTCCTCCAACTCGACGGCGCCAAGCGATGGCGCATCTACGGCCCCACGAGACAAGCCCCGCTGCACCGCGACACGGACGTCCTCGAACCACCGCCGAACGAGCCACTCGTCGAACTGGTTCTGCACACCGGGGACATGCTCTATCTGCCGCGTGGTTGGTGGCACGCGGTCGCCGCCTCCGAAGGTGTCCACTCCCTCCACTTCACCTGCGGCATGCAGACGACGACCGGTGCCGACCTCCTCCAGTGGCTCTCCGAGGAGCTGCGTCGCGAAGCGACCGTACGCAGCGACCTGCCCCGCTTCGGAACCGAGGAGGAGAAGGCGGACTTCGTGCGGTCGCTCGGCGACCTCGTCGTGAAGGAGTTCGAGCACGGGACGCTGCTCGACCGCTTCCTCGCCTTGCGGGATGCCACCGACCGGGCCCGCCTGGTGCCCTCACTGCCGTACGTGGAGGGAGTACCTCCCGACCCCGCTCTCTCCGTACACCTGGTGACCGCTCGCGCACAGTTGCGCAGTGACGGAGAGGGCAACGCGGTACTGACGGCAGGGGGAGAAGAATGGACCTTCTCCCCGCAGGCCGCGCCCCTGCTGTCCCTCCTCGTGGACGGAGGACGTCACCGCCTGGACGCACTCGCCCGAGCGGCCGGGCTTCGCGTCGGACAGGTGGCGCACCTTGTGAGCGAACTGGTGGACGGCGAGGTCGCGGCCGTGGGGCGAGCAGGATGAGCGCACAGCTGGCCGCCGGCACGTACCGGTGCCGTGACGTGGCACAGTCGGTGGCCGCCGCCCTGAGCGCCGGGGTGACATGGGTCGACATGGCGCCGAATTACGCGTTCGACACGGCTGAGAGCTCGTTGCGGCCGCTCCTCGGCGCGTGTCCCCACGTACGGGTCTCGACCAAAGTCGGCTTCGTCCCCGACTCCGACCGGCGTGCCGCACGCGCCGCCGGGGTGCTGCCGTACGACCACAATCGAGGCCACTGCCTGACGCGGCCCTATATCGCCTGGCAGGTCGCTCGCAGTCGCGCCCGCCTCGGCCGCGTCCCGGACCTGGTCTTCGTCCACAATCCGGAACACGGCCGGCCGGACCGGACCGGCCTGCTGCGGATGCTGACCGAGGCATTCGAGGAGCTGGAGGGCGTGGCGGACGCAGGCGAGATCGGCGGCTACGGCGTCGCCACCTGGGTGGGCCTGTCGAACGGCATGTTCACCGTCCCGGAGCTGACGGCACTCGCCAAAAGCGTGGGAGGGCCACACCACCACTTCCGGGCTGTGCAGTTCCCGGTCTCCCTCGTTCACCTCGCCGTAGTGGCGGACGCGCTCGAAGGGCGCGGAAGTCTGGCAGAAGCACATGAAACAGGGCTGGACGTCTTCGCATCGGCTCCGCTCGGAGGAGGCGAACTGCCCGGCGCGATGACTGAAGAGCTGGTGCGCAGCATCGATGCCGCGGCCTCCCCGGCGCAGGCCGCGCTCCTGGTCGCTCTGTCGGCGCCGGGGGTGTCACAGGTCCTGCTGTCGGCGAGCACACCGGCACACTGGGCCGATGCCCGTGGTGCTGCGGCCCGCGAGCCCTTGTCGCCCGATCGTCTGAGAAGGGTCATCGATGTCCTCGGAACCTGACGACCCTGAGGTCACCGCGCGTATGCGAAGTGCCCATACCGTGGCGTGCGGCTTCCTCGGGGTGGCCTCTGACGCTGGACCGTCCGGCGGAGAGGGCCAGGAGGCGTGGGGGTGGCGGGGGCGCACGCTCGGCCGACCGGTCACCGGCCCTTACGGGCCGGGATGGCTGCGTGTCGTCCAAAGCCTGTCGGACAAGGCGACTGGCAAATTGTGGACGGGCCCGGAAGACGCCGAACAACTGGTCCCCCGGCAGGTGCCGCGCCCTCGCCTACGTCTCGTACGGCAGTGGACGGAGGGAGGAAACGCCTACAAGGCAGAGCTGTACGACCGTGCCGTCGGTGGAGCAGTCTCGCCCACCCCTGTGCTCGTCCCCGCCGAACCTCCCCTGCCGGCAGCCTGGTGGAGCGACCTACGCATGGCCCTGGTGCACCTCTCGGCGGTCCACACTGACCGTACGGCCGTACGCCAGGCGTACCTGGACCGCGCCATGCCGAAGTACCTCGCTTTCCTCGGCGGGCCCGTCCCCACGACGCCTCCCTCATGGTCCACCGCGCACGGTGACCTGCACTGGGCCAACCTGGTCGGCCCTGAACTCGGCATCCTGGACTGGGAGGGCTGGGGCACCGCCCCGGCCGGCTACGACGCAGCTCTGCTGCACGCCTACAGCCTCGGGATGCCGGAGACGGCAGAGCGCCTCCGGCACGAGCTCTCCGCCATTCTCGACAGCGAGGAAGGGCGCTTCGCGGAGCTGGTGGTCACCTCCGAACTCCTGCAGAGCGCGGAACGCGGGGACAACGTCGAACTGGTTCCCGCTCTGCGGCGGCGTGCAAGAGAGGTCTGGCATCGGATGAGGGCCGGCGGCATGGCCAGTCACTGAGAGGACCGATGAAAGACAACGAGAGGGCGGGAGTCAGTGGGACTGACTCCCGCCCTCCTATGTCGGCATTCGCCCTGGTCAGATGACAGTTACAAGTTTCTGACTAGCGAGTGCCACCGGCAGGATTCGAACCTGCGCACACGGCTCCGGAGGGCGCTTGCGTCTCTGGCATCGGTGCTGGTCACCGCTGCGTGGCGCCCGCTTGGTAGTTCATCTGTCCACGGACAGTCCACCCTAGAGTCTGCTCGCATTGGTACGGAGCCGGAACACGGCTTTGTCAGCGGACCGTTGGTCCCTTACCGCGTACGTAACGGGCAGCGTGGGATGGGAACAGTCCTGGACGCTGGCGGCAGAGAGGGAACGCCTGAGAGGCCCATCGTGTCGTCCCCAAGCCTCCTACCGCCACCAGTTCACCAGCACGTACGACGCGACGTATCTGACGGAGGGCCAAGAACAGAGTGCCGGCACAGCTCCTTGAGGTTGCTACTCCGTCGACTCGCCGCGGATCTTGTTGGCGATATCGACAAGCGATCCCTGGCCGGGAACGAACCAGCGGCGAGTTCCCTGCACTGCCTTCGGTCCTTGCTTGTTCGCCTGACGGAACATCTCCATTACCAACGCGCTCGGCGAATAACGTTGACCATCCCATTCCCAGAGGAGCACCTTGCTTCTATTGCTTCTGCTCACAACCCACGTTGCCGACCCTCGACGGCGATCTTCCGCGATCCACTCGGTCAGTGCCCGGCGTTCCGGTCCCACGATGGGCCTAAACTCCAAACGGGTTCCCTCCTGGATGGCGCCCTTGTCCACGATCACGGTGACGGCATTGGCCTGACGCGCCCGCTTCTCCCGTTCCGCCACCTGGTAGTCCGGCGAGAGCTCAGGGGTGGATTCGCTAGAGAGCAAGCCTTCGATAGCTCTCACTGCTAGTTGTTCATAGCTCTGAGCTGTGCGGAAGACCTTGCCAACCTGGCTGCTACCGCCGTCGAGGGCGTGCATTGCCCAGCGCAAAGCAGTTTCAGTCGAACTCGGGATTCGCGTGAGCAGCTTCTCCCAGTCGCCTTCAGGGCACGCGGTCCAATTGTCTTGTTGTTGGAAGACGAGGTGACCGATCAGATACTCCCCTTGGTCCGCGAAGACGCTAGCGCGACCCTCCAACCCCTGCTGCAGAGAACCCAATACCTGCTTCACCGCTCGCAGTATCTGGACGGCTCGCCATACTCGCCGGGCATCCGGACGACGGAAGATCTTGGTGTAGACCTCGTCCTTCCACAAGAGATTGGGCTCGGACTTCGCCTGGAAAGACATTTGCGGATCTTGGTGAGCGCACGCCAGAGCGATCGCCGCCTCGACCATGTCACACCCATCCGCAGCCGGCGGGGGTGTTTCACCTCGCTTGATGACATATGTCTTGTTTAGCGTAACGTCGAAGTCGTAGCGGAGCCGTCTCTGTGTTTGATCAAGAGCTCGAAAATCCTGCTCAGCTACGCTGTTCTGAGTGTTGGTCGCGATGGTCACTCGGCGGTCGAAGTTCTCAGGTGTCCCCTTGAGAGGGATGATCCGCACGTTGACACGTGCCCGCGCCACACACTCGGCCGAGCGTTCGGCTGCCTCGTGCAGGGAAGAAACTGTCTGTGCCCCGTTCACCACACTTGCGCCGGAGAGCTCTAGGTCGCCACGTGGACTAACGTCGAGTTCGTCGCACAGCACAGTGATGCCATTGTGGAAGTACCAGAAATGCTCAGGTTCATGCAAAACTGTTCCTACCAGCTCTGAATTGATTCTGGTAAGTCCCAGTGGATAGCGGATGTTGCGGTGGAACAGGCGGTGACGATGCTCTGCGTACCAATCGGCAACTTGATCTGCGGTGAGCGTGCCATAGTAAGCCAAATAGGGGTCATAGTGGAAGCGGAAGTCGGGCATTCGTGCTTTGAGATCGACCCTCGGATCGTCGAGCCCTGCCCGTAGAGCATTGATGAAGTGCTGCAGCAAGAGTGGCTCAACCCGTAGAATCTCCTGCGGGTCGTTGTATTCGCTCTTTAGATCATCGAAATCCCGCTGGATGCCAGCTGACAAGTTGCGGTCACCAGCCAGGGCCGGGACAATAGTGATCTGTACGCGGGGGTTACCCAAAGCGGAGTTCAGTGCCGGAACTATGGGTTGAAGTTTTTTGTTGAAGCGGTCATACTGGCTATGGACGAGCTTCTTCAGCCCCTCCTTGACGGCGAGAAGGGCCTTCTGGTCGAACGTTGCATCGCCGGTGCTGCTCCATTTGGCCTGGACAATCCAAATGTGGGGCGCGTCGGCATCGACTGCGATGGCATCAATTCCCTGGTCGTCGAAACCGTCGATGACGCACGCCGCCGCCTGCTCCCGGTCCAGACCCGTCACTTCGAGCACGGCCAGCGCAGCCAACGCGCGGCTGAGGAATGCTGGGCGAAGGATGTTCTCATTCCGCCCGTCCAGGTCGGTCATATCGATAAAGCCCTCGAATTGCTCCGTCAGGGCCGTTTCTAGCTGCCGAATCTGAAGATCTTTCACACCCACCCCTTGTGCGCTCTGATGGTCACTCAGACTAGAGCCCTCGTGATCGTCATGGCCAGAGATCTGGAACAAGACCGCGCTGGCAGGTTGCCCGCACCGGCGTGCGGCACTGAGGCGTCCAACGACCTGGCTTCGACCGCCGCATCACATGCTGCATCGCGGACGCTGGCAGAGCAGGCCAGCGGCGCGGACGCGTCGTCCACCTCTCGTCAGTGTGAACACAACCGCGTCGGCAAGCTCCTCTGCGTGGGCCCAAGGAGCGGGGCACCTTCTCCGACTGTTCGCCGGAAGCCAACCCGTCAACCCAGCAACCGCAGAACGTTGGGCCTGCCACATGGAAGCGCATGCGCGGTGAATCTCTGCCGTGTACACCTCCCCAGCGCCATGCAGAGGTTGTGGAGGGTTGGCCACCAGGTTTTGCTAGCGGAGGACCCACCCCGGGGCTGCCGTCCACACAGAGCTCATGGGCGACCATCGGTGTGCTGCTCGGTTTGTCGAGATGGTGTCGCGCTGGTCGTCCCGGTTCTGATACGTGGGAGTCCCAGCCATTAGAAGGCCTTCTACTCGGCGTCCAGACGCACTCCGTGGAAAGCGCCGGCAATGATACTGTCCAGGCCCTTGCCGTCGCCGACGACCTCGGCCACGACCTTTCCCAGCTCCCCGGGAGCAGCGAGCAGGGTGTCGAGGATCCGGTCACGGACCTTCTCTGACTTCAGGAAGTTCTCGAGGCTGTTCTCCAACGCCCGTGACCTCAGCACCTCATCCGACTTCGCAGCCTTGATGACGAGCGCCATCAGTCCGGCGACAGCAGACTCCGAGAGGTCGTCGAACAGGGTATTGAGAGTGTCTATGACCTCCAGTAGTGGGACCATCTCAGGGTCCTTCACTTTGGCTGTGCCCAGCGCGCTCGGCCCGGTGAGCTTGTCGCCCTTCTCGGTGACCGAGGCGTTCGTGACTCCCTTGTCCTTCTGCTCAATGGCGACCAGCCGTGCGCTTGAGATGTCGATCTCGTCGTGTGTCCGCTCGGCCTTGATCCACTGGGTCAGTTCACGACAGAACGCGGACAGGTCTTCGAGCGGCGAGCCAGAGTAGTCGTATACCTGGGACAGGAAGTCGTACAGTCGCACGAACGAGGAGACGTTCTTCCGGAACTGCTCCAGCCGCTCCACGGCCTGAGTGTCGTCGTCTTGGGCCTGGTCCCATGCCTGGGCGAACCGGTCCTGGGCTCGGCTCATCGCTGCGGTGATCGCGTTGCGGTCACCGTCCTGGGCGCCTTGGATGAACTGGGCCACGTCCTGGGTGTCGAAGACACCGAAGGTGCGTAGCCCCATCGCCAACACGTGCAGCTGGTTCGGGTTGGTCTCGGTCTCGATCTCCGCTTCCTCGTAGTACTCCGCGAAGGCTGCCTTGATGTCCTTGGGCTCGTTGATGAAGTCCAGGATGAACACCCGGTCCTTTACCAAGTTGCCTGTCCGGAAGGTGCGGTTCAGCCTCGACAGGGTCTGCACCGCTTGGATGCCGTCCAGGCGCTTGTCGACGTACATTGCGCACAGTAATGGCTGATCGAACCCGGTCTGGAACTTGTCCGCGGCTATCATGACGCGGTAGTTCGGCTCGGCGAACGCTTGGGCCAGGTCCCGTGCGGCACCCGGGTTCATCTTGGCCTCGGAGACCTCCTCGTGGATGCCGGACTCCGGGTCGTCCAGGGTGCCGGAAAACGCAACCAAGGTACCCAGGTCGTACCCCTTGGCCTTGATGTACTTGTCGACCGCCAGCTTGTAACGCAGCGCGTGCTTGCGCTCCGATGTCACGATCATGGCCTTTGCGTGGCCATTTAGCAGGCCGGCCACATTGGCACGGAAGTGCTCGACGATGATCTCGACCTTCTGGGCGATGTTCGTCGGGTGAAGGCGCACGAACCGCTTCAGTGCTTTGGCCGCCGCAGTCTTCTCGACCAGGTTGTCCTCGTCGTCGACGGAAACGTTGACACCGTTCTTCTTGATCGCCTCCGCGATCTGGTAAACGGTCCCGTAGCTCTGGTAGCGAGGCAGGACGTCCAGGATGAACCCCTCCTGGATGGCCTGCTTCATGGAATACACGTCAAACGCGGACGGCTTGGCATCGGGCGACTTGCGCCGCCCGAACAACTCGATCGTCTTGGGCTTCGGGGTGGCGGTGAATGCGAAGAACGACACGTTCGGGGTCGGGACGTCAGCAAAGGCGTTGATCGTGTCCTCGGCGTCGACCTCCGCGCCCTCGTCGACTTCCTGCCCGCCGACGCGCAGTACCTGGCGCACCTTCTTAGCCGTGGCGCCGGCCTGCGAGGAGTGCGCCTCATCCGCGATGACCGCGAACCGGTGCCCGGCAAGCGAGTCGTCCTGCGACAGGAGCTTGAGCACAGCCGGAAAGGTCTGGATGGTCACCACCACGATGCGGCGACGGTCCTGCAAGGCCTTGAGCAGCGCACGGGACTTGGAGCCCTCGTCAGTGCGGGCCCTCCTGTCCACGTTGTAGACGTAATCCGGCTTGCCCTCGATCTGCAGGACCGCCCGCTGCATCTGGTCGTCGAGCACAGTGCGGTCAGTGATCACCACTACCGTGTCGAAGACCTTGCGACCGGTGCGGTCGTGCAGGTTCGACAGGCGGTGTGCAGTCCACCCGATCGTGTTCGTCTTGCCCGACCCGGCTGAGTGCTGGATCAAAAACCGTCCCCCCGCGCTCTCAGCCTCGACCTGCTCGACCATCCGCGAGACGGCCTGCCACTGGTGGAAGCGCGGGAATATCACGTTGGTCGACGTCTTACGCTCACGCGTGATCACATTCGCGCTGGTCTTGACGTCCACGAACAGCATGGACCCGAAGATGTCCAGCCACGTGTCGCGGGCCATGACCTGCTCCCACAGGTACGTGGTGGCCGGCCCATGCTCGTTGACCGGGTTGCCCGCGCCGCCGTTGTTGCCCTGGTTGAACGGCAGGAAGTAGGTGTTCTCACCGTCGAGATGAGTGGTCATGCGGACCTCGGACTCGGTGACCACGAAGTGCACCAGCGCCCCAGTACCGAATGCCAGCAGCGGCTCTCCCTTGGGCTTACGGTCCTGGGCGTACTGCTTCACCGCAGCGTCGATGGACTGCTTGAAGTTCGTCTTCAGTTCGAACGTGGCCACCGGGATGCCGTTGATGAAGGCGACCAGATCGATGCTGTCGTGAGGCTTTTGCCGCGAGTAGTACACCTGCCGCATGATCCGCAGGCGCACCTTGTCGTAGGCGGCCATGCGGGTGGCGTTCGTCGGGTCCGCGGGGCGCCACTGGACCATCTTCATCTCGTCGCGCAGCCCCACGGGGACGTTCGAGCGCAGCAACTGCAGGGTCCCGCCTGGGCCACCGCCCCTGTTGTCCAGCGGGGTGGAGCGTAGCTGCACGATCAGGTCGAGCAGAGCCTCCTTCGCTGAGTCTGCCCGCGGGCCGGAACCGATGCTGCGTTTCCATGCCTGCGGGTCCAGGTCCTTGAACCAATCGAATACGTCCTCTGGGAACAGGGCACGTTCGGCGTCGTACCCCTCCCCGTTCGGGGAGTACTCCCATCCATGGGCAGCCAGGTATTCGCAGATGCGCTGCTCGAACTCCGACTCGTAGGTCAGATCCACCACGGCTCAGGCCTCCTCGGGGATGTCGATCTGGCCGGTCACGGCCGCAGTGATGAGCGCCCTACGGCGCTCCCTGACGAGCTCGATATGCCGCTGCGTCTTCGTGATCAGATTGTCGATCTCCGCTGTTTCCTCGTCGAGGTGCTTGAGGACGCGATGCTGTTCAGCGGGGTCAGGAACATTCATCGGAAGGTTCACGATGTCGTCCCTGCTGATGTTCAGCATCGAAGAGCTCGCGCCAGACGCGGCCATCTCGATCAAATCCCTGACTCGGCGGCTGGCCATCAGGTGGGCGACATACCGGGGCAAGGCCTTGGACTCGTCGAGCGCGAGAGCGTAGAGCTTGTCGCTCAGCATGAGCCGCGGGTAATCTCCGGACACCACTGCCGCGCTACCGACAAGGTCACGGGTGTTGGCTCGGGAGACCAAGAGATCGCCATGCCGCACCACGGTCGACGGACGCGGCTCCAGGTCTTCGGGGAGTTCTTTGTTCTCTTCCGGGCGGAAGACCCCGCGGTTGGCCGCCCCGGCTTTCAGGACTGCCCAGGTCTGGACTCCATCTGCAGGCCAAGGAAAGCACTGCGGGCTCCACCCCTGTCGAACGGACCGCACGAGGTGCTTCAGCCGTGTACCGGGCGCCGCCGGCACGACCTCCGCAAGCTCGTGCTCCACGACAGCTTGACGTCGTTCCTGTAGCTGTCCAATGAACCGTTCCAGCGCGGCAATGAGCCTGTCGATCTCTGCGGTCTCGCGATACAGATGATCAGCAATGGCGCGTTGCTCAGGACTGGAGGGAAGCGGGAGGGGAATGGCCGCCAGCTTCTCGGCCGTCAGATGCGGCATGGAAACGACGTTGCAGTACCTCCGGAGGTACCCGGTGGCCCGCAGGGCGATCAGATAGTACGCAAGGAATCGCCCATCATTACCAGTTTTCGACCGGACACGGTTGATCGAGTTCTGGAACCCCCAGCCGTCGAGGTCTTCACCGACGTACGCGGCACGTCCGAAGCCTCCCTGCCCGCCCTCGACCACGACCACGTCACCCTGCCGCAGGGTGAGGACGTCCAGCTCAGAGGGTGAGAACCACATCTCCTTCACGTCGTCCAGAGCAAGAACGCCGTCAGGCTGGACGTTGGCCGCCCTCATGTACGGAGCAAGGACGTCTTGGCCTGTGTCTTTTGCCTGGAGCATCTTGCCGAGAGTGACGCTCCCCAGGTGCTTGACCTTACCAATCGTCCACGGCGGCTGGGTGTCTCCCCAGGGAAGAGGGGTGCTCACTTGCTTGCCTCCACCTTGTGCAGCAGGCCGAGGATTTCCTGCAGGGACTCGTCGAGGTCGGCGTCGATCTCAGCGAGGGTGCGCGGGGGCACGTACTTGTAGAAGTGGAGGGTGAAGGGGATCTCGTAGCCCACCTTGGTCTTGGTGTGGTCGATCCAGGCGTCCTCGATGTGCGGCTTGACCTCGGCGTTGAAGTACGCCTTGATGGTGGCGTCCTTGGCGTCGTGCCTCTTGGGGTGCCCATTCCAGCCGAAGGGGACGATCTCGGTATCTCGGAGTGGAACGTCGGGCTCCGGCTCCCCCTTGTTCTTGCCAGACTGGAAACGGCAGATGTCGGCGTTCTCGTCGCGCTCGCCGAGGGTCTGCCACAGGGCCTTGCGCTGCGCGGAGGTCAAGCTGATGCTGCGGGAACCGAGGTGCTTGCCCAGGTCGTTGAGGAAGTCTTCGCGGTTGAGGTAGTGGCCCCCGTTGAAGGAGTTCAGGGCGTCGATGAGGCCGTCGATGTTGCCTAGGGCCTTGTGCTCAGCGACGAGGGCGACCCGTTCAGGTGTGGTCTCGAAGTTCCGCCGCATAGGCCGCTCGACGGTGATCTGCCAGAAGGCGAAGTCGAGGTTGCCGAAGATCTTGGACGTGTCCGAGGACTCCATGTCCGCGTACTGCTGGAGCACGCGCTCACGGGCGGCGTCGTTGATCTTGACGCGCTTGGAGCCCAGGGACTTGTCCATCCTGGCGCCCAGGGCGGTGGCGTCGATGAGCTGCACCTTGCCCTTGCGCTCGGGGCGCTTGTTGTTGTCGAAGATCCACAGGTACGTGGGAATGCCGGTGTTGTAGAACATGTCGTTCGGCAGCGCGACGATGGCTTCGATCAAGTCGTTCTCCAGCAGCCAACCTCGGATGTCGCTGGAGCCGCTCCCGGCGCCGCCGGAGAACAGCGGGGAGCCGTTCAGGACGATGCCGGCGCGGGCGCCGCCGTCCTGGCTGTCAGCGGGGTTCATCTTGGCGATGGCGTGCTGGACGAACAGCAGCGCGCCGTCGGAGGTCGGGGGCAGGCCCGCCCCGAAGCGACCACTAAAGCCCCTCTTGTGCTCCCTCTCCACGTGCTCGGCGATGTTCTTCCAGTCCACGCCGTAGGGCGGGTTGGAGAGGATGTAATTGAACGTATCGTCCGGGAACAGGTCCTTGGTCAGGGTATTGCCCAGCACGATGTTCTGGGTGCTCTGACCCTTGGCGAGCATGTCGGAGCGGCACATTGCATAGGACTCCGGACGCAGCTCCTGCCCGTACAGGAGGAGCTCGGCATCCGGATTCATGCGGTGCAGGTGCTCCTCTGCCACGCTGAGCATGCCACCGGTGCCGACGGTGGGGTCGTAAATGCTGCGGATGGCTTCGCCAGACAGGGCCTTGTCGTCCTCGGCGAACAGCAAGTCGACCAGCAAGTTGATCGCGTCGCGGGGGGTGTAGTGGTCACCGGACTCAGCGTTGGACGACTCGAAGTCCATATAGATGAGGTGCTCGAACAGCTCGCCCATTTTGGAGTTCGGGACGGCCTCGGGGGACAGGTCGAGGTCGCGGAACTGGCGGACGATTGTGGCGAGGATGCCGCCCTTCCTCATCCGCTCGATGTGCTCGGGCAGGTGGAAGTACGTGAAGACGTCGATGTCCTTGCTGAAGCCGAGGACGTACTCGAGCAGGTTGTCGGCCATGTCGTCGCCGGAGTCGTACACCGAGGCCAGGGTGTGCTTCGTCGTGTTGTAGAACTTCACACCGCCGGTGAAGGACTTGATCATCTTCACGCGCAGCGTCTCGTTCGGCTGCTGGGCGATGATCGCGGCAACCTCGGCGCGGTGGGGTGCCATGACGCACTCCAGACGGCGCAGGATCGTCATGGGCAGGATAACGTCACCTGCCTTGTTGCGGGCATAGACGCCGCGAAGGGTGTCGGCGATAGCCCAGACGTCCTTCTTCAGGTCGACCACTTAAGTTGTCCTTCCTGGCACGGATGAGCGGGCACCCGCTGAGATGCTGACCAGTGACGGTGCTGGTCCCCAAGTGAAAATGTAGATGTTGCCACTGACGGGATCAGCACTGTTCGCCGAGTAGTACGATTTGGGTGAAAAGTTCACCTTTTGGGCGTTTGGGTGATGTGTGGGTGGTTTATGTCTCGGGGGTATTGGGCGTCGTTGCAGGGCGGTTCGTCATCAAGCCTGTATCAGTTGCGGCGCGCATCGATGCGTCGTAGCGAGGGAAAGTAGTGTTACAGGTCGGAGGAGCGGCTTTGGGGTGGCGCTGCTTTGGCGCGAGTGATCATGGCCCCGTAAGCTTTCGGCGCGTCGGGCAGTCTGTGGACCTGCCCGGTAAAGCACGACGTTGGGGCCATGATCTTCGAGGCTCGCGCCAAAGTGGCTGGCTAACTGGCCGTTCTCTATCCGTTCGTGTGCTCGGTCTGGTTCGAACGGGATGCTGGATCGGGTGA
>BMTH01000006.1 GCA_014649575.1 Streptomyces griseoincarnatus | reverse complement strand
GACCACGACACCCACCTCGGTCAGCCCGATCTCCGCGAAGTTGCCCAGCGTCAGGTCCAGGACGGTCGCGGCGTCCGGGTCGCCCTCCGCGCCCACCGGCACCAGGGCCTTGGGGAGCGTGTCGGTGTACGGGCGCAGACGCCGGCCGGCGCCGGCCGCGAGCACGAGGCCTATCATCGCGGTCGTTCTCCTTCAGGGACTGGAAAAGCGTGTGGCCCTGCCCCGCAGGGGGACAGGACCACACAGCGTAGACGCTGGTCAGCTCTCGTCGGCCGCGGCCGTGACGGAGGAGGGCGCCTGCTGCTCCGCAGCGGCCGTCTTCTTCGTCGTGGCCTTCTTCGCCGTCGACTTCTTGGCGGTGGTCTTCTTCGCCGCCGTCGTCGTCTTCTTGGCTGCCGTCTTCTTGGCCGTCGTCGTCTTCTTCGTGGCGGCCTTCTTCGCCGTGGCCTTCTTGGCCGTCTTGCGGGCGGCCTTCTTGGCCGGAGCGGCCTCCTCGGCGCCCTCGGCGCCCTCGACGGGCTCGGCGGCCTCCGGCTCGGCGGCGGGCTCCTCGGCGCGCTTCTGCTCGTCCGCCGGGGCGGACGGCAGGACCACGACGGCCGTATCCTCGGACGCGGTCGAGGTGCTCGGCTTGCGCACCGCGCGACGCCGCGGCCGGGCCGGGGCGGACGCCTCGGGCGCGGCCTCCGGGGCGGCGGCCTCGGCCGGGGTCTCCTCGGCCTTCGGCGCCTCCTCCGTCCTCGCGGACTCGGCGACGGTCACCACCGCGGCCTCGGCGCCCGCCGGGGAACCGGCCGGCGCGGTCGCCTTGCGGGTGGCCCGGCGGCGGGTGCGGCCCTTCGGAGCGGCCTCCTCGGCCTGCGGCACCACGACGTCCTCGGCGGCGGCCGGCTCGGCCAGCGCCTCGGCGGCCGACTCGGGCTGCACGGGACGCCGCGCCTCCTCGGTGGCCGTCACGTCCTGCGCCGTGGGGACGGCCCGCGTCTCCTCGCCGACGGGCGCCTCCTCGGCGCGCTCCTCGGCCT
This sequence comes from Streptomyces griseoincarnatus, assembly GCA_014649575.1. GTDB lineage: Bacteria > Actinomycetota > Actinomycetes > Streptomycetales > Streptomycetaceae > Streptomyces > Streptomyces griseoincarnatus. The sequence goes on along the minus strand of BMTH01000006.1, from coordinate 428,026 downwards.
GCTTGCGGCCGCCCTTGGCGCTCTCACGCTGCGGGGAGCCCGCGGGCGCGGAGGCCCGACGGCTCGCCCGGCGACGCGTACGGCCCCGGGACGCGGCGGCCTCCGCCTCTGCGGCGCTGCTGTACAGCTCCTCGTCCGGCGTGAACTCGGGCGCCGGCAGCGCGGCCGGCTCGGCCACCTCGGCGGCGACCTCGGCCGGCGTCTCCGACTCGGCCTCGGCCTCCTGCTCGGGCGTCTCCACGGCGGCCTCGTGCTCGTGCGGCTGGTCCGCCGCACCGGCCCGGGCGCGCTTGCGGCGCTTGCCGCCGCCGGAGGAGGACGGCTGGTCGAGGTGGACGATGACACCACGGCCGTTGCAGTGGACGCAGGTCTCGGAGAACGACTCCAGCAGACCCTGGCCGACCCGCTTGCGGGTCATCTGGACCAGGCCCAGCGAGGTCACCTCGGCGACCTGGTGCTTGGTGCGGTCCCGGCCCAGGCACTCCAGCAGACGGCGCAGCACCAGGTCCCGGTTGGACTCCAGCACCATGTCGATGAAGTCGATGACGATGATGCCGCCGAGGTCGCGCAGCCGCAGCTGGCGCACGATCTCCTCGGCCGCCTCCAGGTTGTTCCTGGTGACCGTCTCCTCGAGGTTGCCGCCCTGACCGGTGAACTTGCCGGTGTTGACGTCGATGACGACCATCGCCTCGGTCCGGTCGATCACCAGCGAACCGCCGCTGGGCAGCCAGACCTTGCGGTCCAGCGCCTTGGCGAGCTGCTCGTCGATCCGGTACGTGGCGAAGACGTCGACCTCGCTGGTCCACCGCTGCAGACGGTCGGCCAGGTCGGGCGCGACGTGGGAGACGTAGCCGTGGATGGTCTCCCAGGCCTCGTCACCGCTGACGATGACCTTGGAGAAGTCCTCGTTGAAGATGTCCCGGACGACGCGGACGGTCATGTCCGGCTCGCCGTACAGCAGCGTCGGGGCGGTGCCGCCGTTCTTGGACTTCTTCTTGATCTCCTCCCACTGCGCCTGGAGACGCTCGACGTCACGGCGCAGCTCGTCCTCGCTCGCGCCCTCGGCGGCGGTGCGCACGATGACGCCCGCGTCCTCGGGGACGATCTTCTTGAGGATGGTCTTCAGCCGGGACCGCTCGGTGTCGGGCAGCTTGCGGCTGATGCCGGTCATCGAACCCTCGGGCACGTACACGAGGTAGCGGCCCGGGAGGGAGACCTGGCTGGTGAGGCGGGCGCCCTTGTGGCCGATCGGGTCCTTGGTGACCTGGACCAGCACCGGCTGCCCGGACTTCAGCGCGGACTCGATGCGGCGCGGACCGCCGGACATGCCGAGCGCGTCGAAGTTGACCTCGCCGGCGTAGAGCACGGCGTTGCGGCCCTTGCCGATGTCGATGAAGGCGGCCTCCATCGACGGCAGCACGTTCTGCACCTTGCCCAGGTACACGTTGCCGACGTACGAGGTGGCCTGCTCCTTGTTGACGTAGTGCTCGACGAGCACGCCGTCCTCCAGGACGCCGATCTGCGTGCGGTCGCCGTGCTGGCGGACCACCATCACACGCTCGACGGCCTCGCGGCGGGCCAGGAACTCGGCCTCGGTGATGATCGGCACACGCCGGCGGCCCTGCTCGCGGCCCTCGCGGCGGCGCTGCTTCTTGGCCTCCAGACGGGTCGAGCCCTTGATGGACTGCACCTCGTCGGACGGCTCGGCACCCTTCTCCCGCACGGGACGGGGCTCGCGGACCTTGACGACGGTGCGCTCGGGGTCGTCGGCGGACGGCTCGGGCTCACCGCCGCTGTCCCCGGCACGGCGACGGCGGCGACGACGGCGACGGCTGCTGCTGGAGCCGCCGTTGTCCTCGGACTCCTCGCGCTCCTCGGCGTCCTCGTCGCTCCGTCCGTCGGTGTCCTCGGCGTCCTGCGCGGACTGCTCGGTCCCGGCCCGCTCTGCGGCTTCGGTGTCGTCGTCCTGCTGCTCGCCGCTGTCGGCGTCGGCGGACTCACCACGGCGGCGACGACGGCCGCCACGGCGACGGCGGCGGCGCGAACCGGACGACTCGTGGTCGTCGTGGTCGTCGCCCTCGTCGCTGTCGGCCCGGTCCTCGGCCTGATCGGGGGCTTCCTCGGCGTCGGCCTCGGGGGTCTCCTCGGCGGCGGCCGGAGCGGCGGCCTCGGGCTCGTCGGAGGCGCCCTTGCGGCGACGGCGACGGCGGGAGGCGGCGGGCTGCTCCTCCGGGAGCTCCTCGGTCTCCTCCTCCGGCTCCGCGCTCTCGGCGAGTCCGGCGGCGGCCTCGGCGGCGGCCCGCTCCGGGGTCTGGAAGCGGGGCTCGGTGAACACCGGCGGCTGGAACACGGCGACGGCGGGCCGCGCGGGACGGCGCGGGGCGTCGTCCTTGTCCTCGGCCTCGGCCTCGGCGCCACGGGCGGGGCGCGCGGGCTCGGCGAACCCGGCGGCGGCCTTGCGGACGACGCGCCGGCGGCGGCGCGGGCCGCCCTCCTCGGCGGGGGCCTGCGCGGCGGGCGCCTCGGCGGGGGTCTCGTCCTGCTTGTCGTTCTCCGTCACCGGGGCCTCCTCGGTGGTCGGGGCGGCCTGCTCGGTCTCGTCGTCGCCCAGTGCGGCGACGGCCTCCGCCGTCGCTTCGGCGGCGGGAGCACCGGCGGGCGCGGACGCGCGCCGAGAGGCACGGCGGCGGGAGCGGCGCGGGGCGGCGTCCTCGGCGACGTCGGCTGCGGGCTCGGCGGCCGTGTCGGCGGCGGCCGGGGCGGTCTCTTCCGCAGCGGGCTCCTCCGCCTTCGGCTCGGCGGGGGTCCCGGCGGTCTCGGGGGCCGCAGCGGTCTCGTCGGCGGCCCCGGTGTCGGCGGCCGGCGCCGGGGCGGTCACAGTGCGCGTGGCACGGCGCCGGGTGCGACGCGGAGCAGCGTCCTCCGTCACGGCGGCGGCCGGTTCGGGCGCCGGGGAGGCGGCCTCGGACGCCGCGGCGGTCTCGGGCACCGCGGCGGTCTCGGGCACCGCGGCGGTCTCGTCGGCGGCCCCGGTGTCGGCGGGCGGCGCCGGGGCGGTCACGGTGCGCGTGGCACGGCGCCGGGTGCGACGCGGAGCAGCGTCCTCCGTGGTGTCGGCGGCCGACTCGGCGGGGGTCTCGGCGCTCTCGGGCACCGCGGCGGTCTCATCGGCGGCCCCGGTGTCGGCGGCCGGCGCCGGGGCGGTCACGGTGCGCGTGGCACGGCGCCGGGTGCGACGCGGAGCAGCGTCCTCCGTGGTGTCGGCGGCCGGTTCGGGCGCCGGGGAGGCGGCCTCGGACGCGGGCTGCGCCGCGGGGACGACGGTCTCGGCGGCCTCCGCTGACGCCGGTGCTCCGGCGGGCGCGGCCGCGCGGCGGACCACACGGCGACGCCGGGCCGCGGGGGCCCCGGTCTCCTGCTGGGTGTCGATCGCGCCCTCGGCGGGCAGGGGCGTCTCCGCCGGTTCGGCGGGCGCCTCCGCGGCCGGTATGGCCGACGTGACGGTCTCCGCCGTGCTGCCTTCGGCGGCGGCGGGCGGGCCCGCCGGGCGGGACGCGGCCCTGCGTCGCCGACGGGGCGGCAGGGTGTCGCTGGGGGTGTTCGGTTCGGAACCCTCGGTGGGCTCGGTCGGTTCGAGCATGCGGGCGTTTCTCCCGTCAGGCTCCCGGGCGCCGCGCCTGGTCCGGCGATGCCGGTGACGTCCGCGGCCCGCGCGATGCGCGGTGGCCGCCGTCCGGGGCGCGGGCGCCGCTCGGAAGCTCTCTGTGTCCTGTCTCGCCGGTTCCGTACGCCGAATGCGTACGGCCTGGCGAAAGTCTTCTGGTCGGTGCGCTGCCCGACCCAGGTGGCTCCCGAGTTCGAGGGCGGCGCTTACGACGTCCGTCCCTACGCGGGACCTTCCTTACGCCGGCGCCGTCGCGGCGGCAGTGGCGGCGGCCGTGTGCGGCTCGGTCGCTGCTGCCTCGCGGTCGGGCGCGAGCGGGTCGGTCACCGTGCCGGTCTCTTCATCGAACAGCCCCTGCGCCAGCCTGGTCACCGCTACGGGGACCGGCGGCGCCAGGTCGGCCACGGCGCGGAGACCGGACAGGACGTCGTCGGGTCGTACGGCAGGCGTCACGTGCCGAACAACCAGCCGCAGTATCGCACAGGGCCGGTCGGTCGGCCTATCAGCCGGCGAGGAGTCCGTCGCGGCGTCCTCCTCGACGGTTTCGAGGGAGGCGACCGCGGAACGGGCGTCGAAGGTACGGATGCCGTTCTTCATGCGGCGCTGGACCTCGACACTCTCGGCCGCCTCGAAGGCGTCCACCGCGCGGCGGGCGTCCTCGGGGGCGACGCCGTCCAGCCGCAGCTCCCACACCGAGGCCGTGAGCCGGTCGGCCAGCCCGGAGGTGCGGGCCTCGACGGCCTCGACGATGTCGAGCCCGCCGGGCATCGACTCGTCGAGCAGGGCCCTCAGACGCTCGGGGTCCCGCGGCTCGGTGAGCGCGATCTCCAGGTACTCGGCCTCACTGCCCGTGCCGGTGGGTGCGGCATTGGCGTACGACACCTTCGGGTGCGGCGTGAAACCGGCCGAGTACGCCATGGGCACCTCGGCGCGGCGCAGCGCGCGCTCGAAGGCACGCTGGAAATCACGGTGGCTGGTGAACCGGAGGCGGCCGCGCTTGGTGTAGCGCAGTCGGATGCGCTGCACCGCGGGTGCGGGCGGCGGGCCTTCGGGCTGTCGCTTGCCCAGTGGATCTTCTCCTTGTCGCAAGAAGGCGCGGGAAGCGCCTTCCCCTTCCAGGGTACGGCCGTACGGGACGGCCCCGGCGGGCCCGGCCGGGCGCCGGGACCGTGTCCCTCTCAGGGTACGTGCCCGTGGGGGCGCCGGTTCCCCGGCGTCACCAGCCGGCGGGACGCTCTCCCCGCGCGCCGGCACCCGCTCCGGTACCCCGGGAGACACCGGACATGCCGTCCCGTGCGAGGCGGGGGCCAGGGAAAGCCGTGGGGCGTGGCCGTGGGGAGGGACGGGGCGGGCCAGGCAGACCCGTCAGCGCTTGGACAGCGGAATCCGTTCATCCCGTCCGCCTGGTGACACGACAGCTCCCTTCACAGCCTGATCGTCCCGCTTGCCCGCTGTCCCGGGACCGCCGAGGAGCGCCCGCCGGACGTCCTGACGGACCTGGCGGACCGTCAGACGGACGGAGTGAAGGGCGTCCCGTGTGATGCGTCCCACACTGCGTGCGGCATTCGCGACCGGTCTCAGCACCGCGTCACGGACTGCGTGACCGACCGGAGTGAGCACGGTCCGGTACACCCATCGGGCCGGCTCCACGACCGTCCACCGGAACAAGGCGGCGAGGGCGCGGCCCACGGCGAGCGAGACGTACCCGGCGACCCGCCAGGCATGCCCGAGGGCCGCTCCGACCTCCCGCGCGACGACGGCCAGCACCCGGCCGACGGGCGCCAGCACCCAGCGCCACACGGCGGCAGCGGGCCACACCACCAGGACGCGAGCCGTCCAGTACAGGGCCGTGGCGATCCCGGCGACGAGCAGCGAGGTCACCGCGAAGACCCCCCGGCCGCACCACGCCAGCGCGTGCCCGACCGGAGTGAGCACCCACCGGTACAGCCACACCGACGGCACGACGAGAAGCCGGTGCCCCAACCAGGCCAGGGCGTGCCCGAAGGGCGTCAGCACCCTCCGGTACAGCCACCCGGCCGGGACGACGACCAGTACCAGGCCCAGCCACCGCAGCGCCGCCCCGAGCGGCACCAGCACCCAGCGCCAGAGCGCGACGAACGGCCACACGAACACCGCGCGCCCCACCCATGCCAGCGCGCGCCCCACTGGACGGAACACCCTGCCGTTGAGGAACCGCCCCGCGACCACCAGGGTGTCCCACACCATCCGCACCGGCACCACCAGCACGAGCGCCACGACCCGCACCGGCATGCGCAGCGCGACGACGAGGCACCCCTCGCCGGCCTGCTCCTCCCGCGACTTCTCCAGATCCATACCAGCGAGGACGCCAGGGACGCCCGCGCGGATCCGAGCACACCCTCGCGGGCCCTTCATATGCTGAAAGTCCCATCGAAAAAAGGAAATTCGGAGCCTTCGACAAACCAATTGTCGCTATGGCCGTTCACTCATTCGCCGCGCATCCAAGTGAAAGTGCCGCCGTTAGTCGCTGTATGAAGGCAAGCAGGTCAGCTTCACCCCAACTGCACTGCAGGCAAACGCCGTTGAGTGCTCCCGCCGGCCCGATGAATCAATCCTGACATGAATGATGAACGCTACGACCCGCTCTGGTACAACGCCGACGCATCGGACCCGTTCACCGAAATGGGTACCGGCCGGCACCGGGCCGGAGCCGTCTACGCGGAGCCCGTCGAGCCCGCCGTGCCGCCCTGGGACCCGGCCGAGGAACTGGCCTACCTCCTCCAGGAGGCCCGCACCGACGAGTACGCCGCCCCCACGGTGCCGCCGCCGCGCGAGGAGACCTCGGTCACCGCTCCCCCGGTCGGCAGCCCCATGGGCAACCTGCAGGAGATCACGGCCGAACTGCCGCCCCTGCGCTCCGCGCCGCGCGCCCACCGCAAGCCCCCACGGCCACGCCCCGACGCCCTGCGCGTCGCCAGCTACACCATCGCCGCGATGGCGGCGGTCACCGTGTCGATGGTGAGCGTCTTCAGCGGCGTGGTCACCTACGAGCCGCTGCTCCTCGTCACCACGGCACACAGCAGCGGCGACTCCTCGTCCTGGTGGCCGATCCTGGTGTACGGCCCCTGGCTGGCCGGCTCCCTCTCCATCCTCCGCGCGGCCCTCCATCAACGACGCGCCCTGCACTCCTGGTTCGTCGTCCTGCTCTTCTCCTCCGTCGCGGTCCTGCTCTGCGTGGCCCAGGCGCCCCGGACCGTCACGGACACGGCGGCCGCGGCCCTCCCGGGCGTCGCCGCCCTGGCCTGCTTCCAGCAACTGGTCCGCCAGATCACCCTCACCCGCCCACCCCGCCGCACGGTCAGCCCCCGCCACCGCGTCCGCCCGTACAACGGCCGCCAGGTCCCGTGACCCACATGTCGCGCACCCCTGTGGAACGGAGCAGCAGCCCCTCCGTCAGGGGCTGCTGCTCCGTTCCACAGGGGTGCGCCGCCGGGTTCAGTGCGCGTGACCGCTCGGCACCGGACCCGCGTTCTTGACCGCCAGCGGCAGCAGCTTCTTGCCCGTCGGGCCGATCTGGATCTGGGTGTCCATCTGAGGACACACCCCGCAGTCGAAGCACGGCGTCCAGCGGCAGTCCTCGACCTCGGTCTCGTCGAGGGCGTCCTGCCAGTCCTCCCAGAGCCAGTCCTTGTCCAGGCCCGAGTCGAGGTGGTCCCAGGGGAGGACCTCCTCGTAGGAGCGCTCACGGGTGGTGTACCAGTCGACGTCCACGCCGAACGGGGCCAGCGCCTTCTCCGCGCACTGCATCCAGCGGTCGTAGGAGAAGTGCTCGCGCCAGCCGTCGAAGCGGCCGCCGTCGTCGTAGACCGCGCGGATGACGGCGCCGGTACGGCGGTCGCCGCGGGAGAGCAGGCCCTCGACGATGCCGGGCTTGCCGTCGTGGTAGCGGAAGCCGATGGAGCGGCCGTACTTCTTGTCGCCGCGGATCTTGTCGCGGAGCTTGGCCAGACGCTCGTCCGTCTCCTCGGCGGAGAGCTGCGGCGCCCACTGGAACGGCGTGTGCGGCTTGGGCACGAAGCCGCCGATGGAGACCGTGCAGCGGATGTCGTTGGAGCCGGAGACCTCGCGGCCCTTCTGGATGACGCGCGTGGCCATGTCGGCGATCTGCAGCACGTCGTCGTCGGTCTCGGTGGGCAGGCCGCACATGAAGTACAGCTTGACCTGGCGCCAGCCGTTGCCGTAGGCGGTGGCGACGGTGCGGATCAGGTCCTCCTCCGAGACCATCTTGTTGATGACCTTGCGGATGCGCTCCGAGCCGCCCTCGGGCGCGAAGGTGAGACCGGACCGGCGGCCGTTGCGGGTCAGCTCGTTCGCCAGGTCGATGTTGAACGCGTCGACGCGGGTCGAGGGCAGCGAGAGGCCGACCTTGTCTTCCTCGTAGCGGTCCGCGAGGCCCTTGGCGATGTCGCCGATCTCGCTGTGGTCGGCGGAGGACAGGGAGAGCAGGCCGACCTCTTCGAAGCCGGTCGCCTTGAGGCCCTTGTCGACCATGTCGCCGATGCCGGTGATGGAGCGCTCGCGGACCGGGCGGGTGATCATGCCGGCCTGGCAGAAGCGGCAGCCGCGGGTGCAGCCGCGGAAGATCTCCACGGACATGCGCTCGTGCACCGTCTCGGCGAGCGGGACGAGGGGCTGCTTGGGGTAGGGCCACTCGTCGAGGTCCATGACGGTGTGCTTGGACACGCGCCACGGCACGCCGGAGCGGTTGGGCACGACGCGGGCGATCCGGCCGTCGGGGAGGTACTCGACGTCGTAGAAGCCGGGGACGTACACGCCGCCGGTCTTGGCCAGGCGCAGGAGGAGTTCCTCGCGGCCGCCGGGGCGGCCCTCCTCCTTCCAGGCGCGGATGATCCGCGTGACCTCGAGGACGGCCTGTTCGCCGTCGCCGATGATCGCGCAGTCGATGAAGTCGGCGATCGGCTCCGGGTTGAACGCCGCGTGGCCGCCGGCCATGACGATCGGGTCGTCGAGGTCGCGGTCCCTGGCCTCCAGCGGGATGCCGGCCAGGTCCAGGGCGGCGAGCATGTTGGTGTAGCCCAGCTCCGTGGAGAAGCTAAGGCCGAATACGTCGAAGGCCCGCACCGGGCGGTGGCTGTCGACGGTGAACTGCGGCACACGGTGTTCGCGCATCAGCGCCTCGAGGTCCGGCCAGACGCTGTAGGTGCGCTCGGCCAGGACGCCGTCCTGTTCGTTGAGGACCTCGTAGAGGATCATGACGCCCTGGTTGGGGAGTCCGACCTCGTACGCGTCCGGGTACATGAGGGCCCAGCGGACGTCGCAGGAGTCCCAGTCCTTGACCGTGGAGTTGAGCTCTCCGCCGACGTACTGGATCGGCTTCTGCACATGCGGGAGCAGAGCTTCGAGCTGCGGGAACACAGACTCGGCGGCTTCGGCAGGCATCTCGCGAACCTTCGTGTGGGGTGACTGCTGGTCCCCCGGGCCGGTGCCTCAGGGGCGGGTGACCATCCAGCCTAACCCGCCCGGAGGGGTCTCCCGTACGGCGCTCAGAACGGGAACGCCCGGCTGATCGAACTCCACGCCTCGGGCAGCGCCTCCTCGGCGGCCCGGGCGCGGTGCGCCTCACCGGCGTGGAGCACCCCGTACGTGAAGTCGCTCTCGCCTGCCGCGTGCGCCACGGCGGCCAGTTCGCGCAGGGTGCGGCGGGCCATGACGCTGTCCTGGTGGTCGCCGAGCAGGCCCTGCAGTGACTTCATGTCCTTGACGGCCTCCTCGGCCGGCTCGCCGAGCGCGGGGACGGCGGCCTCGGCGGCGTACCTCGTGCGCTTGCTCTTCTTGCGCGCCTCGTGCAGCGCGGTGTCGCGCTCCGTGCCGGGCGGCAGTTCCAGGGCGTGCTCCACCAGCCCGGCCAGCTTGCCGAAGTCCTTGCGTACGGCCTTGGCGAGGACCTTGTCCGGGCGGGCTGCGGCCTTCTTGCGCAGGGGCGGGTCGGACAGCAGGCCGTCGAGGGTGTCGAGGAGGGTGAGGTGGCGGCGCGAGTCGAGGATGGCGACGAGTTCGTGGTGGGCGCCTTTGTGGCGGGCCTCGGACCAGGCGGCGAGGCGCTCGGCGACCGGGCCGGTGACCTGGTCGGCGGGGAGTCGGCCGAGGGCGTGGGTGAGGCGTTCGGCGAGGACCTCCTGGTCGCGGTCCTTGCCCAGCTCGGCGGCCAGCCACTTCAGGTCGGCGGCGACCGGGTCGGTGGCCGCGCGGTCGAGGACGGCGCGGAAGCTGCGGAAGGTGCTGCGCAGTCGCCGGGTGGCGACCCGCATGCGGTGCACGGCGTCGGGGACGTCCTGCCGCACGGCGGGGTCCAGTTCGACGAGGGCGTCGCGCTGGGCGCGGACGTAGGCGAGGACGTGGTCGCCTGCGGTGACGGGGGTGCCGTCCGGGCGGGGACGGTGCTTGTGCCGGGGGGCGGCCTCGGGTGCGGTGGCGGGGGGTGGGCAGGCGGCGGCCTCCTGCGTGGAGGATCCGGCGGTTCGGGCGGTTTGGGTCTCGGCGAGGGCGCGGGCCAGTTTCGAGGACGACGACGAGGGCCGTACACCTGCCTTCCTCAGTCGTTTCTCCACCTTGTCGAGGAAGGCCGGGTCGCCGTCGTCGGCGAGTTCCACCTCGATCTCGGTCCAGCGCGCCTCTCCTCCCCCGCCGGTGAGGCGTTCGGCGTGGACGGTGTCGACGCTGATTTCGGCGAGCAGCTGGTCCTGGTCGTCGAGGAGGTGCCGGACGTCGCGGTCGGAGCGGAGGCGGACCACGGGCCGCAGTTCCCGGTCGCGGACGCGGGAGCGGACCAGGGCCGCGAGTTCGTCCGGGAGGGTGTCGGAGAGCGGGGCGCGGATTTCGTCGCGCACGCCGGGGGCGACGGGGAACTTGAGGTGCCAGCCGGCGTCGGCGCCTCCGGTGCGGCGGCGCAGGGTGATGGAGGACGCGGCGAGACGCTGGTCGGCGGTGTCGTGGTAGGTGGCGTCGAGGTGGGTGACGCCCCGCCCGTGCACGGACGCGACGCCGGGTACCCGGGTCAGGTCCGGCAGAGTGGCGTCGTCGGACTCGTACTTCCGCTCGATCTCGCGCTTGGTGTCCGCCATGTACCGAATCTAGTCGCCCTGGGTGCGGAGCGGCAGTGGGCCGCTCCGCACCGGTGAGGCGGGGCCCGGTGTCAGGCGGACATGGGGCGCTGCATCCGGATCGACTGCAGCAGCCCTATGGCCAGCCACACCGCGAACATCGAGGATCCGCCGTAGGACACGAACGGCAGCGGCAGACCGGTGACCGGCATGATGCCCAGGGTCATGCCGATGTTCTCGAAGATCTGGAAGGCGAACCAGGCGACGATGCCCGCCGCGACGATCGTGCCGTAGAGGTCGGTGGTGTCGCGGGCGATGCGGCAGGCGCGCCAGAGGATGATGCCGAGCAGGCCGATGATCAGCGCGCCGCCCACGAAGCCCAGTTCCTCGCCGGCGACCGTGAAGACGAAGTCGGTCTGCTGCTCGGGGACGAACTGGCCGGTGGTCTGCGAGCCCTGGAAGAGGCCGGAGCCGGTCAGTCCGCCGGAGCCGATGGCGATGCGGGCCTGGTTGGTGTTGTAGCCGACGCCGGCCGGGTCGAGTTCCGGGTTGGCGAACGCTGCGAAGCGGTTGATCTGGTACTCGTCGAGGATCCCGAGCTGCCAGACGGCGATCGCGCCGGCCGCTCCCGCGCCGATCAGGCCGAAGATCCAGCGGTTGGAGGCGCCGGAGGCGAGCAGCACGCCGAGCACGATGACGACCATCACCATGACCGACCCGAGGTCGGGCATGAGCATCACGATCAGCATCGGCACGACGGCGAGGCCGAGTGCCTGGAGCACCGTGCGGTGGTCGGGGTAGGGCTTGTCGCCCGCGTCGACCCGCGCCGCCAGCAGCATCGCCATGCCCAGGATGATCGTGATCTTCACGAACTCCGAGGGCTGGAGGGAGAAGCCGCCGGGCAGCTTGATCCAGGAGTGGGCGCCGTTGATCGTGGAGCCCAGCGGGGTGAGCACCAGCAGGATCAGGAACACCGAGGCGCCGTACAGCAGGGGGACCGCCGTGCGCAGCCCGCGGTGGCCGAGCCAGATGGCGCCGATCATCAGGGCGACGCCGATGCCGGTGTTCAGCCAGTGACGGACCAGGAAGTAGTACGGGTCGCCCTGGTTCAGCTCGGTGCGGTTGCGGGTGGCCGAGTAGACCAGCAGCGAGCCCAGCAGGGACAGGGCGAGCGCCGCGAGCAGTATCGGCCAGTCCAGTCGGCGGGCCAGGCCGTCGCGGGCGAACACCCGCGTCCAGCCGGCCCGCTCGGGTCCGTACCCGGAGACCTGGAAGCTGTTGACGCCGCCGGTCATGACGCCGTCCTCTCCGGGCGTGCCGCGCCCGGCCGGGGGGCGCGGCGGCGTGGGTGTCCTCCGCCGCGGCCGGGGCCGCCGCCTCGCCGTCGTCGTCCGCGGCGGGTGTCGCGGTTGGTGTTCTCCGGCGACGGGGTCGTGCCCGCCTGCTGGGGGTCGGCGGGGTCGTCGCCCTGCGGGGTGGTGGCCTCGGCGTCCGGGGAGGGTGAGGGGCGGAACTCCTTGGCGAAGTCCTTGGCGATCTTCGGCGAGGTGATGGTGCCGTCCGTGCGGACCTTGGGAAGGGTCTTCTGCGGCTCGGGCAGCAGCGCCTTCTTGTTGTCGATCTCGCCGTCCTCGGACACGCCGTAGAGGGCGTTGTAGATGTTGCGCACGGCGGGGCCCGAGGCGCCGGAACCGGTACCACCCTGGGAGATCGTCATCACGATCGAGTAGTCCTCGGTGTAGGTGGCGAACCACGAGGTGGTCTGCTTGCCGTACACCTCGGCCGTACCGGTCTTGGCGTGCATCGGGATCTTGTCCTGCGGCCAGCCCCCGAACCGCCACGCGGCCGTACCGCGGGTGGCGACTCCCTCGAGGGCTTCGTCTATCTGCGCGAGCGTCTTCTTCGACGTCGGCAGCTTGCCGTGGGCCTGGGGCTCGATCTCCTTGACCGTCCGGCCGTCGGGGCTGATGACGGCCTTGCCGACGGTGGGGTTGTAGAGGGTGCCGCCGTTGGAGATGGCCGCGTAGATGGTGGCCATCTGGATGGGCGTGACCATGGTGTCGCCCTGGCCGATGGAGTAGTTCACCGAGTCACCGGCGCGCAGGCGGTTGCCTTCGAGGCAGTTCTCGTAGGCGATCTGCTCGGCGTAGCTGCCGCCCTTCTTGCCGTACTTGCACCAGGCGTCCTTGTTGGCCTTCCAGTAGTCGGCCTTCCACTGGCGGTCGGGGACGCGGCCGGTGACCTCGTTGGGCAGGTCGATGCCGGTCTCCTCGCCGAGGCCGAACTGGTGGGCGGTCTTGTAGAACCAGTCGTTGGGGTTCTTCTTCGGCTTGTTGCCGCCGTCGCGCTTCCACTCCTCGTGGGAGAGGGCGTAGAAGACGGTGTCGCAGGAGACTTCGAGGGCCCGGCCCAGGCTGATCGCACCGTGGTTCTGCGACTCGAAGTTCTTGAAGACCTGGCCGCCGATGGAGTACGAGCTGGAGCAGTTGTAGGGACCCTCGAAGGAGTAGCCGGCCTTGATGGCGGCGGCCGTCGGGATCACCTTGAAGATGGAGCCGGGCGCCGACAGGCCCTGGATGGCGCGGTTCAGCAGCGGGTAGTTGGACTTCTTGCCGGTGAGCTCGGCGTAGTCCTTGGCGGAGATGCCGCCGACCCAGGCGTTGGGGTCGTAGGTCGGGTTGGAGGCCATGGCGACGACGCGGCCGGTCTTGGCCTCCATGACGACGACGGCGCCGGAGTCGGCCTCGTAGTTCCGGTTGGTGTTGCGGTCGTGCTGCTTGCGGGCCTCCTTCATCGCCTCGTTCAGCTCGTACTCGGCGATGCGCTGTACGCGGGAGTCGATGCTGGTGACGAGGTTGGCGCCGGGCTCGGCCGGGTCGGACTCGGCCTGGCCGAGGACGCGGCCGAGCTTGTCGACCTCGTAGCGGGTGACGCCGGCCTTGCCGCGCAGCTGCTTGTCGTACTGCCGCTCCAGGCCGGAGCGGCCGACCATGTCGGAGCGCAGGTAGGGCGAGTCGGTGTCCTGGGCCTGCTGGATCTCCTCGTCGGTGACCGGCGAGAGGTAGCCGAGGACCTGGGCGGTGTTGGCCTTGCCGGGGCTCGGGTAGCGGCGCAGCGCCTGGGGCTCGGCGGTGATGCCGGGGAAGTCCTCGGCGCGCTCGCGGATCTGCAGGGCCTGCTTGGGGGTGGCCTCGTCGGTGATGGGGATCGGCTGGTACGGCGAGCCGTTCCAGCAGGGCTGGGGGGTCTCGGCGTTGCACAGCCGAACCTTCGTCATGACGTCCTCGGGCTTCATGCCGAGGACGCCGGCCAGCTTGGTGAGGACCGCCTCGCCGTCGTCCTTCATCTTCATGAGGTCCGTGCGCGAGGCGGAGACGACCAGCCGCGTCTCGTTGTCCGCGAGGGGCACGCCGCGGGCGTCCAGGATGGAGCCGCGCACGGCGGGCTGGACGACCTGCTGCACGTGGTTGCCGGAGGCCTCCTTGGCGTACTGGTCGCCCTCACGGATCTGGAGGTACCACAGCCGCCCGCCGAGGGTGCCGAGCAGGGAGATGACGAGGACCTGGATGACGACGAGCCGGACCTGGACGCGTGTGCTGCGGCCGGTCTCGGGGATGTTGGTCACGCTGCTTCCTCCCCTCTCAGAGCGCGTGCGTGCGGATGGTGACGAGTGGTGAACGACCGGCCGGTGGACGCGCGTTCCAGCCGTATTCACCCGTACCGGTGAAGTTTCGGTAGGTCACAGGCGCTTGACCCCCTTGATGCGTCCGGCGCGGGCCGAGCGGGCGCGGGCCGCCTTGACCCGCAGGCCGTTGCGCTGGCCGCCGATGCGCAGGCCGGTGCCGCCGGACAGCCAGCCCGAGGAGAGGTCGCCGGACTTGCCGGAGCTGGTCTCGGCGAGCGGGTCGTTCTCGGCGCGCCGCGCCAGGGCCATCACGCCCGGCACCACGAAGGGCGCGAGCAGGAGGTCGTACAGGGCGGCGGTGAACAGCAGGCCGCTGAGGCCGACATGACGGGCCGCGGTGTCTCCGACGAGGGCGCCGACGCCGGCGTAGAGCAGGGTCGAGCCGACGGCGGCGGCGACCACCACGAGCATCGGTCCTGCCGCCGTCTTCACCTGCCCGCTCTCGGGTTTGACGAGTCCGGCGAGGTAGCCGATGACGCACAGCACGAGGGCGTAGCGCCCGGCGGCGTGGTCGGCGGGCGGGGCGAGGTCGGCGAGGAGGCCGGCGGCGAAGCCGACGAGGGCGCCGCCGACGTGGCCGTAGACGAGGGCGAGTCCGAGGACGACGAGCAGCAGCAGGTCGGGGACGGCGCCGGGGAGGTGGAGGCGGGCGAGGACGCTCACCTGGACGACGAGGGCGACGACGATCAGCGAGCTGGAGAGCAGGATCCGGTTGACGCGCATGGGGTGACAGCTCCTACTGCTCTTGCTGGTCGGGACCGTCGGCGGGCGCCGAGGGCGTGACGGTCACGGTCACGGTCGGCGTGGGGGTCGGCTTGGGCTTCGCGGGCAGCACCGTGTCGCGGGGGTCCTTCTTCGGCGCCTGGACGACGACGCCGACCACGTCCAGCTTGCTGAAGTTGACGAACGGCGTGACGTACAGGGTGCGGGTCAGGTCGCCGCCGGAGGGGTCGACGCGGGAGACGACGCCGACGGGGACGCCCGGCACGAACGGCTTGTCGGCCTGCGAGCCGAAGGTGACCAGCCGGTCGCCCTTCTTGATCTCCGCCTTGCCGTTGAGCAGTTCGACGCGCAGCGGGCGGTCGCCCTGGCCGGAGGCGAAGCCGAGTTCGTCGCCGGCCTCCATGCGGGTGCCGACGGTGAAGTCGGGGTCGCTGGCGAGCAGCACGGTGGCGGTGCTCGGCCCGACGGTGGTGACGCGGCCGACCAGGCCGTCGCCGTTGAGGACGGTCATGTCGCGCTCGATGCCGTCGTCGGCGCCGGCGTCGATGGTGATGGTCCAGGAGAAGCCCTGGGCCGCTCCTATGGCGATGACCTGGGCGCCCTTGATGCCGTACTGGCCCTTGCCGGCGACGCCGAGCAGCTTGTCGAGCTGCTTGAGGCGGCTGCGGCTGCGGTCGTCGCTGCCGAGTTCGGCCTTGAGCGCCGCGTTCTCCCGCTCCAGCTGGGCGAGCCGGTCGTGGCGGTCGCCGGACTCGCGGACGGCGGTGACGGCGTTGCCGATCGGGTCGACCGCGCCGGACACGCCGTTCTCGATCGGGCCGAAGACCGACGCCGCCGCCTGGCGGGCACCGTCGACCGGCGAATCCTCCCCGCCGCGGATGTCCACCGTGATCAGCGCGAACGCGATGGCGATCAGCAGCACCAGGAGCAACCGGCTCTCTTTCGTGTCCCTCACGTGCGGCGGCCGTGCCTTCCTCGTCGAGAACGGGTGGGAGGTGGTTTCTGTTCAGGTGTCAGGTCGTGTGAGGGGTCTCCGGGGCGTCACCGCCCGGATCGCCCCTCGACACCAGCGCTCCGCCGCACGGGAGGGAAGGTCCCGTGCGGCGGAGTCGTGGCGGTGTGTCATCGGCGGGGAGCGGCGTCCAGGACTTGCTGCAGCGCCTCGAACTCCTCGACGCACTTGCCGGAGCCGAGCGCCACGCTGTCCAGCGGGTCCTCGGCGATGTGGATCGGCATGCCGGTCTCCCGGCGCAGCCGCTCGTCGAGGCCGCGCAGCAGGGCGCCGCCGCCGGTCAGCACGATGCCCCGGTCCATGATGTCGCCGGACAGCTCGGGCGGGCACTTGTCGAGGGTCGTCTTGACCGCGTCCACGATGGCGTTGACCGGTTCCTCGATGGCCTTGCGCACCTCGGCGGCGGAGATCACCACGGTCTTCGGCAGTCCGGAGACGAGGTCCCGGCCGCGGATTTCGGTGTGCTCGTCGGTGTCGAGGTCGTACGCCGAACCGATCGTGATCTTGATCTGTTCCGCCGTCCGCTCACCCAGCAGGAGCGAGTACTCCTTCTTGATGTGCTGGATGATGGCGTTGTCCAGTTCGTCGCCCGCGACGCGGATGGACTGCGCGGTGACGATGCCGCCGAGGGAGATGACCGCGACCTCCGTCGTGCCGCCGCCGATGTCCACCACCATGTTGCCGGTGGCCTCGTGGACCGGCAGTCCTGAGCCGATGGCGGCCGCCATGGGCTCCTCGATGATGTGCACCTGGCGGGCGCCGGCCTGGGACGACGCCTCGATGACGGCGCGGCGCTCGACGCCCGTGATGCCGGAGGGCACGCAGACGACGACCCGCGGACGAGCCAGATACCGCCGCTTGTGGATCTTCAGGATGAAGTAGCGGAGCATCCGCTCGGTGATCTCGAAGTCGGCGATGACGCCGTCCTTCAGCGGGCGCACGGCGACGATGTTGCCCGGCGTGCGTCCGATCATCTTCTTCGCTTCGGCACCGACCGCGAGGATGCCACCGGTGTTGGTGTTGATCGCGACGACGGACGGCTCGTTGAGTACGATTCCGCGACCCCTGACGTACACCAGCGTGTTGGCGGTCCCGAGGTCGACAGCCATGTCACGGCCGATGAACGACATTGAGTTCCCCATCAGGATTCGTCTGGCCTTCCCACGAGCTTTTGAGGGCTTTTCAGGTCGGCGAGGTGGGTGCGGTGACGCGATGGCGTCCATGGTAGACGTGCCTTCGCGCACACGGTGCGAGGGTCTTCGCCATTGTCATCAGATGGCGGGTCGCCCTGCCTTCGGAGACGGGCCAACGGGGGCATCCGTTCCCCCGAACGCCGTGCATATGCCAGAAAAGACCCGAGGGCAAAGCTCCCAGACGATGCGAGGTGCGACAAATACCCGGGCCGCGTCCGCGACGTGATCGTTATGCGCGGATTCCCTCGCGGCGGCGCGCCCTCGCGCGGCGCGTCCCGCGTGTGTCCGCGCGGCCGCACCGGGTCACCGCCGGGGCCCGCCCGGAGGGGCAGGCGCGCCGGTCACGGCCGTGACCGGCGCGCGTCGGGGGACGCTCAGGCGCGGCCCGGGAAGAAGATCTTGATCTCGCGCGCGGAGGACTCCTCCGAGTCGGACGCGTGGATCAGGTTCTCGCGGACGATGACGCCGTAGTCACCGCGGATGGAGCCCGGGGCGGCGGCGATCGGGTCGGTCGGGCCGGCCAGCCGGCGCAGGCCCTCGATGACCCGCTCGCCCTCGACGATCATCGCGACGACCGGGCCGGACGCCATGAACTCCACCAGCGGCTCGTAGAAGGGCTTGCCCTTGTGCTCGCCGTAGTGCTGCTCCAGCGTGTCCTGGTCCAGGGTGCGCAGCTCCAGCGCGGTGATCCTCCAGCCGGCCTTGCGCTCGATGCGGCTGATGATCTCGCCGGTCAGGCCACGACGGACGGCGTCGGGCTTGAGGAGGACGAGGGTGCGCTGGCTCACTGCGGGCTCCTTGTGGGTCAAACGGTGCGGGGCACCGAGATTACCGGGCGTGTCGGACGGCCCGTCACGCAGTGTCGGGCTGCTCCGCCTGTGCGGCGAAACGGGCCTTCGCCTCGTCCACCTTTCGCCCGAAGTGCACCGAGGCCCACCACAGCACCGCGAACAACGCGCCCATGAAGAACATCATCGGGACGAACACGCCGGAGGCGATGAGCGCGATCTGCAGCGCCCAGCCGAGGGCCACCCCGCCCGGCCGGCCGACCATCCCGCACAGGGCGACCGACAGGAACATGGCGATGCCGCAGACCGTCCACACCGTGCCGGTGGACAGGTCGGGCTGCTTCATGGCGACGAGACCGGCGAACCCGATCACGAAGAACTCGCCGATCAGCGTCGAAGAACAGAGCGTACGCACGGGATGTCAGCCCTTCCCCAGGAGCAGCCGGGCCTCGCCGACCGTGATGACGGAACCGGTGACGAGGACGCCGCCGCCCGCGAACTCGCCCTCCTCCTCGGCCAGCGTGATCGCGGCCTCCAGGGCGTCCGGCAGCCGCGGCTCGACCTGCACGCGCTCCTCCCCGAACACCTCCACGGCGATCGCGGCGAGCGCGTCGGCGTCCATCGCGCGGTGGCTGGAGTTCTGGGTGACGACGACCTCGGCGAAGACCGGCTCGAACGCCTCCAGCAGCTCGCGCACGTTCTTGTCGGCGCTCGCACCGACCACGCCGATGAGGTTGCTGAACTGGAAGGCCTCCCCGATCGTGTCGGCCGCCGCCCGGGCGCCGGCCGGGTTGTGGGCGGCGTCCAGGACGACGGTCGGCGACCTGCGGACGACCTCCATGCGGCCCGGCGAGGCGACGGAGGCGAACGCCTTGCGCACGGTGTCGATGTCGAGCGGCCGGGCGTGCCGGGAACCGACGCCGAAGAACGCCTCGACGGCCGCGAGGGCCACCGCCGCGTTGTGCGCCTGGTGCGCGCCGTGCAGCGGCAGGTACACCTCGGTGTACTCGCCGCCCAGCCCGCGCAGCGTCATCAGCTGGCCGCCGACGGCGACCTGCCGGTCCAGGACGCCGAACTCCAGGCCCTCGCGGGCCACGGTGGCGCCCACCTCGACGGCCTTCTTCAGCAGCACCTGCGCCGCGTCCACCGGCTGCTGCGCCATGATCACTGTCGCGTCCTGCTTGACGATGCCGGCCTTCTCGGTGGCGATCTCGGCGGGCGTGGTGCCCAGCCGGTCGGTGTGGTCCAGGTCGATCGGCGTCACCACGGCGACCCCTGCGTCGATGACGTTCGTCGCGTCCCAGGTGCCGCCCATGCCGACCTCGACGACGGCCACGTCCACGGGCGCGTCGGCGAAGGCGGCGTACGCCATGCCGGTCAGCACCTCGAAGAAGGACAGCCGGTACTCCTGCGCGGAGTCGACCATCTCCACGTACGGCTTGACGTCCTGGTACGTCTCGATGAACCGCTCGGCGGAGACGGGAGCCCCGTCCAGGCTGATCCGCTCGGTGACCGACTGGACGTGCGGGGAGGTGTAGCGGCCGGTGCGCAGGTCGAAGGCGCCGAGGAGCGCCTCGATCATGCGGGCGGTGGAGGTCTTGCCGTTGGTGCCCGTGATGTGGATCGAGGGGTACGAGCGCTGCGGCTCGCCCAGGACGTCCATCAGGGCGGCGATGCGGTCCACCGACGGCTCGAGCTTGGTCTCGCCCCAGCGGGTGGCGAGCTCCGCCTCCACCTCGCGCAGGGCCTTGTCGACCTCGGGGTCGGCGGGGCGCGCCGGGACGTCCGCCTGCGGCGGGCCGCCCTGGGTGCGCAGCGTACGGCTGCCGGCCTCGATCACCGCCAGGTCGGGGTCGCGGCGGGTCTCCTCCTCCACGAGCTCCGCGAACTCGTCGAAGGTGTCGTCCGGGTCGGGACCTGCTGAATCTGGGCGCTCGCTCACGGTCCCCAGTCTACGGAGCGGCGCGGGTGGTCCCCCGCACACCCCGGCGCGGCGTCAGCCGAGCCACTTCCGCCAGCCCGGCCGCCCCCACAGCAGGCTCACGGCGAAGGACAGCGCGGCCGCCGCCAGCGCGGTCACGGCCAGCGCGGCCGGCGCCCAGGGCCCGTCCGGCAGCCGCCCGGCGACCGGCGCCACCAGCAGCCGCACCCACAGCAGATGCACCAGGTACGTCCCGAACGACGCGTCCGACAGCCGCGCCACCAGCGGCCGCACCCGCTCCGGCACCCGCACGCCGGCCACCGTGCCGATCACCGCGAAGGTCAGGGCGGCCACGGCCACGCCCCCGTACGCGGCGGGGTGGCGCACCGTGAGCTGGTACACGGCGAGGGCGGCGAAGGCGACGGCCGCGCCCGCGGCCCACAGCGCCCTCGGTCCGAGGCGCGGGGCGGCGAGCAGGGCGGCGCCCGCCACCGCGTACACCACCGTGGACAGCGGCACCGACCAGCCCCAGTCGGGCGGGGCCCAGCCGGTGATCTCCCGCACGTCCCCGGCGAGCGCGGGCGCGACCGCGAGGGCGACGAGCAGCGCCAGGGACCTGCGGGGCACGGCGCGCCGCCGCACCACCAGCACGAGGACGCCGAGCAGCAGGAGCAGCGGGACGTAGGCGTACAGGTACCAGAGGTGGAAGGCCGCCTCGACGGAGCCGAAGAGCGCCCGCGCCGCCTCCTCGCCCGTGCCGGCGCCGGATGCGCCGGTGACGTACGCGCACAGCAGGTAGAGGGCGGTCCACACGGCCATCGGGCGCAGGATCCGGCCGAGCCGGGACAGCAGGCGGGTCTCGTCGTCCACGGGAGCGCCGGACAGCGCGGCCCAGCCGGCCATGGCGAAGAACACCGGCACCGCGAACCGCCCGGCCGTGTCGCCGAGGATCCCGGTGGTGCGGTGGCCCGCGTCGATGAACGCGGCGGAGGCGTGCACCAGGACCACGGCGGCGGTGCACAGCACGCGCAGCAGGTCGACGTCGTGGCGCCGCTCCCGGCCGGGGGTGCGGTCCGGCGTGTCCTGTGCGGCGGACGGCACGGCGGCGGGGGACGCGGGAGAGGACATCGGCGGGGCGCTCCTGGCGGCGGGGTCCTGCGGCGGGCGGTTCCGCAGGTTCCCTCTCCCGGGTTACGGGGTCCCCACCACGACGTGAACGGCCCCCGGCCGGGACGTACCGGTCGGGGGCCGTTCACGTCGCGAGTCTGCGGTCAGGCCTGGGGCAGCCGCTCGAGCTGCGTGCGGACGCGGACGATGTCCTCCTCCGCCTTGGCGAGCCGCGTGCGGATCTTGTCGACCACGTGGTCCGGGGCCTTCGCCAGGAACGCCTCGTTGCCGAGCTTCGCCGTCGCCTGGGCCTTCTCCTTCTCGGCGGCGGCGAGGTCCTTGGCGAGCCGCTTGCGCTCGGCGGCGACGTCGATCACGCCGGACAGGTCCAGCGCGACCTCGACACCGGCGACGGGCAGGGTCGCGGTCGCCGTGAAGGAGTCGCCCTCGGGCTGGAGGCGCAGCAGCTGGCGGATGGCCGGCTCGTGCGCGGCGAGGGCGGTGCCGTCCAGCGCGAGCCGGGCCGGGACCCGCTGGCCGGGCTGGAGGCCCTGGTCGGCGCGGAACCGGCGGACCTCGGTGATCACCGACTGGAGCGTCCCGATCTCCCGCTCGGCGGCCTCGTCGCGGAAGCCGCTGTCGGACGGCCAGTCGGCGATGACGACGGACTCACCGCCGGTCAGCGTCGTCCACAGGGTCTCGGTGACGAACGGGACCACCGGGTGCAGCAGCCGCAGCGTGACGTCGACGACCTCGCCGAGGACCCGCTTGCTGACCTCGGCCGCCTCGCCGCCGGCCTGGAAGGTCGTCTTGGACAGCTCGACGTACCAGTCGAAGACCTCGTCCCAGGCGAAGTGGAACAGCGCGTCCGACAGCTTCGCGAACTGGTAGTCGTCGTAGTACGCGTCGACCTCGGAGACGACGGAGTTCAGCCGGGACAGGATCCAGCGGTCGGTGGGCGACATCTTCGACGCGTCCGGCAGCGGGCCCTCGACCGTGGCGCCGTTCATCAGCGCGAAGCGCGTGGCGTTCCAGATCTTGTTGGCGAAGTTGCGCGAGCCCTGGACCCAGTCCTCGCCGATCGGGACGTCGACGCCCGGGTTGGCGCCGCGCGCCAGGGTGAAGCGGAGCGCGTCGGAGCCGTACTTGTCCATCCAGTCCAGCGGGTTGACCACGTTCCCGAAGGACTTGGACATCTTCTTGCCGTTCTGGTCACGGACCATGCCGTGCAGGGCGATGGTGTGGAACGGCGGGGTGCCGTCCATCGCGTAGAGGCCGAACATCATCATCCGGGCGACCCAGAAGAAGAGGATGTCGTAGCCGGTGAGCAGGACGGAGTTCGGGTAGAACTTCGCGAGCGACTCGGTCTGCTCGGGCCAGCCCAGCGTGGAGAACGGCCACAGGCCGGAGGAGAACCAGGTGTCGAGGACGTCGGAGTCCTGGCGCCAGCCCTCACCGCTCGGCGGCTCCTCGTCGGGTCCGACGCAGACGACCTCGCCGTCCGGCCCGTACCAGACGGGGATGCGGTGGCCCCACCACAACTGCCGGGAGATGCACCAGTCGTGGAGGTTGTCGACCCAGTCGAAGTAGCGCTTCTCCATCTCCTGCGGGTGGATCGTGACGCGGCCGTCGCGGACCGCGTCACCGGCGGCCTTGGCGAGCGGGCCGACCTTGACCCACCACTGCATGGACAGCCGCGGCTCGATGGTGGTGCCGCACCGCGAGCAGTGGCCGACGGAGTGGACGTAGGGGCGCTTCTCGGCGACGATCCGGCCCTCGGCGCGCAGCGCGGCGACGATGGCGGAGCGCGCCTCGAGGCGGTCCAGGCCCTGGAAGGGGCCGTGCGCGGTGATGACGGCGTGCTCGTCCATCACGGCGATGGACGGCAGGTCGTGGCGCTGGCCGATCTCGAAGTCGTTCGGGTCGTGGGCCGGGGTCACCTTGACGGCGCCGGTGCCGAACTCGGGGTCGACGTGCTCGTCGGCGACGACCGGGATGGAGCGGTCGGTCAGCGGCAGCTTGACGAGCTTGCCGATGAGGTGCTTGTAGCGCTCGTCCCCGGGGTGGACGGCGACGGCGGTGTCGCCGAGCATCGTCTCCGCGCGGGTCGTGGCGACGACGATGGTCTCGTCACCGTCTCCGTACTTCATGGAGACGAGCTCGCCGTCGTCGTCCTGGTAGTTGACCTCGATGTCGGAGATCGCGGTCAGACAGCGCGGGCACCAGTTGATGATGCGCTCGGCGCGGTAGATCAGCTCGTCGTCGTAGAGCCGCTTGAAGATCGTCTGGACGGCCTTGGACAGGCCCTCGTCCATGGTGAAGCGCTCACGCGTCCAGGCGACGCCGTCGCCGAGGCGGCGCATCTGGCCGCCGATCTGGCCGCCGGACTCCGCCTTCCACTTCCAGACGCGCTCGACGAACGCCTCGCGTCCCAGGTCGTGGCGGGACTTGCCCTCCTTGGCGAGCTCCCGCTCGACCACGTTCTGCGTGGCGATGCCGGCGTGGTCCATGCCGGGCTGCCACAGCGTCTCGTACCCCTGCATGCGCTTGCGGCGGGTCAGGGCGTCGATCAGCGTGTGCTCGAAGGCATGGCCCAGGTGGAGGCTGCCGGTGACGTTCGGCGGGGGGATGACGATGGTGTACGGAGGCTTGTCGCTCTTCGCGTCCGCCTCGAAGTAACCCCGCTCCACCCAGCGCTCGTACAGCGGCCCCTCTACGTCGGCCGGCGCGTACTGGGTCGGCAGTTCGGTCGTGGGCGCTGGTGGCTGCTGCTGAGCGTTGTCGGTCACGCGCCCAGTTTAGAGGCGTCACGGCGGTGTCCCGAAACGCGTTTCGTTTGTAACGGTGCGACCCCCACCGGTCTGGAGTCGTCGACTCTGAGCCAGGATGTCAGCAGAAGTTGAGCGTCTCGAGGGGAACCGAGTCATGAGTCACCACCAGCCGGGGCCGTACGGCGGGCAGCCGCAGCAGCCTGGCCCGTACGGACAGCAGGGACCGTACGGCGGGCAGCCGCAGACCCCGCAGCCCGGCTACGGCTACCCCCAGCAGGCGCCCCCGCCGGCCCAGCCCGGCTACGGCTACCCGCAGCAGCAGCCCCCGTACGGGCAGCCGCAGTACGGACAGCAGCCCCCGTACGGACAGCCCCAGTACGGCGTGCCGCCGCAGCCCCCGGCCTCCGGCGGCGGTGGCGGCGGCAAGGTGGCCGCGATCGTCGTCGGCGCCGTCGCGGTCGTCACGGCCATCGGCGTCGGCGCGTACCTCCTCTTGGGCGGCGACGGCGGCAGCACCGCGGCCGGCCTGACGGACGACGGCCCGCACAAGCTGACCGTGCCGAAGACCGTGCTGGGCGAGTACCAGCGGTTCGGCGACGGCTCGGAGGAGAGCGGCTCGGAGACCGCGAAGGACATGGAGAAGAGCGGGGTCGAGAACGGCACCGCCATCCTCGGCCGGTGGTCCACCGCCGACTTCGGGGACTACGACCCGGCCGACCCCAGCACCGCGGACGACTTCCCCGACCAGTCGGAACTGCTGACCGCCAAGGGCATCACCATGGTGGGCGGTTACGGCGAGATCGCCGACCCGCAGAAGACGCTGGACAAGTTCTTCGCCAACATCCAGGAGCAGGTGGAGAAGAGCTCGGAGCAGAACACCGGGGGCATGGAGAACGCGGAGCTCGTCGGCGAGCCCGAGGAGGTCGAGATCGCCGGTACCGTGGCCAAGTGCCAGTCGACGAAGAGCACCAACGCGCTCACCAAGAAGGAGTCGACGGACTGGTTCTGCGCCTGGGCCGACCGCAGCACGGTCGGCATGGTCTCGCCCGGCGACAACGCCGGCACGGGGGTCGGCAAGGACACGGCGGTCGACCTCACCACCAAGCTCCGCGAGCAGATCCGCGTCAAGGTCTGACGGCACCGCAGCAGCGAACACGAGGGGGAACCCAGTCATGAGCTTCAACCAGCCGGGCCCGTACGGCGGCCAGCCCCAGCAGCCCGGCCCGTACGGCCAGCAGCCGGGACCGTACGGCCAGCAGCCGCAGACCCCGCCCCAGCCGCAGCCCGGCTACGGGTACCCCCAGCAGACGCCCCCGCCCGGCCAGCCCGGCTACGGCTACCCGCAGCAGCCCGGCCACCCGGGCGTCCCGCCGCAGCAGCCGCCCTACGGCCAGCAGCCGCAGTACGGCATGCCGCCCCAGCCCCCCGCCTCCGGCGGTGGCGGCGGCAAGAAGGCCGGGATCATCGTCGGCGCGGTCGCGGTGGTCGCGGCCATCGGCGTAGGCGCCTACTTCCTGATCGGCGGCGGCGGAGGCGCCGGCGGCCTGGAGGACGACGGCCCGCACAAGCTGACCGCGCCCGCGTCGGTCCTCTCGGACACGTACGACCGTCAGGGCCCGGCGCAGGAGGAGTCGGCCAGCTCCAGCGACGAGAAGGATCTGGCGAAGGCCGGGGTGAGCGACGCCACCTCGGTGGGCGCCGTCTACTCCACCACCGACCTCACGAAGCTGGACCCCGAGGACCCGGCCGACCTGGCGAAGCTGCAGACCGCGGAGAACATCACCTACTTCGGCGTCTACGGCAAGGTCGAGGACCCGGAGAAGGCCCTCGACGTGATGTTCACGCAGATGCACAAGAACACCGACGACAAGAAGGTCAAGCTGGTCGGCGAGCCCACGTCGGTGTCACCCGACGGGCTGGACGGCGCCGTGATGAAGTGCCAGGAGGCCGAGACCACGCACCCGGTCACCAACAAGGAGCAGACGACCTTCATGTGCGTGTGGGCCGACTACAGCACGCTCGCCGTGGTCGAGCCGACCGCCACCGGCAAGACGTACTCGCTCGACGAGTCCGCGGGCATGGCCGCCGACGTGCGCAAGGACGTGCGGGTCGCCAAGTAGTAGAACCTCACCACACGGAAAGGGCGTCCGGCGCACTGCGCCGGACGCCCTTTCCGTGTGCCAGGGGGTTATGCCGTCTTCTGCTCGCCCGAGCCGCGGCCGCGCGAGTCGCGCGGGATGAGCGTCGGGTTGACGTTGGAGAGCACCACGTCCGCGGTGATGACCACGCGGGCCACGTCCTTGCGGGACGGCACCTCGTACATCACGCCCTGGAGGACCTCCTCCATGATGGCGCGCAGGCCGCGGGCGCCGGTCTGGCGCAGGATCGCCTGGTCGGCGATGGCCTCCAGCGCCTCGCGCTCGAAGTCCAGCTCCACACCGTCGAGTTCGAACAGCCTTTGGTACTGCTTCACCAGCGCGTTGCGCGGCTCGACGAGGATCTGCAGCAGAGCCTCGCGGTCGAGGTTGTGCACGCTGGTGATGACGGGGAGCCGGCCGATGAACTCGGGGATCATGCCGAACTTGACCAGGTCCTCCGGCATGACCTCCTCGAACTGGTCCTTGGACTCCATCTCCCGCTTGGAGCGGATCGTCGCGCCGAAGCCGATGCCCTTGGCGCCCGCCCGGCCCTCGATGATCTTCTCAAGACCGGCGAAGGCTCCGCCCACGATGAACAGCACGTTCGTCGTGTCGATCTGGATGAACTCCTGGTGCGGGTGCTTGCGCCCGCCCTGCGGCGGCACGGAGGCGGTGGTGCCCTCGAGGATCTTCAGCAGCGCCTGCTGCACGCCCTCGCCGCTCACGTCCCGCGTGATCGACGGGTTTTCGCTCTTCCGGGCGACCTTGTCGATCTCGTCGATGTAGATGATCCCGGTCTCGGCCTTCTTGACGTCGTAGTCGGCCGCCTGGATCAGCTTGAGCAGGATGTTCTCGACGTCCTCGCCGACGTAGCCGGCCTCGGTGAGCGCCGTGGCGTCGGCGATCGCGAACGGGACGTTCAGCATGCGGGCGAGGGTCTGCGCCAACAGGGTCTTGCCGGAGCCCGTGGGGCCCAGCAGCAGGATGTTGGACTTCGCCAGCTCGATGGCGTCGTCACGGCCCTGGGCGCCGCCGTTCTCCCCGGCCTGGACGCGCTTGTAGTGGTTGTAGACCGCCACGGAGAGGGCCTTCTTGGCCGCCTCCTGGCCCACCACGTACCCCTCGAGGAACTCGTAGATCTCGCGGGGCTTGGGGAGCTCCTCCCACCGGACCTCGCTGGTCTCGGCGAGCTCCTCCTCGATGATCTCGTTGCAGAGGTCGATGCACTCGTCGCAGATGTACACACCGGGCCCTGCGATGAGCTTCTTGACCTGCTTCTGGCTCTTGCCGCAGAACGAGCACTTGAGCAGATCGCCGCCGTCACCGATGCGTGCCACGGTGTGCTTCCCCTTCGCCTGGGAGACGACCGGACGTCCGTGTCCGGCGGCTCCTGGTGCTGCCTTATGTCCGACGGTACCTTGCCTGGCCCCCCGTTCGGGCCCCCCTTGGCACGGTTCACTTTGACGTGGACCGTGCCAAACCGTGCCAAGGGGCGGCAGACGTTACACCCCAGCCGTGCCTCAGCGCAGGCTGGAGTTGTCCATCTTCCGGGTGGTGATGATCTGGTCGATCAGGCCGTACTCCAGCGCGTCCTCGGCCGTGAGGATCTTGTCGCGCTCGATGTCCTCGCGGATCTTCTCGATCGGACGGGTGGAGTGCTTGGCCAGCATGTCCTCCAGCTGCGTGCGCATGCGGAGGATCTCGTTGGCGGCGATCTCCAGGTCGGAGACCTGACCGCGGCCGGTCTCGCTGTACGGCTGGTGGATCAGCACCCGGGCGTTCGGCAGCGCCATGCGCTTGCCGGGCGTGCCGGCGGCGAGCAGGACGGCGGCGGCGGAGGCCGCCTGGCCCATGCACACGGTCTGGATGTCCGGCTTCACGTACTGCATCGTGTCGTAGATCGCGGTGAGCGCGGTGAAGGAGCCGCCGGGGCTGTTGATGTAGACCGAGATGTCCCGGTCGGGGTCCATCGACTCCAGGCACAGCAGCTGCGCCATGACGTCGTTGGCGGAGGCGTCGTCGATCTGCACGCCGAGGAAGATCACACGCTCCTCGAAGAGCTTCGCGTACGGGTCGTACTCGCGGATGCCCTGGGAGGTGCGCTCGACGAAGCGCGGAATGACGTAACGGGACTCGGCCTGCGGACCGGTGTAGCGGCCCTGCGAGCCGGACATGTCCTGCACGGCCTGCGTACGGTCGTAGATCCCGCTGCCGGGGAATGCGTTCACGGTGTCTCCTGAAAGGGGCTGAGGCGGTCGGCTGGGGCTGCTGGGGCCCCGGGCTCTGTCACGGGCCCGGGCGGGGTCCTACGGGGCTCGTGGAGCCTCGCAGCACCTCTCAGGCCCCGGTGCCGCCGCCGCCCGGCATGCCGGCGGCCGTGGCGATCACGTCGTCGATGAGGCCGTACTCCTTGGCCTCGAAGGCGTCGAACCAGCGGTCACGGTCCGAGTCACGGGTGATCTGCTCGACCGTCTGGCCCGTGTGCTGGGCGGTGAGCTCGGCCATGCGCCGCTTGGTGTGCAGCAGCCGCTCGGCGTGGATCTTGATGTCCGAGGCGGAGCCGGCGAGGCCTGCGGAGGGCTGGTGGATCAGGATCTCGGCGTTGGGCAGCGCGAAGCGCTTGCCGGGCGTGCCCGCGCTGAGCAGGAACTGCCCCATGGACGCCGCGAGACCCATGGCGATCGTCACCACGTCGTTCTTGATGTACTGCATGGTGTCGTAGATCGCCATGCCGGCCGTGATCGAACCGCCGGGGCTGTTGATGTAGAGGTAGATGTCCTTGTCGGGGTCCGAGGCAAGGAGCAGCAGCTGTGCGGTGATCTTGTTCGCGATGTCGTCGTCGACCGGCTGGCCGAGGAAGATGATCCGCTCGCCGAGCAGCCGGTTGTAGACCTGGTCGCCGAGGCCACCACCGATGGAAGGCTCGCCGGCGGCTGAAGGCATCAGATTCGTCACGTATCCACCTGCTCGTCTTACGACGGCGCCGGGCCGTCTCACGTGTTCCCTGCGGGGCGGGAGCCGTATCGGAGACTCCACTGCCCTGGTATTCATGGACCCTAACGCGCGGGTCCCTTCGGGGAATCCCGGAGATGGGAGTGTTCGCCGGGGGCGTAGTCGGCGGGGCCGTGGCCCGGTCGCCCGTGGGCGTGCGCGTCGTGTCCGCCCGACGGTGCGCGGGGGTCGGTCGCGCGGTTCCCCGCGCTCCTGAGGGCGTCCGGTCTCCTGGTGACGCGAAGGCCCCGGGGTTCGCCCCGGGGCCTTCGCGGTCGATCACCGTGCCGGGGCTCAGCCCTCGGTCTTCTCCTCGGCCTTCTCGTCGGCCTTCTCGTCGGCCGCGGCCTCGGAGGTCTCGGCCTCGGCGGCCTCGTCCTCGTCGTCCTCGAGGTCGACGGTCTCGCCGTTGGTGTCCTTGACCGTGGCCTTCTCGACCACGACGGCCAGCGCCTTGCCGCGGGCGACCTCGCCGACGAGCAGCGGGACCTGGCCCTGCTCGACGACGGCCTGGGCGAACTGGTCGGGGGACATGCCGGAGGAGGCCGCACGCCGCATGAGGTGCTCGGTGAGCTCCTCCTGGTTGACGTTGAGCTTCTCCTGCTTCACGAGCTCGTCGAGGACGAACTGGGTCTTGATGCCCTTGACCGCGGCCTCGCGGGTCTCGTTCTCGAACTCCTCCTCGGTCTTGCCCTGGATCTCCAGGTACTTCGCGAGGTCCAGGCCCATCTGGCCCAGCTGGTGGTGCTCGAGGTTGTGCTTGCGGGTGTTGATCTCGTCCTCGAGCAGCTTCTCGGGGACGGGCACCTCGACCAGCTCGAGCAGCTTGTCCAGGACGCGCTCCTGGGCCTGCGTGGCCTGGTCGTACTGCTTCATGTTCTCGAGGCGCTTGCGGCTGTCCGCCTTGAGCTCCTCGAGGGTGTCGAACTCGGAGGCGAGCTGGGCGAAGTCGTCGTCCAGCTCGGGCAGCTCACGCTTGGCGACCTGGGTGACCTTGACGGTGACCTCGGCCTCCTTGCCGGCCGCCGAGCCGCCCTTCAGCTCGGAGGTGAAGGTGGCCTCGCCACCGGCCTCCAGGCCCTTCACGGCGTCGTCGATACCGTCCAGCAGCTCACCGGAGCCGATCGTGTAGGAGACGCCGTCGGCGACGCCGTCCTCGAGGACCTCTCCGTCGACCTTGGCCTCGAGGTCGATGGTGACCACGTCGCCGTCCTCGGCCGCCCGCTCGACCGGGGTCGTGGAGGCGAAGCGCTCACGGAGCTGCTCCACCGACTTCTCCACGTCCTCGTCGGTGACCTCGACGGCGTCGACCTCGACCTCGATGCCGGAGTAGTCCGGGATCTCGATGGCCGGGCGGATGTCGACCTCGGCGGTGAAGTTCAGCGTCTCGCCGTCCTTCAGCTCCGTGATGTCGACCTCGGGCTGGCCCAGGGGGCTCAGCTCCGCCTCGTTCACGGCGTCGGTGTAGAACTTCGGGAGGGCGTCGTTGACCGCCTCCTCCAGCACCGCACCGCGGCCGAAGCGCTGGTCGATGACCCGGGCCGGGACCTTGCCCTTGCGGAAGCCCTTCACCGTGACCTGCTGGTTGATCTTCTTGTACGCCGCGTCGAGGCTGTCCTTGAGCTCCTCGAAGGGCACCTCGACAGTGAGCCGAACCCGGGTCGGGTTCAGGGTCTCCACGGCGCTCTTCACGGTTCGGTCTCCTTGTGGCTGACTTCTCGGGTTCTGCCGGGACCAGAGCGGTCCGGCCGATTCGCCGCCCGGAGGACTTTCAGAGACACACGGGCGTGCAGCTTGCATAGTAACGGCAGCGGCTGCGGCACCCAAAAGGCGATCACCGATGGTGAGCAGGTGGCTGGTCGGGGTGGCGGGATTTGAACCCACGGCCTTCCGCTCCCAAAGCGGACGCGCTACCAAGCTGCGCCACACCCCGTCTGGTGCGATCCGTAGGGTACATGCACGCGGGCGAAAGGTCCGCCGCCTTTACCGGCGCCGTGTCCGCACGGCGGCCTGCCGGACACGGGGTGTGCGACAAGGACGTACGACCCGCTACGATGCCTGTCAGTGCCGCGGTCACGGACGCGCGGCGCGCACCGTGCGGGCGTAGCTCAATGGTAGAGCCCCAGTCTTCCAAACTGGCTACGCGGGTTCGATTCCCGTCGCCCGCTCTGTACGGCCGAAGGCCCAGGTGAGAGGGTGTGTACCCGCCTCCTGGGCCTTCGTCGTACCTCCGGGCCGGGGGCCTCAGGCGGCCCCGTACCGCCGGGCGGGACCGCATACCTGCCGCGCGGCGTCCCCCAGGATCACGCCAGGACGAGCACCGGGCGGACCTCGGCGGCGCCTCCCTGGCACGCCTCAGGGCCGGTCCGGGGTGCCAGGGCCGGCCCTGAGGCGCGTCGGCGGGGGGACCTCTGCCGTGGGGCGGGGTCAGAAGCTGATGGAGTTGATCATGTCGGCTATCGAGTCCAGGAAGCGCTGGATGTCGTCGGCCATGCCCGTCGAGGCGAGGAAGAAGCCGAAGAGGACGGCGACGATCGCCGGCCCGGCCTTGATGGAGCCACCTCTCAGCAGCACCACCAGGATGATCGCCAACAGCAGCACCACTGACAGTGAAATGGCCACAACTGATCACACCCTTGGTCGGTTCGGCTTCGCCGGCCCGGGCGACGCATCCCCGCGCACCCCGCCAGAACCATCGTGCCACCAACAAGGCCGCCCTAACCGGCGGCTGACACATCGTCCGTCCCGTGGTCCTGCCGCCGTCACCGCCGCACCGGCCGCCAAGAGGCAACACCTGTTTGTCGTACGGTAATTCGAGAGAACACCCGCCCGGCGAATTGGGCGACTTCAAGGACGCTTACGCGGGACTTGCGAACACCGCCTTCTCCGCACCCTCACATGGTGTTCGCAGGTAATTCGAATAACCCCCGTTTCCCGGGCAGGGGGACATGTCACCTGAGTCTCAACCTGAGTCGCCACCCGCCGCCATGACCGGACTGATCACGAACAATCCTGACAAGAACGGCGTGCGGGAGCGACAACACGGCAGCTCTTCGCTTGTGTTGCCCATCACGCCCACGGTATGCGCGCATTGCCGAATCCGGGGTACTCGAACGCGATAACCAGGAATGACGTCGGGCGTTTTACGGATTCCCGAAGACGACGCTAGGGTGCCTGAGATGTTCCACGCTGCCTCGTCCCCCGCAAGCGCAGCGAGCTCCCCGATCGCCTCCCCGTTCCACCGCCGGGAGGGCCAGTGACGAACTCGCAGCGACCGTACGGCAACAGCAGGACGCCGCTTCCTCCGGTGCAGACGCCGGCCGACGGAGTGCCGGCCCCGCGCACCAGGACCCCGAAGGGCTCCCGGCCCGCCCCGGGAGGCAGACAGCGCGACGCCTTCTTCGACAACGCCAAGTACCTGGCGATCGTGCTGGTGGCCGTCGGTCACGCCTGGGGGCAGCTCCTGGACGACGGGGCGGTCGAGACGGCCTACCGGGTCGTCTACACCTTCCACATGCCGGCGTTCATCCTCATCTCCGGCTATTTCTCCCGCAGCTTCGACCTGCGCCCCAAGCACGTCCAGCGCCTGATCACCGGAGTCGTCGTCCCCTACGTGGTCTTCGAGACCGCGTACTCCCTCTTCCAGCGCTACGGCAACGACGAGCCGGAGCACGGCATCACGCTGCTGGACCCCACGTACCACCTGTGGTTCCTGTGCGCGCTGTTCGTGTGGCGGATCACCACGCCGGTGTGGAGGACGATCAGGCACCCGCTGCCGGTGTCCCTGGTCCTCGCCGCGCTCGGCTCGGTGTCCCCGCAGATCGGCGACGACCTGGAGCTCCAGCGGGTGCTGCAGTTCCTCCCCTTCTTCGTGCTGGGTCTGACCCTGCGCCCCGAACACTTCCGGATGGTCAAGCGCCGCTCGGTGCGCCTGGCGTCCGTGCCGGTGTTCGTCGCGGCGGCGGTCACGGCCTGGGCGACGATGCCGTACATGCGGCTGGGCTGGCTGTACCACAGCGATGCCGCCCAGGAGTTGGACACCGCCTGGTGGGCCGGCCCGGTCGTGGTGTGGGCCACGCTCGGCTGCTCGCTGGTGATGACCGTCTGCTTCCTCGCCTGGGTGCCGCGCCGCCGCATGTGGTTCACCTCCCTCGGCGCGGGCACCATCTACGGCTACCTGCTGCACGCCTTCCTGGTGCGCGCGGGCAACTACACCGACTTCTACGACCAGCCCGCGCTGCACGAGCCGCTCGGCGTGCTGGGACTCACCGTCTTCGCGGCCGCCGCCGTGACGCTGCTGTGCACCCGGCCGGTGCAGCGGGCGCTGCGCTGCGTGGTGGAGCCGCGCATGGAGTGGGCGTTCCGCCGGGACGCGGGCGAGGCGGCCCGGGTCCGTGAGCAGCCCAGGCCCGTCGAGGTGCGGGCGCCGGGCGAGAAGATCTCCGTCTAGGTCCCCGCGTCCAGACCCAGGAGGGCGCGCATCCGCGCGTACTTGGCGGTCAGCCGGGTGCGGGTGGCGTCGTCGAGGACGGCGAGGCGGGCCGGGTCGGCGTTGTGCGCCAGGTCCGCCTCCTTCACCAGCGGCGCGCCCGGTGTGGCCAGGATGCGGGCCGCGTACTCCTCGGGCGGCTCGCCGGACCGCTTGGTCACGGCGAGCACGATGTCCTTGGTGCGCCGGGTGAGCGCCGCCTCCTCGAGCCACGCGTGGCTGAGCCTGTCGTCCTCCACGGCGTCGTGCAGCCAGGCCGCCGCGATCTGCTCGTCGTCGCCGCCCCGGAGCCGTACGCCCTCGGCGACCGCGTGCAGGTGCTCGGCGTAGGGGCGGCCCGCCTTGTCGGTCTGGCCGGTGTGCGCGGCGCGGGCGGTGGCCTCGACCTCGGCGAGGTCCATGATCGGTGTCCGGTTCACACGACCAGTGTGCCCGGAGCCGCTCAGCGTGCCGCGGCGGCGGTGGGGCCCTCGCGGCAGATCAGCAGCAGCGCCCGGTCGTCGTTGACGTCCTTGGCGACGGCCTCGATGAGGTGCCAGGCGGCGCCGTGGAAGCCGCCCGCGACATAGCGGTCGGCCTCGCCGGTGAGGCGGTCGATGCCCTCGACCATGTCCCGGTCCGAGGTCTCCACCAGGCCGTCGGTGAACAGCATCAGCACGTCGCCGGGGCGCAGCGAGCCCTTCACCGGGTCGAACTGGGCGCCGTCGTACACGCCGAGCAGAGGTCCGTCGGCGGCCTTCTCCTCCCAGCGGCCGCTGCCCGCGCTGAGCTGGAGACCCGGCGGATGTCCGGCGGAGTAGAGCTCGTAGTCGCCGGAGTCCAGGTCGAGGACCAGGTGGATGGACGTGGCGAAGCCCTCGTCCCAGTCCTGGCGGAGCAGATAGCCGTTGGCGGCGGGCAGGAAGTCGTGCGGGGGCAGACTGCCGAGCAGGCCGCCGAAGGCGCCCGACAGCAGCAGGGCGCGCGAGCCGGCGTCCATGCCCTTGCCGGAGACGTCGGTGAGGACGACCTCCAGCGTGCGTCCCCCGTTGGTGCGGGCCGCGACCACGAAGTCGCCGGAGAAGGACTGGCCGCCCGCGGGACGGAGCGCCATCTCCCGGTGCCAGCCCGTCGGCAGCTTGGGCAGCTTGCTCTGCACCCGGATGCGCTCTCGCAGGTCGAACAGCATGGTGCCGCCGCGCCGCCAGGGCACGCCGACCCTGCTGCGGAACTGGGCGACGAGCAGCCCGAAGAAGCCGCAGGCCGCGACGACCAGAACCACGCCGGGTGTGACCCGCGCCACACCCTCGGTGTAGGGGCCGAGTTGCACGGCCTCCACGATCAGCGCGGTGGCCGCCGCCGCGTAGAGCCCGAGCAGGCTGGCCGGGCGCAGCAGCAGACCGCCGGCGACGATCGGGATGCACAGGGCGGAGGGCGAGCACCACACGGAGTTGGCGAGGGTGCCCGCGGCGATCAGCGGGACGGTGAGGAGCAGCCCGGCGAGCGCGATCCAGTCCGAGCCGTCGCCGCGGAAGTAGTCGACGGCGGCCCGGCGCATGCCGACGCGGGCCCGGTGCCACTGCTTCTTCAACCGGGCCGTGAACGTCTCGGCCGCCGCGCGCCGCTCTCGTCCTGCTGCCATCAGTTCGGGACCCTATCCATCCAACCGGCCGCTTGGCACGGGAGGTCCAGGTTGTCCCCCCTCACGGGGGCCGGACTCACAGTGAACTTCACCCAGGGCCGTTCCGGGGCCCGGGCGGCGGAAATTGCCTCGCCCCGATTCCGCGGCCCTGGTAGGCATGGCGCCATGGTCGACGATCACACGGGCCCGGCGCCCGAACTGCGCAGCCTCCAGCCGGACGAGTGGGACAGCGCGTACGGGAACCTGCTGCGGGCCTTCGGAGGGCTGCCCGAGGCCGACGAGGAGCGCCGACTGTGGCGCGAACTGACCGAGTTCGGCCGTTTCCTGGCCGCTTGGGACGGTGACCGGTGCGTGGCGTCCGGGGGTGCCTTCTCCTTCCGGCTGACCGTGCCCGGCGGGGCGTCGGTGCCGGCCGCGGGCGTGACGATGGTGAGCGTGGCCGCCACCCACCGACGGCGCGGGCTGCTGACCGCGATGATGCGCCGGCAGCTGGACGACATCCGCTCCTGGGGCGAGCCGCTGGCGGTGCTGACGGCGTCGGAGCCGGCGATCTACGGCCGGTTCGGCTACGGAGCGGCCACCTTCCAGCTGGACGCGGAGATCGACACCGTGCGCGCCGGTCTGTCGGTGCCGGACGGTACGGATGACGTACGGCTGCGGTACGCGGACCCGGCCGAGGTGCTGGACGCGTGCGAGGCGGTCTACGCACAGCTGGTGCCGGGGCGTCCCGGGATGCCGGCGCGGCTGCCCGGCTGGGAGCGGCTGGGGGTGCTGGACCCGGAGAGCGAGCGGGGCGGGGCGTCGCCGCTGCAGTGCGTGGTCGCCGAGCGCGACGGGGCGACGGTCGGGTACGCGCGGTTCCGGGTGAAGCCGTCCTGGGGCCCGGGCGGGCCCGAGGGCGAGGTGGCGCTGAGCGCCCTGGACGCACTGGACCCGGCGGCGGCCGCGGCGCTGTGGCGGTTCCTGTTCGACCTGGACCTGACGTCGTCGCTGCGGGTGCGGGGGCGGCCGGTGGACGACGCCTGGCAGTACCTGGTGAAGGACGTGCGGCGCTGCCGTCCGGCGGTGCGGGACGCGCTGTACGTGCGGCCGGTGGAGGTGGGTGCGGCGCTCGCGGCGCGCACGTACCGGACGCCGGTGGACGTGGTGCTGGAGGTGGAGGACGCCTTCTGCCCGTGGAACGCGGGGCGCTGGCGGCTGAGCGGGGACGCCAAGGGGGCGGTCTGCGAGCCGACCCGGGACGCGGCCGACCTCGCCCTGACGGTGCGGGAGCTGGGCGCCGCCTATCTGGGCGGGGTGAGCCTGACCGCGCTGGCCGCGGCCGGGCGGGTGCGGGAGCTGCGGGAAGGCGCGCTGGCCGAGGCGTCGGTGGCGTTCGGCAGTGACCCGGCGCCGTGGCTGCCGCACGGCTTCTGACCTGCGGCTCAGGTCAGGCCCGCTGGCAGCCGGGGCACCAGAAGAGGTTGCGGGCGGCGAGGTCGGCGGTGCGGATCTCGCCGCCGCAGATGTGGCAGGGCAGGTTCGCCCGCCGGTACACGTACACCTCGCCGCCGTGGTCGTCGACGCGCGGCGGGCGGCCCATGGCCTCGGGGGTGTGCTCGGGGCGGACGGTGTCGATGCGGTTGTTCCGGACGCCCTCGCGCATCAGGACCACCAAGTCGTCCCAGACCGCGTCCCATTGGGCGCGGCCGAGGTCCTTGCCGGCCCGGTAGGGGTCGAGGCCGTGGCGGAAGAGTACCTCGGCGCGGTAGACGTTGCCGACGCCCGCGACGACCTTCTGGTCCATGAGGAGCGCGGCGATCGTCGTGCGGCTGCGGCTGATCCTGCGCCAGGCCTGCTCGGGGTCGGCGTCGGGCCGGAGCGGGTCCGGGCCGAGCCGGTCGTGTATCGCCCGCTTCTCCGGCTCCGTGATCAGGGCGCAGGTGGTGGGGCCGCGCAGGTCCACGTGGGCGGTGCCGCCGGCCAGGCGCAGCCGCACGGTGTCGGTGGGCGGCGGCGCCGGGGCGGAGCCGAAGGTGACCTTGCCGAACAGGCCGAGGTGGATGTGCACCCACTCCGGGTGGCCAGGGTCGCCGAAGCCCAGGAAGAGGTGCTTGCCGTGGGCGTCGGTGGTGCGCAGCGGGGTGCGGTCGAGGAGGGCCGCGGCGTCGCTGAACTTGCCCTGGGGGCTGGTGACGCGCAGGAAGGGGTCCGCCCGGAAGGCCGTGGCGTAGTCCTCGGCCAGCCGGTGGATGGTGTGTCCCTCGGGCACGGTCCCCCTCGCTCGCTCCGCTGTCCGTGTCGGGTCGTTACTGCTGCGGGTGGTGCGCCGGGATCGGCGGGAGGTCGCCGGTGGTCTCGTAGTCGGAGAGCATGTCGATCCGGCGGATGTGGCGCTCGTCACCCGAGAACGGGGTGTTGAGGAAGATCTCGACGAACTTCGTCGCCTCCTCCTGGCTGTGCATGCGCGCGCCGACGGCCACCACGTTGGCGTCGTTGTGCTCGCGCCCCAGCGCGGCGGTCTGCTCGCTCCATGCCAGGGCGGCCCGAACGCCCTTGACCTTGTTGGCGGCGATCTGCTCGCCGTTGCCGGAGCCGCCGATCACGATGCCGAGGGAGCCGGGGTCCGCGGCGGTCCGCTCCGCGGCACGGAGGCAGAACGGCGGGTAGTCGTCCTGGGCGTCGTAGAGGTGCGGGCCGCAGTCGACGGGTTCGTGCCCCGCCCCCTTGAGCCACTCGACGAGGTGGTTCTTCAGTTCGTAGCCCGCATGGTCGGAGCCGAGATACACGCGCATGCGTCGAGTGTGACACGGCCGCTCCGGGGG
Source organism: Streptomyces griseoincarnatus (assembly GCA_014649575.1). Taxonomy (GTDB): domain Bacteria; phylum Actinomycetota; class Actinomycetes; order Streptomycetales; family Streptomycetaceae; genus Streptomyces; species Streptomyces griseoincarnatus. The sequence goes on along the minus strand of BMTH01000006.1, from coordinate 390,019 downwards.
AGCGGCGCGGGGTGGGCGCTGGCCAAAGTGTGAGCCAATCCACAGGACCTCAGGAAAAGCTCGGGTAAAGATTGGAAATCAAAGGTTCCTGCGGAAGTGGACCTCCGTTTCACTGGTTCAGCTCGTGCACCGCTCGCACGGGTACCGCTCAACCGGCACAAAGGAAGACCCCCACATGACGTCGCAGCCGACCCTCACCAAGGCCGGTGACGGCCCCGAGGGCTCCGGAGGCCCGCCCCAGGGCTCCGGACTCCAGGCCGGTCTCAAGAACCGGCATCTGTCGATGATCGCCATCGGCGGTGTCATCGGCGCCGGACTCTTCGTCGGATCCAGCACCGGCATCGCCACCGCCGGTCCCGGCATCCTCCTGTCGTACGCGCTCGTCGGCACGCTCGTGGTGCTGGTGATGCGGATGCTCGGCGAGATGTCCGCGGCGAACCCGACCTCCGGCTCCTTCTCCGCGCACGCCGACCGGGCCCTCGGGCCCTGGGCCGGATTCACCATCGGCTGGCTGTACTGGTTCTTCTGGGTCGTCGTGCTCGCCGTGGAGGCGACCGCGGGCGCCGCCATCCTCGAGGGGTGGATACCCGCCGTCCCGCAGTGGGGCTGGGCGCTCATCGTGATGGTGGTGCTCACCGCGACGAACCTGGCCTCGGTCGGCTCCTACGGCGAGTTCGAGTTCTGGTTCGCGGGCATCAAGGTCGTCGCCATCGCCGCGTTCATCGTCGTCGGCGGGCTGGCCGTCTTCGGTGTGCTGCCCGGCGTCGACAGCGACCAGGCGGGCCTGTCCAACCTGACCGGCCACGGCGGCTTCCTGCCGAACGGCGCGGGCGCCATCCTCACCGGCATCCTGCTCGTGGTGTTCTCCTTCATGGGCAGCGAGATCGCCACCCTGGCGGCCGGCGAGTCGGAGGACCCGCAGCGGGCCGTCACCAAGGCGACCAACAGCATCATCTGGCGGATCGGCGTCTTCTACCTCGGCTCGATCCTCGTCGTGGTCTGCCTGCTCCCCTGGGACAGCGAGGCCATCGCCGAGGACGGCTCGTACGTCGCCGCGCTGGACTCGCTGGGCATCGCGCACGCGGGCCAGATCATGAACTTCATCGTGCTGACGTCCGTGCTGTCCTGTCTCAACTCCGGGCTCTACACGGCCTCCCGCATGGCCTTCTCGCTCGGCGAGCGCGGGGACGCGCCCAAGGCGTTCGCCCGGACCACCCACCGGGGCGTGCCGCGCGCCGCGATCCTCGTGTCGGTCGTGTTCGGCTTCGTCGCGGTCTTCTTCAACTACAAGTTCCCCGACTCCGTCTTCCTCTTCCTGGTCAACTCCTCCGGCGCGGTCGCGCTGTTCGTGTGGCTGGTGATCTGCTTCTCGCAGCTGCGGATGCGGAAGATCATCCAGGCGGAGGCGCCGGAGAAGCTGGTGGTGCGGATGTGGCTGTACCCGTACCTGACCTGGCTGAGCATCGCCTTCATCGTGTTCGTGCTGATCTACATGCTCACCGACACCGAGCACGACGGCCGGTCCACGATGCTGCTGACGATGCTGGTCGCGGCCGTGACGCTGGCGATCTCCCTGGTCCGGCACCGGCTGGCCGGCCGGCGGGCGACCGCCGCCGCCCCGGAACGGGACGAGGTGGGGGTGGGCTGACCCGCACCGCGCGCACCACGAAGGGCCCGGCGGACGCTGTGCGAGCGTCCGCCGGGCCCTTCGGCGTGGAAGGCAAGCGTCAGCGCTTGTCGACGAGCTTCCAGGCGGTCGGCAGCAGGCCCATCGCGAGCGCCGCCTTGAGCGCGTCACCGATGAGGAACGGGGTCAGGCCGGCCGCGATCGCGGCGGAGGCGGACATCCCGGTGGCCAGGGCCAGGTACGGCACGCCGACGGCGTAGATGACCGCCGAGCCCAGCAGCATCGTGCCGGCCGTGCGCCAGGCGGAGCGGTCGGCGCCGCGGCGGGCGAGCGCGCCGACGACGACGGACGCCAGCAGCATGCCGAGGATGTAGCCGAACGACGGCATGCCCGTCCCGGACTTGCCCTCCGCGAACCACGGCACGCCCGCCATGCCCACCAGCGCGTACACCGCGAGGGAGGCGAAGCCGCGCCGGGCGCCGAGGGTGGTGCCGACGAGGAGCGCCGCGAAGGTCTGGCCGGTCACCGGCACCGGGGAGCCGGGCACGGGCACCGCGATCTGGGCGGCGAGACCGGTGAGCGCGGCGCCGCCGAGCACGAGGGCCGCGTCCCGGACACGGGAGGCGGGGACGAGGTCGGCGAGGACCTGTCCGGGCCGGGCGGAGGTGACGGTGGCGGTGCTCATGGGGACTCCCCAGGGTGAGGGCAAGTGGGAACACGGCGACGCTATACCGGCGCCCCCGCGCCGATCACCAGCAGCGCTCGACAAAGGCGCGATCACGGACTTGGTGGGCTCCGGACAAAGGGCGGGGGCGACACCTCGTCAGAGGTGACACGGGTCACTGAGGTGACGTGGTGTCGCCGACATGGACGGGCACGGCGACGGCTGTAGGGATCCACCAACGGGGACCGCGGTCACCGGCGACGCGCCGCTCGGCGTCGACGGCGAGGAGCCCTGCGCGACCGGGGCGGACGTCCCGCACCGCGCGGGCGTCGTGAAGGCGCCGGCCGCACGTGACGAGCAGCCCGCAGTGAGCGGACTGTGACCCTCCGCTTGAGCGTCGTCCACATGCTGGGCGGCCGCCCCGTGACCGTGGGGCGGCCGCCCAGACTAGGGCCGTTTTTGCCTTCCTCCCACATTGGACGAGCCGCGCCCATGCCCCTCACCACGGTCGAGACGCCCACGGAAACGGACGGCGTCTCCCTCTCGCACGGCCTCAAACAGCGCCACCTGTCGATGATCGCCCTCGGCGGGGTGATCGGCGCCGGACTGTTCGTCGGCTCCGGCGCCGGCATCGCCGCCGCGGGCCCCTCCATCGTGATCGCCTACGCCCTCTCCGGCCTGCTGGTCATGCTGGTGATGCGGATGCTGGGCGAGATGTCGGCCGCGTACCCCTCCTCCGGGTCCTTCTCCTCGCACGCCGAGCGTGCCATCGGCCCCTGGGCCGGGTTCACCGCCGGCTGGGCGTTCTGGGTGCTGCTGTGCACCGCGGTCGGTCTTGAGGGCATCGGCGCCGCGCAGATCGTCCACGGCTGGCTGCCGGGCACGCCCGAGTGGGCGTGGGTGGCGCTGTTCATGGTGGTGTTCTGCGGGACCAACCTCGCGGCGGTGAAGAACTTCGGCGAGTTCGAGTTCTGGTTCGCCGCGCTGAAGGTCGGCGCGATCACCCTGTTCCTGGTGCTGGGCGTGCTGGCGCTGGCCGGTGTGCTGCCGGGCACCGACTCGCCGGGCGGCTCCCATCTCACCGAGCTGCTGCCCAACGGCGGCGAGGGCCTGGTCATCGGCCTGCTCGCGTCCGTCTTCGCCTACGGCGGCCTGGAGACGGTGACCATCGCGGCCGCCGAGTCGCAGGACCCGGTCCGCGGCGTGGCGCGCGCGGTGCGCACCGCGATGTGGCGGATCGCCGTCTTCTACGTCGGCTCGATGGCCGTCATCGTCGCGCTCGTCCCCTGGGACTCCCCCGAGGTGGTGGAGAACGGCCCCTACGTCGCCGCCCTCGACCGGCTCGGCATCCCCGGCGCGGGCCAGCTGATGAACGTGGTCGTGCTGGTGGCGCTGCTGTCCGCGATGAACGCCAACATCTACGGCGCCTCCCGCATCGGCTACTCGCTGGTGGAGCGCGGCCAGGGCCCGAAGTGGCTGGGCCGGGTGTCGGGCGGGGTGCCGCGCGTCGCCGTGCTGGCGTCCTCCGTGTTCGGCTTCCTGTGCGTGCTGCTGAGCTACTGGCGTCCGGACGACGTCTTCGCCTGGCTGCTGAACATGATCGGCGCGGTGATCCTGGTCGTCTGGATCTTCATCGCGGTCTCCCAGCTGCGGCTGCGCCGCCGCCTGGAGCGCGAGACGCCGGAGCGGCTGGCCGTACGGATGTGGGCGTTCCCGTGGCTGACCTGGGTGGCCCTTGCCGGTATGGCGACGGTCTTCGTCCTCATGGCCCGCGAACCGGACACACGGGTGCAGCTCTACTCCACAGGCGCGATGACGCTGGTGCTGGCGGCGGCCGGCTACGCCTGGCAGCGGGCGCGCGAGCGCCGCTGACACCCCCCTCACCAGAAGCCCCCGCGAGGCGAGGACTCGCGGGGGCTTCGGCGTGTGCCGGACCGGTGATCAGAGGTTGCTGAAGTCCGGGCCCTTCGTGCGGGTGCGCTTGATCTCGTAGAAGCCGGGGACCGAGGCGACGGCGAGGGTGCCGTCCCAGAGGCGGACGGCTTCCTCGCCCTGGGGGGCGGGGGTGACGACCGGGCCGAAGAAGGCGATCTCCTCACCGCCGGGGCCGGGGACCGCGATCACCGGGGTGCCGACCTCCTGGCCGACCTTGTCGATGCCCTCCTTGTGGGAGGCGCGCAGCTGCGGCTCGTACGGGGTGGAGTCCCAGTGGTCCATGAGCGACTCGGGCAGCCCGACGTCCTTCAGCGCCGCCGCGACCGTCTCCTTGCCGGGGCCCTCGTCCTTGTTGTGGATGCGGGTACCGAGCGCGGTGTAGAGGTCGCCGAGCACCTGCGGGCCGTGCTCCTCCTGCGCCGCGATGACCACGCGCACCGGGCCCCAGGCCTTCACCTCGAGCATCTCGCGGTACTCCGCGGGCAGCTCGTCCAGCTTGTCCTCGTTGAGGACGGCCAGGCTCATCAGGTGCCAGCGCACGTCCAGGTCCCGCTGCTTCTGCACCTCCAGCACCCACCGGGAGGTCATCCAGGCCCAGGGGCACAGCGGGTCGAACCAGAAGTCGACGGGCGTGGCGGGAGACTTGTCCGACATGTCGCTCCTCGTGAAGGCGGTGTTTCCCCGTGGCAACGCCGTGGCTCGCCCCGGCCATTCCCGGCTGACCCGCGTCAGGGGCGCATGGCAGGATCGGTCCTGTCCATCCCTGTCGACGACGCATGAGGAGTCCGCCCGTGCCCGGTGAGAACCTGACCCGTGACGAGGCCCGGGAGCGGGCAGCGCTGCTGTCCGTCGACGGGTACGAGGTGTCCCTGGACCTGCGGTCCGCGGTGGGCGGGCACGAGGGCGACGGCCCGCGCACCTTCCGGTCGGTCACCACCGTGCGGTTCCGCTGCGCCGAGCCGGGGGCGAGCAGCTTCGCCGACCTGATCGCGCCGGGCGTGACGGCGGTGTCCCTGAACGGCCGGGACCTCGACCCGGCCCAGGTGTTCGACGGCAGCCGCATCCTCCTGGAGGACCTGGCCGCCGAGAACGAGCTCGTGGTGGACGCGCAGTGCGCCTACTCCCGCACCGGCGAGGGCATGCACCGCTTCGTCGACCCCGAGGACGGCGAGGTGTACCTGTACACCCAGTACGAGCCGGCCGACGCCCGCCGGGTCTTCGCGAACTTCGAGCAGCCGGACCTGAAGGCGCCCTACCGCTTCGAGGTGCGGGCCCCCGAGGGCTGGACGGTGTGGAGCAACGGCGTCGGCGAGGCGGCCGACGGCGTCTGGCGGTTCGCGGAGACCAAGCCGATCTCGACGTACATCACGTGCGTCGTCGCGGGTCCGTACCACTACGTGACCGACCGCTACGAGCGGGTCCTCGAGGACGGCACCCGGCTGGAGATCCCGCTGGGCGCGATGTGCCGCAAGGGCCTCGCCCCGCACTTCGACGCCGACGACGTCTTCCTGGTCACCAAGCAGGGCCTGGACTTCTTCCACGACCACTTCGACTACCCGTATCCGTTCGGGAAGTACGACCAGGCGTTCGTGCCGGAGTACAACCTGGGCGCGATGGAGAACCCGGGGATGGTGACCTTCCGCGAGGAGTTCATCTTCCGCGGCAAGGTGACGCGGGCCTCCTACGAGGGCCGGGCCAATGTGATCCTGCACGAGATGGCCCACATGTGGTTCGGCGACCTGGTCACCATGGAGTGGTGGGACGACCTGTGGCTGAAGGAGTCCTTCGCCGACTTCATGGGCGCGTTCTCCCTGGTCGGCGCGACCCGCTTCACCGACGGCTGGATCACCTTCGCCAACCGCCGCAAGGCGTGGGCCTACCGCGCGGACCAGCTGCCCTCCACGCACCCCGTCACCGCCGACATCCGCGACCTCCAGGACGCCAAGCTCAACTTCGACGGCATCACCTACGCCAAGGGCGCCTCCGTGCTCAAGCAGCTGGTGGCGTACGCCGGGCAGGACGCGTTCCTGGAGGGCGCCCGCCGCTACTTCAAGCGGCACGCCTACGGCAACACGCGCCTCGGCGACCTGCTGTCCGTGCTGGAGGAGACCAGCGGGCGGGACATGGCCGCCTGGTCCCGGGCGTGGCTGGAGACGGCCGGGGTCAACTCCCTCACCCCGCAGGTGCTGCTGCGTGCGGACGGCACCGTGGACGAGCTGGCCGTGGTGCAGGAGGCCGCCGAGTCGCACCCCGAACTGCGCCCGCACCGCGTCGCGGTGGGCCTCTACCGGCGCACCGGCGCGGGCACGCTCGAGCGGTACGCGCAGGCGGAGACGGACGTCGAGGGCCCGCGCACGGTCGTGGCGGAGCTGGCGGGCGCGGACGCGCCGGAGCTGGTGCTGGTCAACGACGACGACCTGACGTACTGCAAGACCCGCTTCGACGACACCTCGCTGGCCACCCTCCGGGAGGCGCTCGGCGACCTCACCGACCCGCTGGCCCGCGCGCTGTGCTGGTCCGCCCTGTGGAACATGACGCGCGACGCGCTGCTGCCGGCCCGGGACTTCATCGCCCTGGTGCTGCGGTTCGCGGGCCGGGAGACCGACATCGGCGTGCTGCAGATGCTGCACGCCTGGGCGGAGTCGGCGGCCGTGCACTACACCGCGCCCGAGCGGCGCGAGGAGGCCGGGCGGCGGCTCGCCGAAGGCGCGGCGGAGCAGCTGCGGGCGGCCGGCGAGGGCAGCGAGCAGCAGCTGGCGTGGGCGCGGTTCGTCGCCCGTGTGGCGTGCGCCGAGGCCGACTTCGAGCTGCTGGCGTCGCTGCTGGACGGCACGGTGACCCTGCCGGGGCTCGAGGTGGACCAGGAGCTGCGCTGGGCGTTCCTGGAGCCGCTGGCCGCGCACGGGGCGGCCGACGAGAAGCGGCTGGACGAGGAGCTGGCGCGGGACGACACCGCGTCCGGCCGCCGTCACCACGTCCGCTGCCTGGCGGCCCGTCCGTCGGAGGCGGTCAAGGCGCAGTGCTGGGCGCAGGTCGTGGAGTCTGACGCGCTGTCCAACGCGCTGGTGGAGGCGACGATCGCGGGCTTCGCGCAGCCGTCCCAGCGGGAGCTGCTCGCGCCGTACGCGGAGAAGTACTTCGCGGTGATCGAGCGGGTGTGGACGGAGCGGTCGATCCAGATCGGCATGGACGTGGTCCGGGGTCTGTTCCCGTCCTACGAGGACTCCCGGGGCACGCTGGACGCGACCGACGCGTGGCTCGCCTCCCACGAGGACGCGGCGCCTGCGTTGCGGCGGCTGGTGCTGGAGGCGCGTGACGATCTGGCGCGCGCCCTGCGGGGCCAGGCGTGTGACGCCGCGGCGGGCTGACACTCCCGCGCCTCACCTACCGCCCCGGACCCCCCTTCCTCGAACGCCGGAGGGGCTGAATCGTCAGCCTCTCCGGCCGTGCGACCGCCGTTACCGAACGGGGGCATTCAGGCCGTGACCCCGGGCCATCACCCGATCGGACCAGCGGCTTTCGGTATCCGAACAGGCGTCCTTTAGCGCGGAGTTGTCCGGGTTCGGCGACGGGCGTGTAACACGGGTTCGGAGGGCGGCCGGAGGCGGGAAATTGCCGGTCATGAACCACAACACCCCCCTCTCCCCGCGCCCCTTGCACCACCTCGCCGCCGGCACAGGACGCCGTGTGCTGACCCACACGCAACTGCGGGCACACGGCGTCTCCGCCGCGGAGGCCGGGGAGCAGTGCCGTCCCGGCGGGCCCTGGCAGCAGTTGCTGCCCGGCGTGGTCCTGCTGCACCCGGGGCCGCCGACCAGCGAGGAGCGGCTGCACGCGGTGCTGCTCTACGCGGCCCGGGAGCGGACCGTGAGCGTGCCCCTGCAGCCGGGCCGGGACGAGCCGCCCGCATCCCCCTACGGCGAGGCCATGATCACCGGTCTGGCCGCGCTGACCCTGCACGGCTTCACCTCCGCTCCCCCGCTGCCGTCCCAGGAGACGTTCGATGTACTGGTGCCTCGCCTGCGCAGGCTGCGGTCGACGGGCTGCGCCCGGATCGTGCGGGCCGCCGCGCTGCCGGTCCCGGAGCAGGTCACGGGCCTGCCGGTGGCCCCCGTGCCGCGCGCGCTGGCCGACGCGGTGGCGGGTCTGAAGGACGCGGTCGTGGTGCGCAGGCTGCTGACGGAGGCGGTGCGCGGCGGCCACTGCGAACCGGCGGCGGTCGTACGGGAGCTGACGGCGGCGAAGCTGCTGCACCGCCCGCACGTGGTGGACGCGGTGGACTCGCTGCTGGCCGAGGGGCGGGCGCTCGCGGAGTCGCGGCTGTACCGGATGGTCCGCGAGTACGGTCTGCCGGACCCGTGCTGGAACGTGGACCTGCGTCTGCCCGGCGGCCCGCACCTGGGCGGCCTGGACGCCTACTGGCCGGAGCAGGCGGTGGCGGTGGAGCTGGACACCCGCGCGCCCCGGCCGGGCGGGCGCCCGGAGGACGACGCCGAGTGGGTGGAGCAGGCCCGCAAGCGCGAGCACCTGGAGCGTCTGGGCATCACGGTCGTGCACATCACCCCGCGCAAGCTGCGGGACGCGACGGAGCAGCAGGCGGCGGTGGTCCGTACGGCCCTGATGGCGTCGGCGGACCGCGACCCGGCCGCGTACGTCGTCGTGCTGCCCCGCTAGGGCGGCGGACCGCCGGGGACCGAGGTGTGCCCCGGCGGCCGCCCACGGATCAGTCGCCGCAGTACTCCGCGTCGATCACCGCCTCGGGGTCCCCGCTCCAGTCGCCGTTGAAGTTGAACGCCAGGGAGTGGCGCCCGCTTCGGGTGGTGACGGCGTCGGAGGTGGAGCCGTGGATGCCGCCGCCGTGGCCCCAGACGGTCACCCCGCAGCTGAGCTCGGTGCTCATCAGTCCCAGCCCGTAGCCGTGCGTGTCGTCCACGGTCACCGTGTCGGTCATCCTGTCCAGTTGCTTCTTCGGCAGCAGCCGGCCGGTGAGCAGGGCACGGTAGAACCGGTTGAGGTCCTCGGAGTCGGAGATCATCTCGCCCGCCGAGAAGGCCATGGACGGGTTGAGCCGGGTGACGTCGTGGACGGGTCCGCTGCCGTCCTCGGTGAGCTTGCCGTAGGCGCGGCTGCTGGGTCCGGGCACGCCGGTCCGGGTGCCGGGGACCGAGGTGCCGGTGAGGTGCAGCGGCCTGATGACACGGCGGCGGATCTCCTCGCCGTAGGGGCGGCCGGTGGCCTTCTCGATCACGAGGCCCGCCAGCACGTAGTTGGTGTTGGAGTAGTTCCACCCGGCGCCGGGCGCGAAGTCCGGCTCGTGGGACATCGCGACGCGCACCAGTTCCTCGGGTGCGAGGGTGTCGTAGCGGTGCTCGAGGAAGCCGTCCTTGAGGAAGTAGGTGCGGCCGAAGTCCTCGTCGGCCGTGTAGTTGTAGATGCCGCTGGTGTGGTTGAGCAGCTGCCGGAGAGTGATCCGGGCGCCGTCGTGGCCGTTGCCGGTGACGAGGCCGGGCAGCCAGGAGTCGACGGTGTCGTCCAGCGACAGCCTGCCCTCGGCCTCCAGCTGGAGCAGCACCGTCGCCACGAAGGTCTTGGTGATGCTGCCGACCCGGTAGCGGTCGCGCGGGGAGCGCGGGCGCTCCGTGCGCAGGTCGCCCGCCCCGGCGGTGATGGTCCACACGCCGCGCCGGTCCTCCGCCCGCAGTGTCACGCCGGGCACCCCGCCCTGGACCGCGGCCCGCACGGCCCGGGTGGTGGCCCGGTGGTCGCCGGTGTCCCCCGTCCGGTCCGCTCCGGGCCCCGCCGCGACCGCGGGGGCCGCGAGGGCCGCCGAAAGGGCCGCCGCCACCGCTGCCACCGCCGTCGTCCGCATCCGCTTCCGCATGCTCGTGCCTCCCCTGTCCGTCCTGCCTGGTCGCGGGGAGGGACCGTGCCGAGGGGCGCCGGGGTTGCCACGGCTCGCGACGGTTGATCGGGTTTCGGCCGTTCCGCGCGGCCGCGTGGGCGTCACCCGCGGCCCGCTTCCAGGTGTCCCGACGCGGGGCGTTCGCGCCACAGCCGCAGGGCGGTGTCGATCAGGCCGATGCGGGCGAGGCCGGGGACGGCGTCGAGGGGATGCCAGGCGGCGAGTTCGGTGGAGCCGCCGATCTCGTCCCGGAGCTCCCCTCCTGCGACCCGTCCCTCGTAGAGCAGCCGCAGGCCCTGGTGGTCGACCGGGCGGCGGAAGCGGCCGGACAGGGTGCGGCGGCTGGAGTCGACCCCGAGGAACCCGGTGACCTCGACGAGGTAGCCGGTCTCCTCCTCCAGTTCGCGCCGCACGGTGTCGTAGGGGTCCTCGCCGTGTTCCATGCCGCCGCCCGGCAGCACCCATTCGGGGCGGCCGTCGTCGTCCCGCGCCCGGGCGAGCAGGAGCTGTCCGTCGCGCACCACCACGGCGTAGGCCGCCACCCTCAACGTCCGTCGCATCGCCGGACGGTAACCCGGACCACCCCGGGCGCGCAGGGGAGCGTTCGGGCGGGTCCGCACTGTGGACACCCACCCCGCACGAACATGACGGACTTGTCCGCTTCGGGCGCGAACTCCCCTTACGCGCACCGGGGGTTTTCCCCACACCTCTTCCGGCCTTCCGGCCAACCCTCGCCAAACAAAGGCCCTTTACGCGAAGCTCATCGATCGTCCGGTAGTGCACTTCCGGACCCCCGCGACCAGGAACGATCACCCCTGGCCGCTCCCGATCGTTCGCTCCTTGCAAGGGATGCCGATGACCAACTCCCCGCAGCGCGCCCCCATATCGGGCACCAGACGCGCGGCCCGCATAGCCGTCGCCGCCGGTCTCGTCGCCGCGCTCTCCGCGGCCGGGCCGGTCCCGCTGGCGCTCGCCGCCGACAGCCCGGCCGCCGCCCCCGCCGACGCGGACGTCAAGTCCGCCCACGACAAGCTCGGCTCGCACGACGCTGAACTGCTCGCCGAGGCCAAGGCCGGTGGCGCCAAGCACGTCACGATGATGATCGCCACGGCTCCCGGCAAGACCGCCCAGGTCACCGAGGAGATCGAGTCCGTCAGGGGCGCCTCGGTCGGCCGCTCGGACGACAAGCTCGGTTACGTCCGCGCCACCGTGCCCACCGGCAAGGCCGACGCGGCCATCGCCGCCGCCACCAAGCTCTCCACCGTGCACGGCGTCGACCTGCGCGACGAGATCCCGCTCGACGACCCCACCCCGGCCGGTGACACCACCAAGGCCGCCAAGGGCAAGGGAAAGAGCGTCAAGAGCTACCCCGCCCCGGACCGGAAGACGCCCGCGAAGAACCCGTACAACCCGTCCTTCGAGACGGGCGCCGTGGACTTCGTGAAGAAGAACCCCAAGGCGGACGGCCGCGGCGTCACCATCGGCATCCTCGACTCCGGCGTCGACCTCGGCCACCCCGCGCTGCAGCGGACCACCACCGGCGAGCGCAAGATCGTCGACTGGGTCACGGCGACCGACCCGATCGTCGACGGCGACCAGACCTGGCGCCCCATGGTCAACGCGGTCTCCGGCCCGGCCTTCACCTACGGCGGCGCCACCTGGAAGGCCCCGCAGGGCTCCTACCAGGTCAGCCTCTTCCGCGAGTCGTACACCACGGGCGGCGACGCGGCCGGCGACGCCAACCGCGACGGCGACACCACCGACGTCTGGGGCGTCCTCTACGACCCGGCCGCCGGCACGGTCCGCGTCGACCTGAACAACAACCAGGACTTCTCGGACGACACCCCGATGAAGCCGTACAAGGACGGCTTCCAGATCGGCTACTTCGGCACCGACGACCCGAAGACCGACGTCGCCGAGCGCCAGCCGTTCGTCGTGGAGATCCGCAAGGACGTCCCGATGGACCCCTACGGCGGCGACTGGATCGGCCAGAAGGCCGACTTCGTCAACATCGGTGTCATCGAGGGCTCGCACGGCTCGCACGTGGCCGGCATCACCGCCGCCAACGGCCTGTTCGGCGGGCGGATGAACGGCGCGGCGCCCGGCGCGAAACTGGTCTCCTCCCGCGCCTGCACCTGGTCCGGCGGCTGCACCAACGTCGCCCTGACCGAGGGCATGATCGACCTCGTCACCAAGCGCGGCGTCGACATCGTGAACATGTCCATCGGCGGTCTGCCGGCGCTGAACGACGGCAACAACGCCCGCGCCGAGCTGTACAACCGGCTGATCGACACCTACGGCGTCCAGCTGGTCATCTCCGCGGGCAACTCCGGCCCCGGCGCCAACACCATCGGCGACCCCGCCCTGGCCGACAAGGTCATCTCGGTCGGCGCGTCCGTCTCCAAGGAGACCTGGGCCGCCAACTACGGCTCCGAGGTGAAGACCAAGTACGCGATGATGCCGTTCTCCTCGCGCGGCCCGCGTGAGGACGGCGGCTTCACGCCGACCCTGACCGCGCCCGGCGCGGCCGTCAACACCATCCAGACCTGGCTGCCGGGCGCCCCGGTCGCCGAGGCGGGCTACTCCCTGCCGGCCGGCTACGGCATGCTCCAGGGCACCTCGATGGCCTCCCCGCAGGCCGCCGGCGCCTCCGCCCTGCTGCTGTCCGCCGCGAAGCAGCAGCGCATCGACCTCACCCCGGCGACGCTGCGCACCGCCCTCACCTCCACCGCCCGGCACATCAAGGGTGTGCAGGCCTACGAGGAGGGCGCGGGCCTGATCGACGTCGTGGACGCCTGGAAGGCGATCCGCAAGGGCGCCACCGCGCACGAGTACACGGTGAAGGCGCCGGTCGACACCGCGATCGACCAGTTCCTGAAGACCCCCGGATACGGCACGGGTCTGTACGACCGTGAGGGCGGCCTGAAGGCCGGCCAGAAGAAGACGTACGACATCACGATCACCCGTACGTCCGGCCCGGACCGCGCCGTCCGCCACGAGCTGGACCTGGCGAACAACGCGGACCGCGCCTTCCGCGTCGTCGGCGGCAGCAAGGTCTCGCTGCCGCTGAACAAGCCGGTCACCGTCAAGGTCCAGGCCCAGTCCCGCACGGCCGGCATCAAGAGCGCGATCCTCGAGGTCGACGACCCGCGCACCGAGGGCGTGGACCGGCAGATCCTCACCACCGTGGTCGTCTCCACCCCGCTGAAGTACACCTACTCGGCGAAGGGCACCGCCCAGCGCAACAGCACCACCTCCTACTTCGTCACCGTGCCCGAGGGCGCGAAGACGCTGGAGGTCGCGATGAGCGGGCTGAAGGCGACGAGCCAGACCCGGTTCATCTCCATCCACCCGTACGGTGTGCCGGCCGACCCGACCTCGACGGTCAACTGCTACCCGAACTACAGCAACCCGGCGAACACCTGCCGCCCCGACGTGCGGTCGTACGCGAACCCGCAGCCGGGTGTCTGGGAGATCGAGGTCGAGTCGCGCCGCACCTCGCCGCTGCTCGACAACCCGTACAAGCTGGACGTCGCGGTGCTCGGCGCGGCCTTCGACCCGGAGACCGTCACGGTGCCCGAGGCGGAGGTCGGCACCCCGGCCTCCGTCGAGTGGACGGTGACCAACGAGGCCGCCGCGATCGACGGCAAGCTGGTCGGCGGCCCGCTCGGCTCGTCGAAGACGGCCCGCCCCTCGATCGGCACGGGTGACGTCCACACCACCACGGTCGAGGTGCCCGAGGGCGCCGCGTCGCTGGACGTGTCCATCGGCAACGTCTCCGACACCGCCGCCGACCTGGACCTGGCCGTGTACGACGAGGCCGGCAACCGGGTCGCGCAGTCCGCGGACGGCGACTCGGAGGAGTCCGTCTCCATCGCCGCCCCGAAGGCCGGCACGTACACCGTCGAGGTGGACGGCTACTCGGTCCCGGCCGGCACGACGGAGTACGACTACCTGGACGTGTTCTTCTCCGCCACGCTCGGCACCGTCACCGTCGACGAGTCCGCGCCGGTGAAGCTGGGCACGGGCGCCGAGGCCGCCGTCTCCGGCGAGGTCACCGTCGCCGCCGCGGCTCCCGAGGGACGCGCGTTCTTCGGCCGCGTGCAGCTGGTGAACGCGCGCGGCACGGTCGCGGGCATCGGCAACGTGGCGATCGAGAAGGTCGTCGGGTAACGGACCGGATCGAACAGCAGGGGCGGGTGTCCGTACGGGCGCCCGCCCCTCCGCCGTGTCCGCCCCGCTCAGCCGCAGCTCGTGCCGCGCGAGGCGGGGAGCGCGGCGACGATCCCGGCCCGGGCGGGGGCGATGTCCGCCTCGCCGACGACCGTCCGGTCCGGGTGGGCGAGGCCGGGGGACAGGCCGACCAGCACCTGGTCGCCCAGGCGCAGCGGGACGCCCGCCGCGTCGTCCCGGAGGAAGGTCACCGGGCCGCCCCCCTTGTAGTACCGGCTCGCCGCCAGTGTGACCCGCTGGACGCCGCCGGTGCCCGGCACCTCCTCCAGCTCCGTGACCCTGCCCTCGGCGACGAGGCGGGCGCACGCCAGGTAACGGGGGCCGAAGGCGGCGGAGCCGCTGTCCTCCTTGGCGTCCGAGGCGAACCCGGGGCCCGCGGAGTCGGCCGTGGGGCCGGTCCGGGCCACGAGCCAGCCCGTGCCGAGGACCAGGCCGGCCGCCGCGGCGGCGGCGAGTCCGCCGAGCGCGAGCCGCACCGGCCGGTACCGGGAGCGCCGGCGTGCCGGCGGGCTCAGCGCGGCGGGCGCGGTCTGCGGGGGACGCGCCCCCGTCCCGGCCTCGGGGTCCGGCCGCTCCCCGGCCGGAGCGGCCTCCTCTCGCCCCGCCAGCGCGTCCCCGATCAGCGTGAGCTGCTCGCCCAGCACCGCGAGGTCCGCGAGGGCCGCGTCCCGCGCCGCGAGGAACCCGGCGTCCTCCCGCGCGCCCTCGGGAAGCTCCTCCCCGAACAGGGCCACCGCAAGGGCGTCCGACGGATGCCGCTCCCCCCCGTCCGGCCCGGGCGCGTCGTGCCGAGGGGGCTCGTGCCCCGCACGGGCCGGGTCGCGCTCGCCGTTGTTGTCGTGGGCGGTCACGTCACACCACCTCGTCCTCGTGCAGGCGGGCGCGCAAGGCCCGTACGGCCGTGTGCAGCCTGCTCTTGACCGTGCCCTCCGGAACGCCGAGCTGCTCGGCTATGGAGCGCACCGGCAGGTCGGCGTAGAAGCGCAGCACGACGACCTGGCGCTGCGCGTCGGGCAGCGCGTCCAGGCCCCGGGCGACGGCCAGCGACAGCACGCTGGTCTCCTCGCCGGACGGGGCCTGGGCGGGCCGCAGCGCGGCCAGCCGCTCCCCCAGCCGTTCCTGCCGCCGTTTCGCCCGGTGCCAGTCCATGGCGAGGTTGGAGGCGACGACCGCCGCCCACGCCGAGACGTCCCGGGGCGCCTCCCTGCCGCTCGCGGCGCGCTCCAGCAGCCGCAGGCGGACCTGCTGCACCCCGTCCGGCAGGTCCGCCTGCGGCACTCCCCCGAGTGCGAGCACCGCCCGCACCCGGCGCTCCTGCGCCGCGTCCAGCGGGTCGTCGTCGGTGACGTACGCCCCGCGGCCGCGCCGGGTCCTTCCGCGCAGCACCGCTCACCCCCCTCGTGCTGTTTCTCCTACGACGCGGCGGGCGCCCGGAACGTTCGGACGGGTCCGCGGGGCGCGCAGAGGCGTACGTCACACCTTCGTGTGGACGGGGTGGGCCTGGGCAGGGGTCCTTGCGGCCGACGACCCCCGCGGGGGGAATTTCTGCAGCTCAGGGGGGTTGACACCGAAGGTCCGCAACCGGCGCACCCAGCCGGTTCGTCCCACTGTGCGGGCGGTCGCGGCAAAGAATTGGACAGCCGGGGCGTGGTCGGCCGCATGATGGAAGCGCCCCGTCCAGGCACATCAGGTACGCGAGAGACGCAGTAGGGAGTCGCCGTGAGGGTCGGAATCGTCGGAGCCACCGGTCAGGTGGGCACGGTCATGCGCAGGATCCTCAAGGAGCGGAACTTCCCGGTCACGGAGCTGCGCCTGTTCGCCTCGGCCCGTTCCGCGGGCACGGAGCTGGACGGCGTGACGGTGGAGGACGCCTCCACCGCCGACTACAGCGGCCTGGACATCGTGCTGTTCTCCGCGGGCGGCGCGACCTCCAAGGCGCTGGCCGAGAAGGTCGCCTCGCAGGGCGCCGTGGTGATCGACAACTCGTCCGCCTGGCGCAAGGACCCCGAGGTCCCCCTCGTCGTCTCCGAGGTCAACCCGCACGCGATCGCGAACCGCCCCAAGGGCATCATCGCCAACCCGAACTGCACGACCATGGCCGCGATGCCGGTGCTGCGTCCGCTGCACGCGGAGGCGGGCCTCGAGGCGCTGGTCGTCGCCACGTACCAGGCGGTGTCCGGTTCCGGTCTCGCGGGCGTCGCGGAGCTGCACGGCCAGACGCAGAAGGTGGTCGACGAGGCCGACAAGCTGACGCACGACGGTGCGGCGGTCGACTTCCCCGAGCCCGGCGTCTACAAGCGCCCCATCGCCTTCAACGTGCTGCCCTTCGCGGGCAACCTCGTCGACGACGGTCTGAACGAGACCGACGAGGAGCAGAAGCTGCGCAACGAGTCGCGCAAGATCCTGGACATCCCCGAGCTGAAGGTCTCGGGCACCTGCGTGCGCGTCCCGGTCTTCTCCGGGCACTCGCTCCAGATCAACGCCCGGTTCGCCCGCCCGATCAGCCCGGAGCGCGCGACCGAGCTGCTGGCCGAGGCGCCCGGCGTGGTCCTCACGGACATCCCGACCCCGCTGCAGGCCGCCGGCCAGGACCCGTCGTACGTCGGCCGCGTCCGGCGCGACGAGACCGTGGAGAACGGCCTGGCGCTGTTCGTCTCCAACGACAACCTCCGCAAGGGCGCGGCCCTGAACGCGGTGCAGATCGCGGAGCTGGTGGCGCAGGAGCTGAGCGCCTGACCGCGCACCGGCAGCCGGAGAGGCGGGCGTCCCCGAGGGGGCGCCCGCCTCTCGCCGTTCCGCCGCCCGGGTGAGCGGCGGTCAGCCCCGCCGGACCTCGTAGAGGAAACAGCCGTACTCCACGGCGCGTACGTGCACCAGCGCCACAGCCGGGTCGGCGTACGCCTCGCGCAGGGCGGGCGCGAAGTCCGCCGGCGCCTGGGCCAGCCGCCCGCCGAGGATCCGCCCGTCGGCGGAGTAGCGGCGCAGGACGCGGTGCGCCGAGGTGAAGGGCAGGCCGTCGCCCTCCGGCCCCGCGCACTCCTCCGCGTGGAGGAAGACGGGCCCCTGTTCGTCGTACGCGCCCGGGTCCACGCCCGTCTCCGCCGCCCAGCGGCGCAGGGGCGCGTACGTCACCAGGGCGATCCGCTCCCCCGGACCGCTGCGGCGCAGACAGCAGCGGAGCGGGGCGCCGCCCTCGTCGTCGACGGAGGGAGCGGCCGGACGCCCGGCGTCGTCACGGACGAGCAGCTCCCTCACGACCTGCGGCGGAACGGCACGGACGCGCAACGTGGCAGTGGTCATGTCTCCACCCTGGCCGACCCGCCGCCCAACCCGCCGGCGGCAATCGGACGTCGAGTCCCGAGGCGTCCCCCTTTCGACACAGGGGTATCCCCATGCCTGCGGTTTCGTCATCGCGTGATGCCGATCCCGCGTGGAAGGATGGCGCAACCCACACATATCGAGGAGATGACCGCGTGCCTGGCACAAACCTGACCCGCGAAGAGGCGCAGCAGCGGGCGAAGCTGCTGACCGTTGACTCGTACGAGATCGATCTCGATCTCTCCGGCGCGCAGGAGGGGGGCACGTACCGGTCCGTGACCACGGTGCGCTTCGACGTGGCCGAGGACGGCGCGGAGTCCTTCATCGACCTGGTTGCCCCCGCCGTCCACGAGATCACCCTGAACGGTGACGCGCTGGAGCCCGCCGAGGCCTTCGCCGACTCCCGTATCGCCCTGCCCGGCCTGCTGAAGGGCCGCAACGTGCTGCGGGTGAGCGCCGAGTGCGCGTACACCAACACGGGGGAGGGCCTGCACCGCTTCGTCGACCCGGTGGACGACCAGGCGTACCTGTACACGCAGTTCGAGGTGCCGGACGCCCGCCGGGTGTTCGCGAGCTTCGAGCAGCCGGACCTCAAGGCGACGTTCCAGTTCACGGTGAAGGCGCCGGAGGGCTGGACGGTCATCTCCAACTCGCCCACGCCGGAGCCCAAGGACAACGTGTGGGTCTTCGCGCCGACCCCGCGCCTGTCGACGTACGTCACGGCGCTGATCGCCGGCCCGTACCACTCGGTGCACAGCGTGTACGAGAAGGACGGCCGGTCGGTGCCGCTCGGCATCTACTGCCGGCCCTCGCTCGCCGAGCACCTCGACGCGGACGCCATCTTCGAGGTGACCCGGCAGGGCTTCGACTGGTTCCAGGAGAAGTTCGACTACGCCTACCCGTTCGAGAAGTACGACCAGCTGTTCGTGCCCGAGTTCAACGCGGGCGCGATGGAGAACGCGGGCGCGGTCACCATCCGCGACCAGTACGTCTTCCGCTCGAAGGTGACGGACGCGGCGTACGAGGTGCGCGCGGCCACGATCCTGCACGAGCTGGCGCACATGTGGTTCGGCGACCTGGTCACCATGGAGTGGTGGAACGACCTGTGGCTGAACGAGTCGTTCGCCACGTTCGCGGAGGCCGCCTGCCAGGCCGACGCGCCCGGCTCCAAGTGGCCGCACTCGTGGACGACGTTCGCGAACCAGATGAAGACCTGGGCCTACCGCCAGGACCAGCTGCCGTCCACGCACCCGATCATGGCGGACATCCGCGACCTGGACGACGTCCTCGTCAACTTCGACGGCATCACGTACGCCAAGGGCGCCTCGGTGCTGAAGCAGCTCGTCGCCTACGTCGGCGAGGACGAGTTCTTCCGGGGCGTGCAGGCGTACTTCAAGCGGCACGCGTACGGCAACACGCGCCTGTCCGACCTGCTGGGCGCCCTGGAGGAGACCTCCGGCCGCGATCTGAGGACCTGGTCGAAGAAGTGGCTGGAGACGGCCGGCATCAACGTCCTGCGTCCCGAGATCGAGACCGACGACGCGGGCGTCATCACCTCGTTCGCCGTCCGCCAGGAGGCCCCGGCGCTTCCCGCCGGCGCGAAGGGCGAGCCGACCCTGCGCCCGCACCGCATCGCGATCGGCCTGTACGACCTGGACGAGGCGACCGGCAAGCTGGTCCGCGGCGACAGGGTCGAGCTGGACGTCGACGGCGAGCTGACCGCCGTGCCGCAGCTCGCGGGCAAGCGCCGCCCGGCGGTGGTCCTGCTCAACGACGACGACCTGTCGTACGCCAAGGTCCGCCTGGACGAGCAGTCCCTCGCCGTCGTCACCGGGCACCTGGGCGACTTCGAGTCGTCGCTGCCGCGGGCGCTGTGCTGGGCCTCCGCCTGGGACATGACCCGCGACGCGGAGCTGCCCGTGCGGGACTACCTGTCGCTGGTGCTGTCGGGTGTCGGCAAGGAGTCCGACATCGGTGTGGTGCAGTCGCTGCACCGGCAGGTGAAGCTGGCACTCGACCTGTACGCCGACCCGGTCGCCCGCGAGACGCTGCTGGCCCGCTGGACCGACGCCACGCTGGCCCACCTGCGGTCCGCCGAGCCGGGCAGCGACCACCAGCTGGCGTGGGCGCGCGCGTTCGCGGCGACCGCCCGCACCCCGGAGCAGCTGGACCTGCTGGAAGCGCTGCTCGCCGGCACGCAGACCGTGGAGGGCCTGGCCGTCGACACCGAGCTGCGCTGGACGTTCGTGCAGCGGCTGGCGGCGGTGGGCCGGTTCGACGAGGCGGAGATCGCCGCCGAGTACGAGCGCGACAGGACCGCCGCGGGCGAGCGGCACGCGGCCACCGCGCGGGCGGCCCGCCCGACGGAGGAGGCCAAGGCGGAGGCGTGGGCCTCGGTCGTCGAGTCCGACAAGCTGCCGAACGCGGTCCAGGAGGCCGTCATCGCCGGCTTCGTGCAGACCGACCAGCGCGAGCTGCTGGCGCCGTACACGGACAAGTACTTCGAGGCGCTGGCGGACGTGTGGGCGTCCCGCTCGCACGAGATGGCCCAGCAGATCGCGGTCGGTCTCTACCCGGGCATCCAGGTCACCGGCGAGACTCTCGACAGGACGGACGCCTGGCTGGCCTCCGCCGAGCCGAACGCGGCTCTGCGTCGCCTGGTCTCGGAGTCCCGCGCGGGCGTGGAACGCGCCCTGCGCGCGCAGGCGGCGGACGCGGCGGCGACGTCGGCGTAACGCGGTTCCGACAGCGAGAAGGGGCGCCCGGCTTCCCGGCCGGGCGCCCCTTCCGTCATGTCGCGGGCCGGACCGGCACTCCCGCCTCGGCGGCCTCCCAGGCCGCCTCGACCATCCGGAAGATCTCGTCCACCGCGGCCCGCGGGTCGTCCGCCTCGCGGGCCAGCGCGAAGGCGTCGACCACGAACCGGGCGAGCGCCCTGCAGGCGGTGGCGCCGCGCGGCGCGCCCGGTTCCGCGGCGAGGGCGGCCGCCAGGGTCTCCGCGTGCCGCAGCCGCATGGAGCCCTCGTACTCCCTCAGC
This sequence comes from Streptomyces griseoincarnatus, assembly GCA_014649575.1. Taxonomy (GTDB): domain Bacteria; phylum Actinomycetota; class Actinomycetes; order Streptomycetales; family Streptomycetaceae; genus Streptomyces; species Streptomyces griseoincarnatus. The sequence goes on along the minus strand of BMTH01000006.1, from coordinate 369,303 downwards.
GCGGGCGAGGCGTCGATCATCCGCCACACGGGGGCGGCCTCGTCGGCCAGGCAGTGGCGCACCAGGGCGTGCATCTCCTGGCGCAGGGCGGGCACGAGCGGTGCGCCGGGCGCGCGGCCGGTCACCGCGCGGGCGAGCCGCCGTTCGAAGTCCGCGTCCCGCTCGAACACCAGGGTCTCCTTGGAGGCGAAGTGGGAGAAGACGGTGGTGACGGCCACGTCGGCCTCGGCGGCCACGTCCCGGATGCCCACCGCGTCGTACCCGCGCTCCAGGAAGAGCCGCAGGGCGGTGTCGGCGATCTTCTGACGTGTGGCGGCCTTCTTGCGCTCGCGACGTCCGGACTGCGGCTGCTCGGGCATGATCCGAACGCTAGCAGATACAAAATCCTAACGACTTCAATGACCTAACGGTTAGTGTTACGGTCGGCGGCATGAGGAAAGTGAGCTACGCCGCGTTCGGCGGCCCCGAGGTCCTTCGTCTCGTCGACGCCGAGAAGCCCCACGCGGGTCCGGGAGAGATACGCATCGCCGTGCGCGCGGCCGGGGTGAACCCCGTCGACTGGAGGATCCGGGAGGGCCAGATGCGTCCGGCCCTCCCCGCGTCACTGCCCGCGGGCGTCGGACTGGACGCCGCAGGGGTGGTGGACGAGGTCGGTGAGGGCGTCACGGATGTGGCGCCCGGTGACCGCGTCTTCGGCGAAGGCGCCGACACGTATGCCGAGTTCGCGGTGTTGCACGCCTGGGCCCGGATGCCCGAGGGCCTCTCCTTCGAGGAGGCGGCCGGCTATCCGTCCGTCATGGAGACGGCTCTGCGCATCCTGGGCGAGTGCGGTGTCCGCCCCGGACAGACGTTGCTGGTCAGCGGTGCCTCGGGCGGGGTCGGCTCGGCGGTGCTGCAGATCGCACGCGACCGCGGCATCACGGTGGTCGGCACGGCCGGGGCGGCCAACCTGGAGTACCTGCGCGGCCTCGGCGCGCACGCCACGACGTACGCCGAGGGCTGGCCTGAGCGGGTGCGGGCGTTCACCTCGGTCGACGCGGCCCTCGACCTGGCCGGCGCGGGCGTCGTCCGCGAACTCGTGGAGCTGACCGGGGACCCGGCCACGGTGGTCTCCATCGCGGACCGCACCGCCCCCGAACTGGGCGTCCGCTTCTCGAACGTCGCGGGCAGCGTCCCGGACGCGCTGAAGGAGACGGTCCGTCTCCTCGAACAGGGCACGCTCCACATCCCGGTGGAGAAGGTCTACTCCCTCACGGAGGCGGCCGCCGCCCACGCCGACAGCCGGGCGGGGCACACGAGGGGGCGGCGGGTGATCGTGGTCTGACGCGCGCGGTACGGTGGGCCGGGCGGCGTTACAGCAGCCCGCCCGGCCGCTTCAGTGCCTTCACGAACGCGGCGAACGACGGGGCGGGCACGGTGAGGGTGCCGTGGGACGGCGCCTTGGAGTCGCGTATGGCTATCCAGGCACGGCGGGGGGCGACTTCCACGCAGGCGTTGCCGTCGCCGCTTCCGGAGTACGAAGACTTGCGCCAGCAGTCGGGAGTAAGCACCGGGTCCTCACAGTTCCTTGGCCAATCCGTGGATGAAGTCACGCGAGCGCAGCGGGTCGAGTGAAACCGCCTCCACCCTATGGAAGAGCGTGCGGAACACGGCAAGCCGCGCTTCCGTGTCCACGAGGGCGACTCCGTCCGGACCGTCGCGCAGCACGGTGTCCAGGCGGGGCACGGCGCCACCCGCGTACACCATGGCCGCCGTGACGTCCGCGAACTCCTCCAGCTCGAAGGGGATCACCCGCACCGTCACGTGCTCCGCCTCCGAGAGCTCCAGGATGCGCGCGAGCTGACCGCGCATTGCCTCCCGGCCACCCACCTTGATCCGCAACGCCGCTTCGTGGACGACCGCCCGGTACGGGGCCGGACGTGGCCCCTCGATGATCACGCCACGCTGCATGCGATGCCGCACCCGCAGCCCGAGTTCCTCCTCCGGAAGCTCCGGGACCCTGCGGGAGAACAGCGCGCGGGCGTAGCCCTCGGTCTGCAGAAGCCCCGGCACGTGCAGGAAGTCGACGTCCCACCGGAAGGTGGCGTGGTGCTCCAGTTCGGACAGGTTCAGGAACGCCGTGGGGAGGCGGCCCCGGTACTCCTCCCACCAACCGCGCACCCGGTCGGACGCCATGACAGCCAGGGCGTCGATCAACCCAGTGTCCGTGCAGGCGTAATGAGCGGCGAGCCGCCGCAACCGCTCCTCGCTCACCCCGGTCGTACCGGCTTCGATCTGGCTGATCTGCACGGAGTTGACGCCGAGCAGCGCCGCCGCCTCACGCGCGCTGAGTCCCGCTGCCTCACGAAGCCGCCGAAGCTCCACGGCCAGGCGCAGCTGACGCGCCGTCGGATCGCGCCTCGTCCCCATCGACGCCTCCTCGCTCAGCAACTCGTTCGGGCGTCAGGCTACGCGATCCACTTGCCGTAGGTTAAATATAAGGTCTACGTTCGGTCACGCAACGAACACGTTGCGCCCCTGGCCGCAGAAGCGCACCGCCCCGTCCTGCCCTGACGGGCCGGCAATGACACCGCCGCCGCACAGCTCCCCCACCGACACAAGGAATCCGCATGCCCGATAACGAATCGTGGGAGTACTCCCTCCACGTCCCGAACGACCCCAGAGCCGTCCCCGTGTGCCGCCGCACTCTGCGTCTCATCCTCACGATGCACGGCCTGATCGGCTTGACCGACGTCGCCGAACTGCTCGCGGCGGAGCTGGTCTCGAACGCCGTCCGGCACACCACAGGCCCGGCGGCGCTACGGATGCGCTGGTCACGGACCGGCGTGCTGCGGCTCGGGGCGTGGGACGCGGACCCCTCGCCTCCTGAACCCCCGCGGCCCTTCACCGCGGTCACCGACCGCGAGGACGGGCGAGGGCTGGCGCTGGTGCGGGCCTGCGCCGACGTGTGGGGCTGACAGCCGCTGACGAGGGAGGGAAACCGGGGCAAGGTCGTGTGGTGCGAACTGGGCGCTCCGACGTACCCGTTCGCGGGGGCGGCCGCAGTGGGCGGTCAGGCGTCGGGGTCGACCTCGGGGTGCGTGAACCGCACGGGTTTGCCCAGCGACCGCGCGTAGGCGATCTCCGCGCGCGTACTGTCCCCGATGTAGCCGCCGACCACGAGCACCTCGTCGGAGAGCCGGATCTTCGCCCGGTGCAGCTCGTCGAGCCGGGCCTTCAGCGCCGCGGCGCCGGCGGGTTCGGACCGCCTAGCGTGCGACGACTTCATGTCGACGCCCGGCTTGACGACGATCCTTCCGGCTTCGGTCTCCCGCGCGTCCGCCTCGGCCATCTCGGCCATGAACCGGGTGGAGCCGCAGATCACGACGATACGCGGCAGGCCCAGCCCTTTCTTCGCCTCAACGAGCGTCTCCGCGGGGGTCTGCGGGTGCGACACGGGTTCCTCCTGGCTGTGGGGCTTCCAGGATGCCCGGCCGGGGGCACGGCACCGTATCGGCGTCGAGCCCCCGGGCCCGGTCTCGGCGCCGCGCCGGGACCGACGTCAGCTGGCCCGCCACCGTCGCGCCGAATGCGAGTGCCATTCCGGCGAGTTGGAGAGCCGTCAGGCTCTCGCCCAGGGCCGCCCAGCCGAGCATCGCCGCCGTCAGCGGGGACAGGGGGCCGAGGAGTGTGGCCTGGGTCGCGGTGAGGCGGCCGATGCCCCGGAACCACAGGCAGTACGCGACGGCCGTGTTGACCAGGGCCAGGTAGGCGTAGCCTCCGGCCGCCCCGGCGTCCAGGGCGGGCGGGGCGCCCTCCACCAGGAAGGCGAGCGGGGCGATCAGCAGCCCGCCCGCTGTCAGTTGCCAGCCGGTGAGGGCGAGAGGGCCGACACCCTCGGGGCGGCCCCACTTCTGCGTCAGTACCGTGCCCGCGGACATCGACGCCGTGGAGGCGAACGCCGCCGCCACGCCCAGCGTGTCCAGCGCCCCGGCCGCCTTCAGCACGACCATGCTCACGCCGAGCGCGGCGACGGCGCCGGCCAGGACGTCCCGGAGCGCGGGGCGCCGCCCCAGCAGCAGCGCCGACAGACCCAGCACCAGCAGCGGGCCCATCGAACCGACGACGGCCGCCAGTCCTCCCGGCAGCCGGTACGCGGAGAGGAACAGCAGCGGGAAGAAGGCGCCGATGTTGAGCGCGCCCAGCACCGCCGCCTTCCACCACCAGGCGCCACGCGGCAGCACCCGGGCGGCCGCGAGGAGCAGCAGCCCGGCGGGCAGGGCGCGGACCAGGGCCGTGAACAGGGGACGCTCCGGCGGGAGGAACTCGGTGGTGACGACGTAGGTGGTGCCCCAGGAGACGGGGGCGAGGGCGGTGAGCGCGACGACGGCGGCGCGGCGGTGCGCGGACATGTGCACCCCTTCCAAAGGGTTGGCCGTAAGTAGCTTAGCCCTAAGCTACTTGTTCGCAAGCTACTTTCTTGCGGGCAACCCCTGACCCACGGATACTCCCGGCTATGAGTGCACGCCCCGAGCCGAACCCCGCGGACCCCGTCGACGCGATCATCGAGCAGTGGGCCCGGGTGCGGCCCGACCTGGACACCGCCGGGATGGAGGTCTTCGGGCGCGTCTACCGGCTCGCGCGCGCCATGGGCGACCGTCACGAGCGGGTGTACGCGCCGTTCGGTATCTCCCGGGGCGAGTTCGACGTCCTCGCCACGCTGCGCCGCGCCGGGGAGCCGTACACCCTCTCGCCCCGGCAGCTCTCGGCCACGCTGATGCTCACCACCGGAGGGATGACGGGCCGTCTCGACAAGCTGGAGCGCGCGGGGCTGCTGCGCCGCTCCCCCGACCCGCACGACCGGCGCGGGCTCCAGGTGACGCTGACCGAGGAGGGCCTGCGGCTGATCGACGAGGCGGTGGTCGCGGGCGTCACCGAGCAGTCGCGGGCGCTGGCCGCCCTGGGCCCGGAGCGGTCGGCGCTCCTCGCGGACCTGCTGCGGGATCTGCTGCTCGCCACCGAGCGGTAGGAGACGCCCCCTGGACACGCCGAAGGGCGCCGGCGAGGTGCCGGCGCCCTTGGGGAAAGCGCGTGCGGACCGCTCGGGCGAGCGGGCCGGGGGTCAGGCCTTGGCGTCCGCCTTGGTCCGGACGTTGGAGCTCGTCGGGTCCTTCTTCTGGTGGGACTTGTCGAGCGCCATCACCAGACCGGCGATGACCACGAAGAGCCCGATCGGGAGCAGGACGTAGAGGCCCAGCGTCTCGATGACGCTCAGGCCCGTGCCGGGGTCGTCGCCGTCATCGCGGGTCAGGGCGAGCGCGGGGGACGACATGAGCAGCATCATCAGCGTCGTACCGGCTGCCAGGGCGCCGGCGCGCAGGGCGTTCTTCTTGTCCACGGTCCCCAAAGTATCGAACGCGGTCGGGGGCCGCGCGCCCGGGGTGCCGTACGGACGCGCGGGCCGGTCAGCCGCCGGGCGGGGCGTCGGCACGGAGCACGTCGACCAGGGCCCGCAGCCAGGGGGACGCGGCCAGGTCCTCCAGGGTCACCGGGCGCCCCTCCGCGTCGGCGACGGGCAGCCGCCAGTTCGGGTACTGGTCCCAGGTGCCGGGCAGATTCTGCGGCCGCCGGTCCCCGACGCCGTCCGGCAGCCACACGCCGACCATGCGGGCGGGGGTGCGCGAGAGATAGCGGTACACCGCCCGGATCCCGGCCTCCTCCCGGGAGGGGCGCCGGCCGCCCTCGTCCGTCCCGGGCAGCAGCCCCAGGTCCGCCAGGCGCTCCAGCCACTCCCCCACGTCCGCCGCGGCCTCCGCCCGCTCCTCGGCGAGCGGCCGGGTGAGCAGGCCCAGCCGGTCGCGCAGCTCCACGTGCTCGCCGGTGAGACGGGCCGCGGTGGACGGCAGGTCGTGGGTGGTGGCCGTGGCCAGGCAGTCGGCGCGCCACCGCTCCGGCGGCAGCGGACGGCGGTCGCCCTCCCAGTCCCGCTCGAACCACAGCACCGACGTCCCGTACACCCCCCGGTCGCGCAACGTCTCACGCACCCCGGGCTCGACCGTCCCGAGGTCCTCGCCGATCACCAGCGACCCGGCGCGGGACGCCTCCAGGACGAGCACGGCGAGCATGGCCTCGGCGTCGTAGCGGACGTACGTCCCCTCCGTGGGCGGGCGGCCCTCGGGCACCCACCAGAGCCGGAACAGGCCCATCACATGGTCGATGCGCAGGGCGCCCGCGTACCGGAAGAGGCCCCGCAGCAGGTCGCGGAACGGCGCGTACCCGCTCTCGGCGAGGCGGTCGGGCCGCCAGGGGGGCAGCCCCCAGTCCTGGCCGCGCGCGTTGAAGGCGTCCGGGGGCGCGCCGACCGACATGCCGGGCGCGAAGTGGTCCTGCTGCGCCCAGGCGTCCGCGCCGTCGGGGTGCACGCCGACGGCCAGGTCGTGCACGATCCCCACGCCCATCCCGGCTTCCCGCGCGGCCCGCTGGGCGGCCGTGAGCTGGTCGTCGGTGAGCCAGACGAGCCAGGAGTGGAAGTCGACGCGGTCCCGCAGCTCCTCGCGGGCGCGGGCGGTCTCCGCCGAGCGGGGGTCACGCAGGGCGGCGGGCCAGCGGCGCCAGTCGGGCCCGTGCGCCTCGGCGAGGGCGTACCAAGTGGCGTGGTCCTCCAGGGCCTGGCCCTGCCCTGCGCGGAAGGCGCGCAGGGCGGCGGCGCGGCCGGGACCGAGCGGAACCGTCCGCACCAGTTCGAGGGCTTCCCGCTTGGCCTCCCAGACGGCGTCCCGGTCGATCAGCTCCCCCTTGCCGAGCACCGCCTCGCGCAGCCGCGCCGCCCGCTCCAGCAGGGCGCCCAGCCGCGCGCGGTCCTCGACGTACGCGAACTCGGGCACGGCCTCGACCCGCAGGTGCACGGGGTCGGGGAAGCGACGCGAGGAGGGGCGGTACGGGGAGGGGTCGGTCGGGGGTCCGGGCACGGCCGCGTGCAGCGGGTTCACCTGCACGAACCCGGCGCCCAGCGCGCGCCCGGCCCACGCGGCCAGCTCACCGAGGTCCGCGAGGTCGCCCATGCCCCAGGAGCGGCGGGAGAGCAGCGAGTACAGCTGCACCAGCAGCCCGTACGAGCGGCCGTCGACCGCGGGCAGCCGGGGTGGCGCGACGATCAGGTGGGAGCGGGCGGTGCGGCCGTCGGGTGCGGTGGCGGTCAGCAGGTGCACTCCGGGCGGGAGGTCCTCGACGGAAGCGCGGGTGCCGCCGTCCTCGGTGCGGACCTCCAGCCGGGTGCCCTCGGGCAGCGCGGCGAGCGCCTCGGACGGGCGGGCGCCCCGGCCGACGACGGTGGGCGGCAGCAGCCGCTCGGCGATCTCCTGTTCGCGCACGGCCAGGGCGGCGCGGACGGCCTCCTCGGTGGACGCGTCGACACCGAGGGCGGCCAGGGCGCGCGTGACGGCGGCGGCCGAGGCCGGGACCGTCGTGTCCGGGGAGGGGCGGTAGGAGGTGGCGACACCGTGCAGGGCGGCGAGCCGGGACAGCGCCTCGGAGGGGGTCCCCTCCGGCCGTGGCGCGGTCACGCTAGGGCTCCGGGTGGTACTGGGCCGGGAAGGAGTCGAGTCCCGCGAAGTCCGAGGGGTCCGAGAAGGTGTCGGACTCGCTGGTCAGCGGGGTGGTGTCGGCGAGTGGCGGTTCGCTGGTGAGGGGTTCGGCGTCGCGCAGCGGGGGTTCGCTGGTCAGGGGCGCCTCGGCGCCGGTGCCCTCGGCGCTGAGGAAGCAGTCGTGGGGGTCGCAGGCGGAGTGCTCCGCCTCGGAAGCGGAGGGCTCCGCCACGGGTTTGGACAGGACCGGGGGAAAGACGTATGCCGCTGTAGCCACCAAGGGCCTCCTCGTCGAGCCGGACGTGCGGGTCATCTCGCAGCCCTACCCAGTGGACGCGAGCGCAGACGCACAAAGTCGTTCAACGTGAACCTGGTCACATTCTCTCCCTCCACTCTCACTCCACAGGGGGACAAATGCACCACAACATCCCCTCTGATTGACACGTTCACTCCAGAAGTGGTGGGCTCGGGGCGTCTCGGTAACGGAATGGACACGGCCGCCGGTCGTAGGCCGGCCGGTCCCGGGGGATCAGGAGGGGCCTCGTGCAGCTGTGGCGTGGCAGAACGGCGTCGGCGCGGAGGACCGCACTCGCACTCGCCGTGCTCGCCGGATCCCTGGGCGTCGCCCCCGCCGCGACGGCCGCGCCCGCGCCGGATCCCACCCGGTCGCCCGTCGCCGACCCGGCCGGGAAGGTCGCCGCGGACGCGCCGGCGGTGTGGCCGCGCCCGCACTCCCTGCGCGCCGACGGCGCCCCGGTCCGGGTGACCGAGGAGGTCGCCCTGGTCGCCGCGCGGAACGCGGATCCGTACGCCGTGGAGGCGCTGAAGGACGTCCTGCGGGAGGCCGGCGCGCGCCGGTTCACCGACCCCGGCGCATCGGTGCCCGAGGGGGCGCTCGTGGTGCGCGCGGGCAGCGAACGCGCCTCCTCCGACCCCCGTCACGCCCTCCCGGCGGGCGGCTACACCCTCACCTCCGGCGCCGGCTCCGTGACCCTGACCGGGGCGGACGGCGACGGCCTCTTCCACGCCGTGCAGACCCTGCGCCGTCTCGTCCGCCCCGACGGCACGCTCACAGCCGCCGTCGTACGGGACTGGCCCGCCACCGCCGTGCGCGGCATCACCGAGGGCTTCTACGGCGCCCCCTGGACACACCGGCAGCGGCTCGGCCAGCTCGACTTCATGGGCCGCGCCAAACTGAACCGGTATCTGTACGCGCCCGGCGACGACCCGTACCGGCAGGCCCGCTGGCGCGAGCCCTACCCGGCCGAACGGCGCGCGGAGTTCCGGGCACTGGCCGAGCGGGCCGCGCGCAACCACGTCACCCTCGGCTGGGCCGTCGCGCCGGGACAGGCGATGTGCCTCTCCTCCGACGACGACCTGCGGGCCCTGTCCCGCAAGCTGGACGCGATGTGGGCGCTGGGATTCCGCGCCTTCCAGGTGCAGTTCCAGGACGTCAGCTACAGCGAGTGGCACTGCGGGGCGGACGCCGAACGGTTCGGCTCCGGACCCGAGGCGGCCGCCCGCGCCCAGGCGCACGTGGCCAACGCGGTCGCACGGCACCTGGAGCGGCGGTACCCGGACGCGCCCGCGCTGTCCTTGATGCCCACGGAGTACTACGAGGACGGCTCGACCGCGTACCGGCGGGCGCTCGCACGGGAGCTGGACGACGGTGTCGAGGTGGCGTGGACCGGTGTCGGCGTGGTGCCCCGCACCATCACGGGCCGTCAGCTGTCCGAGGCCCGTGACGTGTTCGCGCACCCGCTCGTGACGATGGACAACTACCCGGTCAACGACTACGCCCCCGGGCGGCTCTTCCTCGGCCCCTACCAGGGCCGCGAGCCCGCCGTGGCCGCCGGGTCGGCCGCGCTGCTCGCCAACGCGATGGAACAGCCCGAGGCGTCGCGCATCCCCCTGTTCACGGCCGCCGACTTCGCCTGGAATCCCCGCGAGTACCGCCCCCAGGAGTCCTGGCGGGCCGCGATCGCCGACCTGGCCGGCGGCGACGCCCGGCGTGAGAAGGCGCTGACCGCCCTCGCCCGCAACACCGCCTCCTCGGTGCTGGGCGGCACGGACGCGGCGTATCTGCGGCCGCTGATCGAGGAGTTCTGGCGCACCCGGCCCGCCGCGCGCGGTGAGAGCGACACGGCGGCGGCCGGCCGGCTGCGCGCCGCCTTCACCGATCTGCGCGAGCTGCCCGGCCGGCTGTCGGGCACGTCCCTCTCCGACGAGATCACCCCCTGGACCGGGCGCCTCGCCCGCTACGGCGAGGCGGGCACGGCCGCGCTGGACATGCTGCGCGCCCAGCAGGCGGGTGACGCGGGGGACGCCTGGGCCGCGTACCGGCGGCTGGAGACGCTGCGCACGGAACTGGAGTCGGCGCGGGTCACGGTCGCCGAGGGCGTACTGGACCCGTTCCTGAGCCGGGCGCGTACCGCGTACGAGAGCTGGGCGGGCGTCGCGCAGGCGCCCGGCGGGAACGGCGGCGGCACGCTGCGGCTGGAGCGCGCCCGGGTGCTGGACACCGTGACCGTACTGGCCGAACCGGGCACCACCGGTTCCGTCGAGGTGCGTACGGAGGACGGGGCCTGGCGGCGGATCGGCGCGCTGGCGGCGGAGGGCGCCACCGAACTGCCCGTCCGCGGGCGGCCGGTGGACGCCGTCCGGGTCGTGGACGCGGACCCGGAGCGGGTGCGGCACGTGGTGCCGTGGTTCGCCGACGTGCCGGACGCCGTGGTGGAGCTGCCCGGCGACCGTGCCGACGCCGACATCGGCCGCACCCGCACGGTGACGGTCACCCTCGGCTCGGCCCGCCCCGAGGACGTACGGGACCGGCTGACCGTGGACGCGCCGGAGGGCGTCGAGGTGCGGGTGCCGCAGGAGCCGCTGTCCGTGCCGCGCGGGACGCCGGTGCGGGTGCCGGTCGAGGTGACCGTGAAGCCGGGCACACCCACCCGGTCCTACGACGTCCGCCTCGGCTTCGGCGGCGCGGTCCGCACGCTGACCGTGGACGCGGTGCCGCCCGTCGACGGCCGCGACGTGGCCCGTACCGGCCGCGCGGAGTCCTCGGCCGACGAGACGCCCGACTTCCCGGCGTCGGCAGCCAACGACGGGGACTCCGACAGCCGCTGGTCGTCGCCGGCCGAGGACGACGCGTGGTGGCAGGTGGAACTGGACCGCCCGGTGCGGCTGGGCAGGGTCGACCTGCACTGGCAGGACGCGCACGCCTCGGCGTACCGCGTGGAGGTCTCCCGGGACGGCCGCGCCTGGCGCACGGCCGCGGAGGTCCACGACAGCCGCGGCGGCCGCGAGACGGTCCGCATGGACGAGCCGGACGTCCGCCACATCCGCGTCCAGGGCGAGGAGCGGGCCACGCGGTACGGGTACTCGCTGTGGTCGGTGGAGGCGTACGCGGTCGCGGACTGAGCGCGCGGGAGCCGGGGCGGGCGCGCCCCGGCTCCTTTCTCACCTCTGTCGGTAACGACGACCCGTGGGCGGCGGCCCGCACGCACACGGTGGTGCTGCTGGTGACGGTGGTGGGCACGGCCTACGCCGGGATCCGGCGGGCCCTGCTGGAGGTGCTGGGCTCCGGCAGGAGCGTGTCGGAGGACCTGGACTTCTACACGACCGGAATCGACCTGGCGGCCGCGGCCATCGGTGCCGGCCTCGTGATCACCCTGGCCGGGCTGGCCGTCGGCTCCGCGGAGTCCGTCGCCACCCGCCGCCGCACCCTCGCGGCACAGGCCGCGGCCGGGGTGCCTCGCGCGGTCCTCGGCCGGGCGCTGCTGCTGGAGACCGCCCTGCCGCTGGCGCCGGGCATGCTGCTCGCGGGCGCCGGCGGCGGCGCGATCGGCCTCTGGTACGCCGCGCTCGCCGAGGGCGGCGGCTGGTCCACGTCCTGGACGCTCCTGCTGGTGCCGGCCGCCGTCTGCACGGCGTCCCTCCTGGCCGCGGCCACCGCCCTCCCCCTCCTGCACCGCACGCTACGTCCCACGGAGCTGCGGTACGCCTGACCGGCAGCGCTCGACCGGTCCGGGAGGCGCGGGGGGCTTCCCGTAACCGGGCCGGGGCGTGGCGGCCCGGGACGAGGCCGGGCGGGAACCGACGCCCCGGCGTCACCCTCACGCGAGGACGCCGCCGTCAGGCGGAGATCCCGTCGATCCGCGCCAGCGCGTCGTCCGCGCCGTACGGCTGGAGGTACGGCAGCCAGCGCGGGTCGCGGTGGCCCGTGCCGATGATGCGCCAGGCCAGGCCCGTCGGCGGGGCGGGCTTGTGGCGCAGGCGCCAGCCCAGTTCGAAGAGGTGGCGGTCGGCCTTCACGTGGTTGCAGCGACGGCAGGACGCCACCACGTTGTCCCAGACGTGCTTGCCCCCGCGGCTGCGCGGGATGACATGGTCGACGCTGGTGGCGACGCCACCGCAGTACATGCACCGGCCCCCGTCACGGGCGAACAGCGCCCTGCGGGTGAGTGGGACGGGCCCCCGGTAGGGAACCCGCACGAAACGCTTGAGCCGGACCACGCTGGGTGCGGGGACGGTGACGGTCGCGCTGTGCAGATAGGCGCCGGTCTCCTCGAGGCAGACTGCCTTGTTCTCGAGGACGAGCACGAGCGCGCGGCGGAGCGGTACGACGCCGAGCGGCTCGTACGACGCGTTGAGGACCAGGACATGCGGCACGGACGGCCTCCTTGTACGCCGGCGGCGCGTGGCTCGCGCCGGGACGATCCGTAGTCAGTTTCCCCTCATGCCTGGTGAACGCGCCACCATGTCCCGGTAACGGGCTGGGAGTGTTTTCGACCACACCCGGATACATCCCCAGGATCATGGCCTGTTCAAGCGCAGGTGAGCGCGGTCTCTTCTTCACACATCCCGCCGTTCCGCTCACAATGCCCCGTTAGTGTGGTGGTTCTGTCCCCACCGGTGACCTGTTCGTGATCCGGCCGGTCTTGACGCCCGCACCGGGGACGGTCGTGCACCTGGAGGTACCAGCCGTGTCCTTGTCAGCCGCCCTGTCGGCAGCCGACCCCTCACCGACCCCCGCGGAGTCGGGGACCCCACGGGTCCCCTCGCTGCAGGACGCCCAGGAGAGCGCCACGAGCGCGGCCGGCTGGGTCGAGGAGAACTGGTCGACGTGGCTCGCCATAGGACTGCGGGTGCTGCTCATCGTGGTGATCGCGGCGGTGCTGCGCGTGCTCGTGCGGCGGGCCATCACCAAGCTGGTCGACCGCATGTCCCGCTCCGGCCAGACGCTGGAGGGCGGCGGCCTCGGGGGCCTCCTGGTCAACGCCGAGCGGCGCCGTCAGCGGTCCATGGCGATCGGCTCGGTGCTGCGCTCCGTGGCGTCGTTCCTGATCATGGGCACGGCCGCGCTGATGGTGCTGGGCACCTTCCAGATCAACCTCGCGCCGCTGCTGGCGTCGGCCGGTGTGGCCGGTGTGGCGATCGGTTTCGGCGCCCGCAACCTGGTCACGGACTTCCTCTCCGGTGTCTTCATGATTCTGGAGGACCAGTACGGCGTCGGCGACACCGTCGACGCGGGCGTGGCCACCGGCGAGGTGATCGAGGTCGGGCTGCGGGTGACGAAGCTGCGCGGCGCCGACGGGGAGATCTGGTACGTGCGCAACGGCGAGGTCAAGCGCATAGGGAACCTCTCGCAGGGCTGGGCGACCGCCCACGTGGACGTCACGGTCCGCTCCGACGAGGACCTGGACCGGGTGAAGGACGTGCTGAGCGACGTCGCCGAGCGGACCAGCAAGGAGGAGCCCTGGAACGAGCTCCTGTGGAGCCCGGTCGAGGTGCTCGGCCTGGACTCGGTGCTGCTCGACTCGATGGTGGTCCGGGTCTCCGCGAAGACCATGCCGGGCAAGTCGCTCACCGTGGAGCGGGAGCTGCGCTGGCGCATCAAGCGCGCCTTCGACGCGCACGGCATCCGCATCGTCGGCGGCGCCACGGCCACGGAGGACGCCCCGGCCGCCGACCCCACGGCGGGGATGGCCGCGCCGTCCGCCTACGCCAGCTCCGTCTCCCCGCAGTCGATGGCCGCGTCCCCGCTGCCGGGACCGAACACCACCAAGTAACCGCAGGAACCGCGGAAGGGGCGGCGCCCGGGACCTCCCGGGCGCCGCCCCCTCGCCGTGTCCGGGCCGGGCTCTTGACGCCCGCTCCGCGCCGGGCTTACCTTCCTCCCCGTCCAACAGGAAACCTTCCTGACAGTGCGCGGAGGGCGGCCGCGGGATGGACGTCCCGTGCGGCCCGCTGAGAAGCTGTGCAGTCGACGAAGGGCAGGTGGCGCACCCCATGGCAGGAACGGCCGGCACTCCGGGCACTCCGGGCACCCCGCGCGTCCTGCGCGCCATGAACGACCGTGCCGCCCTGGACCTCCTGCTGGAGCACGGCCCGCTGTCGCGCACCCGGACAGGCAAGCTCACCGGCCTCTCCAAGCCGACCGCCTCCCAGCTCCTCGCCCGCCTGGAGGCGGCCGGGCTGGTCCTCGCCACCGGCACGACGGAGGGCCGCCCGGGCCCTGGCGCCCAGCTCTACGCCGTGAACCCGGCCGCCGCGTACGCCGCCGCGCTGGACGTGAACCCGCACCGGATCCGCGCGGCCGTCGCCGACATCACCGGCCGCACCGTCGGCCACCACGAGCTGCCCACCCCCGGCCACCGTCCCGCCGTGCCCGTCGTCCAGCAGGTCACCGACGCCCTGGACGGCGCGGTGAAGGCGGCGGGACTGACCCGCGCGGACCTCCACCGGACGGTGATAGGCACCCCGGGCGCGTTCGACCCGAACACCGGCCGTCTGCGCTACGCCTCCCACCTGCCGGGCTGGCACTCCCCCACGCTGCTGGACGAGCTGGCGGCCGCCCTGCCGATGCCGTGCGAGTACGAGAACGACGTCAACCTGGTCGCCCTGGCCGAACAGCGGCTGGGCGCGGCCCGTGACCACGGCGACTTCGTCCTGTTGTGGAACCAGGAGGGCCTGGGCGCCGCCCTGGTGCTGGGCGGCCGGCTGCACCGCGGCTTCACCGGCGGCGCCGGCGAGGTCGGCTTCCTGCCGGTGCCCGGCACCCCGCTGGTCCGGCAGGTCACCAAGGCCAACAGCGGCGGCTTCCAGGAGCTGGCCGGCGCCCAGGCGATACCCCGCCTGGCCCGCGAGCTGGGCGTCGAGGACATCCCCGACGGCCCGTACGCCGAGGTCGCGGCGGCGCTGCTGGAGCGCGCCGCGGCCCGCCCCGACGAGGAACCGCACCGCGCGCTGCTGCGCACCTACGCCACCCGTCTGGCGACCGGCCTGGCCTCCCTGGTCGCCGTCCTCGACCCCGCGCTCGTCGTGCTGAGCGGCACCGCCCTCACCGCGGGCGGCGAGCCGCTGCGCGACCTGGTCCAGGCCGAGCTGGCGGACCTGGCCGCCTCCCGCCCGCGGCTCGTCCTCGCCGGCGTCCGTGAACACCCCGTGCTGCGCGGCGCGCTGGAGAGCGCCCTCGCGACCACCCGCGACGAGGTCTTCGACACCTCGCGCCGACCCTGATCCGCGCATCCAGCAGACGTCCGCCGAGGACGTCGCCCTCACCGGAGACAAGGACCACCGCATGAAACTCACCGTGGTCGGCGGAGGCTCGACCTACACCCCCGAACTCATCGACGGTTTCGCACGGCTGAGGGACGTCCTGCCCGTCACGGAGCTGGTGCTCACGGACCCGGCGACGGACCGTCTGGACCTGATCGGCCCCCTCTCCCGGCGCATCTTCGCCCGCATGGGCCACCCGGGCCGCATCACCACGACCACCGACCTGGACGCGGCGGTCGAGGGCGCCGACGCGGTCCTCCTCCAACTGCGCGTGGGCGGCCAGGCGGCGCGCCTCCAGGACGAGACGTGGCCCCTCGAATGCGGCTGCGTCGGCCAGGAGACGACCGGCGCGGGCGGCCTGGCCAAGGCACTGCGCACGGTCCCGGTCGTGCTGGACATCGCCGACCGGGTCCGCCGCACCAACCCCGACGCGTGGATCATCGACTTCACCAACCCGGTGGGCATCGTGACCCGCGCCCTGCTCCGGGAGGGCCACAAGGCCCTGGGCCTGTGCAACGTGGCGATCGGCCTGCAACGCAAGTTCGCGGCGCTCCTGAACGTGGCCCCCTCCGAGGTTCACCTGGACCACGTGGGCCTGAACCACCTCACGTGGGAGACGGCGGTGCACGTCGACGGCGAGGACGTCCTCCCCCGCCTCCTGTCCGACCACGGCGAGACGATCGCGGCGGACCTGCGCCTGCCCCTCCCCCTCCTCACCACGCTGGGCGTGGTCCCCTCCTACTACCTCCGCTACTTCTACGCGCACGACGAAGTGGTGGCGGAGATGCGCACCAGGCCCTCCCGGGCGGCCGAAGTGGCCCGCATGGAGAAGGAACTGCTCACCCTCTACGCGGACCCGGCCCTCGACGAGAAACCGGCCCTCCTCGCCGAGCGGGGCGGGGCGTACTACTCGGAGGCGGCGGTGGACCTGGCGGCGGCGCTCCTGCGCGACGCGGGTTCGCGGCACCAGGTGGTCAACACCCTCAACAACGGCACGCTCCCCTTCCTGCCCGACGACGCGGTGGTCGAAGTCCCGGCAGCGGTCACCACCAAGGGCGCGGCCCCCCTCCCCGTACAGCGGCTCGACCCGCTCCTCACGGGCCTGATGGCCAACGTGACGGCGTACGAGGACCTGGCCCTGGAGGCGGCCCTGCACGGCGGCCGGGACCGCGTCTTCCGCGCCCTGCTCGCCCACCCCCTGATCGGCCAGTACGCGTACGCCGACCGCCTGACCGACGACCTGATCGCGCACAACCGGGAGCACCTCACGTGGGCCTGACCGCGGCCGTCCTCGCCGTCGACGCGGGCAACAGCAAGACGGACGTGGCGGTGGTCGCCCCCGACGGCACGGTGCTCGCCACGGCCCGAGGAGGCGGCTTCCGCCCACCGGCGGACGGCCTGGACAAGGCGATGGAGGCCCTCTCACGGACGGTCGAGGAGGCCCTGTCGGCGGCCGGCGCCCCCACCGCCGCCCACATCTCGGCCTGCCTGGCCAACGCGGACCTCCCGATCGAGGAGGAGGAACTCACCGAGGCCATCGCGTCCCGCCCCTGGTCTTCCACGGTCACGGTCAGGAACGACACGTTCGCCATCCTCCGAGCGGGAGTCCCTGAACCCCGGGGGGTCGCCGTCGTCTGCGGCGCGGGCATCAACTGCGTCGGCATGCGCCCCGACGGCCGTACGGCACGCTTCCCCGCCCTGGGCCGCTTCTCGGGCGACTGGGGCGGCGGCTGGGCCCTGGCCGAGGAGGCCCTGTGGCACGCGGCGCGCGCGGCGGACGGCCGGGGCGAACCGACCGCCCTGGCCACCGCCCTCCCCGCCCACTACGGCGTGCCCGACATGCCCGCCCTGATCGAGGCCCTGCACCTCGACCGCATCCCGCTCCGCCGCCGCCACGAGGCGACGCCCGTCCTCTTCGCCACGGCGGCCCAGGGCGACGCCGTGGCCCGCGGCGTCGTCGACCACCAGGCCGCCGAGATCGTCACGATGGCGACGGTGGCCCTCACCCGCCTGGACCTCCTCGACGAGGAGACGCCCGTCTGCCTGGGAGGCAGCGTCCTGGCAGCGGACCATCCCCTCCTCAGTGAGGGCATCCGCACAAAACTCCAGGCAGCAGCCCCCAAAGCCGTACCGCACATCGTGACGGCACGCCCGGTCCTGGGCGCGGCACTCCTCGGCCTGGACGACATGGAGGCCCCACCGGAGGCACAGGAACGCCTGCGCGCGCACTACACGTAAGGGGTGGCCGCGTACGGCGGGGAGGGGAGGGGCGGGGGTGCCCGCCCGCAGCGGCCGGCGCGTCCGCACCCCGAGCTTTCCAAGAAGCACAGTCGCGCCGGACCGAGGACGGGCGCCCCCACCGCGGTCCCGCCCCCCACCCCACCGTGGGCGCGACAGCAACCCCACCGAACAAAAGGATGCGCCGCAGGCCTCGGACTTCAGCCCCCCTCCCGGACAGGCGCCACCCACCCACCCATGGGTACAACGCCCCGGAACCGAACGGATTTCCCGGGCGTGTTCCTGGGCAGGGTGGGGTGCGGCGGCCGGAACTTCCGGCCATCACGCTGCAATTGGATCAAGATCGGGCCAAGGCCGGTGCGGATGTCGCGCCCGACGGCGATACTTGCCGCCGAGGATGACCACGGGGGAGGTCAGATGGCACACACACCGAACACGGGCGCGCCACCGACGCTGCCCGCGATCCCACCCCAGCCGTCGTCCCCCACCGCGCCGACCACCACCCCCGCACCCGCCGGTACCGGCACCTCTCCCCCCGCGCCCCCCGCCCGCCGCCGCACGGCCTTCGCCGAGGGCGTCGACCAGCTCCGTCACGCCGCCACCACGGAACCCGGCCGCCTCCGCGTCATCGGCGCCGTGCTGGCCGCCCTGGTCGTCACGTTCGGCGCGGTCACGGCCTGGCAGATGACCGACCGGGCGGCGGCCGCGGACGCCGTCCTCACCAGCAGCCAGCCCCTCACCTCGGACGCCGCCGACATCTACCGCTCCCTCGCGGACGCGAACACCGCGGCGAGCAGCGGCTTCCTGGCGGGCGGCCAGGAGTCCGCGGCCACCCGCGACCGCTACGAACGCGACATCGCGACGGCCGCCTCGAAACTGGTGAACGCGGCGGCCAACGCGGCCCCGGGCTCCGCCTCCACGGCCACCATCACCAAGCTCAACCGCCTCCTCCCCGAGTACAAGGGCCTGGTCGAACGCGCCCGCACGTACAACCGCCAGGGATATCCCGTGGGCGGCGCCTACCTGCGCTACGCGAACGAGAAGATGCAGCAGGAGATGCTCCCGGCCGCCCAGGACCTCTACACCATGGAGAACGAACGCCTCCGCGCGGACTACGCGGACGCGATCCCGTACCCCTGGCCGTCGATCGCCCTGGGTCTGGCCACCCTCGCCGCCCTCGCCTGGGTGCAGCGCCGCACGTACCTCCGCACGAACCGCGTCCTCAACCACGGTCTCGTCGCGGCGACGACGGCGACCACCGTCGTGCTTCTCTGGCTCACGGCGGGCCACGCCCTCTCCCGCTCGCACCTCGACGACTCCTACGACCACGGCGTGCGGTCCCTCGCCGTGCTCCACGACGCCCGCATCGCCTCCCTCAAGGCCCGCGGCAACGAGAACCTGACCCTGGTCGCCCGCGGCGCGGAAACGGTGAAGGTCGGCGACACGACCCTCGACGCCTACGACCACGACTTCACCCGCGACATCGACACCCTCGCCAAGGGCCTGGCCCACGCCCGGCGCCTCGCGGACGACGACACGGGCGCGAAGCCGGTGACCGCGGCCCTGGGCAACATGACGGAGTGGAAGAAGCGTCACGCGGCCGCCCGCGAGCAGGACGAGAACGGCAACTACCAGCAGGCGCTGGACATGGTGATCGGCGCGAAGGGCGCGACGGGCGAGTGCTTCGACGCGGTCGACAAGAACCTGGCGACGGCACTGGAGCACGAGCAGGCCGAGTTCGCGACGGCGGCCGGCGACGGCCGGGACGCGCTGACGGGCCTGCCGACGGGCGCGGCGGTCCTCGCCGTGCTGGGCGCGACCGGCGCGGTGCTGGGCATCGGCCGCAGGCTCTCGGAGTACCGATGACGGAGCGGCGGACGCGAACCACGACGAAGCCGAAGGGGGCCATGACGATGCACGCACGACACCTGCGGGCCCGCCTGAAGGGATGGGGCGGGGTGGGCGCGATGGCGGCGGCCTGCGCCCTCGCCGTCGTGTTCGCCCTCGCCGTGACCTGCACGGGCTCGGTCGCCTCACAGGCGGGCGCACAGCCGGCGGGGCACCGCACGGCGAAGGCCCTCACCGTCGAGGCCGCCCGCGCGGCCGACGACTGCGAGGCCCCCGAGAAGCAGACCCTGCCCCCGTCCCGCGCCGACGGCCCCGCCATCACGGCGATCAAGAACCGCCCGGGCGAGAAGCGCAAGCTGGTCGTCGGCGTGGACCAGAACAGCTACCGCTGGGGCTACCGCGACCCGAACAGCGGCGAGTACGGCCGCCTCGAGGGCTTCGACATCGACCTGGTGCACCGCATCGCGGAGGACATCCTCGGCGACCCGGACGCGGTGCAGTTCAAGGCGATACCGACCGACCAGCGCATACCGGCGATCCAGGACGGCCGGGTGGACCTGGTGGTCCGCACGATGACGATCAACTGCTCGCGCCTGGAGGACGTGGCGTTCTCCGCGCCGTACTTCAAGACGGGACAGCAGGTGCTGGCGCCGAAGTCCTCCCCGGTCGGGGGGTACGACGAGACCCTCGCGAACCGCAGGGTGTGCACGGCGAAGGGCTCGACGGCGTACGCGAAGCTGGAGGAGGACCGGGAGAGCGGAGGCCTGCCGGCGTCGACGGACATCTCCACGACCGTGCCGAACCAGCTGGACTGCCTGGTGCGGCTCCAGCTCGGCGAGGTGGACGCGGTCGTCAACGACGGCGCGCTCGCGGCGAGTCAGGCCGCGCAGGACCCGACGGTGGAGCTCAAGGGCGAGGCGTTCACGACCGAGTACTACGGCGTGGCGATGAAGAAGGACGCGGACGACCTGGTGCGCCGGGTCAACCAGATCCTGGTGGACTTCCGGCAGGACACCGCGACCGGCTGGCAGGCGTCGTACACGAAGTGGCTGTCCGCCACGATGGACGACGACCCGTCCGCGTCGAGGCCCCCGGCCCCGGAGTACCTGCGCCGCAGCTGACCGCACGCCCTGCCCGCCCCGGCCCCCGAGTGAACCGAACCCGAACCGAACCCCTGAACTCCCCCGCAGCGAGAGGTGATCGATGGCCGACACGGATCCCGCCGGGCCGGTGATGGACCGGGACGAGGTGGACCGTGCGCTGGCGCGGCTCGGCCAGGAGCACGAGGCGATCGAGACCTCGCTCCTCGCCCTGCAGGACCACGCGGGCCGACGACTGCTGGAGGGCGCCCGGCTGACGGGCGTCACCGCCGAGCGGTGGACGTCCACGGAGGCGGCGATCACGCTGCTGTGGACGTACTTCGACGCGTACACGGACGTGTTGCGCACGGCGCGGGAGATCCGTGCCCGGCGCCGCTGGTCCAGCCGCGAGGACCTGGCGGAGCTGACGGAGCTGCTGCGCGGCGAGCCGGTGACGGTGGCGGGGAGCGCCGCCGCGACGGCCAACGCGGCGACGCCGCAAGGCGGTCGGGCCGGTCCGGGCGTCCTCAGCGAGCGCTGGTCCCTGTCCGCCCTCGTCGACCGCATGAACGAGCTGTACGCGGCCTCGCTGGACATGGTGGTCGCCGCGGACGCGGTCTGGTCCGCCCTGCCCGCCCGGATCGATCTCCTCTCGGCGGAACTGCAGCGCACGAGCAGGCTGGCGCACTCGGTCGGGGTGCGCCCGGGCGAGCATCCGGCGGGCGACGACCTGGAGCGGATCACCCGCACGCTGAAGAAGCTGCGCGAGCAGGTCGTGTCGGACCCGCTGGCGTTCTGGAAGCCGGCCGAGGGCAGCTCCGCCCCGGGCGGCGGAAAACCCGACACCACCGTCTACGACCGTGAGGCCCGCGCCCTGGAGGACGTGCGCCGCGAGATCGACGCGGTGCTGGCGGTCCGTCAGGACGCCGAGAAGCGCATCGTCCGCCTCCGCGACGTCCTCTCGCGCGCCGACCGCACGCTCGCCGAGGCACGGACCGCGCGCGGCGAGGTGCTGGCGAAGATCGCGGCGACGGAGGTGCCGGTGGTCAGCGGCCCGCCGACGGCGCTCCAGGAGCAGCTGTCGACGGCCGCCGAGTACCGTCGGCACGCCCAGTGGCACCGGTTGTCCCCGCTGCTGGAGTCGCTGGAGCAGAAGGCGGAGGACGAACTGCTGCGCGCCCGCGAGTCGCTGACCGCCGTCACGGCGCCGCTCGCGGTGCGCGCGGAGCTGCGCGGACGGCTGGACGCGTACAAGGCGAAGGTGTCCCGCCACGGTCTGGCCGAGGACCCGCTGCTGGTGGAGCGGTACGAGAAGGCGCGCCGCATGCTGTGGAGCGCGCCGTGCGATCTGCGCGCGGCCGAGCAGGCGGTGCTGCGCTACCAGCAGGCGGCGGTGGAGCTGCTGGGCGCCGCGCCCGGTGGGCCGGGGCAGGGGGCGGGACCGGACGAGCGGAGGGGGCCGGGCACATGAGCGAGCCGGGAGCACAGGGACCCGTGGCGCCCGCGCCCGCGCGGGAACGGTCCGCCTGTCAGCGCCCCGAGTGCGACGGCACGTACGACGACGTCGGCGGGGGCGAGCTGTACTGCGACACGTGCGGTCTGGCGCCCGTGGTGTCGCCGACGGGCCTGGTGGCCTCACCCCCGACGGGCGTCACGGCGGGCGGGCGCGACTCGCAGGGCGCGCGCTCGGGGAGCGGGGGCCCGGGCAGCGGGGGCAGTGGCCGCAGCTCCCGTACGTCCTCCCAGTCGTCGAGGTCCCGCCGCTCCGTCTCCGGGCGGCTGTCCCGTTCGCTGTCCGGCCGGACGGCGGCGGGCCGCTCGGTGTCGGTGCGCAGTTCCGGTGCGGGCGGTACCGGTTCGGGGCGGGGCCGGCTGGGTGCGGGGCTGGTACAGGTGCCGCCCATCCCACGGCCCGATCCGCGGCGGATGGTGCTGGACGACCCGGAGGTGCCGGAGCGGAAGCGGTTCTGCTCGCGGTCGGACTGCGGGGCGCCGGTCGGCCGCGCCCGCAACGGCCGACCGGGCCGTACGGAGGGCTTCTGCACCAAGTGCGGCCACCCGTACTCGTTCGTGCCGAAGCTGCGCCCCGGCGACGTGGTGCACGGCCAGTACGAGGTCGTCGGCTGTCTGGCGCACGGCGGGCTCGGCTGGATCTACCTGGCCGTGGACCGCGCGGTGGCCGACCGCTGGGTGGTGCTGAAGGGCCTGCTGGACACGGGCGACCAGGACGCGATGGCGGCGGCCATCTCCGAGCGCCGCTTCCTCGCGGAGATCGAGCACGCCAACATCGTGCGGATCTACAACTTCGTCGAGCACCTCGACCAGCGCACCGGCTCCCTCGACGGCTACATCGTCATGGAGTACGTCGGCGGCAGGTCGCTGAAGGAGATCGCCAACGCCCGCCGCACCCCGGAGGGCAGACGTGACCCGCTGCCGGTGGAGCAGGCGTGCGCGTACGGCATCGAGGCGCTGGAGGCGCTCGGGCACCTGCACAGCCGCAACCTGCTGTACTGCGACTTCAAGGTCGACAACGCGATCCAGACCGAGGACCAGCTGAAGCTGATCGACATGGGCGCGGTGCGGCGGACGGACGACGACGAGTCGGCCATCTACGGCACGGTCGGCTACCAGGCGCCGGAGGTCGCCGAGGTGGGCCCGTCGGTGGCGTCCGACCTGTACACGGTCGCCCGCACGCTGGCCGTTCTCACCTTCGACTTCCAGGGCTACACCAACGTCTACTCGGACTCCCTGCCGGACCCGGACACCATCGAGGTGTTCTGGCGGTACGAGTCCTTCTACCGGCTGCTCGTACGGGCCACGGACCCGGACCCGGCGCGCCGGTTCGCCTCCGCGCAGGAGATGGCCGAGCAGCTGACAGGCGTGCTGCGGGAGGTCGTCTCGCTGCAGTCGGGGCAGGCGCGTCCGGCGCTCTCGACGCTGTTCGGTCCGGAACTGCGGGTCACCGACACGGAGTTGTTCCCGCCGCCGGACGGGGACGTGTCCCGGCTGGGCGTCCGCCGCGCCCGGACCCGCAAGGGCGTACCCGTGCCGGCGCCCGCGCTGCCCCCGTCCCCCGCCTCCCTGGTGCGGCCCGTCGACTGCCCCACGGCCGCTCTCGCGCTGCCCGTGCCGCACGTCCAGCCCACCGACCCCGACGCCGGTTTCCTCGCCGGTCTGCTGGCGTCCGCGCCCGGCGAGCTGATCCACGCGCTGGCCGCGGCGCCCGACCCGTCGACCGAGACGCGGCTGCGCGCGGTGCGGGCCCGGCTGGAGACGGGCGGGTGGGCGACCGCCCTGGAGGCGCTGGACGCGCTGGAGGCGGAGGATCCCGACGACTGGCGGGTGGTCTGGGCCCGGGGCGTGGCCGCGCTCGTCACCGGCGACCACGAGGGCGCGGCGCTCGCCTTCGACGCGATCTACGACGCCTTCCCGGGCGAGGTCGCACCGAAGCTGGCGCTGGGGCTGTGCGCGGAGGTGCTGGGGCAGCTGGACAACGCGGCCGAGTACTACCGCCTGGTGTGGTCCACCGACCCGAGCCACGTCAGCGCCGCGTTCGGGCTGGCCCGGGTGCAGCTGGCGGCCGGCGACCGGCACGGCGCCGTGCGGACGCTGGAGTCGGTGCCGGAGTCCTCCATCCACTACACCGCCGCCCGGGTCGCGGCGGTCCGGGCTCGGCTGCGGGGGCGCACGGCCACCGCGGCCGACGCGCCGTTCCTGGACGACCTGACCGCCGCCGCGGGGCAGGTCGAGGCCCTGGAGTCGTACGGTCTGGATCCGGCGCGCCGCGAGCTGTTGGCGGCGGAGGTCCTCGGTCGCGGACTGGACTGGGTACTCTCCGGGGGCCAGGGTTCCGCTCCTCCCGCCGCCGGGGGGCGGACGCTGCTCGGCAGCGGCCTGGACGAGCGTGGGCTGCGCTTCGGCCTGGAGCGCTCGTACCGCACGCTGGCCCGGCTGGCGCGCAGCGGCGAGGAGAGGATCGACCTGGTGGAACGTGCCAATCGTTACCGCCCCCGGACGTGGGTGTAGTTGATGTCGCAGATGCCCCAGCAGGCCGCGCTGTCGAAGTGCCCGAGCTGCGAGGAACCCCTCGAGTCGGGTGATCGTTTCTGCGGCGCATGCGGATACGACTTGTCGGCCGTCCCGGCCCGGCCGTCGGACGACCCGACGATCGCGCTCAACGGCGCGGTGCCGTCCCAGTCGCCCTGGTCCGCCCCCACCACGGGCCAGGTCCCCCCACGCCCGACCGCCCCGCCACCTCCCGGCCCGCACGCGGCGGCCCCGGGGACCTCGGCACCCGGCGGACCGACATCCGCCCCTTCCGCCCACCCGGCAGCCCCCGGACCGCACACCGCGGGAGCCGGACCGCACACCGCGTCCGGCGGCGACGTGCCGGGGGCCGGCCCGTCCGGAGATGCGGCCGCGCATCGCCCGGCACCCGGCCCGCACGCCGGGCCCCCGGCGTCCGCTGGCCGGCCAACGGACGTGAGCCCGAAGGGAGATGGAGCCGCCCGCCCGGCCGCCCCAGGCCCGCAGGCCGCAGTTCCGGGCATCCCCGGGACCGGCGCCCCCGCGTACCCGGCGGCAGCCGACCCGCACCCTGCGGCGCCCGACGCGCAGTCCGTGTCCGCGAGCGACACCGCGCCGACCGGCGCCGACGCGGCCGCGCCCGTTCAGGGAGCCCCCGTTCAAGACCGGCCCGCCGCGTCCGGCGCCGGGGTGAGGCTCGACCGGCGGGCGTCGGACGAGGGTGGCGGCGGCGGGGACGACTACACCCTTCAGGCGCCCGACCCCCGCGTCGCGCCCGAGCCGCACGCCGCCGTGTGTGTGGCGTGCCGGGCGGGCCGGGTCGACGACGACGGATACTGCGAGAACTGCGGCCACGCCCAGCCGCGCGAACGGGACCACATGGAACAGGAACGCGGCCCCGTCGCCGCGGTCAGCGACCGCGGCCTGCGGCACCACCGCAACGAGGACGCCTTCGCCGTCGGCACGACCACGCTGCCCGACGGCTCCCCCGTGTCCGTGGCGGTCGTCTGCGACGGCGTCTCCTCGGCGACCCGCCCCGACGAGGCGTCACTCGCCGCCTCCCGCGCGGCGAACGCGTCCCTGCTCGACGCCCTGCCACGCGGCACCCACCCGCAGCAGGCGATGCACGAGGCGATCCTCGCCGCCTCCGAGGCGGTCAACGCCCTGGCGGACGAGCAGGGCGTGGAGGCCCGCGAGCACGCCCCGCAGCAGAACGCGCCCGCGTGCACGATCGTCGCAGCCGTGGTGACCGCGGGTCTGCTGGTCGTGGGCTGGGTCGGCGACAGCCGGACGTACTGGATCCCGGTGGACCGATCCGCCCCGGCGGCGCGGCTGACCGAGGACGACTCGTGGGCCGCGCAGATGGTCGCCGCGGGGCTGATGGGCGAGGCCGAGGCGTACGCCGACCACCGCGCGCACGCGATCACGGGCTGGCTGGGCGCGGACGCGTACGAACTGGAGCCGCACACCGCGGCGTTCAAGCCGGACCGCCCCGGTGTGGTCGTGGTCTGCACGGACGGCCTGTGGAACTACGCCGAGTCCGCGGACGAGATGGCCGAGGCGGTTCCCGCCGACGCCGCCGAGCGCCCCCTGCACGCCGCCCGCGTGCTGGTCGGTCACGCCCTCGACGGCGGCGGCCACGACAACGTAACAGTGGCGCTGGTGCCGTTCCCGGCCGTCCCGCAAGGGGCAGGATCGGCCTGAGGCCGCGCACCTCGCACCGCGCGCCGTACGCGGCACACGCACGCACGCGTGTGCCGCACCCGCGTGCCGCGTACGGCCGGCCTCGCACGGGGAAGCTTCGACGGACCGGAGGGGACCGGCCCGTGAGGACGTCGTCGCCCCGCGCCGTCGGGGCACCGGAGGGGGAGCGGATCAGGCATGGCCATTTTCTCGAAATCGAACGTGCCGCGGTTCTCGGTGGACGTGTACCAGAACGAGTACCTGCCGGAGGGCGGCCGCTTGGTCAACGCGGTGGTGACGGTCACGGCGACCGGCGGCGGCACCATCGGCAGCGCGGTGGCGGCGCCGCACCTGTACTCGCCCGGCGAGGGCCCGTCGGCGGCGGTGGTGCTGATGGTCGACTGCTCGGGCTCGATGGACCACCCGCCGACGAAGATGCGCAACGCGCGGGACGCCACGGCCGCCGCGATCGACACCCTGCGCGACGGCGTGCACTTCGCGGTGGTCGCCGGCACCCACCTCGCGCGGGAGGTGTACCCGGGCGACGGCCGGCTCGCGGTGGCCGGGCCGGACACCCGCGAGCAGGCCAAGCAGGCGCTGCGGAAGCTCGGCGCGGGCGGCGGCACGGCGATCGGGACGTGGCTGCGCCGCGCCGACCGGCTGCTGGCGTCGGCGGACGTGGCGATCCGGCACGGCATCCTGCTCACCGACGGCCGCAACGAGCACGAGTCTCCTGAGGATCTGAAGGCGGCGCTGGACGCCTGCGCCGGCCGGTTCACGTGTGACGCCCGCGGTGTGGGCACCGACTGGGAGGTGAAAGAAGTCACAGCCATCGCCTCGGGCCTGCTCGGCACCGCCGACATCGTCGCCGACCCGGGCGGACTCGCCGCCGACTTCACGCGGATGATGGAGACGGCGATGGGCAAGGAGGTCGCGGACGTCTCGCTGCGTCTGTGGACCCCGGCCGGCGCCACCGTCACGTTCGTCAAGCAGGTCGCGCCGACGGTGGAGGAGCTGACCGACCGGCGTACCGAGGCGGGCCCCCGCGCGGGCGACTACCCGCTCGGTTCCTGGGGCGACGAGTCCCGTGACTACCACCTCTGCGTGGAGGTGCCGCCCGCCGCCGTGGGCCGGGAGATGCTCGCGGCGCGCGTCTCGCTGGTCATCCCGCACCCTGGGGGCGCCTCCCGCTCGACGGCGGCCGGGGGTGGGGGAGGCAGCGTGCAGAACCTGGGCGCGCAGGGGCTGGTGCGGGCCGTGTGGACGGACGACCTGGCCGCGTCGACGTCGATCAACCCCCAGGTCGCCCATTACACGGGTCAGGCCGAACTGGCCGAAGTCATCCAGGAGGGGCTGGATCTGCGCAAAGTGGGAGATATGGACGGAGCAACGGCCAAGCTGGGCCGCGCCGTTCAGCTCGCGAGCGCCTCCGGCAACGCCGATACTGCGAAACTGCTTGCGAAGGTGGTGGACGTCGTCGACGCCGCGACCGGTACTGTGCGACTGAAGACGAAGGTCGAGGAGGCCGACGAGATGACACTCGAGACACGGTCGACCAAGACTGTTCGTGTAAAGAAATGATCTGCAAGTAATCGAGCCTGGCCCCTCGGGGTTGGAGAAATCCGGTCGGAGACGACCGGAAAAGGAGAGGGGGAAGCGCCGACATGCCGACCTGCCCGAACGGACACCAGTCGGGTTCCGACGACTGGTGCGAGGTGTGCGGTCACCGCATGGCGGGTGCCGTGCCTCCACCTCCTCCCCCGCCCCCTGCGCCCGGTGGCGGCGGCTACGGCTTCCCGCCGCCCGGCGGCCCCGGCGGCGCTCCCGGCGGCCCGGGCGGCTACGGCGGCCCCGGCGCGCAGCCGGAGCTGTGCCCGCAGTGCCGCACACCGCGTGAGGGCGGTGCGCCGTTCTGCGAGGAGTGCCGGTGGAACTTCCTCACCAACACGGCGACCTCCTACACCCCCGCCGCCCCGCGCCCGCCGGCCCCCGGCCCGGGCGGTCCCGGCGGCGGCCCCGGTGGTCATGGCGGCCCAGGCGGCCCCTTCGGGCAGCAGCCGCCCCCTCCGTCGTACGGCGGCGGTGACGGATTCGACTACCAGAGCTCGCGCCCCTCGCAGGTGAACCGGCCCGCCGAGCCGATCCCGCCGGGCCCGCCCGGCTTCGGCGGCGAGCCCTCGCGCCCGGTCCCGCCCCCGCCCGGCCCCGGCCGCGGCAACCCCGGCGGTCCCGGTGGCCCTGGCGGTCCCGGCGGCCCTGGTGGCTTCGGTGGCCCTGATGGCCCCGGTGGCTTCGGTGGCTCTGATGGCCCCGGCGGCCCGAACGGCCCCGGCGCCCCGCAGGCGTTCCACCCCGGTCCCCCGGCCCCTCCCGGCTTCCCGCAGGAGACCGGCCGTCCGCCGCAGGGCGGCGGCCCGTCGTACGGCGGCGGTGAGGACGACTGGGTGATCTCCCCGCCGACCGGCGGTCCCGGTGGCGGGCACGGCGGCCCGGGCGGCCCCGGTGGTCCCGGTGGTCCGAACGGCCCCGGCGGGCACGGCGGTTACGGCTACCCGCAGCAGGGCGGCACCCAGTCGCCTCCCGGCCCCGGCGGCTTCCCGCAGCAGCCGCGGCAGCAGCAGGGCCCGGTCACCTGGACGGCGACCATCGGTCCGGACCGTGAGTACTTCATGGCGATGATGCAGCGCTCCGGCCCCGAGGCCGCGGGTCTGAACCTGCCCGCGTACTCGCCCGAGCAGCAGCGCACGCTCACCGGCAACCAGATCACCATCGGCCGCCGCCGGCACTCCACCGGCGACACCCCCGACATCGATCTGTCCACCCCGCCGGAGGACCCGGGCGTCTCGCACCAGCACGCGGTGCTGGTGCAGCAGCCGGACGGCAGCTGGGCGGTCGTCGACCAGAACTCGACGAACGGCACGACGGTCAACGGCTCCGAGGAGCCCATCCAGCCGTTCGTCCCGGTCCCGCTTCAGGACGGCGACCGGGTCCACGTCGGCGCCTGGACGACGATCACCATCCGCCGGGGCTGAGCACCGGGCGGCCGGACGCACCTCCCCGCGAGGCCGTCCGGCCGGGGCCGGCCGCCCCCGGCTCGGGGGGCGGTCCTAGGCCTTGAGTCCTATGCCGTGGTGTCTGAGACCATGGACGGCGTGACAGAGATTCGGCGCGGCACGCTTCAGGAGCAGACCTTCTACGAGCAGGTCGGCGGGGAGGAGACCTTCCGCCGCCTCGTCCACCGTTTCTACCAGGGGGTGGCCGAGGACCCGCTGCTGCGGCCCATGTACCCGGAGGAGGACCTGGGCCCGGCAGAGGAGCGCCTCGCGCTGTTCCTCATGCAGTACTGGGGCGGTCCGACCACCTACAGCCAGAACCGGGGCCATCCGCGGCTGCGCATGCGGCACGTCCCCTTCAAGGTCGACCGGGCCGCGCACGACGCGTGGCTGAAGCACATGCGTGACGCCGTGGACGAACTGGGCCTGTCCGAGGAGCACGAGCAGACCCTGTGGAAGTACCTGACCTACGCGGCAGCCTCCATGGTCAACTCCCCGGACTGAGAAGCCCCCGACCAGCCGTGGTCACACGGCTGTCACATACCGAACGCGCGACTCCGCATTCCGATCACGATCAGGTCAAAAGCGGTCTCGCACGGATGTTCTCCGCTCTCCCCCTCTGACACCATCCCCGACAGGTCCGGACAACGCGGGGGGTCGCGGTGGATGCCGCTGGGGGATCGGCGAGATTCGTGCTCGCGCGCGCTCGGGCGCACCCTCCGCTGCTCGCCGCAGCGCTGCTCACCGTCCTGCTGACCACGGCCGTCCTGGCCACCCTGGCCGCCTACTCCACGACGATCGGCGACGCGTCCCTGCGGCACGCGTTGGCGAACCCCCGCGACGCCGCCGGGACGACGCTGCTCGTCAAGGCCGAGTCGCTGCCCGAGGGCGGCAGGACCGCCGCCGACGCCGCCGTGCGCCGCGCGGCCGAACGGGCCTACGACGGCCTGCCGGTGACGCTGCGCACCCTGGCCCGGTCCGGTCCGTACGGCCTGCCGCCCTCCCTGCGCCCGGCCGACCGGCGCGCCGGGAGCGAGGAGCCCGACCTCACGCACTTCGCGGCGCTCGACCGGACCCAGGTGCGCCTCACCGAGGGCCGGATGCCCTCCGCGCGCCCCGCAGGCCCGGAGATCGAGGTCGCCCTCCCCGTCGTCGCCGCCCGTGAGCTGGGCCTGCGGCCGGGCGCCCGGATCACCCTGGACAACCGGTTGAAGGGCCCCGCGGCGCGGGTGCTCGTCACCGGCCTCTACCGCCCCGCCGACACCTCCGCGCCCTACTGGCAGCTCGACGAGCTCGCCGGCCGCGGCATCGTCACCGTCCACTTCACCACCTACGGCCCGCTGCTCACCGACCCCGCCGTGCTGGCCGGGGGCCGGGTGAGCGCGGGGCCCGTGGGCTGGCTGGCGTCGGCCGACTTCTCCGGGACGACCACCGGCCGGATCGACGCGCTGCGCACCGCCATGAAGGAGGGCGTGGCCGCCCTGCCCCACGCGCCGGCCCTGCACGGCTCGGCGACCGCCGCCGGGGACCTTCCCGCCACCCTCGACCGCGTCGAGCGGGCCCTGTTCGTCTCCCGCTCCACCCTGCTGGTCGTCGTCCTCCAGCTCGCCCTGCTCGCCGCGTGCGCCCTGCTGCTGGTGGCCCGTCTGCTGACCGCCGAACGCGCGGCGGAGACCCGGCTGCTGCGGGCCCGCGGCGCCTCCCGCGCCCGGGTGGCACGCCTCGCCGCCCTGGAGGCGCTGCTGCCGGCCGTGCCCGCGGCGCTGTGCGCGCCGCTGCTGGCGGGCCCGCTCACCCGGCTGCTCGCCGGACGGGGCGCGCTGGCCCGCATCGGGCTCCACCTGGACGCCTCCGTCACGTCGGTCGCCTCGCAGGGCACGGTGTGGCTGGTGTCGGCGGGGGTGGCACTGGTCTGCGCGCTTGCCGTCACGCTTCCCGCGCTCGCCACCCCGTACGCCCCAGGACGCGCCAAGCCTCTGCCCGGCCTGGTGCGGGCGGGCGGGGACCTGGGGCTGCTGGCGGTGGCCGGGGTGGCGTACTGGCAGCTGAGCCGCCGCTCGGCCGGGGCCGTCGGCGAGGACCTCGGCGTCGACCCGCTGCTGGTGGCCGCTCCGGCGCTGGCACTGCTCGCCGGCACGGTGCTGACGCTGCGGCTGCTGCCCCTGCCGGCCCGGCTCGCCGAACGGCGGGCGGCCCGCAGCCGGGGGCTGTCGGGGGCGCTCGCGGGGTGGCAGCTCGGCCGCCGCCCGATGCGCGGTGCGGGCCCGGTGCTGCTACTGGTGCTCGCCGTGGCTCTGGGCATGCTGGCGGTCGGCCAGGGCTCCTCGTGGGAGCGCTCGCAGGACGACCAGGCGGACTTCCGGGCCGGCACGCAGGTGCGCGTGCTGTCCAACGGCACCGAGGGCCCGGGACGCGGCGCGGCCTACGCGGCCGTCCCCGGCGTCCGCTCGGCCTCCCCCGCCCTCCGTACGACCGTGTCGCTGTCCGGCGGACGGCAGGCGACGGTGCTGGCGCTGGACACCGAGGGCACCGCGGGCACCCTGCTGATGCGCCCCGACCTGGCGGACGTGCCGGTGCGCACGGTGCTGTCCGGGCTCGCACCGAAGGGCGCCACGGCCGGCGTGCGCGTACCGGCGGGCACCGCGCGGCTGGCGCTGACCGCGTCCCTGCGCGGCGCGGACGCCGCCGCCGCCGACGTGACCGCCACCGTGGAGGACGCGCACGGCGTCCCGTACCCGCTCACGTTGGGCGAGCTGCCCCCGGACGGACGGCCGCACGACCTGGTGGCCGACCTGGAGGCCGTCGCCGGGGGCCCGGCAGGACCGCTGACCCTGACCGGCGTCCACCTGGACCTGCCGCAGCCGGTGGGGCCGCCCGAGCGGAGCCGGCTCGCCCTCACCGCGCTGACCGCCACGGACACCGCGGGCCGGGACCGCGCCCTGCCGCTGTCGGCCCGCTGGCGGCCGTCGCTGGACGGCGACGGCCCCGACTCCGCCGACGACACCGCACGGCCGCGGATGGCCGCCGGCGTCCCCGCCACCGTCGACTTCACCGCGACCCCCCCTCCCGCCCGACATGGCCTGGCTGCCCACGGCGGCCCTCACGCTCGACCTGCGCGTCCCGCAGCCGCCGGTGCCCGTGGTCGAGGGCGTGGCGACCGACCGGTACCTGGAGTCCACCGGGGCCCGGGTCGGGCAGCGGCTGAGCGTGCGGCTCGGCGGCGGCACCGTCCCGGTGCGGATCGCCCGCGCGGTACGGGCGCTGCCCACCACCCCGTCGGACGGGGCGGACGACGACGGCGGCGCCCTGCTGCTCGACCTGGCCTCCGTCAACCGCGCGCTCCAGGCCGCCGAGGGCGAGGCCGTGCTGCCCGACGAGTGGTGGCTCGCCACCGGGCCGGGCGCGTCCTCACAGGTCGCGGCGGCGCTGCGGCAGTGGCCCGACATCGACCCGTCCCGGGTGGTGGTGTGCGACGAGATCGCGGAGCAGCTGCGCGACGACCCGTTCGGCGCCGGCCCCGGCAACGCCTTCGCCGCGGCGGCGTTCGCCGCGGCGGCCCTGACGGCGGTCGGGTTCGCGGTGAGCACGGCCGGCTCGCTGCGGGAGCGGTCCGCCGAGTTCGGGGTGTACCGCGCCCTCGGCGCCTCCCGGCGCCGGCTGGCCCGGGTGGTGCTCGTCGAGCACGCGGTGCTGGTGGGGACGGCCCTCGCGGTGGGCGTGGTGCTCGGCGCGGTGCTGGCCCGTGCGGTGGTTCCGCTGGTCATGCTGACCGCCGAGGCCACCCGCCCGCTGCCCGGGGTGCTGGTGGTGCTGCCGCCGCCGCGGGTCGCGGCGTTGCTGGCCGCCGTGGCGGCCGTCCCGCTCGTGATCACGGCCGTCCTGGCCCTGCGCAGGGTCGACGCGGTGTCCTCGCTGCGCGACCGGGGAGGTGAGTGAGGTGACGAGACGGTCCTCAGGACGGCCGGGGACAGCCGCCTCCCGGGTGACCGTGCCCTGGGTGCGCACCCGGCTGCGGACCGCGCCGGGCGCCGCGGCGGCGCTCGCGCTGCTGGTCGCGGTGACCGCGTTCCTCGCCTCCGCTCTGCCGCCAACGCTGGACCGGTACGACGAGGACGGCATGCGCCGCGCGCTGGAGGCCGCGGGGCCCGTGCGCACCAGCGTCCAGATCCAGGTCTCGGACGCCGACATGTACCTGAGCGACGGGCCGTGGGAGGACCTGCTGTCCCGGGAGCAGGTGGAGGGCCCGTTCGCGAAGCTGCTCGCGCTGCCGGGGCGTGCGCTGCCGCTGGACGAGGACCAGTCGTCGGCCGGGGTGCGCACCACCCGGGCCATGAAGGCCCCGGACCCGTACCTGTCCCAGCCGGACGGCGTCGCCCCGGTGTTCCACCTCGTCGCCCAGGGCGGTGTGGCCGAGCACTCCCGGCTCACGAAGGGACGGCTGCCGAAGGCCCCGAAGGACCCCGGGCCCGGCGCCGACTCCCTGGAGGCCGCCGTCACCACCGAGACGGCCGAGAAGCTGAACATCCGGGTGGGGTCGGTCGTCCACTTCCCGCGGGCGGAGGGCGACCCGCTCGCCGTGCACGTGACCGGCCTGGTCGCGCCCCGCGAGCCGGACGGCGCGTACTGGGCCACGCTGCCCGGCCTGGGCGAGCCGGACCTCCTGGTCACCCAGGGCCCGGTGCCCAGCCAGTACTGGGCCGGCGCCCTGCTGGTGGCACCGGACGCGGGCCCGGTGCTGCCGGCCACGCCGGGAGCGCCCGCGCGGTACTGGACGCTGGCCCCCGACCTCTCGGCCGTCCAAGGCCGTGACCTGGAGGATCTGACGTCGGCCGTCGCCTCCCTGGAGGGCGGGCCGCTGCTGGAGCGGATCACCGCCACCGTCTCGCCGCACCTGGACGTGTCCACCGACCTGGACGACGTGCTCGGCGGCTACGCGGGGCTGTGGTCGGCCATCGGTCCCCTCGTCGCGGTCGCCGCCATCGGCACCGGCACGGTCGCGGTCGTGGTCCTGTGCATGGCGGGCGGACTCGCCGCCGAGCGGCGCCGCGCCGAACTCGCCCTGCTGCGCGCCAGAGGCGCCTCGCTCCGCGGTCTGGCGGGCCGGCTGCTGGCGGAGACGGCGGTGGTGGCCGTGCCCGCCGCCGCCTTCGGCCTGCTGGCCGCCCGGCTCGCCGTCGGCACCGGCCGGCCGGCGCAGTCCGCGGTCGCGGCGGGCGCCGTCGCCCTGGCCGCCGCCCTCGCGCTGCCGCTGCGCGCCATGGCCGTCCACCGTGCGGTGACGGTGCACACCGGCCGCGAGGACGTGGTCCGGGCCCGTCCGTCCAAGCGGCGCCTGGTCGCCGAGGTGACACTGCTGGCCGTGGCGGTGGGCGCGGTCCTGACGCTGCGGAAGCGCGGCACGTCCGCCGACGGCGACCCCACGGGCGACGAATTGGTGTCGCTGGCCCCCGTGCTGGTGGCGGTGATCGCCGCCCTGGTGCTGGTGCGCCTGTACCCGCTGCCGCTGCGCGGTCTGGCCCGCCCGGCGCGGCGGATGCGGGGCGTCGTCGGCCCGCTGTCGCTGGCCCGCGCGGGACGCGTCGGCGGTTCCACCGTGCTGCCGCTGCTCGCGCTGCTGACCGCGCTGACCACCGCCGCGTTCGGCGGCTCCGTCCTCACCGGGGTGACCGACGCCCGGGAGCGCGCCTCGGTGTTCGCCGTCGGCGCCGACGCCCGCGTCGACAACCTCGCCGAGGGAGCGGCGGACGTCGAGGAACGGGTACGGCGCGCCCCCGGCGTCGAGGACGTCACCCCCGTGAAGGTCTCCTACTTCGCGCTCGCCGGGAACCAGCGGGTGTCGCTGGCCGGGGTCGAACCGGACGCGTACGCGGCGCTGAGCGACCGCCTGGACGACGGCGCCTTCGACGCGGACACCCTGAAGGCGGACGGCGAGGACACGGTGCCCGCGCTGGGGTCCCCCGCGCTGGCGGAGCGGTTCGGTGCCGACCCGTTCCCGGTGATCCTGGACGACGGCGACTCGTTCACCGCGCAGGTCGTGGCGGTCCGCACCTGGACGCCGGCGCTCGGCGCGGACGACTTCCTCGTCGTGGACGGCTCCGCCCTGCGCGCCGGCCTCGAACCGCGCACCGGCCTGCTGATCACCGGGGACCACCTGGACGCGGCGGCGTTGCGGAAGGCCGTCGGCGACGACGCGCAGGTCCGGCTCCGGTCGGACGTGGTCGCCGCCACCGTCGAGTCGCCCCTGCAGACCGGCGCCGAGCGCGTCTACGCGACCGCGGCGGCGGCAGGCGCCGCCTACGCCGCACTCGCCCTGCTGCTGACCCTGCTCCGCGCCGCGCCGGAACGCGCCGCGCTGCTGGCCCGGCTGCGCACCATGGGCCTCACCCGCGCCCAGGGCAGGCGGCTGCTGGTCCTGGAGTCGCTGCCGCAGGCGGTGCTCGCCGCGGTGGGCGGCGCCCTCACCGCGTGGGCGGCGATCCGGCTGCTGGCGCCCGGCATCGACCTGACGACCGTCGCCGTCGCCTCGGGCGCGCCCGCCGCGGGACGTGCCCTGCTGCGCGCCGACCAACTGTCCCTGCTGGTGCCGGCGCTGGCGGTGGTCGCCCTGACCGTCGGCGTGGCGGCCGCCCAGGCCTGGTGGTCGGGGCGCAGGGGCGCGGTGGGCGAACTCAGGGCGGGGGACGCGCGATGACCCCGCCCGACTCCGTGTTTCTCCCCGCAGGAGGCTCCCGATGACCTCGGACCCGACCCTCTCCGATCTCACCGAGCGCGTCGCGGCCCGCCGCGACCGGCCCGCGTACGGCCATGACGCGCTGATCACCTGCGACCGCCTGGTCCGCGTGTTCACCGCGGACGGCGTGGAGGTGCAGGCGCTCCAGGGGCTCGACCTGCTGGTGCGGGAGGGCGAGCTGATGGCGCTGGTGGGGGCGTCCGGCAGCGGCAAATCGACCCTGATGAACATCCTGGCCGGCCTGGACACCCCCACGGCCGGAGCGGCCCGGGTGGCGGGCCGCGACCTGCTGACGATGTCCGCCCGGGACCGGCTCGCCTACCGCCGTGAGGTCGTCGGCTTCGTATGGCAGCAGACCTCCCGCAATCTCCTGCCGTATCTGACGTCGGCGCAGAACGTGACACTGCCGATGCAGCTCTCCGGCCGCCCCGGCGGGCGCTCCCGGTCCGCGCGCCGGGCCCGGGCCGAACGCGCCCTGGAGCTGCTGGAGATGCTGGAGGTGGCGGACTGCCGTGACCGGCGCCCGCACGAGATGTCCGGCGGCCAGCAGCAGCGGGTCGCCATCGCCGTGGCCCTGGCGGGCGACCCGGCGGTGGTGCTCGCGGACGAACCGACCGGCGAGCTGGACTCGCACACCGGCGAGCAGATCTTCGCAGCGTTCCGCACGGCCAACGAGCGGCTCGGCACGACCGTCGTGATCGTCACCCACGACCAGGCGGTGGCGAACGAGGTCAGCCGCACGGTCGCCATCCGCGACGGCCGCACCTCGACGGAGGTGCTGCGCCGCAGCGAGGTGGACGCCGCCACCGGCGACGAGAAGGTGGTCGCCCGCGAGTACGCGATGCTGGACCGCGCGGGCCGCCTCCAGCTCCCGGCCGAGTACACCAGCGCGCTCGGCATGCGCGACCGCGTGGCCCTGGAACTGGAGCCGGACCACATCGCGGTCCGTCCGGACGACAGCGGCCGCGAGGAGCGGTGAGGCGGGCGCCGGCCGCCAGCGAACGCTGACCCCGAGGGCACCCACACCCGTCCGCCGCATACGGAACTGGACCGCACCACATCGCCGTCCACCCGGACGGCAACCGACAGCGAGGAACACCGAACCAGGCGCCGGGCGTCAGCGAACGCCGAGTCGGCACGCACCACCACGAGACCCGCGCACCGGAACCGCACCACATCGCCGTCCAACCCGGACGACAACCGACCCCGAGGAACGCTGAGACAGACGCTTCGGGCGTCAGCGGACGCTGAGCCCGAGGGCGCCCACGCCCGCCCGCCGCACCGCGACGGACCCGTAGGGCGTCCGCAGCCGCAGCCACGACCCGGACGAGAACAGGGCCTGGTCGTCGCCCCGCAGGAAGCGGAGCGACTGGGCGGCGTGCACGGCGCGCACCGGCAGGCCGGTGTCCGCGACCGTGCGGGACCATATCTCCCGCCCTATGCGGTCGAGTTCGGCGCGCGTGCGCCGCTCCGGGGCCAACTGCTCGGTGCGGGAGCGGAATTCCGCGACCGAGGCGGCGACGAGCCGACGCAGCCGCTCGGGCTCGGGAAGGCCGGGCTCGGGCTTCCAGCCGCCGCGCGGCGGGAGCACTCCGGCCCACGGCGGCCCGGTGACCGCCGCCGGCACGGCCGCGGTGGCGGCGGACTCGTCCACCGACTCCAGCAGCTCACCGGCGGACACGGTCACGTCCAGGGTGACGTCGAGTCCGTTCTCGTACGGCTTGGCCAGCCGCACGGCACGGATCGCCAGCACCTCGAACGAGGGAGGACGGCCGAAGACCGCGAGCGCCGTGCCGGCCGCCTGGAGGCGGACGGCGGCACCGCGGTCGTAGTGCAGCAGCCGGGACAGGAAGGCCGCGAGGTCCGCGGCCTCCCCCTCGTCGGCGAGGTGGAGGGCCGTCATGCGGCGACGGCCTCCTCCTTGTCACCGGCGACGGCGTCGTCCGTGTACTCCTGGAGGAACTCGCGCTCCTCCGCGGTGAGCCGCCGGGGACGCTGCGCCTCGAAGTCGAACGGAACGATCACCGTCGACGCGCGGACGTAGACCAGATCGTCGTCCTTCACCTCGTAGGTGAGGGTGAAGGACGCCGCCCTGATCTCCGTGACCCACAGCTCGATGTCGACCGGGTGGTGCCGGTGCACGAGCTGCCGCTTGTAGTCGATCTCGTGGCGCGCCACCACGGACCCCTGCTTGAAGTCCTTCTCCGGGCGGAACAGGAAGTCGATACGGGCCTCCTCCAGATAACGGAGGAACACCACGTTGTTGACGTGGCCGTACGCGTCCATGTCCGCCCAGCGCAGCGGGCAGCGGTAGATGTGCCGCAAGAGATCAGCCCCGGGTCAGCTTCTTGTAGGTCGCGCGGTGCGGACGGGCGGCGTCCGGGCCGAGCCGCTCGATCTTGTTCTTCTCGTACGACTCGAAGTTGCCCTCGAACCAGAACCACTTGGAGTCGCCCTCGTAGGCCAGGATGTGCGTGGCCACGCGGTCGAGGAACCACCGGTCGTGGGAGACGACCACGGCGCAGCCGGGGAACTCCAGCAGCGCGTTCTCCAGGGAGGAGAGGGTCTCGACGTCGAGGTCGTTGGTCGGCTCGTCGAGGAGCAGCAGGTTGCCGCCCTGCTTGAGGGTGAGCGCGAGGTTGAGGCGGTTGCGCTCACCGCCGGACAGGACGCCCGCGGGCTTCTGCTGGTCGGGGCCCTTGAACCCGAACGCGGACACGTAGGCCCGGCTCGGCATCTCGACCTGGCCGACGTTGATGTAGTCGAGCTCGTCGGAGACGACCGCCCACAGCGTCTTCTTCGGGTCGATGTTCTCGCGGCTCTGGTCGACGTAGGAGATCTTGACTGTGTCGCCGACCTTGATGGACCCGGAGTCGGGCTGCTCGATCCCCTGGATCATCTTGAACAGCGTGGTCTTGCCTGCGCCGTTCGGGCCGATGATGCCGACGATGCCGTTGCGCGGGAGGGTGAAGCTGAGGTCGTCGATGAGGAGCTTGTCGCCGAAGCCCTTGGTGAGGTTGTTGACCTCGACCACGACGTTGCCCAGACGCGGGCCCGGCGGGATCTGGATCTCCTCGAAGTCCAGCTTCCGCATCTTGTCGGCCTCGGCGGCCATCTCCTCGTAGCGGGCCAGACGCGCCTTGGACTTGGCCTGGCGCCCCTTGGCGTTGGAGCGCACCCACTCCAGCTCGTCCTTGAGGCGCTTCTGCCGCTTGGCGTCCTTCTGGCCCTCGACCTTGAGGCGGGTGGCCTTGGTCTCGAGGTACTTGGAGTAGTTGCCCTCGTAGCCGTGCAGGCGGCCGCGGTCGACCTCGCAGATCCACCCGGCGACGTTGTCCAGGAAGTACCGGTCGTGGGTGACGGCCACGACGGTGCCCTCGTACTTGGCGAGGTGCTGCTCCAGCCAGTTCACCGACTCGGCGTCGAGGTGGTTGGTGGGCTCGTCGAGCAGCAGCAGGTCGGGCTGCTCCAGCAGCAGCTTGCACAGCGCGACGCGGCGCTTCTCACCGCCGGAGAGGTTGGTGACGGGCCAGTCGCCGGGCGGGCAGCCCAGGGCGTCCATGGCCTGCTCGAGCTGGGCGTCGAGGTCCCAGGCGTTCGCGTGGTCCAGCTCCTCCTGCAGCTTGCCCATCTCTTCGAGCAGCGCGTCGGAGTAGTCGGTGGCCATCTGCTCGGCGATCTCGTTGAACCGGTCGAGCTTGCCCTTGACCTCGGCGACGCCGTCCTGCACGTTCTCCAGGACCGTCTTCGACTCGTCCAGCGGCGGCTCCTGGAGCAGGATGCCCACGGTGTACCCGGGCGTGAGGAAGGCGTCACCGTTGGACGGCTGCTCGAGGCCCGCCATGATCTTCAGAACGGTCGACTTACCGGCGCCGTTCGGGCCGACGACACCGATCTTCGCCCCCGGCAGGAAGCTCAGGGTGACGTCGTCGAGGATCACCTTGTCGCCGTGCGCTTTGCGCGCCTTGCGCATGGTGTAAATGAACTCAGCCAAGAGAAACCGTCCGGCAACTTGAAATCTGGCAGTGGGCAGATACACCCCATCTTGCCCGACCGCCACCCCTGGGGGGAAACCCGTATCGCGGCAGGGGCCTGACCTGCGCGTACGTGGTGCGGCGCGCGGCGGGGTCATCACGGTCGGTCACGGCGCCCGATCGCTCCCGTACTGTGCGGGCGCATGACCGACACCGACATCGAGATCACCGCGGACCTGGTCCGTGACCTGCTGCGGGAGCAGCATCCGGACCTGGCGGACCTCGGCATCCGCGAGGTGGCGGGCGGCTGGGGCAACCAGATGTGGCGCCTCGGGGACGAGCTGGCGGTACGCATGCAGCGCATGGACCCCACCCCGGAGCTCCAGCTCAACGAGAGGCGGTGGCTGCCCGTGCTGGCACCGCGTCTGCCGCTTCCGGTGCCGACCCCGGTGCGCTCCGGCGAACCGTCCGCCCGCTTCCCCAAGCACTGGACCGTGATGACGTGGGTGCCCGGCGATCCGCTGGACTGCTCCTCGATCAGCCGCGGCGACCACGCGGCCGAGGCCCTGGCGGATTTCCTCAGGGCGCTGCACGCGGAGGCGCCCGCCGACGCGCCGGTCAGCGGTGACCGCGGCGGCCACCCCAAGGAGTGCACGGCCGGCTTCGACCGGTTCTTCCACGCCGTCGTCCCCGACGACCTCGCCGACGACGTCCGCGCCGTCTGGGAAGACGCCGTCGCGGCGCCCGAGTGGGAGGGGCCGCCGCTCTGGGTGCACGGCGACCTCCATCCGGCCAACGTGGTCGTCTCGGACGGGACGCTTGCGGGCGTGATCGACTTCGGTGACATCTCCGCCGGCGATCCGGCGTGGGACCTCGCGGCCGCCTGGGTCGTCCTTCCCGCCGGCGCAGCCTCCCGCTTCTTCGACGCGTACGGGCGAGCGGACGCGGGGACGGTCCGGCGCGCCCGTGGGCTGGCCGCGATGAAGAGCCTGTTCCTCATGCTGATGGGCCGCAACGGGGACCTGGGCC
This sequence comes from Streptomyces griseoincarnatus, assembly GCA_014649575.1. Classification (GTDB taxonomy): domain Bacteria; phylum Actinomycetota; class Actinomycetes; order Streptomycetales; family Streptomycetaceae; genus Streptomyces; species Streptomyces griseoincarnatus. Next base: position 328,518 of record BMTH01000006.1, on the reverse strand, counting down.
TCCCCGGCGGCAAGCCTGCGTGGGGACCGGCGGGTCGGGCGGCGCTCGATCGCGTGCTGAGAGGCTGAGGCGGGGGGCAGTCGGGCGACGGGCGACGGACGACAGCAGATGCGCGCTCGGGGCTGTTGCGAACACATCGCACCTGGTCAAGCGGTGTACGACGGCTGTAGCCGCAATGCGTTCCTTCTGCCACGGTGTGCCGCATGGACGGGAAGCGGCACGCACATCACGACCACGGCCGGCCGACGCGGACACAGCAGACGGAGCAGACGCAGCGGATGAGACGGCTGAGGCTGCTCCGGCATCGGCTCGCCCACCTCCTCACCCCCCACAGCCACGAGGCCGGCGACAAGGTGGACGCGGCCATGGAGACCTCCCGCGACGGCATGCGCACGCTGTGGATCTCGCTGGTCGTCCTGGGCGTCACCACCGTCGTCCAGGCCGTGATCGTCGCCCTGTCCGGGTCGGTGGCCCTGTTCGGCGACACCGTCCACAACGCCGCCGACGCCCTGACCGCCGTCCCGCTGGGCATCGCCTTCCTGCTCGGCCGGCGCGCGGCCGACCGCCGCTACACCTACGGCTACGGCCGTGCCGAGGACCTGGCCGGCGTCCTCATCGTCGCCACCATCGCCGCCTCCGCCGTCCTGGCCGCCTGGACGGGCGTCGACCGCCTCCTCCACCCCCGTGACATCACCCACCTGTGGGCCGTGTCGGGCGCCGCGCTGGCCGGCTTCGTCGGCAACGAATGGGTGGCCCGCTACCGCATCCGCACCGGCCGCCGCATCGGCTCCGCGGCCCTCGTCGCCGACGGCCTGCATGCACGCACCGACGGCTTCACCTCCCTCGCCGTCCTGCTGGGCGCCGGCGGCACCGCCCTGGGCTGGCGCGCCGCCGACCCGGTCGTCGGACTGCTCATCACCCTCGCGATCCTGCTGGTCCTCAAAGATGCCGCCCGCGAGGTCTACCGGCGTCTGATGGACTCCGTCGACCCGGAACTCGTCACCACCGCCCACGCCACGCTGCGCGGCGTCGACGGCGTCCTCGACACCGGGCAGGTGCGGATGCGGTGGATCGGCCACGCCCTGCGCGCCGAGGCGGACATCGTCGTCGACGCGCGGCTCACCGTGGTCGAGGCCCACCGCATCTCGGTCGCCGCCGAGCATGCCCTCATCCACGCGGTCCCCCGCCTGACCGCGGCCACGGTCCACACGGACCACACACCGGTCGAGGACGACCCCCACGCCACCCTCCGTCACCACGCCCCGCACAACCGACGGCCGTCCCCGACACCCGCCCACTCCTCGAAATGATCGCGTGGCATGGGGGCGGCGACCTGGTGCATGCCACGATCACGCCGACCGCATCCCTGCGGCACTTCCGGTAGCGCCCGCCCGTTCACTCCGAGAGGATCACCCGCATGGTCCCGACGGTGGCGAACATGGCGGTCGACTGCGCGAACGCGTACCAGTTCGCCCTTCTCCGGAGCGAGGTGACCGGGCAGCCGGTCCACCCGGAGGGCGGGCCGGGTGACGCCGAAACCCGGATCACGCTGCCCGACGGCAGCGCCCCGCACTTCGACCCGGGACGGGTCGTGCTCACCGACCCCGAGGGCAACGAGTTCCGCATCCTCCTCGCCGAAGCGGAACGGGCCTCGCTGCCCCGGTGTCCGCATAGTCGGCACCCCACATGAGTGCCCAGACGCCCCACATGAGTACCGCGGCGGAGCGCCCCCTCCTCTTTCTCGACATCGACGGCCCGTTGATTCCGTTCGGGTCGGTACAGCCCTCCCCGACGGAAGCGGCCCCCGCCCACGGCAACCCCCTGCTCGCCCGGCTGGACCCCGGTCTCGGCGCCCGGCTGCTCGCCCTGGGCTGCTCGCTCGTCTGGGCCACCACGTGGATGGAGGAGGCGAACGAGGTCGTCGCCCCGCGCCTCGGGCTGCCGAGGCTGCCCGTGCTGGACCTGCCAGAGGCAGACGGGCCGAGCCTTCGCGGCCTGCACTGGAAGACCCGCCCCCTCGTCGAGTGGGCCGGCGGCCGGCCGTTCGTCTGGGTCGACGACGAGATCGGCGCCGTCGACCGTCAGTGGGTCGCCGCCGCCCACCCCGGGCCGGCGCTCCTCCACCGCGTCGACCCGGCCCGCGGTCTCCAGGACTCCGACTTCCGCGCCCTCGGCGACTGGCTCGCCGCCCTCGACCACCCGTCGTGAGGCAACGCGGGGCGCGAGCCCCGCGTGCGTCCCCGTCAGCCGTGGTCGCCGGAGACGCCCTGCCGCCGGCGGGTGAAGACCAGGCCCGCACCGCCGAGGACGACCAGTGCGATGGCGGTGCCGGTGATCCACGGAGTGGCGCTGGACGCGCCGGTCTCGGCGAGGTTGGTGTCCGTGTCCGGGGCGGCGACCGGGGCCGGCGTCGGACCCGAGAGGGTCTGGGTCGTCGTCCCCGCCTCGGCGGCCCGCGTACGGCAGTCGAGCATTCCGGTGAAGCGCTGCTCGAAGCCGTCCGGCCCCTCGACGGTGAAGTCGTACGGCTGGTCCTCGTTCAGCGGGACCGTCACCGTGTGGGAGCTGCCGGCCTCCACCGTGTACTCGGCGCCCGCCAGCTCGAAGGCGAACGCGGCGTCGCCCTGGTTGGCGACCGTGACGTCCACCGCGCCCGCGGCGCAGTTCTCGCGGGCCGACACCGCCGGTATCGCGCCCTCCGCGGCCCAGCCGGCGCTCGCCGTCGCGGAGACGGTCGACTCGCTGGACCCGGCCAGGATCTGCGTCTGGCTCCGGCTCTCGGAGACGAAGGCACGGCCGACCGGCACGCTCGTCGCCGCCTGCACGGTCAGCTGGGCGGTGCCCGTCTCCGCGTCCTCCGGGACCTCCACGTACAGCTTGCTGCCGTTGCCTGCGGTGGTGACGGGCTCGCCCTTGGCGTCCACGATGCGTATGCCGGAGGTGGCCGCGTCGGCGGGCGGGGAGACGGTGACGCTGCGCGCGTCGGTGCGGACGGTGACCGGGCCGAGCCGCTCGCCCGGACGGCCGGCGACGACCGGCGGGTCCAGGGTCAGCGACGCCCGCGGCTCCGCCACCTTCCGCGCCTTCTTCTCCAGGTAGTCGGCGAGCTGCTCGGCCTGCGGGTCGAGCGCGTCGACGTCCACGCCGTCGGAGTGGCGCCATATCGCCACCTGGGTGCCGGCCGCCGCGTCCTGCTCGGTGAGCTGGCCCCGGACGCCCGCCTTCTTCGCGAGCGCCGCCAGGTCGTTCACCTGGGGGTAGGAGTGCTCAAGGATCCAGAGGATCCGGCCGGCGTCCTTGTTGGTGCCCAGCGAGGTGCCGCTCCAGGCGGTCTCGTGGTACTTGGCGTCCTGCTGGGTGGGGGTGTGGATGTCGACGCAGTAGGTCTGCAGCATGCCGCCGCCCTCGACGGACATCTCGAACAGCCCCGCCGACACCTGCGTGTCACCGGCGGCCCCGTGGATGACGGCCGCGCCGTACGTCTTGAGCCCGTCGATCGTCGCCGCTGCTCCGTTGTGCCGCGGCATCGTCCCGGGGTCGCCCGCGGAGGCCGTTCCGGCACCGGCGAGCACGGTGGTGGCGACGATCCCCGTCACCAGCGTCCCCGCTGCGAGGCGGGCCGACCCACGTCCGCGCAGGCGCCGCGCGGAGAACGAAACAGACACCGATTTCCCTTCCGAGCAGGACCCGTGACGTGGGGGGCGGTCCCACCAGCAGAATTTCCGGCTCCGAGAACCCCCGGAGCCATGCCCGGCATCCTAAGGAGCCGTCGGACAGCGCTTGCCGGTGATCGCGTCGGAGCGATGATCCGAATCGGAATCGTTATCGCCGGGACATCACTGAACAGGGCTTATCGACAAATCCCCGTAGGACGGTTCACTATCGATCCGCCGATAAGCCTCGGTTCGGACAGCCGCCGTGACGCAGTCCGTCACCGCTGATTTCACGTCACCATGGCTGCTTCCGGACGGAGTTCACCCGCCACGTCATCGCTGTCGGCGGCCGTGGCCCCGTCCGTCGCCGACCCGTCGACCGGCGGTGACGGTGCCGGATCCGTCTCCCACGTGGGCTCCGGGCGGTCCGGTGCGGCATTCGACTCCGGGCGCGGTGCGCGGCGGAAGGCGGTCGTGCCGCGGGTGAGGTCGTGCCCGACGGACACCGCGTCGATGTCCGCCGACATCCAGTCGGGCTGGCCCTCCCGCGTCTCCGTACGCACCTTCAGCCGGCCCTGCACGATCACCGGTTCACCCACCGACAGGGACGCCGCCGCGTTGGTGGCCAGCTGCCGGTTGGCCCACACCGTGAAGAAGTTGGTGTGCCCGTCGGCCCAGCTGTTCTTCTCCCGGTCCCAGTAGCGCGCGGTGACCGCGATCCGGAACCTCGCCGAGGGTCCGGAGACCGTCTCCCGGTACACGGGCCGCGTCGCCACGTTGCCCACCACGCACACCATCGTCTCGTTCATCGCGTTTCCCTCCCTGGCCCGGACCCCGCCAGCTTGCTCACCGGCGCCGGGCGGATACGCGTACGGGTCCGTCCCGTACGGCTGCCGTCTGGCGCAGTGACCCCGGAACACCTCGCGCTCCGTGGTCACCGCGCAGCCAGACTGCCTCCGCCGGGCCGGACCCCGCCGAGCCCTGTGGACCGCCCCCACCCTGTGGAAAACCCCGCCACCCGGACGAGGGGCGCGACGAACACACCGCGAAGACGAGACCGCCTCAGCGCCCCCCTCCCCCCGTCCCCAACCCCGCCACACGCCCGTACTGCTCCCGCACTTCCCGGTACCGCAGCAGCTCCGCCGCCACCGGGTCCAGCACGCGGGCGCGCCCGCACCCGGCCGCCGCCTCCCGCAGCCGTCTCTCCGCCTCCAGCCCGTACCGCCGGGCCGGTCCCCGTGCGGCCATCCGGCAGCTCCACTCGACGAGCGGCCCGCCCACGATCCCGATGACCATCAGCAGCACCGGCACGCCCAGGTTCGGCGCCATGACGCCGATGATCTGCCCGAGCAGCCACAGTCCGCCCACGAACTGCAGGATTGTCATGGACGCCTGGGCGAGCACGGCGACCGGCCACCATCCCGGCCGCGGCGGCCGCCCCGGCGGAAGTCCGGCCCGTACGGCCAGTTCGTCGAGTGCCTCCGGCAGCCCCTGCGACCCGCGCACCGCCGCCTCGCGCACCGCCTGCGCCCAGGGCGTGGGCAGTCCGGCGGAGGCTCGGTCGGCGACCGTGCGGACCGCCTGTTCCACGCGCTGCCGTGCGGTGACCTCCTCGTCGGGCCGGCCGCCCAGGGGGACCCTGCCGGTGGTCGGCTCGCGCCGCGCCTGGCACCAGCGCCACAGTCGCAGCCAGGGGGTCCCGCAGGCACGGTTGGCGTTGCGCAGCCAGGCGCGTTCGGCCGCCTCGCCCGCCGCGGTGGCGCCCACGGCGTCCGCGAGCCGGTCGGAGAACTCGTCCCGCGCCTCCTCGCTCAGCCCGGTGCGCCGACGCGTCGCGTACGCGGGCCACAGGCGGGCGGCGGTGATGTCGACGTCGGCGGAGATCCGGCGGGCGGGCGCCCCGCGCTCGGCGACGAACCGGGCGAGCGCCTCGCGCAGGTCGCCCACCCCGTCCCCGGTGAGCGCCGAGAGGGCGAGCACGGTCGTGCCGGGCTCGCCGTACTCCCCCAGCACGATGCCGTCCTCGTCCAGGAGCCGACGCAGGTCGTCGAGGACCTGTTCGGCGGCGTCGCCAGGCAGCCGGTCGACCTGGTTGAGGACGACGAACATGACCTCGGCGTGCGCCGCCATGGGCCGCAGGTAGCGCTCGTGCAGCATGGCGTCGGCGTACTTCTCCGGGTCGACGACCCAGATCACCGCGTCGACCAGCCCCAGCACCCGGTCAACCTGCTCGCGGTGCTCCACGGCTGCCGAGTCGTGGTCGGGCAGGTCGACGAGGACGAGTCCGCGCAGCCGTTCGTCGGCGTCCGTCATCGCCTGGAGGGGACGGCGGCGCAGCCGGGGCGGGATGCCGAGGCGTTCGATGAGGCTTGCCGCGCCGTCGCTCCAGCTGCACGCGATGGGGGCGGCGGTGGTGGGGCGCCGTACGCCGGTCTCGGAGATCGGCACCCCGGCCAGCGTGTTGAACAGCTGCGACTTGCCGCTGCCGGTGGCGCCCGCGATGGCGACGACGGTGTGCTGCCCGGAGAGCCGGCGCCGCGCGGCGGCCTCGTCGAGCACGCGTCCCGCCTGGGAGAGGGTGCGGTTGTCGAGGCGTGCGCGGCTCAGCCCCACCAGCTCTCGCAGCGCGTCCAGACGGGAGGCGAGCTGCGGGTCGTACGACAGGGGGATCACCTTCTGCGGTGTGGAGGCGCGGGGTTCCGCCACGACGGGCCGTTCCGCCGGAGAGGTCCCGGCGGCGCCGCCCGTGGCGCCGTTCACCCGGCGTGCGATCAGCCCGTCGTCCCAGGCGCCGGCGCCGTCCGCGCCGGCGGGGCGCTCGGACTGCTCGGTGTTGTCGGGGTGCTTCGGGTGCTCGGTGTGGTCCTGGTCAGTGACGGCGGTCACCGGTCACCTCTCCTTCTGCAGTACGGACAACGCGGCGATGAGTTCCGGCTGGGGTTCCGCGTGCACCTCGAGCGTGTCGATCGGGGCGAGCCGGCGTTCGCGTTCGGCGCGCATGATGCGGTCCACGTGGGCGACGAGGAGCCGTCCGCCGCGGTCGCGCAGGCGCAGCGCGCCGTGGGCGCCGATCCGCTCGGCGAGGGTCTCCCCGGCGGTCCGGGCGCGACGGCCGCCGAGCAGGACCGTGGCGACGAGGGCGGTGACCGTCTCGGGCTCGGGCGCGACGCCGCGCTCCAGCTCGCGCACCTCCTCCTCGGCGAGTTCCTCCAGCTCGCGCCGCCAGCGCCGTACGGCGAGACCGATGCGGTGCTCGACGCTCTCCGGGGCGCTGTCGCGGGCGGCCAGCTCGGGGGCGTCGGCGGCGGGCTCACGCCGCCAGGCCTCGTCGACGCGTTCGTCGGCGGCGGCGACGGCGCACAGCAGGAGCGCGCTGAGGCTTTCCACGAGCGTGTCGAGCAGTTCGCCGGGGGTGCAGTCGAGGGGGAAGGCGCGCCAGCGTTTGAGGGCGTCCCCGGCGAGCACGGCCCCGGCCTGCAGCCGCCCCCGCACCCGTGAGTGCTCGCTGTCGTACGCGGTCTCCACCGCGGAGGTGAGGCGCAGCGTGGCGGCGTACTGGGCGGCGGCGGCGCCGGCCAGCTCGGGGAGCCGGGAGGCGAGCGAGTCGAGGACGCCGTACGCGGTGCGGGCCATGACGTGCTGGCGGGCGGCCGGGTCGAGCGTCTGGTGGACGAGCCAGGTGCGCAGCGCTGCGACGGCGGTGCCGGGCAGCAGCCCGCCGCCCCAGGCGGACTCGGGCAGCTCGGGCACGGTGAACCGGGGTACGTCGCCGAGCCCGGCCTTGGTGAGGAGGGCGCCGTACTGCCGTGACACCTCGGAGACCACCTGGTGCGGCACCCGGTCGAGCACCGTGACCAGGCTGACGTCGTACTCCTTGGCGGTGCGCAGCATGTGCCAGGGGACGGCGTCGGCGTAGCGGGCGGCGGTGGTGACCATGATCCAGATGTCGGCGGCGTTGATCAGCTCGGCGGCGAGGATCCGGTTGTCGGAGACCAGGGAGTCGATGTCGGGCGCGTCGAGGAGGGCGAGGCCGGGCGGCAGGGTGTCGGCGGTCTCGACGCGCAGGACGCGCGCGGGGTCCTCGCCGGGCAGCAGCAGGTCGTCGGCGGGGTCCTGGTGGTGGGGCACCCAGACGCGGGTGAGGTCGGGCAGTACGCGCATCCCGCTGAACCAGTGGTGGTCCTCCGGGTGGCAGACGAGCACCGGCGTCCGTGTCGTCGGCCGCAGCACCCCCGCCTCGCTGACACGCCTGCCCACGAGCGAGTTGACCAGTGTGGACTTCCCGGCTCCGGTGGATCCCCCGACGACGGCCAGCAGCGGCGCCCCGGGGTCTCTCAGCCGTGGCACCAGGTAGTCGTCCAGCTGGGCGAGCAGTTCGTCGCGGTTGGCACGCGCGCGGGCGGCCCCGGCGAGGGGCAGCGGGAAGCGTGCGGCGGCGACGCGGTCGCGCAGGGCGGAGAGTGCGTCGAGCAGCTGAGGCCGTACGTCCAAGGTCACCACATGCGAAGAATGCCCAATTTCAGGGTAATTCTGAAGCATATGAGCATGTCTGCGCGCCGACAGGACACAAGCGGATGGAAGGGGCGTCTGCGACGCGCGCACAGCCAAGGCATAACGAGTGCACAACACCCGATGCGCCAGAGGCCGAAACGGGTGCACGATTCGTACCTGCCTGCGATTATCAGGACCGCTTCACCGAACCTCCACATCGAGCCACGGAGGCGAGGCGACAGGGACAAGGATGCGGGAGCCCTATCCTTGTCTCCGGCAACGTCACGGACAGGCCCCCACCAGGGCACCACGACGACAGGCCACCACACCCGGCCCCCGTAGCTCAGTGGATAGAGCAGGCGCCTTCTAAGCGCTTGGCCGCAGGTTCGAGTCCTGCCGGGGGCGCAAGTCTCTGCCCTCCCGTCGGGGAGGGCTTTTTTCTGGCCAGGCCCGGTTTCAAGGCCGTGCTCGTCACGCACATCCGGCGGACGTACTGCAGCGACGACGGGCATCCCGTGGAGACACCAGTGGAACGGGCAGCGCCCGTCAGCGGGACGACGGGGGGTGCGTCGCGTGGCTGAGGGAGCAGTCCGACTGCGCCTCCCGTCGAAAGCGTGCTCGGTGATCGAATCGTTGCCGCCGCGCGTACAACCCCGCACCGCGCCCCCCTGTCCCTTGATCAACCGCTGAACACCACAGCGGGCACAGGTGAAAGGGAGGGCACTTGAGGACGAGAAGGGCCATGGGAAGCGCGTTGGCGGCCGGCGGGGCCGCGATCGCGTTCACGGCGGTCTCCGCGGTACCGGCGGGCGCGGCCGAGGGAGGGGTCTCCTTCAGCAACGTCAAGGTGAACGGCGGCAAGCCGATCGTGATCGGGGTCAAGGAGGAGGTCGTGGTGCACGCGACCTTCCGGATGACGACCAAGCTCAAGCACGACCCGGGGGTGGTCGTGTTCCCCTACCGCGGCAGCCTCGAGTCAGGCGACCAGTTGTGGAACACGATCGAGAACTCCGACTGCAAGGTGGTGAACCGGGCGAAGGGGATCTGCGACTACGAGGAACGGCTGTACATCGACCCGCGCCACCACGACTTCGGCAACGAGGACGCGGGCGCATGGAAGACCGCCGGCCGCGTCTGGCTCGCCGGTGACAAGCACGACATCGACGACGTGAAGGTCCCGCTCCAGGTCAAGCGGGCCACCCGTGTCACCGTCAACGCCTCGCCGGAGCCGGTCCGGAAGGGCAGGACGCTCACCGTGACCGGGAAGGTCACCCGGGCCAACTGGGACACGCACAAGTACCAGGCGTACGCGGGCCGCACCGTGAGCCTCCAGTTCAAGGCTGCGGGGGCCAAGGCGTACACCACCGTCAGAAAGGTGAAGTCCGACAGGACGGGTGTGCTCAGGACCACGGTGAAGGCCACCAGGTCCGGCACCTGGCGCTGGGTGTACTACGGCAACTCCACCTCCGGCGCGAAGGCGTCGTCCGGGGACTACGTGGTCGTCCGTTAGGCGCCGCCGGGGGGCGCTCGCGCGCGGATGCGCTCCCCCACGCGGGCCTTCACCGCCCTGCCCCGGGCGGGCGAACACCCGCACCGAGCAGTCACATTGTCCGGGATCGCCCACAATTGGGTGGTTACGCCTGAATAGTGAGTTCACTGGTAAGGATGGAACGGTTCACCATCGTTCCGTTCCGCCTTTCCCGGAGCCGCTCATGCGCACTGCCGTCATCGCCGCCCAGGCCCCACCCCGTGCGGAGGGTTCCCGGCCCGTTCCCTCAGCGCCCGAGCGAGCGGAGGAGCGCGAGCTGGTGTTCGGGGGGTTCCGGTACACCTGCCGGATCGTCCGGCAGGGCGCGCCGCAGACGGCGCCGTTGCTGCTGCTGGGCGGCTCGTCGCAGGACCGGTACTCCTGGCAGGGCCACGAGAAGTGGCTGGCGCCGCTCTGCACGCTGATCACGGTGGACCTCCCCGGATACGGCAGTTCGGACTTCCTCCCGGCCTCCTACGACATCGGCTTCCTCGGGGACGCGGTGCAGCACATGCTGACGGAGATCGGCGTACCCGAGGTGAATCTCTTCGGCGGCTGCTTCGGCGAGGTCGTCGGGCTGCGGTTCGCGCAGCGTCATCCGCGGTCGGTCCGGCGCATCGTCTTCGGGGCCGCGGCGAACAGGCTGCCCGAGCTGTACAGCGAGGCCGTGCCACGGCTGACGCAGACACTGGAGCGGGGTGACATCGAGGGGGCCGCGGAGGGGCTGGTGCGGCTTTTCATGTCGAACCCGGAGGCCGGGAAGGTCCGCCGGCACGCGGCTGTGGCCCGGTTGCTCCAGCGGCAGTTCATGAACCAGACGCCGGACGACATCAGGAAGGCCGTGGAGCACAACATCCGGTTGGTGACGCACGGGTGCTACGAGCCGCTGCCGGTGCCGCGGGTGCCGACGCTGGTGTTCACCGGGGAGTACGACACGCTGTGCACCCCGGACATGGGGCGGGAGTTCGCGGCGACGATGCCGGGGGCGCTGTTCACCACCGTGAAGGAGGCGGACCACCTCGTCACGGTCGAACGCCGGGAGGAGTCGGCGGACCTGATCGCCCGCTTCTGCACGGACCGCTCCGTGGAGGGGCTGCCGTACTGCACCGAGGTGGAGGCGCCCTGCACCGACCACACCCTCGCCCAGGTGTGACACCCGGAAGGTCCGAGCGCTCCAGGCATCAGGAAGGGCCGGGACCCCCCGTAGGGTCCCGGCCCTTCCTGATGCCTGGCGACGACCGTCAGAGCTCCTGCCCGTCGACGCTGAGGCTGGTCCCGCAGGAGACGTCGGCCCGCTCACCGGAACAGCTCTGCCGCACGTCGTTGACCATGCGGACCTTCCCGTAGGTCTTGCTGGTGAACTCGCGTTCACCGGTGTCCCTGCACAGGACGTTGCCCTGGCCGTCGTCGGAGCACGTGGACGGGCTCTCGGCGGCGACGGACCGGCCGCCTCCGATGCCGAGGAGGACGACACCTCCGAGAACCGCGGCCACCGCTGACATCTTCTTGGACTTGAACATCTACCTGTTCCTCAACTCGGCTCCGCCTCGACCGACGGCGACGCCGCTTGTCGACACCTTGAATACCTGGCTCAACTCTGAATATCCGGCTCACTAAACGAACCGGGCAGGCTCCGGAGTCCGCGTCGCCCGATGGACGACAGGACCCCGGAGCCTGCCCGGATCACCTTGCAGTGATCACTCGCCGGCGACGGCGAAGCTGCTGGCGCACTCGATGGAGTTCGTCTCGCTGTTCTCGGCGATGCCCAGCCCCAGGATGCCGACGGCCAGGTTGATGTCATCGATCACGATGAGCCCCTTCGCCGAGTTGTCCTGGGGGCAAGCGGTCGACTGCTTGTTGTTCAGCTCCACGGCCGGGTCGTCGCCGGCGTGGCTGACGCCCGCGCCGAGGAAGCCGACGCTGCCGAGCATGGCCACAACGACCGCAGCCTTCTGGAACTTACGCATTGCCTCTCCATTCTTCGATTGACACGGCCCGAACGGACCGGTCAGTGACGGCCGCCAAACTAGAACGACCCCTTGCGGAAATTGATAGCGAAACGCCGAATGGCGTTTGAGTAAGAAAATTCGCCTTGTGCCGCTGTCGCCCGCTCAGAAAATCCGACCACCGAATTCATGAACCGACCGCGCGATCACCGGCACACCATTCCCTGTCGAGCGTTCAGCCCACGACAAGGTTGCTGGCGCAGGTGAGCTCACCTTTGCCGGAGCAGCTTTGCGACGTCTTGTTGTCGACACGGACGCCGTTGTCCGTCTCCGTGACGCGGTATTCACTCACCTGGACGCAACGAACTTTTCCGTTCTCGTCCTCCGTGCACGTCCCGGGATTTTCAGCACCCACGGCCTGCACCGCGCCGAATGCGAGCAGAGCGAGGCCGCCCAGAACGCCCATCGCCGCCGTCGCGATCTTCTTCGACTTCACCATGCACCTTTTCTTCGACAGTCCCGGAACAGCGGCCGGGCCGGGCAGGCCCGGGTCTCGGACCACGAAAGGACGAGACTCGGGACCTGCCCTCAGCCACCCGACAGTGGTCAGTGACCGCCCAGAGCCACGCTGGAGGCACACGCGATCGAGTTGACCTCGCTGTTCTCCGCGGCACCGAGGCCGAGGAGGGCGCCGACGCCGGCGTTGACGTCGTCGATCGCGACCAGACCCAGGACCGAGTTGTCCTGGGGGCAGACCGTCGTCTGCTCGTTGTTGAACTCGAACTCCGGGCCCTCACCGGCGTAGCTGACGCCGGAACCGGCGAACCCGACGGTGCCGAGCATGGCCACGACGACCGCAGCCTTCTGGAACTTACGCATTACCTCTCCGTTTCTCGAGCGGACACAGTCCGTAGTGGACCGGTCACCGAACGCTGTTAACGTAAGCGACGTTTGCGGCTTTTGATAGCCGAAACGCCCAGATGCGCACGTTTTCCGCAAACTTCCAGGTCAGAGAGGTGCCTGATGGCATCAGACGGGCGAACGACACGGTGTGCCTGACTCACCATCAGGAACAAACGCGCATCAAAGAGTGATCTCTGGACATTCCCCGTGACCCGCGCCGCCGTCCCGCGTTGAGCGGTGCGTGCGGCGCTAGTCGTGCTGCCGCGCTTAACCAGTCAGTAAGGAGAACGTGATGTCTCACATCGCCAAGGTCGGCGCAATCGCTCTCGGCACCGGTGCCGTGGTTCTGGGCAGCGCCGGTCTGGCCTCGGCCCACTCGGGCGCCGAGGGTGCGGCGGTCCACTCGCCCGGCGTCGTGTCGGGCAACGTGATTCAGGCTCCGATCCACATCCCCGTGAACGTCTGCGGAAACACCGTGAACGTGATCGGTGCCCTGAACCCCGCCTTCGGCAACTACTGCGTCAACAAGTAACGTCGCGGCGGTCCACGATCCCAGGGACGCCCGGCGCAGCACCCAGGAGCCCCGGAGGCCTCGAGCCCCGGGGCTCCTGCACGTTCCCGTCCCGGTGTACGCGTGCAGAACGTCAACCACGGGCGCGGGAAAAAGAATTCGGCCCCCGGTGCCGAGCACCGGGGGCCGCAGTTCTCCGGCGTGGCGTCAGGCGCGCAGTCCCACGTCGCCGCGCACCGGCTTGGCGTCGTTCACGAGGGCCGCGGCCTCCTTCGCCGTGCCCATCACCGACTCCTGGTCGGTCTCGAGCGTGTCCGAGTCCTGCAGCGGCATCAGCTCGAAGGGAACCGCGGTGCGCAGGCCCGTGTCGAGGCCGGTGGACGCCAGGTCGGTCGAGTCGGCGTACGCGGGCGCGGCGACGCCGGCGGCGATCAGGGACCCGGCAAGGACGGCGGCAGCCTTCAGGGACTTCATCGTGTTCCTTTCTTCGGCAACGCAAGTCGCCGGAGTGGTTCTGTCGCCGTGCACAACGATCCCCGGCCGGAGCGGAAACCAGGAAATCGAAGATTGCCGAGTCCTCATACGAGTTCTATGAACTGATGGGGTGTCCGACGCTCCGGTCGTACGTCAGGAATTCGGTGTCAGGAGTGAGGTGAGCGCGGGCAGCAGGCCCGGTGCCGCAGCGGGCTCGGCGGGGGCCGCCGCATCCGAGGAGGCCGCCGGGGCCGCGGGGGCCGGCAGCGTCGTGGCGGTCTGCACGTCGGTACCGGCCAGGGCGGCGAGGAGTTCGTCCACCCGTGCCAGCAGTGCGTCGGTCGACGTCAGCGCCGCGTCGACCGCCTCGTCGGCGGGGAAGCCGTCCACCGACTCCGTGATGTCCGTGGTGCTCGTGTCGTCCGTCTCCGTCGTCGACGTGCCGCTGGGCTCGGTGGTCGTGGTCGACGCGCTGTCCGCGCCGGCCGGGTCGGACTGCGGGAGCAGCAGGTCCAGGAGGTTGTCCAAGGCCTCCCGTACGGCGCCCAGGAGGCTGTCCGTGGTGGCGGCCGGGGTGGTGTCCTCCTCGGCCGTGGGCAGCAGGACGCCCGTCGTGGGGGTCGTGGCGCCGGGCAGTGCCGGGGTGGCGGGGGTCGAGGAGCTGTTGATCACCGTGACCGACGTCGACGACGGGTCGTCGGCCGCCGCCCGGGCGACCGCCTCCCGTGCCGCCGCCGCGAGCCGCTGGGCCTCCGCCAGGGGGAGTTGGCCGCCGGGGGCGGACAGGACCGCGTGGACCAGGTCGGTGACCGGGGCCAGGTCCGTCCGGGCCGTTTCGGTCTGCGGCAGCCGCGCGGCGAGTGATGCCGCCGGGTCCTGCCCGGGGTGGGAGCCCGCCGCGAGGGCGGCCGGGCCGGTGGTGGTGACCAGGAGGGCGGCGCACAGGGCGCCGAGTGCGATGCGCCGGGCCGGCAGAGCGCGCATGGAGAGTCCTTTCGCGGGGCTTCGGATCTTGGACCCACCGTCGAAGCGCCCGCGACGCCCCGCAACCGGGCGTACGCCTTTCGGTCCGGGCCGCCTCACCCTGCTGCGCGTTCCGGCAGATCAGGCGTGGTGCGGGTGCGCGGGCGCGGCAAACCCGGCTTCACGATTCCAACACACTTGCCACCCTTAGGCGAATTTCAACGTGTTTGTCCGTTTCGTGACTAGAGTTGCGGTGCTCCGACGCACCTTCCTTGGGCGGCCGCATCGCACTCGTCCCCGCTGCCCTGCCGCCGCCACCCTTTTGCGAAAGGCTCCGAACGGTCATGCGCCAAACCCTGGGTCAGCTGCTTCGCCGTGCGACGGTGGGCGTCCTCGCCCTGACCGCGCTCTGGGCGCCCTGCGGCCCCACCGCCGTCGCCGCGACCGCCGCGCCCTCCGCGCCGGCTCCGGAGGCGGAGGCACTCCCCTTCGGCGAGCGCTACCGGGCCCTTCAGCACGGCGGCATCGTGCGCGCGGCCAACTCCTCCGCCACCTGCCGTACCTCGGCGTCCTCCTGCCGCTCGGTGCAGAACGGCACGCGGCCGGGGGTGAACGGCGACTTCGACATGCACTACGTCGACGTCGACGACGACCCCAACACGTACAACTCCTCGCAGGGGGAGGTGCGGCTGCCCCAGGGGTCGCGGGTGACGTACGCGCGGCTGTACTGGGGCGGCAACCTGCTCGTCGGCGAGCAGAAGCCGGCCGAGGACAACGAGCGCGTGCTGGTCGCCGAGCCCGGCGGCAACTACAAGGAACTGCTCGCCGACACCGTCGTCGGGCACCGTGCGGCGGGCGGCATGGACGCCTTCCAGGCCTCCGCCGACGTGACGCGGCTGGTGCGGGACAGCGGGTCCGGGCTCTACACGGTCGCGCAGATCAACGTGGCCGGCGGACGGTCGACGGCCGGCGCCTGGGGCGGCTGGACCCTGGTGGTGGCGTACGAGAACGCCGCCGAGCCGCTGCGGCACCTGTCCGTGTGGGACGGCTTCGCCCCGCTGGGCGGTGACTCCGGCGCGACGTTCGCGCTGCGGAACCTGCCGTACCCGGCGGACGCCGGGGGCCGCGTGGGCATGGTGGCCTACAACGGCGACCGCGGCACCGCCGGCGACTCCCTCGTCCTGACCGCGGGCGACACCGCCACCGCGCTCGGCAACGACGCCAACCCGGCCGACGACGTGCTGAACTCCACCGTCTCCAACCCGGCGAGCGCGCCCTCCTCGCGCGTGCCCGCGTACGCCAACACCCTCGGCTACGACTCCGACGTGTTCGACCTCGGCGGTCTCCTCACGCGCGCCGGCGACCAGGCGTCCCTCCGCCTCACCTCCCAGCGGGACGCCGCGTGGGCCGGTGTGCTCTTCGCCGCCGTCGACGCGCGGCCGTGACCCCGCCGCCCCACCTTCCGACCACCTGCCTCAGCGAGGAAGCCGTGTCCACGGATCTGACACCGCCCGGCCGCCGGCCGCGGGTCGTGCACCTCACCCAGCCCGTGGACGGAGGCGTCGCCCGTGTCGTGACCGACCTGGTGCGGGCGCAGCTGGCGGACGGCATGGACGTCGCCGCCGTCTGCCCGGACAGCCCGCTCGCCGCCGGGCTGCGCTCCCTCGGCGCGCACGTCCGCACCTGGGAGGCGACGCGCTCGCCAGGCCCCTCGCTGGTGCGGGAGGTGCGGCAACTCGCCGACACTCTCGGTCACTTGCGGCCGGACCTGGTGCACGCGCACAGTGCGAAGGCGGGGCTGGCCGGGCGGCTCGCCGTACGCGGCCGCATTCCGACCGTTTTCCAGCCGCACGCCTGGTCGTTCGAGGCGGTCGGCGGGAGCACGGCCGCGCTCGCCCTGCGCTGGGAGCGGTGGGCGGCGCGCTGGGCCTCGCGGGTGATCTGCGTGAGCGAGGCGGAGCGGGACACCGGGGTGGACGCCGGGATCCGCGGCCGGTGGACCGTCGTGCGCAACGGCATCGACCCCGAGCGTTTCCGGCCCGCGGAGGACGTGGACTCGGTCAGGGCCCGGCTCGCCGCCCGGCACGACATGGACACGGACGCGCCGCTCGTGGTGTGCGTGGGGCGGCTGTGCCGGCAGAAGGGGCAGGACGTCCTGCTACTCGCCTGGGACGCCGTACGGCGGCGGGTGCCCGGGGCGCGGCTCGTGCTGGTCGGCGACGGCCCCGACGGCGAACAGCTGCGGGCGGCCGCGCCGCGCTCCGTGGTGTTCGCCGGGGCCGTGGCGGACGCGGCGCCCTGGTACCAGGCTGCCGATCTCGTCGTGCTGCCGTCCCGCTGGGAGGGGATGGCGCTGGCCCCGCTGGAGGCGATGGCCTGCGCACGGCCCGTGGTGGTCACGGACGTCGACGGAGCACGCGAGAGCCTGCCGCCGTCGGTGGCCGGCCAGTGCCTGGTGCCGCCGGAGGACCCGCGGGCGCTCGCCCGGACCGTGGCCGCGCTGCTGCTCGACCCGCCGCTGCGCGCCTCCCTCGGCGACCGGGCCCGCCGCCATGTGCTGTCCCTCCACGACGTGCGGCACACCGCGAGGGCGGTCACCGGCGTCTACCGCGATCTCCTCGGCGCCCGGCCGGCCGTGAGGGGGGCGCACTCGCCCCTGACGGCCGACGGCGCCGAGGCCGACCGGACGACACAGCGCGTCGAGCACCCAGAGCACAGGGAGTCCATCCACTCGTGACCGCCGAACGTACCGTGACCTCCCCCGGTGTCGCACCGCGGGACCACGGATCCTCCCCCCTGTCCGTCATGCCCCCGCGCGGCTCCGGCACCGCTTCCCGGCTGCCCGCCGCCCGGCCGCCCGACCGTCCCGCCTCCCCCGTCCCCCTGCTCCTCGCGGACGGCGCGGCGGCCCTGCTCGCCTGGTGGGCGGCCGCCGGGCACTCCTCTTCGCTCCTCGCCCTGCTGGCCGGGGCATCGCTGCTGCTGCGCCCGCGCGGCGTGCGGACACCGGTGCCGGCGCTGCTGGAGGAACTGCCCGCCGTGTGCGGGCGGGTGGCGGTGGCCTGGCTGGTCGCCGCCGCGCTGTGGGCGGCGCTGCATCCCCGGGACGTGCTGTCCGTGGCCACCGTGCTGACCGGGTTCGCCGTGCAGGTGACGGCGGCCGGCGGGCTGCGCGCGCTGGTGCACGGGCGGCGGCGCGCCGCGCTGCTGCGCCACCCGCGCGCGGCGCTCGTCATCGGTCCGGCGGCGACCGCCCAGCGTGTTGCCGCCGCCGTGCTGCGCCATCCGCGCAGCGGGGTGCGGCCGGTGGGAGTCGTCGCCACTCAGGGGGACGGGGCCGAGGGGGGCGTTCCCGTGCTGCGGACCGACCAGGAGGTCGAGCGGGCGGTCATCCAGAACGGGGTACGGGCGGTACTCACCGTCGGGCCGTCGGTGCGGACCGAACAGGCGGGGCTGCTGCGGTCGTTGGCCATGTCGGGGTGCGTCGTGTGGGAGGTCGACGCCGAGGTGGCTCCGTACCCGGCGCGGGAGCGGGTGGCCGGGTTCGCCTGCCGGCGGCTGGACCTCGCGCCGGTGCGGGCCGGCGGCGCGGGCAAGCGGCTGCTCGACATCGTGGTGTCGGGGGCGCTGCTGCTGGTGGTCAGCCCGCTGCTGCTGGTGTGCGCGGTGACGCTGCGGCTCACCGACGGGCCCGGGGTGGTGTTCCGTCAGGAGCGCATCGGGCGGGACGGCAGGCCGTTCACGCTGCTGAAGTTCCGCACCCACCGGCCGGTCGACGAGCACGAGTCGGCGACCCGGTGGAGCGTGGCCAACGAGCACGAGATGCGCCGCTTCTGCCGGATGCTGCGCCGCACCTCGCTGGACGAGCTGCTCCAGCTGTGGAACGTGCTGCGCGGCGACATGAGCCTGGTCGGGCCGCGCCCCGAACGGCCCTTCTTCGTCGCCCAGTTCAGCGAGGCGTACCCGGGCTACGCGGCCCGGCACCGGATGCGGACCGGCATCACCGGGCTCGCGCAGATCCACGGGCTGCGCGGGGACACCTCGATCGAGGACCGCGCCCGCTTCGACAACGCGTACATCGACGACTGGTCGCTGTGGCAGGACGTCTGCATCCTGCTGCGCACGGCGGCCACGCTGATCCGTCCGACGGGGAGCTGACGTCAGGTGAGCCACGTCCCCCTGCTGCCTCTGCCGCGCCGGGCGGCCCGGTTCGCGCCGGTGCTGCCCCTGGTGGCGGTGGTCGCGCTGCTGGGCCTGCCGGTGGCGGGTGACGGCGCGCAGCCCGCCGACGCGGTGTCCGCGCTGGTGGTGGGGTACTGCGTGATCCTGCTGCTGCGCGAGCGGCGGCGTCCGCTGTCGCCGCGCGCGGCGGTGGTGCTGGGACTGCCCGTGGCGGGGCTCGCGGTCGCCGCCATGGGGGCGGCCTCGCCGGCGGCGGGGCTCGGCGGGATGGCCCGCTACCTGCAGGTGTTCGTGCTGGTCCCGGCGGCCGTGCTGGTGCTGCTGCGCGGGCGGGCCGACTTCCGCCTGCTGGCCTGGTCGTTCGTGGGTCTGGCGCTGTGGCAGGGGGCCGTCGGCGTGCACCAGTACGTCACCGGGACCGGAGCCTCCTACCAGGGCGAGACCGTCCGCGCGGTGGGCACCTTCGGGGCGCAGGACGTGATGGGCATGGCTACGGCGGTGGCGCTCGGCGTGGTCTGCGCGACCGGTCTTGCGCTGGGCCGCACCCCCTCGTGGCAGCGGACGGCGGCGGCCGGGTGCGCGGTGGTGCTGCTGGTGCCGCTGGCGGTGTCCTTCAGCCGGGGTGCCTGGATCGCGACCGCGCTGACCTGCGCGGTTCAGCTCGCCCTGGCGGGGCTGCGGCGGGCGCTGAAGGCGGGGGCGGCCGTGGTGGCGGCGGGGGTGGTCCTCGTGGGCGGCTTCGGGGTGGGTACGGCGATGCTGCAGGAGCGGATCGACAGCATCACGCAGGTCGCCGACGCGCCCGACCAGTCCGTGGTCGACCGGTACACGCTGTGGGCGTCCGCCGTCGGCATGTGGCGCGAACAGCCGTTGACCGGGGTGGGGTTGAAGAACTTCCCGGAGTACCGCGACGGGCACGCCACGCTCGCGCTGTCCTCCGGCAGCGACATCGAGGGCGCCGGCGAGACCTACCACAAGCAGGCGCTGCTCTCCCCGCACAGCATGTACCTGCTGGTGCTCAGCGAGCAGGGACTGCTCGGCTTCTGCGCGCTCGTGGGGAGCTGGCTGGCGCTGCTGGTGTGCGCGGTGCGCGCGCTCGGGCGTGCGCGGCGGGACGGGGCCGGCCTCGACTGCGCGCTGATCGCCTGCGGTCTGCTGCTGTGGCAGCTCGTCGACTACGTGTACGGCGACATCGGCGGCCCGTCGACCGTCCTGACCGGCGTCGCCCTCGGCCTGACGGCGTGGTGGGGACTGACGGAACGGGCCTTCACGGACGCGACCCGCCGGGACACCCTCCCCGGCCGGGTTGAGGAGGCGGTGGCCCGATGACGTCCTTCCCCTCCCAGGCCACGGGCACCGCGCCCGGCCCCCGCACGGAGAGCGTCCCGTCCCGAGCGAAGGCCCGCACCGCGGGCACACCCCGCCCTCAGGGCGACCGGCCCTCCCCCGGAGCGCGAGGCCAGGGCGAGCCGAACCCCTCCCGGCGTTTCCTCGCCCGTGCCGCGCTGGTCACCGCCGCGCTGTCCATCGCCGGGTCGCTGCTCGGGCTGGTCCGGGACCAGTCGCTGGCGCGGCTGTTCGGGGCCGGGAGCGACACCGACGCGTTCCTCGTGGCGTGGACCGTGCCGGAGATGGCGGCGACCCTCCTGATCGAGGACGGGCTGGCGATCGCGCTGATCCCGGCGTTCAGCATGGCGCTGGCCCGGCGCGCCCGGGGCGTCCCCGGCGACCCGGTGCGCGAGCTGGTGCGGGCCACCCTGCCGCGGCTGTGCCTGGCGTTCACCGCGGTGGCCGCGCTGGCCGCCGCCGGGGCGCCGTACCTGGTGGCCGTGCTGGCGCCCGGGCTGCCGGACCCGCAGCTCGCCGTGGACTGCACCCGGCTCACCGCCCTCAGCCTGCTGGCCTTCGGGCTCGCCGGGTACTGCAGCGCAGCGCTGCGGGCGCACCGCCGCTTCCTCGCCCCGGCGGCGATCTACGTCGCCTACAACGCCGGGATCATCGCGACGATGTTCGCCTTCGGCGACGAGTGGGGGGTGCGCGCGGCGGCGGCCGGGGTCGCGGTGGGCGGCTGTCTGATGGTGGCGGTTCAACTGCCGTCGCTGTGGCGGCAGATCACCTCCCGTACGCCCGCGCAGGACGCCGCCGTCGACGCTCCCGCGGACGAGGAGCGGCCGGTGCGGCTGACGCTGATCGCCGCCGTGCTGCTGTTCGCGCTGTGCCGGCAGTCGCAGGTGCTGGTCGAGCGGTTCCTGGCGTCGTCGCTGCCCGCGGGCGCGATTTCGCACCTCAACTACGCGCAGAAGGTCGCGCAGATCCCGATGACGCTGTCCCTGATGGTGTGCACGGTGACCTTCCCGGTGGTGGCGCGGGCGCTCGCCGACGGGGACACCGCGCGGGCCCGGGCCCGGGTGCAGCGGGACCTGGTGCTGGCGTCCTGCGTGGTGCTGCTGGGCATGTGCGCGGTGGTCGCCTGCGCCCCGCAGATGATCGAACTGCTCTTCCAGCGTGGGGCGTTCACCGCGTCCGACACCGCCGCGACGGCGGAGGTGATGCGGGTGTACGCACTCGGGCTGCTCGGCCAGACCCTGGTGGGCGCGCTGGTCCGCTGCTACTTCTCGGCGGGCCGCGCCCGCTGGTACCCGCTGGGCGTGATGGGCGTGGGCATCGCCGCCACCTCCCTGATCGGCGCGCTCGCCGTGGGCCGCTGGGGAGTCGCGGGGATCGCCGCGGCCAACGCAGCCGGCATCACCGTCTCCGCCGTCCTGCTGCTGACCGGCCTGCGCGCCACACCCTCCGACGACTCGCCGGGCGTCACCGTCGGCGTCCGCCGGGTCCTCGCCGACCTGGGGCGGCCGGTCCTCGCCTCCGCCCTGGCCGTCAGCGCCGGGGTGTTCGCCGCCGGCCGGTTCGCCTCGCCGGTGGCGGCGCTCGCCGCCGGCTGCCTCGCCGTCACCGCCGTCTTCGTCCCGATCGCCCTGTCCGCCCTGGGCGTGGGCACCGCCACCGTGCGGCGCTCCGTCCGTACCGTCACACGAAGGCTCACACATGGCCGCACCCGTTGAATCCCCGCTCGCCGACCGGCACCCGGCGGCGCGCCGCCCGTCGCCCGTCCCCTGGGTGGCGATGTACCACTCGGTGGGCGACTGCTCCGACGACCCGTACCGCGTCACCGTCACGCCCGACCGGCTGGAGCACCAGCTGACCTGGCTGCGCCGGCGCGGGCTGCGGGGCGTGTCCGTGGCGGAGCTGCTGGACGCGCGCGCCCGCGGTGAGGGCGGGGACCTGGTCGGCCTGACCTTCGACGACGGCTACACCGACTTCCTCACCGGCGCCCTGCCGCTGCTGCGGCGGTTCCGGTGCAACGCGACCCTGTTCGTGCTGCCGGGGCGGCTCGGCGGCGACAACGCCTGGGACCCGCTGGGCCCGCGCAAGCCGCTGCTGGACGCGAAGGGCATCCGGCGCGCCGCCGGGGAGGGCGTGGAGATCGGCTCGCACGGGCTGACGCACGTCGACCTGACCCGCGCCGACGACACGGTACTCCTCTCCGAGGTGACGGAGAGCCGCGCCCGGCTCGCCGCGCTGACCGGCGCCGAGGCGGACGGCTTCTGCTACCCGTACGGCACGGTCGACGCGCGTGCCGTCGCGGCCGTGCGCAAGGCCGGCTACCGGTACGCCTGCGCCATCGACCCCGGCCCGCTGACCGGCCCCCACGCCCTGCCGCGGGCGCACGTCGGGCAGCACGACACGGCGTGGCGGCTGCACCTGAAGCTGCGGCTGCACCGCTGGCGCCGCCGCCCGGTGGAGGGCGTGTGAGATGAGGGCGCTGCACATCATCACCGGTCTCGGCGTGGGCGGCGCCGAACAGCAGCTGCGGCTGCTGCTGCGTCATCTGCCCGTGAACTGCGACGTGGTGACGCTCACCAACCCGGGCCCGGTCGCCGAGGGCCTGCGCGCCGACGGGGTTCGGGTGCTGCACCTGGGCATGGCGGGCAACCGCGACGTGGGCGTGCTGCCGCGCCTGGTGAGGGTGATCCGCTCCGGCGGCTACGACCTCGTCCACACCCATCTCTACCGGGCCTGCGTGTACGGGCGCCTCGCCGCGCGCGTGGCGGGGGTGCGGGCGGTCGTGGCGACCGAGCACTCGCTGGGCGACTCCCAGATGGAGGGGCGCGCGCTCACGCAGGGCGTGCGGGCGCTGTACCTGGCGAGCGAACGGCTCGGCTCGGCGACGGTCGCCGTCTCCCCGACGGTGGCGGACCGGCTGAAGCGGTGGGGGGTGCCCGCTCCCCGGATCGAGGTGGTGCCGAACGGCATCGAGCTGGACCGCTTCCGCTTCGACCCGGAGCGGCGGGAGCGCACCCGCAGGCGGCTCGGGCTGCCCGACGGCGCGTTCGTCGTCGGCGGGGTGGGCCGGCTCGCCCCCGGCAAGCGGTTCGACGTGCTGGTGCGGGCGCTGGCCAGGCTCCCGGAGGACTGCTGGCTGCTGCTGGTGGGCGGCGGTCCCGAGGAGCACCTGCTGCGCCGCACCGCCCACGAGGCCGGGGTGTCCGGGCGGGTGCTGTTCACCGGGGAGCGGCCCGCCGTGCCCGACGGCTCCCCCGGCCCCGACCTGCCGTCGCTCACGTCGGCGATGGACGTGTTCGCCTCCCCGTCCACGGAGGAGGCGTTCGGTCTGGCGGCGGTGGAGGCCCTGGCCGCCGGGCTGCCCGTGCTGCACGGGTCGTGCCCGGCGATCGAGGACCTGCCGCCGGACGCCTCGGCCGGCGCGCGGCGGGTGCGCGGCGGCCCGGAGGAGTACGCCCGCGCGATCGCCGAGGTCCGCGCGGGCGGCCCGGCGCCGCGCACGGCCGCCGAGGCCGCCCGCCACTACAGCATCACCCGCAGCTCCGCCCGCCTCATGGACGTGTACGCGGCCGCCGTGGCCGGCCCGTCCCCGTCCCTCCACGTCAAGGAAGCACCGTCCTCATGACCGACACCCCCGCCCGTCTGCGTCTTCCGTCCCTGGACCGTGTCCGACGGCTGCCCGCCTGGTCCGCGCTGGTGGCGGGCACGCTGCTCGGCGGTCTGTCCGGCGGCGCGTACGGCCTGCTCACCCCGGCCGAGTACACGGCCACCAGTTACGTCGTGGCCGTCCCCACCGACCAGACCGGCCCGGAGTCCGCGCGCGGTTTCGCGCAGGCGTACGGGCGGGTGGCCACCCAGCTCGCGGTGCTGGGGGACGCGCAGGTGTGGGCCGGTGTGCCGGTGCGCACCCTGCGGGACAGCGTGCGCACGGCGACCTCGCCGGACGCGCCGATGGTGTCCGTCACAGCCGTCTCCGAGCGTCCCGGTACGGCGGTCGACATGGCGAACGCGGTGGCGCGGGCGCTGACCCGGCACGCGGAGGACACCAAGGACAGCACCCAGGTGCGGCTGGTGCAGTTCTCCCGCGCGGTGAAGCCGTCCGCGCCCGCCTCCGCGTCACCCGCGGTGACCGCCCTGGTCGGTGCGAGCGCGGGCGGGCTGCTGGGCGGGCTGGCGCTGCTGGCCCGGCCCCGCCGCGGCGGCCGCGACGGGGAACCGGCGCCCAGCGCCTCCGTGCCCGGTCCGGCCTCCGCCGCCGACGTTCCGCGGTGACGGCGGCGGGCCGGGCCGGGACGGTCCCGGCGTCACCCGGAGCGCGACCACCAGTCGAGGCGCAGGCACAGCTTTCCGCCGAGCCAGTGCTCCACCCAGCGTCCGAGGTCCAGCGGCGCGCAATGGTCCGGCAGCTCCGGTCCCGCGGGCGGCTCGGCGGGCGCCGGGGTCTGCGGGTCCTCGGGGGTGCGGCCCCAGAGGGCGTTGCGGAAGACGCGGGAGGCGTCCGGGTTGTCGTCGCACTGCCAGACGCCGTGCGGGCAGTAGTCGGTCACCGTGTGGTAGAGCGGCCGGTGCTGCTGCATCCAGGCGAGCATGCGGCGCATGTACTCGGGGTTGTCGCCGTTGCGGAAAAGCCCCCACTCCGGATAGGCGATGGGCTTTCCGTGCGCCTTGGCGAAATCGACGTGCGCCTGAAGGCCGTACGGTTCCTTCACCTGTTCGTCGAAGGACATTCCGTGCGGCTGGTCGTAGGAGTCCATTCCGATGATGTCGACGGTGTCGTCGCCGGGGTAGCACTGCGTCCACGGCACGGCGTCACGGCCCCGGTTGGGCGTGAACTCGAACCGGAATTCCTGGCCGGGGACGGAACGCATCGTGGTGACGATGCGGTTCCAGTACTTCTTCCAGTTCTCCGGGTCGGGTCCGCAGCGGTGGGTGTAGGTGATGCCGTTCATCTCCCAGCCGAGGACCAGGACCGTGTCGGGGATCTTCAGCTCGACGAGCCGCTCGGCGAGGGTGCGGAAGTGGTGGTCGAACTCGCCGGCCGCGCCGCGCCGCAGCAGCTCGCGGACCTCCCCGTCGGGCACGCCCGCCTCGTTGCGCTCCTGGAGCGGGACGTTGAGGACGAGCATCCGTTTGTCGTCGGCGTTGCGCCAGCGCGCCCACGCCTCGAGGAAGCCGACGTCGCCCTCGATGTCCTTCCAGTGGTTGCCCGGCAGGTAGGTGTGGCCGACGCGCAGTTCGGCGCCGCCGAGCCAGCGGCTGAGCTGCTCCATCCGCTCCACGCCGCGCGCGTCGGAGGCGAGGAAGGCGCCGAACGGCGGCACGCCCTTCACCGGGGCGGGCACCGACGGCGGCCGCAGATCCGGGACGGGCGGGAGCTGGGGCACGGACACGGCGGGGATGTCGACGTCGGGTGTGGGGAAGGCCGACGCGGCGGGCTCGGCGCCCGGCGCGGGCTGGGCGCCCGCGGCCGGTGTGGGCTGGGCGGCCGCGGCCGGTGTGGGGCGCTCGGTGGGGCCCGGCAGCGCGGCCCTCGCGTCGTCCATGGGCGCCGCGCCGGCCACGGGGCCCGCCGCCAGGGCGGCCGACACGGCGACCGCCGCCGCGCCCACGGCCAGGGCGCGGGTCCGGACCCGCCTGTGCTGTGGGGCCATTGGCTGCTCCTCTTCTCGCTCGCGTCCGCCTTGTGCCTGATGCCTCGCTGTTGACGAACAGTCATATGAAGTCAGCCATACGAAATACGACAGTGCCACTGCCACTGCGGCTTTCGAGTGCCGTTCTCGCCCGTGTGGGTGAGACGGCACCAGAAGAAAGTGAGAATGCGTGTCCTTGCTTGACACCCGGGTTCCCGCGGTCGTGCTGCGGATCGACCGGAATCCCTTTCACCACGGCACCCTGGGCGCCGTCCGGTCGCTCGGCCGGGCGGGGGTGGACGTGCATGTCGTCGCCGACTGCGCGGGAAGTCCCGTGGCCCGCTCGCGCTTTGTGCGCCGGCTGCACGCCCCGCCGTCCCCGGACGCGTCCGCGGACGAGGTCCTCGCCGTGCTGCGCAGGGTCGCCGCCCAGGTGGGGCGTCCGGCGGTGCTGGTGCCGATGGACGACGCCACCGCGATCGCCGCGGCCCGGCTGCGCGAGGAGCTCACCGGCTCCTATCTGCTGCCGGTGATGCCGTCCGCGGTGCCCGAACGCGTCGCCGACAAGGCCGGACTGGCAGCCGTGTGCGCCTCGGTGGGCGTGCCGCACCCGCGCACGGAGGTCCCGGACACCCCGGCGCGGGCCGCCGAGGAGGCGCTGCGGCTCGGGCTGCCGGTGGTCGCCAAGTGGAGCCGCCCCTGGCTGCTCCCGGCGGGCTCCGGGCTGCGCAGCACCCAGGTGCTGCACACCGCCCGCGAGGCGCGGGAGTTGCACGCGCGCACCGCGGAGGCGGGCAGCCCGCTGCTGCTCCAGGCGTATCTGCCGCCCGGCACGGACCGGGACTGGTTCTTCCACGGCTACGCCGACCGCACGGGCACCGTGCGGGCGGGCGGGCCGGGCCGCAAGCACCTGTCCTGGCCGCGCGGCGCGGGACTGACCGCGGTGGGCCGCTGGACGCCCAACTCGGAGGTGATCGCGCTGGCCGAGCGCATCACCGGTGAGCTGGGCTACCGCGGGATCTTCGACCTGGACTTCCGCCGCTGCGGCGCCACCGGCCGCTACCACCTCCTCGACTTCAACCCGCGCCCCGGCGCCCAGTTCCGGCTGTTCGCCGACAGCGCCGGCCTGGACGTCGTACGGGCGCTGCACGCGGACCTGACGGGGCGTCCACTGCCGGACGGGGATCCGGTGACCGGCAGGGCGTTCGTGGTGGAGAACTACGCGCCCCTCGCCGCGCTGCGTCCCGCGCCCGGCGGGCGCGAACTGGCCTGGTGGGCGGGCGACGACCGCGCCCCGGGCCTCGCGATGTGGGCCCTGTGGGCCCGTCATGTGTCCGGCCGGCTGCGCCGGCGGCTGGGCGCCGCGGCCGAGGTGCCGGCGCAGCGCCCGGCGCCCCGGGCGGTCACGCCCTCCCTGACGACCGACAACGAGAAAGCGAGCAGCTGATGATGTACGACCTTCTGGTGGTGGGCGCGGGTCCGTACGGTCTGTCGATCGCGTCGCACGCGGCGGCCGCCGGACTGAACCTGCGTGTCTTCGGCCGGCCCATGGCGTCCTGGCGGGACCACATGCCGGCCGGGATGTTCCTGAAGTCGGAGCCGTGGGCGTCCAACCTGTCCGACCCGGCGGGACGCTGGCGGCTCGACGCGTACTGCACCGAGCGGGGGCTGACCGCCCGTCACGCGCACCCGATCCCGGTGGAGGACTTCGCCTCCTACGGGCTGTGGTTCGCGCGCAACGCCGTGCCCGAGGTGGACGAGCGGATGATCGCGCGGGTGTCGTCGGGCCCCGAGGGCTTCAGCGCGGTCGCCGAGGACGGGGAGGTGCTGCACGCGCGGACGGTGGCGCTCGCCGTCGGCGTGATGCCGTTCATCGAGGTGCCGTCGGCGCTGCGCGGGCTGCACCCGACGCTGGTGACGCACAGCAGCCACCACAGCGACCTGGGCCCCTTCCAGGGCAAGGACGTCACCGTGATCGGCGGGGGCCAGGCGGCGCTGGAGACGGCGGCGCTGCTCGCCGAGCAGGGCACGCGGGTGCGGGTGCTGGCGCGGGCGGAGCGGCTGCGCTGGAACGACGTGCCGCCGCCGTGGGAGCGCCCGTGGTGGCAGTCGATGCGCTCACCGCACAGCGGTCTGGGTCCGGGCTGGCGGAACTGGTTCTACTCGGAGCGGCCAGGGCTGTTCCGGCGGCTGCCGGAGGCGACCCGGACGCGGATCGCGGCGACGGCGCTCGGTCCTGCGGGCGCCTGGTGGGTGCGGGAGCGGGTGGAGCGCGCGGTGGACCTGCTGCCGGGGCACGAGGTGACGGCGGCGGCCGCGGTGCCGGGCGGGCTGCGGCTGGAGCTGGCCGACCTGTCGGGCGCGCGGCGCACGATGGAGACGGAGCACGTCATCGCCGCCACCGGGTTCAAGGCGCACCGTG
Organism: Streptomyces griseoincarnatus; assembly: GCA_014649575.1. Lineage (GTDB taxonomy): Bacteria > Actinomycetota > Actinomycetes > Streptomycetales > Streptomycetaceae > Streptomyces > Streptomyces griseoincarnatus. The sequence goes on along the minus strand of BMTH01000006.1, from coordinate 300,471 downwards.
ACCGGCTGGGGCTGCTGTCGGCGGAGCTGCGCGGTGCGATGACGGCGCTGCCCGACGGGTCGCCGGTGCTGGACCGGGGCTTCGAGTCGTCCTACCCCGGGCTGTTCCTGGCGGGTCTGGTGACGGCGCCCGGGTTCGGTCCCGCGATGCGGTTCGTGCACGGCGCGACGTTCACGGCGTCGACGCTGGTGCAGGGGGTGCGCAGGCGGCTGCGGGCGGCCCCGGTGCGCGGCAGCGTGCCGGTGCCGGCGGGCGCCGGCCGCGGCGGCACGCCGACGCCGGTGCGCGGCTGACGGACGTCACGACGAAGCGTCCCCCGGACCGGGTGGTCCGGGGGACGCTTCGTGCCGGGGGCGCGGAGGCCGGGTGGGGTGGGCCCGGTGTCCGCGGGACCGTCAGCGGTGGGCGCCGACGCGGCCGCGGCGGTACAGCATGGCCCCGCCGGTGAGCAGCACGGCGCCGGCGGCGGACGCGGCCATCAGGCCGTCGGTGCCGGTCTCGGCGAGGTGCGGCGGGCCGTCCGGGGTGTGGACGGCCGGCGGCTCGACCGGGGTCGGCGGCGTCTTGACCGTGGGCGGCTCGGGCTTGTCCTTCTCGGGCGTCTTCTCCGGCTCCTTCTCCTCATGGCCGGACTCGTTGACGCAGGTGTTGTCGCTCGCCTCGTTGAACAGGCCCACGAGGTTCAGGCTGTTGCCGCAGGCGTTCACCGGCACGTGGATCGGCGCCTGGATGAGGTTCCCGGACAGCACACCGGGCGAGCCCTTGGCGGCGCCGACCGCGTGGGCCCCGCCGCTCTCGGAGTGCGAGACGCCCGAGGAGGCCTCGTGGTGGCCGTCCGCCGAGCGGTCCGAGGACTTCTTCTCGCCGTGCGCGCCCCCGGAGACGTTGGCGCAGGTGTTGTCGGAGGCGCTGTTGAAGGCGCCGCCGACGGTGACGTCGTTGCCGCACGCGTTCACGGGGGCGTGGACGGGCGCCTGCACGTTGTTCCCGGAGATGACGCCGGGCGAGCCCTTGGCGCCGCCGGACGCGTGCGCACCGCCGGCCTTCTCACCGTGGCCGCCGGACTCGTTGACGCACGTGTTGTCGGACGCGCTGTTGAAAGCGCCCACGCCGGTGACGGTGTTGCCGCACGCGTTCACCGGCACGTGGACCGGCGCCTGCACGTTGTTCCCGGACAGCACACCGGGAGAATCCTCGGCACCGCCCCCCGCGAACGAGTCGGCGAGGGCGGGGGTTCCGTACAGGGACAGAATGCCCGTGGCGGCAGCGGCCGCCGTGAACACTCCCCTGCTCAGGGTCTGTCGCAATGTGGTTGTCTTCCTGCTTGAAGATGGGAGGCCGGCCCCGGCATGGAGAGAGGCGGCCGAGGCCGCGCGTCACGGCCCCGGCTGCCCTGTGGCCTGTCTCCCTCTCCAACCCCGCTGCGCGGGATCGGTTGCGCAGGTTCACCCGGTCGGCCGCGTGCCCGTCACACGGCCCGGGAGGTCAGGACACCACGTCCTTGCGCGCGAACCCCCGGAACGCCAGTGCGAACAGCACCAGCGCGTACGTCACGGACACCGACGCGCCCTGGATCATGCCGGACCACTCGGGGGTGGGCTGGACGGCGTCCGCCCAGGCGAACTGCCAGTGGGCGGGCAGGAAGTGCCGCCAGTCGCCGAGGGCGGTGACGGCGTCCAGGACGTTGCCGACGATGGTCAGGCCGACGGCTCCGCCGACCGCGCCCAGCGGGGCGTCGGTGCGGGTGGACAGCCAGAACGCCAGTGCGGCGGTGACCAGTTGCGACACGAACAGATACGCGACGATCACCACGAGCCGCCCGGCGGCGGTGCCCGGGTCGAGCGTGCCGCCGGTGGGGATGTGCAGCGGGCCCCAGCCGTAGGCGACGGTGCCGACGGCGAGCGCCACCACCGGCAGCAGCACCATCGCGGCGAGGCTCAGGCCCAGTCCGACGATCAGCTTGGACCACAGCAGCCGCATCCGGGGCACGGGCGCGGCGAGCAGGTAGCGCAGGGAGGACCAGCCGGCCTCGGAGGCGACGGTGTCCCCGCAGAACAGGGCGACCGGGATGACCAGCAGGAAGCCCGCAGACACGAAGAGGCTGACGGCGGCGAAGTTGGCCCCGGACGCGGTGGCCGTGTCCATCAGGTTGACGCGGGTGTTGCGGCCCTCGGGTTCGCCGCCGATCGCGAAGGCGGCCACCAGCACGAACGGCAGCAGGGCGAGGACCGCGCCCATGACGAGGGTGCGCCGCCGCTTGAGCTGGCGGACCAGCTCGACCCGCGGCGGCAGGGTGCGGCCGGCGCGGTAGCCGGCGGCGGTCTCCGCGGGGGCGGCGGGCCCGGGAGCCGTGGACTCCTCGGCCCGCTCGGTGAGCGCGCTCATGCGGATCCTCCGATCAGGGTGAGGAAGGCGTCCTCGAGGCGGCGGTGGGGGCCCACGGACGTCACGGGCACCTCCAGCCGGACCAGTTCCGCGATCAGTCCGGGGGCGGTGCCGTCGGCGCCGAGCCGGACCAGCAGCCCCTCGTCGGTGCGGACGGCGGACTCCACGCCGGGCAGCGCGGCGACCTTCTCGGCGACGGGCTCCTCGACGGGCGACACGGTGCCGACCAGGAGGGTGTCGCCGGAGCCGACGATGTCGTGCACCGGTCCGGCCTGGACCAGCCGGCCGCGGTCCATGACGACGAGGTGGGTGCAGGACTGCTCGACCTCCGCCAGCAGATGGCTGGAGACGATCACCGTGCGTCCGGCGGCCGCGTACCGGATCATCACCTCGCGCATCTCGCGGATCTGCGGCGGGTCGAGACCGTTGGTCGGTTCGTCGAGGATGAGCAGGTCGGGCAGGCCGAGCATGGCCTGGGCGATGGCGAGGCGCTGGCGCATGCCCTGCGAGTAGGTGCGCACGGCCCGGGCGAGCGCGTCGCCGAGGCCGGCGATCTCCAGGGCCTCGTCGAGGTGGGCGTCCTCGGGCGGGCGGCCGGTGGCGGCCCAGTACAGCTCGAGGTTCTCCCGGCCGGACAGGTGCGGCAGGAAGCCGGCGCCCTCGACGAAGGCGCCGACCCGGGACAGCACGGGCGCGCCGGGACGCACGGCGTGGCCGAAGACGCGGATCTCGCCGTCGTCGGGCTTGATGAGGCCCATCAGCATGCGCAGCGTGGTGGTCTTGCCCGCCCCGTTGGGCCCGAGCAGGCCGAGCACCTGGCCCTTCTCCACCCGGAACGACAGGTCCCGTACGGCGTACCGGTCGGCGGAGCGGGCGTACCGCTTGCTCAGGCCGGTGATCTGGAGGGGGACGTCGGCCAGGTCCGGGTCGGGGGCCGGGGCGGTGGTGCGGCGGCGGGCGGTGAGGAGCAGCGCGAGGGCGGTCAAGGCGCCGGCGACGGGCAGCCACACCACCCATGCGGGCAGCGGGGCCGCGGCGGTGGTGACGCCGGGTGCGGTGGGCACCGTGAGGTCGCTCCTCAGGGACACGGTGTACGTCGCCGGGGCGGCCGGGGAGGCGTAGGCGAGGTCGGTGGAGGCGAGGACCAGGCGCAGCCGGTGGCCCTTGCGGATCTCGTGGTCGACGGCCGGGAGGGTGAGCTGCACGTCCTGGCCGGCGCGGGCGTCCTCGACGCGGAGGGGGGTGACGAGCTGGGAGGGCAGCACCTGCTGCCGGCCGTCCGGGCCGACGTCGTAGAGCTTGGCGAAGAGGACGGCGTCGTCGCTGGTGGATCTGACCCGTGCGGTGACGGTCGGGGAGCCGGTGATGTGCAGGTCGTGGGTGACGGGGGCGGACTCGAAGCGGGCGTGCTGGCCCGGGAAGTCGAGGGAGACGCCGATGCCGAGGGAGGAGAGCTGGGAGAGGCCGCCGGAGCCGCCGATGCCGGGCAGGGCGGACACGGCGGGCGGGCTGGCGCCCGCCGGGTTGGCGAAGCGCTGCTCACGGCCCGTCAGCCGCACGGACCGCTCGCCGCTGTGCAGGCCCGGGTAGGCGTCGGCGCTCGCGCCGCGCAACTGGGCCTGACCGTCGGTGGAGTCGACGCCCCCGGTGCGGGTGACGCGGAAGGCGGGGCCGGTGTCGGCGCTCTCGTCGTCCTTGAGGTGGCGGTCGAACCAGGCGCGGACGCGCGCGTGCAGGCGGTCGGTCTCGGGGTCGCCGCCGTCATGGCCGCCGGCCAGCCAGTCGACCGTGACGGGGGCGCCGTTGGCGCGGATCGCGCGGGCGGCGGCGTCGGCCTGGCCGAGCGGGAACAGCGAGTCGGTCTGCCCCTGCATCAGCAGCGTGGGCACGTCGATGCGGTCGGCGACGGCGGCCGGGGAGCGCGCCTCGAGGAGCGTGCGGGCCTGTGCGTCGGGGACGCCGGACTCGGCGACCCGCTCGTACATGGCGCACAGCTCGGGCTCGAAGCGGGCACAGCCGCCGCCGGACGTGACGAAGGCGCCGGCCCACAGCTTCTTGAACACGCCGCCCGGGAAGAGGGCTTCGGCGAGGTCGAAGTAGGTGATGGCGGGGGCGACGGCGTCGACGCGGTCGTCGTACCCGGCGCCGAGGAGGGCGATGGCCCCGCCGTAGGAGTTGCCGGCCATGCCGACGCGGGGGTCGCCGGTCTTGTCGAGGCGGACCTCGGGGCGCGTGGCCAGCCAGTCGACGAGCCGGGAGACGTCGGCGACCTCGCCCTCGGGGTCGTTCAGCCCGATCCTCCCAGTGGACTTCCCGAAGCCGCGCGCGGACCAGGTGAGGACGGCGTACCCGTCGCGGGCGAGGTCCTCGGCCTGCGCGCGGACGTCCTCCTTGCTGCCGCCGAAGCCGTGCCCGAGCAGCACGGCCGGGCGGCGGCCCTCGGGGCCCGCGGTGAAGAAGGAGGTGTCGATGCGCACCCCGTCGTCCGTGGCCATGACGCGGTCGGCGCGGCGTACCTGGGGCGGGTCGTCGGAGGCGACGGCGGTCCAGGTGCCGGCCCCGGCGAGCACGACCACGGCGGCCGCGGCGGCGAGGGCACGCCGGGGCCGCGGCCGCCGGAGGCGGGGCAGTCGAAGATCCATGCGTCAACCGTACGGGGTCTCCCTGTCGGTCCGTTGTCGACCGGAGACCGAACCGGGGGACCTCCCGGAGGCGTACGCGGGTGTGGCCGCGTACCGCGGTCGCGGTACGCGGCCACACTCCCCCTGAGCGGGCTCAGTGGTTGCGGGGGAAGCCCAGGTCGACGCCGGACGGGGCGTCCGCCGGGTCGGGCCAGCGGGTGGTGACGACCTTTCCGCGGGTGTAGAAGTGCGTGCCGTCGTTGCCGTAGATGTGGTGGTCGCCGAAGAGGGAGTCCTTCCAGCCGCCGAAGGAGTGGTAGCCGACGGGGACCGGGATCGGGACGTTGACGCCGACCATGCCGGCCTCGACCTCGAGCTGGAAGCGGCGGGCGGCGCCGCCGTCGCGGGTGAAGATGGCCGTGCCGTTGCCGTACGGCGAGGCGTTGACGATGTCCAGGGCCTCCTCGTACGTGTCGGCGCGCAGCACGCACAGGACGGGGCCGAAGATCTCGTCCTGGTAGGCCTTGGCGGTGGTCGGCACCTTGTCGAGCAGGGAGATGCCGATCCAGTGGCCGTTCTCGTGGCCGTCGACGGTGTAGCCGGTGCCGTCCAGGACGACCTCGGCACCCTCGTCGGCCGCGCCGGCGACGTAGGAGGCGACCTTGTCCCGGTGGGTCGCGGTGATCAGCGGACCCATCTCGGAGGCGGGGTCGTCTCCGGGGCCGATCTTGATCTTCTCGGCGCGCTCGCGGATCTTCTCCACCAGCTCGTCGCCGATCGCGCCGACGGCGACGACCGCGGAGATCGCCATGCAGCGCTCGCCGGCCGAGCCGTAGGCGGCGGACACGGCGGCGTCGGCGGCCGCGTCGAGGTCGGCGTCGGGCAGCACCAGCATGTGGTTCTTGGCGCCGCCGAGCGCCTGGACGCGCTTGCCGTTGGCGGAGGCGGTGGTGTGGATGTAGCGGGCGATGGGCGTGGAGCCGACGAAGGACACGGCCTTGACGTCCGGGTGCTCCAGCAGGCGGTCCACGGCCACCTTGTCGCCGTGCACGACGTTGAACACGCCCTCGGGCAGTCCGGCCTCGGCGAGCAGCTCGGCAAGGCGGACGGAGGCGGACGGGTCCTTCTCGCTGGGCTTCAGCACGAAGGTGTTGCCGCAGGCGATGGCGAGGGGGAACATCCACATCGGAACCATCGCCGGGAAGTTGAACGGGGTGATGCCGGCGACCACGCCGAGCGGCTGGCGGATGGACGCCACGTCCACGCGGCTGGCCACCTGGGTGGACAGCTCGCCCTTGAGCTGGACGTTGATGCCACAGGCCAGGTCGACGATCTCCAGGCCGCGCGCCACCTCGCCGAGGGCGTCGGAGTGCACCTTGCCGTGCTCGGCGGTGATCAGCTCGGCGATCTCGTCGCGGTGGGCGTCGAGCAGGGCGCGGAACTTGAAGAGGACCGAGGTGCGCTGCGCGAGGGAGGACTGGCCCCAGGTGCGGAACGCCTCCTTGGCGGCGGCTACCGCGGCGTCGACCTCCTCGACGGAGGCGAAGGCGACCTTGGTGGTGACCTCGCCGGTCGCCGGGTTCGTCACCGGGCCGTAGGTTCCCGAGGCGCCTTCGGCGGTCTTGCCGCCGATCCAGTGGTTGACGATCTTCGTCATGACCGAGAACTCCTTCGCAGATGGCGGCGTCGGGTGGAGACGTGCCGTTCGTACAGCTCGTGCGGTGGTGCCGCGGGCGGGCGCGCCGCGGCGGCGGCCACGGGTCCATCCCACCAGGGCCGGGGTGCCGGGCGGGCCCGACACTGTGTCGGCCGTTCGGGTCCCCGAGTGGACACATGGGTCCCGGGGGCGGGCGTCCGGGACGGTGCCTCCGGCGCGGGGCCGCGGCGGGCGGGGAGTCGTCGCTCGCACCTCGCTCCTGCCAAAGCGAGGCGGCCTCCCGCGCCGGAGGCGATCTGTGACGGGGCGACACCGTGGACGCCCCGACGGCCGGGAAGCGCCCGGCGGCGGTGGAGGCTCGCCATGACGCTCCCTTCGGACGTCTCGTCCGCCCTGCGGGGTCCGAGGGCTCTCCCCGGTTCTAGCCCCGCCCATGAAGCCCTGTCAATGTTTTGTCCGGACATTCGGACGAGAACATGTGCGGGAGCGGCCGGACGGCGCTCCAGCAGGAGTCCGGAACGGGTTCCGGTTCCGGCCCGGAAGGCGCCGCCGGTACGTGCTCGGGTGTCGGCCCGGAAGGCGGCACCGATATGTACTCGGGCGTCGGCCCGGAAGGCGCCGCCGGTACGCGCTCGGGTGTCCGGGAGTCAATGCGCCCCGCCGGTGTGCCGGTGTGCGCCTGTGCGTCACTCCTGTCACAAACACTCCCGTCGCGTCACGGGCGTCACACGCGGGCGGCCCTTCCGTCACACCCGCGCACGAGCCCTCTCCGTGAGCGGACCGGCTCGTTCTCCCGCACGACGCTGTCGATCGCCAGCGCACGCCCGGCTCCCCCTGACGGCCACCCCGGCCGCCGCCGTGGCGGGCGCGGGGAGGTGCACACATGACCGAGCTGTGGTCGTACAAGGACATCGCGGCCCACATCAAGGTGCAGCCGGACACCGTGCGTTCCTACCGCAAGCACGGCTTGCTGCCGCCGCCGGACCGGGTGGAGGGCGGGAAGCCCTACTGGTATCCCGACACGGTCCGCCGCTGGGTCGCCGCGCGTCCCAGCAACCGCCGGGGCTGACCACCGCGGCACGAGGACGCCGTGCCCCCGCGCCGACCACGCGGGGACACGGCGTCCGTGCGTGCGCTCAGCGCCAGGGTTCGATCACCGTCACCCCGGTCCCGGCCCCGGCGGCAAGAACGGTGTCCATCGCGCCGACCACGCGTGGGCACCGCGTCCGTGCGTGCGCTCAGCGCCAGGGTTCGATCACCGTCACCCCGGCGGCCGGGGCGGTGTCCATCGCCGCCAGCGCCTCGGGCACCGCGTCCAGACCGATCACCGAGGTCACCAGCAGGTCGGGGCGGAGCACCCCGGCGCGCACCAGGTCCAGCATCGGCGGGTAGGCGTGGGCGGCCATGCCGTGGCTGCCGAGGATCTCCAGCTCCAGGGCGACGGCGCGGGCCATGGGCACGGGCGTGGTGCCCGTCTCCGAGGGGAGCAGGCCCACCTGCACGTGCCGGCCCCGCCTGCGCAGGCCGTTCACCGAGGCGGCACAGGTGACGGCCGCGCCCAGGGCGTCCAGGGAGAGGTGGGCGCCGCCGCCGGTCAGTTCACGGACCGCGGCGGCGGGGTCGTCCACCGCGGCGGCGTCCACGCACTCCGCCGCGCCGAACCTCCGGGCCAGATCGAGGGCGCCCGGCGACACGTCGACCGCGACCACGCGTGCGCCGGCCGCCGCCGCGATCATCACCGCGGACAGTCCGACGCCCCCGCAGCCGTGCACCGCCACCCACTCGCCCGCCGCGACCCGGCCCTGCTGGACCACGGCCCGGTAGGCGGTGGCGAAACGGCAGCCGAGGGAGGCGGCGGTGACGTACGCCATGCCGTCGGGGACGGCGACCAGGTTCACGTCGGCGTGGTCGAGGGCCACGTACTGGGCGAAGGAACCCCAGTGGGTGAAGCCGGGCTGGGTCTGGCGCTCGCACACCTGCTGGTCGCCCGCCGCGCAGGCGGGGCAGGAGCCGCAGGCGCAGACGAACGGCACGGTGACCCGGTCCCCGGCGCGCCGGCGGACGACCCGGGGTCCGACCGCCTCGACCACTCCGGCGAGCTCGTGGCCGGGGACGTGCGGGAGGACGACGTCCGGGTCGTGGCCCTGCCAGGCGTGCCAGTCGCTGCGGCACAGGCCGGTGGCCTCCACGCGGACCACGACCCCGTGCTCCGCCGGCTGCGGGTCCGCGACCTCACGCACCTCGGCCGGCTCCCCGTACCGCTCGAACACCACCGCTCGCATGCCAGGTCCCGCCTTCCGGTGATCGCCGCTGTCGGCGGAACGCTATCCCGCTGCCGCGGAGTTCGGGCCACGGGCGTCCCCGGTCGGTTCCCCGGCCGCTCGTGCGTCCGTGCGGGCGGGCCGGGGGCCGCCCGCCCGCACGGACGACCGGACAGGCGCGTGGACCCTCCGGACAGGCGCGGGGTTCCTCGCGCGCCCACGAGGGCGGGGACGGACTCCCGGGGCCCCCGGGGTGCCGGCGACCGGAGCACCTCAGGGCATCGCCGGGGCGCGCCCGAGCGCAGCAGTCCAGACGGCGGACGGGCGCCCGCCCTCAACCTGGATTCATACCCCCTAGGGGTATAGTGTGGATGTGCGGGGTCCTCAGGACCCCCTCCTGACCCCCTGCACACCCGCAACGCCCCGACGAGGAGAACGACATGACGTCCCAGACCGACACCCAGGGTTCCGTCACCACCGTCTACAAGGTGACCGGGATGAGCTGCGGACACTGCGAGGGCGCCGTCTCCGGCGAGATCTCCCAGCTCCCCGGCGTCAGCTCGGTGACGGCCGTCGCCTCCTCCGGCGAGGTGACCGTGGTCTCCGCCACCCCGCTCGACGAGGCCGCCGTGCGCGCCGCCGTCGAAGAGGCCGGCTTCGAGCTGGCCGGCACGGTCTGATCCGGAGCCGCACGCCTCCGACAGCACCCCGCGCGGCGTGAGCCGGGCCGCACCGGCCACCCGGAGCCCGGCCCGGCCCGCCGCCGCCCGCATCCCGGACGTCCCAGGAGCACGGACATGACCAGCACCACCGCACCCGAGGCGCCCGCCGCCGCCGGGCAGCCGGCCCTCTCGGAGGTCGAGCTGCTCATCGGCGGGATGACCTGCGCCTCCTGCGCGGCCCGCGTCGAGAAGAAGCTCAACCGCATGGACGGCGTCACCGCCACGGTGAACTACGCGACCGAGAAGGCCCGGATCTCGTATCCGCCGGGCATCGAGGTCGCCGATCTGATCACCACGGTGGTGAAGACCGGTTACACCGCCGAGGAGCCGGCGCCCCCGCGCCAGGACGACGAGGGCGACACCGCCTCGGGGGCCGACCCGGAGACGGCGGCCCTGCGCGCGCGTCTGGTCGTCTCCGCGCTGCTCTCGTTGCCGGTCGTCCTGCTGGCGATGGTTCCGTCCCTGCAGTTCGACAACTGGCAGTGGCTCTCCCTCACCCTCGCCGCGCCGGTCGTGGTGTGGGGCGCCGCCCCCTTCCACCGGGCCGCCTGGACCAACCTCCGGCACGGCGCGGCCACCATGGACACCCTGGTCTCCGTCGGCACGCTGGCCGCGTTCGGCTGGTCGCTGTGGGCGCTGTTCCTGGGCGACGCGGGCGAGCCGGGCATGCGGCACCCCTTCGAGCTGACCGTGTCCCGCGCCGACGGGGCCTCCATGATCTACCTGGAGGTCGCCGCCGGCGTCACCACGTTCATCCTGCTCGGCCGCTATCTGGAGGTCCGCTCCAAGCGTCAGGCGGGCGCCGCGCTGCGGGCACTGATGGAGCTGGGCGCCAAGGACGTCACCGTCCTGAGGGACGGGCGTGAGGTGCGGGTGCCGGCCGAGCGGCTGGCCGTGGGCGACCGGTTCGTGGTGCGCCCCGGGGAGAAGATCGCCACCGACGGCACGGTCGTCGAGGGCTCCTCCGCCGTGGACGCGTCCATGCTGACCGGCGAGTCCGTGCCGGTGGACGTGAGCGTCGGCGACACCGTCACCGGCGCCACCGTCAACGCGGGCGGCCGGCTGGTCGTCGAGGCCACCCGGATCGGCGCGGACACCCAGCTCGCGCGGATGGCGAAGCTGGTGGAGGACGCGCAGACCGGCAAGGCGCAGGTGCAGCGGCTCGCCGACCGGATCGCCGGGGTGTTCGTACCGGTGGTACTGCTGATCGCGGCCGCCACCTTCGGGCTGTGGCTCGGCAACACCGGGGACACGGTCGCCGCGTTCACCGCGGCCGTCGCCGTACTGATCATCGCCTGCCCCTGCGCGCTCGGCCTCGCCACGCCGACCGCGCTGATGGTCGGCACCGGGCGGGGCGCCCAGCTCGGCATCCTCATCAAGGGCCCCGAGGTGCTGGAGTCCACCCGGCGCGTGGACACGGTCGTCCTGGACAAGACAGGCACCGTCACCACCGGCCGGATGTCCCTGCGGGCGGTGCACACCGCCGAGGGCACCGATGAGCGGGAGCTGCTGCGGCTCACGGGCGCCCTGGAGCACGCCTCCGAGCACCCGGTGGCCCGTGCGGTGGCCGCGGGCGCCGAGGAGCGCGTGGGCACGCTGCCCGAGGTGGAGCGGTTCGAGAACGTCCCCGGCCGGGGCGTGCGCGGGCGCGTGGAGGGCCGCGAGGTGGCCGTGGGGCGGCTGTCCGAGGTGTTCGGGGAGCTGCCGCCGGAGCTGGCGCGGGCCAAGGAGGACGCCGAGCGTGCCGGGCACACCGCGGTGGTGGCCGGCTGGGACGGGACGGCACGCGGCGTCCTCGCCGTCGCCGACACGGTGAAGGAGACCAGCGCCGAGGCGGTCCGCGAACTGCGGGCGCTGGGCCTGACGCCGGTGCTGCTGACCGGCGACAACCGGGCGGTGGCCGAGGCGGTCGCGCGCACCGTCGGCATCGACGAGGACCGGGTGATCGCCGAGGTGCTGCCCGAGGACAAGGCCGACGTGGTGCGGCGGCTTCAGGACGAGGGGCGCAGCGTCGCCATGGTCGGCGACGGCGTCAACGACGCGGCCGCGCTGGCCGTCGCCGATCTGGGTCTGGCCCTGGGCACCGGCACGGACGCGGCGATCGAGGCGGGCGACCTGACCCTGGCCCGCGGCGACCTGAGGGTGGCGGCGGACGCGATACGGCTGTCCCGGCGCACCCTGTCCACGATCAAGGGCAACCTCGTGTGGGCCTTCGGCTACAACGTGGCCGCACTGCCGCTGGCCGCGGCCGGACTGCTCAACCCGATGATCGCCGGGGCCGCCATGGCCTTCTCGTCGGTCTTCGTGGTGACCAACAGTCTGCGGCTCCGGTCATTTCATTGATGTCTCAAGTTGGGCAGTACCCCTGGAGTCCGGTAAGACCCTCACATAAGCTCTTCACAAGCCTCGCGCATCTTCCTTACGCTTGGGTCTCGTGAGAGGTTTGCGGGCTCCTGCGCACTGTGGGGACAGATGCAAGAGACGCAGATCACAGTGATCTGAACGTAACCATCGAAGGGGTTCGAAGGTCTAAGTTGGCGATGTCGGGCAGCGTCTTGGGGGGCGCTTCCTGACATCTGGAGATGTCTTGGGGGACTTCTCCAGAGATTGCGTTGCCGGGGCACGTGCCAGGGAAGCTTTGAGCGGCCCTCCCGACGTGCGTTGTCCCGGCAGACCGCACACCGACGAGTGCGACGGGTTCAGGTCCGTCCGTGCTCACACAGCGATTCAGGCGCTGTCCTCACAAGCGCCCGGCCGGATCCCGTGGGGGGAATCCGCACCGGGACATGGGAAGGCGCCCTGGTTCGTCGGCCCGTGGGGGGACCGGCGGCCGGGGCGCCTTTTCCTCTCGTGTCCTTTTTCTTCGCAGTGGTGCAACGCGCCCAAAGGGGCGCGGGGAACTGCGCGATAAGCCGAAGCCGACCCGCAGCCGCCCACACCCCTTCAGCGACGAACTCTTAGGCGCTTACGCGCACAACACCCGCACCGGCAGGTGTCAGCGCTCCTCGACGGGCACGAAGTCCCGCTCGACCACACCCGTGTAGATCTGACGCGGGCGCCCGATCCGCGACCCCGGCTCCTTGATCATCTCGTGCCACTGGGCGATCCAGCCCGGCAGGCGGCCGAGGGCGAAGAGGACCGTGAACATCTCGGTCGGGAAGCCCATGGCCCGGTAGATCAGACCGGTGTAGAAGTCCACGTTCGGGTAGAGGCTGCGCGAGACGAAGTAGTCGTCGGAGAGCGCGTGCTCCTCCAGCTTGAGCGCGATGTCCAGCAGCTCGTCGGACTTGCCGAGGGCGGACAGCACGTCGTGCGCGGCAGCCTTGATGATCTTGGCGCGCGGGTCGAAGTTCTTGTAGACCCGGTGGCCGAAGCCCATCAGGCGGACGCCGTCCTCCTTGTTCTTCACCTTGCGGATGAAGGTGTCGACGTCACCGCCGTTGTCGCGGATGCCCTCGAGCATCTCCAGCACCGACTGGTTGGCGCCGCCGTGCAGCGGGCCCCACAGGGCGTTGATGCCGGCGGAGATCGAGGCGAACATGTTCGCCTGCGAGGAGCCGACCAGGCGGACCGTGGAGGTCGAGCAGTTCTGCTCGTGGTCCGCGTGCAGGATCAGCAGCTTGTCCAGGGCGGAGACGACGACCGGGTCGAGCTCGTACTCCTGCGCCGGGACGGAGAACGTCATGCGCAGGAAGTTCTCGACGTAGCCGAGGTCGTTGCGCGGGTAGACGAACGGGTGGCCGACCGACTTCTTGTAGGCGTAGGCCGCGATCGTCGGAAGCTTGGCGAGCAGACGGATGGTGGAGAGGTTGCGCTGCTGCTCGTCGAACGGGTTGTGGCTGTCCTGGTAGAACGTCGACAGCGCGGAGACCACCGAGGACAGCATGGCCATCGGGTGGGCGTCGCGCGGGAAGCCCCGGTAGAAGTTCTTGACGTCCTCGTGCAGCAGGGTGTGCTGCGTGATGTCGTCCTTGAAGCCCGCCAGCTGGTCGACGGTCGGCAGCTCGCCGTTGATCAGCAGGTAGGCGACCTCCAGGAAGGTGGAGCGCTCGGCCAGCTGCTCGATCGGGTAGCCGCGGTACCGGAGGATGCCGGCCTCGCCGTCGAGATAGGTGATCGCGGATTTGTAGGCGGCGGTGTTGCCGTAGCCGCTGTCCAGCGTCACCAGACCGGTCTGGGCGCGGAGCTTCCCGATGTCGAAGCCCTTGTCACCGACGGTGCTGTCGATCACCGGGTAGGTGTACTCGCTGCCGTCGTACCGCAGTACTACAGAGTTGTCGCTCACGTCTTCCCTCACCGACGTTGTGCCTCATCTTCGAGGTGCCCTGACTGTCTCTACCATCCCCCACTCGGCTCAGGAGAGTGCACTCGGGGTCGACCATCGGGCCTATTGGCGGCACTGAGTGCCGCCAACTTGCCCATCCTGCCCCCTGTGTTCCCCATCCGGAAGCCCTCTGTGACCTTCACGACTCGTTTGATCGATCATTTTTTGGTGACGGTGCCCTCACAGCGGCGTCCGCCCCCGCCGAGAGGCGGTTCCCTCCGGGTCCCCCGCGTGACGAGGTGGAACCGGCGAGACGCATGTCGAGGGCCGTGCAGCGGCGTCCGGCGGACAGCGTGCGCACCGCCTGGCCGATGGCCTTGCGGGAGCCGACCAGGACGACGAGCTTCCGGGCCCGGGTGACCGCCGTGTAGAGCAGGTTGCGCTGGAGCATCATCCACGCGCCCGTGGTGACGGGGATGACGACCGCCGGGTACTCGCTGCCCTGGGAGCGGTGGATGGTCACGGCGTAGGCGTGCGCCAGTTCGTCCAGCTCGTCGAAGTCGTACGGCACCTCCTCGTCCTCGTCGGTCAGCACGGTCAGGCGCTGGTCGACGGGGTCGAGCGAGGTGACGACGCCGACGGTGCCGTTGAAGACGCCGTTGGCGCCCTTCTCGTAGTTGTTGCGGATCTGGGTGACCTTGTCGCCGACGCGGAACACCCGGCCGCCGAACCGCTTCTCGGGCAGGTCGGGGCGGGCGGGGGTGACGGCCTGCTGCAACAGCCCGTTGAGCGTGCCCGCGCCGGCCGGGCCGCGGTGCATGGGGGCGAGGACCTGCACGTCCCGGCGCGGGTCGAGGCCGAACTTCGCGGGGACGCGCCGGGCCGCGACGTCGACGGTCAGCCGCCCGGCCTCCTCGGTGTCGTCCTCGACGAAGAGGAAGAAGTCCTTCATGCCCTCGGTGACGGGGTGCTTGCCGGCGTTGATCCGGTGCGCGTTGGTGACCACGCCGGACTGCTGGGCCTGACGGAAGACGCGGGTGAGGCGGACGGCGGGGACGGGGCCGCCGTCGGCGAGCAGATCCCGGAGCACCTCGCCCGCGCCGACGCTGGGCAGCTGGTCGACGTCCCCGACGAACAGCAGGTGGGCGCCCGGCGGCACGGCCTTGACCAGTTTGTTCGCCAGCAGCAGGTCCAGCATGGACGCCTCGTCGACCACGACGAGATCGGCGTCCAGCGGCCGGTCCCGGTCGTACGCCGCGTCCCCGCCGGGCTTGAGCTCCAGCAGCCGGTGCACGGTGGACGCCTCGGCGCCGGTCAGCTCGGCGAGCCGTTTGGCGGCGCGGCCGGTCGGCGCGGCGAGCACCACCTTCGCCCTCTTGGCGCGGGCCAGCTCGACGATCGACCGTACGGTGAAGGACTTCCCGCAACCCGGCCCGCCGGTCAGCACGGCCACCTTCTGCGTCAACGCCAGCTTGACCGCGGCCTCCTGTTCGGGCGCCAGGTCCGTCCCCGTACGGCCGCGCAGCCAGCCGAGCGCCTTGTCCCACGCCACGTCCCGGAACGCTGGCATCCGGTCCTGGTCGGTGCGCAGCAGCCGCATCAGCTGGGAGGCGAGGGCGACTTCGGCGCGGTGGAACGGCACCAGGTAGACGGCGGTGACGGGGTCGCCGCCGTCCGGATCGGGCACCTTCTCCCGTACGACACCGGGGTCCTCCCCCGGGTCCTCCGGCTCGGCGGCCAGTTCGGCGAGGCACTCGATGACCAGGCCGGTGTCCACCTGGAGCAGCTTCACCGCGTCCGCGATCAGCTTCTCCTCGGGGAGGTAGCAGTGCCCCTGGTCGGTGGCCTGCGACAGGGCGTACTGGAGGCCCGCCTTCACGCGGTCCGGGCTGTCGTGGGGAATGCCGACCGACTGGGCGATCTTGTCGGCGGTGAGGAAGCCGATGCCCCAGACGTCGGCGGCGAGCCGGTAGGGCTGGTTCTTCACCACGGAGATGGAGGCGTCGCCGTACTTCTTGTAGATGCGCACGGCGATGGAGGTGGAGACCTCGACGGTCTGGAGGAAGAGCATGACCTCCTTGATCGCCTTCTGCTCCTCCCAGGCGTCGGCGATCTTCCTGGTCCGCTTGGGCCCGAGCCCGGGGACCTCGATGAGCCGCTTCGGCTCCTCCTCGATGACGCGGAGGGTGTCCGTGCCGAAGTGCTGGGTGATCCGGTCGGCGAAGACGGGCCCGATGCCCTTCACCAGCCCCGAGCCGAGGTAGCGGCGGATGCCCTGGACGGTGGCGGGCAGCACGGTCGTGTAGTTCTCGACGTGGAACTGCTTGCCGTACTGGGGGTGCGACCCCCACCGCCCCTCCATCCGCAGCGACTCCCCCACCTGGGCGCCGAGCAGCGCGCCGACGACGGTGAGCAGGTCGTTGCCGCCGCGGCCGGTGTCGACGCGGGCGACGGTGTAGCCGTTCTCCTCGTTGGCGTAGGTGATGCGCTCCAACACGCCTTCGAGCGTGGCGAGCCGGCGTTCGCCGGGAGGTGCGGATGGCTGGGTGGGCATGGGTCGACGGTACCGGTGGGGTACGACAGGGGTGGCCCCACTCGGGGGCCGTCTCTTGTGGCGGGGCGGCGGGGCCGGGCGGCGCGGCGGGCGGCGCTGAGTTCGCCCTGCGATGGGACCACTCGGCCGAGTCCCGGGCCAGGCTGGCGGAGCGGGTGTCCGTCGGGGACCGCGAGGTCACGCTGTTCGAGCTGCTGCCGCAGATCTTCCAGGATCGGGGCTTGCGCGTCGACCTCCGGTGAGATCCGACGCGGCTGTGTCTCAGCCCCGCTGCGCGATCAGAGAGTTGAGCAGCGCCGCTCCCCGTTCGGCGTCGTCGACGCTGACGGCGAAGTCCTTGCCCTTGACGGTGCGGATCACGAGGCATTCGCCGCCGCGCAGCATGACCGTGGTGCCGAGGCCGTTCAGGCGGTAGCCCCAGCCGCCGGCCTGCATGGCGGTGCGGTTCTCGACCCACGCGGAGGCGATGGCGTCGGCGGCCCAGCGTCGGGCCGGCCAGCCCAGGGGGCCGAGGGCGACCTCGAGGCCCTTCTCGGTCACCCGGGCCTGGACGGAGGCACAGGCGAGCAGTGCGAGGGTGGCGACGGCGAAGGTGGCGACGAGGGGCGCGGCCGACGCCCCCGCGAGGCCGCCCACCGCCACCGCGGCGGCCGCGAGGGTGATGACGCCGAACACGGCGGCCATGAGGTGCAGCCAGCGGTTGGAGGCACGGGACAGCCAGACGAAACGCTGGCCCTTCGGTATCTCCATGGCCGGCCCGGTGACGGGCGGTTCGGTGACCTTCGCCCGGCGGCCGATGAACTGGGCCGCGACGGCGACGACCGCCGCGGCGACGAGGGTGGCGACCACCCAACCGGTCACGGACCCTGCGTCGCGCCAGTCCTCCCGGTCGAGGTTCGCCCGCACGATGGACGCCTGCGCGCCGAGGAGGGTCACGCCGGTGAAGCCGAGGGTGATGCCCGCCCAGGAGGGTGCGGCCGTCACCGCCGTGGCCGACGTGCTCCTGCCGGCACGCCAGAAGGCCAGGAGGGCGACGGTGGCGAGGAGCAGCCAGATCAGCGCGGGGAAGAGCGTGGCGGCCCAGAACGGCATCGAGTCGTCCGGCTCACCGGAGGCGCCCCAGTGGGTCGCGAGCCGTTCCGGGAGCCGGTCCCGGGCGGTGAGCGGGAAGACCACCAGGAGCACCAGCACTCCTACGACCCAGGCGGCGCCGCCCCATGTCACGGCGTTCCCTCGCGCTGTCCGCTCGGTCATGTGACCTCCCTGATCATGTCGATGACGTCGTCCTTGCCGTACCCGAGGCGCGCCGCGTCGGCCAGGACCTCGCGGATGCGGTCCACCAACGCCGACCGCCCGTCGGCCCCTTGAGCCACGGTCACTCCACGCCCCCGCCGGAACTCCAGCAGCCCTTCGTCCCGCAGGGCGCGCAGGCCGCGCAGCACGGTGTTGACGTTCACACCGAGCGCCTGGGAGAGGTCCCGGGCGGGGGGCAGCCGGTCACCCGGCGCGCACTCCCCCTCGGCGATGGCCCGCCGGATGGCACCGGCCACCTGCTCGTGGAGGGGGCGGGTGTCGGTTACGTCGAGCCTCAGGAGCATGGTGCTAATGACGATAGCACCATGCGGATGTACGTACGAACGGCACGTATCCCGCGCCGGGCAGGCCACGCGACTGCCTCGGCGTGAACGAGTGCGGGGACCAGCACCGGGGCGACGGCCCTCAGACGACGTCGAACTCGTTTCCCTCGGGATCCCGCATGGCCGCGGCGAAGAGTCCCGCGTCCGGCTCGTCCCTGATCCTCAGCACCGTGGCACCCGCGTCGACCAGTCGCTCCACAGCGGCCCTGACCCGCTCCGCACGGACGGCCGGCGGGACCTCACGGCCACCGCCGACCTTCAGGTCGAAGTGCCAGCGATTCTTGACGGTCTTCGGCTCCGGAACCTGCTGGAACCACACGCGCGGTCCGCGACCGGTCGGATCCACGATCGACTCCGCGAGATCGCCGGCCCCGGGTGGCAGCTCGTCCGCGGGCACGCCCATCGCCTCCCAGTAGGCGCGCCACGTGGGATGGCCCTCCGGCGCGGGCTCGGGGACGTATCCCAGGGCCGGGGCCCAGAACGCCACCATCCGCTGCGGATCGGAGCAGTCGATCGTCAGCTGCACTGTCATCTCCATGCGCGGAGGCTGTCAGAGGGGTCTGACAATCGGTCACCTTGGCGACAGGGCGGCCGCGCCGCCCGGCGGTGGCTGTTCGTCCCGGTGAGGAACGGGGGTGGGCCAGGGACGATCTGCTGGGCG
This sequence comes from Streptomyces griseoincarnatus, assembly GCA_014649575.1. GTDB lineage: Bacteria > Actinomycetota > Actinomycetes > Streptomycetales > Streptomycetaceae > Streptomyces > Streptomyces griseoincarnatus. Next base: position 281,709 of record BMTH01000006.1, on the reverse strand, counting down.
CACCCCGTCCTGGAAACTCACGGGCACCTGGGACGCAAGCCGTGAGACGGTGCGTTCTTCCTGGTCAAGGGGGAGAACATGGGGTTGACCTACAGCTATGGCATCTACCTGCGCCCCGAGAACGCGGCGCGTGCCCTGAACAAGGTGGCGCAGCTGGCGCCCCCGGAGCGGAGGGTGCCGCCGCTGGCGGTCACCTTGCCGGGTGGTGAGCGTGTCGTCCTGCCGTTCACCAGCGGTTTCGAGAGCGAGCCGGTCGACTGCACCGGGAAGGACAGGGTCACGTTCGACACGTCGCTCATGTTCCCGGCGGACGAGGCGGTGCGGGCGTACGCGGAGGCAGGGGGTCTTCCCATCGAGGACGGACGCGTTCGGATCGGCTATGTGTACCTCGACATGTACTTCCCGTCCCTCCTGGACCCGCGCTACGTGTGTCTGGACTTCTGGGCGGCGACGTCGCGGATGAGCAGGCTGTTCGAGGACTCGGTCGCGATCAGAGAGGTGTTCGCCGACCTCGCGGAGGCGGCGGGGGCGGTGTGTTGTCTTTTCGACACGGGGGATGGGGGACCCGGGCAGCTGCTCTGGGGCATCCCTCCGAGCTGAACGGCTGGGAGGGGAGGCAAGGGAGGGCGGCCCGGCCGGGTGCCTTCGGATCGCGGACCGCTCCGCCGGTGGACATGGTCGCGATCTCCACGCGGTTGCGGCCGTCACCCCTCGGCCAAGCAGGACGACTACGCCAGCTATCGTCACCCGCTTCATGAAGAAGGCCCAGGTCGGCAACCTGGGCCTCACTGGTTGCGGAGAGCTTCGGCGCGTGCCTCAGGCGACGGTGTACTCCGCGTCTCCGAAGTCTGCGACCACGCGCAAGCGACCGCCGAGCGCTTCCACGTAGGCCCGGAGAGTCGCGACCTCCGCACGATCCAGCTCACCGTGCTCAATGGCGGAGACCCGTGGCGCCGAGACTCCCATCGACGCGGCCACTTGGCGCTGGGTCAACGCCTGTTCACGCCTGACCTCCGCGAGCTTGTGCGCACGTACTTCGGCGGTCAATCGGTCCATGGCCGCTTGCTTCTCCTGAGGCGACCGCACCGGCAGCCCCGAGGCCGCACGCCTCTCGCGCGCCCTGCGCTTGGTCTCCTCCCAGCTGACGGGGCTCATTCGTACTCCCTGGTTTTCAGATCAGCCAGATGCGCCTGGTACCGCTCTTCAGCGAGCGGAATGTTGATGTCGTACCAGCGCTGCCAGTTTCCGGCCTTGTCGCCGGCCACCAGCAGGACTGCCCGACGCACCGGATCGAAGGCGAAGAGGATACGGATCTCGCTGCTCCCGGATGATCCGGGCCTCAACTCTTTCAGGTGATGGTTCTCAGCACCCTTGGTCCTGTCCACCAACGGTCGGCCGAGCGTCGGGCCTGTTGCCGCCAACATGTCGATGGCGTCTTCGACCTGTTCAGAGCTGTCCAAGTCCTCCTCGGCCAGCGCCTCGAACCTCCGCGACCTCCTCGACGAGGACCACTTCCCGTTGAGCCAAGGCCACGATGTTGGTGCAAGCATTAACCGCGCCAAGGTGGCCGACCTGGCAACGCCAGGAGCCGACCCCCGGTCACGATTCGGTTGCGGCCACCCCCCACCCCCTTGCCCCCAGTCGATGTAATCGATTCCAATCCTCCGTGTAATCGATTCCACGAGGAGGTGGATCGGCCATGGCGGGCATCAAGGACGTCGCCGCCGAGGCGGGGCTGTCCGTGGCCACGGTGTCGCGGGTGCTGAACGGGCATCCGTCGGTCAGCGAGGACGCGCGGCGTCGGGTGACCGACGCCGTCGAGCGGCTCGGGTACCGGCCGAACGCCGTCGCCCGGTCGCTGCGCACCGACCAGACCCGCACCCTCGGGCTGGTCATCAGCGACGTGATGAACCCCTACTTCACCGAGCTGGCCCGCTCCGTCGAGGAGGAGGCCCGCGCGCTCGGGTACAGCGTGATCATCGGCAACGCCGACGAGCGGCCCGACCTCCAGGACCACCACGTCACTACCCTGCTGGACCGCCGGATCGACGGCCTGCTCGTCTCCCCCACCGACGGCGGCTCGCCCGGCATGCTCGGCGCCGCGCGGGCCGGCACGCCGATGGTGTTCGTCGACCGGTGGATCCCGGGCGTCGACGTGCCCGTGGTCCGGTCGGACGGGCGGGCCGCCGTACGCGACCTCGTCGCGCATCTGCACGCGCTCGGGCACCGGCGGCTCGCGATCATCGCCGGGCCCGCCGCCACCACGACCGGCCGGGAGCGCGTGGACGCCTTCCGTGAGGCGCTCGCCGCGCACGGCCTTGAACTCCCCGACGCCTACATCGGGCAGGGCGACTTCCAGGCCGGCAGCGGGCGCCGGGTCACCGAGGGCTTCCTCGACCTGGCCGAACCGCCCGAGGTCGTCTTCGCCGCCGACAACCTGATGGCGCTCGGCGCCCTGGACGCCATCCGCGCGCGCGGGCTGCGGGTCCCCGACGACATCGGGCTCGCCGCGTTCGACGACATCCCCTGGTTCGTGCACACCGATCCGCCGGTCACCGCCATCGCCCAGCCGACCGGTGAGCTGGGACGCGCCGCCGTGCGCGCGCTGGTCGACCGGATCGAGGGCCGGACCGGTGCGTCCGTCACCCTCCCGGCACGGCTGGTCGTCCGCCGTTCCTGCGGTGAGCCGGCCTCCCCGGAATCCCCCTCCCCCGTACGAAGGAGTACGCCGTGAGCAGCCGCAGTCCTGACGAGTTGCTGCGCATCGAGGGCATCCGCAAGACCTTCCCCGGCGTGGTGGCGCTCGACGGCGTCGACTTCGACCTGCGCCGGGGCGAGGTGCACGTGCTGCTCGGCGAGAACGGCGCCGGCAAGAGCACGCTGATCAAGATGCTCTCCGGCGCCTACACGCCCGACGCCGGACGGATCACCGTCGGCGGCGAGGAGGTGCGCATCGGCGGTGCGCAGGACTCCGAGAAGCTCGGGATCGCCACCATCTACCAGGAGTTCAACCTGGTCCCCGATCTGACGGTCGCGGAGAACATCTTCCTCGGGCGCCAGCCGCGCCGGTTCGGGATGATCGACCGGCGGCGGATGGACGCGGACGCCGAGGTGCTGCTGAAGCGCGTCGGGGTGGATGTGTCGCCCCGGGCGCGGGTGCGGGAACTGGGCATCGCCCGGCTCCAGATGGTGGAGATCGCCAAGGCGCTCAGCCTGGACGCGCGCGTGCTCATCATGGACGAGCCGACCGCCGTGCTGACCTCCGAGGAGGTCGAGAAGCTGTTCGCGATCGTGCGGCGGCTGCGCGAGGAGGGCGTCGGGATCGTCTTCATCACCCACCACCTGGAGGAGATCGCCGCCCTGGGAGACAGGGTCACGGTCATCCGGGACGGGCGCAGCGTCGGGCAGGTGCCCGCCTCCACGCCCGAGGACGAGCTCGTACGGCTCATGGTGGGGCGGTCCATCGACCAGCAGTACCCGCGCGAGCGCGCCGACGCCGGGGACGCCCTGCTCAAGGTCGAGGGGCTGACGCGCGACGGCGTCTTCCACGACGTCAGCTTCGAGGTGCGGGCCGGTGAGGTCGTCGGCATCGCCGGGCTGGTCGGCGCCGGGCGGACGGAGGTGGTCCGCGCGGTGTTCGGGGCCGACCCGTACGACGCCGGAAGCGTGCACGTCGCGGGAACCCCGCTGCGCCGCCACGACGTGAACGCCGCCATGGCGGCCGGGGTCGGGCTGGTGCCCGAGGACCGCAAGGGGCAGGGGCTCGTCCTCGACGCCTCCGTCGAGGAGAACCTCGGGCTCGTCACCCTCCGGTCCTCCTCCCGCGCGGGGCTCGTCGACCTCAAGGGTCAGCGCGAGGCCGCCGCCCGCATCGCCGGGCAGCTCGGCGTGCGGATGGCCGGTCTCGGCCAGCACGTGCGCACCCTGTCCGGCGGCAACCAGCAGAAGGTCGTCATCGGCAAGTGGCTGCTGGCGAACACCAAGGTGCTCATCCTCGACGAGCCGACGCGCGGCATCGACGTCGGCGCGAAGGTCGAGATCTACCAGCTGGTCAACGAGCTGACGGCGGCCGGCGCCGCGGTGCTCATGATCTCCAGCGACCTGCCCGAGGTGCTCGGCATGAGCGACCGGGTCCTGGTCATGGCGCAGGGCCGGCTCGCGGGCGAACTCGACGCCGCCGACGCCACCCAGGACGCCGTGATGGCCCTCGCCGTCGGCACCACTTCCCCCAGCAACGGAACGGAGGCCCCCGGTGGCCACTGACACGCTCAAGAGCAAGCCGGGCGCGCAGGGCGGCGCCACCGGCGGCCTGCGCCGGCTGCTCCTCGACAACGGCGCGCTGACCGCGCTGATCGTCCTCGTCATCGCCATGTCGGCGCTGTCCGGGGACTTCCTGACCGCCGACAACCTGCTCAACGTCGGCGTGCAGGCCGCCGTGACCGCGATCCTCGCGTTCGGCGTCACCTTCGTCATCGTCTCGGCGGGCATCGACCTGTCGGTCGGCTCGGTCGCCGCGCTGTCCGCGACCGTCCTGGCGTGGAGTGCGACGGAGGCCGGGATCCCGGTGGCCCTCGCGGTCGTCCTCGCCGTCGTGACCGGCATCGCCTGCGGACTGGTCAACGGCTTCCTCGTCTCGTACGGCAAACTCCCGCCGTTCATCGCCACCCTGGCGATGCTGTCGGTGGCGCGCGGTCTGTCGCTGGTGATCTCGCAGGGCTCCCCCATCGCCTTCCCCGACTCGGTCTCCCACCTGGGTGACACGCTGGGCGGCTGGCTGCCGGTGCCGGTGCTCGTGATGGTCGTCATGGGTCTGCTGACGGCGTTCGTCCTGGGCCGCACGTACATCGGCCGCTCCATGTACGCCATCGGCGGCAACGAGGAGGCCGCGCGGCTGTCCGGGCTGCGGGTGAAGAGGCAGAAGCTCGCCATCTACGCGTTCTCCGGCCTGTTCGCCGCCGCCGCGGGCATCGTGCTCGCCTCCCGGCTGGCGTCCGCGCAGCCGCAGGCCGCGCAGGGCTACGAACTGGACGCGATCGCCGCGGTCGTCATCGGCGGCGCCTCCCTCGCGGGCGGCACCGGCAAGGCGTCCGGCACCCTGATCGGCGCGCTGATCCTCGCGGTGCTGCGCAACGGCCTCAACCTGCTGTCGGTGTCCGCGTTCTGGCAGCAGGTCGTCATCGGTGTGGTCATCGCGCTGGCGGTGCTGTTCGACACGGTGCGCCGCAAGGCGGGCGTGGGCGCCCCGGCGGCCGGCGCCTCCGGCGGCGGGAACAAGGGCAAGCAGGCACTGACGTACGTGATCGCGGCCGTCGTCGCCGTCGCGGTCGTCGGTGCCACCTCCCTGCTGCACAGCGGCTCGTCCGCTGCGGCCAAGCCGAAGATCGGCCTCTCCCTGTCGACCCTCAACAACCCGTTCTTCGTGCAGATCCGGGACGGCGCCGAGGAGGAGGCGAGGAAGCTGGGCGTCGACCTCACCGTCACCGACGCGCAGAACGACGCCTCCCAGCAGGCCAACCAGCTGCAGAACTTCACCAGCGGCTCGCTGTCCGCCGTCGTCGTCAACCCGGTGGACTCCGACGCGGCCGGTCCCTCGGTGCGCGGCGCGAACAAGGCGGACATCCCGGTGGTCGCCGTGGACCGCGGCGTCAACGAGGCCGACACCTCCGCGCTGGTCGCCTCCGACAACGTCGAGGGCGGCGCGCTCGGCGCCAAGGCGCTCGCGGAGAAGCTCGGCGGCAGGGGCACCATCGTGATCCTCCAGGGCCAGGCCGGCACCTCCGCGAGCCGTGAGCGCGGGGCGGGCTTCGCGGAGGGCCTGAAGGACTACCCGGGCATCAAGGTCGTCGCCAAGCAGCCCGCGGACTTCGACCGCACCAAGGGTCTGGACGTGATGACGAACCTGCTCCAGGCGCACCCCGACATCGACGGCGTCTTCGCCGAGAACGACGAGATGGCGCTCGGCGCGATCAAGGCACTCGGCCCCAAGGCCGGGAAGTCCGTGCAGGTCGTCGGATTCGACGGCACCCCGGACGGGCTGAAGGCCGTCGAGGCGGGCACGCTGTACGCCTCCGTCGCCCAGCAGCCCAGCGAACTCGGCAGGATCGCCGTACGCAACGCGTTGCGGGCCGCCGACGGCGAAAAGGTGGAGAAGATGGTGAAGGTGCCGGTGAAGGTGGTCACGAAGGAGAACGTGGCCGGCTTCGAAGGCTGACACCGGCACGGAGGCGCGGGAGCCACACCGGCACCGCGGCCTCAGGGGCACACGGGCGGGCGGTCACGAGGCCGCCCGCCCTCCTCAGCGGATCGGGGAGCGAATTCATGTACGACTACGACCTCCTGGTCGTCGGATCGGCCAACGCCGACCTGGTGATCGGGGTGGAGCGCCGGCCGGGCGCCGGGGAGACGGTGCTCGGCTCCGACCTGGCCGTGCACCCGGGCGGCAAGGGCGCGAACCAGGCGGTGGCCGCCGCCCGGCTCGGCGCGCGCACCGCCCTGCTGGCGCGGGTCGGGGACGACGAGCACGGGCGGCTGCTGCTGGACTCGCTGCGCGAGGCCGGGGCGGACACGGTGGGCGTGCTGGTGGGCGGGGTGCCGACCGGTGTCGCGCTGATCACGGTGGACCCGTCGGGCGACAACAGCATCGTCGTCTCACCGGGCGCGAACGGCCGGCTGACCCCGTCGGACGTACGGGCCGCAGCGAGCCTCTTCCACGCCTCGCGGGTGGTGTCGACGCAGCTGGAGATCCCGCTGGAGACGGTGGTGGAGGTGGTGCGGAGCCTGGCGCCGGACAGCCGCTTCGTCCTCAACCCGTCGCCTCCGCGGCCGCTGCCGTCGGAGGTGCTGGCGGCCTGCGACCCGCTGATCGTCAACGAGCACGAGGCGAAGGTGATCCTCGGCGACAGCGCCGGGGTGAGCGACGCACCCGAGGACTGGGCGCGGCTGCTGCTGGCGAAGGGCCCGCGCTCGGTGGTCGTCACCCTCGGCGGGGAGGGCGCGCTCGTGGCGTCCTCGGCCGGGGTGACGCGGGTGCCGTCGGTGAAGGTGGAGGCCGTGGACACCACGGGCGCAGGGGACGCGTTCACCGCGGCGCTGGCGTGGCGGCTGGGCACGGGCGAACCGCTCGCCGAGGCCGCCGCCTACGCGGCCCGGGTGGGCGCGGCGACGGTCACCAAGGAGGGCGCGCAGGTGTCGTTCCCGACGGCGGAAGAGGTCGCCGCCCTGTGAAGAAGCACGGAATCCTGAACCGCGGGCTCTCCGGCGCGCTGGCCGGCCTGGGGCACGGGGACGGGGTACTGGTGTGCGACGTCGGTATGCCGATACCCGAGGGGCCGCACGTGGTGGACCTGGCCTTCCGGGCCGGGGTGCCCTCCTTCGCCGAGGTGCTCGAAGGGCTGCTCGACGAGCTGGTGGTGGAGGGCGCGACGGCGGCGACCGAGGTACGCGAGGCCAATCCGGCGGCGGCCGGACTGCTGGACGGCTGCTTCCCCGCCCTCTCCCTCGTGCCGCACGAGCGGCTGAAGGAACTGAGCGCCGGGGCACGGCTCGTCGTCCGCACCGGCGAGGCACGGCCGTACGCGAACGTCCTGCTGCGCTGCGGCGTGTTCTTCTGACGCCCTGACTCCCGTCCGGGGCGCCGGCCGGAGAGACTTCGAGGGGGCTCGGTCCGTCGACCGGGCCCCCTCGGTTCCCTCCCCCTGCCAGAACTCCCGATCCCCCCCGGGTCCCCACCCAGAAGTCCTGACGCGAAGTTCGACCCGCGAGGTGGGGGGAGGGTTGTACGGCCGGCACAAGAAAATTTCCCGGCCGCGGTGATGTCCGGATCGTGTCACACCGTGATCAACGGCGTTGCGTCCGCAACGGGTTGTGCGACAGCATGTTCGACTACTAGGTGGGGCGTACGCGACGCACGGGGGTGACACATCGTGAAGTTCGACATGGGGTCCACGACCCTGTCGGATCTGGGCAGGAACACGGAGGGGTCGAGCACCGACCTGGGGACGCTGATCCGCATGCTCATCCAGGCGGCCGAGCCGCTGGAGGGCAAGTTCAACGGATCCGGCAAGGTCGCCTTCGACTCGTTCAAGACGCGGGCGGACGAGATCACCGCCGCGCTCAACGGGTCGCTCAGCGCGATCCTCGAAGGCCAGGGCGGCATGGACACCGCCTTCGCCACCGGTGACACCGAGCAGCAGGACAACGCGCAGCGCAACATGGGCGCGGCCAACTTCGACGCGGCGCGCTTCGGCGCGCGCTGATTCAGGGGGGTTTGACGATGGGCCAGAGTCTGGACCGCCGCTCCTACGACACCGGCGCGTCGAGCGAGGTGCAGGGCGGCTTGCAGGGGATCGTCGGGCAGCTGGAGCGCGTGCTGGCCGACCGGGACAAGGCCGTGAAGGCCGCCATGGCCGATTTCCAGGCCGACGGCGTCTCCGAGGAGTACCACGGCAAGGAGATGCGCTGGAACCGCGCGGCCGACGAGGTGCGCAGCATCATCCAACTGGTGCGCACGACGCTCGAGGACAACGACGGGACGGCCCAGTCGACGATGGCGAAGGCGCGTGCGGCGGTCGACAACATCGGCTGACGCGGCGCGGGTGTGACGGCGGACGACGGCACACGGAAGTACGGGGAAACGGGGAATCCGCATGACGGGGTGGGACATCTCGCCGTCGGGCGTGTCAGGCGTCCTCAAGGAGACGGCGAAGGCGGCCGAGGGCCTGTCGAACACGGGGAAGGCGCTGCAGGAGTCGATGCCGAGCGCGGCCAAGTCCGCCGGCACGATCCAGCAGGGCGGCGTGGAGAGGAGCGGGGTACAGGGCCCGGTCGGGGCGGCGCTGGGCGAGTTCTTCACCGCCTACCAGGAGAAGCTGATGTACGTCGCGGTGCGCACGTCGAACTCCCTCAACGGGGCGGCCGGCGCGACCAACGCGTACGTCAAGGGTGACCTGGACATGGCCGCGCGGGCCCAGGCGAACGCGTTGAAGGAACCGAAGATCGACCTGCCGGGGGCGGACGGGCAGCAGGAGGGCTCGTGAGCGCGGAACTGATCGACCCGCAGAACATTCCGCAGTTCACCGGCGACCTGGAGGAACTGGGCACCGACCACCTGCTGCTGACGGCACAGGCGGTGGCGTTCCGTCAGTCCGGCTCGGACGTGCACAACCGGTTCCAGGGGCTGTCGGCGTGCTACACGGCCCCGGAGGCGGAGCAGTTGTTCGCGACGACGGCGCCGGTCGCCGCCAAGGCGGACGAGTTCGCGGACGATCTGGAGAAGGTCGCGGCGGCGCTCAGCTCCTACGAGACGGAGATCCAGCCGCTCGTGGCGAAGCTGAAGAGCCTCAAGCAGCGTGCGGAAACCTTCCGGCAGCAGATCTCGGGGGACGACGACTGGCGCGAGGACGACGACAACGTCCAGCTCAACAACGACCTGGTGCACGACGTCAACGCCACCACGGCCGCCTTCTGGCAGGCCGAGATCACCTGCCACAACACGATCACCTCGCTGGTGGGCGGCTCGACGCTGATCCTGGAGGACGGCGCGGAGAAGCGCCTCATGGAGCGCGGCACCAGCACCTACGGCTTCACCGCCGACCTGCTGAACCAGTCCGAGGAACTGCCCTGGGGCAGCACCGTGGAGAAGGAGCGGCACGGGCTCGACTGGCTGGGCCATCAGGTGTGGGAGTTCGGCAAGGGCTTCGTCGTCGACGGCGTCTGGGGGACCATCCGGGGTCTCGGCACCCTCGTCGGCGTGGACGGGTGGGACGCGGCGGGTGAGGCATGGAAGGGGCTCGGCAAGCTCGCGACCGGCGTGCTCATCACCGCGGTGCCCGTCGTGGGCATCGCCTACTGGGCGATGCCCGAGGACAAGCTGCCCTCCTACCTGCGCGACTCCCGCAACACGGTCAAGGAGGCGGGCAAGGCGCTGGTGGCCTGGGACCAGTGGGGTGAGAACCCCGCCCGGGCGAGCGGCGCGGTCACCTTCAACGTCCTGACGACGGTGTTCACCGGAGGCGCCGGAGCCGCGGCGAAGAGCGGCGCGGTGGCCCGTACGGTCGGCGCGCTCGGCAAGACCGCCCGGCTGGTCGACCCCATGACGTACCTGGGCAAGGCGACGACGTTCGGCACGGCCAAGGTCGCCGACCTGTTCGCCGGTCTGCGGGGCGTGCACGCGGGCGCCTACGACGACATCCTCTCCGGCGCGGGACGCGTCCAGACCGACGGCAGCGTGGTGCGGGTCGGCGACGACGTGCCGGTCATCCGCGACAACGTCGTGGAGTGGCCCGACGGCACCCGGCTGAACCTGGACGACGGCTCGGTCGTCCGCGCGGACGGCACGGCGGCCCCGGCGAAGGTGGAACTGTCGGCGGCGGACCGGGATCTGCTGGAGCAGAGGCTGAGACAGGAAGAGCCGGCTCTCGTCAGTGCGAAGGACGAGGCGATACCAACGTCGGACAGGAGCGGCAGTGGCCCCGGAGATACGCGTGCCACTCACGAAAGCCCCACTGGCTCGCCGACGGGTCCAATGCCTTCTGAACCCAACTCATCCACCGCGTCAGGCGGAGGAAACACTGGCGTGCCGCCAAGTTCGGGGCATGAAGTTCCGAGTCAGGGTGGATTTGATGACACGGGACGATCGGACACTCCAGCAGGGCAAACATCGCTTCCGGAACGCATCAATGAGCCCCTTCCAGAGCTCACACCGCAGGAAAGGACGGATCATTGGGGCCACTTGGAAGGGGTAGAAGGCCGGAACCCGTCCGAGTTCGATGAACTTCAACGAGATCCCGACAAAAACGGCGGCATCTCCGAACCATCCAAGGACGAGGCCCGGGTCGGCCTGGATCTCCGGGAACAGGGACGCCTTCCGGACGACATTCAACGTCCTACGGAGGCGGATCGCGGCGAGTTCTACTCACCGAGCGCCGACAGATATTACGACATCAAGGGTGTCCATTCCGACTGGCCCCCCTTCAACAACGTGCGGGATAAGTCTCAGCCGTTCAAGGGAGCGTACGACCCGGCCAGAAACGGCCGATGGGTCAAGAAGCTACAAGAACAGATTACTGAGAGGCAGCGCATAGTTATCCTTGACGTACGAAACGCGAACCAAGCGGCGATCGACGACATCAGGTCCATCGTCCGAGAGAACGGATGGGAAGACGATGTCATCTGGTACCCATGAGACCTGGGTTCCTCCCACTGCTCCTCCGGATCGCGAGGCGGCCACGCGCCTTCAGGAATGGCTTGATGCAGGCGGCACAGGCGGAATCGACATGATCGGTCTCGACCTGAGCGGAGCAGATCTTTCCGGAGGTGTCTTCCAGGAGTCCTGGTTCACCGATGCCCGACTGGTCGGGACCAAACTGATCGATGTGGATCTGTACCGCTCCGATGCCGAAGGGGCCGATTTCTCCGGGGCCGATCTGACGCGGGCATCGTTGGTACGCGCCAACCTGGACGACGCAGTGCTCCGGGGGGCAGTGCTCGATGGTGCGGACCTGGTCAAAGCGTCGCTGTACGGGGTCGACGCGTCGGCCGCCTCACTGCGGGGAACTCGCCTCATGGGCGCCTCGTTGATTGATGTCGACTTCCGCGGCTCCGACTTGTCCCAGGCAATCATCCAGGAGAACACATTCAAAGTGATCGTGGATGAAACGACAAAGTTCACGGGGATGTCAGGCACCCTTTTCGGCCCGGTGCAGGTGATCAGCCGGGAGGGCAATAAGGAAATCGGCGGGGCCGAACTAGAGCGATGGCTGCGGGAACTTGGCGGAGATGTTCAGGTACTTGAGAGAAGGTGGTGACAGGTGTCGGTCACTGTTCCGCGCCCTGCGTTGGATGGTAGCAGTCCCGTACCGGACGCATTTCGGGAGAAGTTGAACGCCCGCACTGTCTCGAAGATCGAGGACCTCGAGAAGTACCCGGACAGCTTCGGTCTGACGTTCAGCAGGGCGTTGAGTACGGCCGCGTTGCAGACCCTCGACGATCCCGCCGCGCAGAAGCTGGAGACGTGGGAGGCGTGGGTCATGGCGATGCAGGTGGGGTCCGCGCTGTTCGCTTCGGCGACGGCCGAGGAGGGGTCCGTCGTCGAGTGCGTGATCGGGCACGAGGTGCGGAGGATCCCCGCCGTGGGGGTCACGCACTTCACCGACGCCGGTACCTGGCTGGAAGCCTTCTGGCTGGCCGTGGTCTGCCGGGACCGGGCCCGGATGACGCGGTTGTGCGAGGTGCCGATCGAGACGCTGCGGGCCTCCGGTGCCGTCTTCGAGGAGTACATCTACCACTGGGTGGACGCTCTCCAGACATACTGGTTGGAGCGGCCGGGCCTCGGGGAGAAGCTCGTCGCCGCGTTCGACGCGAGTGACCCGGAGCGGCTCCAATTCATGGACCGCGAGATGATGCTGAAGGTCCTGTATCCGCCGATCAACGTGTTCCACCGCTTCGCCGGCCGCGAGGCCGACAAGTTCAACGAGGCACTGATCCAGGGCCTGGAACTGCACAAGGAGTACTGGACGGCGAGCGAGGAACGCCGGGAGACCGGCGACGGCGACATCCCGCTCGCACTCCTCGGCCTGGCCTGCCTCGCCCACGACGCCGGGCTGCCCGTCGAGGTCGAGTCGGAGTACCTGCCCGAACACCTGCTCAAGCGCACCTGGCTCGGCGAGTTCCCCACCTGAGACGAGATGCACGAGACGCACGAGACGAAGGACCGGCGTGACCGCACAGGACTACGACAGTCAGCTCCTCGAATCCGTCTCGGTACGGCGACGGCGGTTGCGGGACGCCCTGGTGTTCGGGACGCAGCGGCAACGGCGGGCCGTGGACGAGCGGGTGGGGAAGGCGGTCGCGGGGCTGGTCGTCGCGGCCGTGCTGTGCGCGGGGTGTGTGGGGTGGTCGTTCGTGTCGCACCGGTTGATCGGGCAAGACCCGTACTCCTCCGGCGTTTCCACGCCCTCCGGCAGTCCTACAAGCCGGTGATAGGTTCGCGAACGTGATGTCTACGGGGGCCTTGAGCAGGGAATCGGCCGGTGGGCCGACGGTGCTGAGCCGGGTCACGCTCGTCGGTGAGCGGCGGCGCGTCGACCTCGTGCTTCCGGCTCGGGAACCGGTGGGGCTGCTGCTGCCGGAGATCATGCGGTTGCTGGACGACCGCGTGGAGGGTCGGCCCGCCTCACGTCACCTGGTGACGGTGGACGGCTCCGCGCTCGATCACGACAGCACACTCGAGTCCGCCGGCATCCGTGACGGTGCCGTCCTGCGGCTCGTGCGCGTGGAGGACGCCCCGCCCGCCCCCGTGGTGCACGACGTCACCGACGAGGTGGCCGACGACCTCGGTCACCGGGCCTGGGTGTGGAGCCCGGCCGCCCGGCGGATCACCGCGGGTGCCGCGAGCGTGGGCTGGGTGGTCGTCGCCGCCCTGTTCGCCCGTGCGCAGTACGACACGGCGCTGGTGGCCGCCGCGCTGCTCGCCGCCGCCGGTGCGGCCGCGGTCGCGGGCGCCGTCCTCGGGTGGGTGCGCAGGCACGGCCTCGCAACGGCCCTGCTGTGCGCCGGTGGCGCGCTCGGGGTGCTGGGCGTGTGGAGCCTCGTCGACGACCTCGGCGGGACGTCGGCGGGCGCCGTACGGCTCGCCGGTGTGGCCGCCGTGGGCGTGCTCGTCCTCGCCCTGCTCGGACTGTTCACGCCGCTGGGGCGGGGCGGTCTCGTGGGTGCCGCCGCGGTGGCCGTGACGGCCGTCGTCTGGGAGACCGTCCTCGCCGTGCAGTCCGGCGCCGGGACACCGGAGCAGCAGGCGCGCGTCGGTGCCGTGCTCGGCGTCGTCTGCGTGCTCATGCTCGGGGTGCTGCCGCGGCTCGCGCTGATGGCGTCGGGCCTCTCGGGGCTCGACGACCGGCGGGCCGGCGGGGTCTCCGTCAGCCGCCACCAGGTGTCCACCGCACTGGCCGCCGCCCACCGCGGCCTGGTGCTCGCCACGGTCACCGTGGCCGCGTCGGCCGCCGCGGCCGCCGTACTGGCGCTGCGGGACCCCTCCGGGTGGACGGTCGCGCTGGCCTCGGTCATCGCGGTGGTGCTGGCCCTGCGGGCCCGGGCGTTCCCGCTGGTCGCGGAGGTGGTCGTGCTGCTGGCCGCCGCTGCGGGCGTCACCGTACGCCTGCTGCTGGAGTGGACGGAGCGGTCCTCGGCCGCGGCGCCGCTGGCCGTCCTCGTGGTGCTGGCGGTGCTGCCGCTGCTCGTGCTCGCCGTGCACCCGGCCGAGCACGTGAGGGTGCGGCTGCGGCGCGTCGGCGACCTGCTCGAATCGGTGGGCGTCATCGCGCTGCTGCCGCTGCTCGTCGGCGTGTTCGGTGTGTACGGGCGACTGCTCGGCACCTTCGCTTAGGAGGCACGGCGGCATGACGCAGGGGCAGGGCGAACAGCGGCCGCCGGCGCACGGCGGGGGCGCCGACTGGCAGCGGGACGTGCTGCGTGAGCTGGGCGACGGCGCCTCCGGCAGCGGCCGTCCGGCTGCGGAGCCCCGGCGTGGCGAGCCCACGCTGCGGCTCGTGCACCCCGCGTCCCCGCGGCCCGGCACCACGGCGGAGGCCGACGCGGGCGAAGGCGCGTCCGCGCCGCACGACGCGTCCCCGCCGGCCGCCGCACCGCACGACGCACCCGCCGGGCACGCGCCCCAGGCTCCCGCGCCCCGCGCCGGGACAGCCGCCACGCCCGACCCCGGCCGGCCCGCCCCGCCCGCCGCCCGCGAGCCCCGCCTCCCCGCGGCCCCATCCCCCGAGTCCTCCCCCACCCTCGACCCCCGCCTCCTGCTCGCCCTCGGGAGCCCCCTGCACGGCGACTCCGTGTCCCGGCGCACGGGCAGGGCGCTGCGCAAGCTCACCTCGTCCGTGTCCCAGGACGTCGCCGAACAGACGCGCATCGCCCGCGAGTTGCAGCAGCCCGTCACCACGGGCCGGGTGGTGGCCGTCACCTCCATCCGGGGCGGTGTCGGCAAGTCCACCGTGTCCGCGCTGCTCGGCCGCACCCTCAACCACTACCGGCACGACCCGGTGCTGACCCTGGAGGCGGACACCGCGCTCGGCACCCTGCCGGTGCGCATGGGCGCCGAGGCCGTGCGCTGGACCGTCGCGGACCTCGCACCGGTCCTGCAGCCCTCCATGAAGCTGACGGACGTGACGGGCTACCTGGTGCCGGTGTCCGACGGCGGCTGGCTGCTGCCCGCGAGCCGGGGCCAGGTCGGCCCGCCGCTCGACATGACGGCGTACCGCAAGGTGACGCTGGCGCTGCGCCGCTACTTCGCGGTGACCGTGGCCGACTGCGAGACGCTCCCCGGCGAGGTGGCCCGTACGGCGATGGACACCGCGCACGCCCGGGTGGTGGTCGCGCCGACCACGGCGGAGGGCGTCGGCGCCACCCGCCAGGTGCTGGACTGGCTGGCACGGTTGCCGCACTCGGCCCTGGCCACGACGGTCGTGGCACTGGTGTCGAACACGCCCGACACGCTCCTCGACGAGAAGACGGCAACAGGGCACCTCAAGGAGGCGGGGGTCACCGTCGTCACCGTGCCGTACGACCGTCATCTGGCCGGCGGGGGTCCCATCCGCACCGACCTCCTGGCGCACGCCACCCGGCAGGCCGTACTGCGGCTGGCCGCCGAGGTGATGGGACGCGCGGTGAGGGTGCGATGAGGGCCCGGCCGGCGCGTACCGGCCCGTGCCCGCCCGTCCCTCCTCCGCCACGAACCGCTCCGGAGAAGTCCGCCCGTGACCTTGAGAATCGTCCACCGGCCCGCCCGCAGTACCCGGCCCGCCGAACCCGCCCGGCCCCGCAGCGTCGAGGCGCCGCCCAACCTGCCCGAGGGGAAGACCGGCAACGCGGCCACCGCCCTGCTGCCGATGGCGGGCGTCATGGGCTCCGTGGTCATGATGACCGTGATCCGCAACAGCCGGTTCGCGGTGGTGGGGGCGGTCGTGCTGGTCTTCGCACTGCTGGGCGCGGTGGCGCTGTTCGTGTCGCAGCGCGGCAAGGCGCAGCGCACCCGGCGCACCCAGCGGGAGCGCTACCTGGAGTACCTGGAGGAGCTCCGGGAGGAGCTCGGGGCCGCCGAGCGCCGTCTGCGGGACGCGGAACGGGAGCTTAACCCTCCGCCGGAGGCCCTGTACGACCTGGTGCGGGACCCCGCCCGGCTGTGGGAACGGCGCCGCGGGGACGCCGACTTCCTGCGGGTGCGGGTCGGACTCGGCGACGTACCGGCCCCGGAGCCGGCGATCCAGCAGAGCGGCTCCGGCGGGGTGCTGACGCCACCGGACCCGTTCATGCTCAACGAGGCCCGCGCCCTCCAGCGCCGGTTCGCGACCGCAGCCGACGTGCCGCTGACGGTGCCGCTGGACCGGGCGGGGAACGTCAGCATCGTCGGTGAGCGGGAGGACGTGCTGCGGGTCGTGCGGGCTCTGCTGGCGCAGACCGCGGTGACGCACGCTCCCGACGACGTCGCGCTGGCCCTCGCCGTGCCGGGCGAGCGGATAGCCGAGTGGCAGTGGGTGAAGTGGCTGCCCCACGTGCTCGACCCGCGGGGGCACGACGGTCCGGTGGCCGCCCGCCGGATCGCACCCGGCCTCGGGCAGCTGGCCGGACTGCTGCGGCACGAGCTGGGCCGCAGGGCCGCGTACGCCGCGGAGGTACGACGCGGCCTGGCCGACCGGAACGCGCTGCGGCTGACGGACCGGCTGCTGGTGGTCGCCGACGCCCACGGTGAGCCGGCCGCCGAACTGCCCCGCCCGGACTCCGCGGTCGGGCTGCGGGAGATGGGGATCACCGTGGTGCACCTGCTGCGGGAGCAGGTGCACGAGCCGGACGAGGTGAGTGTGCGCATCACCGTGCACGGCGAGCGGGTGACCGTCGAGGACCTGCGCCCCTTGGCCACCGAGGGCGCCGCCCGGCCGCCCGCCGCCGCGGAGGGCACCGTCGACCCGGTCACCGCGGCCGGGGCGGAGGGCATCGCCCGGCTGCTGGCCCCGCTGCGGCTGTCACCGGAGTCCGTCGCCGAGGGCAGCCCCGTCACCGGGCCGGTCGACTTCCCCGCGCTGCTCGGCGTCGCCGACCCCGCCGACCTCGACCTGTCCGCCCTGTGGAAGCCCCGCAGCGAACGCGACTTCCTCCGCGTGCCCATCGGCCTCACCGACCGTCATGAACCGGTGCTGCTGGACCTGAAGGAGTCCTCCCAGCTCGGCATGGGTCCGCACGGGCTGTGCGTGGGCGCGACCGGGTCCGGCAAGAGCGAGCTGCTGCGCACCCTCGTCCTCGCCCTGGCCGCCACCCACTCCCCCGAGGACCTGGCGCTGGTCCTGGTCGACTACAAGGGCGGCGCCACCTTCGCTCCCTTCGCCGAACTGCCGCACACCGCCGGGATGATCACCAACCTGGAGAACCAGGCCGGGCTCGTCGAACGCGTCCACACCAGCCTCGCCGGTGAGGTCAAGCGCCGCCAGCAGGTGCTGAAGGACGCCGGCAACGTCGCCGACATCGGTCACTACGGCGTGCTCCGCGCCACCCGGCGGCCGGACCTCGAACCCCTCCCCCATCTGTTCGTCGTCATCGACGAGTTCGGCGAACTCCTCACCGCCAAGCCCGACTTCATCGACCTGTTCCTGTCGATCGGACGCATCGGCCGCTCCATCGGCGTCCACCTGCTGCTGTCCAGCCAGCGCATCGAGGGCGGCAAGCTCAAGGGCCTGGACACCTACCTGTCATACCGGCTGGGCCTGCGCACCTTCTCCGCCGACGAGTCCCGCACGGTCCTCGACACCACCGACGCCTTCCACCTGCCGCCCCTGCCCGGCTTCGGTTACCTCAAGGTGGACACCTCCACCTACGAACGGTTCAAGGCCGGCTACGTGTCCGGCGCCCACCGCGGCCCGGCGGCGCGCGAGCGGCGGCCCGAGGAGCCGCTCGCCCTGCCCTACCCGGCCTACAACACCGCCGGGCGGGACGCCGAGCACGGGGAGCCGGAGGCGGAACCCTCCGCCACCCGGCGGGAGAGCGGACCCACCGTGCTGTCCCTCATGGTCGGCCGGCTCGCCGGTGCGGCGCCCGCCGTGCGCAGGGTCTGGCTGCCCCCGCTGCCGGACGCCGTCGCCCTGGACACGGCCGCCGGACCGGTCCGGGTGTCCGAGGACGGGCTGCACCTGGCGCGCGCCGCGGGCGGGATGCGGGTGCCGCTCGGCGTGCTCGACGACCCGGCCCGCCAGTGGCAGGGCCAGTGGGTGCTGGACCTGACCACGTCCGGCGGTCACGCGGCCGTGATCGGCGGCCCCCAGTCCGGCAAAACCACGCTCCTGCGGACCCTCGTGCTGTCCCTCGCGGTCACCCACACCCCCCGGGACGTCGCCGTGTACGGCCTGGACCTGGTCGGCGGCGGCCTGTCGGCGCTGGCCGCCCTGCCGCACGTCGGCGGGATCGCCGGGCGGGCGGACCGGGAGCGCGCGGCCCGCACGGTCGCCGAGGTGCGCGCCATGCTCGCCGAGCGCGAGGAGCTGTTCCGCGCACACGGCATCGACTCCGTGGACCAGCTGCGCCGGCTCCGCGCCGAGGGCCGGCTGCCGCAGCTCGGCTCCACCGACGTCGTGCTCGTCGTCGACGGCTTCGGCGCGCTGCGCGACGACTTCGCCGACCTCGACGAGCCGGTCGCCGACCTGCTGAAGCGGGGCGGCGGCTACGGCATCCACGTGGTGGCGGGCATGCTGCGCTGGAACGACGTACGCATCGCCACCCAGTCGCTCTTCGGCACCCGCGTCGAGCTGCGCCTGAACGACCCCGCCGACTCGTCGGTCGACCGCAAGCTCTCCCAGACCCTGGCGCCGGACGTGCCCGGCCGGGTCCTCACGGACGGCAAGCTGTTCGCGCAGGCCGCCCTGCCCCGGCTCGACGGCTTGGCCACCACCGGTGATCTGGGGCCCGCCCTGGACGAGGCGGCCCGTACCGTCCGCGCCACCTGGCACGGCGAACCCGCCGCCCCGGTGCGGGTGCTGCCCGCCCGGCTGCCGGCGGCCCGGCTGCCCTCACCGGCCGCCGAGCCTCGGCGGATACCGGTGGGCCTCGACCAGGACGCGCTCGCCCCCGTCGCCCTCGACCTCTTCGGCGTCGACCAGCACCTGCTGGTCCTGGGCGACAACGAGTGCGGCAAGACGAACCTGCTGAAGCTGATCGTCGCCGGGCTCGTCGAGCGGTACGCCGACGACGAGCTGGTCTTCGGTGTCTTCGACCCGCGTCGCGGTCTGCGCGGCGTCGTCCCGGAGCCGTACCGGGGCGGCTACGCGCACAACGCGACGCTCGCCGCCGCCCTCTCCACGGGCATTGCCACCGAACTCGGCAAGCGGCTGCCGGAGACCGCCGACCCGGACGCGCCCGAGACCGGCGAACCCGCCTTCCGGGGCCCGCGGATCGTCATCCTCGCCGACGACTACGACATCCTCACCACCGCCGGGCAGCAGCCCCTCACGCCCTTCTTGCCGTACGTCTCCTCCGCGCAGGACATCGGGCTGCACTTCGTCCTGGCCCGCCGCACCGCGGGAGCCTCCCGCGCGCTGTACGAGCCGCTGCTGACCACCCTGCGCGAGACGGGCACCACCGCCCTGGTGATGGCCGGGGACCGCACCGAGGGACAGCTCTTCCCCGGCCTGTACGCCTCCCAGCAGCCGCCGGGCCGGGGCGTCCTGGTCCGCCGCGGCCGACGCCACCAGCTCGTCCAGACCGCGCTGACCGATGCCGGGGAGGAGGACGCGTGACCAAGGACGTCATCGCCCTCACCCCGAAGATGCCGGACACCTGGGCGCTGCTGGCCGGCCTGTACGCGGGCGGCCCCGAAGCGGCCGTCACCGCCGAGGCCCGGGGCGCGGTGCTGCGTCTGTGCGCCCCGGACGGCAGGCCCCTGGTGTCCGTGGAGGCCCCGCTGCTCGTCCAGGTCCCCGGGGAGGCCGAACGGCTGCTCGGGCGGGACATGCCCGTGCCGTTCTGGTGGACCGAGGCCCGCGCCTCCGGCGCCGTGCCCGAGGCCGGGCCGCTGGCGGCCTCGGTGTGCGGGCGGCTCGCCCTGCTCCTGGGCGGCGGCACCTGGCCCGAGGACGCGGCGGGCACCGACGTCGTGGACGTACGCGCGGCCGTCGCGCCGGACGACGGGCAGCCGGTCGTCGACGTCCTCACCGGCACCACGTCCGTCGTGCTGGCCGACCGCCCCGTCCTGGCCCTGACCACCTGGCTGTCGGAGGTGCTGCGCGGCACCTCGGAGACGGACCGTGCCCTGCAGATCGTCACCCCGCCGCACGTCCGGCTCACCGCCCCGGCCCGCGCCACCCTCCTTCAGGTGCCCAACCGCTGGGTCGTCCAGGACCCCGCACAGGGTTATTACGACGGGCTGTCCGGGACGGTGCTGCGCTGGCGGGAGGGGACGTTCACGCCCGCGCTGGGCACCGACGGCACGGCCTCGGTCGCCGAGGCGTTCGGCCGGACGTCGCCGTCGCGGGAGCGGCAGCTCGTCGTGGCCTTCCGTACGGTGCTGCCCGCGCACGGGGACATCGTCCTGGGCGAGGCGCTGGAGGCGGCCTGGCGGGCGCTCACCGGTTCCGCCCCGGCCGGCTGGGGCACCGCGGAGCCCGTCAACCTGCCCTGGTCACCGGGCCGGCTGACCGAGCTGGCCCGTGACCGGGCCCCCGAACCCACCCATCTGCTCGTGACGGGGCACCCCGGCCGGCCCGCGCTGGCGTGGATCCGGGTCACGCGGACGACCGCGGGAGTCGAGCAGGACATGACGCTCACCCTTGGCTACGGGGAGGGCGAGGAACCGCCCCTGGAGGCGATCGCGCCCCTCGCCGAGACCCTCGTCGTGGAACACGGCCTGACGACGATGCTGACCTCGGTGCGGCGGGCGTCCCGCGACCTCACCACGGCGCCCGTGCTCCAGGCGCCGCCCGTCCCGGTCGCCTTCACCCTGGGCGCGCGGGACGTACGGGGCATCGGGCTCACCCACGCCCGTCGCCCTCCCGTCGAGGTGCGGCCCCTGGTGCTGGGGTCCGCCGCCGAGCCCGCCCTGCACTATCCCTTGGGCGACGGGTCGGACGCCGGTGCGCTGGTCGAGCTGCGCCGTCTCGCGGCTCACCTGCGGGCGGGCGTGCCCGGGACGGAGGCCTGACGGATTTCCTCCTCCCGATCGGGGCCCGGAGCGCGTCGCACACGGGCCCCGATCGGGGTGTGCTCAGGGTTCGACGTGCTCCGAGAACCTCCGGGCCGTCTCGGCGAGGACCTCGCGGCCGTCGCGGGCCCACAGCTCCTCGTTGAAGAGCTCCACCTCGATGGAGCCCGTGTAGCCGGCCGCCTCCACGTACCCCTGCCACTCGCGCATGTCGATCGCGCCGTCGCCGATCTGGCCGCGCCCGTTGAGGACGCCCTCGGGGAGCGGGGTGATCCAGTCCGCGAGCTGGAAGGTGTGGATGCGGTGCTGGGCGCCGGCGCGGGCGATGGCCTCGGGGGCCGTGTCGTCCCACCAGATGTGGTACGTGTCCACGGTGACGCCCACCTGGTGCGCCGGGAAGCGTTCGGCGAGGTCCAGGGCCTGGGTGAGCGTGGAGACGACACAGCGGTCGGACGCGAACATGGGGTGCAGCGGCTCGATCGCCAGCCTCACCCCGTGGTCCTCGGCATAGGGGGCGAGTTCCGTCAGGGCGTCCGCGATGCGTTCGCGGGCCGCCTTCAGGTCCTTCGTGCCGGGCGGGAGGCCGCCGGAGACCAGGACCAGGGTGTCCGTGCCGAGGGCGGCCGCCTCGTCGACGGCGCGGCGGTTGTCCGCGAGGGCCGCCGCCCGCTCGTCCGCGCCGACCGCCGTGAGGAAGCCGCCCCGGCACAGCGTCGTCACCGCCAGGCCCGCGTCCCGTACGAGCCCCGCGGCCGCCTCCACGCCGTACTCCTGGACCGGGGCGCGCCACAGGCCGACCGCCGGGACGCCCAGGTCTCGGCAGGCGGCGACCAGTTCGGGGAGCGTGAGCTGTTTGACGGTCATCTGGTTGATGCTGAAGCGGGTCAGGTCGCTCACGGGGTCACTCCGTACAGGCGCAGCAGGCTCCTCATCCGGTCCTCGGCCAGCTTCGGGTCGGGGAACAGGCCCAGTCCGTCGGCGAGTTCGTATGCGCGGGCCAGGTGGGGCAGGGAGCGGGCGGACTGGAGGCCGCCGACCATCGTGAAGTGGCTCTGGTGACCGGCCAGCCAGGCCAGGAACACCACGCCGGTCTTGTAGAAGCGGGTGGGCGCCTGGAAGAGGTGGCGGGACAGCTCCACGGTCGGGTCGAGGAGGGCGCGGAAGCCGTCCGTGTCACCGGTGTCGAGGACGCGGACCGCCTCGGCGGCGAGCGGGCCGAGCGGGTCGAAGATGCCGAGCAGGGCGTGGCTGAAGCCCTGCTCGTCGCCCGCGATGAGTTCGGGGTAGTGGAAGTCGTCGCCGGTGTAGCAGCGGACGCCCTTCGGGAGGCGGCGGCGCAGGTCGACCTCGCGCCGGGCGTCCAGCAGGGAGACCTTGATGCCGTCGACCTTGTCGGGGTGGGCGGCGATGACGTCGAGGAAGGTGTCCGTCGCCGCGTCCAGGCCGGACGAACCCCAGTAGCCTTCGAGCGCCGGGTCGAACATGGGGCCGAGCCAGTGCAGGATCACCGGTTCCGCGGCCTGGCGGAGGAGGTGGCCGTAGACCTCCAGGTAGTCCTCGGGGCCCTGGGCGGTGGCGGCGAGGGCGCGGGACGCCATGAGGATGGCCTGCGCGCCCGACTCCTCGACGACCGCGAGCTGTTCCTCGTAGGCCGCGCGGACCTCGGCGACGGTCGCCGGACCGCCCGTGAGCTGGTCGGTGCCGACCCCGCAGGCGATCCGGCCGCCGGCCGCCTTCGCCTCGGCGGCGGAGCGGCGGATCAGCTCGGCCGCTCCCGCCCAGTCCAGGCCCATGCCGCGCTGCGCGGTGTCCATCGCCTCGGCGACCCCAAGACCGTGCGCCCACAGGTGGCGGCGGAAGGCGAGGGTGGCGTCCCAGTCGACGGCGGCGGGCGAGTCGGGGGTGGTGTCCGCGTACGGGTCGGCGACGACGTGCGCGGCCGAGAAGACCGTGCGGGAGGTGAGGGGGGCTCCGGGGGTGAGGGCGAGGGGCTCGGTGCGGGGTTCGTAGGCGCGCAGGGCGCCGTGCGCGTCGGGGAGGTGGAGGGTCACAGGGCGATCTCCGGTACGTCGAGGCGCCGGCCCTCGGCGGAGGACCTGAGGCCGAGTTCGGCGAGCTGGACGCCTCGGGCGCCGGCCAGCAGGTCCCAGTGGTAGGGGGCGTCGGCGTAGACGTGCTTGAGGAACAGCTCCCACTGGGCCTTGAAGCCGTTGTCGAACTCACCGTTGTCCGGCACCTCCTGCCACTGGTCGCGGAACACCTCGGTGGCGGGGACGTCCGGGTTCCAGACCGGCTTGGGGGTGGCGGAGCGGTGCTGGACGCGGCAGCCCCGCAGTCCGGCGACGGCGGAGCCCTCGGTGCCGTCGACCTGGAACTCGACCAGTTCGTCGCGGTGGACGCGGACCGCCCAGGAGGAGTTGATCTGGGCGATCGCGCCGCCCTCCAGCTCGAAGACGCCGTAGGCGGCGTCGTCGGCGGTGGCGTCGTAGGGCTTGCCGTTCTCGTCCCAGCGCTGCGGGATGTGGGTGGCGGTGAGTGCCTGCACGGACCGCACGCGGCCGAACAGCTCGTGGAGCACGTACTCCCAGTGCGGGAACATGTCGACGACGATGCCGCCGCCGTCCTCCGCGCGGTAGTTCCAGGACGGGCGCTGGGCCTCCTGCCAGTCGCCCTCGAAGACCCAGTAGCCGAACTCGCCCCGCACGGACAGGATGCGGCCGAAGAAGCCGCCGTCGACGAGACGCTTCAGCTTGAGCAGTCCGGGGAGGAACAGCTTGTCCTGGACGACGCCGTGCCTGATCCCGGCGGCGTTCGCCAGACGGGCGAGTTCGAGGGCGCCGTCGAGGCCGGTGGCGGTGGGCTTCTCGGTGTAGACGTGCTTGCCGGCGGCGATCGCCTTGCGGATCGCCTCCTCGCGGGCGGAGGTCACCTGGGCGTCGAAGTAGATGTCGACGCTGTCGTCGGCGAGGACCGCGTCCAGGTCGGTGGAGAAGTGTTCGAGGCCGTGGCGCTCCGCCAGCGCCCGCAGCGCGTGCTCGCGGCGGCCGATCAGCACGGGCTCGGGCCACAGCACGGTGCCGTGCCCGAGGTCGAGGCCGCCCTGCTCGCGCAGGGCCAGGATGGAGCGGACGAGGTGCTGGCGGTAGCCCATGCGTCCGGTCACACCGTTCATGGCGATACGCACCGTCTTGCGTGTCACGTCGTTCCCTTCGTACGCGGGTTCACGCGCCGCGTACGCCGCACCCGACCCACGCGCCCCGGGAGGAGGCGGGGGGACTGGTGGACGCGACAGCAAGCGCTTTCTATGTAGACAGAAGCTAGCCTCTGGGCCGCGCGTGGACAAGACCACTGCCGGTCCCGGCTTGTTCGAGGGGGCGAACAACGGCGCGGATGGCCTTAAGGTCTGGTCGGACAGCTCGGCCGGAACCACCGGTGTGGGCGCGGGTGTGTACGACGGCGTACGGCACGGGCGGACGGCGCTGCGGCGAGGCGGAGGACGAGACTATGACGGTGACCCTGGCGGACGTGGCGGCGCGGGCGCAGGTCTCCCCCGCGACGGTGTCGCGTGTGCTGAACGGGAACTACCCCGTGGCCGCGTCCACCCGCGAGCGGGTGCTCAAGGCCGTGGACGAGCTCGACTACGTCCTCAACGGCCCCGCCAGCGCCCTCGCCGCCGCCACCTCCGACCTGGTCGGCATCCTCGTCAACGACATCGCCGACCCGTTCTTCGGGATCATGGCGAGCGCCATCCAGTCGGAGATCGGCGGCCCGGGCGGGCGCGCGGGCGGGGAGAGACTCGCCGTCGTCTGCAACACCGGGGGCTCCCCCGAGCGGGAACTGACCTACCTCACCCTGCTCCAGCGGCAGCGCGCGGCGGCCGTGGTGCTGACCGGCGGCGCGATCGAGGACGCGCAGCACAAGGCGGCGATGGACGCCAAGCTGAGGAAGCTGGCGGACGCCGGGACGCGGGTGGTGCTGTGCGGGCGTCCGCAGGCGCCGGAGACCGGGGCGATCGCCCTCACCTTCGACAACCGGGGCGGCGGGCAGGAGCTCACCGAGCATTTGATCCGGCTCGGGCACCGGCGACTGGGGTACATCGCGGGCCCCGAGGAGCGCACCACGACCCGGGACCGTCTGGAGGGCCACCGGGACGCGCTGGCGGCGCACGGCATCGAGGAGGACCCGCGCTGGACCGTCCACGGACGGTACGACCGGCGCTCCGGGTACGAGGCCACGCTGGAACTGCTGCGCCGCGACCCGTCGTTGACCGCTGTCGTCGCGGCGAACGACTCCGTCGCGCTGGGCGCGTGCGCGGCGCTGCGGGAGTCGGGACGGCGCATCCCGGACGACGTGTCCGTGGCCGGCTTCGACGACCTGCCGTTCAGCATCGACGCGGTGCCCGCGCTGACCACGGTCAGGCTCCCTCTCACGGAGGCGGGGGCGCGGGCGGGCCGCATCGCGATGGGGCGGGAGGAGCCGCCGCCGGGCGGGATCGCGTCGGTGCGGGGGGAGTTGATGGTACGGGGGTCCACGGCGGGGCCGCGGGGCTGAAGAAGGGGTGCGCTTTCGGGCGCGGGGGTGTGACGCGCTCCAGGGGCGCGGGGAACTGCGCGACCGGCCCCCACGCGCCCGCACCCGACAACGCGCGCCCTAAGGGGCGCGGGGAACTGCGCGACCAACCCCCACGCGCCCGCACGCGCGAACCGGGCGCAACCGCCTCCCCAGGGGGCGCGGGGAACTGCGCGACCGGCCCCACCGCCCGCATCCGGCGGACCGCCGAAGAAGCCTGCGGCACCGGAGTGACGGGGAGGAGTCGTCCCCGCGCCCCGGGGGTACTCCCGTATCCATGAAACTGGCGTTCTCCACCCTCGGTGTCCCCGGCCTCCCCCTCTCCGAGGTGACGGCCCTGGCGACCGCGCACGGCTACCACGGCGTGGAGCTGCGCGCCCACCCCGAGGAGCCCGTCCACACGGGTCTCACCGCCGAGCAGCGGGCCGACGTGGCCGCCGCGTTCAAGGCGGCCGGGCTCGACATCCTGGGGGTCGCCGGGTACGCCCGCGTCGCCGCGCCCGGCGACGACGAGCCCGTCTTCACCGAGGTCCGCGCGCTGGTCGACCTCGCGCGGGACATCGGCGCGCCCTACGTACGGGTGTTCCCCGGCGGCGGTGACGAACAGAGCGCGGAGGAGGCCGACGCGACGGCCGCGCGGCGGCTGGGGGCGGCGGCGGAGTACGCGGCGGACCGGGGCGTACGGATCCTCATGGAAACGCACGACTCCCACCGCACCGGTGCGGACGCCATGCGGGTGCTGGGGCTGGTCGGGCACCGGCAGGTGGGGGCGCTGTGGGACGTGATGCACACGTGGCTCGGCGGCGAGCAGCCGGTGGACAGCTTCGCGGCGTTGTCGCCGCACCTGGGGTACGTGCAGGTGAAGGACATCGCCTCCGCGGAGGACACGACGCCTGTAGCGCTGGGGGCGGGGGTGTTGCCGTTGACCGACGTCGTCGAGGTGTTGTCGCGGAACGGGTGGGACGGGTGGGTGTGCTGGGAGTACGAAGCGCGGTGGTATGACGCGGCGGAGCCGCTGCCTGGTTTGTTGGGGGCGGGGCGGGAGCACTTGGCGCGGTTGCTGAACGAGTCGGCGTGAGCTTTCGCTGACGCGGGTGTCTGGGGGGCGGGGTTGTGCGCTGTTCGCCGGTGCGGGTGCGTTGTGGCTGGTCGCGCAGTTCCCCGCGCCCCTGGAGGGGTCGTTCAGCGCCGATCGCGGGTGCGGGCGGGCGGGGGCTGAGCGCGCAGTTCCCCGCGCCCCTGGAGGGGTGGTCGTGCGCCGATCGCGGGTGCGGGCGGGCGGGGGCTGAGCGCGCAGTTCCCCGCGCCCCTGGAGGGGTGGTCGTGCGCCGATCGCGGGTGCGGGCGGGCGGGGGCTGAGCGCGCAGTTCCCCGCGCCCCTGAAGGGGTCGTTCAGCGCCGATCGCGGGTGCGGGCGCGCGAGGGCTGAGCGCGCGGTTCCCCGCGCCCCTAGGAGGGGGTTGTCAGTGCCAGTGTCTTGTGGCGGGGCCTGCTGGGGGTGAGGGAGGTCAACGCCACCCCTCCCACCAGCAGCGCCGCCGCGCACCACCGTAGCGGGGTGATGGACTCGCCCAGGAACAGTGCCGCCGACGTCATCCCGAAGACCGGGACC
Organism: Streptomyces griseoincarnatus; assembly: GCA_014649575.1. GTDB lineage: Bacteria > Actinomycetota > Actinomycetes > Streptomycetales > Streptomycetaceae > Streptomyces > Streptomyces griseoincarnatus. Next base: position 254,350 of record BMTH01000006.1, on the reverse strand, counting down.
AGCAGGGAGAACGGGGCCACCGTGGACGCGGGGTGGCGGTGGAGGAGCCAGCCCCAGGCGCCGAAGCCGAAGACCGTCGCGCCCCAGGCGACGTAGAGGACCGTGCCCGCCCCGGACCAGTCGAGGGAGCGCAGGGCCGCCAGGTCCGCCGACCAGCCCTCCAGCAGCAGGGAGAGGGCGAGCAGCGGGAGCACCGGGACCGTGCTGACCCAGATCATGAAGTTGAGGGAGTCGGGCGGGGACGCCTTGCGGGTGAGGATGTTGGAGACGCCCCAGCAGGCCGCCGCCGCGACGACGAGGGCGAAGCCGGTCAGCGGGCCCGAGGCGCCTTCGTCGACCGCCGCCACACCGATGCCGGCCAGCGCCACCGCCATGCCCGCGACACGGACCCGGGTGGGACGCTCGCCGAGGAGCGCGACGGCGAACAAGGCCGTGAACACCGCCTGGATCTGGAGGACCAGGGAGGACAGGCCGCCCGGCATGCCGACGTCCATGCCGATGAAGAGCAGGCCGAACTTGGCGACGCCCAGGGCCAGTCCGACCCCTACGATCCACTTCCAGGCGACCTTCGGCGGGCCGACGAGGAACACCGCGGGCAGGGCCGCGACCAGGAACCGCAGCGCGGAGAAGAGCAGCGGCGGGAAGTGGCCGAGGCCGACCTCGATGACCGTGAAGTTCACTCCCCACACGGCGGCGACGAGGACGGCGAGAAGGACGTGTGCAGGTCGCATGCGTCGAGCATCACCGGAGACGACACTTCAGCACCAGCGACGATCCCTGCATGGTTGGATGAAGCGTCGCTAATCAATCAGAGGCGATCCGATCAGGGGAGCGGTCATGCTCGACCTCCAGCGTCTGCGCGCCCTGCACGCCGTCTCCGTGCACGGCACGGTCGGCGCCGCCGCCTCGGCGCTCGGCTACACCTCGTCCGCCGTCTCGCAGCAGATCGCCAAGCTGGAGCGGGAGACGCGGACCGTGCTGCTGGAGCGCGAGGGCCGGGGCGTGCGGCTCACCGACGAGGCGCATCAACTGGTGCGCGCGGCCCGGGAGCTGATCGCCATCGTGGAGCGCGCGGAGACGGAGCTGGAGGAGCGGCGCGGGGTGCCGGCCGGGCGGCTGACCGTCGCGGCGTTCGCTTCTGCCGCGCGCGGGCTGATGCCGCCGGTGCTGGCCGACCTGGCCCGCCGGCATCCCGCGCTGGACACCCGGCTCACCGAGGTGGACCCGCATCTGTCCGTGGATCTCGTCGCCAAGGGAGCCGTCGACCTGGTGGTGGCGCACGACTGGGACATCGCGCCGCTGCCCGCCCCGGCGAACGTGGAGCAGACGGTGATCGGGGACGACCTGTGCGACCTGCTGGTGCCCGAGGACCACCGGTTCGCGGGGCGGACGGGCGTACGGCGGGAGGAACTGGCCGGGGAGCGGTGGATCTGCCAGCCGCCGGGGCGCGTCTGCCACGAGTGGCTGGTGCGGACCCTGCGGGCGGCCGGGCAGGAGCCGGAGATCGTGCACATGGCCGACGAGAACCCGACCCTGGTGGCCCTGGTCGCGGCCGGTCTGGGCATCGCGCTGATCCCCCGGCTGGGGCGCGGTCCGCTGCCCGCCGGGGTCGTCGAGGTGCCGCTCGACCCGATGCCCGTACGACGGCTGTACGCGCTGTGGCGCACGGGCGCGGCGCGGCGTCCGGCGATCGCGGAGACGGTCCGCACCCTGGTCGCGCACTGGCCGGCCGTGTCGGCGCACGGACCCCGCTGACGCGGGACGGCCGTCCGACGCCCTCCGGAGAGGTCGGCGGAAGAGGGTGGAACCCGTCGCCGCTCTCGTACGTCCAACGCCCGGCTGCCGGGCGAACCCCCGGGAAGACCGTGCCGGCTCCTCGCGCCGGCCGCGGCCGCCGTCCCCCCTCGGCGCCGCGCCCCGGCCGGCGGCCCGCCGTCGTCGGCGCCGCCCCCTCCCGCCGCGCCGACGACGGCCCCCTCGGCCCCCTCCGGATGCTGCACACGCCCTTGACTGGCAGAAACTTCCCGGATATTCGTGGCCTCCTGGCAGTTTCCTTCAGCGGATCCCCGGTCCCCCGCGGATCACCTCCCAAAGGAGCGCACGTGCCCGACAGCAGCCCCGGATCCACGGCAAGCACCGCCCGTCCGTCCAGACGTACCGTCCTTGCCGCGACGGCGGGCGTCACCTCCGTCCTGGCGGCCGGCGGCACGGTCCACGCGGCCACCGGCGCGCACCGTCCCGACGACCGCAAGCTGCGCGCCCTCATCTCCCGTATGACGCTGGAGGAGAAGGTCGGCCAGCTCTTCGTGATGCGGGTCTACGGCCACTCCGCCACCGAACCGGACCAGGCCGACGTCGACGCCAACCTGTCCGAGATCGGGGTGCGCACGGCCGCCGAGCTGGTCGCCAAGTACCGGGTCGGCGGCATCATCTACTTCGCCTGGGCGCACAACACCCGCGACCCGCACCAGATCGCCGACCTGTCCAACGGCATCCAGAAGGCGTCCCTCGGTCTGCCGCGCGGTCTGCCCGTGCTGATCTCGACCGACCAGGAGCACGGCATCGTGGCCCGCGTGGGCGAGCCCGCGACGCTGATGCCGGGCGCGATGAACGTCGGCGCGGGCGGCTCCCGCTCCGACGCGCGCAACCTGGGCCGGATCGCGGGCCGTGAACTGCGTGCCCTGGGCATCCGTCAGAACTACTCCCCCGTGGCCGACGTGAACGTCGACCCGGCCAACCCGGTCATCGGCGTGCGCTCCTTCGGCTCCGACCCGGACGCGGTCGCCGGGCTGGTCGCGGCGGAGGTGAAGGGCTACGAGTCGTCCGGCGTGGCGGCCACCGCCAAGCACTTCCCCGGGCACGGCGACACGATCACGGACAGCCACGAGGACCTGCCGTGGATCCATCACACCCGCGAGCAGTGGGAGGAGCTGGACGCGCCGCCGTTCCGGGCGGCGATCGCCGCGGGCATCGACTCGATCATGACCGCGCACATCGTCGTCCCGGCGCTCGACGCCGCCGAGGACCCGGCCACGCTGTCCCACCCGATCCTCACCGGCATCCTGCGCGAGGAGCTGGGCTACGACGGCGTCGTGGTGACCGACTCCCTCGGCATGGAGGGCGTCCGCACCAAGTACGGCGACGACCGGGTGCCGGTGCTGGCGCTGAAGGCGGGCGTCGACCAGCTGCTCAACCCGCCGTCCCTGGACGTCGCGTGGAACGCGGTGCTCCAGGCGGTGCGGGACGGCGAGCTGACGGAGGCGCGCCTCGACGCCTCGATCCTGCGTGTGCTGCGCCTGAAGGCCCGTCTGGGCCTCTTCGACGACCCGTACGTCAGCCACGCGGGCGTGGACCGGGCCGTCGGCACCCGGTCGCACCTGGCCGCCGCCGACCGGATCGCCGAGCACGGAACGACCCTGCTGGTCAACGAGGGCGGTCTGCTGCCGCTGTCCCGCCGCCGCACACCCAAGGTGCTGGTGGTCGGCGCCGACCCGGCGTCCCCGTCCGGCACCACGGGCCCGCCCACCGGGGTGCTCGCGGACGCCCTGACGGAGCTGGGCTTCACCGCGACCGCCCTGTCCACCGGCACGGCGCCCTCCGCGGCGACCGTCGCCAAGGCCGTGGCGGCCGCGCGGGACGCGGACGCGGTGGTCGTCGGGACGTACAACGTCACCGCGTCCAGCAACCAGAAGACGCTCGTCGAGCAGCTGCTGGCGACCGGGAAGCCGGTCGTCGCTGTGGCGATCCGCAACCCCTACGACGTGGCCCACCTGCCCGGTGTGAAGGCGTTCCTCGCGTCGTACTCCTGGACCGACGTCGAGGTGCGCGCGGCGGCCCGCGCGATCGCCGGCACGGTCCGCCCGCGCGGCACGCTCCCGGTCCCGGTCCAGCGCGCCGACGACCCGACGGCGGTCCTGTACCCGGTGGGGCACGGGCTGACGTACTGACACCCGGCGTGCCTCGTCCGGACCATGATCCCTGGACGGTCCGGGCGAGGCGCCCTGGTCACCCGCGGTCACGGCGTCTCCCCGGCCGGGCGTAACCCTCCTACGACACCCGGCCGACCCATCACACCCCATATGCGCAAACGACCCCACTTGTCTGGCGTGTCCGGGCGGCGGGAGGTCAGGCTGGTGGCGGGGATCTTCCGGGGGGACGACGATGCGGGTGCGCGGATGGGGGCCGGGGGCCGTGTGGGCCCTGGCGGGGGTGGTGCTGCTCGTCGGGTGCCGGGAGGCGCCGCCGGACGCGGCGGGCGGGACGGCGGCCGTGGCGTCGCCGGTGCGGCCGTCGGGGTACGGGGCGGTGTTCCTCGACGTCGGCGAGTGCAGCTCCTTCGGGCGCACCAGCTTCACCGAGGTGTCCTGCCGGAGCGAGCGCGCGGCGGCCCGGGTGGTGGCCCGGCACGACGGCACCACGCGCGACGGCCCGCCGTGCCCGCCCACCACCGACTTCGTGCTGCACATCAGCGAGCAGTGGCCCGCCGCCGACGAGGACGGCGACGGGATGGTGCCGCGCGGCCACGCCTGCATGCGGAGCCTCCAGCCGCCGCACCCGGGCGACCCGGGCGGCGGGGGCGGTCCGCGGACCGTCGTCGGCGACTGCGTGTACGCCCTCGACGGCGGCAGGGTACGGGAGACGGCCTGCGACGGAAGCGGGCCCAGGACGCCGGAGTTCAAGGTGACGAAGGCCGTGGACGCCCGGTCCGGCTGCCCGGCGTCCACGGCCCTCTACGTGCGGCTGGGCGGGGCCTCACCGGTGGGCTGCGCCGTCCCGGTGTGACCCCGCCCGGGACTCACGGACGCAGCGCGTGCCGCGGCTCGACGTCCCGCTTGTCGAGCTTCGCGTCGAACTTCGCCAGCGGCTTCGCGGCCGCCGGGTTCGCCTGGACGGCGTTCGGGGCGACGCCCGCCCACTCCAGGATGCGGGCCGTGGCCAGCGCCTTCTCCTTCTCGACCAGGCCGGCCACGTTCGCGCCGTGGTTCATGCCGGGCGCGGTGAGGACGTACGAGTCGCGCGCGCCCTTGCCGAGGCGGAACGGCTCGGCGCCCCACGGGTCGTTCTCGCCGTACACGAACAGCATCTGCCGGGCGTTGTGACGGACCCAGGTGTCGACGCTGCGCATCACCCACGGCTCGAACTTCATGTCGATCGAACGGGGCACGAAGTTGCGCGGCGGCTGGTAGCCGTAGCGGACGTACTTCTTCTCGATGTGCGGGAAGTGGATGGTCGGCGCGCCCAGCTGGGTGCCGGCCTGGTAGTAGTACGGCGTGTACGGGCTCAGGCCCTGGTCCGTGTAGAACGAGAAGCCGGAGATCGTGTCGACGGAGTTCCAGATCTCGTCGTCGGTGGCGTTCTTGGCGTCCGCCGGGATGTCCTGGCAGTCGGCGACGGTGCTGTACTGCCAGAAGCCCCAGACGTAGTCCAGGACGACCGCCTCGTAGGCGCGGTCCAGGCTGCCGATGGTGTCGAAGGTGTAGCCGTTCTCGGCGGCGAGCGCCTCGTACTTCTCCTTCAGCGGCTCCCGGCGCACCAGCGCCTCGCGCTGCACGCCGTTCAGCCGGTCGCGGCACTCCTTGGTGCCGACGGTGCGGAAGAAGCGGTCGTAGGCCGAGTCCTCCTTGTTCACCACGTCGTTGGGGGCGACGTAGGCGACGACGCCGTCCATGTCCTTCGGGTAGAAGCGCTCGTAGTAGGTGGCGGTCATGCCGCCCTTGGAGCCGCCCGTGGAGAGCCAGTTCTCGTTGTAGATCTTCTTCAGCGCGGTGAAGATGCGGTGCTGGTCGCTGGCGGCCTGCCAGATGTCCAGCTTGCTCCAGTCGGCCGGCTCGGGCCGGGACGGGGTGAAGAAGCGGTACTCCATGGAGACCTGGTTGCCGTCCACGATCTGGGTCGGCTCGGCGCGGCGGGGCGTCGTGGAGACGCTGTAGCCGCCGGTGTAGAAGACGGTGGGCCGCGCGGTGTCCTTGTGCAGCACGGTGATCCGCTGCTGGAACGTGCCCTTGCCGGGCCTGCGGTGGTCGACCGGCTGCGTGTAGTTCAGGACGAAGAAGCGGTACCCGGTGTACGGCTTCTCCTCGATGAGGCTCATGCCCGGGATCTCGAGCAGCCTCTCCTTGATGTCAGTGGTGCCGGTGGCGTCCGGCTCGGCGGCGGTGGCCGCCCCGGCCGTGCCCAGTGTGCCTATGAGCACCGTGAGCGCCAGCAGCCATCTGAGCGCCTTGCGCATGCGCACTCCCCTGTGAGACAGATGTGCGCCGGAAGCTACTCGACCAACTCGTCACCGCACCAGGGGACATAGGGAAAACCCTGTGCACGTCCGCGAAGTGGAGGGCTCAGCAGAGGATCCAGCCGGAGCTGACGGAGTCCGCCCCGACCCGGCCGGTGACCCAGACGCAGCGGCGTCCGGCGTGCACGGTCACCGGGCCCGCGTGGTACGCGAACTGCCCCTCGTCGACCACGGGCCGTCCGCCGCGCGCCCGCACGCTCACCGCCATCTTCCGCTTCACGCCCTGCTTCTTGGCGACGGTGACGGCGCAGACGTATCCGCCGCGCTTGTAGACGAGCACCGACCCGGTGGAGAACGGCAGGGTCCGCACCTTGCGTCCGGGGCACAGCGCGGCCGCCTCCGCCTCCTGGGCCGGCGCCGCCAGGGCGAGCAGCCCCGACGCGGTCAGCACCGCAAGGACCGGCGCGAGCCGCCGGTGTATCGCTCCACTGCCCACAGTCGTCCTCCCGTACCGCGCCCGCCGTACGACGGCGTACGCGTGTACGGACGCACGGCGTAGGTCGCACGGTTGCGCGAGCCGGTGTGCGCCGGTGGCGTACGGCCGGATCAGGCCGGTGCGGGGACGTCCTCGCCGACGAACGTCCGCCACAGCGCGGCGTACCGGCCGCCCTTGCGCAGCAGTTCCTCGTGGGTGCCGTCCTCGGCGACGCGGCCGTGGTCCATGACGACCACCCGGTCGGCGCGGGCGGCGGTGGTCAGCCGGTGGGCGACCACCAGCGTGGTGCGGCGGCCGGCGAGGCGGTCGGTGGCCGCGTTGACCTGCGCCTCGGTGGCGAGGTCGAGGGCGGCGGTGGCCTCGTCGAGCAGCAGCACGTCCGGGTCGACGAGTTCGGCGCGGGCGAGCGCGATCAGCTGGCGCTGGCCCGCCGACAGGTTGCGGCCGCGCTCGGCGACCTCGTGGAGGTAGCCGCCGTCGAGGGTGGCGATCATCTCGTGCGCGCCGACCGCACGGGCCGCGGCCTCCACCTCGGCGTCGGTGGCGTCGGGGCGGCCGTAGGCGATGGCGTCGCGGACGGTGCCGGGGAAGAGGTACGCCTCCTGCGGTACGACGCCCAGCCGGTGCCGGTACGCGGTGAGGTCCAGGTCGCGCAGGTCGGTGCCGTCGACGGTGACCCGCCCGGAGGTGGGGTCGTAGAACCGGGCGACCAGCTTGACCAGGGTGGACTTGCCGGCGCCGGTCTCGCCGACGAACGCGACGGTCTGCCCGGCCGGGACGGTCAGGTCGACCGCGCTGAGGGCCTCCTCGCCGTCGCCGTAGGAGAAGTGCACGTCCTCGAAGGCGATCTCGCCGCGCAGGGAGGTCACCGGGAGCGGCTTCTCGGGGGCCTTGGTGGAGGTCGGCTCGCGCAGCAGCTCCTGGATCCGGCCGAGGGAGACGGACGCCTGCTGGTAGCCGTCGAAGACCTGGGAGAGCTGCTGCACGGGCGCGAAGAACAGGTCGATGTAGAGCAGGTAGGCGACCAGGGAGCCGATGGCGAGCGTGCCGTCGTCGACCCGGCCGCCGCCGACCACGAGCACCGCCGCCGCGGCGACCGAGGACAGCAGCTGCACGAACGGGAAGTACACGGAGATCAGCCACTGGCCGCGGATACGGGCGCTGCGGTAGGCGGCGCTGCGCTCGGCGAACCGGCGGGCGCCGTCCCCCTCACGGCGGAAGGCCTGCACGATCCGCAGCCCGGCGACGGACTCCTGGAGGTCGGCGTTGACCACCGACACCCGCTCCCGCGCCAGCTCGTACGCCTTCACGCTGGCCCGGCGGAAGAAGTACGTGGCGACGACCAGGAGGGGCAGGGAGGCGAAGACGACGAGGGCGAGGCCGATGTCGAGCGCCAGCAGGGCGACCATGATGCCGAAGAAGGTGACCACCGAGACGAAAGCGGTGACCAGACCGGTCTGGAGGAACGTGGACAGCGCGTCCACGTCCGTGGTCATCCGGGTCATGATCCGGCCGGTCAGCTCGCGCTCGTAGAAGTCGAGGCCGAGCCGCTGGAGCTGGGCGAAGATCTTCAGCCGCAGCGTGTACAGGACGCGTTCGCCGGTGCGTCCGGTCATGCGGATCTCGCCGGTCTGCGCCGCCCACTGGGCGAGCACGGTGAGCAGGCCCAGCAGGGCGGCGGCCCAGACCGCGGTCTGGGCGGCGCGGGTGACGCCCTCGTCGATGCCGTGCCGGATCAGGATCGGCAGCAGCAGGCCCATCCCGGCGTCCACGGCGACCAGGGCGAGGCTGATCAGCAGGGGCGTGCGGAAGCCCTGCAGCAGGCGGCGCAGGCCGTAGGAGTCCTCGGGGCGGACGGCGCGGGCCTCGTCGACGTCCGGCACGTCGTCGGCCGGGGGCAGCTTGGCGACCTGCTCCAGCAGTTCCGGGGTGGCGGGGGCGCCGTCGAGGGCGGTGTCCCTGGGCTCGCGGTCACCGGTCCACAGGCGGGGGGTGACGCCCCGCTCGGCGTCGAACTCGGCGTCCAGTTCGGCGCGGACGGAGGTGTCCTCCTCGACCGGCCCGGCGGGCGGGGTGTGGCCCGGGGAGACGGCGCCCAGCTCGTCGGGGTCGGTGAGCAGCCGCCGGTACAGCGGGGAGCGGCGCTGGAGCTCGTCATGGGTGCCGATGGCGGCGAGGCGGCCGTTCTCGAGGACGGCGATGCGGTCGGCGAGGTTCAGGGTGGAGCGGCGGTGGGCGATCAGCAGCGTCGTGCGGCCCCGCATGACGCTCTTCAGCGCCTCGTGGATCTCGTGCTCGACGCGGGCGTCCACGGCGGAGGTCGCGTCGTCCAGGACGAGCAGGCGCGGGTCGGTGAGGATGGCGCGGGCCAGGGCGACGCGCTGGCGCTGTCCGCCGGAGAGGGTCAGGCCGTGCTCGCCGACGGTGGTGTCGTAGCCGTCGGGCAGCTCGTCGATGAAGCGGTCGGCCTGGGCGGCGCGGGCGGCGGCCCGGATCTGCTCGTCGGTGGCGTCGGGGCGGCCGTACGCGATGTTGTTGCGGACGGTGTCGGAGAACAGGAAGGAGTCCTCCGGGACCAGGCCGATGGCGGCGCGCAGCGACTCGGTGGTCAGCTCGCGCACGTCGTGCCCGCCGACGAGGACGGCGCCGCGGGTGACGTCGTAGAAGCGCGGGAGCAGCAGGGAGACGGTGGACTTGCCGGAGCCGGAGGCGCCGACCACGGCGAGGGTCTCGCCGGGGCGGATCTCGAAGGACAGGCCGTCGAGCACCGGCCGCTCGGGGTCGTAGCCGAAGGCGACGTCGTCGAACTCGACGGTCGCCGGGGCGTCCGCGGGCAGGGCCTTGGTGCCGTCGGTGAGGGTGGGCTCGGTGTCGATCAGGTCGAGGACCCGCTCGGTGCCGGCGCGGGCCTGCTGGGCGACGGTGAGGACGACGGCGAGCATCCGGACCGGTCCGACGAGCTGGGCGAGGTAGGTGGAGAAGGCGACGAAGGTGCCCAGCGTGATGTGGCCGCGGACCGCGAGCCAGCCGCCGACGGCGAGCATCGCGACCTGTCCGAGGGCGGGCACGGACTGGAGGGCGGGGGTGTAGCGGGAGTTCAGCTTGATGGTGCGCAGGCGTCCCGCGAACAGCCGGCGGCCGACCTCGCGGAGCTTGCCGGTCTCCTGGTCCTCCTGGCCGAAGCCCTTGACCACGCGGACGCCGCTGACCGCGCCGTCGACCACCCCGGCGACGGCGCCGGCCTGCGCCTGGGCGTACCAGGTGGAGGGGTGCAGCCGGGTGCGGCTGCGCTTGGCGATCCACCACAGGGCGGGCGCCACGGCGAGAGCGATCGCGGTGAGCGGCAGGGACAGCGACGCCATGATCACCAGGGAGATCACGAACAGCAGCAGGTTGCCGATGGTCATCGGCAGCATGAAGAGCAGGCCCTGGATGAGCTGGAGGTCGCTGGTCGCACGGCCGACGACCTGCCCGGTGGACAGCTCGTCCTGGCGTCTGCCGTCGAGCCGGGCGATCGACCCGAACATCTCGGTGCGCAGGTCGTGCTGGACGTCGAGGGCGAGCTTTCCGCCGTAGTAGCGGCGGATGTAGGTGAGGACGTAGACGGCGAGGGCGGCGCCGACCAGCAGGCCGGCCCAGGTGCCCATGTCACGGGTCTTGTCGCCGATCACGTCGTCGATGATCACCTTGGTGATCAGCGGCACCAGGGCCATCACGGCCATGCCGGCGAGGGAGGAGCCGAGGGCCAGGACGACGTTCCTGGGGTGCCGCCACGCGTAGGCGGCCAGTCGTCGTGCCCATCCCCGTTGCGCTGTCACGCGGTGTCCTCCGATCGTCCTGATCTTCCGCAAGGCACCAACGCCGCCGGAAGCGGATTTCATCCCTCCGCAATATTCCGGGGGCGCGCGCTCTCTACGCGGCGTCGGATTCCCGTCACGCAATCGACACGCTGTCTCCACGCGCTTGACTGCATGTCCATGCCACTCTCTCGGGTATCCCCCTTGTGCAACCCGCGTAGATCGGACACCCCACATGCCTGCTGTGCGCATACGCCGCCGGAAGGCGGTGGCGCTGGCGAGCGCCGCCGTCCTCGCCGGACTCGCCGTCCCCGCCCTGACCCCCGCCACCGCCGGCGCCTCGGCCCCCGCCCACGAGGCACCCGCCGCCCAGGGCCGCGTGGCCGCGGTGGCCGCCTACGCCGACTACTACGAGGGCGCCGAGGGCAAGACCGGCGAGGCCCTCAAGTCTGCCCTCCACTCGATCATCAGCGACCAGACGAAGCTCTCGTACTCGGCCGTCTGGAACGCCCTGAAGGAGACCGACGAGGACCCGTCGAACAGCGGGAACGTGATCCTGCTGTACTCCGGCGCCTCCCGCAGCAAGTCGCTCAACGGCGGTGACGTGGGCGACTGGAACCGCGAGCACGTCTGGGCCAAGTCCCACGGCGACTTCGGCACCTCCACCGGCCCCGGCACCGACATCCACCATCTGCGCCCGTCGGACGTCCAGGTCAACAGCATCCGCGGCAACAAGGACTTCGACAACGGCGGCAGCGCCGTCACCAACGGCGGCGGCAGCCTCACCGACTCCGACTCCTTCGAGCCCCGCGACGCCGTCAAGGGCGACGTGGCCCGCATGATCCTCTACATGGCGGTCCGCTACGAGGGCACCGACGGCTGGCCCGACCTGGAGCCCAACAACAGCGTGAGCAACGGCTCCGCCCCGTACATCGGCAAGCTCTCCGTGCTCAAGGAGTGGCACGAGCAGGACCCGCCGGACTCCTTCGAGCAGCGCCGCAACGACGTGATCTTCGAGTCGTACCAGCACAACCGCAACCCGTTCATCGACCACCCGGAGTGGGTCGAGTCGATCTGGTAGGCCTCACCTCGGCCGGCCTCCCTCAGACGGAGAGGGCGGCCGGCCCGCCCCAGCGGTGGGTCAGTTGCCCGGGCCCCCTTCCGGTACGGCGTCCAGGTCTTCCTCGTCGCCGGGGGGCACGGGGAGACGCGCTCCCCTGCTGCGGGCGATGCGGTGCACGTCGTGGAGCGCCTCGGCCAGGCAGGCGGCGAGGTAACGGAGCTGGGGCGCGGTGGCCCTGGTGTCGCCCAGGAGGTCGACGGCGTGGCCGAGAAGGTCGTCCGCCATGCCGAGCTGGACGGCTTCGATCTCGTCGGCGAGGCGCGAGAGACGACCGGTGCCGGTGTCGTCGGTGACGAGGTAGCAGGGGTTGCCGTCGAGGTTGGACCAGGGGAGGAGGCGGGGCCGGGTCGCCGGGGTGGCGGTGACGTCTCGGCTCTCGTGGATCACGCGGCGGTCACCTCGCTGCCCCGCACGCGGCGGGAGCCGACGTCGACACCGTGGATACGCCGTGGCCCTACGTCGATGCCGTGCACGGCGAGCCAGAGGGTCCGGCGCCGGGCGCGCTGCTGCCTGGCCTGCGCGCGTCGTTCGTGGGCGAGGAGGTAGGGGCGGACGAGCCGGGAGTCCTCGCCGCGGAGGGGGGCCTCGTGCGGGGAAGGGCGGCGACCGGGTGCGACGGGGGCGGCCGGCCCGGGGACCGGCGCCGCTCCCCCGGCGCGGTGCCGGTTTCCGTGCCGGTGGCACCCGGAGGCGGGCCACAGGAGCCGCAGCAGCGGCTCGAGGAGGCAGGCGATACGGTGCAACACGTCTTCAACTCCGTTGCGGTTGAGGGCCATGCCCCCGGGCCGTCGGTAGCGGTCGCGGGGGTCTTCCGTGCCCGAGGCAGGTTGATGTGCATGGACGTCGCTGTGTAGCGATCCACTCACAGAGTGAGACGGGTCGGGCTAGGCTCGCCAGAGGGTCGGATGTGACAACGCATCTGTCACACGGGAGTTGACGTTGAGCAACATCTATGGGGAGTGGTTGAAGACGCAGCGCGAGGCGGCGGGGCTGACACAGCAGGAGCTGGCGACAGCCGCCGTCATGACGCGATCGCACATCGCACACATCGAGGCGGGCCGGCGCACCCCGTCCAAGGAGGACGCGAGACGCCTCGACAGGGCGCTGAACACGGGCGATGTGCTGAGCAGCTTCCTGCCGGACGAGGACGCCGCAGTGGTCAAGCACTTCGAAGCGGCTCACGCTCTCGAACAGCAGGCGATCGAGATCCGCGAGTTCGCTCTCTCCTTCGTGCCTGGCATCTTCCAGACGGAAGGGTACGCACGTGCGGTCCTGAGCTCCTCCTACCCTCCTCTGGGTGAAGAGGAATGTGACAGGCTCGTTGTCACACGGCTGGAGCGGGCGAAAATCCTTGAGGATCTGGTGTCACCCGTAGTGTGGGCGCTTCTCGACCAGAGCGTCCTGGTCCGGCCGATCGGCGGCCCAGAGATCATGGCCGAGCAGATCACGCACATCGTCAGGCTGGCGGAGTCACGACGGGTCCGCGTGCACGTACTACCGCACTCCTTGGGGTTCCACCCCCTGTTGGAGAGCATGCTGACGCTGATGTGGTTCGACGATCAGCCGCCGGTGGCTTACAGCGAAGGGGTCCGCATGGGGAAGGTGCACGACTCCCCGGCCATGGTTCAGGAACTGCAGGGCCGTTACGATCTCGCACTGAGCGATGCTCTGCCACTCAAGGAGTCACTGGCCCTGCTGAAGGCGACAGCAAAGGATCACGGACGTCATGACTGAACCGATCATCTCGAACGCTGCCGCGCTGACCGGCTGGCGGAAGTCCTCCTACAGCGGCAGCGAGGGCGGCAGCTGCCTGGAGGTCCTGGACGACCACCCCACAGGTGTCCCTGTCCGCGACTCCAAGGCCCCTGAGGGCCCCGCGCTGCTCTTCCGGCCGGCCGGCTGGACGCCGTTCGTCACCGCGGTCAAGGACGGAAGCCTCTCCGTCTCCGCCTGACCGCTCCCCACCGCGGTCCCTCTCCGTGCTCAGAATCGTGGCCGCACACGTCAGCGGCCTGGCCGGGGAGCCCGAGGCCTTGAGAACCGCCCCGCTTCCACGGCCTGTGGACCCGGGCGCCTTCGGCGGCCGGATCGACGGGGTGGGCCCGGGCGCCTGCTGCCCCGGACCGGACACCACCGCCCTCCGCGTGGCTGCGGGCGATCTCGCAGGAGCCCGCGCCTCAGCTCCCCAGGTGCGTCGGCGCGAACATGCGGAGCACCGCCGGGAGGACGACCACCGACGGGCCCGGGGTGGAAAGGGACTTGGCGAGGTCCTCCTCCAAGGTGTCCGGGCTGGTGCGCAGACCCGGGACGCCGAAGGACTCGGCGAGGGCCACGTAGTCCGGGCGGGTCAGCTCCGTCGCCGTGGGCTCGCCGAAGGCGTCCGTCATGTACTCGCGCAGGATGCCGTAGCCGCCGTCGTCGACGATCAGCCAGGTGACGTCCAGGTCGTACTGGCGGGCCGTGGCCAGCTCGGCGATCGAGTACAGCGCGCCGCCGTCGCCGGAGACCGCCAGCACCGGACGCGTGGGGTCGGCGACGGCCGCGCCGAGGGCGGCGGGGAAGCCGTAGCCGAGGCCGCCGGCGCCCTGCGCCGAGTGCAGGTGGTTGGGGCCCATCGCGTCGAACGCGGACCACGCCCAGTAGGCGAGGATCGTCATGTCCCAGAAGGACGGCGAGCCGGTCGGCAGGGCGCGCCGCACCGCCGTCAGCACCTGCTGCTCCAGCGCCAGGTCCTGCCCGTCGATACGGGCCCGCACCCGGTCCAGCAGCTCCCGCACCCGCGCGGGGGCGGTCTCGTCCGCGCGCGGCTCGACGGTCTCCAGGAGCGCCTGGAGGGCGAGGCGGGCGTCCGCGTGGATGCCGATGCCGGCGTGGTTGGACTCCAGCTTGCCGAGGTCGGCCTCGATCTGGATCACCCGGCCCCGGGGCTTGAACGTGTGGTAGTTCGAGGAGAGTTCGCCGAGTCCGGAGCCGACGACGAGCAGGACGTCCGCGTCCTCGAGGAAGTCGGTGGTGTGGCGGTCCTCGATCCAGGACTGGAGGGACAGCGGGTGGGTCCACGGGAAGGCGCCCTTGCCGCCGGGGGTGGTCACCACCGGCGCCTGGAGGCGTTCCGCGAGCTGCCGCAGCTTTCCGGAGGCGTCCGAGCGGATCACTCCCCCGCCCGCGACGATCGCGGGGCGTTCCGCGCCGGACAGCAGGTGCGCGGCCAGCGCGGTCAGTTCGGGGCGCGGGGGCAGCTCGTCCGGGGTGGCGTCCATCGCCGTCACCACCGGCAGCATCGTCTCGGCGAGCAGCACGTCCTGCGGGATCTCCACCCACACGGGCCCGTGCGGGACGGTGAGCGCGGACTTCCACGCCTCCGCGATCGCCGACGGGATCTGGGAGGCGGTGCGGACCGTGTGCACGGACTTCACGACGCCCCGGAACGAGGCGGACTGGTCGGGTAGTTCGTGCAGATAGCCGTGGCGTCCGCCGCCGAGGCCCGCGGTCGGCACCTGGCTGCTGATCGCCAGCACCGGCGCGGACGCGGCCGCCGCCTCCTGGAGCGCGGCCAGCGAGGTGAGGGCGCCGGGTCCTGTGGACAGCAGCAGCGGGGCCGCCTCGCCGGTGATCCGGCCGTACGCGTCCGCCGCGAAGCCCGCGTTGTTCTCCACGCGCAGGCCGATGTAGCGCAGGTCGGAGCGGCGCAGCGCGTCGAACATGCCGAGGGCGTGCTGCCCGGGCAGGCCGAAGACGGTGGTCGCGCCGAGCCCGGCCAGGGTCTCCACGACCAGGTCTCCGCCGGTGCGGCCGGGCGGGGGGTTCAGCGCCGCCTCCGTCTGGGCGGCGGTCGGACGGAGCTCCAGGTCGTGGTCGTGTGTCACTTGGCGCGGGCCTCCGCGATCTGGCGGGACATGATCGTGGTCAGTTCGTACGCCGTGTGGGACGCGGCGACCGAGGTGATCTCGGCGTGGTCGTACGCGGGCGCCACCTCGACGACGTCGGCGGAGACCAGGTTGCAGGAGGCGAGGCCGCGCAGGATCTCCAGCAGCTCGCGGGAGGTCATGCCGCCCGCCTCGGGCGTGCCGGTGCCGGGCGCGTGGGCGGGGTCGAGGCAGTCGATGTCGATGGAGATGTACAGCGGGCGGTCGCCGATGCGCTGCCGGAGCTGGTCGGCGACCTCGTCGGCGCCGCGGCGGTAGACGTCCGCGGAGGTGACGATGCCGAAGCCCATCTTCTCGTCGTCGGTGAGGTCCTGCTTGCCGTAGAGCGGGCCGCGGGTGCCGACGTGCGAGAGGGCCTCGGTGTCGAGGATGCCCTCCTCGACGGCCCGGCGGAACGGCGTGCCGTGGGTGTACTCGGCGCCGAAGTAGGTGTCCCAGGTGTCGAGGTGCGCGTCGAAGTGCAGCAGCGCGACCGGGCCGTGCTTCTTGGCGACGCTCCTGAGGAGCGGCAGCGCGATGGTGTGGTCGCCGCCGAGGGTCATCATGCGGGCGCCGGTGCCGAGGAGGTCGTCGGCGGCGGCCTCTATCGTCTCGACGGCCTCGTTGATGTTGAACGGGTTGACCGCGATGTCGCCGCCGTCCGCGACCTGCGCGAGGGCGAAGGGGGAGGCGTCCTGCGCGGGGTTGTAGGGGCGCAGCAGCCGGGACGCCTCACGGATGGCGTTGCCGCCGAAGCGGGCGCCCGGCCGGTACGAGACGCCGGAGTCGAACGGCACGCCCACGACGGCGACGTCGGCGCGGCCCACCTCGTCGAGGCGGGGCAGCCGGGCGAAGGTCGCGGGGCCGGCGTAGCGCGGCACGCGGGAGGAGTCGACGGGGCCGCGGGGCGTCTCGTTGCTGCTCATGAAGGACTGCTCTCTTTCCTACGCTTCGTCGCGTATGTGCGGACTGCCCACGATGCTACTGGGCGGCCGGGACCTGTTCGGACACGGTTTCGGACGCGGTGCCCGGTTCGGGGGCGCGTCCGGCGAGACGCTCGCGCCAGGCGGCGAGGACGGCCGCGTCGGTCGGGCGGGTGGCGAGGGAGACGGCGACGTAGGCCGCGAGGGAGGCGAGGAGGCCGTAGTAGACGGGCTCGTTGGCGAGGATGCCGTAGGCCGCCATCAGGCCGATCACGGCGAGGCCGCCGACGGCGACGGAGGCGAGGGCGCCCTGCGCGGTGCCGCGCTTCCACAGCAGCCCGCCAAGGATGGGCACGAGCAGCCCGCCGACCAGCAGGTTGTACGCGACGGTCAGCGCCTGGACGACGTCGTTGAGGGCGATGGCGGTGGCGATCACGGCGAGGCCCATCAGCAGGATGAAGGCGCGGTTGCCCTTCACCTCGTCGTGCTGATCGCCCTCCGTGCGGACGATGCCGCGCAGCCGCGCCCAGATGTCGTTGTTGGCGACGGTGGCGCAGGCGATCAGCGCGCCGGAGGACGTCGACATCACGGCGGCGAGGGCGGCTGCCAGCACGAGGCCGCGCACGCCCATGGGCAGCTCGTCCTTGACGATGGTGGCGAAGGCGTCGTCGGCGCTGGCCAGGTTCGGGTAGAGCACCTTGGCGGCGGTGCCGATGACCGCGCCGGCGACGGCGTAGGCGAGGCAGTAGGTGCCGGCGACGGTGCCGCCCCAGCGGGCCGTGCGGTCGCTGCGGGCGGTGAACACGCGCTGCCAGATGTCCTGCCCGATGAGCATGCCGAAGGTGTAGATCAGCACATAGGTGAAGATCGTCTCGCCGCCGATGCCCAGCGGGTCGAAGTACTCGGTGGGCAGCTGCGCCTTCATCTCGCTGAAGCCGCCCGCCTTGACGACGGCGACGGGCAGCAGCAGGAGCAGCACGCCGATCGTCTTCACGACGAACTGCACCATGTCGGTGAGCGTGATCGACCACATGCCGCCGAGCGTGGAGTACGCGACGACGATCGAGCCGCCGAGGACGATCGCGAGGGTGCGGTTCATGTCGAAGAGGACGTCGAAGATCGTGGCGTAGGCGATCGTCGAGGTCACCGCGAGCATCAGGGTGTACGCCCACATGACGAGGCCGGAGATGACGCCGGCCCGGCCGCCGTAGCGCAGGTCGAGCATCTCGGAGACGGTGTAGACCTTCAGCCGGGCGATGCGGGCGGAGAAGAAGACACTCAGGGCGAGCAGGCCGAGCCCGATGGTGAACACCATCCAGGCGCCGGACAGTCCGTACTGGTAGCCGAGGCCCACCCCGCCGATGGTGGACGCGCCGCCGAGGACGATGGCGGCCATGGTGCCCGAGTACATGGCGGGGCCGAGCCGCCGGCCGGCCACCAGGAACTCGCTCTTGGACTTGGCGCGGCGCATGCCCCACCAGCCCATGGCCAGCATGCCGGCCAGATAGACGACGATGACCAGGTAGTCCACGGCCATGCGGGGGCCTCCTTCGCGCACTGTCGGTGGCGTGTCGTGCAGACGGATCGTGCTCACCGGCGCCGCGCGGGGACATCCGCCCGTACCCGCGGGTTGCCGGTGACCCGACCCTAGGTGGCCGAAAAGCGACTGCGAAGTGTACGTTTCATCCAGATCGACATCCTGGGATGGAGGAAACGTCCACCATGCCGGACCCCGCTGTTCCGCCCACCCCTCCCGTCCCCCTGGACGCGCTGCTGGCCCGCGCGGACCTGGGCCTGCGCCGGATCGCGGGGCCCGCGGACCCGGCGGTCGTGGTGCACTGGGCGCACACCTCGGAGATGGCCGACCCCTACCCGTACCTGCTGGGCGGCGAACTGCTGCTGTCGGCGGGTGTGCACGTCCCGGACGGGGCGGGCGCGGGCTACTTCGACGCGTACGTGTCGCGGATCGTCGCGGCGGGCGGGGCGGCCCTCGGATTCGGTGTCGCGCCGGTGCACGACACGGTGCCCGGGGCGCTGGTGGAAGCGTGTGAGATGCACGGCCTGCCGCTCGTCGAGGTCCCGCCCCGGACGACGTTCTCGGCGGTGGCGCGGGCGCTGTGGCAACTGATGGCGCAGGCTCGCACGGCCGAGCTGCGGCGGGTCACGGAGGCCCAGCAGAGCCTGGCCACCGCCGCCGCCCGCCCCGACCCGGTCCCCTCCGTCCTCCAGCAGCTCGCGCGCCGCCTGGGCGGCCACGCGGTGCTGTACGGCCCCGAGGGCACACGGCTCGCGGGCGCGGGGCCGGAGCCGGGCGAGGAGGTGCGGACGGCGCTGGCGAAACTCGCCGAGGTGGTGCGCCCGCCGTCAACCGGACGCCTCCGGACGCCGTCGCCCGAAGGCCCGCGCCCGCCCTCGGCCGGGCACACGCGCGCGTCCTCGCCCGGACACCGGGTCGGATCCGGCCCGGACGCCCCGGCCGGCAGCCCGGGCGACCTCCACGCCGACCTCGCGGCCCGTCCCTCCTCCGCGTCCGACACGGTGGCCGGGGTGCGGCTGGTCGCGCACGCGCTGGGCAACGGCGAGGGGTTCGTGCTCGGGACGGCCGCCCCGCAGCGGGACGCGGGCGACCACACCATCGCGTCCGTCGCGGCCGTGCTGCTCTCGCTGCTCACCGGCGAACGGCACAGCGGCTCGGGCGCCGGCCGCTCCTCCGCGCTGGTACGGCTGCTGCTGGGCGCGGCGCCCGCGGAGGTGGCGCCGCTGCTCGGCGGGGACCGGTGGCGGGTCGTGCACGGCAGGCCGGACGGGCGGGCGGCGCCGGACGCGGTGACCGCCTCCGCGCTGGGCGCCGCCCTCGGCTCGTCCCTGGTGGACGTGGCGGGCGAGGTGGTGCGGGTGCTGGTGCCCGACGGGCGGGCGGTGGAGCGGGTGCCGGGCTGGACGCTCGGCGTCAGCGCGGCGGCGGCCCCCCGGGACTGGCCGGCCGCCGACACCCAGGCCGCCCGCGCCCTGGCCCGCGCCCGCGCCACCCGCGCCCCGCTGCTCCGCCACGGCGACCGTCCGACCGCGCTGACCGACCTGGTCCCGCCGGCGGAGGCGGACGCCCACGCCCGCGCGCTCCTCGCCCCCATAGAGCAATCCCCGGCCCTGGTCGACACGCTCCGCACCTGGCTCTCCCTCCACGGCAGCTGGGACCGCACGGCGGTCGCCCTGGACGTCCACCGCAACACGGTCCGGCAGCGGATCGCCCGCTGCGCGGCCCTGCTGGACGCGGACCTGGACGACCCGGACGTCCGCATGGAGCTGTGGTTCGCGCTGCGGCGGACGTGACCGCCCGGCCCGCGTGAGCGGCCCGACGTCTGTCAGGACCGGCGGGGCGTCCGGGATCCCCCGCCCTCCGGTGTCAGGGGCAGGCCGCGCAGGGTCAGTCCCGACGGCGGGGGCAACGGTGCGGTGGGCGGGGCGGCCCGGAACGACTGGAGCAGGTACGCCACCAGGCGACGGGACGCCCTCGGGTCGTCCGGGAGGGCCGCCACCAAGCCGCAGTGGGCCACCAGGGCGACGACGAGGTCGGACGGGTGGAAGTCGGGCCGGAGCGCGCCCGACTCCTGCGCTCTGCGCACCAGGGCGGTGACGTCCCGTTCCGCCTGTTCGCGGGAGCGCGCGTGCTCCTCCCTGGTCTCCGGGAAGGCGTCGAGGAACGCGGCCGGGAATCCGCGTTCCTCCCGCTGGAGGGCGCAGACCGTCTCGACCAGGTGCGTCAGGCCCGTCCACGGGTCGTCGGCGGCCAGGGCGTCACCAAGGGCCCGGCCGCAGGTCTCCATCTGCCGCGCGAACGCGCCCCGCACCAGCGCCTCCCGGGTCGGGAAGTGCCGGTACAGGGTCGCCGCGCCGACCCCGGCCCGCCGGGCCACGGTCGCCATCGGGGCGTCGATCCCGTGCTCGGCGAAGACCGCGCGGGCCGCGGCGAGGAGGCGCTCCCGGTTGCGGCGGGCGTCCGACCGCACGGTGTCCCGGGCCGTGTTCCGAGAGGATCGCGTCGTCACTGTCTCTCGCTTCCGCCTAAACGGACGATCTCGTCCGCTTGCCAGCCTACGGTCGGTCCCGAACCCCCCGAACCACCTGACGCGAAGGCGACGGCGATGGACGACCGCATGATGAAGGCAGTGCTCTACGACCGCTACGGCGGCCCCGAGGAGCTCTACGTGGGCCGCGTGCCCCGGCCCGAGCCCGGCCCCGGCGAGGTCCTGGTGAAGGTGAGCGCGTTCAGCGTGAACGGCGGCGAGCTGTCCGCCCGCTCCGGGCGGCTCCGCCTGCTGCTCGGCCGCCGCTTCCCCAAGCGCGTGGGCCTGGACTTCACCGGCGAGGTCGCCGCGCACGGGGCCGGGGTCACCCGGTTCGCGCCCGGCGACCGCGTGTGGGGCGTCCTGGGCCGGACCGCGGGGTTCGGCAGCGCCGCCGAGTACGTGACCGTGCCCGAGGAGCGCGTCGGCCCGCTCCCCGACGGCCTCGACCCGGTGGACGCCGCCGCGCTCCCGGTGGCCACCACGGCCGTCACCGCGCTGCGCGACAAGGCCGGGCTGCGCCCCGGCGAGCGGCTCCTCGTGCGGGGCGCGGCGGGCGGCGTCGGCAACGCCGCCGTCCAGCTCGGACGGGCGTACGGCGCGAAGGTCACGGGCCTCGCCCGCGCCGCCAACCTCGGCCTCGTCCGCGAACTCGGCGCGCACGAGGCCGTCGACCACCGGAGCGTACGGCCGGCGGACCTGGGCCGCTTCGACGTCGTCCTGGACACGGTGGGGACCGAGCTCCGCGCTTTCCGGGGCCTGCTGAACCCCGGCGGGCGCATGGTGACCATCGCCTTCGACCTGAGCCGGCCCGTCACGTCGCTCGGCTACATCGCGGGCAGCGCGCTGCACGGACGCGGCCGGATCCGCTTCTTCAGCGGCGACCCCCGGCGGGCCGATCTCGACGTGCTGGCCCGGCACGTCGCCGAGGGCGCGCTGCGCCCCGTGGTGGACAGGGTCTTCCCGCTGACGGAGACGGCGGCGGCCCATCGGGCTCTGGAGGCGGGCGGCGTCCGGGGCAAGTACGTGGTGAGGGTCGCGGCTGAGTAGCCGTACGGAGCCGGCTGAGTACGTGACGCACGTCCCAGCGCGCGATACGCCAGGGACGCCCCCTGTTCCCTGCCTCACAATGGACGCATGCCGATACCCGGGACCCCCAGCCGCGCCGAACTCGTCGAACACCTGGTCGCCACCCGCATCGCGGGCGAGGTCGCCACGCCGCGCGAGAACAACCTCTCCCACTACCGGAAGCTGGCGAACGGCGACCGGCACTACTGGCTCGGCCTGGAGCTCGGCGAGCGCTGGACCGACGAGCAGGACGTGCTCGCGGTGATGGCCGAGCGGGTCGGCGTGAACGACGACCCGGAGCACCGGTACGGGCAGGACACCATCGACCCCGAGCTGACGGTCGACGGCCTGGAGCGGATGGCGGGGCGGCTGCGCAAGGCGGCGGAGGGCCGGCAGCGGGTGCTGCTGGCGACCGGACACCCGGGCGGCCTGCTGGACGTGCACCGGGCGACGGCGGCCGCGCTGCGGGCGGCGGGCTGCGACATCGTGGTGATCCCGGACGGGCTCACCACGGAGGAGGGCTACGTGATGCAGTTCGCGGACGTGGCGGTGCTGGAGCACGGGGCCACGCTGTGGCACACCCACTCGGGCGCCCCGATGAAGACCATCCTCACGGCGCTGGAGCGGGAGGGGAGACCGCTGCCCGACCTGGTGGTCGCCGACCACGGCTGGGCGGGCGCCGCCGGCCAGTACGGCGTGGACTCCGTCGGGTACGCCGACTGCAACGACCCGGCGCTGTTCCTCGCGGAGGCCGAGGGCACCGTCCAGGTGACGGTCCCCCTGGACGACCATGTGACGAGCCCCCGCCACTACGACCCGATGACGGCCTACCTGCTGACGGAGGCGGGGCTGAGCTGAGCCCCGGCCGCCGGACGGCCGTCCACCACCCGGTCGAAGTACGGCCAGCCGTCCACCTCGACGTCCCGCACGGCCGGGTGGCGGTCCAGGGCGGGCGGCGCCGCGTGCAGCAGGCGTCGGGCCGTCCCGGGCTCGTGGAGGTTGAGGTACTCGCGGTCGGGGAGCCGTACCACCGTTCCGGCCTCGAAGTACGTCGTGTCGGACACGATCCGCAGCGGTCCCGGCGCGAACACCAGGGTCAGCCTGCGTCCGGCCCCGGCGCGGTGGCCCTCGGTGAAGAAGGACAGCGACAGCCGGCAGTCGTCGTAGGCGGGGAGCACCCGCTGGCGGACGGTCCAGCGCCGGACCGCGCCATCGACGACGAGTGTGCGCAGTCTGCGCTGCTGTTGTTTGCCCACCGGGGCAGCGTAGGCCGCCGTCCCGGTGAGGTCACCGGGGTTTCCACCCGGGCCGGTCAGTCCTCGCGCGGGACCCGGACCACGCCCTCCTGGATGACCGAGACCGCCAGCCTGCCGTCCTGGGTGTAGATGCGCGCCTGGCCCAGACCCCGGCCGCCGTGGGCGGAGGGGGACTGCTGGTCGTACAGCAGCCACTCGTCGGCGCGGAACGGGCGGTGGAACCACATCGCGTGGTCCAGGGACGCGCCGACCACGTCGCCGACGGCCCAGCCGCCGCGCCCGTGGGCGAGCAGGACGGAGTCGAGGAGCGTCATGTCGGAGACGTACGTGGCGAGGACGACGTGCAGCAGAGGGTCGTCGGCCAGCTTGCCGTTGGTGCGGAACCACACCTGGGAGTGGGGTTCGCGGGGCTCGCCGAAGCGGCCGTAGGGCGGCTCGTCGACGTAGCGCAGGTCGACGGCGGCGCGTGCCTCGAGGAAGCGGTCGACGACCTCGGGGTCGAGGTGGGCGTAGCCGCGCAGGCGTTCCTCCGAGGTGGGGAGCGCGTCCGGGTCCGGGGACGCCGGCATCGGGTCCTGGTGGTCCAGGCCCTCCTCGTACGTCTGGAAGGACGCGGAGAGGTGGAAGATCGGCTTGCCGTGCTGGACCGCGACCACCCGCCGGGTGGTGAACGAGCGGCCGTCGCGGATCCGGTCGACGGTGTAGACGATCGGCGCGCCGGGGTCGCCGAGGCGCAGGAAGTACGCGTGCAGGGAATGGGCGGGCCGGTCCTCGGGGACGGTCCGCCCGGCCGCGACCAGCGCCTGCGCCGCGACCTGCCCGCCGAAGACGCGGGGGACGACGGCGCTGCGCGAGCTGCCGCGGAAGATGTTCTCCTCGATCTGCTCGAGGTCGAGCAGATCGAGGAGTTCCTGAAGAGCCTGACTCATGGAATCAGTTGTATACGGCAGGGATTTCCGGGACCTTACAGACCCATGTCCTTGGCGATGATCGACTTCATGATCTCGCTGGTGCCGCCGTAGATCCGGTTGACCCGGTTGTCCGCGTACAGGCGGGCGATCGGGTACTCGTTCATGTAGCCGTAGCCGCCGTGCAGCTGGAGGCAGCGGTCGATGACGCGGTGGGCGACCTCGGTGCAGAACAGCTTGGCGCTGGCGGCCTCCGCGGGGGTGAGCTCGCCGGCGTCCAGGGCCTCGGTGGCGCGGTCGGCGACGGCCTCGGCGGCGTCCACCTCGGCCTGGCAGGCGGCCAGCTCGAACTTGGTGTTCTGGAAGTGCGCGACCGGCTTGCCGAAGACGGTGCGCTCCTGCACGTACTGCTTGGCGAACCGGACGGCGGCCTTGGCCTGGGCGTAGGCGCCGAAGGCGATGCCCCAGCGCTCGGAGGCCAGGTTGTGGCCGAGGTAGTAGAAGCCCTTGTTCTCCTCGCCGAGGAGGTCCTCGACGGGGACCTTGACGTCGACGAACGCCAGCTCGGCGGTGTCGGAGGTCTTCAGGCCGAGCTTGTCGAGCTTGCGGCCGACCGAGTAGCCCTCGGACTTGGTGTCGACGGCGAACAGGGAGATGCCGTGACGGCGGTCCTCGGCCGTGGGGGCCGCGGTGCGGGCGCAGACGATCACCTTGTCGGCGTGCACGCCGCCGGTGATGAAGGTCTTGGCGCCGTTGAGGACGTAGTGGGTGCCGTCCTCGCTCAGCTTGGCGGTGGTCTTCATGCCCGCGAGGTCGGAGCCGGTGCCCGGCTCGGTCATCGCGATGGCCCACATCTCCTCGCCGGAGACGAACTTCGGCAGGAAGCGCTTCTTCTGCTCGTCCGTGGCCAGCATCTTGATGTAGGGCAGGGCGAGCAGCACGTGCACGCCGGAGCCGCCGAACTGGACGCCCGCGCGGGCGGTCTCCTCGTAGAGGACGGCCTCGAACTTGTGGGTGTCCATGCCCGCGCCGCCGTACTCCTCCGGCACGCTGATGCCGAAGATGCCCAGCTCACCGAGCTTGTAGTAGAAGTCGCGGGGCGCCTGGCCCGCCGCGAACCACTCGTCGTAGACGGGGACGACCTCGGCCTCGATGAAGGCGCGGATGGTCTCCCGGAACGCCTCGTGATCCTCGTTGAAAACCGTACGGCGCACTGTCCGCCACCCCAATCCCTGCGCCTGAACCGGCGCCGCTCTCGCGTACCTGGGCGCTCGCCGTCGGGGTTCCTCAATTGATGGCTGCGGCCCGCATGGCTAAGCGCTTGCTCAGAACAAGGTACCGGCGAGTATCCACAGCCGTCCAGACCGGACGCCCCGTAACGCTCGTCACTCCGGGGGGCCCTGAAGGCGGCCCCGCGGAGACTCAGGCGCCCGCCGCCGCGAACGCCCCCCGCGCCATCCGGTGCAGCAGCTCCGCCGTGCCCGCGCGGTCCGGGAGGGAGCCCGGGCGGGTGAGGTGGGGCGTGGAGTTGAGGAGGCCGAAGACCGAGTGGACCGCCGAGCGGGCCGCGGGCTCGGTGAGGTCCGGGTAGAGGCGGCGCACCACGGCCACCCACAGCTCGACGTACTGCCGCTGGAGCTGGCGCACGAGCTTGCGGTCGGCGTCCCGGAGGCGGTCCAGCTCACGGTCGTGCAGGGTGATGAGCGGGCGGTCGTCGAGCGCGAAGTCGATGTGCCCCTCGATCAGCGAGTCGAGGACCGCCCCGGGAGCCACCCCGCCCGCCCCGTTCGCCTCGGCGAGCCGCCGCTTCGCACCCGTCAGCAGCGACTCGCTGATGCCGACCAGCAGCTCCGCCAGCATCGCATCCTTGCCCGCGAAGTGCCGGTAGAGCCCGGGTCCGCTGATGCCGACGGCGGCGCCTATCTCGTCGACACCGACCCCGTGGAAGCCCCGTTCGGCGAAGAGCCGCGCGGCCTCCTTGAGGATCTGCTCGCGGCGGGTGGGGGCGTCGGTTCTGGTGGCCATGAAGACAATTCTAGACAGGGAGGTTAGCGGTCGTTAACCTGGAGGAAATGCGTTAACGCTCATTAACAAGGTGAGGGGACCCGCAGGATGCATGAGGCACCGGAGCTTCACAGCGCGGCTGATCCCGCGTCGGAGGCCTTTCGGGCCAACGAGGAGGCGCACCGCGCCCTCGTCGAGGAGCTGCGCGGCAAGCTGGCCGCGGCGGCGTTCGGCGGCGGCGAGCGGGCGCGCGCCCGTCACACCGCGCGCGGGAAACTGCTCCCGCGCGACCGGGTGGACACCCTCCTGGACCCCGGTTCGCCCTTCCTGGAGCTGGCCCCGCTGGCCGCCGACGGGATGTACGACGGGCAGGCGCCGGCGGCCGGGGTGATCGCCGGGATCGGCCGGGTCGCGGGCCGCGAGTGCGTGGTCGTCGCCAACGACGCCACGGTCAAGGGCGGCACGTACTACCCGATGACCGTGAAGAAGCACCTGCGCGCACAGGAGGTGGCCCTGGACAACCGGCTGCCCTGCGTCTACCTGGTGGACTCCGGCGGGGCGTTCCTGCCGATGCAGGACGAGGTCTTCCCGGACCGGGACCACTTCGGCCGCATCTTCTACAACCAGGCCCGCATGTCCGGCGCCGGCATCCCGCAGATCGCGGCGGTGCTCGGCTCCTGCACCGCCGGCGGCGCGTACGTGCCCGCCATGAGCGACGAGGCGGTGATCGTGCGGGGCCAGGGCACGATCTTCCTCGGCGGCCCGCCGCTGGTGAAGGCGGCCACCGGCGAGGTGGTCACGGCGGAGGAGCTGGGCGGCGGCGAGGTCCACTCGCGGGTGTCCGGGGTGACCGACCACCTTGCCGAGGACGACGCGCACGCGCTGAGGATCGTGCGCCAGATCGTCTCCACGCTGCCCGGGCGCGGCGAGCTGCCCTGGCGGGTGGAGCCGGTCGCCGAGCCCAAGGTGGACCCGGCGGGGCTGTACGGCGCGGTGCCGGTGGACTCCCGCACCCCCTACGACGTCCGCGAGATCATCGCCCGGATCACCGACGGCTCCCGGTTCGCCGAGTTCAAGGCGGAGTACGGGCAGACCCTGGTCACCGGCTTCGCGCACATCCACGGCCACCCGGTGGGGATCGTCGCCAACAACGGCATCCTGTTCTCCGAGTCGGCCCAGAAGGGCGCCCACTTCATCGAGCTGTGCGACCAGCGCGGCATCCCGCTGCTGTTCCTGCAGAACATCTCGGGCTTCATGGTCGGCAAGGACTACGAGGCGGGCGGCATCGCCAAGCACGGCGCCAAGATGGTCACGGCCGTCGCCTGCACGCGGGTGCCGAAGCTGACCGTCGTGGTCGGCGGCTCCTACGGCGCGGGCAACTATTCGATGTGCGGCCGGGCCTACTCCCCCCGCTTCCTGTGGATGTGGCCGAACGCCAAGATCTCGGTGATGGGCGGCGAGCAGGCCGCCTCGGTGCTCGCGACCGTCAAGCGGGACCAGCTGGAGGCGCGCGGCGAGGACTGGCCCGCGGACGAGGAAGAGGCCTTCAAGGCCCCGGTCCGCGCCCAGTACGAGCGCCAGGGGAACGCCTACTACGCGACGGCCCGCCTCTGGGACGACGGCGTGATCGACCCGATGGACACCCGGCAGGTGCTGGGGCTGGCCCTGACCGCGTGCGCCAACGCGCCCCTGGGTGACCCCCAGTTCGGCGTCTTCCGGATGTGAGGGGACCCCTGACGATGACTGATCAGATGTTCGACACGGTGCTGGTGGCGAACCGGGGCGAGATCGCCGTCCGTGTCGTGCGCACGCTGCGGTCGCTGGGCGTGCGCTCGGTGGCGGTGTACTCCGACGCGGACGCGGGCGCCCGGCACGTCCGGGAGGCCGACACGGCGGTGCGGATCGGCCCGGCGCCGGCCGCGGAGAGCTACCTGTCGGCGGACCGGCTGCTGGAGGCTGCCGCCCGCACCGGCGCGCGTGCGGTGCACCCGGGGTACGGCTTCCTCGCGGAGAACGCGGAGTTCGCGCGGGCCTGCGAGGCGGCGGGACTGGCGTTCATCGGCCCGCCCGCGGACGCCATCGCCCTGATGGGCGACAAGATCCGCGCCAAGGAGACGGTGAAGGCGGCCGGGGTGCCGGTGGTGCCCGGCTCCAGCGGCAGCGGGCTGACGGACGAGCAGCTCGTCGACGCGGCCCGGGAGATCGGCATGCCTGTGCTGCTGAAGCCGTCGGCGGGCGGCGGCGGCAAGGGCATGCGGCTGGTGCGGGACGAGACGCGTCTTGCGGACGAGATCGCCGCCGCCCGGCGTGAGGCCCGCGCCTCCTTCGGCGACGACACGCTGCTGGTGGAGCGGTGGATCGACCGGCCCCGGCACATCGAGATCCAGGTGCTGGCCGACGGCCACGGCAACGTGGTGCACCTGGGCGAGCGCGAGTGCTCGCTCCAGCGGCGGCACCAGAAGATCGTCGAAGAGGCGCCCAGTGTCCTCCTCGACGACCGAACGCGGGCCGCGATGGGCGAGGCGGCCGTGCAGGCGGCCCGCTCCTGCGGCTACCGGGGCGCGGGCACGGTCGAGTTCATCGTCCCGGGCGACGACCCGTCGGCGTACTACTTCATGGAGATGAACACCCGGCTCCAGGTGGAGCACCCGGTCACCGAGCTGATCACGGGGCTCGACCTGGTGGAGTGGCAGTTGCGGGTCGCGGCGGGCGAGCGGCTGGCGTTCGGGCAGGACGACGTACGGCTCACCGGGCACGCGGTGGAGGCGCGGCTGTGCGCCGAGGACCCCGCGCGCGGTTTCCTGCCCTCCGGCGGCACGGTGCTGCGGCTGCGCGAGCCGCAGGGCGACGGCGTGCGCACCGACTCCGGGCTGTCCGAGGGCACGGAGGTCGGCAGCCTCTACGACCCGATGCTGTCCAAGGTCATCGCCTACGGCCCCGACCGGGCGACCGCGCTGCGCAAGCTGAGGGCGGCGCTCGCGGAGACGGTGACACTGGGCGTGCAGACCAACGCGGGCTTCCTGCGGCGGCTGCTGGCGCACCCGGCGGTCGTGTCGGGCGAGCTGGACACCGGTCTGGTGGAGCGGGAGGCGGACTCCCTGGTCGGCGGCGAGGTGCCGGCCGAGGTGTACGCGGCGGCGGCGCTGCTGCGCCAGGCCGCCCTCGAACCCGCCGCGGCGCCCGGCTGGCGTGACCCGTTCGACGCCGCCGACGGCTGGCGGATGGGCGGTGGCCGGGCCTGGACGGCGCACCATCTGCGGGCGGCGGGCCACGACCCGGTGACCGTGCGGGTGCGGGCCGCGGCCGACGGCGGCACGGAGCTGCTGCTGCCCGGCGCGGACACCCCGGTGCGGGCGTCCGCGGGGCCGCTGGAGGGGCACCGGTTCACCTGCGCGCTCGACGGCGTCGCGTACACCTTCGCCGCTCTGCCGGACGGCACCTGGCTGGGCCGGGACGGCGACGCCTGGCAGGTGCGGGACCACGACCCGGTCGCCGCGTCCCTCACCCGGGCGGGTCAGGCGGGCGCCGACTCGCTGACCGCGCCGATGCCGGGCACGGTGACGGTGGTGAAGGTCGCCGTCGGCGACGAGGTGGACGCGGGCCAGAGCCTGCTGGTGGTGGAGGCGATGAAGATGGAGCACGTCATCTCCGCCCCGCACGCCGGCACGGTCACGGAGCTGGACGTGTCCCCGGGCACGACGGTCGCCATGGACCAGGTGCTCGCGGTCATCGCGCCCGTGGAGACCGCGGCACCGGCGGAAGGGGAGACGGCATGAACGCGAGCGAGCTGGGCCTGCCCATGGCCGTGCCGGCCGAGGGGCTGCCCGCGCGGGTGCGGATCCACGAGGTGGGCGCCCGCGACGGCCTGCAGAACGAGAAGGCGACCGTGCCGACGGCCGTGAAGGCGGAGTTCGTCCGCCGGCTGGCCGGCACGGGGCTGACCACGATCGAGGCGACGAGCTTCGTGCACCCGAAGTGGGTGCCCCAGCTCGCGGACGCCGAGGAGCTGTACCCGGCGGTCTCGGACCTGCCGGTCGAGCTGCCGGTGCTGGTGCCCAACGAGCGCGGCCTTGACCGCGCACTGGCGCTGGGCGCCCGCCGGGTGGCGGTGTTCGCCAGCGCCACGGAGTCCTTCGCCAAGGCCAACCTGAACCGCACGGTGGACGAGGCGCTGGCCATGTTCGAGCCGGTGGTGGCCCGCGCGAAGGAGCAGGACGTCCATGTGCGCGGCTATCTGTCGATGTGCTTCGGCGACCCCTGGGAGGGCGCGGTCCCGGTCCCCCAGGTGGTGCGGGTGTGCCGGGCGCTGCTCGACATGGGCTGCGACGAGCTGAGCCTCGGCGACACGATCGGGGTGGCGACCCCGGGTCATGTGACGGCCCTGATCGCCGCGCTCACGGAGGCGGGCGTGCCCGTCCCCGCGCTGGGCGTGCACTTCCACGACACCTACGGCCAGGCTCTGTCCAACACCCTGGCCGCGCTCCAGCAGGGCGTCGCCACGGTCGACGCCTCGGCCGGCGGGCTGGGCGGCTGCCCGTACGCGAAGTCCGCCACCGGCAATCTCGCCACCGAAGACCTCGTGTGGATGCTGCGGGGCCTCGGCATCGACACCGGCGTCGATCTCGGCCGTCTGGTCGCCACAAGCGTCTGGATGGCCGCCCACCTGGGCCGACCCAGCCCGTCCCGCACCGTACGAGCCCTCTCCCACCAGGAGCAGTGACGACATGGACCACAAGCTCTCCCCCGAACTCGAGGAACTCCGCCGCACGGTCGAGGAGTTCGCACACGACGTGGTGGCGCCGAAGATCGGCGACTTCTACGAGCGGCACGAGTTCCCGTACGAGATCGTGCGGGAGATGGGCCGCATGGGCCTGTTCGGTCTGCCGTTCCCGGAGGAGTACGGCGGCATGGGCGGCGACTACTTCGCGCTCGGCGTCGCCCTGGAGGAACTGGCCCGGGTGGACTCCTCGGTGGCCATCACCCTGGAGGCGGGCGTCTCGCTGGGCGCGATGCCGCTGCACCTGTTCGGCACGGAGGAGCAGAAGCGTGAGTGGCTGCCCCGGCTGTGCTCGGGGGAGATACTCGGCGCGTTCGGCCTCACCGAGCCGGACGGCGGCAGCGACGCGGGCGCGACCCGCACGACGGCCCGTCTCGACGAGGCGACGGGCGAGTGGGTGATCAACGGCACCAAGTGCTTCATCACCAATTCCGGCACGGACATCACCGGTCTGGTCACCGTCACCGCCGTCACCGGCCGGGGGCCCGACGGCAAGCCGCGGATCTCCGCGATCATCGTGCCGTCCGGCACCCCGGGCTTCACGGTGGCGGCGCCGTACTCGAAGGTCGGCTGGAACGCCTCGGACACCCGTGAGCTGTCCTTCCAGGACGTACGCGTCCCGGCGGCCAACCTGCTGGGCGAGGAGGGCCGCGGCTACGCGCAGTTCCTGCGCATCCTCGACGAGGGCCGCATCGCCATCGCGGCGCTGGCCACGGGGCTCGCGCAGGGCTGTGTGGACGAGTCGGTGAAGTACGCCAGGGAGCGGCACGCGTTCGGGCGTCCGATCGGAGCCAACCAGGCGATCCAGTTCAAGATCGCCGACATGGAGATGAAGGCGCACACGGCGCGGCTGGCGTGGCGGGACGCGGCGAGCCGGCTGGTGGCGGGCGAGCCGTTCAAGAAGGAGGCGGCGCTGGCCAAGCTCTACTCCTCCACGGTGGCCGTGGACAACGCCCGCGACGCCACGCAGGTCCACGGCGGCTACGGCTTCATGAACGAGTACCCGGTGGCCCGGATGTGGCGCGACTCCAAGATCCTGGAGATCGGCGAGGGCACCAGCGAGGTCCAGCGGATGCTCATCGCGCGGGAGTTGGGCCTGGCGGGCTGAGCCTGCCCCTTCTCAGTGACGGCCCGCGCCGCTCCCGGCGCGGGCCGTCGCCGTGCCGCCGGGTGACCCGGATCACGGGGTGGAACCGGCGCATGCCGGACATGGATGCGGGACGCCCTCTGGACAGATCATTTGGTTAGGCTAACCTAACGCTGTTTGTACATCGGTCCCGTACGCACGAAAGCAGACCCTTCCATGCCGAACGCCACAACCGCCCGCCTCTCCCGTCGTGGACTGCTCGCCGCCGGCGGCGCCCTGGGCCTCGGTGCCGTGCTCACCGCCTGCGGGGACGACGACGCGAAGGACGGCGGCGCGGACACGAAGGGCGCCGCCAAGTCCGGCCCCTGGAGCTTCAAGGACGACCGCGGCACCACGGTGAAGCTGGGCGAGGCGCCGAAGAACATCGTCGCGTTCACGGGCGTGGCCGCCGCGCTGTACGACTACGGCATCGAGGTCAAGGGCGTGTTCGGCCCGACCACGACCAAGGACGGCAAGGCCGACGTCCAGGCCGGCGACATGGACGTCAGCAAGGTGACGGTCCTGGGCAACGTCTGGGACCAGTTCAACGTCGAGAAGTACGCGGCCCTCGCGCCCGACGTGCTCATCTCCACGATGTTCGACGACGCCGGCACCCTCTGGTACGTCCCCGAGGCGTCCAAGGACAAGATCGCCAAGCTCGCCCCCAGCGTCGGCATCTCCGTGTTCGACCGTCAGCTCACCGCCCCGCTCCAGCGGATGTGGGAGCTGGCCGAGTCGCTCGGCGCCGACATGACGGCCGCGAAGGTCACCGAGGCCAAGAAGCGGTTCGAGGCGGCCTCGGAGCGGCTGCGCAAGGCCGCCAAGGCCAAGCCCGAGATCAAGGTGCTGGTCGGCTCCGCGAGCCCTGAGCTGTTCTACGTCTCGGGCAGCAACCTCTCGATCGACCTGGAGTACTTCAAGGCCCTCGGTGTGAACTTCGTGGAGCCGACGGAGGCGGCCAAGAAGGCCACCGGCGGATGGTTCGAGAGCCTGAGCTGGGAGAACGTCGACAAGCACAAGGCCGACGTGATCATGATGGACGACCGCTCCTCGGCCATCCAGCCCGCCGACATCACCGAGGCGACCTGGAAGCAGCTGCCCGCCGTCAAGGCCGGCCAGGTCATCGCCCGTTCCACCGAGCCGATCCTGTCCTACGACAAGTGCGTGGCGCCGGTGGAGGCGCTCGCCGAGGCCATCGAGAAGGCCAGGAAGGTCAGCTGACCCCCTGGCAAGGCCCCTCTCACAGGCCCCCTCGCAAGGTTCAGCCGCCCCCGACTCGCAGGAGTACGCCGTGACGACTGCCGTGGCCGCCCCGTTCCGTTTCTTCGCCCTTCAGGTCGCCGGGACGCGGCGGCTCGGCCCGTCGCTCGTGCGGGTCACCTTCACCGGGCCGGAGCTGCGCGACTTCCGCTCCGACGGGCGTGACCAGTCCCTGTCGCTGTTCCTGCCCCACCCGGGGCAGGACGCGCCGGTCGTGCCGTTGGAGCTGGGTGACGACTGGTGGCAGGGCTGGCGCGAACTGCCCGACGACGTACGGGCGGTGATGCGCTCGTACACGCTGCGGGCGCTGCGCGCGGACGCCCTGGGCCGGACCGCCGAGATCGACGTCGACTTCGTGCTGCACGGCGTCGGCGAGGCGGGCCCGTCCGCCGAGGCCGGTCCCGCGTCCCGCTGGGCCGCCCGCGCCGCCGCGGGCGACCGGGTGCTGCTGCTCGGCCCCGCGATCGCGGACAACCGCGCGATCCGCTTCCGCCCTCCCGAGGACGCCTCGACGGTGCTGCTGTGGGCGGACGAGACCGCCCTGCCCGCCGCGGCCGCCGTCCTGGAGTCCCTCCCGGCCGGCATCCGCGCCCAGGTCTGGCTCGAGGTGCCGCACGCCGGGGACGTCCAGGAGCTGCCGACCGCGGCGGACGCGGAGATCACCTGGTTCGTGCGGGAGGGTGTCGCCGCACCGGAGACCCCGACGGCCCTGGACGCCGTCCGGCAGACCGCCCTCCCCTCCCCCGAGCGTGCCTACGTGTGGATCGCCGGGGAGTCCGGCCGGGTCAAGCAGCTGCGCCGGCACTTCGTCCGTGAGCGTGGGGTCGACCGCCGGCGGGTGACGTTCGTGGGCTACTGGCGGCGTGGCCTGACGGAGGAACAGCTCCGCGAACAGGTCTGAGCCACAAGCGAGTTGACGCTCCGCAGCGTCCCGCCGAGGACGTGACGACGGTCACGAAGGAAGCGGGAATACCCTCGGAAAAGTTTGGTTAGGCTAACCTAAGTTCAACCGCACTGGACCTCTCCCCGCACCGGACCGTCCCCACCGGAGGACCCCCACATGCGCTCGCACCTGCTCAACGACACCACCGCGGAGCACTACCGACGCTCCGTGACCGAAGGAGTCGAGCGGGTGGCCGCCAAACTCGCCGCCACCGACCGGCCGTTCACCGGCGTCACGGCCGACGACCTCGCCCCGCGCATCGACGCGATCGACCTCGACCGGCCGCTGCGCGACACCACCGCGGCGCTGGACGAGCTGGAGGACGTCTACCTCAGGGACGCGGTCTACTTCCACCACCCCCGCTACCTCGCCCACCTCAACTGTCCGGTCGTCATCCCGGCCGTGCTCGGCGAGGCGGTGCTCTCCGCCGTCAACTCCTCCCTGGACACCTGGGACCAGTCGGCCGGCGGCACCCTGATCGAGCGGAAACTGATCGACTGGACGGCCGCCCGCATCGGCCTCGGTCCCGCCGCCGACGGCGTGTTCACCTCAGGCGGCACCCAGTCCAACCTCCAGGCGCTGCTGCTGGCGCGGGAGGAGACCAAGACGGAGGAGCTGACGAAGCTGCGCGTCTTCGCCTCCGAGGTCAGCCACTTCAGCGTGCAGAAGTCCGCGAAGCTGCTCGGCCTCGGCCCGGACGCCGTGGTGGTGGTCC
This sequence comes from Streptomyces griseoincarnatus, assembly GCA_014649575.1. Classification (GTDB taxonomy): domain Bacteria; phylum Actinomycetota; class Actinomycetes; order Streptomycetales; family Streptomycetaceae; genus Streptomyces; species Streptomyces griseoincarnatus. The sequence goes on along the minus strand of BMTH01000006.1, from coordinate 219,756 downwards.
CCGTCGACCACGACAAGCGGATGCAGACCGTCGCCCTCGCCCACGAACTGGAGCGCTGCGCCGAGGCGGGGCTGATCCCGATGGCGGTCGTCGCCACCGCCGGCACCACCGACTTCGGCTCGATCGACCCGCTGCCGGAGATCGCCGGCCTGTGCGAGCAGTACGGCGCCTGGATGCACGTGGACGCCGCCTACGGCTGCGGACTGCTCGCCTCCCGCAAGTACCGGCACCGCATCGACGGCATCGAGCGCGCCGACTCCGTCACCGTCGACTACCACAAGTCCTTCTTCCAGCCGGTCAGTTCCTCGGCCGTGCTGGTGCGCGACGCGGCCACGCTGCGGCACGCCACCTATCACGCGGAGTACCTCAACCCGCGCCGCATGGTGACCGAGCGCATCCCCAACCAGGTCGACAAGTCCCTCCAGACCACCCGCCGCTTCGACGCGCTGAAACTGTGGATGACGCTGCGCGTGATGGGTGCCGACGGCATCGGCGCGCTCTTCGACGAGGTGTGCGACCTCGCCGCCGAGGGCTGGAAGCTGCTGGCCGCCGACCCCCGGTTCGACGTGGTGGTCGAGCCGAGCCTCTCCACCCTGGTCTTCCGCTACATCCCGGCCGCCGTCACCGACCCGGGCGAGATCGACCGCGCCAACCTGTACGCCCGCAAGGCCCTGTTCGCCTCCGGCGACGCGGTGGTCGCGGGCACCAAGGTGTCCGGGCGCCACTACCTGAAGTTCACCCTGCTCAACCCCGAGACCACGACGGCCGACATCACGGCCGTCCTCGACCTGATCGCCGGCCACGCCGAGCAGTACCTGGGAGAGTCCCTTGACCGCGCTTGCTGACACCACGAAACCGACCTACGACTTCGTGGGCATCGGGCTGGGCCCGTTCAACCTTGGGCTGGCCTGCCTGACCGAGCCCGTCGACGAACTCGCCGGGGTCTTCCTGGAGTCCAAGCCGGACTTCGCGTGGCACGCGGGGATGTTCCTCGACGGCGCGCACCTGCAGACGCCGTTCATGTCGGACCTGGTCACCCTCGCCGACCCGACCTCCCCCTACTCCTTCCTCAACTACCTGAAGGAGAAGGGCCGGCTGTACTCGTTCTACATCCGGGAGAACTTCTACCCGCTGCGCGTCGAGTACGACGACTACTGCCGCTGGGCCGCCGCACAGCTGAGCAGCATCCGCTTCGGCACCACCGTCACCGAGGTCACGTGGGACGAGACGGCCGAGGTGTACGTCGTGGCCACGTCCACCGGTACGACCTACCGCGGCCGGCACCTGGTGCTCGGCACCGGCACCGTGCCGTTCGTGCCCGAGGCGTGCCGGGGGCTGGAGGGCGGCCTCTTCCACAACGCGCAGTACATGCGGCGCAAGGCGGAGCTGCTGGAGAAGAAGTCGGTCACGATCGTGGGCAGCGGGCAGTCCGCCGCCGAGATCTACTACGAGCTGCTCTCCGGGATCGACGCCCACGGCTATCAGCTCAACTGGGTCACCCGCTCCCCGCGGTTCTTCCCGCTGGAGTACACCAAGCTGACCCTGGAGATGACGTCCCCGGACTACATCGACTACTTCCGCGCGCTGCCCGAGGACACCCGCTACCGCCTGGAGAAGCAGCAGAAGGGCCTGTTCAAGGGCATCAACTCGGACCTGATCGACGCGATCTTCGACCTGCTGTACCAGAAGAACGTGGAGAGCGGCGGCCGCGGCGTGCCCACCCGGCTGCTCACCAACTCCTCGCTCACCACCGCCCGGTACCAGGACGGCACCTACACGCTCGGCTTCCGCCAGGACGAGCAGGGCAAGGACTTCGAGATCGCCACCGAGGGCCTGGTGCTGGCCACCGGCTACCACTACGAGCAGCCCGCCTTCCTGGAGCCGGTGCGTGACCGGCTGCGCTTCGACGGCCACGGCCGGTTCGACGTCGCCCGCAACTACGCGATCGACGTCACCGGGCGCGGCGTGTTCCTGCAGAACGCGGGCGTGCACACGCACAGCATCACCAGCCCCGACCTGGGCATGGGCGCCTACCGCAACGCCTCGATCGTCCGCGAGCTGCTGGGCACCGAGTACTACCCGGTCGAGAAGAGCATCGCCTTCCAGGAGTTCGCCGTATGAGCACCATCGGTACGTTCACGATCCGCCCGCTCGACCCGGAGAAGGACGCGGAGCTGCTGCACCGCTGGGTGACGCATCCCAAGGCCGCGTTCTGGATGATGCAGGACGCGAGGCTCGAGGACGTCGAGCGCGAGTACATGCGCATCGCCGCCCACGAGCACCACCACGCCTACCTGGGCCTGCACGACGGCGAGCCCGCCTTCCTGATGGAGAAGTACGACCCCCGGCACGTCGAACTCGTCGGGCTCTACGAGCCAGAGCCCGGTGACGTCGGCATGCACTTCCTGGTCGCCCCCACCGACCGCCCCGTCCACGGCTTCACCCGCGCCGTCATCACCGCCGTGATGGAGGAGCTGTTCGCCGACCCGGCCACCCGCCGGGTCGTGGTGGAGCCGGACGTCGGCAACAAGGCCGTGCACGCCCTGAACGAGGCCGTGGGCTTTGAACCCGAGCGCGAGATCGACAAGCCGGAGAAGCGCGCGCTGCTGAGCTTCTGCACGCGTGAACAGTTCGAGGCCGCCCGAGGAGCTTCCGCATGACCCTGTCCGACGCCGTGGCGCACCTGTCCCCCCACCGCTGGGCGCGGGCCAACCGTCTGCTGATCCGCAAGGCGCTCGCCGAGTTCGCGCACGAGCGGCTCGTCACGCCGGAGCCGGCCGGCGACGGCCGGTACGTCGTCCGCAGCGACGACGGCGAGACCCGCTACACGTTCACCGCGAAGCTTCGCGGCCTGGACCACTGGCAGGTCGACGCCGGCTCGATCACCCGTCATCGCGACGGCGTCGAACTCGAGCTCGCCGCGCTGGACTTCTTCATCGAGCTGCAGAAGTCCCTGGGGCTGAGCGACGAAATCCTGCCGGTGTACCTGGAGGAGATCTCCTCCACCCTCTCCGGCACCTGCTACAAGCTGACCAAGCCGGAGGTCACCTCGGCCGAGCTGGTCGACGCCGGGTTCCAGGCGATCGAGACCGGCATGACCGAGGGCCACCCCTGCTTCGTCGCCAACAACGGCAGGCTCGGCTTCGGCGTCCACGAGTACCGGCAGTACGCCCCGGAGGCCGCGAACCCGGTGCGGCTGGTGTGGCTGGCCGCCCACCGCTCGCGGGCCGCGTTCACGGCGGGCGTCGGCATCGAGTACGAGTCGTTCGTCCGCCAGGAGCTGGGCGAGGAGACCGTCGACCGGTTCCACGACGTCCTGCGCGCGCAGGACCTGGACCCCGCCGACTACCTGCTGGTCCCCGTCCACCCCTGGCAGTGGTGGAACAAGCTGTCCGTCACCTTCGCCGCCGAGGTCGCCCGCCGGCACCTGGTGCTGCTGGGCGAGGGCGACGACGAGTACCTGGCGCAGCAGTCCATACGTACCTTCTTCAACCGCTCCCATCCGGAGAAGCACTACGTGAAGACGGCCCTGTCCGTCCTCAACATGGGCTTCATGAGGGGCCTGTCGGCCGCCTACATGGAGGCCACCCCGGCCATCAACGACTGGCTGGCCCGCCTGATCGACAACGACCCGGTGCTGCGGTCCACGGGACTGTCGATCATCCGGGAGCGCGCCGCCGTGGGGTACCGGCACCTGGAGTACGAGCAGGCCACCGACCGCTACTCGCCGTACCGCAAGATGCTGGCGGCGCTGTGGCGGGAGAGCCCGGTGACGTCCCTGGAGGACGGCGAGTCGCTCGCCACCATGGCGTCCCTGGTCCACGTCGACCACGAGGGCCGGTCCTTCGCCGCCGCCCTGATCGAGCGCTCCGGGCTCACCCCGGCCGAGTGGCTGCGGCGCTACCTGCGGGCCTACTACGTCCCGCTGCTGCACAGCTTCTACGCCTACGACCTGGTGTACATGCCCCACGGCGAGAACGTCATCCTGGTGCTGGAGGACGGCGCCGTGAAGCGCGCGGTCTACAAGGACATCGCCGAGGAGATCGCGGTGATGGACCCGGACGCGGTACTGCCGCCGGAGGTGTCCCGGATCCGCGTCGAGGTCCCCGACGACACCAAGCTGCTGTCCATCTTCACGGACGTCTTCGACTGTTTCTTCCGCTTCCTCGCGGCGAACCTCGCCGAGGAGGGCGTTCTCGACGAGGACGGCTTCTGGCGGACGGTCGCGGAGGTCACCCGTGAGTACCAGGCGTCGGTGCCGGAGCTGACGGACAAGTTCGCCCGGTACAACCTGTTCGCCCCGGAGTTCGCGCTGTCCTGCCTGAACCGCCTCCAGCTGCGCGACAACAAGCAGATGGTCGACCTGGCGGACCCCTCGGGCGCCCTCCAGCTCGTGGGCACCCTGAAGAACCCCCTGGCGGCCTTCTGACCGCATCGGACGGACGAGCCCCCGGAGTACGGTCCTCCGGGGGCTTCGTCACACCCTCAGGTGCGACGTCCATCAGGGGCGCGGGGCTGTGCCGGCATGCGGCTCCTCCGCGCGGGCGCGCCCGGCCCCCACCCACGGCCGGGCACCCGCCCTCCCCAGCCACACCTCCTCCAACTCCCGCCCCCGCCAGGGAACGTGGCGATGGAACAATCCCCCCATGGCGGAAATCATCCAGAAGGACGGCACGTGGACGTTCGACGGCGAAACCCTGCGCCTGACCCCCGGCCGCGACAAGAACGTCGGCCTGCTCCGCCGCACGCTGGGTGAACTGGCGTTGCCGCTGGAGGCGTTGGCGGGCGTCTCCCTGGAGCAGGGCAAGAAGTCGGGCCGGCTCAGGCTGCGGCTGCGCGACGGCGCCGACCCGCTGCTGCACGCGACGGGTGGCCGCCTCACCGAACCGCACGACCCGTACCAGCTCACCGTCGAGTCCGACCGCTACGGCGTCGCGGAGTACTTCACGGAGGAGGTCCGCACCGCGCTGCTGCTGGAGCAGATCCCCTCCGGACCGGTGACCGGCTATCTGCTGCCCGGCCCGCCCCTGCCGCTGTCCGTGTCGGCCGGGGACGGCACGGTGAGCTTCGACGGGGAGCGGGTCCGGCTGGAGTGGAACTGGAAGACGGAGGACGCCAAGGCCGCCGCGGGACCCCGCACCCTGGCGGTGGCCGACCTGGAGGGCGTGGACTGGCAGCCGGCGGCCGGGCTGGAGAACGGCCATCTGCGCTTCCTCGTGCGGCACGCCCCCACCAAGGTCCCGGCCAAGTACGACCCGAACGCGGTGGAGCTGTGGGGGTTCAAGAAGGACCCGCTGATGGCGCTGGTGGCCGCCGCCGTGCAGGCCCGTCTGCCGCACCCGTCCACCCCTGCCGCCCCGGCCCTGGAGGGCCCGGGCGCCCCCGAGACCGACCGGCCCGCGCCGCCCGGCCCCGCCGAGGACGACCACGACGCGCTGCTGCGCCGACTGCGGGAGCTGGGCGAGCTGCACCGGTCCGGGATCCTCACCGACGAGGAGTTCGCCCTCGCCAAGCAGGCCGTCCTGAAGCGGATGTAGGGGCCACCTACTCCACCCTGCCCGAAATCGGGCACGTTTCTTGCGAAACGGCCGTCGGTACCTCAGGATCATCGGGTGCACGACGAACTTGTCGATCATCTGACGCGGTCCACGCCCCTCAGCCGGGGCGAGGCGCTGCGTGTGATCCAGGACGTGCTCGCCTACTTCGACGAGACGACCGAGGAGTACGTCCGTCGCCGCCACCGCGAGCTCCAGGCCCAGGGCCTGGTGAACGCGACGATCTTCCAACGGATCGAGGCGGACCTGAGATACCGCGCGGTGGCGCCGCCCGAGCTCTCGCTCCGGCAGCTGCGCCGCATCGTCTACGGCTAGGAACATACCTGTATGTGCGGAATCGTCGGTTACATCGGCAGGCGTGAGGTCGCCCCCCTGCTGCTCGAGGGCCTCCAGCGTCTGGAGTACCGCGGCTACGACTCGGCGGGCATCGCCGTGACCTCCCCGAAGACGGGCACCCTGAAGACGGTCAAGGCCAAGGGCCGGGTGCGCGACCTGGAGGCCAAGGTCCCGGCGCGTTTCAAGGGCACCACCGGTATCGCCCACACCCGCTGGGCCACCCACGGCGCCCCGTCCGACGTGAACGCCCACCCGCACCTGGACGCCGAGGGCAAGGTCGCCGTCGTCCACAACGGCATCATCGACAACGCCGGTGACCTGCGCCGCAAGCTGGAGGCGGACGGCGTCGAGTTCCTCTCCGAGACCGACACCGAGGTCCTCGTCCACCTCATCGCCCGCTCGCAGGCCGAGAAGCTCGAGGACAAGGTCCGTGAGACGGTCCGCCTGATCGAGGGCACCTACGGCATCGCCGTGCTGCACGCCGACTTCCCGGACCGCATCGTCGTCGCCCGCAACGGCTCGCCGGTCGTCCTCGGCATCGGCGAGAAGGAGATGTTCGTCGCCTCGGACATCGCCGCGCTGGTCGCCCACACCCGCCAGATAGTCACCCTCGACGACGGCGAGATGGCCACCCTCAAGGCCGACGACTTCCGCACCTACACCACGGAGGGCACGCGGACCACCGCCGAGCCCACCACCGTGGAGTGGGAGGCCGCCTCCTACGACATGGGCGGCCACGACACCTACATGCACAAGGAGATCCACGAGCAGGCCGAGGCCGTGGACCGCGTCCTGCGCGGCCGGATCGACGACCGCTTCTCCACCGTGCACCTGGGCGGCCTCAACCTGGACGCCCGCGAGGCCCGCCGCATCCGCCGTGTGAAGATCCTCGGCTGCGGCACCTCGTACCACGCCGGCATGATCGGCGCGCAGATGATCGAGGAGCTCGCGCGCATCCCCGCCGACGCCGAGCCGGCCTCCGAGTTCCGCTACCGCAACGCGGTCGTCGACCCCGACACCCTGTACGTCGCGGTCTCCCAGTCCGGTGAGACGTACGACGTGCTGGCCGCCGTGCAGGAGCTGAAGCGCAAGGGCGCCCGGGTCCTCGGCGTGGTCAACGTGGTGGGCTCCGCGATCGCCCGCGAGGCCGACGGCGGCGTCTACGTGCACGCGGGACCGGAGGTCTGCGTCGTCTCCACCAAGTGCTTCACCAACACCACGGTCGCCTTCGCGCTGCTCGCCCTGCACCTGGGCCGCACCCGTGACCTCTCCGTGCGCGACGGCAAGCGGATCATCGAGGGTCTGCGCCGCCTCCCCGCCCAGATCGCCGAGATGCTGGAGCAGGAGGAGCAGATCAAGAAGCTGGCGCTGGAGTACGCCGAGGCCCGCTCGATGCTCTTCATCGGCCGCGTCCGGGGCTACCCGGTGGCCCGCGAGGCCTCCCTGAAGCTCAAGGAGGTCTCCTACATCCACGCCGAGGCCTACCCGGCCTCCGAGCTGAAGCACGGCCCGCTGGCCCTGATCGAGCCGGCCCTCCCGACGGTCGCCATCGTCCCGGACGACGACCTGCTGGAGAAGAACCGCGCGGCCATGGAGGAGATCAAGGCCCGCAGCGGCCGGATCGTCGCCGTGGCGCACCAGGAGCAGGAGAAGGCGGACCACACGATCGTGGTCCCCAAGAACGAGGACGAGCTGGACCCGATCCTCATGGGCATCCCCCTCCAGCTCCTCGCCTACCACACGGCCCTGGCCCTCGGCCGGGACATCGACAAGCCCCGCAACCTGGCGAAGTCGGTCACGGTCGAATAGGACGCCCAAGGGGCGCGGGGAACTGCGCGATCAGCCCCCACGCACCCGCACAGGCCGTGCGAACAGGAACGGGCCCCCATGTGTTGCCACTCAACACATGGGGGCCCGCCTCACGTCATGGAATGACGACAACCGGCCGCTGCGCCCGCTTCGCCAGCCTCCCCGCGACCGACCCGAAAAGCCGTCCCACAAGCCCGTGGGTGGAACCCACGACGATCGCGTCGGCCTCGTACTCCCGCCCCACCTCTTCGAGTTCGTGGCAGATGTCCCCGCCCCGCTCGACGAGGATCCACGGCACCTCGGCCAGATAGTCCGCACAGGCGAGCTCCAGCCCCAGCACCTCCGTACGGTGGTCCGGGACGTCCACGAAGACCGGCGGCTCGCACCCCGCCCACACCGTGGTGGGCAGCCGGTTCGCCACATGGACGATGATCAGCCCGGAGCCGGAGCGGCGCGCCATGCCGATGGCGTACGCGAGGGCTCGTTCACTGGACGTGGAACCGTCGAAGCCGACCACCACCCCGTGCCGGAAGGCGGGGTCGCGCGCATGGCGCGATTCCTCCGCCGCCAGGGGTTCGGACGCCGTCGGATCGGCGACCGGCCGCTTGCGGTCCGCGGGTTCGAAGAATTCGTGACCGGCCATGGCTGTCTCGGGGTTGTGATCCTTTTATGGGGACGACAGTGTGCGGCGGAGCTGTGTCCGGGAAGTGTCTTCCCAACCCCATACCCCCAAGGGTACGGCGGCACGCCTCCTTGGCCCAGATCCCGCGCGAACCGGGAGGCGGGTTCCCCGGAGCATGCACGAGGGTCCGCCCACGACGCAACGGTTGCTGGCCTGTACAGGCGGTTTGCGGGGTATTCGCTTGACATCTGAACCATCCGCACCGGGCGCCTCGCACGGTGACCGACGGGCGGCCCGCACGTTGGGATGGTGGAACCACGACGACTCCCCCACGACAGGAAGCGCCCCGATGCCCCGCCCCGCCCACGCCCCCGTCCGGCCCCCTGAGGACGATCTCCTGCGCTGGGCGGCGCTCGGGTGCCTGCTGGCCCCCGCGGTCCTCCTGTGGCGCGGCGCGCCCTTCCTCACAGCGGCCGGCGTGGCCTGCGGCCTGGCGGCCGTCGCGGCCGCGTCCCGCATGCTGATCCGCCGCTCCCGGCGCCTGGCCGCCCTGCCGCGTCCCCGGCATCGCGACGCCGGCCCCCGCGCCTCGGCGCCGGCCCCCTCTCCCGGCGCGTCGGCGCCCCTCCCCACGCGCGGGCGCGCGCCCCGCAGGACGCCGTAGACTCACCGGCCGGTTGACCGGTTTCCGCACCCCCGCCCGTCTCTTTTCAGCCAACTTCCGGTTGTGGCGCACCCGGTGGCATGACCACCCCCCAACCCCCGTTCCACCTGCACGGAAAGCACCTCGCGGGCCCCGCGCACCCTACGCGGTTTGGCCACCGCGACGAGGCGCACTTCCCTGCACGGCGCGCGAGTGCAACGCTTCGTGATCGAATGCTTTACGCCAAGTTGCCAAGTCGACAATGCACCGGGTGCCGAACTGGCCACCGGTGCGCGACGGGACACAGTAGATTCGATCTTGACTGTCTTACGGCGGGGGACTCGTGCAGGACCGAGGGGAAACGTGCAGGAGCGACACAACCGAGGAGCCGCGACCACCGAGGGGGGCTTAGCAGGATGAGCCACGACTCCACTGCCGCGCCGGAAAACGCGGCCCGGAAACTCTCCGGGCGCCGCCGCAAGGAGATCGTCGCGGTGCTGCTGTTCAGCGGCGGCCCCATTTTCGAGAGTTCCATACCGCTGTCGGTGTTCGGGGTTGACCGCCAGGACGCCGGCGTGCCGCGCTACCGCCTCTTGGTGTGCGGCGGCGAAGAAGGCCCGCTGCGGACCACAGGGGGCCTGGAACTCACCGCGCCACACGGCCTGGAGGCGATATCCCGGGCGGGCACCGTCGTGGTGCCGGCCTGGCGATCGATCACCTCCCCGCCGCCGGACGACGCCCTGGACGCGCTGCGCCGGGCCCACGAGGAGGGCGCCCGCATCGTCGGGCTGTGCACCGGCGCCTTCGTCCTCGCGGCGGCGGGACTGCTGGACGGCCGTCCGGCGACCACCCACTGGATGTACGCGCCGACGCTGGCCAAGCGCTATCCGTCGGTGCACGTCGATCCACGCGAGCTGTTCGTGGACGACGGCGACGTGCTGACGTCCGCGGGCACCGCGGCCGGCATCGACCTGTGCCTGCACATCGTGCGCACGGACCACGGCAACGAGGCGGCCGGCGCGCTCGCCCGCCGCCTGGTGGTCCCGCCGCGCCGCAGCGGCGGCCAGGAGCGCTATCTCGACCGGTCTTTACCGGAGGAGATCGGCGCCGACCCGCTCGCCGAGGTCGTCGCCTGGGCACTGGAGCACCTCCACGAGCAGTTCGACGTGGAGACGCTCGCCGCCCGCGCGTACATGAGCCGCCGTACCTTCGACCGCCGGTTCCGCTCGCTGACCGGCAGCGCGCCGCTCCAGTGGCTGATCACGCAGCGGGTGCTCCAGGCGCAGCGCCTGCTGGAGACGTCGGACTACTCGGTCGACGAGGTGGCCGGACGCTGCGGCTTCCGCTCTCCCGTGGCGCTGCGCGGTCACTTCCGGCGCCAGCTCGGCTCGTCCCCGGCCGCCTACCGGGCCGCGTACCGGGCACGGCGTCCGCAGGCCGAGCGGGGCCAGGGCGACGGGACCGCGCAGGGCGCCCCGACGGGCGGCGTCCCGGCCGGCCGGCCGGAGCCCGCGGGGCACTCGATGCCGCAGCAGCTGCACTCGGACGGAGGGGTCCCGCACCAGGCGCGCCGGTCGGCGGCGGCCGGCGCGCTGGGGTCGCCCCTGACCGCGTCGGCGCCGGGCGTCCCGGGGCAGCGCAGCGCGCCCTGAGGTGACCGTCGTGAGGGCCGGAGGCCGTGTGCCCCCGGCCCTCACCCCTGCGCCGGGCGACCTCACCGCCGTACGGAAGATCGCGGGAATCCCCGTTTCACCACCTGGTCACGCCCGGCGTCACGCACCGTAGGGTGAGACACATGAACGATCGCATGGTGTGGATCGACTGCGAGATGACCGGCCTCTCGCTGTCGGACGACGCGCTCATCGAGGTGGCCGCCCTCGTCACCGACTCCGAGCTGAACGTGCTCGGCGAGGGTGTCGACATCGTCGTCCGCCCGCCGGAGCGGGCCCTGGAGACGATGCCGGAGGTGGTGCGCGCGATGCACACCGCGTCGGGGCTGCTCGACGAGCTGCCGAACGGCACGACGCTCGAGGACGCCGAGCAGCGGGTCCTCGCGTACATCAAGGAGCACGTCAAGGAGCCCGGGAAGGCGCCCCTGTGCGGGAACTCCGTCGGCACCGACCGCGGCTTCCTGCTGCGCGACATGCCGACCCTGGAGAGCTACCTCCACTACCGGATCGTCGACGTGTCCAGCATCAAGGAGCTGGCCCGCCGCTGGTACCCGCGGGCGTACTTCAACAGCCCCGAGAAGAACGGCAACCACCGGGCGCTCGCCGACATCCGCGAGTCCATCGCGGAGCTGCGCTACTACCGCGAGGCCGTCTTCGTGCCGCAGCCGGGACCCGACTCCGACACCGCGAAGAAGATCGCGGCGAAGCACGTCCTGCCTGCTCACTAGGGCCGTCGAGGGGGCTCGGGGGAGCGGCGCGGAAAGGCGTGCGCGAGCACCCCTTCGGACCCTGTACACTTTTTCTCGGCCGGTCGGGGAAGTCACTGATCTCCCGGAAACAGGCCGTGGTGGGTGTAGCTCAGCTGGTAGAGCACCTGGTTGTGGTCCAGGATGTCGCGGGTTCAAGTCCCGTCACTCACCCTGAATGATCAAGGGCTGACCTGTGCAAACGGGTCAGCCCTTCGTCATGCCCGGACTTTGGGAACTTGTGGGAACACGGAGCCCTGTCAGCCGCCCGATTCGGGCCGTATCTTCCCTCCAGGGCGAGCATCGTTCCCCGCCCGAAGAAGTCGGGCGACACCACGTACCAGGTGACGTCTCGGGAAGGACGTCGCCCACCACGAGACCAGGCTCCGCACCCTCGAGCGAGCCCGCTGGCCGCTCCCCACCATCGGCGTCCTCGCCGGTGTGGCGGGCGCAGGTGCGACAGCCCTCTTCGCGCGGTGACCACGACCCCGCTCTCCCCTGTGGGAGGGGGGTCGTTTCGTCATGCCTGGCCCAACCTCCTGGTGGGGAGCTCTGCCCCTGGTCCTGCGGCGTACCGTGGCAACGTGGCAAACGACGACCTCGGGCGCACCCTCCGCCGCCTACGCCGGCTGGCCTCCCTCACCCAAGAGGAGCTGGCCTCCCGCTCGGGCGTCTCCGTCGACGTGATCCGCCAACTTGAGCAGCGCCGCAAGCACTCCGCGCGGCTACCGACGCTGCACGCCCTGGCCAACGGGCTGGGCGTGGAGCTGACCACGCTGCTGGGTGATCCGCCCGCAGTCTCCTCGTCCGGTGAGAACGACGGGCCGCAGTTCGTGGCTGTGCGCCGGGCCATCATGCCTGCTCTCTGGGGACCGGAACCGCCGCCGCCAGGGCCGGACTTCACCTTGGATGGGCTACGCGGGCAGATCGCCGACGGCTGGACGCAGTACCACGCCGCTGAGTTCGACACGGTGATGAAAGCCATTCCCGACCTGATCTCTGATGCGCGCTCTGCCGCCGCATCGGGTAGCGAGGATGAGCGCGGAGCTGGTTACGCGGCCCTGGGCAAGGTGCTTCAGTTGGCCGGGCACGTAGCCGTGCGGATGGGCAAGACGGACCTTGCTCTGATCAGTCTTGAGCGGGCCATAGACGCTGCCGAACAGTCGTCTGATCCGCTGCTGCTGCCGATGATCGTCAACTCCACGGCGTGGACGTACCAGAGGCAAGGCCGTCTGGCGGACGCGCTGGGCATCGCGCTCCGAGCTGCCGACAACATGGCCGACCTTGGCCTCACTGGTACAGCCGACGGCCTGAAGGTCTGGGGCGGGCTGACCATGAGCGCCGCCACGTCAGCTGCCCGTAGCGGCGACTACGAGCGCGCAGCCGCGATGATGGAGACAGCCGAGAAGGAAGCCGCCCGCGTCTCGAAGATGCCGGACGGCGGCGACAAACGCATGGTGAGCGTGTTCAGCCCTTCGTCGGTCCGTGTCGAACGGGTGCGGCTTGCTGTCCAGTACGGGCATCCGCGTGACGCTCTGGCGCTCGCCAAGGGGATGCGACTCAGCAAGGACACTCCCCCGTCGTGGCGGACGTGGCTGCTGCTGGACGTCGCCCGTGCTCACGCTGATATCGGAGATGCGGCCGGGGCGGTGAAGACCCTGGAATCCCTGCGGCGGGTGGCGCCTGCCTGGATGCAGCACCACACGCTGGCCGTGGCGATCGTGCGTGATCTGTGGGCGCTGCCCCATCATCCGCCGGGGCTCGGGGCGCTGGCGGACTTCCTGGGGGTCAGCGAATAGCGTCGGGAAAGTAGGACGCACCGTCCCTGTCACTCTGTGTAGCTCGGCGATTCCATAGTCGGGAAGCGCCCCGGCGACCGCGCGAACGGCCCCGGGGCCGGCCGACCGCCAAGGAGTCGACGTGACGCACCGTACCGCCGCAGCGCCCCCGCCGTCAGGATCCCCCAGAGCCGCCTTACTCGAAGTGGCCGCCGACGTCCTGGCCGTCCTGTTACTGCCGTCTCCCGAGGACGCCACCGAGGACCAGCTGCGCGGCGCCGGCTGCATCTGGTGCGAGACCGGGCCCCTGAACGCTGAGACAGCCATCGACTTCGGTGAGCAGAAGACCCTGGCGGGAGAATCCTGGTTCCCGCGCGCCTGCCTGCGCTGCGCCGCGGCCTGGGCGCACCGGGGCCTGTTCGAGCACGCACCGCTGTGCGAGCAGTGCACGGACGAGGTGAGCCGCTGCGAGATCGGCCTGGCGTTGTACCGGCTGATTCGCCAGGGACGGCGCCCGTAGAGACTCCCCGCCCGGCCGCTGAATCCCGCGAAGAACACCCGGCCGGGCGGGGCCATCCCATCCGCGATCAGCGAAGGAGAACGATTGTGACCTTACCTCCGGGCCCCATGGACCCGCCCGATAACCCCGCCCTGCCCGTCCTCGCGCGCATGCTCATCGCCGACGAGCGGTTCGCGTCTTGCCGTAGCACGGTGATGGACGCCAACCCCGGCATGAGCGAGGAGATGGCCGGCCGGATCGTCGAAGAGGGCATCAAGTTCGTCGCGGCCTGCTCTCGCAATCCGGGCACCGGGCTGGCGCCGTCACGGATCGTCGACGAGGGCTGGCACGCCCTGATCCTGCACACGGCCATGTACGCCGAGCTGTGTACCAACCTCGGCGGCATGTTCGTCCACCACTACCCCGGCTACGACCCCACCAACTACGACCCGTCCATCCTGGACCGGACCCGCGAGGCCATCGCCGCGCTGGGCTGGGAAGCGGACCCGGAGCTGTGGGGGCCGCCGTTCGGCGAGACGCTCGTCCCGGTCGCGGCGAAGTGCCAGCACGCACCGGACTGCACCGTCCGACCGATGCCGAAACCGGAACCCCCGGTCGTGTGAGCCCGTAGCCTGAGCGGCTGGAGGTGGCCATGTCCGAGTGGATCGACCCGCGGTACGCGGAGCTGGTCGCGGTGTGGAAGCGCGCGCAGCAGCCGGAGTCCCGCAGCCCGCAGGAACCGCAGCCTGTGCGGGGGTTCGTAGTCCTGCGCAAGCCCTGAGACCAACCGACCCGCCAGGGCGAGACCGCGGCTCCCAGTGCCCGTCACTGGGAGACGCCATGGTGCTGCGGGTCGCTCAGCGCACGAGGTCGGCGAGTGGGACGTCGATGGCGTCGGCGATGCGGATCAGGGTGTCGAGCAGGGGCGAGGAGTGGCCCTGCTCGATGCGGCTGTAGCTGACGGCGTCGATGCCGGACCGGCCGCACACCTCGAGCTGTGTGAGGTTGTGGTGCTCGCGTACGCGGCTTCCGGCGTTTCCGGCCGGGCGCGGGCGCCCCCCCCGGCCGGACAGGCGCGCTCAGGACGACGCGCGCTCCACCAGTTCCGTCGCCAGCACCATCTGACGCCGCTCCAGCTCCCGCGTCGCGGACGGGCGGCGGTCGGCGACCTCGGCCAGCAGGAGGTCGGTCATCGCCCGGCCCATCTCCTCGATCGGCTGACGCACACTGGTCAGCGGCGGCTCCATGTGCCGGGCGATCGCGGAGTCGTCGTACCCGACCAGCGCCACGTCGTCCGGGATGCGGCGGCCCGCCTCGCGCAGCGCCTGACGGGCGCCGGCCGCCGTGACGTCGGAGGCGGCGAAGACCGCGTCCAGGTCGGGGCGGCGCTCCAGCAGGGCCTCCATGGCGCGGCGGCCGCCGTCCTCGGAGAAGTCGCCCGGCTCGATCAGCAGCTCGTCCACCGGGTGACCCGCCTCGCGCAGCGCGTCCCGGTAGCCGTCGACGCGGCGCTCGGCGCCGTAGACGTCCAGGCGGCCGGTGATGTGGGCGATGGTGCGACGGCCGCGGGAGATGAGGTGCTCCACCGCCTGCCGGGCGCCGCCGTAGTTGTCGGAGTCCACCGAGGTGAGCGTCTCGTCCGCGGAGCGGGGACCGCTGATCACGGCGGGGATCTCCAGCTGGGACAGCATGTCGGGCAGCGGGTCGTCGGCGTGCACGGAGACCAGCAGCACGCCGTCCACGCGGTGCGCGGCCAGGTACTGGGCGAGCCGCTGCCGCTCCCGGTCGCTGCCCGCGAAGATCAGCAGCAGCTGCATCTCGGTGTCGGACAGCGCGGCGCCGACACCGCGGAGCATGTCGGAGAAGTAGGGCTCGGTGAAGAACCGGGTCTCGGGCTCGGGCACCACGAGCGCTATGGCGTCGGTGCGGTTGGCCGCCAGCGCGCGGGCCGCCGTGTTGGGGACGTAGCCCAGTTCGGCGACGGCCGCCTCGACGGCGGCGCGGGTGGCCTCGCTCACCCGGGGGGAGCCGTTGATCACGCGCGACACGGTGCCGCGGCCCACTCCGGCCCGCGCTGCCACCTCTTCGAGGGTGGGGCGGCCACCGCTTCGGCCCCGCACTCCGTGGCTTGCCATCCGCCCCCGCCTTCCTTCTGTGTCACCCTGGCCTGGAATGTAACAGCCCCGGCAGTGACGGTGACCACCCGCGAGGGCGTCCGCGCGGACCCCGGCGTTCCGAGGGGGCGGACCTCCGGGTCAAGTTAACGGGCAGATAACTGAAGGCACTTTGCCGTGTCTGTTCCCTTGACACCCCCGCCCGGACCCGCGACTCTTCAACACATCACTTGTGGGAGCGCTCCCACAGTACCTGACACATACACAACCCGCACGTTCCCCGCCCGAGCCGCAACGCGCAGAATACGGGTCAACAACGCCGTTGGCCGGGGGGTCGGCACGTCAGGGCAACAGGAGGACGCAATGCGAGCACGTACCCTGCCCCTCACCAGGCAGCGGTCGGGCGGGGGGCAGCCCTTCGCCCGCAAGGCGCTGGCCGTCGCGGCCGTCGTGTCGCTGGGCACCGGGCTGCTGGCCGGCTGCGCCGACGACGGCGGCGACGACAGCTCCGGTGGTTCCTCGTCCGGCGAGGGCAAGACCACGATCACCCTGGGCCTGTTCGGCACCATGGGCTTCAAGGAGGCCGGCCTCTACGCCGAGTACGAGAAGCTCAACCCGGACATCAAGATCCAGGAGAACGTGGTCGAGCGGAACGAGAACTACTACCCCGCTCTCGTCAACCACCTGACCACCAACAGCGGGCTGATGGACGTGCAGGCCGTCGAGGTCGCCAACATCGCCGAGGTCGTGGGCACCCAGGCGGACAAGTTCACGGACATGTCCAAGGTCGAGGGTGTGAAGAAGGAAGGCTGGCTGCCCTGGAAGTGGGAGCAGGCGACCACCAAGGACGGCCAGACCATCGGTCTCGGCACGGACGTCGGCCCGATGGCCATCTGCTACCGCAAGGACCTCTTCGAGAAGGCCGGGCTGCCGAGCGACCGCGCGGAGGTCGGCAAGCTCTGGGCGGGCGACTGGAACAAGTTCATCGCCACCGGTGAGAAGTACAAGAAGGCGGCCGGCAAGGACACCTTCTTCATGGACTCCCCCGGCGGCCTGCTGAACGCCGTGCTCAGCAGTGAGAAGGAGAAGTTCTACGACGCCTCCGGCGAGGTCATCTACAAGACCAACCCGGCCGTCAAGGACGCCTTCGACCTGACCGCCGAGGCCGCCGAGAAGGGCCTGGTCCAGTCGCAGACGCAGTTCCAGCCCGCCTGGGACACCACGATCGCCAACAGCAAGTTCGCCACCGTCGCCTGCCCGCCGTGGATGCTCGGCTACATCAAGGGCAAGTCGAAGCCCGACGCGGCCGGCAAGTGGGACGTCGCCGTGGCCCCGAAGTCCGGAAACTGGGGCGGCTCCTTCCTGGGCGTGCCGAAGAGCGGCAAGAACGTCGAGGAGGCGCAGAAGCTGGTCGCCTGGCTGACCGCGCCCGAGCAGCAGGCCAAGCTGTTCAAGGTCCAGGGCTCCTTCCCGAGCGCCCCGGCCGCGTACGACAGCCCGGAGGTGACCGGCGCCACCAACGAGATGACCGGTGACGCGCCGATCGGTGAGATCTTCTCCGAGGCCGCCAAGCAGATCCCGGTCCAGGTGATCGGCCCGAAGGACCAGATCATCCAGCAGGGTCTGACCGACAACGGCGTCATCCTCGTCACCAAGGGCAAGTCGGCCGACGAGGCGTGGGAGACGGCCACCAAGACCATCGACAACAACCTGGACCAGTGACCCGCATGGCCACCCGCTCCGACATCGCCGCGTCCCCCGTCAAGGGGGGCGCGGCCCCGGGCCGTACGCCCGGGAGCCACTCCACGGACAAGGAAGGCCGGCGCAGGGCCAGGCTGTCGCGCCGCTGGCAGCGCGACGCCCGCTGGAGCCCCTACGCGTTCGTCGCCCCGTTCTTCCTGCTGTTCGCGGCCTTCGGCCTGTTCCCGCTGATCTACACCGGCTGGGCCTCGCTGCACCAGGTCGAGCTGACCGCGCCGACCGACATGAACTGGGTCGGTCTGAAGAACTACACACGGATCTTCGACGACGACTTCTTCTGGAACGCGGCGCAGAACACGCTGACCATCGGCATCATCTCCACCGTCCCGCAGCTGATGATCGCCATGGGCATCGCCCACATCCTCAACTACAAGCTGAGGGCGTCCACGTTCTGGCGGGTCGCGATGCTCGCGCCGTACGCCACCTCGATCGCCGCCGCGACCCTGGTGTTCGTGCTGCTCTTCGGCCGTGACTACGGCATGATCAACTGGGCGCTCGGCGCGGTGGGCATCGACCCGATCGGCTGGCAGGACGACAAGTGGCCCGGCCAGATAGCCGTCTCGACCATCATCATCTGGCGCTGGACCGGCTACAACGCGCTGATCTACCTGGCCGCGATGCAGGCGATCCCGCAGGACCTGTACGAGTCGGCGGCGCTGGACGGCGCCAGCCGCTGGCGGCAGTTCCTGCACGTGACGCTGCCCTCGCTGCGTCCCACGATCCTGTTCACCGTCGTCGTCTCGACCATCGGCGCGAGCCAGGTCTTCGGCGAGCCGCTGCTGTTCGACCCGAACAAGGGCGCCTCGGGCGGCGCCGAGCACCAGTTCCAGACGCTCGGCCTGTACCTGTACGAGCAGGGCTGGATCAACCAGCACCTGGGCCGTGCCTCGGCGATCGCCTGGACCATGTTCGCGATCCTGATCGTCATCGGCCTCATCAACCAGCTCATCTCGCGCCGGCTGCGCGCCAGCAGTTAAGGAGTGTGGCCGTGACGACGACTGTGACGCCCCCCGAGACACCGATCGTCAAGGAGCAGAAGCGCTCGCGCCTGCCGAAGTCGGCGCGGGCCGGCGGGACCCTGCACGGCGGGCCGCTCGCGTACGCGATCCTCGCCGTGTTCATGATCGTGTCGCTGTTCCCGCTGGTGTGGACCGCGATCGCCGCGTCCCGCGACAACCAGCGCCTGGCGGAGACCCCGCCGCCGTTCTGGTTCGGCTCCAACCTGTTCAAGAACCTGGAGATCGCCTGGAACGACGCCAACCTCGGCGAGGCGTTCCTCAACACCACCATCGTGGCGGGCACCTCCGCCGTCACCATCGTGGTGCTGTCGACGATCGCCGGGTTCGCCTTCGCCAAGCTGCGCTTCAAGGGCCGCAACGCCCTGATGCTGGTGGTCATCGGCACGATGATGATCCCGCCGCAGCTCAGCATCATCCCGCTGTACATGATGGTCGCGAAGCTGGACTGGACGGACCAGCTCCAGGCGGTCATCTTCCCGTCGCTGGTGAGCGCCTTCGGCGTGTTCTTCATGCGTCAGTACCTGCTCCAGGCGCTGCCCGACGAGGTCATCGAGGCCGCGCGGGTGGACGGCGCGAGCAGCTGGCGCGTGGTGTGGCACGTGGTGTTCCCCGCCGCGCGGCCGGCCATGGCCGTGCTGGGCATGCTGATGTTCGTGCAGGCGTGGAACGACTTCCTGTGGCCGTTCCTGGTGCTGACGCAGACCGGCAATCCGACCGTTCAGGTCGCCGTGGCGGGTCTCGGCCGCGGGTACACCCCCGACCAGTCCCTGATCATGGCGGGTGCGCTGCTCGGCACGCTGCCCCTGCTGCTCGTCTTCGCGATCTTCGGCAAGCAGATCGTGGGCGGCATCATGCAGGGCGCGGTCAAGGGCTGACGCCCGTACCCGAATCCGGTGGGGCCGGGTCGCCGCCGTCTCGGCCCCCTTCCTTCCTCTCATGTATCCGTCGGTCTTCCACGACCCCTAGCGACCTCTATGGGAGCGCTTCCATGTCTGACTCCGCCACGCCGGCGACCCCGGTGACCTTTCCTCCGGCCTTCCTCTGGGGCGCCGCGACCTCCGCGTACCAGATCGAGGGGGCGGTGCGGGAGGACGGACGTACCCCTTCCATCTGGGACACCTTCAGTCACACGCCGGGCAGGACGGCGGGCGGCGACACCGGTGACGTCGCCGTCGACCACTACCACCGTTACCGCGACGACGTGGCGCTGATGGCCGACCTCAACCTCCAGGCCTACCGCTTCTCCGTGTCCTGGTCCCGGGTGCAGCCCACCGGCCGCGGCCCGGCCGTGCAGCGCGGTCTGGACTTCTACCGCCGGCTGGTCGACGAGCTGCTGGAGAAGGGCATCAAGCCGGCCGTCACCCTCTACCACTGGGATCTGCCGCAGGAGCTGGAGGACGCGGGCGGCTGGCCGGAGCGCGACACCGCCTACCGCTTCGCCGAATACGCGCAGATCGTGGGCGAGGCGCTCGGCGACCGCGTCGAGACGTGGATGACGCTCAACGAGCCCTGGTGCGCCGCCTTCCTGGGCTACGCCTCCGGCGTGCACGCCCCCGGCCGCACCGAGCCGGCCGCCGCGCTGAAGGCCGCCCACCACCTCAACCTCGCGCACGGCCTCGGCACCAAGGCGCTGCGCTCGGTGATGCCGGCCCGCAACCAGATCTCCCTCAGCCTCAACACCTCCGTGGTCCGCCCGCTGAACCCGCAGTCCCCGGCGGACCTGGCGGCGGCCCGCAAGATCGACGACCTGTCGGGCGGCATCTTCCACGGCCCGATCCTGCACGGCGCCTACCCGGAGACGCTGCTGGAGGCGACCTCCTCGGTGACCGACTGGTCGTGCATCCAGGACGGCGACCTGGACACGATCCACCAGCCGATCGACGCGCTCGGTCTCAACTACTACACGCCGACCCTGGTGTCGGCCGCCGACCCCGACGACAAGGGCCCGCGCGCCGACGGTCACGGGGCCAGCGAGCACTCGCCGTGGCCCGCCGCCGACGACGTGGCCTTCCACCAGTCGCCGGGCGAGCAGACCGAGATGGGCTGGTCGGTCGACCCGACCGGGCTGCACGAGCTGATCATGCGCTACCACCGCGAGGCTCCCGGCCTGCCCCTCTACATCACGGAGAACGGCGCCGCCTACGACGACAAGCCGGACGCCGACGGCAAGGTCCACGACCCGGAACGCGTGGCCTACCTGCACGGCCACCTCTCCGCGGTGCGCCGGGCCATCGACGACGGCGCCGAGGTGCGCGGCTACTTCCTGTGGTCGCTGCTGGACAACTTCGAGTGGGCGTACGGCTACGAGAAGCGCTTCGGCGCGGTGTACGTCGACTACGTCAGCCAGAAGCGGACGCCGAAGTCGAGCGCGCTGTGGTACGCGCGTGCGGCCAAGGCCGGTGAGCTCCCGGACCCCGAGGGCATCTGACCCGTCCTCGTGGTCCGGAGGGAACGGGGCGCGGGGCACGGGGGGGGGCGGGGCGCGGCGGTCCCGGGAGGGTGCCGCGCCCCGCCCGTGTGCGTCCGGGCCCTGCCACACAGGCCGCTCCGGGCCTGTCGCCGGACGCACGGGTGCCCCGGCCGGGTGGGGGGAGGTCCGGCCGGGGCACGCGTTCCCCGTTTCTTCAGGTGGCTCGACTGCTTCGGGTGGCCCGGTGGCTTCAGGAGGCCCGGTGGCCTCAGGAGGCCGGGTGGCCTCAGGGGCCCGGCGGCCTCAGGGGCCCGGCGGCCTCAGGAGGCCCGGTGGCCTCAAGGGCCCGGTGGCTCAGTTGTAGGCCGCGAACGCCTTCGTGAAGGCGAACGTGTCCTGGAGTATCGAGCTGCAGGTGGCGTCGGCAGCCGGCTTCTCGCCCTCGGGGCACTGCTGGTCGCGGGTGCCGGACCACATCGACAGCCGGCCCAGCCCCTTGGCCTTGGCGAACTCCACGAGCTGGGTGGCGTCCTCGACCGTGAAGATCTCGGTGACGACGTCGTTCACACCGATCATCGGGGTCACCGCGACCGTCTTCCACGCCTCGGCCTCGCCGAGCCCGAGGACGTCCCTGAGCTGCGCCTGGGTGGCGGTGGCGGCCTGTTCGGCGTAGGTGCCCATGTCGTCGCTGTACGCCGGTCCGTAGTCCATCGCCATGATGTTGACGGCGTCGACGCGCACGCCGTTCTCCTTGGCGTCGGCCAGGAGGTTCACACCGTCCTGGGTGAGCCCTTCCGGCATCACCGGGAGGGTGAAGGAGACGTCGAGGTCCGGGTGGGACTCCTGCAGGGCGGCGATCGCCTGCGCCCGGCGGGTGTTGGCCTCCGCGTTCGGCAGCGCGCCGCCCTCGACGTCGAAGTCGACCTTGGTGAGCCGGTAGGTGTCGACGACCTCCGTGTAGGCGGCGGTGAGCGCCTCCACCGAGCCGCAGGTGGTGCCGAGTTCGGAGCCGGCCGCGCCGCCGAAGGAGACACGGACGTCGCCGCCCGTCTCACGCAGCGCGCCGATCTGCGCGGCCACCGGGTTGTCGCCCAGGCCGCCGGTGCCGCCCCACCTGGGGGTGCAGCCGCCGCCGTCGGTGACGAACGCGAGGGTGTACTCCTTCACGCCCGTCGCCTCGGCGCTCGCCAGCAGGTCGAACGCCGGGCTGAGGGAGGTGTCGACGTACGGGGCGAAGCCCGCGCCGGCCGCCTTCGTGGAACCGTCGGCCGTCCCGTCCGTGGCCAGTGCGGTGTTCGTGAACAGGAACGCTCCGCCGGCGGCGACGGCCACGGCCGCCACCGCGCCGATCGCCTTGTTCCTGCCGCTGATCCTGCGCCGGTGCGTGCTCATCGCATGCCTGCCTTCGTTGCCGTTCGTGGGGGGAGGGTGCGGCAGCACGCTAGTGAGCCGGAACCGGACAACCCGCCTGATCCGGACGGCGGCAGGGAACCTTAGGGTCCGCTTAAGGAAGGGATCGGGAGCGGTTAAAGGACAGGGCGCCGCGGCCCGTCCTGCGGCGGCGGACGCTCCCCCGGTGCCCGCGCCGCCGCGGCGACCGGTCGCAGCCGTCGAGCTGGATCCAGATGCGCACCTCGGTCCCGCCGAGCACCGACCGGCCGATCCGCACGTCGCCGCCGGTGGACTCGGCGAGGCGGCGCACGATGTCCAGGCCGAGCCCGGTGGAACCGTCCGTGCCGGAGCCCCGGCCGCGCGCCATCGCCGCCTCGGGGTCGGTTATGCCGGGGCCCGCGTCGGACACGAGGACGATCACCGCGTCCTCGCCGTTGTGCACGTCGACCGCGAAGGCGGTGCCCTCGGAGGTGTGCCGGAAGACGTTGCCGAGCAGGGCGTCGAGAGCCGCGGCCAGGTCGGCGCGGGCCACGGGGATGCGCACCGGCCGGTCCGCCCCGGCCACCCGCCACTTGCGGCCCTCGTCCTCGGCGAGCGCCGACCAGAACGCCATCCGCTCGCGCACTACCTCGGCCGCGTCGCAGCCCGCGCCGGGTCCGGCGGCGGCCGTCTGCGGCTTGGCGTCGCGGGCGGTGCGGATGATGGTGTCGACCTCGCGCTCCAGCTGCTCCACGGCCGCCCTGGTCTGCTCGGCGGCAGGGCCGTCGCCCAGGGAGGCGGCGTTGAGCCGCAGCACGGTGAGCGGGGTGCGCAGCCGGTGGGACAGGTCGGCGGCCAGCTCCCGCTCGTTGGCGAGGAGCTGGACGACCTGGTCGGCCATGGAGTTGAACGCCACGGCGGCCAGCCGCAGTTCGGTCGGCCCTTCCTCGGGCACGCGGGCGCCGAGCTTGCCCTCGCCCAGTTCGTGCGCTCCCTCGACCAGCCGCTGGGCGGGGCGCACCATGCGCACGCCCAGCCGGTCCGCGACCGCGACCGAGCCGACGATCAGGGCGGCGCCGACGGCCGCGAGGACCGCCCAGGCCGTGCCGACGCCGTTGGTGACCGCGGACTCCGGGACGAACACCTCGACGACGGCGATCTCGCCGGAGCTGAGCGCGACCGGCTGGAGCAGCGCCGAGCCGCCGGGCACGGTGGAGGTGGAGGCGCGGCCCAGTTCCCGCACGGCGGCGATGTCCTCGTCGGAGGTCCGCCGCCGCCCTATGTCCAGGGGCCGTTCACCGCCGGAGGCCGGGAGGTGCACGGCCATGGCGGTGCCGGAGCCGGCCGAGGCGACGACCCGCTCCAGCTGGGCGCGGTCGGTGGTGATGGACAGCGCGGGGGCGACGGCCGCCGCCTCCCGCTCGGCGCCGGCGAAGGCGCGGTCGCGGGCCATCTCGCGGATGACCAGTCCGAGCGGGACGGCGAAGGCCACCACGACCATCGCGGTCACCGCCAGCGACACCTTCACCAGGGCCCATCTCATCGCGGCGGCTCCGCTCCGGGCGCGTGCAGGGGTCCGGCCGCGTCGGCCGGGGGCTCCAGCTTCACGCCGACGCCCCGCAGGGTGTGCAGGTAGCGGGGGCGGGCGGCGGTCTCCCCCAGCTTCCGGCGCAGCCAGGACAGATGGACGTCGATGGTCTGGTCGTCGCCGTAGGACTGCTGCCACACCTCGGCGAGCAGCTCGCGGCGGGGCACGACCACGCCGGGCCGCCCGGCGAGGAACGCGAGCAGGTCGAACTCGCGTCTGGTCAGGTCCAGTCGCGCGCCGTCCAGCTCGGCCTGGCGGCGCAGCGGGTCGACGGTGAGGCCGCCGACCCGGATCACCGGGGAGGGCGCGGCCTCGCCGCCTCCGGCGCGGGCGCGGCGGAGCACGGCGGCCATCCGGGCGGAGAGGTGCTCCACCGAGAACGGCTTGGTCAGATAGTCGTCCGCGCCGGCGTTGAGCAGCCGCACGATCTCCGTCTCGTCGTCGCGGGCGGTGGCGACGATGACCGGGACGTCGGTGATGCCGCGGAGCATCTTCAGGGCCTCGGAGCCGTCGAGATCCGGCAGTCCGAGGTCCAGGACGACCACGTCGAAGCGGAAATGGGCGACCTCGCGCAGCGCCTCCAGCGCGGTCCCGACGCTGCGCACGGTGTGCGAGGCGTCGGTCAACTGCCGTATCAGCGCCGAGCGTACGAACTGGTCGTCCTCGACCACGAGAACACTTGCCATGGGCCGCACCGTACGCCATGCCGGGCGGGGGCGGCCGGGCCCTGTGGACAACTCCGGACGAGCTTCTCGAAGGCCTGTGGACGGTCGGTCCCGGCCGTCGGGGGGCGCGACACGGGTGGGGCGGGTGGGGCACTATGGGCCGACGATGCGCAGAGGACTCCTACACGTACTGGCCTGGCTGCTCGCCACGGGCGCGGCGGTCACGCTGTCGTGGTGGGGCGTCAGCACGGTGATGGAGGGCACGGCCTACGACCCGCCGCGTGCCCTGCCGATCCCGGCGGGCGAGGAGAAGGCGCGGGCGGTGTCGTCGTCCACGCGCCGCCCGTCCCCCGGGCCCTCGGAGGACGGGGACGGGGACAGCAGCCGGACCGAGAAGTCCCGCGAGCCGTCGGGGACTCCGGCCGGCGAGTCCGCCCCGCCGGACCCGACGCCCTCACGCACCGCCTCCCCGTCCAGGACACCGTCGGCCCCGGAGACGACCGCCGCCGGCGAGGTCAAGAGCTACGACACCCGGGGTGGCCGGGCGGTGTTCGACATCGGGGAGGCGTCCGCGTCCCTGGTGTCGGCGACGCCGGGGGCCGGCTGGTCGATGCAGGTGTGGAAGACGGAGACGTGGATCCGGGTGGAGTTCGCCTCGGGCGCGGACCGGGTGACGGTGTTCTGCACCTGGCACGACGGCCCGCCGCGGGTGGAGGTCGCCACGTACTGACGCCGCAGCAGGGCGCGTTGGGCGCGGGTGGGTGAGCGCTCCGCGCGGTGGGTGAGCGCTCCGCGCGGTGGGTGAGCGCTCCGCGCGGTGGGTGAGCGCTCCGCGCGGTGGGTGAGCGCTCCGCGCGGTGGGTGAGCGCTCCGCGCGGTGGGTGAGCGCTCCGCGCGGTGGGTGAGCGCTCTGCGCGTAGGGGCCGCGTTCGGCGCAGATGGGTGCGCCCTCTGCCCCGGTGGACGAGCGCTCCGCGCGTAGGAACCGCGTTCGGGGCGGGTGGGTGCGCGCTCTCCGCGTAGGAGCCGCGTTCAGCGCAGGTGGGTGCGCGCTCTCCGCGTAGGAGCCGCGTTCAGCGCGGGTGAGTGCGCGCTCCGCGCGCGGGGGCCGCGTTCGGTGCGCTCCAGCCGGTTCGGGCGCGTTCAGCGGAACGCGTCGGCGGGCGGCGCCGGGGACGCGACCGCCTCGAGGTCGGTCACGGGGACCGCGCCGCCGGTGAAGTCGGTGAGGTCCCGGCCGTGCAGGACCCGGCCGGAGTGCGGGTCGGAGGCGGCCCTGCGGGTCAGCTCGGCGAGCGGCAGCGGCGCGTCGGAGGCGACCAGGACCGCGTTGCCGAACCGCTTGCCGCGCAGCACGGCCGGGTCGGCGATCAGCGCGAGTTCCGCGAACCGGGCGGCGGCGGTGGCGATCTGGCCGCGCAGATGCGTGAGCGGCGGCCCGTCGGCGAGGTTGGCGGTGTAGACCCCACCGGGGGCGAGCGCCCTGCGGACCTCGTCGAGGAACTCGGCGGAGGTCAGATGGGCCGGGGTGCGGGCGCCGCTGAAGACGTCGGCGACGACGAGGTCGGCCCAGCCGTCGGGCACCTTGGCGAGCCCTTCGCGGGCGTCCGCCATGCGCACCCGGATCCGCGCCCGGGGGTCGAGGGGCAGCTCCCGCCGGACCAGCTGGACCAGCGCCCCGTCACGCTCGACGACCTGCTGGGTGGAGCGGGGGCGGGTGACGGCGACGTACCGGGCGAGGGTGAGGGCGCCGCCACCGAGGTGCACGGCCCGCAGGGGCTTGCCGGGCGGGGCGGCGAGGTCGACGACGTGCCCGAAGCGGCGCTGGTACTCGAAGGACAGACGGGAGGGGTCGTCCAGGTCGACGTGCGACTGGGGAGCGTCGTCGATCAGCAGCGTCCAGGCGCGTGACCGGTCGCGGTCCGGGACGAGCCGGGCGGTCCCTCCGTCGACCTGCTCGGTGACGGCCTCGACGGCCGCCTGTCCCCGTCCGCTGCTCCTGCCCCGTGCCATGCGGCCAATTGTCCCAGGCGGCGCGTCCGCACCCCGCCGGGGCCCGGCACCGTTCGCCCGCCGCCGGCGCCTCCGCCGGGGCCCGGCACCGGTGGCCCGTCGCCCGCGCCTCCGCCAGGGCCGGGAGCCCGGCCGCCCGCCGCCCACACCTCCGCCAGGGCCGGTGCCCGTTCGCCGCACCGCCCCCAGGACCCGGAGCCCGGTCACCCGCCACCCGCACCGCCCTCAGGGCCCGGAGCCCGGTCACCCGCCACCCGCACCGCCCCCAGGCCAGGAGCCCGGCCGCCCACCGCCCGCCCCAGGGCCCTCAGGAATCGCGCCTTCCGCCGCCGGCGCCCGGCCTCCTGATCGACCTCGCCGACGCCACCGCAACCACCACCGGCACCGCCACCGCTACCGGCACCGGCACCGCCACCGCCACCGATGCCTCCACCAGTCCGAGAGCCCGGGTCGCCCGCTGCCCGGCCCGCCCCTCAACTGCAGCTGTCGGCCGCCTCGATCATCCGCTGCGCCTGCCCCAGGGCCTCGCGCAGCACCGCGGGGTCCGTCGCCAGGTCGGCCTCGCCGGGCGGCACCAGCCAGTCGGAGCCCTCCGCCGGGCGGTCGGGCGTCAGACAGATGCCGCGGCCGTCGGTCTCCGTACAGACGCTGCCGGGGACGTCCCAGGCGGCCGCGGTGCCCGGCGGCACCAGGAAACCGAGGGTGTCGCACCCGCCGTCGTGCAGCACCGGACCCACCGCCTCTCCGGCTCCGCGCCGCAGGATGTCCACCGCCTCCAGGCCCTGCCGGGCCGGGACGGTGACCACGTCACAGTCCGGGCCGGCGGGTTCGAGAGGGTCGTTCTTCCGGCTGGTCGTCATCATCCCGGCCTCCACCACACGGATCACGCTCGGACGAGGGGTCGGGAGTCGGGGGGCTCCCGGTCCACAGTGTTCAACGAGCCGCTCCGTCAAGGGCTACGCCGGAAGTACGCCGCAAAGGATGGCACTTCATGGCAGATCACGGATGACATGTCCGGCATGTGGCCAAACTCAGCGTACCCAGCCCGTCACAGCAGGTACGTTCATGCCCGCCGGAAACAGGGTGGCACTCGGACAAGCCGCCCCGTCTCCGGCATGGTTCGACGGTTCGCAGAGAGGACCCGGCCATGGCGTCGTCAACGGTGCCCTCGTCCCAGCCAGCTCGGCCGTCGCGGCCGAATCTCGTCTTCCGGCACCTGCGCGGATCGCGCTCGCCCGCCGAGTTCGCCGCGGCGGTACGGCGGGCCGCCCGTGAGATCGGCGAGCGGGTCAGCTGTGACGCGCGGTACGTGCACCGGGTGGAGGCGGGCGAGATCCGCTGCCCCAACTACGCCTACGAACGGGTCTTCCTGCACATGTTCCCCGGCCGCACGCTGACCGACCTGGGCTTCGCGCCCCGCTCGTCGGTCCGCGGACGCCGGGCCGGGGCCGCCGGGGACCGGCCCGCGGCCCGTCCCGAGAACCCGGCGAACGCCACGAGTGAGACCAGCGGGGCGTCCGAGCCGTATGAGACGCACAACAGGTACGACCCGTACGACGAGTTCGACCCGCACGACCACGAGGAGAGCGACGTGCTGCGTCGCGCATTCATGACCGGCGGTGGCGCCACGGTGGCCGCCGTCCTGAGCCCGTACGGGCTCGCCCCGGAGGCTTCGGCGGCACAGCGCCCGGTGCGCCGTGCGGGGACGTCGGACGCGTGCGCCCTGGAGGAGGCCGTACGCCGGATCCGGGTGCTCGACGACCGCCACGGGGCGGACGGGCTGTACCGCCGTGCGGCCGCCCCGCTGCGGACCGCGTACGAACTGCTGGAGGCCGGGACGACCCGGCAGCGCACCGCGGACCGGCTGTACGCGGGCGCCGGGGAGCTGGCCATCTCGGTGGGCTGGCTGGCGCACGACTCGGGCCGCTTCGACGACGCGCGCTCGCACTACGCGGAGGCGCTGGCGACCGCCCGGGTGACGGGCGACGCGGCACTGGAGGCGCACGCGTTCTGCAACACGGCGTTCCTCGCCCGGGACGCGGGCCGCCCGCGGGAGGCGGTGCGGGCGGCGCAGGCTGCCCAGCGTGCGGCGCGGCCGCTGGGCTCGCCCCGGCTGATGTCGCTGCTGGCGCTGCGCGAGGCGGGCGGCTGGGCCGGGCTCGCCGACCGGACGGGGTGCGAGCAGGCGCTGGTCCGGGCCCAGGCGTACTTCGACCGGGGGCCCGCGGAGGCGGACCCCGAGTGGATGACCTTCTACGGGGAGGCCGAGCTGGAGGGCCTGAAGGCGCAGTGCTGGTCCACACTGGGCGACTGGACGCGCGCGGCGCGGCACGCCCGGCGGGCGGCGGAGCTCCAGGACCCGCACTTCACCCGCAACATCGCGCTGTACACGGCGGAGCTGGCCGACGACCTGGCCCGCGGCGGACATCCCGACGAGGCCGCGCAGGCGGGGATGCGGGCCTTGGACCTGCTGGGCGAGGTCCAGTCGTCCCGCGTCCGCTCCATGCTGTCCGGCACCTCGCGCGTGCTGCTGCCGCACCGCCGTACGCCCGGCGTCTCGGAGTTCCTGGACCGCCACGCCTCGCTGCCGCGCATGGTGTGACGTCGCAGGCCGCGGGGCCCCGCCGGCGCAGGGGGAGCGCCGGCGGGGCCCCGCGGGGTCCGGGGCGGGTCACGCGCCCTTGGCGGCGCGGCCCAGGCGGAGGGCGGAGACGAGGAAGAAGACGCCGCCGAGGAAGGCGTAGCCCGCCAGGGTCTTCAGGGAGGCGTCGGCGCCGCCCGCCTGCGCGGCGAAGGACACACCGGCGAGGGTGGAGATGCCGCCGCTCGCGATCATCGCCCACTGCCCGCCCATACGGCGCCGGGCGACGCCCACCACGAGCTGGACCAGGCCGGCGGTGACCGCCCAGGCGCCCCAGACCCGCAGCACCGCCGGGATGCCGGAGGTCGCGGCGAGGGCGAGGCCGACGGCGGTGGCGGCGCTGAGCGCGATGTTCAGGTACAGGTGCCGTACGGGACCGCCGTCCGCGGCGGCGGAGCGTACGTCGACGACGGCACAGGCGACGTCGAACAGCGGATAGATCACCAGGAGCGTCGCGCTGAGCGGACCGAGGGTGTCGGCGGTGGCGAACAGCAGGGCGGCCCAGACGGCGGCGAAGGCGAAGCGCACGAAGTAGAGCCGGCGCAGGGCCGCGGGAGCGGCGGTGCGTGCGGGTGCCGGGGCGGTGGTGACGAGGGTGTCCACGGGAGTGCCTCTCGATGGGCGAAGCAGGTGATGGAGAACGTTCGGTCTCCCTCGATTGAAGACCAACCGCCGCCCACCCGTCAAGACCGAACGTTCTCCCTCACGCTTTTGGTACGCTCGCACCCATGAGTCGGGGCACACGAAGCGGCAAGCCGTCCGAGGCGCGGACCAGGCTGCTCGGAACAGCGACGAAGATCTTCTACGCCGAGGGGATCCACTCCGTGGGCGTCGACCGGGTCATCGAGGAGGCCCAGGTCACCCGAGCCACGCTGTACCGGCACTTCACCGGCAAGGAGGAGCTGGTCCTCGCCTACCTCGACCAGGCGGACCAGGGCATACGGGCGCAGATCACCGGCGCGCTGTCGCCGGACGCCTCGCCGGAGGACGACGTACGGGCGGTCGCGCGGGCCATCGCCGACGGCATCCGCTCCCCCGGCTTCCGCGGCTGCGCATTCCTCAACGCGGTGGCGGAGTATCCCGACCCGGACCACCCGGTGCACCGGGCCGTGCTGGCGCACCGGCAGTGGTTCCTGGAGACCGTCACCGGGCTGCTCGGCCGCGCGGGGCTCGAACCCGCCGACGCGACGGGACGGCACTTCGTGATGCTCAGGGACGGCGCGATGGCGGCGGGCTGCCTCTTCGACCCCGAGCTGGTCTGCGAGACCTTCCTGAGCGGCGTCGAGTCGCTGCTCACCACGGGCGCCCCCGCGTCACGCGCCTGACGCGCGCGAGGAGATGCGCGTCACGCGCGCGTGGGCGCACCGTCACGCGTGGGCGCACTGTCAGGGGACGAGGTGCCCCACGTCGTTCCAGCTCTCCAGGGCCGGCTCGCCGTACGCCCACCCCAGGACCGACAGGGACGTCGGGTGGAGGCGGATACGGGCCGCGAAGTCCAGCGGCAGGCCCAGCCAGCGGGCGCCGATCGAGCGCAGGATGTGCCCGTGGGCGAAGACGAGCACGTCACGGTCGGCGGAGCGCGCCCAGGCGACCACCTCGTCCGCGCGGGCCGTCACCTCCGCGAGCGTCTCGCCCTCCGGGACGCCGTCCCGCCAGATGAGCCAGCCCGGGCGCACCGCCTGGATCTCCGCCGGGGTCATGCCCTCGTAGGCGCCGTAGTCCCACTCCAGGAGCGCGTCCCAGTGCCGGGCGCGGTCGCCGAAGCCGGCCAGCTCGCAGGTCTCCCGCGCGCGGGACAGCGGGCTGGTGCGCACCTCGACGTCCGGCAGCCCGTCGTACGGCTGCCGGTGCAGGCGCTCGCCGAGCAGCTTCGCCCCCTGGCGGCCCTCCTCCAGCAACGGCACGTCGGTCCTGCCGGTGTGCTTTCCGGACAACGACCACGCGGTCTGTCCGTGCCGGGCCAGCAGGATGCGCGGAGCCATGGGGAACCTTCCGGGAATTCACAGGCGGGACCCGTCCATCATCGCTCACCCTGGTCGGGGGCAACCCAGGGGGCGATCCAGACGTCTTCCCGGTTCCAGGACCGTGTACGCGGGAAGACGCGCACACACCGTAGAGTGGCTGGCCGCCGACCAGGACAGCGCGAGGACGAAGGGGGAGCGATCGGATGCCGCACGCCGAGACACCGGGCACCGAGGCGGTCCCGGCGACCCGGATGCGCTGGTGGACGGAGCTGCCGCTCATCCTCCTCGTGTACGCCTGCTACTCCGCGGGACGCCTCGTCGTCCGCGGCGACGTCTCCGACGCCGTGGATCACGGCCTGGCGCTGCTGCGCATAGAGAAGGCGTTGTATCTCAACGCCGAGCACCCGCTGAACCGCCTGTTCACCCGCGAACCGTGGATCGGCATACCCGCCGACTTCTGGTACGCCTCCCTGCACTACCTGGTCACCCCCGCGCTCCTCGTGTGGCTGTTCCGCTCCCGCGCCGTGCGCTACCGGGCGGCCAGGACCTGGCTGATGACGTCGACGTTCATCGGCCTGATCGGTTTCACCCTGCTGCCCACCTGCCCGCCCCGGCTGCTCGACCCCAGCCACGGCTTCGTCGACACGATGGCCTACTACAGCTCGTGGGGCTGGTGGGGCGGCGAGGCGAGCGCCCCGCGCGGCCTCGGCGGCATGACCAACCAGTACGCGGCGATGCCCAGCCTGCACGTCGGATGGGCCCTGTGGTGCGGGGTGATCCTCTGGAAGTACGGGCGCGGACGCTGGGCCAGGACGGCCGCGGTCGTCTACCCGCTGGTCACCACGATCGTGGTGATGGGCACCGCCAACCACTACTTCCTCGACGCGCTCGCGGGCGCCGCCGTGATGGGCGCGGGCTACCTGCTGGCCCCCCATGTGATGCGGTACGCGGACATGGTCAAGGCCCGGATCCGCAGCGGTGCGACGGCCGTCCCCGCGGTCTCGTCCGGCACGGATGCCGCGATTGTCAGTGACGGATGCCAGACTTCCGCGGGTGAGCGAATTCCACGGCAGCGGCAGCCCGAGTCGCGGTACGGAGCCGAACCGGGTGCCTCCCCCACGGACGCCGGAGAAGGGGCTCCGGCACCGGCTCGCTGAGCTGCGCGGTCCCGAGGTGAAGCCCAGGGCGCTGGACGCCCGTGCCCTGGCCGCCCTCGCCGCCAACCCGGGCTGCAGACGGCGCGCGATCCTCGACGGCGCCGGGGTGGACAAGGCGAAGCTGGCGAGCTCGCTGGGCTCGCCGTCGGTCTTCGGCCAGTCGCAGTTCGCCTTCGTCCGGGGCAACGCCTTCGAGGCGAAGGTCAAGGCCGACGGCGGCACGGAGCTGCTGCGCCTCGCCGCCGAGAAACTGGACCGTACGGCCGAGCCGCCCATGGGCGCGCGTCTGCCGGATCTTGGCGCACAGGACTCCGAGGGCCGCACGCGGCGCACGGAGGAAGCGCTGCGCGAGGCCGCCGCGGAGCGGGGCGCCTGGACTCTCCTCGACCACCCGATGCTGGCCCTCGACGTGGCGGGCTCCCCCGCGTTCCTGGAGCCGGACGCGGTCGTGGTCCACCCGGACGGCAGCTGGACGGTCGTCGAGATCAAGTCGTTCCCCATGCTGGACGGGGCCGCTGATCCGGCGAAGGTCGGCGCGGCCGCCCGCCAGGCCGCGGTGTACGTGCTGGCGCTGGAGCGGGTCGCCGAGCGGCTCGACCCGCCACCCCGGGTGCGCCACCGTGTGCTGCTGGTGTGCCCGAAGGACTTCTCCAACCTGCCCACCGCCTCCGCCGTGGACGTACGCAAGCAGCGCGCGGTGACCTCGCGCCAGCTGGCCCGGCTCACCCGCATCGAGGAGATCGCCGGCACGCTGCCCGAGGGTGTGTGCTTCGCCCCGGAGCTGCCGCCCGAGCAGCTCGAGTGGTCCGTGGAGTCCGTCCCGGCGACGTACGCGCCCGAGTGCCTGTCCGCGTGCGAGCTGGCCTTCCACTGCCGTGACCGCTCCCGCACGGCCGGCGCCGTGACCTCCCTGGGCCGCCCGGTGCGGGCGGAGCTGGGCGGCCTGACCACGGTCGGGGACGTGCTGGCGGCGGCCCGCGGCGAGGCGGGCGACCCCGACGATCCGGCGGTGGCCGCGCTGCGCCGGGCCGCCGCCCTGCGCGCGGAGGCGCTCGCGTCGGCCGCCGAGGGGGCGCGGGAGGTGGCCGGATGTCGCTGATCTCCACCCTCGCCCGGCTCGAAGCGGTCGACACGGGCCGCGCGCAGCCCGCCGCGACCGTCCGGCACCGGCATCTGTCCGAGCGGCCGCTGGTGTTCGTGCCGCTCATCACCGCCGGTGAGGCGGGCGCCCCGCTCGGCGCGCTGGTGGGCACCGACCGGGACGCGCCGCGGCTGCTGGTGGTACCGCAGCCGCGCGACCGCGAGCTGCGGTTCGCATTCCTCGCCGAGCTGGCGGACGTCGTCCTGCCGTACGTGGACGGGTTCGCGGAGGCCGTGGAGGCCGCCGAGCGCTCGGAGACCGACCCGGAGACGGGCAAGCGGGTCAAGGTCGAGGTCGAGCTGTGCGCGGACGCGCCGCAGATGCTCGTGCCCAGCCGGGCCGGCGTCGACCTGGTGCGACTCCTCGGCCGGTCCATGCGGTTCCGGCGCACCGCGGAGCAGGACCCGGAGACGCCGTTCCCGGCGCCGCCCAGGGTGCCGCTGCTCGGCCGGTGGCTGACGCACTTCGGGGAGCGGGCCCGGGTGCCGGGATCCTGTCTGCTGCTCGCGATGACGGACGTGCTGGGACGGCACTGGGCGACCGGCCAGTCCACGCTGGAGGACCAGCACCTGGGGGCGCTCCTCGCCTGGATCGACCCGCCCGAGGGCCGCTCCGGGGCGGAGGCCGCCGAGGAGGCGGAGCTGGCGCGGGACGACGACGGGCAGCTGATCTGCCCGCCCGCGGGCCCGGCCACCGACCCGGCGTTCGACAACAAGCTGCTCGCCCCCGCCATCGAGCGCTACGACCGCGCGCGTACGGCGCTCGCCGCCGCCGAGGACGGCGTGGAGGCCGACGACCGGCTGGGCGCGCTGACCGCCGCCGAGCGGGAGATCCGCGCCCTGGTGGAGAGCCGTACGCGGCCCACCTGGGACGCGGTGTGGCGCGGCCTGGACCTGCTGCGGGAGCTGCCGGAGGGCGCGCGCGTGGAGGAGCGCCGGACGCGCGACCGGTGGTCGTTCACCGCCCACCGTGACCGGGTGGCGGCCGGCGAGCCGCCGCAGCCGCGCCGCGACGACGCGGTGACGGCGGCGAACAAGCTGGCGGCCCGCGAGCGGGAGCAGGCACGGCTGGAGGCGCAGGAGGCGCTCGACGACCCGCTGGCGATGGCGGCCCGGCGGCTGTCGGGTGAGGCGTTCGCCGGGGAGGTCGTCGACGTGGTGATGGCGTACAGCGAGAGCAAGCGGCCGAGCCCGCGCCCGCTGGTCACGGTCCGCACGGACGACCGGCCGCACCTGGGCGAGCGTGTGAAGGCGTACCGCTCGCTGGGCGGGAAGCCGCAGACGGCGGAGTTCGTGGAATACGCGGCGGGCCCCGACGACGGTCTGCTGGTGCTGCGGATCATGGACAAGATGGGGCGGGGCAAGGAGCCGGAGCCCGGTTCGGTGCCGGAGAAGGGCGACCGGCTGTGCTTCACGCTCTTCGAGCACGAGCCGCGCGGCGGCGCGAAGCTGCCCGACCCGGAGGAGACGCCGTGGACCCACGGCGGGCCGCCCGGCGAGGACCCCGCCCCCGAGCCCGCCGACCCGGTGACCGAGGAGGACCTGCTGTGACCGCCCCCGTCGAGGAGACGGCGTTCGACCCCGGCTCCGCGGCCGCCCGCGCCACGGACGCGATCCTCCACGACACACTTCACGGCCCCGCGCGCGGTGTCGTCGTCGACTCCCCGCCCGGCGCCGGCAAGTCCACGCTGGTGGTGCGCGCGGCGCTGGAGCTGGCCGAGGCGGGCCGCCCGCTGATGGTGGTGGCACAGACGAACGCGCAGGTCGACGACCTCGTCCTCCGCCTCGCCGAGAAGAACCCCGACCTGCCGGTGGGCCGCCTGCACAGCAGCGACACCGACCCTTACGACAAGGCGCTGGACGCCCTGGACCAGGTGCGCACGTCGGCGAAGGCGGCGGACCTCGCCGGGCTGCCGGTGGTGCTGTCGACGGCGGCGAAGTGGGCGCATGTGAAGAACGTGGAGCCGTGGCAGCACGCGATCGTCGACGAGGCGTACCAGATGCGCTCGGACGCGCTGCTCGCGGTGGCCGGGCTCTTCGAGCGGGCGCTGTTCGTGGGCGACCCGGGGCAGCTGGACCCGTTCTCGATCGTGGGCGCCGAGCAGTGGGCGGGCCTGTCGTACGACCCGTCGGGCTCGGCGGTGACCACGCTGCTCGCGCACAACCCCGACCTGCCGCAGCACCGTCTGCCGGTGTCCTGGCGGCTGCCCGCCTCGGCGGCGCCGCTGGTGTCCGACGCGTTCTACCCGTTCACGCCGTTCCGCAGCGGCACGGACCACGGCGACCGCGCCCTGACCCTGGCCGTCCCGTCGGACGGCTCGGGCCCGGACCGGGTGATCGACGAGGCGGCGGAGTCCGGCTGGGGCCTGCTGGAGCTGCCCGCCCGTCACACCCCGCGCACCGACCCGGAGGCGGTGGGGGCGGTCGCCCAGGTGGTCCGCCGGCTGCTGGACCGGGGCGGCGCGGCGGTCTCCGAGCGCTCCCCCGACCCGACCCCGCTCACCGCGGACCGCGTCGCGGTCGGCACGGCCCACCGCGACCAGGCGGCGGCGGTGCGGGCGGCGCTGGCGGACCTGGGTGTGAGCGACGTGACCGTCGACACGGCGAACCGGCTCCAGGGACGTGAGTACGACGTGACGGTCGTCCTCCACCCGCTGTCCGGCCGCCCCGACGCGACGGCGTTCCACCTGGAGACGGGCCGCCTCTGCGTCCTCGCCTCCCGCCACCGCCACGCGTGCATCGTCGTCTGCCGCGAGGGCGTGACGGACCTCCTGGACGACTACCCGTCCACGGAACCGGTCCAGCTCGGGACGCTGGTGAAGTTCCCGGACGGCTGGGAGGCGAACCACGCGGTGCTGTCGCATCTGGCGGAGCACAGGGTGCGGTGGCGGCCGTAGGGAGCGGCTGACGGCGACCGCAGTCGTAGTCCCCGTAGACCGTCGCGCCGATGACGGGGCGTGGCGTTCCGCAGCACACTCGTCGGGCGGAAGCACACGACGCCGGGCGGCGCAGTGGATCTGGACGGCCGGTTGATCCGGTGCGGGGCAGACGGTGCTCGCACCAAGAAAGTCGCGTCCGCTGACGTTGCCGTCAAGCACCCTATGAGCCGCACCAGAAAAAACTCCGACGGGGCTCCACAACTCCTCCGTAAATGATTCAAGAAGCGTCGGTGCTTGTTGCCGTCAGCGCTGCTCGTCAGAGGTGTAGCCCAACTTGAGGGGCTACGGCAGCAGTGTCAGCGCGGGGACGTGGGCGGGCTTGACGACGCTGAAGTGCCGCCGGTCGAGGGTGGCTACCCGTTCCACGCCGAAGCGCTCGGCCACCGCGATGACCGAGGCGTCAACCCCGCCGAGCGGGAAGTCGGCGTACTGGAGCACCAGCTCACCCATGCGTGTCAGGTCGGTGGGAGTGAGGTGGACCAGCTCGAATGTTCCCCGTGCGACCTCGGCGAGGAACGCCGCTTCGACCTGCGGCCAGCGCTCCAGCAGCCAGCAGACTTCGGTCATGACCGGGCTGGGCAGCAGACGGCGGCCGGTCAGCGACGTCAGCAGGGAGCCGCACTCCGGGTGGCGCCTGTCGGCCGCGTTGAACGCCGCAGCCAGGGATCCGGTGTCCAGGACCGTGGCGATCACGCCATGTCGCCGAAGCGCTCGCGCATCCGCTCGCGGATGTAGTCGTCGTGCCGTTCAGCCAGATCCTCTGGGCCGCTCACGCTGCCGATCAGGGCCAGCAGCCCGGCCGGAACCGACTCCTCGCCCTCGTTCGCGTCGACCGCCGGCAGTGACTGGGCGACCTGGGACAGTTCCTCGTCCTGGGTGACGAGCAGGCGCAGGCGTCGCACCTGGGTCGGGGTGAGCCGGTCCACCAGGTGGTGCATGTCCTCGTAGTCGTATGCAGAGGTCACGCCAGCAGTGTAGGACGACCCTGCGGCCTGGGGCAGCCGGATCGGCAGAGGTTCACCCCCGCAGGTGTGGTGCAGGCCACCGCCCTCGGCGAGCCCACGCGACGTGCGTGAAGGGTCGGCCACTTGGTCGGCCCTCGCCTGCGGTCCGGCCGTAGTTCACGTCCTGCCCCGGTTCGCACTGGACGTACGTGCCCCAGAGCGGTCGAGCACGCATACGACACACCCCCGGCCGGGGGGAATAACCGGGGACCACCCCCTGTTCCCCCCACCGCACATGCACCGAGTGCGAGGACGTCCGACAGGAGGCACCCACGTGACCGCAGGCGACGAGATCAGGGGCACGGCACACGGCGCCGCCCCCGTGCCCCTCTCCGTGCTGGACCTGGTGACGGTGGGGGCCGGGAGGACCGCGACCGACGCCCTGCGGACCAGCGTCGAGCTGGCGAAGCTCACCGAGGCGCGCGGGTACCACCGGTACTGGGTGGCCGAGCACCACTCCATGCCGGGCGTGGCCTCCTCATCGCCGGCGGTGATCCTCGCGCACCTGGCCGCGTACACGGGGCGGATCCGGCTCGGGTCGGGCGGGGTGATGCTGCCCAACCACGCCCCCCTCGTGATCGCCGAGCAGTTCGGCACGCTGGAGGCCATGGCGCCGGGGCGGATCGACCTGGGGCTCGGGCGGGCGCCCGGCACCGACGGCGCGACCGCCGCCGCCCTGCGCCGCACCGACCGGCTGAACGAGGGCGCCGACGACTTCCCGCAGCAGCTCGCCGAGCTGACCCGCTTCCTGGACGACGACTTCCCCGACGGGCACCCCTACCGGCGGATCCACGCCGTGCCCGGACCGGTGCAGGCCTCCTCGCCGGGCGGGGTGCAGTCCCCGCACCGGCCGCCGGTGTGGCTGCTCGGCTCCTCCGGGTTCAGCGCCCGGCTGGCCGGCATGCTCGGCCTGCCGTTCGCCTTCGCCCACCACTTCTCCGCGCAGAACACGGTCCCGGCGCTCGACCTGTACCGGGAGAGCTTCCGGCCGAGCGAGGTGCTCGACGCCCCCTACGCGCTGATCGGGGTCGCCGCGCTCGCCGCCGACGACGAGAAGGAGGCGCGCCGCCAGGTGCTGGCCGCCGCGCTGAACATGGTGCGGCTGCGCACCGGACGCCCGGGGCTCGTGCCGACGCCCGAGGAGGCGGAGGCGTACGACTTCAGCCCGATGGAGCGGGAGTTCGTGGAGTCCTGGAACGCCAACGTCGTCCACGGCACGGCGGACGAGGTCCGGGCCGGCCTGGACGACCTGCAGAAGCGCACCGGCGCCGACGAGCTGATGCTCACGGCGAACGCGCACGGCGGTGACGTCCGGGTGCGGTCGTACGAACTGATCGCCGACGCCTACGGGTTGCCGACGCCCGCCTGAACCCCGGGTATGCCGAGCAGTTCGGAGATGCGGTCGGCCGGGACGGGCCGTGAGTACAGCCAGCCCTGGCCGGTGTCGCAGCCGATCCTGCGCAGCCGGGTGGCCTGCGCGGAGGTCTCCACGCACTCGGCGGTGACGGTCAGCCCCAGGCGGTGGGCGAGTTGCACCATCGCCTCGACGATGACCTCGTCCGCCGGGCTGGCCTTGGCGGCGCGGTCCTCGATCTGGAAGCCGCGCACGAAGGAGCCGTCGAGCTTCAGGACCGACACCGGCAGTCTGCTGAGGTAGGCGAGGTTGGAGTAGCCGGTGCCGAAGTCGTCGATGGCGATGCGCACGCCCATGTCGCTGAGTGCCTTGAGCGCCTGGAGGGGCCGGCCCGAGGAGCCCATCACCGCGGACTCGGTCAGCTCCAGCTGGAGCAGGTGCGGGGGCAGCCCGGTCTCCTTCAGGGTGTCGGCGACGTCCGCGACCAGGTCGGAGTCCCAGACCTGACGGACCGCCACGTTCACGCTGACGAAGATCGGCGGCTCGTCCGGGTACTGGATCTGCCAGTCGCGCGCCTGCCGGCAGGCGGTGCGCAGCACCCAGCGGCCGAGCGGCACGATCGAACCGTCCTCCTCCGCCAGGGAGATGAACCGATTCGGCGTGAGCGTGCCGAAGCGGGGGTGGTGCCAGCGGATCAGGGCCTCCACACCGTGCACCCGGTCGTCGTCCATGCCCACCAGCGGCTGGTACTCCAGGGCGAACTCGCCGCGGTCGATGGCCGGGCGGAGGGAGGAGGCGAGGGCCTGCCGGGTGACGCGGGTGGCGTTGCGTTCGGGGTCGAACAGCGTCCAGCGGGCCTTGCCGTCGGCCTTCGCCCAGTACAGCGTGGTGTCGGCGGCCTGCATCAGCGCGGTGGGGGTGGTCCCGGCGGCGTGCCGCTCGACCACGCCGATGGAGGCGGACACCTTCAGGCGGCGGCCGGACAGGTCGAACGGCTCCTGGATCGCGGCGAGCAGCGACTCGGCGAGGTCGGCGAGCTGGTCGGTGCCGGTGGAGTCCTCCACGAGCAGGGCGAACTCGTCGCCGCCGAGCCGGGCGACCAGCGGGATCCCGGCCCGGGCCCGGCCCGCGTCCTGCGCGCACCGGGTGAGCCGGTCGGCGACGGCGGCGAGCAGCTGGTCGCCGACGCGGTGGCCGAGGGTGTCGTTGACGGCCTTGAAGCCGTCCAGGTCGAGGTAGCAGAGCCCGATCCGGCCGGTGCCGCTCTCCGCGTACGACTCCGCCTCCAGGGCGGTGGTCAGGCGTTCGAGGAACAGGGTGCGGTTGGGCAGCCGGGTCACCGGGTCGTGCATACGGAGGTGGCGCAGCCGGGCCTGGAGGGCGCGGTGGTCGCTGATGTCGGCGACGGAGACGAGGACGCCGCCGTCGCCGGGGGGCAGCGGGGCGACGGTGACCCGCACCCACAGGGCGTGTCCCTCGGGGTGTTTCAGCCGGCGGGTGCAGCGCAGCCGGGCGCGTCGGCCGCGCAGCAGTTCGCGGTAGGCGTGCCAGGTGCGGGCGTCGGAGGCGAGGTCGACCAGGTCGGCGGCGACGGCGCCGGTGAGGGTGTCCTGGTCACGGCCCAGCAGGTCGGCGAGGGCGGAGTTGGCGCCGGTGACCATGCCTTCGCGGTCGACGACGGCCATGGCGAGCGGGGCGGCGGTGAAGACGGAACGGTAGGACGGGGGCGCGGGCGACCGCGAGGAGGCGGAGCCGGCCGGTTCGCCCGGCTCCACCGGCTCCACCGGCTCGGCGAACTCGGCGAACTCGGCACCGGGGGACGCCAGAATCTCACTCTCCGTGACGACCGATCGATTGAGCTCAGTCGCGGGCGTCGGCCCTTCGGACGTTCCGCTCACCACTCGCTCCCGCAGTGCACTCGCTCGCTGTCGGGCAGGGAAACACCTTCCGCATCCGGAAAGTGTGCCGATCATAGAGGCCCGCGTCGGGCCGCTCCAGCCACTGTCCGGCCTTCCGGCCGGTTCCGCATCTCCGCCCGATCGTTTCTGCACCGGTGCGGACGGCTTCTGCCGAGGCCCCGACCAGTTGTGACGTTCCGTGAGTGCGGGCGGTGCGAAGTGCGCGCGGTCCCGCCCGTTCCGCCGCTGTTCTCACCCGACCGGTGCAGTTGAACAGGGCGTAGTACTACAAATCATCCCACTCTGGGTGCGGTGTCCCGCGAACCGTCTCCCGGAGGTCCCTGTGCGGCGTCAGCTCACCCCGAGAGGACTCGGTCGTGAGGCGCTGCGACAGCGGCTGGGCCGTTCGGGTGTCCGGCCCCGGCTGCGGACCACGGCGGCGATGTGCACGACGATGTCGGCGCTCGCGGCGACGTCCTTGGTGAGCGTGCCGTCCGGTCCCGAGCCGTTCTCGGCGGAGCCGTGCGTGCTGACCCGGACCGACGCCCACCACTCGGAGGGCCTGGACACCTGGAACGCGGCGTACCCGCGTCCGGCCAGCCGGCTGGACGCGGTGATGGTGTTCCTGTCGTTCCCCGA
Source organism: Streptomyces griseoincarnatus (assembly GCA_014649575.1). Taxonomy (GTDB): domain Bacteria; phylum Actinomycetota; class Actinomycetes; order Streptomycetales; family Streptomycetaceae; genus Streptomyces; species Streptomyces griseoincarnatus. The sequence continues at coordinate 178,421 of BMTH01000006.1, read as the reverse complement.
CTCGCACCCGCTGACCTCGCCGGACGAGCTGGCCGCCGACCACTTCCCGATGACGAACCGATTCTTCGAGCGGTCCTCCTACGGGAAGTTCGACCTGCGGGCCCACCCGGTGAAGCGGTGGATCCGCATGCCGCGCCCCTCGACGGCGTACGCCATACAGCGCGACTGGACGGTGGCGCACCGGGCGGCGTATCTGCGGGACGCGCTCGCCGCGTCCGATCCGCACGTCGACTACTCGGCCTACGACATCGTGTACTTCGTCGCCGACCCGGACGCGCCGGGGGTGGACTCGGACGCCACGAAGGTGGTCAACCTGGACCGGCCGATGCGGGCTGACGGCGTGGACATCCGGCGGGTCGTCACCGTCTTCGAGAACCATCCTCCGGACCGGCTGGTGCTCGCGCACGAGACGGGGCACGTCTTCGACCTGCCGGATCTGTACCACCGGCCGGTGGACGGCAAGGGCGACTGGGACACCCATGTCGGGGACTGGGACCTGATGGGCAGCCAGTTCGCGCTCGCACCGGACCTGTTCGGCTGGCACAAGTGGAAGCTGGGCTGGCTTGAGCCGCGGCAGGTGCGGTGCGTGCAGGAGGGCGGTCCGGTCCGGCTGACGCTGGAGCCGCTGGGGGCGGGTCCGGGCACGCCGGTGACGGGCGCGGCGGGCGCGCCGTCGTTCGGGCTGGGGCGCGGCACCAAGCTGGCGGTGGTGCGCACGGGCTCGGACACGGCCCTGGCCTTCGAGGTGCGCGGCCCGTTCGGCAACGACCGCGCGGTGTGCCGGTCGGGTGTGCTGGTCTACCGGGTGTCCAGCGGCACCCGCTCGGGGCGCGGTCCAATCGAGGTGATCGACGCCCACCCGCGCACCGAGGCGTGCTGGGAGGACTCGGTCTATCCGCCGCTGGCGGACGCACCGGTCGCCCTGGGCGAGAGCTTCACGGTCCCCGGCGAGTCGGTCCGCGTCGACGTGGAGGGCCGCACGCCGTCCGGCGCGTGGACGGTGAAGATCACCACAGGCGACCGGGCGACCCGCGTGGCTTCCTGAGGCCCGAGCCGCCCCGTGCGACGGCACACGCCCACCCGGCTGCCGACCCGCAGCATCCGTCGCGGGGCGGTCGGGCACGGCGCCACGAAGGGCCGGAACGCACGACACCCCGCACCCCGGCACCGTGTCCGACGCACGATCCTCGCACCGGCCGCGCCCTGACACCCTCCGCATCCGACGCGGGCCGGAAAGGCACCGCGCCACGAAAGGCCGGAACGCACGACACCCCCCACCCCGAGCACCGCATCCGGCGCGCGAACCTCGCACCGGCCGCGCCCTGACACCCTCCACATCCGACGCGGGCCGGAAAGGCACCGCGCCACGAAAGGCCGCAACGCACGACACCCCCCACCCCGAGCACCGCATCCGGCGCGCGAACCTCGCACCGGCCGCGCCCTGACACCCTCCACATCCGACGCGGGCCGGAAAGGCACCGCGCCACGAAAGGCCGCAACGCACGACACCCCCCACCCCGAGCACCGCATCCGGCGCGCGAACCTCGCACCGGCCGCGCCCTGACACCCTCCGCACCGACAGCCGAAGCCGACATGCCGCCGAGTCGGCAACGCAGGCGCTCGCGCGCCGTGGGGGGAAACACTTCACCCTCCACGTGTGGCGGACGCCCCACTCACGGCATCACGCGCCGCGTGACACCCGGCGCCAGACCTGACGGGTGGGGCCACTTCGCCGTCCGCCTGCGGCGGACGCCGCCGGCCCCCGGATCACGGGCCGCGAGGCGGCGGGCGCGCGGGGTCACCCGCGGAACGGCGTGACGCGCGCCGCGCGCCCGCAGGTCCCGCGGACGCGAAAAAGCCCCTCGCTTGCGCGAGGGGCTTCTCGTGTCGTGCGCCGCCAGGGACTCGAACCCCGGACCCGCTGATTAAGAGTCAGCTGCTCTAACCAACTGAGCTAGCGGCGCCTGCTGACGTCGTAGACATTAGCATCACGATCGGCGGGAGGAAAAATCGATATCCGCACGGCCGCACGGGCCGCCCGCACCGCCGCCCAGAGCAGCACCTCCGGGCCCGGCAGCCAGGGGCTCCGGCTGTCGGGGGCGACCAGCCAGCGGGCCGGGGATCCCGCGTCGGGGCGTGCGGGTCCGGCCGGGGCGGGGACGGTCACCGCGTCGCCGGCGCCGTGGCACAGCAGGGGCGGGACGCCGTCCGTGCGGCTGCCGTGGGCGCCCCACTCCTCCCACCTCAGCAGGGCGGGCAGTCGCTGGGCGGTACCCACGGCGCCGAACAGCAGCAGCCGGCCCCGGTACTCCGCGACGGGACCCGAGCCCGGCCCCTCCTCCCACAGGCGGTCCAGCATCCGGCGCCCGAAGATCGCGGGCACGCTCACCACGTCGAAGACGACGCCGCAGGGCAGGACCACCGGGGCGTCCGGCCGCTCGCCCCAGAGGGTGCGGGCGCCGCGCGGGGCGGGGCCGGCCGAGGCGAGCCAGGCGGCTCCGTCCGGGGTGACACCGCTGACGTCGGAGACATTCGGTGTGCTGCTCATGCAGATATTTCTACGTGCCGTGAGGGAACGGTTCCGCAGAGTTGCCGGAATTCGGGACGGGAACCCGGCCGGGCGCGTACCCTGTCACCCGGCATATGCCACACCCGTTCGACGGGCCGGACGGCCGGGGGCCGGCGCGACTCACACGGGGTCGACGTGCCCCGGGCCCTCGCCGCCGCGCATCAGGTCGCGGCCGAACTCGACCATCTTCTTCGCGTAGTCCTCGGTCCACTCGGCGCGCTCGGCGATGTCCGCCGTCGACAGCCGGTCGAAGCGCCGGGGGTCGGCGAGCTGGGCCGCCGCGATCGCCTGGAACTCCGTCGCCCGGTCCGCGGCGGCCCGGAACGCGAGCGTCAGCTCCGTGGCCCGCTCCAGCAGCGCGCGCGGATCCTCGATCGACTCCAGGTCGAAGAAGTGCTCGGGATCCGAGGCCGCCTGCGCGGGCTCGAACAGCAGGGGCGCGGGGCGTAGCCGCGGCTGGTCCGGGCGCGGCGTGTGCTCCGCCATGACTTCTCCTTCGTACGTCGCGGTGGCCCCCGGGTGCCGGAGGGCCACCGTCCATTGTCCCGCGCCCCCGCAAGTGGGCGTCCGGCCCGCGGGGACCGGCCGGCCCCGGCCGTGCGGGCGCGCCGACCGGTGACTACCCAGCTCGCGGGGCGCACAAAGACGGCGACGGGGACGCGCTCCGGGCGCGTGGAAGGGCGCACGCCGGCGAAGGTGGTGTTCCTCACGTGTGTTCCTCACGTCCGTGCCGGACCGGCGGCCCCCGTCACGCCTGGACGACCGGCTCCCGCGTGAACAGGGCGCCCAGTTCGGGCGCGTTGACACGGCGGTCGGCGAGGCGCAGGCACTCCCAGACGGTGACCTGGTTGGCGGTGAGCACCGGCTTGCCCAGATCCTTCTCGAGGGCGGGGATGTGGGCGACGGTGTGCAGGGCGGTGTCCGGCAGGAGCAGCGCCTCCGCGTCCGGGGAGTCGGCCGCGCGGGCCAGCGCGAACAGCTCCCGCTCGCCCCAGGTGCCGACCTCGGCCGCCGTGACGATCCCGGAGCTGCGCACCCCGGTGACCTCCGCTCCCCCGGCCCGCAGGAAGCCGGCGAACAGCTGGGCGACGTCGTCGGGGTAGGTCGCGCCGACGGCGACCCGGCGTGCCTCGATCTCCTGGATCGCGTGCACGAAGGCGAAGGAGGTGGAGGAGGCGGGCATGCCCGCGGCGCGGGCGAGGCCTCGCACCTGCTCGTGGGCGCCGTCCCAGCCGTGCACGAAGCTGCCGCTGGTGCACGCCCACACCACGGCCTCGGCGCCGGACAGCCGCAGCTCCGCCAGGCCGTCCGCCAGCCGCTCGGGCGAGCCCATCTCGCGCAGCGCGTCCACCCGGTGCGCGTCCTCACCGATGTCGGTGTGCACCAGGTCCACGCGCACGTCGCTGCCCAGCAACTGCTCGATGCGCGGATAGTCGTCCTCCGCGGAGTGGCCGGGGTAGAGGAATCCCAGTGCGGTCATGTCCAACCTTCCTGCTGCTTCTCTCCTGGTGCGTCCGGCAGCACCGGACCGGGCGCCGCCTGGCCGGGCAGTACGGTCGGCGCCTGGCCCGGCGTGACGGTCCCGGGGCGTGCGGACGCGTCGATCAGCGCCTGATACGGTCCCACCGCTCGGGTACCCAATCGGCGCAGCGCCGCCCACATGGTCACCTGGTTGGCCGAGATGACCGGTATGCGCAGTTCCGCCTCCAGCTGCGGGATCACGTCGTACGTCGGCAGGTTGGTGCAGGAGAGGAACAGCGCGTCGGCCGTCCCGGGCCGGTCGCGGACCGCCTGCCGGGCCATGTCCACCACCTCGCGGTAGGTGACCTTCCAGATGTGCCGGGTCAGCCCCATGTACGCGCAGCCGGTGACGGTGACGCCCGCGCGCGCCACGTAGTGCTCCAGCGCCCGGGTGACCGACACCGTGTACGGGGTGACCAGGGCGACCCGGCGCACGTCCAGCTCCACCAGCGCTTCGAGCAGCGCGCCCGAGGTGGTGATCGCGGGGACCGCGCCGGCCCGGCTCATCGCCTCGCACATGGCGCGTTCGCCGACGATCCCGCCCACGAAGCTGCCGGAGGTGCACGCGTAGGCGACGACCTCCGGCGCGACGGCGGTGAGGGTGCGCACCGCGTCGCCCAGCGTCTCGTGCTCGCTGATCAGCCGGGCCAGGTCCAGACTGACCTCGACCGGCACGTACGGGGTACGCGTCACGTGCAGGGAGACACCGTCAGGGATCCAGCGCCACAGCTCCCGGTCCAGCGCGAAGTCGAAGGGGGCCACCACCCCGAGTCCGCGCTGCGGGCTCGGGCCGCCGAGAAAGGAGACGTCCATGACAGGCACCGGCCTCACGCTGGGAGACGAGCACACGAAGGAACGCGGAAAGAGCCGTGTCGACGACGGTAGGTTCGGGTAGGGGCGGGGTCAATCCACTCGGGTCACCCCCCGGTCAACACCCGGTTAACTCGTCGTCACCGGCCCCCGCCGGGGCCGCCGGACCGCACCGAGCCACCTGGAGACGAGGCCCATGACCACGCCCACGCTGCTCGTCCTGGACGCCGAACCGCTCCCCCGCCTCGGCAGGCTCGCCGGGCGGGTGCGGATCGAGCACGCGGACGAGTCGACGCTCGCCGAGCGGCTGCCGCACGCGGACGTGCTGCTGGTGTGGGACTTCACCTCGCACGCGGTGCGCCGGGCGTGGCCGGGCGAGGGTCCCCGGCCACGCTGGGTGCACACGGCGAGCGCCGGGGTGGACCATCTGCTCTGTCCTGAACTCGCCGCGTCCGACACGGTGGTCACCAACGCGCGCGGGGTCTTCGACGGACCGATCGCCGAGTACGTCGCCGGTCTCGTCCTCGCGTTCGCCAAGGACCTGCCGCGGACGCTGCGGCTCCAGCGGGAGCGGACCTGGCTGCACCGGGAGACGCGCCGGGTGGCGGGGACGCGGGCGTGCGTGGTCGGGTCCGGGCCGATCGGCCGGGCGGTGGCCGGCACGCTGGAGGCGCTGGGCGTGAGGACCGCGCTGGTGGGCCGGGCGGCGCGGGACGGGGTGCACGGCCCGGAGGACCTTGACCGGCTGCTGGCGCGCGCGGACTGGGTGGTGGCCGCGGCGCCGCTGACCGAGGAGACGCGGGGGATGTTCGACGCCCGCCGGTTCGGGCTGATGCAGCCCTCCGCGTACTTCGTCAACGTCGGCCGGGGCGAGCTGGTGGTGGAGGGCGCGCTGGTGCGGGCGGTGCGCGACCGGTGGATCGCGGGCGCGGCGCTGGACGTGTTCGCGGCCGAGCCGCTGGCCGACGGCAGCCCGCTGTGGGAGCTGGAGGGCGTGGTCGTCTCGCCGCACATGAGCGGCGACACGGTCGGCTGGCGGGACGAACTGGCGGCGCAGTTCGTGGAGTTGTACGAGCTGTGGGAGGCGGGCGGACCGCTGGGGAACGTGGTCGACAAGCGACGCGGGTATGTACCGGGTCACTGACGTCTTCCCAGGGAGTGTGGATGTCCGAGCTCACGGAACTGACCGCGACCCGGCTCGCCGACGGTTACCGCAAGGGCGAGTTCGGCCCCGTGGAGGTGACCCGCGCCGCGCTGCGCCGGGCCGAGGAGATCCAGCCCGAGGTGAACGCGTTCGTGCGGCTGCTCGCCGACGACGCCCTGGAGCGGGCGGCCGCCTCCGAGGAGCGGTGGCGGCGGGGTGAGCAGCTGGGGCCGCTGGACGGGGTGCCGGTCACGGTGAAGGACATCCTGCTGCTGCGCGGCGCGCCGACCCTGAAGGGGTCGCGGACGGTCGACCCGGCGGGGCGGTGGGACGAGGACGCCCCGTCGGTGGCCCGGCTGCGGGAGCGGGGCGCGGTGTTCCTCGGCAAGACGACGACGCCCGAGTTCGGCTGGAAGGGTGTGACGGACTCCCCGCTCAGCGGGGTCACCCGCAACCCGCACGATCCGACGCGCACGGCGGGCGGGTCCAGCGGGGGCGCGGCGGCGGCCGTGGCGCTGGGCGCGGGGCCGCTGGCGCTGGGCACGGACGGCGGCGGGAGCGTCCGTATCCCGGCGGCGTTCTGCGGGATCTTCGCGCTGAAGCCGACGTACGGGAGGGTGCCGCTGTATCCGGCGAGCGCGTTCGGGACGCTGGCGCACGTCGGTCCGATGACCCGGGACGCGGCGGACGCTGCGCTGCTGATGGACGCGATCGCCGCGCCCGACTCCCGCGACTGGTCGGGGCTTCCGCCGGCGCCGGGGCCGTTCTCGGAGGCGCTGGGCGGCGGGGTGCGCGGGCTGCGGGTGGCGTTCTCGCCGTCGCTGGGCGGGCAGGTACGGGTGGACCCGGGTGTCGCGGCCGTGGTGCGGCGGGCGGTGGAGCGGCTCGCGGGGCTCGGCGCGTACGTCGAGGAGACCGACCCCGACCTGGCCGACCCGGTGGAGGCCTTCCACGCCCTGTGGTTCGCGGGCGCGGCGCGGGTCACCCAGGCCCTGGGCCGGGAGCAGCGGGAGCGGCTCGACCCGGGGCTGCGGGAGATCGTCCGGGCGGGGGGACGGCTGTCGGCGCTGGACTATCTGGCCGCGGTGGACGTCCGGATGGACCTGGGCCGGCGGATGGGGCGCTTCCACGAGACCTACGACCTGCTGGTCACCCCGACGCTGCCGGTCACGGCGTTCGAGGCGGGCGCGGAGGTGCCGCGGGGGTCCGGGCACCGGCGCTGGACCGGGTGGACGCCGTTCACCTACCCGTTCAACATGACGCAGCAGCCCGCCGCCAGCGTGCCGGTGGGTCTGGCGGACGGGCTGCCGGTCGGGCTGCAGCTGGTGGCCGCGCGGCACCGGGACGACCTGGTGCTGCGGGCGGCGCACGCGCTGTACGAGGCGGGGGTCACGCTCTCCGGAAGCTGAGCGTCTCCCCGGCGGCTCCGGTACGCCACAGGTCGTTGCACGCGTCGGCCAGGGCGTCCAGGCCCTCCACCACCTGGCCCCAGACGATGCCGGGGACCCAGCCGACGTCCCCGTTCAGCAGCAGGTTGTTGCGCTCGTAGAAGAGGGCGAGGTCCACGACGGTGGTGCCGGGGCGGACCTCACGGTCGTAGCCGTAGGACGTGGTGCCCAGCTCGGCACCGGAGAAGGTGAAATAGCACAAGTCGCCCGGAATGGGGGTGACTGTGGGGTTTTCCAGGGGTGGCTCCCGGTCCGCGAAGGGCGGGAACAGGGCGTAGATCTCGTTGCGCGCGTACTTGGCGTGGTAGACGTCGCCGGACAGCGGGAGAGATTTCCAGACGGCTTCGCAGGTGATCGGCGCCCGGTCGTCGAGCAGCCGGGCCGTACCGGTGACTCCTCGCTTGACCAGGGAGATCTCGAGATATCGGTCTGCCATGTCCCCCATGGTCCCGCGCGGGTCAAGACCGCCCGACCGCCGAACGGGGCCGAAATTGGCCGGAATAACTCGCATCGCTTCGGGTAGCCGCGCCGCCATGGCTTCACCACCAGACAGAATGCCGCCCGCGGTCGGGCGTGATCGCATATCCGGGCCGTCCCGCCGGTCGCTGCTCGCGGGGGTCGCGGCGCTCGGCGCGCTCGCGGCGACCGGATGCTCACGCGTGGCCACCGCCTCGGACACCGAAGGGGGTGAGCTGCTGGAGCGTCTGCGTGCGCAAGGCGTCGCCCGGCTCGGCATCGCCGGGGAGATCCCCTTCGGCTACATCGACAGGAACGGCGAGCTGACCGGCGAGGCGCCGGAGTTGGCGAGGGTCATCTTCAAACGGCTGGGAGTGGACCGGGTCCAGCCGGTGCCCACCGAGTTCGGCTCCCTCATTCCGGGTCTGAACTCCCAGCAGTTCGACATCGTGGCCGCCGGGATGTACATCAACCCGGAGCGGTGCGAGCAGGTCATCTTCTCGGACCCCGACTACCAGATGCTCGACTCGTTCATCGTCCGCAAGGGCAACCCGCTGGGTCTGCGGAACTACAAGGACGTCGTCGAGAAGAAGGCCAAGTTCGCGACCGGTACCGGCTATGCGGAGATCGCGTACGCCGTGGAGGCCGGCTACGAGCGGGGCGACATCCTGATCGTGCCGGACCAGGTGGCCGGGCTGAACGCGGTCGAGACCGGGCGCGCCGACGTCTTCGCCGGTACGGCGCTGACCACCCGGGAAGTGGTGAAGAAGTCCAACAAGGCCGAGGTGACCGAGCCGTTCAAGCCGATCGTCGGCGGCAAGCCGCACGTCGACGGCGGCGCCTTCGCCTTCCGGCCGAGCGAGACCAATCTGCGTGACGCCTTCAACCGGGAGCTGCACAAGCTCAAGGACAGCGGCGAGCTGCTCCGGATTCTCAAGCCCTTCGGGTTCACCGAGAACGAGATGACGGACATGACCGCGAAGGAGCTCTGCGGATGACATCCGGACTCTGGGAACTGGTCCTCAGAGGCATCTGGACGACCGTCCAGCTGCTTGTCTTCAGCGCCCTGCTGGGCGCGGCGGTCGCGTTCGTCGTCGGCGTCGCCCGCACTCATCAGTCGCAGGCGGTCAGGTTCCTCGCGGCCCTGTACACGACGGTGTTCCGCGGGACCTCCGCGCTGATCATGATCTTCTGGATCTACTTCGTGCTGCCGCTGAGCTTCGGCTGGCAGCTGGTGCCGATGTGGGCGGGAACGCTCGCGCTGGGCCTCACCTACGGGGCGTACGGCGCGGAGATCGTGCGCGGCGCGATCGCGGCCGTCGACCCGGCGCAGCGTGAGGGCGGCATCGCCCTCAGCTTCACCCCGTGGCAGCGGATGCGGCTGATCCTGCTGCCGCAGGCGGTGCCGGAGATGATCCCGCCGTTCTCCAACCTCCTGATCGAACTGCTGAAGGGCACCGCGCTGGTGTCCCTCATGGGCATGGGCGATCTGGCGTTCAGCGGGAACCTGGTGCGCCTGGCGCTCCAGGAGAGCGCGGAGATCTACACGTACATCCTGCTGATCTACTTCGTCATCGCCTTCCTCCTCACCCGGGGCATGCGGGGTCTGGAGAAGAAGCTGAAGGCGGGGGTGGGCAAGGAACCCCGGGCCGGCGCCGGAGCCGCGCGGCAGCCCGAGGTCACCGGTGTGGGAGGTGTCTCGTGAACTGGGACTGGGGCGCGGTCGCCGACTTCATGCCGCACTTCTGGGACGGACTGCTGGTCACCCTGCAGGTCCTGGCCATCGGCTCGGTGATCTCCTTCGTGCTGGGCCTGGTGTGGGCGCTGCTGATGCGGGTGCCCTCGCGCTGGGTCACCTGGCCGGTCGGCACGGTCACCGAGTTCGTACGGAACACGCCGCTGCTGGTGCAGCTGTTCTTCCTCTTCTACGTGATGCCCGAGTGGGGGCTGACCTTGTCCGCCCTGACCACCGGTGTGATCGGTATCGGCCTGCACTACTCGACGTACACCATGCAGGTGTACCGGGCCGGCATCGAGGCCGTTCCGGTGGGGCAGTGGGAGGCCGCCACGGCCCTCAACCTGCCGATGCGCCGGACCTGGACGGCGGTGATCCTGCCGCAGGCGGTCCGCCGGGTCGTCCCGGCCCTCGGCAACTACGTCATCGCCATGCTGAAGGACACCCCGATCCTGATGGCGATCACCGTGCTGGAGATGCTCGGCGAGGCACAGCTCTTCGCCCGTGAGACCTTCCAGTTCACCGAGCCCCTGACGGTGATCGGCGTGGCCTTCATCGTCATTTCCTACCTGGCCTCCCTTGCCTTGCGAGCCCTGGAGCGACGCCTTGTCCACTGACACCCACGCCCCGTTCGACGAGAAGCCCGAGACCCCGCGCGCGAGCGGTGAGCTGATCCGGCTGGAGCGGGTCACCAAGCGGTTCGGGGACCACACGGTCCTGGACAACCTGGACTTCTCGGTCGACGCCGGCAAGCACGTGACGCTGATCGGCCCGTCCGGGTCCGGCAAGACCACGATCCTGCGGCTGCTGATGACCCTGCTGAAGCCGGACGAGGGCGTCATCACCGTCGACGGACAGCAGCTGTTCCCGGCGCCGGAGAAGCAGGTCCGCGAGGTCCGCAAGAAGATCGGCATGGTCTTCCAGCAGTTCAACCTGTTCCCGAACATGACGGTGCTGCGGAACATCACCGAGGCCCCGGTCACCGTGCTCGGCATGTCCAAGGACGCGGCCGAGGAGCGGGCGCGGGAGCTGCTGGAGATGGTCGGGCTGACCGACCACCTCGACAAGCACCCGGCCCAGCTGTCCGGCGGCCAGCAGCAGCGGGTGGCCATCGCCCGCGCGCTGGCGATGCAGCCCAAGGTGCTGCTGCTGGACGAGGTGACCTCCGCCCTGGACCCGGAGCTGGTCGCCGGCGTGCTGGACGTGCTGCGGGACATCGCCCGCTCCACGGACATCACGATGCTCTGCGTGACCCACGAGATGAACTTCGCCCGGGACATCTCGGACCAGGTCCTGATGTTCGACTCCGGCCGGGTCATCGAGGCGGGCCCGCCGGAGAAGATCTTCAGCGAGCCGGAGCACGACCGCACCAGGGAGTTCCTGAGCGCCGTGCTCTGAACGTGGTGCCGCGGACCGCAGGCCCCCGCAGACCGACCGCCCCGTGCGACTTCGAGTCGGACGGGGCGGTGGCACGACGCGCGGTGCCACCCACGGTGCGTGCGCCCCGTACCGGGCCGGCGGGGCCGGTTCCCGACGACGTGTGTCCGAGAACCGCCTTACAGTGACGCAAATCCGTCCATACTGTAATGAACACGTCATATCGCACTCGCCACTCCACGGGCCGGCGCGGAAGTCCGCCCGCCGCCCCGTGGACCGGGCGGGTGTCCGGGAACCGCCCCTTCACACCTCAGGAGTGAACCGCCCAGTGAAATGCACCGCCCCCGTGCTCGTCGCCACCACCGCGTTCTCCCTCGTCGCCCTTCTCGGCACCTCCGCCTCCGCGGCCACCCTCTACTCGGAACGGGCCTCCAGCACGTCGACCTCCCCGACACTCGACGCCAACTGCAACGAGGTCACCGGTTACGAGAACCCCCGCGCGACGGCCGGTCTGGCCTGCTTCCGCCCCTACGGCGACAAGTTCTACGTCCGGGACACCCTCGCCGACGGCCACCACATCGAGGTGCGCGGCACGGTGAACCGGACCGGCGACAACTTCCGCTGTTACGAGCACGGCGGCTCCGCGGCGGGCTGGCAGGTGTGCGACAGCTTCCATGACGAGATCCCGGAGAACTCCACCATCTACTGGGAGATCGGCCTGTGGGAGGGCGGCACCCTCCTCGGCACCGGCGGCGACCCGAAGTTCAGCTCCACTTCCTGACCGGGATCGCCCCGGCGGGAGTGGAACCGCGACGCGCGGCGCCGATGACCCACGTCACAACGGTGGGTCATTCCCCCGGCATATGCCAGGGGTCGGCGTCGCAGTTGAGAGGGCCGCAATCTTGTCAACCCCCGCTTCCCACAGGCCGTTTGACGGCTATCGTGGAAGGGATTCGCTGACCGGATTGCGGCCCCAAGAGCGAGCGCAGGGGGAAACCGTGGCGCTGAGGCACGAGCCGACCGCGTCGTACCATTCGGTCCAGGACGCCCTGCGCGTCCTGGAGACGGTGGCGCGGCACACCACAGGAGTCGACAACACCGAACTCGCCCGCGAGACCGGCCTCGGCACGGAGCGGCTGACCACCCTCCTGCGGATGCTGCGCCGCGAGGCCTACGTCGAGCAGCTCACCGACGGCGCGTACGTCACCGGAGCGGCCTTCACCCGCCTCGGTTCCGCCGAAGGACACGACCGGGCGCTGCGCGACAAGCTCCAGCACACCCTGGACCGGCTGCGCGACTCCGTGGGCGCCGCCGTCTACCTCAGCCGGTACGTCGACGGCGAGGTCCGGGTCACCCAGTACGCCGACTCCCCGGCCACCCCGAAGGTGAACGAATGGGTGGACTTCCGCTTCTCGGCGCACGCCACGGCGGTCGGCAAGAGCCTGCTCACCCAGCTGGACCACGAGGGCCGGCGCGACCATCTGGCCCGGCACCGCCCGGCCCGGCTCACCTCGCGCACCATCACCAGCGACCGCCTGCTGCTGTCGAGGCTCGCCGCGCAGCCGCCGACGGTGCCGGTCCTGGACCTCCAGGAGTACGCGGTCGGCACGGTCTGCGCGGCCGTCCCGCTCACCGCCGGGTCCACGGCGGGATGCCTGGCGCTGTCCCTGCCGCTGGAGCACGCCCACCGGCTGCGCCGGGCCGCCGAAGCCCTCAACCGCAACGCCGCTCCGCTGCTGCTGTCGCTGGCGATCTGAGCCGGCGGCCCGGGCCTCGGCGGGAGTGGTCGGGAGCACCCTCGCGGACCGGGTATGATTTTTCCCGTCGCCGACCGCGGAAGCGGACGGCGGGAGTCATGCGCCGCTAGCTCAGTTGGTTAGAGCAGCTGACTCTTAATCAGCGGGTCCGGGGTTCGAGTCCCTGGCGGCGCACCGAGAAGGGCCTCTCGTGGGAGCGAGAGGCCCTTTGGCGTGCCCGGATGTGCGGGGTGATGCCCCGGGCCGCTCCTAGAAGGTCACGTCGGAGCAGGCGTAGAACGCGTTGCCCGTGTCGTGGACCGTCCACACCGCGAGGATCACGTGGTGGCCGCTGAGTCCGCTGGGCAGCCGGCCGCTGTGCGACAGGGTCTGCGGCGGACGCTGGCCGTTGTAGGGGACGGTCAGGAACGGCGTGAGGTTGAGGTCGGACCGGGACAGGTTGTGGTTCTGGTTCCAGCCCGGCTTGGTGACGTAGTACTTGAAGTCGGTGGTGGCGTGCATCGCCGTGAACTGCCACCGGAAGGTGTACTGCTGGCCGCCGGTCACCCGGGTGGTGGGCCAGGCGCCGCCGGACGGGGTACGCGGTGCGTCGAGGGGGGCGAAGGACGCGTTGCCGGCCGAACAGAGCTTGCCGTCGGCCGGGCCGGCCGACGGGAAGCCCTTCGGCCCCTCGACGCTCTGCGGCTCCCACTGGATGGCGCCGCAGTTGGAGACGCCGCCGTTCTGGCAGAGCTTCTGCCTGCTGACGGGCAGGTCGGTGTAGCCGTGGCCGCTGGCGCCGCCGGAGGAGAGCATGAGCGCTCCGGTCGTGGCCAGTCCCACCGCGGCCGCGTACAGCTTGGTCCGTTTACGCATGCTGCCGCTCCTGGAGTGTGGGGGAGATGTCAGGGATGCAGGTCTAGACCAAGTCTCAGGGTAGGGACGGTTGTTGAACATGTCCATACCAATCGCAGACCCTGTTTCCCCCTGCGGTCGCCCGCCGTTCAGGACCCGGTCTCACCCCGCCCCGCGCAGAACGCCACCGTCAGGTCCTTCACCAGCACCTGGCGCTCGTAGTCGTCCAGGTCGACCAGGCCGCGCATGGTCAGCCGGGTCACGGTGTCCTCCACCGAGTCCACGACCGCGCCGACCACACCCGCCCGGTGCCGGGCGTCCAGCGCGGCGAGCCGGCGCCGGTGCATCGCGGCCGCCACCTCCGGCGCGTACTCCACCCGGAGAGGACGCACGGCGCACACCTCCACCCCCACGGGCCCGGCGTCCGCCGCCACCAGCCGGGTCAGCACGTCCTGCGTCGCCTGCACCGCGCCCCGCCCGGCGCCCGGCGCGGCCACCGGCACCCGCAGCAGCGCCGCCTCCACGCACGCCCGCAGGTACCCCTCGTGGTCCTCGACGCCCAGGGTCGCCCGCGCGGTGTCCCGCACCCGCCACACCATCAGCACCGACACCCGCAGCGCGACCCCGCCCCGGTCCGCCGCCGGGAGCGGCTCGCCGCGCCAGTGCCGCAGCCGCACGTCGACCCGGCGGCGCAGCAGCAGCGGGTTCACCCACAGCAGTCCGGTCCCCCGCACGGTCCCCCGGTAGCGGCCGAACAGCTCCAGCACCCAGGCACGCCCGGTCCGGCCGCGGGCCAGACCGCCGAAGCCGAACAGCCCGAGCGCCCCGGCCCCGGCGAACGCGGCCCACTGCGCGGGCCCGGGACCACCGGCCCCCGCGGACCGTCCGAACGCCTCCGCCGCGAACGGCGGCAGCACCCCCGCCCACCACGCCGTGACCGCGCAGCCCGCCGCGCCGCACACCCCCGCCAGCACCCCGGCGATCCCCGGCAGCACCCGCGCGGGCCGCTCCACGACGTCCGGGTCGACGCCGGGCGCGGACGCGCGGGCCCGTACGCCGATGTCCCGTGTGTCCCGGTCCTCCTTCTCGGGCGGGGGGCGGTGGGCGACGACCGGGGGCCGCAGCTTCACCTCCGCGGGCGGCGCCGCGGGTTCCTCACGGAACAGCAGGTGGACGGGGATCTCGGTGGTGGACTCGGTGTGGATCAGCCGGGCCGGGCGGGCGGCCGCGACGCCGCCGTCGGGCCCCTCGGACTCGGGGACGTACTCGGGGACGTGGGATGTCGTGGTGGTCATGCGTGCCTCCAGCCTCCGCGCCAGATGCGTCACATCGAGGGACTCGGGCGGGGGCGGACGCCCGGCGCCCCGTTCGGGTCAGGCGATGCGCTGCCAGGTCTCCGGGCCCGGGGCGCCGTCCGCCGCCCCGCCCGGCCGGCCCCGCTCCCGCTGGAAGCCGGCCGCGTCGAGGCCGGCCGCCTTGCGCCGGCCCTCCTCGCCCCGGCGCGGGCCCGGGCCCTGGGTGCGGTGCCGGCCGGACCCCGTCGCCTCCGGCTGCCGGCCCGGCCGGGTGACGTGCTCGTTCTCCGCACCCGAAAGGAACGGCGCGCGGCCGGGGCAGCCCGCCGCCCTCTGCGTGGCGGGCGCGGCAAGAAGCCCCGCCGGGGCAGAAGCGGAACCTCCGTTTGAGCCGTCCGGGACCTCGCCGGACCGTGTGCCCGACGGGCCGGGAGCGCCGTCCAGGGAGACGCGCCGCCGCGCCGGCGCCGCACCGGCCGCCCCCTTGCCGGCGTCCGTTCCGCGGGGAGCGTCCGGCACCGCGGGCGCCGGCGCCCCGCCGCCCGGCACGACGGCGTCCGCGCCCCCGGTGACGGGTGGGGAATCCGCCACCGGCGGCCCGGCCGGAAGCGGCGGCAGGACGGACGCGGCGGTCTCCGGAGCGGCACCCGCGGCCCCGTCGGTCACGCCCTTGTAGCGGTACGGCACATAGCGCGCCGAGTTGTTCCAGTAGGCGTACGGGGTCGTCATCTTGCGGGTGTGCGGCGGGGTCTGCTCATAGGCGACGTACTGGGTGCGGGCGGTGTTCGCCCACCCGCCGAAAATGACGACGTGCGAACCGTTGTACGGGTCGGACGCATTGTGGAAGAGGAGGATGTCACCGGGCTGGAGTTCCGCCTTGGTGATTTTGTCGGCGTATTGCGCGAGGCTGCCCGTCCATTCGTTGCCGGGCAGTTTCCAGGCCATCGACACATAGCCGGAGCAGTCCTGCCGGTATCCGTCGGACCAGTAGGAGGCCACGCTGTAGGGGACCTTCCGGCTGACCCAGGCGGCGGCCCGCTTGACGATGTCCGTCCGGCTGATCGCGGGGATCGTCCCGGGCGGCAGCGCGGGGCCCGTGCGCCCGCCGGCGCCGAACAGCGGCCCCGGCGCGCCCTGCCCGCCGCCGCTCCCCTGGTCTGCGGGGAGGCCCTGGTCGGCGGAGACCCGGGTGTCCTGGGCGGCTGCTGCGGGGGCCGGGTGGGCGCCGAGCGCGGCGGACGCGACCGCGGCCACCACGAGGGCGGTGCGCCGCGCCACGGAGCGCCGCATCCGCCGCGCCCGAGGAAGCGGCCGCTCCCGCTGTTCACCCGCGCGGCCGAGGCACGCGCGGTCTCCGGCCGGACCGCATTCCTCGCACACCGGAGACCCCATGCGATTCCCCTCACATTCCCGGAACGTTTCTCCGCCTCTGCGCACGAGCGTCAGTGTCGCAACGGTCTTCCGGGCGCGCACTTTGACGGTCCGAATGATGTAAAGCGCCCCTCCGTCGGACGCCCCGGGTGGCGGGCGGCGGGACGAGGTGGTCACGAGGACCTTCCGGGGTCCTGTAGAGTTCTGCCGTCAGCAGGCGCCGCTAGCTCAGTTGGTTAGAGCAGCTGACTCTTAATCAGCGGGTCCGGGGTTCGAGTCCCTGGCGGCGCACCGACACGACGGGCTCCTCGCTCCACGAGGGGCCCGTCGGTTTTTGGCCGGAAACTCTCTCGCCCCCGTTGAGCACATCGCCCTCGCGCCCCGTACGGAACTGTGACATCACAGGACGCCCCCAGGCGTCACAATGGCACCTTACGTCCGGTATGCACCGTGTTTCGCACCTTGCGATCATGAGGAGCGAACCGGGACCCTGGTCCCTTCAACGGTCCGCGCCGTCGCGGTCGTTGGGGGGACCGGGGGGAGCACCGGCCGTCGGCCGGAACGGGGTGGGGGACCCCGTTCCCCCGCGTCGGCACCGAAGGGGGATCATGCAACCGGAAGGACACGAAGTCGTGTCTATAAGGTGTGCGTGACGTGGTGACCGCGGTCCGCCACTGACACGTCCGGAGGTCGAGGGGAACCGACGACGGACGTAAGGAAGCGACGAAACACGCGCTCTTGCCGCGTGTGGGGGGATGACTCATGACGTCGACGCCGACGGGCGCCCACCGGGACGACGACCCGTCCCAGACCACCCAGCTGCGGGTGCCGGGCCATCGGAACTGGAACACGGGTACGTTCCGCCGGATCAAGAAAGCGCTGCCCAGATACGACTACGAGCACTACAGCCGCCTTTCGGGTCCCCTCACCCAGCCCGATCCGAACAAGCCGTACAAGGTCCAGTACCGCTCGCTGATCTCGCAGGAGCCGCACCGCATCCGCATCGCGCTGATGCTGCTGGCGGCCCCCGTGCTGTCGCTGGTGCTGCTGGTGTGGCTGCTCCAGCCGTCGCACTGGACGGAGCGCGACCACCCGGCGTTCGAGTGGCTGCCCGCCCTCGACGTCGTGATGCTCGTGTCGATCGGTCTGATCGAGTTCTTCCGCTGCATGAACGTGGTGTCGAACGCGCACGCCACGCTCGTCGCCCGGGACCCGGTCCCGGTGGTGCCCGAGACCGGCACCCGGGTCGCCTTCCTCACCTCCTTCGTGCCCGGCAAGGAACCGCTGGAGATGGTGACGAAGACCCTGGAGGCGGCCGTGAGGATCCGCCACCGGGGACTGATGCACGTCTGGCTGCTCGACGAGGGCGACGACCCCGAGGTGAAGGCGGTCTGCGAGCGCCTCGGCGTGCATCACTTCTCCCGCAAGGGCGTCGCGAAGTGGAACCAGAAGAAGGGCCCGCACCGCGCCAAGACGAAGCACGGCAACTACAACGCCTGGCTGGACGCGCACGGCGACCACTACGACTTCTTCGCCTCCGTGGACACCGACCACGTGCCGCTGCCGAACTACCTGGAGCGGATGCTCGGCTTCTTCCGCGACCCGGACGTCGGCTTCGTCATCGGCCCGCAGGTCTACGGCAACTACGACAACTTCGTCACCAAGGCCGCCGAGTCCCAGCAGTTCCTCTTCCACGCGCTGATCCAGCGCGCCGGCAACCGCTACGGCTCACCCATGTTCGTGGGCACCTCCAACGCCGTGCGCATCAAGGCGCTGAAGCAGATCGGCGGCCTGTACGACTCGATCACCGAGGACATGGCGACCGGGTTCGAGATGCACCGGGCGAAGAACCCGGAGACCGGACGGAAGTGGCGCTCGGTCTACACCCCGGACGTGCTGGCGGTCGGTGAGGGCCCCAACGCCTGGACCGACTTCTTCACCCAGCAGATGCGCTGGTCGCGCGGCACGTACGAGACGATCCTCAAGCAGTACTGGAAGGGCTGGTTCACGCTCCCGCCGAGCAAGCTCTTCAACTACACGATGATGATCATCTTCTATCCGATGTCCGCCCTGAACTGGATCCTCGCGGCGCTCAGCTGCGCGCTGTTCCTGGGCCTGGGCGCCTCGGGTGTGAACATCGACCCGGCCGTCTGGCTGATGCTCTACGGCAACGCCTCCGCGCTCCAGATCGGCCTGTACGTCTGGAACCGCCGGCACAACGTCTCCCCGCACGAGCCGGAGGGCTCCGGCGGTGTGGCCGGCATGGTGATGTCCGCGCTGTCGGCCCCGCTCTACGCGAAGGCGCTGATCGACTCGGTGCTGCGCCGCAAGAGCAAGTTCGTGGTCACCCCGAAGGGCGACTCGGCCAGCCCGGACACCTGGTTCGGCACCTTCCGGTACCACTGGTACTTCATTCTGATCTTCGGTGGCTCCATCGCCGCGGGCTTCGTCTTCGGGCACTCCCACCCGGCGATGGTCATCTGGGCCACCTTCGCCCTGCTCATCACCGCGGCGCCGATGTTCGCCTGGCGTCACGGCATGCGGCAGGACCGGAAGAAGCCCGGCGCCCACGCGGCGGGGCACCGGCGCGAGGACGCGACACCGGCCGACGGCGTGCGGATGCCCCAGCAGCAGCACGCGCCGCACCAGCCGCAGCCCCGGCCCCACTGGGCCGGCTCCCACGGCGCACCGGGCGGATCAGGGGGCCCCGAAGGGCCGGGAGGCCCCGGGGGCGGCACCCCCGGTGACGACCAGACCATGCAGATCGCCCTTGGTGGACTTGGGGGACGTAAGGAATGACTGACCGTGCAGGCCGCCGTCGCGCCCGTCGGATCGCGATAGGCACGGCGGTGGTGCTCGCGCTGGCCGGGATGAACGGCCCGTGGCTCTACCGCTTCGGGTCGGAGAAATACCACCAGTACAAGATCAATCAGCCGGAGTACAAGGCCGCGAACGGCAAGTGGGAGATCGTCGAGTTTCCCGAGGAGTACCGGCAGAACACCATCCACGCGGCGCTGCTGCGCACCGGCAAGGTGCTGCTCGTCGCGGGGTCGGGCAACAACCAGGACAACTTCGACGCGAAGAAGTACGACACCCGGATCTGGGACCCGGTCAAGGGCACCATCAAGAAGGTCCCCACGCCGAACGACCTGTTCTGCACCGGGCACACGCAGCTCGCCAACGGCAACCTGCTGATCGCGGGCGGCACCAAGCGGTACGAGAAGCTCAAGGGCGACGTGAAGAAGGCCGGCGGCCTGATGCTCGTCCAGAACGAGAACCCGGACAAGCCGGTCACCCTCCCGGCGGGCACCAAGTTCACCGGCAAGGAGAACGGCAAGACCTTCGTCTCGAAGGACCCGGTGCTCGTGCCGCGCGCCGAGAAGAAGTTCGACCCGGAGACGGGCGAGTTCCTCGGCAACACCCCGGGCGTGGGCCGTATCTACGTCGAGGCGCAGAAGGAAGGCGCCGCGTACGAGACCGGCACGCAGGACAACTACCGGGTGCAGGGGCTCACCGGCGACGACGCGCGCAACACGTACGGCATCGCCGAGAAGCTCGCCCTGGACAAGAAGGACTTCCAGGGGATCCGGGACGCCTACGAGTTCGACCCGGTCGCGGAGAAGTACATCAAGGTCGACCCGATGAAGGAGGCCCGCTGGTACCCGACGCTCACCACCCTGAGCGACGGGAAGATCCTCAGCGTCTCCGGCCTCGACGACATCGGCCAGCTCGTCCCGGGCAAGAACGAGATCTACGACCCGGAGACCAAGGAGTGGGAGTACACCGACAAGGAGCGGCAGTTCCCGACGTACCCGGCGCTGTTCCTGACGCAGAACGGCAAGGTCTTCTACTCGGGGTCGAACGCGGGCTACGGGCCGGACGACGTCGGCCGCGAGCCGGGCGTCTGGGACGTGGAGACCAACAAGTTCAAGAAGATCCCCGGGCTGAGCGACCCGGACCTGATGGAGACGTCCGGCACGGTGCTGCTGCCGCCCGCCCAGGACGAGAAGTACATGGTCATCGGCGGCGGCGGGGTCGGCGAGTCCCCGCGGTCCAGTGAGAAGACCCGGATCGTCGACCTGAAGTCCGACGACCCGGAGTTCGTCGACGGGCCGTCGCTGGACAAGGGCACCCGTTACCCCCAGGCGTCGATCCTGCCGAACGACGAGGTGCTGATCTCCGGCGGCTCGGAGGACTACCGGGGCCGCAGCGACTCGAACATCCTCGAGGCGCGGCTCTACGACACGGAGAAGAACGAGCTGCGGCGGGTCGCCGACCCGCTGGTGGGCCGCAACTACCACTCGGGCTCGATCCTGCTGCCCGACGGCCGCGTGATGTTCTTCGGCTCGGACTCGCTGTTCGCCGACAAGGCCAACACCAAGCCGGGCGAGTTCGAGCAGCGCGTCGAGATCTACACCCCGCCGTACCTGTACGGCGACGAGGAGCAGCCTGACCTCTCCGGCGGGCCGCAGACCGTCAAGCGGGGCGGGTCCGGCACGTTCACCTCGCAGGACGCGGCGTCGGTCAAGAAGGTCCGGCTGATCCGGCCGAGCGCCTCGACCCACGTCACCGACGTGGACCAGCGCTCCATCGCCCTGGACTTCACGACCGACGGCGACCGGATCACGGTGACCGTGCCGAAGAACAAGAACCTGGTGCAGTCCGGCTGGTACATGCTGTTCGTCACCGACGGCGACGGCACGCCCAGCAAGGCCCAGTGGGTGCAGGTGCCGTAGCGCGCCCGCCGGTACGAAGGAGGGGGCGCCGTGCGATCCGCACGGCGCCCCCTCTCGTGTTCCCGAGCTCCCCGCCCGCTACGTCGTCGACGCGCGCGCCAGGTCCAGGGCGTAGTCCTCCCACCAGTCGCCGGCCTTCGGGCCGCCCTTGCACTCGCCGTCCGACTCCCCCGGACGCTTGATCCACAGGTAGGCGTCGACGAGCGGGTCGGACGTGCGGGTCGTCGGGGTCTCGCCGAGCGCCCGGCCTGGCGGGTTGCACCAGCGCTCGTCCGGATCGCCGCCCGTGTAGGGGCCGTTGCCGTTGCGGCTGGTGTCGACGACGAAGTGCTTTCCGCCGACCTTGGCGGACAGCTCCTTGCCGTAGGCGACGGAGTCCTCGGTGGTGTAGAAGTTCGAGACGTTCACCGCGAAGCCGTCGGCCCGCTCGATCCCGGCCCGCTTCAGCGGCTCGTGGATCTGGTCGGGGTTGCCCCAGCCGGCGTTGCCCGCGTCCAGGTACACCTTGGTGTTCTTCAGGCCCTTGAGCTGGGTGACGGCGCCGTCGAGGAGGTCGTAGCGCTCCTCGTGGAACTCCTCCGGGGTGCAGCCGTCGACGAGGTGCAGCACCGCGTCCGGTTCCAGCACCACCGTCGCCGGGCGGTCCCCGATGCCCTCGGCCACCGCGTCGACGAAGTCCCGGTAGGCGTCGCCGTCGGCGGCGCCGCCCTGCGAGTACTGGCCGCAGTCGCGGTGCGGGATGTTGTAGAGGACCAGCACCGCGCGGCGGCCGGCCTTGTCGGCGCCCTCGGTGAACTCCCGCGCCTGCTCCTCGGCGTTCTCCGGGTTGATCCACTCCGCGACGGGCTGCTCGGCGATCTTCCTGAGCTGCTGCGCCTCGGCCTTCCTGCCGTCCCCCAGCAGCTCGCCGACCTCGCGCGCCGCGGCGCCGTCCGGGTTGACCCAGAAGGGGTCCGCCTCCTTCGGCTGCTGCGTGACGACGGCCGAGGCCGAGCCTTCCTTGCCGTCGTCACCCCCGGAGGAACATCCCGCGAGCAGCAGCGCCGCCCCCAGCACCGCTGCGGACGCCCGCCCCCCGGCGAACGCCCCGACCCCCCTGCTGCCGTACATCCAACCCCCCTTGGGTGCACTTGTTCCAAGTGTTCCGAGCCCCAATCCTGGCATACGCCCCGGCCCGCCAGGACGGCCGAGTGCCGCTTGTCCACGGCCTGTTACAGCGGGCCGGGGACGCCGTGGCGCCGTCCGCCCGCGACGTGGCCGGATCCGCGCCCACCTGCGCCGATCACGGAATGCGACCGGTCCGGGCCTTGACGTGCGCCGACCCCTGGGCCGGGCCCGGCTTTCCCTCTAGAGTCGTGTGCGCCGGTCGGCCGACCGCGGGCCGGTGCTCCCACGCGCCTTCCGCACACCTCCCGCGCGTCCCGCCGGGTCACCTCCCGCGGCCCGTGCCGCGCGCGGTCGAGGACCGGCCCGGCCGGCGGCCTCCGGGGAGCAGGCCGCCGGCCGGGCCGGGAGGGCTCCCGCTCCGCTCACGCGTCGGTGCGGGGCGCCGAGGCGTCGGTCAGGTACGCGGAGACGACGACGTTCGCCTCGTAGGCGCCGGCCGTGGGGTCGAAGGCGCCGCCGCAGGTGATCAGTCGGAGTTCGGCGCGCCCGTCGTGGCGCGGGCCGTACGCCTCCCGGGCGTCGAAGCCGTCCCGGTCGAGCACCCGGACGTCCTCGACGGTGAACTCGGCGACCGTGCCGTCGCTGCGGGCCACCCGGATCTCCTGGCCGGGCTCCAGCGTGTCCAGCCGGTGGAAGACGGCGGGCCTCGTCTCGGTGTCGACGTGCCCCACCATCAGCGCGGCACCCTCCGCGCCGGGGGCGGCGCCGGCCGCGTACCAGCCGACCTCGCCCGCGCGGTCCAGCGGCGGCGGTTCGGGGGCGCCGCGCTCGTCCAGGCCGCGGGCGACGACCGGGGCGCGCAGGTCCAGGCCGGGGATGTCGAGGGTGAGCGGGTCCGCGGCCTTCAGCGGCCGGTGCACGGTGGGCAGGTCGGTCAGGGGCGGGCGTCCGGCCGCCGCCATGTCGCCGGTGGCGGGTCCGGCCGTCCCGGCGGGCACCTCGGTGAGTCCCTGCCCCCACAGCCACAGTCCGAGCAGCAGCGCCACCCAGACCGCGCCGGCGGGCAGCCGTTTCGTCAGGTCGCGCATGATGCCGGTCAACCCGTCCTCCGGCCGCGCCGCGCCTGCCGGCGGGCCGCCCGGTGCACGGTGAGGGCGGCGGTCCCGGCCAGGGCGAGGGCGACCACCGTCTGGGCGGTGCCGGGTCCGTGCCGCTCAGGACCGCCGGCGAGGTCCCGCGCGGCACCGCCGGCTCCGGCGTTCACGGGGGCGACGGGTGAGGGATACGTGGAGGGCTCGGCGCCTGCGGCGGGCGTGTGCTTCCGGACGACCTCGACGGTGCCCCGGTGCTCCGTGCCGTCGCAGGCGACGGTCACCGTGTACGTCCCCGCGGTGACCGTGGACCGCACCCGCCCTTCGCCCGCGAGGCCGTCGCCGTCGTCGGGGGTGAGGCGGGCGTCGGACACCAGCGCCGGGGACTGCGCGACCGCCTCGCGCGCGTCGCAGCCGGTCACCCTGAGAGCGATGTCGCCGCCGGGCGCGGGCGCCGCGGGGACGACCGAGACGTCCCCGCCGTCCGCCGCGTACGCCGCGCAGGCCGCCGGACCGAACGCGGTGACGGCCAGGACACCCGCGCAGAGTGCGAATCGCCGCTTACCCATCGTGAACCTCCAGACACTCTGGAGGTTCCCCCGCCCGGCCCGGCCCCGCACCCTCTTACGCGCGGCACTGGACCGGTCGGGTGAACGAGGTACGGCGAAACGGCCGTACGACGATCAGACGAGGTCGACGATGTCGGCGATGGAGTCGACGACCTTGCTCGGCCGGTACGGGAAGTTCTCCACCTGCTCCGGCCGGGTCAGCCCGGTCAGCACCAGGTACGTCTTCATGCCGGCCTCGATGCCCGCCAGCACGTCGGTGTCCATCCGGTCGCCGATCATCGCGCTGCTCTCGGAGTGCGCCCCGATGGTGTTCAGCCCGGTGCGCATCATCAGCGGGTTCGGCTTGCCCGCGAAGTAGGGCTGCCGGCCGGTCGCCTTGGTGATGAGCGCGGCCACCGCGCCGGTCGCCGGGAGCGGGCCCTCGGTGGAGGGGCCGGTCTCGTCGGGGTTGGTGCAGATGAACCGGGCCCCGGCGTTGATCAGCCGCACCGCCTTGGTCATCGCCTCGAACGAGTACGTGCGGGTCTCGCCGAGGACCACGTAGTCGGGGTCGTGGTCGGTGAGGATGTAGCCGATGTCGTGCAGCGCCGTCGTCAGACCGGCCTCGCCGATGACGTACGCGGAGCCGCCGGGCCGCTGGTCGTCGAGGAACTTGGCGGTGGCGAGGGCGGACGTCCAGATGTTCTCGATCGGCACCTCGAGCCCCAGCCGGCGCAGCCGGGCGTGCAGGTCGCGCGGGGTGTAGATCGAGTTGTTGGTCAGCACCAGGAAGGGCCGCCCGGACTCGCGCAGCTTCTTGATGAAGGCGTCGGCCCCGGGAATCGGCACCCCTTCATGGATCAGCACCCCGTCCATGTCGGTGAGCCAGGACTCGATGGGCTTGCGGTCTGCCATGTGCACGATCTCCTGCCGTCGTCGGGCCCTGCGGGCCCCAGCCTAAATCGTCCCGGGTGCGGGTCGTCCGTGACCGGTCGCACAGTTCCCCGCGCCCCTGAGAACGCCGCCGTCGCGGGCAGTCGTGCCGCTGAGGGACTCCGCAGTCGCGGGCAGTCGTGCCGCTGGTGCGGCACGGGCGGGCGCGGCGGCATCCCGCCGGCGCCGGGTTGCGCGACACCCCCTGCCCAGCCCCCACACCGTGGACGTTCACCCGTCTTGCCCGAACACCGGCGCCAACACCAGCTGCGCCGCCCCCTCGGCGACCCGCTCCTCCCCCGACACCAGCCGCACCACACCACACTCCTCCCCCGTCCGACGCGCCCGCGCCTCCAGCACCCCCCGTACACCGGACACGAACGCCTCCGGCGCCCCCTCCACCGTCCGCCCGCCCACCAGCACGCGGTCGATGTCCAGCAACCCCACCAGGTTCGCCGCCCCGGTCCCCAGCACCCGGGCCGCCTCCGCCGTCTCCCCCCGCGCCACCGCCGCCAGGCACAGCGCCTCCACGCACCCCCGGTCCCCGCACCCGCACCGCGGCCCGTCCAGCTGCACCACCTGGTGCCCGAACTCACCCGCCCCGGTCCGCGGCCCCCGGTGCACACTCCCGCCGATCACCAGGCCGGCCCCCAGCCCCGTACCGAGGTGCAGATAGGCGAAGGACCCGCCCTCACCCCCGACGGCCAGCCCGAGCGCCACGGCGTTGGTGTCCTTGTCCACCACCACGGGCACACCTCCCAACCGCGCGGACAACGCCTCCCGCAGCGGAAACCCGTCCCACTCGGGAAACCCCGTCACCCGGTGCAGCACCCCCCGCCGATGGTCGAGCGGCCCCGGCAGCGCGACGCCCACCCCCAGCAGCGACCGCGTCCCCGCGGCCTCCGCCCCCAGCTCCCCCACGGCAGAGGCGACCCGCCCCAGTACAGCCTCCGCGCCCGCCCCCAGGTCCAGCGGCGCGTGCCGCCGTGCGACCACCGTGCCGTCGAGATCCGCCAGCACCGCCCGCAGCTCGTCGCGGTCGAGATGCACACCCACCGCGTGCCCAGCCTCCGGCACCAGCCGCAGCACGGTGCGCGGCTTGCCGCCCGTCGACGCCCGTCGCCCGGCCTCCGCCGCGAGGCCCTCCTCGCGCAGCCGGGCGGTTATCTTGCTGACCGCCTGCGGTGTGAGGCCGGTGCGCTCCGCGAGCTCCAGCCGGCTGATGCCCTCCGTCCCGGCCGTGCGCAGCAGGTCCAGCACCAGCGCGGTGTTGTGGCTGCGCAGGGCGAGCAGGTTGGCCCCGCCGCCCGCGCCTCGCATGCCACCGCCGTACGTCCTGTTCACCCGCCCATTGTGTCCCGCTCTTGCACTTTGGCAACAGCGTTGCGAAAGTAGGACGCATGACTGGCACTCCCCTCCGCGTCGGCCTCGTCGGCTACGGCCTCGCGGGTTCCGTGTTCCACGCCCCGTTGATCGCCGCGACCCAGGGCCTCACGCTCGACACCGTCGTCACCTCGAACCCCGAACGGCAGGCGCAGGCACGCGCCGAGCACCCGGACGTACGGGTCGCCGCCTCGGCGGACGAGCTGTGGGCGCGCGCGGACGAACTGGACCTGATCGTCGTCGCGTCGCCGAACAAGACGCACGTCCCGCTCGCCACCGCCGCGCTGGAGGCCGGTCTGCCGGTCGTCGTGGACAAGCCCGTCGCGGGCACGGCGGCTCAGGCCCGGGCGCTGGCCGAGCTGGCCGAGGAGCGCGGCCTGCTGCTGTCGGTGTTCCAGAACCGCCGCTGGGACAACGACTTCCTCACCCTGCGCCGGCTGATCGCCGACGGCGAGCTGGGCGAGGTGTACCGGTTCGAGTCGCGCTTCGAGCGCTGGCGCCCGCAGCTCAAGGGCGGCTGGCGGGAGTCGGGCGACCCGGCGGAGATCGGCGGCCTGCTGTACGACCTCGGCAGCCATGTCGTCGACCAGGCGCTGGTCCTGTTCGGCCCGGTGACGTCGGTGTACGCCGAGGCGGACGTCCGCCGCGAGGGCGCGCTGACCGACGACGACACCTTCATCGCGCTCACCCACGAGAGCGGGGTCCGCTCCCACCTGTACGTCTCGGCGACCACCGCGCAGCTCGGCCCGCGCTTCCGCGTCCTCGGCTCGAAGGCCGGTTACGTCAAGCACGGCCTGGATCCGCAGGAGGCCGCCCTGCGCGACGGCTCCCGCCCGGGCGCGTCCGGTGCCGAGTGGGGTGCCGAGCCCGAGGAGCTGTGGGGTCGTCTCGGCGCCGGGGAGTCCCCGGTGACCGGTGGCGGCAGCCCTGTCCCCACCCTGCCGGGCGACTACCCCGCCTACTACGCGGCCGTGGCGCGGGCACTGCACGCCCACGGCCCCAACCCGGTGACCGCGCAGGAGGCCGCCGCGGCCCTCGACGTCCTTGAGGCGGCGCGCCGTTCGGCCGCCGAGAAGGTGACGGTGACCCTGTGACCACCACCCCGAAGCCGGAGCTCACCCCGACCGTGGAGGAACTGGAGGCGCAGGAACGCCGCCTGGTCCTCGGCCGGTTCACCCACGACGACGCGTGGGCGCTGGGCAGTCTGCTGGTGGAGCTGGCGCGTGAGCGGCAGGCGCCGGTCGCGATCGACATCCACCGCGCGGGCCAGCAGCTGTTCCACGCGGCGCTGCCGGGCTCCACGCCCGACAACGACGCGTGGATCGCCCGCAAGCGCCGGGTGGTGGAGCGGTACGGCTCCGCGTCCTACCTGGTGGGCGCGCGGTTCCGGGCGAAGGGCACGACGTTCGAGGAGTCGTCCCGCCTCGACCCGGACACGTACGCGGCGCACGGCGGCTCCTTCCCCATCACGGTCGAGGGCGTGGGCGTCGTCGGCGCGGTGACGGTGTCGGGCCTGCCCCAGCTCCAGGACCACCGGCTGGTGGTGGAGGCGCTGGAGCACTTCTTGTCGCGGGCCTAGCCCGGGTCACCTGACGAGGAGCAGCACGAGGACGACGAGGGCCGCGGCCGCCGCCAGCACCGCTGCGGTGTTCCGGCGGCCCTCGTCCGACATGGCCGGCCGCACCGTGAGGCCGCCGGACACGTTCTTGAAGATGTAGTACTCCCTGTTCCCGCTGCCCTTGGGTCTCGCCCTGACGACGGTGAGCCGTCTGATGACGACGGTGCGGTCCTGCTCCCCCTTCACGGTGTCCAGGTGCTGTTCGACGAGCGAGCGGTGCGGGAGGGAGAGGTCGTCGGGGAGCGGGTCCCCGGGGCCGAGCTGGTTGTCGTGCCACAGCCCGGCGTGCAGGTGTGACGTCACACGCTTCGGCGGACGGTGCGGCCACGGCACCTTCTCGGTCTCCGAGGTCCAGGTGATCCGTCCGGCGGTCCAAGAGGTCAGCTCACCGCGGCCACCGCACGTCTCGCACCTGACGGTCCCCTTGGAGGTGCACGTCGTGCACGGCACGCGCCCCCGCCCCTGGCACGTCTGGCATCTGACCTTCCCCCAGCCCTGGCAGGCGCCGCACGCGCTGTCGGGTGCGCCGCAGGCCGCGCACTTCACCCGTTCCTCGGGGCGCGCCGGCCGCCGCGCCTTGGGCGGGCGGGCCGTACGGCCGGGCTTGCCACCGTGGCCGAGGTACTGCGTGCACGGGGAGACCCCCGCGCACACGGGGCAGGGACGGGCGGGCTCGCACGGACGGTACGTCATCCCGGCGCAGGCGGGACACTGCCGGAGGCCGTTCCCGCAGGCGCAGGCACGCTTGCTCACCGTGTCCCGTTTGACCAGGTCGAGCGGCTCGCCGCGCCGCACGTCCCGCGGGTCGACCTCGTACTCGTCCAGCACGTCGTAGACCGGCCGTTCGGCGAGGCCGGGGTCGCCGGGCTCGTCACGGGTCGTCTCGGTGCGCTTCTCGACGCGCCGGACGACCGAGGCGTCGAGCAGGTGCAGCCGGTCGAGGTGGAAGTACGCGGACGTCCGGGCGCCCCATCTCCCCCGGCGGCGAGCCAGATACGCGTCCAACTCCGCCCGCACCTCGTCCTCGGACGGATCCCCGGCCACCGTCACACCGCTCACTCCCCCCGGTTCGCGCCCCACCCCGTCCCGCCCCGGAGCGGGCGTGACCGGCGTGGGGCGGACCCAGTGTGGCGGGGCGGGGCCCGCCGGGGAAGGGCGCGTACGGCGGCCCCGCGGGGGAGCGCGGAGACGCCCGCGCTCCCACGTGGCTAGGCCTGCGCCAGCACCTGCCGTTGCCGTCCGAGCCCCGTGACCTCCAGCTCGACCACGTCCCCGGCCCTCAGGTACGGCTTCGGTTCGGGGTGGCCCATCGCCACGCCTGCCGGGGTGCCGGTGTTGATGACGTCGCCCGGGTACAGGGTCATGAACCGGCTGACGTAGCGCACGACCTCACCGACGGGGAAGATCTGCTCCGCCGTCGTGCCGTCCTGCTTCAGCTCGCCGTTGACCCACAGCCGCAGCGACAGGTTCTGCGGGTCGGGCACCTCGTCGGCGGTGACCAGCCAGGGGCCGAGCGGGTTGAACGTCTCGCAGTTCTTGCCCTTGTCCCAGGTGCCGCCGCGTTCGATCTGGAACTCCCGCTCGGAGACGTCGTGGGCGACGGCGTACCCGGCAACGTGCGCGAGTCCTTCCTCCGCCGACTCCAGGTACCGCGCGGTCCGCCCGATCACGACGGCGAGTTCGACCTCCCAGTCGGTCTTCACCGACCCGCGTGGGATCAGCACCGTGTCGTCGGGGCCGACGACGGTGTCCGGGGCCTTGAAGAAGACCACGGGCTCGGCGGGCGGCTCGGCGCCGGTCTCGCGGGCGTGGTCGTGGTAGTTCAGCCCGATGCACACGATCTTGCCGATCCGCGCGAGCGGCGGCCCTGTGCGCAGCCCCGTCGCGTCCAGCGCGGGCAGGTCCCCGGCGGCGGCCGCGCCCCTGATCCGGCCGAGGGCGTCCTCGTCGGCGAGGAGCGTCCCGTCGATGTCCGCGACGAGTCCGGACAGGTCCCGCAGGGTCCCTTCGGGGTCGAGCAGCGCGGGCCGTTCCCGTCCCGCCGTACCGACGCGCAGCAGCTTCATGGCCGTGTCTCCCTCGCTCGCGTGCGCCCGCCCGACGGGACGACCGGTGCGGCGGGCGCGGCCGTCGGAGGACCGGCCGATCCTCCAGGCCGGGCCCTCCACTCCGCAAGACCCGGTTCACGTACTGGACCGCGCCCGCCCCGGCTCACCGGTACAGCACGGACCGCTCGATCACGCTCCACGTCGTGGAGGTGACCACGTAGAGCGCGGCGGCGAGAGGCACGACGGCGACCGTGACCAGGGTGAAGAACGACATGAACGGCATGACCTTCATGACCCCGCCCATGGCGGCGGCACCCGGCACCTGCGGGTCCGCGCCCGCTCCAGGCGTGCCCGCCGTCGCCGCCGACGCCTCGGTCATCCGGCGGGAGAGCCGGTAGCTGAAGTACGCCACGACCGCGACGACCGCGAAGAGACCGAGGTACACCACACCGGCCCCGCCGAACGCGCCGCCGTCGGCGAGGGCGTCCGCCCACCGGCCGCCGAGGGGCGCGTCGAGCAGCTGGTGGGTGAGCAGGGCGTTGGGCTCGCCGCCGATCGAGCCGCTGGAGAAGAGGTGGTAGAGCAGGAAGAACGCGGGGAGCTGGAGCAGGCTGGGCAGGCAGCCGGACAGCGGGGACACCTTCTCCTCGGCGTGCAGCTCCATCACGGCCTTCTGGAGCTTCTCCGGGTTCTTGCCGTGCTTGCGGCGCAGTTCGGCGATGCGCGGCTGGAGCGCGGCCCGCGCCTTCTGCCCGCGCGCGGCGGCCCGGGAGAGCGGGTGGACGAGAAGGCGTACGAGGGCCGTGAACGCGATGATCGCGGCGGCCGCGGCGGACAGGCCGAACAGGGGGCGGAGCAGGTCGGCGAGCTGCTCGACCAGGCTGGCGAAGACGGACATGGGTGAGCCCTCCGGGGGTCTCGTCGTGCCGGGGGTCCCGGCGCGGCGGACGGCCGGGACGGGACGGGACGGTCGGCATAACGACCCGCGCGCGGGGCGTACGGAGGGAACGTGGGGAGAACGTCCTGCGGAGGTGCCCTACGCGGCGGTCGCCGGGAGGGCGTGACCGGGCGCCCGGGGGCGGGTGCGCCCCTTGGCGTCGGGATCCCGCTGAGGGAGGAAGGCCGTACGCCGGTCGCGGTCGCGCAGGGCCGTGCGGACCCGCGTGGGCGGTACGGCGGGCGCGCTGCGGGCGGCGATCACGGCGCAGGCGGTGAGGGCGGCGCCGGCCGCGGCGGTCGCGGCGAGCGTGACGTGGACCAGGGAGAGGCCGCCGTCGGGGGCCGGGGTCAGCAGCAGGGCGATCTGGAGCAGCGGGAAGAGCAGGGCGAGGAGGGCGCGCGCGGAGCGCGTGGCCGGCCGCCCGTCGGGCGTGTGCCGCGTGGTGAACCCTGACACGGGCCGTGTCCCCCCTCTCTCCGTCTCGTGGTGCGTCGCGTGCACCGCATTGTGCCAGGCCCCTCTGTCAGCTCGGCGTGAGCCGTCCGTCAGGCGGGGTCGACCTCCACGGGCTGCAGCAGCCGCTTCGGCTTGAGCAGCGCACGGCTGACCGGGTCGGCCGGGTCCCGGCCGAGGTCCGGTCCCGGCACCACTTCGACGTCCGGGACGGCCACGACGGTTCCACACGTGGGGCAGTCGCTGTACGGGCCGAGTTCGGTGCCGCAGGCGGCGTGCCGGAAGATCCGCAGCTGCCGCCCGGTGAGGTGCTCGCGGCCCCACAGTCCGAGGGCGCGCAGGGTGGGCCACAGGGCGATGCCGCGGTCGGTGAGGACGTACTCGTCGCGGGGCGGGGACTCCTGGTAGCGGCGCTTCTCCAGGATGCCCTGGGAGGTGAGCGCCTGGAGGCGGGAGGCGAGGACCGCGCGCGGGATGCCGAGGTGGACGAGGAAGTCGTTGTAGCGGCGCACGCCGTAGAACGCGTCGCGGATGACGAGCAGCGTCCAGCGTTCGCCGATGACCTCCAGGGCGCTCGCGATGGAGCACTCCTGCGTCGCGTAGTCCTTGCCCAGTGCCATGCCGTCCACTGTAACCACTTTTCCGTTTGTTGGTTCAATGGACGAACCTAAGGGTGCTACCGTGGTCGGGCCCAGGTAGGTTCATTCAACGAACTTATCCTCTCCCGCGCCCCTCACTCCCCGATCCCGCAGAGGAACCCGACGACATGACCGCCAGCCCCGCCACCGCCGCACAGGCGCAGGCCGCCACCGCGCGCGCCGCCGACCCCGAGTCACCTCCGCGCCCCGGCGCCACCCTGGCCCTGACCAGTGCCGCCACGGCCGTGGCGCTGATGACGTACACCACCCCGATCGTCACGCTGCCCGCCACCGCGGCCGCCCTGCACACCCCGCTGTCCGCGCAGGCGTGGCTGCTCAACGGCACCCCGCTCGGGCTCGCCGCGCTGCTCCTGGTGGCCGGCAGCCTCGCCGACGACTACGGCCGCCGCCGGATCTTCGTCCTGGGCACCCTGGCGCTCGGCGTCACCACGGCCCTCGGGGCCCTCGCCACCGGCACCTGGCTGTTCACGCTGGCCCGGATCGCCCAGGGCGCGGCCAGCGCCGCCCTGCTGGCCAGCAGTCTCGGCCTGATCGTGCACGCCTTCCCGACGGCCGCCGGACGACTGCGGGCGACGGGCGTGTGGGGCGCGTTCGTCACCGGGGGCATCGCGGTGGGTCCGCTGCTCGCTGCCGGGATACCCCACTGGCGCGGAGTCTACGGCGTCCTGGGCGCCGCCGCCTTGGTGATCGCCCTGCTCGGCACCCGCGCGCTCACCGAGTCGCGGTCCCCGCGCGGCGGCCGGCCCGACTTCGCCGGGGCCGCGACGTTCGGACTGGCGCTGGTCTCGCTGGTGGCGGCCCTCACGCTGGGCCGGGACGGCTGGCTGCGGGCGCCGGTGTGGCTGCTGCTGGGCGCGGCCGTCGTCCTCCTCGCGGGGTTCGCGCTGGTGGAGCGGCGCACGGCGACCCCGATGATCGACCTGTCCCTGCTCCGCCACCGCGGTTTCCTCGCCTCCTCCGTCGGCGGCCTGTTCACGGGACTGTCGGTGATCGGACTGTTCAGCTTCCTGCCGGCGGTGCTCCAGCGGGTACTGGGGATGTCCGCGATGGACACGGCCCTGCTGACGCTGCTGTGGGCGGGCCTCGCCTTCGTCGTCGCGCTGCAGGCCCGCCGCCTGGCCGGCCGCGTCCCGACGCGCGTCCAACTGGCCATCGCGTTCGCCCTGCACGCGGTCGGCGTGATCACCATGCTGGGCGCGCTGGACGCGGGCTCCACGACGCGGTTCGTCCCCGGCATGCTGATCGCCGGCGTCGGCAGCGGCCTGCTCAACGCGGCGCTGCCGCTGCTCGCGGTGGAGTCGGTCCCGGCCGCGCGGGCCGCGATGGGCTCCGGCGCGCAGCAGACCCTGCGGTACATCGGCTCGTGCGCCGGCGTCTCCCTCACCATCGCCGTGGCGACGTCGTCGAGCGGCGGCCCGGCCCGCGGCACGGACATCGCGATGGTGGTGTCCGCGGTGCTGGCGCTGGTCGCGGCGGTGGCGGTGCTCGCGCTGCGGGAACGGTCGTAGGACCGGGGCGGGAACGGTCGTGGGACCGCGGCGAACCGTCGGGGGGTCGGCCGTGGACCGGCGCCGGAGGGCCCTGCGGCCCTCACTTCTGTCACCTGTCGGCAGTACGGTGTCCCCCATGCGCCCCGACACGCCTGCCGAAAACGTCGACCACATCAACGAGGCCGCCCGTCTCGAGCGGACCGCCGACCGCTACCCCGAGGACGCCGAGGCCCTGCTGCTGCGGGCCGCCGCGCACCGGGAGCTGGCCGGCGAGCGCCCGGCCGCGACGGCTCTCTACGACCGCCTGCTGACCTCGGGCGCGGACCTGGACAACCCGCACCTGGTCCGCGCCCTGAAGGCCTCCAACCTGTGGGAGTACGGCCACGAGGCGGAGGCCCGCGCGATCATCGACGGCATCCGCACGGCGTCCCCGCGCGACCCGGCCCCCTGGGTGATCGTCGCGGAGGCGCTGGAGGCGCACGACGAGCTGGAGCAGGCGCACGAGACGTTCACCGAGGCGGTGCGCCTGCTGCTGACGGGTGTGAGCGAGCCGCCGCGCGCCACGCACCCGCTGCTCCTCGGCCGCCACCGGGTGCGCAGGATGCTGGGCGCGGCGCACGACGAGTGGGACGCGCTCGCCGACTCCGTGCACAGGCACCCCATCGGCCTGGACGAGTTGCACGACCCGAAGCGCGTGTGGTCGCTGGGCTCGGAGAACCCGGAGGAGCTGGAGGCGGAGATCCTGCGGCTGCGCGCGGAGCTGGGCGCGTACCGGGAGGCGCTGTCCCGCCCGTTCCCCGTGGCGGTGCTGCACTGGCCGGCCGACGAACTGGCGGAGCTGACGGAGGCGTACCCGGACCTCGCGGAGGAGTACCCGTCCTACGAGGCCCACCTGGCGACGATAGAGGCGGCCCTGCGCGAACTGGCCGCCTCCGGCACGCCGAACCTGGGCATCGTGCGGGGCACGGTCCCGTCGTACGAGGCGTTCGCGGCCTCGGAGTTGACGTCCCCCTCGGACGCGTCGCTCCTCCCCCAGTACGCGACGACGCTGGCGGCGCGGGGGCGTGCGGTGGCGTGGCCGCCGGAGCGGGTGGAGGCGTGCTGGTGCGGTTCGGGGGAGCCGTACGGGGAGTGCCACGGGGTACAGACGTCTTCGCGCTGACGCGCGCGTAGGGGTGCGCCCGGTCACCGGTTCGTCCGGCGGCCGGGCGCGCTTGCTGTTGCCGGTGTCGCTACCGGCTCCCGTGTCGGTACCGGCTCACTTGGCAAGGAAGGCGAGGAGGGCGTCGGTGACCTCCTGGGCGTGGGTCCACAGCAGGCCGTGCGGGGCGCCCTCGATGACGACGTACTCGGCCTGGGGCAGGGCCCGGTGGAAGGGCTCGCCGGTGGCCTCGATGGGCAGGATCCGGTCGGCGGTGCCGTGCAGGATCAGCGCCGGGACGTCGATCTTCGCCAGGTCGCCGCGGAAGTCGGTGGTCCAGGTGGCGACGGCGGCGATGGAGGCGTACGCGGAGGACCCGGCGGCCACGTTCCAGCTGTTGCGCAGGGCCTCTTCGCTGATGCGGGTGCCGAGGTTCTCGTCCAGGTTGTAGAAGTCCTGGTAGAACGCGGTGAAGTAGGCGTACCGGTCCGCGGTGACGGCCTTCTCGATGCCCTCGAAGACGGATCCGTCGACGCCCGTCGGGTTGTCGTCCGTCTTGAGCAGGTACGGCTCGAGCGAGGCGAGGAAGGCGGCCTTCGCGACGCGCTCCGACCCGTACGTCCCGAGGTAGCGGCCGACCTCGCCGGTGCCCATGGAGAACCCGACGAGAACCGCGTCGCGCAGGTCCAGGGTCTCCATGACGGTGTTCAGGTCGGCGGCGAAGGTGTCGTAGTCGTAGCCGGTGGTGGGCTGGCTGGACCGCCCGAACCCGCGCCGGTCATAGGTGATGACCCGGTAGCCGGCGGCGAGCAGGGCGGCGGTCTGCTTCTCCCAGGAGTGACCGTCGAGCGGGTACCCGTGGATCAGCACGACCGGCTGCCCGCTGCCGTGGTCCTCGTAGTACAGCTCGATGTCGGTGCTGTTCTCCTGGCCGACGGTGATGAACGGCATGGTGACTGCCCCTCTGTGAGGTGTGGGGTGCGGTGAGCACTGATGAAGAAGATAGCGCACCGTTTAGTTGCGCGCAACTAGATTGCGCACAACTTATTCTGATGGGGTGCGGGTGCGAGGGGAGGGAGTGTTGGCGTGCGGGTGTGTTGGGGCGTGCGGGGTCGTCGGCGTGGGGGGGGTGCCCGGCATGCGGAGTCGGCGGGGGGGCGACGTGCGGAGTCGCCGGCGCGCGGTCGGCCGCTAGCAGACCGGGCCGGAGGCGGTCGCGGTGGCCCGGAGCAGGTCGCGGACCAGGTCGAGGTCGACGCGCTCAGGCTTACGGAAGCGGAGACAGCCCTTGCCCATGTCCTGGCCGGCCAGCCGCTCGGCGAAGGCGTCGCGGACATCGCCACGGAGCAGATAGAAAGAGATGTACCGCTTCTGACTCGCGAAGGCGATTTCGGCGACGCCGTCGCGCTCATAGGCGGGCATCCCGTGGGCCATGACCTCCGTGAAACCCTTGAGCTCGGTCCGGCACAGCTCCCGCAGCCGCGTCAGGACGACCTTGCGGTCGTCGGGCAGCTCGGCGAGGTAGGCGTCGACGTGGGGCGCGGGGCTTTGCACCATGGGGGGAGCTTATGCCGGCATGCGCGTCCGATCCCGTCGTAGATCTGCCCTAGAAGCGCAGGACGGAGCACGCCACAGCAGCAAATTCGGGACTAATCCCCCCACTTAACGGTTCAACCGCTTCAGTGTCCGACCTTTGCAGTACCGTCACACGAACTAACCGAATCGGAGGGCCGTCATGCCCTGACAAGGCCCAGACCTGTGTATTTGAGGAAGCAACACATGCCCTACGAGCCCGGCCCTGTCTGGCAGTACGAGGTTCCCACGACCGGCAGCACGCATCTGCCGCCAGACGCCGGCTACGGCAAGGCCCTGACGAATCAGGGTTACGGCTTTGAGGTCGCCATCGCCGACCTGGTCGACAACTCGATCGACGCCGGGGCCGACAAGATAGTCGTGCACTTCTTGCGCGACGCCGAGCGCATCCTCACCCTGCTGGTCATCGACAACGGCAAGGGCATGGACGACGCCGGTCTGGATGCGGCCATGACGGTGGGCCGACGCCGCGACTACGGGGACAACGCCCTCGGCATGTACGGGACTGGGCTGAAGGCAGCCTCGCTCTCCCACGCGGCTTCCCTAACCGTGGTCAGCCGCACCAAGCGCAGCCGCGCAGCCGGTCGGCGGCTCACGGCAGAGGGCATCGAGGACAGCTTCCGCTGCGACACGGTCGATCCGCGGTATGCACAGGAACTCGTGGATAGGTACGACGGCGTCATCGAGTGGCAGGGCACGATTGTGCGCTGGGACCAGGTGCGCGTCTTCGAGACGGTGACTACTGGCCAGAGCGACCACTTCCTATCCAAGGCCATCGCGCGTCTTGAGACCCACCTGGGCCTCTACCTGCACCGTTTCCTGCAGAACGGCCTCAAGCTCGACATCGCTGTGTGGGACATCAGCAGTGCCGAGGGGGAGCTCGGGGAAGAGGTGGACCACATCGCAGTACAGGCGCTGGACCCCTTCGGGTACAAGGTGCCCGGCAAGGCGCGCTACCCGCGTACATTCACCGCTCCCGTCGAGGGTCTTGGTGACGTCCAGCTGACCGCGCACATCTGGCCCGCGAAGTCCAAACAGGCCGGCTTCCGGCAGATCGGCTCGCTCACCGACCGGCAGGGGTTCTACTTCTACCGCAACAACCGCCTTGTGCAGGCCGGCGGATGGAACGGCCTGCGCAATCCCGAGGGACATCTGGCGCTCGCCCGCGTGGAGGTCGATCTGCCGGCCCAGAGCAACAGCGTTCTGAGCCTGGACGTGAAGAAGGAAAGCGTCACCGTCACACCTGCCTTCACACTCGGTGTGGAGAAAGCTGTGGACGCAGACGGCCACACCTTCCACCAGTACCTCAACGACTCCGAGGCCACCTATCGGGAAGGGGCCAAGCGCACCGAGATCGTGCGCAAGGCCGTGACGCCTCCGGGCAAGGGAATGGACCCGAAGATCAAGCGGGTCATCAAGGAAGAGCTGCCCGAGAAGCCGGGTGAAGAGCCGATCGCCTTCTCGTGGGCCGCGCTGCCCGTGGACAAGTTCTTCGACCTGGACCGCGAGAACAACGTCGTCCTGCTCAACCAGGCCTTCCGCAGCGACTTCAACGACGGAAGGCGCGGGGGTAGCAACGACGCGCCTGTGACAAAAACACTTCTGTACTTGCTGCTTGAGGACTGCTTCGGTCTCGGCCGCTGGGAGCGCGGCCGACAGGACCGAGTGGACTACTGGAACACCATTCTGCTGGCTGCGGCAGGCGCACATCGAGAGCGCCGTACGCAGACCGCTGACTGATCCAGTACCGCTCTCACATCAGTTCTGACTGGGGGAACCATGACCACCACTTCATCTGCCGTGCTGCTCGACGTCCACACCTCCGCGCTGGCGGGGATGGGCAGTCTGCCCCGCACATTCGCCTCCTGGGCCAGACTCGCCGCTGAGGTGTATCCAGACGCGGATCTGAGCGAGGAACTGTTCCGCTCGCATCTCCTCAACGGCGATGAGGCGCTGACCGCGCTGTGGAGTCGGCACCTGACTGCCTGGGACTTCGTCGAGAATCCGCCCTGGGGTGGCAGCACTCCAGCCCGGACAGACGAGCGGCGTGCCGTGATCTACGAGCATCTCGGGTTCGGCGCCGACGTCTGCAAGACCCTCGACCAGGCGGTGCCGGTCGCGAAGGTGCCCGGAGCGACGGTGATTACCAAGAAGTTCACTCCCTGGTACACCGCTGAACGCGCAGCTGCCCGAAGCTTCTACTGGACAGCGTACGAGCGGAAGCTGCGTGAGAAGGGCTGGTCAGAAGCGGCTATCGCCAGCCTGGACCAGGCGAGCCGGGCCGTAGTGGAGCGGCTTACCGACCCTGAGCAGCTCACAGCCCGCCAAGCGAAGGGCTTGGTGGTGGGGTATGTCCAGTCCGGCAAGACGGCGAACTTCACCGGGGTGGCCGCCAAGGCGATCGACGCCGGGTACCGGCTGGTCATCGTGCTGGGCGGCACCCTCAACCTGCTGCGTGCCCAGACACAGCGCCGCCTGGACATGGAGCTGATCGGCCAGGAGAACATCCTGCGCGGCGCCGAGGTCTCGGACATCGACTCACTCGTGGGTGTGGACTACGTAGGCGATGACGAAGGCTGGCCGGACTTCGTCCGCCACGGTGCCCGCCCCTCGACGCTCGGGGCCTTCGACATCGAGCGCCTGACGACTCGTGACAACGACTACAAGAGCCTTGCTCAGGGCATCCGCGCGCTGGAGTTCGAGAAGCGCGTCCCAACCCAGCCGCTGCATGATCCGGCGAACCTGCACCATGCCGCGGCACGGATTCTGGTGGTCAAGAAGAACAAGAGCGTCCTCACCAAACTGGTCAAGGACCTTAAGCAGATCCACGGCATCCTGGGAGAACTGCCCGCTCTCATCATCGACGACGAGTCTGACCAGGCCTCTGTCAACACGTCCGACCCCAAGAAGTGGGAGCGCGGGAGCACCGAGCGCACCGCAATCAACGGCTTGATCTCCAAGCTGCTCGGGCTGCTTCCGCGGGCCCAGTACGTCGGCTACACCGCCACGCCGTTCGCCAACGTCTTCATCGATCCCGGCGACGACATGGACCTCTTCCCGAGCGACTTCCTGATCTCGCTGCCCCGGCCGGCCGGGTACATGGGCGTCCAGGACTTCCACGACCTGAACTCCCCCGTGCCCGCCGACCAGCGCACCTACGCCAACTCGCAGGAGAAGGCACACGTGCGGGGGATCTACGACTCCACGGGAGACAGGCTCCAGGAGGCTATGGACGCCTTCGTGCTGTCCGGCGCCCTCAAGCTCTACCGGGCAGATCACGGTGTGTCCGATGCCGCATTCCGACACCACACCATGCTCGCCCACCAGTCAGTGCGGCAGGACGACCACGCTGACCTGGCGCTGCGCATCAACACCATGTGGCACCAGGCGGGTTACAGCTCCACCGCCGGGCACGAACGTCTCGCGGCGCTCTGGGAGACCGACTTTGGGCCCGTCAGTGCGGCTCAGGCAGGGGACTTGCCTTCGCCCTCTTCCTACGAGGAGCTGCGGCCCTACGTGCATGCCGCACGGCAGCGCATCGGCAGCGGAGGCCAGCCAGTCATCGTCGTGAACGGGGACACCGACCGGTACTTCGCCCAGCTCGACCTGGACTTCGACCGGACACCGAACGTCTGGAAAATCCTCGTGGGCGGTACAAAGCTATCCCGCGGCTTCACGGTCGAGGGCCTGACCGTCACCTACTACCGCCGCACCACCCAGCAGGCTGACACCCTGATGCAGATGGGCCGCTGGTTCGGCTTCCGACCCGGATACCGGGACCTCGTCCGGCTGTACATCGGCCGTGAGGAGCCGTTCGGCCGCGATAAGTCCGTCGACCTCTATGAGGCGTACGAGGCTGTCTGCCGTGACGAGGAGACATTTCGGGAGCAGCTTGCCCAGTACGCCGAGCTGGTCGACGGCAAGCCCCAGGTCACCCCTGTCGAGATTCCGCCGCTCGTGGCGCAACACCTGCCCTGGCTCAAGCCCTCGGCGCGCAACAAGATGTTCAATGCCGAGCTCGTGGAGATCCGCTCTCCGGGCCGCCCCATCGAACCTGCCTCGTACCCGCTCACCGGCTCAGTGACGAAGCGCAACACCGAGCACTGGCGGCCGCTCCTGAGTGCACTGGCTCCGGAGCCTGTGCCGTTCAACAACCCCCCGGACAGCTCCAGCCCTCTGTCACGGACGTTCACGGCGCTCACCGGCACCGTTGCCCACGGCGATCTGCTGAGCGTGCTGCGCAAGCTCGAGTGGGACCGGCCCCGGTACTTCGACCCGCACCTCACGTACCTGCAGCAGCTTGACGGCACCCTCGCACGGGTGGATGACTGGGTGCTCATCTCGCCCCGGCTGGCCTCGGGGGACCGCGTCGACGCGAGTGTTGCCGGCTCGATCCCCTTGTCCCTCGTCCGACGGAGCATTCAGGACGGCAAGAGCAGCTTTGGCCGCATCGCCAGCATGGAGCACCGCACGGCAGCGCAACGGCTTATCAATGAAGCCGCTGCCGGGGGCAGCACTCTCATCGGCCCCAGGACGGGCGTGGCACTGCTCTACCCCGTCGTGGAGGGCCGCACCCCGGAGAGCGTCCAAGCCGCGGTCCACAACGGTGTTGCGGATCCGTCGAAGGTTGTGATGGCCTTCACTCTCATCCCACCCAGGTCGGCCACCAGCGGAGACCGACGTCTGGTGCGCTTCCGAGCCAAGAACTCGCGCTATGAGGGCGAGGCCACGGTTCCGTCGGAGTCCGCCTCATAGGCGACGCCCTCACGTAAGTACCCGGACGCTCTGACTGAAACGAACAGGACGGACATTGCTGCCCTTCGACGAAGACGTCACTGTGCAGGCAGCCTCCCGCATTGCGACACAGGATGCGCTGGAGCAGGACCTCGACGTACACAAGGTGGCCGATTACATCCATTCCCTCGATCCAGACGGGAAGAGATTCGGCGCAGTTCTCCGCGACACCATCGACCAGTTGCTCAACGGTGAGGTGACTGGAAGATACGCCTGGAATCAGCTGTTCAAGACGGAGAAGACTCACGCAGGCACGCTCGTCGAGATCAACTTGCAACGCGAGTTCAGATTCGACGACGGTGGTGACGTGGGCAGCACTGACGACAAGCATCCCATGGACTACCGCATCCTCGGAATCGACGTGGACTGCAAGTTCTCTCAGACCTTCGGAGGGTGGATGCTCCCTCCGGAAGCCATGGGGCACCTTTGCCTTCTGGTGTGGGCGGATGACAGCAAGAGCAAGTGGAGCGCTGGGATACTCCGCGTGCGGAGAGAATGGCTCAACAACGGCAGCAACCGCGACAAGAAACTGACACTGAAGGCGGAGCACCGGCACGATGCGGTGCACTGGATCTGGCGGGACGCGGAGCTTCCTGAGAACGTTCTGCTGCATCTGGAAGAATCCACACGCTCCGCTATTCTTAGCGAAAAGTCCGGCCAGAAGCGTGTCATTGAGCTGTTCCGCAGAGTCCAGAACCGTCGCATCGGACGGGGAACAGTCCGGACGGCGGCCCAGCAGCTCGATTACATGGCACGACTGCGGGAAGGTGAGGGCCGAGCGCGGACGGTCCTCCGCCAGGAGGGCATCGTCATAGCCGGTCCGTACACCAAGCACCGCGACATCGCCAGGCGGGTCGGAGCCATGGTTCCCCAGCGAGGTGAGTTCGTCAGCTTCCGGGTGGCCGAGGCCATGCCGCATCATGGCGACCGTCCACGTGTCGAGCTGGAGGGACGCGAATGGGTCCTCGCGGATCCCAGCGACCCCGTGGTCATAGCACCTCGTCTACCCAAGGTCGTCGGTGAAGAAGAAGCCTGATCAGCAAGACACTGACCGGGACACCGCTGCGGCCGTCACGGTCAGCAAGGAGGCGGCCTGGGTGCCGCCCGCCGGCTCCTGGGCGTCTTCCGCGGCCCGGCGGCGCAACATGCAGGCCATCCGCAGCCGGGACACCACACCCGAGAAGCTGATCAGGCGGCTGGTCCATGCACAGGGGCTGCGCTACCGCGTGGCAGCGAGGCCGCTGCCCGACCTTCGCCGGACGGCTGACATGGTCTTCCGCCCGGCGAAGGTGGCCGTCTTCATCGACGGCTGCTACTGGCACGGATGCCCTGAGCACTACGTCCCGCCGAAGACGAACAAGGGCTATTGGTCGGACAAGGTCGCTCGGAATGTAGCCCGCGACCGGGACACCGACCAGCGCCTAGCGGAGGCGGGCTGGACGGTGCTCCGGTTCTGGGAGCACGAGGCATCAGAGGAGTGCGCCGCACGCATCGCTGCGGAGGTCGAGAAGCGTCGCACCCAAGGCAAACAGGCGAGGCCTAAGCAGACTTAGCCTCGGAGCGGTCACGCTCCTGTGCCGCCCTGAGCACATCGGCGATCGACTGCCCCACGGCCTTTGCCACGGGCGGCGGGAACGCGTTACCCACCTGCCGGTACTGCGCCGTCTTCCCGCCGAAGAAGTCCCACTCCACCGGGAAGCCCTGCACGATGGCTGCCTGCCGCACCGT
Source organism: Streptomyces griseoincarnatus (assembly GCA_014649575.1). Taxonomy (GTDB): domain Bacteria; phylum Actinomycetota; class Actinomycetes; order Streptomycetales; family Streptomycetaceae; genus Streptomyces; species Streptomyces griseoincarnatus. The sequence continues at coordinate 135,842 of BMTH01000006.1, read as the reverse complement.
AAGCATCGGCCCGTCCGGGCCGAAGAGATCACGGTCTTCGGTGTGCTTCTTCTCGCATGTCTCGATGTCGTTGGCGACGCCCATGCCGGAGATACCGAGCTGGCGCCAGGCCGCCTTCGCGCGGCTCGGCCCCAAGTCTGCGCCGCCGTGCTTCTTGGAGCCGCCTACGAGAGTCGGGGCGATTCCGCCGCCCTTGCCCTTCAGCTCGGCATCTCGTTCCTGCGCCTTGTGAAGCCACTTCTCGTAAGCATCGCGGGCCCGCTGTGCATGGATTCCTTCGAAATACCGCGAGTACCGCTCCAGCATCGAAGGCTGGAGCGCTGCAGCCACACTCACCGGCTCCTCAAGCGCAGGTGTCGGCCACTCGTACTTCAGGTCCTTGATGACATCGTCGCGGAAGGCCACGAGGATGGCACGCGGTCTGAGCTGCGGCACTCCGAAGTCGCTGGCCTCAAGGACCCCCCACTCCGCGACCGTGTAGCCAAGACCGGGGTCCTTGGCCATCTGGCCGTCGTCACCTCGGTACTCGCCACCCTGCAGTCGGGCCGTGATCCAGTCCCGGTAGTCCGAGAACTTAGGGTCCATGATCCCGCGCACGTTTTCGATCATGACGGCGCGGGGGTTGAGGGTTTCGACCAACTCGAGCATGCGTGGGAAGAGATCCCGCTCGTCATCCTTGCCGAGCTGCTTGCCGGCGTGAGAGAAGGGCGGGCAGGGCACGCCACCAGCAAGCAGATCGAGGCCTCGCATCCGCAGCAGCTCGGCACTCTTCTTGACGTCCCGGTAAGGGTCGAACTCTTTGACGTCACCGGCCAGAACGTCGCAGTGCTCCCGCTCCCAGGCCCACACCTCGTGATCTTCGATGTTCAGCTTGAGCGTCTCGACCGCATATGCGTCGATTTCAACCAAAGCCAAGTGCCCGAAGCCCGCCTGATGGAGACCGATGGCCTGACCTCCAGCCCCAGCGCAGATCTCGATCGAAGTGAGCTGAGGCTCCATCGGCGTCGCCTGGACGCCGTGAGCTTCCTTCGTGTGGGTCATGCCCCCTCCTTACAGCCGTGCAGCGGCAGACACATCTTGCGATCTACCATCACTGAGGGTGACAGACCCCACTGACAACGAGACCTGACCAAGTGTGCAGCACGCCTCGCAGTTCCCGGAACGCACCCTCCGCCATGCCGAACACTCATACGATATGGCCCATGCGGATACCTCCTTGGACCGAGGATGAACTTGTGCTCGCCGGGGCCCTGGTCGTGAAGAACGGCTGGCGTGAGCTGCGGACCGGGGACCCCGAGGTCCAGGAGCTGTCTGATCTGCTCCGCTCGCTGCCACTCCACACCCCGGAGGCCCGCAACCTTTCCAGCTTCCGGTCGCCGGACAGCGTGAGCCGCAAGACGACGGACTTCATGACCAACCACCCGTCCTACGTCGGCAAGGCCACGCGCTGCGGGAAGCCCACCCTGCTGATGATCCAGGCGTTCACCGAGAGGGAGACGGACATGTGTCTCGCTGCGGAAGCCATAAGGGAGGCCATTGGTTCCGGCGAGCTGTACCACGTTAGGCCCCAGGACGACGAAGTGGACGAGACGGGCACGTCGGCGATCGAAGGTCGGCTTCTCGCCCGGCGGGCGCTCGCACGTGAGCGTGACCCCAAGCTGCGCGCCCGCAAGATCGGACATGTGCGAGACCAAGGACTTCCTTTGCGCTGCGAGGTCTGCGCCTTCGACTTCGCTCGAGCCTACGGAGACCTCGGGGACGGTTACATCGAGGTGCATCACATCACTCCTCTTCATGTCTCCGGGGTGAGAGAGACGAAGCTGGACGACCTCGCATGCCTGTGCGCCAACTGCCATCGCATGTGCCACAGGATTCGCCCGGGAGAATCCTGGCGTACACCGGGCGCGCTCCGTGAGCTGATGCAGAAGCCCGCCAGGACGGTTGTTCACTAGGCAGCCTCCGCCTCGGCTTCGTAATGCATCTGCGCTCGGTCCAGCACGTCATCCGGGTCCAGCCCCCGTGCGCTAGTCCAGTGCAGCAGGTCTGCGATCAGCTCGACGGCTGACTCCGTCAGGGCGGCGCCGCACCGGCCCTGCTGATGCGCCCCACTGCGCAACCGATAGGCCTCCAGTGCGTCGGCGGCCCGCTCCATGCGGAGACAGCCAGCGCCCTGGTCCAGCTCGATCTCACACCACACCGCCTTGCCGATGGCCGTGGCCACCGCTCCCCAGTCCACGGCCATCGCAGCCAGCAGATGCAGGCCACGGCCGCATTCCGAGCCACAGTCAGCAGCGGCACGTAGTGAGGGCAGCTCACTGGCCTTGTCATGCATCTCGACTCGCAGCACTTCACGCTTCCGCTCGAGGATCAGCGTGGCCGCGGAACCCTCACCGACGTGCCTGATGACGTTCGTCGCCAGCTCCGTCACGACGAGCTGCGTCGCATCTCGAGCGGTCGGCACGCCCCACTGGTTCAGCTGGGCGGCCGCCGCTCTCCGCAGCAGACGCACTTCGCTGGGCAGCGCTTCGAAAGGCAGCACGCAGCGGCGCTGCACGTCCTCCGTATAGATCCCGGGCACAGCAGTTCTCCCTCCCGCGCCACTTCCGAATGCGCATCGTGTCGGGCCGGATGCGCTGCGTGGCGGTGCGTAACCGAGGATGACACAGAGAACTCTCACCATGTAACTTCTCACGAACCTCGATCGGGTGAATCCGCACGTGGCGCAAGCCCGGCCTCCCTAGCCTGTTCTCGCCCGAACGGCCGCCTGGCCTATGCCTCAGAGGAGTCCCATGTCCGTAAGGACCACAACGCGCCGCCGCCAACTGGGTTCAACCCTGCGCAAATTGCGCGCTCGCAGCGGCATGACGCTTGAGGAGGCCGGACGGCTGGTCGGCGTATCAAAGGCCACCGTCAGCCGGTACGAGACGCAAGCCGGGCCGGTGAAGTGGATCGTTGTCGACGCCCTGTGCCGTGAGTACGGAGCGACGGACGCCGAGCGGGAGGCCGTCGTCAGACTGGCCAAGGACGCCAAGCAGCAGGGCTGGTGGAGTTCTTTCGCCGACTCCATCCCTGAGAGCATGAACCTGCTGCTCACTCTGGAGGACGAGGCCGTACGGGAAGACCACTTCTCCTGCGTGTACGTTCCTGGCCTCCTGCAGACCCGCGCTTACAGCACCGCCCTGCAGAAGGCGAACGAGATCAAGCTCGCGCCGGCGGAGATCGAGCGGCTGGTCGACATCCGCATGAAGCGGCAGGAGATCCTTACCCGGCCCAGCCCTCCGCAACTGTGGGCGATCCTCGACGGATCCGTCCTCCGCCGGGTCGTCGGATCACCGGAGACCATGAAGGAACAGCTGGGCCGGCTGCTTGAGGCAAACGAGTCCCCTCACATCACGCTTCAGGTCCTGCCGTTCTCGAAGGGCGCCCACTCCGCCGCGCTCGGCAGCTTCGTCATCCTCGGCGGCTCCGAGTCGGCTCTCGACGTGGTGTACGTCGACTTCCACACCGGTTCGCTCTTCCTTGAGAAGGAGGAGGAACTCCAGCGATACAGGGTTGCGTTCGAGTACCTCCGCGCACAAGCGTTGGACATGGAGGCGTCGTCTTCCCTGATCCAGCGCGTCTACGAGGAGCTGTGAATGTCAGTCGGCCAGCCACCTGCTCATCAACCGAAGTGGTTCAAGTCGTCATATAGCGGCGGCAATGCGACGGAGTGCCTGGAGGCTGCCTACACGCCAGACGGAATCCTTATACGGGACTCGAAGCGGCCATCGGGAGCGCGCCTTCATCTCTCCAGCAGAGCGTGGGGGCACTTCATAGCGGACGTGCCCCGCGAGTGACCGTGTCGAGGATGCCGGGCGGGGATGTGCGACTGCCGTAAGCCTCACGGCTAACCGCGCTGCAGTCACGGCAGGTGTTAGCCCGCCCCGCCCCCCTCCCACTCCCCCGCCAGCAACCCCAACACCACCTCGTCCATGAACTCCCCCAGCACCCAAGCCGACTTGCGCAGCACCCCCTCCCGCACAAAACCGTTGCGCTCCGCCGCGCGGATCATGCTCTCGTTGTCCGCGAGGGTCTCGATCTGGAGGCGTTGCAGGCCGCGCACGGCGAAGCCGTAGTAGCAGAGGGCCGCGACGACGTCCGTGCCGTAGCCCTTGCCGCGGGCGGCGGGGAGCAGGCCGACGCCGATGTGGGCGGTGCGGTTGTGGGTGTCTATGCCCCACAGGTTCGCCGTGCCGATGAGGGTGTCGCCCTCGAGCTCCACCACGGAGAAGGACGCCAGATTCTCCGGTTGGTTGTCGAAGGCGAGTTGCGGGTCGTTCGCCGTGACCGGGCGCCACGGGCGGCCCTCGGCGCGCGCGGAGTTGACCACGTCGTTGTAGAGCTCGGCCCGCAGGACCGGTGTGTCGTCCTCGTGCCGCGCCCTCAGGCCGACCCTCGTTCCCTTCAGCATGCGGCCCTTCCTATAGGTCCGGGCGAGCGGGTGACAAACCAATAATCGGTACGCCGGAGCCGTGGTCGGGAGTTGGGATGGGAAGCGTCGCCCGATCGCGCGGAAGGAGTTCCCCGTGGACCACGAGGACGTGAACGACGCAGTCACAGCGATGCTGCGGGTGCTCGGGCCCCGTACCACCGACGACTGGACGGTGCAGGCGGGGACGCTCGAGTGGACCTGTTGGCAGACGGCCGCCCACGTCGGCCACGACCTGCTGGCCTACGCGGGGCAGCTCGCGGCGCGGCCCACCGACGGCTACCTCCCCGTCGACCTGACCGTACGACCCTCCGCCTCGCCCGCCGACGTGCTCCAGGCCGTCACCGCGTGCGGCGGGCTGCTGAGCAGCGCGCTGGCCACGGCCGACCCGGCCGTGAGGGCCTGGCACTGGGGTCCGTGCGATCCCGCGGGCTTCGCCGCGATGGGCGTCGCCGAGACCCTCCTGCACACCTACGACATCGCGCGGGGCTTGTCCGTGGACTGGCTGCCGCCCGCCGGGCCGAGCGCAGCCGTGCTCGACCGGCTCTTCCCTGCCGCTCCTCCCGGGGATCCGGCCCGGGTGCTCCTGTGGTGCACCGGCCGCGGTGACCTCGACGGCCTTCCGCGCCGGACCTCCTGGGTGTGGGAGGCGGCGCTCCCGGACTGAGCGGGGCGGCCGGCGGGCGGGCGTACGGTCGCGGGCGGGCGTACGGTCGCGGGCGGGCGTACGGTCGCGGGCCGTGAGCGTACGGTCCCAGGCCGGGCGTACGGTCGCGGCGCCCGGCCCGGCGCGGCGGTCGCGGCGGCGGCCCCGGCGCGGAGTACTGGGCGCGACGCCCGCGCGAAACCCCGGGCGTCGCCCACGCGCCCGGCGTTACGCTGGGCCCCATGGAGTGCTTCGCCGCCTTTCGCACGCGTCACTGAGGGCCCCGCTCACCGACGCCGGTTCACGGCCGGGAGCGGGCCGATCGATGCCCCCTTCCCACCCGGGCGTCCAGCCCTCAGCCCGAAAGGCACACTCCCATGCGCATCCGCGCGTTCACCCCGCGGGACCTCACGGCCCTGACCGACCTGACCATCGAGACGTTCCGGCCGTTCTACGAGGACTCCTTCCGCCCCCTCGTCGGCGAGACCGTCTTCGCCAACCAGCACGGCGACTGGCGCGACGACTACCGTCGTGAGATCCCCCGGCTCCACGCCCCCGAGCGGCACCTGTACGTCGCGGTCGCCGATGCCGGTGACGACAACGGCGACGACGACGGCGACGGCCTCGCCGGTTACGTGGCCTGGAGCGTCGACCCCGACCGCCGGAACGGCAGCATCAGCCACCTCGCCGTCTCCGCACAGCACCGCCGCCACCACGCCGGCACCGCCCTGTGCGAGCACGCCTTCGCGCACATGCGGAGTCTCGGCGCCGAGGTCGTCGAGATCGGCACCGGCGGCGATCCCTTCCACGCGCCTGCCCGCGCTCTCTACGAGCGCCTGGGGTGCAGGGGGCTGCCGACCGTCGTCTACTACCGGCAGCTCTGATCCGGGCCCCGGGACGTGTGCGCCTTCAGCGCCCGTCCCGGGGGTGCCTTCCTCACTCGGCGCGGCCGGTGAACGCGACGGACGCGCCGAGGCCGACCATGGCCAGGCCGCCGACCGCCGTCGATCGCCGCCGTCCTGCGCGGCGACCGGCCCAGCCAGTCACGCGCGGTGGCCGCACCCAGGCCACCGCCGCCAGACGGACTTTCGACTGGGTCGCCGGGCCGTCGACCGGTGGACTCGACAGCCGGGTCCACGTGCGAAGCGGCGCCGATGCACGCCGCTCCCCTCGCTCCTCGCCGGTAACCCTCCCCACCGCCTCTCGCGTCACCGATCGGTCCGGTGGATCGTCGTCCGGCGCGCGGTCCAGGGGCAGGCTCTCGATCAGGGCGTCCAGGCGGCGGGGGTCGCGGTGTCCGGTGGCCATGCGTTCCGTTCGCCGGCGGCCGTCAGAGGGAGCGGACCGGGCGGGCCGGGTTGCCGACCGCCACGACGTTCGCCGGGACGTCCTTGGTGACGACCGCGCCCGCGCCGATGACCGAGTTGTCGCCGATGGTCACGCCGGGGCAGACGATCGCGCCGCCGCCGATCCACACGTTGTCCCCGATGGTGATGGGCCGCGCCGCCTCCAGCTTGTCGCGGCGCGGCTGCGGCTCCACCGGGTGGGTGGGCGTGAGGAGTTGGACGTTCGGGCCGATCTGGCAGTCCTCGCCGATGGTGATGGCGGCGACGTCCAGCGCGGTGAGGTGGTAGTTGACGAAGGTGCGGGCGCCGACGGTGATGTTGCTGCCGTAGTCGACGAAGAGCGGCGGGCGGATCTCGACGTCCTCGCCGACCGAGCCGAGGAGTTCGGTCAGGACCGCCTTCGCCTGGTCCCGATCCTCCAGGTACGCGGCCTGGTAGCGGGCGGCGAGCCGCATGGCGCGCTCCAGCCGGCGGCCAATCTCCGGATCGTCGGCGATGTACAGGTCACCCGCGAGCATCCGCTCCAGGTTCGTGCGCGGATCGCCCGCGAAGTAGTCCGTCGACATGCGTACGACCGTACGCTCACGAGTGCCGGGAGTGTACGGAGCGTGCCCTCCGTCGCGCGGCGAGCGCACCCGTGCCCGAGGGGCGCGAGGGCGCTCGCCGGTGAGGAAGGGGAACTACGGCGCGCCCGTCACGCCGCCGGTGTCAGCTCCGCCCTGCCGAACAGGAGGGCGTAGCCGGGCGGGAGCTGGTTCAGGATGCGCGTCACCAGCTCGTCGCCGACCAGCGGCGGCAGAACGCTGAGGACGGAGCTGACGTCCCAGCGGGCCGTCGCCGGGGTGGCGCCCTCGATACGGGCCGCCACCGAGTCGACGAACTCGGCCGCCGTCAACGGGCGGGTCGCCGGGATCTGCGAGGCGACCACCCGCGCCGCCTCCTCGGGCAGGGCGCGGGCCAGGTCGACGCGTTCGTCCCCGACGACGTGGCCGCCCAGGGCGGACAGGACGATGCGGGTGACGCTCTCCGCCTCCGACCGCGTCGGGTACTGCCCCGCCTGCCGCACGGCGTCGACGAGTTCGCGCCAGGCGGGGTCCTGCGCCGGGCGTGGCTCGGGCGCCGGGGTGATGTCGCCTCCCGGCTGCGGGATCGCGGGCTTCTGCGGCGTCAGCGTGGTCATCCGAAGCTCCTCTCCTGCTGCGGTATTCGGTTCTGAACGGGGTCCGGTGTCTGAAGGGGGTCCGGTGTCGCGTCGCCCGCCGGGGGCGTACGGCGCGTGGACGCGTCCCGCGGGAGGGGGATCCGCGGGACGCGTGGAAGGGGCGGGCGGGTGTCAGCCGGCGATCTGCTTGCGGCTGTCGCCGCCCGTGATCTGGATGCGGCGCGGCTTCGCCGCCTCGGCCACCGGGATGCGCAGGGTCAGGACACCCGCGTCGTACGTGGCGTCGATGCGCTCGGTGTCCAGGGTGTCGCCGAGGAAGAGCTGCCGGCTGAAGTGACCGGTCGGACGCTCGGCGACCACCAGGTCCGCGCCCTCGGGGGCCGGCGCACGGCGCTCTGCGCGGACGTTCAGGACGTTGCGCTCGACGTCGAGCTCGATGGACTCCGGGTCGATGCCGGGGATGTCGAAGTGGACGATGAAATCGTCCCCTGCCCGATAGGCGTCCATCGGCATCACCGAGGTGCGGGTGGCCTGACCGAAGGCCTGCCGCGTGAGGCGGTCGAACTCGGCGAACGGGTCGGTACGCATGAGCATCACAGTCCACTCCTTTCCATGAAGCCGCTTGTGCGATGCCCTACGGATCACTTCCTTATATAACCCACCCGCTGGAAAGTTGACAACCTCCGACTCAGTTTCGCGTGGACAGCCGCTCCGGGGCTGGTGAGAGGGGGCGCCGCCGGGCGCGTTAGCCTCGGAGGTCCGTGGTTTTCCGCGCCCCTCGCGGGCGCAGTGGCAGGAGGCAGCAGGCATGGCGAAGGTTCCCAGTTCGGTCGTGGCCGCGAGCGGGCTCGTCGGCGGGTACGGCGTGGCCCGCTGGACCCGTAAGCGGCAGCTCGGCGGGGTCGTGCTCGCCGCCGCCGGGGTCGCCGCCGCCCGGCAGTGGCGCGAGCGGGCGGGCGGCACGGCGGCCGGTGTGCTGTCGGCGGCGTACGTGGCCGCCTTCGCCGGGTCGCACCCGCTGGCGAAGAAGGTCGGCGCCTGGCCGGCCGTGTTCGGGGTGGCCGGCGCGGTCGCCCTCGCGTCCTGGGCGGTGGCCGACCGGCGGGGCTGAGAGCCTCCGCCGGCCGTACCCCGTTGAAGCGCCCGTCAGGAGCCCGTCCCTCAGGAACGGGCCGCCGCCTGCTGCGGTTCGGCCGCCGACAGCGGCGTCGCGATGTCCTCCAGGGACCGCCGCTCCGCGTTCACCGCGAGAATCGCCGCCACGACGCCCGCAGCGACCATCAGCCCCGCGCCGATCTGGAACGCGAGCACCGTGTCGCCGACCACGCCGGTGCTGGTCAGCTCGGCGAAGAGCAGCGGGCCGCTGATGCCGCCGGCGGCGGTGCCGATCGCGTAGAAGAAGGCGATGGACATGGCCCGGGTCTCCATCGGGAAGATCTCGGAGACCGTGAGGTAGGCGCTGGAGGCGCCGGCGGAGGCGAAGAACAGCACCACGCACCAGCACGCCGTCATCGTCGCCGCGGTGAGCGAACCGCGGTCGAACAGCCACGCCGTGCCGAACAGCAGCGCGCCCGACAGCACGTAGGTGCCGGAGATCATGACGCGGCGGCCGACGGTGTCGAACAGCTTGCCCAGCAGCAGCGGGCCGAGGAAGTTGCCGGCCGCGATGACCGCGAAGTAGTAGCCGGTGTTCCCTGACGGCACGTCGAAGAACTGCGTGAGGATCGCGCCGAAGCCGAACGTGATCGCGTTGTAGAGGAACGCCTGCCCGATGAACAGGGCGAAGCCGAGGGTGGAGCGCCTGCGGTAGCGGGCGAAGACGGTCCGGGCGATCTCCGTGAAGGTGGTGCGGGTGCGCTGGTGGATCGTCATCTCGTCCGCGGCGGCCGGCAGTTCCTTGCCCTCCTCCGCCGTGACGCGCTCCTCGATGGAGCCGACGATGCGCTCGGCCTCGTCGTCCCGGCCGTGGATCAGCAGCCAGCGGGGACTCTCCGGGACGTGCCGCCGTACGAGGAGGATCACCAGGGCCAGGACCGCGCCCAGCGCGAAGGTGAGGCGCCAGCCGACGTCCGCCGGGAAGATCGAGGTGTTCAGGGCGACGATGGACAGCAGCGCGCCGCCGACCGCGCCCAGCCAGTAGCTGCCGTTGATCAGCAGGTCCACGCGGCCCCGGTACTTCGCCGGGATCAGCTCGTCGATCGCGGAGTTGATGGCCGCGTACTCGCCGCCGATGCCGAAGCCGGTGAGGAAGCGGAAGAGGAAGAACCACCAGGTGTCGAAGGACAGCGCGGTCAGGGCCGTCGCGCCCAGGTAGACGGCCAGGGTGATCAGGAACAGCTTCTTGCGGCCGTAGATGTCGGTGAGCCGGCCCCAGAAGAGGGCGCCGGTGCAGGCGCCGGTGACGTAGAGGGCGGCGGCGATGCCGGTGACCTCGCCGGAGGTGATGGGCAGTCCGCTGCCGGGCTCGGACAGACGGGCCGCGATGTTCCCGACGATGGTGACTTCCATCCCGTCGAGGATCCACACCGTGCCCAGGCCGATGACGATGGACCAGTGCCAGCGGGACCACGGCAGACGGTCCAGGCGGGCGGGGATTCTGGTGGTGATGGTGCGTCCGGTCCCGGACTGCGCGGTGGCCATGGGCTCCCTCCTCGACGAAGTGAACCTCGTGTGCCCCGTGCCCGCCGCTTTCACGCCCGGGGCGGTCCCCGGCGGGTGCGGCCCTACGGTCCGGCGGCCGGGCTACGCCCCCAACGCCCGCGACACCGTGTAGATCACCAGGCCCGCGAGCGAGCCGACCACCGTGCCGTTGATGCGGATGAACTGCAGGTCTCGGCCGATGTTGGCCTCGATCTTCTTCGTCGTGTGCTCCGCGTCCCAGCTCGCCACCGTGTCCGTGATCAGGAGGGTGATCTCCTTGCGGTAGGTGGTCACCACGTACACCGCGGCGCTCTCCAGCCAGGTGTCGACCTTGCCCTGGAGCTTCGGGTCGAGCGACATCCGGGCGCCCAGCGACAGCAGCGACGCCCGCAGCCGCAGCCGCAGCTCGCTGCGCTCGTCCTCCGCCGCCGAGACGATCATGCCCCGTACGGCCGTCCAGGCGGACGCGATCAGGTCCTGCACCTCGCTGCGGCCCAGGATGTCGCCCTTGAGGCGCTCCACACGGGCGCGGGTGTCGGTGTCGGACTGGAGGTCGGTCGCGAAGTCGGTGAGGAAGCGGTCCAGGGCGCCGCGCGCGGGGTGGCTCGGCATGTCCCGCATCTCGGTGACGAACCGCAGCAGCTCCTTGTAGACGCGCTCGCCGACCTTGCGGTCCACGAACTTGGGCGTCCAGCCGGGGGCACCGCCGTGCACCGCGTCCATCACGGCGTCGCTGTGCAGCACGAGCCAGTCGTGGGCGCGGGAGACGACGACGTCCACCGCGCGTTTGTGGGCGCCGTCGGCGACGATCCGCTCCAGCATCTTGCCCATGCCGGGCGCGATCTCCTGGGCGTTGGCCCGGCGGGTGATCGCCTCGCCGACGACCGCCTGCACGTCGGAGTCGCGCAGCACGGTCAGCGCGCCGCGCAGGGCCGCCGACGCCTCGGCGGTGACCCGGTCGGCGTGCTCGGGGACGGCGAGCCAGGCGCCGAGCCGGCCGCCGATGCCGACGGCGCGCAGCCGTCTGCGGACGACGTCCTCGGAGAGGAAGTTCTCCCCGACGAAGTCGCCGAGGGCGGTGCCGAGCTGGTCCTTCTTGGTGGGGATGATCGCCGTGTGCGGGATGGGCAGGCCCAGCGGGTGCCGGAAGAGCGCGGTGACGGCGAACCAGTCGGCCAGCGCGCCCACCATGCCCGCCTCCGCCGCCGCGGCCACGTAGCCCGCCCAGGCGCCGGCGCCCTGGTGGGACGCCCACTTGGCGAGGACGTAGACGAGGGCGACGAACAGCAGCAGGCCCGTCGCGGTCATCTTCATCCGGCGCACCCCGCGCCGCTTCTCCTCGTCCGCGGCGCTGAACGTCGTCATCGCGCGGTTCGTGGCGGCACCCGCGCCGGGCCGCTGCCCGGCGGCGGTCCCGTCCTCGGTCTCCGCCGTCTCAGTCCGTTCCATCCGCTCCACCCGTTCGGTGATCCCTCACACATTGTCCCTGCCTGACCGACTCCTGGAACGGAACAGGAGTTCCCGGCGTCTGTCCGTGGGGGGATTGTCCAGGGACGTCACCTAGGGGTACCCCGGGCGCGGCCCGGACACCCCGGGCCGCGCGGAAGCACCACCCGAAGGCCCGGCCGGGGGCGGCCCCGGGGGCCGCCCGGATGATCTCCGGCCGCGTCCCGCACCCGGCCGCCCCCGCCCTGGCCCACGATGGTGCGACGGACGGAGCCGCCCGCGGCTCCCGCCTTGCGAGGAGAACAGCGCAGCATGACCCGGCGCCGCGACGGCATCCGGCGGCCCGCCCCCGCCGGCCACCAGCCTCCCGCCCGACGGGGGCGGCCCACCCCGCCGGGGCCCTTCACCGTGCCGAGCCCGCCCGAGGGCACGGGGACCTCCCCCGAAGCAGACCCGTCCAGGGGCGCGGAGCCTCCAGCCCGGCACGGGAGACCCTCAGGGCAGGGCCTCTTCGGCGCTGTGCCCGCCGAACCCCTCCGGCAGCCCCCCGGACAGACCCCGCCCGCCGCCGCGCCCCCCTCCCCCGGCGCGGAGCCTCCCGCCCGACGGGGGCGACCCACCCAACCGGAGCCCTTCCCCGTGCCGGACCCGCCCGAAGGCACAGGGACCTCCCCCGAAGCAGACCCGTCCGGGGACGCGGAGCCTCCCACCCGGCACGGGACACCCGCAAGGCAGGGCTTCTTCGACGCGGAGCCCGCCGAAACCCTCCGGCAGCCCCCCGGACAGACCCCGCCCGCCGCCGCGCCCCCCTCCCCCGGCGCGGAGCCCTCCGCCCCGGGCGGGTGGCCCACCGAAACCCCGCAGCGGCCGGACGGACGGGCGCACCCCGTCGCGGCGGGAGGCCCCGGCCGGCCCGGCCGGTACGCCGCCCTGCTCGCCGCGATGCTCGCGGCCGTGCTCGCCGTGTCCGCCGTGATCTTCGTCGGGGTGTCCGCCGACGGCCTGCGCGGGCGCAACACCCCCGCCCGGGACGGCGGCGGGGCCGGGAACCCCGTCGCGCCCGCCTCCGCCGGGACCTGGGTCACCGCCTGGGCGACCGCGCCCGGCGGCGGCGAGCCCGGCACGGAGACAACGGGGCTCGCCGGCCGGTCCGTACGGAACGTCGTCCACACCACCGCGGGCGGCACCCGCGCCCGCGTCACCCTGTCCAACCTCTACGGGCGCGCCCCGCTCACCCTCACGCACGCCTCGATCGCCGTCTCCGCCGGCCCGGACACGGCCGCCGCGCTCGCCGGCACCATGCGGCCCCTCACCTTCGCCGGGAACCCGTCGGTCGTCGTCCCTGCGGGCGGACAGGTGGTCAGCGACGCCGTGCGCGTCCCGGTCCCGCGCGACGCGCACGTGCTGATCAGCACGTACTCCCCCGCCCCTTCGGGCCCGGTGACGTACCACGAGCACGCCCGGCAGATCTCCTGGGTCGCCGAGGGCGAGCACACCCGCGACACCACCGGGGCCGCGTACAACGGGCAGAGCACCGTCTGGCGGTACGTCACCGCGCTGGACGTGCTCAGCGACGACTCCGAGGGCACGGTCGTCGTCCTCGGCGACTCCCTCACCGACGGCATCTCGTCCACGACCGGCGCCGACGCCCGCTGGCCCGACGTGCTGTCCGGCCGGCTGCGCGCGGCCCTCGCGTCCGGCCGGGACCTCCCCCGCTACAGCGTCGTCAACGCCGGGCTCAGCGGGAACCGCGTCCTCGCCGACGGGCCCGGCCGGCCGCCGCGCAACGCCGCCGCGCCGCGCCGCTTCGACCGGGACGTGCTGGGCCGCGCGAACGTGCGGGTCGTGGTCGTCGTGCTGGGCGTCAACGACATCCTCCGCGCGCCGGACACCGCCGACCCGGAACGGATCGCGGGCGGGCTGACGGCCCTGACCGAGCGGGCGCACGCGCGGGGGATCAAGGTCGTCGGAGCGACGCTGATGCCGTACCGCGGGCACCACGGCTGGACCGCGTACGGCGAGGACGTGCGGCAGCGGGTCAACGCGGAGATCCGCGACGGCGGGGTGTTCGACGAGGTCGTGGACTTCGACGAGGCCGTGCGGGACGGGTACGACCCCCGACGCCTCCGGGCCGGCCACGACTCGGGGGACGGGCTGCACCCCAGCGACGAGGGCTACGCGCGCATGGCGGAGACGTTCGACCTGAAGGCGCTGAAGGGAGGGGCGCCGGCCCGGCTGTGACCGGCGCCCGGCCCGGTGAGCACGGTCAGCGGTCCTCGGGCCGCCGCTCCCGCTCCTCCCGCGTGCCGTGCAGGTTCAGCGGGTCGTGGAGACGCCGCGACTCCTCCAGCTCCCGGCGATGCCGCTCGGCGCTGTCCAGATGCTGCTGCCGCTGCCGCTCCGCACGCTCCAGGTGCTCCCGCCGCCGCTCCTCCCTGAGTTCCTGCTTCTCCCGCCGCCGCTCCTCGCGCAACCGCTGCCGCTCCGCGCGGGGCAGCTTGCGCTGCACGCCGACCCCGCCCCAGAAGGCGAACCCGGTGACGATCACACGCGGGGCGCCCGGCTCGGCCGGCACGCCCTCCTCGCGGTGGTCGAAGCCGCCCATGACGCCGACGCCGCGCACCACGACCTCCACGCCGGGCGGCACGGTCACGTCGATCCCGCCCATGATCGCGACGGCGTTGATGACGATCTCGCGGTCCGCGAAGTTCGCGTCGCGCAGGTCGATGGTGCCGCCGCCCCAGAAGGCGAAGCAGTTGAAGCGCCGGGGCGCCGTCCACCGCCCCTTGCGCTCGAAGCCGCTCATCACGGCGACCGCCCAGGTCGACAGCCCCGAGTCCTCCCCGCCGACGATGCGGTCCGCCCAACTGCCGCCCGTCACCGGGTCCTTCGTCAGCGAGACGGCGGGCGCGACCGCCGTGCCCGACGCGGGCAGGTCACGGGTGATGGGGGCCAGTTCCCCGTAGGTGCGCGCCTGGTAGGTGGCGTCCAGCCGCTCCTGGAACTCCTCCATGTCCAGGCGGCCCTCGGCGAGGGCGTCCCGGAGGACTTCGGCGACCCGTTCACGGTCGGCGTCGGAGGCGCGGAGGTCCGGTGCGGGTGCGTCGTCGGTCATACCCAGCAGCCTACGAGTTGTCCCCGTCACACGGCTACGAGGGCCGCGTCGGCGTCCGCCCGGCCCGCTCCGCGTACATCTGCGCGATGACCGCCTCGATGTCGGGCTCCCGCACCGACAGGTCGACCAGCGGGTAGCGCTCGGCGATCCGCGTCACCAGCCCGGCCGCCGGCTCCGACGCGGGGAACGCCACCCACTGCCGGGGCCCGTCCACCCGCACCACCCGGGCGGGAGCGGGCACCTCCACCGGCGGGCACTCCCGCTCCAGGTCCACCACCAGCGTCCGCTCGCTCTCCCCCACCTCGTGCAGCCCGGCGAGCGCCCCGTCGTACACCAGCCGGCCGTGGTCGATGACCATCACACGGGAGCAGACCTGCTCGATGTCCTGGAGGTCGTGCGTGGTCAGCAGGACGGTCGTGGAGCGCTCGGCGTTCACCTGCCGCAGGAACTCCCGCACCCGGGTCTTGGAGACGACGTCCAGGCCGATCGTCGGCTCGTCCAGGTACAGCACCTCCGGGTCGTGCAGCAGCGCCGCCGCGATGTCCCCGCGCATCCGCTGCCCCAGCGACAGCTGCCGCACCGGGACCTCCAGCAGGTCGCCCAGATCGAGCAGTTCGACCAGCCGCGCGAGGTTCTCCCGGTAGCGGGCGTCGGGGATGCGGTACATGCGGTGCATCAGCTTGTACGAGTCGATCAGCGGAAGGTCCCACCACAGCGTGGTGCGCTGCCCGAACACCACACCGATGCGGTGCGCCAGCCGGGTCCGCTCCCGCGACGGGTCGATCCCTGCGACCCGCAGCCGGCCGCCGCTCGGCGTGAGGATGCCCGTCAGCATCTTGATCGTCGTCGACTTCCCCGCGCCGTTCGGCCCGATGTAACCGACCATCTCGCCACGCGCCACCGTGAAGGAGATCGAGTCCACCGCCCGCACCTGGTGCCGCTCCCGCCGCAGCAGCCCCTTGCGCCGCCGCACGTCGAACACCTTCTCGACCCGGTCCAGCTCGATGAACGCCTCCGCCCGGCCGTCCGTGTCCGGTCCGGCTGTCGTCTCCATCCGCCCGCTCAACTCCCCACGCTCCTGTACGACCTGAGTCCCGTACGCCACGCCAGCCCCGCGAGCGCGCAGCACCCCGCCGCCACCAGCGGCGACGCGAACGCCACCCACCCCGGCAGCGCCAGCGGGTACGGACGCCCCAAGACGTGCGCGGCGGGCACCCAGTTGACGAAGGCCAGCGGCAGGACGAACGTCACCCCGCGCACCAGGTCCTTCCCGAACACCGCCGGCGGATACTGCAGCATCGTCGTCCCTCCGTACGTGAACGCGTTCTGCACCTCCGCCGCGTCCTGCGCGTAGATCTGGAACGCCGCG
Source organism: Streptomyces griseoincarnatus (assembly GCA_014649575.1). Taxonomy (GTDB): domain Bacteria; phylum Actinomycetota; class Actinomycetes; order Streptomycetales; family Streptomycetaceae; genus Streptomyces; species Streptomyces griseoincarnatus. The sequence goes on along the minus strand of BMTH01000006.1, from coordinate 119,650 downwards.
CCCGCCACGAACACCGCCACGAAGATCGCCGCGCCGGACACCACCATCAGCGGCACCAGCAGCACCTTCGACACCGTCCAGTCGATGTCCGCCGCCACCAGCGCCCAGCCCAGCACAGCCCCGCCCTGCGCGATCCTCCCCAGGCGGCGCAGCGAGAAACGGTCCCCGCCGACCTGCGCGAGCACCGGCACCGGACGCACCAGCAGCACGTCGAAGGAACCGTCCCTGATCCGCGAACCGAGCTGCGGCATCGACCCCGCCGCGAGATGCGCGAGGCCGAACGACGTCACCGACGCCGCGTACAGGAACGCCACCTCCGGCAGCGACCAGCCCGCCAGCGAGTCGACCTGCGAGAACATCAGCAGGATCCCGACGAAGTCCATCCCCGTCATCACCAGGTTGCCGAACAGCGTGAACACGAACGACACCCGGTAGGTCATCCCGGACCGCACCCACATCCCGGCGATCATCCGGTACGCCCGCAGCCCCTCCAGCACCGCGCCGCGCTCAGCCACCCTGCACCACCACCCGGCGCGTGGCCGCCGACTGCACCAGCCGGCCCGCCGCGAGCAGCAGCACCGCCCACATCGCCTGGAAGGCGAACGCCCCCGCCACCGCCGTCTCCCCCATCAGCACGTCCGCCGGGACCTGGAGCTGCGCCGCCCACGGCAGCGCCCGCGCCACCTCGCCGAACCCGCCCGGGAAGACGTTCAGTGGCAGCACCATGCCCGAGAAGAACACCCCGAGGATCATCATCACCTGGCTGACACCCGTGCCGTCCAGCAGCCAGAACACGCTCAGCGCCACCAGATAGCGGATCCCGAAGCTCACCAGCGCCGCCAGCAGCAGCGCCACCGCGAACCACACCCACGTGTCGAACCGCGTCGGCAGCGCCGTCGGGAAGAACAGCCCGCCCACCAGGAACGGCACCACCCCGCGCCCCAGCAGCTGGAACGCCGCACGGCCCAGGTCGCCCGCCAGCCACCACAGCTGCAGATCCGCCGGCCGGTACAGGTCCACCGCGATCTCACCGGTGCGGATGCGCTCCATCAGCTCCGTCTCGACGCCCCCGCCCTGCAGCGCCAGCGCCGCGAACAGGCACTGCCCCAGCCACACGTACGTCACCGCCTGGGCCTGGTCGTAGCCGCCGAGGTCCGGACGCTCGTCCCACAGCGCCAGATACGTGTAGACGAGGATCAGGCCGAACACCGTGTTGGTGAACACCCCGGCCGCGGTCGCCGCCCGGTACGACGCGTACCGCCGGAATCCCCGGGCCGCCACGGCCAGGTACAACCGTGCCGAACCCACCCCTTTCCACCCCTCCCGCCCTAGGAACCGAAGCGCAGGAGCCTAGTCCGGGGAGAGATCGCGCCGCCACGGGTTTTCCGGCCCGTCCTCCGGTCAGGTGAACAGCCGGCGCGGCCGAACGGGCGACACGGCGCAGGACGCACGACGCGCGTCGCCGCCCGCCGAAGGCGGCGACAGGTGCGACAGTCTTCAATAAGAGGCACGCACGAGGCGTACGCACACACATGAGGCGTACGGGAACGAACGAGGCGAATCAGGAGTCCGTGCACGACATGAGCGACGAGCCGCAGCCGAAGAAGCCCCGCCCGGGCTGGGCATCGCACGAGCCTCGAGCGACCGACGCGCCCGACGACGCCCGGGACGACACCCGGACGGACGACGCCGACGCCACACGATCGGATGAATCCGACGAGAACAGCGGGGCCGCCACGGCCGCCGGCCAGGAGTCCGGCGCCGCCTCCGCCGAGAAGCCGGGTGCCGCCACCGACAAGAAGGCCGCCCGCGAGGAACGCCGCGCGGCCCTCAAGGCCCGCCGCACCGGCTGGCGCCGCGCCGTCCCCACCTGGCGCATGGTCCTCGGCGCGTTCCTCGTCACCACGCTGCTCCTCGTCGGCGGCTTCCTCCTCGGCTACGCCCTCGTCCAGATCCCCGCCGCCAACGCCCTCGCCACCCAGCAGGCCAACGTCTATCTCTACGCCGACGGCTCCGTCATCGCCCGCGACGGCGAGGTCAACCGGGAGAACGTCACCCTCTCCAAGATCTCGAAGGACGCCCAGCACGCCGTCCTCGCCGCCGAGGACCGCGACTTCTACACCGAGTCCGCCGTCGACCCCCTGGCCATGGCCCGCGGCGCCTGGAACACCGTCACCGGCAAGGGCAAGCAGTCCGGCTCCACCATCACCCAGCAGTACGTGAAGAACTACTACCTGCGCCAGGAGCAGACCGTCACCCGCAAGGTGAAGGAGTTCTTCATCGCCATCAAGCTGGACCGCAACCAGTCCAAGGACGAGATCCTCGAGGGCTACCTCAACACCAGCTTCTTCGGCCGCGGCGCCTACGGCATCCAGGCCGCCGCCCACGCCTACTACGACATGGACGCCTCCGAACTCGACGCCGGACGCGCCGCCTACCTCGCCGCCCTCGTCAACGCCCCCAGCCAGTACGACGTGATCGCGCACCCCGAGAACCGCGCCTTCGTCGAGGACCGCTGGAACTACGTCCTCGACGGCATGGTCGACGAAGGCTGGCTCGACCCGGCCGAACGCACCCGCCTCACCTTCCCCGTGCCCAACCGGACCACCCACTCCACCGGCATGTCCGGGCAGCGCGGCTACATCGTCAACGTCGTCAAGCAGCACCTCACCGACAACAAGATCGTCGACGAGGCCTCCCTCGACGCCGGCGGCTACCGCATCACCACCACCCTGCAGAAGGACAAGCAGGACGCCTTCGTCGAGTCCGTCAACGACAACCTCATGGACCGCCTCGACCAGAACAACCGCAAGGTCGACACCTACGTCCGCGCCGGCGGCGCCTCCGTCGAACCCAAGACCGGCAAGGTCGTGGCGATGTACAACGGCGTCGACTACGTCAAGCAGTACACCCCCAACGCCACCCGCCGGGACTTCCAGACCGGCTCCTCCTTCAAGCCCTTCGTCCTCACCGCCGCCGTCGAGAACGACGCCCGCACCCAGGACGGCCGCCGCATCACCCCCCAGACCCGCTACGACGGCACCAGCGAACGCCCCGTCCAGGGCTGGGCCGGCCCCCGCTACGCACCCGAGAACGAGGACCACGAGGACTACGGCGACATCACCGTCAGCGAGGCCACCGACAAGTCCGTCAACGCCGTCTACGCCCAGATGGCCGTCGACGTCGGCCCCGACAAGGTCCGTCAGACCGCCGTCGACCTCGGCATCTCCCCCGACACCCCCAGCCTCGACGACGCCGGACCCTCCATCGCCCTCGGCGTCGCCAGCGCCAGCGTCCTCGACATGGCGCAGGCGTACGCGACCCTCGCCAACCACGGCAAGCACACCCCGTACACCCTCGTCGAGGAGATCACCCAGAACGGCCGCGACATCGCCCTCCCCGAGCGGCGCACCCGGCAGGCCGTCAGCCGCGAGGCCGCCGACACCACCACCTCCGTCCTCAAGGGCGTCGTCGAGAACGGCACCGGCACCGCCGCCCAGACCTCCGGCCGCCCCGCCGCGGGCAAGACCGGCACCGCCGAGGAGGACACCGCCGCCTGGTTCGCCGGCTACACCCCCGACCTCGCCACCGTCGTCGCCGTCATGGGCCAGGACCCCGTCACCGCCGGCCACAAGTCCCTCTACGGCGCCATGGGCCTGCCCCGCGTCAACGGCGGCGGCGCACCCGCCGAGATCTGGGGCCAGTACACCCGTGACGCCCTCAAGGGCGAACCCGTCAGCTCCTTCAACCTGCGGCTCCAGCCCGGCGCCAACGAGAGCCAGCCCCCCGCCCCCGACTCCAGCGGCGGACCGTCCTCCTCCGACGACCCCTCCTCCCCCGCCACCGGCGCCCCCGACGACGAGGACACCGACAGCGGCACCCCCGAGGACGACAGCGGCAACGACACCGGCGACGACGGCACGGAGAGCGGAAACCAGGACTCCACCGGCGGCACCTCCACCGGCTCCCCCACCGGCGGCCAGAGCGGCGACACCGGCGACGGCACCGGCACGGGCGGCGGCGAGGACACCACCGGCGGCAGCACCGACGACGGCGGCTCCAACCGCGACGAACTCCCCGGCCCCGGCGGACTCAGCGGCGCCCTCGACGGACGCCGCTGGAACTAGGCACTTTCGTTTGGATCAGTCGGTCGTGGGTCCGGGTGTGCCGTTGGCCACTTCACGAGCATTCTTCTCTGGTCGGCCCGACGACCGAAGGGCGTCATCACGGGCCAAGCGCGGTGTCCGCTGCGGTGAAACTCTCGGCGTTCTCTCACACAACGCTCACGGTGTTACCAGGCCACGCGCATAGCTTGCGGCGCATGTTCTTCACCTATCTGCGCCGTGAGCTGCGCCGCCGGAGAAAGTCGGCGCTGGTCGTCGCTTCCGGGCTGGCACTCGGTATCGCTCTTGTCATCGTGGTCAACGCCGTCTCCACCGGCATGGGGAAGGCCCAGGACCAAGTCCTCGAATCGCTCTACGGGCTGGGTACCGACATGACCGTTACCAAGGCCCCGGAGCCGCCGTCGGAGACCGGGGGCGAGCGGCCGCGATTCCGCTTCGACGCGGGTGGCGAAGGGGAGGACGGGGAGCGGCAGAGCAGTGACCGGGTCATGGTGCAGGGCCTGCAGACTCTTGACGCCGCCACGGTCCCGTCCGTGGCGAAGGCGGACGGTGTGTCGGAGGCCGTGGGCGGGCTCAGCCTCAATGTGGTGAAGGTCGACGGCGAGTTCAGCCGCGGCCAGTTCCAGCAGCGGCCGGGCGCTGGGCGGGGTGGCGGCTCGGATGGTGAGGTGACGGGCGGTGGCGCCGACTTCTCCATCGACAGTTTCACCGTGTACGGCACCGATGTCACCCATCCGGAGATGGGTCCGTTGTCCTCCTCCGAGATCACCGAGGGGCGCGGCTTCGAGACGTCGGAGGCATCGGCGAAGGTGGCCGTGGTGGACAGCGCCTACGCCCAGGAGAAGAAGCTGGCGGCCGGTGGCACGCTCACGGTGAGCGACACGAAGTTCGAGATCATCGGTGTCGCCACGGCGACCAGCGGGGACGCCGCCGCCAACGTCTACCTGCCGCTCGCCCAGGCCCAGACCCTGGCCGACGCCAAGGACAAGATCACCACCGTCTACGTACAGGCCGACGACGCACAGCAGCTCGGTGCGGTGGAATCGGCGGTGCTCAAGGCGGTTCCGGACGCGACCGTGACCACCTCCGAGGACTTGGCGGACACCGTCTCGGGGTCGCTGTCCACCGCCTCCGGCCTCGCCGAGACGGTCGGCCGCTGGCTGTCCGTGGTGGTCCTGGCGGCGGCGTTCCTGGTCGCCGGCCTGCTCACCTCGTCCGCCGTCGCCCGGCGCGTGCGGGAGTTCGGCACCCTCAAGGCCCTGGGCTGGCGCTCGCGCCGGGTCACCGGGCAGGTCGTCGGCGAGGCCGTCGTGACGGGCCTGGCCGGTGGCGCGCTGGGCATCGGGCTGGGCCTGGCCGGCGCCTGGGCGGTTACCGCGTTCGGGCCCTCGCTCTCCGCGGAACTGGGCGCTTCGGGCGGTGGTACGAGCGGCCCCGGTGGCGGTGGAGGCATGGGCGGTCGCGGTGGCGGAATGGGCGGCGGCCCCGGCGGTGCCGCACGCGAAACCGCCGCACGGACGCTGGACGTGGTGCTCACCGCACCGGTCAGCCTCTCCGTGATCGTCCTGGCCGTCGGCCTCGCCGTCGCGGGCGGCCTCGTCGCCGGTGGCTTCGGCGGGTGGCGCGCCTCCCGGCTCCGCCCCGCCGACGCCCTCTCCCGCGTCGCCTGACCGGCCCTCGTCCCACCTCCGCAGGAGCAACCACACCATGTACGAACTCACCGGCGTCACCCGGCGCTACACCCGCGGCAAGGGCGTTGTCGACGCGCTCGCCGGAGTGGACCTCACCATCACCGCAGGTGACTACCTGGTCATCAAGGGCCCCACCGGCGGCGGCAAGTCGACCCTCCTGCAGATGCTCGGCGGCCTGGACCGGCCGACCTCCGGCAGTGTGCTGCTCGACGGCGTCGACCTGGCGAAGCTGCCGGAGGCCCGCCTGACCCGCCTGCGCAGCGAGAAGATCGGCTTCGTCTTCCAGAGCTTCAACCTCATCCCCACCCTCACCGCCCAGGAGAACGTCGAAACGGCCCTCGTACCGCTGGGCCTCAAGCCGAAGGAGCGGCGCGAACTGGCCGCCGAGGCCCTCACCTCGGTCGGGCTGGGAGAGCGGCTGGGCCACGTGCCCAGCGAGCTGTCCGGCGGCCAGCAGCAGCGAGTGGCGATAGCCCGGGCCCTGGTCAAGAAGCCACAGGTCCTGCTCGCGGACGAACCGACGGGCAACCTCGACGAGACCACCCGCGACGAGATCATGGACGTCCTGCAGACCCGCTGCAAGGAGGACGGACTCACCTTCATCATGGTCACGCACGACTCCCACCTGGCCAAACACGCCCCCAGGGCCATCACGCTCCGCAAGGGCAAGCTGGCTGCCTGACACAACGCCGCTGCGCGTCCGCACCGGGCCCGGCGCGCCCCACACGCCGACGACGCACCGGACCCGGTGCGGGAACAGCCTCCACGACGGGCCGGCGAGTGCCGGGCCTGGGGAGAGAACGGAACGTAGTGCCGACATGACCGAGCGGACCGAAGAGAACCGGCAGCACCGGCTCCTCGTCGTCGAGGACGAGCCCAGCATCCGCACGCTGCTCGAATCGACGCTGAGTCTCACCGGCTACCACGTGCGGAGCACGGACACGGGACTCGCCGCGCTGGCCGAGGCCGCGCGCCTGCAGCCCGACCTGATCCTGCTGGACATCATGCTGCCCGACCTCGACGGTTACGAGGTGACCCGCCGGCTGCGCACGGCCGGCAACCTCGTGCCCGTTCTTCTGCTCACCGCACGCACCGGCGTGGACGACCGCATCAAAGGGCTGAGCATCGGCGCTGACGACTACGTCACCAAACCCTTCAACATCGAGGAAGTACTCCTGCGCATCCAGGCCATCCTGCGGCGAACCCTCGGCCCCGAGGCCCTGCTGCCGGACACCGTCGTGCGCTACGCCGACCTCGAACTCGACGAGAGGGCACACGAGGTGCACCGGGCCGGCCAGTACGTACAGCTCTCACCGACCGAGTTCAAGCTGCTGTCCTACCTCCTGGACAACGCCGGCCGGGTCGTGAGCAAAGCCCAGATCCTCGACCATGTCTGGCAGTACGACTTCGCGGGCGACACCCGCGTGGTCGAGACCTACATCAAGTACCTGCGCAAGAAGATCGACCGCTTCGACCCGCCCCTCATCCACACCGTCCGCGGCGTGGGCTACAGCCTGCGGCTGCCGCGCACGGGCCAAGGGGCAGCGGACCGTTGACCGGCCTCCGCGCGCCCCGCTCACTGCGCCGGCGTCTCGTCCTCGGGGTCACCGTGCTGGCCACCCTGGCCGTGCTGGCCGCCGAGCTGATCGGCTTCCTCGTCCTGCGGTCCTGGCTCCTCGACGGCGTCGACCAGCGGCTCGCCGACTTCCGGCCCATGCCTGCCTCCGCCCTCCTCGACACACGCCGCCCCCGCAATCCGGAACCCGGGGCGCTGCCCTCGGACTTCCACGTCTACTTCTACGACGCCCGCGGCAACCGCCTGCCCCAGACGCTCGGCTCCGACGACAAGCCGGACCCCCGGCTCCCCGACAGCATCGACCGCCTGCCGACCGAAGGCAGCCCGACCTCGGTGGCGGCCGAGACCGGAGACGGGAACTGGCGCGTCCTGCGGCGGGACGGACCACGCGACCTGACCGTCGTCATCGCCCTGCCACTCGACACCGTGGACGGGGCGACGTCAAAGATCCTGTGGCTGAACGGCCTGCTCCTCGTCATCACCGTGGCAGCCCTGTGGGTACTGGGCCGTGGAGTGGTCCGGCTCAGCCTGCTGCCGCTGACCCGCGTGGAGCACACCGCCGAGGCCATCACCGCCGGGCAGCTCGACCTGCGGTTGCCGGACACCGACCCGCACACCGAGATCGGACGGCTCGGCACCGTGCTGAACACCATGCTCGACCGACTCCAGCAGGCCCTGCGGGAACGCGAGACCTCGGAGATGCGACTGCGCCGCTTCGTCGCCGACGCCGGACACGAACTGCGTACCCCGCTGACCGCCATCCAGGGATTCGCCCAGCTCGCACTGCGCTCCGACCGCCGCACCGCCGAGGAGCGCCAGGAAGCCGACCGGCACATCGCCCAGAACGCGGAGCGGATGAGCCTGCTCGTCGACGACCTTCAACTACTCGCCCAACTGGACCGGCGCCCCGACTACCAGCAGGAATACGTAGACCTGTTGTCCCTTGCAGCAGACGCGGTGAGCGCGGCAGCCCTGCAGCGACCGAATCACCCCGTGAGCCTGTCCCCCCTGCGCGAGCGCACCGCCGACACCGACGGGGAGGGAGAGGGCGAACTAGATGTGGTGGAAGCCCTGGGAGACCCCCACCGTCTCCGGCAGATCGTCGACAACCTGCTGGCGAACGCCCACACCCACACCCCACCCGGCACCCGGATCCTCGTGCGCGTAGGAGCGGGCCGGGCCAGTGCCCGCACCGGTGGCACCGACGCACGGGGACGCGTCAGCATGGCACCACCCTTCCCGGCCGGAACCCGAGTCGCCGTCCTCGAGGTCGAAGACGACGGCCCCGGGCTGACGGCCACCCACGCGGAGCGCGTGTTCGAGCGCTTCTACCGGGCGGACCCCGCACGCACCCGGGCACGAGGCGGCTCCGGTCTGGGCCTAGCCATCGCCACGGCCATCGCCCAAGGCCACGGCGGCCGCCTCGAACTCGACACGGGCCAGGACCGCGGCGTCACCTTCCGCCTCGTCCTGCCACTCCCTCCAGCAAACTGATCCCCGAGCTGCAGGCCCACCGAGCAAACCTGCAGCGGCTCCCGCACGACGGCCGACGCCTGCTCACTCGCCACCCGCGCCCGGGCCAGCAGCGCGGCCGCGCACCCGAAGCCGGCGCAGCAACCGCCGTAAGCAGTGGCGCGACACCGCGACCCGTCACCAGAAGACGACGACCATCCTCCGGGCAGGACGCCACAGCACAGACACCTTCCTCCGGTCCACCCGATGATCCGAACGAAACCGCCTGGCCGCCCCTAGTGACCCGAGGTCGCCTTCAGGCCCACCACGGCCACCAGCAGCAGACAGATGAAGAAGATCCGCGCGGCCGTCACCGGCTCCCCGAGCACCACCATGCCCAGCACCGCCGCCCCGGCCGCGCCGATCCCCACCCACACGCCGTACGCCGTCCCGATCGGCAGCGTCCGCGCCGCGTACGACAGCAGCAGCATGCTCGTCACGATGCCGGCGCCCGTCAGCACACTCGGCCACAGACGGGTGAAACCGTCCGTGTACTTCATGCCGACCGACCAGCCGACCTCCAGCAGACCGGCGACCACCAGCAGAACCCAGGCCATGACGGCACCTCCGGGACACGACAGCGAAACGGGGGTGCGTCGTCTTTGCCCTCACCCCGGTACGGCGCGTCTCGTCGGGGCCCGCACGGCGAGGCCGCACAGGACCTCCCACGGTAGCCGACCACGCGAAAAGGGCCGGTGACGGGTGTCACCGGCCCTTCCGCACAGCTGGGACTACAGATACAGGCCGGTCGAGTCCTCCGACCCCTCGAAACGGTCCGCGGCCACGGCGTGCAGATCGCGCTCCCGCATCAGCACGTACGCCGTCCCGCGCACCTCGACCTCCGCACGGTCCTCCGGGTCGAACAGCACCCGGTCACCGGGCTCCACCGTCCGCACGTTCTGTCCCACCGCGACCACCTCGGCCCAGGCCAGCCGACGGCCCACCGCCGCCGTCGCGGGAATCAGAATGCCGCCCCCCGAACGCCGCTCGCCCTCACCGGTCTCCTGCCGCACGAGCACACGGTCGTGCAGCATCCGGATCGGCAGCTTGTCGTGCGGGGAACTGTCGTTTCTGTTGGCGCTCACAGCCTGAAACCTACCTGCCTCGACGACGGACGCACGCGGGAGGGGGACCCGTCCGCCGACACCTCAGCGCCGCCGCTTACGGGTGCCCAGGGCCAGCAGCCCCACGACACCCACCACCAGCAGCCCGACCGGGACCACCCGCTCCAGCCGCGGCGAGCCCGTCTCGTCCACGAACTGCGCCTTCACATCACTCACCACACGGTTGACGCCCACATAGGCGCGCCCCAGCGTGTGGTCCACGTTCGACACGACCCTGGCCTTCGCGTCACCCACGATCGTCTTGGGGTGCACCCGCACCCCGATCTCGTCCAGGGTCTCCGCCAGCACCGCACGGCGACGCGCGATGTCCGCCTCGATCTGCGCCGGGGTCCTGGTGTCCGCCGTGTCCGCCACCGTGTCGCCTCCACGATCCGCTGTGTTGCCTGTGCCGGACAGTCTGTCAGCTTCAGGCCGCGCCGCACTGTCAGGACCCCCGGTTACCCTCGATCCCGGCACCTGATCCACGCAGTGCACGTACGAGGAGACGAGACCGATGAGCGCACGCCTGACGCCCGGGGACGAGGCCCCCGCCTTCACCCTGCCCGACGCCGACGGCACCGAGGTGTCGCTGGCCGACCACAAGGGCCGCAAGGTCATCGTCTACTTCTACCCGGCGGCGCTGACGCCCGGCTGCACCAAGCAGGCGTGCGACTTCACCGACAACCTCGACCTGCTGGCCGGGGCCGGGTACGACGTGATCGGCATCTCCCCGGACGCCCCGGAGAAGCTCGCGAAGTTCCGCGAGAAGGAGAACCTGAAGGTCACCCTGCTCGCCGACCCGGACAAGAAGGTCCTGGACGCCTACGGCGCGTTCGGCGAGAAGAAGAACTACGGCAAGACCTACATGGGCGTCATCCGCTCCACGATCGTCGTCGACGAGGAGGGCAAGGTCGCACACGCCCTCTACAACGTCCGCGCGACGGGCCACGTGGCCAAGATCATCAAGGACTTGGGCATCTGACCCGGCCGCCCCTTCGGAACGGCCTGCACCGGCACTCCGGTACAGGCCGTTCCGCTTTCCGTACGTGACCGTCCGATATCCGGATCGTTGCTCCGTACGAGACCACGAACACGTGGACGGAGCACGGAGGGGGTTCGATGGGGGCGAGCGCGTACACGAAGGAACGGCTGGAGGAGGCGGCTCGGGGGGGGCGCGGACGCTGACGGAGGCGCTGGAGCAGCTGGGAGTGGACCCGAGGAGTTCGACGCGACGGTACGTGCTGAGCCGCATGAGACGGCTCGGCGTCGACACGTCCCACTTCCAGCGCGAGGGCGTGAAGTGGACGCGGGACATCCTCCAAGAAGCGGTCGCGGCGTCGACGAACATATGCGAGGTGCTGCGCCGCCTCGGCCTCGAGGTGGTCGGAGGGCACCACACCCACATCAGCCGCCGGATCAAGGCGTACGGGATCGACACCTCGCACTTCCGCACGCCCACCCGACGCGGTGTTCCCCGGCAGCGCAGGACGCCCGAGACGGTACTCGTCGAGCAGTCGGCCGGTCAGGCCCGGCGTATCCCGAGCGACCGGCTCAAGTGGGCGATGACGGCGTCCGGCGTACCCGAGCGCTGCGCGATGTGCGGTACTGAGCCGCGATGGCGGGGCCGTCCGTTGCCGTTGGAGGTCGATCACGTCGACGGCAACTGGCGCGACAACCGCATCGGCAATCTCCGGCTGCTGTGCCCCAACTGCCATTCGACCACGGACGACTACCGGGGCAGGGCCAAGCGACGGGCGGGTGAGGGCGCGGTATGAGGACACGGAGGCAGGAGCGGCCCGCCCTCGAAGAATTGCGGACGGCAGTCGCCGAATCCGTGTCGATCGCGGCAACACTTCGCTGCCTCGGGCGCCCTTACACCGAGACTCAGCGCACCCTCCTGCGTCGCTGGATCGCGGAGGAGAACCTTTCGACGGCGCACTTCCTGGGGCAGGCCCACCAGCGGGGCAAGCCGGGCGTGACTCCCCTCAGACCACCCGAGGACATCCTGGTCAAGCACGACGGCAGTCGCCGCACCCGCGCCGTGCTGCTGCGCCGGGCGCTGCTCGAAGTCGGCGTGCCGAACGAGTGCGCCGAGTGCGGTACGGGCCCCGAGTGGCTCGGCAGGTCGATGACTCTCGAGATCGATCACATCAACGGGGACTGGAGCGACGACCGCAGGGACAATTTGCGCCTACTCTGCCCCAATTGTCACTCGACGACAGACACATGGTGCCGAGGAGGCCAGCGACAGCGGACGTCCGCCCAGTAAAGTGGATCCGTGCTTGCGCCCGTACGCCAACGGCGAGCGGCGACCTTTAGGTGGTCGTGTTTGTCGGTTCGAATCCGACCGGGCGTACACGAGGAGGGGGCTTGTCTCGAAAGAGGCAGGCCCCCTTACCGCATCAGCCCAGCAACTCCCGCACCACCGGCACCAGCGCCCGGAACGCCTTCCCCCGGTGGCTGATCGCGTTCTTCTCGGCCGGGGTCAGCTCCGCGCACGTGCGTGTCTCGCCCTCCGGCTGGAGGATCGGGTCGTAGCCGAAGCCGTTCGTGCCGGCCGGGGCGTGGCGGAGGGTGCCGTCCAGGCGGCCCTCGACGACCCGCTCCGTGCCGTCCGGCAGCGCGAGGGCCGCCGCGCAGGCGAAGGACGCGCCGCGGTGTTCCTCCGCGATGTCGGAGAGCTGGGCGAGGAGCAGGTCCAGGTTGGCCTTGTCGTCGCCGTGGCGGCCGGCCCAGCGGGCGGAGAAGATGCCGGGCGCGCCGCCGAGGACGTCGACGCAGAGGCCTGAGTCGTCGGCGACGGCGGGCAGGCCGGTGGCCCGGGCGAGGGCGTGGGCCTTGAGGAGGGCGTTCTCGGCGAAGGTGACGCCGGTTTCCTTGACGTCGGGGACGTCGGGGTAGGCGTCGGCGCCGACGAGTTCGTGGGGCAGGCCCGCGTCGGCGAGGATCGAGCGGAGCTCGGTGATCTTTCCGGCGTTGCGGGTGGCGAGGATCAGGCGGGTCATGGGCCCAGTATCCCTGGGCCCATGACGGGGGCCGTCGCTACGGGGTGCAGACCTTGGTGAGTTCGCCGGCCGCGTCGGTGACGGGGCTGAGGTCGGGGGTGGTGTCGCCGTTGTCGACGGAGGTGCGGACGTTGGCGACGGCCTTCTCGAGGTCGTCGACGGCCTTGCCGACGTCGGCGTTGTCGGTCTCGTCGCGGAGTGTGCCGAGGTTGGTCTCGACGGAGTCGAGGGCTTCCTCGAGCTGGGTGACGTCGTTGGAGGCGTTCTCGACGGCCTGCTGCATGTCGGTGACGCTCTCGGCGACGGCGTCGGCCGTGCGGACGCAGTCGAGTGCCTTGTCGACGGCGGAGCAGCCGGTGGTGAGTCCGGTGGTCAGCGCGACGGCCGCCAGGGTGGCGGCGACGGCTGCGGTGCGGCGTCGGCGGCTCGCTGCCATGGATGGTTCCCTCCCTCGTCGGGCCGGTGGGGCCCGGTGTGTCGGCGGGGCGCGCGGGGGGGTGCCCGTGCGCCCGTATCCCCTCAGACGCGGCGGGGGTCGGCGCGGTTGCTCGCGCCGACCACGGGTCTTGGGGTGCCTTTTACTTTTCGAGGAGGGTATCGAGTGCGGTGCGCTGGGCGGCGGCGAGTTCGGTGCATCCGGTGACGGCGAGGTCGAGGAGGGCGTTGAGTTCGTCGCGGGCGAAGGGTTCGGCCTCGGCGGTGCCCTGGACCTCGACGAAGCGGCCGTCGCCGGTGCAGACGACGTTCATGTCGGTGTCGGCGCGGACGTCCTCCTCGTAGCAGAGGTCGAGGAGGGGGACGCCGGCGACGATGCCGACGGAGACGGCGGCGACGGTGCCGGTGAGTGGTTTGCGGCCGGGCTTGACGAGTTTCTTGCCCTGGGCCCAGCCGATGGCGTCGGCGAGGGCGACGTAGGAGCCGGTGATGGCGGCGGTGCGGGTGCCGCCGTCGGCCTGGAGGACGTCGCAGTCGAGGACGACGGTGTTCTCGCCGAGGGCCTTGTAGTCGATGACGGCGCGCAGGGAGCGGCCGATGAGGCGGCTGATCTCGTGGGTGCGGCCGCCGATGCGGCCGCGGACGGATTCGCGGTCGCCGCGGGTGTTGGTGGCGCGGGGGAGCATGGCGTATTCGGCGGTGACCCAGCCCTCGCCGCTGCCCTTGCGCCAGCGGGGGACGCCTTCGGTGACGGAGGCGGTGCAGAGGACCTTGGTGTCGCCGAAGGAGACGAGGACGGAGCCTTCGGCGTGTTTGCTCCAGCCGCGTTCGATGGTGACGGGGCGGAGCTGTTCGGGGGTGCGGCCGTCGATGCGAGACATGGCGTCGAGCCTAGCCGCAGAGGCGGCGGGCCCTTCCCCGTGCTGGAGGAAGGGCCCGGGTGCGGTGGCGGCCGGTGGGGCCGCGGTGCGCGCGTCAGGTGGTGCGGTGGTTCACATCATGTCTTCGATCTCGGCGGCGACGGGGTCGGCGTCGGTGCCGATGACGACCTGGATGGCGCTGCCCATCTTGACGACGCCGTGGGCGCCGGCGGCCTTGAGGGCGGCGTCGTCGACCTTGGAGGGGTCGACGACCTCGGTGCGGAGGCGGGTGATGCAGCCCTCGACCTCTTCGATGTTGTCGATGCCGCCGAGCCCGGCAACGATCTTCTCAGCCTTGGTGGCCATGTTCGTTCTCCCTGATCCGAACCGCTTTGTCGCAGTAACCCACAGTTGGCCCATCTTTGCGAGCGGTCATGTCGTGGGCGCTCGATGATGGGCGTCACGACAGCGGAACCGTCCTGCCTCACTGGTCTACACCACCGGGGGGACTGCCGCCAAACCCTCGGAGCCGTCCAGCGAAGGGGACTTGATGAGTACGGAGAGTCCCGTGGGCGCCGATGCCGGACCGAGCCCTCTGCGGGAGCGCTGGCACCGGTTGTTCCAGGGGCTGCAGAAGATGGGGCGGAGTCTGCAGCTGCCGATCGCGGTGCTGCCGGCGGCGGGCATCCTGAACCGGCTGGGGCAGCCGGACGTGTTCGGGGACGACGGGCTGGGCTGGACGAACGTCTCGAAGGTGATGGCGGGGGCGGGCGGGGCGCTGCTGGACGGTTCGCTGGGGCTGCCGCTGTTGTTCTGTGTGGGTGTGGCCATCGGGATGGCGAAGAAGGCGGACGGGTCGACGGCGCTGGCGGCGGTGGCGGGGTTCCTCGTCTACTTCAATGTGCTGCGGCAGTTCCCGAAGGACTGTCCGGAGGGGTCTCAGGCGGTGCCGAACGTCGGCTGTCAGCTGGCGGACGGGACGGTGACGTCGTTCGACTACCAGAATCCGGGGGTGTTCGGGGGCATCGTCATCGGTCTGACGGCGGCGTATCTGTGGCAGCGGTTCCACCGGACGAAGCTGGTGGACTGGCTGGGCTTCTTCAACGGGCGGCGGCTCGTGCCGATCATCATGGCGTTCGCGGCGATCGTGTTCGCGGCGCTGTGTCTGTGGGTGTGGCCGCCGATCGGTGACGCGCTGGAGAGTTTCAGCGACTGGATGACGGGGCTGGGCGCGTGGGGTGCGGGCGTCTTCGGGGTCGCGAACCGGGCGTTGCTGGTGATCGGGCTGCACCAGTTCCTGAACGTGCCCATCTGGTTCCAGTTCGGCACGTACACGACGCCGGACGGCAGGGTGGTGCACGGTGACATCAACATGTTCCTGGCGGGCGACCCGGACGCGGGGCAGTTCCTGTCGGGGTTCTTCCCGATCATGATGTTCGCGCTGCCGGCGGCGGCGCTGGCGATCACGCACTGTGCGCGGCCGGACCGGCGCAAGGAGATCGGCGGTCTGATGCTGTCGGTGGCGCTGACGTCGTTCGTGACGGGCATCACGGAGCCGATCGAGTACTCGTTCCTGTTCGTGGCGCCGTCGCTGTATGCGGTGCACGCGGTGCTGACGGGTGTGTCGATGGCGGTGACGTGGGGCCTCGGGGTGCACGACGGGTTCAGTTTCTCGGCGGGGCTGATCGACTACGTCATCAACTGGAACCTGGCGACGAAGCCGTGGCTGATCATCCCGATCGGGCTGGCGTTCGCGGCGGTGTACTACGTGGTGTTCCGGTTCGCGATCACGAAGTTCGACCTGAAGACTCCGGGGCGGGAGCCGGAGGAGGAGGTGGAGGACGCGACGCGGCGCTGATCTCCTAGGCTGGAGGCGGCTGTCCAAGCCCTCGGGATCTTGAGTTCCGGGGGCTTTTCGGTGCGCCCGTGAAGGGGTCTGTCCGGCGCTCCCGCAGGGGCACCGTGCGTAGTCGCACAGTCGCGGATTCGCGGGTTCCTTACGTGGCCTTCATCGTGCTACAACAGGTCTACACCACCGAGTGGTGTAGACCACCGGACGCCGCCGTCTTTTCCTGACCCCCGGGCGGCGCCATGCCTACTGGAGGAAGTTGTGTCCACGGCCAGCGCCGCTCCCGCGGCCGAGAAGAAGAAGGGCTCCGGCGTGATGGCTGTTCTGCAGCGCATCGGCCGCAGCCTGATGCTGCCGGTGGCCGTCCTGCCCGCCGCCGCACTGCTGGTGCGTCTCGGCAACACCGACATGCTTGGGCGCCCGGAGTTCCCGGCCTTCCTCACGAAGATCGCGTCCTTCATGACCGCCGGCGGCAACGCGATCCTTGACAACATGGCCCTCCTCTTCGCGGTCGGCATCGCCATCGGCTTCGCGAAGAAGTCGGACGGCTCGACCGCGCTCGCCGCCGTCGTCGGCTACCTGGTCTTCAAGAACGTCCTCGGCACGTTCACCGACGGCAGCCTGCCGAAGAAGGAAGCCATCGTCGACGGCAAGATCGTGATGGTGGAACAGGCGGTGGACGCCAAGGTGCTCGGCGGTGTGGTCATGGGCCTCGTCGTCGCCCTGCTCTACCAGCGCTTCTACCGCACCAAGCTGCCCGACTGGGCGGGCTTCTTCGGCGGCCGCCGTCTGGTCCCGATCCTGTCGGCGTTCGCCGGTCTGCTCATCGGCATAGTCTTCGGCTACATCTGGCCGGTCCTCGGCACGGGACTGCACAACTTCGGCGAGTGGCTGGTCGGCTCCGGCGCCGCCGGCGCGGGCATCTTCGGTGTCGCCAACCGCGCCCTGATCCCGGTCGGCATGCACCACCTGCTGAACTCCTTCCCGTGGTTCCAGGCGGGCGAGTACGAGGGCAAGAGCGGTGACATCGCCCGCTTCCTGGCTGGCGACCCGACAGCCGGACAGTTCATGACCGGCTTCTTCCCCATCATGATGTTCGCGCTGCCCGCCGCCTGTCTGGCCATCGTGCACTGTGCCCGCCCCGAGCGTCGCAAGGTCGTCGGCGGCATGATGTTCTCCCTGGCGCTGACCTCGTTCGTCACCGGCGTGACGGAGCCCATCGAGTTCACGTTCATGTTCATCGCGCCGGTCCTGTACGCCATCCACGCGGTTCTCACCGGTGTGTCCATGGCACTGACCTGGGCGCTGGGGATGAAGGACGGTTTCGGCTTCTCTGCCGGCGCGGTCGACTTCTTCCTGAACCTGGGCATCGCGACCAACCCGTGGGGCCTGGCCCTGGTCGGCCTTTGCTTCGCGGCGGTCTACTACGTGGTCTTCCGCTTCGCGATCACCAAGTTCAACCTGCCGACCCCGGGCCGCGAGTCCGACGAGGAACTGGCGGAGCTGCAGAAGGCCGAGGCCAAGTAGCCCCCCATACGGAGCGAAGGCCCCGGAACCTCCCGTCGGTTCCGGGGCCTTCGCGTGCGTCGGGCGGGCCGCGCGCTCAGATCTCGTACGTCGCTCCCGGCGCCGCCAGTCCCACCGGGCCGTCGTACACCGCGCGCGCGTCGGTGAGGTTGACCTGCGGGTCGGTCCACGGCGGGATGTGCGTGAGGATCAGCCGGCGGGCCCCGGCGCGGGCCGCGGACTCGCCCGCCTCACGGCCGTTGAGGTGCAGGTCCGGGATGCTCTCCTTGCCGTGTGTGAAGGCGGCCTCGCACAGGAAGAGGTCGGCGTCCCGGGCGAGGTCGTCCAGCAGCGGGGTCACCCCCGTGTCGCCGGAGTAGGTCAGCGTCTTCCCGCCGTGCTCGATGCGGATGCCGTACGCCTCGACCGGGTGCGCGACGCGCTCGGTGTGCACGAGGAACGGGCCGATCTCGAAGGTGGACGGCTTGACCGTGTGGAAGTCGAAGACCTCGCTCATGGAGGAGGCCGAGGGGGTGTCGGCGTAGGCGGTCGTCAGCCGGTGCTCGGTGCCCTCGGGGCCGTAGACCGGCAGCGGGGCGCAGCGGCCGCCGTCGTGCCGGTAGTAACGCGCCACGAAGTAGGCGCACATGTCGATGCAGTGGTCGGCGTGCAGATGGCTGAGGAAGATCGCGTCGAGGTCGTAGAGACCGCAGTGGCGCTGCAGCTCGCCCAGGGCGCCGTTGCCCATGTCGAGGAGCAGCCGGAAGCCGTCGGCCTCGACGAGGTAGCTCGAGCAGGCCGATTCCGCGGACGGGAACGACCCCGAGCAGCCGACGACGGTGAGCTTCATGAAGCAGAAACCTCCGCTGGCGGGTGGGAGAAGACGGGGGTCGTGCGGTTCGTCGAGCGTAAGGCGCAAAACCTGCGGTCGCTCCTCCACCAGGCGCCGTTGTGGGCGAACTCACCTGTGCTGTCACCGGTTCGGCTGGAAGGAGCGCGTGCCGGGGCGGGAGGGGGCGCGCGCTCACAGCTCGCGCCGGTACGGTCTGGGCATGAACACGGCCTGGTGGCTCGCACTCGCCGCGGTGGTCCTGCTCGCCCTGGTCACCGCCCTCGTCGACGGCTGGGGCAGAGGCCACCGGCCCCGCAGGGACCGTCGCCGGGAGAAGGAGGGGGAGGCGGAGTGAGTCCGCCCGGGACGGAGGAAGGGCCGGGGAGTGTGTCCCCGGCCCTGGCACGTCACGCGTGACGGACTACGCCCAGAGCTGGCCCTGGAGCGTTGCGATGGCTTCTTCCGTCGTCGCCGCCGTGTAGACGCCTGTCGACAGGTACTTCCAGCCGCCGTCGGCGACGACGAAGACCACGTCGGCGGACTCGCCGGCCTTCTGTGCCTTCTTCGCGACGCCGATCGCGGCGTGCAGGGCGGCGCCGGTGGAGACGCCCGCGAAGATGCCCTCCTGCTGGAGGAGTTCGCGGGTGCGGGTGACCGCGTCGGCGGAGCCGACGGAGAAGCGGGTGGTGAGGACGGACGCGTCGTACAGCTCCGGCACGAAGCCCTCGTCGAGGTTGCGCAGGCCGTAGACCAGGTCGTCGTAGCGCGGCTCGGCGGCGACGATCCTCACGTCGGGCTTGTGCTCGCGCAGGTAGCGGCCGACGCCCATGAGGGTGCCCGTGGTGCCGAGGCCGGCGACGAAGTGCGTGACGGACGGGAGGTCCGCGAGGATCTCCGGGCCGGTGGTCGCGTAGTGGGCGCCCGCGTTGTCCGGGTTGCCGTACTGGTAGAGCATCACCCAGTCCGGGTGCTCCGCGGACAGCTCCTTGGCGACGCGCACGGCGGTGTTGGAGCCGCCCGCGGCCGGGGAGGAGATGATCTCCGCTCCCCACATGCCGAGCAGGTCGCGCCGCTCCTGCGAGGTGTTCTCCGGCATCACGCACACCATGCGGTAGCCCTTGAGCTTCGCGGCCATGGCGAGGGAGATGCCGGTGTTGCCGCTGGTCGGCTCGAGGATCGTGCAGCCCGGGGTCAGGCGGCCGTCCTTCTCCGCCTGCTCGATCATGAACATGGCGGGACGATCCTTGATGGAGCCCGTGGGGTTGCGGTCCTCCAGCTTGGCCCAGATGCGGACGTCGGCGGACGGCGACAGCCGCGGCAGGCGCACCAGGGGGGTGTTGCCCACCGCGGCCAGCGGGGAGTCGTACCGCATGCGGATCAGGCCATCCCGCCGGCGACGGCCGGCAGGATCGTCACGTTGTCGCCGTCGCTCAGCTTGGTGCTGATGCCGTCGAGGAAACGGACGTCCTCGTCGTTCAGGTAGACGTTGACGAACCGGCGCAGCTGGCCGTCGTCCACGATGCGGGCCTGGATGCCCGCATGCCGGGTCTCGAGGTCGGCGAAGAGCTCGGCGAGGGTGTCCCCGTTGCCCTCCACCGCCTTCTGACCGTCGGTGTACTGGCGGAGGATGGTGGGGATGCGGACCTCGATGGCCATGGCTGAGGGCTCCTGTCGGAAGGTGTCGTGGGTTCTTCGAAGGCGCACGGCGGCGCCGCGGCTCAGGGCCGCAGGCGGCTGCGGAACGTCAACAGATGGCGCTGTTCAGCCTGCACAGGTCGACGTGGAGCCGCGCCACGAGCAGCATGCCCGGCGCCTTGTCGCCCACGTCGAAGAGAACCATGCACTCATCGTATCGATTCCCTGTCGGGGTCCCGGGGTGTGATCCCACATCCCGGACGTGGACCATCCGTCATGCGGGATCAGTACGCGTCGACGACGCGCACCTCCTCCTCCGTGACCTCGCCCTCCACGATCCGGAAGGACCGGAACTGGAAGTCGCCTGCGCCGTCGGTGTCGGCGGTGGAGACCAGCACGTAGTGGGCGCCGGGCTCGTTGGCGTAGGTGATGTCGGTGCGCGAGGGGTAGGCCTCGGTCGCGGTGTGCGAGTGGTAGATGACCACCGGCTCCTCGTCGCGGTCGTCCATCTCCCGGTACAGCTTCAGCAGGTCCTGGGAGTCGAACTCGTAGAACGTGGGCGAGCGGGCCGCGTTCAGCATGGGGATGAAACGCTCGGGGCGGCCGGAGCCCACCGGGCCCGCCACCACGCCGCACGCCTCGTCGGGGTGGTCCTCACGGGCGTGGGCGACGATCTGGTCGTGGAGGGCCTGGGTGATGGTCAGCATGGGCTCAGGATAAGCAGACGGGCCGTTCCGTACCGAGGGGTGGTACGGAACGGCCCGTATGCCGGACACCTGGAGCGGATGGCGGCGGGGAACCCCACGAAAGCACCCCGTGCGCCGGTGTCCTCCGGGGTGGTCAGCCGACCTTCTCGAACCGGTCCTCGTCGCGGTCCGCGATCGCCGGGTTCCCCTTCTTGAGCACGGTCCAGCCGACGCCCAGGGCGACGGCCCAGCCGGCCGCGACGTAGAGACAGACGCGGGCGTCCGCGTCCGCCGCGATCATGACGGTGACGCCGAGCAGGAAGGCCAGGGCGACCCAGCTGAACAGGGCGCCGCCGGGGGCGGGGAAGGACGAGGCGCGCAGCCGGCCGGCGTCGACGGCGCGGCGGTAACGGATGTGGCTGACGAGGATCATCATCCAGGTCCAGATGCCGGCCGCGGTGGCGACGGAGGTGACGTAGGCGAACGCCTTCTCCGGGACGACGTAGTTGAGGATCACGCCGATGCCCATGAGGGCCACGGAGACGGTGATGCCGACGGCGGGCGTCCTGCGGGCGTTGAGCCGGGCGAAGGCCCTGGGGGCCTCGTTGTTGGCGGCGAGGCCGCGCAGCATCCGGCCGGTGGAGTACATGCCGGAGTTGCAGGACGACAGGGCCGCGGTGAGTACGACGAAGTTGACGATGCCGGCGGCGAGCGGGATGCCGATCTCGCCGAAGGCGTGCACGAAGGGGCTCTCGCCGGCGGAGAACTCGGTCCACTTGACGACGGAGAGGATCACCAGCAGGGCGCCGACGTAGAAGACGATGATGCGCCAGGGCAGGGTGTTGATGGCCTTGGGCAGGGTCTTCTCGGGGTTCTCGGACTCGCCCGCGGTGACGCCGACGAGCTCGACGGCGAGGTAGGCGAACATGACGCCCTGGAGGGTCATCAGGCTGGAGCCGATGCCGTTGGGGAAGAACCCGTCGTGGGACCAGAGGTTGGAGACGGCGGCGGTGTCGCCGGCGTCGGAGAAGCCGAGGGTGAGCACGCCGAGACCGATGACGATCATGCCGATGATGGCGGTGACCTTGATCATCGAGAACCAGAACTCGACCTCGCCGAAGATCTTGACGGAGATCAGGTTCACGCCGAACAGCACGACGAGGAAGACCAGGGCGCTGACCCACTGCGGGATCCCGGGGAACCAGAAGTGGATGTAGATGGCGGCGGCCGTCAGCTCGGCCATGCCGGTGACCACCCACATCAGCCAGTACGTCCAGCCGGTGACGAACCCGAAGAACGGGCCGAGGAACTCGCGGGCGTACTCGGCGAAGGAGCCGGAGACGGGCCGGTAGAGGAGGAGCTCGCCCAGGGCCCGCATGATGAAGAAGATGACCACGCCCGCGAGGGCGTACATGAGGATGATGCTGGGGCCGGCCTTGGCGATGTTCGCGCCGGCGCCCATGAACAGGCCGACGCCGATCGCGCCGCCGATGGCGATCATCTGGACCTGGCGGCTGCCGAGCCCGCGCTCGTACCCCTCTTCGGAGGCTTCGGTGACCTTCGCAGAGGTCATGCGTAGTGCGCCTTTCTCCATGCCGACCCGGGCCGACTCTCGGCCGCGGATCGGGTCTCGATCCCCCCGGACTGATGGAGCTGGGCGGACGCGCGGGTCCGCCCGTGCCTGGCCGGCGGTGACCGGCTCGGTGGCGCACCCGGCCGAACGTTCGGGTGGCGTTCGCCGGGCGGTCGTGAAGGTCTATCACGGGCGACGGGACGGCCGACTGCCCCGCTTGTGACGTGGCGCACAGGAAAAGGGGGACAAACGCGGCCCGGAGACGGAAAGGCGGTGGCTCGTTTGACGGAACCGTTAAGCGGATTTGAGCGACCGTTGAGCGAACATTTGCGCACAAGTTGCAGGTCAAACCGGAAACGGAAAGGGCCCGTCCGCACCGGCGCGCGGTGCGGACGGGCCCCTGGGGCCGGAAGGGACGCTCAGGGCGCCTTGGCCGTCTCCGGCTCCGCGGGGCCGGCGTCCGCCTCCGCCGCGCCCGAGTGGCGGTTGCGGACGTAGGTGAGGAAGGAGTTCAGCTCACGCTTGACGACCGGGGCCAGCAGGTAGAGGCCGATGATGTTGAACACGGACAGCAGGAACAGCGCCGAGTCGGCCAGGCTGATCAGCGAGTCGAGCGAGAGCAGCGAGCCCGCGATCACGAAGACGCTCCACACCGCCTTGAAGACGGTCTCGCTCACCTTGCTGCGGCCGAAGAGGTACGTCCACGCCTTCAGACCGTAGTAGCCCCAGGTGAGGATCGTGGAGAAGGCGAACAGCAGCACCGCGACGGTCAGCAGGTTCGGGAACCAGGGCAGCACGGTCTCGAAGGCGTCGGAGGTGATGGTGACACCGCCGATCTCGTTGCCCTCGCGGGCCGCGTCCCAGCTGGCGGGGGCCGCGATGACGATGGTCAGCGCGGTCATGGTGCAGACGACGACCGTGTCGATGAACGGCTCCAGCAGGGCGACCAGGCCCTCGCTCGCCGGGTGCTTGGTCTTCACCGCGGAGTGGGCGATGGGCGCGGAGCCCAGACCGGCCTCGTTGGAGAAGGCGGCGCGCTGGAAACCGACGATCAGGGCGCCGATGACACCACCCGCGACACCCTCCGCCTCGAAGGCGCCCTGGAAGATGGTGCCGATGGCGTCGGGCACGGCGGTCACGTTGACCAGGATGACGACCAGACACGCCAGGACGTACATGATCGCCATGGCCGGCACCAGACGGCTGGTGACCGAGGCGATGGAGCGGATGCCGCCGAGCAGCACGAGACCCACCAGGGCGGCGACCACGAGACCGAACAGCACGGCGCCCGCGGAGGACGCCAGGAAGCCGTCCTCGCCGCCGAAGGTGGAGGAGATCTGCGCGTAGCTCTGGTTGGTCTGGAAGAGGTTGCCGCCGAACAGACCGAAGAACAGGATCATCACGGAGGCGAGGACCGCGAGCACCTTGCCGAGCTTGGCGCCGCCGCGGCCGAAGCGCTCGGCGAGACCCTTGGGCAGGTAGTGCATCGGACCGCCGGAGACGGTGCCGTCGGGGTGCTGCTCGCGGTACTTCACACCGAGGGTGACCTCGACGAACTTGGTGGCCATGCCGAGCAGGCCGCAGAGGATCATCCAGAAGGTGGCGCCGGGGCCGCCGATGGAGACGGCGACGGCCACACCGGCGATGTTGCCGAGGCCGACGGTGCCGGAGACGGCGGCCGTGAGCGCCTGGAAGTGGTTGACCTCGCCGGGGGAGTCCTTCTCGTCGTAGCGGCCCCGCACGACGTCGAAGGCGAGCTTGAGCTTGCGGGCCTGGATGAGCCCGAACCAGGCCGTGAAGACCAGGCCGGCGATCACCAGCCAGGCGACGATCAGGGGGAGGTCCGTCCCGGCGACGGGAACGGTGTAGAAGACGATGTCGCCGACCGTGGTCGCGACAGGGTCGAAGAAATCGCTGACGGCGTCGTCAATGGTCGTGGTGATGGAGTCGAGTGACATCGAACTTCCTCAGGTGGGGCGGGGTCGTTCCGGCAGGTGAGGAGTCGGGGACGGCTCAGGCATGGCCCGCGTTCCGGTCCGGCGACGGCGGTAGGGGACGCCCCCGGGGGAGGGGGCCGCGTCCGTGTCGGGCAGGCGTGCACACCGGTGATGACCGGCTTCGTTGCTCACATCCGCGTCGGCGGCGCAAGCGGGTTGCGAATTCTTACCACGCCCTTACGGGCCTCCGCGTGACCCAGATCACATAAAATTGCCCCCGCGGCACAAATCCGCAGGGGCGGTGACACGATCGTTATTCGGACTTGAGGTTCTTCTGAGCGAACGCTTCGCATCACTTTCCGGTCATCCGGATGTTCTCTACGGCATCAGCGTCGAGACGAGCGTCTCCTGAAGACCACCCAGCCAGAGGTACGCCATCACCATCGGCTTGCGCGGATCCTCGTCCGAGAGGTGGAACAGCACGTCACTGTCGTCCTCGTCGGTGATCTCCAGCCGGGCGCCGATCGCCAGGCGCAGGTCGTTCAGCGCACCGAGCCAGCGCACGGACTCCTCCGGCGTCAGCTTGAGCACCGCCTCGCCCCCGCCGGCCGCGGCCCTCAGCCCGTCCAGGGAACGGATCACCGCCAGCGCGTTCTCCCGCTTGCCGGCCCGCAGGTCGTTCTCCGTGTAGCGGCGGAACTCGGCGGAGTACGCCCGCTGCTCCTCGGCCTTCTCGGGCCGCTCGGTCCCCTCCGGGTCGACGTAGGCGTCGGGGAAGAGACGGCGCAGCACCGGGTCGGAGGGCGGCTCGCTGGGGCCCTCGGCGAAGAGCTCCGCGAGCGGGTCGCCGCCGGACTCCTCGGCCGGGCCGGGGCCGATGATCTCCATCAGCTGCACGGCGAGCGAGCGGATGATGGAGATCTCGACGTCGTCGAGGGCGACGGCCGCGCCGCCGCCGGGGAGCGGTTCGAAGTGTCCTGGCATGGAGGCGATTCGCTACTTCCGGTCCTGCGGGCGGGGTCGGGCCACGTCCCGGGCGGTCATGTCCGGCTTCACTTCCGGTCGTGCTGGAGGGTCGCCCACAGGCCGTAGCCGTGCATGGCCTGGACGTCGCGCTCCATCTCCTCGCGGGTGCCGCTGGAGACGACGGCCCGGCCCTTGTGGTGGACGTCGAGCATGAGCTTGGTGGCCTTGTCCTTGGAGTAGCCGAAGTACGTCTGGAAGACGTACGTCACGTAGCTCATGAGGTTGACCGGGTCGTTGTGGACGATCGTGACCCACGGGACGTCGGGCTCGGGTACGGCGAAGACCTCCTCCGCCGACTCGGTGCGTTCGATCTCCAGGGGTGCGGGTGACGTCACACTGCCCATGCTGCCACCGGAGGGGGGTGGTCGCACAAACCGGCCCGCTCACGACCGTCCCGGCAGCTAAATCGTCAGACTGACGAAATGGGGGTACCATCCTCGCCATGGACACAGCGGACCTTGGATTGCCGGTGAATGTTCCGTCGACGGCACTCTTCACCGACCAGTACGAACTGACGATGCTGCAGGCGGCGCTGAAGGCCGGCACGGCCGAGCGGCACAGCGTGTTCGAGGTCTTCACCCGGCGGCTGCCGCACGGCCGCCGCTACGGCGTCGTGGCGGGCACCGGCCGGGTGCTGGACGCGGTGGAGAACTTCCGCTTCGACGAGGGCCTGCTGCGCTTCCTGCGCGAGAAGGCCGTCGTCGACGAGGAAACGCTGGACTGGCTGGCCGGCTACCGCTTCTCAGGCGACGTCTGGGGCTACCCGGAGGGCGAGGTCTACTTCCCCGGCTCGCCGGTCATGCGGGTGGAGGGCAGCTTCGCCGAGTGCGTGCTGCTGGAGACGGTGATCCTGTCGATCCTCAACCACGACTCGGCCATCGCCGCCGCGGCCTCCCGGATGTCGTCCGCCGCCGGCGACCGGCCGCTGATCGAGATGGGCGCCCGGCGCACCCACGAGCTGGCCGCCGTGGCCGCCTCCCGCGCCGCCTACATCGGCGGCTTCTCCTCCACCTCCGACCTGGCGGCCGGCTTCCGCTACAACATCCCCACCGTCGGCACCTCCGCCCACGCCTTCACCCTGCTGCACGACACCGAGCGGGACGCCTTCCGCGCCCAGGTGGACTCCCTCGGCGCGGGCACCACCCTGCTGGTGGACACCTACGACGTGACCGAGGCGGTCCGCGCGGCCGTGGAGGTCGCCGGGCCCGGGCTGGGCGCGGTGCGCATCGACTCCGGCGACCTGCTGCTGGTGGCCCACCGGGTGCGGCAGCAGCTCGACGAGCTGGGCGCACGCGACACGAAGATCGTCGTCACCTCGGACCTGGACGAGTACGCCATCGCCTCACTGGCCGCGGCGCCGGTGGACGCGTACGGGGTGGGTACGCAGCTGGTGACCGGCTCGGGGCACCCGACCTGCTCGATGGTCTACAAGCTGGTCGCGCGCGCCGAGTCCGCCGGCCCGGAGGCGCCGCTGGTGCCGGTGGCGAAGAAGTCCACCGGCGGCAAGACGTCGATCGGCGGCCGCAAGTGGGCCGCGCGGCGGCGGGACGCGGACGGCGTCGCCGAGGCCGAGGTGATCGGCACCGGTGAGGTCCCGCCCGAGCTGGCCGACCGGCAGCTGACGGTGCCGCTGGTGCGGGGCGGCGAGGTGGTCGCCCGCGAGCCGCTGGACGTGGTCCGCGACCGGCACGCCGCCGCCCGCGCCGGTCTCCCGCTGTCCGCGACACAGCTCTCGCGCGGGGAACCCGTCCTTCCGACGGAGTACGTGCACCTGCCGTCGGGTAGCTAAAGGCAAGCCACGGCGCGAGTCCCCCGTCCGTCGCTCCGCCCCCGGGGCCCGAGGCACGCCCGCCCGGCCCCGCCGAATCCATCCGTCCGCCCAGAGCCGAAGGACACCGACCATGCGCCGCGCACTGATCGTCGTAGACGTGCAGAACGACTTCTGCGAGGGGGGCAGCCTCGCCGTCGCCGGCGGCGCCGACGTGGCCGCCGCCGTGACCGAGCTGATCGGCCAGGCACCGGCCGGGTACCGGCACGTGGTCGCCACCCGGGACCACCACGTCGACCCCGGCGACCACTTCTCCGACCGCCCCGACTTCCGGCGCTCCTGGCCCGCCCACTGCGTCGCCGGCACCGAGGGCGTCGGCTTCCACCCGAACTTCGCGCCCGCCGTGACCTCCGGGGCGGTCGACGCGGTCTTCGACAAGGGGGCGTACGCGGCGGCCTACAGCGGCTTCGAGGGCGCCGACGAGAACGGCACGCCGCTCGCCGAGTGGCTGCGGGAGCGGGAGGTCGACGAGGTGGACGTCGTGGGCATCGCCACCGACCACTGCGTACGGGCCACCGCGCTGGACGCGGTCCGTGAGGGCTTCCGCACCCAGGTGCTGCTCGACCTCACCGCGGGCGTGTCCCGGGAGACCACCGAGCGGGCGCTGGAGGAGCTGCGGGAGGCCGGCGTGGAGCTGTCCGGCAAGCCGGTCGTGCGGTGAGCCGGGTCAGGCGGAGGCGGCCGGTCAGGCGGGGGCGGCCGGGCGGATGATCAGCGCCCGGATCGGGTGCCACAGCTCCACCGACAGCCCGCCCCCGGCGGGCGCCGTGCGCCATATCAGGCCGTCGGGATGGTGCAGGACCGCCGTGATCTCGTCGGGTGTGGGCGGCGCGGAGTTCCCGCGCAGGTAGACGGCACGCAGGCCCAGGTTGCGCAGCCTGGTCAGGGCGCGCGCCCGGTTCTGCGCGTGGACCAGCACCCGTACCCCGGCCGGTGCGTCGGCGGCGGGGCTGGGCAGGTTCAGCGCCACCACCACCGTGCCGTTCGGCAGCTTGCAGAAGCCTCCTGCGGCCATGCGGTCATACCCCCGTATCAGCAGGTGTCAATAAGAGAGCCACAGGAGGCACCTAAACACGGATCGGCGGTGACCCGCCAGGGGGTCACCGCCGATCATGTGCTGACCTGCGAGAACGCTATTTACCGGCCTGCGGGGCCCACCTCGAGCTCGATCGTGGAGCCGTCCTTGGCTTCCTTCTTGATCTTGATCTTGGTGTTGGTGTCAGTGACCTGGACGCTGCCGGTCGGGTTCGCCGGGTCCCAGTAGGTGTTGGTGCGGTCGTTGAAGACCGACACACCCTTCGAGGACGGGATGTACCGGGCGACGTCCGCCTTGTGCAGCGTGATGGCGTCGGTGCGGAACTTGCTGAACGTGGCGTCGTAGGTCTGGATGCGGTTGCGCATCAGGGTGCCGTCGGACCACTTGAGCGCGGTCGGGTGGGAGTCGATCGGGAGGATCAGACCCGTGCCCGGGTGCACGCTCGTGTTGTTGTCCTGCTGGGAGGTGTCCCACTTCCAGATCAGCAGGCCGTTCTGGTACGCGTAGTGCTCGACCCAGTCCGGACGGCTGTTCGCGAAGCCGAAGTTGTACGGGCCGACCTTCAGCGTCTTGTCGTACGAGACGTACTGCCGGTTCTCGGCGATGTAGTACTGCTCGTAGTCGTTGGTGAACGACGCGCCGATGCGGGAGAAGCCCTTCGCCGTCCAGGCCTCGTCGGCCGTCTCGGCGTTGTCCGTGAAGAGCGCGGTGCCGTCCGCCGTCACCGTGATCGCGTCGGCCGCGAAGCCCTTCAGGGCGACGCCGCCGTCGGTCTGGTAGCGGAAGCGCAGGTCGATCTTCTGGCCCGCGTAGGCGTCCAGCGGGTACACGAGCTTCTTGAAGCCGTCGACCGTGCCGTGCAGGGCCGGCTTGTCGCTGCCGTCCCGCGGGATCGGCTGACCGTCCACCGTGCCGTCCAGGGCGGTCCAGTTGGCGCCGCCGTCGGTGGACACCTCGGTGTAGAGGAAGTCGTAGTCGGACTCGATCTCGTACCAGCCGTCCAGGGACAGCTCGGCCGACGACCTGCCGGTGAGGTCGACGCTGCGGGTGAGCGTGTTCCGCAGGTCGTCACCGCTGCCGCTCCACCACTGGGTCCGGCCCTCGGCCGGCTCCACGATCTCGGTGGTGACGGCCTTCTTCGGGAGCTGGACGACCAGCGCCTGCTTGTGCTTGGTGTTGTACTCGGCGACGCCCAGCTTGTGCCAGGAGTTGACGCCGGCCTTGGCGGTGTCGTAGTTCAGCCAGCCGAGCTGCAGCTTGTCCCAGGCGGTCATGTCGCCGGGCAGGTTGCCGATCTCGTTCTTGCCGGTGCCCAGCCAGGAACCGGACGACATCAGCGTCCAGAAGCCGGTGGCGTTCTCGCCGCCCTGGGTGTCGTAGAGGTCCGGCAGGCCGAGGTCGTGGCCGTACTCGTGGGCGAAGACGCCGAGTCCGCCGTTCTCCGGCTGGATGGTGTAGTCGCCGACCCAGATCCCGGTGTCGCCGATCTGCGTGCCGCCGAGCTTGTTGTTCTCGGGGCCGGTGGCGCCGGCGTCGGTGCCGAAGGCGTACCAGCGGTGGGCCCAGATCGCGTCCTCGCCCTGGGCGCCGCCGCCGGCGGACTCGTCCTCACCGGCGTGCACGATCTGGAAGTGGTCGATGTAACCGTCGGGCTCGTTGAAGTCGCCGTCGCCGTCGAAGTCGTAGCGGTCCCACAGGTCGTACTGGGACAGCTGCGCCTTGATCTGGGCGTCGGTCCGGCCGGCGGCCTTCTGCTGCTCGGCCCAGGCGGTGACGCCGTCCTGCACCGCGTACCAGGCGCAGTTGTCGGGCACACACTTGTTGGAGCCGTAGCGGGCCTCGTTGTAGGGCACCTTGACCCAGTCGGAGACCTCGCCGTCCACCGAGTAGCGGCCCGAGGACTGCTTCTCGAAGTACGTCTTGACCGAGTCGACGCCCTTGCCGGACCCGAAGTACAGGTCCTCGAAGTGCTGCTGGTCGTAGTCCGCCTGCCAGGCCGTGGAGTTGTCCACCTCGCGGTCCGGCTTGGCGATCTGGTTGTGCAGGGGGCCCGGGGTGCCGCCGTAGCGGCTGTCGATCTTGTCGCCGAACTCCACCAGGATGGTGAAGATCTTGTCGGTCTTCTCCCGGCCGAGCTCGACGTACTTGCTGTCGCCCTTCTTGCTCTTCAGCTGGACGACCTTCGAACCGTCACGGTTCTTGACCGACGTCCTGCCGGAGAGCACCTGGTTGAGTGCCTCCTCGCGCTGGGCCGCCTGCGTCTTGGAGAGCGGGCCCTCGAGGTCGTGGTCGACGTGGTTGTTCGACGCCGGGTCGTGCCTGTCCACGGCGCTGGGACGGTCGGCCGGGTCGGCCGAGTCCGCCTGCGCCACGGTGAACGCAGAGCAGGTGGCGGTGGCCGCCGCAAGGGCCACGCCTATCGCGGCCGCTCTGAACGTCCAGGGTCTACTGGTCACTTGAGATCCCCTCCCGCGTGCCTGCGCGCGGCCGAAGGAGGTTCCGTCTATGGAAGGTCCCGCGCGCACGTGATCAACGCGTGTAGTCAAGTGACGTCATTTGACTAGAGGTTCGGCAGAAAAAACAGACCTTGACTTGAACAGATCAAACACGTTATGCGGAGCGGCGGTTCGCATTGCGGACAGTTCCGCGCGAAACCCCGGAGGATACGTCTGTCCAGCCGTGTGCGGGGCGTCATGAATCCGTGCGCCCCCTGTGCATCGGCCCTGTAGGTCAGGTCACGCTTACCGTCCGTTCCCCTCGGGCACTCTCGCGGTTAGAGTCGCTTGGCGGAACCGCCCTTGAGCCGGCGGAAAGCCAGGCCGACAGCCCCCGACTTCCGAGGACACGATGGCCATGCCCCGTCCGACTGCCGCTCAGTTCGCCTACGGCTCGTGCGCCGTGATCCTGTCGGCCTTCGCGTTGCTGCTGCTGTCCGGGACGAGTTCCGGCGCGGGCGTCGCGGCGGTCGCCGTCGTGTCGCTCGCCCTGGGACTCGTGGTGGCCGTGCGCGTACCGGGCCCCCGGTCCCGGCGCCCCGCCGTGACCCGGCCCGCGACGCCGCTCCCGGTGCGGGCCACGGTGCCGTCCCCGTCCCGCGAGCAGGTCCGCGAACCGGTCCACGAGCGGGCGGCGTCCTGACGCCCAGCCCGCGCGCGGCGTCCTGACGCCCAGCCCGCCCGCCTGAGGCGGTCTCCGGCCGCGTGGCCGGAGCGGCGGCCGGGCCTCACCGGGCCGAGACCACGACGGTCCTGGCCGCCTTGTCGTGCAGTCCCTGCTTGTAGGGCCGGTCGAAGTAGCTCCAGCCGCCCGCGATCGCGGTCCACACGCAGGCGCAGCAGAAGGCGAACGGCAGCCACAGCACGGCCGCGCGGATCAGCGCGGTCTGCACGGAGGGGTTGGAGCCGTCGGCGAGGTCGGCCACCCGCATGCCCAGCCACTTCTTGCCGAGGGTGCGGCCGAAGCGGACGGCCATGAAGGTGTCGTACGCGATGTACAGGGCGGCGGCGATGACCGACTGGGCGAAGCCGTTGCCGACGTTGACCTGGTCGCCGTCGAAGTTGTACTCGCTGACCCCGACCGGCCAGGTGAGCAGCCAGACGACGATGCCGACGAGGACCATGTCGATGATGCGGGCCAGCGTGCGCCGGCCGCTGTCGGCGAGCGGGGGCATCCCGGCCAGCGGGTCGCCCGGCTGGCCACCGTAAGGGCCGCCGCCCGGCCCGCCGCCGTAGGGACCGCCGGGTCCGCCCCCGTACGGGCCGCCGGGTCCGCCGCCGTACGGGCCGCCGCTCCCGCCGTAGAGGCCGCCCGCTCCCCCGCCGCCGTAGGGCCCCGAGGCGCCGCCGCCCTCGTGGGGGTGGCTGCCGCCCTGCCCGGGCGGGGGCGTGGCGCCAGGGGTGTCGTACGGGGAACCGGAGCCCGGGCCGGGGGCGCCCGGCGGGGGCTGTTTCCTGAACGGGTCGTCGTCCGGCGGCTGCTGCTGCTTCCGGAACGGGTCGTCGTCCGGCTGCTGCTGACCGGGGCCGGGGGGCGGTTCGGTGGTCATGCCCCCGATCCGATCCCGAACCCCGCAGCCCCGCATCCGGCGGGCCGCCGTCCGGAGTACCGGGCCGCCGCCCGCCGGGCCGGCACGCCGTCAGGCCGCCGCGTCGCGCGGCGGCGTCGGGCGCGGGTGTCAGGCGCGGGTGTCAGGCGGCGGCGACGAAGGTGTGCGCGGCCTTGTCGTGCCAGCACTGGCGCCAGGGCTTGTCGAACAGGCACCACAGCACGCCGACGGCCCCGACCACGAGCAGTCCGGGCACGCAGTAGACCAGCCAGCGCCGCAGCGCCGCGCCGAACCCCGGGGCCTCGTGCGCCTCGATGTCCCGCACCTCGATACCCATGAGCCTCTTGCCCAGCGTGCGGCCCCATTTGACGGTGGGCAGCACCTCGAGGAGCACCCCGGCGAGCAGCAGGACGGCGAGGACGATGCCGAGGTGGACGGCGGTGGTGCCGTCGATCAGCCACACCGTGACGGTCCGTCCGGACAGCTTGGCCGCCTCGATCTTCGCGTCGACGTGGTCCAGGGCCTTCATGCCGAGGGGCACGGCGGCCGCGGCGGTGACGGCGCCGAGGACGACCGTGTCGAGCAGCCGGGCGGCCAGCCGTCGGCCCAGCGTGGCGGGCCGGGCGGCGGCCTGGCGGCGGGCGGCGGCCTGGAACACGTCGTCGACCGGGGGCTTCCAGGGCGCGGCCTGCGGTTCCGGAGTGGCGCCCGCGAGCCGGTGCACCTGCTGCGGCCAGGAGGGCTGCCCGCCCCCGGGGCCGGTCGTCAGCGGCGTCGAGGCGGCCGGGGCCGCGGCCGCCTGGCCCGCCGGGGCGGAAGCGGCCGGGGAGGGTGCGGCGGCGGGTCCTGCGGTCTGCGCGGGTACGGCGGGCGCGGTGGCCTGCTGCGGGCCGGACGGAGGGGCGGCGGGCGCGGACGCCGACGCGGCGGCGGTACGCTCGGCCGCCGCCTTCCCGGCGGTGAAGCCGGGCCGTCCGGCGCCGGGCGCGTTTGTCTCCCCGGCGCGCGGGGGGACGGCGCGGAAGGTCATGGTGCCCTCGTCGGGGGACGCCGCCGCGCCGCCGGACGGGGCGGGCTGCCGCGCGGGGTCGGCCGTCGGCCTGCGGAAGACGAACGTCCCGTCCGCCCGCGGGGCGTCCTGGGAGGCGGCCGCCGCTTCGGACGCGGCCGGGCCGCCCTGCGCCGCCGCCGAGTCGTGCGGGACGCGGGGGTCGGCGCCCGCGGTGCCCCAGGAGACCTTGCGGTCCTGGTCGCCGCCGA
This sequence comes from Streptomyces griseoincarnatus, assembly GCA_014649575.1. Taxonomy (GTDB): domain Bacteria; phylum Actinomycetota; class Actinomycetes; order Streptomycetales; family Streptomycetaceae; genus Streptomyces; species Streptomyces griseoincarnatus. The sequence goes on along the minus strand of BMTH01000006.1, from coordinate 86,131 downwards.
AGCCGGACTGGCGGGAGCGGTCGGCGCCCCAGGCGGAGGCGGGCTCGGGCCGGCTGCCGTGCTGAGCGTCGGCCGGGGACGAGGCCGCCGGGGCGGGCGCGTCGTCCGGGTCCTCGTCGAAGAAGTGCGGGCCGGTCTCCTCCACGGACGGCACGGCCGGAGCGGCGCCGGAGGAGGCGGCCGGTGCGGCGCCGGGCGGCGGGGCGAGCGGCTCTCCGTCGGCGGGTGCCGGACGGCTGGTGCCCGGCACCCAGGAGGCGCCGTTCCAGTACCGGACGTATCCGGGAATGGAGGGGTCCGGGTAGTACCCCTCGCGGGGCCTGTCGTCTCCGGGTGCCGGGGTTGGGGCGCTCATGTCCGTCGTCCCGTATCTGCTCGAGGGATGGGTCGGGGGCCACCACATCTATCAGACGGGCGGGGGCCGGACGTCCCGTCCGGCCGGACCCCACCCCTTTCGGGCACCTTCTCGTTCAGAAGAGCTTGCCCGGGTTCAGAATGTCGAGCGGATCGAACGCGCGCTTGACGGCCCGCTGCATCTCCATGGACACCGGGCCGGCCTCCCGCGCCAGCCACTCCTTCTTCAGCACACCCACGCCGTGCTCGCCGGTGATGGTGCCGCCGAGTTCCAGGCCGAGCGCCATGATCTCGTCGAAGGACTCGCGGGCGCGCCGGGACTCGTCCGGGTCGGAGGCGTCGAAGCAGACCGTCGGGTGGGTGTTGCCGTCGCCGGCGTGGGCGACGACGCCGATGGTCAGCCCGTGCTTCTCGGAGATCCGCTCGACGCCCTCGATCAGCTCGCCGAGCCGGGAGCGGGGCACGCACACGTCGTCGATCATCGTGGTGCCCTTGACGGCCTCCAGCGCGACCAGGGACATCCGGCGGGCCTGGAGCAGCATCTCCGACTCGGCGGCGTCCTCGGCGGGGACGACCTGGGTGGCGCCGGCCTCCTCGCACAGGGCGCCGAGGGCGGCGAGGTCGGCGGCGGGGTCGGTGGTGTCGAACGCGGCCAGCAGCAGCGCCTCGGTGGACTCCGGCAGGCCCATGCGGGCCATGTCGTTGACCGCCTTGACGGTGGTGCGGTCCATCAGTTCGAGGAGGGACGGCACGTGACCGCCGGCCATGATCCGGCACACCGCGTCGCTCGCGGCGGCGCCGGAGGCGAACTCGGCGGCCAGCACCAGCTGCTCCGGCGGCTTGGGCCGCAGCGCGAGGACGGCGCGGACGACGATGCCGAGGGACCCCTCGGAGCCGACGAACAGGCGGGTCAGGTCGTAGCCGGCGACGCCCTTCACGGTGCGGCGGCCGGTGGTGAGCAGCCGCCCGTCGGCGAGGACGACGTCCAGGCCGAGGACGTACTCGGCGGTGACGCCGTACTTCACGCAGCACAGGCCGCCCGAGGCGGTGCCGATGTTGCCGCCGATGGTGCACATCTCCCAGCTGGAGGGGTCCGGCGGGTAGGCGAGGCCGTGCTCGGCGACCGCGCGGGAGAGGGCGGCGTTGATCACGCCCGGTTCGACGACCGCGATCCGGTCGACCGGGTCGATCTCCAGGATGCGGTCCATCTTGGTCAGCGAGAGCACGATGCAGCCGTCGGTGGCGTTGGCGGCGCCGGACAGGCCGGTGCGGGCGCCCTGCGCGACGACCGGCACGCGCAGCTCGGTGGCGGTGCGCATCACGTGCTGGACCTGTTCGGCCGTCCGGGGCAGCACCACCACCGCGGGGCTGCCGGCCGGGCAGAAGCTCGCCATGTCGTGGGCGTAGGAGGCCGTGACGTCCGGGTCGGTGAGGACGGCCTCCGCGGGCAGGCCGCCGAGCAGCCGGTCGACGAGAGGTCCGGCCGCCACCGTGTCTTCATCGCGTCGCGCTTCGATACGGCTCATGATCACAGCGTGGCACCCGGGGCCATCGGTGTGAACCCCATGAGGGCGGCCGGGCCCGTCCGGAGTGTGATGATCATACGTAGGCAGGGTGTGACGCACAGTGTGCGCCATGGACGACAAGCCTCGTGCGCGCCGGCGGAGGTACCGCCGCGCCCTGCTCGCCTCGGCCGCCGGCACCGCCGTGCTGGGCGGGGTCCTGGTGACGCTGCCGTGGGGCGGGCAGGCGCCGCCCCCGGCGCCCACCCCGCAGGAGCGCGCCCTGGCCGCGGTGACCAGCGGCGTCCCGGCCCCGCTGCCCGACCTGGAGGCGCTCGCCGCCGAGCGCGAACGGCATCTGCGGAAGCACCCCCGGGACGCCCGCGCCTGGGCCGAGCTGGGCGCGGCCCAAGTGGAGCAAGGGGTGCGGCTGGCCGACCCGCGGTACTGGCCGCGCGCCGAGAAGGCGCTGCGCACCGCGCTGGAGGTACGGAAGGACAACGTGCCGGCGCTGCGGGCGATGGCCGTGCTGGCGAACGCCCGCCGCGACCACGCGAGCGCCCGCGCGTGGGGCGAGGCGGCGCGGAAGCTGGAGCCCGGACGGTGGACGACGTACCCGCCGCTGATCGAGGCGTCCGCCGGGCTCGGCGACGACGGGGAGACCGGCCGGCTGCTGGAGAAGCTCATGGAGCTGCGCTCGGGCCCGGCGGTGATGGTGCGTGCGGCGGCCGTCTACCGGGACCGCGGCTGGCGGGAGGACGCGGCGGCGAAGATCGCGGACGCCGCGTCGGCCGCCGGGGAGCCCGTCGAGCGCGCGGCCTACCTGGAGCGGGCCGGGCAGCTCGCCTGGGAGCGCGGCGACCGGGAGGACGCCCTGCGTCACTTCCGGGAGGCGGTGCGCACCGACCCCGACCAGCGGGCGGCCCAGGCCGGGCAGGGCAGGGCGCTGGCGGCGCTGGGCCGCACCACGGAGGCGCTGAGCGCGTACCGCACGGCGCTGGCGAGGCATCCGCGGCCGGAGTACGCACTGGAGCTGGGCGAGCTGTACGAGTCGCTGGGGATGCGGCCGGCCGCCGAGGTGCACTACGCGCTGCTGCGGGAGCGGGTCCGGTTGGCCGCCGCGCACGGCGCGGACGAGGAGCTGGTGCTGGGCCGGTTCGAGGCCGACCACGGGGACGCGCGGGCGGCGGTGCGGCGGCTGCGGGCGGAGTGGGAGCGGCACCCGTCGACGCAGGTCGCGGACGCGCTGGGCTGGGCGCTGCACCGGGCCGGTGAGGACGAGGAGGCTCTGCCCTTCGCGGTGCGGGCCACGGAGGGCACGAAGGGCGGGGGCGTGCGCAGCGCGCTGTTCGCCTACCACCGGGGGACGATCGAGCGATCCCTGGAGCGGTACGGGGCAGCGCGCCGCCATCTGACGGAGGCGCTGCAGATCAACCCCTGGTTCTCGCCCCTGCACGCGCCCCGAGCGAAGGAGGCGCTGGCCCGCCTGGGTGAGCCGTCCGTCCAGGCGGGCCCCGAGTCCTCCTGAGGGCGCGGGCGGGCGGCGCCTACAGGTTGCCGCGCTTGGCCTGCTCGCGCTCGATCGCCTCGAACAGGGCCTTGAAGTTGCCCTTGCCGAAGCCCATGGAGCCGTGGCGCTCGATCATCTCGAAGAAGACGGTCGGGCGGTCCTGGACCGGCTTGGTGAAGATCTGCAGCAGGTAGCCGTCCTCGTCGCGGTCGACGAGGATCTTCAGCTCGCGCAGCGTCTCCACCGGCACGCGGGTCTCGCCCGCCCACTCGCCGAGGGTGTCGTAGTACGAGTCCGGGGTGTCCAGGAACTGCACGCCGGCGGCGCGCATCTGGCGGACGGTGTGCACGATGTCGTTGGTGTTCAGCGCGATGTGCTGGACGCCGGCGCCGCCGTAGAACTCCAGGTACTCGTCGATCTGGGACTTCTTCTTGGCGACGGCGGGCTCGTTGATCGGGAACTTGACCTTGAGCGTGCCGTCGGCCACGACCTTGGACATCAGCGCGCTGTACTCGGTCGCGATGTCGTCGCCCACGAACTCCTTCATGTTCGTGAAGCCCATGACCTTGTTGTAGAACTCCACCCACTCGTTCATGCGGCCGAGCTCGACGTTGCCGACGCAGTGGTCGACGGCCTGGAAGGAGCGCTTGGCCGGCGGCTCGACCATCGGGGCGGCGGAGACGTAGCCGGGCAGGTAGGGGCCGTCGTAGCCGCCGCGCTCGACCAGGGTGTGCCGGGTCTTGCCGTAGGTGGCGATGGCGGCCAGCACGACGGTGCCGTGCTCGTCCTTCAGCTCGTACGGCTCGGCGACGGAGGTGGCGCCGTGCTCGATCGCGTACGCGTACGCGGCGCGGGCGTCCGGCACCTCGATGGCGAGGTCGATCACACCGTCGCCGTGCGCGGCCACGTGGTCCTCGAGGAAGGCGCCCCACTCGGTGGACCGCTTGATCACCGAGGTGAGGACGAAGCGGGCCGAGCCGCTCTCCAGCACGTAGGAAGCGGTCTCGCGGCTGCCGTTCTCCGGTCCGGAGTAGGCGACGAGCTGCATGCCGAAGGCGGTGGAGTAGTAGTGCGCCGCCTGCTTGGCGTTGCCCACGGCGAAGACGACCGCGTCCATTCCCTTGACCGGGAAGGGGTCTGCCTGCCGTGCGGTGTCGGGAGCGGTGTGTGTGGTCTGCGTCATAGGGGCAGGGTGGAACAGCCCTGCAAGGTGCGCAATAGTTCGCTCATTCACTGGGCAACATGTTCAGCCGAACGCCCGTACCGGCGGGCTTTCTGTACAGGATGACCACTGGGGAGAGCGGTATGGCGATCGATCATCTGGACGGGCGGATCATCGTGCTGCTGGCGCGTGAACCGCGCATCGGGGTGCTGGAGATGTCCCGTCGGCTGGGGGTGGCGCGCGGGACCGTGCAGGCCCGTCTGGACCGGCTTCAGTCGAACGGAGTCATCCGCGGATTCGGCCCGCAGGTGGACCCCGCGGCCCTCGGCTACCCGGTCACCGCGTTCGCGACCCTGCAGATCAGACAGGGTCAAGGAGCCGACGTCCGGGCCCACTTGGCGACCGTGCCGGAGGTGTTGGAGCTGCACACCACCACCGGCACGGGGGACATGCTGTGCCGCCTCGTGGCTCGCTCGAACGCCGATCTTCAGCGGGTGATCGACCGCGTCGTCGGCTTTGATGGCATCGTCCGGGCGTCCACGGCGATCGTCATGGAGAACCCCGTTCCGCTGCGGATCATCCCGCTGGTGGAGCAGGCCGCGCTCGGTGAGTGACCGGACCTGGCCGAGCTGGGGGTGAGCGGATGTGAACTTCTGGGAGTACCTGGAGAGCCGGCACCAGCAACTGCTCGTCGACGCCTACCAGCACGCCAGCGTCGTCTTCCAGTGCATGGTGGTGGCCACCGCCCTCGGGGTGGTCATCGGCATCGTCACCTACCGCAGCGAGTGGGCGGGCAACCTCGCCACCACCGTCACCGCGACCCTGCTGACCGTCCCGGCGCTGGCCATGATCGGCCTGCTCATCCCGATCGTGGGGCTGGGCGTGCCGCCGACCGTGATCGCGCTGACCCTGTACGGGCTGCTGCCCATCGTGCGGAACGCGATCGTGGGCCTGCGCGGGGTCGACCCGGCGCTGGTGGACGCGGCCACCGGCATCGGCATGTCCCGGCTGTCCCGGCTGGTGCGGGTGGAACTGCCGCTGGCGTGGCCGCCGATCCTCACCGGGATCCGCGTCTCCACACAGATGCTGATGGGCATCGCGGCCATCGCCGCCTTCGCCTCCGGACCCGGCCTCGGCAACCTGATCTTCCGCGGGATCGCCTCCCTGGGCAGCAAGAACGCGCTGAACCAGGTGCTCGCCGGCACCCTAGGGATCATCGTCCTGGCCCTGCTGTTCGACGCCGCGTACGTCCTGATCGGACGGCTGACCATCTCCAGGGGGATCCGTGCCTGAGCCGGAGACGACCGAGGCCGCTCCCCGGTCGGTCGGGGCGACCATCGAGCTGGAGGGCCTCACCAAGCGCTACCCGGGCAGCGACCGGCCCGCCGTCGACAACGTCAGCATGGAGATCGGGGCGGGCGAGACGGTGATCCTCGTCGGCCCCTCCGGGTGCGGGAAGTCCACCACCCTGAAGATGATCAACCGGCTGATCGAGCCGACCGGCGGCCGGATCCGCATCGGCGGCGAGGACGTCACCGACATGGACCCGGTGAAGCTGCGCCGCACCATCGGTTACGCGATCCAGGCGAGCGGGCTGTTCCCCCACATGACCGTCGCGCAGAACATCGCCCTGGTGCCGAAGATGCTGCGCTGGCCGTCCGGGCGGGTGCGGGACCGGGTGGAGGAGATGCTGGACCTGGTCGGCCTGGACCCCGGCGAGTTCCGCGACCGCTATCCGCGCCAGCTCTCCGGCGGCCAGCAGCAGCGCGTCGGCGTGGCGCGGGCGCTGGCGGCGGACCCGCCGGTGCTGCTGATGGACGAGCCGTTCGGCGCGGTCGACCCGATCACCCGGGACCACCTCCAGGACGAACTGATCCGGCTCCAGCGGGAGCTGCACAAGACGATCGTGTTCGTCACCCACGACTTCGACGAGGCGATCAAGATCGGCGACCGGATCGCGGTGCTGCGCGAGCAGTCCCACATCGCCCAGTTCGACACCCCGGAGGCGATCCTCACCAACCCCGCCGACGACTTCGTGTCCGGCTTCGTCGGCGCGGGCGCGGCGCTGAAGCGGCTCAACCTCACCCGGGTCGGCGACGTGGCCATCACCGACTACCCGACGGTGGGCGTCGACGACCCGCTCGACGAGATCTCCGCCCGGCTGCGCTCCGCCGGCACGGACGAGGTGCTGGTGCTGGACAAGCGCGGCCGCCCCTACAAGTGGCTGCGGCGCGGCGACATCGTGCGCGCCCAGGGCTCCCTGGCCCGCGCGGGCGTCCTGGTGCACGACACGGTGACCCGCGACGCCACCCTGCGGGACGCCCTGGAGGCGGTGCTCACCGACAACACGGGCCGCGTCGCGGTGACCGGGCGGCGCGGCGCGTACGAGGGTGTCGTGGACGTGGAGACGCTGATGAACTCCGTGCACGAACTGCTGGAGGCGGACCGGCTGGAGGCGCGGGAGTCGCAGGCCGGCCTGGAGGAGCAGCGGTCCGCGCAGACGCACGCCGAGCAGGAGGGCGCGCACCCCTCGGGCGACCGCGGGGAGGCGCAGGCGTGAGGACCTCCGAGGGGCGGCGGCCCGGCGATGGGCCCGAGACGCGCGAGGACACGGGACCGGACGCGGAGGAGGCCCCTCCCCCGGTCCGCCCGGCGGTGGCGCCGACGCGCGTGACCTGGCAGAAGCTGACCCTGCTGCCGCTGCTGCTGATCGCCGTGCTGCTGGCGACCTGGCTGTGGTTCGAGCAGGCCGACCTGGACGCCCTCACCCGCAACGCGCTGTCGGACGGGCGGGTGTCGAAGGCGCTGTGGCAGCACATCGAGCTGACCGCGATCTCGACGTTCTTCGTGCTGATCATCGCCATTCCGCTGGGCATCCTGCTGACCCGGGGGCAGGCCGGCCGGGCCACCCCGGTGGTGATGACGCTCGCCAACATCGGCCAGGCCACCCCGGCGATCGGCCTGCTGGCGCTGCTGGTGATCTGGCTCGGCATCGGCCGCCGGGCGGCCCTGATCGGCATCATCGCCTACGCCGTGCTGCCGGTGCTGTCCAACACCATCGCCGGGCTGCGGGCCAACGACCCGGCGCTGCTGGAGGCCGCGCGCGGCATCGGCATGTCCCCGGTGGGCGTGCTCACCCGGGTGGAACTGCCGCTCGCCGTGCCGCTGATCCTCGCGGGCGTGCGCACCGCGCTGGTGCTGAACGTCGGCACGGCGACGCTGGCCACCTTCGGCGGGGGCGGCGGGCTCGGCGTGCTGATCACCACCGGGATCACCAGCCAGCGGATGCCGGTGCTGGTGGTGGGGTCGGTGCTCACCGTCGCGCTGGCCCTGCTGGTGGACTGGCTGGCCTCGCTGGCGGAGCTGCTGCTGCGGCCGCGCGGACTGGAGGCCGGGCCGTGAGCGGGCGTCCGGGGGTGCGGTCGGCGCTGGCGGCGGTGCTGCTCGCGGTGGTGTCGGGGTGCGGGCTGACCAGCGGGTCGCCCATGGTCGACGACGTGGAGCCGGGCACGATCGGCCGGGGGAAGCCGCTGGGGGGCGCCGATCTCACCGTCACCTCCAAGGAGTTCACGGAGCAGCTGATCCTCGGCGCGATCATGGGGATCGCCTTCCAGGCGGCGGGCGCGGAGGTGGTGGACAGGACGGGCATCCAGGGCTCGGTCGGCTCGCGGGAGGCGGTCGTCAAGGGCGAGGCGGACGCCGGGTGGGAGTACACGGGCACAGGGTGGATCACGTACCTGGGCAACAGCAGACCGATCCCCGACCCCCGGGAGCAGTGGCGGGCGGTGCGGGACGCGGACCTGAAGAACGGCGTGACCTGGCTGGAGCCGTCGGAGCTGAACAACACGTACGCCCTGGCCATGAACCAGGCCAACTACGAGCTGTACCGCACCCGCACCCTGTCGGAGGTCGCGGAGCTGTCGAAGACCGACCCGGGCGCGGTGACGCTGTGCGTGGAGGGCGAGTTCGCCAACCGCGCGGACGGACTGCCCGGCATGCAGAAGGCGTACGGGATGAGCGTCCCGGCGGGCAACATCACGCAGATGGACTCCGGGATCATCTACACGCAGACGGCCGAGGGCGCCTGCACCTACGGCGAGGTGTACACCACCGACGGGCGGATCAAGTCCATGAACCTGGTGGTGATGGAGGACGACAAGAATTTCTTCCCCAACTACAACGCGGCCCCGACCGTGAACAGCAAGACGCTTGAGGAGTGGCCGGCGATCGCAGGGGTGCTGGCCCCGGTCACGGAGAAGCTGGACAACAACGTGGCGCAGACCCTCAACGCCCGGGTCGACGTCGACGGGGAGGACCCCCACCAGGTCGCGCTGGACTGGATGGTGGCCGAGGGGTTCGTGCAGGAGGGGTAGCGGGGGTCAGCAGGCGGGGACCTCGCCGGCGCCCTTCTCCAGGGCGACCAGCGCGTCCACGGCGCCCTCCAGCGTGGTCACCGGAACCAGGCGCAGCCCCTGGGGCAGTTCGGCCTTGGCCTCGGCGCACTCGTCGCGCGGGACGAGGAAGACGGTGGCGCCGTCCCGCTTGGCGGCCTGCGTCTTCAGCGGCACACCCCCGACCGCGCCGACCCGGCCCTCGGCGTCGATGGTGCCGGTGCCGGCCACGACCCGGCCGCCGGTGAGGTCGCCGCCGCTGCCGTCGCCGTCCAGTTTGTCGACGATGCCGAGGGAGAACAGCAGTCCGGCGCTCGGGCCGCCGACGTCGGCGAGCTTCAGGGTGACGTCGATGCCCTGGTTCTCGCGGCCCAGGTACGTCAGCGCGGCCCGGGTGGCCTCGTCCTGGGACTCCTTCATCTGCTTCCGGTTGAACTGCTCGATCTCCTGGACGTCGTCCCCGCTGGGGTAGACGGCGTCGCGGGGCATGACCGCCTCGTCCGTGCTGAACCAGCTGTCGATCACCTGCGGCAGGCTGACGCGGGTGTCCGGCGAGGTCGCCTCGATGGTGGTCATCCGCAGCTGGCCGGTGGTCTCCCGTACGGGGGCGCCGGAGACGGTGATGACCTGCTGCCCCTTGTTCTCGCCGAGCACGTCGGCCGTCAACCCGGGCTGCGCCACGGAGAAGGGCAGCGGCGCGAGCACGGCGGTGGCCAGCAGCGCGGCGGCCGGGGCGGCGCAGACGGCCAGGGCCTGGGGACGTGTGAGGCGAGTGAGCACGGAGCCAATCTAACGTGACGGGCGTGGCACCCGGCCGGGGAGCCCACGGGGGCGGATCCGCCGGGGTGGGCGCCCCCGCCCGGTGCGTACGGTCAGCGCAGGGCCTCGGCGACCTCACGGGCCGCCTCCACCACCCGCTTGCCGACCCGTTCCGGCACGACGTCCGCCAGCATGACGACGCCCACGCTCCCCTCGACGCCCGTGACACCCACGAGCGGCGCGGCCGCCCCGCAGGCGCCGGTCTCCAGCTCGCCGTGGGTGAGGGTGTAGCCGGGGTCGCCGGGGGCCTTCTGCCGGGCGGCGAGTATCGCCTTGCCCGCGGCGCCGCGGTCCAGCGGATGCCGGAACCCGGCCCGGTAGGCCACGTGGTAGTCGGTCCACGACGGCTCCACCACCGCCACGGCGAGGGCCTCCGCCCCGTCGACCAGGGTCAGGTGGGCGGTGGCGCCGATGTCCTCCGCGAGGGACCGCAGCGCCGGCATCGCCGCCTCCCGGACCAGCGGGTGCACCTGTCGTCCCAGCCGCAGCACGCCGAGGCCGACGCGGGCCCTGCCGCCGAGGTCGCGGCGGACCAGCGCGTGCTGCTCGAGCGTGGCGAGCAACCGGTACACGACGGTCCGGTTGACGCCCAGTTTCTGGGAAAGCTCGGTGACGGTCAGCCCGTGATCCGTGTCGGCGAGCAGTTTCAGGACCCGTAGGCCCCTGTCGAGCGTCTGAGAGGTCTCCGCGGTCACGACGCCCACTCCTTCAGTGGTGAGGTCGACGGCCCCCTCGCTGCAGGTGCGTCACCGGTCCCGGCGGTCACGCGCTTCAGAGGGCCGCCGATCGGCCGGCGGCCCGGACCAGTCCCGGGCACAGTCGCTTCACGGCTGCGCTCCGCGGCGGCGCTGCCACGGGGCGTGTGCGTAGCGGGACAGTAGCGAGCCGGTCCCGCTGAGCGGAAGGCTCCGTCCAGAATCCGGTCACCAGTTGAACAAACTGGTCACTTTTGTCCCGGTACGCTCACGAGAGGACCGCTCCCCCTCGCTTTCCCGTCCACACGTGACGCACAGGCGTCTCACCGCATGCGGGTGGCCCACTCCTGCACCTTGGCGATCCGCTGGCCCAGCTGTCCCGCCGTCGCCTCGGCGGACGGCGGACCGCCGCACACCCGGCGCAGCTCGGTGTGGATCACGCCGTGCGGCTTGCCGCTCTGGTGGGCGTAGGCGCCGACGAGCGAGTTGAGCTTCTTGCGCAGCTCCATCATCTCCTTGTGGGAGACCACGGGCCGCCGCTCGGCCGGAAGTTCGAGCAGGTCGGCCTCCTCGGCCGGCTTCTTCCTGCTGTGCGCGATCTGCCGTGCCTGCCGCTTCTGGAGCAGCAGCTGCACCTGGTCCGGCTCCAGCAGGCCGGGGATGCCGAGGTAGTCCTGCTCCTCCTCGCTCCCGGGGTGCGCCTGCATGCCGAAATCGGCCCCGTTGTACGTCACCCGGTCGAAGACGGCGTCGGACTCCAGCGCCTCGAAGGGCAGCATGTCCTGCTCGCCGGTGTCCTCGTCCTGCTGCTTGTTCGCCTCGTCCATCTCCTTCTCGGACTCGGCATAGGGGTCCTCCTCGCCCTCCTTCTTGGGCTTGTCGAGGACGTGGTCGCGCTCGCGCTCCATCTCGCCTGCGAAGCCGAGCAGGTCCGGCACGGTCGGCAGGAACACGGACGCGGTCTCGCCGCGCCGCCGGGACCGCACGAAGCGGCCGACGGCCTGGGCGAAGAAGAGGGGCGTGGAGATGGTGGTGGCGTACACGCCGACCGCGAGGCGCGGGACGTCGACGCCCTCGGACACCATGCGGACGGCCACCATCCAGCGGTCGTCGCTCGCGCTGAACTCGTCGATCCGCTGGGACGCGCCGGCGTCGTCGGAGAGGACGAGGGTGGCCTTGTGGCCGGTGATGTCGCGGATCAGCTTGGCGTAGGCGCGGGCGGAGTCCTGGTCGGAGGCGATGACCAGGGCGCCGGCGTCCGGGATGGCCTTCCTGACCTCGGTGAGCCGATGGTCGGCGGCGCGCAGCACGGACGGCATCCACTCACCGCGCGGGTCGAGGGCGGTGCGCCAGGCCTGGCTGATCGCGTCCTTGGTCATGGGCTCGCCGAGCCGGGCGGCGATCTCGTCGCCGGCCTTGGTGCGCCAGCGCATGTTGCCGCTGTACGACATGAAGATCACCGGACGGACGACGCCGTCGGCGAGGGCGGAGCCGTACCCGTAGGTGTAGTCGGCGGACGACCGGCGGATCCCGTCGTCGCCCTCCTCGTACGTCACGAACGGGATGGGGTTGGTGTCCGAGCGGAACGGCGTACCGGTCAGCGCGAGCCGGCGGGTGGCCGGCTCGAACGCCTCCAGGCAGGCCTCGCCCCACGACTTGGAGTCACCGGCGTGGTGGATCTCGTCCAGGATCACGAGCGTCTTGCGCTGCTCGACGCGGTTGCGGTGCAGCATGGGGCGCACGCCGACACCGGCGTACGTGACGGCGACGCCGTGGTACTCCCTCCCGAGCGGGCCCGCGCTGTACTCCGGGTCGAGCTTGATGCCTATGCGGGCGGCCGCCTCCGCCCACTGCTTCTTCAGATGCTCGGTGGGCGCGACGACGGTCACCTGCTGCACGACGTGGTGGTGCAGCAGCCAGGACGCCAGCGTCAGCGCGAACGTGGTCTTTCCGGCGCCGGGCGTGGCGACCGCGAGGAAGTCACGGGGCTGAGCCTGGATGTACTTGTCCATCGCCCCCTGCTGCCAGGCGCGCAGCTTGCCGGCGGTACCCCAGGGGGCACGGCCGGGGAAGGCCGGGGACAGGTGGTGCGAGGCGGTGCCGGCGGTGGTAGTCACGATCTCCGGGGGGGGGTGGGTCGGCGCATCTGCGTGGGACAACCGGGCCACCCTACCGATGCGGCGGTGGCGCACATGCCGCTACGCGGCCGTCCCGCCCGAGGGTGGGACCCACATCACAACCGCCTCAGCCGCCGCGCGATTTCTCCCACATCACTCTCCGCCCCCGATGCCACATCGACGACCAGCGTGTACGCCGTGTCCTGGTCCACGCCCGCGAGGTCGACCCCGTTCACCGCGAGGAAGGTGGCGGTGGCCAGCCACGCGGTGCGTTTGTTGCCGTCGACGAACGGGTGGTTCGTCGCGACGGCGTGGAGGAGGGCCGCGGCCTGCTCGTGCAGATCCTCGTACGCCGCGGTGCCGAACATCCGGGCGCGTGGGCGGTGCACGGCCGAGGCCAACAGCCCCGGCGCCCGGGTCTCGGGCGGCTGCCCGCCGAAGGCGACCTCGGCGATGGCCGTGACCTCGTCGACGGTGAGGTGCCGGGTCATTCGCCGAGCCTCCTCAGCAACTCGGCGTGCTGCCGCGCGATGCGCTCGGCGACGGCACGCACCAGCGTGCCCTCCTCGTGCAGGTGGCGGCGCAGCGCTTCCCGCGCGACCTCCTCCGGGGCGCGGTCCTGCGCGTCCGCGAGGTCGTGGAGAGCTTGGTGTACGTCGGGGTCGAGGCGGAGAACCAGTTCGGACATGGCGGGAGACTACTGTCGGCGATCACCTGGTGACGACCGGTTTACGGGTCAACGCTCCCGCACCCGAGCAGCCACCCACACCCCCGCCAGCGCCACCGCCGCCATCGGCAGGAACACCGCCGCGAAGGCGGCCGGGTGGGAGCCGGTGGCCTCCGTCGCCGCGTGGCTGACGGTGCCGCCGCCGAGGGCGGCGAAGGCCGCGCCGCCGATCGCCAGCAGGAGGACGTTGGAGAGGCCGTCGGAGATCTGGAGGGCGGCGGAGTTGGTGCCCGCCTCCTCGGGGGCGGAGAGGTGGAGCAGCAGCACGCTGGTGGAGGAGATCACCAGGCCCATGCCGAAGCAGCCGAACCCCCACGCCACCGCCAGCGTCCAGGCGGGCACGGAGTGGATCAGCACGCTCGGCGCGGCCGCGATGGCGAACGCGACCAGCAGCATCCCGACGGTCATCAGCCGCTCCCGGTGCGGTTCCAGGCGGGGCCGGGACTGCACCCAGGAGCCCAGCGCCCAGGTGCCGCCGCCCGCCGCGAGGGAGAAGCCGGCCAGCGTCGGGCTGAGCCCCCGCTGGGTGACCAGCATCAGCGGGACGAAGGACTCCGCCGCGATGAAGGACCCGGCGGCGACCCCGCGCAGCAGCACCACCGACGGCAGGCCGCGCGCCGCGCGCCAGGTGCCGCGCGGGAGCAGACCGAGGACGGCCGGGACCAGCAGGGCCACGCCCAGCGCGCCCGGCAGCAGGGACAGCCAGCGCAGGTCCTGCGCGGCGTACTGGAGGAGGCCCGCCCCGAAGGAGATCGCGAGGGCCAGCCGGATACGGCGGCGGTCGAAGGAGGCCGGGGCCTCGGCCCCGGGGTGCGGCGCGGGGCCGGCAGCGCCGGGCGCGTCCCCGACCGGGCCGGAGGCGAGACGGCGGATCTGGGGCAGGGCGAGCGCCACCGGGAGCACCACGATCACGGGTATGCCGAGGAACACCCAGCGCCAGCCGAGGTGCTCGGTCACCGCGCCGGAGGCGAGCGGACCGACGATGGACGGGACGACCCAGGCGGCCGCGAACGCCGCCATGATGGCCGGGCGCAGCCGCTCGGGATAGGCGCGGCCGACGACGACGTACAGGGCGACGATCACCAGGCCGCCGCCCAGCCCCTGGACCGCGCGGCCCAGGATGAACAGCCACATCGCGCCCGCCGTGCCGCCGATCAGCAGCCCGGCCGCGAAGGAGGCGATGCCCCAGGTGAGCGGGGCGAGCGGGCCGCGCCGGTCGGACCACTGGCCGGACAGCACCATGCCGAAGAGGCTGGTGGTGAAGTACCCGGAGAACGCGAACGCGTACAGCGGGACGCCGTTCAGCTCGCGGGCCGCGACCGGCATCGCCGTGCCCACCGCGGTCGCCTCGAAGGCGATCAGCAGCACGACGGAGACGACCCCGATGCTCAGCGCCCGGTACCTGCGGCTGAGGACGGTGTCGTCGGGGACGACGGCCGGGGCGGGAGCGCCGGCGGGCTCGGCGACACCCGTGTCGCGGGGGTTCGGGGCGGTCATGACCGTCAGGGTAAGGTCCACGGCCCTGGTTGACCCCTGTCGGGGGTCGGGTCCGGCACCGGGACCTTGGTCGTAGGACCCGACGGCCTTCCCTTCGTGCACGGGGCCACGGCAGTCGCGTCGCACGCCCCGGAGTTCCCTTGGGCCTCGCGAGCCGACGGCCGAAGCGGCTCACCCGCCGCGCTCCCCCGGCGCCCGCACCCCGAAGCAGCCCGCCCCCGTCGGGGCGACCCGCCTCAGAGAACCCCGCCCGCCTCGTCCTGGAAGAGGCGGGTCCAGTAGTGCCAGTCCGCGTCCGGGGTCGTGCCCGTGGGGTCGACCGAGGCGAGGACCTGGATCATCGTCAGGGCGAGCTGGTCGTAGGCGTCGCTCGTGAGCGCGTGGCCGGAGGCCTCGTCGAGGGAGCGCTCCCGGTGCAGGAGCCAGAGGGTGAACGCCAGCGTGGAGATGTCCGTGTTCAGCGGGCGCAGCGCCCCGTCCGACTCGCTCCAGCTCAGCACCGCCCCCGTCGCCCCGTCGACGACCAGGCCGTGGTCGTCGACCAGGTGCCCGACGCGTATCAGCCGGTCGGCGTGGGCCGGGAGGAGGCCGGACGGGAAGCCGCCGCAGTCGTCGGCCGCGTACTCCGTGAGCGTGCGCAGCGGCTGGTCCGTGTCCAGGGAGAACAGGAAGCCGTCCTCGGGCAGGCCCGTCTCGCGCAGGAAGCGGCGGGTCGGCTCGTGCGTGAGCGTCGCGGGGAAGTCGACCTCCTCGAAGCGGACGACGCCGCCCCGGCCGAACTCGTCGTCCAGCAGGCGCAGGGGGAGGTCCAGGGCGAGGCCCGAGGCCGTGCCGGGACCCGCGACCAGGGCGAGGGGGCGGATCAGCGCCGCCATCCGCCAGAACGGCGCGGGCTCACCGTCCGCGCCCTCCTCGAACACCGCCAGCAGCTGCCGTGAGGCCTCCGCGACCGCCTTGGTGCCGTACCGGCCGGCGTAGGCGGCGAACTGGCCGCGCAGGCCGGCGAGTTCGTCCGTGGCCGCGGCGAAGCGGACGAACGTCGGCAGGGACGGGGCGAGCGGACGGCAGTCCAGGAGGTCGGGCCGGTCGTGGACGTACGCGCTGGAGACCTCGCCGGTGGCGCCGTCGAGCAGCACGGACTCCGGCTCCAGGCCCACCGGAGCGGCGAACGCGCCGATGACGAGCCGGTCGCGCAGCGCGGGCGACAGCCGGTCGGCGGCGCCCGTCACCTCGGCGACCGTGGGCAGGCCGCCGGGGCGGGCCGGCTCCGCGAAACGGAACAGGCCGTTGTCGCAGGGCAGTCCGGGTCCGGTCAGCCAGCTCCGCGTCGACGCGTGCGTGACCTGGGGACCGAGGTCGTCCTCGGTGAGTGTGATCGCCCTCGCGACAACGGTGTCGGTCGTGCTCATGATTCCCCCGCGATACGTGTGCTCGGTCCCGGGCCCGCGAACGTCCCGCCCCGGGCAGGACGGCCCGCGTCCTGCCGGACCCACGGCCGTCCCCCACTGCTCCGAAGAGTACGCGGCACCACTGACAACGCATCGGAAACGGGGGGCGCGGCCGGCGCCCTGTCCCTCAAGACGCGCGGGAGGCCCCGAGCGTTGCCCCGAGCGGCCGATCGGCCCGGGGAATCGCTCAGTTACCGGTCACCACGGCGGCCTGCGGGCGGATCGGCAGCCGGTTCACCGGACGCCCGGTAGCGGCGCGCACGGCGGAGGCGATCGCGGCCGGCGAGGTCACCACCGGCACCGCGCTGACCGCCTTCGCGCCGAACGGCGCGACCACGTCCCGCTCCTCGACCAGCTTCACGATCCGGATGTCGGGCGCGTCCAGCGCGGTCGGCAGGGCGTACCCGGTGAGGTCGGGGTGGCGGATCAGACCGCGCGGGGTGCGCAGGTTCTCGGTGAGCGCGGCGCCCAGTCCCTGGGTCACGCCCGCCTCGATCCGCGCGGCGAGCTGCGCCGGGTTGAGCACCCGGCCCACGTCCTGCGCGACGGCCAGCTCCACGACCCGGACCGAGCCCAGCTCGATGTCGACGTCCACCACGGCGCGGATCGCGCAGAAGGAGATGCCGACGAAGGCGTCGCCCTGCCCCGCGTCGTCCAGCGGCTCGGTGGGGTGCGGCCGGCACTGCGCGGTCGCCCACAGCTCCTTGCCGTCCATCGCCTCGGTGACGGTCGTGGACAGCACGCCGTCGTACGAGGTGATCTTGCCGTCGGTGATCTGGAGCAGCTCGGTGGACATGCCGAACTTGTGCGCCAGCGGCTGGAGGAGCTGCGTGCGGACCATCTTGGCCGCGCGCTCCACCGCCCCGCCCGACACCCAGGTGTGGCGTCCGCGGCAGCCCGCCCCGGCCGGGGGCTGGTCGGTGTCGACGGGCACCACGTGCACCTCGTCGACGCCGAGGGTCTCCTGCACGATCTGCCGGGCCAGTGTGGAGAAGCCCTGCCCCGTCTCGACGGCCGCGCACAGCACGGTCGCCACGCCGTTCTGGACGCGCACGGTGGCCGTGGACACCTCGTCGGCGCCTTCCGCACCGAGCATGTGCACCATGCCCAGGCCGTAGCCCACGCCCCGGCGCACCGCGCCCGGCTCGCCCGCGCCCTCGGGTCCTCCGGGCAGCAGCCACTCGTCCTCGGGGGTGTCCTTGGGCAGCGGCGGCAGCGGGAAGTCCCGTACGGCCTCCAGCAGTTCGGCGACGGGGGCGGGGCAGGTGACGGTCTGTCCTGTGGGCAGCACGTCGCCGGTGGCCATCACGTTCCGCAGCCGCACCTCGGCCGGGTCCAGGCCGAGCTTCTTGGCCAGCTTGTCCATCTGCGCCTCGTACGCGGCGCACACCTGCATCGCGCCCTCGCCGCGCACATGGCCGGAGGGCGGGTTGTTGGTACGCACCGCCCAGCCCTCGATGAAGGCGTTGGGCACGACGTACGGGCCGCAGGCGAAGGCGACGGCGGCGGCCAGGGCGTCGGAGGAGGTGCCGGCGTAGGCGCCCGCGTCGAGCAGGATCTGCGCCTCGACCTTGACCAGCTTGCCCTCGGCGTCGGCGTGGTGGCGGTAGCGCAGCAGGGTGGGGTGGCGGTGGGTGTGGCCGAGGAAGGACTCCTCGCGGGTGGCGGCGAGCTTCACCGGGCAGCCGGTCTTCAGCGCGAGCAGCCCGAGGGGCAGTTGGAAGCTCTGGTCCTCGCGGTCGGCGGTGGCGCCGGGCACGCCGGTGACGACGATCTTGACCTGGTCCTGCTGGAGGCCGAACGCGGCGGCGGCGGTGTCCCGGTCGCCGTGCGGGTCGGTGGACGCCAGGTACAGCTCGACCCCGCCGTCCGGGCGGGGCACGGCGAGTCCGGCCTCGGCCCCTATGGGGGCGGGGTCCTGACGACCGATGCGGTACAGCCCCTCGACGACGACCTCGCCGACCGCGTCCGCGTCGCCGTGGCGCAGCGGGATGTGCCGGATCAGATTGCCGTCGGGGTGCAGGGGTTCGGCCTCGAAGGCCTGTTCGGGGTCGGTCACCGGGTCGAGCACCTCGTACTCGACGATGACCGCGGCGGCGGCCATGCGCGCGGTGTCGGGGTGGTCGGCCGCCACGGCGGCCAGCGGCTCGCCGTGGTGGCGTACGACCTCGGAGGCGAAGACGGGGCGGTCGGCCGTGCCGCGGCCGAGCACGGAGGCGCCGGGGACGTCCTCGTGGGTGACGACCGCGCGGACGCCGGGCATCTCGCGCGCGTGCGTGGTGTCGATCGACTTGATGCGCGCGTGCGGGTGGGGGGAGCGCAGCACGGCGGCCCACAACAGGCCCTCGGCCCACAGGTCGGCGGCGTACGGGAAGGTGCCCTCGGTCTTGGCGCGCGCGTCGGCGGCCGGGAGGGAGGCGCCGAGTCCGCGTCGCGGGACGGCCTCCTCCTCGGGGGCCGCCTCGGCGGTCTGCACGGTGGCTGCTTCGCTGCTCACGCCTGGCCTCCGTCCTGGCCGTGGGGCTGGTCCTGCGGTGCGACGCCGAACGCCGAGGGGTTGACCCCGCCGGCGCCGGGGCCCGCCTGGTGCGGGATGCGGGGGGTGCCGTCGCCGTCGTCCGCGGCGGCCTCGGCCTCGGCGTGCGCCTCGCGTTCGGCGACGACCTCCTGCACGGCGTTCACCACGCCCCGGTAGCCGGAGCAGCGGCACAGGTTGCCGCACAGGGCCTGGCGGGTCTCCAGCTCGGTCGGGGCCGGGTTGCCCTCCAGCAGGTCGTGCACGGTCATCGCCATGCCGGGCACGCAGAAGCCGCACTGCACGGCGCCGCAGCGGGCGAGGGCGCGCTGCACGTCCGAGGGGCGGCCGTCCTGGGCCAGTCCCTCGACGGTGCGGACCTCGCTGCCGGCCGCGGTGACGGCGGGGACCAGGCAGGACGCGACGAGCCGGCCGTCGACCTGGACGTTGCACGCGCCGCACTCGCCCTGCGAGCAGCCGTCCTTGGCGCCGGCCAGGCCGAGCCGCTCGCGCAGCACGTAGAGCAGGGACTCGCCGATCCACGCGTCGGTGACGGGCCGGTCGGTGCCGTTGACACGGAGGACGTAGGAGGCGAGGGGGTGGTCGTCGTGCGGGGCCACGAGGACGTCGGCGACGGGGGCGTCCGGTTCGTCGGATGCCTCCGGGGCGCCCGCGCCGTCCGCGTCGTCGGGGGCGACGTCGCCCTCGGAGGGCTCCGGGGCCTCCGAGGCCTCCGAGGGCCCTTCGGAGGCGTCGGAGGTCTCCTGGGCGTCCGCGGTGTCCTCGAAGTCGCCGTCGCCCTCGGACGTGCCGGAGGAGGGCTCCTCGGCGTCCTGGAGGGCTTGCGGGTGCTCGTGGCCTCCGGCGGCCCCGGCGTCACCGTCGGCGCCCTCCTCGGACTGCCACGGCTGCTCCGGGTGTTCCTCGGCGGGCAGCGGCCGGGACGCCTGCGGGGCGTCGTGCGCGGAGGCGTCCTCGGCGGGGCGCGCCTGCGGCTGCTCCGGGGAGGCGCCGGGCGCGCCCGGGTACGAGGGCTGGGAGCCGTGCTGCCGGGCGGAGGGGTCCTGCGTCTCCCGGGCGGGCCCATGCTCGCCGTCCTGCCCGCCCTGGCCGTCGTAGGCGCCGGGCTGCGGCGCGTACGCACCGCCGTGCTGGTCGTGGTCCTGCGGCACGCCGGGGACGCCGGGGCCCCAGGGCGTGCCGATGGACTGGGACTCGGCCCAGGGGGCGGCGGCGCCGCCCGGGAGGGTCGCCGGAGGGGTGTTCCCCCACTGCTCGACCAGGGAGGACGTGGTGAACTCGCCGGACTCGTCCGGCAGGTCGCCGCCCGCCACGGGGATCGACCACTGCCCGGTGACGTCCTGCCCCGGCGCCTGACCGTGCCCCTGGTGCCGCGCCGCGGCGTCGTGGTCCTGCGCGTGCTGCTGTCCGTGTGCGTCGTGCTGCCCCTGCGCGTCGGGGTCGTAGGCCCACTGCCCGCTCGCGCCGGGGTCGTAGCCGTACGGGTCCCCCGCCGTCGCGTCGGGCTCCGCGGACGCCGGGTCGTGCCACTGGGCCCCGTCGACGGGGGCGCCGGGCGCCGCCCAGCTGCCGGTGGCCGCCGGGTCGGTGCCCGCGGTGGTGGCCGGCGTGACCGTGATGTGCGGCGGGACGTAGCCGTGGCCGGGAGCGGCCAGCGGGCTCTCCATGGCGTCCAGCAGGGCGTCGATGCCGCCCTCCGGGAGGTTCACGAAGGCCGTGGCGCCGTCGTCGTAGTCGCCCTGCGGCAGCGGGTCCCAGCGGCTGCCGCCCGGAGGCGTGCCGCCCTGTCCGTGCTGGTCGTCGGTCACGACAACGCCCTCCCCAGTGCTCGTCGGGCCAGCGCGGCGACGGTGCGCCGCAGGTGCAGTACCGCGGGCGGCAGGGGCGGGGCGGTGCCGTCCTCGCCGGGCGCGGCGTCGGGGATGCAGGCCGCGGCGACGTACTCCCCGAACGCGCTGAGCGCCTCGGGCACGATCGCGCGGTTGTTGTCCCAGTCGATGAGCTGCGCGACCCACTGCTCGGCGTCCAGGGGCCGCAGCGGCATCGGCGCTATGGCGCCCACCGCGCAGCGCACCCCGCGCCGGGCGGGGTCGAGCACGAGGGCGACGGAGGCGACGGCGCGGCCGGGTCCGGTGCGGCCGGTCGCCTTCAGGAAGACCTGGGGGGCGTGCAGCAGCGGCACGCGCACGTAGCCGATCAGCTCGCCGGGGCGCAGCACGTCCATGCCGGCCAGCAGGTGCGACACCGGGACCTCGCGGCGGGCGCCGCCCGGCCCGGCGACGATCAGCGTCGCCTCCAGGGCGGCCAGCACGGGCAGGGCGTCCCCGGTGGGGGCGGCGGAGGCGATGTTGCCGCCGAGGGTGCCGGCGTTGCGGATGTGCGGGGGTCCGGCGGCCCGCGCGGCGGCGGCGAGCGCCGGGATGAGCGCGGCGAAGTCGGGGCGGCCCATGCGCGCGTGGGTGAGTCCGGCGCCGAGGAGCGCGTGTCCGTCCAGGTACTGCCAGCCGCGGATCTCGCTGATCTTGCCGAGGCCGACCAGCGCGGCGGGCCTGAGCTGACCGGAGTTGACGGCGGCCATCAGGTCGGTGCCGCCCGCGACGGGCACGGCGGCGGGCATGGCGGTGAGCGCCGCCACGGCCTCGTCCAGCGTCGTGGGCAGCGTCACGGCCTGCGCCGCCTGCGGTGCGTGCGTGCTCAAAACCGGCTGCCCCTTCCCGCTGCCCCACCTGGTCCCGCCCGTGCGCCGTACGGTACGTGCTGACAGGGCGGACGTGGCAACTCTGGCACATCTTGGCAGGTGCCGAGGACGGGGGTCCGCTAGGAGGTATTCGCCCGGCTGGACCCGGACCTGGACGATTCCGTCCCCGAATCGCCCGGGTACCGCGGAATCACAGCCTTCAGAAGCTCTTGTTCCGTTATCACCCGTCCTGTTCGGCCCGCAGCGAACGCGGGGGGCAGGGGTCGTCCCCCGGGGCAGAAGAGCACCGGGGGACGACCGCGGGACGCGGCTACAGGGCGGGCGGCGGCCCGTCGATCGGGCGGCCCAGGACGCCCGGGCGGCGCTGCCACGGGCGGGGACCGCCGGGCGGCCGGTAGGCGACGCCGAGGGCGTCCAGGCGCCGGTAGTGCTCGGTCATCCGCCGCTCGAAGCCGGGGAAGTCCCGGTCGGCGGGGGCGGGCAGCTCGCTCCAGGCGACCTCGGCCAGCGCGGCGAGCCGGGGGAACGTCTGGTAGTCGACGCGCCCCTGGTCCTCCATCACCTCGGTCCACACGTTGGCCTGCGTGCCCAGCACCCGCTCCCGTTCCTCGGGCGTCAGCTCCGCCGGGACCGGGTCGAACCGGTAGACGTCCTCCAGGGTGCGCACGTACCCGATCGGCACCGGCTCGTCGGGGCCCGCGTCCTGGCGGTGGTCCAGGTAGACCTGCTGCTCGGGGCACATCACCACGTCGTGGCCCGCGCGGGCCGCGGTGACCCCGCCCGCGTAGCCGCGCCAGGACGACACGGCGGCGCCCGGCGCGAGTCCGCCCTGGAGGATCTCGTCCCAGCCGATGAGCCGCCGCCCGCGTTCGGCCAGCCAGCGGTCGAAGTGGCCGATGAACCAGGACTGCAGGGCGTCCTCGTCCGCGAGCCCGAGCCTCGCGATCTGTTCTCGCGCCGTCCTCGACTCCCGCCACTGGTCCTTGACGCATTCGTCGCCGCCGATGTGCACGAACGGCGAGAACGGCCCGGCGTCGGCGGGGAAGAGTTCCAGGAGTTCCTCCAGCACCCCTTCGTAGAAGCGCAGGGTGTCCTCGGTGGGAGCGAGCACGTTCGGATTGATGCCCCAGGTGTCCCAGACGGTCAGTGCGGCGGTGTCGACGACGTCGGAGTTGCCGAGTTCGGGATACGCGGCGATGGCGGCCTGCGAGTGCCCTGGCACGTCGATTTCGGGGACCACACAGATATGCCGCTCGGCCGCGTAGGCGACGATCTCGCGGAGGTCGTCCTGGGTGTAGAAGCCGCCGTGCGGCCGGTCGTCCCAGAGCGGCGAGGCGCGGTGGCCGATTTTCGTGCGGGCGCGCCAGGATCCGGTCTCGGTGAGCCGCGGATACCGCTTGATCTCGACGCGCCAGCCCTGGTCGTCCGTCAGGTGCAGATGCAGCACGTTGAGTTTGTGCGCGGACATCAGATCGAGATAACGCAGCACCCCTTCCTTCGGCATGAAGTGGCGGGCCACGTCCAGCATCAGACCGCGCCAGCGGAAGCGGGGCGCGTCCTCGACGGTCAGGTGCGGCACGGTCCACGCCCGGTCGCGGCGGACCGGCGCCCTGCGGAACGCGTCGGCGCCGAGGAGCTGCCGCAGGGTCTGCGCGCCGTACAGCACGCCGGCGGCGTCGCCGCCCTCGACGAGGACGCCCGCAGCGTCACTGACGAGCCGGTACGCCTCCGGGCCGAGGTCCGCGGCGAGGGAGAGCCGGACACCGTCACGCGCCTGGGCGGGCTCCCCCGCCTCCCTCCAGGGCAGTCCGGTGGCGGCCCGCAGCACACTCCCGAGCCACCGCCCCACGCCCTCCGCGCCGGCACCGGCGTACAGCCGGGAAGCCTCCGTCAGACGGGTCTCCCCGGTACCGGCGACGACGCCCCGGGGCGCCGGAATCAGTGAAGTCGGCATCACGTCAGTCCTTTACCGCGCCGCCCAGTCCGGAGACCAGACGCCGCTGTACGAGTACGAAGAAGACCAGCACGGGAATCGTCATCACGGTGGACGCCGCCATGACCCCGCCCCAGTCGGGGTCGTCGGGTTTGTAGAACACCAGCAGCGCCATCGGCAGGGTCGACTGGGAGATGTCGCTGATGATGAACGACTTGGCGAACAGGAAGTCGTTCCAGGCGGAGATGAACGAGAACACACTGGTGGCCACGAGGCCCGGCAGGACGAGCGGGAAAAGGATCTGCCAAAGGAACCGCGTACGGCTCGCCCCGTCCATGTACGCGGCCTCCTCCAGCGCCTCGGGAACGCCCTTCACGAACCCCCTGAGCATCCAGATCGCGAACGGCAGGGAGAAGGCGATGTGCGGCAGGATCAGCGACCACAGCGTGTTCAGCTGACCGAGATCCCGCATCACGAAGAACAGGGGGATCGTCAGCGCCTCCACGGGCACCATCTGGGCCACCAGAAACATGATCAGCAGGGTGGTCCGCAAACGGAACCGGAATCGTGTCACGGCGGTCGCGGCGAGAAACGCGATGAACGCGGAGGCGATCACCACGGCGACCGCGACGACGACGCTGTTGAGGAAGTAACGGCCGAAATCCTGCTGCCCGAACACCCGCCGGAACGAGTCCAGCGTCGGCGCCGACGTCCACGGCCGCGGTTCGCCCGACCGGATCTCCCCGGCCGGCTTGAAGGCGCTCAGCACCATCCAGTACAGGGGGAAGGCCACCACGGCGGCGACCACCAGGGCGGTCGCCTCGGCCGCCGTCCGGCCCGGGCGCCGGGTGAACCGGCTCAGAAGATTCACCCGGGATTCCACGTCCTGCCTCACGGGACTCACAGTTCCTCCCCCTGGCGGCGCAGCAGCCGCAGGTACACCAGCGTCACGGCGAGCAGGATCAGCAGCATGACCACGCCGATGGCGGCGCCCAGGCTGTACTGCGAGGACGCGAACGCCTTCTGGTACGCGTACACGTTGAGCACCAGGTTCTGTCCCGCGATGCCCCCGCCGCCCGTCATGACGTAGATCTGCGTGAAGACCTTGAAGTCCCAGATGACCGACTGGATGGTGACGACGACCAGGATCGGGCGGAGCATCGGCGCGAGCACCGACCGCCAGATCCGCCACTGGGAGGCGCCGTCCAGCGCGGCCGCCTCCAGCACCTCGGCGGGCACGGCGCGTATGCCGGCGTAGACGGTGACCATCACGAACGGGAAGGAGCACCACACCACTTCGAGCAGCACCAGGAAGAACGCGCTGAACCGCCCGTACGTCCAGGAGTGGTCACCGAGCCCCAGCACCCGGTTGACGGGACCGAAGTCGGCGTCGAACAGGAACAGCCACACCGTGGACCCGGTGATCGCGGGCGTGGCCCAGGCGCCCAGCGCGGCCAGCATCAACGCCAGCCTCGGCACGGCCCGCACCCGGGTGAGCAGCACGGCGAGCGCGCACCCCACGGCCAGGGTGGAGACGACACAGGCCGCCGCGAACACCACGGTGGCCAGCAGCACTTCCCAGAACTGCCCGTCCGAGAACAGCCGGGAGTAGTTCCCGAACCCCTCGAAGGTCGTCGGCTCCCCGCCACTGACCTGAGCCTGGGTGTAGTGGAAGACCGAGATCAGCCCGAGCTGATAGATCGGATAGGCGAGCAGCCCACCGAGCACCACGAGCGCCGGGGCGAGATACAACCAGGGGGTGCTGGGACGCCTTGTTCGGGGGCGCGGGGCTGTACCGGATGTGCGGCTGCCGCCGCGTGGGCGCGAGAACCCCCTACGGACCGGCACCCGCGAACGCTCCAGAACCCCCGAGCTCGCAGGCCCGCTCACCCGACCGACCCGAACGCGTCGTTCATCTTCCTGGCAGCGTCCGCCGCGGCGGAGTCCACGTCCTTCTTGCCGGACACGACCTCCTGGAACATCGTCGGCAGCACCGCACCCGCATCGATCTGCGCCCAGGCCGGCGAAGCGGGCACGAACTTCGTGTCAGCCGCGAGCGTCTCGACGAACGGCTTCACGAAGGCCTCCTTCGCGGCCACCTGCTGCCGCACGTCGGAGAACGTCGGCAGGAACCCCATCGCCTCGAACAGCTGCCCCTGCGCCTCCTTGGAGGCGAGCCGCTTCATCAGATCGACGGCGAGGGTGCGGTGGGTGGTGGACTTCAGCACGCCCAGGTTGTTGCCGCCCGCGAACGCCGGGGCGATCGACCCGGCCTTCAGACCCGGCAGCGGCACGACGGCGTAGTCGCCCTTGACCGTGCCGGCCTCGACGGCGGCGTGGCTGAAGTCGCCGCCGATCGCCATGGCCGCCTTGCCCGCCGCGAACGCGGTGATCGTGTCGTTGCCGGTCATCGCGGCGCACTTGGCGGCGGGGCAGTTGTCGTCGCCGAACAGCGAGGTGTACGCCTCGATGCCCTTGCGCGCGGCGGCGCTGTCGATCGCGGCGGCGTACGAACCGCCGTTCCCGGTGGCCAGTTCGCCACCGTGGGCCCAGATGAAGGGCATCGCGCCGTAGGTGTAGGCGCCGCCGACGGCGAGCCCGTACAGCTCGGGCTTCGCGGCGCGGATCTCCTTCGCCGTGGAGATCAGCTCGGCCTGCGTCTTCGGGACGTCGAGGCCGAGTTCTTCGAAGACGTCGGTGCGGTAGTACAGCGCGCGGACGCCGACGAAGTAGGGGACGCCGTAGACCTTGCCGCCGACGGTGACGGACTGGCGGGCGGTGGGGTCGGTGTCCTTGGCCTCGTCCCAGGCGCCGAAGTCCTCGGTGACGTCGGCGAGTCCGCCGTCCTTCACATAGCCGGCGGTGTCGGTGTTGCCGTACTCGATGAGGTCGGGCGCGGACCTGGGGTCGTTGAAGGCGGCCTTGATGCGCTGGGCGCGGGTCTCGACGGGGATGTACTCGACGGTGACCTCGGCGCCCTCGTGCTCCTTCTCGAACTCGGCGAGGACGGAGTCGACGACCTGTTCCTTCGGCTGGTTGTTGACCTCCTGGAAGAGCCAGACGCGCAGGGTGCCGGTCTTCTCGTCCTTGTCGGAGGAGGAGTTGCCGGAGGTCTGAGGGGCGCAGGCGGCGGTGGCGAGGACGGCCGCGACGGCGAGCATGCGGACGGACAGCTTCATGGAGTGCTCCTCCGAGCGCGTTGCAACATATGCAATAGCGGTTTCGCTGTGCACAACACACCGGAGGCTAGGGACTGGGTGAACCACGCCACAAGAGGTCTCCACCACTCTGTGACCGGCCGACGCGCCCTGTGCAACGGGCAAGCAGCACAAAGGCCCCCGTGGGCACGCAAAGCGCACCCCGGGGGCCTCGGAGGACTCAGGCCGGCGTCAGGAGGGGGAGGGGACTACTTGTCGCCCTTGCCCTTGCCCTTGTCGTCGCCGCCTTCACCCATGGACTCGTAGATCTCCTTGCACATGGGGCACACCGGGTACTTCTTCGGGTCGCGGCCGGGCACCCACACCTTGCCGCACAGCGCCACGACGGGAGTGCCGTCGAGGGCGCTCGCCATGATCTTGTCCTTCTGGACGTAGTGGGCGAAGCGCTCGTGGTCACCGTCGCCGTGGGAGGTCTGCGGCGTCGGCTCGACGAGGGTCCCCGTACCAGTCCCGCGCTCGGGCTCAAGAGTGCTCATAACAGCCAAGGGTACTGAAGCCCGCCCCGGTCAGTTGAGCGAAGGGTCGTCCGGATACGTGGCGACCATCGCCAGCTCGTTGCGCTGCCGGCGGAGCACCTCGCGCCAGAGCCGCTCGGGCGCCGGACAGGACACGTCACCGGGCTCGGACTCCACCACGTACCAGGCGCCGTCGACCAGCTCGTCCTCCAGCTGACCGGGGCCCCAGCCCGCGTAGCCGGCGAAGATCCGCAGCGAGCCGAGGACGGAGGCGAGCAGTTCCGGCGGGGCCTCCAGGTCGACCAGGCCGATCGCGCCGTGCACCCGGCGCCAGCCGAGCGGCGGCTCCTCCCCCGCCGCGCCGCCCGGGACGACGGCGACACCGAGGGCCGAGTCCAGCGACACCGGGCCGCCCTGGAACACCACGCCGGGTTCGCCGGCCAGGTCCGCCCAGCCCTCCAGGATGTCTCCCACGTCCACCGGGGTCGGCCGGTTGAGGACGACACCGAGGGAGCCCTCCTCGTCGTGGTCGAGAAGGAGCACCACCGCGCGGTCGAAGTTCGGGTCCGCCAGAGCGGGAGTGGCCACGAGCAGCCGCCCTGTGAGCGAGGACACCTCGGTCATGCCAGACATGATCCCGCATCTTCCCCGTGCGCGGGGAGGCAATGCGGGTGACGGAGTGAAGACCGCCGCCGCGCGCGAGAGCTTCCTGGTCGGGCATCGTCCGGCCGGGGTGAAGGAGTGCGGACGGGCGTTTGGACGCGCGCCCGGCGCGCGTCCGGACGCGGTGACCCCGCGTGGCCGCCGGGGAACCGTTCGTGTTGTGACAGAGCCATGACGTTCCCAGGGCCTCCTCGGGCTTACAGAAGGGGGGTGAAGGGCGATTACCCTTTCCCTTCTGACCCTCTGCCCCACTCCACGGAACGCGAGATTCATGACCGTCAACGACGTCGATGACGTACTGCTTGTCCACGGCGGAACCCCGCTGGAGGGCGAGATCCGGGTCCGCGGTGCGAAGAACCTCGTACCGAAGGCCATGGTCGCCGCGCTGCTGGGCAGCGCACCGAGCCGGCTGCGCAACGTTCCGGACATCCGTGACGTCCGGGTCGTCCGGGGGCTGCTGCAGCTGCACGGCGTGACGGTCCGTCCGGGCGACGAGCCCGGCGAACTGGTGCTCGACCCCACCTATGTGGAGAGCGCCAACGTCGCTGACATCGATGCCCACGCCGGTTCCTCGCGGATCCCGATCCTGTTCTGCGGCCCGCTGCTGCACCGCCTCGGGCACGCGTTCATCCCGGGCCTCGGCGGCTGCGACATCGGCGGACGCCCCATCGACTTCCACTTCGACGTGCTGCGGCAGTTCGGCGCGACGATCGAGAAGCGCGCGGACGGCCAGTACCTGGAGGCCCCGCAGCGGCTGCGCGGCACGAAGATCCAGCTGCCGTACCCGTCCGTCGGCGCCACCGAGCAGGTGCTGCTCACGGCGGTCCTCGCGGAGGGCGTCACCGAGCTGTCCAACGCGGCGGTGGAGCCGGAGATCGAGGACCTCATCTGCGTCCTGCAGAAGATGGGCGCCATCATCGCGATGGACACCGACCGGACGATCCGCATCACCGGTGTGGACAAGCTCGGCGGCTACACCCACCGCGCCCTGCCGGACCGCCTGGAGGCCGCCTCCTGGGCGTCCGCGGCGCTCGCCACCGAGGGCAACATCTACGTCCACGGCGCCCAGCAGCGCTCGATGATGACGTTCCTCAACACCTACCGGAAGGTCGGCGGCGCCTTCGAGATCGACGACGAGGGCATCCGTTTCTGGCACCCGGGCGGGCAGTTGAAGTCCATCGCCCTGGAGACGGACGTGCACCCGGGCTTCCAGACCGACTGGCAGCAGCCGCTGGTGGTCGCCCTGACGCAGGCCACGGGCCTGTCCATCATCCACGAGACGGTCTACGAGTCCCGGCTCGGCTTCACGTCCGCACTCAACCAGATGGGCGCCCACATCCAGCTCTACCGCGAGTGCCTGGGCGGCTCCGACTGCCGCTTCGGCCAGCGCAACTTCCTGCACTCGGCGGTCGTCTCCGGCCCGACGAAGCTCCAGGGCGCGGACCTCGAGATCCCCGACCTGCGCGGCGGCTTCTCCTACCTGATCGCGGCCCTCGCCGCCCAGGGCACGTCCCGCGTCCACGGCATCGGCCTGATCAACCGCGGCTACGAGAACTTCATGGAGAAGCTCTCCGCCCTCGGGGCGAAGGTGGAACTCCCGGGCAAGGCCCTCGGCTGACCCACAGCACACGAACGCCGATGGGGCGGTCACCCGATCCGGGTGACCGCCCCATCGGCGTTCACTGCAACGCCCCGAAAGGGGCGCGGGGAACTGCGCGACCAACCACGAGCGGCCGGCACACGGCGACGGGCGCCCAGCCCGAACGGCGCTGACCCGCTCGGGTGTGAGGCGCCCGCAGAGGCGCCTTACTTGCCCTTGGCCGCTTCCTTCAGCTTCGACCCCGCCGACACCTTCACGCTGTAACCCGCGGGGATCTGGATCGGCTCACCGGTCTGCGGGTTGCGCGCGGTGCGCGCAGCGCGGTGGGTGCGCTCGAAGGTCAGGAAGCCGGGGATGGTGACCTTCTCGTCGCCCTTGGAGACGATGTCGCCGACGACGTCGGCGAACGCGGCCAGCACGGCGTCGGCGTCCTTGCGGGTCACCTCGGCGCGGTCGGCCAGCGCGGCCACCAGCTCACTGCGGTTCATGTTGTTACTCCCGTGTTCTTCTTGCCGTTGAGGCGTGCCACGCGGCGGAGCCGCATGTCGGGCACGGCGAAAGCCGATGCTGCCAGGTTCCTCGGTGAGTCCCCGGACCCGGGTCCTTCGTCGGACCCTCGCGCCCAGGGACGCATCCTGCCTCTACCTGCGGCGGTAATGCCAATCCGGCACCCGCAGGAGTCGTGAGAACACCCGAGGGAGTCACACGAAGAGCGCCACGGCCTCCGCTCGGTGACGCTCCGTCCGCTTCCGGCAGCGGACAGCAGGGGCCGGAGCCCAGGCCCGGCCGCCCACCCTAGAGGGCCGCCGGGACTACGGGTTCCACGACGCGCCGTTTCAAATCCCGTGGCGATCCTCACAGCCCGCGGACCGTCGCGGCTTCAGGCGCTCACACCCTTCGCGGGCGTCACGCGCCGGCGGCCTTCGCGGCGTCCCGGACGGCGTCGGCGACCGCGCCCGCGACCTTCTCGTTGAAGACGCTGGGGATGATGTAGTTCGGGTTCAGCTCGTCCTCGGTGACCACGTCGGCCAGGGCCTGCGCGGCGGCCAGCATCATCTCGGTGTTGACGGTGTGGGACTGGGCGTCCAGCAGGCCGCGGAAGACGCCCGGGAAGACCAGCACGTTGTTGATCTGGTTGGGGAAGTCCGAGCGGCCGGTGGCGACGACCGCCGCCGTCTGGCGGGCGATCGCCGGGTCCACCTCGGGGTCGGGGTTCGCGAGCGCGAACACGATCGCACCCTCGGCCATCGCGGAGACGTCCTCGGCGCCCAGCACGTTGGGGGCGGACACGCCGATGAAGACGTCCGCGCCGCGCACGGCCTCCTTCAGCGTGCCGGTGAGGTTCTCCGGGTTGGTGTTGTCGGCGATCCACCTCAGGGCCGTGCCGGGGGCGGCGTCGACCAGGTCCTCGCGTCCGGCGTGCACCACGCCGTGGATGTCGGCCACCACGGCGTTCTTCACACCGGCGGCGAGCAGCAGCTTGAGGATGGCGGTGCCGGCCGCGCCGGCGCCGGACATGACGACCCGGATGCTCTCGATGGACTTGCCGGTGACGCGCAGGGCGTTGGTCAGGGCGGCGAGCACCACGATCGCGGTGCCGTGCTGGTCGTCGTGGAAGACGGGGATGTCGAGGGCCTCCCGCAGCCGGGCCTCGATCTCGAAGCAGCGGGGCGCGGAGATGTCCTCGAGGTTGATGCCGGCGAAGCCGGGGGCGATCGCCTTGACGATCTCCACGATCGCGTCCGTGTCCTGGGTGTCCAGGCAGAGCGGCCAGGCGTCGATGCCGGCGAACCGCTTGAACAGGGCGGCCTTGCCCTCCATCACGGGCAGCGCGGCCTTCGGGCCGATGTTGCCCAGGCCCAGCACGGCGGAGCCGTCCGTCACGACCGCAACGGAGTTGCGCTTGATGGTGAGACGGCGGGCGTCCTCGGGGTTCTCGGCGATCGCCATGCAGACCCGGGCGACGCCGGGCGTGTAGATCATGGACAGGTCGTCACGGGTGCGGATGGGGTGCTTCGACGCCATCTCGATCTTGCCGCCGAGGTGCATCAGGAACGTACGGTCGGAGACCTTGCCGAGGGTGACGCCCTCGATGTGGCCCAGCTGTTCGACGATCTCTTCGGCGTGGGCGGTGGAGGTGGCCGCGATCGTGACGTCGATCCGGAGCCGCTCGTGGCCCGACGCGGTCACGTCGAGGCCGGTCACCAGGCCTCCGTGGGACTCGACGGCCCCGGTGAGCTGGGACACCGCGGTTCCTCCCGCGGGCACCTCCAGCCGGATGGTCATCGAGTAGGAGACGCTGGGCGCCGTTGCCATGGCCGTTCCTCTGCTTTTCAACCGTGTCGCGAATCGTGCCGTCCGATCGTCGCACCTACCGCTGAGTACGTGGTAGCCGCCTCGGATTGCGAACGTTTTGTTCACCGCCGACTGTCACCAGCCGGAAATCGAGTTCCACCATACGAGAGGAGAACGGGTAGCAAAAGAGGCCCCCGTCACATCTCGTGACGAGGGCCTCTCGAACGCTCATGACACCGACCCGCCATGCTCGCCTCGCGGCAAGTGGTCGCTCGAAGCGACTATGGTTGGGCCCGGGGGCTTGGATCGGGCCGGTGCCACGTCCAGGCTAACAAACGGATCGCCCGGGGCCATTCCCATGACCGGGGGATATTTCACCGCGCCCCTCGGCGCCGCCGTCCGCTCAGTCCCGCAGCAGGTCGGGGACCCCCTCGGCGTCCGGTTCGTCGCGCTCCGCGGACACCACGGTGAGCTGCTGCGTCGCGCGCGTCAGGGCGACGTAGAGCAGCCGCAGGCCGGCCGGGGACTCGTCGGCGATCTCCGCGGGCGAGACGACCACCGTCGCGTCGTACTCCAGGCCCTTGGCCTCCAGGCTGCCGAGCGCCACCACCCGGTCGCCGAGCCCGTCGAGCCAGCGCCGCGCCTCCTCGCGCCGCCGCATGGCGACGACCACGCCGACCGTGCCGTCCACCCGCTCCAGCAGCCGGGCGGCCTCGGCGCGCACGGTGGCCCCCAGCGTGTCCCGGACCACGGCGAAACGCGGCTGGACGCCGGTGGAGCGCACCGCGCGCGGCGACTCGGAGCCGGGCATGGCGAGGGCGAGGACCTTCGCCGCCAGCTCGGCGATCTCGGCCGGGTTGCGGTAGTTCACGGTCAGCTCGAAGCGGCGGCCACGAGAGGCGCGGCCCGCAGAACCTTCCGCGGAAGGGCGGTGGCGGGCGACGGGCGGACGGGTGCCGAGGGCCTCGTCACGGGCCTGGGCGGCCTCGTCGGGGTCGGACCAGGAGGACTGGGCCGGGTCCCCGACGATCGTCCAGGTGGCGTGGCGGCCGCGGCGGCCGACCATGCGCCACTGCATCGGCGTGAGGTCCTGCGCCTCGTCGACGATGACGTGCGCGTACTCGACGCGCTCCTGGGCGAGCCGTTCGGCACGCTCGCGCTGGGTCTCCTCGCGCACCGGCATCAGCTCCTCCAGGCCGGTGAGCTGGTCCAGCGGGTCGACCTCGCGCTTCTTGCGGGGCCGGGCGGGTGCGCCCAGGACCGCCTGGAGCTCGTCCAGCAACGCGATGTCGTGCACGGAGCGCCCGTCCCGCTGGAGGGCGCGCGCCAGCTTGCGCACCTCCCCCGGGTTGAGGACGCGCCGGGCCCAGCGGCCGAGGCGCCGCTCGTCGGTCATGGCGTCCAGGACGGCGGCCGGGGTGAGTTCCGGCCACCAGGCGTCGAGGAAGGCGATGAAGTCGTCCTCGGAGGTGATGTCCTCGTCGAAGGAGGAGCGCAGCTCGGCGGCGAGCTCGGGGTCGGTGTGCCGGTTCCCCGCGCCGGAGCGCTCCCACAGGGCGTCCAGGATCAGCTTGCGGGCGCGAGGGCGGAGCAGGTTGACGGGGGCGGTGCCGCCGAGGGCGGTGCGGCGGATGCCCGCCAGCTCCTCGGCCTCCAGCTCCAGACGGCGGCCGAAGGCGACGACCCGCAGCCGCTGCGGGGAGTCGTTCAGCTCCAGGGCGCCGTGCGCGGCCTTCCGCAGCACCTTGAGCATGCGGTACGAGCCCTTGATCCGGGCCACGGCCGGGGAGTCGTACACGGTGGCCTCGGCGCCGTCGACGAGGGAGCCGATGGCGCGGATGGCGACCTGGCCCTCCTCGCCGAGGGACGGCAGCACGCCCTCGGTGTAGGCGACGAGCAGCGGGGTCGGGGAGACGATCAGGATGCCGCCCGCGTACCGGCGCCGGTCCTGGTAGAGCAGGTAGGCGGCGCGGTGCAGGGCGACGGCGGTCTTGCCGGTGCCGGGACCGCCCTCGACGTAGGTGACGGAGGCGGCGGGGGCGCGGATCACCAGGTCCTGTTCGGCCTGGATGGACGCGACGATGTCCCGCATGGTGTGCGTACGGGCCTGGCCGAGCGCGGCCATCAGGGCGCCGTCGCCGATCACGGCCAGTTCGCGGCCGTCGAGGGTGGCCTTCAGCTCGGGACGCATCAGGTCGTCCTCGACGCTCTGCACCCGGCGCCCCTTGGAGCGGATCACCCGGCGCCGCACGACCCGGCCGGGGTCGACCGGGGTGGAGCGGTAGAAGGGGGCCGCGGCGGGCGCCCGCCAGTCGATGACCAGCGGGGCGTAGTCCTCGTCGAGGACGCCGATGCGGCCGATGTGCAGGGTCTCGGCGATGTCGGCGGTGTTGTCGGGGCGGACGGCGCCCTCGGCGGGCTCGACGGCGGTGTAGGCGCCGTCCGGGCCCTTCTTGCCGTCCTTGCCGGGCAGCAGGTCGATCCGGCCGAAGAGGAAGTCCTCGTACTCGTTGTGCAGCCGGTTGAGGTGGATGCCGGCCCGGAAGACCTGGGCGTCCCGCTCGGCGAGGGCGCCGGGTGTGCCGACGTGGCCGCGCTGGGCGGCGTCGTGCATGAGGAACTCGGCCTCGGAGATCTTCTCCTCGAGGCGCCGGTACACCCGGTCCAGGTGTTCCTGTTCCAGACGGATCTCCCGGTCGCGAACGGAGTCGTGAACCGGGACGACCGCGGATTCCTGTTGAGCCTGAGCGGCCACCGGGCCCCCTTCTGACGTGCTGGGCAGCCGTCAACCGTACGCGAAGGGGGCCCCGTGAGGCTACGCGTCGACCTCCACGAGCGTCTTGCCGTCGAAGGTCGCGACCACGAAGTGGTCGATCTGGTTGCGCTCGAACGCGGCGCCGCCCTGGACGTACAGCGGCTGCTTGCCCTTGTCGGTCGCGGCGTCGGGCAGTCCGTAGCCCTCGCCGGTGACCGCCCAGGAGTTCACCGTCTCGCGCTCGCCGTTCTTGCCGACGGCGATGAGCGAGCACTTCTGTTCGCCCTTGACGTTCTTCAGCTCGGTGACGATCTCGGTGCCCCAGAGCTTGTCCTCCAGGGCCACGGTGGCGGTCACCCCGGTGGAGGGGTCCGTGGCCGTGATCTTCTCGGAGCTCTTGTCGAAGGCGTCCTTCACCGGGTTGGCCGCGAGCGTGCGCCCGGTGTTGCCACCGCCACCGCTGCCGCCGTCCCCGCCGCTCGCGGCGACGGCCACGAACGGGCCGCTGACGATCAGCGCGCCGGCCGCGGCGACCATGTAGAAGTTCCGGCGGCGCTTGCGCGCCCTGCGCTCGGCCACCTCGTCGACGAGCTTCTCCACCACGCGCGGCGACGGCTTCGCGGACAGCGACTCGCCGATCGCGGGCGATCCGGCGGCGTCGGGCAGGTCCGCGAGGGCGGCCAGCATCGGTTCCATGCCGGCGAGTTCGTCGAGCTGCTGGGCGCACCACTCGCAGGTCGCCAAGTGCGCCTCGAAGGCGCTGGCTTCGGCGTCGTCGAGGATGCCGAGGGCGTAGGCACCGACGGTCTCGTGTTCGTTCGGCACCGGTGATCCCTCCATGGCACCAGACATACCCGTCCCGCCCGTGCCGAATCCCTGGTTTCCCCCGTACACACTCATCACGCCGTCACCCCCCGCTCCTCCAGAGCCAGCTTCATCGACCGCAGGGCGTAGAACACCCGGGAGCGCACGGTGCCGCTCGGTATGCCGAGTGTCTGGGCCGCCTCATTGACGGTACGCCCCTTGAAGTAGGTCTCGACGAGGACCTCCCGGTGTGCCGGGGTCAGGTCGTCGAGTGCGTCCGACAGCGTCATCAGCCACAGCGCCTTGTCGATCTCGTCCTCCGCGGGGATGACCTCCAGCGGCGACGGATCGACCTCCTGCGGCCGGGCCTGCCGGCTGCGGTGGCCGTCGATGACGATGCGCCGGGCGACCGTCACCAGCCAGGGGCGTACCGAACCGGTCGCCCGATTGAGCTGACCGGCGTTCTTCCAGGCACGGATGAGCGTTTCCTGGACGACGTCCTCGGCGCGCTGCCGGTCTCCGGCGACCAGCCTGAGGACGTACGCCAGCAGGGGTCCTGCGTGCTCGCGGTACAGCGCACGCATCAGCTCCTCGTCAGGTTCCGAGGGCTGTGAAGACATGCGATGTCGGGCCCTCGTTCCACGTTCATTGGCCACGGCCGCATCCTTGCGCACGCCCACCTCCGGTGTCCGGGGGATCCCCCAGTCGGTCGCTCGACAACCGGTACGCACGGGGGGCGTTGGGCGTTCAAAGAGAGACGGCGGTTTTCTCGGGGACGTCACGACGACCGGGACATGAGCGCACATTCCCCCCGCGCCCTCTTCACATTTCCGACACACAGCGAGCGGCAAGGTGTCGACGCGCGCCCGCAAGGGCCCACCAAAGTTGTGACGGAGATCACTTGACCAATTCTCGGGAACCTCAAGGCGCGAAAACCGCGAACGGGATAAGGGAGTTCATTCGGGCGTGGGCGGCCGGCCGCTGTTCACGCGCGGGTGAGCGCTGCCGTACGGCGGCGGTGGCGGGCCACGCGTTCCCGGTTCCCGCAGACCTCGCTGGAGCACCAGCGCCTTCTGCGTCCCCGTGAGGTGTCGACGTACACGATGGGGCAGTTGTCGCCCTCGCACTGGCGCACGCTCGCGCGGGCGGCCGGGTCGGTCAGCAGGTCCACCGCGTCCCGGGCCACCGCGCCGATCAGCGCGTCACGGCCGGGCGGGCCGTCGAGCCGGCGCACCAGCGTCCCGTCCGCGCCGGGCACCGCACGCGGCGCCGGGGGCGCGGAGCGGGCCAGGTCGTTGACCCGGGCCAGCGCCGGGCCCTGGGACGGGGAGCCGGGCGCCCGCACCAACGGGACGAGGTGGGAACGCAGTTCGCGGAAGGCGTCCAGCCAGGACGGGTCGGCGTGGGCGAGCGGGGTGCCGTCGGGGACGAGTCCGGCACCGGTGATCCACGCCCGCAGCGCGTCGACGGAACCCAGCCGTTCCCCCGGATGGGCGGTCGCGAGCAGATCCAGGCAGACCCGCCCGGTGTCGAACCTCAGCTCGTAGGACGCCGTGACCGTGCCCAGTGCCATGTCCTGCCACCGCCTAGGTGGGCCCCCGCGCGCGTGGGGGCCGTGCGCGAACCGGGAAACCGTGCTCCCTCCACAGTGCCCGCCCGCCCCGGACCCCGGAACCCCTCCCGCCGCGTGCTTTCGGCTCCGCCCTTGCGGCGGGGGAGTTGCGCGGGGTGAAGATTCACGCGTTGCCGGACGCGACGGCCCTCGCGTTCGGGCGCGACGCCCGGGCGGGGCGTCCCGTCGGCGGCCGGCCGGGCAGGCCGGCCCGGCGTGGCGGCGCACGCCGGGGACGCCACGACGCGTTCGCGGCCCGGCGCCGCCGGCCCGACCACCGCGGCGCGTCCGCGTGCGCAGGGACGCGACGGCCCCTCGCGCTCGGGCGCGACACCCGCGCGGGGCGTCCCGTCGGCGGCAGGGCGGGCGGTCCCGCCGGGCAGGGCGACGCACGCCCGGGAGGACAGCGCGTTCGCGTCCCGGCGCCGCCGGGTCAGACCGCCGCGTCGTACTTCGTGTCCGCCGCCGGGTCGAGGGCGAGGCGGTAGCCGCGTTTGACCACCGTCTGGATCAGCTTCGGGGCGCCCAGGGCGGTGCGCAGGCGGGCCATCGCGGTCTCCACCGCGTGTTCGTCGCGGCCCGCCCCTGGCAGGGCGCGCAGCAGCTCCGCGCGGGAGACGACCCAACCGGGCTTGCGGGACAGCGCCCGCAGCAGGGACATCCCGGCGGGCGGCACGGGCCGCAGCCCGCCGTCGACCAGCACCGCGTGCCCCCGGATCTCCACCCGGTGCCCGGCGACGGGCAACGTGCGCGCGCGGGTAGGGAGTTCGCGGCACAGAAGCTGGACCAGCGGCCCCAGACGGAAGCGTTCGGGCTGCACCGTGTCGACGCCCCGCGCCTGGAGCGGCAGCGCGGTGACCGGGCCGACGCAGGCGGGCAGCACGTCGTGGCCCAGCGCGGCCAGCAGGTCGTCGAGCAGGCCCCGCTCCTCGGCGCGGGACAGCAGCGACGCGGCGGCGGGCGCGCTGGTGAAGGTGACCGCGTCCAGGGTGCGGGCGACGAGCGCGTCGATCAGGCGGTCCACCGGTCCGATGTCCTCCGGCGGCAGCCACCGGTACACCGGCACGCCCACCACCTCCGCTCCCCCGGCCCGCAGCGACTCCACGAACCCGGGCAGCGGCTCGCCGTGCAGCTGGACGGCGATGCGCAGCCCGTCGACGCCCTCCTCGAGGAGCCGGTCCAGCACCTCCGCCATCGACTCCGACGCCGGCGACCACTCCTCGGTCAGCCCGGCCGCCCGGATCGCGCCCTTCACCTTGGGCCCGCGCGCCAGGATCCGCACCCCGCGCAGCCGCTCCAGCAGGTCCTCGCCGAGTCCCCAGCCGTCGGCGGCCTCCACCCAGCCGCGGAACCCGATCGCGGTGGTGGCGACCGCGATGTCCGGGGCCCGCCCGATGATCTCCTTGGTGGCCGCCAGCAGCTCGCTGTCGTCGGAGAGCGGCACGATCCGCAGCGCCGGGGCGTGCAGCACCGCCGCGCCGCGCCGCTCCAGCAGCGCGCCCAGCTCGTCGGCCCGGCGCGCCGCGGTCACGCCCACGGTGAACCCGGCGAGGGGCCCGTGCTCCGGAGACTGCTCTCGTTCGTCGTACATCACTCTCGTCCCGGCTCGAGTCGGCGTCCTGCACGGAGGTGTCCTGCACGGAGGTGCGGCTCCACGTCCGTGCCGAGCGAGCCTGCCAATGGTCCGTGACAGGCTCGGTTCGGCTTCATGTCACCAGTGTTACGTCACCGTCGGTCAGACCTCGGCGTAACTGAGCTGCGGCTTCTCCTCCGTGGCGGGGGTCACTCCGGCCGACCGGGCGGCGGGCCGGCGAAGGTATACCGCCCACGTGACCGCGAAACAGACCGCGTAGCAGGCGAGGAACGCCACGAAGGCGCCGGTGCCGGAGCCGTAGGAGAGGAAGGACTGGCGGAAGGCCAGGTTGATGCCGACGCCGCCGAGTGCGCCCACCGCGCCGATCAGCCCCATGGACGCCCCGGACAGCCGCCGCCCGTACGCGGCCGCCGCCTCCCCTTCGAGACCCAGCGCGTGCGCCTTGGCCTGGAAGATGCCGGGGATCATCTTGTACGTCGACCCGTTGCCGAGGCCGGTCAGCACGAACAGCCCCACGAAGGCGACGGTGAACAGCGCCAGCGACTGCGCCATGGAGGCGGCGATCAGCACGGCGGTCGCTGCGCCCATGCCGACGAAGTTCCACAGCGTGATGCGCGCGCCGCCGTAGCGGTCGGCGAGCCAGCCGCCCAGCGGCCGGATCAGCGAGCCCAGCAGCGGCCCGACGAAGGTGACGTACGCGGCCTCCAGCGGGGTGCGGTCGAACTGGTTCTGCAGCACCTGCCCGAAGGCGAAGCTGTAGCCGATGAACGAGCCGAACGTGCCGATGTAGAGGAACGACATGATCCAGGTGTGCGGGTCGCGCGCCGCGTCCTTGGCGGCGCCGGTGTCGTTCTTCACCGAGGCCAGGTTGTCCATGTAGAGCGCGGCGAGCACGGCGGCGACGACGATCAGCGGGATGTACAGGCCGAGCAGCACCCGCGGCCCCCCGCTCGCGCCGATGATCGCGAGGGCGACGAGCTGGATGACGGGGACGCCGATGTTGCCCCCGCCGGCGTTCAGTCCGAGCGCCCAGCCCTTCTTACGCAGCGGGAAGAAGGCGTTGATGTTGGTCATGGAGGAGGCGAAGTTGCCGCCGCCGATGCCGGCCAGCAGGCCGACCAGCAGGAACGTGGAGAAGGAGGTGCCCGGCTCCATCACCGCGAACGCGGCGACGGTCGGCACGAGCAGCAGTCCCGCGGAGATGATCGTCCAGTTCCGCCCGCCGAACACCGCGACGGCGAAGGTGTACGGGACCCGGACGACGGCGCCGACCAGCGTGACCAGCGACGTCAGCAGGAACTTGTCGGCGGGGGTGAGCCCGTACTCGGGGCCCATGAAGAGCACCAGCACGGACCACATGGTCCAGATCGAGAAGCCGATGTGCTCGGACAGGACGGAGAAGAGGAGATTGCGGCGGGCGATCCGCTCTCCGGTGCGGTTCCAGAAGGTCTCGTCCTCCGGGTCCCACTGCTGGATCCAACGGCCGCGGGCTGTCATGGGGCCTCCACTGCTCTCCGGGGCGCGGCGGTGCCGCGAGGGCTGGTCCCGAAGGTAGGGAGGGAGCGTTTCCGGCCTGTGGCACGCGGTGACCGGCAGGGAACGTTGCTCTCACCCTGGGCGGGGGCGGGGTGAGAGGTGTCCGTCACCGGTCACCGGGGGCGTGGTGAGGGGTCAGTGCTGCGGGGGCTGCCCGTAGGGGCCGGGCGCCTGCTGCGGCGGGGCGCCGTACGGCCCTGGCTGGCCGTAGGCGGGCGGCTGCTGGGCGTAGGGGCCGGGCTGGGCGTAGGGGCCGCCGGGCTGCTGCCCGCCGTACGGGGCGGGCTGCCCGGCGGGAGGCTGCTGGGCGTAGCCCGGTGCGGGCCGCTGCTGCGGGAACGGCTGCCCGTACGCCGGAGGCTGCTGCGGGGCGTGGTCCACCACCGGCTGCTGCTGCGGGACCGGCGGTGCGCCTTGGGCCTGCGCCCCGTACGGGCCGTACGGACCGGCCCCGAAGGGGTTGCCGTGGCCCGGCATCTGTCCGCCCGGCGGCAGGTAACGCACCCTGCCCGTCTCGTCCGTGACCGGCATGAAGCCGGCCGCCTGGAGCCGCGCCGCGAACTTGGCGTTGCGCTTGCGGGTGACGACGAAGCCGATGCCCAGGATCGCCATGAGCGCCAGCCAGATCACCGCCGCGATGACGA
The DNA here is from genome assembly GCA_014649575.1 of Streptomyces griseoincarnatus. Classification (GTDB taxonomy): domain Bacteria; phylum Actinomycetota; class Actinomycetes; order Streptomycetales; family Streptomycetaceae; genus Streptomyces; species Streptomyces griseoincarnatus. The sequence continues at coordinate 45,566 of BMTH01000006.1, read as the reverse complement.
AGTCGTCCGAGGTGCCGCCGAGCCGGTAGGCGATGATCACGGCGCCGATGGAGACGCCGATCGCGCCGTAGCCCATGCGCTTCTCGGCGTTCTTGCCGGTGAGGTCGAAGTTGATGCGCGCCTTGAGCAGTTCGAAGGCGTCCGGCACGAGCGGCGGCACGGAGACGCCGTCGTGGGCGTTGGGGTACTGCGCCCAGTTCTGCGCGGCGCGGGCCTGGGCCTGCGGGCTGGGGTCGGGCACGATCAGCATCTTCAGCTGGCTGTTGTTCCCGCCGCCCTGCCGGACGTCGGCGTACTCGTACCCGAACTGCTGGGCGACGAAGGCGAGTCGGGCGAGTTTCTTCACGGATGCCATGGCGCTGGTGAGCTCCACCGGCTCCCCGCTCGCCATCAACCGCAGCATCTTCTGCGTCTGCCGCTTGCTCATTCGCCCCGCGCCCCCTGGCTTACCGTTCACTTCAGCAACAGGGGCAGTGTGGCATGCCCGCCCACCTCGAACCAGAGCAGCTTCCCCGCTCCCCGCCCCAGCGCACCGTCACCGAGGGCCCACCCTCCCCAGGAGTCGGCGTACTCCTGCACGAGACGCAGTCCGCGCCCGGACCCGGAGTCGAGCGGAGCGAGCGGGACGGAAGCGTCACCGGCCCCGCCGAACGGGGCGGGGACGTACGGGTCGCTGTCCCACACCCCGACCCGCAGCCGGCCGCCGCTCAGCCCCGTGAGCCGTAGGGAGGCGGGACCCTTGGTGTGCAGGTAGGCGTTGGTGACCAGCTCCGACGTCAGCAACTCGACGACGTCGACGGCGTCCTGCCTGCCGTGCCCGTCGAGCGCGGCCCGCACCGTCATACGTGCGACGCGTACGGCGCGGGGGTCACGGGGGAGGCGAAGGGCGTACGCCCAGGGGTGGGGCGGGGCTACGGTGACCATGGTTGTCTCCGGGGAGGGTTGGGGGGACTCGGGCTCGCTCAACAACTCCGTCGGGCGGTGGCGGTGCCGCGGTTCGCGGTGCACTTCCGACTCAGCGGAGTGGGCGGTCGAGCGCTGTGCGACCACCGTAGGGCCGATGGTTAGATGGTTCCTACAGAACTAGCGGAAACCATCCATGCTTCACTCGTGTGAGGGAGAAACGCGCCGCCTCGCGGCCAGGAGGGACACACCGTGCCGCCCACGAACAATCCGACGCTGCGGCAGCGGAGACTGGGCGCTGAGCTGCGCAAGCTTCGTGAACGAGCCGGCCTCACCGCGACCGGCGCCGGCGAACTGCTCGGCGTCAACCAAGCGCGCATCAGCATGATCGAGACGGGCCGCACCCCCGTCAGCGCCGACCGCATCCACTCCATGGCACACGCCTACGCCTGTCCCGACGCCGCGCTGGTCGACGCGTTGGCCGCGATGACCGGGCGGCGGTCGCGGGGCTGGTGGGAGGAGTACCGCGAGCACCTTCCGGTGGGCCTCATCGACCTCGCCGAACTGGAGCACCATGCTGCAGCCCTGCGCGTGGCGCTGGTCGTCCACATTCCGGCGCTCCTCCAGACCACGGAGCACGCCCGCGCGCTCTTCTGCGAAGCGGTGCCACCTTTGAGGCAGTACGAGATCGAGCACCGCGTGACCCACCGCATCAAGCGCCAGGGCATTCTCCACCGCGAGAACCCACCGCCCTACACGGCGGTGATCCACGAGTCCGCGCTGCACATGGGGTACGGCGGTTCGACGACCGTCCGCGCCCAGCTCCGGCACCTGCTGGACATGAGCGAACTGGAACACGTCACCGTTCGGATCATCCCGTTCGGCAAGGGTTCCTTCCCGGGAACGGGACAGTCGATCGACTACCTGCTGGGGCCCGTCCCGCAGCTCGACACCGTGCAGTTGGACACCCATCACGGGTGCGAATTCCTGGACGCGGAAGCCCAGTTGAACAAATACCGTTCAGTGCTCGACCGCATGGAGTCGAACGCCCTCGAGCCTGTCGAGTCCCGAGACCTGATTCACCGCCTCGCCAAGGAGACCTGAAGTCACCATGTCCGACCACCGATGGCGCAAGTCCTCCTACAGCCCCGACGCCTCCAACTGCGTCGAAGTGGCCACCACTACCGCCGCCGTCCTCATACGCGACTCGAAGACGACGTCCGGCCCGCGGCTCGGCCTCTCTCCCACCGCATGGGCCGTCTTCCTCGCTCACCTCACGAAGTGACCGGCATCGTCATCGACTGCCGAGACATCCTGAGGAACGCACCCCCTTCACAATCCGTGAACACTTCGGGCCAAAGTGTTCACGGATTCCGAAAGGGGGTGGGACCCCGCACATCAAAAGGCACCGACCCGGCCCACGGGTCTCTTCACCCGCCGTCAGTCGCCAAGCCCACCCGGCGTGCCCGCGAGGCGCGGGCGCGTCTCCCGCACGCCGGGTGACTGGTCGACCGGCCGAAGGGACCGACACAGGCCGGCCACCCGCTCTTCCGGGCCGCTCGCTCGCTTCTCCCCCGTGCTGCAGCGAGCCGGGTCAAGGGTGGCCCGGAGGGCCATCGGCGGAGCCGACGCGGAGTGGAGCGCAGCGGAACGCAGCGCCCTTGACGCGGGTCGCGGAAGCACGACACTGGCAAAGAAACGAGTGGCCCAACGGCCACCGGCACACCTCGGTGGCCGCAGGCAACCTGACGTCAGCCCCGGTGCGCCCCGGCGCTCGTCCGGGGGCGCTTGCTCTTGCTGCCGTTCGGCCACAGACGTGGCTTCCGCTTCGCAGCGAGGTCCTCGACCCAGCCCGTCGAAAGGATCATCAGACCGATCAGCGGCCAGACGAACGCGAACGCCCACAGTTCGTAGGTGCTGTTGAGCGCCTCCACCCCGCGCTCGCTCTGCATGAACGGGATCTCGTACAGCAGGTCGACGATCGGGAAGGTGAGCGCGATCAGCAGGTTGTGCCACAGGTAGATGGTGACCGCCCGGTTGTTGGACAGGGTCACCAGCTTGTCCCAGCCCGCGAGCCGGCCCGGCAGTTCCTGCCACGAGGGCGAGTACTGGAGCAGGATCACCACGAATCCGAACGACCAGGCGGCCTGCGCCAGCGGGATGTTGTTGAGGTCCCAGCCCCCGTCGCCGAGGTGGCCCGAGGCCCACCACAGGCCGAACGCCATCACCAGTGAGGCGCAGGACACCGAGATGTAGCGCGGCACCTGCTTGAGCATGCCGTCCTGGTGGGCGAAGCCCAGCACCCAGCAGGAACCGTAGACCGCGAAGTCGGTGACCGCGTGGCCGGTCTCCCCGGGGATGGTGACCAGCCCGGTGCCGACGACGGCCGTCAGGCCGAGCGGGGCGAGCAGCGTCGGCCAGGGCGCCCGGCGGAACGCCCACAGCAGCAGCGGCGACGCGAGCACGAACCACAGGTAGGCGCGCAGGTACCACAGCGGTCCCACCGCGTCGTCCGCCCAGGTGCCGCCGGTGAGCCACCCCAGGTCTCCGGCCTCGAACGGGTAGGGCGGGGCGCCGATCGGGACGAGGTAGTTGAAGAGCTTGACCAGACCCCAGGGACCGCCACCCTGGTCCGGATCGTCCCCGGGGCTCCAGCCGCTCATGAACAGCAGCGTCAGCGCGACCGCGCCGAAGATCCACATGGGCGGCAGCAGACGGCGGACCCGGGACCGGATCACGCTCCAGGCGGGCCGCTTCAGCGACCGCGCCATCAGCGAGCCGGCGAGCGCGAACATCACGCCCATGGACGGGAACAGCACGGTCAGCCAGGCCCACCCGAAGAGGTGGTAGACGACGACCCGAACCAGGGCGATGGACCGCAGCAGGTCCAGGTACCTGTCCCGGCCCGGCCTCTTCGGAGCGGCCGGGGTTTCCTCCGGCGCCGGCTCCACCGCCGCCGGCTCCGTCGTGTGCTGCTGGGGGAACGCGTGCGCCGGCCGCCGGGCCACGTCCGTGGGGGCGCCGTACGGGGGCGGGTAAGGGCCGTCCGGGACCGGAGCGGCGCCGGACGGGTGTCCGTGGGTCATGCCACCGGCCTCCGGTCGTCGTCGTACGCCTGGCCGCTCGGCACCGCCCCGTTCACGGGCGCCCCGACGACACCGGTGCGGCGCAGCTTCTGCCAGCGCAGCCGGCCGCCGGTGAGCGCCGTGATCCAGGACTGGAGCAGCACGACGTACATGAGCTGGCGGTACAGGATCTGCTGCAGCGGCAGCGAGATCAGATGGGTCATGCGTTCCTTGTCGAGGCGGAACGCGTAGGCGGCGCAGACCGCCTGGATGGCCAGGACGCCCAGCCAAGCGAGGATGGTCTGCTGGGTCGGCCCGAAGACCAGCCCGTACAGCAGGAAGACGTCGATCAGCGGGGCCAGCAGGGGCGCCACGATCATGAACAGCGAGACGAAGGGCAGGCCCACGCGGCCGAAGCGCCCGGAGGGGCCCTTGTCGACGAGGGCGCGGCGGTGCTTCCAGATGGCCTGCATGGTGCCGTAGGACCAGCGGTAGCGCTGCGACCAGAGCTGCTGGACGGTCTCCGGGGCCTCGGTCCAGGCGCGGGCGTTCTCCGCGTAGACCACGCGCCAGCCGGCGCGGTGCAGCGCCATGGTGACGTCGGTGTCCTCGGCGAGAGTGTCGTCGCTCATGCCGCCGATGGGCTCCAGCGCCGACTTCCGGAAGGCGCCGACGGCGCCCGGGATGGTCGGCATGCAGCGCAGGATGTCGTACATCCGGCGGTCCAGGTTGAAGCCCATCACGTACTCGATGTGCTGCCAGGCGCCGATGAGGCTGTCCTTGTTGCCGACCTTCGCGTTGCCGGCGACGGCGCCGACCCGCGGGTCGCCGAAGGGCTGGACGAGCTCACGGACGGTGGACGGCTCGAAGACCGTGTCGCCGTCCATCATCACGACGATGTCGTGGCGGGCGTTGGCGAGGCCCCGGTTGAGGGCGGCGGGCTTGCCCGCGTTGAGCTGGCGGATGACCCGGACGTTGGGCAGGCCCATCGCCTCGACGATGCGGGCGGTGCCGTCGGTGGAGCCGTCGTCGATGACCAGCACCTCGATCGGATGATCGCTGGCCATCAGGGAGTTGACGGTGTTCTCGATGCACTTGGCCTCGTTGTACGCCGGGACCAGCACGGTGACCGGCTCGGTGACCGGCGGGCCCCAGCGGAAGCCCTTGCGGCGCACCCGGCGGGCGTGCGCGCCGGACAGCAGCAGCATCAGCACGAAGCGGGCGATGACGAGGGTGCCGATGATCGCCAGGCCGACCACCAGCACGCCGGTGATCTTCTCGGAGGCCTGCACCAGGAAGATCCAGGCCTTGCCCTTCCACAGCTCGGGCCCCGTGACCGGGCTGTGGGCGCTGGGCGCGTCCAGGGCCTCGGTGAGGTTGTCGAACTCGTAGCCCTTGTCCTTGAGGTCGGGCAGGAACGTGTCGAGCGCGGCCAGGGTCTGGCTGCGGTCGCCGCCGGAGTCGTGCATGAGGACGATGGCGCCCTCGCCGTTCTTCGGTGTGGCGCGGCGGATGATCTCGTCGACGCCGGGGCGCTTCCAGTCCTCGCTGTCGGTGTTGTTGACGACGGTGAGGTAGCCGCGGCTGCCGATGTACTCGGTGACCGGCCAGGACTTGTTGTCCATGGCGTCGGAGAAGGACGAGTACGGCGGGCGGAACAGCGAGGTGCGGATGCCGGCCGCGCCGGTGAGGGCGAGCTGGTTCTGCGACAGCTCCCAGTCGATGCGCTTCTTGGACTGGAGCGACAGGTCGGGGTGGTTGAAGGTGTGCAGGCCGACCTCGTGGCCCTCGTCGACCATGCGCTGGACGAGGTCCGGGTGGCGGGAGGCCATGGTGCCGGTGACGAAGAAGACGGCGTGCGCGTCGTGCTTCTTCAGCACGTCGAGCATCTTCGGCGTCCAGGTGGGGTCCGGGCCGTCGTCGAAGGTGAGCACCAGCCGGTGGTCGGGCACGCTCAGGGTCGTGGCCTTGCCGCCGCGGGCGTCTATGACCGGGCCGCCCTCGAGTATCTCCTTGGGCACCTGGGTGGTGGGGGCGGGGTCCTGGACCCGGTGGTCGGCCAGGATCTCGCTGTGCACGTAGCCGCGGAGCATCAGCATGGCGGCGAGGGCGACCAGGACGAGCAGCGGCAGGAGCAGGCGCAGCGGTACGCGTCGGCGCAGTGCGCCGCGCCGGTCCGGGCGGGGCGCCCGGCGGCGGTGGGACGGGGGTGCCATCAGAGGACGTTCTCCGGGGACGGTGCGGCGGCGGGGTCGGCGCCCGCGGCTGGTTCGGCGGCGACCGGGCGGTCGCCGCCGGAGGGAGCGGAAAGGCTGTCGGTGCCGCCGGCCTCGCCGCCGCCGCCTCCGGTCGGGTCGGCCGTGTCGGGCGGCGGAGGCTCCGCCGGGGTCGTCGGCGTCGTGGGCTGCGTGGCGGTGCCGCCGCCGGCCGGAGGCGTCTCGACGGTGGCCCCGCCGCCCGCGTCGCCGCCGCCGGTGGCCGGCTGGGAGCTGGCGCGGCCGGCCGGGGTGGTCGCCGGGGCGCCGCCGTCCGGCTGCCGCGCCGTGCCGCCGGCGCCGCCCGCCACGGGGGCGGAGACTCCGGGCCCGGGCAGGTCGGAGGCGCCCGGGGCGGGCGTGCCGACGCCGGGGTCGAGGCTGGTGCCGGAGCTGGGCACGGGGTCGGTCGCGGAGGGCCGGGGGGTGGTCCCGACCTGCCCGGACGGCTTCTCCTCCTGGCCCGGGACTGGCATCCAGGGAGCGTCGGAGTTGCCGGACAGCAGGGTGGCGACCATGACGACGGCGTAGCCCGCGCAGGCGAGTCCGACGGCCAGGCCGATGCGGCGGTAGAGCCGGTTGCGGCGGCCCGACTCGTCGACGAACACGGGGGCCGCCTCGGGCGCCGCGCCCGCTCCGGATGACCGGCGCAACACGCCGCCGGCGCCGATCTGCACGGCGTCGAGCTGGACCGTCACCTCGTGCGGGTCATGGGTGGCCTCGGCGGTGCCGGGATCCTCCTGCCACGGGTCACGGACGGCGGCGCCGGCGTCCGTGGGGCCCGCGGCGCCCGCGGCCGGGACCCGGGCGGTGGCGCCGGCGTCCGGCGCCGCCGGGGCCGCCGCAGCGGCGGGACGGGGGACGCGGAGGGCGGTGGTGCGCTCGGAGTCGTAGGCGTCGTCGGCGGGCCGGTGCGGAGCGGACGCGGCCGGCTTGCGGAAGGCGTCGTCGGCGGGCCGGTGCGGAGCGGGCGCGGCCGACTTGCGGAAGGCGTCGAAGCCGCCGCGGCCGACGGACGTTCCGGGCCCGTCGCTCGGGCGGGCGCCGACGGACGGTCCGGGTCCGTCGCCCGGGCGGACGCCGCCGGCCGGGCCGGGGCGGGTGGAAGGACCGGGGCGGACGCCCGCCCCGGGCAGCACCTGTGTGCGGTCCTCGCCGCCGTGCCAGGGCGTGCCGGACGGGCCGGGGCGGCCGCCCGTCCCGGGCAGGACCTCGGTCCTGTCGTCGCCCCCGGTCGGGGGCAGCATCTGTGTGCGGTCCTCGTCCCTGCCGTTCCCGGACGGGAACACTCCGAGCCGCGCCCAGCGCTCGTCGAGGGACCCGGAACCGGAACCGGCGCGGAAACTCTCCGCGCCGTCTCTCGGACCGGGTTCGGCGGGTCTCTCCGCCAGGGGGAGCACCCGTGTCTCACGGGCGTCCTCGTCCGCTTCCGCGAACCTCCGGGAACCGTCGGCCGACTGCGGCCGACCCGGTTGGGCGTCTTCTCGCCACTTTTCCACGCGCTCGCACTTCCCCCCAACGGAACCATCGGCGCGCGTACGACCCGAGCACCCGTCGGCGGACCGGGCCCCCACCCGCTCCGAGCGCCCCGTTTATCACACCGTGCTCGAAGCATCGAATGTAGCGCACGCGGAGGTTGTGTGTTTGCGCGGCGACCTTTTGTGTCAGCAGCGAGACATTGGGTGCGCTCCCATCACATCGGCGTCCGATCCAGGGAGCCAGGAGTCCACGGGACGCTCCAGCCAACCTCGCTCGGCAGCCAATTCGGCCGCCGACCTGCGCAGTTCAGCCAAAGCAGGGTGGGTCATCCCTTTTCGCCATACAAGGGACACGGGCGAGAGGGGAACCGGCTCCACCAGGGGGCGCGACACCGTCCCCGGCAGTGGCGGAAAACCCACCACGGCGAGGATGGGGTTGCGGGTCCGCGCCATCACCCGCTGGAACTCCTCCTCACCCACCGCCAGCGGGGCGGGCGGCGCGAGCGTGATGCCCCGCCCGTCGAACAGCCGCCGCGCCAGGTCCGTCCACTCCTCGGTGCGCGCGTTGCCCGCCCCGGCGTAGACGGTCTCGCCCGCGAGCGCGGCCAGCGGCACCTCGGGCAGACCGGCCAGGGGATGGTTCACGGGCAGCACCACGGCCATCGGTTCGTAGCGCACCGGCTGCTGGTCGAGGCCTGCCCTCACGGCCGGGGCGAGCCCCGCGAACCGGCCGAACGTCGCGTCGAGCCGCCCCGCGAGCAGCTCCCCGGCCGCCCAGGTCAGCCCGCTCTCGTAACGGGCCATCAGCTCGTGCCCGGGCGCCCGCTCCCGCGCCCGGTGCAGCACCTCGCGGTGGGTCTCCAGGCCCGGTGAGTTGAGGTCCACCAGCAGCGGGCGGCTCTGTCCTGCGGCGGCGAGCAGGTCGTCCTGCGCCCGGAGCGCGGCGCTCGCGTACGGCAGCAGGCGCTCGCCGTCGGCGGTGAGCGTGACCCGGCGGGTGCTGCGGACGAACAGCTCGCAGCCCAGCTCCCGCTCCAGCCGTCGCACGTCCCGGCTCAGCGCCTGCTGGGCGACGTAGAGGCGGGCCGCGGCGCGGGTGAAGTGCAGCTCCTCGGCGACGGTGACGAAGGCGCGCAGCAGGCGGGGGTCGACGTGGGCGGGGGCGGGCATGACCGCGAACCTACAACACAGGTGCGTCAATGCGTGCGGAGAAGGTGTTGGACCAGGCGGCCGGCCAGGGGCGACGGTGAGGCCATGCCGCAGCCGACCTCCGGGGACACCCGCCTGTTCACCGTCACCTCCGACACCCTCGTGGCCGTCGACTTCGCCCCGCGCGCCCCGCGCGAGCCGGGCCCGTACCGCCGTCTGTTCGCCGTGCCGGGCGCCCGTGCCTTCACGGCGGGGAATCTGCTCGCCCGGCTTCCGATGGGGATGTTCGGGGTGAGCGCGATCGTGATGATCGCGGGGAGCCGCGGGTCCTACGCCCTGGCCGGCGCCGTCACCGCGACCGGGCTCGCCGCGACGGCGGTGGTCGCTCCGTGGACCGCGCGCCTGGTGGACCGGTTCGGGCAGGCCCGGATCGCGCTTCCGGCCACGCTGATCGCGGTGCTCGGCTCGCTGGCGCTGGTGCTCTGCGTGCGGTACGACGCCCCGGCCTGGACGCTGTTCGCCGCCTACGCCGCGACCGCCACCACCCCGAACACCGGGGGCATGTCCCGGGCCCGCTGGGCGCATCTGCTGAAGGGCAGACCCGACGCGCTGCACACCGCGAACTCCTTCGAGCAGGCCGCCGACGAGCTGTGTTTCATGCTCGGCCCGGTGCTCGCGGCCGTGCTGTGCGGGACGTTCTTCCCCGAGGCGGGGACGCTGACGGGCGCGGTGCTGCTGCTGACGGGTGTCGCGCTGTTCACCGCGCAGCGCTCCACGGAGCCCCCGGCCGTCCGCCGCGCCGCCGGGCGGGCCCCTCTGCGCGCGCCGGGCATACGGCCGCTGCTGCTGGTCTGCCTGGCGACGGGCGGGGTGTTCGGCTCGATGGAGGTGGTGACGATCGCGTTCGCGGACGGGCAGGGGCACCGTACGGCGGCCGGTGCCGTGCTGGCGCTCCAGGCGGCGGGCTCCTGCGTGGCGGGCCTGCTGTACGGGGCGGTGCGCCCGGCCGGGTCGATGTGGCCCCGCCTGCTGTGGTGCCTGGCCGCGATGGCCGCGCTGATGACGCTGCCGCTGCTGGCCGCCGCCCTCACCGGTTCACTCCTGGTCCTGGCGGGCGCGTTGCTGGTGGCGGGCATGGCCACCGCCCCGACCATGGTCACCACGATGACCCTGGTGCAGCGGCACACCCCCGAGGGGCGGCTGAACGAGGGCATGACGCTGGCGGTCACCGGGCTGCTGGGCGGGATCGCCTGCGGCAGCGCGGCCGGCGGCTGGATCGTGGAGCACGTTTCGGCCACCGCCGGATACGGGGTGCCGGTGGCGGCGGCGCTGACCGCCTTCACGGTCGCCGGGACGCTGCTCTCGTTCGGCTCGTCGAACCGCTCCATGGATCACCGTCCGCACCATTGACGGGCACAGATCCCGCACATACCTTCACCCGTCGAAGCGCTTCGACAAGGGCGTCGGCCGCTTCCTCCCCCCACGGACCGTGCCCACGAGGACTCCCGATGGTGAAGATCACGGATGTGGCCCGGCGCGCCGGCGTCTCCCCCAGTACGGTCTCGTACGCGCTGAGCGGCAAGCGGCCGATCTCCGACGCGACCCGGCGCCGGGTGCAGGCCGCCGTGCGTGAGCTCGGCTACCGCACGGACGACGGCGGGCGGTCCCGGTCCGGCGCCCGGGCGAAGGTGCTCGCGCTGGCGGTGCCGATGCGGCCCGGCATCCATCTGCCCGTGGTGACCCAGTTCGCGGTGTCGGTGGTCACCGCCGCCCGCGCCCGCGACCACGACGTGCTGCTGCTCACCCAGGGCGAGGGCGACGAGGGCATCGGGCGGGTCACGGAGACGGGCCTGGCGGACGGGGTGATCGTGACGGACGTGCAGTTGCAGGACCCGCGGCTGCCTCTGCTGCGCTCCTGTTCCTTGCCGTCCGTGCTGATCGGGGTGCCCGCCGAGGCGGACGGTCTGACCTGTGTCGACCTGGACTTCCGGGCGGCCGGAGAGCTGTGCGTGGACCATCTGGCGGGGCTCGGGCACCGCACGGTGGCGCTGGTCGGCTCGCCGCCGGAGGTGTACGTGCGGCGCACGGCGTTCGCCCGGCGACTGGTGGAGGGCTTCACCGCGGCCGCCGGCCGGCACGGGCTGGCCTCGGCGGCGCTGCCGTGCGGCACCGGCCGGGACGCGGCCCGCGCGGTCGCGGAGCGGCTGCTGCGCGACCTGCCCGCGCTGACCGCGGTGGTGGTGCACAACGAGCCGCTCGTCGACCCGCTGATCGAGGCGTTCGAGCAGCTGGGGATGCGGGTCCCCGGCGATCTGTCGCTCACCGCCGTCTGCCCGGCCCCGGTCGCCGCGGCGGCCCGCGTCCCGGTCACCTCGGTGGCCGTGCCGGCCGCCGAGCTGGGCGCCCGCGCGGTGCATCTGCTGATACGGAAGCTGTCCGGGGCTCCCGTACCGGGCACCACCCTGCTGCCGCCCCGGCTGACGGAGCGGGCGAGCACGGCGCCGCGCGGGCACTGACGCTCAGCCGAGCTGCCAGGCCTTCCCCAGCCGGTACGCGGCGCACAGGTTCACGTCCAGGAAGTACGCCCCGGCCGCCCCGCACTGAGCGTCCCCGCTCCCGGGGTCGACGGGCTGGCCGTGCCCCATCCCGGTGAGGCTGTACGTCTCCACGACCGCGTTCCCGGCGGGGCCGCGGTAGACGCGGTGCGGGTACCCGGCGACGGTGTCGCCGACGTCGGCGGTGCGGTCGGCGCCGTGCACGTTCGTCCACTGGTCCACCAGGGCGGTCATGTTGGCCGGCCGCACCGTGTAGTCGGCCGTGCCCTGGAACACGGTGAGCGCCGGCCAGGGCCCGGTGTACCCGGGCCGCGCGGCGCGCACGCGGTCGCCCCACTGCGCGGGGGTCTGCGTGGCCCCGACGAACATGCACACGTACGCCGTCCCCGCGGCCTGCGCGCAGCCGTACGGCAGCCCTGCGACGATGCCGCCCGCGGCGAACTTCTCCGGGTAGGCGGCCATCATCACGGCGGTCATCCCGCCGCCCGCGGACAGCCCGGTGACGTAGACGCGGGACGGGTCGCCGGAGACGTCGGCGAGCTGCCGGTCGACCATCTGCGCGACCGAGGCGGCCTCGCCCTGGCCGCGCCCGATGTCGGCGGACTCGAACCAGTTGAAGCACTGGCTGAGGTTGTTGCCGCTCTGCTGCTGCGGCAGGACGACGGAGAAGCCCCAGCGGTCGGCGAGCGTGGTCCAGCCGGTGCCGGAGGCGTACCCGGCGGCGTTCTGGGTGCAGCCGTGCAGCGCGACGACCACGGGGCGTCCCGCGGGCAGCCCGTCGGGGACGTAGCGGTACATCTTCAGGGCGCCGGGGTTGCTGCCGAAGCCGGTGACCTCCTGGAGGGAGGCGGCGGAGGCGGGCGCGGGGGCGAGCAGGACGGAGAGGAGGGCGGCCAGGAGGGCCGTCAGCACGGTGGGGCGCAGTGCGGCTCTGGTCTGTGTCATGGAGAGTGAAGGTAGAAGCGTGAACCACCCACCGATATGGGTGCGGCCCCCACATCGCGGGGGTGCGCCCATGTGGCCGCGCGGGACGCGGCCACGCGGGACTGGCCGCGCATGACAGAGGCCCCGCCGCTCGCGCGACGGGGCCTCTGCCCACATGGGGTAAGTGGAGATGGCGGGAATCGAACCCGCGTCCAACGGTGCGGAACCAGGGCTTCTCCGTGTGCAGTCGGCTGTGCTTTTCTCGGCCCCGGAGATCACGCCGACAAGTCTCCGACGGGCCCAGTCACTGTGTGTTTTCCCTCTTCACCCCGTGACCGGGATCAAGGTTTAGTTCCCTAGCTGATGCCAGGATCCGGGTCGGGAACATCCCCGGGCTGACACTCCCTTAAGTAGGGGAGCCGCTGCTCGCTACCTGAAGATCAGGCAGCGAGGGCGAGCTCGCCCTGGGAGACAGATCGCTTGGAATTGGCGATTATTTTTTTCGGCCTGTGGTTTACGAGATCATGGCCGCTTCCTCGACACGCTTCCCCTGCTTCGACAGCCGCTGTCGAAACCGATCATCCCCATGTTGTGTTGTCAAACCCTCCCGGAGGAGGTGACGCGCACCCGCTGTGGGGTGCGATGCCATCGTACGTGACCAACGCGGGTCGATGCCAGCCTATTCCCGCGAGGTCCCGGGGCCCCGGACCCTCAGGCCCGCTGCTTCCTGCGCACCGCGGAGATCGCCCGCTCGGCCTCCCGCCGGTCCTGCTTCTCGCGCAGCGTCTGCCGCTTGTCGTACTCCTTCTTGCCCTTGGCGAGCGCGATCTCGACCTTCGCCCGGCCGTCCTTGAAGTACAGGGCGAGCGGCACGATGGTGTGGCCGGTCTCCTGGGACTTGGCCTCCAGCTTGTCGATCTCCTCGCGGTGCAGCAGCAGCTTCCGCTTGCGCCGGGCGCTGTGGTTCGTCCAGGTGCCCTGGCTGTACTCGGGGACGTGCACGTTGTGCAGCCACGCCTCGTGGTCGGTGAGCTGGACGAAGCCGTCCACCAGCGACGCCCGGCCCTGGCGCAGGGACTTCACCTCGGTGCCGGTGAGCACCAGACCCGCCTCGTAGGTGTCGATGATGAGGTAGTCGTGGCGCGCCTTCTTGTTCTGCGCGATCAGCTTGCGCCCTTTTTCCTTAGCCATAGTGCCGCCCATTTTCGCACTACGGAGGGGCTCCACGGGAAGCCGATTACCGGGGGCGGGTCACCGGCCGAGTCCGCCGACGACCGTCTCCGCGCGCTCCAGCGCCCGCCCGTCGGCCTCCAGGTCGGGGGTGATGCCGTGGCCGTCGACGCCACGGCCGGAGGGGGTGCGGTAGTGGCCGACGGTCAGTTCGGCGACGGAGCCGTCGGGCAGCTCCGTCGGCATCTGCACCGAGCCCTTGCCGAAGGTGCGGGATCCCACGACGACCGCCCGTCCGCGGTCCTGGAGGGCGCCGGTGAGAAGTTCGGCCGCGCTCATCGTCCCCCCGTCGACCAGCGCGACCAGAGGTCTCCTCGTGTCGCCGCCGGGCTCGGCGTGCAGGGCACGCTGCTCCCCGGCGACGTCGTAGGTGGCGACCAGGCCGCCGTCGAGGAAGGCGGAGGCCGCGGTGACCGCCTCGGCGACCAGGCCGCCGGGATTGCCCCGCAGGTCGAGGACGATGCCGGACTCCTTCGGCGCCTCCCGCACAGCGGCGCCCACCTTCTCTCCGGAGCCCTTGGTGAAGGCGGACACCTGGACGATCGTGACACCGGAGGCCAGGGAGCGGACGGTGACCGGATCCCGGGACAGCCGGGCGCGCCGGACGGTCTCGCTCCACGAGCGCGAGCCGCGCTCGAGGCCCAGCCGCACGGTGCTGCCGGCGGCCTTGCCCGCCCTGTCGCCGCGCAGTAACGAGACGACCTCGGTGACGGGCCGCCCGTCGACCTTCTCCCCGTCTACGCTGCGCAGCCGGTCGCCCGGGCGGATGCCCGCCTCGTCGGCGGGCGTGCCGCTGCCGACCCTGCTCACCTCGATGCGCCCGTCCCGCTCGCGGGCCCACAGGCCGACGCCGGTGTAGGCGCCGTCGAGGGTGGCCTCGAACTCCTCGTACTCGCCGCGCGAGTAGACGGCGCCCCAGCGGTCGCCGCTGCGGCTGACCGCGCGCTCCGCGGCCTCCAGCGGGGACGCGCCGTGGGCGGCGGCCTCCTCGGCCGCCCGGGCGACCTCGGCGTGGTGGCCGACCGGAGCGGCCTGCGCGGCGCCGTCCGCGGCGTCCCCGCGGTCGGCGCCGGGAAGGCTGCCCGTGGCCGCGCCGGCGACGAGCACGCTCGCGAAGACCAAGGTCAGGGCGGCGCCGCGGCGGACGCTGCGGGGCCGACAGAACGGGTCACGACCTGACATGCCGGTGAGTCTAGGACAACGCGAAGGGGCGCACGGCCTGTTGGCCGCGCGCCCCGGTTGGCAAGAGTCACACCTTCAGATACTTGCGCAGCGCGAAGAACGCGGCCAACGCCGGCATCAGCAGACTGGTCGCCAGGATGAGCGGAAGCTTCGTCAGGACGGCGTCCCAGCCGATGAAGTTGATCAGGCTCAGCTTCTCCGACAGGGCGAGTCCGTGGTCGATGATGAAGTACCGCGCCAGGATCAGAAAGCCGCACGCGAGGCCGCCGCCGATGAGTCCGGCGACCGCGGCCTCCATGATGAACGGCGCCTGGATGTAGAAGCCGGAGGCGCCCACCAGGCGCATGATCCCGGTCTCGCGCCGTCGGCTGAACGCGGACACCCGGACGGTGTTCACGATCAGCATCAGGGCGACGACCAGCATCAGCGCCATCATCGCGAGGGCGGCGATGTTCATGCCCTCCAGCAGGCCGAAGAGGTTGTCCAGCAGGCCTTTCTGGTCCTGCACGGACTGCACCCCGTCGCGCCCGTCGAAGGCGGTCGCGATGACCTGGTACTTCTCCGGGTCCTTCAGCTTGATGCGGTACGACTCCTGCATCTGGTCCGGCGTGAGGGAGCTGGCCAGCGGCGAGTCGCCGAACTGCTCCTTGTAGTGCTTGTACGCCTCGTCCTGCGACTCGTACGACACCGTGTCGACGACCGACATCTTCTCCAGGTCGGCCTTGATCTGGCTCTTCTGGTCGTCGGTCACCGCGCCCTTGGCGCAGTTCGGGTCGGACTCGGCGTCGGACTTGTTGCACAGGAAGATGGAGACGTTGACCTTGTCGTACCAGTAGCCCTTCATCGAGCTCACCTGGTCGCTCATCAGGAGCGACCCGCCGAACAGGGCGAGCGACAGGGCGACGGAGACGACGACCGCGAAGGTCATCGTCAGGTTGCGGCGGAGACCGACGCCGATCTCCGACAGGACGAACTGGGCGCGCATGGCGTCTGATCAAGCCTTTCCGTGGAGCGTCAGTGCTGGTAGCCGTAGACGCCGCGTGCCTGGTCGCGCACGAGGCGGCCCTTCTCCAGCTCGATGACGCGCTTGCGCATCTGGTCCACGATGTTCTGGTCGTGCGTCGCCATCACCACGGTGGTGCCCGTCCGGTTGATCCGGTCGAGCAGCTTCATGATGCCGACGGAGGTCTGCGGGTCGAGGTTGCCGGTGGGCTCGTCGCAGATGAGCAGCTTGGGCCGGTTGACGAAGGCCCGCGCGATGGCGACGCGCTGCTGCTCACCGCCGGACAGCTCGCCCGGCATCCGGTCCTCCTTGCCGCCGAGCCCGACCAGGTCGAGCACCTGCGGCACGGACTTGCGGATCTCACCGCGCGACTTGCCGATGACCTCCTGCGCGAAGGCCACGTTCTCGGCGACCGTCTTGTTCGGCAGCAGGCGGAAGTCCTGGAACACGGTCCCCAGCTGCCGCCGGATCTGCGGCACCTTCCAGTTGGAGACGCGGGCGAGATCCTTGCCGAGGACGTGCACCTGCCCGTGGCTGGCCCGCTCCTCGCGCAGGACGAGCCGCAGGAAGGTGGACTTACCGGAGCCGGAGGACCCGACGAGGAACACGAACTCGCCCTTCTCGACCTCCAGGGACACGTCCCGGAGGGCTGGGCGGGTCTGCTTGGGGTAGACCTTGGACACGTTGTCGAATCGGATCACGGATGCACCACGGGTAGCCGGGGGTAGATGAGCGTGACCTTACGCGACCCGGGCAGGCGTGCGCAGGCACCGGTAGGGGTTGCGCAGGACTTGCGCCCTTTTGTTCCGGTGCCGGGTGAGGGCAGCATCCCAGGGGGGGCGGGGCTGTGGCATGTGCGGCTCCGCCGCGTGGGCGCGAGCGACCCCGACGGCGCCGCAGCCGCGCATCCTCATGAACCACCCTCTCCGGGAGCGACCCGGCGCGGCTGACGCAGGAACCTGGCACAGTGGAAGGGGAACGTTCACGCGGTGGTGGGCGTTGAACCCCAGGAATCGGCGCGAGGAGGGCGAGCGCATGACGTACGACCGGCTGGTGTGCGCGAACTGCGCCGCGCCCGTGAGCGAGGGCCGGTGCCCCGTGTGCCGTGCGAACCGCGAGCGGATGCAGCAGGAGAACTTCTTCGCGGGGCTGACCCCGATGACCCTGATCGTCCTGCTGGCGGTGCTGGTCGCGGCGGTGGCCCTGCTCGCCCATCAGACCGTCTGACCAGGACGGACAGGGACTCCACAGACACGGCGAGGGCCCGGAGCGCGGCGGCGCTCCGGGCCCTTGTGTCATGTCGTGCGTACGGTGCGTACGCGCGCGGCCACCGTCAGGCGGCGGCGCCGCCGCGGCCGGTCATCAGGCGCGGGAGCACCCGGAAGCCGATACCGCCGGCGATCATCGTGGCGGCGCCGATCACCAGGAAGGTGGTCTCGGCGGCACCGGTCTCGGCCAGCTCCTTGCCGTTGCCCTGCGCCGAGGCCGCCGGGGCCTCCTCGCCGGTGTCGGTCAGGGAGGAGGAGCCCTCCTCCTGCGGGGAGGCACCGCCGTCGGGGTCGAGACCGCTGCCGGGGGCGGACTCGGAGGGCGTCTCGACAGGGCCCTCCCCGTCGCCGGGCGTCTCACCCGGAGTCTCTCCGCCGTCGCCCGGAGTCTCTCCGCCGTCGCCGGGAGTCTCGCCGCCGTCGCCCGGCGTCTCCCCGCCGTCGCCGGGGGTCTCACCGCCGTCGCCCGGCGTCTCCCCACCGTCACCCGGCGTCTCCCCGCCGTCGCCAGGCGTCTCGCCGTCATCCGGGCAGTCCGGGTTCGTGCCGATGTCGCAGCCCGGGTCCTCCGTCTCGTCGTCGCCGTCGCCCGGCTCGTCGCCGTCGAGGGTCACGCCCAGGCCGAGGCCCGCGTCGTTCGCCTCGGCGCTCACGCCGATCTCGAGGGCGGAGGCGGCGCCGGCCGCCGTGAGCGAGGCGCCGGCCGCTATCACGGCACCGGCCGCGATGCGTGCGACACGGATCCGCGTCTTCTTGGTCATGTGGTTGCTACCCCCAGTAGCTCATCGTCAGTGAGGCGGCGCCCGGGGCCGTGATCAACGGAGGTAACTGTGGTGAAACGCCCCCCGGTTCACATGCGCCCCAGAAATGCGCATGCCACGCTTCACCCTTCCCACTTTCCAAAGGAACGTCAAGGGCGTTGCGCACGCGATGTCCTGCTCCGCACGCTTTGCCGGACACGGAAGCTGTGAGTGTGATGTAAATCCCGGACATCCCTGACACGACAAGGCAACTGCCGCTCCGTAAGCGGCAGTTGCCTTGTCGACAAATCGGCGTGCGGGCGGCGGGCGGGTCTTACTTCTCCCGCTGCTTGCGCCAGCGAATTCCGGCCTCGAGGAACCCGTCGATCTCGCCGTTGAACACGGCCTCCGGGTTGCCCACCTCGAACTCCGTGCGCAGGTCCTTGACCATCTGGTACGGGTGCAGCACGTACGAACGCATCTGGTTGCCCCAGGAGTTGCCGCCGTCGCCCTTCAGGGCGTCCATCTTGGCCTGCTCCTCCTGGCGGCGCCGCTCCAGCAGCTTGGCCTGGAGGACGTTCATCGCGGTGGCCTTGTTCTGGATCTGCGACCGCTCGTTCTGGCAGGAGACCACGATGCCGGTGGGGATGTGGGTGAGGCGCACCGCCGAGTCGGTGGTGTTCACGCCCTGGCCGCCAGGACCCGAGGAGCGGTAGACGTCCACGCGCAGCTCGGACTCGTCGATCTCGATGTGGTCGGTCTGCTCGACCACGGGGAGCACCTCGACGCCCGCGAAGGACGTCTGGCGGCGGCCCTGGTTGTCGAAGGGCGAGATGCGCACCAGGCGGTGCGTGCCCTGCTCGACGGAGAGCGTCCCGTAGGCGTACGGCGCCTGCACGGAGAAGGTGGTCGACTTGATGCCGGCCTCCTCCGCGTACGAGGTCTCGATCAGCTCCGTCTTGTAGCCGCGCTGCTCGGCCCAGCGCAGGTACATGCGCTGGAGCTTCTCGGCGAAGTCGGCGGCGTCCACGCCGCCCGCCTCGGCGCGGATGTTGACCAGCGCCTCACGGGAGTCGTACTCACCGCTGAGGAGGGTGCGGACCTCCATCTCGTCCAGTGCCTTCTTGACCGACGTGAGCTCCGACTCGGCCTCCGCGCGGGTGTCCGGGTCGTCCTCCTCCTCGGCCATCTCGAAGAGCACGGCGAGATCGTCGATCCGCGAGCGCAGGGCCTCGGCCTTCCTGACCTCCGCCTGGAGGTGGGACAGCTTGCTGGTGATCTTCTGCGCCTCGTCCGGGTTGTCCCAGAGGGACGGCGCGGCCGCCTGCTCCTCGAGCACGGCGATGTCTGCCCTCATCTTGTCGAGGTCCAGGACGGCCTCGATCGACTCCATGGTCGAGGAGAGGGACTTGAGCTCTTCGGATACGTCGACGACTGCCACGCCCTCCAGCGTAACGGCTTCCCGCCGTGGGCCATGCCGGGCGGGGCGCCCGGCTCCCCTCCCCTCTTGCGGGGGCTGCGCCCCCGGGCCCCCTTTTGCGCAGTTCCCCGCGCCCCTGAGGGAGTCGTCCTCCCGCGTCCCTGAGAAGGCGTCCACCCTCATCCCTGAGGGGGGCGCCGCCCTCCCGTGGCCCTGCTCGTGCCGGGCGTTTCCCTCGCGTTCCTGGGGCTGCGCCCCAGACCCCCTTCGCGCAGTTCCCCGCGCCCCTGAGGGGATCGTCCTCCCACGTCCCCGAGAGGGCGTCCACCCTCATCCCTGAGGGGGGCGCCGCCCTCCCGTGGCCCTGCTCGTGCCGGGCGTTTCCCTCGCGTTCCTGGGGCTGCGCCCCAGACCCCCTTCGCGCAGTTCCCCGCGCCCCTGAGGGCGTCGTCCTCCCGCGTCCCCGAGAGGGCGTCCACCCTCGTCCTTGAGGGGGCGTCCTCCCTCGTCCCACGTCCCTGAGGGGGGCGTCTCCCCGCGTTCCTATGGGGCGGCCGGGGCCGAGTTCTCCATGTCCGGGGGTGGGGGTGGGGTGTCGTCCGTCGTGGTCAGCCAGGTGGCTACTCCTGCTGCCGTCAGGAGGGTCGCCGCCACCGCCAGGGTGAGGCGGCGGCGGCGCGTCACCGCTCGGTTGCGGGCCGAGCCGGGGCGGGGGGCGCCCGCCGCCCGGGGGGCGCGGGCCGTGCCGCGGGCTCCGCCGGCCAGCTCGTCCGGCGCGGGGACACGCATCGACGTGTGCGTGTCACGGTTGGAGTCGGACGGCCTGGCGCCCGGCACGAGCGGGACCGCGCCCCGGCGGCGCACCGGCTGTCCGGCGGCGGGAGCCGCGCCGGACAGCTCCTCGGCGGCCTCCTCGGCCTCGTCTGTGTCCGGCTCGTCCACGTCCAGCGGCGGCATCCCGGCCAGCAGCGGCAGCAGCTCCCGCAGCCGGGCGGCCAGCTCGGAGGCGCGCAGACGCGAGGCGGGCGCCTTGGCCAGGCACTGCACCAGCAGCTGCCACAGCTCGTCCGGGATGCCGGGCAGCGGCACCACCGTCTCGGTGACGTGCCGGCGCAGCACCGCGCCCGGGTGGCCGCCGCCGAACGGGGTGAAACCCGCGAGCAGCTCGTAGAGGACCGTGGCGAGGGCGTAGATGTCGACGGCGGCGCGCGGCGGCAGGCCCTCGACGATCTCGGGGGCCAGATAGTCCGGCGTGCCGATGATCTTCGAGGCGCGGGTGCGGCGCGGGGTGTCGATGAGTTTCGCCACGCCGAAGTCGGTCAGCAGGGCGCGGTGCGAGCCGCCGGGGCCGAGCGGGCCCTGCATGTCCAGCAGCACGTTCTCCGGCTTGACGTCGCGGTGGACGACCCCGGCCGCGTGCGCGGCGGCCAGGCCGTCGGCGACGTCCGCGGCGATCGCCACCGCGGCCTCCGGGGCGAGCCGGCGCTCCCGGTCCAGCCGGGTGCGCAGGTCGGTGCCCCGGACCAGGTCCATGACCAGTGCGAGGTCGTTGCCGTCGACGACCAGGTCCCGCACGGACACCACGTGCGGATGCTCCAGACCGAGCAGCGCCGTCCGCTCCTGCACGAAGCGGCCGACGAGCTCCTGGTCCGAGGAGAGATCCTCACGCAGCAGCTTGATGGCGACGGGCCCCTCGGGGCCCTCGCCCAGCCACACCGTGCCGGCGCTGCCCCGCCCGAGGATCTGATGGGCGGTGTACCGGCTGCCGATTCTCCGTGCCAAGACTGCTCCTACCGACGCGTGTTGTCGCCAAAGCTACGCGTCCGGACAGGTGACCTTCACCGGAGACCCGGAAATCAGCCCTCAGGTGTCGACAAATCGGCAGACGAACCTAGTTCGCCGGGTCCGAGGGGCCGCCCAGGTCCTCGATCCAGCCCGTGACCGAGCCGAACCAGTCGCTGAGCTGGTCCCAGTAGCCCTTGCCCGTGCCGATCCAGTCCTGGAGCGGGCTCAGCTCCCAGATCAGCCAGCTCGCCACGAAGAGGATGAGCAGCGTGAACAGGCACCCCTTCAGGCAGCCCAGGCCGGGGATGCGCATCGGGTTGGCGCTGCGCTGCCGGGGCTGGCGCGGCTCCCGCGCGGGGCGCTGCGGCTCCGGCGGGGGCGCGTACCGCTGCGGCGGCTGGGGCGCCTGCCTGCGCCGGCGCTCCGGCGGCGGGGCGTACTGCTGCGGCTGCGGCTGGGGCTGCTGCGGGTAGCCGTACCCGGGACCGGGCTGCGGCTGCTGCTGGGGGCGGTGCTGCGGAGGCTGCTGCGGCGGCCGGGACACCTGCCGCTGGGGGCGGCGGCGCAGCGGGTCCTGGCCGGGGTCGAGGTACTGGACCTGGGTCTGCTCGTTGCGGTCGCGGGCCGCGCGGAGCTGGTTCTGCCAGGGGTGCGGATCCTCGGGGCCGCCGGCGGGCTGCCCCGGCGGCACCGGGGGCATCACGGCCGTGGGGTCGGCCGCGCCGGACGGGCCGGTCTGCGGCAGGACGCTGGTCGCGGCGTTGGGGTCGTAGGCGCCGTTCGGGCTCTGCGGCAGCACCTGCGTGGGGTCGGAGGCGCCGGGGGCGGACGGCTCGCCGGGGACCTGCGCCGGGGCGGGGTCGGGGGCGAGGAGCGCGCCGACGTTCTCCGCTGCGGAGATCTGCGCCGAGTTCGCGTGCACGCCGATGCCCTCGGCGACGACCCGCAGGCCGCGCGCGAGGTTCTCGGCGCTGGGCCGCTCGTCGGGGTTCTTGCGCAGGCAGCGCTCGATGACCGTCCACAGCGGGTCGGGCACGGTGGACGGGCGGCGCGGCTCGGCGCTCAGGTGCTGGTGCAGCACCTCCAGGGCGGACGCGCCGGAGAACGGCGGACGGCCGGTGACCAGCTCGTACAGCAGGATGCCGGCGCCGTAGATGTCGACGGCGGAGGTCTGCGGGCGGCCCTCGGCGGACTCCGGCGCGATGTACGCGGGCGTGCCGACGAACTCGTGGGTGCGGGTCAGGCCCGGGGAGTCGGCGAGGCGCGCGATGCCGAAGTCGGTGAGCATCGGGTGCATCTCGCCGCCCTGCTGCTTGAGCAGGACGTTGGCGGGCTTGAGGTCGCGGTGGACCACGCCGTCGGCGTGGCTGGCCCCGAGCGCGTCGGCGATCTGCGCGGTCAGCAGGGCCGCGGCGACGGGGGTGAAGGGGCCGTTCTCGCGCAGGTGGCGGTGCAGGTCGGGGCCCTCGACGAGGTCCATGACCAGGGCCAGCAGCTCGCCCTCGACCACCAGGTCGCGGACCCGGACGATGTTGGGGTGGGTGAGCCGCAGCAGGACCGAGCGCTCGCGCAGGAAGCGCATCACGACGTCGGCGTCGCCCGCCAGCTCCTCCTTGAGGACCTTGATCGCCACGGTCTCGCCGGGCTGGCCCGGCACGGCCGCCTCGGCGCCCGCGGTCTCCCGCTGGCGCGCGCGCCAGACGGTGCCCGTGGCGCCGCGTCCGAGCGGCTCCTCGAGCAGGTACTTGCTCCCTACCGGCCGCACGTCATGCGCTCCCTGCTGCTTGCTGGCTGGCGTACACCGTGGTCCACCCTGCTGCGGAATGTTCCGACCCACTGTAGTGCCGCCGCACGGGATACCGGCCGGCCGACTTCTGCGTCGCCCTGTGCTGGGTCTTACGCACCGGTTCCCGTTCCTGTTCGACGGTTTCGACGGTTCCGTTGAATTCTCCGCGGATTCCGCGTGTGCGGAGTCTGCCGGAAAGACGCCCGACTCTGTCCGTTGGTTGCCGTGGGCCGGACGTGACCGATCTCAAGTCGGCGCGGAACGATCATCCGCGCGTCATTGGTCAGGCATTTTTACGGGCAGAGCCGACCAATCAAGATCATTTGATGCCCGGAGGCGGGCGCGTTGTCGGTGACAGGTGCGAGGATGCGGGCAGTACTGGCCGTACGTGCGCGTGTGGCGGTGGGGGAAGTCCGCGGAGGGGGACCGCGGGGCGGCTTCGTCCCCCGTGTCGCGGGCGCTCGCGCAGAAGGGACAGCTGACGGCGATGCAGATCCGGCTGACCGTCGTAGACCCGCTGGGCCCCTCCTCCCCCGTCCGGGAGCGGGCCGTGAGCTGCGACGTGCTGGTCACGGCGCCCGCGGGCACGGCTCTCGCCGCGGTCGCCTCCGCGCTCGCCTCGGCGGTCTCCGGCGGCGACGGCTCCTCGGGCGCGCCCGTGCTGTACGCCGGTGACCAGCGGCTCGACGCCCAGCGGTGCACGCTGGGCGAGCCCCCGCTGATCGACGGCGCGGTGCTGGCGGTGGGCGCACCGGGCGAGCCCGAGCCGCACCCCGAGCTGGACGCCTCCCCCACCCGGCTGCACGTGGTCGCCGGGCCCGACGCGGGCGGGGTCCACCTGCTGCACGGCGGGGAGATCCGCATAGGCCGCTCCGCCGACGCCGACGTGCCCCTCGACGACCCGGACGTCTCCCGGCTGCACTGCGCGGTGACGGTCGGCGCGGACGGCCGCGTCTCCGTCGCCGACCTCGGCTCCACCAACGGCACCACACTGGACGGCCGCCCCGTCGGCGCCCGCCCGGTGCGGCTCACCCCCGGCGCGCTGCTGCGGATCGGCGAGTCCGCCCTGCGGCTGACCCCGGCGGAGGGACCGTCCGCCCGCACGGCGACCACCCCGGACGGGGAGGGACACGTACGGGTGCCGGGGCCGCGCACGGCCCGGGACGCCGTGGGAGCGCCGGGTCCGCGAGACGACGGGGGCGCCCCCGAGGGGCCGCGCGCGCCGACGCACCACGCCTACGGCTCGGCGGACCGGGCCACGCCCGCCCACGCCGACGCTCCGGCGTCGGGCCCCCTTTCTCATGTACCGGAGCAGGGCGGCCCCCCGGCGGCCGAGCGGCGCGACGGCGGGAGCCAGGGGCAGCGCACCGTGCGGATCGCCGCCCGGGGGGACGTGCCCCGGATGCCCCAGGGGCGGCGGGTCTCCCGGCCCGTCCCGGACGACGAGACGCACGCGGGCCGGGGGCAGGCGCACGGCCTGTACGCCGACCCCGTGCACGGCCAGACGCGGGACGAGGCACCCACCGCGCACCCGGGACCGCACCCCGCAGGACCGCCGCCCGTCGGCCCCACCGGCCGGACCACCGGCGACGCCCGCGACGGGCGGTACGCCGACGCGACCGCCGCGCAGGCCGCCGACACCCCCGACGGCACCCGCAAGGGCACCCCGGTCCGGGGCACCGACGTCCCCGAGCCGCCGCGGGCGCGCAAGCGGGGCGGGATCGGCGCCTGGGCGCGGCGGCTCACCGGCGGGCGGACCGAGCGGGACGCCGACGCGGCCCTCCACGACGCCCCGCCCCAGGGAGCCGCGTACGCCCCGGCGCCTGCCGTCCCCGCGCAGCCCGAGACCTGGCCGGACCCGGCCACCCTGCTGCTCACCGCGCTCGGCCCCGGCCCCCGGCTGTGGGAGCGCGGGCCCGGCCACCCCGAGGCGCTCGCGGTGCGGCTCGGCACCGCCGACCGGCCCGCGCCGGACGGCTCCCGGCTGCTGCCCGTCGTCCCCGTGACCGTGGGGCTGCGCGAGGTCGGCGCGCTGGGGCTCGCCGGACCGCGCGAGCGGCTCTCCGGGCTGGCCCGCGCGGCGCTCGCCCAGCTCGCCGCGCTGCACTCCCCCGACACGCTGGAGATCGTCCTGATCGCCGCGGACCCGTCCCGTCCCTCGGACGAGCGCACCGCCGAGTGGTCCTGGCTGGGCTGGCTGCCGCATCTGCGGCCCGGGCACGGCCAGGACTGCCGGCTGCTCCTCGCCCACGACCGGGAGCAGGCCGCGGCCCGCGCCGACGAGCTGCTGCGCCGTCTCGCCGACCACGACCACGCGGGCTCCCCGGCCGACGCCGGGCCGTTCACGGTGGTCGTGGTGGACGGCGACCCCGGCGATGCCGACGTGCGGGACGCCCTGGCGCGGCTGGCGGTGGAGGGGCCGCGCGGCGGTGTCCATCTGCTGTGCCTCGCCGAGACGCCCGCCGCCTCGCCCGCGTCCCCGTTGACGGAGACGTACGAGGCGGCCTGCGCGGTGGCGCCCGCGTTCCGTGACTGCGGGGCGGTCGCGCTGCTCAGCGGGGACGTGGCGACCGCGCTCCGGCTGCTACGGGTGGCCAGGACCGGCGACACCTCCCCGCCCGGCCCGATCGGACACGGCACCCTCGCCACCGTGGACGCGGTGTCCGCGGCCTGGGCCGAGCGGTTCGCGCGGGCGCTCGCGCCGCTGCGGCCCGACGGCCCCGCGGCCGGACCGCACCCCCGCGTGTCGGCGCCGCTGCCCCCGTCGGCGCGGCTGCTGGACGAGCTGGGCCTGGCCCGCGCCACCCCGGCGTCGCTGATGGCCCGCTGGGCCGACGCGGCCGACGACACCGGCGCGCTCGGCGGCCGCGCCACCGCGGTCCTCGGGGCCGGCCCGCGCGGACCGGTCAGCGCCGACCTCGCCGCCGACGGGCCCCACCTCGTGGTCGAGGGCCCGTCCGGGAGCGGCCGTACGGAGCTGCTGCGCGCGGTCGTCGCCTCGCTGGCCGCGGCCGAGCGGCCCGACCGGCTGGGCATCGTCCTGGTCGACGGGCGCGGCGTCCCGGTCACCGGCTCCGGGGCCGGGGCCGGGGCCGGGGAGGGCCTGCGGGTGTGCACGGACGTGCCGCACGTCTCCACCCATCTGAGCGCCGACGACCCGGTGCGGATGCGGGAGTTCGCGCAGTCGCTGAGCGCCGAGCTGAAGCGGCGGGCCGAGCTGCTGGGGCGTTCGGACTTCGCCGAGTGGCACACGGGGCGGGAGCTGACGGACCGGATGGTCGCCCAGCGCACGGCGGCGAACGGCGACCTGGACAGCCCGCCCAGCGCGACCGTGCGGCTGCGGCCGGGCGCGGACCGGCGCAAGACGCAGGCCGCGCCGGCGCTGCCCCGGCTGGTGGTGGTCGTGGACGACCTCGACCAGCTGGTCTCCCCCGCGCTCGGCGCGCCCGGCCGGCCGGCCGCGGGGTCGGTGATGCGGGCGCTGGAGGCGGTGGCGCGGGACGGCGAGCGGCTCGGGGTGCATCTGGTCGCGGCGACCGCGCCGTGTCCCCGGACGGCGCAGACCGAGCCGGTGAAGCAGGCGTCGCTGCGGGTCGCGCTGGACGCGCCGGTCGTGGGGCGTGGGCCGGACGATCCCGCGCCGGGGCGGGGGCGGCTGGTCCGTGCGGACGGGCGGGGGACGGAGTTCCAGGGGGGCCGGGTGACGGGGCGGATTCCGCGGACCGCGACGTTGCGGCCGACGGTGGTGCCGTTGGAGTGGCACCGGATGGGGGATCCGCCGGCGCGGCGGCAGGTGCGGGAACTCGGCAACGGGCCTACGGACCTGGCCCTCCTCGCCAGCGCCCTCGACCGGGCGGCCCGCCAGGTCGCGTCCCCCCGGGTGCCGTCGCTTCTGTAAGCGGCTGCCCTCCGGGGGCGCGGGGAACGAACCACCCGCAGCCAAGCGGGGCGCGGAAGCGCCCCCCAGGGACGCGGGGAACTGCGCGACCAGCCACCCACCACCCGCACCCGACGTCGACAGGGTTGCGGGGCACGGGGCTCGAGGCACCGAACCCTCGCTCACGGCGCTAGCCAGGCCCCGCCTGCGCCCACCCGTGCCGCCCCAAGCGGCACGACTGCCCGCAGCTAGGACATCCCTCAGGGGCGCGGGGAACTGCGCGACCAGCCGCCGACCACCCGCAGCTGGGGCGGCAGCCAGCCCGCAGCGGCGGTGGGGCGCTTCCAGCGGCCGCGACGGAAACACCCCCCAGGGGCGCGGGGAACTGCGCGACCAGCCGCCGACCACCCGCCGGCGGCCGCGCATGTGACGCCTGATCACGACGTGGTCACGATCGACGAGTTGACACAGGACGCGCTCTTGCCACCCCCACCTGCCGGGCGTAGACCAGACCGCACGGAACAGCGCTCGAACGTTCGGCCAAGTACGACGGAGTACGAGAACGGGGCAGTGATGCGCAGGACGAGCAGGAACTTCCGGATACGCGGGGCGGCCGGACGGCACGGGCCGGTTCTCCCCTCCCGACGGGCCGTCAGGGCCGCCGCGGCACTGGCCGCCGGTGTGCTGGCGGTCTCCCTCACCGCCTGCGGAGGCGACGACGACGGTGGCGGCGGGGGCGGTGACGACAAGGGCAAGGCGTCCGGGGACACCGGAACCACCGTCACCCTGCCGAAGCTGGAGGGCCAGACCCTGGAGGTCGCGGCCGTGTGGACCGGTG
This sequence comes from Streptomyces griseoincarnatus, assembly GCA_014649575.1. Classification (GTDB taxonomy): domain Bacteria; phylum Actinomycetota; class Actinomycetes; order Streptomycetales; family Streptomycetaceae; genus Streptomyces; species Streptomyces griseoincarnatus. The sequence goes on along the minus strand of BMTH01000006.1, from coordinate 18,108 downwards.
CGGAGCAGAAGAACTTCAAGCAGGTCCTCGCGGAGTTCGAGAAGCGCACCGGCGCCAAGGTGACCTTTGTCCCCGCCCAGGACCCGATCATCAACTTCCTCGGCTCGAAGATCGCGGGCGGCGCCCCGCCGGACGTGGCGATGCTGCCGCAGCCCGGCGCGATCAAGCAGGCCGTGGAGAGGAACTGGGCCAAGCCGCTCGGCCCGGAGGCCACGAAGGAACTGGCGAAGAACTACTCGCAGGGCTGGCAGGACATCGGCAAGGTCGACGGCAAGCAGTACGGCGTCTACTACAAGGCCGCGAACAAGTCGCTGATCTGGTACAACGCCCAGGTCTTCGAGAACGCGGGCGCGTCCGAGCCGAAGACCTGGGACGAGCTGCTGAACACCGCGCAGATGGTCTACGACTCCGGCGTCACCCCGTTCTCCGTCGGCGGCGCCGACGGCTGGACCCTCACCGACTGGTTCGAGAACATCTACCTCTCGCAGGCGGGCCCGGAGAAGTACGACCAGCTCGCGAAGCACGAGATCAAGTGGACGGACCCGTCCGTCAAGGAGGCGCTGACCACCCTCGCCGAGGTCTGGGGGAAGAAGGACTACCTCGCGGGCGGCCCCGACGGCGCGCTGCAGACGGAGTTCCCGGCGTCCGTGACGCAGACCTTCACCGGCGGCGACCAGCCCAAGGCCGGCATGGTCTACGAGGGCGACTTCGTGCAGGTGAACATCGGCGAGACCAAGGCGGAGGTGGGCACCGACGCGAAGGTGTTCCCGTTCCCCGCGGTCGGCGACACCCCGCCCGTGGTGTCCGGCGGCGACGCGGCGGTGATCCTGGAGGACTCCGAGGCGGCGCAGGCCCTGGTGACGTTCCTCGCCTCGCCGGACGCGGCGGGCATCCAGGCGAAGCTCGGCGGTTACCTCTCGCCGAACAAGAACGTGCCGGAGTCGGCGTACCCGAACGAGGTCCAGCAGAAGATGGCCAAGGCGCTCGTCGACGCCGGCGACGACTTCCGCTTCGACATGTCCGACCAGGCTCCGCAGGCCTTCGGCGGCACGCCCGGCAAGGGTGAGTGGAAGGCGCTCCAGGACTTCCTGAAGAACCCGTCGGACGTGGCCGGCACCCAGGCGAAGCTGGAGGCCGACGCGGCCGCGGCGTACGGGAACTGACCGGGGATGGCGGCGGACACGGCGGCGGGGTCCGCGAAGACGGCCCCCGCCGCTCCCAGGTCGCGCAAGAGCGTCACCGGCACCCGCAGGACCGTGGCGGCGCTTTTCCTGCTGCCCGCCCTGGTGCTGCTCGGGGCGCTCGTGGTCTACCCGATCGGGTACTCGGTCATCCGCAGCTTCTACGACCAGTCCGGCGACTCCTTCGCCGGATTCGACAACTATCAGGCGCTGTTCACCGACGACGGCATCCGCACCGCGCTGAAGAACAACATCCTCTGGGTGGTGTTCGCCCCGACGGTCGCGACCGCGCTCGGTCTGATCTTCGCGGTGCTCACCGAACGGGTGCGCTGGGGCACGGCGTTCAAGCTGGTCGTCTTCATGCCGATGGCCATCTCCATGCTGGCGGCGGGCATCATCTTCCGTCTCGTCTACGACCAGGACCCGGACAAGGGCGTGGCGAACGCCGTGTGGGTGGGCGTGCACGACACCTTTGCCCAGTCCTCGGCGTTCCCGAAGGCGCACCCGGGCCGGGAGTCGCCGCTGGAGCCGGCCGGCGGGGGCGCGTTCGTCACCAAGGACACGGTGAGCGCCGGGGACACGGTGACGCTGCCGCTGGTGGGCGTCCCCCCGGACGTGATGCCGGACGACGCGAAGCCGGCCGCGGCGCCGAAGCCGGAGGACGACCGGATCACCGGCAGCACCTGGCAGGACTTCACCCGCGGCAAGGGCGTCGGGGCGCTCAACCAGGTGGACTCCTCCGAGCTGGGCTACGCCGGGATGCGGATCGAGGCGGTGAAGGACGGCGAGGTGGTGGAGACGGCCACGGCCGCCGCCGACGGCACGTTCTCCTTCTCCTCGAAGGCCGACGGGGCGCGGCTGCGGCTGCCCGCGGGCAACTTCGAGGAGCCCTACAACGGCCTCGACTGGCTCGGCCCGTCGCTGGTCACCCCGGCCGTGATCGGCTCGTACATCTGGATGTGGGCGGGGTTCGCGATGGTGCTGATCGCGGCCGGGCTCGCGGGCATGCCCCGTGAGCTGCTGGAGGCCGCACGGGTGGACGGCGCGAACGAGTGGCAGGTGTTCCGGCGGGTCACGGTGCCGCTGCTCGCGCCGGTCCTCGCGGTGGTCACCGTCACCCTGATGATCAACGTCCTGAAGGTGTTCGACCTGGTCTTCATCATCGCGCCGGGCTCGTCCCAGGACGACGCCAACGTCCTCGCGCTGGAGCTGTACCGCAAGGGCTTCTCCGAGGACCAGCCGGGCGTCGCCAGCGCCATCGCGGTGTTCCTGCTGCTGCTGGTGATCCCGGTGATGTGGTTCAACGTACGGCGGCTGAGGCGGGAGGTGCGGCGATGAGCGCGGACGCCGGAGGCGTCACGAGGGCGGGCGTGCGGCCCGCCGAGCCCGTCCGGGCGGAGCGGTCGCTGGGGTCCCGGCTCGCCGGGTGGGTGAGCGGCGGGGCGGTCCGCGTCTTCCTGATCGTCGTCGGCCTGTTCTGGCTGGTGCCGACGATCGGGCTGCTGCTGGCCAGCCTGCGCTCGCCGGAGGACATGGCGGTGGACGGCTGGTGGACGGTGTTCACCGAGCCGTCCGAGCTGACCTTCGGCGCGTACCGGACCCTGCTGGAGAACGACGACATCACCGCCTCGCTGCTGAACACGGTGTACATCACCGTGCCCGCGACCGTGCTGGTGGTGGTGATCGGCGCGCTCGCCGGGTACGCCTTCGCGTGGATGGACTTCCCGGGCCGCGACTGGTGGTTCCTCGCCGTGGTGGGGCTGCTGGTGGTGCCGGTGCAGGTGGCGCTGATCCCGATCGCCGAACTCTTCGGCAAGCTGGGCCTCTTCGGCTCCCTGACCGGTGTGGTGGTGTTCCACGTCGGCTTCGGTCTGCCGTTCGCGGTGTTCCTGCTGCGGAACTTCTTCGCGGAGATCCCCAAGGAGCTGCTGGAGGCGGCCCGGCTGGACGGCGCGGGCGAACTGCGGCTGTTCGTGCGGGTGGTGATGCCGCTGGCCGGTCCGGCCGTCGCCGCGCTGGGCATCTTCCAGTTCCTGTGGGTGTGGAACGACATGCTGGTCGCGTTGATCTTCACCGACTCGGGGAGCCAGCCGATCACGGTCGCCCTGCAGACGCAGGTACGGCAGTTCGGGAACAACATCGACGTGCTGGCGCCGGGCGCGTTCATCTCGATGGTGGTGCCGCTGGTGGTGTTCTTCGCGTTCCAGCGGCAGTTCGTGTCCGGTGTGATGGCGGGCGCCGTCAAATAGGCACATCACGAGTGTAGTTGGGGGGCGGACCGGCCGAGGTCCGCCCCTTCGTGCGACGTGATTCCCCCGGATGCCGCAGGGGTGCGTAACCAAGGCGGGCCAACGGGCGTTGCCGGGCAGAACGCCCGCGCCGACCGTTGGATGCCCCTTGCCCAGGTTCAGTGTCATTGTCCCCGCGTACCAGGTTCAGGCGTATCTGCGCGAGTGCCTGGAGTCGGTGCTGTCCCAGTCGTACCCGGACCTCGAACTGATCGCCGTGGACGACTGCTCGCCCGACGCCTGCGGCGCGGTGATCGACGAGTTCGCGGCCCGCGACCCGCGGGTGCGGCCGGTGCACCTGCCGGCCAACATCGGCCTGGGCCCGGCCCGCAACGCGGGCATGGCCCGCGCGACCGGCGACTACCTGGTGTTCCTCGACGGCGACGACACCCTCACCACGGACGCGCTGCTCTCCGTCGCCGACCGGCTGAAGGAGACCGGCGACCCGGACGTCCTGGTCTACGACTACGCCCGCGCCTACTGGACCGGCGAGACCGTGCGCAACCAGGTCGCCGCCCAGCTCGCCGAGCACGGCCCGGCGCCGTTCACCCTCGCCGACCGGCCCGGGCTGCTCAGCCTGCTCGCGGTGGCCTGGAACAAGGCGTACCGGCGGGAGTTCGTCGAGCGGGAGGGCTTCACCTTCCCGCCCGGCTACTACGAGGACACCCCGTGGACGTACCCGGTGCTGATGACGGCGGGGACGGTCGCCACGCTGGACCGGGTCTGCGTGCACTACCGGCAGCGGCGTACCGGCGGCATCCTGCACACCACCAGCGAGCGCCACTTCGAGGTCTTCGGCCAGTACGACCGGGTCTTCGCCCACCTCGACGCACACCCCGACCTGGAGCGCTGGCGGCCGGTGCTGTTCCGCCGCATGGTCGACCACCTGCTCACCGTGTACACCCGCCCGGACCGGCTGCCGCGCGGCTCGCGCGCCGCCTTCCTGCGCCGGGCCCGCGAGCAGTACCGGCGCCACCGCACGCCCGGCGCGCCCGTCCCCGCCCGCGCCCGGGTACGGCACGCGCTGGTGCGGTTCGGGCTGCACCGCACGTACCGCGTCCTGCGCCTCGCCGCCGCCCTGGGCCGCCGCGCGGGCCGGGTGCGCCGCCGCACGCTGCGCGGTCTGCGCCGCGCCCTGCTGCGCACCCATTACCGCGTCCAGCGGCTGCTCCCGCCGGACACCGGCCGTGTCCTGTTCACCGTCGAGGGCGACGGCGGCTACGGCGGCGACCCGGCCGCCCTGGAGTCCGCGGTCCGCGATCACGCCCCGCGCGTCCGCACCGCCTGGGCGACCCGCCGCGAGCTGCACCACACCCTGCCCACCGCCACGCGGCGCCTGGTGCCGGGCACCGCCGCCCATCTGACCGCGCTGGCCCGCAGCGCGTACGTGGTGACCGACCGCGCGCTCGTGCCCGGCCTGGTCAAACGCAAGGGGCAGATCCTGGTGCACACCCCGCCCGGCACCCCGCTGGCGTACGCGGGGCTCGACCTCCAGGACCGGCCGGCCGCGGCCCGGGACACGGACTTCGCGCGGCTGCTGGAGGGCGTCGACCAGTGGGACCACGTGGTCACCGGCGACCGGCACTCCACGCTGACCTACGAGCGGGTGCTGCCCGGCCGCTACCGGACGCTGGAGTACGGCAGGCCGCGCACGGACCGGTTCCACACGGCGACCGCGCAGGACGTGGCCGTGCTGCGGGACTCCCTGGGCGTCCCCGCGGGCGCGGTGGCGATCCTGTACGCGCCGGCGCCCCGCGACTACCGCCGCACCCCGGTGCGCACGCTCGACCTGGAGCGCGTGGTGCGCCGGCTCGGCCCCCGGTTCGTGATCCTCTCCCGCGCCGCGGGCCCCGACGGCGAGCCGTTCGAGGCCGCCTCCGACCGGGTGGTGGACGTGAGCGCCCACCCGGACGTGATGGCGCTGTGCCTGGCCTCGGACGCCCTGGTCACCGACTTCTCCCCGCTGATGTGCGACTACGCGGGCCTGGACCGGCCGATCGTGCTGCACGCCGAGGACCGGGAGGCGTACGCGGCGGCCCGCGGCCTCTACGTGGACCCGTGGACCGTCCCGCCCGGCGCGGTCGCGGACAGCGAGGACGAGCTGATCGAGATCTTCGCCGGGAGCCGCTGGTGCGGACCGCGCGCCACCCGGCTGCGGGCGGCGTTCCGTGACCGCTTCTGCCCGCACGACGACGGCCGCGCCGCCGAGCGGGTGGTGCGCACGGTGCTGCTCGGGGAGTTCGCAGAGCCGCTGTCCGTCCCGCCGGCGCGACGGCGACCGGTGCCGGCGGCCGCCGTCGCGCCGGAGACGCCCGTGGTGTCGCTGCCGCCGCAGCCGGCCGTCTTCTGACCGTCACCCACCCCGTCCGCCCGTCGTTGCCCCCATCGGGAGTACGCATGTCCCCCGGCTCGTCACGGCCCGCCCCGGCCCGGCCGCCCGCGCGGCGTCCGACGGGGCGGCCCGGGCGGCGGCCCGCCCGCTGACCGGCCGCCGTCACGCCCTCGTCAACGGAAAGAGCAGAATGCCCCGCTTCAGCATCATCGTCCCGTCCCATGGGGTCGCAGGTCGGCTGGGCCAGGCGCTGGACTCGGTCCTCGCCCAGTCGTTCGGCGACTTCGAGCTGATCCCGGTCTGCGACGCCGCCGGGTCACCGGCGGCCGGTGTCGCCGCCGGGCACGCCGAGCGGGACTCCCGGGTGGCGCCCGTCCACGCGCCGCCGTCCGAGGGGCTGGCGGGTGCGCGCAACGCGGGCGTGCGGGCGGCGACCGGGACGTACCTGCTGTTCCTCGACGGGGACGACGTGCTGGTGCCGGGCGCGCTGGCGGCGCTGGACGCACGGCTGGCGGAGACCGGCCCGGTGGACGTGCTGCCCTGCGAGCACGAGCGCGTCCCGTGGTGGGAGGGCGAGCCCACGCGCCCCGTCGCGCCGCTGCTGGAGCACGCCCCGGGTGGCGCCTTCGCCCCCGCCCGCGCCCCGCGGCTCACCGGGGTGGGCCTGCCCGCGTGGAGCGCGGCCTGGCGGCGCGCCTTCGTCGCCGAGCACGAACTGGACTTCCCGCCCGGGTGGTTCACCGACGTCGGCTGGTGCGGGCGGGCGCTGCTGCGGGCGGAGCGGGTGGCGGTGTCGCGCCGGGTGCTGGTGCGGCACCGGGCGCGCCGCCAGGGCGACCGGCTGCGGCTGCCCGGGGCGCACCACCACGATCTGCTGGACCAGACGGAGCGGGTGCTGGACGAGGCCGCCGGGCTGGGACTGCCGGCCGAGCGGTCGGGGCCGCTGTTCGAGCAGCTCTTCGCGGCCGTGCTGAAGACCGCCGCGCACCCCCGCCGGCTGCCGTACGGGCGGCGGGAGTTCTTCCGGCGGGCGAGCGCCCTGTACCGCGGGCACCGGCCCGCCGGGTTCCGGCCGCCGGGCGGCAGCCTGGGCGTGCAGCACCGGCTGCTGGCGGCCGGGTCGTACGAGGCGTTCGCCGCCCTGCGGGACACCCGGCGCGCGGCCGGGCGGGCGGCGGCCGCGCTGCCCCGCCCGCGCGGTCTGCGCACCCGGCTGCACTACGGCCTTCAGCTGCGCCGCCCGCTCGACCCGGACCTCGCGGTGTACTGCGCGTACTGGGGCCGTGGCTACGCCTGCAACCCGGCCGCGATCCACGCCAAGGCCCGCGAACTCGCCCCGCGCATCCGGGGCGTGTTCCTGGTGGAGGCCGACCAGGCGCACACCGTCCCCGACGGCGTGGAGTACGCGGTGCTCGGCAGTCACCGTGCCTGGGAGCTGCTGGCCCGCGCCACGTACCTGGTGAACAACGCCAACTTCGCGGAGGGCGTCGTCAAACGCCCCGGCAGCGTGCACCTCCAGACCCAGCACGGCACCCCGCTGAAGACCATGGGCGTGGACCAGTCGACGTATCCCGTGGTGGCGGCCGCCACGGGCAGCTTCACCAAGCTGCTGGGGCGGGTGGACCGCTGGGACTTCAACCTCTCCTCCAACCCGCACTCCACCCGTGTCTGGGAGCGCGCCTTCCCCGGCTCGTACGAGCATCTGGAGTACGGCTATCCGCGCAACGACGTGTACGTGACGGCCGGCGCCGACGACGTGGCCCGGGTCCGCGCCGAGCTGGGCGTCCCGGAGGGCGCGCGGGCCGTGCTGTACGCGCCGACGCACCGCGACCACCACACGGGGTTCGAGCCGGGGCTCGACCTTGAGGCGTTCTGCGAGGCGGCCGGCGAGGACGTGGTGGTGCTGCTGCGCGCGCACTACTTCTACGACCGGGGCGGGCGCGGAAGCGGCGGGCGGGTCATCGACGTCACGGCGCACCGCTCCTCGGAGGACGTGTGCCTCGCCGCGGACGCCCTGGTCACGGACTATTCGTCGATCATGTTCGACTACGCCAACCTGGACCGCCCGATCGTGGTGTACGCCGACGACTGGGAGGTGTACCGGGAGACGCGGGGCGTCTGCTTCGACCTGATGGCCGCCCCGCCGGGCCGGGTCGCCCGCACGCCCGAGGAACTGGCCCGGGTGTTCCGCGACGGCTCGTACGCGGACGCGGAGGCAGCGGCGCTGCGGGCCGCCTTCCGGGAGCGGTTCTGCCCGTTCGACGACGGCCGGGCCGCGGAGCGGGTGGTGCGCCGGGTGCTGCTCGGCGAGCCGCCCGAGGCCCTGCCGCCCTTGGTCCCGCTCGCGGAACGCGTTCCCGCCCCCGCGGCCGCCGCCCTGGTGAGGAGCTGACGTGCCCCGCTTCAGCGTCATCGTCCCCGTCCACCACGTGCAGGGCTATCTGCACGCCTGTCTCGACTCGGTGCTCGGGCAGTCCTACCGCGACCTCGAGCTGATCGCCGTCGACGACCGCTCCCCCGACGGCTGCGGGGCGATCCTCGACGACTACGCGGCCCGCGACGACCGGGTGCGGGTGCTGCACCTGGAGGAGAACGTGGGCCTCGGCCGGGCCCGCAACGCCGGGATGCCGCACGCGACCGGCGACCACCTGCTCTTCCTGGACAGCGACGACACCCTCACGCCGGGCGCGCTGCGGGCCCTCGCGGACCGTCTCGACGAGACCGGCGACCCGGACGTGCTGGTCTTCGACTACGCCCGCACCTACTGGTGGGGCGGCACCCGCCGCAACGTCCTCGCGCATGTGCTGGCCGAGGCCTCCGCGAGCACGTTCACGGCGGCCGAACGGCCGGAGATCCTCGACCTGCTGATGGTGGTGTGGAACAAGGTCTACCGGCGTGACTTCGTCGAGCGGGAGGGCTTCACCTTCCCGCCCGGCTACTACGAGGACACACCCTGGACGTTCCCGGTGCTGCTCAGCGCGGAGCGCATCGCCACCCTGGACCGGATCTGCCTGTACTACCGGCAGCGCCGCCAGGGGAACATCCTGTCCACGACCAGCCGCAAGCATTTCGACGTGCACGAGCAGTACGCACGGGTGTTCCGGTTCGTGGACGCCCGTCCGGCGCTGGCGCACTGGCGGCCGTTCCTGCACGCCAAGATGGGCGAGCACTGTCTCGACATCCTGTCCAAGCCGGACCGGCTGCCGCCGTCGGACCGGGCGGAGTTCTTCCGCCGCACCGCCGAGATGTTCCACGCGCACCGCCCGCCGGACAGGCGGGTCCCCGCCGAACTGCGCGTCCTGGAGGGCTCCTACGCCGGGTACGTGCTGCGCCGCCGGGCCACGCGGACCGGCCGGGACCTGCAGCGGCGGGCCCGGCAGGCGCGGACGGCGACGGCGGCGCGGGCGGTGCGCGCCCGGTCGCTGCTGCGCCGCCCGCTGGATCCGCACCTCGCCGTGTACTCGGCGTTCTCGCACCGCGGGATGGTCGGCGACCCGGCGGCCGTCTACCGCGCGGCCCGTGAACTCGCCCCGCACATCCGGGGCGTGTGGGTGGTCGCCGACGAGGAGCGGGCCACGTCCCTGCCGCCGGGCACCCCGTTCGTGCTGCCGGACACGCCGGAGTACCGCCGGGTGACCGAGCGGGCCACCTACTTCGTCAACAACGTCAACTGGGCGGGCACGCTCGTGAAACGGCCGGGCAGTGTGCACGTCCACACCCACCACGGCACCCCGCTGAAGTACGCGGGCGCCGATCTGCTGGACAAGCCCGGCGCGCGGCTTCACTTCGACGTGCCGCAGATGCTGCGCCGGGCCGACCGCTGGGACCACAGCCTGGTCGCCAACCTCCATTCCGAGCTGGTGTGGGAGCGGGCCTTCCCCTGTCACTTCACCTCGCTGCGGTCGGGCTCCCCGCGCAACGACGTGCTGGTGCGCGGCGACGAGGAGCGTGCCCGCGCGACCCGGGGGCGGCTCGGGATCCCGGAGGGTGACACGGTGGTGCTGTACGCGCCGACCCGCCGGGACTACCGCAGGGACGGTCTGGCGGAGCGGATCGACCTGGCCCGGTTCGCCGCCGACCTGGGCGAGGGCCGCACCCTGGTGGTCCGGCTGCACCCCACGCTCGCCGAAGGACCGGCCCGCGGACTCGGCCTGTCGGAGCTGCACCGTCGGGGCGTGCTGGTGGACGCCACCGACGAGCCGGAGGTGCAGGACGTGCTGCTCGCGGCGGACGTCCTGGTCACCGACTACTCGTCCGTGATGTTCGACTACGCCCTGCTGGACCGGCCGGTCGTGGTGCACGCCGACGACTGGGACGCCTTCCGCGCGAGCCGGGGCGCGTACCTGGACGTCACGGCCATGCCACCGGGCCATGTGACGCGTTCCTACCCGGAGCTGGCGTGGCTGTTCGCGTCGGGCACCTGGGCGGACGAGGAGTCGGCGCGGCTGCGGGCGGCGTTCCGGGAGCGGTTCTGCGCGTACGACGACGGCCGGGCCGCCGAGCGGGTGGTGCGCGCCGTGATGCTGGGCGAGCCGCTGCCGGAGTCCTCGGGGGATCCCGGCCTGCTGCCCGCGCAGACCGCCGTCCGCGACCTGCTGGCCCCGTCATGAGGCCGCGCACCTGGGTGCTGCTGCTGGCCGCCCTGTTCGCGCTGATGCAGCTGGCCACCGTGGAGGGCCGCGACACCCCCGACAGCAAGAACTACGTGTCGTACGCGCTGAGTCTGACCGGCGCGGACAAGCGGGAGGCGGCGGCCGCCACCATCGACCACTACTGCGCGGGGAAGGCGGCGATGGCGCACCGCGCGCAGCTCGTGGACGTGGTGCGCTTCCACGCCCCTGACCCCGCGCCCCGGGTGCTCGAGGAGTGCCGGGAGCAGGAGTGGCGGCAGGTGGAGGCGCGCCTCGCGGCCGGGGACACCGCCGGGCACACGGTGCCGTTCATGCCGGAGCGGTTCATGCGGATCTTCGAGGTGCGGCCCGGCTACCCGCTGGTCCTGGCGCCTTTCGTCGCGCTGCTCGGGGTGACGTGGGGGGTGTGGACGGCGGGCGTGCTGATCACCTGTGCGGGCGGGGTGCTGGCGTACCTGGTGCTGCGCACGCTGGCGGCCCCGGTGCCGCTCGCGCTCACCGGGATGGCGCTGTACCTGGTCCTGCCGTGCGGGACGACGGCGATGCGCCCGATGACCGAGGGCCTGATGCTGGCGCTCACCCTGGCCGCGCTGTGGGGCTGCGCCCTGGTGCTGGGCGGGACGAGACCCCGGGCGGGGCTCGCGCTGGTCGCCGGCGCGTTGTTCGCGCTGTTCACGGTGAAGCACTCGCAGGCGCTGTTCCTCGGGGCGTGTCTGGCGGCGGCGGGCGTGGCGGTCGCGGTACGGCGACGGTGGCGGGGGATCCCGGCGGGGCGCGGTCCCGTCGCGCTCTGCGTGGTGGGGTGCGCGGGGGCGCTGGGCACGGTGCTCGTGTCCCGGCTGCTGGACTACCCGTCGGTGTCGGACAGCGTGCAGGACCTGCTCACCGACCACTTCGCCCGGCCGGACCGGGAGCGGCCGTGGGCGGAGTTCTTCCAGCTTCAGGGGAACTTCTGGATGGAGTGGGCGCGGCGGCAGCTGTGGGAGCCGTTCTTCGTGGCGGCGCTGGCGGCGGGCGTGCTGGGGGCGCGGCGGCGGCCGGCGTTCGGGGTCTTCCTGGCCGCGGCGGCCTGCACGGGGATCCTCAACCAGGCGGGGCACCCGGACATCAACATCTGGGGCGACCGGCTGATCACGCTGGCCTGGCTGCTGCCGGTGCTGGGGGTGCCGCTGCTGCTGGAGCCGGTGCTGCGGCGGGCCGTGGTGCCCGCGCAGGGGGCGCCGGCGGAGCCGGTGGGCTGACCGGGTGTCACCCGAAGCGGTGACGGCTGGTCAGAACCGGGCCGTCCACGGGAACGTTGGGCAAGTGCCCCGAATGCCCCTTTCTCTTCGCATCCGATGAGCGTCGGCGTCCTCGTCAGGCGCCGCACGGTGGACGGCGCCACGGCGCTGCGCGGCGGCGGGTCCTGGCGCCCGTCGCCGTACCAGTGCGCCGGCTTCCTGTTCTTCCTGATGATGACCCTGGCGTTCTGGCGGGTGCCGCTGTGCTGCGACGCCGGCCAGCACGCGGCGGTCGTGGAGCGCCTCAAGGCCGATCTGCTGCACCCCCGGCACCCGATGGCGGACCTGCCGGGCGCGGGCAGCCCGTACTACTCGCCGTACGCCGTGGCGCAGGGCGCGTTCGCCCGGCTGACCGGGCTGGGCGGCTGGGAGGTGCTGCGGCTGACCGGGCCGCTGAACCTGCTGGTCCTGCTCACCGGTCTGGGCCGCTTCGTGCGGGTGCTGACCCCGCGCCCCTGGGCGCCGGTGCTGGCGCTCGCCGCGACGGCCCTGCTGTGGGGTGTGGAGCGCGCCTGGTGGAGCGGCTACCTCAACCTGATGTCGATGACGGGCAACCTGCCCTACCCGTCGGCGTTCGCGATCGGGCTGGCCCTCTGGGCGTGGGCGCTGACCGGCGCGCGGGCCCGGGACACCGGGGGCGTGCGCTATCTGGGGCCGGGCGGTCTGCGTCCGCTGTCCGGGTACGCGGGCCTGGGTCTGCTGTACGGGCTGATCCTGCTGGTGCACCCGATCACCGCGGTCGCGGCGGTGCTGGGGGCGCTGGCCCTGGTCGCCGGGTGGCAGCGGCGGTGGTCGGCGGCGCTGGCCGGGCGCTGGGCGCTGACCGGTGCGGTGGCTCTGACGACGGCGGCCTGCTGGCCGTACTTCGACGTGTTCGCGCTGGCCGGGGACTCCAGCGTGGACGCGATGCACCGGCGGCTGTACCTGGATCCGGCCGGGCAGTTCGGGCTGGCGCTGCTGGGCCTTCCGGCCCTGTGGCTGCGGGCCCGGCGCTCGCGGCGGGACCCGCTGGTGCTGATGTTCGCCCTGGACTGCGCCGTCGTCGCGTACGGCTGGGTGAGCGGCCACTACACCTACGGGCGCGCCCTCGGACTGACGCTGCTGCCGTTGCAGCTCGCACTGGCCGTGGAACTGTCGGCGCCCCGCCCGTGGCCGGTGTGGCGGCGGCTGCTGGGCGGGGCCGCGGCGGCGGGTGCCGTCGCCGGGCTCCTGACCGTGCACGCGGGAGCGCTGGTGCCCCCGGCGGCGGACCCGGTCGGCTTCCGGCAGCCCCCGGACTGGCCGTCGTACGACTGGGCCGCCCGGCACATCGCCCCCGGGGAGGTGGTTCTCACCGACGGCTACTACTCCGTCCACGCGATCGCCGGGTACGGGCCCGACCTCGCCGCACCCGCCTGGCCGGACGCCTCCCTGGACGAACGTGAGCGGCTACGGCGGGTGGCCGATGTGCGCGCGTACCTGGATCCCGCCTCGACCCGCGCCCTGCGGGACACGGTGGTCCGCCGCTACGGGGTGCGCTGGCTGCTCCTCACCCCGTACCAGCGGGTGCCCGAGGAGGCCGTGGTGGTGGCCTGGAGCCGGCGCACCGGCGAGGTGCTGGCGCGGGTCGGCGGCGAGCGACGGGACTACTCGACGACGAGCTCGACCGGGATGTTGCCGCGGGTGGCGTTGGAGTAGGGGCAGACCTGGTGGGCCTGCTCGACCAGCTTGCGGCCGGTCACCTCGTCGAGGCTGTCGGGCAGCTCGATGCGGAGCGTCACGGCGAGCGCGAAGCCCTCGCCCTGCTTGCCGATGCCGACCTCGGCGGTCACGGCGGCCTCGCTGACGTCCACCTTCGCGGCGCGGCCGACGACGCCGAGGGCGCTGCCGAAGCAGGCCGCGTAGCCGGCGGCGAAGAGCTGCTCGGGGTTGGTGCCCTTGCCGTCGCCGCCCAGCTCCTTGGGGGCGCTCAGGCCGAGGTCCAGCTTGCCGTCGGAGGTGACGGCGCGGCCTTCGCGACCGTGGGTGGCGGTGGCGACTGCGGTGTAGAGCGCGTCCATGGGGACACCTTTTCCTTTCGGCGGGTGACCGGCCGGCTCCTGGGGACCCGGCCTCCGTGGGCTCAAGTAGAGCACACAACTTAATTGGGCACAACCAAATGGCTCGCGCAGCGCTACCCTGGACGCATGACAGCGACACCCGGCCCCCTCCCGGCGACGGACGCGCCGGCCGTGACGGACGACTGGCTCCGTCTCGACCAGCAGATCTGCTTCAGCCTCAACTCCGCCGTACGCGCCTTCAACGGCGTCTACCGGGTGGTGCTGAAGGATCTCGGCCTCACCTACCCGCAGTACCTGGTCATGCTGGTCCTGTGGGAGGACGGCACGGTGCCGGTGAAGCGGCTGGGCGAGCGCCTGCGGCTGGACTCCGGCACGCTGTCCCCGCTGCTCAAGCGGCTGGAGGCGGCCGGTCTTGTGCACCGGGAGCGCAGCGCGCGCGACGAGCGGTCCGTGGAGGTGCGGCTCACCGAGGAGGGTGCCGCGCTGCGCGAGCGAGCCGTGCGGGTGCCGCGCCGGATCTCCGCCGCCACCGGGCTGCGGGTCGAGGAGATGCGCGCGCTGAGCGCCACCCTCACCGACCTCACCGCCGCCCTGGACAAGGCGGCCGCCGAAGGGTCCTGACGCCCGTCGGGACCGTCCCGGGGTGCGGGACGGCACGCTCCGGGCGAGCGTGGAGTGAACCTCCGCAGCGCGCCCCGAGGATGCCATGCACCCCGCTCCCTCCCCGGCCGACGCCGGCGCCGTCTCGGTCGTCGTCATAGGCCACGACGACGCCGCCCATGTGGCCGACGCGGTCCGCTCCGCGCTCGGGCAGGGGCCCGCCGTGCGGGAGGTCGTCGCCGTGGACGACCGCTCCACGGACGGCAGCGCGGAACTGCTGGAGCGGCTGGCCGCCGCCGAGCCCCGGCTGCGGGTCGTCCGGCTGCCGGTCAACAGCGGCGGCTGCGGCACCCCGCGCAACACCGGGATGGACGCGACGGCCGCCCCGTACGTGATGTTCCTGGACAGCGACGACGTGCTGCCGCCCGGTGCCGTGGACGTGCTGCTCGCCGCCGCGCGGACTGCGGACGCGCAGGTCACGGGGGGTCTCTGTGTGCGCCGTGAGCTGCCCTCGGGCCGCGAGGTGCCGTGGGAGCCCGCCCTGTACGCCTCCCCCGCCGTCGTCGCCCGCCCGGCGGACCGCCCGCGCCTGGTCCGCGACACCCTCAGCGTCAACAAGCTGTACGCGACGGACTTCCTGCGGGCCCACGGCATCCGGTTCCCCGAGGGCCGCTTCCCCTACGAGGACATGGTCTTCACCGCGCGGGTGTGGGCCGCCGCACCGCGCGTCGCCCTGGTCCCCGACCGGGTGTACGTCTGGCACGTGCGCCGCGCCGCGCCCCGGCTGTCGATCTCACTGGACCGTGCGGGCGTCGACAACTGGCGCGCCCGCACGCACGCCTGCCGCACCGCGCACGCGATCCTGCTGGACGCCGGGGAGAAGGGGCTGGCGCGTGCCGTCCGGGCCAAGTTCCTCGACCACGACCTGCGCATGTACGTCCGCGAGCTGCCGCTGCGCGACGAGGCCTACCGCCGCGCGTGGTGGGCGCACACCCGTGAGCACCTCGCCGAGTACGACGCCGCCGACCGCTCGGGGGACCCCGCCGCCCCCGGCATGCTGCTCGCGCGGGTGCTGCTGGCCTCGCCCGAGCCGCGCGACCTGCCCCGGCTGCGTGAGCTGGCCGCCCGCCCGGCCCGGCTGTGCCCGCCCTACGCCCGGACGCCCGACGGCACGCCCTGCTGGTCGGCGGAGCTGCCCGAGGTCACCCTGGAGACCCTGCCGGAGCGCCCGGTCCCCCTGCTGCCGCTCGCCGTGGACGCCGAGTTGCGCACCCGCACCCGCCTGCTGCGGCTGCGCCTGCACGAGCTGTACGGCACGGTCGGGCGGGCCGGCCCGGTCGACGCGGAGGTGGAGTGGCGCCACCGGGACCGCGCGGGCCTGACGCTGCGCCGCACGGTGCCGCTACGGCCGGCCGCCGACGGCGCCTGGACCGCCGCGGCGCCCGTCCCGCTGGAACGGCTGGCGTCCCTCGGCACGGGCGCCTGGGACCTGCGGCTGAGCCTGCGCTTCCGCGACGGCGCGACCCGCACGGTCTCGGCCCACGCCCTCACCGGCCCCGGGCTGCTGCGCCCCCGGGCGGTCCCGAGCCCTCGCCACGGCCTGATCCTGGTCCGCCCTTACGCGACCCACGGAGGCGCGCTGGCCCTGCGGGTGGCGGCGGGGGCGAAGGGCGCGGGCCGGATACTGACGGGCCGCCTGCGACGCCGGCTGCCCTGAGCAGCCTCACGTCTCCGCGGCTACCC
Source organism: Streptomyces griseoincarnatus (assembly GCA_014649575.1). Taxonomy (GTDB): domain Bacteria; phylum Actinomycetota; class Actinomycetes; order Streptomycetales; family Streptomycetaceae; genus Streptomyces; species Streptomyces griseoincarnatus. The sequence continues at coordinate 2,014 of BMTH01000006.1, read as the reverse complement.
CCCTGGGGGCACGGCCGGAGCGCAGCGCCCCGACCGGACACCGGCCCGACGCCCGCGACGACGGCCGACCTGGCGCCAACCCCATCACCGCGGCTGCTCCACCCCCGCCCGACCACCCGCAAGGCGCCCACGACAGCCCGCACGCCACCCACGGGGGGGCACACCCGCCCCACAGGTCGGAGCAGGCCCGCGGGCCGGGCACCGACCAGCGCCGGGACCGATCACTGCTCCACCCCCACCCGACCACCCGCAAGGCACCCACGACAGCCCGCACGCCACCCACGGGGGGGGCACACCCGCCCCACAGGTCGGAGCGGGCCCGCAGGCCGGGCGCCGACCGACGCCGGGACCGATCACTGCTCCACCCCCGCCCACAACCACCCGCACGCCACCCCCGGCAGCACACCCGCCTCACAGGTCGGAGCGTGCCCGCAGGCCGGGCGCCGACCGACGCCGGGACCGATCGGTGTTTCACCCCTGGCACGGACCCGCCCGTCTCCACCAGCGCCCGCGCCGCCGTCCCGAGCCGCCGCGGCCTGATCCTCGTCCACTCCTGTCCCCACCGAGGCACACCGGCCCTGCCGGTCGCGGCGTGCGCGCAGGGCACAGGCGGAGTGCCGACCGGACGGCTGCACCGACGGCGGCCCGACCCCTCCGGGGACGCACCGGCCCCGATGGGCGCGGCAGCGGCACAAGGCGCCGGCAGGGCGCACGCGCCGATCGCCGCCCTGGCGCGAGCCGGAGCTCAGAGCGCCCTGAGCGCCTGGGCGGTCGCACGGGTCAGGCCGTCCAGGTAACCCTTCGGCAGCTTCGGGCTGCGGATCACCACCGAGCGCCAGTACAGCGGTCCGGAGATCAGGTCGAGGGCCAGGGCGTGGTCGACGCCGGCGCCGATCTCGCCCCGCTCCTGCGCCGCCGTGACGATGCCCTTGGCGACCCCGTCCTGGCCTTGCCGCAAGGCCTTCTGCACGGCCTCGGCGATCTCGGGGTTGCGGGCGGCCTCGGCCTGGAGGTCGGGGAGGATCTGCGAGGCGACGGGATGGCGCAGGGCGCGCGAGCTGACCTCGTAGAGCAGGCGCAGGTCGCTCTCCAGGAAGCCGGTGTCCGGCGCGGGCAGGCCCTGGACCGCGAGCGCGGAGACCACGTCGAGGACGACGTGCAGCTTGGAGCGCCAGCGGCGGTAGACCGCGGTCTTGCCGACACCGGCACGGCGCGCGATGCCCTCGATCGACATGCGGGCGTAGCCGACGGCGGCGAGCTCCTCGAAGACGGCCGTCCGGATGGCCTCGGTGACATCCTCGCGCAGGACGGCGGCCCCGGCGGGAGCCCGGCGCGGACGTGGCTCGGGCGCGTCGGCGTTCGTCATGCGGTCCAGCATAGGCCGCCCGCGTAGCGACGATACGGTTGCGTTGCGACGTGCATTCGACCTACGCTCGTCGACGCGACGATACGGTCCCGTTCCGACGTCAGGAACCGTGGTCACCGTCGCCCCACCCCCCTCCTAGCGAAAGCAGCGGATGTGAGTCAGGCACTCGACACACCGCCCGCCGCGTCGGCGCGCCCGGAACCGCCCGGGACCGACCTCGCGGCCCTCGCCGCCCGGCACGGTCTCACCGTCAGCGGCGCCCGCCCGCCCCTCGGCGCGTACGTCCGCCAGCTGTGGGGACGGCGCCACTTCATCCTGGCCTTCTCGCAGGCCAAGCTGACCGCCCAGTACAGCAAGGCGAAGCTGGGCCAGCTGTGGCAGGTGGCGACACCGCTGCTGAACGCGGCCGTGTACTTCTTCATCTTCGGCCTGCTGCTCGGCGCCCGTAAGGGCATACCGAGTGACGCCTACGTGCCGTTCCTCGTGACGGGCGTCTTCGTCTTCACCTTCACGCAGAGCTCGGTGCTCGCGGGCGTGCGGGCGATCTCGGGGAACCTGGGCCTGGTCCGGGCGCTGCACTTCCCCCGGGCGTCGCTGCCGATCTCGTTCGCGCTCCAGCAGCTCCAGCAGCTGCTGTTCTCGATGATC
>BMTH01000005.1 GCA_014649575.1 Streptomyces griseoincarnatus | reverse complement strand
TGTGGAGTTGACCGGTACTAATAGGCCGAGGGCTTGTCCTCAGTTGCTCGCGTCCACTGTGTTGGTTCTGAAACCACGAACAACCCCATGCCATGGTCACGGCATGCCGGCGGTTGTCAGTTTCATAGTGTTTCGGTGGTCATAGCGTAGGGGAAACGCCCGGTTACATTCCGAACCCGGAAGCTAAGCCTTACAGCGCCGATGGTACTGCAGGGGGGACCCTGTGGGAGAGTAGGACGCCGCCGAACTCCTTTTACAGCTCCGGCTCTTGGGCTCCCCGCCCGAGAGCCGGAGCTTTTTCGCGTTGCGGTAGGGTCAGGGAGCATCGTAGAAACGCTTCCCACAGGAGGATCCCGGGTGGAGGTCCAGGAGACACGGGTCCAGACAGACCGTGTCCTCACCATCCCGAACGTGCTCAGCATGGCGCGGCTCGTCGGCGTACCCCTGTTTCTCTGGCTGATCCTGAGGCCGGAGTTCGGCGGGCCGAAGAGTGACGGCTGGGCGCTCCTGGTGCTGGCCTTCAGCGGCGTCAGCGACTACCTGGACGGAAAGCTCGCCCGTCGGTGGAACCAGATCAGCAGCCTCGGCCGGCTGCTCGATCCCGCGGCCGACCGGCTGTACATCCTCTCGACCCTGGTCGGACTCACCTGGCGCGAGGTCCTGCCGCTCTGGCTGACCGCCGTCCTGCTGGCCCGGGAACTGGTCCTCCTGGTCATGGTGGGCATCCTGCGGCGCCACGGCTATCCGCCGCCGCAGGTGAACTTCCTGGGGAAGGCTGCGACCTTCAACTTGATGTACGCCTTCCCGTTGCTCCTGCTCAGTGACGGTAGTGGTTGGATCTCGTCACTCGCTGCAATTTTCGGCTGGGCGTTCGCAGGATGGGGTACAACCCTCTATTGGTGGGCAGGAGTGCTCTATGTGGTCCAAGTCCGCCGCCTGATCCGTGCGGACGCCATGGCCGATTGACTCGCTTCCTCACGCGCAACGTGGCGCGCGATGTCCACGCTGAATATGTGTGCGGCAATCCTGGCGGGTGAAGTCGGCCAGACCGTCGTCTCTTCGAGGAGGACGCTTCCGACATGAAGGCCGTCGTGATGGCCGGGGGCGAAGGCACCCGTCTTCGCCCCATGACCTCAAGCATGCCCAAGCCGCTCCTGCCGGTGGTCAACCGGCCGATCATGGAGCACGTTCTGCGGCTGCTCAAAAGGCACGGGCTCAACGAGACCGTGGTGACCGTCCAGTTCCTTGCCTCGCTGGTCAAGAACTACTTCGGTGACGGCGAGGAGCTCGGAATGGAGCTCACGTATGCGAATGAGGAGAAGCCACTCGGTACCGCCGGGAGCGTGAAGAACGCCGAGGAGGCATTGAAGGACGATGCCTTTCTCGTCATCTCCGGCGATGCCCTCACGGACTTCGACCTCACCGAGCTGATCAATTTCCACAAGGAAAAGGGCGCACTGGTCACGGTCTGCCTGACCCGTGTGCCCAACCCACTGGAATTCGGCATCACCATCGTCGACGACGAGGGCAAGGTCGAACGCTTCCTGGAGAAGCCGACGTGGGGCCAGGTCTTCTCCGACACGGTGAACACCGGCATCTACGTGATGGAGCCCGAGGTGTTCGACTACGTCGAGCCCGACGTGCCCGTCGACTGGTCCGGCGATGTCTTCCCGCAGCTGATGAAGGAAGGCAAGCCGATCTACGGCTATGTCGCCGAGGGCTACTGGGAGGACGTCGGCACCCACGAGAGCTACGTCAAGGCGCAGGCCGACGTCCTCGAGGGCAAGGTCGACGTCGACATCGACGGGTTCGAGATGGCACCCGGTGTATGGGTCGCCGAGGGCGCCGAGGTGCACCCCGACGCGGTGCTCCGCGGCCCGCTGTACGTGGGCGACTACGCGAAGGTCGAGGCCGGCGCGGAGCTCCGCGAGCACACGGTCGTCGGCTCCAACGTCGTCGTCAAGAGCGGAGCCTTCCTGCACAAGGCCGTCGTGCACGACAACGTGTACGTCGGCCCGCACAGCAACCTGCGTGGCTGCGTCGTCGGCAAGAACACCGACATCATGCGCGCCGCGCGGATCGAGGACGGCGCCGTCATCGGCGACGAGTGCCTGGTCGGTGAAGAATCGATCGTTCAGGGCAATGTGCGGGTCTACCCGTTCAAGACCATCGAGGCCGGCGCCTTCGTCAACACCTCGGTCATCTGGGAGTCCCGCGGGCAGGCGCACCTCTTCGGCGCGCGCGGTGTCTCCGGCATCCTGAACGTCGAGATCACGCCCGAGCTCGCCGTCCGCCTCGCCGGCGCCTACGCGACGACCCTGAAGAAGGGCTCGACCGTCACCACGGCCCGCGACCACTCCCGAGGCGCCCGAGCCCTCAAGCGGGCGGTCATCTCCGCTCTCCAGGCCAGCGCCATCGACGTACGCGATCTGGAGAACGTGCCGCTGCCCGTGGCACGGCAGCAGACCGCGCGGGGCAGCGCCGGCGGCATCATGATCCGCACGACGCCGGGCGTGCCCGACTCCGTCGACATCATGTTCTTCGACGGGCAGGGCGCCGACCTGTCGCAGGGCAGCCAGCGCAAGCTGGACCGTGTGTTCGCGCGGCAGGAGTACCGGCGTGCCTTCCCCGGCGAGATCGGTGACCTGCGCTTCCCGGCGAGCGTCTTCGACTCCTACACCGGGTCGCTGCTGCGGAACGTCGACATCACCGGCATCGCCGAGGCCGGTCTGAAGGTCGTCGTCGACGCCTCCAACGGCAGCGCCGGCCTGGTGCTGCCCAGCCTGCTCGGCAAGCTGGGCGTCGACTCCCTGACCATCAACCCCGGTCTGGACGAGTCCCGGCCCACCGAGACGGCCGACATGCGCCGCGCCGGCCTGGTGCGGCTCGGGGAGATCGTGGCGTCCTCCGGTGCCGCCTTCGGTGTCCGCTTCGACCCCGTCGGCGAGCGGCTGTCGCTGGTCGACGAGAAGGGGCGGATCGTCGAGGACGACCGGGCGTTGCTCGTCATGCTCGACCTGGTCGCCTCCGAGCGGCGCAGTGGCCGCGTCGCCCTGCCGGTGACCACCACCCGCATCGCCGAGCAGGTGGCGGCGTACCACGGCACGCAGGTCGAGTGGACGACCACCTCGCCCGACGACCTCACCCGCGTCGGCGGTGAGGAAGGGACGATCTTCGGCGGCGACGGCAAGGGCGGCTTCATCGTCCCCGAGTTCAGCAGCGTCTACGACGGCACCGCAGCGTTCGTCCGGCTCATCGGGCTGGTCGCGCGCACCCAGCTGACGCTGAGCCAGATCGACGCCCGTATCCCGCGGGCGCACGTCCTGAAGCGGGACCTGGCGACCCCGTGGGCCGTCAAGGGCCTGGTCATGCGGCGCGTCGTCGAGGCGGCCGGGGACCGCTCCGTGGACACCACCGACGGCGTGCGCGTGGTGGAGGCCGACGGGCGCTGGGTGATGGTGCTGCCCGACCCGGCCGAGGCCGTCACCCACCTGTGGGCCGAGGGCCCCGACGACGCCTCCGCGCAGGCGCTGCTCGACGAGTGGTCGGCGGTCGTGGACAGCGCCGGCAGGTGACCCTGCCGCAGTAGACACGACGACCGGCGGCGTGCCGGACGCGAGCCCCGGAAGGGGCCCGTCCGGCACGCCGCCGGGGTCGTTCGGAGGTCGGGGGCACGGCGTGCGACGATGTGCGGCATGCCGCAGCAACCCCCCGTTCGGAGCACACCCGCGCGGCCCGCGCGCCCGGACGCGTCCATGTCGTTGATCACCAACGTGATGGACCACAGTCTCGACGACGGCTACGCGGAGGCCGCCGCCCGGAAGCGGAGCGAGGGGACCGCCGGCCTGCCGAGGACCCTGCGGGCGAAGCTCGGTCTGGCGGCGGGGCTCGTCCTCGCCGCGTGCGTGGTGACCGTCGGCGCCGCCCAGGCCCGGGTCGCCGCTCCGGTCGTCGCGAAGGAGCGCGAGGAGCTCATCGACCGTATCGACGAGGAGACCGCGGCCGCCGACCGGCTCGAGGAGAGCGTCGACGAACTGCGCGAGGAAGTCGGCGCGCGGCAGCGTGAGGCGCTGCGGGACAGCGGCGGCGACCGGTCGACGCTCCTTGGCATCCTCTCGGGTGCCACCCCCGTCCACGGACCGGGCGTACGGCTCGTGGTGAACGACGCCGAGGACAGCGCCGCCGGCGGCGACGGCGACGCGCGCTCCTCGTCCGGTTTCGCCGACACCGGCCGGGTCCGCGACCGTGATCTCCAGCGGGTGGTCAACGGGTTGTGGGAGTCCGGAGCGGAGGCCGTCTCGATCAACGGGCGGCGGTTGACCGCCCTGTCGGCGATCAGGGCCGCGGGAGACGCGATACTGGTCGACAACAAGCCGCTGGTGCCGCCGTACACGGTGCTGGCGGTGGGGGACGGAGAAGAGCTGGGGGACCGGTTCCAGGACAGCGCCGACGGGGTGTATCTGCACGTCCTGCAGGAGAACTACGGCATCCGGACGGCCCTGTCCGTGGAGGACGACGTCCGGCTGCCCGCCGCACCGAGCGTGACCGTACGAACCGCACAGCCGATAACCGAGAAGGGCACATCGTGATCGCCGTACTGGGCCTCATTGTGGGAGTGGTGGCCGGCCTGTTGGTCCGGCCCGAGGTGCCGGCGGTCGTCGAGCCCTACTTGCCGATCGCCGTCGTCGCCGCGCTGGACGCCGTGTTCGGCGGTCTGCGGGCCATGCTCGACGGGATCTTCGACGACAAGGTCTTCGTGGTGTCGTTCCTGTCGAACGTCGTCGTGGCCGCGCTGATCGTGTTCCTCGGCGACAAGCTCGGTGTCGGGGCGCAGCTGTCCACAGGTGTGGTGGTCGTCCTCGGCATCCGCATCTTCTCCAACGCCGCGGCGATCCGCCGCCATGTGTTCCGGGCGTGAGGCCGATGAACGAGCGCGAACAGCCCGAGACGACGCGCCCGGCGGTCACCCCGCCGCGGTCCGCCCCCGACACGCCCGCGTCCGCGCCTGACACGCCCGCGTCCCCGCCCGAGGCGGCGCCGCCGGCCGGGCTGCGCCGGGAGCTTCCCGCGGAGGTGCCTCCGGCCGTCCCCCAGGCCGGGTCCGGGAAGACCGGCGGGAGCGAGGCACACCGCCGGACGCCCCCGCCCCCCGTGTCTCGGCGACCCCAGGTGCCGCAGACGCCACAGGCCTCCGCTACGCCCGCCGCCGACGAACAGGGCGAGCCCGAGCTGACCGGACGGCGGCGGCTCGTCAACGGGCTGTGGCCGCCCCGCGTGACCCGTGCGCAACTCATCGTCGCCCTGCTGCTGTCCGGCCTCGGATTCGGCCTCGCCGTCCAGGTCGCCTCCACCAGCGACACCGACAGCGCGCTGCGCGGCGCGCGCCAGGAAGATCTTGTGCGCATCCTCGATGAACTCGACGACCGAACCGAGCGTCTTGAAGACGAGAAGCAGGGCCTCGAGAAGCAGCGGGAGGAGCTGGAGAACAGCTCCGACCAGGCCGAGGAGGCGCGCAGGCAGACGATCGAGAAGGAACGGCAACTCGGCGTCCTCGCGGGCACGGTGGCCGCGCAGGGGCCCGGCATCGAGATGGCCGTCGAGGACGCGAAGGGGACGGTCGAGTCGGACATGCTGCTCGACGCCGTCCAGGAGCTGCGCGCCGCGGGCGCGGAGGCGATCCAGGTGAACGGGGTGCGGGTGGTGGCCGGCACGTATTTGTCGGACGCGGACGGCGGAGTCTCCGTGGACGGGAACAAGATCAAGTCCCCGTATCGTTTCAAGGTCATCGGCAAGCCGCAGGACCTGGAACCGGCGCTCAACATCCCCGGAGGCGTGGTGCAGACGCTCGAGAAGGAACAGGCCACCGTTACCGTGGAACGGTCGGACAAGATCGTTGTGGACGCCTTGCGAGCGCCGAAGCGGCCTGACTACGCTCGGTCGTCCTCCCAGTGAACCGGCGGTGCATGGGGGTTGTCCGGCCAGGGCATGAGGTTGCGGGGGGTCGGCGCACCGAATGGGTGGTGCGTGGTGGAAACTGTCTGGCGGAGGCGGACGTTGTGAAGATGTCCGGGTCGGCCAATGTGTTCAGTCAGGGTTCGTCCTGCCCCACGGGCGGGTCTGTTTCGGTCAAGGGGAATCGCCCGTGAAGTTGTTTGGGAAGTTGTTCGGCAAGAGCGCGCGGCGAGAGGACGGCGACAGCGCGACCGCTCGTCACCGCGCACAGCCCGGTGCGGAAGGCCAGCGTCCGCTGTTCCGGGACGAGACGGGCGGGGCCTCCGTTGACCCTGCGCAGTCGAGCGGCATAGGTTTTGGACAGCCGTCGAGCCCAGGTGCGGGCGGAGGTCACTCCGGTCCGTACGCGTCCCACGCCCCCGGCGGGCAGCCGCGGCAGGAGGATCCGTCCATGTCGGCCCTGGTGTGTTCGAGGTGCGGCAACCGCAACGCGGAGAACAGCCGCTTCTGTTCCCACTGCGGTGCGCCGCTGAAGCCGGGCGTCACCCCGGAGCGCCCCTCCGAGACGACGTCCACGATCTCCATCTCCGGCCTCGAGGCCTACGACTCCGAGGCCACCGGCCAGCATCAGGCGCCGGCGCTCTCCCCGGAGGCGCAGGCCGCCGTCGACGCGCTGCCGGTGGGCTCCGCCCTGCTGGTCGTGCGCCGCGGGCCGAACTCGGGCAGCCGCTTCCTGCTGGACGGCGACCTGACCACGGCCGGGCGTCACCCGCAGAGCGACATCTTCCTCGACGACGTGACGGTCTCCCGGCGCCATGTGGAGTTCCGCCGCAGCCCGGACGGCTCGTTCACGGTCGCCGACGTCGGCAGCCTCAACGGCACCTACGTCAACCGCGAGCGGATCGACCAGGTCGCCCTGTCCAACGGCGACGAGGTGCAGATCGGCAAGTACCGGCTGGTCTTCTACGCGAGCCAGCAGAACTACTGACGGCCCCCGGCCGCGGTCCGGGGGACTCCAGGAAGGGTCGATGGTGCAGACACCGAGCGGCGGCGCCGGCAACGGCGCCGCCGCCACGGACACCGGACTGCTGAGCATCGGTGCGGTGCTGAACGTGCTGCGCGCGGAGTTCCCCGAGGTCACCATCTCCAAGATCCGCTTCCTGGAGTCGGAAGGGCTCGTCGAGCCGCGCCGTACCCCGTCGGGGTACCGGAAGTTCAGCGCCGAGGACGTCGACCGCCTCGGCCACGTGCTGCGCATGCAGCGCGACCACTACCTGCCGCTCAAGGTGATCAGGGAACACCTGGAGGCCATGGAGCGCGGCGAGGCCCTGCCCTTGCCGGCGCTGAGCCGTCCGGGTGACGGCGAGGACCCCGCCGACTGCGCCCCGGAGACACCCGCCGCCGCCCGCATCGGGCGCTGCCAGCTGCTCGCCGCCGCCGGCGTGGACGAGCAGCGGCTCGCCGAGTGGGAGTCCTACGGACTGCTCGCCCCGGTCGGGGACGGGGTGTACGACGCGGAGGCGGTCACCGTCGCCGGGCTCCTCACGGAACTGGGGCGGTACGGGATCGAGCCCCGGCATCTGCGCGCCATGAAGGCGGCCGCCGAGCGCGAGGCCGGACTGGTGGAGCAGGTCGTCGCGCCGCTGCGCCGCCACCGCAATCCGCAGACCAGGGCGCACGCCGAGGACCGCACCAGGGAACTGGCCGGCCTCACCATGAAGCTGCACGCGGCGCTGGTGCGGTCGGCGCTCGGGGTGCGGCTGCCCTGAGGGCCACCGGACCTTCAGGGGAACAACACGGGGCGGCAGGATCGGCCACCCGATCCCGGCCCGACTACCCAAACGTCCCGGGCACCGCCTAGGGTTGCTGTGTGAACGAGCTCGATGTCGTAGGTGTCCGGGTCGAAATGCCCTCCAACCAACCGATCGTGCTGTTGCGTGAAGTGGGCGGCGACCGCTACCTCCCCATCTGGATCGGCCCCGGGGAGGCGACGGCCATCGCCTTCGCCCAGCAGGGCATGGCGCCCGCACGGCCGCTGACCCACGACCTGTTCAAGGACGTGCTGGAGGCCGTGGGACAGGAGCTCACGGAAGTGCGCATCACCGACCTGCGGGAAGGCGTGTTCTACGCGGAGCTGGTCTTCGCCAGCGGTGTCGAGGTGAGCGCCCGTCCTTCCGACGCCATAGCACTCGCCCTGCGCACGGGAACGCCGATCTACGGAAGCGACACGGTGCTGGACGACGCCGGCATCGCGATTCCGGACGAGCAGGAGGACGAGGTGGAGAAGTTCCGCGAGTTCCTCGACCAGATCTCGCCCGAGGACTTCGGGACCAGCAACCAGTGAGCCGTTTCCCGGAGCCCCGGCGTCGGTCGCGGCCCGCGCCGAGGACATTCGGCTAGCCTTTCCCCGCGACCGGGCACGGGAAACCACTCTTAGGGTGATTATCACTCGGCGTGCCGAGTGTGGCGATCGTTGACGCACCCTTGGTGACTGCCTACCGTCGTGGAGGCAGGTCAAGGACGGAGGTCGGCGTGAGAAGCAGCGGCGACGGTACGGCTGGGGGTGCCCCCGGACGCGTTTTCGGGGCGGGCGGGCCGTATCCTCCCCAGAGCTCTCCGCTCCGCTCGGGCGGGGGCCATCCCGCGCGTGGCGGTGCGATCGATCCCGCTCCGCAGCGACCGACGGCAGTGCCGAGCGGCGGAGGGGCGGTGGCCATGGCGTCCGAGGAGGTCGGCTATCGAGGGCCCACGGCCTGCGCCGCGGCCGGCATCACCTACCGCCAGCTCGACTACTGGGCGCGTACGGGGCTGGTCGAGCCGAGCGTGCGCCCCGCCCACGGGTCCGGCACGCAGCGGCTGTACAGCTTCCGCGACGTCGTCGTGCTGAAGATCGTGAAGCGGTTCCTGGACACGGGCGTGTCCCTGCAGAACATCCGCACCGCCGTCCAGCACCTGCGCGAGCGGGGCTTCGACGACCTGGAGCGCATGACGCTGATGAGCGACGGCGCCACGGTCTACGAGTGCACGTCGCCCGACGAGGTCCACGCCCTGCTCCAGGGCGGCCAGGGCGTCTTCGGCATCGCCGTGGGCGTGGTGTGGCGGGACGTCGAGAGCGCCCTGTCGCAGCTGCACGGCGAGCGGGTCGACACGGGGGAGACCCTCATCGGCCACAACCCGATGGACGAGCTGGCCCGGCGCAGGAACCGCGCGGTCTGAGCCCGCGCACCGTGCGGGGCCCGGCCCGACGAGGACGATGTCAGTGGCGTAGGGCAGCATCGGAGAGGTGAGATCCGCTCCCACGATCCTCCATCTCGACATGGATGCCTTCTACGCCTCGGTGGAGCAGGCGTCCAAGCCGAGTCTGCGCGGCAAGGCCGTGATCGTGGGCGGACTCGGACCCCGCGGTGTGGTCGCCACCGCCTCCTACGAGGCGCGCGTCCATGGCGTCCACTCCGCGATGCCCATGTCGCAGGCCCGGCGGCTCGCGCCGAACGCCGCGTATCTGGTGCCCCGGTTCACCCTGTACCGCTCGATCAGCGACCAGGTGATGGCCCTGCTGCGCGCCCTGTCGCCCTTGGTGGAGCCGCTCAGCCTCGACGAAGCGTTCGTCGACCTTGAGGCCGGGGGCACGGCGTGGGACGAGCGGTCGGCGCGGCTGGTCGGCGCGAAGCTGCGCGCGGACATCCGCGCGGTCACCGGACTGACCGGCTCCGTGGGGCTCGCCGCCTCCAAGATGCTGGCGAAGATCGCGTCGGAGCAGGCGAAGCCGGACGGGCTGGTCGTCATCGAGCCCGGCACCGAGCGGGCGATGCTCGAACCGATGCCGGTGCGGACCCTCCCGGGCGTCGGACCCGCCACCGGCGACCATCTGCGGCGGGCCGGCATCCACACGGTCGGCGAGATCGCCGAGGCGGGCGAGGACGAGCTGGTGCGGCTGCTGGGCAAGGCCCACGGGCACGCGCTGTACGCGATGGCGCTGGCCCGCGACGACCGGCCCGTCGTCGCCGAGCGCGAGACCAAGTCGGTGTCCGTCGAGGACACGTACGACGTGGACATCCACGACCGGGTGCGGGTGGGCCTGGAGGTGCAGCGGCTCGCCGACCGCTGCGTGCGCCGACTGCGGGGCGCGGGACTGTCCGGCCGCACGATCGTGCTGAAGGTACGGCGGTACGACTTCTCCACGCTGACCCGGTCCGAGACGCTGCGCGGCCCCACCGACGACCCGGCCGTCGTCCGGGAGGCGGCGGCGCGGCTGCTGGACTCGGTGGACACCACGGGCGGCGTACGGCTGCTCGGCGTCGGCGTGAGCGGGCTGGCCGACTACACGCAGGAGGATCTGTTCGCCCAGGCGGCGGGCGGTGCGGGGGAGGAGGTAGCCGAGGCCGAGGAGTCGGAGTCCGCATCCGAGCCGCGCCCGGAGGTCCCGGTGGAGCGGCGCTGGTCCGCGGGCCACGACGTCCGGCACACCGAGTACGGGCACGGGTGGGTGCAGGGCAGCGGCCTCGGCCGGGTGACGGTCCGCTTCGAGACGCCCGGTTCGTCACCGGGCCGCGTCAAGACGTTCCGCGGCGACGATCCGGCGTTGGAGGCAGCGGATCCGCTGCCGCTCGTGGAGGCCCCACCGGACCTCCCCGAGCCGATGCGACCACCGGAGGAGCCTCCGCCTCGCCCCCTGGAGGGGTGACGGCGCGGCGGGGGCCCGCGCCGTCGAACGCGTTGACGCCGAGCGGCGCCGGCGGGTGCGTCATCGAGTGGGACGGCAAGCCCGTGCAGATCAACAAGCGGCACGACGCCCAGAGCCTGGGCATCGCGACGGTGTTCCAGGAACTCGCGCTCTGCGGACGACATCGACGTCGTGCCCCGGCTCGCCGCGCGCGAGACGGATCACCGCGGGCTGGGCCCTGGCGGTCCACCGTGAGACACGGCCGCCTGACGGAGCTGCGCTGCTCCCGGCGATGCGCCGCGGGCCGGTCCTGGGCTTCCGCGTGACCGACGTGCCCCGGCGCGGGCGGTGGAGCCGAGGCTGCGGGCCGGACGCCGTCACCCGGACCGGGGCGCGGCCGGGGCGGGACGGTGGGGCGGAAGGTCGTGACGTACCACCGCCCTTGGCCGTGTCGGTCACTCCTGGCCCGCCAGCTTGCCGAAGTCGTGGTCCGGGAGCGGGGGAGGGGGGCCCACGTCCAGGCCGTAGTGGTGGTACAGCTGGAGCTCCTGCTCCGGGGACAGATGGCGGCCGACGCCGAAGTCCGGCGCGTCCTTGATGAGGGACCGTTCGAACGGCACGTGCAGGGCTCCGTCGATCAGCTCGCTGGGTTCCAGGGGCACGAAGGCGTCCCGGCTGAACAGGCCGGTGCGTATCGCCGCCCACTCCGGCACGCCGGTGGCGTCGTCGAGGTAGACCTCGTCGATCGTGCCGATGCGGGTGCCGTTGCGGTCGTACGCCTTGCGGCCGATGAGGTGACGCGGGTCGATGTCCGTCTGCACGGGCCCTCCACTCGTAGCAAACTCATCCGATGGCACTACAGAAAGGCACAATCGGCGGAACGGCCACTCGAAGGCCGGGGTCCGGACCTCGCTGGTACGCTGGCAACGGCCGCTGACCCCGTGCGGGAGAGTCCTCCAGGCACCACCGGAGGCGCCGAAGGAGCAAATCCTCCCCGGAATCTCTCAGGCACACGTACCGCACGGACGAGGTCACTCTGGAAAGCAGGGCGGGTGTCGACGGCTTCCGCTCTCACCGACGGTGAAAACCGGAGCGCCAGCGGCGTCCCGGTGAAACTCTCAGGTTGAGATGACAGAGGGGGAGGCCGTCCGGGCACCTGCGCCGTGGTGCCCCTCGAAGGTCGTCGGACCAGGAGGCCTCCTCAATGACTGCCCCCCGTACCCCGCTCTCCGAGCTCGAACAGGGAATCCCCTTCGAGCAGCGCCACATCGGCCCCGACCACGAGGCCCGGGCGAAGATGCTGGCCCAGGTGGGCTACGGCTCGCTCGACGAGCTGACCGCCGCCGCCGTGCCCGACGTCATCAAGAACGCCGACGCGCTGGACCTGCCCGGCGCCCGCAGCGAGGCCGAGGTCCTCACCGAGCTGCGCGGTCTCGCCGGCCGCAACCAGGTGCTCGGCTCCATGATCGGCCTGGGCTACTACGGCACCTTCACCCCGCCGGTCGTCCTGCGCAACGTCATGGAGAACCCCGCCTGGTACACGGCCTACACGCCGTACCAGCCGGAGATCTCGCAGGGCCGGCTCGAGGCGCTGCTGAACTTCCAGACGATGGTCGCCGACCTCACCGGCCTGCCGACCTCCGGCGCCTCCCTGCTCGACGAGGGCACCGCCGCGGCCGAGGCGATGGCGCTGTCCCGGCGCATGGGCAAGAACAAGAAGGGCCTCTTCCTGGTCGACGCGGACGCCCTGCCGCAGACCGTCGCCGTCATCCGGACCCGCGCCGAGCCGACCGGCGTGGAGATCGTCGTCGCCGACCTGAGCGACGGCATCCCGGCCGACCTCGACGGCCGTGAGATCAACGGCGTCCTGATCCAGTACCCGGGCGCGTCCGGCGCCGTCCGCGACATCAAGCCCGTCATCGACCAGGCGCACGAGCGCGGCGCGCTCGTCACCGTCGCCGCCGACCTGCTCGCCCTCACCCTGCTGAAGTCCCCCGGCGAGCTGGGCGCGGACATCGCGGTGGGCACCACGCAGCGCTTCGGCGTCCCCATGGGCTTCGGCGGACCGCACGCCGGCTACATGGCCGTCCAGGACAAGATGGCCCGCAGCCTGCCCGGCCGCCTCGTCGGCGTCTCCGTCGACGCCGACGGCCACAAGGCGTACCGCCTGGCGCTGCAGACCCGTGAGCAGCACATCCGCCGTGAGAAGGCCACCAGCAACATCTGCACCGCGCAGGTGCTGCTCGCCGTCATGGCCGGAATGTACGCCGTCTACCACGGCCCCGAGGGCCTGCGGACCATTGCCCGCCGCACCCACCGCTACGCCGCGATCCTCGCCGAGGGGCTGCGCTCCGGCGGAGCCGAGGTCGTCCACGGCTCCTACTTCGACACCCTCACCGTGCGGGCCGCCGGCCGGGCCGCCGAGATCGTCGCCGCGGCCCGCGACAACGGTGTGAACCTGCGCCTCGTCGACGCCGACACCGTGTCCGTCGCCTGCGACGAGACCACCACCCGCGACCAGCTCGCCGCCGTGTGGCGCGCCTTCGGCGTCGAGGCCGACGTCGAGTCCCTGGACGCGGCCGCGCGGGACGCCCTGCCGGACCCGCTGCTGCGCACCGACGACTACCTCACCCACCCGGTCTTCCACCAGCACCGCTCCGAGACGGCCATGCTGCGCTACCTGCGCCGCCTCGCCGACCGCGACTACGCGCTGGACCGCGGCATGATCCCGCTGGGCTCCTGCACCATGAAGCTCAACGCGACCACCGAGATGGAGCCGGTCACCTGGCCCGAGTTCGGCCAGCTGCACCCGTTCGTCCCGGCCGAGCAGGCCGAGGGCTACCTCACGCTCATCCGCGAGCTGGAGGAACGTCTCGCCGAGGTCACCGGCTACGACAAGGTGTCCCTCCAGCCCAACGCCGGTTCCCAGGGCGAGCTGGCCGGTCTGCTCGCCGTCCGCGGCTACCACCGCGCCAACGGCGACGAGCAGCGCACCGTCTGCCTCATCCCGTCCTCCGCGCACGGCACCAACGCCGCGTCCGCCGTGATGGCCGGCATGAAGGTCGTCGTCGTCAAGACCGCCGAGAACGGCGAGGTCGACGTGGAGGACCTGCGCGCCAAGATCGAGCAGCACCGTGACGAGCTGGCCGTGCTGATGATCACCTACCCGTCGACGCACGGCGTCTTCGAGGAGCACGTCGCCGACATCTGCGCGCAGGTGCACGAGGCGGGCGGTCAGGTGTACGTCGACGGCGCCAACCTCAACGCCCTGGTCGGCCTGGCCAAGCCCGGCCACTTCGGCGGCGACGTCTCGCACCTGAACCTGCACAAGACGTTCTGCATCCCGCACGGCGGCGGTGGCCCCGGCGTCGGCCCGGTCGGCGTCCGCGCCCACCTCGCCCCGTACCTGCCGAACCACCCGCTGCAGCCGGAGGCCGGACCGGAGACGGGCGTCGGACCCATCTCGGCCGCCCCGTGGGGCTCCGCGGGCATCCTGCCCATCTCCTGGGCGTACGTCCGCCTCATGGGCGGCGAGGGCCTGAAGCGGGCCACGCAGGTGGCCGTGCTCAGCGCCAACTACATCGCCAAGCGCCTCGAACCGCACTACCCGGTGCTCTACGCCGGCCCCGGCGGGCTGGTCGCGCACGAGTGCATCATCGACCTGCGCCCGCTCACCAAGGCGACCGGCGTGACCGTCGACGACGTGGCCAAGCGCCTCATCGACTACGGCTTCCACGCGCCGACGATGTCCTTCCCGGTGGCCGGCACGCTGATGATCGAGCCCACCGAGTCCGAGGACCTCCTCGAGCTCGACCGGTTCTGCGAGGCGATGATCGCCATCCGCGCCGAGATCGAGAAGGTCGGCTCCGGCGCGTGGCCCGCCGACGACAACCCGCTGCGCAACGCCCCGCACACGGCGTCCGTGCTCGGCGGGGAATGGGAGCACGCCTACACCCGGGAGGAGGCCGTGTTCCCCGGCGAGGTGAACGCCGCCGACAAGTACTGGCCGCCGGTGCGCCGCATCGACCAGGCCTACGGCGACCGCAACCTGGTCTGCTCCTGCCCGCCGCTGGACGCGTACGAGGACTGACCCACGCGGAAGTGAAGGGGCCCCGCCCGGGCGATCCGGGCGGGGCCCTCCACGTCACCAAGGGGGTGCGTCAGGCGGGGTAGGCGTGCGTCTGCGTGGCCTTCACCGCCGCCCAGACGGGTGCGCCCGTGTGCAGGCCCAGTTCGGCCACGGCGACGGCGGTGAGGTCGGCGGCGAGGGGCAGTTCACCGGTCAGCTCCACGCGGATCTGGTCGCCGTGGCTCTCCAGTCCCGCCACCTCGCAGCGCCACAGATTGCGCGCGCTGGAGCCGGTCGGCCGGTCCCGGTACAGGGTGACCGCGCCGGGCGGGAACGCGACGAACGCGGGCCCCGACAGGTTCTCCGTGGTGCTCACCTCCGGTCCCGCGTCGAGCCGTACGGTGTGGCCGTCCGCCCGGCCGCGGTACAGGTTCAGGCCGACGAGCTGGGCGATGTACTCGGTGCGCGGGTGGCGGGCGATGTCGGCGGGGGCGCCCTCCTGCACCACGCGGCCGTGCTCCACGACGACCAGCCGGTCGGCCAGCACCATCGCGTCCAGCGGGTCGTGCGTCACCAGGACCGCGACGGCCTCGAAGTCGGCGAGGTGGCGGCGCAGTTGTGCCCGGACCTCGAGGCGGGTGCGGGCGTCGAGAGCGGCGAGGGGCTCGTCCAGGAGCAGCAGGCGCGGGTCGGTGGCCAGGGCGCGGGCGAGCGCGACACGCTGGGCCTGGCCGCCGGAGAGCCGCTTGGGCTTGGCGCCCATGTGCGCGGCCAGCCCCATCCGCTCCAGCCACGCGGCGGCCCGTGTACGGGCCTCGCTCCTGTCGGCGCCGCGGCAGCGTGGGCCGAACGCCACGTTGTCGAGGGCGGTGAGGTGCGGGAAGAGCAGGTAGTCCTGGAAGACGACGCCCACCGGACGGGACTCGGGCGGGGTGCGGGCGAGATCCCTGCCGTCCAGGCGCAGACGGCCGTCGGTGAGGGGCGCGAGCCCTGCCAGGGCGCGCAGGGCCGTGGTCTTGCCCGCCCCGTTCGGGCCGAGCAGGGCGACCACGTCACCGGGGGCGGCCGTGAGCGTGATGTCGAGGCGGAAGGAGCCGCGTTCGACGACGAGGTGGGCGTCCAGGCCCTGGGGTGCCGGGTGTGTCGTCATGGGTCAGACGGCCCTCGTCCAGCGGTCGCGCAGCCCCGCCAGCACGGCCACGGACACCGCGAGCAGCACGAGGCTGAGGGCGATCGCGGCGGCCGGATCGTTCTGCAGGGCCAGGTAGACCGCGAGCGGCATCGTCTGGGTGCGGCCCGGGAAGTTCCCGGCGAAGGTGATCGTCGCGCCGAACTCGCCGAGCGCCCGGGCCCAGGCCAGCACGGCGCCCGCCGCGACGCCCGGAGCGATCAGCGGCAGGGTGACCCGGCGGAACGCGGTGAAGCGGGACGCGCCCAGGGTGGCCGCGGCCTCCTCGAACCGCGGGTCGGCGGCCCGCAGCGTGCCCTCGACGCTGATCACCAGGAACGGCAGCGCGACGAAGGTCTCCGCGAGGACGACACCGGCGGTGGTGAACGGCAGGGTGACGCCGAACCACTCGTCGAGCCAGCGGCCCACGACGCCGTTGCGGCCCAGCGCCAGCAGCAGGGCGACACCGCCGACCACCGGCGGCAGCACCAGCGGCAGGGTCACCAGGGCGCGCACCAGGCTCCGCCCGGGGAAGTCGGTGCGGGCCAGCAGCCAGGCCAGCGGCACCCCGACGACCAGGCTCAGCGCGGTCGCGGTGGTCGCGCAGACCAGCGACAGGCGCAGCGCGTCCCACACGGCGGGGCTGGTCAGCTGCTCGGGCAGGTCGCGCCAGGGCGCCCGTACGACGAGGGCGAGCAGCGGCACCAGGAGGAACGCCAGGCCGATCAGGGCGGGCGCGAGGAGGGCGAGCGGGACACCGCGGCCGGGGGCGCGGGAGCGGCGGGCCTTGCGGGGGGTGTCCTGGGCGGTGCTGGTCACGGCGCGAGGAAACCGGCCTTCCCGAGCACCTTCCGCCCCTCCGGTGACATCACGAACGCGATGAAGGCGTCCGCGGCCGGGGCGTTGGGAGCCTTTTCGAGCCGGGCGATCGGATAGTCGTTGACGGCCTGCGCGGCCTCCGGGAAGTCCACGCCGTCCACTGTGTCACCGGCCGCCCTCACATCCGTGCGGTACACGACGGCGGCGTCCGCCTCGTCGAGCCGCACCTTGGTCAGGGCGCTCTTCACGTCCTGCTCGTAGGAGGCGGGCGTGACGTCGGCCCCGGCCGCCGCGAGGGCCTTGCGGGCGGCGGCGCCGCAGGGCACGGTCTCGTCGCAGAGCACGACCTTCAGGCCGGGGGCGGCCAGGTCCTTCAGGGAGCCGATGCCGTGCGGGTTGCCGGGGGCGGTGGCGATGGCCAGGCGGTTGCGCGCGAAGGTGACCGGGGCGTCCGCCGTGAGCCTCTCGTCCGTCACGCGGGCCATCGTGGAGGGGCTGGCGGCGGCGAAGACGTCGGCGGGGGCGCCGCCCACGATGCCAGCGGCCAGGGAGTCGCTGCCGTTGAAGTTGAAGGTCACCCCGGTGCCCGGGTGTTCCTCCTCGAAGCGGTCGCCCAGCTCCGTGAAGCTCTCCTTCAGCGAGGCGGCGGCGAAGACGGTCACGGTGCCGCCGGGGCTGCCGTCGCCGCCGCCCGACGAGGAACAGGCGCCGAGTCCGAGGGAGACGAGGAGCACGAGGGCGGCCAGGCGGGCGGAACGGATCATCCGGTGCACTCCCTCGCGTCGGCGGGCGTCCGCGGGAGGCTCACCCCGCGGGTTGCTCCATCATGACGCATCTGCGAGGTGAAGAGCACCTGTCCCTTCGTATGAGCGAGGCAGTGGCAGGCCACAGGCTCGCATGTGCGACTTGACGAAGACCGTGCTCAGGTGCGGTCGATATGCACGTTTGTCGACTTCACCCGGGCCGTGGCCTCCATTCCGACCTCCAGGCCCAGTTCCTCGACCGCCTCCCGCGTGAGCAGCGAGACCAGCCGGTGGGCGCCTGCCTGGATCTCCACCTGGGCGGCGACGTCGCCGAGCTTGATCGCCGTGACGATGCCGGGGAACGCGTTCCGGGCCGAGGTGTACGGGGTGTCCTCATCGTCCGTGGCCGACTTGGCCAGCTCGACGGAGAACGCCGCCAGGTCGCGGCCGTCCACCACCCGGCGTCCGGCGTCGTCGCGGCGGGTGGTGAGGCGTCCCGCGTCCGCCCAGCGGCGCGCGGTGTCCGGGCTGACGCCGAGCAGCCGCGCTGCCTGGCCGATCGTGTAGGACTGCATGCCGGTCACGATAAGGCGCGGCTCCCGCCGTGGACGTGGCGGCTACGACGGGGGCGGCGCGGTGCTCGCCCGCACGACCAGGCGGGTGCCGGGTTCCACGCGGGGCGGGTCCGGCTGTTCGCCGCGGGCGAGGCGGAGCACTGTGCGAGCGGCGCTGCGGCCGTCACCGTGCCCGTTCGCCGGGCCACGGTGGGTGAGGAGCCGTGCAGAGGCTTCGGGGCCGGGTCGCGGACGCGTCGCCTCGCGGTCCGGCCCCTGTGGTTCCCCGGGCGGCCCCGTCCCGCCCGGTCGTGCTCAGGCGGACGTCAGCGTGACGTCCAGGGACCGCTGCGGGGCGATGACGCTGCCGTCGGGCAGGAGTTCACCGGTGTCCTCGAAGAGCACGACACCGTTGCACAGCAGGCTCCAGCCCTGCTCCGGGTGGTGCGCCACGAGACGGGCGGATTCCCGGTCGGCGGAGTCGGCTGACGGGCACGGTGACTGGTGCTGGCACATGGGTGGGTTCTTTCGCTCTGTGATGGCCTGTGTGTGGGCTGTCGTGTCAGTTGCGCGGCGTGAATCGTCGTTCATGGCCGCCCCCCGTGGTGATGAAGTCGGTCGGGATCCAGTGTTGCCCCGCGGACGAGGATCCGCAGGCATTTCGCGGCACCGCTCCTCACAGGTTCATGACGCGTCACCCACGCGGACGGTTCACCCCAACTGCACTGTCCTTTCGGGTGGTTCGCAGTGGCCGGACGGGACTAGTCCGCACATGCGTACGCCCTGTCACCCGACATGCACGCACCCCGCCACCCGGGTGGGGCGACGGGGTGCGGAAGCGGGCGGGTCAGGCGGGTGAGCCGAGCAGCCGGGTGGGCGTCACGCGGTGGGTGAGCACCGGGAGCAGTTCGGTGACCCGGTGCGGCCGGTGGGCGGCGATGCCGGGCGGGGCGGGTGCGAGCGGCACCAGCAGGTCGGCGGCGGCCGGGCCGCCGGCGGCGCCGTCCGCCTCGGTGTCGCCGTGCAGCCAGAGCGCCAGCATGTAGAGGCCGGGCACCGACAGCAGACGGGGCTGGTACGGCTGCGTCATCGTCTCCGCCTGGCGCAGGGCCAGCTCGGTGGACGCGATGTACGGACCCTCGAAGAAGCGGGAGAAGGTCCAGCCGTCGGCGGTGAGCACGGTGTCGGCCGCGGCGACGGCGCGGTCGCCGGTGCGGATCAGGAAGCGCCATCCGGCGAGCGTCGTCGAGGTCTCGCCGTCGGCGGTGACCCGGTCGAGGACGTGCACGGGCAGCGGGAGTTCGGCCGAGGCGGGCCCTTGTGCGCGGAGCAGGGAGGGAGTTCGGGCGTCCCGCACGGCGGTCGGAGACGAGAGCGCGGTCAGGACGGAACGCAGTGCGGGCGCGGGAGCCGGAGGTACGTGCAGCGGCATGGTGGGTCGCCTCTCATTCGAAGGCACAGTGGCGCGAGGGCGGGGCGTGGCGGTGCGGACGGCGCTGTCAGCTCGCGAAGGTCAGAGAGGCGGGGGCCCGGAGGGTCTGAGCGGGAGACGGGGGTGAGGAGAGCCGCACGTCGTCTCACGGCTGGATCACTCGACCGTGGGCGCCAACCTGGTTCTGCCTTGTGAAGGGAGTTTATACGACACGGGTTGAGACTATGTTTCGTCTAGCTTCCCCCGGCGGTCCCGGCAAGGGTATTTCAGGTCGGCGATATGCGAAAAAGATGACGATTTCCCAAAGGGTTCACCGCACTGACCTCGGGCAAGGACCGCCGAGCGGTCGGCCCATTCCGGTCGGCGCTTTTCACGAGTTCGCAACCGTGCCGTGATACGCGTTCCCGCGTATTGCCTCGTGAATGTGCCACTGGACACCTCGACAAGAGTAGCGGGCGCCACACGGATCCGGGGCGTTATCGATCGCATCCGCGGGGCATCCTTGCTTGTGGACCGGGACCCCGGCGGCCGATCTTCGGTACGCCATCCGAGGAGGGACGCTTCGATGGGGGAAAAGGTCGTGGCGGGTCAGTTCGACCTGTCCGATCGCCAGCGCTACCGCGAGAAGCTCCGCAGGTGCCTGACAGGCCTGGAGCGACTCCTGACGGAGAAGCGGTTCGACCGCCCCAGGAACCTGATGGGGCTGGAGATCGAACTCAATCTCGCGGGCGCCGACGGCATGCCGAAAATGTTGAATGCGCAAGTCCTCGAACGCATCGCGAGCCGGGACTTCCAAACGGAACTCGCGATGTTCAACCTGGAAGTGAACATCGCACCCCACCGGCTGGGCGGGAGGGTTTTCGACCAGCTCGACGAGGAACTGCGCACCTCGCTCTCCTACGCCGACCGCAAGGCCCGGGAGGTGGACGCGGGCATCGTGATGATCGGCATCCTGCCGACCCTGGACCGCGACGACCTCGTCTCCTCCAACCTCTCCGCAGTCGACCGCTACGCGCTGCTCAACGATCAGATCGTGGCCGCGCGCGGCGAGGACTTCACCCTCGACATCGACGGCGTGGAGCACCTCAGGTGCACCTCGAAGTCGATCGCCCCGGAGGCCGCCTGCACCTCGGTGCAGCTGCACCTCCAGGTCACGCCGGAACGCTTCCCGGACGTGTGGAACGCCGCGCAGGCGGTCGCCGCCGCGCAGATCGCGGTCGGCGCCAACTCGCCGTTCCTGTTCGGCCGCGAGCTGTGGCGCGAATCGCGGCCGCCGCTGTTCCAGCAGTCCACCGACACCCGCCCGCCCGAGCTGCAGGCACAGGGCGTGCGGCCGCGCACCTGGTTCGGCGAGCGCTGGGTGACCTCGGCGTTCGACCTCTTCGAGGAGAACCTGCGCTACTTCCCGGCCCTCCTGCCCATCTGCGACGACGAGGACCCGCTGGAGGTGCTGGACGCCGGCGGCGTTCCCTCGCTCGCGGAACTCGTCCTGCACAACGGCACCGTCTACCGCTGGAACCGCCCCGTCTACGACGTCGCCGACGGCGTGCCCCACCTGCGGGTGGAGAACCGTGTGCTGCCCGCCGGGCCCACGGTGACCGACGTGCTCGCGAACGCGGCCTTCTACTACGGACTCGTCCGCGCCCTCGCCGAGGACAGCCGCCCGGTGTGGAGCCGGCTGCCGTTCGAGGCCGCCGCCGCCAACTTCGACGCCGCCTGCAAGGACGGCATCGACGCCCGCTTCACCTGGCCCCGGCGCGGACGCCTCGGCGGCCTGGGCGAGGTGGACGCGGTCACCCTCGTACGGGAGGAGCTGCTGCCGCTCGCCGAGGCCGGGCTGGACGCCTGGGGGATCGAGCCGGCCGACCGGGACCGGTACCTCGGGGTGATCGAGGAGCGCTGCCGGCGCCGGGTGAACGGCGCGTCCTGGCAGGCCGCGACCTTCCACCGGGCGCTGGACGCGGGACTCGGCCGGGAGGAGGCGCTGGCCGCCACCACCCGTCGCTACCGCGAGCTGACCAAGCGGGGCGAGCCCGTGCACACCTGGCCGGTCGGGCTGCCGGAACCGGTGCCGACGACGGCCTGACCGGAGCGCGAGAGGACTGATCGGCGCCCCGGACCCGCGGCCCGCCCCACAGGTACTGCCTTCATACTGATCGGACCGATCGGTGATGTGGAGGCAGGTGTGCAGGCGGAGGCGGCGGGCCCGGGGGCCGATGCGTGTCCGGAGCGGACCCTTTCGCGGAGGACGCTGCGGGACGAGACACTGCTCGTCCTCGCGCTGTCGCTCGGCGCGAGCGGAGTGTCGGCGCTGATCAGCTTCATCGGCTCGGTCACGAGGCCGGGCGGACTGAAGGACCAGGCGGCCACCCTCAACGCCTCGGCCGCGCCGGGCCGCCCCTGGCTGGACCTGGCCTGGCAGCTGTTCGGTGTCACCACCGCCCTGGTGCCGGTGGCCCTGGTCGCGCACCTGCTGCTGCGCGAGGGCGCCGGACTGCGCACCCTCGGCTTCGACCGCACCCGCCCCTGGTCCGACCTCGGCCGCGGCGCCGCGGTCGCGGCGGTCATCGGCAGCAGCGGCATCGCCTTCTACCTCGCCGTGCGCGCGCTCGGCTTCAACCTCACCGTGGTGCCGGAGGCACTGCCCGAGGTGTGGTGGAAGTACCCCGTGCTGATCCTGTCGGCCGCGCAGAACTCGATCCTCGAAGAGGTCGTCGTCGTCGGCTACCTGCTGCGCAGGCTCGACCAGCTCGGCTGGTCGCCCACCGCCTCGATGGCGGGCAGCGCGGTGCTGCGCGGGTCGTACCACCTGTACCAGGGCATCGGCGGCTTCATCGGCAACATGGTCATGGGCGTGGTCTTCGTGTATTTGTACCGCCGCTGGGGACGCGTCGGGCCGCTGGTGGCCGCGCACACGCTGCTCGACATCGGCGCGTTCGTCGGCTACGCGCTGCTGGCGGGGAAGGTCGGCTGGCTGCCGACGGCATGAGACGGAAGGGGGGTGTCCGGTGATCCGCACGCCCCCCTTCGGTATGGCGGGGTTCACACCAGCAGCTCGCCCTCGACGACCGTCACCGCGCGCCCGCCCAGCAGGGTGCGGTCGCCGCGCACCTCGGTACGGACGAGCCCGGAGCGGGGCGAGGCCTGGAGGCCGGTGAGGACCACGCGGCCGAGGCGCTGCGACCAGTGCGGGGCCAGCGCGGTGTGCGCGCTGCCGGTGACCGCGTCCTCGTCGATGCCGACGTTCGGGAAGAAGCACCGCGAGACGATGTCGTACCCGGCCGCGGGGTCCTCGGCACGGGCGGTGGCGATGACACCGCGCTCCGAGTGCGTCGTCAGGGCCTTGTGGTCGGGGCGCAGGGCGCGCACGGTCCGTTCGTCGGCCAGCTCGACCAACAGGTCGCCGACGTAGGGGCCGGTGTCGAACGCCGCCAGGACCGGTGCGCCGAGTGCCTCCGCGACACCCTCGGGCACGTCGACGGCGGTGAGCGGGGCCGTGGGGAAGTCCAGGGTGACGCTGCCGTCCTCCGCGCTCTCCGCGACCAGCACGCCGCTGCGGGTGGCGAACCGCACCGGGCCCTGGCGGGCGCCGGTGGTGTGCAGGACGTGCGCGGTGGCGAGTGTGGCGTGGCCGCACATGGCGACCTCGGTGACCGGCGTGAACCAGCGCAGCGCCCAGTCGGCCTCGCCGCCCTCGGGCAGCGGATGGGCGAAGGCCGTCTCGGCGTGGTTGACCTCCAGGGCGACGTTCTGCAGCCAGGAGTCCTCCGGGAAGGCATCGAGCAGCATCACGCCGGCCGGGTTGCCGGTGAAGGGACGGTCGGTGAAGGCGTCGACGATTCGGATCCGCATGCCCCGACCGTAGAGGGCGGGCGGCCGCGAGGGCTCGGGCCACTTCGCAGCAGGCGGCCTTGTTCCGGGGGCGGGCGGGCCGCCGGGGAGGTGGTGCTCGGCCGGAGGGTCTTGTCGCGCGACCGGTTCCGATATATCGTTGCAGCATCGCAATAGATCAACGATGGAATGGAGTGGTTGCGATGCGTGGCTACGGTCATGAGCACGGGCACGGTCATGGGCACGGTGGTCCGCGAGGCGGCGGACGGGGCGACTTCGAGCGCCTGCGTGCCGCCTTCGGCCCCTTCGGCCCCGGTGGTCCGGGAGGACCCGGCGGTCCCTGGGGTCCCGGCTTCGGTCACGGCGGCCCCTGGGGCGGCCGAGGACGCGGCGGGCCAAGGGGGAGGGCGCGGCGCGGTGACGTCCGCGCGTCGATCCTGGCGCTGCTGAAGGACCGCCCGATGCACGGCTACGAGATGATCCAGGAGATCGCCGAACGCAGCGGCGGGGCGTGGAAGCCCAGCCCCGGCTCGGTCTACCCCACCCTCCAGCTGCTGGAGGACGAGGGCCTGATCGTCAGCGAGTCCGAGGGCGGCAAGAAGCTGTTCTCCCTCACCGAGGCCGGCCGCACGGCCGCCGAGGACGGACCCGAGGCCCCCTGGGAGGAGGCCTCGCGCGGGGTCGACTGGGAGGCGCTGACCGAGATCCGGCAGGCCGGGTTCGGCCTGATGGAGGCCTTCGGGCAGGTCTGGAAGACGGGAAGCAAGGAGCAGCGGGAGAAGGCCCTCGCGGTCATCAACGAAGCCCGTAAGAAGCTTTATCTGATTCTCGCGGACGAGCACTGAGCCGGCCGTCGGCAGTCGGTGGGGGCTGAGGGGCGTGCGCCTTGTGGCGTGCGCCCCTTGGGCGTGTGCGCCCTGATCTCGTTCCCAAGGAGGAGATTTCGCCACGCGATGTCCACTTCCGGCGGGACGCCAGGATGCGTCCCGACGCCGATGTGCCGGGCCGCCGGGACTGATGGGGTGGGAGACGTGCGATCCCGAATCCCCCGGCAGCAGGCGCAGTGGCCCCAGGCCCAGGCCGCCCGTGGCGCGGACGACGACGCCGGACTGGGCGCGGAACTCACGGAGGTCGTGGCCGGCGCCCGGCGCAGGGTGGTCCGGGGCGGCGACCGGCACATCGACACCGCCCATCTGCTGCACTCCCTGCTGGAGTGCGACCCCGAAGTCCGGGCCGCGTTCGGTGAGGGGGCCACGGTGGCGCGGCTGCTCGGGTATCTGGTGCAGCGGAGCATCGGGTACGGGCTGAGGTGGCAGGGGAGTGTCGAGGACTCGGGCGGGCTGCCGGTCGTGGAGGGGGTGACCGGATTCTCGCCGCTGGCGGCGGTGTGCGTGGAGCGGGCTCGGGAGCGGGCCGTCCGTCGGGGGGACGGGGCGGTGCGGGGGACGGATCTGCTGGCGGCGCTTGTTGCGGAGCCGCAGGCTCGGGCTGTTGAGGTGGTGCGGCGGGCCGGGGTGGAGCCGCGGGAGGTCGTGCGGGGGGTGGATGCCGGAGCTGCGGGGTGAGCGGGGTGCGGCGGCAGGGTTTTCTTCGCCCCCTCCGCCCCATCCCTTCCCGTCCCTCGGGGGCTTCGCCCCCAAGCCCCCTCTGTGCAGTTCCCCGCGCCCCTTAGGGGGTTTCCGTCAGGTGTCTTGAGGGGTGACGGTGCTGTCGGGGGGTGACATCATGTGGCGGTGTTCAAGACTCACCCCAAGGGCATCGGGCTCACCCTCGCGCTGGTGTCCGCCCTGGCCTTCGGCGGCTCCGGTGTGGCGGCCAAGCCGTTGATCGAGGCCGGGCTGGACCCGCTGCACGTCGTGTGGCTACGGGTGGCGGGCGCCGCGCTCGTCATGCTGCCGCTCGCCGTACGCCACCGCGCGCTGCTCGGACGACGGCCCGCGCTGCTCGCCGGGTTCGGACTCTTCGCCGTGGCCGGCGTGCAGGCCTGCTACTTCGCAGCCATCTCCCGCATCCCCGTCGGAGTCGCCCTGCTCGTCGAGTACCTGGCGCCCGCGCTCGTCCTCGGCTGGGTGCGGTTCGTGCAGCGGCGGCCTGTGACGCGTGCCGCCGCCGTCGGCGTGGTGCTCGCCGTGGGCGGCCTCGCCTGCGTCGTCGAGGTGTGGGCGGGGCTCGGCTTCGACGCCCTCGGACTCGCCCTCGCGCTCGGCGCCGCATGCTGCCAGGTCGGCTACTTCGTCCTGTCCGACCAGGGCAGCGACAGCGAGGAGTCCCCCGACCCGCTCGGCGTCATCGCGTACGGGCTGCTGATCGGCGCCGCCGTGCTCACCGTGGTCGCGCGGCCCTGGTCCATGGACTGGTCCGTGCTCACCGGCACCGCCACGATGGACGGCACGCCCGTCGCAGCCTTCCTGCTCCTGGGGTGGATCGTCCTCGTCGCCACGGTCGCCGCGTACGGCACCGGCGTGCTGTCGGTGCGCCGGCTCTCACCGCAGGTGGCGGGTGTCGTCGCCTGTCTGGAGGCGGTCATCGCCACCGTCCTCGCCTGGGTGCTGCTCGGCGAGCACCTGTCGGCGCCGCAGATCGTCGGCGGCGTGGTGGTCCTCGCCGGCGCCCTCATCGCCCAGTCCTCCGCCCCGGCGAAGACCCCCGAGGACCCCGTCGCGAGCGGCCGTCCCGAACGGGAGTTGTCCACCCCCGGAACCACCGCATAAGGTACCGATCATGTATACGCACGCACGTGTTCTTCCGCCGCCGGCCGCCTGAGGCGGGCCCTCCGGCGCATGCGCCCGGCAGCGTGCCGGGCGTCGCGGTGCTGCCCGCAGACGAAGTCCGCGAGCCCCGGTCCCTCGGCCCCGTCGAGGCCTGAGCCGGGCTCACTTCCGAACTTCCGCGCCCACGCCGACGCGTGGTGCGCGCCTCTGCGGAGAGAGAACACGTGTCGAACAATGTCTCCGGCCTGCCCGTCGGGCGTGGCCTGATCTACCTCGTCGTCGCCGGTGCCGCCTGGGGCACCGCGGGCGCCGCGGCCTCG
This sequence comes from Streptomyces griseoincarnatus, assembly GCA_014649575.1. GTDB lineage: Bacteria > Actinomycetota > Actinomycetes > Streptomycetales > Streptomycetaceae > Streptomyces > Streptomyces griseoincarnatus. The sequence goes on along the minus strand of BMTH01000005.1, from coordinate 458,459 downwards.
CTGGTGTACCGCACCAGTGACATGGGCCCGGTCGCCCTGTCCTTCTGGCGGTGCGCCGCCGGACTGGCCGTGCTGTACGCGGCGCGCCTGCTGTTCGGGCGCTCCCGCGCCTTGGCCGCACCGGCACCGCTGCGCCGCCGGGTCGCGCGGGCGACGGCCACCGGCGTCGGACTCGCGGTGTTCCAGACGGCCTACTTCGCCGCCGTGTCGGCGACCGGGCTGGCCGTGGCCACCGTCGTCACCCTGGGCGCCGGTCCCGTGCTGATCGCAGTCGGGGCCCGGCTCACCATGGGCGAGCGACTGGGACGCGGCGGTCTCGCGTCCGTCGTGGGAGCGCTCACCGGACTCGTGGTGCTCGTCCTCGGCGGCGGGAACGCGACCGTGGACCCGGTGGGCGTCCTGCTCGCCCTGGTGTCCGCCGCCGGCTACTCGGCGATGACCCTGCTCACCCGGTGGTGGGGGCGCGACGGCGGCACCGACTCCTCCGGCGCGACCGTCGGGGCGTTCGCCGTCACCAGCCTGGTGCTCCTGCCGTTCGCCGCGGCGGAGGGGCTGACGCCGCACACCGACGCACCTGGCGCTCTGCTGCTCCTGCTCGCCTACGTCGCCACCGTGCCGACCGCGCTGGCCTACGGCCTCTACTTCGCGGGCGCCGCGGTCGTACGGTCGGCGACCGTGTCCGTGATCATGCTGCTCGAACCGGTCAGCGCGGCGGTGCTGGCCGTCGCCCTGCTCGGCGAACGCCTCACGGCGGCCACGCTGGTCGGCACCCTGCTGATGCTGGGCTCGGTGGCGGGCCTGGCGGCGGGAGAGGCCCGGGACGCGCGGGCCGCCCGCAGGGCGCGGGGGGAGGCCGTTCCGGCGTGAGGTGAGGGAGCTCCCCGCCGGTCGGCGGCGGAACCCCGGGGCACCGGTCGGCCGGTGAGGCAGGCGCGCCCGCGCCGACGGGTGCCGGGTCGCCGGGTGGGCCCGGGGCGGGCCCACGCACGGCCTTCCTGGTCCGGGCCGGGGCGGCCGTTCGTGAGGAAGGTCCGCTCTCACGAGGTCGTCGGCCCCACCCTCAGGACGTGCCCCCGGGCGGCCGCGTCCCGGGCTCGGCCCCGGTCCTCCAGACCGGCCGCGATGCGGTCGCGGACCGCCTGGGATCGTTTGCCCGCGTACTTGAACTTCGCCCGGACCTCGGTCACTTCCAGGCGCAGGCCGCGGATGCCGGACAGCAGCCTGCCGTACGGGGCCTCGCCGGCCGCGGCCCGTGCGGAGCCGCCCTCCGGCTGGAAGTGGCCGACCTGGCGGTTCAGCAGGACCGCCTTCTCCGTCGGGTCGTCCACGACGTGGGCGCGGCAGCGGAGCTGGACCGCTGCGTACAGGCTCGTGGGGACGCCGTGTCCGGGTGGGGTGCCCGGTTCCGCCTGCCAGGGGCCGGGGACGAACGCATAGTCGTCGACCACGCTCAGCAGGACGTCCGGGGCGGACTGGATCGCGGGCCAGAGCGGGTTGGGGCGGGCCAGGTGGGTGACCGCCTCGCATCGTTCGGCGTCGTAGGCGAAGTGCAGGGGCTGGACGAACGGCGGTTCGCCGGGCGGGCCGTCGACCGCGAGCTGTCCGAAGTCGTGGGTGGCGAGCCACTGTCGCCACGTGTCGTCGCGGGGCGTGTCCCAGGGGTGGATCAGCATCAGAGCGCTGTCAGGTAGCCGGGGACCTCCGTGCCGGGGGCCAGGTCCTGGGAGGGCTCGGGGGCCCCGTAGGCGGTCCGGACCGGGAGGACGCCCGCCCAGTGGGGCAGGGACAGGTCCTCGGGCTCGTCGTTGACGCCGCCCGTGCGCGCCTTGGCGGAGACCTCGTCCAGGCGGATGCGGAGTACGGCCGTGGCGGCCAGTTCCTTCTTGTCGGCCGGGCGGGAGTCGGCGGAGCGGCCCGGTACGACGTGGTCCACGAGCGCGTCGAGCGCCTGCCGCTTCTCCTCCGGGTCGGTCACGTCGTACGCCGTGCCGTGCACCACCACGGAGCGGTAGTTGACCGAGTGGTGGAAGGCGGAGCGGGCCAGCACCAGGCCGTCGACATGGGTGACCGTGAGGCACACCGGGAGCCCCTGGTCGGACCGTCCGGCCGTGCGCAGCGGACGGGAACCGGTGGAACCGTGGACGTAGAGGACCTCGCCGACGCGGCCGTAGAGGGTGGGCAGGACGACCGGGGCGCCGTCCCGGACGAAGCCGAGGTGGCACACGTAGCCCTCGTCGAGTATCGCGTGCACCAGGTCCTTGTCGTACGACGCGCGCTGGGGGGCGCGGGTGGGGACGGTGCGCTCGGTGGGCGTGTAGGCGGTGTCGGGTCGCTGCTGCGGTCGCTGGGGCCCCTGCATGGCCAACTCCATTGTACTAGTGCATAATGTGGTTTGTGCTAGGAGAGTATCGGATCAGTGGGCGGCGCGCAGCGGAGATTTCCGCGAGCATCGAGCGGGCGGTGGGGGAAGGCGCCCTGGAGCCGGGTGAACTTCTGCCGCCCATGCGGGAGTTGGCCGAGCGGCTCGGGGTGAATCCGAACACCGTGGCCGCCGCGTACCGGACCCTGCGCGAGCGCGGGGTCATCGAGACGGCGGGCCGGCGAGGCAGCCGGGTGCGGTCCAAGCCGGCCACCACCGCGCGCGAGATGATCCGCGTGGAGGTTCCGCCGGGCGTACGCGACCTGTCCGACGGCAACCCGGACCCCGCGCTGCTGCCCCCGCTGGCCGGGGCGTTCGCGGCGGCCGCGGCCCAGGGCGACAAGGAGCCCGTGCTGTACGGGCACGCGCCGGTGGACCCCGGGCTGGAGCGGCTCGCACGGGCCGGACTGGTCGCCGACGGGGTGCCCGACGGGCCGGTCGCCGTCACCTCGGGTGCCCTGGACGCGGTGGAGCGGGTGCTCGCCGCCCATCTGCGGCCGGGGGACGCGGTGGTGGTCGAGGATCCGGGATGGGGAAGCCTGCTGGACCTGGTGCCGGCGCTCGGTCTGCGGACCGTGCCGGTGGCCCTCGACGACGAAGGGCCCCTCCCCGACGACGTGCGCAGGGCGCTGCAGGGCGGGGCGCGGGCGCTGATCGTCACCGACCGCGCCCAGAACCCGACCGGCGCCGCGCTGACCGCCGCGCGGGCGGAGGCGCTGCGGGCGGTGCTCGCCGACCACCCGGAGACGCTCGTGATCGAGGACGACCACGGTCACCACATCGTCGACCTGCCGCTGCACCCCCTCGCGGGCGTCACCCACCGCTGGGCCTTCTCCCGCTCGGCCGCCAAGGCGTACGGGCCCGACCTGCGCCTCGCGGTCCTCACCGGCGACCCGCTCACCCTCGACCGGGTACGCGGCCGGCAGCGGCTCGGTCCCGGCTGGGTCAGCCTGACCCTCCAGCGCGCGGTGGCACGGCTGTGGGCCGACGGCGCGGTGGACCCGACGGGCGTGGCGACGCGGTACGGGGAGCGCCGGGACGCGCTGGCCGCGGCGCTGCGCCGGCGCGGGGTCGCGGCGCGGGGGCGCAGCGGCATGAACCTCTGGGTGCCGGTCCCCGACGAGACCGGGGCGGTCGCCCGGCTGCTGCACGCCGGCTGGGCGGTGGCTCCCGGAGCACGCTTCCGGCTGAACACGCCCCCGAGCATCCGTGTCACCGTCTCCACCCTCACGGACGCGGAGATCGACCCCCTGGCCGAGGCGATCGCGGCGGCCGTACGACCGGGGGAGGGGGACCGGCGGACGTACGCGTGAGGGGCGCTGCGCCGCGCGAGTCGGCGAGGGCGCTCGGCTGGCGATGCCTTGCCCTTGCGCCAAAGGTGCGGGGGCGCGCCTGTGCCTTGTCGGGAAGCGGCCGGGCCTGGAGGAGAGGCGGGCGTCCCTCGCGCCTGGTGACGGGCCGGCACCGGTTTGCCGGGCGGGCTGCGGCACCGGGTGGCGAAGGTCATGTGCCGTTGAGCGGCGGTCATGTGCGCCACGGACGGCGCGGGGGACGGGGCCGCGACCTCGGCTCCGTCCGGTGACGGCGTGCTGGACGCATCCCCGTCCCGGCCGCCCGGGCCGACGGACGTGGAGGGAGGCCGCTCGCCTCGCCGGACGCCTGGGTCCTGAGGCGCCGACAGGGCGCCCGAGGGGAGGGACCACGGGCCGGGCGCGCCCCGTGGTCGTCGGCGGAGTCCGGGACGGCCCGCCCCGGTCACCCCGTCCGCTTCGGCTTCACCTGTGTCAGTGCCGCCCCCGCCAGCACCACCGCCGCCCCGACCGGTGTCGACCACGTCAGTGTCTCGCCCAGCAGCAGGATGCCCGCCGCCGCGGCGATCACCGGGACGAAGTAGGTGACCATCTGGCCCGTCGTCGGGCCGACCTCGGCGACGATGCCGTACTGGACGAGGACCGCCAGGCCCGTGCCCAGCGTGCCCAGCGCGGCGATCGCGAGCAGCGGGCCGACCGCCAGGCTCGACGGCGCCGAGGTGAACAGCGGGGTCACCACAGCCAGTTGCACCGTCGCCAGCAGCAACTGCCCGCCCGTCAGCGACAGGTGCGACGCGCTGCTGCCGGCGAGGGTGCGGCGGACGTAGATCCAGCCGACGGGGTAGCTCAGCGAGGCGAGCAGGGCCAGTGCCGTACCGCGCGCGTCCAGGCCGTGGAAGCCCTGCCACGCCCCCAGCACGGTCAGCACCCCGAGGAAGCCGAGGCCCAGGCCCGCCACCCGCACCCGGGTCGGCCGGTCCTCGCGCAGTGCCACAAGGGACAGCGCCATGCCCCACAGCGGGGAGGTGGCGTTGCAGATGCCGGCCAGGGTGGACGGGATGGTCAGCTCCGCGAAGGCGAACAGCGAGAACGGCAGCGCGTTGAGCAGGAAACCGGCGACCGCCAGGTGCATCCAGGTGCGGGCGCCGCGCGGCAGCCCCTCCCGCCGTACCGCCATGGCCACCGCCAGCACGGCCGTGCCGAACGCCAGGCGGCCCAGGGTGACCTGGAAGGGGGCGTAGCCCTGGGTGCCGACCTTGATGAGGAGGAAGCTGAAGCCCCAGATCAGCGACAGGGCGGCGAAGCGCAGCCGCCAGTCGAGGCGCGGTCGGGCGGGTACGGGCGTGGGCGCGGAGCCTTCGGGGCCGGGTGCGGTGACGGGGGCGGTGGACGCGGTGAGGCTGCTCATGCCGGTAACGATGGAGCAGACCCACCTCGTAGCATAATCGAGAAATTGCACGTGGTATCTCGTAGCATCACTTACATGTTGAATCTGGAGCGCCTGCGCACCCTCGACGCCCTCGCCCGGCACGGCTCGGTCAGCGGTGCGGCGGAAGGGCTGCACATCACCACCTCGGCCGTCTCGCAGCAGATGGCCAAGCTGGAGCGCGAGGTGGGTCAGCGGCTCCTCGCCAAGCACGGGCGCGGGGTGCGGCTCACGGACGCGGGCCGGCTGCTCGCCGAGCACGCCGCGCGCATCCTGTCCCAGGTGGAGCTGGCCCAGGCCGACCTGGAGGCGCAGCGCGGGCAGGTCGCGGGCGAGTTGCGGATCTCCGCGTTCCCGACCGCCGCGCGCGGGCTGTTCCCCGCCGCGCTCGCCGACCTGAGGGAACGCCACCCGGCACTGCGGGTGCGGTCGCGGGAGATGGAGCCCGAGAACGGCATCCGGGGTGTGGTCCGCGGCGACCTCGACCTCGCGGTGGTGCTCGACTGGTACAACAAGCCGATGCCGCTGCCCGACGGGCTGGTCAAGGCGCTGCTGCTGGACGACCCGGCCGACGTCGCGCTCCCGGCCTTCCACCCGCTCGCCGGACGGGACGAGATCGACCTCGCCGAGCTGGCCGAGGACGAGTGGATCACCTGGGGCGAGGGCGAGTTCTGCCACGAGTGGCTGATGTTCACCCTGCGGTCCAAGGGCGTCGAGCCGATCGTGGCGCACCGCGCGGCCGAGAGTCACACCCAGCTCAATCTGGTGGCCGCGGGGCTCGGGGTGTGCGTCGCGCCGCTGCTGGGACGCGACCCGCTGCCCGGCGGGGTGGTGACCGTGCCGCTGCGTCAGCGCGTCCGGCGGCACGTGTTCGTCGTCTGGCGCGCCGACGCGGACCGCCGCCCGTCGATCCGGGCGGCGGTGCGGGCGCTGCGGGCGGCGGGGGAGCGGGTCGGGGGCGCACCGACGGGTGACGCCCCCGAGTCCGGGCCCGGGGTTCCCCGGGAGGGCGTCAGGACAGCTGCGCCAGCTTCCTGAAGTCCCAGGACACGATCTTCTCCGGGGTCAGCCGCAGCCACGCGTGCCGTCCGTCGTGCGGCATCTCGTCAAGGCCGAAGTTCTTCCGGGCGAACAGCGTCTCCGGCACGTCCAGTTCCGCCCGGAGCTCACCGGTGCGCGGGATCTCGCCCACGAACTCCACCCGTCCGGACAGCTCCGCGCCGCGCAGCTCGTCGTACTCCTCGCCCGTGTCGACCACGACCGCCACCCGGGGATCGCGCCGCAGGTCCGCGAAGCGCCTGCTGCGCACCACCGAGTACAGCCACATCGAGACGCCGTCCCACACGAACCACAGGGTGCTCACGTGCGGCATGCCGTCGGCGGACACCGTGGCGACCCGGCAGGTGCGCTGTTCGGTGAGGAAGCCGTCCAGCTCCCCGGGCGTCATCATGATCTTGCGACCCCGGCGCTGCGTGGCGGTCATACGGCCCCTTCTGCTGTCGTACTGTGCGTGTGCGGTGCACGGACCAGCTCATCGTGCACGGGTTCGGCCGTTCAGGCGAGGGTGATGGAGTCACCGTCGACGGTGATCCGCACCTCCGGCAGCGGCTCGGTCGCCGGGCCGCTGCTCACACTGCCGTCGGTGACGGAGAAGTTGCTGTTGTGGCAGGGGCAGTTGATGAGCCCGTCGGAGACGCTCTTCACCGCGCAGCCCTGGTGGGTGCAGGTCGCGGAGTACGCCTTGAACTCGCCCGCCGACGGCTGCACGACCACCACCCTCTGGTCGGCGAACACCTTGCCGCCGCCCTCGGGGATGTCGGCGGTCGAGGCGAGCGGCGTGCCGCCGGCACTCCCGCCCGAGCCGCCGCCGTTCGCGGCGTCGTCCGCCGCGCCGCCGGACTCGGCGGGAGCGGCTGTCGCGCCGTCGTCGGAACCTCCGCACGCGGTCAGCGCCACGGCGAGGCCGGCCGCCCCCGCGGCCGCCACCACCGTGCGGCGGGCGGGTCCCGATGCGGGCTGGAACGATACGGTCATGCCGGTGTGTCCCTTCGGGGGATGAAGCGTGATCTGGAAACAGGTACGGTCGGCGGGCCCACGCCGTTCAGGCGGTGCGGAGAGCTTCGCCTGCGTGCGGTCGGAGGGGCGTAAGCCACAGCTGTCGGTTGCCTGTCGCTCACCGGCGGCGCACCACCGGGCCGCCTCCGACGTGCGGCGACACGCCAGTAGCCTGGGGCGATGCTCAAGGAAGTCATCGCGACCCGATTCATCGCGCCGCTGCGCGAGGGCGGCTCGCTCCCCGGACTGATCGAGGCGGACGACCTCGGCACCTACGCGCTGAAGTTCACCGGCGCCGGACAGGGCCGCAAGACGCTCGTCGCCGAGGTCGTCTGCGGGGAACTGGCCCGCCGGCTGGGACTGCGGGTGCCGCGCCTGGTCACCGTCGAGCTCGACCCGGTGCTCGGGCTCGGCGAACCCGACCCGGAGGTGCAGCAGTTGCTGAAGTCCAGCGGCGGCACCAACCTCGGGACGGACTTCCTCTCCGGCGCGCTCGGCTTCGACCCGCTCGCCTTCCAGGTGAGCCCCGAGGAGGCGGGCCGGATCGTGTGGTTCGACGCCCTGGTCAACAACGTCGACCGGTCCTGGCGCAACCCCAACATGCTGCTCCGGCGCGGGGAACTGTGGCTCATCGACCACGGCGCGACCATGATCTGGCACCACAACTGGCCCGGCGCCGAGGCTTCCGCCGCCCGCCCCTACGACGCCTCCGACCACGCCCTGCGGGGCGCAGCGCCGGACATCGCCACGGCGGCGGCGGACCTGGCCCCGCGCATCACCGAGGACCTGCTGGCCGAGGTCACCGCCCAGGTCCCCGACGTGTGGCTGGCCGGCGAGCCGGGCTTCGACAGCCCCGACGACCTCCGGCGCGCCTACGCCCGCCCGCTGCTCGCCCGCGCCGCGGGGATCCACGACCGCATCGAGGGCCTCGAGGGGGACCGGTGAGCGACCTGCACGTCTACGAGTACGCGCTGCTGCACGTCGTGCCACGCATCGAACGCGGCGAACGCATCAACGCGGGGGTGCTGGTGTACTGCCGGCCCCTCTCCTACGTCGGCGCCCGCACCCACCTCGACGAGGCCCGGCTGCTCGCCCTCGACCCCGCCGCCGACGTCCCCGGCGTACGGGCCGCGCTGCGCGCGGTCGAAGGCGTCTGCGCGGGCGGCGACGCGGCGGGCCAGGCGGCCCACGACGACCCCGGCCGCCGCTTCCGCTGGCTGATCGCCCCCCGCTCGACGATCGTCCAGCCGGGTCCGGTCCACACGGGCCTGACGGCGGACCCGGGGGCGGAAACGGAACGCTTGCTGGACCTGCTGGTCCGGTAGGCCGGGGGTCCGCCGACGCGGGGCGTGAGCGGGGCAGCCGTGTATCCGAAGGTGCCCGGGGCCGTGCTGCCCACCGGGCCCGGATGCATGCAGCTGCCCGTGGGCGGATGAGCCGGACGCCACGCGTCGGATCGCGGGTGCGGCGCGGAACCGTCCGCCGTCGCACCCGCGGCCGGGGACCGCGCGTTCGCGCCCTGCTCGGGCAGCCGGTGACTTCGTCGGCGGGCGAATCCGGCGGGGAGGCGCCACGGGCCGTTGTCCCGGCGGCCGGAGTTCGCGGGATCCCGGCGGCCTGTGGCGCAGTGGTCGCCGCGGCGGTACGGGTTGCCGCGTCCCGCGCTGCCCGACGCCGTGCGTGTCAGGTGCGGCGGCGGATGACGTAGCCCGTGGCCAGGAGTGCGCCGCTGACGAATGTGGCGCCGATGCCGAGGTCCCAGGCCGTCGGGCCGTCGGCCGAGGTGCCGCCCAGGCCGCCCTGGACGCCGCGGGTCGGGGCGGGGGCCGCGGAGGTGCGCGTCGGGGACGCCGTCGCGGTGGGCGTGGGCGTGGGCGTGGGCGTCGGTGTCGCGGTCCGGGTCGGGGCGGCCGTGCGCGTCGGCGTGGGCGTGGGCCGGGTGGGAGAGGCCGTCGGCGTGCGGCTCGGGGTCGGCGTCGGCGGGCGGGAGGCCGGGGCCGGACGGAACGTGGAGGAGGTCAGGCCCCGGCGGGGGAGCGCCTCGCAGGCGATGCCGTCGTCCGGGCCGGGGTCCTCGTCCAGCCGGTGCGGGTCACTGCGGTCCATCTCGAAGAAGGTCTGCGCGTCCTCCTGGTAGGTGAAGTCGCTGCAGTCCAGGTCCTGGGCGTGGGCGATGTCGGCCATCGGCACGATCGCGGCGAGCGCGATCAGCGTGCCTATGGCACCGGTGCGACGGCGCATCGGGCGCCTCCTTTCCGGCCGCGGAAACTCGCGCTTCGACGCTAGTTTCCGCCCGCCCCGACGGCGCGCAACGCTGGGCCGATCGGGTGCCGCGGGGGTGAACGGGACGCCGGAGGGGCCCGCCCGGCCGCGGGGAATGGATCACACACGCGCGGTGCGCCGTTGACACCGGGTGCCAGGGCTTCTAGCGTCACGTCTGCTGAAGGTACTAAGCGGTCGCTCACCGATTCGAGCCGGCCGCAGGAGCCGCATCCCAAGGGCGAGGAGAAGCAGCAATGTCCACCACTGAGCAGCGGGTCGCGGTCGTCACCGGCGCCGCACGCGGCATCGGCGCCGCCACCGCCGTACGACTGGCCGCCGAGGGTCGCGCGGTCGCCGTGCTGGACCTCGACGAGGCCGCCTGCAAGGACACCGTCGAGAAGATCACCGCCGCCGGTGGCAAGGCGATCGCGGTCGGCTGCGACGTCTCCGACGAGGCGCAGGTCGAGGCGGCCGTCGCCCGCGTCGCCGAGGAGCTCGGCGCGCCGACGATCCTGGTCAACAACGCGGGCGTCCTGCGCGACAACCTGCTGTTCAAGATGAGCGTCTCCGACTGGGACACCGTCATGAACGTGCACCTGCGCGGCGCCTTCCTGATGTCGAAGGCCTGCCAGAAGCACATGGTGGACGCCGGCTTCGGCCGCATCGTCAACCTGTCGTCCTCCTCCGCGCTCGGCAACCGCGGCCAGGTCAACTACTCGGCCGCCAAGGCCGGTCTGCAGGGCTTCACCAAGACCCTGGCCAAGGAGCTCGGCAAGTTCGGCGTCACCGCCAACGCCGTCGCCCCCGGCTTCATCGCCACCGAGATGACGAAGGCCACCGCCGACCGCGTCGGCATGGGCTTCGAGGACTTCAAGGCCGCCGCCGCCACCCAGATCCCCGTCGCCCGCGTCGGCGAGCCCGAGGACATCGCCAACGCCATCGCCTTCTTCGCCGCGGACGCGGCAGGCTTCGTCTCCGGCCAGGTGCTGTACGTGGCCGGCGGACCGCTCGACTAAAGGACCCGGACATGACGACAGTGGAACCCACCGGCAAGGTCGCCCTGATCACGGGCGCCAGCCGCGGCATCGGCTACGGCGTCGCCGAGGCGCTGGTCGCGCGCGGCGACCGGGTCTGCATCACCGGACGCAACGAGGACGCCCTCAAGGAGGCCGTCGAGAAGCTCGGCGCCGACCGGGCCGTCCACGTGGCCGGCAAGGCGCACGACGAGGCGCACCAGGCACTCGCCGTCGAGCGCGTGATGGAGGCCTTCGGCCGGGTCGACTACCTGGTCAACAACGCGGGCACCAACCCCGTGTTCGGGCCGATCGCCGACCTCGACCTGAACGTGGCGCGCAAGGTCTTCGAGACCAACGTGATCTCGGCGCTGGGCTTCGCGCAGAAGACCTGGCACGCCTGGCAGAAGGACAACGGCGGCGCGATCGTGAACATCGCCTCCGTCGCGGGCATCGCCCCCTCGCCCTTCATCGCCGCGTACGGCGTCAGCAAGGCCGCGCTGATCAACCTCACCCAGCAGCTGGCACACGAGTTCGCGCCCAAGGTGCGGGTCAACGCCATCGCCCCGGCGGTGGTGAAGACCAAGTTCGCGCAGGCGCTGTACGAGGGCCGGGAGGAGGAGGCCGCCGCGTCCTACCCGCTGGGCCGGCTCGGCGTGCCGTCCGACATCGGCGGCGCGACCGCGTTCCTCACCTCGGACCAGTCCGACTGGGTCACCGGCCAGACCCTGGTCGTCGACGGCGGCATCTTCCTCAACGCCGGCGTCGGCTGATCCGTACCACGGCCGTACCACCGGTTCCGTGAGCCGGATCCGTGAGCCGGATCCGTGAGCCGGAACCCCGGGTCCGGATCCGCGTGCCGGCACCGCGCACCACGCGTGCGCACCGGTCACCACCGCCCCGTCCGACACGGACGCCGTTGACGAAAACGGCGTCCGTGTCGGCGTTCTGGACACGGAACGCACGTGACAACGTAGTCATCCGCCAGTTGATCTCAAGGGTCCTTCCGAGGAGGGTCAGCCGGTGTGTCACTGCGGTATCGTTCGCCGACCCTTGGTATGGCAGATCGAGGAGCGTGCGCGTGTTCAACCGGAATCGATGCCTGCGGCGGGTGGCGGCCATCGCGTCCATATCGTCCCTGGTGACCGGATGTGGCGTCCTGGCGTCCGACAGCCCGGAGGACGAGGGCCCCATCGTCGTGGGAACCACCAGCTCGCCGAGCACGCTGGATCCTGCCGCGTCCTGGGACAGCTCCTGGGAGCTGTTCCGCAACATCTACCAGACGCTGCTGAGTTACCCGATCGGTGCGACGACCCCCCAGCCGGACGCGGCGGAGAAGTGCGAGTTCTCCGACACCTCCAACCAGGTGTTCCGCTGCGAGCTGCGCGAGGGACTCACCTTCTCCGACGGCGGCAGACTGGACGCGAAGGCGGTCAAGCACTCGATCGACCGCATCCGCCAGATCAACGTCAACGGCGGCCCGGCCGGTCTGCTGGGCAGCCTCGAGCGGGTCCAGGCGCCGAACGAGCGCGAAGTGGTCTTCTACCTCAACAAGCCCGACACCACCTTCCCGTTCGTGCTCGCCACCCCCGCGATGTCGATCGTCGACCCCGACTCCTACCCCGCGGGGTCGCTCCGCGAGGAGAAGAGCGTCGTCGGATCGGGCCCGTACACCCTCCAGTCGTACGAGGAGGGCGAGGAGGCCCGGCTGGTCCGCAACGACAACTACAAGGGCTACGCCGACCGGAAGAACAACGCGGTCACCATCCGCTACTACCAGGACTCCGGCGAGATGGTCGGGGCGCTGCGCGACAAGCGCATCGACCTCACCTACCGAGGTCTGGCCGCGGGCGACATCGTCAAGCTTCAGGGCAGGACCTCCAAGGAGGAGGAGATCCAGCTCATCGAGGGCTCCGGCACCGACATCAACTACCTGGTGTTCAACCCGAAGGACCCGTGGGCCGGCAAGAAGGCCGTGCGCCAGGCCATCGCACAGCTCGTCGACCGCGCCGCGATCGCCCACAAGGTCTACAAGGACACCGTCGACCCGTTGTACTCGATGGTCCCCAAGGGCCTGACCGGACACACCACCGGCTTCTTCGACGACTTCGGCGAGCCCGACGCCGACAAGGCCCGCGAGATCCTCCGCGACGCCGGCATCACCGAGCGGGTGCCGCTCACCCTCTGGTACACCTCGGACCGCTACGGTTCCGAGACCGCCCTGGAGTTCAAGGAGCTGGAGCGGCAGCTGGAGGCGTCCGAGCTGTTCGACGTCACGCTGAAGAGCCGCCCCTGGAAGACCTACGTCGAGGGCTACCAGAAGGGCGAGTACCCGGTCTTCGGCCGTGGCTGGTTCCCGGACTTCCCGGACGCGGACAACTTCATCGCCCCGTTCGTCGGCGAACAGAACGCGCTCGGCACGCCGTACGAGGCCAAGAAGATCGTCAACGATCTGCTGCCCAGCTCCCGCCGCGAGAGCGACCGGGGCAACGTGGTGAAGCAGTTCGAGGAGGCCCAGCAGATCCTCGTGAACGACGCGCGGCTGCTCCCGCTGTGGCAGGGCCGGCAGTACGTGGCGGCGAGCCGGGAGATCTCCGGCGCCGAGCGCGCCCTGGACCCCTCCACGATCATGATGTTGTGGCAGCTCTCCCGGAAGACCAGCTGGTAGAACGCCCCGGCAGCCGGCCGCGAGGCCGGCTGTCAGTGGTCGCCGGTAGGTTCGGAGAACCGGAAACGACCACGTGAGCAAGGGAATCGACGTGACCGACATCGCCATGCTGCCCGAGTCCTGGCGCGGGGTTCTGGGCGACGAGCTGCAGCAGCCCTACTTCAAGGAGCTGACCGAGTTCGTCGAGGAGGAGCGGGCGCGCGGTCCCGTCTACCCGCCCCGCGAGGAGGTCTTCGCTGCGCTGGAGGCCACGCCGTACGACGAGGTGAAGGTCCTGGTGCTCGGCCAGGACCCGTACCACGGGGAGGGCCAGGGGCACGGGCTGTGCTTCTCGGTCCGGCCCGGGGTGAAGACCCCGCCGTCCCTGCGGAACATCTACAAGGAACTGCACGCCGACCTGGGCACGCCCGTCCCGGACAACGGCTATCTGATGCCGTGGGCCCGGCAGGGCGTGCTGCTGCTCAACGCGGTGCTCACCGTCCGCGCGGGCGAGGCCAACTCGCACAAGGGGCGCGGCTGGGAGCTGTTCACCGACGCGGTGATCCGCGCGGTGGCCGACCGGCCCGACCCGGCGGTCTTCGTGCTGTGGGGCAACTACGCGCAGAAGAAGCTGCCGCTGATCGACGAGAGCCGGCACGTGGTGGTGAAGGGGGCGCACCCCTCGCCGCTGTCCGCGAAGAAGTTCTTCGGCTCCCGGCCGTTCTCGCAGATCGACGAGGCGGTGGCGGCGCAGGGGCACCAGCCGATCGACTGGACCATCCCCGACCTGGGCTGATCCGCCCGCGTCTCCGCCAGGCCAGGTGCCGGACCGGTGCCGGGCCGTCCCGGCACCGGCACGTCGCGGGGCGGCATGTCCGGAATCGTCCCTGTCTGCGGCTAGCGTCGGGGCGACAGCGGGCGACAGCGGGCGACGGTGCGGAGGACGCGGTGACGGAGCGACAAGAGCAGGCGGCGCCGGACGCCCTGCTCACCCGGATCGGCCAGGTCGTGATGCTGCACCACGCGGGGGACCGGGAGGAGGCCCGGCACCGACTCCTCGGCCTGTGGGCGGAGATCGGCGAGGACGGCGACCCGCTGCACCGCTGTACCCTCGCCCACTACCTCGCCGACACCCAGGACGATCCCGGGGACGAGCTGGCCTGGGACCTGCGGGCGCTGACGGCTGCCGAGGAGGCCGGCGGTACCCCGGCGTACGACGGGGCCCCGGCGGTGCGCGGCCTGTACCCGTCGCTGCAGCTGAATCTGGCCGCCGACTACCTCCGCCTCGGCCGCCCCGACGCGGCCCGCGCCCACCTGGACCGGGCCCGGGGCGCCGCCCGTACCCTCGCCGACGACCGCTACGGCGAGGGTGTGCGGGCCGCCATCCGCCGGCTGGAGGCGCAGCTGGGGGAGGGCGGGACGCCGCCCGGGGGGCCGGGGCCGCCCCGGCAGAGGTGAGAGCGGGGCTCGTTCAACGGCCGTAGGTGTCCCGGCAGATGCGCGCCTGCGGGCTGTCCGCCGGCCAGCCGCCGTACTCCCGGCCCAGTGCGCAGATGTCCGAGCCGCCGGAGGTGCCCCCGGTCAGGGACCCGCCGCCGCCCGGGAGCTGGGCCGGCGGGCGTGGGGCGGGGGTGCGCCGGGTGGGCTGCGGCCGCTCGGGGTCGCGGGGCCGCTGAGTGCGCGGCGCCTGCCCGTTGCGCGCGTCGGAGGACGCGTCCCGCTCCGAGGACTCGGTCTTCGGGGTGGCCCGGTCCGACGGGGACGCCTCGGGGGAGTCGGCCGGGACCCGCCGCAGGGCCTCGCGCGCGGGCGCCTGCACGACCGGCGACGCGTCGCGCCCCGCCGCGTCGTGCCCGGCCCCCGGCGGCGGCGCGGTCGCCGGGCCCGGTGCGAGGGGACGCTGGACCGTCACACAGCCCGAGAGGGCGGCGACCGCCAGGGTCACCAGAAGCGTTGCTGTGGTCGTCGTTCGCTGCACCCCCGCCACTTTGCTGGCTCCGCCCGCCGGGTGGCGGGGGGACAGGCGCGGCGGTCCCCCGCACGGGTGATGTCCGCCCACCTTCGAGGGCCCCGTCGGCGTGGCGGGTGACGTCACTCGCCGGTGGCGCCGTCGATCGCCTCCCGGATCAGGTCCGCGTGGCCGTTGTGCCGGGCGTACTCCTCGATCATGTGCGTGTAGATCCAGCGCAGGGAGCACGGCTCGGGGTGCGAGTGGTGACGGCCCTGGGAGCGCTCGTCGAGGGAATGGCCTGCCGCGTTGCGCCGGGCGGCCTCGATCTCCGCCTGCCAGGTCTCGTACGCGTCCTTCCAGGTGTCCGCCTCGCCGGGGTGGAACTCCCCGTCCGGGTCGGCCTCCCCGAAGTAGATCGGCCCGGCGTCCTCACCGGCGAACACCCGCCGGAACCACGACCGCTCCACCTCCGCCATGTGCCGCACCAGCCCCATCAGCGACAACTCCGACGGCGCCACGGAAGCGGTCCGCAACTGCTCGTCGGTCAGCCCTTCGCACTTCCACGCGAGCGTCGCCCGGTGATAGTCGAGCCACCCTTCGAGCATGGTCCGTTCATCGGCGTTCTGGCCGGGTTCACTGCGCTGGGTCGTCATCCCGGCATCCTTTCCCGCTGACGGCGGGTCACGCCAGGCGTTTCCGTGTCACCGTCGTGCGGGGCGCCGAAACGCGCGTGCGCGAGCCGGTTCGCCCCGAGGACACTGCGCGCATGAGCCGTGTCATCCTCCGGGAATCACAGGAACGGGCCCTCGCGCATGTGGCCCGGCTGGCGTCCGGCGCGCCCATGGATCCGGACCTGCGGGTGACCCTCAACTTCCATCCCGATCGCATCTCCCGGGGCAGGCCGATCCTCCGCTCCCTCGCCGACAGCGGTGTGTACGTCTCGCAGTTCGTCACCGGGACCAGCAACGGCGGCCTGACCGCGTGCCCCGGCGGCGACCGGTGGCGGTGGGAGAGCCGGCTCTTCGGCGGTGCCTACGACCAGGCGCCCGCGGCCGAGCGGCCCGTCTACGGCGCACTCGACCACCGACACCGTCCGGTCGGCGCGGCCCCGCGGTTCGGCTCCTCCTACTTCCGGCTCACGGCGACGACCCTGGAGCGGACCACGTTCTGCTACCCGGACAGCTGCCTGGACCCCTCGGACTTCGGCACCGCCGCGCACATGGCGCTCGTCGAACTGGCGCTCGCCGACCGGCGGGACGCTCTCGACGACTGCGTCGAGGCGCATGTGCACGGCCCGGTCCGCCTTGACCGGGACGTCGAGGCCCTGGTCCTCGACCCCTGTTACCGGGGCACGGCCGTCGAGGAAGCCGCCCGTCGGCTGCCCTGCCCCGTGGACTGGCACCCCGGCTTCGAACTGACTGTCGAGGAGTTGCGCAGGCGCCCCGGCTACCGTGGCCCGGAGATCGTCGAGCTGGGCACGGAGATCGCCGTCGCCGGCGTGCTCGACCCACGCCTGGTCGGAGAGGCGGCTGCGACGGGACGGCACGACCCCCAGGCGATCAAGAAGGTGTGGCACTGCCTGGCGCGTTTCGGGGCGCCGGCTGCGTCCCCAGCATCCCCTCGATGATCTCCCCCAGGTCCGCCCGGATGTCCGGGATCGTCGGGGGCTCGGCGTGGTACGAGCCCGCCACGCAGGAGAGGAGGAGGCCGTCGGCCCAGGCGATCAGGGTGAGGGCGTGGCGGTCGGGGGAGGGGGAGCCGAGGGCTGTGACCAGGGCCGTGAGATGGGTGCGGAAGCGGGCGCCGGCCGTGTCGAAGTGGGCGCGGAGTTCCGGGCGGCGGGTGGCCTCCAGGGCGAGTTCGTAGCGGGCCAGGGTGAGGTCGCGGTTCTGGGTCAGCGCGCGGTGGACCGTCAGGGCCAGGGCGTCCAGGAGTGCGTCGGTGCCCTCGCGCGGGGCGGGGAGGTCCTGGAGGGCCAGGACCCGCTCCTCCCGGTCGGCGAGGCGGCGTACCGCCAGTTCCAGCAGTGCCTGCCTCGTGCGCGCCACGTTGGACGTGGAGCCCTGGGGGAGGCCGGCCGCGTCGTCCACCGCCCGGTGTGTCAGACCCCGCATGCCCCGCTCGGCGAGCAGGGCGAGTGCGGTGTCCGCGACGAGGCCGGCGCGGGCGGCGGGGGTGGTGGGGCGTTCGGACATGCGGCCAACCTACTCGGTCCACTACGGCTGTAGTACGGTGGAGGGGAGCTTCACTACAGATGTAGTCGATCAGCTCTCGGGAGGAAGCCATGGCAGCGGCCGAGCGGGTCATCGTGATCGGCGGGGGCATCGGCGGGCTGGCGGCGGCGGCCGCCCTGCGCATGCGCGGGGCGCGGGTCACCGTGCTGGAGCGCGCCCCCTCCCTGGAGCCGGTGGGTGCGGCGATCTCGCTGTCTCCCAACGCGCTCCGCGCCCTGGACGTCATCGGTCTCGGCGATGACATCCGCGCCCTGTCCGCCTGGCAGGGCGACGGCGGGCTGCGGGCGCCGAGCGGCCGGTGGCTGGCCCGTACCGAGGCGGCCGCCGCGGCCGAACGCTTCGGCGGCCCGCTCGTCCTCCTGCACCGCGCCACCCTCGTCGACCACCTGGCGGGGCGGCTCCCGTCCGACGCCGTCCGCACCGGCACCCCCGCCCGCCTGACCGACCCCGGCGTCCCGGGCGACCCCCGCAGGCCGGCCCGCGTGGAGACGCCCGACGGGGAACTGGAGGCCGACCTGGTGGTGGCCGCCGACGGCCTCCGTTCCGCCGTACGCGGCACCCTCTTCCCCGGCCATCCCGGCACCGTTCACAGCGGCTTCACCACCTGGCGCGTGGTCGTCCCGCTGCCCGGCGTCGCGTTCCCCTCGCACGAGACCTGGGGCCGGGGCGCCATCTGGGGCACCCATCCACTCAGGGACGGCCGGGTGTACGCCTACGCCGCCGCCGTCGCACCCGCGGGGGAGAAGGCCCCCGACGACGAACGGGCCGAACTGCTGCGCCGCTACGGCGACTGGCACAGCCCGATCCCCGAGGTGCTGGCCGCCGTCCGCACCGAGGACGTCCTGCGGCACGACGTCCACCACATCGCCGAGCCGCTGCCCGCCTTCCACCGGGGCCGCGTGGCCCTCGTCGGCGACGCCGCGCACGCCATGCCGCCGACCCTCGGCCAGGGCGGCAACCAGGCCGTCGAGGACGCGATCACCCTCGCCTTCCCCCGCCCGGGCATGCCCTCCTCCGCCGACGAGCCCGTCGCCGACACCCTCCCCGGCTACACCGCCGTGCGCCTCCCGCGGACCACGGCCGTCACGCGCCGCGCGGTGCGGGCGGCCCGCCTCAACGTGCTGACGACCGGCCGCGCCGGCACCGCCGTACGCAACTCCGCGCTGGCCGCGCTGTCCAAGGCGGCGCCGTCGCTCCTCCTGCGCGGGTTCGACGGGGTGGCGGACTGGCGGCCGCCGGGAGGGCCGTCCGGTGCGGACGGGGACGGCTCCGGGGCACCCCGTATGCTCGCAGCGGACCACGGCAGGCGAGGACCAGAGGAGAACACACCGTGAAGGTCGGCTGCATCGGGCTCGGCGACATCGCGCAGAAGGCCTATCTTCCGGTGCTCGCCGTCCAGCCCGGCGTGGAGCTCCATCTGCAGACCCGCACCCCCGCCACCCTGGAGCGCGTCGGCGACTCCCTCCACCTGCCGGCCGCGCAGCGGCACGCCGGCCTCGACGCGCTGATCGCCGCCGGCCTCGACGCGGCCTTCGTGCACGCCCCGACCGACGTCCACCCGCAGATCGTGACCCGGCTCCTCGATGCGGGCGTGCCGACCTACGTCGACAAGCCGCTCGCGTACGAACTCGCCGACTCCGAGCGGCTGGTGGCGCTCGCCGAGGAGCGCGGCGTCAGCCTCGCCGTCGGCTTCAACCGGCGCCACGCCCCCGGCTACGCGCAGTGCGCCGACCACCCGCGCGAGCTGATCCTCATGCAGAAGAACCGGGTCGGGCTGCCCGAGGAGCCGCGCCGGATGATCCTCGACGACTTCATCCACGTCGTGGACACTCTGCGCTTCCTGGTGCCCGGCCAGGTGGACGACGTGACCGTCCGCGCCCGCGCCGAGGACGGGCTGCTGCACCACGTGGTGCTCCAGCTCGCAGGCGACGGCTTCACCGCCCTCGGCGTGATGAACCGGCTCAGCGGTTCGACGGAGGAGATCCTCGAGGTGTCGGGCCAGGACAGCAAGCGCCAGGTGGTCAACCTCGCCGAGGTGATCGACCACAAGGGCCAGCCGACCGTGCGGCGCCGCGGCGACTGGGTGCCGGTGTCCCGGCAGCGCGGCATCGAGCAGGCGGCGCTCGCCTTCCTGGACGCGGTGCGCGCCGGGAAGACGCTCAGCGCCCGTGACGCACTGGCGAGCCATGAGCTGTGCGAACGGGTGGTCCGAGCGGTCGACGAGCGCGTCGCCTAGACCGCACGAGACCCACCGCGCCGTACACCGCGAGCACGACGAGCGCCGCCTGCGGGGGCCAGTCGCCGAAGCGGACGTACAGCGTGGTGCCCCGGGTCAGCGGCACCTCGTAGACGTGCGCGGCTGAGGCGTCCGTGCCGAGCCACGGGCCGATCCGCGCGCCGTCCGCGCCGTACACGGCGGACACCCCGGTCAGCGTCGCGTGCACCATCGGGCGGCCGGTCTCGGCGGCGCGCAGCGCGGCGAGCGAGGCGTGCTGCTCGGGCGCCCAGCTCCGCTGGAACGTCGACGTCGACGACTGCGCGAGCAGCACACCCGCGCCGTCCTGCACGAGATGGCGGCTCATGTCGGGGAACGCCGTCTCGAAGCACACCATCGGGCCGATCCGCAGACCGTCGCCCACGGCCATGACGACCTGCTCGGAGCCGCGCCTGCGGTCCTCCCCGGCCGCCTTTCCGACGGACGTCGCCCAGCCCAGCAGCGAGCGGGCCGGGACGTACTCCCCGAACGGCACCAGCCGCATCTTGTCGTACCGGTCGCCGGTGGGGCCGTCCGGGCCGATCAGCACCGAGCTCTTGTAGATGCCGGGCTTGTCCGAGCGCCGCGCGTCCACGTTGACCAGGATCTCCGCGTCCGTCTCGCGGGACAGTGCGGTCAGGCGCCGGGCCAGGTCGGGGCGGTCGCCGAGGTCGAAGCCGACGCTGCTCTCGCCCCAGACGACCAGATCGACGTCCTTCCCGGCCAGCTCACGGGTCAGCCGTTCCTCGCGGTCGAAGCGGCGGTCGGCGCTGTCCGGGCCGGCTACGACCCCCGGCTGGACGAGCGCGATCCGCGTCCGCTCCCCGGTCTGCTCGGGACGCGGCGCCCCCGCCCAGGCGGCCGACCCCGCGGCGGCCACGGCGACCAGCCCCGCCACGGCCGGCATTCGCGCCCGGCGCACCGCGACCAGCACGGCCACCGCGACGTTCAGTGCCACCACCAGGAAACTCGGCAGCCACACCCCGCCCACCGACGCCAGCCGCAGCGCCGCCTCCACCTGCCACTGGCTCGCGCCCAGCACGCCCCACGGCCCGCCGAGCCCCTGCCAGGAGCGGATCAGCTCGATCGTCAGCCACCCCGACGGCACCACCAGCAGCGCGGCCGCCACCCGGCGTCCGGACGGTGAGCCGCCCAGCGTCCGGCGCACCAGCCAGCCCCACGGCGCCCACAGCGCGCCCAGCAGCGCGGCGAGGACGAACGTGAACACGTGCAGGCTGGGCAGCAGCCAGTGGTGCATGACCAGCATGAACCCGAACCCGCCCCACCAGCCGTCGAACGCGGCCCGGCGCCCGGTCGGCGCGGTGCGGACCAGCAGCAGCCAGGGGACGAGGGCGACGTAGGCGATCCACCACAGGTTCGGGGCGGGGAAGGCCAGGACGGGCAGCGCGCCCGCGACCGCGGCGGCGGCCGAGCGGCGCCACGGGGAGGCGAGGTGGTGGCCGAGATTCCTCATGGGCGCCTCCCTACCCCGTGATGCCTCCAGTGTGCGTCCTCGACCCGGCCGGACGCGGGTTCAGTCGATCACACCGTCCGGCCGTCCGCCGGTCGGGCGCCGCCACGTCTCCCGCACGACGACCCGGCTCAGCCGCCAGCCGTCGGGGGTGCGCACCGCCGTGAACGCGCACCGTCCGCCGCTCAGCAGGTCGAGCACGGCGGCCCCGTCCCCGCCGCCCCGGCAGACGGGGCTGACGTAGTCGGTCCGCACCTCGGCCGTGTCCCCGGTGTCCCCCTCCCACGTGCGGAGCCGTACCCGGCGGTTGACGAACAGATGCTGCCGCACGGGGAACCCGGAGAACCGCTCCGCCAGCCAGGCGGCCACCGTCCCGGAGTCCCCCTCGATACCGCCCGCGCCGCGGTGGTCCGCCCGCCCGTCCGGGGTGAACAGCCGCCGGTACGCCGCCCAGTCGCCGTCGTCGAGGGCCACCGCGTAGTCGGTGACGAGTCCGTCCAGATCCAGCCGGTCCCGTACGGTCGCGAGCTCCACACGCTGCGTCATCGGCTCAGTGTTGACCATGTGGAGGGCGCAGCCAAGGGGCGTGCGCGGACATTCCCCCGGCCCGCGGGGCCGGGCGCGACGCGGGCGGGGGCGTCTGCGAGTCTGGGGATCTTCGTTCCGCGTTCTGCGCCTGGAGGTACTCATGAAGCGTCTGGTCACGGTGGTCACCGGGGGGAGCCGCGGCATCGGCGCCGCGACCTGCCGTCGGCTGGCGGCGGAGGGGCACGACGTGGCGGTGAACTACGTGCGGGACGCCGACGCCGCCGAAAAGGTGGCCGAGGATGTGCGGGCCGCGGGGGCGCGGGCGGTGACCGTGCGGGCGGACACGTCCGTCGAGGCCGACGTGGAGCGGCTGTTCGAGGTGGCGGAGCGCGAACTCGGTCCGCTGACGGGGCTGGTGAACAACGCGGCGGTGACCGGGCCGCTCGGGCCGTTCACCGAGGTGGGTACGGACACCCTGCGGCGGGTCGTCGACGTCAACGTCGTCGGCACGCTGCTGTGCTCGCGCCGGGCCGCCCAGTTGATGACGCCGCGCGGCGAGGGCGTGATCGTGAACATCTCGTCGGGCGCCGCGACCCTGGGCAGCCCCGGAGAGTACGTGCACTACGCGGCGACCAAGGCGGCCGTGGACGCGCTGACTCTGGGACTGTCCAAGGAACTCGGTCCGGCCGGGGTGCGCGTCAACGCGGTCGCCCCGGGTCTGATCGACACGGAGATGCACGCCGCGATGGGGGCGCCGGACCGGGTCCGGGAGATGGCCGGGACCATTCCGCTCCGGCGGGCGGGACAGGCGGAGGAGATCGCGGCGGCGGTCGCCTGGCTGATGTCGCCGGACGCCTCGTACACCACGGGTACGGTGCTGAGGGTCGCGGGCGGACGCTGAGAGCGGGGGCGCGGCGCGGGCGGGCGTCAGGCCGCCTCGACGACCCGTCCGCGGATCGCCGCCGCCCACTCGACGACCAGCATCTCGTACTCCTCACGCTCCTGGGCGGACAGGGAGCCGCCCGCCCGCAGCCACAGGGCGCGGATCTGCTCGTTCACCTCGGCGGCGGACCGCACGGAACCAGGGGGCGTTAAATCGGGGGACATGCGGACAAGCCTAGGGCCATGGACTGACAGTGCGCTACCGGACGGCTACGGGACCCGTATGGGTTCGGTCACGTGCCGCGGACACGGGCCGGGCGTACGTTCCACGGCAGAACCGTTTCCGCACCGCCCGGCGCGCGTCGCGCTGTCCGTATCGCGCCATACGGCCGGGCCGTGCGTCCCCACGCGTCACTACGTGGTGCCGGCCCGGGAGCGGCTGCCCAGGGCCCGTGGGCACATCGAGCAGGGCCAGTACTTCGTGTGCACGCGCCACGGCAGACCGGGAAGACGACGGTGCCGGCGGCGACGGCCCGGGAACTGACGGCCTCGGGCCGCGAATCAGCTCCGCTGGAAGAACTCCACCTCTGCCAGGGCCAGATGACGGCCCGGGGCGAGTCCCACGGCGGAACGCAGCACCAGCCGTACCTTCTGCACGTCGCTGTACCCGGTGGCGATCGTCTGGTCGCCCGGTTTGTCGCTGAGGGTGAGTTCCTTCTTGTGCGTGGTGCCGTCCTGCGCCGTCACCTCCAGCTCCATCTGGAGCGCGCGCGCCTGGAGGGCGTACTTCTGCGGCTCCTTGGAAGCGCCGTTGGTGATGATCACGTCGACCAGCCGGAACGGCTTGCGGAAGGTGTACGTCACCGAGGCACCCGTCGCGGGCGCGCCCCAATAGCGGTTGCTCAGCCCGTCCGTGGTGTTCTTCGCCGGGTGCCCCGGCACCGATGCGCTCGCCTCGGTGCTCATCGGCGTCACGGACGTGGCCTTGCCCAGCTTGTCCCGGGTGTCCTCGATCAGGGCGCGTCCGGCCGGCATCAGCAGGAAGCCGCCCGCGCACAGCGCCAGCACCACGAGCAGGATCACCAGGAACCGCGTCACCCCACCCGAACTCGCCCGCACCCGGCGCCGGAACGGCCACACGGTCCGCCACCACGGCAGCGGCGCGGCCTTCGCCATGGGCTTCAACTCGGCCGCACAGCGCCGGCAGAACCGGCGCTCCGGCCGATTCGGCGTCCCGCACGCCGGACAGGGCACTCCCACCCCTTCGTCCGGCACCGCCACCGGCCGTACGACGGGCCGTGCCGCCACCGGCTTCGCGGGGCGGACGGGCACGATGGCGTCCGGGTCCGATGACTCGGAGGCGGTGGCGGTGCGCGGGCGGGGGATGTTCGGGGCGGGTGGAGCGGGTCGAGCGGGTGGGGCTGGAGGAACGGGTGGGGTTGTGGGGGTTGAGGGTGCGGCGGGTGTGGCCGGCGTGGTGGGGGGAGCGTCGCCGGTACGGCGGGGCTCATCGACGTCGGTCGTTTCGCCGGGGGAGCCGCCCGTCGGCTCGGCGCTGGAGTCAGCGGCCGTCCCGCTCGTGGCCGAGCCCTGTGCCGGGGCGGCGGACCCGGTGCGGGCGTCGGTCGGTCCGGACTGGGGTGGGGAGATCGTGGGCTCGTCCGGGCCAGGGCCGGCAGCGGGGGCCGTGTCGGCGCCGGAGCCGGTGTCCGCGGGCTCCGTCGTGCTCGGCCGCCTCGGCTCGCCGCGGCCGGTCAGCCGGGCGCGGAACGACGAGGGTCGGGGCGGTGCGGCGGACTCGGGCTCGTCCGCCGGGGGTGATGCGGGCGCGGGCGCCGGAGGCTCCGGGGGTTCGGCCGGCCCCGGGGGTGCGGTTGGCTCCGGTGGCGTCGGTGCGGGTGTGTTCGGGGTCGGAGCAGCCGGTTCCGACCAGCCCAGGTACGCGCCGCAGTTGCCGCAGAAGTCGTCCGCGGAGCCGTTGGACGCCCCGCACGCGGGACATGCGCGCATGGCGTCACCTCCCTTCGTCGCCGGGCGGGCCGGGGAGGACCTCCACCCGGAATGCCGCGTGCACCGGGCACATGGCCCGGACGATCTCGCGGACCCTGGCCGGGTCCACCCGCGTCTCGCGGCCCGGCCAGACCCGGACCAGGATCTCGGCGGCGGGCTGGGGTGGCAGTTCGGTGCCGGCGGTGTTCGACCACCACGAGCCGCCGTCGCCGGTCACATCGCAGTGCACGCCGAGCGCGAGGCGCAGGGCCTCGGCAAG
This sequence comes from Streptomyces griseoincarnatus, assembly GCA_014649575.1. Taxonomy (GTDB): domain Bacteria; phylum Actinomycetota; class Actinomycetes; order Streptomycetales; family Streptomycetaceae; genus Streptomyces; species Streptomyces griseoincarnatus. Next base: position 433,738 of record BMTH01000005.1, on the reverse strand, counting down.
GCCGCGTCTGGTGCCGCGCCACCGGTGCAGCTCCACCGCGCGGACGACCGCCTCGCGGCGCAGCTCCACGGGGCACTGGGGGTCGTCGGCGGCGCCCACCCACGACGCCAGCCAGGCCAGGAAGTCGATGGGGGTGACCCGGGGGTCGAGGTAGGCGGTCAGGTTGTCGAGGGTCGCGAACACCGGGGCGAGGACGGTGTCGAGGCCGGCGGTGAAGCGCTGCGCGAAGTCGTCGTCGGCGTACAGCGCGGGCAGTTGCTCACCGATGGGGAAGCGGCTCGGCAGGCCGGGTACGGCGGCGCGGCTCATCCCCGCCCCTCCCCATCCATCGCCGTCACGACCACCTGGTGCTGGTAGGAGAAGACGAGCGCGCCCGCGGCCACGTCGATGCGGTCTTCCGGGGCGCCGCGGCGGCCGGTGACGGGGTCGGCGGGAAACAGGCGGATCTCTTCGACGAGGGCGTTGCCGGTGGCGCGTTGGAGGATGCCGAAGATCTCGCCGTACTGGACGGGCCGGCCGAAGGGCCAGCCGGTGCCGTCCGGGCCGCCGCTGAGCGGGTTGATGTGACGGAACAGGGCGTCGAGGGCGGCGTCGCGGACGCGGTCGGTGTCGGCGGCTGCCGTCGCGAGCCGGGCGACCACGGTGACGCCCTGGTAGACCGGCGGCTCGACGACCAGGCGGGTGCCGATGAGGCGTCGTTCGTCGAGGCTCGCGGTGATGGCCTCCAGTACCTGGTCGGAGGGGATCAGCTGCTCGAAACGGAGGCGGTCGTCGCCCTCGTCGGCCACGGCGTCCGGGACGACGAGGACCCGTACCGCGCCCGGTTCCTCCGCCGCGGGCAGACAGCGGACCCGGCGTACCGAGGGCGCGGCCTGGCGGCTGATGATCTCGTAGTCCTCGGCGGTCACCGCGCGCTCCTGCATACGCAGCACTTCCGGCGCCCGCAGCTTGGCGTTCTCCACCGTCTCGCCCGCGACGCCGCCGCGTGCCGCCTCCCGGTTGGTGACCTGGGCGATGTACGGAACGGAGCTGAGCAGCACGGAGATCGCGCCGCGGGCGACGTTGCCCGCGGGGCCGCCGCCGGTGCGGTACCGGGCCACGCGTATGTGGGCGCCCTTGGGCGGTACGGCGCCGCACTGCCGCAGCGTGCCGTCCGGTTCGCGCAGCACCGGCGGGAAGGCGAACTCACCGTTGGTGGCATCCACGCGGACGTGCCGGTCGGCGGGGCCGGAGCGGCCGAAGTGGTCGACCACGGCCCAGCGTTGCCAGCCCTCGGCCGAGGACACCTCCACCACCGGGGGCTCGCCGTCGAGGAGGACCGGCGGGCGGCCGAGCCGGAACGTCTGTCCCGCGACGCCCTCCGAGGTGCCGAGCGGAACGTCGGTCACGGTCTCGGCGTGCTCGACGGACATGGTGCCGCCGACAGTGAACACCTCCGCCTCGCGCACCGTCGGGGACTCCGAGTAGAACGGCTGGCCCGGCTCCGCCTCGGTGACCCGGCAGCGCAGCCAGCCGGCCCTGGTTCCGCCGATCACCGACGCGGTGTGCCTGGCCGGTACGTGCACGATGATTTCGCCGGGCCGGTTCAGACCGCCGGTGGTGTCCGTACCGGTCTCGCAGAGCTGCCAGCCACCGCCGTCCCACGCCTCCCACACCAGCGGGGGTTGGCGCGGGTCCACACCGACGCCCTCCACGCGGCTGTCCAGGCGCACCGCGACGATGCAGCGCGGCACCGCCGTCGGCAGGCCGAACAGCAGTGCGTCGCCCGGCTCCGGTGCCGCCTGGAAGCAGGGGATGTCGTGGCCGTCGGCGAGCGTACCGGTCATGTCGGTCTGCTCACCGGTCCGGGGCGCGGTCACCAGACGGGTCAACTCGCTGGGCACGATGCGCAGTTCGTCCGTGGTCGCGAACACCACGGGCTCCTCGCTCTCGCCGCCCGCGGTGGTCACCTCGGTGCCCGCGGGCAGCGCGACGGTGTCGGGCTGCGGCGCCGACAGCCAGAAGTCGACGTCGGCGGAGGCCGCGGCGGGCGGGAACAGGCCGATGCTCAACAGGTCGAGGAACGCTGTGTAGTTCTTGTCCGGGACCCGGTTCAGCCGGTACAGCAGCTGGTCCACCATGTAGGCGAACGTCTCGATCAGGGTGACGCCCGGGTCGGAGACGTTGTGGTCGGTCCACTCCGGCGTGCGCTGCTGCACATACCGCTTTGCCTCGTCGACGAGTTGCTGGAACCGTCGGTCGTCCAGGTTGGGGGAGGGCAGGGCCATCAGTCCGCGACCAATTCCTCGGCCCCCTCCTCGGAGGGGATCGTGTAGAAGGGGAAGACCAGGTTGCGCCGGTCGTTGGTGGAACGCAGGGTGTAGTGCACGTCGATGTAGAGGGTGCCGTCCTCGACGGCGTCGAAGGCGACGATCACGTCCTCCACCGCGACGCGCGGCTCCCACCGCTCCAGGGCCTCGCGCACCTGCTGGGCGATACGTCCGGCGGTGGCGCCGTCGCCGGGGGCGAAGACGTAGTCGTGGATGCCGCAGCCGAACTCGGGGCGCATGGGGCGCTCGCCCGGCGCGGTGCCGAGGATCAGGCGGATCGCCTCCTCGATCTCCCGCTCCCGCTCGACCATGGCGATCCCGCCGGTCGGCCCGACCCGCAGCGGAAACCCCCAGCCGCGTCCGACGAACCGCTCGCTCATCACACACCTCCGGCCGGGAAGCCAGGGGCACCGGGCACCATCACAGCGCCACACGCGGGATGCCCGCCCCGCAGCCGGAGCAGAGAGACGCGCCGAATGAACCGCGCGCTCACCACACGCCCCCGATCACGACGTCCAAGCTGCCAGGCACGGTCGGTGCGCCGCGCATCACACGCCTCCGATCAGGACGTTCGGGGCGCCCATCATGATCATCGCGCCGCACGTGGTCCGGTCCCGCATCCGGGCGGCCGGCAACCCGCCGATGAGGACGTGGCCCTTGGCGAGCGCGCTCGGGTCGGGCTTGATCACATTGGCCGGTCCCAGAGCGGCGTGCGGCGGTATCGGGCAGGTGATCACGCTGCCCACGCCGCCGACGGGGCTGGTGGCGACGGCGGCGGGTTTGCCGCCGATCAGCACGCGCATCACCGCCTGAGCGGCGGGGCCGGCCGGCAGGGCGATCGCCCCGCCGTGGTTGGTGGGGTCACCGGTACGGGCTGCGGGTGGCATGCGGTCCTCCTTGGGAAGGTGAGGTCGGGGGTCAGTTGATCCGGATGAGCTTGGCCTTGAGGACGCCGAGCAGACCGCCGTCGACGGTGACGCCCGTGCGGCCCTTGATGTTCACGTTCTGGCTGCCGTCGATGTCCACCGTGCGGCCGCCGATCTTCACCCCGACCCTGCCCTGGATCTCCACGTTCCGGCCGGATACGCTCACGTTGCCCCGCCGCGCGTCCAGGGTGATGCCCTTCTTGTCGAGCAGGACGGAGGTGAGGGGGCGGACGCCGCCTCTGCCGGCGTACACCGTCAGCTCGATCGTGCCCTTCCGTTGGTCGACCTTTATTTCGAGGCGCTCGTCGGCGGATGCGAGCCTGAGCCCGGACTGGCCCGGCGCCCTCGCGTCCAGCAGCTCCATCCGGTGCCCCGAACGCGACACGATGGAGCGGCGGTTGACCTTGCCGGTGGTCTCGTCGATCAGCTTGACCTTGTGGGGCGAGGGCTTGTCGACGCCGTTGTAGAGCCCGCCGATGACGTACGGGCTGTCCAGCAGACCCTGTTCGAAGCCGACCAGGACTTCGTCGTTGACCTCGGGGCTGACGACGCCTCCGCCGCCCTTGCCGCCCCACTGCACGGTGCGCACCCAGTCGGTGGTGTAGGTGTCGTCCAGCCAGGGGAACTTCAGCTTCACGCCGCCGTTCTGAGCGAGGCCCGGCTCCCGTACGTCCGTCACCACGCCGATCGCCAGGCCCGGTATGCGTGGGCCACGGGCCGGTGCGTTGGCGCCGGTCACCAGGCCGGTCAGGGAGCGGTCGGGGCTGGCGCTGACCCAGACCGTCGTCCGGTAGCCGCCGTCCGGTTCGAGGATGTGCTGCACCGCGGTCGCCGTGTACTTGCCGGAGAACGCCTGCCCCACGTTGCCGAGCGTCACGGGCTTGCCGGCCCTCAGCAGGGGGTTGCCCTCGGCCACCACCTCCAGCTCCGCGAAGCCCGCGCTGACGTGAGCGGCCGTAGCCTCCGCGACCGCCTTCACTTCGGCCTGGGTCCGGTACGGGGTGTCGGTGACGGTCAGCTTCGACGACTTGCCGAACCGGGCGGCGAGCGCCGGGCTCAGGCCCGGCACCACCGTGTCACTGTCCACCGACGGCACAGGGGCGGACACCAGCGGCTTCTTCGTGGTGACGTTCCAGCCGCGCACCTCCACCTGCTGCGCGCCGTCGGCGGCCGACAGGGAGGCCCGTAGCGCCAGCAGATTGCGGCCGTACTCCAGCACCATCGGGTTCTTGGCCGCCGAGGTCGACGGCGCGGGCGCGCCGGACGCCTTCCTCGGCGTGGTGAACTGCAGCAGCCCCTTGTCGTCGACGCGCACCTGCGCGCCGCTCTCGGCGGCCAGGAACTGCAGGAAGTCCCAGTCGGACACGTTCGCCTGGGAGAGCTGCTTGTAGGTGACCGGCGCGGCCTGCACGGTGCCGCAGGCCAGCCCCGCCCCGGCGGCCACCTTGCGGACGATCGCCGACGCGGTCATGTTCCGGTACGCCACGACCTTCCGGCCCCGCTGCAGGCGGTGCGCCCTGGAATAGGCGCGCACCACCGTGAACGAGCCCGTGCGGTCCCGGTCCACCTCCAGAGCGGTCACCTCGCCGTTGAACAGCCGCTCACGGGCCTGCCCGGTCACGGTCATCACCGAGACCTTGAGCGGGGTGCCGATGGTGATGCCGGTCTTCTTCAGGAACTCGTGGTCGGGGTCGCGGAAGGTGAGCACCGCCGCGTCCGGCAGGCCCACGTTCTCGTCGACCACGCAGCTCACCAGCTGGGCGGCCCAGACCGGCGGAAGTTCACTCGGCGCCTCCACGACGGGGTCCGCCGCGAAGGACCGGCCGTCCCGTGCCCCGGTTGTCATCGTTCCTCCTCAGCGCCCGCGTCGCTCAGTGCCGGCACCACCAGTTCGGTGCCGGGTACGAGCGTCATCGGGTCGTCGATGTCGTTCGCCTCCGCGATGGCCCGCCAGGCCGTCGCGTCGCCGTATTCCTGCCAGGCCAGCAGCGCCAGGCTGTCGCCCGCCACGACGGTGTGCGTGCTGCGGGCGGTGCGCGCGCCGGACGTGGGGTTCTGGCCCGCCGGGCCGACGCTCGCCTCCTCGATCGACAGCCGGCAGGTGGCCCGTAGCGGCTTGCCGTCCACGTCGAACAACGTGTACGTCACGGACAGGCTGGAGAGCACTCCGTCGAACGAGGTCGTCCGCGCGGTGCCCCACTCGAACCGCACCCACGGGCTGGCCGGCTTCTTGCGGCCCAGGCTGGCCTTGGTCGGCACACAGGCCTTCATCAGCTTCTCCACCGCCTGCTCCACGGAGTTGTCGTGCTTGGCTGTGGCGTCCAGGAAGACCTCGAGGCTCAGCGTGCGCGGGCCGCTGCCGACGAACTCCGGCAGCGCCGACTCCGCCGCCATACGGGACGGGGTGCGCCGCCACTCGGTGGTCTTGCTCAGCTCCAGGGTGGAGGGGTTGAACTGGAGGTTGATCCGCGCGAGCGTCCCGCCGGGCTTCGCACCGACCGAGGCAGGGGGTTCCTTCAGGGTCAGCTGAGCCCTGGCCCGACTGGTGCGGGATGCTTCGGACACGCCGGGACTTCCTTTCCGGGACGATCACACGGGCGGCGGGCGGTTCATGAGGGCGGGTCAGGATGGGCTCAGCCCCTCGTGGGCGATCTCCAGCGTCTCCACCGCCGCCTCCGAGCTGCTGGGGTCGAAGGACGGGCCCTGCCAGCGCACCGGCACGATCCCGAACACCTGCCAGCTGATGATCCGGGTCAGGTCCGGTTTCAGCGCCACGATCTCGCCGTCCTTGGGCTCCACCCGCTTGAGCGTCTCGTCGAGCCAGCGGGCGATCTTCGCCGTGTCCTTGGTGACCGGCCGGGTGAGGGTGATGTTCGACCAGGTCACCCGCCCGGGCAGGTTGTGGGTGAAGCCGTTGTTGCCGCCCTCGGCATAGGTCTCGATCTCGATCTCGGCGCCCATGCCGGAGCAGGTGTGGAAGGCGCCCAGGTCGTTGCCGCCGATCACGAGCTTGAAGAACACGCTCGTCGCGAAGATGTTGTCCGTCATTCGTCCGTCATCCGTTCCGTGCCGGGCCCTCAGCGGCGTCCGTCGTAGGGGCGGCCTGTACGTTCCCGTCCACGCCGCAGCTCGGTACGCAGCAGCCGGGCCACCGGGTCGATCAGGCGGCGCGCCAGCTCGTCCAGGTCCATGCCGGGGTCCTGCGGTGTCTCGGCACGGTGTGCTGTGCGCTTGGCGGAGGCGGTCCCGCCGGCGGCGGAACCCGTGGAAACCGTTCCCGAACGGCCGCCCCCCTGCTGGGACTTGACTGTCTCGGCGAGGTCACCGGCCGCGGAGACCGGTTGCCGGCGGGGCGTCGGGAGCGCCTTGTCCATACCCCCCGGGAGTGCGGAGTCGTCCGTGCTGTGGGGCGCGCGCTGGACGGGGGTCGCCGCGCCGCGGGTCCCGCCGCCCGGGGCAGCGGCCCGGGGGCGGACCACGGGGACCGGCCCCGCCGATGCCGGGGCCGATCCCTGGGTGGGCGACGGACGGTCCGTGAGCGGCGGCGTCTGCGGGGCGGTCACCGGCAGGGACCGCCCGGGGGCGTGCGCGGCAGAGCTGGGCGCGCCGTGCGCCTCGCGGTGGGGCGGAGCCAGCTGTACGACGGGGACGCGCTGGACTGCGGCGGAGGAACTGGGCGTTGGCACAACGGAGTTCCGCGCTCCGGGGTACGGGGTCGCGGCCCGCTGGACCTGTGGGGCCGCCGGTCCGGGGCCTGGGGCCGCGGACCGCTGCACGTGAGGCGTCGCCTGGGTCGCCACGGACGGGCCCGGCGACGGATGCGCGGGGGTCCCGGTGTCGCCCTGGCCGTGGGGGGCAGCCGGGTCGCCCGGCCAGCGCATCGGCACCACGGGACGGTTGCCGGAGCGGGCGGCGGTGGGCTGTGCGGCGCCTTCCGGGGCCCGGGTGCTCAGGGTGAGCGGGCGCGCGGGCAGCAGCTGGAGGGTGAGGGGAACCGCCGGGGCGGACGATGCCGCGGTGCCGGTGAGGGGGCGCGGGTCGGCTGCGCCAGAGGTCCGCGCGGTGCCTGTGGTGCCTTGAGTGCGGGGTGCCGCCTGGACGGAGGGCGCTGCGGAACCGGTCACCGGGAGAGGACCCGGGTCGGCTGCGCCGGAGGTCCGAGCGGCGCGGGGGGCCGCCGGGGCGGTGGGCTCATCGGTGGCCGGGGTCCGAGCGTCCGGAGTGCCTTCGGCCAGGGCGCGGGCCACCACGACCGGGTCCGGGGCGCCGGGAATCGAGGGCGTCTGCGCGCCGGGGCGTGGGGCGTTCCCGGCCGGGGCTGTCGCGCTCACGGGGCCTTCCGACGCGGTGGCCGCGGACAGGGCCACCAGGGGTGTGGCGGGTCCGCCTGCGCGGTCCGTCGGGTGGCCGGGTGACGTGGGGCCCCCAGGGGTGGAGGGGTTCGTGACGCGGCGCTGGACGTCGCCCGGCCCCAGCAGCGGCGCGTCCGCTCCGCCCTCTCCGCGCGCGGGCGGTGCGGTCTCGGTGGGCGTACGGTCGCGGTCCGGCGCGGTTGCGGAGCTGCGGTCGTCCTGGCGGGCCGGAGCGCGCTGGATGTCTGGGCCGGACGCGGGCGCCGGGCGAGAAGCGCGGGCACCGGACGAGGCGGAACCGGGCACATCGGCGCTCGGCGGCAGCGCGGGCAGCGGCGCGCCCAGACCGCCACGCGCACGCGCCCCGGACCGCCCCGCGTCGGACGCCCGGCGCGGCGCGGGGCCCTCCTGAGCCGTGCCCTGCACACCGCCCTCCGACGCGCCGCCGCCTTCTGTCTGTCGCTGAACGACGGGAAGCGCCGGACCGGGCGCGGGACGGGAGGTGGGGGTGCCTTCCGCCAAAGGTGTCGCCGTGGACGGCAGTTCACTCAGCGGGGCACCGAGAGGGGCTCGGCTGCCCGTGCGCGCGGCGGCACGCTGTACGGGCGCCGTCGTCCCGGCCGCCGACGCCGAGGAAGCGCCTGACGCGCCAGAGGCCGGGCGGTTGCCGGGCGCCGGAGGGGCGGCCGGCCGCAGCGCGCGAACGCGGCGCACGGGTCCGGCCTGGCGCCGGGCGACGGTCAGGCGAGGCCCCACCGGGCGGAGCTGGACGGCCACTTGGGGCGCGACGGCACCGGAGGCAGGGGATACCTCCGACCGTGCCCCCGTCGCCGCGCGCCGGACGGCCGGCCCGGAAGTCGTACGACCCCACGAACCTCCCGGCGACCGGGATGCACTCCCGGAGTCCGAACCGGACACGCCGGTACGGCCCACCGCCGCGTCGGCGGTCGCACCCGGGACCACCGTGACCCGTCGTATCAACGGAATCTCGCGGGCGACAGCCGAACGGCCGGTGTCGGTGGGCGTCACGACCGGGGCCGTGACCGGCTCCACAGCCCGTTGAACAGCGGGAGCCGACGAGGACAGTACGGCGGGAGAATCCGCGGACGTGATGCCGCGGCTGCGCGGAGCACCTGCCGAGCGGGACGTCGCACCGGACGAACCCGGATCCGAGCCCGACGAACCGGATGCCGCAGAACCAGCCGCCGTCGACGGCCCCGCCCCCGGCCGCACCCGACGCGCGACCGGAGTCGCGCCGGCGCCCGAGGTGCCGGCGTTCCCGGCGTCCGACGCACCCCCCGACACCCCGTCCGCCCCCTCCGGCCGCACCGCCCGAAGCAGCAGCGGCCCCCCACCGGTCCGGGTCGGCCGTGGAGCGGCCGGGCGGGTGACCCCGCGGACCAGGCCGGTCGGAGCCGTCGGCAGCAAGGCGTGGCCGAGGCCGTTGTCGAAGGACGGGTTCTGCCAGGAGGCGAGGCCCGCGCGGAAGGTGAGGCCGTCGCTCACGCCGAGCGGGGCACGGGCCACGGTGAGGGGCGGCGGCGCGGTACGGCGCCAGCCGCCGTCCCAGTCGCCGGGCATGGAGGAGCCGGAGGCACCGGACGTGCCCCCGCCGTCACCCGCCGGACTCGGTGCAGACCCGGATGAACCGCCGGAACCGGACCGGCCGCCACCCCCGGCGCCGGAGCCCTCCGTACGCCGCGCGCGACCCGCGGCGTCCGCTCCGGCGGCCCGGCGGCGCAGCCTGTCCCGCCATGCCATGTGCTCAACCGCCTTCGTTCATGCGGGCGTTGATGCGGGCGATCTCGGCCACCCACTGCTGGCGTTCGCCGTGGGTCAGATCGAGGATCTCCTCGCGCTGCCAGTGGAAGTGATAGGCGATGTACGCGATCTCCTCCCGGAGCCGGGGAAGGGCGTACGTCACGATTCCCCCAGGCGCCCACCCGAGAGGTCGACCTCGAAGCCGCCCTCGCAGTGCGGACAGGTGACCGCGGCGCGGGTGTGGCCCTCGCTGTTGACGCGGCGGTAGAAGTCCTGGAGGAACGCCACGTCGGTGGCGTACATCCGCTCCACGATCCCGGCGTGCACATCGGTGATGTTGCCGAGCCGGGTGATCACCTGGCTCAGCAGCACCACGCTCAGGTACGCCGGGTTCTCCTTGACCCGCAGGTCGATCTGGGGCCGCAGTTCATCGCGGGCGGTGGCCAGGCGCATCGAGCCGTGCCGGTGCACCGTGCCCTCGTCGTCGACGTACCCGCGCGGCAGTTCGAACTCGAACTCGGTGCGCAGCCCGTGGTCCTCCACGCGCGGCGGGGCGGCGGCCGGGGTGGCCGACGCCTGCTCCGACACCTGGGCGGGCGCCGTCACCTGGAGGATCTCGTCCAGGTTGCCCGCCGTGACCGTACGGCGCCTCATTCGACGACGATCTCCTCGAACACGATCGTGACGGACTCGGTGGCCGGGGAGGACTCGCCCGCCTTCAGGGACGGGCCCTCCCACTTGGAGGCCCAGCCCTGCATCAGCTGGATACGGCGGACCGTGTTGCCCTCGGTGTCCTTGATCTCGATGGTGAGGTTCTGCCGCGCCGAGTTCACCGCGCCGTTGTTCAGTGTCTCCTTGATCCACTTGGTGAACTCGCTGCTCTGGTCGAGTCCCCGGGTGATCGTGATCTCACCGGCCTGCCGGGCGCCGGGCTGCTTGCGGATGATCTGCTTGCCCTCGGCGCTGACCTGCTTGACCTCGACGACCTCCTCCTCGACGGTCAGCCCGCTGATCTCCTGGATCGACTCGACCAGGTAGCCACCGAGTTGCACGCCGAAGACGTGGGTGGAAAGAGCATCGCCCGTTGCCATGACTGTCTGTCACCTTTCCTTGAGGACCCGTCGGGTCACTCGTCGATGAGGCTGGTGGTGTCGGAGAACTGGGCCAGCCGGAACACCACGAACTCGGCGGGCCTGACCGGCGAGACTCCGATCTCGCAGACGACCCGGCCCTGGTCGATGGACTCCTGCGGGTTGTTGTCGCGGTCGCACTTGACGTAGAACGCCTCTTCGGCGGTGCGGCCGAAGAGCGCGCCCCGGCGCCATTCCTCCTGGAGGAACGCCGTGACGTTGCGGCGGATGCTCGCCCACAGCCGGTCGTCGTTCGGTTCGAAGACCACCCACTGGGTGCCCAGGAGGATGGACTCCTCCAGGTAGTTGAACAGGCGGCGCACGTTGAGGTAGCGCCAGGCCGGGTCGGAGGAGAGGGTGCGGGCACCCCAGATCCGGATACCGCGGCCGGGGAAGGCCCGTACGCAGTTCACGCCGATCGGGTTCAGCAGGTCCTGCTCGCCCTTGCTGAGCCGGATCTCCAGGTCGACCGCACCGCGGATGACCTCGTTGGCAGGCGCCTTGTGCACCCCGCGCTCGCCGTCGCTGCGCGCCCACACACCGGCGATGTGACCACTCGGCGGGACGGTGGTGTTGCGTCCGGCGGCCGGGTCGAAGACCCGCACCCACGGGTAGTAGAGGGTGGCGTAACGGGAGTCGTAGCCCGCCTCGTCGTTGCGCCAGGTGCGCACCTGCTGGGCGGAGAGCCCGGGCGGGCTGTCCAGGACGGCCACCCGGTCGCCCATCTGCTCGCAGTGCGAGATCACGGCGAGCTGCACGGTGCGGACGCCCTCGGCGTCGATGTCGCCGCGCTGGTAGGCGCTCATCAGGTCCGGCACCGCGACCATGGTGATCTCGTCGATGGTCTCCAGGCCGCCGAACCCGGTGCGGGCCGCGGAGTCGCCGACGTACTCGGCGGGGTCGAGGCGGGCCACCTCGCCGGCGCCGTTCGTGGCGGGGGCGCCCGGGGCATCGGGGATCGCCAGGGTCTGCGTTGCGGGCTTGGTCTGGGCGGCGCCGCGCTGCTCGGTGACCTCGATCAGCTTGGAGGCGCGGGCTTGGTTGACCAGATAGCCCTTGACGTTCTTGCGGGTGGACGTCTCGTACGTCTCCACCACCTCGTCGCCCTTGCGGACCAGCAGCATGAAGCGGTCCTCCGGCGGGTTCTCACCGCCTGCGTCGGCGACCTCCACCGACACCCCGGTCACGCCCGGCTTGGCCGTGACCAGAAAGCCGCCCAGCTCCACGGCCTTGGCCTCCCGCTTCCCCCGGGCGCCGGTCACCGACGGGGCGGAGGTGTCCTCGGCGGAGCCGCCGATGCGCACCACGTACGCGGCGCCGCCGCCGTTGGAGAAGTACCCGTAGACCGAGTGGGCCAGGTAGGTGCCCTCGGTGAAGCCACCGAACTCCTGGGTGTACTGGTCCCAGCTGGTGACCAGCGTCGGCGTGTGGAAGGGTCCGCGCTCGGCGAACCCGACGAACGCGGCGACGGCGGTGCCGACCCCTTCGATCGGTCGGGCACCGGACTGCACCTCCTCCACGTACACGCCCGGGGTGAGGTACGTCGGCATGTTCGCTCCTTAGCGTCCTTGCTTGTCACCTGTGTCCAGGCCGAGTCTGCGGGGGCGGACGGGGCAGGTGACAGGGACCTGGGGACCTGGTCGGGGGCAGGCCCGCTGCCTTTCCGTACCTCCCGCACGGACCGTCCGGACATCACCCGCCGTTGCCCTCACGCTGCCCGTACGGACATGGACGCCCGCTCGGCGCGTGCTGTCCACTGGGTGCGCAGCAGGAGTGCGCCGACGAGGAGGCAGTAGATGCAGAGGGCCGGACGGCGCGTCGAGGGGACCGAAGCCGAGCAGCCGGTGCCCGGCACAGCCGCTGCCCGACGGGAGACGTCCTCGGCCGGCGCCGCCGTCCCGCCCCCGCTCACCGCCGACGTGCTGCGGGCGGCGCAGGGCAGCGCGGGCAACGCCGCGGTCACCGGCATGATCGCCCGCCGCGCCCGCCCCGCGCCCGCCCCGGAGCAGCTCGACACCGAGGTGCCCGAGGTCCTGAACTCGGGCGGCAAACAGTTCGCGGGCCCGATGCGCCAGGAGATGGAGTCCCGCTTCGGCACCGACTTCTCCGACGTACGCCTGCACACCGGCCCCGCAGCGGCCCGCTCGGCCCGCGCCGTCGGCGCCCGCGCCTACACCTCCGGCAGCCATGTCGTCCTCGGCCCCGGCGGCGGGGACAAGCACACCCTGGCCCACGAGTTGACCCATGTCGTACAGCAACGCCAGGGCCCGGTGTCGGGCACGGACCACGGCAACGGCCTGAAGATCTCCCACCCGTCCGACCACTTCGAGCGGGCCGCGGAAGCCAATGCCAGGCGTGTCATGTCCGGTCCGGCGCCCACTGATCACGACGTCGACCCCGGCCCGCGGACAGCGGCCGCGGAGACGGCGGCGGTGCAGCGGGCCCTGGAAGACCAGGACGACCGGATAGAAGAGATCGAGGCTGACGTCCCCGCGGAGGAGAGCCCGACGCCGGAACAGGAGACTGCCCTGGATGCGTCCGAGGACGCCGTTGCGGTGATGGTCCGGCTCAGCGCGTCGATCCCTGCCAACGCGGTCATGAAGAAACGGAAGTTCAACATCTGGGAGCCGCACAAGCAGTGGCCGGAGAAATGGCTGCCGCCGAAGCCCCGGGTGCGGTGGGCCCTGGAACGGCGGCTTGTCCGCGGGCTGGCCTTCGGGGCGAACGAACTCAGGGACATCGAGTTCCTTTCGGAACACAGGCCTGACTGGCTGAACGACGTGGGCATCGGCACCGTGGAAGACGGCAGGCGGATCGCCGAGGGCAAGGCCAGGCTGCTCGCCGAGGAGATGGGTGGGACAGCCAGTGCGGGCAAGAGCGCGAGCGGCAAGGGCAAGGGCAAGGCTCCGGAGCAGGAGCGCGCCGACTACTCGACCTGGCTGAAGCTCAAGCCGGGACAGCGTATCCTCGCCGCGACGCTCGCCTTCCAGACACAGGCGCCGGCAGGGGGAGCCCCCACACCGATCAATCCGGCCTACACCCTGGGCCGATTCATGCGCACCAACGAGCCGAATCTTGAAGGTCCGGAACGGGCGAGGCTGGAGAACGAACGGAACCAGCAGATCCGGGAAACGGCCCTCGACACCCTGGTCCCGGACAGCGTGCGCGAGGAGCAGATGCACCCGTCCGCCGGCGAACACGTGACGGAGGACATGAAGGGGCGGGACGACTTCGCCCACAGGATCCTCACCAACGTCCTGCTCATCCTGCGGCAGGGTCTCCAGGTCGCAGGGAAGGACAAGAAGTTCGCCGATTACAAGGACGGCGACATCATCCGGGCGCTCGCCCACGGCGGACGCGTCAACATCCGCATTCCCGCCCTACGCCAGGGGGAGAGCACCCATCAGCTGCTCGACTTCCTCGGCGTCACCAGCGGAGGCGTCCGGGACCCGCGCGCAGTGGAGCGCTCTTTCGCCACGCACCGCTCCTCCATCGGCAAGAACAAGGACGGTAAGCCCGGCAGCTTCAAGGAGCAGGGCGGCGTCGGGGCGTCGCTGAAGAACAAAGCCGCCCCGTACACCCCCGGATTGCACACCGAGGAGCTGATGGGGGTCAACCTCTCGGGCGGCGGCATCGGAACCAAGGACTGGAACGGCGACGTCGTCCTGCCGAACGGCTCCTACGGCCACATGCTCCTCGTGTTCAACGCGCCGACTGCCGACAGGGACGGCGGCCTGCTGGTCGGCATCGAGACGGTGGAGCCCCACGGCCGCAGCCCCGTCGGATACCACCACGGCGCCAAATCCACGGAGGCGACCGCCAACCCTGAGTCCGTGCTGCACGGCCACAAGCCGGACAAGATCGGTGACACCAGGGTGGAACTGGGGAGGATGGGCGGGGGCGACTGGCACGGCTTCCTCCAGACGATCAAGGAGGAGTGGGCGGCCAAGCTGAAGGCAGCCAAGGACGCCGCCCAGAAGCGGAAGCTGTACGAGGAACTGGTCGGCCCGCGGCCGTAGGAGTCCGCCTCTCAGGCGCCGACGGCGTCCGCCGTGTACGGCCCGAACTCGCTCTCCAGGACCAGTCGTCCGAGCTTGCGGTACTCCTGCGCGACCGCCGTCACCACCTGCCGCATGGTGAGCGGCCCGCCGGACTCCGCGGCGAGGTAGGCCGCGGTGACCGCGCAGGCCCTGATGGAGCCGCCGGCGAGTTCGAAGCGGTCCGCGCAGAAGGCGAGGTCCAGGTCGTCGGCGCGGGGCATCAGGTCGCCCAGGCAGCGGTCCCACAGGGCGAGGCGGTGGCCCGCGTCGGGCACGGGAAAGTCGGCCACGACGTCCAGGCGGCGGGTGAACGCCTCGTCCAGGTTGGCCCGCAGGTTGGTGGTGAGCACCGCGATGCCGTCGAACGACTCCATGCGCTGGAGCAGATACGCCGACTCGATGTTGGCGTGCCGGTCGTGGGCGTCCTTCACCTCCGACCGCTTGCCGAAGATCGCGTCGGCCTCGTCGAAGAGCAGCACCGCGTTGACCGCGGACGCCTCGGTGAAGATCCGCTCCAGGTTCTTCTCGGTCTCGCCGATGTACTTGTCCACGACTGTGGACAAGTCCACCACATACAGATCCATGCCCAGGTCCGCGGCGACGACCTCCGCGGACATGGTCTTGCCGGTGCCCGACTCGCCCGCGAACAGCGCGATCACACCGCGTCCCCGGCCTCCGCCGGGCCGCATCCCCCACTGCCCGAGCACCTGCTCGCGATGGCGGGCACGCAGCGCCAGCTCCCGCAGCCGCCGGTGGGTGGTGGGCGGCAGCACCAGGTCGTCCCACCCGACGCCCGGCTCCACCCGCCGGGCCAGCCGGTCCAGCCCCGCACCGTTCTGAGCGCGTACGGCGGCCCGCACATCGTCAGGACGAACCGGCCGTCCCGCGAGGACAGCCGTACGCACCGCCACGTCAGCAGCCCGACGCAACTGCCCCGCGTCCAGCCGATGCGCGGCAACAGCCAACGCCAACTCCTCGACGTCACCGGTCGCGACGCCGTCCCCGACGGCACGGGCAAGCGCACCGGCCCCGCCGACCGTGACACCATTCCCACCGACTCCGCCAAGCACGTTGACATCGCTTGCCGCGGCATTTTCGCCACCTCCGGCAAGCGCGCCGGCATCGCCGACCGCGACACCCTCCCCGACGGCTCGAGCGAACGCGCCGGCGTCGCCCGTCACGGAACCGATACCGGCGGCCCGGGCCAGGCGGCCGGTCGTGGGACTGTCACCGTCGGTCCGCGGCAGGCGGCCGTCCGTGGAACCGTCACCGGCGGTGCGCGCGAGGTGGCCCGGCGTGGAATCGTCACCGGCGGTGCGAGTGGACCCAGCGACGCCGCCGGTTGCCGAGCCGTCACCCGCCGCCCGTTCAAGGGCGTGACGCCAGCGTGCGGCCTGGCGTTCGGGGGAGGGGGCCGGGACGGTGAGGGCGACGGGGGTATCGGCCGCCCACTCCGGGGCCCAGCCGCCGGTGCCGTGGGTGAAGAGGGGGATCCCGCGCAGCGCCGCGCACAGCGCCCAGAGCGTACGGGCCCGTTCGGCGGGTTCCGCGGGCAGTGCCTCCAGAGGGCCGAGGACGACCCCGGCGCCGGTCAGCCGGGCTTCGCGGGCGACCACCCGGGCCAGCTCCGGCACCTCGGCCGGGCGCCGGGCGAGCGCCACGGCGTCCAGGGCGAGCGGGCGCAGCCCGGCCGTGTGCAGGGCGGCGGCGGCGAGTCCCTCGGCGTCACCGCCGCGGCTGCGCAGATGGACCAGACCGACGCCGGTCATGGCCGCGGCAGCCGCGAGGTGGACGTCCGCCTCCTGTGCCGTCGGGTCCTCTCGTGCCTCGCCGAGCACCCCGGCGAGCCGGTCGTCTGGCTGCGCGCTGCCCAGCAGGTGCCCGGTGACCCGGTCAGGGACCACCAGAACCCGGGACAGCGGCGGCCGTTCCGGCTCGGTGACCTGCACCAGTCCGCCCTCGATCAGTGGCGCTCCGGGGGCGAGCCGGAACCGGGCGGGTGCCGTGCCGGAGAGCCCGCACAGCTCCAGGGCGAGCCCGACCGTGGGCCGGCGGCGTGTCAGGTCGTCGTTGAGATAGCCGTAGAGCCGCTCGAACCGCGCGTCCAGATCCGGTGCCATCGCGACCAGGAGCAGGTCCAGATCCAGCTCGGACAGTCCGAACCGCCGTGCCAGTCCGTCGAGTACGGAACCGGCCGGCGGCTGCCAGGGCTCCTCCCCGGGTACGTCGAGACCGCCCTGCTCGTCCAGGATCCGCGCCGCCGCCTCGGGCGTGAGGTACTGCCCCCGGTACGGGTCCTCAGGATCCGGATCCTTGGCCTGCCGCGCCCCCACGGCCTGCCGCACCCGCTCCTCGACCGCCCGAAGTCGCGTCCACAGGGGGGCGATGGCGGCAGGGAGGGGGTCGTCGACGGCGAGGTGGGCCACGACGTCCGGTTCTGCTGTGTACGTCACGGCCGGCGGTCCCCCCGGCGGCGTCGGGCCGGGGCCTCGCCCCGTTCGCGTGGGCCGGCGAAGCCGTCGTGGCCCGGGTCGCTGACCTCCTTGTAGCGCAGCCGGCGGCCCGGTGTCGCTTCCGCGCCCTCGCGTGCGGCGGCGGAGCGGACGACGAGGCCCTCGGTGACCATCGGAGCGGTGACCCTGCTGATCCCGGCGAGCGGTGCGCGCACGCGCAGGCCGAGCGAGGCCTTCAGTTCGCCGCCGAGCGCCGACCACACATCGGACGCGGCCGGTGCGTCGAGCGCGGCCCCGCCGGCGTCCAGCCCGACAGTGAGGCCGAGTTCGGCGAGCGTGCCGGTGAGCAGCCGCGCGGGCACCGTGTCCGTGGCCACCAGCGTGCCGAGCACCTGCGAGAGCAGCCGGTGCTCGTCCTGCGGTCGGCTCGTCCACGCCGTGACCATGTACGACAGCCAGAACCAGCGCGGCGGGGAGCGCCGCGCCACCAGGAACCCGTCCTCGTCGTACACCTCCCCGGCGCCGGTGCCGCGCCGGGCGGCGTCCTCACGGATGTCGTACAGGAAGACGCAGACCGTCGGGGCGCTGCGGCGCGCCGCCCAGTCCCGGGTGGGGGCGTCGAAGACCACCTCGACGCCCGATGCCTCCAGACCGGACTCGCCGAGCAGTCGCCGCAGCCCCTCGTCGACCTCGTGGATCACCGGCGGGTCACCTCGCCGGGCGGCTGCACGTTGCCGGCGACCACCAGGAAGTCGGTCTTCACCGGCGAGAACCCGGGACCGCCGGCGGTGATGGTGCGCGGTCCGGTCTGGTCCTTGGCGAGGATGAGCAGCTGGCCGATGAACGTGCCGTCCCGTTTCGGAATGGTCGGCGCCGCCGCCGCGGTGATCCCCGGGTTCCACTTGAACCGCACCGGCACGCCCGGCGGGAAGTCCTTGCCGCGCACCGAGGTGACGAAGCCGGGCTTGCCGATCTCCGGCACCGCGATGATGCGCGGCTGCAGGATCCGCAGCCGTTCCCGGGCGGTGTTGTCGTTCCTGTCGGCGTCCGTCCCGGTGGTGGTGAGGATGCCGACCGCCTGGCCCGTCGTCGCCTTCTTGGGGCTGAGGACCACCCGTACGACCGTGCTCGCGCCCGGCCTCAGGTCCGGCAGCGCACACACCCAGGAGGCGTCGCAGCCCGCCGGCGGCCCGCTGTTCGGTATGCCCCTGGGCAGGACGATCTGCAGCCGCAGCCCGGTCGCCAGCGCGTTGCGGCCGTTGCGCACGGTGTACGTCACCACGACGCGCCCGCCCACATGGCCGGGGTTCGGCTGGGCGTTGACACGCACGCCGGGTCCGGCCTTCGGCTCCTCCGGCTCCGGGGGCACGGTGGGCGGCGTGGTCGTGGGCGGCGCGCTGGTGGGCGGCGCCGGCGTCGGTGTCGGAGTGGGGCTCGGGCTCGGCGGGGGCGGCGTGTCCTCCTCGACCACCGGCACGACGGTCCGGCCCGTGTTGTCGGTGGGCTCCGGGTCCAGGACCGTACCGGTGACCGACCAGTCGATCGGCGCGTCGCCGGGCGTGACTCCGGTGAGAGTGACCTCCATGGGCTCGGTCGTGCCGGGCTCCACCACGCCGATGTCGCACTGGAGGGAGGCGGCGTCGCAGGTGCCCCCGGGATAGGTGATCCCGGTGATCTGCACGCCGGGCGGCGGGGCGATGGTCAGCGTCGTGCCGGGAGAGGCAGCGGGACCGTTGTTGACCACGTCGACGGTGACCGTGCCGGAGTCGCCGACGGCGACCTCCGGCGTGGTACCGGGCGCCTCGAGGGCGAGGTCCACGGACCGCTGGACGGCGGGTTCCTTCTGCCGGCCCGGGAAATCGGTGGTGAGCGGGGTGATCTCGCCCGACTCGACGTTCAGGACGCTCAGCTTCTCGGGGCTGTTGACCGCGCCCTCGGCGCGGGAGCTGAACACCAGGCTCTTGCCATCGGCCGTCCACGCGGCGTCGCGAGGCTGGAAGGGGCCGGTGGCCGAGGTGTCCGGCAGCTCCCGGCCGCAGGCGCCGGGGAGGTCGATGAGGGAGGCGGGCAGCAGCACCTGGCAGTTGCCGCCCGACAGGGACGACAGGAGCAGGCCGTTTCGTTCGCCGACCGCGCCGCCGCCGTTCTTGCGGTTGTAGGCGATGCTGAGTCCGTCCGGGGAGAATGCCGGGCTGTCGTCGATGACTTCGCAGTCGCCCGGACAGTTGGTGGCGCTCAGGTCGGTCTGCCGGCCCAGGTTGTTCACCGGCACGGTCCAGACGTGCTTGTTGCCGCCGCCCCCGTTGATCTCCATGTTGCGGGTGAAGGCCAGGGTGGTGCCGTCGGAGGACCAGGTGGGCTGGGCGTCCTGGCCCTGGAGCTGCCCGGCCGGCGGGGTGATCTCTCCGGTGATCGCACCGGTGGCGGCATCGGCGAGGAGGATGCGGCTGGGTCCCGCGCCCTCACCGACGCCGCCCGGCGAAGTCCGGGTGAAGGCAAGGAACTTGCCGTCCGGGGAGAACGTCGGGTCGGTGTCCCAGTCCGTCGCGCCGCGTCCCGCGAGCGGCATGGGCGCCGCGTTGGCGCCGTCGGCGTCCACCATCCAGATCCGCTCGACGCGTTGGCCGTCGACGGTCTCGAAGCGGGTGACGACGATCCGGCGGCCGTCAGGCGTGTAGTTCTGCCGCTCGGTCCACGGGTCGAACCCGTCCCGGGGCTGGAACAGCGGGTCCTTGGCGGGATCGGTGTTGGTGTCGGCCTCCGGGTCCTCGTTGAGGATCGTGAGCCCGAGGTCACGGGGGTCGGACCCGTCCGCCCGGGCGTCCTGCAGCGTCACCACGTGCGCGCCGGAGAGCGCATCGGTACGGGTTCCGGGGTCTTGCGCGGTGGTGCGCTCCACCACCACGCCGCCTCCGTCGTTCGGGCCGAGCCAGGTGGGCGAGAGGACCTCCCGGTCCTCGTTGAGCACCAGCACCGGTTCCTGGTCGCTGTGTGCGGTCGAACTGAACACGTGGTCGTAGGTGCCCTCACAGGTGCAGGTGACCTCGGGGCTCAGGAACACCACCCCGTCCCCGTCGGGCTTCCACGCTGCCCCGTGGGCACGCCAGTCTGCGTACGTGGGCCCGAACAGCGGCTCGTCGGCCGTCCCGTTCGCTATCCGCAGCCGGGGCTGCGACTGCCCGTCGACGGTGGTGGTGGCGGTGTACGCGATCCAGTCCCGGTTGACGTCGTCGTTCACCGGGTTCCACGCCGGCTCGGTGGCGGCGCCGTTCGCGGGATCGGTGATCCGGGTTTCGGTGCCGCCCGCCAGGGGCCGTACGTAGATCTGCGCTCCGGCCGACGCGTCGCTGTCACTGGAGTACGCGATCCGCTGCCCGTCCGGGGAGACCGTCGGGTCCTCCTCGTTCGCGGGGGTGTCGGTGAGCTGCGTCAGGCCGGTGCCGTCGGTGCGTACCTGCCACAGGTCGCGCTGCGTCCCGCCGCCGACGCCGCTCGCCTCGGCGGAGTCGAACAGCACGGACCGGCCGTCCGGGGCCAGTTGGGGGTGCGCCGCGTCCATGCCGCTGGTGAGCTTGCGTACCGAACCGTCGGCTGCCCGCAGATAGATCTGCGGTTTCCTCTCGTCACGGCGGCTCGCGAAGACCATCCGGTCGCCGACGGCGGACGGCTGGGTGTCGTAGTGGGCCGGGCCCGCCCCGAACAGCGGTGCGCTGACGTTCTCCTTGGGGTCGGAGGTGGGGGAGGTGACCCTGCCGAGACTGCGGTGCCGGGTACCGGCGTACGCGACCCGGGCGTCCGCGGCGGCGGCCACCGCCTTCGCCTGCGGCTCGGCGCTGCCCGGTCCTGCGGCCGCCGTCACGCCGAGCAGCGGGACCAGCAGCAGCAGCGACACCCCGAGTCTCCCCAGGCGGTACCGCCCGCCGGGGCCAGCGGTTTCCATCACGGTCCCCTTCGCAGTCTGGTGCGGCATCTGGATGTGCCCCCGCCACTGTGCGCCGCCCCGGTGCGGGGCGGCAGGGCGGTGGGGACGTACCCGGGGGAAACGTGGGGTGCGCTTTCGGGCAGCGCCGGGTTCCCGGAGGTCGCCGGACAGAGTTCGCACGAACCCGTGTCAGCCGGTACGTCGGGTCCATTGGCCGTACCAACCAGTCGACCGCCCCGTCAGATCAGCCCGTTGCGCAGGGCGTAGCCCACCGCGTGGGCCCGGTTGCGCAGTTGCAGTCGCGTGATGATCTCATGCAGGACGTTCTTGACGGTCCGTTCCGAGTACGCGGTCTTGCGCGCGATCTCCGCCGTGTCCAGGCCCTCCGACACCAGGCGCAGCATGTCCGCCTCGCGGGTGGTCAGCGTGGACAGGGACAGGCCCCCGGGGTCGAGTACCGAGCGCTGGAGGTTGCCCACGTGGGAGAGCAGCTTGCCGAGCAGGTCGCCGGGCAGTACTCCCTCTCCGTTGGCTATCGCCAGTACCAGGCTCAGGAGCCGGTCCTGTTCGGCCTCGGCGCGCCGCAGCACCGCCGCCACTCCGCACTCGATGACGCGTTGCAGCGCGCCGGCTCCGAGCGTGCCTATCACCAGGCCGGTTCGGGTGGCGTTGTTGTGCCGCAGCCGGTGCAGCAGGGCGACCACGTCGTCGCCGACGTTGTCGACGACCACCAGCGACACCTCGGCCCGTTCCGCGTCGGCGTCGTCGACCAGGTCGACCTCGGGGCGCTGGCGTAACTGGTGGACGATGCCCACGCGCAGCACCGGATCGGCGGCGTAGACGGCGACGGTCACCCGGTCCGGACGGCCGGCTCGGGACGTCCGATGGGCGGCTTTCGCCTGGGCGGGCTCATGTGACGTGGTGTCGGACATGGCAGGGCTGGTCTCCTCTGCACCTGACATCGGTGGCTACCTGTTCCAGAGTTCGTGGGGGCAAGGGCGGTTCCAGGACGAGGCGACCACCGGTGGGCGGCGCGCGGGATCCGGCGCGCCGCATCAACGAGCCACCGGTACGAAGTGGTTGGCATCAGGATGCCGGGCAACGTCACTGCCCGGCTGTTGCCCTCGCGTTCCTCGTGGGACTCCGGGGCACACTTCTACCGTGGTGGCGTGACGCCTTCTGCAGCCTCTTCCGGTCCGGGTGCGCCCGGCCTCGACATTCCGGCCGTGACGGTGACGCCGGGCGAGATCGCCACGACCATTCTGACCGTCCGCAACGACAGTGACATCGTCGAGGCGTACAACCTGGAGGTCGTCGGGGACTGCGCCCCCTGGACCACCGTGGAACCGGCCCGGGTCTCGCTCTATCCCGGCACCTCCGAAACGGTGACGCTCCGTCTGGCACCGCCACGCTCCCCGGAGATCCGGGCCGGCGAAAGGCCCCTCGGCGTGCGGGTTCTGCCGACCGAGCACCCCGAGTCGGTACGCGTCCTCGAAACCACCGTGCACATCGAGGCGTTCCACGAACTGCAGACCGAGCTGGCCCCGCGCCGACGCCGCGGCTGGCTGCGCGGCCGCTACAAGCTGGTGGTGCGCAACCAGGGCAACACTCCGGTGCAGGTGGGCTTCACGCCCGGTCAGGCGGGCGAGGAACTCGGGTTCGCCTTCACCCCGGCGCAGCCGAAGCTGGAGCCCGGTGAGTCGACCGAGGTCGGGCTGCGGGTCCGTACGGCCAAGCCGGTGTGGTTCGGCGCCCCGGTGGTGTGGCCGTTCACGGTGGACACCGCCGAGACCGGTGACGAGGAGCAGTCCCGGTGGGACGAGCCCGCCGCCCGGCCGCCGCTGGAAGCGGAGTTCGTCCAGATCCCGATCTTCCCGCGATGGCTGCTGATTCTGCTGGCGGCGCTGCTCGCGCTGCTGCTCGCCTGGTTCGCACTGGTGCGTCCCGTGGTGAAGAGCGCCGCCAAGGAAGCCGCCGAGGAAGCGGTCCAGCAGGGTCCCACGCCCGCCGGGGCACAGCGTCCGGGCGCCGAGACCGGCGGCGGTTCGGACTCCGAGCCGGGCGGCAGGGAGTCGGGCGCACCGGCCGGATCGGGCGGTGGGCTCGATGGCGCCTCGGGCGAGGAGGGCGTCACGGGCACCAGCGGCCAGCACTCGGAGACCATCGACGTGCAGTTGGCCGCCGGGGAGACCAAGTCCCGTAGCTACAAGGTGCCGAAGGACAGTGTCTTCGGGGTCACGGACGCCGTCGTCGCCAACTTCCAGGGTGACGAAGGGGTGTTGACCTTCAGCTTCGGCGACCGCAAGATCACCACCATCGCGCTGGAGACCTTCCGTAACCAGGACTACCACTGGGTGACCCCCATCAAGATCGCCGAAAACGACACCGTGACGATCAGCGTGACCTGCGCCAAGCCTGGTACGCCCGCGACCGGTCGTCAGGCTCAGGGGTGCCACGAGGTCCTGAACGTGAGCGGAATTCTCAGCAGCACCAAGGAATGAACCGGACCCCCGATTCACTGACATTGTCGATCGCCCCTGGCGTTCCCTGTAAAGAGTTGGATCTCCCTCCGTCCGGAAATGACCAACCCGGGTCCGAAACTGGACCCGGGTTAATCCGTTCGGTCAGGTCACCCCGCGCTGGCGCCCGTTCTCGGCCCGTCCCGCTCCCAGGCGGGCCTCCTCTGCACGGAAGGGCCCGCACGGCAAGCCGTGCGGGCCCTTCCGTGTCGTCCCTTGGTGGGAGATGATCACGGCGTGATGCTGCAATCAGGGGCTGGGAAATGCTGGACGGCGCTACATCTGTGGCCCGGGTTCAGCCGCCGGATTCGCCCGCGTGCGGGCTCAGGACACCCGTCGCCACCAGGGCGACGATGACAATGCCGAGCGCGATCCGGTACCAGACGAACGGCATGAAGCTTTTGGTCGAGATGAACTTCATGAACCACGCGATCACCGCGTACCCGGTGATGAACGCGATCACCGTGGCGAAGAGCGTCGGCCCCCAGGAGACGTGCCCGCCGTCCGCCGCGTCCTTCAGCTCGAACAGGCCGGAGGCGAGCACGGCGGGGATGGCGAGCAGGAACGAGTAACGGGCGGCGGCCTCGCGCCGGTAGCCCATGAACAGGCCGCCGCTGATGGTGGCCCCGGAGCGGGAGACACCCGGGATCAGGGCCAGCGCCTGGCACACGCCGTAGATGAGGCCGTCACGGAACGTCAGGTCGGCCAGCTCCTTGCGGGGCGCCGCCACCCGGTGCCGGCCGCCGCTCTCGGCGCGCGCCGCGAGCCGGTCGGCGACGCCCAGGACGATGCCCATGCCGATCAGCATCGCCGCCGTCAGCCGCAGATCGCGGAACGGGCCCTCGATCTGGTCCTTGAGCGTCACCCCGAGCACGCCGATCGGGATCGAGCCGACGACGACCAGCCAGCCCATGCGCGCGTCCTGGTCCCGGCGCATCTCCTTGTCGGTGAGCGAACGGGTCCACGCGGACAGGATGCGCCCGATGTCCTTGCGGAAGTAGATCAGCACAGCGGTCTCCGTGCCGATCTGTGTGATCGCGGTGAAGGCGGCGCCGGGGTCCTCCCAGCCGGAGAAGGCCGCGGTCAGCCGCAGATGCGCGCTGGAGGAGACGGGCAGGAACTCGGTCAGACCCTGGACGAGGCCGAGGATCAGGGATTCGAACCAAGACATGGGGCAGTGGGATCCAAGTGCCGATCGCGGAAAGGTCGAAGGGCACACCCCCACCGCCGGCTGCGGTGCTGTCGATCATCGGGCGCGCCGATGGCGAACTGTAGCGTCCGGAGATGAAGCCTCGGCGAAGGTCCGGTGGCCCGCCGCGTCCGTACGGGTGACGCTCAGGCGGCGGCGGGGCCGCGCACCGTCCAGCCGGGGGCCTGGGGGTGCGCGGTGAGGTCCTGGTGACGTGCCTCCTCGCCGCAGGCCCGGCAGGTGACGACCGGCACGAACTCGTCGCCGCAGTGGTGCTCGAGCTTCATCGGCGTGCCGCTGTCGGCCCGGAGATGCCGGTCGCCCCACTCCTTCAGCGTCCACAGCACGGGCTCCAGTTCGAGACCGGCCCGGGTGGGCCGGTACTCGAAGCGCTGCGGGCGCTCGCTGTACGGGCGCTTGGTGAGGATCCCGGCGTCGACCAGGCGCCGCAGCCGCGTGGCCAGGATGTCGCGCGGCGCGCCGATGTTGCGCACGAGCTGGTCGAAGCGGCCGTTGCCGAGGCACACCTCGCGCAGCACGAGCAGGGAGTACTTCTCGCCCACGAGTGCGAGCGCGTCGGCGACGGAGCAGGGGCGCGGGTCTTTGGAGGCGGCCATGGGGTCAGTTTACGGGCACCACCGATAAAGGTTTGATTTTCCAACCTACCGCGTTATGGTGAGTTCGGATTTCCTACTCACCGGTAGCAGCGCCCCGGTGGCATCCCGTCCTGACCCGGTCCGGCCAAGGAGGCCCGCACCATGCGTGACGCAGTCATCGTGGAAGCCGTACGCACCCCCGTCGGGAAGGGCAAGCCCAACGGCGCCCTCGCCCACGTCCACCCCGTCGAACTGCTCGCCCACACCCTGCGCACCCTCGTCGCACGCTCCGGCGTGGACCCCGAGCTCATCGACGACGTCATCGGCGGCACCGTCGACCAGGTCGGCGAGCAGGCCATGAACACCACCCGCTACGCCGCCCTCTCCGCCGGACTGCCCGAGTCCGTGCCCGCCACCACCGTCGACCGCCAGTGCGGCTCCTCCCAGCAGGCCGTGCACTTCGCCGCCCAGGGCGTCATCTCCGGCGCGTACGACATCGCCGTCGCCTGCGGTGTGGAGTCGATGAGCCGGGTGCCGATGTGGTCCAACGTTCCCGAGGGCAAGGACCCGTTCGGCCCCGGGATCGCCGCGCGCCACCCGGAAGGGCTCGTCCCGCAGGGCATCAGCGCCGAACTCATCGCCGCCAAGTGGTCGATCACCCGCGAGCAGATGGACGCCTTCGCCGTGACCTCGCACCGCCGGGCCGCCACGGCCTGGGACGCCGGGCTGTTCGACGCCGAGGTGGCGCCCCTGGAGGGCGTCACCCGCGACGAGTGCGTACGGCCGGACACCAGCACCGAGGTCCTCGCCGGGCTCCGGCCCGCCTATCACGACCCGCACTTCGCCGAGCGCTTCCCGCAGATCGAGTGGAACGTCACCGCCGGCAACGCAAGCCCCGTCAACGACGGCGCGTCCGCCGTCCTCGTCATGGCGGGGGAGACGGCCGCCAGGCTCGGCCTGCGTCCCCTCGCCCGGCTGCACAGCTTCGCCGTCACCGGCTCCGACCCGCTGCTGATGCTCACCGGCGTCGTCCCGGCCACCGAGAAGGTGCTGCGCCGGGCCGGGCTCTCCCTCGACGACATCGACCTGTTCGAGGTCAACGAGGCGTTCTCCAGCGTGGTCCTCGCCTGGCAGCAGGAGACCGGCGCCGACCTCGGCAAGGTCAACGTGCACGGCGGTGCCATCGCCCTCGGCCATCCGCTCGGCGCGAGCGGTACCCGGCTGACGACCACCCTGGTCCACGCCATGCAGGAGCGCGGCGCGCGCTACGCCCTGCAGACCATGTGCGAGGCCGGCGGGCTCGCCAACGCGATGATCCTGGAGCGGACCTGACGGACCGCCCCCGCCGCTACCCGGCGCGCAGCCGGTGCCGCTTGCGCCACGCCACGACCGCGCCGGCGAGACCCGGCACGGCGATGCAGGCCAGCGCGATCAGGAAGGCCGGGGACGTCGGGGTGGAGGCACGGGCGCCCGCCACCACGTAGGCGGCGGTGTTCGGGATCGAGCCGAGCGCCGTCGCCAGCAGGAACGGCAGCAGGCCCATCCGGGAGACCGAGGCGCAGTAGTTGGCGGCGGCGAACGGGATGCCGGGGAACAGCCGCGCCGCCAGCATCGACCGGAAACCGTGCCGGCTCAGCTGGTGGTCCGCGGCCTTCAGCCAGCGCCCGCGCAGCAGCGGACGCAGCGCCTCCTGGCCGAGCACCCGGCCCAGGCAGAACGCGAGACCCGCGCCCAGCACCGTCCCGCCCAGCGCCGCCACCAGCCCGAACTGGGAGCCGAACAACGCCCCCGCGGCCAGGTTCAGCAGCGGGCGCGGCACGAACGCCACCGTGCACGCCCCGTACGCCACCGCGTAGGCGACGACGCCCACGGCACCGCCGAGCTGGGCCGGCAGGCCCTCGGTCAGCAGCTGCTGCGGCTCCAGCACCACCATGACCACCGCCGCCGAGGCGAGCAGCACGACCAGCAGGGACAGCCGGGACCACGGTGACAGCAGGACTCTCGCGCACCGCCCGGCGAAACCGGGAGCGGGCGCGAGAACGGGAGCGGCCGTGGGGACGGCGACCGCGAGGTCGGACGAGCCGGCCCGGGGACGGGCCGTGGCGGTGCCCCCAGAGCGGTTGGTGGCATCGAGCATCCGGTGACACTAACCGACATGTGTGCGAGATCGCCGTAGTGTGCGTCTCATGCGCGTCACAGAAGACGGTCCGCCGCCGCCGCGGGTGCCGGACAGCACGCTGGCCGACACGGTGGTGGAGCGGCTCGTCGCCGCGTACGCGGCCGCCGCCGATCCCGTCGCGGCCGACGCCATGCGGGCCTACATGAAGGACGTCGCACCCTTCCTGGGACTGAAGACCCCGGTGCGCCGCGCCCTGTCCCGCACCGTCGAGGCCGGACTGCCCCGCCCGTCCGAGGCCGACTGCACCGCGGTCGCGCTGCGCTGCTGGAAGCTGCCCGCGCGGGAGTACCACTACTTCGCCGTCGACTACCTGCGCCGGCACGTGCGGCGGTGCTCCTCCGGCTTCCTGCCCGTGACCCGGCACCTCGTCACCGCCGTGCCCTGGTGGGACACCGTCGACCTGCTCGCCGCGCACGTCGTCGGGACGCTCGTCGCCGCCGACCCCGCGCTCACCGCCGAGATGGACCGGTGGAGCGCCGACGACGACAAGTGGCTCGTACGCACCGCGCTGCTGCACCAGCTCCGCTTCAAGGAACGCACCGACGCCGAGCGTCTCTTCGGCTACTGCCTGCGCCAGTCCGGCCACCCCGACTTCTTCGTCCGCAAGGCCATCGGCTGGGCCCTGCGCGAGTACGCCAAGACCGACCCGGACGCGGTACGCGACTTCGTCGCCCGCGAGGGCGGCCGGTTCGCGCCGCTGTCCGTGCGGGAGGCGCTGAGGAACATCGGGGCGTGAGCGGTGCGCGCCGCTGAAGTGCAGGGCAGACTTCCGCTTCGCGGAAAATGAGTCGACGCGCCACGCGGCGTCGGCGAGGATCGACGTCATGTTCCGGTACGCCCTCCTCCTCGCAGCATCCGCCGTCGCGGATGCCCCGAAGGCTGCCGTCACCGTTCTCCTCGCCGCAGTCGACGGCGCCCGAAGCTGACCCTCCCCGGATTGCCCGGCGGACCCCGCAGGGGGAGGGTCGGCCGGATTCCCGGGGTCCCCGTCCCGGCCGCGCGCCCTCCGCCGCGCCCGGGGCCTGACGCGTCATCACCTGAGAGGCTTCCAGGTACCGCCATGTCCAAGACGGCGTACATCCGCACCAAACCGCACCTCAACATCGGCACGATGGGCCACGTCGACCACGGCAAGACCACCCTGACCGCCGCCATCACCAAGGTCCTCGCCGAGCGGGGCGCCGGCACCTTCGTGCCGTTCGACCGCATCGACCGGGCCCCGGAGGAGGCCGCCCGCGGCATCACCATCAACATCGCGCACGTCGAGTACGAGACCGGCACCCGGCACTACGCGCACGTCGACATGCCCGGCCACGCCGACTACGTGAAGAACATGGTCACCGGCGCCGCCCAGCTCGACGGGGCGATCCTCGTCGTCTCCGCGCTGGACGGGATCATGCCGCAGACCGCCGAGCACGTGCTGCTCGCCCGCCAGGTCGGCGTCGACCACATCGTCGTCGCGCTCAACAAGGCCGACGCGGGCGACGAGGAGCTGACCGACCTGGTCGAACTGGAGGTACGCGAGCTGCTCACCGCGCACGGCTACGGCGGTGACGCGGCGCCCGTCGTCCGGGTGTCCGGGCTCAAGGCGCTGGAGGGCGACCCGCGGTGGACCGCGTCGATCGAGGCGCTGCTCGACGCGGTCGACACCTATGTGCCCGTGCCGGAGAGGTATCTGGACGCGCCGTTCCTGCTGCCGGTGGAGAACGTGCTCACCATCACCGGGCGCGGCACCGTCGTCACCGGCGCGGTGGAGCGCGGCACGGTCCGGGTCGGCGACAAGGTGCAGGTCCTCGGCGCGGACACCGAGACCGTCGTGACCGGTCTGGAGACCTTCGGCAAGCCCATGGAGGAGGCGCAGGCCGGGGACAACGTGGCGCTGCTGCTGCGCGGGGTGCCGCGCGACGCGGTGCGGCGCGGACACGTGGTGGCCGCGCCGGGCAGTGTGACGCCCAGCCGGCGGTTCACGGCGCGGCTGTACGTGCTGTCCGCCCGTGAGGGCGGCCGGACGACACCGCTGTCGACCGGGTACCGGCCGCAGTTCTACATCCGCACGGCGGACGTCGTCGGGATCGTCGACCTCGGCGAGGCGGCGGTGGCGCGGCCCGGGGACACGGTGACCGTCACCGTGGAGCTCGGGCGCGACGTACCCCTCGAGCCGGGGCTCGGCTTCGCCGTCCGCGAGGGCGGGCGCACGGTCGGGGCCGGGACGGTGACGGAGGTCGTGTGAGCCCCTGAAACGGTCCGGCGGTGGCGCGGCGGCACAATGGGACGGTGAACGAGCCCCTCCCCGTGTCCCGCGCCGTCGGCCACGGCACCGCCAAGCTGATGCCCGACGTCGACCGGGAACGGGCCTGGCTGCTGACGGTCGACGGCGCCCCGCAGTCCTACGTCGACCTGGACGAGCCGACGCACCTGGAGTTCGAGTACGCGCGGCGGCTGGGACACGTGCTCGACGTGGCCGGCGAGCCCGGGGCTCCGCTGGACGCGGTGCATCTCGGGGGCGGGGCGATGACGTTGCCCCGGTACCTGGCCGCCACCCGGCCGGGGTCACGTCAGGACGTGGTCGAGGCCGATGCGGGGCTGGCCGCGCTGGTCGCCGAGCATCTGCCGTTGCCGGCGGGGGTCGGTGTCGTCGTGCACACGGTCGACGCGCGTGCGTGGCTGGAGGCCGCCCCCGACGACAGCGCGGATGTCGTGGTCGCGGACGTCTTCGGGGGGTCGCAGGTGCCGGCGCACCTGACCACCGTCGGGTACGTCGACGAGGTCGCGCGGGTGTTGCGGGGCGGCGGGGTGTACCTCGCCAATCTGGCGGACGCGGCGCCGTTCGCGTTTCTGCGGTCGCAGGTGGCGACGGTCGCTGTGCGGTTCGCGGAGGTGGTGCTGGTCGCCGAGCCGGCGGTGCTGCGGGGGCGGCGGTTCGGGAACGTGGTACTGGCGGCCTCCGACCGCGCGTTGGACGTGGGGGCGTTGACCCGGGCGGTCGCGGGGGACCCGTTTCCGGCGCGGGTGCGGCAGGGGGAGGCCTTGCGGCGTCTGATGGGGGACGCGGTGCCGGTGCAGGAGGCGACGGCGGTGCCGTCACCGCTGCCGCCCTCGGGGGCGTTCGCGATCGGTTAGGGATCGGCTGCGGCGCCGTGGTGGGCGTTCGCGCAGTTCCCCGCGCCCCTTGGGGGAGTGACGGTCGCTGGTCGGGTGCGGCGCCGTGGCGGTCGTTCGCGCAGTTCCCCGCGCCCCTTTCAGGGTGACGGAGGGGTCGCATCCTCAGGGGTGCGGGGAACTGTGCGCTCAGCCTCGGCCGGGCGGCAGTGACGTGGACTGCGGGTCCGTCGTGCTTGCTCGCGCAGTTCCCCGCGCCCCTTTCGGGGCGACGGAGGGGCCGCATCCTCAGGGGTGCGGGGAACTGTGCGGTCCGCCCCCACCGGGCCGCGGCTACCCGACGGCCGTCCCGTCCCCGACCTGCTCCTGGGCGCCCTGCACGGCGCCCGCGACCTGCTTCGTGCGGCGGCGCAGATTGCGGACGTCCGGGACCGTCAGAACCGCTGCCGTCACGACGACGACCAGCGCCGCGCACCCCCACAACGCCTCCGGGCGGCCGAACGCCGTCTCCGCCGGCCCCGCGAGGGCCATCGCCGCCGGGACGAGCGCGACCGACCCGAACCAGTCGTACGCGGACACCCGGGACAGCTTCTCCTCCGGTATCTCCTGGTGCAGCGCCGTCATCCAGGAGACGCCGAAGACCTCCACCGACAGCCCCGTCAGGAACATCACCGCGCACAGCACCACCACCGGCACGGGCACCGCGAGCGCCGCGGACGGCAGGGCCAGCGGGAACACGCACAGGGTGCCCACCAGCAGCAGACGGCGCGGCTGCCAGCGCGTCATCAGCAGCGCGCCCGCCACCGTGCCACCGCCGAAGAACGCCAGCGCGACGCCCCAGGGGGCCGGCCCGCCCAGGTGGTCGCGGGCGACCAGCGGACCGTAGACCGCGTCCGCCGCGCCGACGACCGCGTTGGCTATGGAGAACTGCACGACGATGCCCCACAGCCACGGCCGGCCGGTGAACTCCCGCCAGCCGTCCCGCAGATCGGCGAGCATGCCGCCGCCCGGCTCGCGCGGCGGGATGTGCTTCACGTCGAGGAACGCCCGCAGCACCGCCGCGACCGCGAAGGCCGCCGCGTCCACCGCCAGCACCCAGCCGGGCCCGATCGCGGCGACCATCGCCCCGCCGAGCGCGGCGCCGCCCAGGGTCGCCCCGTGCATCGCCATACGGAACACGGCGAACGCGCGGCCGGCCTGTTCGCCGTCGACGGAGGACAGCAGCATGCCCTCGGCGGCGGGGTTGAAGAACGCCTGCCCGGCGCCGCCCAGTCCGCTGAGCAGCATCATCTGCCACAGCTGCGGCTCACCCACGAGGACCAGCGCGGCGAACGCGGCCTGCGAGGCGCAGTTCAGGACGTTGGCCGCGACCATCACCCGGTGCCGCGGCAGCCGGTCCGCGACGGCGCCGCCGACCAGCAGGAACAGCACGAGCGGCAGGGTGCGGGCGGCGGCCACCAGACCCACGTCCCCGCCGTCGCCGCCCGCGCCCAGCACGGCGAACGCGGCGGCGATCAGCGCGCCGTGGCTGCCCAGGTTGGTCACCACGGCGGAGGCGGTCAGCAGCGTGTAGTTGCGGCCGGCCCAGGCGGGGCGGCGGCGGACGGCGGAGGTCGGCACCCGGTGACTATCGCCGGGAGGGGGCCGACTTGCCAAATGGGTTCCGGGCCCGCACACGCGCGGGCCCGGCCCGTCACGACTCCGTCGGCGGTTCCTCGGTCAGCCGGACCGTGCTGAGGATCTTCTGCACGGTCGCCTCGGGGATCTCCTCCTTCACACCCGCCGCGCCGTACAGGTTCCAGGTGACGAAGTCGCCCGCGCCGTTCTTGAACCCGAACGTGATCGCCTTGCCCTCGCTGTCGCACTTGCCCTTCTGCGGCGTGCCCTCCGAGTGCGCCGTGGCCACGTGCCCGGTGATCCCGGACTTCGTGGTGTACGGCTTCGGGGCGTCGAACTTCACGCTCTTCTTGTCAGGCTGCGTGTAACCGCCGAAGATCCACCACGGCACGCGGGTCTCGGCGGCCTGCTTGGTGTCCTTCGCGCCGTTCTCACCACGGGTGCCGGCGGTGGCGAGCGCGGTGTCCTCGGTGCGGCCGTCCTTGTTCTCGTCCTCGGTGCACCACTTGGACTTCAGGTAGGCGGGGGCGGTGACGGTGGTGCGGCCCATCTCACCGTCCTTCTCCTCCCATTCGAAGCCCACGGAGGTGCCCGGCGACTCGATCTCCCAGTCGCCCGGGACGTCGAACTTGGTGCCGAAGCGGGTGTTCACGACGACCTGCCAGCCCGGGATCGTCGCCTTCTCGCCCTCGCCGCCGCGCGGGTTGCCCCCCGAGGCCGAGGGGGCCGGGTCGGCGGAGGCGTCCTCGGACGCGGTCGCGCTCGGCTTGGTGGGCTTCTTGCCGTCCGCCTCGTCGTCCTTGTCGCCGCCGAGCACCAGGAAACCGGTCACGCCGGCCGCCACGACCACCGCCGTCGCCGCGATGATCGCCACCAGCTTCGTGCGGTTCCCGCCACCGCCGCCGTCACCCGGCTGCGGCATGCCCACGGTGGACGGCTCGCCCCACTGCGGCTGCTGCTGGTACGGGTTCGGCTGCTGGTAGCCGGGTTGCTGGTACGGATTCGGCTGCTGGTACCCCGGCTGCTGGTACGGGTTGTTCGACTGCGGGTTCTGCTCGCCCCCGGGCGGCTGCTGTCCTGGCCACATGGGCAGCCACCCTAGCCGCGCCCTGACACGATTCGGTCACTGCCCTTTGACGGGGACGTAGCAAGCGCGGGGCCCACGGGTCGCGGGCCCGGACAGGAGGAAGGGGCTCACCGGTCCCACGGGCGACCGGTGAGCCCCCGACGGCATGGGCGGCCTCCCTCACCCGGCCACGCCGGCGCCGTACGGACCGAACAGGTCGAGCAGCCGGATCCGGGCCGAATGCAGCCGGTGGGCCACCACCTCGCCCACCCAGCGGGTCACCTCACGGCCCAGTTCCGCGTCCTCGTCGCACAGGGCGAGGACGGAAGCGGCGTCGAACTCGTACGCCCGCACCGGGGTGGCCGCCTCGGCGCCCAGGTGCCAGACGTGCGGACGGAACAGCCACGACCAGCCGACCAGCTCGTTGTGCCCGAGCCGCTCGATGGTGACGGGCCGGCGGCCCGGCACCCGCATGTCCAGCTCCACGGTGCCGGTCCGGATCACCCAGAACCGGTCCGCCCGGCCGCCCTCCTCGAACAGCCGGGTCCCTTGCGGGAAGGACGCCTCGCGCGCGGCGGCCATGAGCCGCTCCCGGTGCTCTGCGGGCAGGGCACGCGGCAGGCTGGGGGACGGGGGAGCGAACATGGCGGGCCTCCCGGATGCGAGCTGTGGGCGTCGCCGGTGTCTCCACCGGCTGCTTCCAGAGTCCGCCCGTCCGCCGCCCGCGCGCATGGGCCGACCGGCCCGGGTGGCGCGGCATACGGCCCTTACCGGACGGCTCACCCCGACCCGGTAGGCTTCCCGACCGTGCCCCCGACGGGGCGGCACCCACGCGCACGGAACACGGCATCGGCGGACCGGAGGAAGAGGCGTTGCACGTCCAGGAATGGCTCGGGACCGTACCCGCGGTCGCCGTGTACGCGCTGGTGGGGACCGTCATCGGGCTGGAGAGCCTGGGCATCCCGCTGCCCGGCGAGATCATCCTGGTCTCCTCGGCGCTGCTGGCCTCCCAGCACGGCGACATCGACCCGGTGGTCCTCGGCGCGTGCGCCACCGCCGGCGCGATCATCGGCGACTCGATCGGCTACGCGATCGGCCGTAAGGGCGGGCGGCCGCTGCTGGGCTGGCTGGGCGGGAAGTTCCCCCGCCACTTCAGCGAGGCGCACATCGCGACCGCCGAGCGGTCCTTCCAGAAGTGGGGCATGTGGGCGGTCTTCTTCGGCCGCTTCGTCGCCCTGCTGCGGATCTTCGCGGGCCCGCTCGCGGGTGTGCTGCGCATGCCCTACTGGAAGTTCCTGACCGCCAACGTCCTCGGCGGCATCCTGTGGGCGGGCGGCACGACGGCGGTCATCTACTACGTGGGGATCGTCGCGGAGTCCTGGCTGAAGCGGTTCTCCTGGCTGGGGCTGGTGGCGGCCGTCCTGATCGGCGTGACGTCGATGCTGGTGCTGAGGCGCAAGGCGAACAACACGGCGTCCGCCGCGGAACCGACGCCCACTCCGGCGCCGGTGGGCGACTGACGTACGCCGTTGCGGTCGACCGCCGGGTGCGGGACCGTGTCTCAGCCCCCGTGCTGATCCCGGTGCGCCGTCGCAAGCTCCGCGTACATCGTGCCGTTGAGGGTCAGCCCCTCCCGTTCCTCCCGCGTCAGCTCCCGCCGCACCTTCGCCGGGACACCCGCGACCAGGGAGCCCGGCGGCACCCGCATCCCCTGCGGCACCAGCGCCTGCGCGGCGACCAACGAGCCCGCGCCGATCACCGCGCCGTTCAGCACCGTCGCGCCCATGCCGATCAGGCAGTCGTCCTCCACGGTCGCCCCGTGCACCACCGCGTTGTGGCCGACGGACACCCGCTCGCCCACGCTCACCGGGAACCCCGGGTCGGCGTGCAGCGTGCAGTTGTCCTGCACGTTGCTGCTCGCGCCCACGGTGATCGACTCCACGTCGCCGCGCAGCACCGCGCCGTACCAGACGCTCGCCCCGGCGTGCAGCGTCACGTCACCGATCACGCTCGCCGTGGGCGCCACGAACGCCCCCTCGTCGATCCGCGGCTCCCTGCCGCCGATGCCGGTGATCAGAGCCTGGTGCGTCATCGTCGCCTCCTAGTCGAACGTCGGGGGAACGGTACGCCACCCGGTGGGGTGAAGATCACAGGGGCGTCGGCCCGTACCCGTCGCGCCCGCGGACTACGGTGAGCGGGTGCCGAAGCGCAAGAACACGTTCTCGTCCTGGCCGCGCCGCCTCGCCCAGCGCGCGGTCCACGCGGGCTGGGCCTGGGCGCAGCGCACGGGCTCGGTGACCGCCGAGCACCCCGGCCGCTTCCGCTTCGGCGCGATGGGAACAGGTACCAGACTGGCCTTCCCGCTCGGCACCGTCTTCGGCGAACCCTGGATCCGCATCGGCTCCCACTGCATCGTCGGCGAGCAGGTCACCCTCACCGCGGGACTGATGCCCGGTCTCGACCTCGGCGCCGAGCCGATCCTGCGCATCGGCGACGGCGTCGTCCTCGGCCGCGGCAGCCACGTCATCGCCGACACCACCGTGACCATCGGCAGCGACTGCTATTTCGGGCCGTACGTCTACGTCACCTCCACCAACCACTCCTATGACGACCCGCACGAGCCCATCGGCAAGCAGTGGCCGCGGATGGAGCCGGTGGAGATCGGCCCCGGCTGCTGGATCGGCACCGGCGCGGTGATCCTGCCGGGCGCCCGCGTCGGGCGGAACGTGGTGGTGGCCGCGGGCGCGGTCGTCCGGGGCGAGGTGCCGGACCACTCCGTCGTCGCCGGCGCGCCCGCCCGGGTCGTACGCCGCTGGACGCCCGACGAGGGCTGGCAGCCGCCGCTGCGCACCCCGCCGCCCGTGCCGCTTCCCGACGACGTCACGCCCGACCAGCTGCGGGCGCTGTCGCGGCTCGACGAGGAGAGCGTGGCCCGCCTCGCGGAGCTGGACGAGGCCGAGCTGGACGCGCACGGCGCCGCGCGGCTGGCCGAGATGGAGCCCGGCGCCTGACGGCCGCGCCGTACCCGCACCGGCCTCGCAGTACAGTGCGGTGAACCACCGGGTGCATCATCCGGACAGTCGAAACGGACGGAACGTGGCGGACCTCGACCTGCTGACCCGGTCCCTGGCGCGCAACGTCAAGCGCTGGCGCACCGAGCGCGGCTTCACCCTGGACATGCTCGCGGCTCGTGCGGGCGTCAGCCGCGGCATGCTCATCCAGATCGAGCAGGCCCGCACCAACCCGAGCATCGGCACGATCGTCAAGATCGGCGACGCGCTCGGCGTCAGCGTGCCCACGCTGCTCGACTACGAGCGGGGCCCGAACGTCCGTATCGTCCCCGCCGACCGCACGGTCCGCCTGTGGCAGACCGAACGCGGCAGCTACAGCCGGCTGCTGACCGGCACCGAGGCGCTCGGCCCGCTGGAGATGTGGGAGTGGCGGCTGATGCCGGGGGAGAGCAGCGACTCCGACCCGCACCCCGAGGGCACGGTCGAACTCGTCCATGTCACGGCCGGGGAGCTGACCCTCACGGTCGACGGGGAGGAGCACCGGGTGCCGGCCGGCGCCAGCGCCTCCTTCGAGGCCAACGCGCCCCACGTGTACGGCAACGCGGGCGACGAGCCGGTCGAGATGATCATGACGGTGTCGGTGCCGCCCGTGCAGTGAGACACCCTCCGGCACCCGCACCGCCCGCTGTTACCGTGCCGCCATGCGCGCACCCATCGGAGACTTCGACCAGGCCGTCCCCGCCCCCGACTGCCTCGACGAGCTGACCGCCCCCGTCGCGGAAGCGGTCCGCGGCTGGAGCGGCAGCGTCCCCGCCGGCCAGATCCTCTACGTCGAGACGGACCCGCGGTGGGCCGACACCGCCGTCTTCGTCGAGCACTACGGCAGCGACCTGCTGGAGCGGTCGGCGAACTGCGTGGTGGTGGCGGGCAAGCGCGGCGGCGGGTCCACGCTCGCGGCGTGCGTCGTGCTGTCCACCAAGCGGGCCGACGTGAACGGGGTGGTGCGCCGCCACCTCGGCGTCCGCAAGGCGTCGTTCGCGCCGATGGACACGGCGACGGGGGAGACCGGCATGGAGTACGGCGGCATCACCCCCGTCGGGCTGCCCGAGTCCTGGCCCGTGCTGGTGGACGCGGCCGTCGTGGACCTGCCGTACGTGCTGGTCGGCAGCGGGCGGCGGCGCGGGAAGCTGCTGGTGCCGGGCAAGGCGTTCGCGGAACTGCCGGGCGCGGTCGTCCTGGAGGGGCTGGGCAGGCCCGCCGCCTGAACGGCCGGTGCGGGCCGCGCGGGTGTCAGTACCGCGCGGCCGTGCCCAGGTACCGCTCCGCGAAGGCCGCCGCCGTGGCGGGCGAGCTGAACAGACGGCGCAGCCGGGCGAGCGCGGTGCCCGCGCGGAAGGGGTCGCCCGTCGCACCGCCGTGGTACAGCTCGGACAGCCACTGGGAGAACTCCTGGTAGTCCCACACCTGCCGCAGTCGCGACTCCGAGTAGCCGGCCAGCCCGGCCTCGTCGCCCCTCAGCAGCCGTTCGACGAACGCGTCGCCCAGCGCGAACGCGTCGTGCAGCGCCAGGTTGAGACCCTTGGCGGCGATCGGCGCGACCAGGTGCGCCGCGTCCCCCGCAAGGTAGAGGCGCCCGAAGGCCATCGGCTCGGTGACGTAGTCGTGCATGTCCAGCACACGCTTCTCGATCAGTGCCCCCTCGGTCAGCGGCTCCGCGCCGGCCGCGGCCAGCCGGCGGTGCAGCTCCGCCCACACCCGTTCGTGCGGCCAGCTCTCCGGGTCGTCGCCGGGCGGGCACTGGAGGTAGTAGCGGGTCACCTCGGGACTGCGGGGCATCTGCCCGGCGAACCCGTCCGGATGGCACCCGAACAGCACGCGGTCGGCGGACGGCGGAGCCTGGGCGAGCAGGGCCAGCCAGCCTATGCCGTAGTCGTGCCGCGCCACCCGCGCCCGCCCGGCGACGGCCACCCGGGTCACCCCGCGCGCGCCGTCGCACCCCGCGACGAAGTCACACCCGACGACTTTCCGGTGGCCGCTCTCCGGGCAGAGGTACGACACCGACGGCCGGTCCCCGTCCAGGTCGTGCACCCGCACGTCCCGCACCCCGAACCGCACGGCCCCGCCGCGCACGTCCGCGTACTCCCGCACCAGGTCCGTGACCAGGAACTGCTGCGGATACACCCAGTGGTGGCCGCCCGTCAGCTCGTGGTACACGAACGGGTGGCGCTCGCCGTCGAAGCGGAACTCGCAGGCGGTGTCCCGCCGGGCCCGCTCCAGCAGGTTCCCGGCGAGACCCCGCCGCTCCAGGCCGCGCACCACCGGTTCCTCGATCACCCCGGCCCGCGGCCGCTGCTCGACGGACTCCCGGGTCCCGGTCTCCAGCACCAGGCAGTCCACCCCGGCCGCCCGCAGCACGCACCCCACGGTGAGCCCGGCGGGTCCCGCGCCCACCACGACGACCGCAAACCGTTGCGGGGGACGGGAGTTGGAGGAGGCGGGCGTCTCGGTCATCGCGCCATTATGGCGTCACCCCGCCGTCCGGGACCGACGGGCGCGCCTCTCAGGCGAGCCGCGGGATCTCGATCGCGGGGCAGCGGTCCATCACCATGTCCACACCCGCCGCACGCGTACGCGCGTACGCCTCCTCGTCGACCACTCCGAGCTGGAACCACACGGCCTTGGCGCCCTTGGCCACGGCCTCGTCCGCGACCGCGCCGGCCAGGTCGCTGTTGACGAACACGTCCACCACGTCCACGTCGAAGGGGATGTCGGCGAGCGAGGCGTACCCCTGCTCCCCGTGCACCGTCTCCGCCTTGGGGTGCACCGGCACCACGCGCTTGCCGAACCGCTGGAGCACCTGCGCGACCCCGTACGCGGCGCGCTGCCGGTTCGAGGACAGGCCGACCACGGCCCAGGTGTCACCGGACTCGGTGAGGATCTTGCGGACCGTTGCGTCGTCGCCGTACACCGTCGGCCTCCCGTGGATCTGAAGCGAGTTTGAGCTGGCGTCCCCGTCAACCAGGCGCACGGCGCGGTGATTCCCGGCGCAGCGCGTCCGCCACGAGGAGTGTGGCGCCACAAAGCACGCCGTGCGTTCGCCACGAAGGGCGGCGTGCGTCCGTCACGAAGTCCGTCACGAAGGGCGCCGCGCGTCCGCCACGAGGAGTGTGGCGCGTCCGTCACAAAGGGCGCCGTGCGTTCGCCACGAAAGACGTGGCGCATCCGCCACGAAGGACGGCGTGCGCCTGCCCCGACGGGCGGCGCCGCGCAAGCGACAGCGCGAAAAGCGTGCGAGATACCTGCGTGCGCCCGCTCGCGCGCCTACGCTCGCCTCGTGCTGCGCATCACCGACGCCCGAACCGGCGAGCTCGTGGACGCCGCCCCCGCCCGCCGGGGCCTGACCCGGGTCGAGGCCCACCCACAGGGGCTCGACCCCACCGGCCTGCGCGTGCTGCTGGCCGCCGACCTGCTCCTGCGCGCCCTGGAACTCGGCGGCACCCCGGTGTGGGCGCTGCTCGTCGCCGAAGGTCGGCACGCGGAGCTGCGCGCGGCGGCCGACGCACTCGGGATCCGGCCTTTCGAGGACGGCGACGGCGCCGCCGGTCTGGGCGAGGCCCAGGTGCTGCACGTCGTCGACGAGGGCCGCACCGAACCCGACGGCGTCCGGGTCGCCGTCGCGCCCGTGACCTGGTCGGCCCCCGGCGCCCCCGAGGAGGCCGACCAGGCCGCCCTGCGTCTCGCGCTGCTCACCCACCCGAGGAACGCGCCCGCGGTGATCGACGCGGACGCGCTGGACCGGGCCGCCGACACCCTCCGCCGCTGGCGCGGCGCGGTCGCCGACTGGGCGCGGCGGCCCTCACGCCCCGTGCCCGACGAGGTGCGCGCCGAGCTGCGCGCCGCGTGGGAGGACGACCTGGACACCGCCGCCGTGCTCGGCGCGCTCCGCGCGGTGGAGGCCGACCCGGGCCTTCCGGACGGCGCCCGCTTCGAGACGTACGCCTACGCCGACCGGCTGCTCGGCCTCGACCTCGCCCGCGACCTCGGACACCCCGCATGATCGAGCGCGCGGCGGCCGGCCCCCTGCGCCGGCTGGTGGTGCTGCGGCACGCCAAGTCCGCCCGCCCCGAGGGCGTCGCCGACCACGAGCGTCCCCTCGCCGCGCGCGGCCGCCGGGACGCGCCCGCCGCCGGACGGGCCCTCGCCGACATGGACTGCCTGCCCGGACTCGCCCTGTGCTCCACCGCCGTCCGCGCCCGCAGCACCTGGGAGCTGGCCGCCTCGCAGTGGGGCACGCCCCCGCCGGTCCGGCTCGACCCGCGTCTCTACCACGCGGACGTCCCCGGCCTGCTGGACGTGATCCGTGAGACGCCCGCCGAGGTCGAGACGCTGCTGCTCGTCGGCCACAACCCGGGTCTCGAGGAGCTGGTGCTGACCCTCGCCGACGACGGCCTCGACGACCTCCTGAACCGGGTGCGCGCCAAGTTCCCGACCTCCGCGATCGCCGTGCTCGACTGGCGCGGCCCCGGCTGGCGCGGCCTGGTCCCCGGCGGCGCCCTGCTCACGTCGGTCGCCGTCCCGCGCGGCAAGCGCTGACGCCCGCCGCATAGGCTGGCCGGATGCAGGACGAGTACCGCACCGTGGCCCGCGCGGGTGTGCACGAGACCGAGATCAACCGCTCCCGCTTCCTGTGCGCCCTCGCCCCGGCGGCCACCGAGCAGGAGGCCCAGGATTTCATCGCCGCCGTCCGCAAGGAGCACGCCGACGCCACCCACAACTGCTGGGCGTACGTCATCGGCGCGGACGCCTCCGTCCAGAAGGCCGGCGACGACGGGGAGCCCGGCGGTACCGCGGGCGTCCCCATGCTGCAGATGCTGCTGCGCCGCGACATGCGCTACGTCGTCGCCGTCGTCACCCGCTACTTCGGTGGTGTGAAGCTCGGCGCGGGCGGCCTCATCCGCGCCTACGGCGGCGCGGTCGGCGAGGCCCTGGACACGCTCGGCACCCTCACCCGGCGCCGCTTCCGGCTGGCCACCGTGACCGTCGACCACCAACGGGCCGGGAAGGTGCAGAACGACCTGCGCTCCACCGGCCGCGAGGTGCGCGACGTGCGCTACGGCGAGGAGGTCACCATCGAGATCGGCCTCCCCGACGCCGACGTGGACGCCTTCCGCGCCTGGCTCGCCGACGCCACCTCCGGCACCGCCCGCCTCGAACTGGGCGGGGAGGCCTACGGGGACGCCTGACACCCCACCCGTTTCACCCTCCCGGGGCGATAACGGGCGATATGGACCCAGGACGTGACGGGTGATACGGGAGCAACCGCCCGCGCTGTCGGAGGCGCCCGATACGCTGCCGGGACCATGAGATTCCTGCACACGTCCGACTGGCACCTCGGCCGGTCCTTCCACCGGGCCGGCATGCTCGGCGCCCAGGCCGAGTTCATCGGCCACCTCGTCTCCACCGTGCGCGAGCGCGAGGTGGACGCGGTGGTGGTGTCGGGGGACGTGTACGACCGGGCGGTGCCGCCGCTCTCCGCGGTCGAGCTGTTCGACGACGCGCTGCACCGGCTCGCCGGCCTCGGCGTGCCCACGGTGATGATCTCCGGGAACCACGACTCGGCCCGCCGCCTCGGCGTCGGCGCGGGACTCATGGGCCGCGCCGGCATCCACCTGCGCACCGAACCCTCCGCGTGCGGCACTCCCGTCCTGCTGCCCGACGCGCACGGCGACGTCGCCTTCTACGGCCTGCCCTACCTGGAGCCCGCCCTCGTACGGGACGAGTTCGGTGTGGAGCGGGCCGGGCACGAGACGGTGCTCGCAGCCGCCATGGAGC
Organism: Streptomyces griseoincarnatus; assembly: GCA_014649575.1. GTDB lineage: Bacteria > Actinomycetota > Actinomycetes > Streptomycetales > Streptomycetaceae > Streptomyces > Streptomyces griseoincarnatus. The sequence goes on along the minus strand of BMTH01000005.1, from coordinate 391,737 downwards.
GGGTGCGCGCCGACCTCGCCGCCCGCCCGGCCGGCACCCGCTCCGTCGTCCTCGCCCATGCCTTCGTCACCGGCGGAGAACCGAGCGACAGCGAACGGGACATCGCGGTCGGCGGTGTCGCGTCCGTGCCCGCCGCCGTGTTCGAAGGCGTCGACTACGTGGCGCTCGGCCATCTGCACGGCTGCCAGACCCTCACCGACCGCGTCCGCTACTCCGGCTCCCCGCTGCCGTACTCCTTCTCCGAGGCCGGGCACCGCAAGTCCATGTGGCTGGTGGACCTGGCAGCCGACGGGAGCATCACCGCCGAGCGCGTCGACTGCCCCGTGCCGCGCCCCCTCGCCCGCATCCGCGGCACCCTCGAGGACCTGCTCGCCGATCCCGCGCTCGTACCGCACGAGGAGGCGTGGGTCGAGGCGACCCTCACCGATCCGGTCCGCCCCGCCGACCCCATGGCCCGGCTCGCCGAGCGCTTCCCGCACACCCTCGCCCTCGTCTTCGACCCGGACCGGCCGCCGGACGACCCCGACGTGTCCTACGCCCGCCGCCTCGCCGGCCGCGACGACCAGCAGATCGCCGAGGACTTCGTCGCCCATGTGCGCGGCGCCGGACCCGACGCGCACGAGCGCACCGTGCTGCGGGACGCCTTCGACGCCGTCCGCGCCGACGAGGCCGCACGGGAGGTGGCCCGATGAGGCTGCACCGCCTGGACATCACCGCCTTCGGGCCGTTCGGCACCACCCAGAGCGTCGACTTCGACGCCCTGTCCGCCGCCGGTCTCTTCCTGCTGCACGGCCCCACCGGCGCCGGCAAGACCTCCGTCCTGGACGCCGTCTGCTACGCCCTCTACGGCTCCGTCCCCGGCGCCCGCCAGGGCGGCCAGGGCACCACCCTGCGCAGCGACCACGCCGCGCCCGCCACCCGCACGTCCGTCACGCTCGAACTCACCGTCGCCGGACGCCGTCTGGAGGTCACCCGGCAGCCCCCGTGGGAGCGCCCCAAGAAGCGAGGCGCCGGCACCACCGTCGACAAGGCGCAGACCTGGCTGCGGGAGCGCGACGCCGCCACCGGCGCCTGGAAGGACCTCAGCCGCTCCCACCAGGAGATCGGCGAGGAGGTCACCCAGCTGCTCGGCATGAGCCGCGAGCAGTTCTGCCAGGTGGTGCTGCTCCCGCAGGGCGACTTCGCGCGTTTCCTGCGCGCCGACGCCGAGGCCCGCGGCAAGCTGCTGGGCCGCCTCTTCGACACCCACCGCTTCGCCGAGGTGGAGAAGCGCCTCGCCGACCGCCGCCGCGCCGCCGAGGCCCGCGTGCGCGAGGGCGACGACGAGCTGCTCGCCGACGCGCACCGCATGCAGCAGGCCGCAGGCGGCGCCATGGAGCTGCCCGAGCTGTCGCCGGGGGAGCCCGGACTCGCCGACGCCGTCCTCACCGCGGCCGCCGTCGCCCGCAGCACCGCCCGTGAACAGCTCACCGCCGCCCACTGCCGCCTCACCACCGCCGAGTCCGTCCGCGCCGGGGCGGGCCGCGCCCTGGACGAGGCGCGTGAGCGGCACCGGCTGCAACGGCGGTTCGCCGAGGCGCGGGAGCGGGCGGAGCGGCTGCGGGAGCGGTCCGGCGCCCACGAGGAGGACCAGGCCCGCATGCACCGGGCCCGCAAGGCCGAGACGGTCGCCCCCGCCCTGGGGCTGCGGGACTCCGCCGACGCCGAGCACCGCAGCGCGGCCGCCGCCGAGGAGCGCGCCCGCGCCCTCCTCCCCGCGTCCCTCGCGGACGCCGGACCGGACGGCCTGGCCGCGGCGGCCCGCCGCGCCGCCGAGGAACTGGGCGGCCTCGAGTCGGCCCGCCGCGCGGAGCGCCGCCTCGCCGAACTCCTCGACGAGCGGGCCGGACTGGACCGCCAGGAACGTGCCGACGAGGAGGTCCGGGAGGACGCCGAGGCATGGCTTGCCGACTGGGAGACCACCCGCACCGCCCTCCAGGACCGCATCGCGACCGCCCAGCAGGCCGCGACCCGCGCCGGGGAGCTCGCGGCGCGGCGCGACACCGCCCGCCACCGGCTGGAGGCCGCCCGCGCCCGCGACCGGCTCACCCGGGACGCCGAGGCCGCCGCCGAGCAGGCCGGCGCCGCCCGCGAACAGGCCCTCGCCGCCCGGCAGCACTGGCTGGACCTCAAGGAACAGCGGCTGAGCGGCATCGCCGCCGAACTCGCCGCCGGCCTCGCAGACGGCGCCCCTTGCGCGGTCTGCGGCGCCACCGAACACCCGGCCCCGGCCCGCAGGGTCGCCGGACACGTCGACCGCGAGACCGAGGAGCGCGCCCTCGCCGACCACCAGCACGCCGAGGACCGGCGCGCCGAGGCGGACCGCCGGCTCGCCGCCGTACGGGAGGAGCTGGCCGCCGTCGGCGCGGGCGCCGGGGACGCCCCGGCAGAGCAGCTCGCCCGTGAACTCGACGAGGCCGAGCGGGAGTACGCCCGCGCACGCGAGGCGGCCTCCGCGCTGCACGCCGCCCAGGAGCAACTGCGCGCCGCCGAACGCGAACACGAGCTGCGCACCGCCGCCCAGCGCGACGCGGCCGTCCGCGCCGCCGCCCGCGTCGGCCACCGTGAACGCCTGGACCTCGAACGGGACTCGCTGGAGCAGGAGTTGGCGCAGGCGCGGAGAGACGCCCCCAGTGTCGCCGCGCGCGCCCGGCAGCTCGAACGCGAGGCGGCGCAGCTCACCGACGCCGCCGACGCCGCCCGCACCGCCGAGGAGGCCGCCCGGAGACTCAAGGACGCCGACGCACGCCTCGCCGACGCCGCTTTCCGCGCCGGCTTCGACACCCCGAGGGCCGCCGCCGAGGCCCTCCTCGACGACGACGCCCACCGGCAGTTGCAGCGCCGGCTGGACGCCTGGCACGACGAGGAGGTCGCCGTACGCGCCGTCCTCGCCGAACCCGGGACCGCGGCCGCCGCACAGCAGCCCGCCGCCGACCTCCCCGCCGCCCAGCAGGCCGCCGAGGCCGCCGACCGCGCCGTCCGCGAGGCGGCCTCCGCGCGTGACGCGGCCGCCCGCCGCTGCGCCGAGCTCGACCGGCTCTCCGCGCGGGCCGCCGCCTCCGTGCGCCGGCTCGGACCGCTGCGCGAGGAGTACGGCCGGGTGGCCCGCATGGCCGCCCTCACCGCCGGCACCTCGGCGGAGAACGAACGCCGGATGCGCCTGGAGTCGTACGTGCTCGCCGCGCGACTGGAGCAGGTCGCCGCCGCCGCGACCGTCCGGCTGCGCCGCATGTCGTCCGGCCGCTACACCCTCGTCCACTCCGACGACCGCGCAGGCCGCGGCCGCAGCGGCCTCGGGCTGCACGTCGTGGACGCCTGGACCGGCCGGGAGCGCGACACCGCCACCCTCTCCGGCGGCGAGACCTTCTTCGCCTCCCTGGCCCTCGCGCTCGGCCTCGCCGACGTGGTGACCGACGAGGCGGGCGGCGTGCGGCTGGACACGCTCTTCATCGACGAGGGCTTCGGCAGCCTCGACGACCAGACCCTCGACGAGGTGCTCGACGTCCTCGACTCGCTGCGCGAACGCGACCGCAGCGTCGGCATCGTCAGCCACGTCCCCGACCTGCGCCGCCGCATACACGCCCAGCTGGAGGTCGAGAAGGACCGCTCCGGCTCCCGGCTACGGCAGCGCGGGACCTGACGGGGCCGTCCGGTCACCGCCCCACGGGACGGCGCGGCAGCGGCGAGGAGTACACCACGCTGGTGGTCACCGAACCGAGCGCGCCGATCCGCCCCGACACCTCCTCCAGGTGCCGCATCGACCGCGCGGCCACCTTCAGGACGAAGCAGTCGTCGCCCGTCACGTGGTGCGCCTCCAGGATCTCCGGCGTGGCCGCGACGAGGTCGTGGAACGGCTTGTAGTTGCCGGTCGGGTAGCGCAGCCGGACGAACGCCAGCACCGGCAGCCCGATCCGCTCCGGGTCCACCACCGCCGCGTAGCCCTGGATGATCCCGGCCTCCTCCAGCCGGCGCACCCGCTCGGTGACCGCGCTCGCGGACATCGACACGGCGCGGGCGAGCTCGGCGTAACCGGCGCGTCCGTCCCGCTGGAGGAGGTCGAGGATGCGCCAGTCGGTGGCGTCCGGGGAATACTCGGTCATCGCCGAGAAATACCAGGGGAATCCCCGGCGGAGCAAGACCCTCACCGGGATTCGTCCCTTCAGGCCCGGCGTCCGCGCCCGTAGTTTTCCTGCCATGACGACGACCACCGTGAACCCCGTCCTGCGGGTCGCCCCCGCCTCCCCTGCCGTGGCCGCCGCGCACTTCCGCGCGAGCCTCGCCCTGTACACCGACGTCTCCGACGTGGCCGCCGCGCTCGCGTCCGGCGACGGCCCCGGCTTCGTCCTGGCGGACTCCCGGTCGGCCGAGGCCTGGGACCAGGGCCATGTGCCCGGCGCCCTGCATCTGCCCACCGCGCGGATCACCGAGCGTGCCGCGGACCTCCTCGACCCGGCCGTACCGGTCGTGACGTACTGCTGGGGACCCGGCTGCGACGGGGCCGCCCGCGCCGCGCTCGCCCTCGCCGAACTGGGGTACCGCGTCAAGGAGATGCTCGGCGGCTTCGAGTACTGGGTCCGCGAGGGCTTCGCGTACGGGACACCGCGGGGCGGTGAGCGCCGGGCCGCCGACCCGCTGACCGCCGTCCTGGACTCCGACGCGTGCGGATGCTGAACCCGGCGCTCCGGTAAGGGAGTCGAGCCGGTAGGTTTCTCCGCCATGGAGCGATACGCGGAGCCGGGCACGGTCGAGTGGGTGGAGTCGGGCGGCGGGCCGCTCGTCGCGGTGCCGGAGACGGTGCTGCCGTTCTGGACGGGAGCCGACGGCGAGGAGTTCGCCTCGGACTACGACCGGGCGTGCGAGGTCGACGGGCTCGTCGGGCTCCTCCCGGTCGGTGACGCCGCCGCCCTCGTCCTGGGCGACGAACCGGCCGCGACCGCCTTCCTCCCCGAGCACTCCCTGCTCGTCCGATGGGTCGCCGGAGACGCCGAGGACGACCTGCTGGCGAGCGTCCCGGCCGCGCTCGCGACCGCGCAGTGGCAGCGGGAGACGCAGTGGAAGGTGCCCGGCCCGGTCGTCCTGTTCGACGCGGCCTGGCCCGGCACGCACGCCGCCGGTACCGACCACGCCCGCCTCGGCCTCGGCCCCGGCCGCTACGCCGTGCGCGCCGCGCGGGTCAGCCCCGGCCCGGAGACCTGGCTGGTCCTGGTGCAGCTCCGGCCGTTGCCCTGAGTCGTCCGACGCGCCCCGGCCCGCGCCGCCGTTGATCGCGTGCCCGGGCGGAGCCCGCGGGCCCATCATGGGGATCATGCCGAAGTTTCCCCCGCCCTCGCCCGTGGAACTCCGCCGTGATCCCCTGCCCCTGAGGGGCCGCACCGCCCTGGTCACCGGGGCCAGCAGGCGCGGCGGCATCGGCCACGCCGTGGCCCGCCGTCTCGCCGCGTACGGCGCGAGCGTCTACCTGCACCACCATGTGCCGCACGACGCCGCCATGCCCTGGGGCGCCGACCGGACCGAGGACGTCACCGCCTCCGTACGCGAGGCGCTCGGCGACCCGGACGCACGCGTGCTCGCCGGACCCGGCGACCTGAGCGACCCGGCGGAACCGGCGGCCCTGCACGCTCGCGCCGTCGAGGCGCTCGGCGGACGCCTCGACGTCCTCGTCGCCAACCACGCCCTCAGCGGCTCCGACGGCGACCTCGACACCGTCGACGCCGCCATGCTCGACGCGCACTGGGCCGTCGACGCCCGCTCCGTGCTGCTGCTCGTCCAGGCCCACGCCCGGCACCGCGCCGCCCTTCCGCCGGACACCCCGGGCGGACGCGTGCTGATGATGACCTCCGGGCAGGACATCGCCGGCGGCATGCCCGGCGAGATCGCCTACGCCCTCCAGAAGGGTGCGTTGGCCTCGATCACCCGCTCCCTGGCGACCGCGCTGGCCGAGCACGGGGTCACCGTGAACACCGTCAACCCCGGCCCCGTCGACACCGACTACCTGACCGGCGAGGTCTACGACGCGATCGCCGCGCGCTTCCCCGCCGGGCGCTGGGGCATGCCCGACGACCCGGCCCGCCTCCTCGCGTGGCTGGCCACCGACGAGGCGGGCTGGATCACCGGTCAGGTCATCGACTCCGAGGGCGGCTTCCGACGCTGAACCGGTCCTAGAGCGCGGCCAGTTCGTCCACCAGGTCGTCCAGGCCCAGCGAGCCCTGCGACAGTGCGGCCATGTGCCAGGCCTTGAGGTCGAAGGCGTCGCCGTGCCGCTCGCGGGCCTTCTCCCGGCCCAGCAGCCAGGCCCGCTCGCCCAGCTTGTAGCCGATGGCCTGGCCCGGGATCGTCAGGTACCGGGTCAGCTCGCTCTCCACGAAGTCCGCCGGGCGGCTGCTGTGCGCGCCGAAGAACTCCTGCGCCAGCTCCGGCGTCCACCGCTCGCCCGGGTGGAACGGCGAGTCGGCGGGGATCTCCAGCTCCAGGTGCATGCCGATGTCGACGATCACTCGGGTCGCGCGCATCATCTGCGCGTCCAGGTAGCCGAGCCGCTGCTCCGCGTCCGTGAGGAAGCCCAGTTCGTCCATCAGCCGCTCCGCGTACAGCGCCCAGCCTTCGCAGTTGGCGCTGACCATGCCGACGGTGGCCTGGTAGCGGGAGAGGTTCTCCGCCACGTGCACCCACTGCGCCAGCTGGAGGTGATGGCCGGGGACGCCCTCGTGGTACCAGGTGGACACCAGGTCGTACACCGGGAAGCGGGTCAGACCCATCGTGGGCAGCCAGGTGCAGCCAGGCCGGGAGAAGTCCTCCGACGGCGGTGTGTAGTACGGCGCCGCCGCGCTGCCCGCCGGGGCGATCCGCGACTCCACCTTCCGCACCCGCTCGGCCAGGTCGAAGTGGGTGCCGTCCAGGGCGTCGATCGCCTGGTCCATCAGCTCCTGCAGCCAGTCGCGGACCTCGTCCACGCCCTCGATGTGACGGCCGTGCTCGTCGAGGTGGGCCAGCGCCACCCACGGGGTCTCGGCGCCCGGCAGGATCTTCTCGGCCTCCTTCCTCATCTCGCCCAGCAGCCTGAAGTATTCGGACCAGCCGTACGCGTACGCCTCGTCCAGGTCCAGGTCGGTGCCGTTGTAGTAGCGGGACCAGCGGGCGTAGCGCTCCCGGCCCACCGTGTTAGGCGCGCCCTCGACCGCCGGGGCGTACACGTCCCGCACCCAGTCCCGCAGCTCCGTCACGGCCACGGTCGCCGCGCGGGCGGCCTCGTCCAGCTCGGTCCGCAGCGCGTCCGGACCCGGGGCGGCGAAGTCCTCGAACCAGCCGCGGCCCTCACCGGTGTCCGCCCACTCGCCGAGCTGCCCGACGAACGTCTCCGTGGGGCGCGGCGCCGCGTACAGCTTGCGCTCCAGACCCAGCGCCAGCGACTCCCGGTACCCGGTCAGCGCGGCCGGCACCGCGCGCAGCCGCTCCGCGATCGCCCGCCAGTCCTCCTCGGTCTCCGCCGGGGTCACCGTGAACACCTCGCGCACCGCGTGCGCGACCGTGCCCAGGTTGCCGACCGCGCGCAGGTGCTCGTCGGCCTCGTGCACGGCCAGTTCGGCGGTCAGCCGCTCCCGCAGCAGCCGGGCGCAGCGCCGCTCCGCGTCGCTGTCCGCGCCGGGCAGCCGCTCGGCCTCGTCGAGCCGCGCGAGGGTCGCCCGGAGCAGGCCGGCGACCGCCTCCTGACCGGCGGGCGAGAGATCGGGCAGCCGGGAGGAACTCTCCTTGACGCCGAGATACGTCCCGGTGATCGGATCGAGGGCGATGAGCTCGTCGACGTAGGCGTCGGCGACCTGACGGGGAAGCGCGCTGTTGGTTGGTGACATGCGGACCATCCTGGTACGACGTCCGCCGCACGTCACCCGGATTGAGCCGAGGGCGAAGGCGGCAGTACCGGACCGCAGTCCCACCGCTGGAAGATCAGCCGGGTCTCCACCCGCGCCACCTCCCGCTGCGAGGTGAACTCGTCGAGCACCAGCCGCTGCAGATCGGTCATGTCGGCGACCGCGACATGTACCAGGTAGTCGTCGGGGCCGGTCAGATGGAACACGGTCAGCGACTCGGGCAGCGCCCGGATCCGCTCCACGAACGGCCCCACCAGCTCCCGCCGGTGCGGCCGCACCTGGACCGACAGCAGCGCCTGGAGACCCCGGCCGAGCTTCGCCGGGTCCAGCTCCAGCCGGTGCCCGAGGATCACGCCGGAGCGGCGCAGCCTGGTCACCCGGTCCAGGCAGGTCGACGGCGCGACCCCGACCTGCGCGGCGAGGTCCCGGTACGTCGTCCGGGCGTCGTTCTGCAGCAGCCGCAGCAGATGGAGGTCCACCGGATCCAGTACGACAGATTCGGCCACGGGCCGAACGTAGCACGGGATCCCGCCGCACAGAACCGTTCGGTGTTCACCCTGAGCGCCATGGACAACGGCATGGACACGCGACGCACCACCAGAGCACTCGCCACCGAGGCCGTGCACGCCGGCCGGGACGACCTCGCCGGACTCGGACTGCACGCCCCGCCGATCGACCTGTCCACCACCTACCCCTCCTACGACAGCCGGGCCGAGGCCGCCCGCATCGACGCCTTCGCCACCACCGGCGCCGAGCCCGAAGGACCGCCGGTCTACGGACGCCTCGGCAACCCCACCGTCGCCCGTTTCGAGACCGCCCTCGCCCGCCTGGAGGGCACCGAGGCGGCCGTCGCGTTCGCCAGCGGCATGGCCGCGCTCAGCGCCGTCCTGCTGGTGCGCGCCTCCATGGGCCTGCGGCACGTCGTCGCCGTACGCCCGCTGTACGGGTGCAGCGACCATCTGCTGACCGCCGGGCTGCTCGGCTCCGAGGTCACCTGGACCGACCCGGCCGGCGTCGCCGACGCGCTGCGCCCGGACACGGGCCTGGTGCTGGTGGAGTCGCCCGCCAATCCGACGCTCGCCGAGATCGACCTGCGGGCCGTCGCCCACGCCTGCGGCTCCGTGCCGCTGCTCGTCGACAACACCTTCGCCACACCGGTGCTCCAGCGTCCCGTCGAGCAGGGGGCGCGGCTGGTGCTGCACAGCGCCACCAAGTACCTCGGCGGGCACGGCGACGTGCTGGCCGGCGTGGTCGCCTGCGACGAGGAGTTCGCCGGGCGGCTGCGGCAGGTGCGGTTCGCCACCGGGGGCGTGCTGCACCCGCTGGCCGGGTATCTGCTGCTGCGCGGTCTGTCGACGCTGCCGGTCCGGGTACGGGCGGCCTCCGCGAACGCCGCCGAACTCGCGGCCCGGCTCGCCGCGGACCCGCGTGTGACCCGGGTGCACTACCCGAGCATCGGCGGCGCGATGGTCGCCTTCGAGGTCCACGGCGATCCGCACGAGGTGATCGCGGGCGTCCGGCTGATCACCCCGGCGGTGAGCCTCGGCAGCGTGGACTCCCTCATCCAGCACCCGGCGTCCATCAGCCACCGCATCGTCGACGCCGGCGACCGCAGGGACGCGGGCGTCTCCGACCGCCTGCTCCGCCTCTCGGTCGGCCTGGAGGACGTCGAGGACCTGTGGTCCGACCTCGACGGGGCCCTGGGCACGCCGTCCACGCGCCCGGCCCGGTCGGAGGCCATGGCCCAGGGCTGAACGTTGCTGCCGCGAGGCTGTCGGGCAGGGTCCGGATGCCCGGTCGGCGGGCCGTCGCGCAGCGGCCTCAGGCGGGTCGGACTGCGACGCGCCGGTGCCGACGCCGGGTATGTGGGAAGGGCCGGGGGTTGATGGTGTGCGAAGGGGTAGCGGGCCCGCCCGGGGTTCGGCGTGGAGGTGCGCCGGCAGCCGGTACGAACGGGCGCGCTGCCCGAGCTCGCCCCCCGGCAGTGCGGGGGCACGGCCCGGGCGCGGCGGGCACAGTGCTCGGCGCGCCCGCGGGACACGAGGCCGGGCCCGACGGCCCAGGGACGGGGGGCGGCCCGGCACACCTCGGTGTGCCGGGCCGTTTCCCGTCGGCGGGTCAGTGGCGGGCGGCCCTCTCGCCTGCCTCCGGGGTGCGGGCCGACGGGGCGGGGGCCAGACGGGCGGTGATGACGAGGGTGCCCTCCTCGACCTGGTAGTCGAGGGGGAGGCCCAGGCCGCGCATCGCGGCGACCATGGCCGTGTTGGACGCCTGCGTCACGGCGTACACATGGGCGCAGCCCGCCTCGACCGCCATGCCCACCAGCCGGGACAGCAGCTCCGCGCCGATGCCCCGCCGCTGCCACGCGTCCTCGACGATCAGCGCCACCTCGGTCTCGTCGCCGTCCCACAGCAGGTGGCCGAGGGCGACGATGTCGCCGGAGTCGGTCTGCGCGGCGAGCGTGCGGCCGAAGCGCGGGCTGAGCAGGTGGTTCAGGTAGCGGCTCGCGTCACCGACCGGCCCGTGGTACCGGCGGCGCAGCGTCTCGGCGGAGCACCGCTCGTGCATCGCCCGCGCGGCCTCCAGGTCGGCGGTGTCCGCGCGGCGCACGGAGACATGACCGCCCTCGGGCAGCGCCAGCACGTCGCGGCCGCCCGGCATCCGCGGACCGAGCCGGGCGTCCAGCTCCACCAGCGCCCGGGCACGGGCGAACTCCGTGGGGGTGAACGGCAGGTACGGCCGCTCGACCGTGAGGACACCGCCCTCCGGGTCGCGCAGCCGGATCACGGTGTCCTCCAGGACGCCCTCCGGAGGCACGGCCGCCGGCCCGGCGCCGAACGCCGTGGCGGGCTGGGAGCGGATCGTGCAGCGGCCGAGCAGCTGGCGCAGCACCAGCGGCAGTTCGGCCGCGTCGGTCGCGGTACGGGCGGCCAGCCCCAGCATCCGGGTCGGGCCGTCCACCAGGTCGTGCGCGTCGGCCCGCTCGGCCCAGGTGTCCGTGCCGCCGCCTGCCGCGACCGCCGCGGTGAGGTCCGTGCCGGCCGGGACGCGCAGCAGGAACTCGTCGACGGTGTGCGCGCCCAGCGGGTGCGTCTGCAGGCTCAGGATGTCGACCCGTCGCTCGGCCAGCGCGGTGCACAGGGCGGCCAGCGCGCCCGGCTCGTCCCGCACCGTGGTCCGCATCCGCCACAGCACGCTCTCGACCGCCGCCGGTTCGGGCGACGGCGGAGCGCCGCCGGTATCGTGCGCCGGCGGCGCGTGGCCGTGGCGGCGTGTCCGCCATGCGTGCAGCGCCTCGCCGCAGCGGGCGGCACGGGCGAGCGGGTTCCAGCGGCGGGGCGTGCGCCCTCCGTCACGGTCGTTCGTCACTTCAGACATGTCTCGACTCATACAGCCACTGTGAAGGAATCGTGTTGCGCGATCACGAACGTACTGTGACTGACGAGTAAAGCCCTCTTCTGTCCGAAATGCTGTGTTACTGACCGACGAGGCCCGGCTGCAGCGTCTTCCTGAACAGCACCGTGCCGTCCATCTCCCGCAGCCGCACGGTGAGTTCGCCGCTGCCACCGTCGATGTCCACCTCGCCGAAGAACTGGTACCCGCCGGCGGGGGAGACGTTCGCGGTGGCGGGCGCCTTCACGAACACCCGCTCAGGACCAAACGTCCCGTCCAGCTGCGAGGCCGGGAACGCGCCCGCGTTGAGCGGCCCGGAGACGAACTCCCAGAACGGCTCGAAATCGCCGAACGCGGCCCGCTCGGGCCGGTAGTGCTGCGCGGAGGTGTGGTGCACGTCGGCCGTCAGCCACACCGTCCCCGTGATCCTCCGGTGCTTGACGAACCGCAGCAGCTCCGCGATCTGCAGCTCCCGCCCCAGCGGCGCCCCCGGGTCGCCCTGTGCCACCGCCTCGACGTGCGGGCGCCCTTCGGTGGTGTCGGGCACGACCAGCCCGACCGGCATGTCGGCCGCGATCACCTTCCACACCGCCCGCGACCGCGCCAGCTCCCGCTTCAGCCACTCCAGTTGCTCCCGGCCGAGGACGCCCTGCGGGTCGACGGTCTGGTCGCCGGGCGAGTTGGCGTTCCGGTACGTCCGCATGTCCAGCACGAACACGTCGAGCAGCGGGCCCTGCCGCACAACCCGGTGAACACGCCCCTCCCGGGTTCCGGGCCTGGGCGTCGGCACGGGGAAGTACTCGCCGAACGCCCGCCGGGCGCGGGCCGCCAGCACGTCGACGCTCTTCTCGGTGTACCGGGTGTCGGTGTCGGCGATCCGCTGTCCCGGGTACCAGTTGTTGCGCACCTCGTGGTCGTCCCACTGGACGATCGACGGCACCCGGGCGTTGAACCGGCGCAGATGCTCGTCCAGCAGGTTGTAACGGAAGGCGCCGCGGAACTCCGCGAGGGTCTCCGCGACCTTGGACTTCTCCTCGGTGGTGATGTTCCGCCAGAGGCTGCCGTCCGGCAGTTCGGCGGTCGCGGCGATCGGGCCGTCGGCGTACACGGTGTCCCCGCTGAACAGGAAGAAGTCCGGGTCGAGCCGCGCCATCGCGTCGAAGATGCGGTAGCCGCCGAACGCCGGGTTGATGCCCCAGCCCTGCCCGGCCAGGTCGCCCGACCACACGAACCGCACCCCGTCCCGCCGCCGGTCCGCCACCGTACGGAAGGTTCCGGCGACGGGCGCGCTCGTACGGCGCGGATCGTCGGGGTCGGTGAGCAGCACCCGGTAGTGGATCTGCTCGCCCGGCGGCAGCCCGCGCAGCCGGGTGGTGCCGGTGAAGTCGCCACCGGGACCGGTCAACGGCCCCCGCACCCGGCGGACGTTGCGGAACGACTCCGTCGCCGAGGTCTCGACGATCATCCGCGCCGGCCGGTCCGAGCGCACCCACACCAGCGCGGAGTCACGGGTGACGTCGCCGGCCTGGACGCCCCACTCGGCGGAGGGCCGCCCCGACCGGGTGAACGCCGGCAGGGCCAGCCCCGCCGAGACGGCAAGGGACCCCTTCAGCAGCGAGCGACGGCCGGGCAGCGGACGGATTGCCATGAGTACGCCTCCGTGGGTGCGGCAGGTGTGCACACCCACACCTACGCCCGCTCGACGAACTCCGGATGAACAACACACCTCCAGGGGCGCGGGGAACTGCGCGAGAAGCCCCACCGGCCCGAGGTGGACGTACGACCTAGCGACTGCCGTCCAACAGAACCCGCGCCACCAACGCCGGATCGTCGTTCATCGGCACATGCCCGCACCCCGGCAACCGCACCAACCGCGCCCGCGGGATGATCTGCTTCGCCCGCACCCCCTGCCGGGGAACGAGCAACCGGTCCCGCGCACCCCACGCGACCGTCACCGGAACACCCCGCACGTCCTCCGTGAACTGCACGGATCCGCCCGCCCGCAACGTCCGCGCGAACCCGGTCGCCTCGGCCAGCGCCCGTGTCTCGGCGACCACCGCCTCCGGCGACCGCCGCCCGGGCCGGGCGTAGATCGTGCTGGTCAGCACGGTCCGTCCGACCGCCGACCGGGCCAGCCCCTCGACCACCCGCACGGGCATCCGCCCCGCGATCCCCCGCATCGCGGAGAGCACGGTGAACGCGTACCGCCGCTCGGCCTGCGTCCAGAACCCGGCGGGGGACAGCGCCGTCACCGACCGCACCAGCCGCGCCCTCCCCATCTCCAGGGCGAGCAGCCCGCCCAGGGAGTTGCCGGCGACGTGCGGCCGGTCCAGCTCCAGCGCCTCGCACAGGCCGCCCAGCGCGGCGGTCATGGCGGGCAGGTCGTGGTCGAGGCCGTCGGGCAGGGCGGGCGAGGCGCCGAAGCCGGGCAGATCCACGGCGATCACCTCGCGCTCGGTGGCCAGGATGTCCACCACCGGGTCCCAGGCCTGCCGGTGGTGCCCGATGCCGTGCAGCAGAAGCAGCGGTTCACCGCGCCCCACGCGCGCGTAGGACAGGGTCACGGACTGCGGGCCCCGCGGAGAGGGGACCTGGTAGGTGACGGTCGCGGACATGAGGTGCTCCTCGTTCGGACTCGCGGATGGGGGCCTCGCCCCAACGTCATGGACAGCTTGTCAGCGATTGCTACCGACGGGTAGCCCGTCACGCCTGGACACATCGAGACAAGTCCGCTGGGATGACCGGGTGACCGCCGACACCGCGACCGTCCTCTTCGAGGAAAACCGCCCCGTCCTCATGGGCATCGCCTACCGGATGCTGGGCCGCGCGGCCGACGCCGAGGACGTCGTCCAGGACGCCTGGATCCGCTGGTCGGCCGGCGACCGGACCGACGTCCGCGAACCACGCGGGTTCCTCGTGCGGATCACCACCCGCCTCGCCGTCGACCGGCTCCGGCAGATCAAGGCGCGCGGCGAGACCTACGTCGGCCCCTGGCTCCCGGAGCCCTACGTCACCGACTTCGGCGACACCGTGACGGACACCGCGGAGCGCGCCGTGCTCGCCGACTCCGTGTCCCTCGCGGTGCTCGTCGTCATGGAGACGCTCTCCCCGCTGGAGCGCGCGGTGTTCGTGCTGAGGGAGGCGTTCGGCTACCCGTACGCCGACATCGCGGCCATGCTCGACCGCGGCGAGGCGGCCGTACGCCAGCTCGGCGCCCGCGCCCGCCGCCATGTCGACGAGCGGCGCCCCCGCTACGACGTCGACCCCGCCCGCCGCCGAGACCTCACCGAACGCTTCCTGGACGCGGCCGCCGGAGGAGACCTGGCGGGCCTGATGGAGCTGCTCGCCCCGGACGTCCGGCTCGTCGGCGACAGCGGCGGCAAGGCACGCGCCCCGCTGCGGGTCCTGGACGGCGCCGACCATGTGGGCCGCTTCTTCGTCGGGGTGGCCGGCAAGGGGCTGCCGGATGTGTCCGTGCGCATGATCGAGCTCAACGGCGGTCCCGCCGTGCTCGTGCTGTCCGGCGGGAAGCCCGACACGGTCGTGCAGGTCGACGCCGACGGCGACCGCATCCGCACGGTCTACGTGATCCGCAACCCCGACAAGCTGGCCCCCCTCACCGCGCTCCCGTAGGCCCCCTGAGCCCTCCCGGAGGAGCCCCCGGCGCACCGCGCGCCGGGGGCGATCCGGCGCGCCGCTGATTGGTATTGACCAAGTCCTGCGGCCGCCCTATGGTCGCAGAGAAGTGAAACAACCTTTAATAAACAAGGGCGCTAAAACGCCGCCGGACACGGCGATCGTGGAGGACAGGGTGGGGACCACGCAGCTGGAATCGGTGCCGGAACCGAAGTACTGGCATCTGAAGACCGTGCTCACCGAGGCGCTGGACTCGGAGTTCTCCGTGGGCGAGATCCTGCCCAACGAGCGCGACCTAGCCGCCCGCTTCGGCGTCGCGCGCGCCACGCTCCGGCAGGCCCTGGAACAGCTCGAGCTGGAAGGCCGGCTCCAGCGCCGCCGCGGCGTGGGCACCACCGTCGCCCCGCCGCGCATGGGCGTCTCCGTCGGCAGCGAGCAGCACGCCTGGCCCGGCGGCCCGGACGACGCGTGGCACGCCGTGGACTGCCGGCTCGAGGTGCCGCCCGCCGCGCTCGCCGAGCCCCTGGTGACCGGCAGCGAGGAGGCCGTGCACGTCGTGCGCCGCTCCCGCGTCTCGCGCGGCCAGCCCGTCGCGTCCGAGCTGCTGTACGTCCCGGCCGCCTCGGTGCCCGACCTCTCCGGCATCGACGCCCCGTCCGGTGCGGCGCGCGCCCGCGCGGTGCTGCGCGAACTGCAGCGCCTGGAGCTGGAGCGCCAGGAGAACGCGGTGGAGCTCGGCTCGGCCGGCGCGGCCGAGGCGAGGGAACTGGACCGCCTGCCCGGCGCCCCCGTCCTCGTCGTCACCACCCGCTACATCGCCCGCGGCCGTGCCGCCGCCCTCTCGGTGGCCACCTACCGCGCGGACACCTGCCGCCTGACCTTCGGCGACTCGGGCGGTGTCGAGATACACCACGGCCCCGAGCGCCAGGCGTCCTGAGTCATGGTGTCCTGACGGACCGTCGGCGCGCCGTGGGGTTCCGCCCCACGGCGCGCCCGCAGGTCAGCGCCGGGCCGTCACCGTGCCCTCCACGGCGAACAGCTGCTCCTCGACATGGTCGAGCGCCAGCCGCACCGCGCCCGTCGCCACCGCCGCCTCGCCCAGCAGGGACAGGGTGACCTCCGGCGGGCGCAGGCAGTAGCGGGCCAGTTCACGGCGCAGCGGCTCCAGCACCCCGTCAAGACCGGCCGCCCAGCCTCCGATCACGACCAGTTCCGGGTCGAGCGCGAGCACCAGCGCCGCCACGTCGTGCACCAGCCGCTGGATGAACCGGTCCATCGCCGCCAGCGCCCGCTGGTCACCCTGACGCGCCTGCGCGAACACCTGGGCCACGGCCTGCTCGTCCAGCGGGTGCAGCGGCTCGTCCGTGGTCGACAACAACGTCTCCGGTGTCGCCTCACGCCCCAGCAGATGCAGCGCCCCGATCTCGCCGGCCGCGCCGCCGTACCCCCGGTGCAGCCGCCCGCCGATCAGCGAACCGGCCCCCGGGCTCAGCCCCGCCAGCACGAACACCACGTCGTCGCGGCCCTTCGCCGAGCCCTTCCAGTGCTCCGCGACCACCGCCGCGTTGGCGTCGTTCTCCACCAGCACCGGGCACTCGAAGAACCGGCTCAGCCGCTCACCGAGGCCCAGCCCCGTCCAGCCGGGCAGCGCCGTGCCCAGCCGTACCGTGCCGTCCGCGCCGACGATCCCGGGGGTGCCCACGCCGACCGCCCGCAGCGAGCCGCGCGGTACGCCGGCCCGCCGCAGCAGCTCCGTGACGGCTGTACGCAGCCGGTCCAGACGCTCGTCGGCGTCGACCGTCTCGTCCACGTCCCGCACCTGCGCGCCGATCACCCGGCCGTCCAGGTCGGCCAGCAGCGCGGCCACCCGGTGCACGCCGATCTCCAGGCCCAGCAGATGCCCCGCCTCCGCGCGGAAGCGGAACCGCCGCGCCGGGCGGCCCTGACGGCGTGCGGCGCCCTCGTCGGCCGCCGCCTCCACGACCAGACCCGCCTCGATCAGACCTTCCACGACGCCCTCGACGGTCGGCCGGGACAGCCCCGTCACCCGGGTCACCTCGGTCAGCGTCGCGCAGTCCGTGGCCCGCAACGCGTGCAGGACCACCGCGGAGTTGATCCTCCGCAGCAGCGAGGGATCCCCGCCGGTCAGCCGACCCACCGTCCGTCCTCCCAGCTCGTGCGCGTGTTGGGCGGATCGTACTCGGCGCCGCGCACACCGGCGACCACCGGGCGGGCACCCCGGCACCCCGCCTTTTCACACGGCCCGCTCAGCCCGGTGCCACGTACCCCGACTCGTACGCCGTGATCACCGCCTGCGTCCGGTCCCGCGCGCCCAGCTTCGCCAGCACGGCGCTCACATGCGACTTCACCGTCTCCGTGCCGACCACGAGACGCGCGGCGATCTCCGCGTTCGACAGCCCACGCGCCATCAGCCGGAGCACCTCGCCCTCCCGTCCGGTGAGCCGGGCCCGCTCCAGCGCGGCGCGGGCCGCACGGTTCCCGCCGCCCTCGCCGTACTCGGCCGCCAGCTGCCGTACCGAGGCGGGGAACAGCAGTGACTCGCCCTCGGCGATCAGCCGTACCGCGTGCACGATCTCCGCCGGCCGGGCCCGCTTCAGCAGGAACCCGTCCGCCCCGGCACGCAGCGCCTCGTACACGTACTCGTCGTTCTCGAACGTCGTCACCACGAGGATCTTCGGTGGGTCTGCCACCGTCCGCAGCAGCGCGCGCGTGGCCTCGATGCCGTCCAGCAGCGGCATCCGTACGTCCAGGGCGACCACGTCCGGCCGCAGCCGCCGCACCAGCGGGATCACCGCAGCACCGTCGGCCGCCTCCCCGGCGACCTCGATGTCCGGCTGCGCCTCCAGCACGGCCCGGAGCCCCGCGCGCACCAGGGGTTCGTCGTCGACGAGGAGCACTGTGACCGGCATCCGGCCAGCGTAGATCAGCCCAGGGGCAGTTCGACCCGCACCTGCCAGCAGCCGTCGCCGTCCGGGCCGGTGTGCGCCCTCCCGCCGAGCAGCGCCGCCCGCTCGCGTATCCCGCGCAGACCGCTGCCACGGCCCGGGGCGGGCCGGCCGTCCGGCAGCGGATTGCGCACCTCCAACGTCAGCGCGCCGTCCCCGGTGGCCACCCGGACGCGGGCGGGCACCGCGCCCGCGTGCCGCAGCACGTTGGTCAGCGCCTCCTGGAGGATGCGGTAACCCTCGCGGGAGACGGGTCCCGGCAGGGTCTCCAGCGGCCCGGTGACCTCGGCGTCGACCGTCGCGCCCGACGCGCGCGCGGACTCCAGCAGCCGGTCGGCGTCGGTGAGCGTCGGCCGGGCACTCGCCGGCCGCTCCGACTCGCGCAGCACGCCGAGCACCCGCTCCAGGTCCTCCAGGGCGGCCCGGCCCGTCTCCTCGATGGCCGCGAGGGCGCGTTCGGTGAACTCCGGGCTGTTCGCCGCGCGGGCGGCCCCCGCCTGCACGACCGCCACGGTCAGCGCGTGCCCGATGGAGTCGTGCAGCTCGCGCGCGATCCGGGTGCGCTCGAGCAGCTGCTCGGTGCGCTCCTCGACGGCCGCGAGACGCTCGGCGACCGACGGGCCCAGCAGCCGTCGCGCCACGGCGGTGAGGACCGCGCCGCCACCGGCCACGAGCGCGTACAGCACGACGAGCGGCAGCGGGACGAGCAGGCCGAACCGCCAGTCCGGCGGGCCCGACACCTTCGGCAGGTCCTCGGTCTCGTGCCCCACCGTCCGCGCGGCCAGCGCGTACGCGATGACCGGCAGCCAGAGCGTGGCATAGGCGACGACCCCGCCGAGCAGCGTGCGGAACTCCAGCCACAGCACGGTCCGCCAGCGGTCCCGCCAGGCCGTGGCCGGACGCGTGGCGAAGTCCGGGTCCGCCTCGTCCGGGGTGAGCAGCAGCCTCGCCTGCATCACCTCGGCCTCGCGCACCCGCGGCAGCAGCCCCAGCGGCACCAGCACGAGCAGCGGCACCCACGGCAGCGCCGGCTGGATCCACAGCCACACGCTGACCCCGGCCATCGGCACCCACATGTGCAACAGCCGGGTGTACGTCCTCCCGCGGACCAGCGGGCGCAGCAGCCGAACCATTCCGTCATCCTGACACCCGGTGCCGACAGCGGGCTCCCCCGCACGGGGGAGACGATCTCCCTGTACGGGGGAGGCCCCGCATGGGGCCGGTCCACCACGCTGATGCCATGACCAGCATCGACGTCCGCGACCTCACCAAGGAGTACGGCACCCGACGAGCCGTCGACGACCTCACCTTCACCGTGCCGCCCGGCCGTGTCACCGGCTTCCTCGGTCCCAACGGCGCCGGCAAGTCCACCACCATGCGCCTCGTGCTCGGCCTGGACCACCCCACCTCCGGCGCGGCCGCCCTCGGCGGCCGGCCGTACGCGTCCCTGCGCGAACCCCTGCGCACGGTCGGCGCATTGCTGGACCCCGGCGCCGCGCTCGGCTCCCGCACCGGCCGCGACCATCTGCGCATCCTGGCGGCCACGCACCGCATCCCGGACCGCCGGGTGGCCGAGGTGCTGGAGGAGACCGGGCTGGCCCCGGCCGCCCGACGCCGGGTGCGGACGTATTCGCTCGGCATGCGGCAGCGGCTCGGCATCGCCGCCGCGCTGCTCGGCGACCCGGAGGTGGTGATGCTCGACGAGCCGTCCAACGGCCTCGACCCCGAGGGCATCGTGTGGATCCGCGGACTGCTGCGGCGGCTCGCGGACGAGGGGCGGACCGTGCTGGTGTCCAGTCATCTGATGAACGAGACCGCCTCGTTCGCCGACCATCTGGTCGTCCTCGGCCGGGGCCGGCTGCTGGCCGACACCTCCCTGCGGGAGTTCATCGACGCGCGCGTACGGCCCGCCGTCCGGGTCCGCACCTCCGACCCGGACGCGCTGGAGAACGTCCTGGCCCGGCACGGTCACCAGGCGGTGCGCCACCCCGACGGCCACTGGACCGTGCCCGACGCGCGCTTGGACGACATCGGGCGCCTCGCCTCGGCCGAAGGGGTGCCGCTCCTCGAACTCGCCGCCGCCGAGGGCACCCTGGAGCAGGCCTACCTGGACCTGACCGCCGCCGAGACCGAGTTCGTCACCCAGTCCCAGGAGGCCTGACCGTGCCGTTCGCCCCCGTGTTCCGCTCCGAGTGGCTGAAGATCCGCACCGTACGCTCGCTGCTCGCCACCCTGCTCGTGCTGTTCGCGGCGACCACCGCGTTCTCCGCGCTCGCCACCCTGGACCCCGAGGACCAGGACGCCGACCCGCTGTTCGCGGCCCTGTCCGGCACCGCGCTCGGCCAGATCGCCGCCATCACCTTCGGTTCCCTGGCTGTGTCCGCCGAGTACCGCGAGGGCGCCGCCGTGCGGCTGTCGCTGACGGCGGTCCCGCGTCGCGGGCTGTGGTTCGCCGCCAAGGCGGCCGCGATCGCCGCCGTCGTGCTGGTGGTGGCCCTGGTGACGTCCCTTACTGCGCTCCTGGCGGGCCTGGCCGGACTCGGCGACGCGGCCGACGGCCTGACCACCGCCGACCAGGTGCGCGGTGTGGTCGGCGGAGCCGTCTACCTCACGCTCATGGCGCTGTTCGCGGCCGGACTCGCCACCCTGCTGCGCAGCGGGATGGCCACCCTGTCGGTGCTGATCCCGTTCGTCCTCATCGTGTCGTTCGTGATCGGTGACGCGCTCGGGGCGGTCGCCGACTTCATGCCGGACCGCGCGGGGCAGACGGTGCTGCGCAGCGTGCCCGAGGGAACGCTGGGCCCGTGGACGGGACTTGGCGTCACCGCGTGCTGGACGGCCGCGGCCCTGCTGGCCGGTGCGTGGCGGCTGCGCCGTCAGGACGCCTGAAGGGTGGCCGGTTGACCCGCCGCCAACTGTCAGTGGCTGCGGGTTTACTGGAGCCATGAACCTCGCCCGGCACATCGCCCTCATCGACGAGCTGTGCTTCCGGCCCTTCCCGGCGGAGCACGGCCCGTCGGACGTCGGCTTCTCGGGACCGGGCCACCATGTCGCCGTGCTGGAGACCGGTGACCGCCCGGATCTCGACCCGGCGGGCCGGGCGGTGACGGTGGACCAGTTCGAGAAGGACCGCGACGCGGTGTACGAACTGCTCGCCTCCCGCTGGGGCGACACCGACCCGTACAACCTGCGGACGGTGCAGCTGCGCACGGAGCGGGAGGACATACCCGAGCCGTGGGGGTGGCTGAGTCACCACGCGGGCGTGGCCTGGCTGTGGGAGGTGCGGGGGACCGGCCGCTGGGTCGCGGTCGCGCTCGCCGACCAGGACCCGAGCGGCTCCGTGGAGCTTCTGGCCGTGGTCACGGAGACGGCGCCGCCCTAGGAGACGCGGATCCTCAGGGACCCGTCACTCCCGCTCCGCCGCCTCCCGCAGCCGCGCGAACTCCTCGGCGAGCGTCGCCGGCGTCCAGTGCGCGTTCAGTCCGCTGGGATTGGGCAGCACCCACACCCGGGACTCGCCGATCGTCCGCACCTGCGGCCCGACCTTGGCGGTGCGGTCGTCGAACGCCGTGCGGTACGCGGTCACCCCGAGCACGGCCAGCCAGCGGGGGCGCAGCCGGCCCACCTTCACGGCGAGCTCCCGCCCGCCCTCCCGGTACTCCCCGGCGCTCAGCTCGTCGGCCCGCGCGGTCGCCCGCGCCACCACGTTCGTGATGCCCAGCCCGTACGACAGCAGCTCGTGCTGCTCCTCCGGCGGCAGCCGGCGCGGGGTGAAGCCGGAGCGGTGCAGGGCGGGCCAGAAGCGGTTGCCGGGGCGCGCGAAGTGGTGGCCGGTGGCGGCCGTCATCAGGCCCGGGTTGATGCCGCAGAACAGCACCCGCAGACCGTCCGCGACCACGTCAGGCACGAGGCGGTCGCGGGCGGCCTCCAGCTCCTCCTGGGTGAAGCGCCTCAGAGGATCGCCCCGGGGGTGTAGCCGGCGGCCTCCGGGTGCTGCTTCACGATCGCGTCGATCCGGGCGACCACGGTGGCGACCTGGTCGCTCGCGGCGCCGGTGAAGGACAGCTTGTCCGCCATCAGCGCCTCCAGCTCGGCGCGGTCCAGCGGCAGCCGCTCGTCGGCCGCGAGCTTGTCGAGCAGGTCGTTGCGCTCGGCGCCCTGCTCCCGCATGGCGAGCGCGGTGGCGACGGCGTTCTCCTTGATCGCCTCGTGGGCGACCTCACGGCCGACACCCGCGCGGACCGCGCCCATCAGCACCTTGGTCGTGGCGAGGAACGGCAGGTAACGGTCCAGCTCCCGGGCCACGACGGCCGGGAAGGCGCCGAACTCGTCGAGCACGGTCAGGAACGTCTCCAGCAGCCCGTCGAGCGCGAAGAACGCGTCCGGAAGCGCGACCCGGCGCACCACGGAGCAGGACACGTCGCCCTCGTTCCACTGGTCGCCCGCCAGCTCGCCCGTCATCGAGGCGTAGCCGCGCAGGATGACCATCAGGCCGTTGACCCGCTCGCAGGAGCGCGTGTTCATCTTGTGCGGCATCGCGGACGAGCCGACCTGACCGGGCTTGAATCCCTCGGTGACCAGCTCGTGCCCGGCCATCAACCGGATCGTCTTCGCCAGCGAGGACGGCGCGGCGGCCAGCTGCACCAGCGCGGTGACGACCTCGTAGTCCAGGGAGCGCGGGTAGACCTGGCCGACGGACGTGAACGCCTGGGAGAAGCCGAGGTGGCCGGCGATCCGGTTCTCCAGCTCGGCCAGCTTGGCGGCATCCCCGCCGAGCAGGTCCAGCATGTCCTGCGCGGTGCCGACCGGGCCCTTGATGCCGCGCAGCGGGTAGCGGCCCAGCAGCTCCTCCAGCCGCCCGTAGGCCACCAGCAGTTCGTCGGCGGCGGTCGCGAAGCGCTTGCCGAGGGTGGTGGCCTGCGCGGCCACGTTGTGCGAGCGGCCGGCCATGACCAGCTCGCCGTACTCCCCGGCCAGCTTGCCGAGACGGGCCAGCACGGCCACGGAGCGGTCGCGCATCAGCTCCAGCGAGAGCCGGATCTGGAGCTGCTCGACATTCTCGGTGAGATCGCGGGAGGTCATGCCCTTGTGGACGTGCTCGTGCCCGGCGAGGTCGTTGAACTCCTCGATCCGCGCCTTCACGTCGTGGCGGGTGACCTTCTCGCGCTCGGCGATCGAGGCCAGGTCGACGGTGTCGAGGACCCGCTCGTAGTCGGCGATCGCCGTGTCGGGCACCTCGATCCCGAGGTCCTTCTGGGCCTTCAGCACGGCGAGCCAGAGCTGCCGCTCGAGCCTCACCTTCTGCTCGGGCGACCAGAGCGTGGCGAGCTCGGCGGAGGCGTAGCGTCCGGCGAGGACGTTCGGGATACGGGGCTTGGCGGGCGCAGCAGTCACGTACAGGGAGTCTACTGGCGATTCGTGCAGGCCCGCGCCACGGGGTGACCTGGAGGAACGTACGAAAGGACCGCTACGCCGTCTCGTACGGCAGCAGCTCGGGACGCTTGGGCGGCAGGCCGTCCCCGGAGGAGCGCCCGGTGAGCCGGCGGCCGATCCACGGCAGCAGGTGCCGGCGCGCGAACCGCGCGTCCTCGACCCGGCGCGCCACCCAGTGCGGCGGCAGCGTCGCGTCCGGGGGCAGGTGCCACTCCGGGTCCTCCGCCGGGTAACCGAGCGTCTGCCACACCGCCTCCGCGACCCTGCGGTGCCCCTCGCCGGTGAGGTGCAGCCGGTCCACGTCCCACAGCCGGGGGTCGCCGAGCGCCGGCGCACCGTACAGGTCGACCACCACCGCGTCGTGCCGGGCGGCGAGCTCGTCGACGACCGCGAACAGCGCCTCCATGCGGGGGCGGAAGCGCTCCAGCACCGGTCCCTGACGGCCCGGGCTGCGCATCAGCACGAGTTGCTCGCAGTGCGGGGCCAGCCGCTCCACGGCCTCGGTGAGCAGGTCCCGCACCTGGACCATGTCGCACTTGGGGCGCAGCGTGTCGTTGAGACCACCGACCAGGGTGATCACGTCGGCGCCCATGGCCGCCGCGCGGTCGACCTGCTCGTCGACGATCTGCTGGATCAGCTTGCCGCGCACCGCGAGGTTGGCGTACCGGAAGCCGGGCGTGACCGCGGCCATCCGGGCCGCGAGCAGGTCGGCCCAGCCGCGGTAGGTGCCGTCGGGCAGCAGGTCCGACATGCCCTCGGTGAAGGAGTCGCCCAGGGCCACGAGGCTGGCGTGGGCGGGGGAGCTGGGAGTGGGGTTCGTCTGCATGGCGACAGAAATGGTAGCCCCTGGCACATACCCGCCGGTCGGTCACCTTCCCTCCGGACGGCTGGAGCCGGTCAGGCGCGCTGCCCGAACAGCTCCCGCAGCACGTCCTCCATCGTCACCAGCCCCGCCATCCGCCCGTCCGCGCCGAGCACGGCCGCCAGATGCGTACGGCTGCGCCGCATCGCGGTGAGCACGTCGTCCAGCGGCGTGCTCTCCCGGACCCGCGCGATCGACCGCATGTCCCGCAGCCGGAACGGCATGTCCCGCGGCGAGGCGTCCAGGGCGTCCTTGACGTGCAGATAGCCGACGATCCGCCGCTGCTCGTCCACCACCGGGAACCGCGAGAAGCCGGACTCCGCCGACAGCCTCTCCAGCTCCTCCGGCGTGACGCCCACGCGCGCGTAGAGCACCCGCTCCAACGGCAGCACCACGTCCCGCACCGGACGCCGGCCCAGCTCCAGCGCGTCGTTCAGCCGCTCGCGGGCCCGGTCGTCGATCAGGCCCGCCTCACCGGAGTCCTTCACGATCTGCGCCAGTTCGGCGTCGGAGAAGGACGCGACCACCTCGTCCCGTGTCTCCACCCGCAACAGCTTCAGCAGCGTGTTCGCGAACGCGTTGACGGTGAAGATCACCGGGCGCAGCGCGCGGGACAGCGCCACCAGCGGCGGACCCAGCAGCAGCGCGCTGCGCACCGGCTCGGCGAGCGCGATGTTCTTCGGCACCATCTCGCCCAGCAGCATGTGCAGATACGTGGCCAGGCTCAGTGCGATCACGAACGACACCGCGTGGCCGGCGCCCTCCGGGACGCCCACCGCGTGGAACACCGGTTCCAGCAGATGCGCGATGGCCGGCTCGGCGACGATGCCGAGGACCAGGGTGCACAGCGTGATCCCCAGCTGCGCCGCCGCCAGCAGCGCGGACACGTGCTCGAGCCCCCACAGCACCCGCTTGGCGCGCCGGTCGCCCTCGTCGGCGTACGGCTCGATCTGGCTGCGGCGCACCGAGATCAGGGCGAACTCCGCGCCGACGAAGAAGGCGTTGGCGACCAGGGTGGCCAGGCCGATCAGCAGTTGCACGGCGGTCATCGGCGGGCCCCCGGGTCGTCATGGGTGTCGGCCGACGCGGTCGCGTGGCCGTCCGGCTTCTCGTCGTCGAGGGGCGCCCGCAGCAGCACGCGCGCCGCGCGGCGGCCCGAGGCGTCCGCGACCTCCAGACGCCAGCCGGCCACCTCGACGGCGTCCCCGGTCTCCGGTATCCGGCCCAGCTCTGCGGCCACCAGCCCGGCCAGCGTCTCGTACGGCCCCTCCGGGGCGCGCAGCCCCACCCGGGCCAGCTGGTCCAGGCGTGCGGAGCCGTCGGCGGAGAACAGCTCGCGGCCCGCCTCGTCGGTGCCGGCCCGCGCCAGGTCGGGCGTCTCGTGCGGGTCGTGCTCGTCGCGGACCTCGCCGACGACCTCCTCCACGATGTCCTCCAGGGTGGCCACGCCCGCCGTGCCGCCGTACTCGTCGATGACCACGGCCATGGTGCGGCGGCCGGACAGCCGGTCGAGCAGCCGGTCGACGGTGAGCGAGCCCGGCACCAGGAGCGGTTCGCGCATCAGCTCCGACACGGGCACCTCGGTACGGCGCTCGGCGGGCAGCGCGAGCACGTCCTTCACATGCGCCGTGCCGACGACCCGGTCCAGCGTCCCGCGGTACACGGGGAACCGGGACAGCCCGGTCGCGCGGGTCACGTTGGCCACGTCCTCGCAGGTCGCGCTCTCCTCCAGGGCGATGACCTGGACGCGGGGCGTCATCACGTTCTCCGCCGTGAGGTCGGCGAGGTTCAGCGTGCGGACGAACAGCTCGGCGGTGTCCGCCTCCAGGGCGCCTTCCTTGGCGGAGTGCCGGGCCAGCGCGGCCAGCTCCTGGGGGCTGCGCGCGGACTCCAGCTCCTCGGCCGGCTCCAGCCCGATCCGGCGCACCATCCGGTTGGCCGAGTTGTTCAGATGGGTGATGAACGGGCGGAACGCGGCGCTGAACCAGCGCTGGGCGTTGCCCACCCGTTTCGCGACCGCGAGCGGCGAGGAGATCGCCCAGTTCTTCGGCACCAGCTCGCCGACCACCATCAGGAACACCGTCGACAGGCCGGTGCCGATCACCAGCGCCAGCGACCGGGCCACCGACTCCGAGGCGCCGAGGTCCCGCAGCGGGCCTCTGATCAGCGCAGCGATCGACGGCTCGGACAACATGCCGACCACCAGATTGGTGACGGTGATGCCGAGCTGGGCCCCGGAGAGCTGGAAGGTCAGGCTGCGGACGGCCTTGAGCGCGCCGGCGGCGCCTCGCTCGCCGCGCTCCACCGCCCGCTCCAGCTCGGCCCGCTCGACCGTGGTGAGGGAGAACTCGGCCGCCACGAACGCCCCGCACAGGAGCGACAGTCCAATCGCCGCCAGCAGGAGGAGCACTTCGGTCATCGGGTCACCTCCGTCCCATCGTCGGACAGGACGGGGTCGGACGCGCGGTGTCGGCGGCAACCGGTTGCGGGCCCACGGGCGGTGACACGACCTTTCACGGAGGGCCGGACGGCCCTCACCGGGGGAGGAGGGGCAGGGCGGCCGGCGGGCCGTGGATCACCCGGTGAGGGGCTTCACCCAGCGCCGCCAGCGTTCCTCCGGCGCATACCCCGCCGCGCCCCACGCATGATGGGCGGTCTCGTTGCGCTGCAGCACCATCGCGCCCGCGCGGCGCCCGCCGAGCGCCCTGAACCGCTCCTCCGCGGCGGCCAGCAGCGCCGTCGCGACGCCCTGGCGGCGGTGGTCCGGGTGCACCGCCAGCCGGTACAGATGGCACCGCCAGCCGTCGAAGCCCGCGATCACCGTGCCGACCAGCTCCCCCTCCCGCTCGGCGAGGATCAGCGCCTCGGGGTCGCGGGCGACCAGCCGCTCCACGCCGCTGCGGTCGTCGCTGATGCTGGTGCCCTCGGCGGCCGTCTTCCAGAAGGCCAGCACGGCGTCGAGGTCGTCGGGGCCGGCGGCCCGGATCCGCGGTGCGCTCGTGAGTTCACTCATGCGGCCGATCCCAGCACGGCCGCGGCGGAGTGATCACGGAATTCCATCATGCGGACCGGTGGTGGGGAGGCCGGCTCACTCGTGGGCGATGGCCTCCAGCACGTTCATCCTCGACGCCCGCAGAGCCGGCAGCAGCGCCGCCGCCACACCCACCACAGCCGATCCGACGACCACCGCCACGACCGTGCCCCAGGGCACCGCGAACGCGGTCATGCCCTCCAGCGCCAGCACCTGCTGGGCGCACACGCCCCACACCAGCCCCAGCGCCAGGCCCAGCACCGCGCCGAACACCGCGATCACCACGGACTCCAGCCGGATCATGCGCCGCAGCTGCCGCCGGCCAAGACCGATCGCCCGCAGCAGCCCGATCTCCCGGGTGCGCTCCACCACCGACAGCGCGAGCGTGTTGACCACGCCCAGCACCGCGATCACGATCGCCAGCCCCAGCAGGGCGTACACCAGGTACAGCAGCACGGCGATCTGCTCGTGCACCAGCTCCTTGTAGTCGGCCTGGTCGCGCGCCCGCACCTGCGGATACGGGTCGAGCGTCGCCTCCAGCCGGTCACGCAGCTCGTCCGGGGAGCTGCCGGCCGCGGCGTTGACGTACAGCGCGGAGTCCTGGCCGCCCGGCACGTACTCCTCCACGGCCGCCATGCCGAAGAACAGCCCGCCGCGCATCCCGAAGCCCTCGCCGCCCTCCATGTCGGTCAGGGCGGCCACCGTGAACGCGGCGGTGCGGCCGCCGGAGAACTCCACCGGCACCCGGTCGCCCCGGCGCACCCCGTGCTCGGCCGCGAACCCCGCGTCCATGGCGATCCCGCCGTCGGCCAGCGCGGCCTGAGTGCCGCCCTCCGCGTACGTCACCCGGGCGACGTCGTCGACGCCGTCGTCGTACCCGGCGGCGGTGGTCTCGATCCGCTCGCCGTCCGGCAGCCGCACCGCCACCGGCGCGAACCGCTGCCGTACGACCAGGCCGACGCCCTCGGTGTCCCGCACCCGGTCGGTGACCTCCGGCGGGAAGGGCATGAAGTTGGCGTTCTGGATCACGAAGTCCGCGCCCAGTGTCTTGTCGATCTGTTCGTCGAAGGACCGGGACATCGACGCGCCGGCCACCGACAGACCTCCCACCAGGGCCAGCCCCACCATCAGCGCGGCGGCCGTGGCCCCGGTGCGGCGCGGGTTGCGCAGGGCGTTGCGCCGGCTCATCCGGCCGACCGCGCCGAACAGCGCGGGGAACGCCGCGCCCAGCACCCGGATCACCGGCCGCACCAGCAGCGGGCCCGCGACGACGGTGGCGACCAGGGTGAGCACGACTCCGAGCCCCAGCAGGGACGCCGCCGTCGCCGTGTCGGCCGACAGCACACAGCCCAGCAGCGCCGCCGCGCCGACCGCGCCGACGACGCCTCCGGCCACCGCGCGGGCCCGCAGCGGCCGGCCCACCCCGGCGACCTCCGCGTCGGCCAGCGCGGCCATCGGGGAGACGGCCGCCGCGCGACGGGCCGGCAGGTACGCGGCGACGAAGGTGACGCCCACGCCCACCACGTACGCGGAGACGGGCGTGGCCCAGCCGACCACCATCTCCGTGGTCCTGAGGTTCATCCCGAAGGCGCTCATCAGCCGGATCAGCCCGAAGGCCAGCCCCACCCCGGCCGCCAGGCCGGCCGTCGAGCCGGCCAGTCCCAGCAGCACCGCCTCCGTCAGCACCGATCGCCGCACCTGCCGCCGGTCCGCGCCGAGCGCCCGCAGCAGGCCCAGCTCACGGGTGCGCTGGGCGATGAGCATGGAGAAGGTGTTGACGATCAGGAACACGCCCACGAGCACGGCGATCCCGGCGAAGCCGAGCATCGCGTACTTGATGACGTCGAGGAACGCGCCCAGTTCCTCGGAGGCCGTCTCGGCCAGTTCGTCCGCCGTCCTGATCTCGTAGGCGCCGGCGCCGAGTTCGGCGGTGATCCGCCGCTTCAGCTCCGCGTCCGGCACACCCGGCGCCGCCTCCACGGAGACGCTGGTGGCCCGGTCCGCGGCGCCCAGCAGACGGGTGGCCGCCACGTCCGGGTCCAGGAACACCAGGGCCGCGCCCGGGTTGGTGGTGGTGAAGGTGGCGATCCCGACCACCTCGACACGGAACGATCCCGGCTGCGCCTGCACGGTCAGCGCGTCGCCGATCTCCACGCCCTTGGCGTCCGCGGTGTCCGCGTCCAGCACGGCCTCGCCGTCCCCGCGCGGGGTGCGGCCGGAGGTCAGCTCCACCACGCTGCGCTCGGTGACGTGCCAGTCCACGGCGAGGGTCGGCGCGCCGGTGGTCGGGCCGACGGACTCGTTGCGGTCGTCGACGACGGTGACGTTCTCCACCTCGACGTCCGGGTGGGCCGACGCCACACCCTGGACGCCGCCCAGTTGCCGGGCCAGCCCGGCGGGCACCGTCGCCACGGCCCCGGTCGGCACCGCGGCCTCCAGGTCCTCCCGCGGCTGCACCGTCACGTCGGCGGAACTGGAGGCGAACAGGCGGTCGAAGGTGCGGTTGACGGTGTCGGAGAAGATGAGACTGCCCGCGACGAACGCGACGGACAGCACGACGGCGAGGGCGGACAGCAGAAGCCGCCCCTTGTGCGCGAGGAAACTCCGCAGGGTCGCTTTCAGCACGCCGTCAGCCCTCCCCGGAGCCCTGCTCGCCGGGAGCGCTCTCGTCAGCCGGACCTCCGGCGGCGGACGAGGCGGGGCGCGTCCGCCCGACGCCCGCAGTACCGCCGCCAGGGGGCGTGGCCCCCGTCGTTCCGTCGCCCCGCGGCGGAACGCTCGGCTTCCCGCCGGCCGCGGGCGGAGTGCCCCGCCGGCTGCCGTCCGACGGTGAAGCGCCGGGAGCGGTACCAGGCTCCGTCCCCTTCGGGGGCGTGGCGGTCGGCCTCGGGCCGTCCGGCTCTGTGCGGTGTGACGTCCCGCCGTCCGGCGGCGAGCCGTCGGGCCGCACGGCGTCCGCCTGCGTGGCGTCCGCCTGCGTGGCGTCCGCCTGTCCGGCGACCGAGGGCACGGCATCCGGCCGCCCCCTCCCGCCCGGCGGCACCGCGTCGCCGGGCGATACCGCACCGTCCGGGACCGTGGCGCCCCGCACGACGTCGAACCGCTTCATCCTCTCCAGGACCGACTCCGCCGTAGGGCGGTGCATCTCGTCCACGATGCGCCCGTCCGCCAGGAACAGGACCAGGTCCGCGTGGGCGGCGGCGCCGGGGTCGTGGGTGACCATGACCACCGTCTGGCCCAGCCGGTCCACCGCCTCCCGCAGGAAGCCGAGCACTTCGAGGCCGGCCCGGGAGTCGAGGTTGCCGGTCGGTTCGTCGGCGAAGATCAGCTCGGGCCGGGAGACCAGCGCCCGCGCGCAGGCGACCCGCTGCTGCTGGCCGCCCGACAGCTGTGCGGGCCGGTGTTTCAGGCGGTCCCGCAGGCCCAGCGTGTCGATGACCTGGTCCAGCCACGCCTCGTCGGGCTTCCGCCCGGCGATGTCCATGGGCAGGGTGACGTTCTCGCGTGCGTTCAGCGTGGGGATCAGGTTGAACGACTGGAACATGAACCCGACGCGGTCCCGCCGCAGCCGGGTCAGCTCGGTGTCCTTCAGCCCGGTGATCTCCGTGTCACCGAGCCACACCTGACCGGTCGAGACGGTGTCGAGCCCGGCCAGGCAGTGCATCAGCGTGGACTTCCCCGAGCCTGACGGCCCCATCACCGCGGTGAAGCGGCCCCGCGCGATGTCCACGTCCACCGAGTCCAGGGCGATCACCGCCGTCTCGCCCGAGCCGTACGCCTTGGTCAGTCCGCGGGCGCGGGCCGCGGTGCCGTCGGGCGACGCGAGGCCGGGGGCGTGCTCCTCAGCGGGTGTGGACAAGGCCGCCTCCTCCGGTGAACAGCCGGGCCGAGCATGTCGCGCCGAGGGTAAGGCGGCCCGGTCCGCGCGGAACATCCCCCGGGAGTGCCGGATCCGGACACCGATGTAAGGGGCACATAAGCTCGCGGCCCCGGTTCCTTGCCGTTGCTAGCTACCTGGCGCTAGCTTCGAGGTATGGCGAAGACTCAGCTGAACGTGCGCGTGGACGAGGGCACCGCCCGCGCGGCCAGGGAGCGTGCCCTGGCGCGGGGCATCAGCGTCAACCGCTACATCGAGGAACTCGTCCGCCAGGACACCGGCGAGGCCGGACGCGCCTTCGTCGAGGCCGCCGCCGACTTCATGAAGCAGTACGAGAGCGTCTTCGCCGAGGAGTTCGGCCGGGACCGCGAGGGCACGCGAGAAGGCCGCCGCTGACCCTTGGACCACGTACGCATCGACCTCGCCTGGCTGCTCATGCTCGCGGAGCAGCAGACCCCCGGAGACCCCCAGGTCACCGACTGGGGCGCCCTGATCGCCGCCGTCGCCCGGCACGACGCCGAGATATTCGACGTCCCCGTCTACGACACCCCGCACAGCCGCGCCGCGGCGCTGCTCCAGCTGCTGATCCACGTCCCCGCGCTGGAGCGCTCCAACGCGCTGTTCGCCTCCGCCGTCGCGTACGCCTATCTGGTCGCGAGCGGCCTGAAGGTCGTCACCTCGCCCGAGCAGGTGCGCGACCTGGCCCGCCTGGTCAAGACGGGCGACGCGGACATCGACGCCATCGCGGCCGAACTGCGCCGCTGGTGCGCCTGATCACCCGCCGCCGGCCCCCGTGTCCGAGAGCGGCCGCCACGCGGTGCCGATGACGCAGAACGACTGCGGCAGCGCGGGCCCGTTCTCGGGGATCGTCATGCGCCGGTAGGGGCCCAGCTCGAAGCCCGCCTCCCGCAGCGACGCGACCGTGTCCCGGGACAGATGACAGCCGCCCGCGAGCGGCGGCCACAGCGTCCGGTCCAGCGCCCGCTGGGTGGCGCGCATGACGCGCCCGCCGCCCGCGCCGTGCTCGAAGAACCGCACCTCGCCACCGGGCCGCAGCACCCGCCGCACCTCCGCCAGCGCCCGCCGCACGTCCCGCACGCTGCACAGCACCAGCGACAGGACCGCCGCGTCGAACGCCTCGCTCTTCACGGGCAGCGCCTCCGCGACCCCGGGCGCCACGTCCACCGGCATCTCCGCCCGCAGCGCCGCCTCCACGGCCAGCGCGCGCAGCGCACGCTCCGGCTCCATGGCGACGACCTCCGAGACCGTGCCCGGGTAGTGGGCGAAGTTCAGGCCGTTGCCCGCGCCCACCTCGATCACCCGCCCGGACAGACCGCCGAGCAGCCTGCGCCGTACGTCCGCCATCCCGCGGCTCTCGGCG
This sequence comes from Streptomyces griseoincarnatus, assembly GCA_014649575.1. Classification (GTDB taxonomy): domain Bacteria; phylum Actinomycetota; class Actinomycetes; order Streptomycetales; family Streptomycetaceae; genus Streptomyces; species Streptomyces griseoincarnatus. Next base: position 359,254 of record BMTH01000005.1, on the reverse strand, counting down.
GCGGCGCTGCAACGGGCGTACCAGCGGGCGAAGACCGGGTGGTGCACGGGATCCCGCACCGTCCGGGCGGAGCGGGGCGACCGCACCTGCATGGGACCTCCCCGGGTCGGGCCTACGGCGATTCTCCCCGTCGGCCCGCCCGGCGAATCACCGTGCGCGGATACGCGCCTCGCGCATGTGGAACGCCTCCGCGTCCCAGGTGCCGTCGATCCGGGGCGCCAGCCAGTGCGGGGCGGCGGCGCGGAAGGCGGCCGGGGCCAGGCGTCCCGCGCCCTCGGGGACGGCGCCCAGCAGGGGGACGCCGGTGACGTCGGGCAGGTCCAGCAGGTTGCAGCGCTCCGCGAGCCCGGGGTCGGCGGGCCAGCTGCCGATCACCACCCCCACCGGGTCGAGGCCGCGCCCGCGCAGCTCCCGCACCGTCAGCTCCGTGGAGTTGAGGGTGCCGAGGCCCGCGGACGTCACCACCAGGACCGGCGCGCGCAGCAGGCCCGCCGCGTCCGCCAGCGTCCCGCCGGCCGCGTCGAACCGGACGAGCAGCCCGCCCGCGCCCTCCACCAGCACCAGGTCGTGCTCCGTGGCCAGCTTGGCGGCCCGTTCGGCGATCTCGTGCGGATGCACGGGCGTCCGCCCCGCCCTGCGGGCCGCGGTGGCCGGGGCCAGCGGCTCCGGGTAGCGGGCCAGTTCGGCCGCCGTGACCGCCCCGGCGAGCCGCGCGACCTCCGCCGCGTCTCCCGGCTCGTCCGGGCCGACCCCCGTCTGCGCGGCCTTCAGCACCGCCACCGAACGGCCGCCCGCCAGCGCGGCCGCGGCGACCGCGGCCGTCACCACCGTCTTGCCGACCTCGGTGTTCGTGCCCGTCACCACCAGCACCGGCATGTCATCCCTCCTTCGCCGCCGCGCACACAGCGCGGGTGATCCGCGCGACGTCCGCGTCGCCCGTGACGTACGGCGGCATCGTGTACACCAGGTCGCGGAAGGGACGCAGCCAGACCCCTTCCCGCGCCGCCGCCCGGGTGGCCGCGGCCATGTCCACGTCGTGGTCCAGCTGGACGACCCCGATCGCGCCCAGCACGCGCACGTCCCGCACCCCGGGCAGCGCGGCCGCCTCGGCCAGCCCCTCGCGCAGCCCCGACTCGATGCGCTTGACCTCCGCGCGCCAGTCCTGGCCGAGCAGCAGCTCCACGGAGGCGCACGCCACGGCCGCCGCCAGGGGGTTGCCCATGAACGTCGGACCGTGCGCCAGCACCGGCACCTCGCCGCGCGAGATGCCCTCGGCCACCCGCGAGGAGCACAGCGTCGCCGCCATCGTGAGGTAACCGCCGGTCAGCGCCTTGCCGACGCACATCACGTCCGGTGACACCGCCGCGTGCTCCGCCGCGAACAGGGCACCCGTGCGCCCGAACCCGGTCGCGATCTCGTCGAAGACCAGCAGTACGTCGTGCGCGTCGCACGCCTCCCGCAGCACCCGCAGATACGCGGGGGAGTGGAACCGCATCCCGCCCGCGCCCTGCACCACCGGCTCCACGATCACGGCGGCCAGCTCGTGCGCGTGACGCCCGATCAGCTCCCGCAGACGGTCGGCGTACTCCTCCTCGTACGGGCCGGGCGGGGCGTCGGCGAACACCTGGCGCGGCAGCACCCCGGACCACAGGTCGTGCATCCCGCCCTCGGGGTCGCACACCGACATCGGGTGCCAGGTGTCACCGTGGTAGCCGCCCCGCCAGGTCAGCAGCCGCCGCTTCTCCGGCCGGCCCAGCGAACGCCAGTACTGCAGGCACATCTTGACCGCGACCTCGACCGACACCGACCCCGAGTCGGCCAGGAACACATGCTCCAGACCGTCCGGCGACATGTCGACAAGGAGCTTCGCCAGGCGTACGGCGGGCTCGTGCGTGAGCCCGCCGAACATCACGTGACTCATCCGGCCCAGCTGGTCGCGCGCGGCCTCGTTGAGCACCGGGTGGTTGTAGCCGTGGATCGCCGACCACCAGGAGGACATGCCGTCGACCAGCTCGCCCGACCCGTCGGCGAGCGTCAGCCGGACCCCGCTCGCCGAGGCGACGACGAGCGGTTCCTGACGCCCCGGCATGGGCCCGTACGGATGCCATACATGCCGCCGGTCGAGCTCCAGCAGGGCGGCGACGGACGCGTCGGGCTCAGGCATTGGGCGCGAGGTCCGTTCCGGCGCCCCGGCGGCGCACGGCCACCAGGCCGGGACGCGGCTCGTCGGCGGAGGCGGCGGGCGCGGGCGCGGAGGCGGGCGCCGTCCCGCAGACACCGCCGCCCTCGTGCGAACCGCAGCCGCCGCCTTCGCGGGACCCGCAGCCGGCCTCGGCGCCGTCGTGGGACCCGCACGCCCCGCCGCCCGCGTGACAGCTGCGGCCGCCACCCGCCCGGTGCTCGGGCAGCGTGACCTCCCCGGCGCCCTCCACCTCGAAGCCGGCGTCCGCGATCATCTCCAGGTCCGCCTTGCCCGCCTGTCCCTCGCTGGTGAGGTAGTCGCCCAGGAAGATGGAGTTGGCCAGGTGCAGCGCGAGCGGCTGCATGGTGCGCAGGTGCACCTCACGGCCGCCGGCGATCCGCACCTCGACGTCCGGGCAGACGAACCGTGCCATCGCCAGGATGCGCAGGCAGCGCTGCGGCGTCAGGTTCCACTCCTTGGCGAGCGGGGTGCCCTCGAACGGGATCAGGAAGTTGACCGGCACGGAGTCCGGATCCAGCTCACGCAGCGAGAACACCACGTCGACCAGATCCTCGTCGGTCTCGCCCATGCCCGCGATCAGCCCCGAACAGGCGGAAAGACCGGCCGCGTGCGCCTTGCGCACCGTGTCGACCCGGTCGGCGTAGGTGTGCGTGGTCGTGATCTCGCCGTACGTCGACTCGGACGTGTTGAGGTTGTGGTTGTAGGCGTCCGCGCCGGCCTCGCGCAGCCGCTCCGCCTGGCCGTCGGAGAGCAGGCCCAGACAGGCGCACACCTCGACGTCCTCGTTCTGCTCCTTGATGGCCTTGATGGTGTCCGACACCCGGTCCACGTCCCGGTCCGTGGGGCCGCGGCCGCTCGCCACCAGGCACACCCGCTTCGCGCCCCCGGCGAGCCCCGCGGCGGCGGCCCGGGACGCCTCGTCCGGCTTCAGCCAGGTGTACTTGAGGATGTCGGCCTTCGAGCCGAGCCGCTGGGAGCAGTAGGAGCAGTCCTCCGGGCACAGGCCGGACTTGAGGTTCACCAGATAGTTGAGTTTCACCCGGCGGCCGAACCAGTGCCTGCGCACCTTCCCGGCCGCCGCCACCACGTCGAGCAGCTCGTCGTCGGTCGTCGCGAGGACGGCCAGTGCCTCGGCCCGTGTCGGCGTCTCGCGCCGAAGCCCCTTGTCCACCAGCGTGTTCAGCAGGTCCATGGAAGCCGATCCTGTCCTACGGGACCCGTCCGGGCCAAGGAGACTTCGGACAACAGAGCCGTCCGGCGGTGTGGGTATCACCACACCGTGTGCCGGGCGGCCTGCCGCTAATGTCTGTGCACTGCCTACAAATTCCGCGGAGGACCGATGGCGTTCGGCTGGATCGACGAGCAGGCGGAGCTGCGCCGCAGGGCCGGGCTCGTCCGCACCCTGCGCCCCCGGCCCGCCGACACGCCGCTCCTCGACCTGGCGAGCAACGACTACCTGGGCCTCGCCCGCCACCCCGAGGTCGTCGAGGGGGCCGCTCGGGCGGCCCGCGCGTGGGGCGGCGGCGCGACCGGCTCCCGGCTGGTCACCGGCACCACCGAGCTGCACACCGCACTCGAACGGGAGCTGGCCGACTTCTGCGGCTTCGAGGCCGCCCTGGTCTTCTCCTCCGGCTACGCGGCCAACCTCGCCGCCGTCACCGCCCTCGCGCCGCACGGCTCGCTGCTCGTCTCCGACGCGGGCAACCACGCCTCGCTGATCGACGGCTGCCGGCTGGCCCGGGGCACGACCCAGGTGGTGGCGCACCGCGACCCGGACGCCGTGCGCAAGGCGCTGGACGGCCACGAGGGCCCCGCGGTGGCGGTGTCGGACACGGTGTTCTCGGTGGACGGCGACGCGGCCCCGCTGGCCGCGCTGGCCGAGGCGTGCCGGGAGCACGGCGCGGGTCTCGTGCTCGACGACGCGCACGGGCTCGGCGTGCTGGGCGACGGCGGCCGGGGCGCCCCGCACGCGGCGGGCATCGCGGGCGACGAGGACGTCGTGGTGACGGTGACGCTGTCCAAGTCGCTCGGCAGCCAGGGCGGTGCGGTGCTGGGCCCGGCGCGAGTGATCGGCCATCTGGTCAACACGGCGCGGACGTTCATCTTCGACACCGGTCTGGCCCCCGCGGCGGCGGGCGCGGCCCTGGCGGCGCTGCGGCTGCTGGAGCGCGAACCCGGGCGTGCGGCGCGCGCGGCCGAGGTCGCACGTGACCTGCACGCCCGGCTGACGGCCGCGGGTCTGGAAGCGGTGCGTCCGGACGCCGCGGTCGTCTCCGTGCGCGCTCCTTCCCCGGAGCAGGCCGTGCGCTGGGCGGCCGACTGCCGGACGGCCGGTCTGTCCGTGGGCTGCTTCCGTCCTCCTTCCGTGCCCGACGGCATCTCACGGCTCAGACTGACCGCCCGGGCGGACCTGTCCGGGGCGGAGATCGAACGCGCTGTACGGGTGATCGGCGAAACGCGGCCATGAGTCGGCGGGGCACGGCCGTGCGTCGCGCGAGGAACGGAGGGTCGGTGGGACGACGGGACTCGTCCCGTTCAGGGACCGTGACGCCGGATCAGTGGACCGCCGTCACGAAGCGGGCCCAGGCGTCGGGCGAGAAGAGCAGCGCGGGCCCGTCCGGGGCCTTGCTGTCGCGCACGGCGAGCAGTCCGGCCGCCGGCCGGGCCGCCTCCACGCAGTTGTTCGCCCCTGTGCTGTAGCTGCTGCGCAGCCACCGCACATCGCGCAGGGCGAGGCTGGACGGGATGGTCCGAGGCGGTGCAGGCATCGTGCCTCCTTACGCGCCGGCCGCTGCGCCGGCGATGAATTCCGACGATTCCTCGGGAGAGAGGGCGTGGCTCGCCAGGGCCTCGAAGGCCTCCGAGTACGCCCGGAGGTCTTCTTTCCGTTCCAGGTAGTGACTAGTCGTCAAGTGGTCGTGCACCACCACATCCAGGTCAGATGTGCGCGGAAATGAAAAGATGACGAAGGGACCCGTCACGCCGATGTGCGCGCCCGCGCTGAACGGCAGGACCTGCAACCGCACCTGTGGCAACCGGGACGCCTCGACCAGCCGGTCCAGCTGACGCTCCATCACCTCGGGACCGCCCACCTCCCGGCGCAGCACGGCCTCGTCCAGCACCGCCCACAGCTCCAGCGGGGGCTCGGCGCGCAGCACGTCCTGCCGGGCCAGCCGCACCTCCACGAGGGCGTCGAGCCGCTCCTCCGAGGCGCCTTCCAGGGCCGCCGCCGTCACCGCCCGCGCGTACTCGGGCGTCTGCAGCAGCCCCGGGACCACGGTGGTCTCCAAGGTGCGCATCGCGCTCGCCTGCGACTCCAGACTGATGAAATCCCGGTACGTCGGCGGCAGCACACCCCGGTACGCGTGCCACCAGTGGTGCCGCCCGTCGCCGTCGCCGGTGCCCGACAGCACCAGCAGCAACTCCCGCAACTGCGGGTCGTCCACGCCGTAGACGTCGAGGAGTAACCGTACGTCGTCCGGTTTCGTCCCGCTCGTGCCCGTCTCGATCCGGCTCACCTTCGACTGGTGCCAGCCCGCCAGCCGGGCCGCGTCGCCGCTCGTGAGCCCGGCCGCCGTGCGCAGCGCGCGCAGTTCGGCGCCCAGTTTCCTGCGGCGTACCGCGGGACCGTGCTGCATGGGCTTCTCCTTACTCCTTCCGGGCCGCCCGGATACGGTCTCCCGTCGCAGAGTTCACCGCTTTGAGCGACAGATATATGCATATCTTGGTGGATCGCCACGCGGCGCCCTGCGGTGATGGCACTCTGGCGACGAAGCACCAGTGCGGGACCGTACTCGAACCAACCGCTCCGTGTCGGACTGCGGTCCCGTGGGAAAGGGACGACGTCGCCATGGCAGACCATCTGGAAGCATCCGTCACTCTGCCGAGCGATCCCGCCTCGGTCTCCGCCGCGCGGGCCCATGTGGCCGGTGCGCTGGCGGAATGGGGGCTGCCACCGGACGCCGAACTCTGCGACACCGTCCGGTTGATCGTCTCCGAGCTGGCGACCAACGCGGTGCAGCACACCTTCGGGCAGTCGCCCACGTTCACGGTGGACGTCGTCCTGGTCCGCGACGAGCGGGTGCACATCGGGGTGACGGACAGCCACCCCCGGTTCCCCAAGCGGCTTCCCGCGGCGGTCCAGCAGGACAACGGGCGCGGCCTGGTCATCATCCGCTGGCTCACCGCGGAGTGCGGCGGCCGGCTGAGGATCCGGCCCACCCGCGACGGCGGCAAGACGGTCGCCGTCGAACTTCCATGGCCCGGCGCCGCCACCGTCCAGCCCACGGAGACGGTCATCGCGGTCGCGCAGCCGGAGCCGTGATGTCGCGTCACGATCCGTGCGGGCAGGTGGGGCCGACGGCCGCCGCCCGCGGCGCGGTGCCCCCCGGCGACGTCGTCCGCCTCGTGCGTGGACCGTGACGGGCGGCATGCGGGGCCCGGGGTGGTCGTCGTCCTGAGGGCGACCCCGCCGGGCCCTGCGGGACGCCACGCGGGCGAGGGCCCGCGTGGCCGGTCGCGGCCCGGCGACGGCGCTCCCGCGGGCGCCGCCGCCTCCGCCCGTCACTTCACGCGGCCGTACCAGACGCTGTTGGTCCAGATCTTCTGCAGCCGCACCACGTCCCCGGTCTTCGGGGCGTGCCAGATCTTGTTCTTACCGGCGTAGATACCGACGTGGTACACGTAGCTGCCCGAGTGGAAGAACACCAGGTCCCCGACCTTACGGCTGCTCTTGGAGATGTGGCGCGTCTTGTTGTACTGCTGGGCGGCCGTGCGGGGGAGCTTCTTCCCCGCCTTCTTGAACGAGTACAGCGTCAGGCCCGAGCAGTCGAACCGGCTCGGTCCGGTCGCCCCCCACTGGTACGGCGCCCCCTTCTTGGACGCCGCGACCTTCAGGGCCTTGCTGCCCACGGTCGCCGCGGCGGCCTCGCCGGCCGCTCCCGGTACCACGATCGATCCGCCGACGGCGGCGAGGGTGAGGGCCGAGGCCGTGCCGGCCCGGGCCATGAGAGACGGGACACGATTGAGCGCACTCATGCGCAACCCTTCGTCAGCCGCCTGTGAAGGATGACCTGTCGGATTCGGGCTGGCGAAGTAGCCCGGCCGCTGACGCGGCTTCACCCCAAGGGCTGCTCGGCACACGCACCGCGCGTATGCCGGCGACCCGTCGTGCTTGGGTCCTCCACTCCTGCCGATCCACTCCTGTCGACCGGTCATCCGGGCGGCGGCAGGACTCGGCGTCCGCCCGGATCGCCCCGCCGCGGTGGCGGGGTCTTGTCGTCAGTCAGGGATCTTGACCCATGGCGCGAGCGATTTCCCAACGGAACGGGGGGTTTGTGTTGTTACTCACCACTCACCCGTTCGGGTGGACAGCTGTCCGTTCGAGTCGCCGTCAAGAGGGCGTGTGAGGCCAGGACCAGGGGTGGAATGGTCAATTCCGTCCCTCGGCGGGGGCAGGTGCGCAAGTTCGACGGCCAGAAAAAAGGAGGTTCGTCTACGCCGGACGGGGGTACGCCGTTCGGTCCGTTTCAACTCGTCGCGCGGTGTGCCGTCGAGCGGGCCCGTCGCTCCGGGCCCGCTCCCGTCAACGCCCCGTCCGCGGCGGCAGCGTGACCCTCGCCGTGCGCCGCTCGCCGTCCAGCACCCGCAGGGCGCGCGCCAGGGTCTCGGCGTGCAGCTCGGTCTCGCCCCGCCGGTGCATCACGGTCAGCGCGTCGCGCAGCGCGACCGCCTTGCCGACCAGCGCCTGGGCGGCGCGCAGGCTTCGGTAGGTGTCGCCGGGCCGGGCCGGGTTGACCCGGCCGAGCAGGTCGACGACCTCCAGGTATCGGTCGATCAGCTCGGCCTCCGCCCGGGTCAGCGCGGGCAGCGGCGGCAGTTCGGGCAGCATCCTCGGCTCACCTCGCGCCGGTCGCGGTACGGGCGCTGCGGTGGTGCGGCACGATCCGGTCGGCGAGGCCGTAGTCCACGGCGGCCTGCGCGTCCAGGACGAGGTCCCGCTCCAGGTCGGCCCGCACCCGGTCCGCGGGCCGGCCGGTGTGCCGGGCCAGCAACTCCTCCGTGCGGGCCCTGATCCGGGCCAGCTCGCCGGCCCGGATCGCCAGGTCGCTCGCGCTGCCCTCCACGGGCTCGGGGAGGGCGGGCTGACGGAGCACCAGCCGGGAGCCGGGCAGGACGTACCGCTTCCCCGGTGTGCCGGCGGCCAGCAGCAGCGCTGCCGTGCCCTCCGCCCGGCCCAGGCAGACCGTCTCGACGTCGCAGGTGACGTACGTCAGGGCGTCGTGCAGGGCGGACATGGCGTGGAAGGGGCCGCCGGGGGAGTTCACGTACACCGAGATGTCGCGGTCCGGGGCGCGGTGCTCGAGGTACATGAGCTGGGCCGTCACGTCGTTCACCGCGGTCTCGTCGATCCGCGTGCCCAGGACGACGATCCGCTCCTCCAGCAGCTGCGCGTACGGGTCGGAGGTCCGGTGCCCCGAGGGGGGGACGGGCGGTCGCGTCATGGTGCCCTCCTGTCTCGTTGTCTGTAAAAAATGTACAGGACGTACGTGACGTTATGATGGCCGTATGGCTTACGAGATTCCGGTGACCCAGGCCAGGGCCGAGCTCGCCGACCTGATCAACCGCGTGGTGTACGGCGGTGAGCGAGTCGTCGTGACCCGTCACGGGAAGCCGCTCGTCGCCCTCGTCTCCGCGGACGACCTGCGACGCCTGGAGGAAGCCGAGGGCGCGGCGGAGGAGCCGGTGATCAGCACGGTGGCGGGCCTGCACGAGGTCCCGTCCGCCCCACGCGAACACGGCCGCTTCGGCATCGCGGCGGAGCACCGGGGGTCGGCGGGCTCTTGACGCGGGCGGCGTCGGGGGGGCGGGCAGACGGGTGGTGCCTTCCGCCGAATCAAGGCAGCAGGAGTCTGCAGGGCCGCTCGTCACGTGGGCAGCAACGGACCCCGACTCGCGACAGTTTTCCGCGACTGAGCGGCGCTCCGGCATCGCGGACCTGGCCGCTCGCTTCACCGCACTGCGCTCGCGTGGTCAGGGGTACCTCGAAGTCCGCCTGCCGGGCAGCGCGTTTCCCGTGCTGGCCCTGGGCTTCCGAGCCGATGCGGCAGTCATCCACCTGTTCGACGCTGCTGAGAAGTCGTACCTGCTCGTCGGCGACGGCACCGCGGCAGCGGATGCGGTCGTGCGGGTGCCGATCATGGACGACCTGGCGGTGTTCAGTGGGGACTGCGTGGTCGCCGTCGATCGTGCGTGGGCCCTCGTTCGCGACTTCATCGGGACCGGGGCGCCTGGCGAGCTGGGTGAATGGCGCGAGTTGTGATCCCGCACGGATCAGGCCGCGCACCCCCGTCCGCTGCAGCGGGGGTGCGCGGTCGTACAGGGGGCGTCAGCGAGCCAGTGCCGGTTCGCGTTCCGTCGCGTCGGCGGCGGGTGCCGTACGGCCGCGCACGGCGTGGCCCACCAGCACCGCGCCCAGTCCCAGCACCGCCCACCACGTCAGCGTGAGTGCGGGCCCCACCGCCGACGCCCCGTCGAAGAAGGCGACCGATCGCAGGAGCGACACCCCGGCCCCCGGCGGCAGCCACTGGCCGATCACGCCGGCCGGCTCGGGCAGCATCTCCGGGGCGGACGCCGCACCCGAGAAGGGGTTGCCGATCAGCATCATCAGCAGCGCGCCCAGCCCGAGGCCGGGTCGTCCCAGCAGGGCCGCGAGACCCGCGACCGCGCCGCTCACCGCCAGCGTGGCCAGCGCGAACGTCCCCGCCACGGCCCACCAGTTGCCCGGCAGGGCGTCCAGCCAGCTGTGCGACAGAGTGGCGGCGACCGCGCCGACCAGTGCCGCCGACCCGGCCAGCGCGCCCACCGCGACAAGCCCCCGCAGCCCGAGCAGTGTCACCGCCACCCCCGCGCCGATCCCGGCCAGCGCCAGCGGCAGCACGCTCGTGTTCAGCACCGCCCCACGCGGGTCGCTCGCCGCGGCCGGCACCACGTCCTCCGTGGGGACGGCCTGACCCGGGGCGCCCGCCTGATGCGCGACCGCCTGCTGGAGCAGCTGCGCCACCGCCGGGCTCGCCGCGGACGCGGTCAGCAGCTTCGGGCCCTGCGGGGTGACCACGACCGCCCCGTACACCTCCCGGTCCTGGATCGCGTCCCGCGCCTCGGCCTCGTCGGCGTACCGATGGAGGTCGAACGCGCCCTCGCGCTGCTCCAGCTGATGCGCGACCGGCGCCGTGGCGGCGGGCGGGCCGGCCACGCCGAGCGGCACGTCGCGCGGCGCCGTGCGCGCCGCGGGCCAGGCGAAGGCCCACAGGGCCAGCGCCACCAGGGTCGGGATCAGCACCAGGACGGCCGCGATCCGCCGGTGCGTCGGCAAGGGCGTGGGAGACATGAGGAGCTCCTCTAAAAAGAAGGATCGTTCGTTTTGGCCTCGCCCACACCGTCCCGCCATCTCGTTCCCTTGTCAAGAAGGAATGTTCGTTTTAGGTTGGCGGCATGGCTCGCGTATCTCAGGAACACCTCGACGCCCGCCGCCGGCAGATCCTCGACGGCGCCGCGGTCTGCTTCGCCCGCAACGGCTTCCATGCCACGTCGATGCAGGACGTGCTGAAGGAGGTGGATCTCTCCGCCGGCGCCGTCTACCGGTACTTCAGCGGCAAGGAGGAGCTGATCGCGGCCATCGCCTCCGAGGTGCTCGAGACGGTGCGCGGCACCCTGGAGCAGGCGGCCCGGGAGAGCCCGCCGCCCACCCCCGACGTGCTGGTGCCGCGCGCCCTGGCGACGATGCGCGAGCTGCGGCCGACGACCCTGGACACGGGGGAGTGGCTGTTCCCGCGGCTGATGATCCAGGTGTGGACCGAGTCCACCCGCAATCCCGGACTGACGGCCGTGCTGGCCGACGGCTATGCCGAGATCCGCTCGGCGTGGGGCGGCGTGGCGCAGAGCTACAAGGACGCCGGACTCCTGCCCGAGGACGCCGACGTGGACGCGATGGCCCGCGCGATGATCGCGCTCGTGCAGGGATTCGCCGCCCAGATGGCCCTGTTCGGCGACATCCCGCCGCAGGCGCTCGCCGACGGCACACGCGCCCTGATGGTCATCGGCCGCGCCACGTGAGGCGCCTGGGCCGGGCCGGCCGCGGCCGACACGGACGGCCGAGCCGGGCGCCGCGCGGTTAACGTCCTCGAAACCCCGCCCGGCTAGCCTCCGGGTCCACGCCACCGGGGATCCTTCCCGTGGCCGCGGCCACCGGGCCCCGCACGGCCCGGAGCGAGGACGGTGAGGTGGATGCCGTGCAACTGACCCCGCACGAGCAGGAGAGGCTGCTCATCCATGTGGCGGCCGACGTGGCGGCGAAGCGCCGCGACCGCGGTCTCAAGCTCAACCACCCGGAGGCGGTCGCCCTCATCACCTCGCACCTCCTCGAGGGCGCCCGCGACGGCCGGACCGTCGCCGAGCTGATGGCGTCCGGGCGGAAGGTGCTCACCAGGGACGACGTCATGGACGGCGTCCCCGAGATGATCCCCGACGTGCAGGTGGAGGCCACTTTCCCGGACGGCACCAAGCTCGTCACCGTCCACGACCCCATCGTCTGACGGGAGGAGCGCCGTGACACCCGGAGAGATCCTGTTCGCCGAGGGCCCGATCGTCTACAACGAGGGCCGCGGGACCACCCGCCTGACCGTCCTCAACGCGGCCGACCGGCCCGTGCAGGTCGGCTCGCACTACCACTTCGCCGAGGCCAACCCGGGCCTGGAGTTCGACCGTGCCGCGGCCCGCGGCAAGCGGCTCGACGTCCCCGCCGGCACCGCCGTACGGTTCGAGCCCGGCATCCCCGTCGAGGTCGATCTGGTGCCGCTGGCCGGGGCGCGGACCGTGCCCGGGCTGCGCGGCGAGACGGGGGGCGCGCTCGATGCCTGAGATCTCCCGCGAGGCGTACGCCGACCTGTTCGGGCCGACCACCGGCGACCGGATCCGGCTCGCCGACACCGATCTGCTGATCGAGATCGAGGAGGACCGCTCGGGCGGCCCCGGACGCGCCGGCGACGAGGCGGTGTTCGGCGGCGGCAAGGTCATCCGCGAGTCGATGGGCCAGGCCACCGTCACCCGCGCCGACGGTGCCCCCGACACGGTGATCACCGGCGCGGTCGTCGTCGACCACTGGGGTGTCGTCAAGGCCGACGTCGGCATCCGCGACGGCCGGATCACCGGCATCGGCAAGGCCGGCAACCCCGACACCATGGACGGGGTCCATCCCGACCTGGTGATCGGCCCCGAGACCGAGATCGTCGCCGGCAACGGGCGCATCCTGACCGCCGGGGCGATCGACGCGCACGTCCACTTCATCTGCCCGCAGATCGCCGACGAGGCGCTGGCCTCCGGCATCACCACGCTGGTCGGCGGCGGGACCGGACCCGCCGAGGGCTCCAAGGCGACCACCGTCACGCCCGGCCCCTGGCACCTGGCGCGGATGCTGGAGGCGATGGAGGCGTACCCGCTGAACATCGGGCTGCTAGGCAAGGGCAACACCGTGTCGCAGGAAGCCCTGCTGTCGCAGATCCGGGGCGGCGCCGTCGGACTGAAGCTGCACGAGGACTGGGGGTCCACCCCGGCCGTGATCGACGCCGCGCTCACCGCGGCCGACCGGACCGGCGTGCAGGTCGCCATCCACACCGACACCCTCAACGAGGCCGGTTTCGTGGGTGACACGCTCGCCGCGATCGCCGGGCGCGGCATCCACGCGTACCACACGGAGGGTGCGGGCGGCGGGCACGCGCCGGACATCATGACCGTCGTCTCCGAGCCGCACGTCCTGCCCAGCTCCACGAACCCGACGCGGCCGTTCACCGTCAACACCGTCGAGGAGCACCTCGACATGCTGATGGTGTGCCACCACCTCAACCCCGCCGTGCCGGAGGACCTCGCCTTCGCCGAGTCGCGGATCCGGCCGTCCACCATCGGCGCGGAGGACGTGCTGCACGACCTCGGCGCCATCTCCGTCATCTCCTCCGACTCCCAGGCGATGGGACGCGTCGGCGAGGTGGTCATGCGGACCTGGCAGACGGCCCACGTGATGAAGCGGAGGCGCGGCGCGCTGCCCGGCGACGGGCGCGCCGACAACCACCGGGTCCGTCGCTATGTCGCCAAATACACCATCAACCCGGCGGTGGCGCAGGGCATGGCCGGCGAGATCGGCTCCGTGGAGAGCGGCAAGCTGGCCGATCTCGTGCTGTGGGAACCGAAGTTCTTCGGGGTCAAGCCCCACCTCGTCCTCAAGGGCGGGCAGATCGCCTACGCGCAGATGGGGGACGCCAACGCGTCCATCCCGACGCCGCAGCCGGTGCTGCCCCGGCCCATGTTCGGCGCGACCGGACGTGCGCCCGCGGCCAACTCGGTCAACTTCGTCGCCCGGACCGCCCTCGACGCGGGGCTGCCGGACCGGCTCGGGCTGGGCAAACGGTGGGCGGTCATCGACTCCACGCGCGCGGTGACCAAGGCGGACATGCGGGAGAACGACGCCCTCCCGGACGTGCGGATCGACCCCGACAGCTTCGCCGTGCGCATCGACGGAGAACTGGTCGAGGCGACACCGGCCGAGGAACTTCCGCTCGCCCAGCGCTACTTCCTCTTCTGATGTCCAGGGCAGCGCTGCTCGTCCTGGCCGACGGACGGTTCCCCGCGGGCGGGCACGCCCACTCCGGCGGGGCGGAGGCCGCGGTTCGCGCCGGGCGGATCACCGGCGCGAAGAGCCTGGAGGACTTCTGCCGGGGACGGCTGCACACCACGGGTCTGGTGTCGGCCGCGGTCGCCGCGTCCGCCGCGCTGGGCGTGGACCCGGGGGAGTTGGACGCGGCCGCCGACGCCCGCACGCCCTCGCCCGCACTGCGCGCGGCGGCACGCAAGCTGGGCCGCCAGTTGCTGCGCGCCGCCCGTGCCACCTGGGCGAGTCCCGAACTGGACGTCCTGGCGCGGCGGTTCGCGAGGGGCGCGCACCAGCCGGTGGTGCTGGGGGTGGCCGCGCGGGCTGCCGGACTCGGCCCTCAGGACGCGGCACACTGCGCCCTGTACGAAAGCGTGGGCGGACCCGCGACCGCGACGGTACGGCTGCTCAGCCTCGACCCGTTCGACGCGACGGCGGTCCTCGCCCGCCTGGCGCCGGAGGCGGACCGCGTGGCGGAGACGGCGGTACGGGCGGCCCACCGGGTCGCCGAGGAAGGCGCCGACGCCCTCCCCGCGGCGTCGGCGCCCCTGCTGGAACTCTTCGCCGAAGCGCACGCGGCCCGCGCGGGACGCCTGTTCGCGTCATGACCGCCACCTGGGCCTCGGCCCGACTTCCACTCGGAGCGGCCGCGCCGGCGCCGGAAGCGCGCCGGCGGGGACGCCCGCCCGCCGCACGGACACCCCTCGGCCCGCCGGGCCTGCGCGTGCGGTTCCTCGCCGGATGGGGTCCGCTGGGGCTGCTCGCGCAGTTCCCCGCGCCCCTGAGGGGTCGGTGGGGGTGCGGCTCCGGAGGTGTCGCCGCCCCCGTGGACCCTCGGCCCAGCCGGCCCGCGAGGTTGGCTGTGCGGAGGCTCGCGGGCTCCCGCTCGCGGCGCCCGACCCCGGCACCGGCAGGCTGTCGGCGGGGAGGCCCGTTCCGCCCACCGGGGCCTGTCTCGGCTCCCGTCCGCCCACCGGGGCCTGTCTCGGCTCCCGTCCGCCCACCGGGGCCCGTCCCGGTCCCGTCCGCCACCGGCCCCGACCTCGCCCCGACCCGACAACCCCCGACGGTCCGTCCCCGTATCGCCCCGGACGTGCCGCGACTCCCGGAGGTGCCCCGCATGCATCGTGATCACATCGACCCCCACCCCGGGCCCGCCGTCATGGGCGCCGACGCCCGGCGGCCCGACGGAACGCGCCGTGCGCTGCGGATAGGGCTCGGCGGGCCCGTCGGATCAGGGAAGACCGCGACCGTCGCCGCGCTCTGCCGGGCGCTGCGGGACGAGGTGTCCCTGGCCGTCGTGACCAACGACATCTACACCCGCGAGGACGCCGAGTACCTGCGCAGGGAGGCCGTCCTGCCCCCCGAGCGGATCACCGCCGTGGAGACCGGCGCCTGCCCGCACACCGCGATCCGTGACGACATCTCCGCCAACCTCGAGGCGGTGGAGGACCTGGAGGACTCCGTCGGGCCACTGGACCTCGTCCTCGTCGAGTCCGGCGGGGACAACCTCACCGCGACCTTCTCCAAGGGGCTCGTCGACGCGCAGATCTTCGTGATCGACGTGGCCGGCGGGGACGACATCCCGCGTAAGGGCGGCCCCGGCGTGACCACCGCCGACCTGCTGGTCGTGAACAAGACCGACCTCGCCCCGTACGTCGGCTCGGACCTCGGCCGGATGGCGGTCGACGCCAAGGCGCAACGCGCCGACCTGCCCGTGGTGTTCCAGTCGCTGCGCGAGGACGAGGGGGTCGCCGCGGTGGCGTCCTGGGTGCGGCAGCGGCTCGCCGCGTGGGCGGCGTGAACACTGCGGGCGTCCGGGCGGAGGCGGAGATCCGCGCCCGCGCGGACGGCCGGGGCGGTACCGCCCTGCCCGTGCTGGAGAGCCGGGGCCCGCTCGCCCTGCGGCGCACGCGGGGGAGCGGCGCCACCGCGCACGTCTCGGTCGTCGGAGCGATGAGCGGCCCGCACGGCGGGGATCACTTCACCGTCCGCGCCGACGTCGGCACGGGTGCCCGGCTGCGGGTCGGCTCGGCCGCCGCCACGCTCGCCCTGCCGGGCCAGCACGGGGGACGGGCGCGCCAGGACGTGCGGATCACCGTCGCCGCCGGGGGAGAACTGCACTGGCTGCCCGAGCCGTTGATCTCCGTCAGGGGCAGCGAGCTGGCCGTCCACACCCACGTCGACCTGGAGTCAGGTGCCCGGCTGGTTCTCCGCGAGGAGCTGGCGCTGGGGCGGACCGGGGAGGCTCCCGGACGGCTCACCTCCCGGCTGACCGTGCGCGTCGACGGGCGCCCCGTCCTCGACCAGGAACTCGACTGCGGCCCTGGCGCCCCGGGCGGCTGGGACGGCCCCGCCGTGCTGGGCGGCCACCGTGCCGCCGGTCAACTCGTCGTGGTCGATGCGGAGTTCACGGAGAAGCCGATCGCGCCCGGCGTGCCCGCCGACGGCCTCGCCGTCCTCCCGCTGTCCGGGCCCGCCGTCCTGGTCAGCGCCGTGGCGCCGGACGCCCTGAGGCTGCGCCGGCTGCTGGACCGGGCGCCCGCCTCCTTCACTCCCGCGTCCCCGGCGTCCGCATGACACCACCGTCATATCCGCTTTTCGGATTGGCAAGGAAGGCGTATCCCCTCTGTCGCCCGTGACCCCCGGGAGACGAGGACCAACCCCGTAGGCGTCGAAACCATGTACGGGGAGGCCCTCTTGAGGGACAGCAGAGCGAGAGGCGGGTGGTGGCGGTCGGTTCGGCCGGCGTGCTCGTCACCACCGCACTCATGGCCGGCGCCGTCGCGGCGCCCGGCGCGAGCGCGACGGCGGACACCCGTCGGCCGACACCTACCTGCTCACCGGGAAGCTCGACCGCTCCGACGTGACCTGCGCCCGGCACGCCACGCCGAAGCCGTACCGCACGGCAGTGAGGGGCGGCCGGAACACTCCGGCCGCCCCTCACCCGTGTCCGCGGTGCTCACCGCAGCGGCATGCGGGGCGCCCGCCGCTTCTCCTCCGCCTTGTGCTTCTCCTCCGCGGCCTTCACGTCGGCCGCGTACCGGTCGACGTACTCCTGCTCGGAGAGGGAGAGGATGGCGTACATGATCTCGTCGGTGACGGCTCGCAGGACCGCCTTCTCCTTCTCCATGCCCTGGTAGCGAGAGAAGTCCAGGGGCTCGCCGAAGCGGATCACCACCGGGTGGATGCGGGGGATCTTCCGGCCGGGCGGCTGCGCCTCGAACGTCCCGATCATCGCGCAGGGCACCACCGGGACGCCCGCCTTGAGGGCCATCACCGCCACGCCGACCTTGCCCTTGTAGAGGCGGCCGTCGTGCGACCGGGTGCCCTCCGGGTAGATGCCGAGCAGTTCCCCCTTGCTCAACACCCCGAGCCCCTCGCGGATCGCCGCCTGCCCGGCCTCCTTGCCGGAACGGTCGACGGGGATCTGGCCGGCGCTGTGGAAGAAGAACGCCGTCAGCCGCCCCTTGAGGCCCGGGCCGGTGAAGTACTCGGCCTTGGCGAGGAAGGTGATGCGGCGCTTCAGCACGGCCGGCATCAGGAAGTGGTCCGAGAACGACAGATGGTTCCCCGCCACGATCGCGGCGCCGGAGGACGGGACATGTGCCAGGCCCTCGATCCGGGGCCGGAAGACCAGTCTGAGCAGCGGGCCCAACAGCACGTATTTGAGCAGGTAGTAGAACAAATGCACGCTCCTCGACTCTGGGAAACGACGGGATCGCCGCGCTCCAGCAGGTCATCCGGCACGTCGTGAACGGCCAGTCTAGGACCGGGTGACGGGCCCGGGCACCAGGTTCGACGGGAACCGGAACCCGTCGCCCCGGACAGCCGCCCGCACACCGGGCGGCCGCCGCCCGCGCACCGGCCGGTACGCTCGACAGTATGCGGATCTCCGTCTCCTCCGACATGGACGAACCGGTCGCCCGCGCCCTGGTCGACGCCCTGCGCGAGCGCGGCCACGAGGTGCGCGTCCACGGCGCCCTGAGCCCCGGCGACGACCCGCGGTGGGCCGTCTGCTCGGAGGCCGCCGCCCGCGACGTCGCCGACGGGAGGGCCGACCAGGCGGTGGTGTGCTGCTGGACCGGGACCGGTGCCTCGATCGCCGCGAACAAGGTGCCCGGCGTCCGGGCCGCCCTGTGCACCGACGCGTACACCGCAGACGGCGCCCGCCGCTGGAACGACGCCAACGTGCTGGCGATCGGCCTGCGGCTCACCTCGGTCCCGCTGCTCCAGGAGATCCTCGACGCCTGGTTCGCCGGGCGGCCCAGCGACGACCCCGAGGACCGGGCCAACGTGGAGCGCACCACCCGCCTCGACGGCGAGCGCACCGGCGCCTGACGGCAGGTGCCCGCCACCCGTCTCGGCGGTATCCACACCGGCGCCTGACGGCGGGTGCCCGCCACCCGTCTCGGCGGTGTCCACACCGACGCCTGACGGCGGGTGCCCGCCACCCGTCTCGGCGGTATCCACACCGACGCCTGACGGCGGGTGCCCAGCACCCGTCTCGGCGGCGAGCACACCGGCGCCTGACGGCGGGTTCCGTCACAGCCGTACGACGACCAGCGCCGTGTCGTCCGTGGCGCCGCCCGGCGGCAGCAGTTCACGCAGCACCGTGTCCGCCAGCGGCTCCGGGTCCAGCGCGCGGTGGTGGCGCAGGGACTCCGCCAGCCGCCGCAGCCCGACGTCGATGTCCTCCCGCCGCCGCTCGATCAGCCCGTCGGTGTAGAGCACGAGGGTCGCCCCCGGCTCGAAGGCCGTGGACGCCTGCGGCCGCGGCTGCGGATCCGGACGGGCGTCCAGCGGCGGGTCCGTCGCCCGGTCGAGGAACTCCACCCGCCCGTCGTCGTGCAGCAGCACCGGAGGCGGATGGCCCGCGCTGCTGTAGGTCAGGACGTGCCGGTCGAAGTCGATGAACGTGGTCACGGCCGTCGCCGACTCGGCGCCGTCCACCACGTTCGCGTACCGGCCGAGCACGTTCAGCGCCTGGGCCGGCCCGTCCGCCACCCGGGACGCGGCGCTCAGCGCACTGCGCAGCTGGCCCATGACCCCGGCCGCCTCCAGGCCGTGCCCCACGACGTCGCCCACCGACACGCCGATGCGGTGGCCGCCCACCAGGTCGACCAGGTCGTACCAGTCCCCGCACACGTTGAGCGCGCCCACCGCAGGCCGGTAACGCACCGCGGCCCTGCGATGGCCGACCTGCCGGTGCGCCGGCAGCATCGCCTTCTGCAGCACCAGGGCCACCTCACGCTCCCGGGCGTGCGCCTCGCGCAGCCGGTTGTTGAGCTCCTGAAGCTCCCGGGCGCGGGTGTACAGCTCGGCCTCCAGCACCCGTCCCGCCGTGTCGCCGTCGAGCCCCCGGGCCCGCACGAACTCGGTGACCTCCTCGACCCGGTGCACGATCAGCCGGACCCGGCCGTCCGGTCCGAGCACCGGGCTGTTCACCGGCGACCAGTAGTGCTCGTGCCAGTTCCCCGAGTGCTCGGGGGACTCGACGTCGTAGCGCTGCAAGGCCATCGCGTCCCGTTCGCCGGTGGCAAGTACCCGCAGCAGCGAGGCCCGCAGATGGTGCGAGTGGCTCGCGGCGGGGGAGTTCAGCGACTCCGGGAACACGTCGAACACGTGGCGGCCCAGCAGGGACGCGCGCGGACGTCCCGTGCCGCGCACGTACGCGTCGTTGACGTCGGCGAACACCAGGTCCGGGGTCAGCAGCGCCACCATGCCCGGGAGTGCCCGGTACACCGCCTCGAAGTCGATCGTCGTGTCCGCCATGGCCCCGCCTCACTCCGGGGACGTGGTCAGCGGCTGCTCCGCCCAGATGATCTTCCCGTCGGGCACGAACCGCGTACCCCACCGCTCCGCGAGCTGCGACACCAGCAGCAGCCCCCGGCCGCCCTCGTCCATCGCGCGCGGATGCCGCAGATGCGGGGCGCTCGCTCCGCCGTCGAGCACCTCGCACACCAGCGTCCGCTCCCGGATCAGCCGCAGCCGCACCCGTCCGGAGGCGTGCCGGATCGCGTTCGTCACCAGCTCGCTGACCAGCAGCTCCGTGGTGAACTTCAGCTCCGCGTCGAGACCCCAGCGGGAGAGCTGGTCCTGGGCGGTCCTGCGGGCGTCCGCCACCACCGCCGGGTCCGACGGCAGGTCCCACGCCGCGACCTGCTCCGGCGCGAGCCGCCTGGTCCGCGCCATCAACAGCGCCACGTCGTCCTCCGGACGGGCCGGGACAAGGGCGTCGACCACCGCCTGGCAGCGGGGCCGAAGCTCGCGTTCCGTGCCCTCCAGGGCCCGCCGCAGCCGCTCCCGTCCCGCCTCCTCCGCGCCGCCGTCGCCGTGCGCCAGCAGCCCGTCCGTGTGCAGCACCAGCGTGCTGCCCTCGTCCAGCGACAGCTCCACCGCCTCGAACGGCGGACCGCCCACCCCGAGGGCGGGCCCCTGCGGCAGATCCACGAAGCCGACCGTGCCGTCCGGCGCGACCACCGCCGGCGCCGGATGCCCAGCGGCGGCCATCGTGCACCGCCCGTCCGCCGGGTCGTACACCACGTACACGCACACGGAGCCGACCGAGCTGCCGTGCCCGACCGCGCCCTCCCCGTCGTCGTCCCCCTCCCCGTCCCCGTCGTCCCGGGCGGAGCGGAGAGCCAGGTCGTCCAGGTGCGCCAGCACCTCCTCGGGCGGCAGGTCGATCGCGGCGAGCGTGCGGACCGCCGTGCGCAGCCGTCCCATGGCCGCGGCGGCGTCGATGCCGTGCCCCGGCACCTCGCCGACCACCAGCGCGACCCGGGCGCCCGACAACGGGATCAGGTCGTACCAGTCGCCGCCCAGCCCGGTCAGCTCGTCGGCGGGCCGGTAGCAGGCGGCCACCTCGACGGCGTCCTGGTCGGGCAGCCGGCGCGGCAGCAGACTGCGCTGGAGCACCAGCGCGGCGTCCCGCTCGCGGGTGTAGCGGCGGGCGTTGTCCACGCAGACGGCGGCGCGCGAGACCAGGTCCTCGGCCAGGTGCAGGTCGTCCGCGTCGAAGGGGCTCTGACGGCGGCGGAAGAACGTGGTGAGGCCCAGGGTGACGCCGCGCGCCCGGATCGGGACGATCATCACGCTCTGCAGGCCCAGCTCCAGGAAGGTGGACTCCCGGCCGTCCGGCGCGCCCGCGGCCCATTCCACCGCCAGCGGGTCGAGCTGTTCCTGCCGCCAGGGCCGCCCCGTGGCCAGGCACCGTACGGGCGGGGAGCCCGCCAGGTAGGAGACGACCGCGCCGCTGTCCACGGTCGTCCGCGGCAGATCCTCGTACAGGGACCGGTGGCCGGCGCGGCGCAGCGGCATCCGCTCGGACCCGGCGAGCGGCTCCGGGACCGGCTCGGCGCCCCGCAGCACCGTCTCCAGCAGGTCCACGGTGACGAAGTCGGCGAGGCCGGGCACGGCGACGTCCGCCAGCTCCTGCGCGGTGGTCATCACGTCGAGGGTGCGGCCGATGTACCGGCCGGCCCGGTCGAGCAGGGCGAGGCGCTCCCGGGCACGGTGCCGGTCGGTGACGTCCACGACGGTGTAGTACACACCCATCGGGTCGCCCCGGTCGTCCTCGAGGCGGGTGAACGACAGCATCTGCGCGGTCTCCCGCAGCGGCGCCGAGCGCACCCGGCCGACGTACTCGTAGTCGATCACCTGCTCGCCGGTCTCCAGCACGTGCCGCATCCGCTCCTCGACGGCCTCGCTGTCCATGCCCGGCTGGACGTCGGCGACCCGCAGCCCCACCCGGCTCCGGCCCGGACCGCCGCCCCACCGCTCCAGGGCCGCGTTGGACCACACGAAGCGCAGCTCGGTGTCCACGATGGCGATGCCGATGGGGTTGCCGGCGACGATCTGTTCCAGCACTCCGCGGCTCATGTCCCAGCCCCGCGCGCCGCCGCCCAGCTCCGACAGCAGCACCAGCACCGCCGGGCGGCCCTGCGGCGCCGTCGTCGGGGCGACCCGCACCGACACCGGCACCGGCTGCCCGTCCCGGTGGAGGGCCGTCATCAGCCCCGTCCAGTCGGCGCCGGTGCGGCACCGGGCGAGCAGGTCCTCCATCCGCTCGGCGTCCTCGGCCTCCAGCAGATCGGCGAACTTCCGGCCCACCGCCTCCGCCGCGCCGTGTCCCAGCAGCCGCTCCGCGTGCACCGTCCAGCCCGCCACCAGACCGTGCGGGTCCAGCAGCAGCGGCGCGGCGTCGGCCACGTCGAACCCCTGCCGGGCTCCTCCCTGCTCCTTCTGTCCGCCCACGGACGGCCTCTCTGTCGCTGAGAGTTTTATGTCGTCTTTGTCCCCGCTAGACCCCATCTTCACCCCGATGACCGGCCCAGGGCTTCCCAGAGGTGGGCCACTGGTGCACCGCACCCGTCGTCCGCCACGCCCCCGGACACGCCGACGCCCCCGCCGGAGACGGGCGGGGGCGTCGGGCAGAGGGTCAGACCTGGCGGCTGAGCACCTTCTCCAGTGTGCGCAGCGCCTCCCGCAGCTCGTCCGCGGTGACGGTCAGCGGCGGGGCCAGCCGGACGGTCGAGCCGTGCGTGTCCTTCACGAGAATGCCCTCGCGCATCAGACGCTCGCTGACCTCCCGGCCGGTGCCGAGAGCCGGGTCGACGTCCACGCCCGCCCACAGGCCCCGGCTGCGGAAGCCGGTGACGCCCTTGCCGACCAGCGCCTCCAGGCCCTCCCGCAGCACCACGCCCAGGTCGGCCGCGCGCCGCTGGAACTCGCCGGTCTCCAGCAGCTCCACCACGGCCGTGCCCACGGCGGCCGCCAGCGGGTTCCCGCCGAACGTCGACCCGTGTTCGCCCGGGTGGAGTACCTGGAGCACCTCACGCCGGGCCGCCACCGCCGACACCGGGACGATGCCGCCGCCCAGCGCCTTGCCCAGCAGCACCACGTCCGGCACGACCGACTCGTGCTCCACGGCCAGCGTGCGCCCGGTGCGGCCGAGCCCCGACTGGATCTCGTCCGCGACGAACAGGCACCCGGCGCGCCGGGTGAGCTCCCGCACCCCGGAGAGATAGCCGTCGTCCGGGACGACCACGCCCGCCTCGCCCTGGACCGGCTCGATCAGCACCGCCGCCGTCGTCTCGTCGACCGCCTCCTCCAGAGCCCCGAGGTCGTTGTACGGCACCACCCGGAACCCCGGGGTGAAGGGGCCGAACCCGGAGCGGGCGGTCTCGTCCGTGGAGAAGCTGACGATGGTCGTCGTCCGACCGTGGAAGTTGTCCGCCGCCACCACGATCGTCGCCCGGTCGGCGGGGACGCCCTTCACGTCGTAGGCCCACTTGCGGGCCACCTTGATGCCGCTCTCCACCGCCTCCGCGCCGGTGTTCATGGGCAGCACCATGTCCAGGCCGGTCAGCGCGGCCAGCCGCTCCGCGAACTCCGCCAGCCGGTCGTTGTGGAAGGCGCGCGAGGTCAGCGTGAGCCGGTCCAGCTGGCGGTGCGCCGCCTCGATCAGCGCCGGATGCCGGTGGCCGAAGTTCAGCGCCGAGTAGCCGGCCAGCATGTCCAGGTACTTCCGGCCCTCCACGTCCTCCACCCAGGCGCCCTCCGCGCGGGCGACGACCACGGGCAGCGGATGGTAGTTGTGCGCGAGGACCGGCTCCTCCGCCGCGATCAGCTCGGCGGACGAACGCGTACGGGGGGCAGAGGTCATGAGCGGATCTCCTGAGTGCAGCACTTGATGCCCCCGCCCGCCTTGTGGAACTCGGACAGGCCGACGGGGACGGGGACGTAACCGCGGTCGGCGAGCCGGTCGGCGAGGGCCGTCGCCTCCGGCGAGATGAACACATGACGGCCGTCCGAGACGGAGTTCAGGCCGAACGCCATGGCGTCCTCCCGGGTGGCGAGGACCGCGTCCGGGTACAGCCGCTCCAGCACCTCACGGCTGCCCGGCGAGAACGCCTCCGGGCAGTACGCGACGTTCTCCTCGTCCAGCACGAACAGCGCCGTGTCCAGGTGATAGAAGTACGGGTCCACCAGGGTCAGGCCGATCACCGGCACGCCGAAGAACTCCTGGGCCTCACGGTGCGCCTCGGGCGCGGTGCGGAAGCCGGTCCCGGCGAGGATCCAGCGCCCGGCGGGCACCAGGTCGCCCTCGCCCTCGCACACGGACTCCGGATGCTGGACGTCGAACCCGTGCGCCTTGAACCAGGCCGCGTACGGCACCGACTCCGGGCGCCGCTCCGGCGCGTGGAACCGCGAGCCGAACACCCGCCCGTCCACGACGACCGCCGCGTTCGCGGCGAACACCATGTCGGGCAGACCGGGCAGCGGTTCCACGGTCTCCACGGTATGGCCGTGGCGCCGGTAGGCGTCGACCAGCGACAGCCACTGCCGCCGGGCGAGTGAGACGTCGACGGGTCGGTCCGGACGCATCCAGGGATTGATCGCGTACCGCACGGCGAAGAACCTGGGTTCGCAGACGAGATAGCGCCGTGGGCGCGCCACACGTGATTCGGGCACGAAGGGGTTCCTCCGCTTCACACGGTGTCGACTAGGGGTGACTCCACGGTAGGAACGCGGCCCAGCGGCCGACAAGCGACGGATCCTGCGTCTTCACGCAGGATTGCTGCGTCCTTCACGGCCTCGGCGCACGTCCGGTGCGCCGTCCGGGGCGGGCTGAGTCACTCCCGCCTCAGGACTGTCGGGCAGCAGGTGCGACAGCACCATCACGCTGATCGTCTTCCGGATGAACGGCTCCTGGCGGATCCGCTCCAGCACCTCCTCGAAGTGCTCCACGTCCCGCGCCCGCACGTGCAGCAGCGCGTCCGCGCCCCCGGTCACCGTCATCGCCGCGGCGATCTCCGGATGGTTGCGCACCACCTCCGCCAGCCGGCGCGGCGGCGCCGCCCCCTCGCAGTACACCTCCACGTAGGCCTCGGTGCGCCAGCCCAGAGCGGACGGCCGCACGGTCGCGGTGAACCCGGTGATCACCCCGGTCTCCCGCAGCCGGTCCACCCGGCGCTTGACGGCCGTCGCCGACAGCCCGACGGAGGCGCCGATCTCCGCGAAGGACGTCCTGGCGTTCGCCATCAGAGCGGTGACGATCTTCCGGTCGAGTTCGTCGAACGGCGTGGGCCTGCTGTTCATGCGGGCACTGTATCCACGGCGGCCCCGCGGTCACCCCGGGCGCGTCCCCCGGAGGAGGACCGGCGAACCGGGTGAAACGCCCTTGTCCGGCACGTAGTCCGGACCCGGAGATCCCGCCTACACTCCACGTTCATGCTGCGCGCCCTCGCCGTCGACGACGAACGCCCCTCGCTGGAGGAGCTGCTGTACCTGCTGAACGCCGACCCGCGCATCGGGAGCGCGGAAGGCGCCGGCGACGCCACCGAGGCCCTGCGCCGCATCAACCGCGCCCTGGAGTCGGGACCCGACGGGCCCGACGCCATCGACGTCGTCTTCCTCGACATCCAGATGCCCGGCCTCGACGGACTCGACCTCGCCCGGCTGCTCACCGGCTTCGCCCGGCCGCCGCTCGTCGTGTTCGTCACCGCCCACGAGGATTTCGCCGTCCAGGCCTTCGACCTCAAGGCCGTCGACTACGTGCTCAAACCCGTCCGCAAGGAACGCCTCGCCGAGGCCGTGCGGCGGGCCGCCGCCCAGCGCGGCACCACCCCGCGCGAGGCAGCCCCGCGCATCCCCGTGCACGAACCCGACCCCGACCAGATAGCCGTCGAACTGGGCGGCGTCACCCGGTTCGTCGCCGTCGACGACATCACCCACGTCGAGGCCCAGGGCGACTACGCCCGCCTGCACACCGACCGCGGCAGCCACCTGGTGCGCATACCGCTGGTCACCCTGGAGGAGCGCTGGCGCTCCCGCGGCTTCGTCCGCATCCACCGCCGCCATCTGGTCGCCCTGCGCCACATCGGCGAACTGCGGCTCGACGCGGGCACGGTGAGCGTCCTGATCGGGTCCGAGGAACTCCAGGTCAGCAGGCGCCACGCCCGCGAGCTGCGCGATCTGCTGATGCGCCGGACCACGGGCTGACGGGGGAGAGGTCCGCATGCCGCAGGAACCCGCCGAGCGCAGGGTGGTCGTCACCGGCCCGCCCCGCCGTGCCCGCCGTACGTCCGGCTACTACCGCCCGCGCACCGAGATCGACGAGCAGACCACCCTGGGTCACACCTACGTCCGCTCCCTCATGCGCATCCAGCTGCGCACCGGACTCACCGTGTTCGCCGTCCTCGCCCTGCTCATCGGCCCGCTGCCGCTGGTCTTCGCCGCCGCCCCGGACGCCCGCCGGCTGGAATGGGCGGTCCTCGGCTTCGGGCTCTACCCCCCGCTGGTCCTGCTCGCCCGCTGGTACGTCCGCCGCGCCGAACGCAACGAACGCGACTTCGTCCGGCTCGTCGAGGACCGCTGAGACCCCGGGAACCGCACCACCGTGAACACCGCCTACGCCGTCACCGCCGTCGCGCTCGTCGCCGTCGCGACCGTCCTCGTCGGCGCCTTCGGCCTGCGCATATCCCGCACCACCTCCGACTTCTACGTCGCCTCCCGCACCGTCGGCCCCCGCCTCAACGCGGCCGCCATCAGCGGCGAGTACCTCTCCGCCGCCTCCTTCCTCGGCATCGCCGGACTCGTCCTGGTCCAGGGCCCCGACATGCTCTGGTACCCGGTCGGCTACACCGCCGGCTACCTGGTGCTGCTGCTCTTCGTCGCCGCGCCCCTGCGCCGCTCCGGCGCCTACACGCTGCCCGACTTCGCCGAGGCCCGGCTCTCCTCGCACGTGGTACGGCGGCTCGCCGGCACCCTCGTCGTCGGCGTCGGCTGGCTCTACCTGCTGCCCCAGCTCCAAGGCGCCGGCCTCACCCTCACCGTGCTCACCGGCGCGCCCGACTGGCTCGGCGCGGTGATCGTCGCCGCCGTCGTCACGGTGATAGTGGCCGCCGGCGGCATGCGCAGCATCACCTTCGTCCAGGCGTTCCAGTACTGGCTCAAGCTCACCGCCCTGCTGGTGCCCGCCCTCTTCCTGGTGATCGCCTGGCAGAGCGACGGCGCGCCCAGCCACGCCTTCGACGAGCCCGCCGAATTCCGCGAACAGCGCGTGGTGCGCGTCGACGACACCGTCGACCTGCGCCTGACCGCACCGCTCACCGTCACCGTGGACGGCGCAGTCGACGGCCGGGAACACGAGGACGCGGAGGTCAGCCTCCCCGCCGGCACGCACCGCATCGACGGCGGCACCCGCCTCACCTTCGCCGAGGGCGCCGAGGTGCCCGCCACCGGCAACGGCGCCGACGACGCCCTGTCGCCCTCCCGCGCCGAGAGCCGCGCGGAACGCCCGCTGTACGCCACGTACGGGCTGATCCTCGCCACCTTCTTCGGCACCATGGGCCTGCCGCACGTGGTGGTGCGCTTCTACACCAGTCCGCACGGCGTGGCCGCCCGCCGCACCACCGTCGCCGTCCTCGGCCTGATCGGCGCCTTCTACCTGCTGCCGCCCGTCTACGGAGCCCTCGGCCGCCTCTACGCACCCGACCTCACCCTCACCGGGGACGCGGACGCCGCCGTGCTGCTGCTGCCCGGACGGATGATCGGAGGCACCGGCGGCGACCTGCTGGGGGCGCTGGTCGCCGGGGGAGCCTTCGCCGCGTTCCTGTCCACCGCCTCCGGACTCACCATGGCCGTGGCCGGGGTGCTCACCCAGGACGTGCTGCCCTCCCGCGGCGTGCGCCACTTCCGCCTCGGCACCGTGCTCGCCATGGCCGTCCCGCTGGCGGCGAGCATCCTGGTCGGCGGGCTGCCCGTGGCCGACGCCGTGGGCCTCGCCTTCGCCGTGTCCGCGTCCTCGTTCTGCCCGCTGCTGGTCCTCGGGATCTGGTGGCGGCGGCTCACCCCGCCGGGCGCGGCCGCCGGGATGCTCGTCGGCGGCGGCTCCGCGTTCCTCGCCGTGGCCGCCACCATGGCCGGTTACCCGGGCGCCGGGCCCTGGCACGCGCTGCTCGCCTGGCCCGCCCTCTGGTCGGTGCCGCTCGGCTTCCTCACCATGGTGCTGGTCTCTCTCGCCACGCCCGGCCGGGTGCCGCCCGGCACGGCCGCGGTACTGGCCCGCTTCCACCTGCCGGAAGAGCTGCGTACGGAGGTGCCCGCATGAGCGGTTTCCTCGCCGGTCTGCTCGTCGCCGTGCTGCCCTTGCTGGCCGCCGGCTTCTGGCTGGGCCGGCGCACGGCACGGCCCGCGAGCCTCGCCGGGCTCGGCACCCCCGTCGAGCACGCCACCTTCGAGACCCTGCACACCGCCTCGCTGGCCACGCCCCCGCTGCGCGCCGGGCTCACCGAGGAGACCGCCCGCAAGGCGGCCCGCAAGCTGCGCTCGCTGCTCGGCACGGACGCCCTGTGCCTCTCCGACCGGGAGCAGGTCCTCGTCTGGGACGGCGTCGGCGCCCACCACCGCACCGAGATCATGGAGCGCCTCACCGGCCCCCTGGACACCGGCCGCGGCGAGGCCTTCCCGTTGACCTGCGACACCCCCGACTGCACCGTCCGCTGGGCGGTGGTCGCCCCGCTCACCGTCGACGACCGGGTGCACGGCGCGCTCGTCGCCTGCGCGCCCCGCGAGTCCGCGGTGCTGGTCAGGGCCGCGGGCGAGGTGGCCCGCTGGGTCTCCGTCCAGCTGGAGCTGGCCGACCTGGACCAGTCCCGCACCCGGCTGATCGAGGCGGAGATCCGCGCCCTGCGCGCGCAGATCTCCCCCCACTTCATCTTCAACTCGCTCGCCGTGATCGCGTCCTTCGTGCGCACCGACCCCGAGCGCGCCCGTGAGCTGCTGCTGGAGTTCGCCGACTTCACCCGCTACTCGTTCCGCCGGCACGGCGACTTCACCACCCTCGCCGACGAGCTGCACGCCATCGACCACTACCTGGCGCTGGTGCGGGCGCGCTTCGGCGACCGGCTCTCCGTCACCCTCCAGATCGCCCCAGAGGTGCTGCCGGTCGCGCTGCCCTTCCTGTGCCTCCAGCCGCTGGTGGAGAACGCCGTGAAGCACGGTCTGGAGGGCAAGGCCGACAAGTGCCACATCCAGATCACCGCGCAGGACGCGGGCGCCGAGGCGCTCGTGGTCATCGAGGACGACGGCGCCGGCATGGACCCCGCGCTGCTGCGCCGCATCCTCGCCCGCGAGGTCAGCCCCACCGGCGGCATCGGCCTGTCCAACGTCGACGACCGCCTCCGCCAGGTCTACGGCGACGACCACGGGCTGGTCATCGAGACGGCCGCGGGCGCGGGCATGAAGATCACCGTCCGGCTGCCGAAGTACCAGCCGGGCGTCCACCTGGCGCGGCGGCTCGCCCCGCGGTGAGCCGCGTGCGCGCGTGCCGGTCAGCCGTTGCTGGTCGCGACCATCCCCAGGGTGAGCAGGCCCAGGACGACCCAGATGAACCACAGCCAGCCGTTGCTGCCGAGCGCCACCGTGTACGCAGTCACGGCGACCAGGCCGCCGACGGTGAGCACGCCCATGGTCTTCGTCGAGGTGGAACCGTTCGTGGTACCGGGCATCGCGACACCTTCCTCAGGTCCGTTCCCTCCATGGTGCCCCGGTTTCCAGAAAGGAGGCGGGTTCGGGACGGGTCCTAGCTGCCGCGTGCGTTCAGGGAGGCCAGGTAGGCGTTGTACGCCTCCAGCTCCTTGTCGCCGTCCCGGTCGGCGGCGCGGTCCTGGCGGCGGGCCTGCCGCTGGTCCGAGGCGTACCACTGGAACAGCAGCGCGATCAGCACCAGCACCGACGGGACCTCGCTGAACGCCCAGGCGATGCCGCCGGCCGCGTTCTGGTCGGACAGGGCGTCGATGCCCAGCGACGCGGGCGGGTCCTGGAAGGTCGTGACCATGGGGGTGGAGGCCATCATCAGCGCGATGCCGAAGAACGCGTGGAACGGCATGCCCGCGAACAGCTCCAGCATCCGCATCAGGTGACCCGGCCGGTGCGGACCCGGATCGACGCCCATGATCGGCCAGAAGAAGACCAGGCCCACGGCGAGGAAGTGCACCATCATCGCCGCGTGCCCGACCGCCGACCCCATCAGGAAGTCGAACAGCGGGGTGAAGTACAGGGCGTACAGGCTCGCGATGAACATCGGGATGGTGAACAGCGGGTGCGTCACGACCCGCATGTAGCGGCTGTGCAGCAGCATCAGCAGCAGCTCGCGCGGCCCCTTGGTGCCGCGCACGGACGCCGGGGGCAGCGCCCGCAGCGCCAGGGTGATCGGGGCGCCGAGCAGGATCAGGATCGGCGACACCATGCTGATGACCATGTGCTGCACCATGTGCACGCTGAACATCACCATGCCGTAGTCGTTCAGCGCGGTGCACATCACCAGCCCGATGCTCAGCACACCGGTGACGAACGCGACCGTCCGCCCCACCGGCCACTTGTCACCGCGCCGGAGCAGCCGGGCCACGCCCCAGCCGTACAGCGCGAGCGCCAGCAGGCAGGCGACGAGGAAGAACGGGTCCGCCGACCAGGCGAGCCCTCGGCCCAGCGTGAACGGCGGCAGATCCATGGTCATGCCGTGCCCGCTGTGATCCATCCGCCGGCTCCATTTTCGTCCAGGTTGTACGCAATCGGTCCGCACCAGACTAGAACCGCCCCCGGCGACGTCCGTCACCGGGGGCGGTCTGTGCGGCCGGTCCATGAGGACGGGCGGCGGCGGAGAGGTCAGAGCACGCACTCCGCCTCGGCGTACCGGTCCTCGGGCACCGTCTTCAGCGTCTCGACGGCCTCTGCCAGCGACACCGTCACGATGTCGGTGCCGCGCAGCGCCGTCATCCGCCCGAAGTCGCCGCGGTGCACGGCCTCCACCGCGTGCCAGCCGAACCGGGTGGCCAGCACCCGGTCGTACGCGGTGGGCGTGCCGCCGCGCTGCACGTGGCCGAGGATCACCGGGCGGGCCTCCTTGCCGAGCCGCTCCTCCAGCTCCAGGGAGAGCTGCCGGGCGATGCCCGCGAACCGCTCGTGCCCGTAGACGTCCTTGCCGCCCTCGTCGAAGTCCATGGTCCCGGCCTTCGGCTTGGCGCCCTCCGCCGCGACGACGATGGCGAACCGCTTCCCGGCCGAGAACCGCTCGCCGACCTTCGCGGTCAGCTCGTCGATGTCGAAGGGCCGCTCGGGCACCACGATGGCGTGTGCGCCGGCCGCCATGCCGGAATGCAGTGCGATCCATCCGGTGTGGCGGCCCATGACCTCCACGATCAGCACGCGCTGGTGCGACTCGGCGGTGGTCTTCAGCCGGTCCAGCGCCTCGGTGGCCACGCCGACGGCCGTGTCGAACCCGAAGGTGACGTCCGTGACGGCGATGTCGTTGTCGATGGTCTTCGGCACGCCGACTATCGGCAGACCGTTGTCGGACAGCAGCCGGGCCGCCTTGAGGGTGCCCTCACCGCCGATGGGGATGATCGCGTCGAGACCGAGCTCCTCGACATGGCCCCGGGCCCGCTCCACACCGTCCCGCAGATGCCCGGGACGCACCCGGGAGGAACCGAGGATGGTGCCGCCGCGGGCGAGGATGCCGCTCACCGCGTCGAGGTCGAGCTTGAGGTAGTCGCACTCCAGGAGGCCCTTCCACCCGTCGCGGAAGCCGATGACCTCGTCGCCGTGGTCGACGACGGCGCGGTGCACGACGGACCGGATGACGGCGTTCAGGCCGGGGCAGTCGCCGCCGGACGTGAGGACACCAATGCGCATAGCCCGAAACAACCTTCTCGAAGTGGGCCGGGACCGGACCGCGCTGTCCGGCTCGATCCCCGCCACCCTAGCCGTTTCGGGGGGAGATGCCGCATCCCGCGTCCGCCTGCTGGACGACGCCGCTCACCTGTGCGGAGGAGGCGTCAGACGGGCCGTGCCAGGCCCCTCCGACGCCTCCTCGGCGGTGTCGTCCCGGCGCTTACGCGGGCTGCTGGGCGGCGGCGATGCGCTCGTCGCGCAGGGCCTCGTACCAGCGGTCGTCGGTCGGCGGCAGTGCGTTGACGTCCAGCGCCAGCTTCAGCAGAAGGTCCGCGATCTGCGGGTTGCGCGCCAGCACCGGACCGTGCATGTACGTGCCGAACACGGTGTCGTTGTACGCGCCCTCGGTGCCGTCCCCGGTGCCGTTGCCGTTGCCGAAACGCACCTGTGCGAACGGGCGTGCCGTGGGGCCCAGGTGGGTGATGCCCTGGTGGTTCTCGAACCCGGTGAGCGGGGGCAGGCCCAGCTGCGGGTTGATGTCCGCGAGGACGTCGCCCACGCAGCGCGCGCCCTCGCCGCGCACCGACACCACGTCGAGCAGGCCGAGGCCGGGCTCGCGCTGGCCGAGGTCGTTGATGAACTCGTGGCCGAGGATCTGGTAGCCGGCGCAGACCGAGAAGACGATCGCGCCGTTCCCCACGGCCCGGTGCAGCCCGCCGTCGCGGCGCAGCCGCTCGGCGGCCAGCCGCTGCGGGCGGTCCTCGCCGCCGCCGATCAGGTAGATGTCGCCGGAGGTCGGGATCGGCTGGTCGCTGCGCACGTCGAGCCGCGCCACGTCCAGGCCGCGCTGCCGCGCCCGGCGCTCGACGACGAGGACGTTGCCCTGGTCGCCGTAGGTGCTGAGCAGGTCCGGGTAGATCCAGACGACCCGCAGCTGGTTGTCGCTCACTTCAAGTCCCCTGAGGTGTCGTGGTCAGTTGCCGACGCGGCGGCGCAGGTCCTGGAACGCGGTGTAGTTGGCGATGACCTCGATCCGGCCCGGCGGCGACATCTGGACCGCCTGGTCGAGGTTCTCGCACACCTGGAACTGCTGGTTGGCGACCTCGAGGCGTACCGCCAGGTCCAGCTTCCGGTCGCCGATGACGCAGATCGGGTGGCCGGTGAGCCGGGTGTAGTCGACGTCCCACAGCCAGGACGTGTCGGTCCCGTCGGCGGAGCGGGCGTTCACCGACAGGATCACCGGGGTCGGCGGCGGGTCGATCAGCGAGAACGTCTCCAGCCAGCCCGCGGGGTTCTTCGCGAGCAGCAGCCGCAGGTCACGGCCCTGGAACTGGACGACGTCGTAGCGGCCGGCCACGGCCTGCACCTGGTACATGCGCTCGAGGGCCACCTGGGGCGGCACCCCGAAGACGGCGGCGACGGCCGCGGAGGACGCGGCGTTGGCCTTGTTGGCGCGGCCCGGCAGCTGGAGGTGGATCGGCCAGGCGGAGCCGTGCGGGTCGAGCACGTGGTCGCCGGAGAGCGCCCAGCTCGGGGTGGGGCGGCGGAAGCCGCACTCGCCGCAGAACCAGTCGTCGCCGGGGCGCTGCATCACGCCGCCGCACGACGGACAGGACCAGGCGTCGTCCTTCCACATCTGGCCGGCGGCCACCCAGATCACGTTGGGGGAGGACGACGCGGCCCACACCACCAGCGGGTCGTCGGCGTTGGCCACGATCACGGCCTTGGAGCCGGCCAGGCCCTCGCGCCAGGCCTCCGCGAGCA
The DNA here is from genome assembly GCA_014649575.1 of Streptomyces griseoincarnatus. GTDB lineage: Bacteria > Actinomycetota > Actinomycetes > Streptomycetales > Streptomycetaceae > Streptomyces > Streptomyces griseoincarnatus. The sequence continues at coordinate 325,910 of BMTH01000005.1, read as the reverse complement.
TGCGGGTCTCCGCGGCGCGGTCGAGCTGGTCGCGGGAGAGGTTGAGCAGGGCGATGCACTTGGGCTCGGTGGCCTGCGCGACGCCCACCAGGTACTTCTCGTCGACCTCGATGACGCCGTAGCGGGCGTCCTCGCCGGCCGCGAGGGCCGAGGTGATGCCGGCCGGCATGTTGGCGCCCAGCGCGTTGGAGACGACCGGGCCGGCCGCCTTGAGCGCCTCGGCGATGAGCCGGGTGGTGGTGGTCTTGCCGTTGGTCGCCGAGACGAGGGTCACGTCCAGGTGCGCGGCGAGCCGGTGGAGAAGCTCGGGGTCGAGTTTCAGGGCCACCCGGCCGCCGATCACCGAACCGCTGCCGCGCCCTGCGGCGCGGGATGCCGCTGCGACCGCCTTGCCCGCGGTCACGGCCAGCTTGGCCCGCGGCGTGAGCGGGTCCGAGTTGCCTGCCATCAGTTCTCGATCCTCCTTGCGTACGCGCCGCGTCTGTGCCTGACGGCCACGTGGTGTGGACTCAGCCTATCGAGATCCATTCGCCCTCCAGTACCGCGGCTCCGTCGTGAGACAGGGCGGGGATACAAGGACCGTACCCTTGCGGCCATGCGACACGGCTCTCTGCCCGGCGTCCACGGACGCGTACGGCCCCTCACCCTGCTCGGAGACCCCGTCCTGCACACGCCGTGCGGGGAGGTCGCCGACTTCGGTCCGGAACTGGCGGATCTGGTGGAGGACTTGTTCGCGACCATGTACGCGGCCGAGGGAGTGGGGCTGGCCGCGAACCAGATCGGCGTGCCGCTGCGGGTGTTCGTCTTCGACTGCCCCGACGACGAGGACGTACGGCACCTCGGGCACGTGGTGAACCCGCGGCCGGTGGTCACGGACGGGGTGGTGGTGCGCGGACCCGAGGGCTGTCTGTCGCTGCCCGGCCTGGAGGCGGGGACGGAGCGGTACGACCACGCGGTGGTCGAGGGCTTCACGGTGACCGGGGAGCCGGTCACCGTGCACGGCACCGGTTTCTTCGCCCGCTGCCTCCAGCACGAGAGCGACCACCTGGACGGCACGGTCTACGCCGACCGCCTCGACGGCCGCCGGCACCGCAAGCTGATGCGCCGGGTCGCGCGCGCCTCCTGGCGCCGCCCCGCCTGAGCCCGGCGCAGGTCCGGGGTCAGAAGCCCGGGCCGCCCACCTTGTCGCCGGCCGCGGCCAGCCGGCCCCACAGCAGGTCGGCCAGGCTGCGCACCAACTCGGCGCGGCCGCAGGGGCGTTCGCCGAGCCACCAGTCACCGGCGGCGTGCATCATGCCGACGATGCCGTGGCCCCACACCCGGGCCAGCTGGTGGCTGCCGGGGCCGAGGTCGAGGCGGTCCTCGATCACCTGGGCCAGCTCCTCGCCCATCCGGCGCAGCAGCGGCGCCGAGTGCTTGCCCACGTCGAAGCCCTGCTCGCTCGGCGAGCCCTCCGCCGGGTGCATCAGGAAGCGGTAGACCTGGGGTCGCGCCTCGATCGCCGCCAGGTAGGTGTCCAGCGTGGCCTCGACCCGCTCCCGCCGCTCCGCGGGAGCGTCCAGCGCGGCCCGCAGGGAGTCCAGCAGGGCGTCGGTGTGGCGCTGGGCGAGGGCGGCGTAGAGTCCTCCCTTGTCGCCGAAGTGCCGGTAGAGGATGGGTTTGGTGATGCCGGCCTCCGCGGCGATGGCGTTCATCGAGGCCCCGGGGCCGTCACGCAGCACCACTCGGTCGGCGGCCTCCAGCAGCTCGCGCCGGCGTCGGTCGGCGGACCGCTGCTGCTCGGTCCGCTGTGTGGTGTCCATGAGCTCTCCCCACCCGTGCTGAATCGGTGACGCCTGCGCAAACTAACACTGATCACGGCCCCGACATCGAACGGGATGCCGACCTGCCTGGGGAGTTGACTTTTCCTACTTGCCGGTAACAGACTGGGGTTACCGCAAGTAACACGCACGTGCGCCGCCGCTGGAGGGGTCATGGCCGAGTTCACCATGGAGCTCAACGACGAGCAGAAGGAGGTGCGGGACTGGCTGCACGGCTTCGCCGCCGACGTCATCCGCCCCGCCGCCGCCGAATGGGACGAGCGTGAGGAGACCCCCTGGCCGGTGATCCAGGAGGCGGCCAAGGTCGGCATCTACTCCCTGGACTTCTACGCCCAGCAGTACTTCGACGCAACCGGTCTCGGCATCCCCATGGCGATGGAGGAGCTGTTCTGGGGCGACGCGGGCATCGCGCTGTCGATCGTCGGCACCGGCCTCGCCGCCGTCGGCGTCCTCGCCAACGGCACCGAGGAGCAGATCGGCACCTGGATCCCCCAGATGTACGGCGACGTGAACGACGTGAAGGTCGCGGCCTTCTGCTCCTCCGAGCCCGACGCCGGCTCCGACGTGGCGTCGATGCGCACCCGCGCGGTGTACGACGAGGCCAAGGACGAGTGGGTCATCAACGGCACCAAGACCTGGGCGACCAACGGCGGCATCGCCAACGTCCACGTGGTGGTCGCGGTCGTCGACCCCGAGCTCGGCTCCAAGGGCCACGCGTCCTTCATCATCCCGCCGGACACCCCGGGCCTGTCCCAGGGCCAGAAGTTCCAGAAGCACGGCATCCGCGCCTCGCACACCGCCGAGGTCGTCCTCGACGACGTGCGCGTCCCCGGCTCCTGCCTGCTCGGCGGCAAGGAGAAGCTCGACGAGCGTCTCGCCCGCGCCCGTGAGAAGGCCAGGAAGGGCGGCGAGCGCGTGAAGAACGCCGCCATGGCCACCTTCGAGGCCTCCCGCCCGGCCGTCGGCGCCATGGCCGTGGGTACCGCCCGCGCCGCGTACGAGGTCGCCCTCGACTACGCCATGACGCGTGAGCAGTTCGGCCGTCCGATCATCGACAACCAGGGCGTCGCCTTCCAGCTCGCCGACATGCGCACCCAGATCGACGCCGCCCGCCTGCTGGTGTGGCGCGCCTCCTGGATGGGGGTCAACGGCAAGCCGTTCACGGCGGCCGAGGGCTCGATGTCGAAGCTGTTCGCCAGCGAGACCGCCAAGAAGGTCACCGCCCAGGCCATCCAGATCCTCGGCGGCAACGGCTACACCCGCGAGTACCCGGTCGAGCGGATGCACCGCGACGCCGCGATCTACACCATCTTCGAGGGCACCAGCGAGATCCAGCGCCTGGTGATCGCCCGCACCCTCTCGGGCATGCCCATCCGCTGACCCACCCGTGCGGGGGCGGTCCGGTGCGCCGGGTTGCCCCCGCACGGCGTCCGGGCCAACCTCGGGGTGACCGACGCCTCGGAGGACGCGATGACACGCACGGCCCGGGACCTGCTGCGGACGATCACCGCGGAGCTCGCCCCCGACCCGCGCTCCAACCCCCTGGTGCCGCTGATCGCCGCCGGCGAGGCGGACCGGGAGATCCTGGCCGTCCTGGCCCTGGAACAGCTGCGGGTCATCCCCGCGGACCGCCGCGCCTTCCTCCAGCTGGCCGTGCGGTCCTCGGCCGAACCGGAGGCCGACGCCTTCTTCACCGCCCTGGCCGAGGGCGAGGCGATCGCCCAGCAGCGGCTGCCGGCCTTCGCCGCGGCCTGCGGCGTCGAGGAGGCCCGCGCCGCCGCCTACACCCCGATGCCGGGCTGCCAGGCCTACCCGGCCTACGTCGCCTGGCTGGCCCTCAACGCCGCCCCGGCCGACGCCGTGCTCGCCGTCACCGCCAACTTCTCCGCCTGGGGCGGCTACTGCGCCACCATCGCCGCCGCGTTGCGCACCCACTACGGCTTCGACGACGAGGCCTGCGCCTTCTTCGACCTCTTCGCCGGACCGGCCGAGCACCTGGACCGCACCGCCGAGCGCGCCGTCCAGGCGGCCCTGGACGCCGGCCGCCTGGACGAGAGCCGCGCCCGCGCCTACGGACACCTGCTGCAGAGCTACGAAGCGCTGTTCTGGCGGACCCTCGAGCGGCCGGCCTGACGCCTCACGGCGTGGTGCCGCTGCTGTGCGCGATGCACGCCACGTCGATGCGGTCGGCGAGTTTCGCGAGTTCGATCGTCAGCGCGGCGACCGTGTCCTCGTCCAGCCCGCCCTCGCCGGACTCGACGAGCCGGACCCACCGGCCGCCGACCGTGCGCAGCAGCTTGCTGACGTCGGCGGCCGCCACCTGAAGGGTGCCGCGGTCGTCGACGATCAGAGGCAGTGTCACTTCGCGGTTCACAGTCGGGATCGTAGTCGTGCGGGCGTCACGCGCCGTGCCAAACCGTGGTGATGTTGCAGAACTCGCGGATTCCGTGCCCGGACAGCTCACGCCCGTAACCCGACCGCTTGACCCCGCCGAAGGGCAGCGCGGGATGGGACGCCGTCATGCCGTTGACGTACACGCCGCCCGCCTCGAGATCCCGGACGAACCGGTCGATCTCCGCCTCGTCACGCGTCCACACGTTCGAACTCAGTCCGAACAGGGTGTCGTTGGCGATGAGCACCGCCTCGTCCAGATCGTCCGCCCGGTACAGCGTGGCGACCGGGCCGAACGCCTCCTCCCGGTGGATGCGCATCTCCCGGTCGATCCCGGCCAGCACGGTCGGCGGGTAGAACCAGCCCGGCCCGTCGGGGCGTTCGCCACCGCACAGCACCGTGGCGCCGGCCCGTACGGCGTCGTCGACCAGCTCCTCCAGGTCCTGGCGGCCCTGTTCGCTGGAGAGCGGGCCGACGTCGGTGTCCTCGTCCATCGGATCGCCGACCTTCAGGGCCTTCATGCCGGCGACGAACCGCTCGGCGAAGGCGTCGTAGACGTCCGTGTGCACGATGAACCGCTTGGCGGCGATGCAGGACTGGCCCGCGTTCTGCACCCGGGCCGTCACCGCGACCTCGGCGGCCCGGTCCAGGTCGGCCGAAGGCATCACCACGAACGGGTCGCTGCCGCCCAGCTCCAGCACCGTCTTCTTGATCATCTCGCCGCACGTCGAGGCCACCGCCCGGCCGGCCGGCTCGCTGCCGGTGAGGGTGGCCGCCTTGATCCGCTCGTCCCGCAGCAGGTCGTCGACGGCGGCGGAGCCGATCAGCAGGGTCTGGAAGCAGCCCTCGGTGAAGCCCGCCCGGTGGAACAGGTCCTCCAGGTACAGGGCGGTCTGCGGCACGTTCGACGCGTGCTTGAGCAGCCCGACGTTGCCCGCCATCAGGGCGGGGGCGGCGAACCGCACCACCTGCCACAGCGGGAAGTTCCACGGCATCACCGCGAGCACCGGTCCCAGCGGCCGGTACCGCACCAGGGCCCGGGAGGCGCCGGAGTCCTTCACGTCGGACGCGGCGGGCTCCTCGTCGGCGAGCAGCTCGGCCGCGTGGTCGGCGTACCAGTGCATCGCCTTGGCGCACTTCGCGGCCTCCGCGCGGGCCTGCGTGACCGGCTTGCCCATCTCGGTGGTGATCACCTTGCCGATGGCGTCCCGGTCCTCGTCGAGGATCTCGGCGGCGTGGTGCAGCAGACGGGACCGCTCCTCGAAGGTTGTCGTCCGGTACGTGCGGAAGGTGGCCTCCGCGAGCTGGAGCCGGCGTTCCAGTTCGTCCTCGTCCATGGGGTGGTACGTCTTGACGGTCTCGCCGTTCGCCGGGTTCACCGTGGCGATGTGCATCACTGGCCTCCATGGGACGCGCTGTGCTCCGACGACCTTCCCGCGCTCCGACGGGCGCCGCAACGCGGGAGGGTCTCTCAGAGCGAGTGCTCCGTCAGGCGGTCCAGAAACGCGGCCTGCGCCGACACGATCAGCTCGCGGGCCCGCTCCAGCGGGAACCAGGCGACCCGGTCCAGCTCCGGGAACTCCCGCGTCCGCCCCGACCGGGGCGGCCACTCCATGGTGAACGTGCCGGGCACGACGGACGACGGGTCCAGGTCGCCCTCCACCGCCCACGCCGTGACCACCTTGCCGCCCGACTGGCGGACCTCCCCGAGCGGCACCGCCTCACCCTCCGGCGGAGGCAGCCCCAGCTCCTCCTCGAACTCGCGGCGCGCGGCGGCCCAGGCGGGCTCGTCGGGGTCGTACTCGCCCTTCGGCACGGTCCACGCCCCGGCGTCCCGGCGCGCGAAGAACGGGCCGCCCATGTGGCCCAGCAGCACCTCGACGCCCTCCCCGGTGCGCCGGAACAGCAGCAGGCCAGCGCTCCGGGCCGTCGTCACTGCCGTACCTCCGGGTGGGCGGCGAGCACGGTCTCGACCGTGTCCGCCTCCTCCGGCCGCTTGTCCTCGCGGTAGCGGACGACCCGGGCGAAGCGCAGGGTGACGCCCGCCGGGTAGCGGCTGGAGCGCTGCAGGCCGTCGTAGGCGATCTCCACGACGAGTTCGGGGCGCACGGTCACCGTGTAGCCGCTCTCATCGAGGGCGATCTCCCGCAGCCGTCCGGTCTGCCATTCCAGCATCGCGTCGGTCATGCCCTTGAAGGTCTTGCCGAGCATCGCGAACCCGCCGTCGGCGGTGCGGGCGCCCAGGTGCAGGTTGGACAGCTTGCCGGTGCGCCGGCCGTGGCCCCACTCGGCGGCCAGCACCACCAGGTCCAGCGTGTGCACCGGCTTGACCTTCAGCCAGGACGCGCCGCGCCGCCCCGCGCTGTACGGGGCCTGAAGGCCCTTCACCACGACGCCCTCGTGGCCGCGCTCCAGCGTCTCGGCGAGGAACCGTTCCGCCGCCTCCAGGTCGTCGGGGCCTTTCACCAGCGCGCGCCGCACCCGCATCGGCTCCGGCACCAGCCGGGCCAGCTCGGCGTGCCGCTCGGCGAACGGCAGGTCCAGCAGGTCCCGGCCGTCCACCGACAGCGCGTCGAAGAACACGGGGGAGACCGGCGTCTCCCGGGCGGCCGTCGCCACGTCCACCCGTGACCCGACGCGCCCGGCCGTCTCCTGGAAGGACCGCGGGCGCCCCGTGCCGTCGAAGGAGATCACCTCGCCGTCGAGGATGAACCGCCGCACGTCCAGCCCCCGCGCCGCCTCGGTCACCTCGGGCAGCCGGTCCGTGATGTCGTCCAGGGTGCGGGTGTGGACCCGCACGGTGTCGCCGTCGCGGTGCACCTGGACGCGAATGCCGTCGAGCTTCTCCTCGACCGCGCAGACGCCCAGCTTCCCGACCGCCTCCGCCACCGAGGAGGCGCTGTGCGCGAGCATCGGCTGCACCGGACGCCCGACGGTCAGCCGGAACCGCTCCAGCGCCTGAGGCCCGTCCGCCAGCAGCGCCCCGGCGACCGGCTGGAGCGACCCGGCGAGCATCACCGCCCGCCGTACGTCCGCCGAGGCGGCGCCGGTCGCCTGGGCCAGTCCCTCCACCGCCACCGCGTCCAGGGCGCCCTGGCGCACCTCGCCGGTCAGCAGCCCCCGCAGGAAACGCTGCTCCGCCTCGGTGGACGCGCCGAGCAGCTCGCCGACCAGACGTGCCCGCTCGGCCTGCGAGCCCGGCCCGGACACCTTCGCGAGCCGGGTGAGCAGCGCGTCCACCTCGCGCACGGTGAGGGACGGCTCGGCGGCGGGCGTCACCGGATCGCCCAGCACCTTCCATCCGACCCCGATCCGCCCCTGCGGCAGCCGGCCCGCCAGGTACGGGATGACGACCGGGACGTCGTCCGGCTCGGCCTCCCGGAACAGCTCGGCGAGCAGGGCGGTCTTCCGCGACCGCGCCGAGGTGGCGGCCACCTCCTGGGACACCTGGGCCAGCCGGGACAGCAACATGCAGTCATCGTGCTACGAAGGGGTGCCTTCTACACCTCCGGATGCGTTCCGGGCCGGTCCGGCCCGCCTTCTGGACCGGTCCGGCCCGCCTTCTGGACCGGTCCGGCCCGCCTTCCGGGCCGGGTGGTCCCGCGCCGGGCCGGGTGATCAGGCGCCGAGCGCCGCGTCCAGGTCCGCCATCCGCAGGTCACCGACGATCGCCGTCGCCGCGCGGTAGCCGCCGCTCGCGGCGTGCACCACCTGCTCGGTGAACCCGATCGCGTTGCCCGCCGCCCACACGCCCGGCACGCTGGTCAGCCCGTTCGGGTCGACCACCGGGTACGTCCCGAACGGCGTCTCGTCCATCTCCGCGCCCAGCCGCTCCAGAAGTCCCGTCTGCGGCACCGGGCGCGGCGCGACGAACACCACCGACCGGGAGTGCACGGCCCCGTCGGCCATCCGTACGCCGGTCAGCCGGTCGTCCTCGACCACCAGACCGGCGACCTCGCCCGGCACCACGTCCACGCCCGCCGCGGCCAGCCGGCGCAGGTCCAGGTCGGACAGCTCCTCCTCGGCGACCCGGTGCAGGAAGAACGTGACGTCCTTCGACCACCGGGACACCATCAGCGCCTGGTGGACGCCCGCCGGGCTCGACGCCAGCACCCCGAAGGGTTCGTCGCGCACCTCCCAGCCGTGGCAGAACGGGCAGTGCAGCACGTCCCGCCCGAACCGCTCGGCGACCCCGGGGACGTCGGGCATCTCGTCCTTGAGCCCTGTCGCGACGACGATCCGCCGGGCGCGCACACCGCCGCCCCGCTCCAGCGCCACCGTGAAGTCCTCGCCCCTGGCCACGTCCGTCACCCGGTCCCGGACCAGCTCCACGCCGTAGCGCGCGATCTCCTCCCGGCCGAGCGCCAGGAACTCCGCCGGCGGCATCCCGTCCCGGCTCAGATAGCCCTGCATGTGCGCCGACGGCGCGTTGCGCGGCTCGCCCGCGTCGACCACCAGCGTGCGGTGCCGGGCCCGCCCCAGCACCAGCGCGGCGGACAGCCCCGCCGCTCCGCCGCCCACCACGACCACGTCGTAACGGCTGTCGGTCAGGTTCTGCTCGGTCATCGTGACCACCTCCACCGCCGACGGTCGCTCCGGCACCCGCACATTGACAAACAAGTTTGCCGAACCTGCAATTGTCCGCATGGTGACGGACGACGTTCTCGCGGAAGTGGGCCCCCGGCTGCGCCGGATCCGGAAGGACCGGGAGGTGACGCTCGCGGCGCTGGCGGAGGCGACCGGCATCTCGGTGAGCACCCTGTCCCGGCTGGAGTCCGGGCAGCGCAAACCCGGCCTGGACCTGCTGCTGCCCATCGCGCAGGCCCATCAGGTGTCGCTGGACGAGCTGGTCGGCGCGCCCCCGGTGGGTGACCCTCGGGTGCGCTCCCGGCCGATCGTGCACGGCGGGCGCACCCACTGGCCGCTCACCCGGCAGCCCGGCGGCCTCCAGGCGTACAAGGTGCTCGAACCGCAGCGGAGGCTGGAGCCGGAACCGCGCACGCACGAGGGTTACGAGTGGCTGTACATCCTCTCCGGGAAGCTGCGGCTGGTGCTGGGCGACCACGACGTGGTGCTGACGGCCGGCGAGGCGGCCGAGTTCGACACGCGCGTGCCCCACTGGTTCGGGTCGACGGGGGAGGGGCCGGTGGAGTTCCTCAGCCTCTTCGGGCCGCAAGGGGAGCGGATGCATGTGCGGGCGCGGCCGAAGAGCAAGGAGTGAGACGTTCCCCGCGTTTCACGGTGGAGGGCGCGGGACGGTTCCCTTGAGGCAAGCGACCGCTTAGTATGCGGGGACCCGGTCAGCGAAGACGACGTTCACCGTCCCGTGGAGGCCCCGCATGCAGGCATGGCAAGTGCACGAACTCGGCGAGCCGGGCGAGGTGATGCGTCTCGCGGACGTCGAGCGGCCGACCCCCGGCGAGGGGCAGGTGCTGCTCCGGGTGCGCGCCGCCGACATCAACTTCCCGGACGCCCTGATGTGCCGGGGCCAGTACCAGGTGCGGCCGCCGCTGCCGTTCACGCCGGGCGTGGAGATCTGCGGCGAGACCGAGGACGGCCGCCGCGTGATCGCCAACCCGGCCCTGCCGCACGGCGGTTTCGCCGAGTACGCCCTCGCGGACGCCGCGGCTCTGCTCCCCGCGCCGGACACGCTGGACGACGCCGAGGCCGCCGCCCTGCACATCGGCTACCAGACGGCCTGGTTCGCCCTGCACCGGCGGGCCCGACTGGAGGCGGGCGAGACCCTGCTCGTGCACGCCGCCGCGGGCGGGGTGGGCAGCGCCGCCGTGCAGCTCGGCAAGGCGGCCGGCGCCACCGTCATCGGCGTGGCGGGCGGCGCCGACAAGGCCGCCGTGGCCCGCGACCTGGGCTGTGACGTGGTGATCGACCGCCGCGAACAGGACGTCGTCGCCGCGGTCAAGGAGGCCACCGGCGGACGCGGCGCCGACGTGATCTTCGACCCGGTCGGCGGAGACGCGTACACCCAGTCCGCCAGGACCGTCGCCTTCGAGGGCCGCATCGTGATCGTGGGCTTCGCGAGCGGGACCATCCCGAGCCCGGGCCTCAACCACGCCCTGATCAAGAACTACGCGATCCTCGGCCTGCACTGGGGCCTCTACAACACCAGGAACCCCGAGCTGGTCAGGCACTGCCACGAACAGCTCACCGGCCTCGCCGCCAAGGGCGCGATCAAGCCACTGGTGAGCGAGCGCGTGCCGCTCGCAGGGGCCGCCGACGCCGTGCAGCGGGTCGCCGACGGCGTCACCACGGGCCGCGTCACCGTGCTGCCGTCCCTGGAGAACGGAGCCGCCGCATGACCGACGCCGACGAACTGCGCCGCCGCACCCGGGAGTTGCTGGCCGCGCACCCGCCCGCCGACACCGAGCGCCTCGACTTCCTGCGCGCCCGCTTCGACGCCGGACTCGCCTGGGTGCACTTCCCCGAAGGACTCGGCGGGCTCGGCCTGCCGCGCTCCCTCCAGGTCGTCGTCGACGCCGAACTGACGGCCGCGGGTGCCCCCGACAACGACCCGCGCCGCATCGGCATCGGCCTGGGCATGGCCGCCCCGACGATCCTCCAGTACGGCACCGAGGAGCAGAAGGCGCGCTTCCTGCGGCCGCTGTGGACCGGGGAGGAGGTCTGGTGCCAGCTCTTCAGCGAGCCCGGCGCCGGCTCCGACCTGGCGGCGCTCGGCACGCGCGCCGTCCGTGAGGGCGACGACTGGGTGGTCAACGGGCAGAAGGTGTGGACGTCCAGCGCCCACGTCGCCCGCTGGGCCATCCTCATCGCCCGCACCGACCCGGACGTGCCCAAGCACCGGGGCATCACCTACTTCGTGTGCGACATGACCGACCCCGGCGTCGAGGTGCGGCCGCTGCGCCAGATCACCGGCGAGGCCGAGTTCAACGAGGTGTTCCTCACGGACGTCCGCATCCCCGACAGCCGCCGCCTCGGCGAGGTCGGCGACGGCTGGCGGGTCGCCCAGACCACCCTGAACAACGAGCGCGTCGCCATCGGCGGCAGGCGGCTGCCCCGCGAGGGCGGCATGATCGGCCCGGTCGCCGGAACCTGGCGCGAACGCCCCGACCTGCGCACGCACGACCTGCACCAGCGGCTGATGAAGCTGTGGGTCGAGGCGGAGGTCGCCCGGCTCACCGGCGAACGCCTGAGCCAGCAGCTCGTCGCCGGACAGCCCGGACCCGAGGGCGCCGGCATGAAGCTCGCCTTCGCCCGCCTCAACCAGGAGATCAGCGGCCTGGAGGTGGAACTGCGCGGCGAGGAAGGGCTGTTGTACGACGACTGGACCATGCGCCGCCCGGAGCTGGTCGACTTCACCGGCCGTGACGCCGGCTACCGCTATCTGCGCTCCAAGGGCAACAGCATCGAGGGCGGGACCAGCGAGGTCCTGCTGAACATCGTCGCCGAGCGGGTCCTGGGCCTGCCCGCCGAGCCGCGCACCGACAAGGACGTCGCCTGGAAGGACCTCGCCCGATGAGCGATCTTCTGTACTCGGAGGAGGAAGAGGCGCTCCGCGCCGCCGTCCGGGACCTGCTCACCGACCACTGCGACACGACGTCCGTGCTCGCCCGCGCCGAGTCGGACGCCCCGCACGACCTGGCCGCCTGGAAGGCACTCGCCGACGGCATGGGCCTCGCCGGGCTGCTGGTCCCCGAGGCCCGGGGCGGACAGGGCGCGACGCACCGCGAGGCGGCCGTCGTCCTGGAGGAACTGGGGCGTGCGGTCGCCCCCGTGCCGTATCTGACCAGCGCCGTCGTCGCCACGGAGGCGCTGCTGAACTGCGCGGACGGCGAAGGCCCGCTCGCGGACCTGGCGTCCGGACGCGTGATCGGCGCGCTCGCCGTCGGCCTGCACACCGCCCCCGGCGCCGCGTACGCCACCGTCCGCGCGGACGGTGGCGCACTGCACGGCGAGCTGACCGGCATCGCGGACGCCGCCGTCGCCGACGTCCTGCTCGTGCCGGCGGACGACGGCGGGCTGTACGCGGTGACGGCCGACGAGGTCACCGTCACCCCGCAGACGTCCCTCGACCTCACCCGGCCCCTCGCCCGCGTCACCCTCGACGCCGCTCCGGGCCGCCGCGTCGGCGACGCGGAGCCCGCCGTACGCCGCGCCCTGCGGGCCGGGGCCGGGCTGCTCGCCTCGGAGCAACTCGGCGTCGCCGAGTGGGCGTTGACCGAAACCGTGCGGTATCTGAAGGACCGCAAGCAGTTCAACCGCCCCGTAGGCGGGTTCCAGGCGATCAAGCACCGGCTCGCGCAACTGTGGCTGGAGGTCGTCAACCTCCGCGCCGCCGCACGGGCCGCCGCCGACGCGCTCGCGACCGGCGAGGACACGGACGTGTCGGTCACCGTCGCCCAGGCCTACGCGGCCCCCGTCGCCGTCCGCGCCGCCGAGGAGGCCCTGCAACTGCACGCGGGCATCGGCATGACGTGGGAACACCCGGTACACCTGCGCCTCAAGCGGGCCAAGGCCGACTCGATCGCCTACGGCACGGCGGGCGCCCACCGGGAGGCGCTGGCGGAGCTGGTGGATCTGCGGGCGCCCTGACGTGTGTTCAGCAGGCGGCCCGTCCTCCGCCTCCCGGGGTGGACGGGCCGCAGTTCGTGGATGAACGGCCGACGGCGAACCGGCCAACTCCTCGCACGTCCCTGCTCTCCGCGTGCCACGGGACCCCATACTCGCGGGGACCCCGTACGGCACTTCAGGGAGGCAGAGCATGGCCCTCACCACCCGTCGCGGAGCCCTCACCGCCCTCGGCGTCGCCCTCGCGAGCCCTCTCGCCCTTCCCGCAGGGCAGGCCCTCGCCGGCCACCACCCGCACCGCCCCCGCCCGTTGTGGCGCGCGCACGCCCACAACGACTACGAGCACCCCCGCCCGCTGTTCGACGCCCTCGACCACCGCTTCGGCAGCGTCGAGGCGGACATCTACCTCGTCGGCGGACAGCTCCTCGTCGCCCACGACCCCGAGGACCTCGACCCCGCCCGCACCCTGGAGTCGCTGTACCTGGACCCGCTCGCCGCCCGCGTCCGCGCCCACCGCGGCACGGTGTACCGCGGCGACCGCGGCTCGCTCCAGCTGCTGATCGACCTCAAGACCGAGGGCACGTCCACCTACGCGGAACTCGACCGCCGACTGCGCCGCTACAAGGGCCTGTTCACGACGTACTCCCACGGCAGGGTGTTCCCCGGACCGGTCACCGCCGTCGTCTCCGGCGACCGCGCCGCCCGCGCGCCCATGGAGGCCCAGCGCGTCCGTCACGCCTTCTACGACGGCCGCCTCACCGACCTCGGCGGCCCGGCGCCGGCCTCCTTCGCGCCGCTCATCAGCGACAACTGGACGCTCCACTTCACCTGGCGGGGCGTCGGCGCGTTCCCCGGGGCGGAACGCCGGAAACTGCGCACGCTGGTGGACGCCGCCCACGCCCGAGGACAGCGGGTACGGTTCTGGGCCACCCCGGACGTGCCCGGTCCCGCGCGGGACGCGCTGTGGGGCGAACTGGTCGCGGCGGACGTCGACCACCTCAACACCGACGACCTCGCGGGCCTGGAAGCGTTCCTCGACGCCCACCGGACGGTGTGACACCACACGTTCGGCGGACAGGTCAGCCGCCCGGACGAACCCTCCGCTACGCCACACTTGCGGCCGAACGCCGCGAAACAGGTGCGGCGGAGGAGGTTGACGATGGCCATTTCCATCTCTGTGGTGCTGCTGCTCTCGGTCCTGGCGGTGATCTTCCTGCGCAACGGCGGGCTGAAGATCTCCCACGCCCTGGTCTGCCTGCTGCTGGGCTTCTACCTGGCCAGTACGAGCATCGCCCCCACGATCCACAGCGGTCTGACGGCCACGGCGGACATCGTCAGCAGCCTGCGGCCGTGAGAGCGGGCACCCTCACGGCCGGGGTGGAGGTGGGCGGACGCGGTGCTTCCACCGACTCCGGTGTTGATGTGCGTCTGGCCCTCTGGCAGGGTGACGCTGCGAACCGGCCAGGGAGTTCGACCCCGAGCAGGGCCGACGACGCGGTGCCGGTCACGACGCGCCCGCAGGCTTCGAACGGAGTCGCTCATGCTGAAGCAGGTCGCCGAGGGCGTACTGATCCACCGGAGTGAGCTGCTCGAGAACAACACCGTCGTCGTGCACGGCAGCGACGGCGTGCTCCTCGTGGACGCCGGGATCACCGGTGCCGAGATGACTTGCCTGGCCGCCGACCTCCGTGAGCTGGGCCGGCCCGTGGTGGCGGGCTTCTCGACGCACCCCGACTGGGATCATGTGCTCTGGCATGCCGGACTCGGCGAAGCGCCCCGTTACGGCACGGCCCGCTGCGCGGCCTTCCTGCGGGACGTGTTGTCGGAACCGGACTGGAAGGCCCGCGTCGCCGAAGGGCTGCCGCCGGAGATCGCCGAGGACACACCCCTGGCCCTGTACGGCCTCGTCACCGGTCTGCCCGCCGGCACCACGCGGCTTCCCTGGGACGGCCCCGGGGTGCGGATCATCGAGCACACGGCGCATGCCCCGGGCCACGCGGCGCTGTTGATCGAGGAACGCCGAGTTCTCGTCGCCGGGGACATGCTCTCCGACGTGTTCGTCCCCATGCTCGACGACACCGGCGACCCGATCGAGGACTACCTCGCCGGGCTGGGAGCGCTCGAGGGCGTGGCGGACGACGTCGACGTACTCGTCCCCGGACACGGATCCGTCGCCCGGGGCGAGGAGGTACGCGCGAGGATCGGACTGGATCGCGCGTACGTGGAGGACCTACGGGACGGCCGGGAGTGCGGCGACCCCCGGGTCGTGTCGCCCAAGCCCGGCTGGGAGTGGGCGAGCGGCATTCACGAAGGGCAGGTGCGAAGCCTCGCCCGCGGGGACGCCTGACCGGCGATCCGCCTGACGAGGTCGCCCAGAGGCGACTCCGTCGGCCTCAGCCGCGTTCCGCCACGGCCGCCGGGTCGTCCAGGACGCCCCGGACCACCCAGTGGGCCGCGCCCAGGAGCGGTCCCTCAGGGCCCAGGGCGGAGACGGAGACCGGGCAGGACGGGCCCGCCGTGCGGCGGGCCAGTTCCGAGCGGAGCGACGGAAGCAGCCAGGGCGACAGTCCCGACAGCGCGCCGCCCAGCACCACGTTCTCGGGGTCCAGGAGGTTGACCGCCCCCGTCAGGGCGATGCCCAGCGCCGTGCCCGCGTCGTGCAGGGCGCGTCGCACCGCGGCGTCACCCTGTTCGGCGCGGCCCGCGAGCAGGCCGACCCGGTCCTCGCCGGGTTCGAGGCCGGCCGCGCGCAGCACCGCCTCCTCGCCCGCGTACTGCTCCAGGCAGCCCCGGCCGCCGCAGGCGCAGGACGGGCCGTCGGGCCACACCGGGACGTGGCCCAGTTCGCCCGCGAACCCCCGGTTGCCGTGCAGCACCCGCCCGTCCACGACGACCGCCGCACCGATGCCGATCTCGGCCGAGACGTGCAGGAAGTCGCGTGGGGTGTCCTCGCCGAGCCACAGTTCGGCGAGCGCGCCGAAGTTGGCCTCGTTGGCCACCGTCAGCGGCAGCTTCCCGGGGAGCAGCGGGCCGAGGTCCGTGTCGAGCCAGCCCAGGTTCGGGGCGCGGACGACGGTGCGGGCGTCGCGGGCCACCAGACCGGGCACGGCGACCGCGAGCCCGGCCGGCCACAGCCCTTCGTCCTCGGCCTCGGCCACGACCCGGTGGATCAGTCCGGTGAGTTCCCCGAGCACGGGCTCGGGCGAGCGGTCCCGGTTCGCCACATGCCGTACCGCCCGCGCCCGTACCTCCCCGCGCAGGTCGACCGCGCACACCGCGAGGTGGTCGACGCCCACCTCCGCGCCGATCCCGGCCGGGCCCCGCCCGCTGACCGCGAGGGCGGAACCGGGCCGGCCGACCCGCCCGGGCCGCTCCGGGCCGAGCTCCTCCAGCAGTCCCGCGCGGATGAGTTCGTCGACCAGCGTGGACACCGCCGCGCGGGTCAGCCCGATGCGGGAGGCGACGGCGGCCCGGGACAGCGGCCCCTCGTCCCGGACGGTGTGCATCACCCGTGACAGGTTGCGGCGGCGCATGCCCTGCTGGGTGTCGGGCAGGACGCGGCCCTGACCTGCCGGGCGGGCCTTGTGCAGCGGTGCGCTCATTCCTCCGTCAATCCTCGGTCGGGGGCCGTCCGCGCCCGGCGGACGTCCACGGCGGCCTTCGCGGGGCCGCCGTGGGGCGACGCCCGCCGGGGCGTCGTCAGCCGTTGCCCGGGGCGCGCTCCAGCAGCGGGGCCGCGTCGGAGAGTACCCCGGCCAGCCGGGACAGGGTCTCCTCGTCCCGCTCGACCGCGTCCAGCACCGGCCCCTCCGCCGTGCCCCAGCGACGGGCCACCGCGGCCGGGTCCTCCCCGGTGAGCAGCCCGGCCGCCTGGGCCGCCGCGCCGAGCGCGACCAGCTCCTTCGCCTCGGGCACCTGCACCGGGCGCCCGGACAGCCGCCGTACGGTCTGCTGCCAGGCGCTGCCGCGCGCGCCGCCGCCGATCAGCAGCAGCGGCGTCGACGGGTCGGCGTCCTCGTCGAGGACCAGGTCGAGCGCGGCCAGCAGGGAGTAGACGGCGCCGTCGTAGGCGGCCTGGAGCAGCTGGCCGCCGGTGGTGTCGTGCCGCAGTCCGTGCAACAGCCCGGAGGAGTGGGGGAGGTTGGGGGTGCGCTCACCGTCCAGGAACGGCAGCAGTGTGACGCCCCGGCCCGGCTCGACGGCCTCGCGGTCCAGGCCCAGCAGGGTGGCGACCCGGTCCACGGCGAGCGTGCAGTTGAGGGTGCAGGCCAGCGGCAGCCAGTCCCCGCGCGCGTCGGCGAAGCCGGCCACGGTACCGGTCGGGTCGGCGGGCCGGTGCTCCGACACCGCGTACACGGTGCCCGAGGTGCCGAGGCTCATCACCGGCGTGCCGGGACGCACGCCGAGACCCAGCGCGGCGGCGGCGTTGTCACCCGTGCCGCACGCCACCAGCGTCCCCTTGGAGAACGGCAGGTCGTGTCCGTCGCGCACGGTGCCCGCCACCTCGCCCGAGCGCACCACGCGCGGCAGCAGCGCCGGGTCGAGACCCACGTGCGCGAGGATCTCCTCGTCGTACGCCTCCGTCGCGGACGCCCACCAGCCGGTGCCCGAGGCGTCGCCGCGGTCGGTGGTGCCCTGGCCGGTGAGCCGCTCGGTCAGGTAGTCGTGGGGGAGCCGCACCGCCTTCGTGGCGCGCACCGCGTCCGGCTCGTGCTCCGCCAGCCAGGCCCACTTGGTGACCGTGAAGGACGCGGTGGGCAGGCTGCCGGTCCGGTCGGCCCACGCCTTCGCGCCGCCCAGCTCCTCCACCAGCCGGCTCGCCTGCGGGGCGGACCGCACGTCGTTCCACAGCAGCGCCGGGCGGACCGGCTCGCCGTGCTCGTCCAGCGTGACCAGACCGTGCTGCTGTCCGCCGATCGACACGGCCGCGGCCTCGTGCGCCGCCTCGCCGCACTGCCGCAGCGCCTCGGTCAGGGCGTCCCACCACTGACGCGGATCGCTCTCCCGTCCCGCGCCCGAGGTCACCGTGTGCGGCGCCTGGCCGCTCGCGACGACCCTGCCGGTCGCCACGTCGACGACCAGGGCCTTGGTGGACTGGGTGGATGTGTCCACGCCGACGACGAGCGGACCCTCGGCTGCTGACATCGGTCTCTCCCTCTTCCGCGCCCCGGCGGGGTGTGTCTCTTCCCAGAAATGTTCCTGCATACTAATTTGTAAACCGCCATGACGAAATAGTCTCAGCGAGCAAGGAGCCGCGGCATGAGCTACCAGCCCACCCCCGAGGACAAGTTCACGTTCGGCCTGTGGACCGTCGGCTGGCAGGGACGGGACCCCTTCGGCGACGCCACCCGCGGCGCCCTCGACCCGGCCGAGTCCGTCCGCCGCCTCGCCGAGCTCGGCGCCCACGGTGTGACGTTCCACGACGACGACCTCATCCCGTTCGGCGCGAGCGACAGCGAGCGCGCCGAGCACATCAAGCGGTTCCGCCAGGCGCTGGACGAGACCGGCATGAAGGTCCCGATGGCGACGACCAACCTGTTCACCCACCCGGTGTTCAAGGACGGCGGCTTCACCGCGAACGACCGTGACGTGCGCCGTTACGCGCTGCGCAAGACCATCCGCAACATCGACCTCGCGGTCGAGCTCGGCGCCCAGACCTATGTCGCCTGGGGCGGCCGCGAGGGCGCCGAGTCCGGCGCCGCCAAGGACGTCCGGGTCGCCCTCGACCGCATGAAGGAGGCCTTCGACCTCCTCGGCGAGTACGTCACCTCCCAGGGCTACGACATCCGCTTCGCCATCGAGCCGAAGCCGAACGAGCCCCGCGGCGACATCCTCCTCCCGACCATCGGCCACGCCCTCGCCTTCATCGAGCGCCTCGAGCGCCCGGAGCTGTACGGCGTCAACCCGGAGGTCGGCCACGAGCAGATGGCCGGGCTCAACTTCCCGCACGGCATCGCCCAGGCGCTGTGGGCGGGCAAGCTGTTCCACATCGACCTCAACGGCCAGTCCGGCATCAAGTACGACCAGGACCTCCGCTTCGGCGCGGGCGACCTGCGTGCCGCGTTCTGGCTGGTGGACCTGCTGGAGTCGGCCGGGTACGAGGGCCCGCGCCACTTCGACTTCAAGCCGCCGCGGACCGAGGACTTCGACGGCGTGTGGGCCTCGGCGGCCGGCTGCATGCGCAACTACCTGATCCTCAAGGAGCGCGCGGCCGCCTTCCGTGCGGACCCGGAGGTGCAGGAGGCGCTGCGCGCGGCCCGGCTGGACGAGCTCGCCCAGCCGACGGCGGGCGACGGCCTCCAGGCACTGCTCGCCGACCGCTCGGCCTTCGAGGACTTCGACCCCGACGCGGCGGCGGCCCGTGGCATGGCCTTCGAGCGGCTCGACCAGCTGGCGATGGACCACCTGCTGGGCGCGCGGGGCTGAGCCCCTTGGACGGGGCCCGCTTGCGCGAGGGCGGGCCCCGGCGGTCACCCGGCGGGGCGTTCGCGTCGGGTGAACGTACCGTCCGCGGCGCGGTGAGGGCTGGGCGCGCAGCTCCCCGGGCCCCTTCGGGGCGCGTTCACCGAAGCGCCCTCAGGGGTGCGGGGACCTGCGCGAGCAACCCATGACACCCCCGCACCCGGCCTGGGGAGATCTGGGGCGCGGGGTGCCATGCGCGCCCGCGCGCCGGGTGTGCGCGGCGCGTGCTCTCCGCGCGGGGAGCACGGCGTTCCGGGGGAGGGTGCCACGACTGGCGGGCGGTTTCGCCGCCGTCTTCTCGCGCGGGCGCGGACCCGCGGCGACGATGTGTTCATGGCCACGCCACCCGTACCGCCCCAGCAGCCGCCCGGTCCGCGGGACGACGCGCCCCCGCCGCAGGGCGGAGGCTTCGGCCCGCCCTCCTCCGGCGACGACTCCTCCTCCGGCCCGCCCGACGACGGCGGAGGCGGGCAGGGAGGCGGCCCCGGACGGCGCCGCCGCGTGATCCTGCTGCTCGCCGTGATCGTCGCGGCCCTGGTCGTCACCATCGCCGTACTCGTCACGTCGGACGAGGACGGTCCGGACACCGAGCCCACGGAGACCGCCACCGGCGGCCCGTCACTGGATCTTCCGTCGGAGTTCCCGACCGGGCTGCTGCCCTCGGACTTCCCCACGGAACTGCCCTCCGGCTTCCCGACCGATCTGCCCTCCGGCTTCCCCACCGCGCTGCCCAGCGACTTCCCGACCGCGCTGCCCAGCGACTTCCCGAGCGGTCTGCCCACCGCGCTGCCCAGCGGACTGGAATCGCTGCTGCCAGGGCTGGAGGGCGTGGACGCTCCCTGACGTCCGACGCGTCCCGCGGGTACCCCTGCGCTGTGAGGTGCGTCACCATAGTGGGGAAGGAGACGGTCGGTCGCCGCGAGACCTTAGGGGGCGCATCTCAGGGACGTCTCAGGGTGGCGGCCAGGAACCGCCGCCGACGCGGGCCCGTTTTCATGTCAGAGAGCGGCAGTGGCCGCGAAGGAGGCGACGCACATGTCGAAGAACGCGAAGATCGCCGCGGGGGGTGTGGCGGCCGGACTCATCCTGCTCATCTGGCTGCCCTGGTGGGCCGCGCTCCTGATCATCCTGGGAGTCCCGGCAGCGGCCTACCTCGCCCTGGACCCGTCCCAGAAGCAGCGCCTGCGGCGGGCCACCCGCAAGGAGCTGGGCCGCTGAGGCGGTGGACGCACCGACCCGTCGGCGAAGGGCGCGCGCCCGGGACGCGGGACGCCAGTGGCGCGGGCGGGGGTGCGCGTCCCGCCGCGCGCCGTTGACACGGCCGTAGGGGGCGCTCGTCCCTGCCCCGCTGCCGCGCGCATCACGCCCGGGCGGTCGTACAGCCCCGACCGACCCGGGCCGCACAGGACCGCGTCCCCTACCCCGCCCCGCCGCGGGCGTCCTCGCCCCGCCCCCGGGTCACAACGGCCGTACGGCCATCTCGTCCAATGCCTTCAGCAGCCCCGGCAGTTCCGGCCCCCGTCCCACCGGAAGCACCTCGCCGGGTTCGTCGTCGAGCAGCACGAAGGCGATGTCGTCCGTCCGCGCGACCAGCGACCACCCGGGCCCGTCCGCGCGCAGCGTCCGCGCACCGCCCGGTGCGAAGGACGACCGCACCCGCCCCAGCGGCGGCGGCGAGTCGACGTAGGCGCGGGCCTCGGCCAGCACCCGGCGGATCCCGCTGTGCCCGCCCGTCGCCGTC
The DNA here is from genome assembly GCA_014649575.1 of Streptomyces griseoincarnatus. Lineage (GTDB taxonomy): Bacteria > Actinomycetota > Actinomycetes > Streptomycetales > Streptomycetaceae > Streptomyces > Streptomyces griseoincarnatus. The sequence continues at coordinate 304,952 of BMTH01000005.1, read as the reverse complement.
CCCTCGGTCTCGCCGCCCTCACCGGCGTCCGACGCCGCCGAGTCCGGCGTCGGGAACGCCGAGTCGTCCACCTGCTCCCGCCACGTCGCCCACTGCGACGCGATCTCGTCGGCCCCCAGACGCCGCTGGGCCGGCCCCCACACCTCCGCGTCCGGCGGCGTCAGCGGCGGCATCTCCGCCACGTCGGGGGAGGGGTCGTGCGGCGCGGGCACGTTCGGAGCCGCCACGGCCACCGCGAGGGGCCAGCCGGGCAGGGCGGCGACAACCGTGCGCTCGTCCGGCGACAGGTCGTGCTCCATGCCGCAGTCCCAGGACGCGATCGCGACCGCGACCAGCGAGACGTCGTCGACGACCACGGTCCACCGGGCGCCTTCCCCGTCCTGGCCGAGCACCAGCCCGTAGCCGTCGGCCACGGGCGGGAGGCCGAGCGCCGCACACGCCTCGGGGTAGTCGTCGCCCAGCACGCTGGGGAACTTCGCGGGCGTCAGCAGCGCCGCCGTCAGCACATAGAGCGCGTCGTCGTCGGCGGCGACGGCTTCCTGGTCCGTCCCGGCCATCCCAGCCTCCCCATCGGTTCGTCCGTCGGCGCGCACCATATGCCCACCCCGCGCCCGTTGTCACGACCCCGCACCCACGCCCGGAGCTGCAGGTTTCCGGCCGGAGGGGGCGAATCGACCCTGCGCGCGGGCTTGTTCGCGGACCTGCACGAAAGCCCCGCGGACGCGAAACTCGCCTCAGGCCTCCCGCACCGCCAGCACCAGGAACCGCGTGTCCTCGTCGGCGTACGACGTCATGCGCCAGCCCGCGCCGGTGAGCAGCGCCCGCAGGTTCGGTTCGGCGCGCAGGTCGTCCGGGGTGAGTGCGCGCCCCTGGCGAGCGGCGAGGGCGGCCCGTCCGATCGGGTGGAACAGGGCGAGCACCCCGCCGGGCCGCACCACGCGGCGGATCTCGCGCAGGTTCTCGGCAGGCCGCGGCAGATGCGCGATCAGCCCGGCCGCGAACACGGCGTCGAGGGAGGACGAGCGTAACGGCAGCGCCGCCACGTCCGTCAGCAGCAGCGCCCCCTCCCGGTCGCGGCCGGCCCGCGCGGCCTCCCGCAGCATCTCCGGCGTCAGATCCGCGCCCAGCACCACCCCGGATGGTCCCACCGCGGCGCGCAGCGCGGGCAGCGCCCGCCCGGTGCCGCAGCCCGCGTCCAGCACCCGGCCGCCCTCGCGCAGTCCGATCTCGGCGACCGCGGCGGCGTAGGCGGGGCCGTCGTCGGGGAACCGGAGGTCCCAGTCGGCGGCGCGGACGCCGAAGAACTCCTGCACGCGTGTGTGGTCGTCGCTCATGCACCGCATGATCTCTCACCGGAACCGGCGACATCGTGTGCGCACGTTCGAGCGTGATGCGGTCGCACCACGCCACCGGTGCGTCAACTTTGCGCCGCTTTCGAAACGCGCCCCCTCCATGCGCCTGCGCCCCCTAGCGTCCCCGGGTCATGGGACATCTGGACCACGCCGCCCTCGGGTGGCTCACCCCCGTGCTGTCGTACGTGATGGCCTGCACCGGCGCCGCCCTCGGGCTGCGCTGCACCGTCCGCGCGCTCGCCGCCGCCGGCCGCGTGCGGCGCAACTGGCTGCTCACCGCGGCCTCGGCGATCGCCACCGGCATCTGGACCATGCATTTCACGGCCATGCTGGGCTTCGGCGTGAGCGGCACCGACATCCGCTACGACGTGCCGCTCACGCTGCTGAGCCTGGTGGTCGCCATGCTGTTCGTCTGCGCGGGGGTGTTCGCCGTCGGCCGTCACCCCGGCCGACTCCAGGCCCTGCTGCTCGGCGGGCTCACCACCGGGTTCGGCGTCGCCGGCATGCACTACCTGGGCATGGCGGCGGTCCGGCTGCACGGCGAGGTGAGCTACGACCCGGTGCGGGTCGCGCTGTCCGTCCTCGTCGCCGTCGTCGCCGCCACGGCCGCGCTGTGGGCGGCCCTCGCCATCCGCTCCCCGGCCGCCGTCGCCGTCGCCTCCCTGATCATGGGCGCGGCCGTCAGCACCATGCACTACACGGGCATGTACGCGGTCAGCGTGCGGGTCGCACCGTCCGGTGACCCGCTGCCCGGGGCGAGCGCGATGTCGTTCGTCTTCCCGCTCGCCGTCGGCCTCGGCGCCTACCTCTTCATCACGTCCGCCTTCGTTGCGCTGTCCCCCGCGGCCGGCGAGCGCCCCGCGTCCGCCGCCGCCCGGCGGCCGGCCGGGCACCCCGCCCACTGACAGCCGCCGCCCGTCCGCACGCCGCCCCTACGAGCGAGGAGCCCATGCGCACACCCCGGAGGACGCCGAGCGCCCGCGCCCAGGCGCCGTCCCCGCCTCCCGTCCGCGGCCGGCGCGCCCACGCGGGAGCGCCCGCCGACGAGGGACCGATGCCCCCGGCGGGCCCGGCCCGGACGGGCGCACCGCGGCTGCGCGGCCCGTCAGGTCCCCGGACCGTCCGCGCCAAGATCATCTGCCTGCTGATGGTGCCGGTCGTCTCCCTGCTCGCCCTGTGGGGGTACGCCACCGTCACCACCGCCCAGGACGTCTCCCGGCTGCGTCAGGTGCAGCGGGCCGACGCCGCCGTCCGCACCCCGGTCGCCGAGGCCGTCACCGCTCTTCAGGCCGAGCGGGCGGCCGCCGTGCGCGGCGCGTCCGACACGGCGGCCGTCGGGGACGCGGAGTTCACCCGTCTCGCGCGGCGCACCGACACGGCCGTCGCCCGCCTGCGGCTAGGCGACGACCGCACCGTCGCCGACGGGCAGGCGCTGCCCCGCGCGGCGGCCGAGCGGCTCGACGCCTTCGTCACCGCCGCCGAACGGCTCGACGCCTTCGTCACCGCCGCCGAACGGCTGCGTCCGCTGCGCACCGAGGTCCGCGAAGGCCGCGCGGGCTGGGCCCGGACGTACGAGCGGTACACCGCCGCCATCGACGGGGCCTTCCGCGTGGGCGGTGCCCTGACCGGCGTCCAGGACGCGGAACTCGGCGCCGACGCGCGCGTACTGCTCGAGTTTTCCCGCGCGGCTGAGGCCCTCGCCAGAGAGGACGCGATCCTCGCCGCGGCCCGGCTGCACGGCAGCCTCGGCGGGGAACGCCTGCGCCTGTTCACCGGGGCGGTCGAACTGCGCCGCGCCCTCACCGCCTCCGCCGCGCCCGACCTGACCGGAGCGGCCCGCACCGCCTGGGCCACACTCGCCGACAGCCGCCCCTACGCCGTTCTCTACACGGCGGAGGACAAGATCCTCGCCGCCGATCCCGGGACACGGGCCGCCGAAGCCGTCCCCCGCGCCATCTGGGACGCCGCGCACACGCGCGTGAGGGACGAGTTGCGGACCGTCGAGCGGCACGCGGCGGCGTCGGTCGCCGGACGCGCCGACCCCGTGGAGCGGGGACTGTTCGGACCGGCCGGGGCCGCCGTGCTGTTCGGCTTCCTCGCCGCCGCGGCCTCACTCGTCATCTCGGTCCGCATCGGACGCGGCCTGGTGATCGAACTGGTCGGCCTGCGCGACGACGCCCTCGACATCGCCCACCGCAAACTCCCCGAGGCCATGCGGAAACTTCGCGGAGGCGGAGAGATCGACATCCGGGCGGAGGCCCCGCACGGACCGCCCGCCCAGGACGAGACCGGCCAGGTCGCCCAGGCCCTCGGCACCGTCCACCGGGCCGCCCTGCGCGCCGCCGTGGAACGCGCCGAACTGGCCGGCGGGATCAGCGGTGTCTTCGTCAACCTCGCCCGCCGCAGCCAGGTCCTGGTGCACCGCCAGCTCAGCCTGCTCGACAGCATGGAACGCCGCTCCGACGACCCGGACGAGCTGAGCGACCTCTTCCGCCTCGACCACCTCACCACCCGCATGCGCCGCCACGCGGAGAGCCTCATCATCCTGTCCGGCGCAGCCCCCGGCCGCGCCTGGCGCAAGCCCGTGCCGCTGACCGACGTGGTGCGGGCGGCCGTGTCCGAGGTGGAGGACTACGCGCGCGTGGAGGTGCGGCAGCTCGCCGAGGCGTCCGTCGCGGGCGCGGCCGTCGCCGACCTCACCCACCTCCTCGCCGAGATCATCGAGAACGCGGCGCAGTTCTCCCCGCCCCACACCCGGGTGCGCGTCACCGGTGAACCCGTCGGCAACGGCTACGCCGTCGAGGTCGAGGACCGCGGCCTCGGCATGGGCAAGGAAGCCCTCGCCGAGGCGAACCGCCGCATCACCGAGTCCGAGGCGCTCGACCTGTTCGACAGCGACCGGCTGGGCCTCTTCGTCGTCAGCCGGCTCGCCGCCCGACACGCCGTCAAGGTGCACCTCAAGACCTCGCCCTACGGCGGCACCACCGCGGTCGTCCTCCTCCCCACCGCGCTGCTCGACGACCGCGCCGAGCAGGAACGTCCCGGCACACCGGCCGAAGCCCTCGCCGAGGAACACCCGGAACCGCGCGAACCCGCCCGCGCCCCGCACCCCGGGACCGCCCACGTCCCGCGGCCCAGGGCGGTCGCCGCCCCCGACACCCGGCGCGCCCTGGTGGCCCCCGTGGCCGACCCGCCGCCGGAACCCCGCTCCGTGGCGCCTCCCGCGCCGCGCGCCGACGGGGGCGCGCCGCCGCAACCCCGCCCGATGCCGCGCGCCGACGCGGGCGCCGAGCCCGGGAGACCCCAGGGAGCCGCCACCTTGCGCCTGCACCGCACGGAGGAGCCGGCCGGCTCCGACGGCCTGCCCCGCCGGGTACGCCAGGCGAGCCTGGCGCCCCAGCTCCGCGACGGCCGGCCGGGCCCGCCCGGGCCCACCCCGGGCAACGGCCGGGACGACGACCGCACCCCAGAACTCGTACGGGACCGCATGGCTGCCTACCGCGAAGGCTGGACACGCGGCGGCGGCCGGCCGCCCGGCGCCGCCCGCGGCACGGCGAGGCCCAGCACCGAAGGAGACCCCGCATGATCCAGGAACCTCGTACCGGCGCAGGCCGGCGCTCCGGCGAACTCGACTGGCTGCTCGACGACCTGGTGCTCCGCGTCACCGACGTACGGCACGCCGTGGTGCTGTCCGGCGACGGACTCGCCATGGGTGCCTCCGGAGGCCTCGGCCGCGAGGACGCCGAGCACCTCGCCGCCGTCGCCTCCGGGTTCCACAGCCTCGCCAAGGGCGCCGGACGGCACTTCGGAGCAGGCGGCGTACGCCAGACCATGGTCGAGATGGACGAGGGCTTCCTGTTCGTGGCCGCCGCCGGGGAGGGCTCCTGCCTCGCGGTGCTCACCTCCGTCACCGCCGACATCGGCCTCGTGGCCTACGAGATGGCACGGCTCGTCCGGCGCGTGGGCGAGCACCTGGTCACCGCGCCGCGCGTCGCCGCACGGCCGCCGGCCGGATGAGACGAGGAAGCGGTCCGAGCAGATGACCGACGACACGACCGGCGCCCCGCGCGAACCGGGCAGCCAGTGGTACGACCACGAGGCCGGCCCGCTGGTGCGGCCCTACGCCGTGACCGGCGGACGCACCGCACCCGGCCCCTCCGGCGTGCGCTTCGACCTGATCGCCCTGGTCACCCTGGACCCCGCCGCGCCCGCCGGCGACGACCCCGCGCTCGGCCCCGAGCACCGCGCGCTGGTCGACCTGTGCCGGCCCGAGACCCAGTCCGTCGCCGAACTCGCGGCAGGCTCCGACCTGCCCGTCGGCGTCGTCCGGGTCCTCCTCGGCGACCTGCTGGAACGGGGCCGGGTCACCGTCAGCAGGCCCGTACCGCCCGCCCAGCTGCCCGACGAGCGGGTGCTCCGCGAGGTCATCGCGGGGCTGCGGGCGCTGTAGCGGGTGCCCGTGCCGGCCGAGCAGCGCGTCGCCCCACCCTCACGAAAGAGCGTCTGGAACACCCTCACGAAAAGAGCGAACGATGGTCCCCGAACACCCCGACGCCCCCGCCGGCGAGACGACGGCTCTGGCGCTGAAGATCCTGGTCGCCGGCGGATTCGGCGTGGGGAAGACCACGCTGGTGGGCGCGGTCAGCGAGATCCGGCCCCTGCGTACCGAGGAGATGCTCAGCGAGGCCGGGCGGACGGTGGACGACACGGACGGCGTCGACCACAAGGTCACCACGACCGTCGCCATGGACTTCGGCCGCATCACCATCCGCTCCGGACTCTCCCTGTACCTGTTCGGCACCCCGGGACAGGACCGCTTCTGGTTCCTGTGGGACGAACTGGCTCAGGGTGCGCTCGGCGCCGTCGTGCTGGCGGACACCCGGCGGCTGGAGGACTGCTTCCCGGCGGTCGACTACTTCGAGCACCGGAAGATCCCCTTCGTCGTCGCCGTCAACTGCTTCTCCGGCGCCCGGCGGCACGACGCGCGCGACGTGTGCCGCGCGCTCGACCTCGACCCGGGGACGCCCGTGGTGCTGTGCGACGCCCGCGAGCGTGCCTCGGGCAAGGAGGTGCTCATCCAGCTCGTCGAGTACGCCGGGCGCATGCACACCGCCCGGCTGCTCGACTCGGTGGGATGACCGCGGCGGCATCCGCCGGTCCGGCGGGCGTCCCCCCCCACGCCCCTGCCCGGTGTCAGTCCGCCACGCCCTTTTCGGCCAGCACCTTGTCGATCCGCACCCGGACCAGCAGCTCGCCCGGCACGCCGTTGCGGGCGCCGAACTCCTCCGCGCGGTCCTCGCCCATGTACCGCGCGCCGATCCGGGCCGCCCAGTGCCGCAGCTCCTCGAGGCCCTCCGAGAGACGCGCCCGGCCCTCCAGGATCACGTATGCGAAGGGCGGCCGGTCGTCGTCCACGCAGAGGGCGATCCGCCCGTCACGGGCCAGGTTGCGCCCCTTCACGGTCGCCGCTCCGGTGTTGAACACCACGTCGCCACCGTCGAGCACGAACCAGATCGGCGCGAGATGCGGACGCCCGTCGGCCCGGACGGTGGCCAGTTTCCCGGTGCGGGTGCCGTCCGAGACGAACGCCCGCCACTCTTCCTCGGTCATCTTCTGTCCCATGGCTCTCATCTTCCTTGCCCGCCGCCCGGTCGTGGGGAAGGCTGGCGCAGGGACCCTCCCGACCGGAGGGACGACACACGGGGCACACGGGGACAACAGGGGGGAACACACGACATGGGGCAGAACCAGGGACTCGACTGGCTGCTGGACGACCTGACCCAGCGCGTCGAACACGTACGGCACGCGCTGATCCTCTCGAACGACGGCCTGGTGACGGGGGCGAGCACCGGCCTGCGCCGCGAGGACGCCGAGCATCTGGCCGCCGTCTCGTCCGGGCTGCACAGCCTCGCCAAGGGCTCGGGGCGGCACTTCGGCGCGGGCGGGGTGCGGCAGACGATGGTGGAATTCGACGAGGCGGTGCTCTTCGTGACCGCCGCCGGCTCCGGGAGCTGTCTGTGCGTGCTCAGCGGCGCCGAGGCCGACATCGGGCACATCGCCTACGAGATGACGCTGCTCGTCAACCGGGTCGGCGAGCATCTGGACGTCGACACCCGACGCCCACCGGAGCCGGGCGCGGGCGTCTGACCTGCGAATTCGCCGTCCTAGTGGTGAGGGTGGCGGAGGTTTTCCACAGGGTGGACACGGAGTGTGACGGAACGGCTACCGTCTTTCCCGGAGCGGGCGCAACCGGCGCCGGCCCTCCATACGCACGGGGGAGACGAGCATGTCCGGACAGCGGACGACCACCACGCAGCGCACGGTCACGGCTTTCGACACGGGTGTCGGCCCGGTCGCGGCGGCCAAGGACGACTCCTGGGTCACGACCGGCCGCGCCGCCCGGGAGCTGGGCCTGCGACGCACCGAGTTCGACCTGGCCGTGCGACTCGGCCGCGTCCGCACGGACCCCGGGAGGGTGCCGGGGGAGCGGCGGGTCGCGCGGGCGGAGATCGAACGGCTGAGGGCCTGCCCTGACTTCCCCGAGGCCCTGCGCCGCAGCGTGCACGCCGTGGGGACCGCGGAAGGCGCCGAAGTGCTGGGAGTGGCGAAGAGCCGCTTCACCCGGCTGGCGAGGCTCGGCCTGCTGGTCCCGGTGGCGTTCCACCTGAACCGCTACCGCGCCGTGGTCTGGCTCTATCTCGCGGACGAGCTACGGCTGTTCGGCGACGACGGGAAGCACGCGGCGCTGCTGACCGGGCGTACGCCCGAGGGGCTGCGCGGCCTGCTGGACTCCGGGATCGACCTGCGGCCCCGCAACTGGCGCGGCAGGCACCTCGGTTTCCTGCTCCGGGAGGCCGAGGACCCCTGGGCCCGTGCGGGTGCGGTCGCGTCCTTCCTCGACCCGCTGCACGTGGCGCGGGAGGTACGGGACCCCTACGACCGGTCTCATCTCAACACGTTCCGTCGCCGTCCGCCCGGTGGCGCGAACCCCGACTCGCCGGGGGCGCGGATCGCGGCGGACCTCACGACGGCCCGGGACGACGACGAGATCGCCTGGCTGCGGGCCGACCTGGCCCGCCTGGTGGACGAGGCCCGGGCCCACCGTCCGGCGCCCCGGCCGTCCGCGTCGTGCCGCGCGACATCCGCGTCCGAGCCGCTCGCGTCCCGCCGACCGGTGCTCGCGCCCCCGCCGGCCCGGCCCGCCGCTTCGGCCCGCCCGGACACCCCGGCCGCCGCCGACCGCGCAAGACGCCGAGGCCTGCTCGCCCGCTGGCGTCACCGGACCGCCCGGACGGCGACGCGTCCGTGACGCCGGTCGGCCGGCGGCTCGGGGCGCCCGTGAACGGACGCGCCGGCGGCTCGCGATGCCGGACACAGCGGCGGCCGGAGCCGTCCGGCGCCCGTGCGGGACACCGGTGCCGCGGGTGCCCGAAAACCACCCCGAGCGTCCCCCGCCCCGCGCGCCGTCAGCGGACCTACAGCGCCCGGAAGAGCCCCTCCTGCACGACCGAGACCAGCATGCGGCCCTCCCGGTCGTAGATCCGGCCGCGGGCCAGTCCCCGGCCGCCCGTGGCGATGGGGGACTCCTGGTCGTACAGGAACCACTCGTCCGCGCGGAACAGCCGGTGGAACCACATCGCGTGGTCCAGCGACGCCATGTCGAACCCGCGCGGACCCCACAGCGGCTCCACCGGGATACGCACCGCGTCCAGCAGCGTCATGTCGCTGGCGTAGGTCAGAGCGCAGGTGTGCACCAGCGGGTCGTCGCCGAGCGGCCCGACCGCGCGCATCCACACCGCGCTGCGCGGCTCCGCGCCCTCGACCTCGTCCGGCTTCCAGCGCAGCCGGTCGACGTAGCGGATGTCGAAGGGCTGGCGGCGCGCCATCCGCTCCAACTGCTCCGGCAACGCGCCCAGATGCTCCCGGATCTCGTCCGCGACCGTCGGCAGCGACTCGGGGTCCGGCACCTCGCGGGCCGGCGGCAACTGGTGCTCGAAGCTCCCCTGTTCAGGCTTGTGGAAGGAGGCGGTGAGATTGAAGATCGTGCGGCCCTGCTGCACGGCGGTGACCCGGCGGGTCGTGAACGACCTGCCGTCCCGCACACGTTCCACCTGGTACACGATCGGCACCCCGGGCCGGCCCGGGCGCAGGAAGTACGCGTGCAGCGAGTGCACCGGGCGGTCACCCTCCGTGGTGCGGCCCGCGGCGACCAGCGCCTGGCCGGCGACCTGCCCGCCGAAGACCCGCTGCAGGGACTCCTGCGGGCTGCGGCCGCGGAAGATGTCGACCTCGATCTGCTCCAGGTCGAGCAGGTCGACGAGGCTCTCGGCTGGGTTCGTCATGGGTGCGTCTCTCCCGTGTTCACAGCTGGCCGACGTCGGTGACCCGCACGACGGCACGGCCCTCCGCGTCGGAGGCGGTCAGATCGACCTCGGCGCTGATGCCCCAGTCGTGGTCGTCGTTCGGGTCGTCGAAGATCTGGCGGACCCGCCACAGGCCGTTCTCCGGCTGCTCGTCGATGATGAGCAGCTTGGGGCCGCGGGCGTCGGGACCGGTGCCGAGTTCCTCGTACTCGTCCCAGTACCTGTCCATCGCCTCGCCCCACGCGTCGGCGTCCCAGCCGGACTCGCCGTCCAGCTCGCCCAGCGCGTCCACCTGGTCGAGGGCGGCGAGTTCCACGCGGCGGAACATGGCGTTGCGGACGAGTACGCGGAAGGCGCGGGCGTTGGCGGTGACCGGCTTGACCTGGTCGGCCTTCTCCTGAGCCTCCTCGGCGGTCATCTCCTCGGGGTTCGCCAGCTGCTCCCACTCGTCCAGCAGGCTGGAGTCGACCTGGCGCACCGTCTCGCCCAGCCAGGCGATCAGGTCCTCCAGGTCCTCCGACTTCAGGTCGTCGGGGATGGTGTGCTCCAGCGCCTTGTAGGCGCTCGCGAGATAGCGCAGCACGATGCCCTCGGTGCGGGCCAGCTCGTAGTGGGACACGAGCTCCGTGAAGGACAGCGCCCGCTCGTACATGTCCCGGACCACGGATTTCGGCGACAGCGGATGGTCGCCGACCCACGGGTGGGACTTGCGGTACGTGTTGTACGCGTGGAAGAGCAGCTCCTCCAGCGGCTTCGGGTAGGTGATGTCCTGGAGGCGCTCCATGCGCTCCTCGTACTCCACCCCGTCGGCCTTCATCGCGGCGACCGCCTCACCGCGCGCCTTGTTCTGCTGTGCGGCGAGGATCTGCCGCGGGTCGTCCAGCGTGGACTCCACCACGGACACCATGTCCAGCGCGTAGGAAGGCGATTCGGGGTCCAGCAGCTCGAACGCGGCCAGCGCGAACGTGGACAGCGGCTGGTTGAGCGCGAAGTCGTGCTGGAGGTCCACGGTGAGCCGCACGATGCGCCCTTCCGCGTCCGGCTCGTCGAGCTTCTCGACGATGCCGCCGTCCAGCAGCGACCGGTAGATGGCGATCGCCCGCCGGATGTGGCGGAGCTGCTGCTTGCGCGGCTCGTGGTTGTCCTCCAGCAGGCGGCGCATCGCCTCGAAGGCGTTGCCGGGCCGGGCGATGACCGACAGCAGCATGGTGTGGGTGACCCGGAAGCGGGAGGTCAGCGGCTCCGGCTCGGACCCGATGAGCTTCTCGAAGGTCTGCTCGCTCCACGCGACGAAGCCCTCGGGGGCCTTCTTGCGCACCACCTTGCGACGCTTCTTCGGGTCGTCGCCCGCCTTCGCCAGGGCCTTCTCGTTCTCGACGACGTGCTCCGGCGCCTGGGCCACCACGAAGCCCTCGGTGTCGAAGCCGGCCCGCCCGGCGCGCCCCGCGATCTGGTGGAACTCACGCGCCCGCAGCGTGCGCACCCGGCTGCCGTCGTACTTGGTGAGCGCGGTGAACAGCACCGTGCGAATAGGCACGTTGACGCCCACGCCGAGAGTGTCGGTGCCGCAGATGACCTTCAGCAGACCTGCCTGCGCCAGCTTCTCCACCAGACGCCGGTACTTGGGCAGCATGCCGGCGTGGTGCACGCCGATGCCGTGCCGCACGTAACGGGAGAGGTTGCGGCCGAACTTGGTGGTGAAGCGGAAGTTGCCGATCAGATCGGCGATCTTGTCCTTCTCCTCGCGCGTGCACATGTTGATGCTCATCAGCGCCTGCGCCCGCTCCACGGCCTGCGCCTGCGTGAAGTGCACGATGTAGACCGGCGCCTGCCGGGCTTCGAGGAGATCGGTCAGGGTCTCGGTGAGCGGCGTGTACCGGTACTCGTACGACAGCGGCACCGGCCGCGTCGCCGAGCGGACCACTGCGGTGGGCCGGTCGGTGCGCCGGGTGAGGTCCTTCTCGAAGAAGGAGACGTCGCCGAGCGTCGCCGACATCAGCACGAACTGCGCCTGCGGCAGCTCAAGCAGCGGAATCTGCCAGGCCCAGCCGCGGTCCGGCTCAGCGTAGAAGTGGAACTCGTCCATCACGACCTGGCCGACGTCGGCGTCCTTGCCGTCGCGCAGCGCGATCGAGGCGAGCACCTCGGCGGTGCAGCAGATCACCGGGGCGTCGGCGTTCACGGAGGCGTCGCCGGTGAGCATGCCGACGTTCTCGGTGCCGAAGATCTTGCACAGTTCGAAGAACTTCTCCGAGACGAGCGCCTTGATGGGGGCCGTGTAGAAGGTGACCTCGTCCCGGGCCAGCGCCGCGAAGTGGGCACCCGCGGCGATCATGCTCTTGCCGGAGCCGGTGGGCGTCGAGACGATCACGTTCGCCCCCGACACCACCTCGATCAGCGCCTCCTCCTGGTGCGGATAGAGAGTGAGCCCGCGCTCCTGCGCCCACGCCTCGAAGGCTTCGTACAGGGCGTCGGGGTCGGCGGTCGGCGGCAGCTGATCGATGAGGGTCACCACCCCATCTTGCCTGCCCGGACACCCGATGCGGGAATCGGCTGTCGGCTCGAAGATCACTACCGCTACGCTGTGTCGCCGGCGCAGCGTCAGCGCCCCCGGTCAACCCGGCGGCGGCGAAAGAGGAATGGGGCGGGCACAGGCCATGATGGGACCAGCACACTCACTGTCGGGCGCCGCGGCCTGGCTCGGGGTCGGGGCGGCGACGGCCGCGGCCGGACGCCCGATGCCCTGGCCCGTGCTGCTGGCCGGTGCGCTGATCTGTGCCGGCGCCGCGCTCGCCCCGGACCTGGACCACAAGGCCGCCACCATCTCGAGGTCCTTCGGCCCGGTCTCCCGCTGGCTCTGCGAGATCGTCGACAAGCTGTCCTACGCGGTCTACAAAGCGACGAAGAAACCGGCCGACCCCCGTCGCTCGGGCGGTCACCGCACTCTCACCCACACCTGGCTGTGGGCGGTCCTCATCGGTGGCGGCACCTCGGTACTGGCGATCACAGGCGGCCGCTGGGCGGTCCTGTTCATCCTCTTCGTGCACATGGTGCTGGCCATCGAGGGCCTGCTGTGGCGGGCGACCCGCGGCTCCAGCAGCGAGGTGCTGGTGTGGCTGCTGGCGGCGACCAGCGCGTGGATCATCGCGGGCATCCTCGACGAGCCCGGCAACGGCGCCGGCTGGCTGTTCACCGAACCCGGTCAGGAGTACCTGTGGCTCGGCCTGCCCATCGTGCTCGGCGCGATCGTGCACGACATCGGGGACGCGCTGACCGTCTCCGGCTGCCCGATCCTGTGGCCCATACCCGTGGGGCGCAAGCGCTGGTACCCGATCGGGCCGCCGAAGGCCCTGCGGTTCCGCGCCGGCAGCTGGGTGGAGCTGAAGGTGCTGATGCCGGCGTTCATGCTGCTGGGCGGCGTGGGCTGCGCGGCGGCGCTCAACGTCATATAGCGCGCGACGTCATATGGCGCGCGACGTCATATGGCGCCCGACGTCGGACGGCGGGGTCAGCTGCCGCTCCCGCCGCCCTCACCACCTTCGCCGCCGTATCGGCGCTGGAAGCGGGCGACGCGGCCCTCGGTGTCCACGGTCCTGGCCTTGCCCGTGTAGAACGGGTGGCTCTCCGAGGAGATCTCCACGTCCACCACCGGGTAGGTCTCGCCGTCGTCCCACTCGATGGTCTGCGCGCTGGACGCGGTGGACCGGGTGAGGAAGGCGTAACCGGCGGCCCGGTCACGGAAGACGACCGGGTGGTAGTCGGGGTGCTTGTCCTTCTGCATGGATGCTCCTCGGGCGGCTGGGTTCCGCGAGCGCGGCCGGAAACGGCGGGGTCAGCCCGGCAGGCTGTCCTCGTCGACGATGTGCACGGCGGCCTCCTCGGCTGAGGCGGCGGCGCCGTCGATGCCCACGTCGTAGGCGACCAGCGCCTCCTCGTCGTCCTCGTGCGCCCCTTCGTCGGGGGCGACGAGGCGGCCGGAGCGTGCCGCACCGACCTCGTTGTCCAGGAGTTCCCCGTCGGTGCCGGTGGAATCACCGACGCCGTCGCCGTCCGGTACGGGCAGGTCGGGCAGCTCCTCGGCCAGCCGCTGCTCCAGGGTCTCGCCCTCGTGCTGCTCGGCGGCGGTCACACCGTAGTGCTCCACGGCCCAGGGCCGCTCGGGAGGGGACCAGCCCCGGTCGAGGGGGTCGGCGACACCGTCGGTCTCCAGCGTGTCCTCGGCGTCCAGCAGTCCGGCGTCGTCCTGGATCTCGGACGCGTCGGGCTGGTAGACGTCGTCTCCCCAACCGTCACCGCTGTTCACGGACACCTCCAGGGGGTGGGGCGGGCCGCGTCGCCCGCCGTGGCCCGCACCGGGCCGTCTCCACGGGCACCGGACCCGCCAGGACCCGATCACCGGGCCCGGACGCTCCCGTAGCCGATGCCTGCTTCCAGCCTTCCACCGGATCTCCCGTCCCCGCAACGCCACACGCGGTGACCGGCGCAGGCCGACCCGCTGTCCTCAGCGTCGGCGCCTCCGACGAGGGCACCACCCTGCGAGGCACACGGCGCCCGCGGGGCAGGGCTCGGGGGGCCCGTTCGCGAGCCATGCGCGGGTGTGGGCTCACCTGCCGACGGTGAGGCGCCGCACCGTCGGGCGACGGTGCGACGGGTCCGTCGGCTCAGGAAGGCGGAAGACACCTGTCGCCGGCCACCCGCCCCGAAGCGGCGGGCTGCGGGACATCCTCCCGCCCCGGGGCACGCTCCCGCCCCCGGCACACCCTCCCGCTCCGATGACACCGAGCCCTGGGGCTGCCACGCCCGCGGGGTCGCCCGCCCTGGGCCGCCCCGCCCCGGGGACCCGCCGACCTGTGACACCCCGCGAACCAACAGCCTCCGGAATCCAACAGCCTCCGGGATCCGACAGCCTCCGGGATCCATCAGCCCTCGCGGACCCAGGACAGCCCCGGGGCGCGAGCCCCGGTCACCCGTGCCAGCTGCGCCACAGTGCCGCGTACGCCCCGTCCGCCGCGACCAGTTCCTCGTGGCTGCCCAGTTCGCTGATGCGGCCGTTCTCGACGACGGCGATGACGTCCGCGTCATGGGCCGTGTGCAGGCGGTGGGCGATGGCGACGACGGTGCGGCCGTCGAGGACGCGGGCCAAGGACCGCTCCAGGTGACGTGCCGCGCGCGGGTCGAGCAGCGAGGTCGCCTCGTCGAGGACCAGCGTGTGCGGGTCGGCCAGCACCAGCCGGGCCAGCGCGATCTGCTGCGCCTGCGCCGGGGTGAGCGCGAACCCGCCCGAGCCGACCTCCGTGTCCAGCCCGTCCTCCAGCGCCCTCGCCCATCCGTCCGCGTCGACCGCGCCGAGCGCCGCCCACAGCTCGGCGTCCTGCGCGTCGGTGCGGGCGAGCCGCAGGTTGTCGCGGAGGGAGCCGACGAAGACGTGG
Organism: Streptomyces griseoincarnatus; assembly: GCA_014649575.1. Classification (GTDB taxonomy): domain Bacteria; phylum Actinomycetota; class Actinomycetes; order Streptomycetales; family Streptomycetaceae; genus Streptomyces; species Streptomyces griseoincarnatus. Next base: position 289,808 of record BMTH01000005.1, on the reverse strand, counting down.
TGCTCCTGGTTGACGAGGGCGACGTGGGAGCGGACCCGTTCCGCGGTCATGCGGGACAGTTCCGCGTCGCCGAGGGTGACGCGTCCCTCCCGCGGCGCGTAGATCCCCGCGAGCAGCCGGCCCAGCGTGGACTTGCCCGCGCCCGAGGGACCCACCAGGGCCATCCGGGTCCCCGGCGGCACCTCGAGGGACACCTTGCGCAGGACGTCCACGCCCTCCAGATAGCCGAAGTGCACGGTGTCCGCCCGCATCCGCCGCCCCTCGGGCGTCATGTCAGGGTCCCCGGCGTCGGGCTCGATGTCCCGCACGCCGACCAGCCGGGCCAGCGACACCTGCGCGACCTGCAGCTCGTCGTACCAGCGCAGGATCAGCCCGACCGGGTCGACCATCATCTGCGCGATCAGCGCGGCCGTCGTCAGCTGACCGACGCCGATCCAGCCCTGGAGCACGAACACCCCGCCGATCATCAGGACCGACCCGAGAACCGTGACATGGGTGATGTTGACGACGGGGAACAGCACCGAGCGCAGCCACAGCGTGTAGCGCTCCCAGGCCGTCCACTCCCGCACCCGCTGGTCCGTCAGCGCCACCCGGCGCGGGCCGAGGCGGTGCGCCTCCACCGTCCGCCCGGCGTCCACGGTCTCGGCGAGCGCGGCGGCCACCGCCGCGTACCCGGCCGCCTCCGAGCGGTACGCTCCCGGCGCCCGGCGGAAGTACCAGCGGCAGCCGGCCACCAGCAGCGGCACCGCGACCAGCACCGCGGGCGCCAGTACCGGCGCGGTGACGACCAGGCCGCCGAGCAGCAGGGCCGCCCACACCACACCGATCGCCAGCTGGGGCACGGCCTCGCGCATGGCGTTGCCGAGCCGGTCGACGTCGGTGGTGATGCGCGACAGCAGATCGCCGGTGCCGGCGCGCTCCAGCACGCCCGGCGGCAGTCCGACCGACCGCACCAGGAAGTCCTCGCGCAGGTCGGCCAGCATCCGCTCGCCGAGCATCGCCCCGCGCAGCCGCACCTGCCGTACGAATCCCGCGTGCACCACGAGGGCGGTCACGAACACCGTTGCGGTGAGCCCCAGGTGCAGCTCCCGCGCGCCGGACGAGACCCGTTCCACGAGCCCGCCCAGCAGGTAGGGGCCGACCATCGAGGCGATCACCGCGACCGTGTTGACGGCGACCAGCAGCAGGAAGGCCCGCCGGTGCCGGCGCAGCAGCTCGGCCACGTACGCGCGTACGGTCGCGGGCGCGCCCACCGGCAGCGTGCTGGCCGTGGTCGGGGCCGCCGGGTCGTACGCCGGTGGCGCGACGCCGATCATGCCGTCTCCTCGATCTCTTCGAGCGTTTCCAGTTCCCGGAGGCCGTCCGGGACCTCGTCCGGGCGCCGCCCGCCGGCGTCGGCGCGGAGCGCGGCGGACGACGCCGTCTCCTCCTCCGTCTCGCGGGTCACCACGGCCCGGTAGCGGGGCTCGGTGCGTACCAGCTCCCGGTGGCCGCCCACCGCGACGACCGTGCCCTCGTGCAGGAACACCACCCGGTCGGCGCGGTCCAGCAGCAGCGGGGACGAGGTGAACACCACCGTGGTGCGCCCGGACCGCAGGCAGCGCACGCCTTGGGCGATGCGCGCCTCGGTGTGCGAGTCGACGGCCGAGGTCGGCTCGTCCAGCACCAGCACCTCCGGGTCGGTGACCAGCGACCGGGCGAGCGCGAGCCGCTGGCGCTGCCCGCCGGACAGCGACCGCCCGCGTTCGGTGATGCGGGCGTCCATCGGGTCCTCGGCGCCCAGCGAGCCCTGGACCAGCGCAGCCAGCACGTCCTGGCACTGCGCGGCGTCCAGCGCCGCCCCCGGGTCCACCGAGCCGGACGCCGGCACGTCGAGCAGCTCCCGCAGCGTGCCGGAGAGCAGTACCGGGTCCTTGTCCTGCACCAGCACGGCCGTACGAGCGCTGTCCAGCGGCAGTTCGTCGAGGGGCACCCCGCCGAGCAGCACCGAGGTGCCTTCCTGCGCGGCGTGCCCGCCGAGCCGTTCGGCCAGCCGTCCCGCAGCGTCCGGGTCCCCGCACACCACGGTGGTGAGCGACCCGGACGGGGCGCACAGCCCCGTCCGCGGGTCGTACAGGTCGCCCGCCGGGATCTCGGCGGCACGCGTGCCGGCGGTGTCCATGGCCCGCTCCAGCGACAGCACGCGCGCGGCCCGCCGGGCCGAGGGACGCGAGAAGGAGTACGCCATCGCGATCTCCTCGAAATGCCGCAGGGGATAGGTCAGGAGCATCACCGAGCTGTAGACGGTGACCAGTTCACCGACGTCGATCCGGCCGTCACGGGCCAGACGGACGCCGTACCAGACCACCGTGATCAGCAGCAGGCCCGGCAGCAGCACCTGGACGGCCGCGATCAGCGACCACATCCGCGCGCTGCGCACGGCGGCGTGGCGGACCTCCTGCGAGGCGCGCCGGTAGCGGTCCAGGAAGAGGTCCTCGCCGCCGATGCCGCGCAGCACCCGCAGTCCGGCGACGGTGTCCGATGCGAGCTCCGTGGCCCGTCCGGCCTTCTCGCGCTGGACGTCCGCGCGCCGGGTGGCCCGGGGCAGCAGCGGCAGCACCGCGAGCGCCAGCACGGGCAGTCCCACGGCGACGACGACACCCAGGGCGGGCTGGTAGACGAGGAGGCCGACGGTGACGACGACGATGGTGACGGCGGCGGCGGTGAACCGCGACAGGGCCTCCACGAACCAGCCGATCTTCTCCACGTCACCCGTGGAGACCGCGACGACCTCACCCGCGGCCACCCGCCGGGTCAGCACCGAGCCCAGCACGGCGGCCTTGCGGCCGAGGAGCTGCTGGACCCGGGCGGCGGCGGTGATCCAGTTGGTGACGGCGGAGCGGTGCAGGAAGGTGTCGCCGACGGCGTTGCCCACGCAGGCCAGCGCCATCAGCCCGCCCGCCAGCGCGAGCCGCCCGCCGGAGCGGTCGACCGCGGCCTGAACGGCGACGCCGACGCAGAACGGCAGCGAGGCCACGGACGCGAAGTGCAGCAGGCCCCAGGCCAGCGACTTCAGCTGTCCGTCCAACTGGTTGCGGAAGAGCCACCACAGGAATCGAGGGCCCGAGCGGGCGTCGGGCACGCCCGGATCGGGGTACGGAAGGTCATGAATCTGCATGGTGTCCCAGTGGCTCGGAGCAGGACCGCGGACGTCCTTGGGCGGCGGCAGCAAACCGTGACAGGTTGACTCCGCCACGCACACCTGGGCAACTGGTTTTTCCCGGCCACGGCCCGCGTGCGGGGCGCGTGGCGTCCGGGGCGGGCGTCAGCTGTCGCGGCCGCCCGGCCGCTGAGTGGTCCCCTCCTCACATGGCGGCCCCGGCGGACCGTCGACCAGGGTGTTCAACAGCTCCCCGAGCTGCTCCCGTTCCCGTTCGCCCAGGGGGGCGAGAATCTCCGAGGCCGCCGCCCGCCGCGCCGCGCGCAGTTCGCGGAGCGTCTCGCGGCCCTCGTCGGTCAGCTCGATGCGGATCACCCGCCGGTTGGCCGGATCCGGGACTCTGCGCACCTTGCCGTGCGCCTCGAGCCCGTCGACCAGCGTGGTCACCGCGCGGGGCACCACCTCCAGCCGCTCCGCGAGGTCGGCCATGCGGGGCGGCGAGCCGTAGTGCGCGAGGGTGCGCAGCAGGCGGGACTGGGCAGGAGTGATGCCGAGCTCGCGCCGCTCCAGATGGCGTTTCTGGATGCGATGCACCCGGCGGGTGAGCCGGAGCAGCTGCTCGGCCAGCAGGCCGTCGGGGTCGGGGGCGGTCATGCGGGAACATTATCAGGATGCCGTTCATTGTGAGTACAGGTAACAATGAATAACGTTCACCGAGAGCCCCGTCCCGAAGGAGACCATGCACCCCGATCACGCACCCGCATGGACGCCGCCCGCCGGAGCCGAGCAGGAGCCCCGGCAGGTGCGGCGCATCCTGCGCCTCTTCCGTCCCTACCGGGGCCGCCTCGCGATCGTCGGACTGCTCGTCGGGGCGTCGTCGCTCGTGTCGGTCGCCTCGCCGTTCCTGCTGAAGGCGATCCTCGACGTCGCGCTCCCCGAGGGCCGCACAGGCCTGCTCAGCCTGCTGGCGCTCGGCATGATCCTCAGCGCCGTGCTCACCAGCGTCTTCGGCGTGCTGCAGACCCTGATCTCCACGACCGTGGGCCAGCGCGTCATGCACGATCTGCGCACCGCCGTCTACGGGCGTCTGCAGCGCATGTCGCTCGCCTTCTTCACCCGCACCCGCACCGGCGAGGTGCAGTCCCGCATCGCCAACGACATCGGCGGCATGCAGGCCACCGTCACCTCGACGGCGACCTCGCTGGTCTCCAACCTCACCAGCGTGGTCGCGACGATCGTGGCGATGCTCGCGCTCGACTGGCGCCTGACGATGGTGTCGCTGGCACTGCTGCCGGTCTTCGTCTGGATCAGCCGCCGCGTCGGCGACGAGCGCAAGAAGATCACCACCCGGCGCCAGAAGCAGATGGCCGCGATGGCGGCCACGGTCACCGAGTCGCTGTCGGTCAGCGGCATCCTGCTCGGCCGCACGATGGGCCGCTCCGACTCCCTGAGCGCGGCCTTCGCCGACGAGTCCGAGCGGCTGGTCGACCTGGAGGTGCGGTCGAACATGGCGGGCCGCTGGCGCATGGCGGTCATCACCGTCGTCATGGCCGCCATGCCCGCGGTCATCTACTGGACGGCCGGCCTCGCCATGCACTCGGGCGGCCCGGGGGTGTCGATCGGCACCATCGTCGCGTTCGTCTCCCTCCAGCAAGGCCTCTTCCGCCCGGCGGTCAGCCTGCTGTCCACCGGCGTGCAGATCCAGACCTCGCTCGCCCTCTTCCAGCGCATCTTCGAGTACCTCGATCTGCCGATCGACATCACCGAGCGCGAGGAACCGGTGCGCCTGGAGCGGGTGAAGGGCGAGGTCCGCTTCGAGGAGGTCTCGTTCGGCTACGACGGCAAGGGCGGCCCGGTCCTCGACGGCATCGACATCACGGTCCCGCCGGGCGGCAGCCTCGCCGTCGTCGGCCCGACCGGCGCCGGCAAGTCCACGCTCGGCCACCTGGTGCCGAGGCTCTACGACGTCACCGGCGGACGGGTCACCCTCGACGGGGTGGACGTGCGCGACCTCGACTTCGACACCCTGGCCCGCGCGGTCGGCGTCGTCTCCCAGGAGACGTACCTCTTCCACGCGTCGGTCGCCGACAACCTGCGCTTCGCCAAGCCCGACGCCACCGACGAGGAGCTGCACGCGGCGGCGAAGGCCGCCCAGATCCACGACCACATCGCGGCCCTGCCGGACGGCTACGACACCGTCGTCGGCGAACGCGGCCACCGCTTCTCCGGCGGCGAGAAACAGCGCCTGGCGATCGCCCGGACCATCCTGCGCGACCCTCCGGTGCTCGTCCTCGACGAGGCGACCAGCGCGCTGGACACCCGTACCGAGGCGGCGGTGCAGGCCGCGATCGAGGCCCTGTCGGCCGACCGGACCACCATCACCATCGCCCACCGGCTGTCCACCGTCCGCGGCGCCGACCAGATCGTCGTCCTGGATTCCGGCCGCGTGGTCGAGCGTGGGACCCACGAGGAGCTGCTGGAGCGCGAAGGGCGGTATGCGGCCCTCGTGCGACGGGACGCCCGACTGGAACCGACAAGCTGAAAATATGCCGGGTTTGTGACGATATGCGGGTTACCGTGCCCGCATGCAGACGAACACTCCGTCACGGAACTCGATCCGACTGACGCGCCGCGGCCGTTTCGCCCTGGCGACGCTCGGGGCCGTCGTGGCCGGCACCGCCGTGGCGGTGCCGCTGCTGATCATGGCCGACGAGGAGGAGCCCCGTCCCGAGGTCCTCGTCGTCCCCGCGGGATGGCGGGCCGGCCAGGTCTACGCCGCCATCGACAAGACCCTCGACCTGCCAGCGGGCACCACCAGGAAGTCCCTCGCCAAGGCCGACCTCGAGCTGCCGAACGAGGCCGAGGGCAACCCCGAGGGCTACCTCTTCCCGGACACGTATCCGCTCCCGGACAACGCCACCCCGCAGAAGCTGCTGGCCCGCATGGTCGACACGGCCAACAAGAAGTTCAACGGCGCCCCCGTCGCCGCCGGCGCGCAGCGCAACGCGATGAACGTCTACCAGGCGGTCACCGTCGCCAGCATCGTCCAGGCCGAGGCGGCCTCCAAGGCCGACATGGGCAAGGTGGCCCGCGTGATCTTCAACCGGCTGGAGCGCGGCATGCCGCTGCAGATGGACTCCACCGTGGACTACGCCCTCAACCGCGGCAAGGCGCGCGCCACCCCCGCCGACACCGAGGTCGACAGCCCGTACAACTCCTACCGGCGCATGGGACTGCCGCCGACCCCCATCGACAACCCCGGCGAGGACGCCGTGCGTGCCGCGATCAACCCCACCCCGGGCGACTGGCTGTACTTCGTCACAGTCCGGCAGGGGGAAACGCGCTTCACCGCGGACCTCGCGGAGCACCAGCGCAACCTGGCGGAGGCGGAGGCCGAACGGAAGAGGGCGGCGGAGAAGTCCGCGCAGCCGTCCTCCACGTGACCGCCGGTCAGGCCGCGGCGGGCTCCTCGGCCAGCAGCCGCCTGATGTCCCGCACGGCGGCCCGTCCGGCCCGGTTGGCGCCGATCGTGCTCGCCGAGGGACCGTAGCCGACCAGGTGGATCCGCGGGTCGGCGACCGCCCGGGTGCCCTCCACGCGGATCCCGCCGCCCGGCTCCCGCAGCCGCAGCGGCGCGAGATGGTCGATCACGGGCCGGAAGCCGGTGGCCCACAGGATGACGTCCGCGGCGACCCGGCGCCCGTCGTCCCACACCACCCCCTCGGGCCCGATCCGGTCGAACATCGGCAGGCGGTCGAGCACACCGTCCTCCAGCCCCCGCCGGATCGCGTCGTTGAGCGGCAGCCCCGTCACGGAGACCACGCTGCGCGGAGGGAGCCCCTGCCGCACCCGCTCCTCGACGAGGGCGACGGCCTCACGGCCCGCGTTCTCGTCGAAAGGCTCCTCCCGCCAGACGGGCGGCCGGCGGGTCACCCAGGTGGTGGCCGCCGCGTACGGCGCGATCTCCAGCAGATGCTGCGTGCCGGACGCCCCACCGCCCACCACGACCACCCGCAGCCCGGCGAACGCCTCGGGGCCCGGGTACTGGGCGGTGTGCAACTGCCGTCCGCGGAACGTCTCCTGGCCGGGGTAGCGGGGCCAGAACGGCCGGTCCCAGGTGCCGGTCGCGTTGATCAGCGCGCGCGTCGCCCAGGTGCCGTGCGAGGTCTCCACCAGCAGCCGTCCGCCGGGCCCCTCCCGCACCGCGTGCACATCCACCGGACGGCGCACCCGCAGGTCGAACGTCCGCTCGTAGCGGTCGAAGTACGCGCCGATCACCTCGGAGGAGGGCGCCAGCGGATCGGCGTCCGTCAGCTCCATCCCGGGCAGCGCGTGCATCCCGTGCACCTTGCCGTACGTCAGCGAGGGCCAGCGGAACTGCCAGGCGCCGCCGGGGGCGGGGGAGTGGTCCAGCACCACGAAGTCGCGGTCCGGCTCGAAACCGGTCCGCCGCAGGTGATAGGCGCTCGACAGCCCGGCCTGCCCGGCGCCGACGACGACCACCTCGACCTCGCGCACATCGTTCACGCTTCCACCAACACCCCGGGTGCGGTGGATCTTCCCGGACGCGCAGGGCCGGGAGGCACGGGAAGCGCGCCGCGTGCGTCAGGATGGGCGTATGTCCGACGCCTTCACCACCCGAGTCCTGACCCTCACCACCGGCTCCACCGAGCGGGTCGTCGACATCACCGGCGACTGCGAAGCCTTCCTGCGGGAGGCGGCGGCCGGCCGGGACGGCCTGCTCAACGTCTTCGTGCCGCACGCCACCGCCGGCATCGCCGTCATCGAGACCGGCGCCGGCAGCGACGACGACCTGCTGTCCGCACTGCACACCCTGCTCCCCGCCGACGACCGCTGGCAGCACCGCCACGGCAGCCCCGGCCACGGCCGCGACCACGTCCTCCCCGCCTTCGTCCCGCCCCACGCGACGCTCCCCGTGATCAACGGCCGCCTGGAACTGGGCACCTGGCAGTCGGTCTGCCTGGTCGACACGAACGTGGACAACCACAGCCGTCAGGTGCGGTTGAGTTTCCTGGGCTGACCTGGGGCGGAATGCGATGCCGCTACGCTGACGCCACTTGCACACGTGACCGAAGGACGCACATGGCTCGCCCCTACGCCCGCGGACCGAAGCAGTTCGTCTTCACCGTCGGTGACGGCAACGACCAGCAGGTCTCCGTGGGCGATCCTCAGGAGGCCTACGTGGCGTTCTCCGCGTTCTTCCACGGCCGAGAGGCCGACACGTACACCATCACCGACGAACGGGCCGGGCAGAGTCTGGTCCTCATGCCCCGGCGAGGTCTGATCGCGCGGATCGAGGACACGGACCGGCCCCGGCCCGAGTACCTTCAGGTCGAGCGGGCCAACCGCCATCTCCCGGGCGCGATGCTGTTCTTCGAGAACGGATGCGCCGGCCTCGACCACTTCGGACAGTGGTTCTCCGACCTCGCCGACCTGGACCAGCCGCCGGAGACGCGCGGTGCCGCGCGCGCCGCCGCGATCACCACGCGTGCGGCGGCGCTGGACGAGGTCGCGCGGATCTGGGCGGACTCGGGCTACGTGGACCCGAGTGACCAGTCCTACGTCTTCTTCGACTCGCAGGGTGCCGACGACGATCGAGCCGAACGAGCCGTGCTGCTCGAGCTGATCGAGTTCCTCGGCCTCGCACGGGCCGACGCCCCCTCCGAGGCGGCCGAAGGCGAGGTCTGGGTGCGCACCGACCCCCGCCTCGCCGACGCATGCGCACGGTGGTCGTGAGTCTCTGAGGGGAGGCCGCGCCGGAACGGTGTCCTCAGCTCAGCGCCCGCACCACCGTCACCGGACACTCCGCGTGGAGCAGCAGCGCCTGGCTGACCGAGCCGAGCAGCATCCCGGCGACCCCGCCGTGGCCGCGTGTGCCGGCCACCACCAGCTGCGCCTCGCGCGTCGCCTCGAGGAGCGTCTGGCGGACGCGGCCCCGTTCGAGGCGCGGCTGGACGGTGACGTCCGGGTGCGCGGCCATCCAGGGCCTCATCGCCTCCTCCAGCAGCCGCCGGTGCCGCTGTTCGAGCTGGTCGAGGTCCACCACTACGCTCAGCGGGTCGCCCGGGTCCTCGTACGGCGTGGGCTCGCTCCAGGTGTTCCACACGTGCATGGCCATCAGCGGCGCCCCGCGCAGGGCCGCCTCCGTGAACGCGAAGGACGCGGCGGCGTTCCCGGCGGGGGAGCCGTCCGCGGCCAGCAGGACGGGGCCCTGCGGGTCGGGCCGCCCGCGCAGGACCATCAGAGGGCCGTGCCCGTGCGCCGCAAGCTGCATGCTCGTGGAGCCCAGCAGCAGATCACCGAAGCGGCTCCGGCCCCGCCGCCCCAGCACGGTCAGCACCGCGTGCCGCGACTCGGTCCGCAGCACCGTCAGGGCGTCGCCGGACACCACGGTGCGCATGATCTCCAGTCCGGGGACGCGCTCGTGGAGCCGCTGCTCCGTCTCGGCCAGCACCCCGTGGATCATCGGATCCAGATCGGAGGCTCGGGCGAACGCGTGCACGATGCGCAGCCGCGCCCCGCGCAGCCTCGCCTCCTCGGCCGCCCTGTCGGCGGCGTCGAGGCTGGAGTAGGAGCCGTCCACTCCGACGATCACCGTGTCGTCCACCACACACTCCCGTCCCCGGAAGGTGCCACCGAGTACCCACACGGGCGGTCCGCTAAGCGCCCGATTCCCATGCTTTGTCCGGTGCGCCCCGCTGACCTGGGAAGACACGACTCCTCAAAGATCCTTGCGGCAGGCCCCGATGCTGTCCATCCGTGGCAGCACCCATGTTCCGGCCGAATGGCGGGATGGCACCATTACGCCAGTGGGGGCTGTCACCCGGTGCCGAGCGCCGGTCCGTTCAGCCCCGCACGCCGGACGACATGAGAAGAAGACGGGAAGGGGACGGGCTGTGCCTGCTCCACGGATGAGCGCGACACCGTTGCCGGGCATCGGTGTGAAATACGACCTCACCACGCGTGAGCACGAGCACCTCTCCGTCATCGCTCACCGCGACGGCGCCCGGACGGTGAACGTCTACCGCGCCGACGACCCGGACGCCTGCGCCCGCTCCCTGCGGCTCAGCGTCGCCGAGTCGGCCGCGCTCATCGACGCGCTGATGCCGGCTCACCACAGCCCCAGCCTGCTGCACACCACCGACCTGGGTCTGGTCGCCGAGCGCATCGAACTGTCCTCGGTCTCCTACTGGAACGGACGGCTGCTGGGCGAGACCCGCATGCGCACCGACACGGGAGCGTCGATCGTGGCCGTGCTGCGCCGGGCAGAGGCGATCCCGTCACCCGCCCCGGACTTCCGGCTCGCGGGCGGGGACACGCTGATCATGATCGGCACCCGCGAGGGCATCGACGCCGCCGCCGAGATCCTCGGGCGGGAGTGAGCGCGTGCACTCTTCCGCGGTCTTCCTCATCGAGTTCGGCGCGATCATCCTCGGCCTCGGGCTGCTCGGCCGCCTCGCCGGACGCCTCCAGTTCTCCCCCATCCCCCTCTACCTGCTGGCCGGCCTCGCGTTCGGCGAGGGCGGCCTGCTGCCGCTCGGCGCCAGTGAGGAGTTCGTCGCGATCGGCGCCGAGATCGGCGTCATCCTGCTGCTCCTCATGCTCGGCCTCGAGTACACGGCCAGCGACCTCGTCTCCAACCTCAAGACGCAGTACCCGGCCGGTCTCGTCGACATGACGCTCAACGCCCTGCCCGGCGCCGCCCTCGCCCTGCTCATGGGCTGGGGCCCGGTCGCCGCCGTGGTGCTCGCGGGCGTCACCTGGATCTCCTCCTCCGGCGTCATCGCCAAGGTCCTCGGCGATCTCGGCCGGCTCGGCAACAGAGAGACCCCGGTCATCCTCAGCATCCTCGTGCTCGAGGACCTGGCGATGGCCGTCTACCTGCCGATCATCACCGCCCTGCTGGCGGGCGTCAGCCTCGCCACGGGCAGCGTCACCCTCGCCATCGCCCTCGGCGCCGCCGGTCTCGTGCTCTTCCTCGCCGTCCGCTACGGCCGCGTGATCTCCCGCTTCGTCTCCAGCGACGACCCGGAGAAGCTGCTGCTCGTCGTGCTCGGTCTGACCCTGTTGGTCGCCGGCATCGCCCAGCAGCTCCAGGTCTCGGCGGCCGTCGGCGCGTTCCTCGTCGGCATCGCCCTGTCCGGCGAGGTCGCGGAGGGTGCGCACAACCTGCTCGCCCCGCTGCGCGACCTGTTCGCCGCGGTGTTCTTCGTCTTCTTCGGCCTGCACACCGACCCGCAGTCCATCCCGCCGGTCATCCTTCCGGCGCTGGGCCTGGCGATCGTCACCGCCCTGACGAAGATCGCCACCGGCTACTGGGCGGCCCGCCGGGCCGGCATCTCCGCCAAGGGCCGCTGGCGCGCGGGCGGCACCCTGGTGGCGCGCGGCGAGTTCTCCATCGTCATCGCCGGACTCGCCGTCACCGCCGGCATCGAGCCCCAGCTCGGCCCGCTGGCCACCGCGTACGTCCTGGTCCTGGTGATCCTCGGTCCGCTCACCGCCCGCTACACCGAGCCGATCGCGATGCGGCTGGCCGGACGTCGCACGCCCCCGCCGGACACCGTGCTGGCCCAGCGCGGCACGCCCGCCGCGGAGATGCTGGAGCCGATGGAGGACAGCGGCCGCGACCGCTGACCCCCGCCGATCGTGTGTACGGCCCGGACGGCCCCGCGAGGGAGTCGCCCGGGCCGTCGAGCGTCAAGGGGCCTGGACCCCGCCTCAGTCGGACAGCCGCACCGGCATCAGCAGGGAGAACGTGTGCTCGTCGCCGGGCCTGCGGATCGCGAGCGGGGTCGTCGGGGCCCCGAACTCCAGGACGAGCCGGTCGTCGGCCGCCGCGGCCAGCGCGTCCAGCAGGAACGCCCGGTTCACCGCTACGAGGTCCGGGCCGTCGGCGCCTTCCGGCACCGGCGCGACCCGGCCGTCCTCCGACACCTCGAGCACCGTCAGCTCGGACTTCGTGCCGCCGTCCTCGTGCCGTCGCACCGGACCCGTGCGCACCGCCTCCGTGAACGCGGGCACGTCCACCTCGGCACGGCGTCCGGCGGGCAGCCGGACCAGGCGCCGGTAGTCCGGGAAGTCCTGCTCCATGCACCGGCCGCCCGTCTGCCGGTCACCGGCCTCCAGGGTCACGCGCCCGTCGTCCACGGCGAGGCTCACCTCGTCCTCGCCGTCCAGCAGCGCCCGCATCGCGTCGACGAGCGGCAGCGGCACGGTCGCCCGCACCCGGCCGCCTCCGTGCCCGCCGACCGCGGTGCGCGCCACCGCCATCCGGTAGCGGTCGGTAGCCACGGCGTGCAGCGCGTCGCCCTCGGCGTCGAGATGGACGCCGGCCAGCACCGGCAGATCCGGGTCGGTCCCGGCGGCGAAGCGGACCGCGTCCAGCGCGGCGGCCAGACCGGGACCGGACACGGACAGCCGGGCGGCGGAACGGGGTGAGGTCATGAGGGGGTTCTCCCTGTCGTCGAGAAGATCATGAAGCGCGGAGAACTCGACGCGCGCGGCCGACAGCCCCTCCTGAAGCCGGCGCAGATGCGCCTCCAGAAGCCGGCGTACGAGGTCGGTGTCGGCGGCCGTCCAGCCCGCCAGCACCAACCGGACGTCCGCCAGCGGCATACCCGCACGGCGCAGCCGGGCCAGCACCCGGGCCTCACCGAGCTGCTCCGGCGCGTACCAGCGGTAGCCCGTGACCGGGTCGACCCGGTCGGGGACCAGTATCCCGGCACGGTCGTAGAACCGCAGGGCGCTGACGCCCAGCCCGCTCTCACGGGCCATCTCACCAATGCTGCGCATCTCGCTCTCCACACCTCGGACCCTGCCGCCTCGACCAGGTCGAGGGTCAAACCCCGCTTCCCCGACGCGTACGGCCGACCGGGTGACGATGTCACCCCAGCGGGCGGAGAAGGAGCCCACGGCGTACCACCGGCGCACGGAGGCGCGTTGCTCCGGCATGGACAGCACTGAGACGGCGCGGCGCCTTCTCGGGCACGGCGCCGCGAGCCGGCCGTACGCGCAACTGACCGGCGGCCATGTGGCGAACACGCCGATCTACGCGGAACTCGTCGCGGAGTGGCGGGCGAAGGGGCACGCCGTGCCGGGGCACCGGGAGGGGGTGTGGGCGTCCTTCGCGGTGATGACCGCGGGCGACCGCGGCCCGGCACCTGCCGTACCGTTCCGCGTCCCTGTCCCCTTGCTGGCGGCGGGGGCGTCGGACGGGGCGCCCGACGGGGCGGCGGAGGAGGTGTCCGAGCAGGCGCCTTCCCGGAAGCCGGCGGAGGAGACGTCCTCCGAGGTGACCAGTGAGGAGACGCCGGTGGCCGACGGGGCGTCCTCCCGCCGGACGCCCGGGGCGGCGGCGCCCCGGACGCCCGTACCGGAACAGGCGCAGGAGCCCGACAACGTCAGCAGTCAGGACTCGGCTCCGCGCTGACCGGTGCCAGCACCGCCAGCGTGCCCGTCGCCCGCCGCAGCGCCCGTTCCAGCGGCTCCGCCGCGTGCAGCGTGCCGGTGCCGTCCGGTGGGACCAGCCACTCCAGCCGACCGGAGGGCCGGTAGGGCGGCGGCACCGCGATCCACGCCCCGCGTCCCACATGTCGCACCCCGCAGCCCACCCACTCGCTGTCCGGGTCGGGCGGCAGGAAGAACCCCACCCGGCGTGCCGTGACGTCCACCAGCGTCGGCCCGGGCAGCTCCAGCGGATCGCTCCACAGCAGGTCCAGGGCCAGCAGCCCGAGGCGGTCGGGCACGCTCAGCACGTCCCAGTACCGCCCCGCCGCGAGCAGGGCCGTCCCCTGGCCGCGGTCCCACTGGCGTTTGCACTCCTGCGGGTCCGTGGCCGCCGCGGCCAGCCATTCGACGGCCTGCTTCCATCTGGTGTCGTGCATGTCCCACCCTGGGCGCGGTCGGGCGCGCCGCCACGGGCGCGTGCGATAGCGCCACATGGTGGTGCATATATCGGTTCTCCGGAAGGGGTGGACGGCGCCCGATTTCCCGGCATGCGGGGACACCGGAAGCGGATCACCCCCGGACCGGGAACCCGGCCGGGGGTGTCTGGGCGGTCGAAGGGGGGCCTCAGCCGCCGTTCTCGGCGGTCTCCGCGCTCTCGCGTTCACGCTGCTTCAGCCGGGCCGCCTCCTTGCGGACCTCGGCCTGGGTGGCGCGCTCCCGCTCCAGCCACTCGGGGCGCTCCTGCTTCAGCGCCTCGATCTGCTCGGTGGTGAGCGGCTCGGTCACGCCGGCACGGGCCAGACCGGAGATCGAGACGCCCAGCTTGGCCGCGACCACCGGGCGGGGGTGCGGGCCGTCGCGCCGCAGGTCCCGCAGCCACTGCGGGGGGTCGGCCTGGAGCGCGTTCAGTTCCGCGCGCGAGACCACGCCTTCCCGGAACTCGGCGGGGGTGGCCTCGAGGTACACACCCAGCTTCTTCGCCGCGGTCGCGGGCTTCATCGTCTGGGTGCTCTGGTGCTGCGTCATGGCGTCCAGGGTATCGAGCGTGTGCACGGCCGCCGACCACGGCCGGTAACCTGGCCAGGTGACCGGCCCGGAAGTGTCCCCCTCGTTCCGCCTCGTGTACGTCCCCGGTGTGATGCCCGACAAGTGGGTGCGCGTCTGGAACGAGCGGCAGCCCGACGTCCCGCTGACCCTCACCCAGGCGCCCGCGCAGCCGGCGCACGGGATGCTGCTGGACGGCGAGGCCGACGCGGGTCTCGTCCGGCTCCCCGTCGACCGGACGGTGCTGAGCGCCATCCCTCTCTACACCGAGCAGACCGTCGTCGTGATCCCCAAGGACCACCTGGTCACCGCCGCCGACTCGGTCACCGTCGAGGACCTCGCGGACGACATCGTGCTGCACCCCCTCGACGACGTGCTGGGCTGGGAGACCCTGCCCGGCCGGCCCGCGCTGGAACGCCCGGCCACCACCGCCGACGCGATCGAGCTGGTCGCCGCGGGCATCGGCGTGCTCGTGGTGCCCCTGTCGCTGGCCCGGCTGCACCACCGCAAGGACCTCACCCACCGTCCGCTGGAGGACGCGCCCGCCTCGAGCGTGGGACTGGCCTGGCCCGAGGCGGCGACCACGGACCTGGTCGAGGACTTCATCGGCATCGTGCGCGGCCGCACCGTCAACAGCACGCGCGGCCGCCGCCCGCAGCCCGCGCAGGAGAAGCAGGCGAAGCAGAAGAAGGACCGGTCGGCCCAGGGAGACGGCGGACGCCGCCGGCAGCCGTCCGCCGGGGCCGCGGGCCGTGCCAGGCGGGGAACCGGCGGAGGCGGCGGAACGGCGAAGAACCCGCGACGGGGCAAGCCCCGCCGCAGGTCCTGAACCGCGGGCCGGCGGACCCGTCAGCGCACCGTGCCGGACGGCGACGGCGCCGGTGAGACCGTGTTGAGGTCCTCCAGCTCCTTCGGGATCGGCAGGGCGATCACCGGCGCACCCGCCTGCGGCGCCGGCGGCGTCACCTGCTCCCGGGGCATCTTCGGCGGGCTGGTCTGCTGGAAGTTGACCTGCTCGTGATTGACCAGACCCGTCTTCTCCAGCACCGTGATGTGGTCGAGCACGGTGTCGTTGGCCTGGTCCGCGAGCTGCCGGATCAGCGTGTTGCGGGTGTTCGCCCGGATGTTGGCGATGGCCGGGAAGATCTGCCCGTGGGTCACCCGCATGATGTTCACCGCCGTGGAGTCGAACTCCTTGCCGCTCGTGGCCTTGACGGTCTCCACGAAGCCCTGCTGCTGCGGTGACGCCTGGTTCGGCAGCGTGATGCCGAGCTCCAGGGAGATTCTGCGGCAGCTGGCGTCCAGCCGGCCGTGGCCGACGACCAGGTGCTCGCCCGCCTCCTTCATCTCGGGCGTCGTACCCCGCTCCATCGCCAGCAGCCCCAGGGGGTGCTCCCACAGCCCGGCCGCACGCACCTTCACCACGAAGTCGCGGTCCGCCTCGGTGAGCGGGCCGTAGTTGGTGTTGGCGACCACCCGGTCCGCCTTGGTGGAAGTGGTCTGTACGCCCAGCATGGTGGGATAGGCCAGCGCGGTGAGGGTGAGGATCATGGCCCCGCCCACGAACGCGGTTCCTGCCGTGCTGCGCGAGATGCGCATCGTGCCTCCTGGGTTAAGAACGGCCCAACACCAGGAAGTACGGACGCGGAGCGCGTAACAATCACCGTTGGGGAAAAAATTTTCGGCCGCTTCGGGAAGCGGGCCCGTGCACGCCGTCGGACGGCTCCCGAGCCGGTGCGGTCAGCTCCGGCGGGCCGTGCCGGCCTCGGTCCCGGTCAGCCACTCCCAGGCCGCCCGCGCCGTGAACTCCGACTGGCCGCCGCGCAGCAGCAGGCCCGCCGTGGCGAACTCCGGCGCGCCGGCCTGCGCGGCGACGTAGGGGACGGCGATGCAGCGCATCCCGGCCGCGTGCGCGGCGGCCGCGCCCGGCGCCGCGTCCTCGACCACCACACAGTCCGCCGGGTCCGAGCCCAGCCGCCGCGCCGCCTCCAGGAACACGTCCGGGGCCGGCTTGCCGTGGGCCACCTCGTCGGCCGACACGACGGTGCACAGATGCGCGTCCAGGCCGGTGCCGGCCAGGATCACCGCGATCGCCTCGGCCGAGGATCCCGACGCCACGGCCATCGGGACGCCCTCGTCCGCCAGCCGCTCCACGAAGGCGCGCATCTCGGGGAACACCGTCGTCCTCGTCCGGGCCAGCTCCAGGTAGTGGCCGTTCTTCACCGCGACCAGTTCGTCCACCGACGCGGACAGGCCGTAACGGCGGCGCCAGTCGGCGATCGTCTCCCGGGTGCTGATCCCGACGTACCGCTCGTGCTCCGCCCAGGAGAAGTCCGGGACGCCGTACTCGACGAGTGTGCGGCGCCCCGCCTCGTAGTAGTTCGGCTCGCTGTCCACGAGTGTTCCGTCGAGATCGAAGACGACCGAGAGGGTGCCGAGTGCGCTCATGCGTCCAGGATGGCAGGGGCTAGGAGGCGCGCGCCGACCGGCCGATCGACTCCACCAGCGGCAGCAGCCGGTGCGGCACCCGCTCCCGCAGCGCCACCTCGGTACGGGTGCGGACCACGCCCGGCATCCCGATCAGCTTCTGGATCACGTCCTCCAGGTGGGCGTTGTCCCGGGCCACCACACGGGTCAGCAGGTCGCCGCCGCCCGTGATGGAGAACGCCTCCACGATCTCCGGCACCGCCGCCAGCGCGTCCCCCACCTCGTCGAGATGCCCCTGGGTGACCTCGACGTGCACGAAGGCCAGCACCGGGTGGCCCAGCGCGGCGGGGGAGAGGGCGGGGCCGATGCCGGTGATCACGCCCTCGCGCTCCATGCGGTCGAGGCGCGCCTGAAGCGTGCCGCGTGCCACGCCGAGGATCCGCGCGTACTCACGCACGGAGGTGCGCGGCTGTTCCAGCAGCAGCCGCAGGATGCGGGTGTCGAGTTCGTCCACCGCCACGAGGTCGTCGCTCCGGAATCGGCCATTGGCACGGCGATGGCCCGAGGGATGCCGGTATGACTGTACCAATGGACCACTTTGGCGAGGCTCGGTTGAGCCACTGGTGGCAGAGATGCTGATATGGGTGTGTCGATGGCGCTGCGGGACCCGCGGCGCCTTTCTCATGCCACGACACATGTCGTACGAGATGCCAGGGGGCGGTAGGTGCTGAAGAAGGTGTTCATGGCTCCGGATCCAGGACGGATCCGGCTGCGGTTCGCGACGCGGGCCGTGCTCGGCATCGGGCTGGCCGTCGTCGCCTGCGGGCTCGCCGGGCACTCCCTCACCGGCGCGATCACCGGCGGACTCGCCGCGCTCCTCGCCCTGTTCACCGTCACCGACGCCACCGTCCGAGGGCAGGCCGTCACCACGGCCCTGCTGCCCGCCGCCGGCCTGCCCGTCCTGGCCGCCGCCGCGGCGCTCCAGGACCATGCCGTGGCCCGCGACGCCGCCTTCCTCGCCGTCGTCGGGCTCGGCGTGTACGCCAGACGCTGGGGGCCGCGCGGACACGCCCTCGGCATCTTCGCCTTCATGCTCTTCTTCGCGGCGCAGTTCCTGCACGCCCGCACCGGCCAGCTCGCCGAGCTGTCCGCCTCCGTGCTGCTGTCCGTCGCGACCGCGGGCGCGGTGCGCTTCGGCCTGTGGTGCTACGAGCGGCGGCTGCCCCCGGCGGCCGTGCCCGCACCGCCCGGCGGCACCGGGCTCGCCCGCATCACGACCCGCCAGGCAGTCCAGGCGACGGCCGGCGCGGGGTTCGCGCTGCTCGTGGGGCAGCTGATGTCCGGGGAACGCTGGTACTGGGCCGTCGGCGCGACGTGGTGGGCGTTCGTCAACACCACCTCGCGCGGCGAGACCCTGGTGCGCGGCTTCCGCCGCGTGCTGGGCACGGTCATCGGCGCCGGTCTCGCCCTGCTCGTCGCCGTCCCCGCGCACGGTGACGCGGTGCTCACCGTGCTGGTCGTCGCGGTCTCCGTCTTCGGCATCTTCTACACGGCGGCCCTCTCCTACACCTGGATGATGCTCTGGGTGACGGTGCTCGCCGCCATGCTGTACGGCCTGCTGGGCGTGCTCACCCCGTCCCTGCTGGCCCTGCGGATGGCGGAGACCGGCGTCGGCGCGCTCGGCGCGGCGCTGGCCGTGGTCTTCGTACTGCCCGTGTCCACGCACAGTGTCACGGACGCCTGGATCCAGCGGGCGCTGCGCTGTGTGCACGCCTGCACGGCGCAGACGGCGGCACGGCTGGCCGGCGATCCGGACGCGGACCCGGCGCCCACGGTCGGGGAACTGGAGCAGCTCCTCGCGCGGGTACGCCTCTCCGTGGCGCCCCTCGTCCATCCGCTGAACCCGATGCTCGGCCGCAAGCGGCGGGCCCGCCAGGTGCTCGCCCTGCTCGACGACTGCGCCCGGGAGATCCGCGGCCTGGTCGCCGTCGCCGCCGACCCGGAGGCCTCCCACGATGCCCGCCTGGCCGCGGCCTGCTGGCGCGTCGAGGCGGCGGTCGAGGCCCTCACGACGGGCCGCGACATCGAACCGCGTACGGCCCCCTCCACCACGGAACCGGCCCTGGCCCACCTCCACACCCTGGAACGCACCCTCGCGGAACTGTCGACCCCCCTGCGGACACCGTCAGGCTCGCCTTTGGTGGGCGCGTGAGGGGCGGGCTGCCGCCCGCCTGCTGAGCTCGCGGCCCCGTCCGTCCGCGGCCGGACGTCCGCCCCCCGCCACCGGCCCGGTGACCCTGCTCGGGCGGCTGTACCCCCGCCACCGGTCGCTGGGATCGCGGCTGGGACGGCGGCATGAAGGGTCGGAACCGGTCGGCCGGGCGGTGGTGCGCCCGGCGTGGGCGTGTCGGGTGCGCCGCCCGCACCCACCGTCCGTGCCTCTCGGCCGGGTCCGGTACGCCATGCCGGGGCGCACGGTCGCCACTGGTCCGGCGGTGCCGCGAGCCAGGCCCCACGCGCCGGTGTCCACCGTGGTGCCCGCCGTTACGCCCGCAGGCGGCTCGCGCCCAGGACGGTGAGCCCGGCCGGAACGGCGTAGCCCCCATCAAGCCCGGCCGAGTGGGCCCGCCCACGCCAAAGGGCCCGCTCCGATCGGAGCGGGCCCTTCAGGCGTCCTGCGAGATGGCCGCCCGCGTCAGCGGGCCGGGGTGCTCTGGGGCTGCTGGGGAGCGATCCCCAGGGCCGTCGTGTACTTGGCCAGGGCCAGCTTGCCGATCGCCGGGTAGGGACCGAGCGGCTCGGACGCCGGGCAGTCCGCCTCCTTCGCCGCCTCCTCGACGAGCGAGGCGTCGATCTCCGGGCCGATCAGGTACGGCGCCAGCGCCAGCTGCTGCGAACCGGCGTTGCGCAGCTGCTCGGCCACCGACGAGATGGAGCCCTCCTGGTCGAGGGCCGCGGCCATCACCGGCACGGCGAGACGCGCGGCGAGCAGCATGCCGGTGATACCGGCCGCCTGCACCGCCTCGTCGCCGCCCACGGAGGCCAGGATGATGCCGTCCGCGGCGGTCGCCACGGTGAACAGACGGGCGCGGTCGGCGCGGGCCAGACCGGCCTCGGAGAGCCGCACGTGCAGCGCCTCGGCCAGCAGCGGGTGCGGGCCGAGGACGTCGGTCAGCTCGGCGGCGACCCGGCTGTCCATGACGGCCTGCCGGACCTGGCGCAGCAGCGCGCTGTCCGGGCCGGCGAGCAGCGGCACGACGACGGCGACGGGGCCGTCGGGCTCCCTGACGTCGGAACCGGCGGCACGCGCCTGCTCGTAGCGGGCGGTGCGCTCCTCGGCCGCGTGCGCGAGGACGGAGGTCAGCGAGGGGAACTCCTCGTCGCCCCCGTCGAGGTGGCCGATCCGGGCGTCGAGACCGGGCAGCTCGGACCGTGCGATGCTCACGACCTCGTCGGCGAGCGAGCGGGTGGCACTACTGGGCGTACCCGGCACGGCGAGGACGAGCGCGGGCGCGTCCTCGGGAGCCACCAGGGGTTCGGGACGGCGGTGCCGTCCGGGCTGGCGGGGGCGCGGCATTCGTACGGGCAGGCCGGACGCGGGCCCAGTGGGGGTGCTCATGTTGCGGCATGTTAGTGGCTTCCGGGGGCCTCCTGTTCGGGGAGGGTGCAGGTGAGCGGTATCCGTCCGGTTTTGTCGGATGAGTTACGTACGGGTGTCGGCCGTGAGGGTGACGTCCGTTCCCCCCGCGCTCGTCACGCACAGCATCCTCTCGTCACTCGGAAGAGCGAGCGGACCAGCGGAAAGGTCTTCCGCGAGCCGCACCGCCCCGTCGAGCGGACCACCCTCGGCGGCCACCCGCCGCACGTCCGGCAGCAGCTCCGCCAGCCGCTCGTCCAGCGGCGCCAGCAGCACCTCGCCGAGCCCGAGAAGTCCGCCGGTGCAGCCGACCGCCGGCGCGCCCTCCGCCGGGCACACGGCGGCCGCCGAGTCGGCCATGTGCCGCGCCGCCTCCCGCACGATGTCCACGGCCACGGGGTCCCCGTCCTCCGCGCACGCGCCCACGCGCGGAGCGAACGAGGCGAGCACCGCCGCCCGGTCGGCACGCGGGTACACCTGCCCCGGCAGCCCGGTCACCGGACCGAACATCTCCTCCGCGTCCGCCAGCAGCCGCACGGAACCGCCGGCCCGCCCGTCGTGCGCGCGGAACGCGGCCTCCAGACCGGCCCGCCCGATCCACGCGCCGCCGCCGCAGTCGCCGAGCAGATACCCCCAGCCGTCCGCCCGCCGCCAGCCGGCCAGATCCGTGCCGATCGCGATGAGGCCCGTGCCCGCCGCGATCACCGCGCCGGGGCGCGGCCCGAGCGCGCCCACGTACGCCGTGACCGCGTCGGCCGCCAACACCGCACGCGTGACGCCCAGTTCCCGCGCGAGCCCGTCCGGCAGCTCCGCGCGCAGGGCGTCGCCCAGGCTGGCCATCCCCGCCGCGCCGATCGCGGCCGTGTCCAGCCGCTCCAGCCCCGCCTCGGCGCACATCGCCCGCGCCATGGGCACCAGTTGCTCCAGGAAGTGCCCCGGGTCGATCCCCCGCCCGCCCGTGCGCACCGGCACGTCCGAGGCGGCCCGGGCCAGCGGACCGAGCCCGGGCGACCCGACGACCGCCCGCAGCCCGGAGCCCCCGGAGTCCACGGCGAGGTAGCCGGCCCCGGTCACGGCAGGCGCCAGTCCACCGGCTGACCGCCCTGACGGATCAACAGGTCGTTGGCCCGGCTGAACGGCCGCGAGCCGAAGAACCCGCGGTCCGCGGACATCGGCGACGGGTGCGCCGACTCCACGGCGGGCAGATCCCCCAGCATCGGGCGGCAGTTGCGGGCGTCCCGCCCCCACAGGACGGACACCAGCGGCTTCCCGCGGGCGGCCAGCGCGCGTATCGCCTGCTCGGTGACCTCCTCCCAGCCCTTGCCGCGGTGGGCGCCCGGCTTGCGCGGGGCGGTGGTCAGCGCCCTGTTGAGCAGCAGCACGCCCTGCTCGGTCCACGGGGTCAGGTCGCCGTTCGACGGCTGGGGCAGACCCAGGTCGCTGTTCAGCTCGCGGAAGATGTTGATCAGGCTGCCGGGCAGGGGGCGCACGTCGGGGGCGACGGAGAAGCTCAGGCCCACCGCGTGCCCCGGCGTGGGGTACGGGTCCTGCCCGACGATCAGGACGCGTACCTCGTCGAAGGGCTGCTGGAAGGCCCGCAGGACGTTCGCCCCCGCCGGGAGGTACGTGCGTCCCGCGGCGATCTCCGCGCGGAGGAAGTCCCCCATCGCGGCGATCCGCCCCGCCACCGGTTCGAGGGCCTGCGCCCAGCCCGCTTCGACGATTTCGTTCAAGGGTCGTGGTGCCACGGGCGTCACCCTACTGCCGCGCCGGCAGCGGCTATCAACCCGTGGCCCGAACCCGGCGGGATCCGCGCGGACCTCATCCGACGACCGCCGCCCGCACACACAGCACGTCCGGCAGGTGGGTGGCCAACTGCTCCCAGCTGTCCCCGTCGTTCGCGGACGCGTACACCTCGCCGTTGCGGTTGCCGAAGTAGACGCCCGCGGGGTCGGCGTCGTCGCTGCACATCGCGTCGCGCAGCACCGTGCCGTAGTGGTCCTCCTGCGGCAGCCCCGCCGACAAGGGCTCCCAACTGCGTCCCGCGTCCCCGGTCCGGTACACGCGGCAGCGCCGGTCCGCCGGGACCCGGTCGGAGTCGGCGTTGATCGGGAACACGTACGCCGTGTCTCCGCGGCGGGGGTGCGTCACCATCGCGAACCCGAAGGTCGAGGGCAGCCCCTCGCCGATGTCCGTCCAATGCGCGCCCGCGTCGTCGCTGCGGAAGACCCCCCAGTGGTTCTGCAGATACAGCCGGTCCGGGTCCGCCGCGTCCCGGGCGACCTTGTGCACGCACTGACCGAACTCCGGGTTCGGGTCCGGCAGGAACACCGCCGACACCCCCGAATTGGAGGGAGTCCAGCTCGCGCCGCCGTCCAGGGTGCGGAACACGCCCGCGGTGGAGACGGCCACCGTGACCGCCCGCGGGTCACGCGCGTCGGTCAGCACGGTGTGCAGGCCCTCACCGCCGCCGCCCGGCACCCACTTGGAGCGCGTGGGATGCTCCCACAGCGGCCTGACCAGCTCGAAGGACTCCCCCCGGTCCTCCGAGCGGTACAGCGCGGCCGGCTCCGTGCCGGCGTACACCACGTCCGGCTCGGCCGCGGCCGGGTGCAGCTGCCAGACCCGCTCCAGCGAGGCTCCGGTGTCGGGCGGGAACTTGACGGCAGGGCGGGCCGGTTCGGCCCAGGTGCGGCCCAGGTCGTCGGAGTGGAACACCGACGGCCCCCAGTGCGCGCTGTCCCCGCCGGCCAGCAGGCGAGGGCTCTGCCCCCGGGTGTCGATCGCGACCGAGTACACGGCCTGCGCGTTGAAGTAGGGAGACTCGTCGAACCCCCAGGAGCCGCCTCGCCGGCGTCCGATGAACAGACCCTTGCGGGTGCCCACGGCGAGCAGTACCTCGGTCATGCCGATCACCTCCGTGACGTCGCCTTCGACGTCCTCGATCAGGACACCGGTCAGTGTGCACCCCACCACTGACAGTCACGGTCGGGCGCGGCATGACCGCAGGTCACAGCGGTGCGGCGGGTCCGTGGCGGACGATCCGACACACGTCTGACGACCGTCCGCCCACTCGGCGGGAGCTCTCGTACTCAGTGGAAGCCACCCTCGCCCTCCGGTGGAAGCCCTCGCACTCAGTGGAAGCCCCGCCCCGCCTCACTCCCGCCCAGGCAGAGCCCGCTCCAGGATCGCGTCCAGCCCCGCCCCCGCCGGCAGCGTGCCGAACGCGTGTCCCCAGTCGCCGCCGAGCCGCGTCGTGCAGAACGCGTCGGCGACCGCGCCCGGCGCGTGTCGCACCAGCAGGGATGCCTGCAGCGTCAGCGCCATCCGCTCCACCAGCCGGCGGGCCGTCACCTGTGACCCCTCGGCCAGCTGGTCCTTGAGTCCGGCCACGGCGGCGTCCAGCCGGGCGTCAGCGCCGCGCGTCAGCGACAGTTCGTCGAACAGCGCCTGCCCGGTCGCCGGGTCGCGGCCGAGCGCCCGCAGCACGTCGAGGGCGTTGACGTTGCCCGAGCCCTCCCAGATGGAGAGCAGCGGGGCCTCCCGGTAGTGGCGGGGCATCCCCGAGTCCTCGACGTACCCGTTGCCGCCCAGGCACTCCAGCGCCTCGGCGGTGAAGGCCGGGCCCCGCTTGGTGACCCAGTACTTGCCGACGGCCGTCGCGATCCGCCGGAACGCGGCCTCCCCTGCGTCCCCGCGCACCGCGCGGTCCGCCGCACCCGCCAGCCGCAGCGTGAGCGTCGTGGCGGCCTCGGACTCCAGCGCGAGGTCGGCCAGCACGTTGCGCATCAGCGGCTGGTCCACCAGCCGTGCCCCGAAGGCGCTGCGGTGCCGCGCGTGGTGGCCCGCCTCGACGAGCGTCTTGCGCATCAGGGCCGCCGACATCATCACGCAGTCGAGGCGCGTGCAGTTGACCATCTCGATGATGGTCTTCACGCCCTGTCCCTCGGGCCCGACCAGCCAGGCCACGGTCCCGTCGAACTCCGGCTCGGAGGAGGCGTTGGAGCGGTTGCCCAGCTTCTCCTTGAGGCGCTGGATGCGGAAGGTGTTGCGGGTGCCGTCGGGCAGCACCCGCGGCACGAGGAAGCAGGACAGCCCGCCCCGCGCCTGCGCCAGCACCAGGAACACGTCACACATCGGCGCCGAGGTGAACCACTTGTGGCCGCGCAGGGTGTACACGCCGGGCTCGGCGGTCGGCGTCGCGGCGGTGGTGTTGGTGCGGACGTCGGAGCCGCCCTGCTTCTCGGTCATCCCCATGCCGGCCAGCAGCCCGCGCTTCTCCGTCGGCACGCGCAGCCCGGGGTCGTACTCACGGCTGGTCAGCAACGGCTCGTAGACCTTCGCCAGTTCGGGCTGCCTGCGGAGGGCGGGGATGGCCGCGTACGTCATGGATGTGGGGCAGCCGTGTCCGGCGTCGGTGTGGCCCCAGACGAGTCCGCCGGCGGTGCGGGCGACGTGCGCGCCCGGGCGGTCGTCCGCCCAGGGCGCGCCGGCCAGTCCCTCCGCGACGGCGGTGCGCATCAGGTGGTGCCAGCTCGGGTGGAAGCCGACCTCGTCGACGCGGTGTCCGTACCGGTCGTGGGTGCGCAGCTCGGGCTCGTGGCGGTTGGCCTGGTCGGCCCACTCCTGCGCCTCTTCACCGCCCGCCAGCCGTCCCAGCCGCCGCAGGTCCTCCTCCGCCCAGCCTGCGCCCTCCCGCCGCACCCCTTCGAGCAGTGCGACGTCGTCCGAGGCGTCGTAGGGGGCTGGGTGAGGGGGCTGGTTGGTGACGTCGTGGGTGGCGCCGCCGAGGGCGCCGAGTCCGAAGGAGGTCTGCTGCGGCTCGTCGGCGCGCGTGATGGTCATGGCAGAGTGTTGCACTGTCGCTGCGAGTGCAGCAATAGTGCAACACATTGATGTGCGTCCCCTCGGCCGTGCCGGTCGATCGGCCCCTTGTACGTGCCGAAGGCGGGCTCGCGTGTGTGGTCGTCCGTGGTGAGCCCGAAGCGGTGGAACAGTCCCCGCCGCGAGCTGTCGGCGTCCCGCAGCGCGAAGTGCGTGCAACCGCTCAGCCGCGGCTCGTCCGCCAGCTCGGCGACGACCCCGACCACCGTGTCGCCGTCGTCCGCCAGCTCGGCGACTACCCCGACCACCGTGTCGCCCACCTCGGCCTGCCGTTGGGGACGTTCCTCGCCGGTGGGTCAGCCGTGCTCGGTGACGCGCGGCGGCTGATGCGCCGGCCCCGCGGGCGTCAGCTCGGCGTCACCGTGATGACGCAGTGGCCCTTCGACAGCGGACGCGAGGTCGGCCGGGGCGGCATCACCTGGAAGGGGCCGGGCCGGGTCAAGGCCTAAAGTAACCGTTCATGCGGAGCAACGACCCGGCGGAGCCGGCGCCGGACGGGCCGCGGCTGCGTCCGCTGTCCGCGCGGTCGGTCGTCCTCAGTCTGCTGCTGGGCACGCATCCGCCGGAGCTGCCGGCGCGGGAGCTCGTACGGCTGGTGGAGAGCTTCGACCTCGGCGGGTCGACGCTGCGGGCCGCGCTGAGCCGGATGGTCGCCGCCGAGGACCTGCGCCGCACGGACACCGGCTACCGCCTCAGCGGCCGGCTGCTGGAACGCCAGCGCCGCCAGGACGAGTCCGTGCGGCCGCGCACCCGCCCCTGGGGCGGTGATTGGGAGCTGGTCGTCGTCACCGCGACCGGGCGCGGCCCCGCCGAACGGGCGGAGCTGCGCACCCGGCTGGCCGGACTGCGCCTCGCCGAGCTGCGCGAGGGGGTGTGGCTGCGCCCCGCCAACGTTGACCGCCCGCTGCCCGCCGCTCTCGACGAGGTGGCCGAACGCGGCACGACCCGCCCCGCGCGGCCCGCAGCCGAACTGGCCGCGCTTCTCTGGCCGTTGGACGCCTGGGCGGACGAGGCCCGCGAGCTGCTCGGGCACGTGGGACGCACCGGGCGTCCGGCCGAGCGGCTCACCCTCTTCGCGGCCGTGGTGCGTCACCTGCTCGCGGACCCCGTGCTGCCGCCCTCCCTGCTCCCCGCCGGCTGGCCGGGCGACGGACTGCGGGCCGCGTACGCGGACTACCGGCGGGAGTTGGAAGGCCAGGTCCGCTCGCTGGTGGGCGGGAACTGACCGTACGCGGGCGGACGCGAAGAAGGCCGGCGGCCGTGGGGGACGCAACTCGGACGCCCCCCACGGCCGCTGCCCGTGGGGGGCTACCGGTAGGTGACGTCGGACGAGCTGTACTTGCAGTACGTGCCGTCGGGGCCGGAGCCGTTGCTGCTCGGCTCCTTGCCGGTGTTGTTGCCGATGTACTTCTGGCACGGCACGATCTTCCTGCTGCCGTCGCCGACGACCGTGATGTTCCGCAGGGTCGCGCTGTCGCCGTAGTTGGTGTTGATGCCGGCGATGCGGCCGCCCTTCCAGGTCACCTCGATGGAGTTGAGGTTGATCGTCCGTTTGTACTGGGTGGAGCAGTTGCCGCAGGAGCGGACGAACGTGCCGAAGTTCTGCACGGCGAAGTTCGACACGTTCAGCGTGCCCGCGCCGTTGAACTGGAAGACCTTGTCGCTCGCCTCCTTCGCGCCGCCGCCGCTCACGGTGTAGACCGCCCCGGACGACTTGCCCTTGAAGGTGGCCGCGTCCTCGCCGACGTCCTCCCACCAGACGTTCTGCAACGTGCAGGAGCCTTCGCAGTGGATGCCGTCGGCGGCCGGGGCGCCGAGGATCACGTTCTTGATGACCGCGCCGTCGGCCAGCTTCAGGATCGGGCCCTGGTCCTCGTCCTGGCCGCCCGAGCCCAGATCGCCGGTGCCGTAGAGGCGCTTCATCCCGTAGTCCTTGGTGCCGGACACGGAGATGGTGGAGGAGACGCCCTGGCTGCCGTTGGGGGTCGGCCAGGTGGCGGCCTGCGCGGACGGAGCCGCGGTGGTCAGGACCATGCCAACCGAGAGGCCCAGGGTGGCGAGCGTGCCCGTCAGCGCGCGCCGTGGGGTGCGCGGTCGTGTCGCGGATGTCATGTCGTTCCTTCTGTGGTGATGTGGGGGTGTCGAGCATGTGGATGAACGACGTACATGTGCCTGTACGACGCGCGGGCCGAACGCGTTCAACGGTCACGGCCCGGTCACGTCGATGAACGGAACGTAGAGGGAAAGCGCTTTCTGGTCAACGTTTCGCGTGGTCCGGATCCGGCCAGGAAGCCCGGGAACGACAGACGCCGGCGGCCCGGAACCCTTCGTAGGGTTCCGGGCCGCCGGCGCGACAGGGGGAGCGGTGAGCAGGTCAGATGGAGCGGTGGTACTGGTCCGGCACGCTCACTTCCGCGTCCAGCTCGCGGGCGGCCTGGCGGGCCCAGGAGGGGTTGCGCAGCAGTTCACGGCCCAGCAGCACGGCGTCCGCCTCGCCGTTGGCGAGAATCTTCTCCGCCTGCCCGGCGTCCGTGATCAGACCCACGGCAGCGACCGGCATCGGCGTCTCCCGGCGCACCCGCGCGGCGAACGGCACCTGGTAACCGGGGCCGGCCGGGATGCGGACGCCCGGGGCGTTGCCGCCGGTGGAGACGTCGAGCAGGTCCACGCCCCGGGCGTGCAGGTCGGCGGCGAGGCGGACGGTGTCGTCCGGGGTCCAGCCGTCCGCGTCCAGCCAGTCCGTGGCGGAGACGCGGAAGAACAGCGGCTTGTCGTCCGGCCATTCCTCGCGCACGGCGTCCACCACCTCGAACGCGAACCGCGTGCGGTTGTCGTACGAACCGCCGTAGGCGTCGGTGCGGTGGTTGGAGTGAGGGGAGAGGAACTCGTTGATCAGGTAGCCGTGGGCGCCGTGGATCTCGGCGATCTCGAAACCGGCGGCGAGGGCGCGGCGGGCGGCGGCGCGGAACTGGCCGACGATCTCCCGGATCTCCTCCGTGCTCAGCTCGTCCGGCACCTGGTGATCCTCGGCGAACGGGACCGCGCTGGGTGCGACCGGCTGCCAGGCGCGCTCATCGGGGCCGAGCGGCGCCCCGCCCTTCCAAGGCTGGTCGGTCGCCGCCTTGCGTCCGGCGTGCGCGAGCTGGACGGCCGGCACGGTGCCCTGTGCGGCGAGGAAACGGGTGATCCGGCGGAACGCCTCGACCTGGGTGTCGTTCCAGATGCCGAGGTCGTACGGCGAGATGCGGCCCTCCGGCGACACCGCCGTGGCCTCGACGACGATCAGTCCCGTGCCGCCGGTGGCGCGGGCGGCGTAGTGCGCGAAGTGCCAGTCGTTCGGCGCACCCGCCTCCGGGCCGTCCGGCGCGGCCGAGTACTGGCACATCGGCGCCATCCACACGCGGTTGGGGATCGTCAGGGCGCGCAGGGTGTACGGCTCGAAGAGCGTGCTCACGGTGGGCTCCGTTCGGAGGGGGCGGCGAGTGCGGGACTCGTACGATAGCCGTCGTAGTACGGGAGATGTCAAACTACGAAGGTTCTCGTACTATGGTGCTTCCCGGAGCACCATGGAGCCGCCGTGACGACCGCCCCTCCCAGCCCTCGCGTACTCCCGCACCCCACGCGCGACGAGATCCGGCTGGACTCAGTGCTGCACGCGCTGTCCGACCCCGTCCGCCTGCGCATCGTCAGCGAACTGGCGGACGCCGAGGCCGCGTTGTCCTGCTCCCGCTTCGACCTCCCGGTCACCAAGTCCACCACCACGCACCACTTCCGCGTGCTGCGCGAGAGCGGCGTGATCCAGCAGGTCTACGAGGGCACCGCCAAGATGAACGGCCTGCGCCGTGAGGATCTGGACGCCCTGTTCCCGGGCCTCCTCGACGCCCTGCTCGTCGCGGCACGCCGCCAGGCGGCACGGGACGCGCATGCCTGACGGCTCGGTCCGCGCGGTCAGCCCTCCGCCTCGGGGCCGGTGACACCGAGACGGGCCCAGAGTCCGGCCAGATGTGCGTGCAGCACGCCCTCGGCCTCCCTCGCGGTCACGTGGCCGATCAGGACATGGCCGGTCAGGCCGTCCGTCAGCGCGAGCAGCGTGCGCGCCTCGCACACGGCGTCGGGCCCGTCGGCCGCGCCGCTCGCGGCCGCCTCCGTGATCAGACGGACGAACAGCTCCTGCAGGGCCGCGTAACTGTTCCTCAACGGCTCGGCGAGTGACGCGCTGACGGCGGCCTGGGCGACGAACGCCAGCCAGATGCGTGCCTCGGCGCGGTGTTCCTCCCTGAGCAGCGCGACCTCGTCGGTCGCGTGGCCGAGCGCGGTGGCGGCCGACTGTGCCGGACCCGCGGCGATGCGCGCCCTGACCCGTGCCGTCACGCGCTCGCCGACGTGATCGACGGCGAACAGGAGCATCTCCTCCTTGGTGCGGAAGCACCGTTGCACGGCACCCAGCGAGACCTGCGCCCGAGTCGCCACGTCCCGCATGCTCACCCCCTCCGGCCCCTGCTCGTCGGCCAGGAGGCAGACGGCCTCGGCGATCCGGCGACGTCTGCTCTCGTAGTCCACCTGCTTGGGCATGGTCGGTCGGCCTCCTTATTCCGATACGACTGTATCGCTTCCGTAGTACGGTCGGGAACGAGCACCGCACGACAGGGGAGCAGGAGCGCGATGGGCGGGCAGGACACGATGTGGGCCATGACGGCGGCCGACCAGGCGGCGGCGGTCCGCAGCGGCAGGATCTCGGCGGCCGATCTGGTCGACAGCCATCTGGAACGCATCGCCGAGGTCAACCCGCGGGTCAACGCGGTGACCCAGCTGATGGCCGGCCGGGCCCGCGAGGACGCGGCGCGCATGGACCGACGGCGGGCCGCGGGCGAGGAGCTGGGGCCGCTGGCGGGCGTGCCGTTCACGGTGAAGGAGACCACCCCGGTCGAGGGTGTGCCGACCACCTTCGGGCTGCCGCGCTTCCACGACCTCGTGGCGGCGGCCGACGCGCCCCCGGTGGTACGGCTGCGCGCGGCGGGCGCCGTGCCGATCGGTCACAGCAACATGCCCACGCTGGTCCTCGCCGGGATGCACACCCGCAGCGAGCTGTTCGGCCACACCGTCAACCCGTGGGACCCGAGCCGGACCCCGGGCGGCTCCAGCGGCGGCGACGGGGCGGCCGTCGCCACCGGCATGGCGGCCCTCGGTCTCGGCAACGACTCCGGCGGGTCGGTGCGGATCCCGGCCTCCTTCTGCGGTGTCGCGGGGCTGAAGCCGACCCCCGGGCGGTTCCCCGCCGACCACCGCGTGCTCGGCCCGGACGACCCCGGGCCGGCCGCGCAGATGCTGGTCACCGACGGACCCCTGGCCCGCACGGTCGCCGACCTGCGGCTGGCGTACGAGGCGCTGGCCGGGACCGATCCGCGGGATCCCCGGGCGGTGCCGGTGCCGCTCGACGGCCCACCGCTGCCGGGGCCGGTCAGGGTCGCGCTCGTCGCCGACCCCGGTGGCCGCGGCGTGCACCCTGCCGTCCGAGAGGCGCTCACCGCGGCGGCGGACGCGCTGAGCGACGCGGGCTACGACGTGACGGAGGTGGCCGACGTCCCCCGGCTCGACGAGGCGCTCGAGGCGTACGGCAGGATCACCCTGACCGAGTTCGCGCCGACCTGGCCGGCCGTGCGGCAGCTGCTCGGTGACGGCGGGGACCGCTACATCCAGCTGGCCCTGGAGAAGACGCCGCCCGCCGACGCCGCGGAACTCGTGCGGCTGATGGGTGCCTGGCTCGGCATCCGCCGCTCGTGGGCGGAGTTCCTCGACCGATTTCCGCTGTTGCTCGGGCCGGTGTTCACCGAGCCGCCCGTCGAGCCGGGACTGGAGTCGCGGGACGCGGCGGGGCGCGAGCGGGTCGCCGACGGGATGCGGCTGTGCACGGTGACCAGCTTCGCGGGCGTGCCCGCGGTGGCCGTGCCGGCCGGGATCCGCGACGGACTGCCGTGCGGGGTGCAGGTGGTGGGCCGTGCGTTCCGGGAGGACCTGTGTCTGGCGGCCGCCCAGGCGATCGAGGACCGCCTCGGGGTGCTGGCGCCGGTCGATCCCCGGCAGGCGGCAGCGGCGGAGACGCGGTAGGCGGGGTTACGGAGGCGGCAGGGGGTGCGCTGTTGGACGGCCGGCCGGCAGCGCACCCCCTGCGGGCGTCTCCGTGCCGGAGCGACTGCGCCGACGCGCGCGTCCTTCGGGCGGTCGGCGCCGTCACGGCCGGGGATCGACGCCGTCCCCTCCCCGCGCCGCCGTCAGCAGTGACTCCCAGTCCGGAAGCTTCACGAGGCCCCGGCCGAGGGAGGCGCCCCAGCGGGACTCCGCGCGTTCGATGGACTCCCAGCCCTGCCAGGGAACGGGGTCCACGCCCTCGGCGCGGAGCGCCGGCAGGGGGTCGTCGGGGAGGGCGCGGGCGGTGAGGGACGGAGCGTCCTGGAGCAGGGACGTCACCGTCTCCTTCGCGCACGAGCGGTTGGTGCCGATGACGCCGGTCGGGCCCCGCTTGATCCAGCCCGCGACGTACTCGCCCGGGGCGACGGCGCCCCCGCGCAGCACCCGTCCTGCGAGGTGCGGCACCGTGCCCGTCGCCGCGTCGAACGGCAGCCCCTCCAGAGGCACCCCCCGGTACCCGACCGAGCGGAGCACCAGCTGCCCCTCGACGTCCTCGAAGCGGCCCGTCCCGGTGACCCCGCCCTCCCCGTCGGGCGCCGTCCGTTCGAAGCGCACGGCGCCCACCCGGCCGTCGACGGCGAGCAGTTCGACCGGGCGGAGAAAGAACCGCAGACGGATCAGGCGCCGGGCCTCCGGTCGCGGCGGCTCCGTCCAGCCGCGCAGCACCTCGACGTTGCGGCGCAGGGGCGGGGGCAGGCCGGACGGGTCGGTGAACGCCGGGTCGAGCGCCGCCTCGGCCGCGTCGACGTGGACGGCGGTGTCCGGCAGGGTGCCCAGTTCGCGCAGCTCCTTGGTGGTGAAGCGGGCCTGCGAGGGGCCGCGCCGGCCGACCATGTGGATCTCCGTGACCTCGCTCGCCTCGAGTGCGGTCAGCGCCGTGTGCGGCATGTCGGTCGGGCGCAGTTCCCCCGACCCGCGCGCCAGCATGCGCGTGACGTCCACGGCGACGTTCCCCACCCCGACCACGACCGCCGACCGCACCTCGCGCAGGAACCCGGTGTCGGCGGCGTCCGGGTGCGCGCTGTACCAGGACACGAACGCGGTCGCCGACCAGCTGCCCGGGAGGTCCTCGCCCGGGACGTCCAGATGCCGGTCCGTGGCGGCGCCCACGCAGTACACCACCGCGTGGTACAGCTCCCGCAGCCGGGCCGCCGGCACCCCGCCCGGCCCGACAGGCACCGCGCCGAGGAACCGCACCCGCTCGTGCTCCAGCACCGTGCGCAGGCTGCCCTGCAGGGACTTGATCTTCTCGTGGTCCGGGGCCACGCCGTAGCGGACCAGGCCGTAGGGGCAGGGCAGGCGGTCGAGGACGTCGACCCGCGCCCCGGGATCGAGCTGGACGAGATGCTGGGCGGTGTAACACCCGCTGGGTCCGCTTCCGACGACGGCGACACGCAGCACGGGGAACTCCTCACCCCGAGGGGGGCACCGGCGGGGACCACCGGCGCCTCCCAGCATGACACCGCCCGCACTCCGCTGACAGGGTGCCGTCCGCCGTCCGGGGTGCGTGTTCTACGGAGGGAAACTGATCACGCCGTTACGTTGCCTGTGTGCTCGAGGCATCTTTTCTTCAACTTTCCGATCGCTCTCCGGCGGAGGGTGCGGTGGCCGTGTGGCCCGCGTGGGAGGTGCGGGAGGGCGAGCGCACCACCCGGTGGCTCCATGTGCGGCTGGCCTTCCGCGACGGGGCCACGATCGAGGCGCTGGCGTCCGTGGGCGAGGGCTGGGTCTGTGTGGAGGACGTCCAGGCCCGCCCCGCGCTCGCGCTGGAGGACCTGGCCGTGTTCGCGGACTGGATCGAGGGTCCGCTGGCGCGGGCCTGCGGCGCCGAGCCCGAGCCGGGGGAGGAGGAGAGCGGCGGCACGCACCACCGGGAGGAGCCTCGAAGAGGGCGGACCCAGTGGCCGGTCGTGGCCCGGGCGTACCGGGCCGCTCAGGAGCGGGGCGCAGACCCGGTGCTCGCCGTGATGGACCAGACCGGCTACAGCCGGCGCGGGGCGCTCCGCCTCATCGGGCGGACGCGCGACGCGGGGCTGCTCTCCCCGCGCCACGCCCGCCGCTGACCGTCCCGCCCCTGACCGGACCGCCGCCCTGGCGGAACGTCACAGCAGGTCGCGCATCCGGTTGATCTCGCTGGTCTGCTGCGCGACGACGTCGTCCGCCATCTCCTCGATCCGGATGTTGTTCCCCTGGCCCTTCACGTCCGTGGCCATGGTGATCGCACCCTGGTGGTGCGTGATCATCAGCGTGAGGAACAGCTGGTCGAACGCCTTGCCCTCGGCCGCCCGCAACTGCCTCAGCTGTGCCTCGGTCGCCATGCCGGGCATCGTCGCGTGGTCGTGCCCCCGGCCCGCGTCCGCCTCCGTCCTGCCGTGCGTGCGCAGCCACCCCTTCATCGCGCCGATCTCGGGCTTCTGCGAGGCGGCGATGCGCTCGGCCAGCTTGACCACCTTCGGTGACTCCGCACGCCCCGGCACCAGTTCGGTCATCTCCAGCGCCTGCGTGTGGTGCTGGATCATCATCTGCGCGTACGACACGTCCGCGGCGTTGGGGGAGTCGTCCTCCTTGCGCTCCTGCTCCGCCTCCTGGGCCGACAGGGTGCGGTTCTCCTCCCCGGGCGCGCCGGGCGCGATCACCGAAGGGCCGCTCGCGGGGGGCGACTTGGCGTCGTCGTCGCCGGAGTCGCAGCCCACGAGCCCGAGTACGGCCAGCGCGGTCAGCCCGGCGGCGACGGCGGACAGGCGTGGCACGCGGCGGTGGTGCACATGGACCTCCTGTGACTGGCGGTATTCCCGCTCGGCAGCGGTGCGGAACACCTCGTGAGTGTCGATGACCGTCCTAGCACGCTTCCGCGCAACTTCGATCAAAAAACTTTGTTGCGATGCTGTGGAGCCCCTGTTGGTATGTGCATGCCGAAGACGATACTGCCGGTGCCACACCGTTCCGACGTGAACGGAACCAGGGAGGAAAACAGTGATCCTGTTGAACGTTTCCCGAACCCGGCGCAGACGGCTGGGAGTTGCCGCGGCAGCGGGCGGCCTGCTGGCCGCGCTGCTCACGGCCGGGCCCGCCGCCGCGATCCCGGACCCGGGGGACTCGCCCGCCGCCCCGAAGGACGTGTCCCGCAGCGACCAGGCCGAGGCCCGCGCCGCCGTCAAGAGCGGTGACATACCCGGCCAGGACGAGATCGTCCACTCCGCCAACATCGAGCACGTGGCCAACATCCCCAAGGACGTGCTGTCCGGCACCAACTCGGACCTCGCCTTCCAGGGGAGGTACGCCTTCGCCGGCAACTACGACGGCTTCCGCATCTTCGACATCAGCAACCCGAAGAAGCCCAAGACGGTGGCTCAGGTGCTGTGTCCCGGATCGCAGAACGACATCTCCGTCTCCGGCAACCTGCTCTTCCTGTCCACGGACTCCTCGCGCAGCGACAGCAGCTGCAACAGCACCACGCAGCCGGCCACCGAGAAATCCTCCTGGGAGGGCATGAAGGTCTTCGACATCAGCGACAAGCGCAACCCGCGCTACGTCGCCGCCGTCGAGACCGCCTGCGGCTCGCACACCCACACGCTGGTGCCGGACCGCAAGAACGTCTACGTCTACGTCTCCTCGTACTCGCCGAACGCGGCCTACCCGGACTGCCGGCCGCCGCACGACGGCATCTCCGTGATCAAGGTGCCGCGCAAGGCCCCGCACAAGGCCGCCGTGGTCGGGTTCCCCGTGCTGTTCCCGGGTGAGGGCCCGGACGGTGGCGGCAACCCGGGCGCGCCCACCAACCCGGGCGTCTCCAAGACCACCGGCTGCCACGACATCACCGTGCTGCCCTCGAAGGACCTGGCCGCCGGCGCCTGCATGGGCGACGGCATCCTGTTCTCCATCAGGAACCCCGAGCGTCCGCGGGTGATCGACCGCGTCCAGGACAATGTGAACTTCGCGTTCTGGCACTCGGCGACGTTCAACCAGAGGGCCGACAAGGTCGTCTTCACCGACGAGCTGGGCGGCGGCGGCGCGGCCACCTGCAACGCGGAGATCGGTCCGAACCGCGGCGCGGACGGCATCTACGACATCGTCGGCAAGGGCGACCGCAGCAAGCTGGTGTTCCGCAGCTACTACAAGATCCCCCGCCACCAGGCGGACACCGAGAACTGCGTGGCCCACAACGGCTCGCTGATCCCGGTCCGCGGCCGTGACCTGATGGTCCAGGCCTGGTACCAGGGCGGCATCTCGGTGTGGGACTTCACCAACTCGGCCAAGCCGAAGGAGATCGCCTACTTCGAGCGCGGTCCGCTCTCCACGGACCAGCTGGTCACCGGCGGTTCGTGGTCGGCGTACTACTACAACGGCTACATCTACTCCAACGACATGGCCAAGGGCTTCGACGTCCTGAAGATCGACGACAAGCGCACGGACGCGGCCCGCTGGGTCCGTATGCAGGAGCTCAACGTGCAGACGCAGCCGGACTACTTCGACTGAGTCTCCGGCTCCGTCGCGAAGAACCGGGCCATGTCCGTCCGGTCCTTCTCCTTCGTCCCGCCGGTCCCCTCGGGGTCCGGCGGGACACCCATCTCCCAGTCCAGCCGGTAGCGCTTGAACAGCTCGGCGCGCAGCACCGGCACGGACATGGGCGCCCCCGGCATCACCGCCGCGTACACGGCGCCCATCAGCAGCGCCCGCAGCATCGGGTAGTCGGACTCGACGTCCCGCGAGCCGTGCCGGGCGACGGTGTCGCTCAGCAGCTCGGCCAGCCGCCGCTGCTCGGGACACGGCAGGAACCCCTCCGCCTGCAGCAGTCCCGCCATGTGCTGGCGCATCAGCACCGGCCGGTCCCGCGCCAGGCCGAGGATCGCGTCGATGGCCCGCGCCATCCGCTCCCTGCCGTCGTCCGTGCGCGGCTCCCGCTCCAGCGCCTCCTCCAGGGTGCGGTGCATCAGCCGGTGCACGGCGGACTGCACGAGCTGGCGCTTTCCCGGGAAGTAGTACGACACCAGACCCCGCGCCGAGCCCGCCCGGTCGGCTATGTCACCCAGCGTGGTCGCCTCGTACCCGCGCTCGTCGACCAGCTCGACGGCCGCGTGCAGCAGCCGCTCCTTGGAACGCCGACGCAACTCTTCATTGACCAGGGCGCTGCGCGGGGACATGCTGGACTCCTGCGTTGACTGGCTGCCAGCCAACTATACTCAGCGCACCTGGAAGGGCCCCGGCGGGCCCTCTTCGGGCTGCCGTTCACCTCGGGCGACGCGGGGGATCGTCCGAGGTGGACGGTTCGGGCGAGGGCGAGGGCGAGGGCGAGGGCGAGGGCGTACGCGTACCGCCGGACCGGCCGCGCGCCGTGCCTCGGGGCGTGGGCCGCAGCCGCCGGTGCGCCGCGACCGCCGCGACCACCGTCAGCGCGCCGAACAGCCAGCCGCCCAGCACGTCCGTCGGCCAGTGCACGCCGAGCCAGATCCGGGTGAGGCCGACGCCGGCCACCGAGACCACCGCCACCGCCAGCGCCGTACGCCACACCACGAGGCCCACGCCGTGGCGGTGCAGCAGCCACAGCAGCAGCCCCAGCACGACCGTCGCGGTCATGGCGTGCCCCGAGGGGAAGGCGGCGTAGTGGGCGCTGTCCACCGGGTCGGACCACACCGGGCGCTCCCGCCCCAGCGCCGCCTTCAGCCCCTGCTGCGCGGCCGTGGCCAGCGCCACCACCACGACCAGCCACCCCGCGGTCCACCGGGCGGCCGGACGCCGGAGCAGCAGGATCACCGCCACCGCGCACAGCAGACGCATCGTCCAGGGGTCCCACACCCAGTCGGTCAGCACGCGGGCCGCCTGCGTCAGCCCGTCCTCCGCCACCGCCCAGCGGTGCGTGGTGCGGGAGATGCCGCCGTCCAGGTCCAGCAGGGGCCGCCACTCGAGGGCGACCAGCGTCAGCAGCAGCACGGAGGCCGCGCCGAGCAGGACCGCGGGCGTCAGAGCCGACCGGGCCGGCGTACGGGGGCCGGGGGGCGCGGGCGGTGCGGGGGCGTGGGGGGTGCGCATGGGGTGATCCTCGCCGACCGGGCGTGCCGGGGCCAGGACCCGGCACGCCCGGCCCTGCCTCGTCGGGGCCGTCGCTACCCCAGTGCCCGCGATCGGGGCAGGAACGCCACGGGGTTGGCGCGAGCGCCAAGACCAGTGACGCGGGGGCGGTCGGCCGTGACCGGCGGACCGGGGGCGGCCGGTCGCCGGGCGGCTGTGCCGGGAGGTGCGCCCGTCTCGGCGCGCCGGGCGGCGCGCCTGGGCGGAGACGGGGTTTACCCCAGTGCCCGCAAGCCCGGTAGGAACGCCACGAGGACGGGAAGCGCCGGTACCAGGGACGCGACGGCGGTCAGGCGTAGGCGGCGGCTCGGGGGGAGGCGGTCGCCCGGGGTGAGCAAGCGGTGCACCCGGGCCGGGACGTGCGCCTGGGCGGTGGGGCAGGGGCCGAAGACCCCGCGGTCCTCGTTCAGTTCGACCAGGGCCAGGGCCGTGGTGAGCCGGCCGAACCGGCGCGACGCCGTGTCGTCCGCGGCGAGTTCCACCAGCCGGTGCATCTCGTCCCGGAACGCGGAGAACACCGGCACCTGCGGGAAGCCGTCCGCCAGCGCGGACGAGCAGTGCAGCAGCCAGTCGTGCCGGGCGCGCGCGTGGCCGCGCTCGTGCGCCAGTACCGCGTCCAGCTGCCGTCCCTTCAGACGCTGCAACGCGGCTGTCGTCACCACCAGTTGGGGCGGGGAGCCGGGCAGGCACCAGGCGTCCGGACGGTCGCCCTCCAGCACCACGAGCCGGTCGGAGCCCGGCTCCTCACCCGGCAGCAGCGGGGCACGGCGCCGCAGTTCCGCCCGGCGCGCCCGGCGCCGGGCACGGGCCCGCGCGATCTCCCGGACCAGCATCGCCCCGCTCCACAGCCCGCCGCACGCCAGCACCACGGCGGTGACATGCGCCCACGCGCCCGCCGTGCCGAGGGTGTACGCCTCGACGACCGCGATCGGCGCGCCGGTGAACACATGCCCGCCGACCACCCGCCAGGCCGCTGCCGCGCTGAACGTCATCGACAGGGCGCAGCACAGCAGCACCGCCGCGATCACGCACTGCCAGGCCCACAGGGCCACCACCGGCTCACGGTCCGGCCAGTCCGCCCGGGCGAGCAGCCGGGGACCCACGACGGCGGTCAGCACACCGAGCAGCAGCAGGACCGCGGGGAGGATCATGGCAGCAGCCTAGAAGCGCCGACGCCCCTTGAACACGGGCCCGCGGTCCGAAGTGACGCAGACAACGGTCCCGCGCCGCCGGCCGAACGGCCCCTGGCGCGCTTCCACATCGTCTCCTCGCGCGCCTCACATCATCATCAGCATCGCCACCATCGCGATCCCCATCGACAGGCGGCAGGCTCGCGCCAGTTCCGGCCGGTCGCCCCACCTGGTGCCGGAACCTGCACCCGGTCCCGTTCCCGGCCCGCCCGCCACGGCGGCCACCGGCACCAGCCGCGCGCCCGTCACCAGCACGTACGCCGTGAAGTAGAGCAGCAGGGCGGCGGTCAGCGCGGGTGTGCCCGCAGCGCCGTGATGCGCCCCCCGCGGGGCGGCCGCCATGACCACCGCCATGTAGACCATCGCGCCCGCGCCCACCACATGGTGCAGATGGCGCGCGGAGGCGCGGGCCGCCCACAGCGCGTGCAGCCCCGCCGCACCGAACACCACCGCCCACAGCGGCCACGCCCACGCCGGCGGCGTGAACACCGCCGCAGGCACCGCCATGGCCGCCATCCCGAACCCCATCAGCGCCTCGCCGCCCGCCGCCCGGCGCTGCTCCTCCACGCCGCTGCGCATCCGCAGCAGGCAATAGGCGCCGGTCGCCGCGCAGAGCGCCACCAGCAGCCAGCCGGACGATCCCGGTCCGTGCACGCGAACCCCCCTCGAACCGCTCCACCGGACGGTCAGGGGATGCCCGTGCCCGACGGCGTGTACGCGAGCGCGAGGGGGTGCGCGGGGGGCTCCCGGGGGGCTCCCGGGGGCGCGAGCGGATCCCCGGTTAATTTTTTACGAGTAAAACACCTGTTAACCTTGCTC
This sequence comes from Streptomyces griseoincarnatus, assembly GCA_014649575.1. Taxonomy (GTDB): domain Bacteria; phylum Actinomycetota; class Actinomycetes; order Streptomycetales; family Streptomycetaceae; genus Streptomyces; species Streptomyces griseoincarnatus. The sequence continues at coordinate 249,949 of BMTH01000005.1, read as the reverse complement.
TTCATGAGCAGTGCCACCCCCACCTCCGCGCGCGTCCGGCGTCTCCCCGTCGTCGGCGCGCTGCGCCTCGGACGGCCCTCCGACGTCTGGTTCAAGCCCGCCCTCAGCGTGGTCGCCGCCGTCGCCCCGCCCAGCCTGCTCCTGATGACGCTCGGCCGGCTCGACCTCGCCCCGTACACGATGGCGGGATCGCTGTGCGCCCTGTACGCGCACAACCGCCCGTACGCCGCCCGCGCCAAGGCGCTCGCCTGGGTGATCCTCGGCATGCTCGGCGGGCTCGCCGTGGCCCTGGTCTCCGCGTCCCTGACCCGGAACGCCGTCGTCCTGGTCACCGTCGGCGCCCTGCTGGCCGCTGTGCAGAAGGCGGGGTGCGACGCCACCCGGGTCGGTCCGCCCGCGCACGTGATCCTCACCTTCGTCAGCTCCGCCGCGCTGTTCGTCCCGCAGACCCTCGGCCAGGCCCCCGGCCACCTCGCACTCGCCGCGGCGGCCGGGGTGTGGGCCTGGCTCGTGGGCATGGCCCCCGCCCCGCTCCGTCCGCACGGCCCCGAGCGGCGGGCCACCGCCCAGGCGCTGAACGCGGCCGCCGCCTACGCCGAGACCGCGCGCGGCGGAGAGGAGGGCGGCGCGGGTGCCCGGTCCGCCGCGTACGCCGCCGTGCACGCGGCCTGGCAGACCCTCCTCGCGGTCCGGAACCGCCCCTCCACGACCCGCCGTGCCCTCGAACGTCTCGTCATCCGTGCCGAGGTCGCCCTCGCGGCCCCGGCCGACGCCGACCCCGCCCGGCTGCGCTCCTGGGCCCGCGCGGTGCGGGGCACGGGCCGGATTCCCCGCACGGGGGATCCACGCCGGGAGGAGGACGGCCTGCGCCGGGAGGAGGACGGCCTGCGCCCGGACGGCGTCGGCTCGCGCCCGGACGGCGCCGGCCAGTGCCGGACGGAAGGCGGTGCGCGCCTCGACGACGACAGCCTGCGCCGGGACGGGGATCTGCTACGCGAGCGGGACGAGCTCGTCGGGGTGGCCGCCGAGCGGGCCGTCGCGCCGCGTCCGCTGCGGAGCCGGCTCGGGCCGCTCGCCCCCGTCGCCGTCCGCAGCGCCCTCGGTTGCGCCCTCGCCGGCTACGTCTCCCTCGCCCTCGGTGCCGAACGTCCCTACTGGGCGCTCGTCACCGCCGCCTCCCTCTACCAGGCCAACATCACCCTCACCTGGAGCAGGGCCGTGCAGCGCGTCGTCGGCAACCTCGTCGGCGTGCTGCTCTTCGCGGCCGTCGCCCCGGTCGCCCAGCTCGGCCCGCTCGCCCTCGTGCTGTGCATCCTCGCCTGCAACTTCGGCGCCGAGGCGCTCATCGGCCGCAACTACTGGCTCGGCAGCGTCTGCGTGACCCCGCTGGCGCTGCTCGTCACCGAGCTGCCCGGCTACCAGCCCACCGGCGAGCTGGTCACCGGCCGGGTCGTGGACACGCTGGTCGGCGCCCTGGTCGGCTTCGTCGCCGCCGTCGCCGTCACCAACCGGCGGGCCGGCCGGCGCGTCGAGCGGGCACTCACCACCGTCGACCGCGCCCGTGAGCACGCCGCCCGCGTGGCGGCCGACCCCTCGTCCTCGCCCGCCGCCCTGGTGGCAGCCCGCCGCGGACTCGCCGCCGCCGTGGTCGACCTGCGCGCGACCGCCGACGCCGCGGCCGGAGAATGGTGGCAGCGCGCACTGCCCCTGGAACGGGTGGTGCTCGCCGAGCAGGCGGCACACCGTACGCTCGCGGCGACGGTACGACGCCGGGGACTCCTCCCGGACCCCGGCACCACCAGCACGTATACGTACACGGAGGGCGCATCGCCATGACGGCGACCCAAGGGCCATCGGCCGGCGACGGCCTCAGCGGCACGCCGGACACCTCGAGCACCGCGGACACGCCCGTCTCCGGGCGCGACACCGTCGCCGAGGTCGTCCGGCAGTGGCGGGCGGTCCATCCCGACCTCGACACCGGGCCCATGGAGATCATCGGCCGCATCAACCGCTGCGCGGCCCTCTTCCAGCAGGCCGAGGACGCCCCGCTGCGGCGGGCAGGGCTCACCCGCCCCGAGTTCGACCTGCTCGGCGCGCTGCGCCGCACGGGGCACGAGCTGACACCCAGCGAGCTGGCCCGCGAGACGTTCTCCTCCGGCGCCGCCGTCACCAAGCGGTTGAAGACGCTCACGGAGCGGGGGCTGGTGGAGCGCCGTGGAGACACCCGGGACCGGCGGGTGGCCCATGTGCGGCTGACCGACGCGGGGCGTGAACTGGTCGACGGGATTCTGCCGTCGCAGTTGTCCTACGAGAACGCGGTGCTGTCCGGGCTCGGCTCCGGCGAACTCGGTGACCTGGCCGGTCTGCTCGGGGGGTTGCTGGCGCAGTTGGAGGGGCGCCTCGGTGTGTTGCGGGCGTAGGGGTGACCGTCCCGGAGGCTGCGCCCCCGGACCCCCTCGGCCCTGGCGGGCCTCGTCCTCGAACGCCGTACGGCTGAGGGTGGCTCCGGCGGGCAAGTCCCGGCAGGGGGGATCTAGATCCCCGGCCGGTACCGCAGCGGGTGCTCCTCCGGGACCTGGACCAGGACGATCGGTGTTCCGTCCGGATCCTCGATCCACATCTCGATCAGGCCCCACGGCTCCTTCACCGGCGGGCGGACGATCTCCACGCCCCGGGCGTCGAGTTCCTCCCGCGCCGCCTCCGCGTCCGCCACCTGGAGCCACAGCCGCACGTCGGGCGAGCCCGCAGGGGAGACCTCCGCGCGACCCGAGAGTTCCAGGAAGCCGCCGCCGAGGAAGTAGACCGTGCCGCGCTCCGGGCCGGTGCCGAACTCGCGGTGGACGGCGAGGCCGAGGCGGCGCCCGTAGAAGTCGCGGGAGCGCTCGGGGTCGGAGGGGCGGAGCAGGACACGGCTGCTGAGTACATGCACCATGCGGCCGAGCGTAGAGGGACGGAGCAGGCACCGCCGTCCGGAGAGTGGACCGGCCCTCCGGGGGCCGGGAACCGCGCGTTAACCTCGGCCCGTCCCGGCCACGTCGGGAGAGCCGCACGAATCGAGGAACCGCGCCATGGGAACCGCCGCCGACACCGCACTGACCTTCCGTGATGCCACCGACGCCGACGTGGACGCCCTCGTCGAGCTGATCGAGTCGGCCTACCGGGGGGAGTCCAGCCGCACGGGGTGGACCACCGAGGCGGACATCCTGCACGGGCAGCGGACCGACCGCGAGGCTGTGCTGGAGGTCGTCGAGGCGCCGGACAGCCGGCTGCTCACGGTGGAGCGCGAGGGCCGGATCGTGGCCTGCTGTCAGCTCGAACACCGCGGTGAGCACGCCTACTTCGGCATGTTCGCGGTCAGCCCCGCGCTCCAGGGTGCCGGGCTCGGCCGGACCGTCATCGCGGAGGCGGAGCGGCAGGCCCGCGAGGGCTGGGACGTGACCGAGATGCACATGACGGTGATCACCGTGCGCGAGGACCTGATCGCCTGGTACGAGCGGCGCGGCTACCGCCGTACGGGGAAGACGGCGCCGTTCCCGTACGGCGACGAACGCTTCGGCGTCCCGCAGCGCGACGACCTGGAGTTCGAGCTGCTGGTCAAGGAGCTGGTCCGACCGTCGTACACCGTCCGGCCGCTCACGCAGTGAAGCGGCCGGTGCGCTTGATCTCCGGGTAGTCGGTGGTCGCCCCGTCCAGCTCGAGCGCCCGCACCAGCCGCAGATGGTCCTGGGTGTTGACCACCCAGCCGAACACCGACAGGTCCGCCTTGCGGGCGTGCTCCACGACCTCCAGGGTGATCCGGCGGATGTTGAGGCACAGCCGCGAGGCGCCGGCGGCCACCGCCCGGTCCACCACGTCCGTTCCGTAACGTCCCGCGACGAGAGCGGTGCGCACGCCGGGCACCAGGCGCCGGATCTCGGCGATCGCCTCGTCGTGGAAGGACGCGACCTCCACGCGGTCGGCCAGCCCCCGGTCGTTCATCGCCTCGGCCAGCGCACGGGCGGCCCGGACGTCCTTGATCTCCGCCTGCAGCGGCGTCCGGACCGCGTCCAGCACCTCCGTGAACAGGGGAATGCGCTCGCCGCGCCCGGCGTCCAGGGCGCGCAGCTCGTCGAAGGTCTTCTCGGCGATGGCGCCCGTGCCGTCCGTGGTGCGGTCCACGCGCGCGTCGTGCATCACCACGAGCGCGCCGTCCTTGCTCAGATGCAGATCGAGTTCGATGACGTCGAGCCCGGCCTCCTGGGCGGCGACGAAGGACCGAAGGGTGTTCTCGGGCTCGACGCCCATGACTCCGCGGTGACCGATGGTGAGGAAGTTCAAGATCCGACCTGCTTCCGTCGACGGCGGCGGGGGGCCGCGTCCCTACGGCCCTCTGGGACCGTATCGCCTTTGCCCGCCGCGTCCAGAGGCTGAACTCGGAACGCATGGAGCGCCGCCGTTCGGGGTAGCGGACAGGAAAATATGCGGTTGCTCCCCAGGTAAGGCAGGATATTTTCCTGAGGTACCCCTTGCTGGGAGAAACGGCCTGTGTATACGGTCGGGTGTACGCAAGGTTCTCCTGTGAAGGATGGGACATGACGGAAATTCTTGTGCAGCAGGCTGCGGGGGAGCGGAATCCTTCGACGACCAGGGTGGTTGAGCACCCGGCATGGCCCGTGCTCAAGGATGCCGTGGAGCGGATCCGGCCCTGGCAGTCCAAGGACGGCTCCCTCGACCTCGGGGCCGAGGGCGCTCCGTCCCGGGCCGACGCGGAGCACGCCGTGCGCACGGTGATCGGCGCGGTCGACGAACTGTCCCCGCTGCTCCCGCACGACCGCGCGTACCACGAGGCGTTGATCAAGGACCTGGCCCGCTGGGCCGAGGGCGGCTTCGAGGTCCCCGACTTCCTCGACTCGCTGCTGGCCTTCCAGCCCGCCGCGCACCGCGAGGACGGCCTCCAGCATCTGGTCGTCTTCCCGATGTACACGCAGAACGGCAACCCGGACCGCAACCTCGAGGCGGTCGTGTTCCGCATGGTCTGGCCCGACTGGCTGGCCGAGCTGGAGCGCACCCGTTACGACAACCCGCTGTTCTGCGGCATCACTTTCGAGGACTTCACCGCGGGCTACGACACCAACTCCGCGGTTCTCTTCCCCGAGACCATCGCCGTGCGCGAGGCCCCCGAGCGCTTCACCTGGGGCGCCATCTTCTGCGACCGCGAGGCTGCCCGCTTCCGCCGGGTCACCGACGCCGCCGTCGACATCCTGGGCCTCGAGCTGCCCGAGGACGTCGCCGCCATGGTCCATGACCAGAAGCGCTGCGAAGAGGCCTTCGTGCTCTGGGACATGATCCACGACCGCACGCACAGCCACGGCGACCTGCCGTTCGACCCCTTCATGATCAAGCAGCGCCAGCCGTTCTGGATGTACGGCCTCGAGGAGCTGCGCTGCGACCTCACCGCCTTCAGGGAGGCCGTGAAACTCGCAGGCGAGGGCGTGCCGCAGGCCCGCGACGTCCAGATCGCGGTCATCTTCGACCGCATGTTCCGCTTCCCGGTGACGGGCGAGCGCGTGCGCAACTACGACGGCCTCGGCGGCCAGCTGCTCTTCGCCTACCTGCACAAGCACGACGTCGTCCGCTGGACCGACAACAAGCTCTCCATCGACTGGGAGCGCGCCCCGCAGGTCACCAACGAGCTGTGCGCGGAGATCGAGAAGCTCTACCGCGACGGCATCGACCGCCCCAAACTCGTCCACTGGTTCGCCGGGTACGAGCTGGTCTCCCAGTACCTCTCCCCGCACCCCGGTTCCAAGTGGGCCAAGGGTCCCGAGGCCCTCGACCTCTCGCTGCCGCCGCGCAAGCTCGTCGATGACGTGCTTCCGGACGAGTTTCCGCTGAGCATGTTCTATGAGGCACTGTCCAAGAAGCTGAAGAAGGTGATCGCCTCCACCCGGGGCATCACGGCGGACGGTTCCGAGCGGGTCGCCGCGTGAGCGATCTCGTCCACAACACTGCTCAGGAGGCGAGAACCATGGGGAACGGGGCGCTCGAAGGCGCGGTGATCGCGGTGGCCGGCGCGGGCGGGCCCGCGGGACGCGCGGCGCTGCTCAGGCTCGCCGAGGCGGGAGCGGTCGTCGTCGGCTCGGACAACGATCCGGAGCGGCTGGCGGCGGCCGTGGACGCGGCGCGCTACGCGCACGGCGGCGCCACCGTCACCGGGGAGTCCGTCGACCTGCTCGACCTGGAGTCCACCCGCGAATGGGCGGCCCGCACCGAGAAGGAGTTCGGCCGGGTCGACGGCCTGGTCCACCTCGTCGGCGGCTGGCGCGGCAGTGAGACGTTCACCAAGACCAGCCTGGACGACTGGGACTTCCTGGAGCTGCTGCTGGTGCGCACCGTGCAGCACACCACGCTCGCCTTCCACGAGGCGCTCCAGCGCAGCGACCGCGGCCGCTACGTCCTGATCAGCGCGGCCGGCGCGACGAAACCGACCGCCGGCAACGCCGCTTACGCGGCAGGCAAGGCAGCCGCCGAGGCGTGGACGCTGGCCATGGCCGACTACTTCCGCAAGGCCGGGGGTGAGCAGGGGCCGACCTCGGCTGCTGCCATCCTGGTGGTGAAGGCGTTGGTGCACGACGCGATGCGCGCGGACCGCCCCAACGCGAAGTTCGCGGGTTTCACGGACGTCAAGGACCTGGCCGAGGCCATCGTCGACGTCTGGGACGAGCCCGCCGCGGAAGTGAACGGAAAACGTCTGTGGCTGACCGAGAAGCCGTGAACCCGCCGCGGACCGACGCGCGTCGTCATCACGACCCGGAGGTCCGCGGTTTCGCCAGCGACAACTACGCGGGCGCCCACCCGGAGGTGCTCGCCGCCCTGGCCCTGGCCAACGGCGGGCACCAGGTCGCCTACGGCGAGGACGCGTACACCGAGAACCTCCAGCAGGTGATCCGCAGCCACTTCGGGCCCACCGCCGAGGCCTTCCCGGTCTTCAACGGCACCGGCGCCAACGTGGTGGCGCTCCAGGCGGTCACCGACCGCTGGGGCGCGGTGATCTGCGCGGAGAGCGCCCACATCAACGTGGACGAGGGCGGCGCCCCGGAGCGGGTCGGCGGCATCAAGCTGCTCACCGTGCCCACCCCGGACGGCAAGCTCACCCCGGAGCTCATCGACCGCGAGGCGTACGGCTGGGACGACGAGCACCGGGCCATGCCCCAGGTCGTCTCCATAGCCCAGGCGACCGAGCTGGGCACGGTGTACACCCCGGACGAGATCCGCGCGATCTGCGAGCATGCCCACGCGCACGGCATGAAGGTGCACGTCGACGGCTCCCGGCTGGCCAACGCGGCCGCCACGCTGGACGTGCCGCTGCGCACCTTCACCAACGCGGTGGGCGTCGACCTGCTCTCGCTGGGCGGCACCAAGAACGGCGCGCTGTTCGGCGAGGCGGTCGTGGTGCTGGACCCGGACGGGATCAAGCACATGAAGCACCTGCGCAAGCTGTCCATGCAGCTCGCCTCCAAGATGCGCTTCGTGTCCGTGCAGTTGGAGGCCCTGCTCGCCCGCGACCTGTGGCTGCGCAACGCACGGCACGCCAACGAGATGGCCCAGCGCCTCGCCGAGGGCGTGCGCGCGGTGCACGGCGTGGAGATCCTCTACCCGGTCCAGGCCAACGCCGTGTTCGCGCGGCTCCCGCACGACGTGAGCGAGCGGCTGCAGAAGCGGTTCCGCTTCTACTTCTGGGACGAGGCCGCGGGCGACGTCCGCTGGATGTGCGCCTTCGACACCACCGAGGACGACGTGGACCGCTTCGTGGCCGCCCTCAAGGAGGAGACGGCCCGCTGACCCGCCGACCCCGACGTCATGCATAAGTATGCGACCGACCGAAAAGTAATTGACTCTCGGCCGGTCGCATACCTATGCTCCGGCGCCATGCAGCTGATCCAGGAAAACCCGGACCTCTCCGCCTACTTGGCGGCCGACGAGGCGATCGACCACCACCATCCGGTCGTCCGGGAGGTGTCCGCACGCCTGGCGTCCGACGTGCAGGACTCGTATGAGTATGCGCGGGCGGCCTTCGAGTACGTCCGCGACCGGATCACGCACTCCCAGGACGCCGACGACCCCCGCGTGACCTGGCGCGCCTCCGACGTGCTGGAGCAGGGCACCGGCATCTGCTACGCCAAGGCCCACGCCCTGGTCGCGCTGCTGCGCGCCGAGGACATCCCGACCGCGCTCTGCTATCAGTACCTCGGCGTGGTGCACGGACTGGTCGCCGTGCGCTTCCAGGGTTCATGGCACCGCCAGGACCCGCGCGGCAACAAGCCCGGTGTGGACGCGAGGTTCTCCCTCGCCGGCGAGCGCCTGGCCTTCACCCCCGACCCCTCGTCCAACGAGATGGACCATCCGGTCCTGTATGCTGCACCGCACCCGACGGTCCTGCGCGCCCTCCGGGACGCCCCCGACCGGTCGCACCTGTGGCGGACGCTCCCCGCCGTCCTTCCCTGAACACGAGGAACATAGGCGCTCATGACCTTCGCACCGACCGTGTCCGACGAAGTACGGGCCCTCGTGCCCGGCTTCACCCATGTAGCCGTCGAGGCGCACGACCTGGTCAACGGGCCCAGCAGCGAGGAGAGTTCCGCCCTGCTCGACGAGGCCGCACGCCGGCTCGCCGCCCGCCTCGACGGACGCGCCCCGCACGAGGACCCGCACATGACGGCCTGGCGCGCGGCCTACACCGCCTTCGGCTCCAAGCCCTCCCGCACCCGCAACTCCGCGGAGGCGCTGGCGAAGCGGGCCCTGTCGGACGCCGCTCTGCCCCGGATCAACCTCCTGGTAGACGTCTACAACGCCGTCAGCGTCGCCCGGCTGATCCCGGTGGGCGGCGAGGACGCCGACCGCATCCAGGGCACGATGCGCCTGGTGCGGGCCACCGGCGACGAGGACTTCGTGACCGTGGCCGGGGGCGAGGAGACCGTCGAGCACCCCGACCCCGGCGAGGTGGTGTGGCGTGACGACCTCGGCGTCACCTGCCGCCGCTGGAACTGGCGCCAGGGACCGCGCACCCGGCTCACCGAGGACACCACCTCGGGCTTCTTCCTGCTCGAGAGCCTCGAGCCGATGGCCGTGGCCGAGGTCGAGGAGGCCGCCGCCGAACTCGCCGCGCTGCTGGAGAGGTTCAGCCCCGGAGCGAAAGTCACCGTCCACCCGGCCGCATGAGGGCGAGGTCCTCGCCCCACGCGTGGAGGACCGCGCCGAAAAGCAGCAGGTCCCGGATCCGTGGCGCACACGGATCCGGGACCTGGAGCGGGACGTCAGCGGGCCTCCGCCTCGCGGACCTGCTCCGGGGTGGGGGCCGTGCCGCCGAGGTGGGCCGGCATCCACCAGGTGTCCTCCGGGTTCTTCGGCCGCACCGGGTACGCCCGCTGCGCCGCCTCCAGCAGCTCCTGCACCCGCTCGCGCAGCTGACGGGTGATCGCGCCCGCGTACTTGTCCTTGGACGCCTCGATGGCCTCACCCACGCGGATGGTGATCGGGGTGTGGCTGCGCTTGAAGTTGCGCGGGTGGCCCTTGGTCCACAGCCGCTGCGTGCCCCACACGGCCATCGGGATCAGCGGGACCCCCGCCTCCTGGGCCATGCGCGCGGCACCGGACTTGAAGCTCTTCAGGGTGAACGACTGGGAGATCGTCGCCTCGGGGAAGACGCCCACGATCTCACCGGACCGCAGCGAACGCAGCGCGTGCTCGTACGCGGCCTCGCCCTGCGCGCGGTCGACCGGGATGTGCTTCATGCCGCGCATCAGCGGGCCGGAGACGCGGTGCCGGAACACCGACTCCTTGGCCATGAAGCGGACGAGCCGCTTCTGTGGAAGCGCCGCCAGTCCGTTGAACACGAAGTCGAGATAGCTGATGTGGTTGCTCACCAGCACGGCGCCGCCCGAGCGCGGGATGTTCTCCGAACCCTGGCAATCGATCTTGAGGTCCCACGCCTTGAACAGGGTGCGGGCGAAGCCGATCACGGGTCGGTAGACAAGTTCTGCCATGGGCGGGTCGGAACCCTTCCTTCTCTGCCTGGGCAGGGACTCTCCCAGTCGAGGTTACGCAGCCGTAGGTTTACGGCCTGTCGCTGATGCTGCCCCAAGAACGGCCGGTGAACCAGCCCCGGTGCCGGTCCGTGGCGGAGATTCTCGTCACGTTCCCCCGGTCGACCTCGGGTTTCGTCGTGCGGACGGGAATGTTCGCGGCGCCCGGGACGCTGGAGACGGTTGGACGTGACATCCAGGGCGGGAGCGGCGAGTGCGAGGCAGTGACGACACCGGACGGTCCGACGGCGACGGCGGAGCGCGGTCCGGTCTCGCGGCCGAACTCGGCGCGGAGTTGGGCGAACGCGCCACGCTGGTGCAGTTCTCCAGCGCCTTCTGCGCGCCCTGCCGGGCCACCCGCCGGGTGCTGGACGAGGTCGCGGCCATGGTCCCGGGCGTGACCCACGTCGAGATCGACGCGGAGGCCCGCCTGGACCTCGTGCGGCGGCTGGGCGTCGAGCGCACCCCGACCGTGCTGGTGCTCGACGCGGACGGCCGGGTCGTGCGGCGCGCGGCCGGACAGCCGCGCAAGGCCGACGTGATCGCCGCCCTCGGCGCCGCGGTGTGACGGCCGTTGCGATCATGGTGAGACATCTCCCATCCGCGGGGGCCCGCTTGACGCTGCCTGCTCGTTGTCGTCAGCCTGACACCAAGTCGGCGGGATCGTCGGGACTCCTCGCCGCCGTCGGGTACCCGGCCCCCTCCCGGCCGACGCCCGCCTGCCGCGCGGGCCGCGGCCGGGCCGGTGAGCAGTCGCGCACCCGCTCGTGACCCCTCCCAGAAGGACTTCTTCATGACGGCAACGTCCGACCTCGGCGCCGCCCGGCCCGCCTCGCCCGACCTGTTGCGCTCCGTCTTCCGCCGGCACCCGGCGGGGGTCGCGGTGGTCACGGCGCGCGGCCGTTCCGGCCCGGTCGGCTTCACCGCCACCTCCCTCGCCTCCGTGTCCGCGGAGCCGCCGATGCTGTCGTTCGGTGTGTCCACGGGCGGTTCCAGCTGGCCCGCGATAGCGGAGACCGGCCATGTCGGCGTGCATCTGCTGGGCGAGCACCAGCAGGACCTCGCGGCCACCTTCGCTCGCCGGGGCGCCGACCGCTTCGGTCCGGGTACGGCATGGCGGGAGGGACCGGAGGGCGTGCCGGTGCTCGACGACGTGCCCGCGTGGATGGTGTGCCGGGTGGCGGCCCGGGTGCCCGCGGGGGAGCACCGGATCGTGGTGGCCGAGGTGCTGCTCGGGGACCCCACGGGGCGCGGCCGTCCCCTCGTCTACCACCAGGGACGCTTCGGCGGGCTGCCCGACTGAGACGCGTGAGACGCGGGGGACGCCGGTCGCGGGCCGGAGGAGTTCCGGTTACGCTGCGTTGCGAAGGTCACAGTTCAAAGCGCTTGCTTAGCGGGCAGGAACTGAGTGTACTGACGAGTAATATTTCGGTCGGAGCGTGGGTCGCCCCGACCGGGACCGCCCGCTTGAGGCGCCTATGCTGCCTGCAGGCAGGCAGCCAGAAATGACGATGCAGTAGGAGAGCCGGCGTGAGCTTGAGGATCGTTGTCACTGTGAAGTACGTGCCCGACGCCACTGGCGACCGGCACTTCGCCGATGACCTGACCGTCGACCGTGACGACGTGGACGGTCTGCTCTCCGAGCTGGACGAGTACGCGGTCGAGCAGGCGCTGCAGATCGCGGAGAACTCGGACGACGACGTGGAGGTCACCGTTCTGACCGTGGGTCCCGAGGACGCCAAGGACGCGCTGCGCAAGGCGCTGTCCATGGGCGCCGACAAGGCCATCCACGTCGAGGACGACGACCTGCACGGCACGGACGCCATCGGCACCTCCCTGGTGCTGGCCAAGGCCGTCGAGAAGGCGGGTTACGACCTGGTCGTCTCCGGCATGGCCTCCACCGACGGCACCATGGGCGTCGTCCCGGCGCTGCTCGCGGAGCGCCTCGGCGTGCCGCAGGTGACGCTCCTGTCCGAGGTGAACGTCGAGGACGGCAAGGTCACCGGCCGCCGCGACGGCGACGCCGCCTCCGAGCAGCTCGAGGCCTCCCTCCCCGCGGTCGTGTCGGTCACCGACCAGTCGGGCGAGGCCCGCTACCCGTCCTTCAAGGGCATCATGGCGGCCAAGAAGAAGCCGGTGGAGTCCTGGGACCTCTCCGACCTCGGCATCGACGAGGACGAGGTCGGCCTGGAGAACGCCTACACCACGGTGGAGTCGGCGTCCGAGCGCCCGGCCCGTACCGCGGGCACGATCGTCAAGGACGAGGGCGAGGGCGGCAAGCAGCTCGCCGAGTTCCTCGCGAGCCAGAAGTTCATCTGAGCCGCAAGGCACGGCTCGCTTCCCGCCCCTCACACTTCGCAAGCAGGAGAGAAGAAGTCCCATGGCTGAAGTTCTCGTCTACGTCGACCACGTGGACGGCGCCGTCCGCAAGCCGACCCTGGAGCTGCTGACCCTCGCCCGCCGCATCGGCGAGCCGGTCGCCGTGGCGCTGGGCAACGGCGCCGGCGACACCGTCGCCACGCTCGCCGAGCACGGCGCGGTCAAGGTCCTCACCCACGAGGCCGCCGAGTACGCCGACTACCTGGTCGTGCCGAAGGTCGACGCCCTCCAGGCCGCCCACGAGGCCGTCTCCCCGGCCGCCGTGCTGGTCTCGTCCTCCGCCGAGGGCAAGGAGATCGCCGCCCGCCTGGCGCTGCGTCTGGGATCGGGCATCATCACCGACGCCGTCGACCTCGAGGCCGGCGACGAGGGCCCGGTGGCCACCCAGTCGGTGTTCGCCGCGAGCTACACCACCAAGTCCCGTGTCTCCAAGGGCACCCCGGTCATCACGGTCAAGCCGAACTCGGCCGCCGTGGAGGCCGCCCCGGCCGCCGGCGCGGTCGAGTCCCTGAGCGTCACGTTCTCCGAGCAGGCGACCGGCACCAAGGTCACCGGCCGTACGCCGCGTGAGTCGACCGGTCGCCCGGAGCTCACCGAGGCCGCGATCGTCGTCTCCGGCGGCCGTGGTGTCAACGGCGCGGAGAACTTCTCGATCATCGAGGCCCTCGCCGACTCGCTCGGCGCGGCCGTCGGCGCCTCGCGTGCCGCCGTCGACGCCGGCTGGTACCCGCACACCAACCAGGTCGGCCAGACCGGCAAGTCGGTCTCACCGCAGCTGTACATCGCCAACGGCATCTCCGGCGCGATCCAGCACCGCGCGGGCATGCAGACCTCGAAGACCATCGTGGCCGTCAACAAGGACGCCGAGGCCCCGATCTTCGAGCTGGTCGACTTCGGCGTGGTGGGCGACCTGTTCGACGTCGTCCCGCAGCTGACCGAGGAGATCAAGACCCGCAAGGGCTGATCACCTCCGGAACCGTCCGAGGCCCCCGCGACCGCACCGGTCGCGGGGGCCTCGTCGTGCTCCGCCTGGACCGGTGGCGGAGCGGACCGGCCCGTAGGACGGTGTTGACCGGCACGGAGACCGGCGGATACCGTCCTTCAACGAATTGTTGAATTCGTGTCGCGAAAGCGCGGTGCCGGATTCCGGGTCGCGGACGTCTGGGAGGGTGGCATGGGCCAAGGGCAGCAGGAGCGGGTGCCGACGAGTCTCACGGGCGCAGTCGCCGAGGAGATCGGCGCCTGTCTGGCGCCGGTCGACGCCGCACTGGAGCGCCTGTACCCCGGCGACCCCGGCACGCGTCAGCCTGTCCACACCGTGTACGTCCCGGGCGACCGGTTCGGTGCGGACACCGTGCGCGCGTGGGGCGCCCAGGCCCTCGCGGCGCTGGACGAGCACGCCCCCGACGCGGACACGTTCGGCGCCGTCCTCGGGATGGACGGCGCCCTCGCCGAGGACGTGTACGCCCGGGTCCGCGCCAAGCTGGAGCGCGAACCGGTCGAGGACCTGCGCGTCGACTTCGAGGACGGCTACGGCCACCGCCCCGACGCCGAGGAGGACGAGACCGCCGCCCGCGCCGCCCGGCTGGTCACCGAGGCCGCCGCGCACGGCACGCCGGCCACCGCGGCCCCCTGGACCGGTATCCGCATGAAGTGCATGGAGGCGGCCGTCCGTGACCGCGGCATCCGCACCCTCGACATCTTCCTCACCGGCTTGATGCGGGGCGGCGGACTGCCCGACGGCCTCGTCCTCACCCTCCCGAAGGTCACCTACGCCGAGCAGGTCGCCGCCATGGCAAGGCTGCTCGACGCCTTCGAGAAGACCTGGGGGCTCGAACCCGGCCGCATCGGCTTCGAGATCCAGATCGAGACGAGCCAGTCCATCCTGGCCGCCGACGGCACCGCCACCGTCGCCCGCATGATCCAGGCCGCCGACGGCCGCGCCACCGGACTGCACTACGGCACCTTCGACTACAGCGCCTGTCTCGGCGTCTCGGCCGCCTGCCAGTCCTCCGACCACCCCGCCGCCGACCACGCCAAGGCCGTCATGCAGGTCGCCGCCGCCGGCACCGGCGTACGGATCTCCGACGGCTCCACCAACGTGCTCCCGGTCGGCCCCACGGAGCAGGTCCACGACGCCTGGCGCCTCCACCACGGACTCGTCCGCCGCGCCCTCGCCCGCGCCTACTACCAGGGCTGGGACATGCACCCCGGCCACCTCCCCACCCGCTACGCCGCCGTCTTCGCCTTCTACCGGGAGGGCTTCGCGACGGCCGCCGCCCGTCTCCGGCGGTACGCCGAACGGTCCGGCGGCGACGTGATGGACGAGCCGGCCACGGCCAAGGCTCTGGCGGGGTACCTGCTGCGGGGGCTGGACTGCGGGGCCCTTGACGAGGCGGAGGTGACGGGGGAGAGCGGCCTGGGCCGCGACGGGCTGGAGGCTTTCGCCTCACCCCGGCGAGGAGGCCTGACGGTCTCGGCGCAGTGAAGGTCCGCCCGCCCGGAATTGCGCGGGCTATCGAAAATCGATAGATTCCCATCGTGCTTCGAGTGGAGGAGTGGTGATGGGACAGGTAACCGTGCTCGCGCTGCGCGCGGTGATCGCGGCGCTGCTGGCGGGCACCCTGGCGGTGCAGACGCTGATGGTGCCGCTGCTGGCGAGCGACCTGGACGGGCTGGACGAGCAGTACGCCCATGTGCGGACCCCGCTCCTGGCCGTCGTCGTGCTCATCGTGCTGGCCGCCCAGACCGTGCTGATCTGCGTCTGGCGGCTGGTGACGATGGCACGCCGCGGCACGGTCTTCTCCTATGCCGCCTTCCGCTACGTCCACATCGTGATCGGCGCGTTCGTCGCCGCGGCCCTGCTGGTCTTCACGCTCGGCGCGCTGCTGGCGCCCGGGGAGGCCGTCGCGCCCGGCGTCGTGCTCCTGGTCGGCGGGGTCGGCCTGGCGATCGTGGGCATCGCGCTCGTCGTGCTGGTCCTGCGGATGCTGCTCGCCCAGGCCGTGGCGCGGGAGCTGGAGGCGTCCCGGATGCGGGCCGAACTGGCCGAGGTGATCTGATGCCGATCGCCGTCGACATCGACGTGATGCTCGCCCGGCGCAAGATGTCCGTGGGCGAACTCGCCGAACGCGTCGGCATCACCCCGGCGAACCTGGCCGTCCTGAAGAACGGCCGGGCGAAGGCGGTCCGGTTCACGACGCTCGCCGCGCTGTGCGAGGTACTGGAGTGCCAGCCGGGGGATCTGCTGCGGTACGAACCCGATCACGCGCCCGCGGAACCGGCGACCAACTCGGCGTAGCCGTCCGGCTCCGCCGGTGCGGAAGGGCGGGCGCCGGGGCGGGCCCGCCCTTCCCCGGCCGGGGCCCCCCGCCTCCCTCCGGGGCGGTGGGTGACGCCTCGCCGCCTGTCCCAGGGGGCCTGTCCCTGCGGAGCATGACGCCCTGCCCGGCTGCCCGGGCAGCCGGCTGCGTCCTGTCCTTGACCGTGCGGACCCGCCGCCACGGCGACCGCTTCCCCGGAGTCATCCTCACCCACACCGCTGCCACCCGTGACGCGTCGACACGCTCCTCACCGCCGCCGCGGCACTGGCCGATGGCCAGGTGACCGCCGCGGCCGATCGGCCCGAGCAGGGTGACTACGCCGGGCACTTCACCGATCCCGACGGCTGTCACTGGACGATCACCATGCGTGCGTGACCGTGATCGGCCCTCGAATATGCAAGGTCCCGAACACCGCACAACTCGGGTCCGAATGCGACCGAGAACAGCGCGCTTTATGCGCGTTAGCGGGGGGTTAAGGAATAGAGAATGCCGCATGTTTTCCGTGAAATAACCTAGGTGAACTCATCAATCACTTCGCCACTTATGCCATTCCCGTTACTCTGACGTAGCCGCCGTCCCGGGGGAGGGGCTTGGCGGCGGTTGTCATGGGCGGGAGCGGCAGGTGGGAGCGATGGCCGCCGCGCCACGTCCGCTTTCACGAATGGTGGGGAACCAACTATGCGACGCGTGACCACTGTCCTTCTGTCCCTCAGCGCCCTGGCGGCCACCTCGGCGCTGGGCGCGCCCGCCGTGGGGGCCGCCCCGCAGGCCGCCCCGGCCGCGGTGCCGGCCGGCTGGGAGAAGATCGACGGCGCCGCCGAACTGGCGCGGATGACCGAGGAGTCGGGTGACGCGCAGACCGCGCGCGCAGCCGCCGCCCCGGAGCCCACCGCGCTGGCCGTGGAATCGGCCAGGAACAACAAGTTCGTCGCCACCGAGAAGGCGTACGCCGCCCCGAACACCGCTGCCCTCCGCGCCCGTTCCGACGTCTACGGCGGCTCCTGGGAGGGTTTCACTTTCGAGTGGATCGGGGAGGAGAGCACCTTCGCCATGAAGTCCCGGGCCAACGGCCTCTACGTGGCTGTCGAGAAGAACTACACCGGCGCCTCGCAGAACCTGCTGCGTGCCCGTTCCACGAGCGCGGCCGGCTGGGAGCGGTTCGTCCTCTATTACAACGAGACACTGGACCGCTTCGCCATCCAGTCCGAGCTGAACGGCCTGTTCGTCGCCATGGAGAACAGCTACACCGGCACGCTCCAGTACGCCCTGCGCGCCCGCTCGACCGATGTCTCCGGCTCGTGGGAAGAATTCAACCTCTACACGATCTGACTGGCCTGTAGGTCGCGGACGTCCCTGCCCGCCACGGCACCTGTTCCCAGGGCAGGGACGTCGTCATGTGGAAGCCGCTTCGCCGACCGCAACTTCCTCAGCAGCACCAGGTGCAGCTTCTCCCACACACCGGCCTCGTATCATGCGGCCGGACGCCGCCAGCAGGTCATCCCTGAACCGAAGCCCAGCTCCTGCGCAGGTACTCCCACCGGATCCCCGTGTGCAGCACGAACGGCATCCCGTACAACGCCTGCCGGTCCGGCACTCGTGGTCGGCCCGCCGTCAGCTTCGGCCCCGGCCCGGGCAGCAACGGCTGGACCAGCGACCACAGTTCTCCCGACACGATCCCCGGCCGCGACCGACGCTTCCCCACGCCCCGACCCCGCGTCCCGACCAGCGAGCGGACAAGCCGATGGTTACTTGGTCAGCAACTTCTGTTAGGACCTCCAGGTCCGGGGCGGGCCCGACGCGGCACCCTGTCCCTCGCCGCCGGCGCCGGAAGACGTCACGTACTGCTCCAACCCGCCGGTCGTCACCAGTCCCTCCTCGGCGAACAGCCGGGAGCCCTTCTCGCAGAGTTCGCGGTCCGCGCGGGCGCGGGCGGTGAACTCCTCCGGCGTCGTGCCGAACAGGTCCCGCAGGCGGGGGAGAGTCGCCAGGAGGTTGGTCAGCAGCGGGCGCTGGCCGGGGTGGGTCCGCGGGGTGCCGGTGCCGTCGTGGAGTACGCCCCGGCGGTTGACGTAGGCGTACGCGCCCGGGAGCGTGCTGCCGTCGGGGAGTTCGATGCGCACGCCCGGCGCGGGCAGCCACGCGCGGCGGAAGTTGCCGTGGGGCAGCGGAACGCCCTCGCTCGCGTCGATCACCGTGAGCTGCCGGGCGTCCAGCCAGAGCACGAACAGCTCGCTCACCCGGCCAGGCGTCGCCACGGGCGCGTTGGACACGTAGCCCGGGCGGCTCACATGGGCCGAGACGCCGATGCCGACGCCCGTCACCCGCGCCCGCACCATGGGTACGGGGCTGACGATCCCCGACTCGGCCATCTTGTGCCGCAGTTGCCCGGGGCAGGCGTTGGAGCCGATCGAGACCACCGGCGCCCGGTCCGCGAACGACCACCGGTCCAGCGGCAGCAGCCGGTCCCCGTCGAGCAGTCCCGATTCGCGTGGCCAGGCGCCCGGATAGGACAGCGGATTCTCGCGCGGCACCACGTCCAGCCCCAGCGCCCGCAGCGTACGGTCCTCCACCGTCACCGCCCCGCTCAGTCCGCCGGGGGCAGCTCGCCCGAGCCGCGGGTGATCAGGCGGGTCGGCAGTTCGATGCGCTCCGGAGCGACCAGCGTGCCGTCGAGCTGTCGGAACAGCCGCTCGGCAGCGGTCCGGCCGAGGGCGGCGGCGTCCTGCGCGACGACCGTGACCCCGGGCTGCAGCAGATCGGCCAGCTCGATGTCGTCGAAGCCGACGAGGGCGACCGGGCGGGCGTGCTCGGCCAGCACCCGGATCACCGTCACCGTCACCCGGTTGTTGCCGGTGAAGATCGCGGTGACCGGCTCCGGCCCGGAGAGCATCTCCCGCGCCGCCCGGCGCACCCGCCCGGGGTCCGTGACGCCCAGCGACATCCACGCGTCCGCCACCGGTATCCCCGCGTCCTCCATGGCGGTGCGGTAGCCGCGCAGCCGCTCGGCCGCCGTGTGGATGCGGGGCATGTCGCCGATGAAGCCGATCCTGCGGTGCCCGTGCGCGATCAGGTGGCGCACGCCGTCGCGCGCGCCGCCGAAGTTGTCCGACACCACCACGTCCGCGTCGATGTGCCCCGCCGGACGGTCCACGAACACCGTGGCGACGCCGGCCTTGATCTCCGGCTCCAGATAGCGGTGGTCGTCGCCGGCCGGGATCACCACCAGGCCGTCCACCCGGCGCGCGCACAGCGCCAGCACCAGCTCCTGCTCGCGGTCGGCGTCCTCCGCGCTCGACCCGTTGATCAGCAGCGCGCCGTGGGCGCGGGCCACCTCCTCTACGGCCCGGCTCAGCGGGCCGTAGAACGGGTCCGCGAGGTCCTCCAGGACCAGGCCGATGCTGGCGGTGCGGCCCTTGCGCAGCACCCGCGCGCTGTCGTTGCGGCGGAAGCCGAGCGCCTCGATCGCCTCCTGCACCCGCCGCTCGGTCTCCGGCGTCACGCCCGGCTCGCCGTTCACCACGCGCGAGACCGTCTTCAGACCGACCCCCGCACGGGCGGCCACGTCCTTCATCGTCGGACGGTTGCCGTATCGGGTCCCTGGGAAGCGGTCGGTGCGGCGGGTCGTCTCCGGCACGATGCGGTGTCCTGTCCTGTCGGCCACGGGGATGCGTGAGTCCATGGGCTTGTATGAGGATGTGGCGTCGAGCATAGAGCCTGGACAACGTTGTCAGCGTCGGGAGACACTGTCCGACGCACACTCCGGCCCGCACCTCACCGCTCGACCGGGCCGTTGGCCGTGCTCCATGTGTTGCCTCCTGGTCGCGCATGGCCGTTTCCAGCGTGTTCTCTGATGGTTTCCGACGGTTGACGGGGAGATCCGACTCTGATGCACACCGACCTCGTGGCTGCGCTCGACATCGGCGGCACCAAGATCGCCGGCGCGCTGGTGGACCGTGAGGGCCGGATCCTGGCCCGCGCCCAGCGGCCGACCCCCGCGCGGGAGGACGGCGACACCGTCATGGCGGCCGTCGGGGCGGTCATCGGCGACCTCGCCGCGTCCCCCCTCTGGGAGCGCGCGGGCGCGGTCGGCATCGGCAGCGCGGGCCCCGTCGACGCCTCCGCCGGCACGGTGAGCCCCGTCAACGTGCCCGGGTGGCGCGACTACCCGCTGGTCGCCCAGGTGCGGGACGCGGCCGGCGGGCTGCCCGTCGCGCTGATCGGCGACGGGGTCGCCATCACGGCCGCCGAACACTGGCAGGGCGCCGCCCGCGGCCACGACAACGCGCTGTGCATGGTCGTCTCCACGGGGGTCGGCGGCGGCCTGGTGCTGGGCGGGCGGCTGCACCCGGGACCCACCGGCAACGCCGGACACATCGGCCACATCAGCGTGGACCTCGACGGCGACCCGTGCCCGTGCGGGGCGCGCGGCTGCGTGGAGCGGATCGCGAGCGGCCCCAACATCGCGCGGCGCGCGCTGGAGAACGGCTGGCGCCCCGGCCCGGACGGCGACACCTCCGCCGCCGCGGTCGCCGCCGCCGCCCGCGCCGGCGACCCGGTAGCCGTGGCCTCCTTCGAACGGGCGGCCCGCGCCCTCGCGGCCGGCATCGCGGCGACGGCGACGCTCGTCGAGATCGACATCGCGGTGATCGGCGGAGGCGTGGGCAAGGCGGGCGAGGTGCTGTTCACTCCGCTGCGGAAGGCGCTGACCGAGTTCGCCACGCTGTCCTTCGTCCGGCGCCTCGCGGTGGTCCCGGCCCGGACCGGCACGGACGCGGGTCTGGTGGGGGCGGCAGCGGCGGCGCTCATGGGGCGGACGGACGCGGCGGTGGCGGGGGTCTGAGGGGGCGGCCGGCTTCGACCGTGCCCGGCAGGGGACCGTCCGAGGCCGTGTGGGAAGCGGGGCGTGACCGAACGGCCTGTTCCGCAGTTGAGCCGGGCATGAAGAAGCGCAGCATGCTCGCCATCGCCTCCCTCGCCACCGGTTTCGTCGTCGCGGCCGTCACCCCGTCGCACGCGCTCACCGAGACCCCCGCCCTCGGCGCGCTCGACGTCGAGGACACGCTCGGCTCCCTCGACCGCACGGTCGCGGAGAACAACACACTGGAGCTGGACGTCGACCGGGACGGCAACGCCTGACGGGCCCCACGCGGCGTCGACGGCGGCGCCGGCACCCCTCCACGGCGGGGCGCCGGTGCCGCCTTCACGTGTTCTCAACTCGATCTGGTTTCCGTGGCAGGGTGGAACGGGCAAGCCTCAGGGGGCCAACAGAAGAGGGGGAACCGTGATCGTCTGGATCAACGGGGCGTACGGTGCGGGGAAGACCTCCACCGCGCGCGAACTGATCGAGCTGATCCCGAACAGCACGCTCTTCGACCCCGAGGTCATCGGCGGAGCACTGGACCGGCTGCTCCCGCCCAAGCACCTCGCCGAGGTCGGCGACTTCCAGGACCTCCCGATCTGGCGACGCCTCGTGATCGACACCGCGGCCGCGATGCTCGCCGAGTTCGGCGGGACCCTGGTGGTCCCCATGACCCTGCTGCGCCAGGAGTACCGTGACGAGATCTTCGGCGGCCTCGCCGCCCGGCGCATACCGGTCCGCCATGTCCTGCTCGCCCCGGCCGAAACGATCCTGCGGGAACGGATAGCCGGCCGGGAGGTCCCGGTGGACCTCCCCGACGGGGAGATACGGGTCCGCCAGTGGTCGTACGACCACATCGAACCGTTCAAGGCGGCGCTCGCCGCCTGGCTCACCGCCGACGCCTACCCGATCGACAGCGGCAGCCTGACCCCGCGCGACACCGCCCGCCGCATCGCCGAGGCGGTCGGCAGCGGCGAGGTGCCCGCCTGCGACATCGTGCAGACGCCCGAGCCGACGGCGGAGACCGTCGCCGCGGGGGTGCTGCTCTTCGACGAGCAGGACCGGGTGCTGCTCGTCGACCCGACCTACAAGGCCGGCTGGGAGTTCCCCGGCGGGGTCGTCGAACGCGGCGAGGCTCCCGCCCGGGCGGGCATGCGGGAGGTCGCCGAGGAGACCGGCATACGGCTCGACGACGTGCCGGCCCTCCTCGTCGTCGACTGGGAGCCGCCCGCGCCGCCCGCCTTCGGCGGACTCCGGCTGCTGTTCGACGGCGGCCGCCTCGACTCCGAGACCGCCGGCCACATGCGGCTGCCCGGCCCCGAACTCCGCGCCTGGCGCTTCGCCTCGGAGGCGGAGGCGGCACACCTGCTGCCCCCGGTCCGCTACGAACGCCTACGACGCGCGCTGCGGGCCCGCGAACGCGGCCGGGCGATGTACCTGGAGGGCGGAGTGCCGGTGGGGTGAGGGGAGTCACGGTCCCGGGGACCGCCCTTCCCGGCGGAGCGCCCGATGTTCACGTGCTGCGTGTGCGTCGTCGTCGCGGTGGCCGAGCCGCGTTGCGCCTGCATGCGGAGACCCGCGGCCCGCCGACCGTCGCCGCCTACGGTGCGCCTCCGGGCCGCGTGCCCTGTGATCGATGTGGCCGAGCCGTGTCACCACCACGCGCATGCCCGCGCTCGGCGCCCGTAGGCCGGAGCGCCCCGCTCGCCCGAGCGGGACGCTCCGACCTCGACAGAGGGCGGCCGATCAGGCCGCCCCACCCGCGTAGTTCCGCAGGAACAGCGCCTCCGCCACCGACAGCCGCTCCAGCTCGTCCGGCGACACGCTCTCGTTCACCGCGTGGATCTGCGCCTCCGGCTCGCTCAGGCCGATCAGCAGGATCTCCGCCTTCGGGTAGAGGGCGGCGAGCGTGTTGCACAGCGGGATCGAGCCGCCCTGCCCCGCGTACTGCATCTCCTGACCGGGGTACGCGACGGCCATCGCGTCCGCCATGGCCTGGTACGCCGGGCTGGCCGGGTCGGCGCGGAACGCCTGACCCTGGCCGATCTGCTCGGTGGTGACGCGCGCGCCCCACGGCGTGTGCGACTCGATGTGCGCGCGCAGCAGTTCGGTCGCCTGCGCCGCGTCCACGCCCGGCGGCACCCGCAGGCTGACCAGCGCCCGCGCGCTCGCCTGCACGGACGGCGTGGCGCCGACCACCGGGGGGCAGTCGATGCCGAGCACGGTGACGGCGGGACGCGCCCAGATGCGGTCGGCGACCGTGCCGGAGCCGATCAACTCGACGCCGTCCAGCACCTTGGCGTCCTTCCGGAACTGCTCGTCCTCGTACTGGATGCCCTGCCAGGCGCTGTCGCCGTTCAGCCCGTCGACGGTCGTGCTGCCGTCCTCGGCGCGCAGCGAGTCCAGCACCCGCACCAGCGCGGCGAGCGCGTCGGGCGCGGCGCCGCCGAACTGCCCGGAGTGCAGGTTGCCCTCGAGCGTGTCGATGCGCACCCGCACCAGCGTCATGCCGCGCAGGGTGGTGGTGACGGTCGGCAGGCCGGCGCGGAAGTTGCCCGCGTCACCGATGACGACGGTGTCGGCGGTCAGCAGGTCCGGGTGCTCCTCGGCGTACCGTTCCAGGCCGCCGGTGCCCTGTTCCTCCGAGCCCTCCACGATGACCTTCACGTTGACCGGTACGCCGCCGTCGGCCTTGAGGGCGCGCAGCGCGAGCAGGTGCATGATGACCCCGCCCTTGCAGTCGGCGGCGCCTCGCCCGTACCAGCGGCCGTCACGCTCGGTCAGCTCGAACGGCGGTGTGGTCCAGCCCGCCTCGTCCAGCGGCGGCTGCACGTCGTAGTGCGCGTACAGCAGTACGGTCTTCGCGCCCTCGGGGCCGGGCAGGTAGCCGTAGACCGACTGGGTGCCGTCCGGGGTGTCGAGCAGGGCGACGTCCTGGAAGCCCTCGGCGGTGAGCGCGGCGGCGATCCAGCGGGCGGCGCCCTCGCTCTCCTCGCGGGCGAACTGGCCGAAGTCCGCCACCGACTTGAAGGCCACCAGTTCGGTGAGCTCCTCCTTCGCCCTGGGCATCAGTGAGGCGACGGTCACGGCGACCGGATTCGACGACATGGGCACGCTCCTTGTAGGTGCGACGTTGTGCAAGTGCGTACTTCTCGGTACGCGATGATCGTGTGGTGTGCGTGAGTGGCCCATGTAAGGGGCACTCACGTCGCCGATCCTCCCACAGCGGACCGTCACGACCGCCGCCGTAGGATGCGGGGGGACAGCAGCGGCAGGCGGCGTGATCGGAGCAGCGGACCATCGTGAGCAGCGAGAACTCTTCGGCGGACGACGTGCGGCAGGTGTGGGACGTCGTCGTGGTGGGCGCGGGACCCGCGGGGGCGTCTGCGGCGTACGCGGCGGCGGTCGCCGGGCGGCGCGTGCTGCTGCTGGAGAAGGCGGAGCTGCCCCGGTACAAGACCTGCGGCGGCGGCATCATCGGCCCCTCGCGCGACTCCCTGCCGCCCGGCTTCGAGCTGCCGTTCAAGGACCGGGTGCACGCGGTGACGTTCTCCAGCAACGGCCGCTTCGCCCGTACCCGCCGCTCCCGGCAGATGCTCTTCGGGCTCATCAACCGGCCCGAGTTCGACCAGCGACTCGTCGAGCACGCGCAGAAGGCCGGGGCCGAACTGCGCACGGGCGTCGCCGTGCAGCGCGTGGAGCAGCACGGCTCGGCCGTGCCGGACCGGCGCACGGTCGCCGTCGTCCTCCAGGGCGGCGAGACGGTGCTCGCGCGGGCCGTGATCGGCGCCGACGGCAGCGCCGGCCGCATAGGGGCGCACGTCGGGGTGAAGCTGGACCAGGTCGACCTGGGCCTGGAGGCGGAGATCCCGGTGCCGGAGACGGTCGCCGAGGACTGGAAGGGGCGGGTGCTCATCGACTGGGGCCCCATGCCCGGCAGTTACGGCTGGGTGTTCCCCAAGGGCGACACCCTCACCGTGGGCGTCATCTCGCGGCGCGGCGAAGGTGCCGCCACCAAGCGCTACTTGGAGGACTTCATCGCCCGCCTCGGCCTCGCGGGCTTCGAACCGTCCATTTCCTCAGGGCATCTGACCCGCTGCCGGGCCGACGACTCGCCGCTGTCCCGCGGCCGGGTGCTGGTCTGCGGCGACGCGGCCGGGCTGCTGGAGCCGTGGACCCGCGAGGGCATCTCCTTCGCCCTGCGCTCCGGCCGGCTGGCGGGGGAGTGGGCGGTGCGCATCGCCGAGGCGCACGACGCCGTGGACGCCCGCCGTCAGGCCCTCAACTACGCGTTCGCCGTGAAGGCGGGGCTGGGCGTCGAGATGAGCGTCGGCAAGCGGATGCTGGCGGCGTTCGAACAGCGCCCGGGCGTCTTCCACGCGGTGCTGACCGGCTTCCGCCCGGCGTGGAAGGCTTTCAAGGACATCACGCAGGGCTCGACGACGCTCGGCGAGCTGGTCCGCACCCATCCCATGGCCCACCGCGCCCTGATGGCACTGGACCGGCGTCCCGCGAGCGGCGGCGGGGAGGCCGGCGCCGGGCAGTGACCGGGGTCAGTCCCGCACGGTGATCCGGAAGACCGGGTGGTCGGGGGCCGCCGCCAGGATCTCCTCGTCGGAGGACTTGGCGGTGACCCCCTTGAAGTACTGGTTGACCTCCCAGCCCCACTTCTCCAGGTAGGTGCGCAGCAGCGGCAGCTTCTCGTCGTCGGGGATCTCCACGGCCGTGAAGGTGCGCACCTTGCGGCCGACGCGCAGCTCACCGCCGCCGGCGGCCCGCATGTTGCGCACCCACTGCGAATGCCCGCGCGCCGAGATCAGGTACTGCTGCCCCTCGAAGGTGTGCGGATTGACCGGGAGGCGCTGCATCTGCCCGCTCTTGCGGCCGCGGACGGACAGCTCTGCGCTGCCGGCCAGGCTGATGCCGTGCCGGGCGAGCCAGCCGACGACCCGGTTGAAGCGGGCGGCGACGGGGCCGGCGGTGAGGTAGTACGGCGTGGACGACGACATCAGGGCCTCCGGGAAAGACTTGGGGGGGAGCACCGCTCTGTTTTGTGAGCGCTGCTCTCGCTTCGACTTCAGTGTGCCCGCTCGGGCGTGACAAAGCAAGAGCGGTGCTCTCGTCTGTGTGCGCCGCTCTGTTCTCGTGGAACACTGACGCCATGACGAGCACACCGCACGGCGCCCGCGCACGGGCGAGGATCGAGATCACCGCGGCCATCAAGGAGGAGGCGCGTCGGCGGCTCGCCGAGCAGGGCGCCGCCGAGCTGTCCCTGCGGGCCGTGGCCAGAACGCTCGGCATGGCCTCCTCCGCGATCTACCGCTACTTCCCCAGCCGTGACGACCTGCTGACCGCTCTCATCATCGACGCCTACGACTCCCTCGGCGAGACGGCGGAAGCGGCCCTGAAGGCGTCCGTCGGCGCGCTCGCGGGGGAGCGGTGGACCGCCGTCTGCGAGGCCATCCGCGGCTGGGCGCTGGCGCACCCGCACGAGTACGCGCTGATCTACGGCTCCCCGGTGCCCGGGTACGCCGCGCCCGCGACCACCGTTCCGGCCGCCGCGCGCGTCGGCTTCGCCCTCATCGACGTCGTCCGCGACGCCCACCGGGCCGGGGAGCTGGACGTCGCGCCCGTTCCGGCGGACCTGGAGGCTGAGGCCGCGCGCATGGCGGCGGACTTCGTCCCCGACCTGCCGCCCGCGGTGGCACCGGCCTGCGTGGCCGTCTGGGCGCAGCTGCTCGGCCTGATCGGCTTCGAGGTGTTCGGCCAGTTCACCCGCATCGTCGAGGAGCGGGACGCGTTCTTCCGCCATGCGGTCGACGGTCTCGCCCGCACGGTGGGTCTCCGGCCCGCCGACGCCTCCTAGGCTCCCCGCCTCGGGGTCGGCCTGCGGCCCGGCACCTCCCGCGGCACCTCGCGGCCGGCCTGCGGCCCGGAGCCTCAGGCGCTGCCAAGCGGTTTCGCCCGCTGGGTGGGCGTAGGGCCCGTCGGTGCTTCCCGAGTGCGCGCCGCGCCCTGCGGCCCGGCGCTTCCCGGGCTCCGTACCTCGCGGTCGGCTTGTGGCCCGGCGCTTCCCGGGGTCCGCCCTCGCGGTTGGCCTGCGGGTCGGCGTCTCGGGGGGTGTGCGTCCCGCGGTTGCGCCCGGACGGTGGGTCGGTGGTCCGTCGGCGGCTCCAAGGGTCCGCACCGAGGGTGGGCCTGCGGCCCGGCGCTTCCCGGGGTCCGCCCTCGCGGTTGGCCTGCGGGTCGGCGTCTCGGGGGGTGTGCGTCCCGCAGTTGCGCCCGGACGGTGGGTCGGTGGTCCGTCGGCGGCTCCAAGGGTCCGTACCGAGGGTGGGCCTGCGGTCCGGCGTCTCCCGGGCTCGGTGCCTCGCGTGGCTTGCGGCCCGGTGTCTCGGGAGGTGTGCGCCCCGTGGTTTCGTCCGGACGGTGGGGCGGCGGCGTCGGGCACGGGGACCCGGCGGCAGGGGCCGTCGGCGCGGCGCACCGTCGGGTCGATGGGCCGGCGCCTCCCGGACTCCGCAGCTCCCGGTTGGCCCGCGGGTCGGCGTTCCCTGGGCCCGCCCCTCGCGGCTTCGCCCGCGGGGTGGGCCGGCGGTCCGTCGGCGGCTCCAAGGCCCGCACCGAGGGTGGGCCTGCTGCCCGGAGCCTCCGGGCTCCGCACCTCGCGGTCGGCCTGCGGGCCGGGGCCCTCAGGCTTCGGCCCTCGACATCCGCCCGCCGGTCGAATGCCGCCCCGCGGCGCTCCCTGGGCTCCGCACCCCTCCCGGCCGTACTTCCCCGGGAGTACGTGTGATCACGCCGCCCGGCCGACGCCGTCGGGTGGGCGTGGCGTCTAGCGTGGCGGACATGGACGAACAGCGGGGGCCCGGCGCCGGCCCGCCGGAGCGGTGGCGCACCGGCGGGCCGCCCCGGTGGTGGCGGCAGGGTCCGCCCGGCTGGAGCCGCCGCGCCGACGGGCGGGAGGACGGCCTGGAGTCGGCCGGCCGTGTCCGGTGGCCATGGCCCTCCACGGTGCTGTTCACCGCCTTCGTACTGATCGGCTCCGGTTTCGCCGACCATGCCCAGGCGGGCGAACGGGTCGCCCTCGACCCGCTGGGCCGGGTGCTGCTGCTCCTGTCGGGCGCGGTGCTGCTGTGGCGGTGGCGGCATCCCGTCGCCGTGCTGTGGGGCACGGTCGCCGCGGTCCTGCTGTACCTCGGCGCCGGATATCCGTACGGACCGGTCCTCCTGACCGTGGTGGTGGCCTGTTTCGCCGCCGTCGCCTCGGGGCGGCGGTACGCAGCCTGGGCGGCGACGGGGACGCTGTGGGCCGGGCATCTGCTGACCGTCCACGTCCTGTACCGGTGGCTGCCGCCGTCGGGCGACGACGCGGCCCCGTGGACCGAGGAGATCGTCGTCGCCACCTGGGTCGTCGCGCTCCTCTCCGTGTCCGAACTGGCCCGCGTCCGCCGTGAGCAATGGGCGCGCGAGCGGGCCGAGCGGGCCCGCGCGGAGCGGCGGCGCGCCGACGAGGAGCGGCTGCGCATCGCCCGCGAGCTGCACGACGTGCTCGCGCACAGCATCTCCGTCATCAATGTCCAGGCGGGCGTCGGACTCGCCCTGCTGGACAGCGACCCCGAGCAGGCCCGCACCGCGCTCACCACCATCAAGGCGAAGAGCAAGGAGGCGCTGGGAGAGGTGCGTCAGGTCCTCGACACCCTGCGCGCCCCCGGAGCCGCCCCGCGCACCCCGGCACCCGGCCTGGACCGGCTGCCCGAGCTGGCGGAACAGGCCGCGAGCGCGGGTCTGGCCGTCACCGTCGAGGGCGAGCCGCCCCGGCTGCCGCCCGGCGCCGACCTGGCCGCCTTCCGCATCGTCCAGGAGGCCCTCACCAACGTCGTACGGCACTCCGGGTCCCGGGAGGCGCGCGTGCGCGTCGAACGGCGCGACGGGCGGCTGCGGCTGCTGGTCGACGACGACGGGCCCGCCACCGGCGCCGACGCGGGCGGCACCGGCAACGGGCTCGCCGGGATGCGGGAGAGGGCCGCCGCGCTCGGTGGCACCATCGAGGCGGGCACCCGCCCGGACGGAGGGTTCCGCCTGCTCGCCGTCCTGCCGATCGAGACCGAGGAGGACCGGTGATCCGTGTGCTGCTCGCCGACGACCAGTCACTGGTCAGGGCGGGGTTCCGGGCGCTGCTCGACGCGCAGCCGGACATCGGGGTGGCGGGGGAGGCGGCCGACGGGGAGGAGGCGCTGCGCCTGATCAGCGAGGTGCGGCCCGACGTCGTGCTGATGGACATCCGCATGCCCGGACTCGACGGCCTCGCCGCGACCCGCCGCGTCACCGGTGACCCGGACCTGGCCGACGTGAAGGTGGTCATGCTCACCACCTTCGAGCTGGACGAGTACGTCTTCGAGGCGATCCGCTCGGGCGCCTCCGGCTTCCTGGTGAAGGACACCGAGCCGGACGAACTGTTGCGCGCGGTAAGGGCCGTGGTCGACGGCGACGCCCTGCTCTCACCGGGTGTGACGCGCCGGCTGATCGCCGAGTTCGCCGCCCGCTCCAAGGAACCGGCCGCCGCCGGAGCCCTGTCGGAGCTGACCGAGCGGGAGCGGGAGGTGATGGCGCTGGTCGGACTGGGCCTGACGAACGAGGAGATCGCCCGCCGCCTGGTGGTGAGCCCGCTCACCGCCAAGACCCACGTCAGCCGGACCATGGTGAAGCTGGGCGCCCGCGACCGCGCCCAACTGGTCGTCCTCGCCTACGAGTCCGGGCTCGTGCGGCCGGGCTGGCTGGGCTGAGCCGCCCGCCGGAACCGCACCAGCACGGACACGGTACGGGCGGCGAACAACACCCCCGCGAGCACACCGCCCCCGCGCACCAGCACCGTCTCCACCGCCCCCGGCAGCGCGAACAGCAGCGCCGGACCCGCCACCGCGCCGAACACCACGGCCGCCGCGAAGGCGGCGCTGCACAGCGCGTACCCGATCTCCACGGTGATGGCGTCCCGCTCGGCCTGACCGCGCCGGCCGCCCGATCCCGTTCCTCCGTGTTCACGCATGCCGGGAGTGAAACAGGCGGGCGGCCGGCGGGCAAGCACCCCCGTCTCAGACGACCGCGGACGTCTTCCGCCACAGCTCCGCGAGCGCCTGGTCGCCCGTCACCTCGGGCACGGGGAGCCGGTTCCACAGCGACAAGTACAGCTCGGCGGCCGGACCGGACACCTCGCACTCCGCGTCCCCGGCGGCGTCCCGTGCGGTCACCGGCGGCTCCTGCGACAGCCGTACCGTCCACACCGCGTCCGCGTCCGTCGCGCGTATCCGGAGCACGCGCGGTTCGGGGGTGCGGACCCGGCTCCTGCGGCGGGCGTGGAAGCCGCGCAGCAGTTCGTCCACACCGTCCACCGCGAAGTCCGTGGCGACGGGTGTCGGGTCGCCGCCGCGCGCGGCCTGCGCGTCCCAGCGGTGCACGGCCGTCTCGTGGGCCTGGCGGCGGGCCCAGAAGCCGAGTCCCGACTCGGCGCCGGGCAGGAAGGTCCAGCACGCCACGTCCGGCTTCGCCTCGCGAAGCGTGTCGAGCAGCGCGCGGTGGCCGGCCCGGTACCAGGCGAGCAGCTCCGTACCGTCCAGGTCCGGGTGCTCCTCCATCGGGCGGGGCGTCGGACACGCGTCGGCGACGAAGCCCGCCGCCCACCGGTGCACCACGCCGGTGTGCCGCAGCAGGTCCCTCACCCGCCAGTCCGGGCAGGCGGGCACGGGGGCTCCGGGCCCCGCCTGCTCCGCCGCGTCGGCCAGCGACCGGCCCTCGTGCTCAAGGATCTCCAAGTACCAGGCAGTCTCCATGGCCGGGAGTCTGCCCCACGTAGGGCCCGTGCGGTCAGTGCTTTTCCCGGCGCCCTACGGCAGCGGCGTCCCGCCCGTCGCGTTGACGATCTCGGCGGTGATGTACGACGCCTCCTGCGAGGCGAGGAACACGTAGGCCGGGGCCATCTCGGCGGGCTGGGCCGGACGCCCGATCGGGGCCTGCTTGCCGAACTCCGCGGTGTCCGGCAACGTCGCCGGGATCAGCGGCGTCCACACCGGGCCCGGCGCCACGGCGTTGACCCGGATGCCCCGCTCGATCAGCATCTGCGCCAGCCCCTGCGTGAACGTGACGATGCCGCCCTTGGTGGTCGCGTAGTCCAGCAGATGCGGACTCGGCTTGTACGCCTGCACGGACGCCGAGTTGATGATGCTGCCGCCCTCCCGCATGTGCGGCACGGCCATCTTGCACAGCCAGAACATGCCGTAGAGGTTGGTCCGCAGCACCCGGTCGAACTGCTCGGTGGTGATCGCCTCGATGCCGTCCGGCTGCGACATCTGGTACGCGGCGTTGTTCACCAGGATGTCGATGCCGCCGAACTCGGAGACCGCCCGGTCGATCAGCGCACGGCAGTTCTCCTCCTCCCGGATGTCGCACGACACGGCCACGGCGCGCCGGCCGGCCTCCTCGACCCAGCGCGCGGTCTCGTCCGCCTCGTCCTTCTCGCTGTCCAGGTACGTGAAGAGCACGTCGGCGCCCTCGCGGGCGAACGCGAGGGCGACCGCGCGGCCGATGCCGGAGTCCCCGCCCGTGATCACTGCCTTGCGGCCGGTCAGGCGGCCGCTGCCCCGGTAGGAGCCCTCACCGTGGTCCGGCGGCGGGTCCATGGGGCCGGTCCAGCCCGGATGAGGCTGGTCCTGGGAGGGGAAGTCGGGGGTGGGCTGCTGGTCGACGGGGTTCTGCTGATCGCTCACGTTCTCTCCCGGATCCGCGGTGGTCGCTTGCGGAGTCCGCCGTGCGGAGGACCGGCGGACTCCGACGACCGGGTACCCCGGGACCGCCCGGCGATCCCCGCCGGGCACTCAGTCCGTCCGCACGTGCCGGGTGGTGAACCCGATGGCGGTGGCCACCGCCGCCAGCACCGCCACGCTGGTGAGAGCGGCCGGGAGGCTGTACCAGTCGGCCATGAAACCGATCGCGGGCGGGCCGAGCAGCATCCCGCCGTAACCCAGCGTGGAGGCGGTCGCCACCCCGCTCGGGCCCGCCAGCGCGCCCGCCCGCTCCACGGCGACCGGGAAGAGGTTGGCGAGCCCCAGCCCGGTGACGGCGTACCCCAGCAGCGCCGCCCACAGGTGAGGGGCCAGCGCGCCGAGCAGCATGCCGGCCGCGGCCGTGGAGCCGCCCACCAGGATCGTGCGGGTGCGGCCGAGCCGTTCCAGCAGCGTGGTGCCGCTCAGTCGGCCGATCGTCATGGCGAGCGCGAAGCACAGGTAGCCGACGGCCGCGGCCCCCGGCGAGGCGTCCAGGTCCTGCTCGAGATGGAGCGCCCCCCAGTCGGCCAGCGCGCCCTCGCCGTAGGCGGTGCACAGCGCGATCAGCCCGAAGACGATCACCAGGGCGCGGGTGCGCCGGTCGCGCCGGGGTGCGGAGCCCTCGGCGGGCCGTCCGCCGTCCGCCGGGGTCAGCGGCTCGCACCGCATCAGCGCCCGCCCCGCGACCGCCGTCACCAGGAGTGCGATCACGGCGAGCCCTGTGAGATGCCGGAGCGGCGACAGGGATCCCGCGACCAGGGCGCCCAGCCCCGCGCCGATCATGCCGCCCAGGCTGAACGCCGCGTGGAAGCTGGGCATGATGGGCCGTCGCAGCGCCGCCACCAGGTCGACGGCCGCGCTGTTGAAGGCGACGTTGATCCCGCCGTAGGCCGCGCCGAAGACCAGCAGCACGGCGCCCAGCGCGAGCGCGGAGTGGGTCAGCGGCGGCAGGGCCACGCTGACGCCGAGCAGGACCGCGCAGACCACGGTGACCAGGTGGCTGCCGTACCGGCGGCACAGCCGGCCGGTCAGCGTCATGGTGATCACGGCGCCCGCGGAGACGCCGAGCAGCGCGAGTCCCAGGGCGCTCGCGGACGACCCGGTCTGTTCCTTGATGGCGGGGATGCGTACGACCCAGCCGGCGAAGACGAAGCCGTCCAGGGCGAAGAAGGCGGTCAGGGCGAGTCGGAGCCGGACGAGGTCGGTACCCGGCACGGCACTGTGCGAACGGGTTTTGTTTATTAGCGGCACAAAGGCAGGCTAGGTGGCGTTCCGATGTCGCGGCAAGAGGCCACGGGGTGCGACGGAAGTGAGCCGGCGCACGGCCGGAGGGGTGGGGAGTTAACCCGTGTGATCGTCCCGGATGGTCAGGTCGCGCGAGATGGCTGAGCGTGGATCAGGCCGGAGCCCGGGAGAGTTGTGCTGACGCGGAGTCAGCTGCCCGGCCTCCAGCGGAAGGACTCTCAGATGCGCTCTGCCCGCATGATGCTCGCCGCCGCGACGGCCACGGCGGCCGTCGCCATCGCCGCCCCCGCGGCCTACGCCGACCACGACGGCGACAGCGGTCACGACAAGTCTTCCTACAGCAAGGAGTACGACAAGGAGAGCAAGCACGACAAGGAAGGCAAGCACGACAAGCCGCACGGCGGGGTCCACGCGGGCGGCGGCGCCCTGTCCGCGGTGACCGGCGACGACGACTGGGGCACCGCCAAGGACCCGAAGTACGACCCCGAGACCTACAAGGAGAAGGGCGACTCGGAGAGCGAGGAGTCCTGGAGCGGCAAGCAGGACAAGGAGTGGAAGCACGACAAGCCGCACGGCGGCGTGCACACCGGCGGCGGCGGTCTCGCCTCGCAGCCCGGTGTCACGGCGGGCGGCCTCGCCGCGCTCGCGGTCCTCGGTACCGGCGCCTACGCACTGCGCCGTAAGAAGGTCTCCGGGAACATGGCCTGAGCCGTGCCCGGGGTCATAGCGGCCGGGGCCGTCCCCGGCGCCCCGCGCGTCACGACGGCCCCGCTCGCCCCCTCTCGAGTCCTCCCTCCCTGACCTGCCCTCCGCCGTGCCCGAACGAGGTGGTTCCCCCGATGCCGGCCAGTGCCCCCACTCCCGTCGAACCCGACCAGGCGTCCCCGACGAGGCGCAGAGTGCGCTCCGTCATGACCGCGGTCTTCTGGGGCGGGGCCGGTCTGCTGCTGGCCACCACGCTGATGGGCGGCGGGGAGGACCCGCCCGACGACGCCCACGGGCCGCACGCCTCCCGCACGGTCTCCGCGGCGCCCTCGGCCGACGCGTCCACCGGGCCGGCCGAGGGCGGGTCCGCCGCATCGGCGTCCCCCGCCGAAGGGTCCCCCGGCAAGCACCTGCCGCGCTCCGCGCCGACGCGGCTGGTCATCCCCTCCATCGGCGTGAACGCCCCCTTCACGGCACTCGACGTCGACAGCAAGGGCCAGCTCGAAGCGCCCCCGCCGAACGACACCAACCTCGTCGGCTGGTACGCCAAGGGCGTCTCCCCGGGCGAGCTGGGCACGGCCATCATCGCCGGACACGTGGACACCAAGACCTCCGCGGCCGTCTTCGCGCGCCTCAGCGAACTGGAGAAGGGTGACCGCTTCCAGGTGCGGCGCGCCGACGGCACCCGTGCCACGTTCGTCGTTGACGAGGCGGAGTCCTTCGACAAGGACGCCTTCCCGAACGAGCGCGTGTACGCCGACACCCCCGACGCGCAGGTCCGGCTCATCACCTGCGCCGGCGCCTACGACCGCGCCGCCAAGGACTACACCGAGAATCTGGTGGTCTTCGCCCACCTGGTCTGAACCGAGGCCCACGACGAACGGCTGCCCGGAGGGGGGAGAGACCCTGCGGGCAGCCGCCTCCGTCAGGCCGCGGAGCACTCCGCGCCGTTCAGCAGGAACACCGCCGGGCTGCTGTTGGTCCCCGGCCGCGTCCCCGTGAAGCCCAGCGCCACCGAACCGGACGGCGGGATCGTCGCCGTGTACGGGACCGCCGCGACGCTCACCTCCGCACCGCTCTGCGTCACCGTCCCGCCCCACAGGCTGGTGATCCGCTGACTCGCCGGGAAGGTCCAGCGCAGCGTCCACCCGTCGACCGCCGTGCTCCCGGTGTTACGGACGACGACCTCGCCCTGGAAGCCGCCGGGCCACTCACCCGTCACCCGGTAGGCGACCGCGCACGACCCGGCCGCCGCACCCGACGCCGTGGTGACGGTCACCGTCGCGGAGCGCGCCGAACGGTTCCCGGCCGCGTCCCGCGCGTACAGGGCGAAGGTGTACGACGTGTCCGCCGCGAGACCGGACACCGTGGCCGTGGTGCCGGAGGCCGAGGCGACGACGGTCTCCTGACCGCCGGCGACCCGCACGACGTCGTAGCCGGTCACGCCGACCGCGTCGCCGGCCGCACCCCAGGTCAGGGTCACGGAGGAGGACGTCACCGCGGAGGCCGCGGGAGCACCCGGAACGGTCGGCGCCGTGGTGTCCTCGCCCGGGCCGCTCCGGTAGACCGCGGCCTCCTCGGACGTGGCGGCGATCCCGTCCGGACCGTCGAAGAGGCGCTTGCCCCAGCTGGTCGTCCGCTCGGGGTCGAAGTTCTCGACCATGTCCAGGTACTCGACCCCGCCGCCGTTGCCGCTCCACGACCAGCCCAGGTATCCGATGCCGAGCTGCCGGGTGACCGACAGGACGGCGTCCTCGTCCGGGTTGCCGTCGGAGTGGTCGTGCCCGAACTCGCCCACCACGACAGGCAGTTTCGCGGTGACGAACCGGTTCAGGTAGTCGCTCACCTCGGCGGCGGTGTCGAAGACGCCGTACATGTGGATGGAGAACACCGTGTTGGCGTCCGGGTCGGCCGCGAACACGGAGGCCGCGTTGTCGCGCATGGTGAACGCCCAGTCCTGGCCCCAGTTGGGGGCGTCGACCATCAGCGTGTGGTCGAACCCGGCGGCCCGCAGCTTCTGGATCGCCGCCTTGGTGTCGTCGGTCCAGCGCGAGTAGCCGGTGTTGCCGTGCGGCTCGTTGCCGATGTTGACGACGACGTGGTCCTCCTGGCCGACCAGCGCGTCGCGCACCTCGATCCAGTAGTCGGCGGCGCGGGACAGCGTCACCGCTCCGCTCTGCTCGCCGTAACCCGTGGTGTCGTGCACCTCCAGGACGCAGATCAGCCGGTTCCGCTTGCACTGCGTGACGACGTTCGCCACGTCCGCGGTGTCGTTGCGGGTCCACCGGTCGCCGCTGGACAGCACCACCCGGACGGTGTTGGCGCCCTTGGCCTTGATGTGGTCCAGCGAGTCGAGCCGGTCGGCGTACCAGGTGTGCGCGTGGTTGACGCCACGCATCACGAAGTCGTTCCCGGACGCCTCGAGGAGCCGTCCGTCCTGCACCCGGAACCCGGTGGGCGCCGCGTGGGCCGGGGTGCCCGGGACGGACGGCGTCAGGAGCAGGCCCGCGAGCGCCGCGAGGAGGGCGGCGGCCCAGGGGACGGTGCGACGGGTGGGTCTCATGGCGGCTCCAGGGGAGGGGTGGGTGAGGGGGTTCGCGTCTCGGTGGGTGCGGGGTGCGGGGTGCGGGGTGCCGGGTCAGGAGGCCGGTGTGGCCGCGCAGCCGGCGAAGGCGGC
Organism: Streptomyces griseoincarnatus; assembly: GCA_014649575.1. Lineage (GTDB taxonomy): Bacteria > Actinomycetota > Actinomycetes > Streptomycetales > Streptomycetaceae > Streptomyces > Streptomyces griseoincarnatus. Next base: position 213,884 of record BMTH01000005.1, on the reverse strand, counting down.
GGGGGCGGCCGCCCCCGTGGTGGTGGCGACGATCCCGAACGCCGTGCTCGCGCCGGGGGCGAGGGAGCTGTTCCAGCCCGCGTCGGAGACGGTGGCCGTGCCGTCGGCGGCGGTCGTCAGGGCGCCCTTCCACGCCTGGGGTCGCGGCCGGGGCGAGCAGGCCGAGCAGGAGAAGCGGAGCGGCGGCCGGCAGGCCGAACAACGAGCGGATCCGTGAGCCCGGTAAGCGCAGCGCGCGGGGGTCGCGCATGGTGTCCCCTTCCAGCAGGTGGGAGCGCTCCCATGCGGGACATGCAGCCACCGGTGTCGGTACGCGTCAAGGGGTGAGGCGTGGATCCGCGGGGTGACCAGCAGGGGTGGGAAGCGTCGGGCCGGGACACCGTGGGGCGTCCCGGCCCGACGCCGGGGAGTTCGACCGCCGTTCGACGGCTCGGGCGCCTCAGACGCCCCGGTCGGACGGCGTACGGGACTCGGACTCCCCGGCTGTCTCCGGCGTCCCGGCCGGCGTGGCGGTGCGGTGCGGCAGCGCCCTGCGGAGCAGCGGCCAGGCGAGCAGCAGCACCACCACCGCGTACACGGTCACCGAGAACGGAGTGTTCACCAGGCCGGTGACGCTGCCGTCGCTGATCTGGAGCGCGCGGCGCAGTTGCTGCTCGGCGGCCGGGCCGAGGATGACACCGATGACGGCGGGCAGCACAGGCAGTCCGTAACGCCGCATGCCGAACCCGATCAGGCCGATGACCAGCAGCAGCACCAGGTCGATCACCTCGCCGCCGACCGCGTACGCGCCCACCGCCGCGAAGAACATGATCCCGGCGTACAGATACGGCCGCGGGACGCGCAGCAGCTTCGCCCACAGGGGTGCGAGCGGCAGGTTCAGAGCGAGCAGCAGCACCATGCCGACGAACAGCGAGGCGATCAGGCCCCACACCAGGTCGGGCTCACGCTCGAACAGCAACGGGCCCGGCTGGATGCCGTACTGCTGGAAAGCGGCCAGCATCACCGCCGCGACCGCCGTGGTCGGCAGGCCCAGCGTCAGCATCGACACCAGCGTGCCCGCCGCCGAGGCGGACGCCGCCGACTCGGGGCCCGCCACACCCTCGATGGCGCCCTTGCCCCACTCGTCCTTGTGCTTCGACAGCCGCTTCTCCGTCACGTACGACAGGAACGTCGGTATCTCCGCGCCGCCCGCCGGGATCGCGCCGAACGGGAAGCCGATGAGCGGGCCGCGCGCCCAGGACTTCCAGGTGCGCCGCAGATCGGCGCGGCCCAGCCACGGCCGGCCCACCGGGATCGGCTCCGGCGGCCGGCGCCGCAGATGGGCGGCCACCCACAGCGCCTCGCCGATCGCGAACAGACCCACCGCGACGATGACGACGTCCACCCCGTCGGCGAGATGCAGCGAACCGAAGGTCAGCCGCTGCTGCCCGGTCATCTGGTCCAGGCCGATCAGACCGATGGTCAGGCCGATCAGCAGCGAGGCCAGGCCCCGGATCCGCGACGAGCCGAGGACGGACGTCACGGCGATGAACGCCAGCACCATGATGGCGAAGTAGTCCGGCGCGCCGATGTCCACCGCCAGGTCGGCGACCGTCGGCGCGAGCGCCACCAGCAGCAGGGTGCCCACCATGCCGCCCGCGAAGTGGCCGACGGCGGCGGCCGCGAGGGCCTGCGCGCCGCGCCCCGACTTCGCCATCGGGTTGCCCTCCATCGCGGCGACCACGGCGGCACTCTCACCGGGCGTGTTCAGCAGGATCGACGTCGTCGAACCGCCGAACATCGCGCCGTAGTAGATGCCGGCGAACATGATGAACGCGCCGGTCGGGTCGAGCCCGTACGTCACCGGCAGCAGCAGGGCCACCGCCATAGCCGGGCCGATGCCCGGCAGGACGCCGATCGCCGTGCCGAGCAGCACACCCACCGCGGCCCACAGGAGGTTGAGCGGGGTGAGGGCCGTACCGAAGCCGTCCAGCAGGGAGTTGAGGGCGTTCATGTCACAGCACTCCCATCAGCGGACCGCCGGGCAGCGGCACTCCGAGCAGCTTGTCGAACAGGGCGTAGGCGGCCAGCGAGAGCACCGCGGCGATCAGCGGGTCACGGTCCACCCGGCGGCTGCCGAGCGTGTACGCGGCACCCCAGAACAGCAGGGCGCCCGCGGCGGGAAAGCCGAGCGGCTCGATGAGGACGGCGGAGCCGAGGAACACGCCGGACAGCAGCAGGACCGTGCGCCAGTCGGCCGGTTCGCCGAGGTCGACGTCCTCCCCGGCCTCCGCCTGGCCCCGGCCGCCGCGGAGCACGTCGACGGCGAGGAGGGTGGCGACGAGCAGCAGACCGATGCCGACCACGACGGGCACGGTCTTCGGCCCGACCGGGCCGCGCTGGGTGATGTCGACGTCCATCGTGAGGGCGTCGGTGAGGACGAGCACGCCGAGGGCGAGGAGGAGGGCGCCGACGCCCAGTTCGGAGTGGTCGCGGAGCCAGGAGCGGGCGGTGCGGGGGGTGGCCGGCGGCACCGGACCGGTCTGCTCGGGCGCCGGGGTGGAGGGAGTGGTCACAGGCCGAGCTCCTTCAGTACCGACACCACGCGCTCGTCCTCGGCGGCCAGGAACGCGCCGAACTCGTCGCCGGTCAGGAACGCGTCGTCCCAGCCGTTGCGTTTCATGGACTCCCGCCACTCCTTCGAGTCGTGCAGCGCCTCCACCAGCCGGACGAGCCTGCCGCGTTCGGCGTCGGTGATGCCGGGCGGGGCGACGACACCCCGCCAGTTCGTGAACTCCACGTCGTAGCCGGACTCCTTGAGCGTGGGCGCGTCGAGGCCCGGCACGCGCTCGGGGCCGGTCACCGCCAGCAGTCGCAGTTCGCCCGCCTCGATCTGGTCGCGGTACTCGCCGACCCCGGAGACGCCGAAGGCGACCTTGCTGCCGAGGATCGAGGCGAGCAGTTCGCCGCCGCCGTCGAACGGGATGTAGTTGACGTCCTTCGGGGCGATCCCGGCGGCCTGCGCCATCAGCATCGGCGCGAGGTGGTCGGGGCCGCCGGGGGAGGAGCCGCCGCCGACGGGGAGCCGGCCGGGGGCTGCCTTCCACGCGTCGATCAGCTCGCCGATCGTCCGGTACGGGGAGTCCTTGGCGACCACCACCACGTCCTGCTCCTCGGTGAGCCGGGCGATGGGCGTGGTGTCGGCGAGGGTGCGCGGCGCGTGGTTGGAGCGGACGGCGCCGACGACGCCGAGCCCCATCGACATCGCCAGTTTGCCGTTGCCGCGCTCGTTCACCAGGCGGGTGAGGCCGACCGTGCCGCCGGCGCCGGGCAGGTTGAACACCTCGACGGAGCGGGTGAGTCCGGCGTCCTCGGCGTTCTTCGCGGCCGTGCGGGCGGTGATGTCGTAGCCGCCGCCCGGCGTGTTGGGGACCATGAGGCGCAGGCCCGGGATGTGGGTGCCGGTCTCGGCGCCGCTGCCGGTCGTGAGCAGCGGGGGGCCCACGAGGACGAGTAGAGCGGCGCCGAGCAGGGCGAGGGGTGTGCGCAGGCGCACGGGTGCCACCACCTGTCGGTCGGGTTGTGCGGGGGTGCGGGATGTGTGGTTCCGGTGAGTTGTTCCGAGGCGCGTCACCCGTGGGGAGGACGGGTGACGCGGGCCACATGGTGCCGGGGCGGGGGGCGGGCTGTCGCGGTTACGGAAGCAATGGAGGTTGTGGTCGTTGTGTCAGCGGGGCGGTTGCTCCCGGTGCAGGTCCGGCGCAGGGCGCTGTGCGGGGACGGGGGACGGGGTGATGATGGGGCGCATGTGGGGCGAGGAGGATGTGAGCGGGGTCGGCGGCACGGGCGAGGCCGGAGGGGTCGGCGGGACCATCGGGGTGCTGGTGGTGGACGACGACTTCCGGGTGGCGCGGGTGCACCGGGCGTACGTCGAACGCGTCGACCCCTTCCGGGTGGTCGGGGTCGCGGGCAGCGGTGAGCAGGCCTTGAGCGCCGTCGACGCGCTCCGTCCCGATCTCGTGCTGCTCGACCTGTATCTGCCCGACGTGTTCGGCCTCGATGTCATCCCCCGGCTGCGCACCGCGGGGCACGACTGCGACGTCATGGTCGTCAGCGCCGCGCGCGAGGCGGACGCGGTGCGCGGCGCCGTGCGGCACGGTGTCGTCGACTATCTGCTCAAGCCCTTCGACTTCGAGGACCTGCGGGGGAGGCTGGAGCGGTACGCGGCGCAGCGCGGGATGCTGCGGGACACCGTGGTGCGCGGGCAGGCGGACGTCGACCGGGTGCTGGCGGGGGCGGCGATGTCCGTGCCGACCGTGCCGTCCGGGCTGCGCCGGCTGCCCAAGGGCATGAGTGCGGAGACCGCCGGGCTGGTGGAGCGGACGCTGCGCGAGGCGGAGGGCAGCCTGTCGGCGAGCGAGTGCGCGCGGCTGACCGGTGTCTCGCGGGTCAGTGCGCGGCGGTATCTGGAGTACTTCCACGCCGTGGGGGCGGCCGAGGTGTCGCTGCGGTACGGGGCGACCGGGCGGCCCGAGCGGCGGTACCGGTCCGTGGGGGCGGGACGAGGGGTTGTCTCCGGGGGAGGGCGGGCCTAGGGTCGGGAGCGCGTGGGGAAAGCGCTTACTGCTCCAATGCGTCTGCGTCTTGCTCTCTGCGGTTGCCCCGCTGACCGAATGGCCTGTTGCTCTCCGAGGAGCGCCGCGTGATCTCGTCCTCCGGCCGCCGTCGTGCGGCTGTCGTCGGCACCGGCGCCATCGTCGGCGGCGGGCATCTGCCCGCGCTGCGGGCGCACGCCGACCGTGTCGAACTCGTCGCCGCGGTCGACGTGGACCCCGGCCGGCTGGACGCCTTCCGCGCGGAGGCCGGGGAGGGAGTGGCGGGTTTCTCCTCGACGGAGGCGATGCTCGACGCCGCGCGGCCCGACCTGGTGCTCATCGGCACGCCGCCGTCGCTGCACCGCGAGCAGACCGTCGCCGCGCTGAAGGCGGGGGCCTGGGTGCTGTGCGAGAAGCCGCTGTGTCTGTCGCTCGCCGAGTACGACGAGATCGCGGCGGCGGAGGCCGCGTCCGGGGCCTGTGCCACGGTGGTCTTCCAGCACCGGTACGGCAGTGGCGCCGTGCGCGCCCGGAAGTTGATCCGGGGCGGGGAGCTGGGCGCGCCGCTGGTCGCCCACTGCCAGACCACCTGGCACCGGGACGCCGGGTACTACTCCGTGCCCTGGCGCGGACGGTGGGCCACCGAAGGCGGCGGGCCGACGATGGGGCACGGGATCCACCAGTACGACCTGCTGCTGCACCTGCTCGGGGAGTGGGAGGAGGTGCAGGCGATGGCGGCGCGGCTGGTGCACGACACGGAGAGCGAGGACGTGTCGACGGCGTTGGTGCGGTTCGGGAACGGCGCGTTGGCGACTGTCGTCAACAGTGTGCTGTCGCCCCACGAGGTGAGCCGGGTGCGGGTGGACTGCGCGGACGCGACCGTCGAAGTGACGCATCTGTACGGGCACGTGAACGACGACTGGGTGTACACGCCCGCGCCTCATGTGGCGGAGGAGCGGGTGGCCGCGTGGCGTGAGGCGGGGGAGGACGTGCCCAGTTCGCACACCGCGCAGTTGGGGTTCGTGCTGGACGCGTGGGACGCCGGGGTGCGGCCGCCGGGGAGCGGGCGGGAGGCGCGGAACACGCTGGAGTTCGCTGCCGCGTTGTACAAGGCGGCGTTCACGGGGCGGGCGGTCCGGGCCGGGGAGATCGGTCCGGGCGATTCGTTCTACGCGGCCATGCACGGGGGGTCCGGGACGACGTGGACTGGGAAGGGGCGGGCATGACGCTCCGGGTGGTGCACGCGCACGGGGACGCCGTGGGCGTGAGCGTGGGGGACGTCGAGATTCTGCGGTACGTGTACCGGCCCGACCCTGTGGAGTTCGAGTCGCGCAAACCGTACGCGCACCCGGTGCGGACACTCGGCGGGAGGGTGGTGACCGGGTACCGGCCGAACGACCACCGGTGGCACAAAGGGCTGCAGATGACGGCCAGCCATGTGTCCGGGCAGAACTTCTGGGGCGGCAACTCGTATGTGCACGGGCGGGGTTACCTGCCGTTGCCGGAGCGGATCGGACGAATGCGGCACGACGGGTTCTCGTCGTTCGAGGTGGACGAGGAGCGGTTCGCGTGCGTGGAGGAGCTCACCTGGGTGGAGAACGGGGGCGACGCATGGGCGCGCGAGGAACGGGGGTTGAGCGTTCACTCCGTGGACGTGGTGCGGGGCGCCTGGGTGCTGGACTGGTCGATACGGCTGACCAACGTGCGGGGCGAGGAGTTGAGGTTCGGGTCGCCGACCACGGCCGGGCGGGAGATGGCCGGGTACACGGGGCTGCAGTGGCGGGGGCCGCGGGACTTCACCGGAGGGACGGTGTTCGCGCCGGGGAGGGAGGAGGGTGGTCCCGGGGAGCGGTTCATGGGGACGCGGGGCCCGTGGCTGGGGTTCACGGCCGAGCGGGACGGCGTCGACGGGGCGTCGACGGTGGTGTTCGCGCATGCGCCGGAGAATCTGGATCCGGGGCGGGCCGTGCATCCGTCGCACTGGTTCGTGCGGTCGGAGCCGATTCCGTCGGTGGCGTTCTCGTGGGCGTTCTTCGAGGAGTTCGGGCTGCCGGCGGGGGAGTCGTTCGGGTACCGGTACCGGGTGGTGGTCGCGGACGGCGCGTGGGGGAGTGAGCGGGTGGAGGAGTTCTTGGCGGGGGTGGAGTGGTGATGCCGTTGCCGTTGCCGGGGGCGGTGGGGCTTTCGCATCTGCGGGCGTACGAGTGGGAGGCCGCGGACGGGGTGTGCGGGGGGAGTCCGCATGTGCATCTGGCGTGTACGGAGGCGTACGTCGTCACCGCGGGGTCGGGGGCCGTGCAGACGTTGAGTGTGGAGGGTGGGTATCGGGAGGTCCAGTTGCGGGAGGGGGCCGTTACGTGGTTCGCGCCGGGGACCGTGCATCGGATGGTGCGGGGGGAGGGTGGTGACGGTGGTGCGTTGCGGGTGACGGTCCTGATGGAGAACAGCGGGTTGCCGGAGGCGGGGGACGCGGTGTTCACGTTCCCGGCGGAGGTGCTGGGGGACGTGGCGCGGTACGCGGAGGCGGCGGACGTGGGGGACGAGACTGCTGCGCGGCGGCGGAGGGATCTCGCGGTGGAGGGGTATCTCGGGCTGAGGGAGGCGTTGAGGGCGGGAGACGTGGAGCCCTACCGGGAGTTCCTGCGGGCGGCGGCGGGGTTGGTACGGGACCGGGTGCCGAAGTGGCGGGAGTTGTGGGAGGCGGGGGCGGTGGCTGCGGTGCGGCGCACGGGGGAGCGGCTGGAGGCGTTGGGGGTGGGGGACGTCAGGTATCTCGAGGGGGCGGGGGTGTGGGACGTCGAGCCGAGCCGGCGGGGCGGGCTGGGCATGTGCGGGTGGCGCGACGAGTACGGGCTGCCGGTGTGACGCCTGCGGCGCAGGGTTGCGGTGGGGTGGGGGCGGGCGTAGCGCCCCCGGTGGGGTGGTGGTGCGGGGCCGCGGTGGGGGCGGTCGTCCTCGGTCCGGCGCGAGAGTGCGTCTCGAGAGGTCCAGGGCGCGGACGTGCCGGCCGCTGCGGGCGCCCACCCCCTCCCCGCCGCGGGCGGCCACGCCTACACCGGCGGTGGGCACCGGCCCCGCCACGTGCGTGCGCGCGGAGCTCGGCGGCCGCCGGTCCCGGGACGCCTCGGTGAGGGAAGGCGCTACTCCAGCCACATTCCGTCACGCATGATGACTCTGCCGCGCAGTTCCGGCTCGCCGCGCCAAGCGCGGACAGTCCTCGGGGTTACGCGTATGTACAGAAAGGCATCCGCTTCTTCGCGGGGGTCCCACCCGAACTTGTCGGCGAAGGCGTCCGCCGCGTCTCCGGTCACCTCCTGGTCCGGGAAACAGTCCGCCTCCCCCTGGAGGAGCACCACGTCGAAGGTGTCCGGCAGCGCCAGGCGCACGCGCGGCTCCTTGCCGACGTTCCGCGCAGTCACGGAAGAGGCGCTGGTGCACACCCACACTGCTCGTCCATCCCACAAGAACCAGAGTGGGACCTGGTGCGGCCCGTGATCAGGATGAGCCGTCGACACCCATACATCCCGCTCGGTGACGAGCCGCCCCAGAGCGTCGCGCACACGCTCCGCCGTGCGGCGGCGAACGATTCCCGTGGTCTCCATGCGGACCGACCCTAGCCAGCAGGCGCGAAGCGCGCCTGAGGCGCGGGACCTACTCCCAGCGACCGATGAGGCCGGCTGAAGTGCTCGGTCACGCTGCTCCGGCAGCGGCCGGCTTGTGATCGCGCCTGGTGGCGGCGTCGCCATGCGGACCAGCTGAGCCAGTGGTCCGGGCCGCCCGGCCCCCGCGTCGACGGCCGCGCGGTCGGCGCTCGGAAGGTCGTCGATGCAGGCCTTGGCAGGTCTCGGCGCCGTTCCTTCCGGCTACGAGGACGACCGTGCCCGCACGCGTCTGGCGCCGGGAGTGGAGCCGGTTCCGTCCCCGGCGTCCGTACTGCCTACTTCGGGCGCGGCCCTCGCGAGTACGACGCCGGGAGGCGCGCCGAGGTGACCGCCAGGGCCGTCGCCGCCGACGCCACCCCCAGCACCGCTCCCGCCGCCACGTCCCCCGGGTAGTGCACCCCCGTATGGATGCGGGAGTAGCCCACCGCCCCCGCCAACGCCCCCAGCGGCACCGACGCCGCGGGCAGCACCGTGCCCACCGCCGTGGCGAAGGCGACCGCCGACGCCGTGTGGCCGGACGGGAAGGACGCCGACATCGGCATCGGCACGTGCCGGTCCACCGTCACCCGTGCCGCCTCCCGGTCGGGACGGTCCCGGCGGACCAGCCGCTTGCCGAGCAGGTTGGCCGAGGCGGACGCCACCGCTATGGCGCCGACCCCGGCGAGCGCCGCCCTGCGCGGGCGGGAGCCGGCCAGGGCCAGCGCGCCGGCGATGGCGAACGAGATCTTGGAGTGGTCGGCCGCGTGGGAGAGTCTGCGCAGCGCCCGGTCGAGCGTCGGCGTGGGGGTCGCGGCGACCGCCGCGTACAACGCGCCGTCCACCGCTCTGAGGTCGCTCAGCACCTCGGAGGCGATCCTTCGCAGTCCGTCGGCGGGTGGTACGGGTCCGGTTCGCTCGCTCATCTGTCTCTCCCGCGGTGACATCGTCCAGGTGCCCACGGTACGCATGATCCACGCGGCGGGCCCGCCCGCCCCGTCGGTACCCCGTTCAGGCCGCCCGGAACGTCCGCAGCCGCAGGGAGTTGCCCCGCCACGAAGACCGAGGAGAACGCCATGGCCGCCCCCGCGATCATGCGTGAGGTCGCCCGCCTCGATCGCCGCGTCCGTGCCGGCGCCCATCGCCGGTCTCCTCGCCGCCGTCCGGGAGGAGGACCGTGACGTCCTTCGCGCCCAGCACCAGCAGCGCGCGCAGGGCGGCGCCGGCCCTGCGCTTGGCGCGGGCCTCGAAGTAACGGCCGGCCAGGATGAACGTCGTGACGCCCGCCGCCTCCAGGCAGAGGTTCCCGGCGCCGTCCGAGCGGGCCACCGTGAACTCGATGCTGACTCCTCTCGCATACGGGACGGGGGGTATCTCCCCATGGCTCGGGTGTACCCCGGTGGGGTATACGCCGTAAACCGCTCGGTGGCTTGACTTAGTACCCCCTAGGGGTATCATGAGCTGTATCGATCGGCTCGTGACAGGTTGCGGGCCGCTGTTTCCAGGGGAGAGACGGCCATGAAGACCGGACTGAGGATCACCGCGTTCGCCGCCGCGCTGGCCGGTGCTTTCGGCACCGCCTACGGCGTCGGTCAGGCCTTCGACCCGGTCGTCGCGGAACGTCCCCGGACGCACCAGGACCGGCATCCGTCAGGAGCGGCGGAGAGCGAACGCGGCGGGAGCGCCGCGCACGCGCCCGGCGGGCTGCAGATCTCCGAGGGCGGCTACACCCTCGACCTGGACACCCCGACGGTCACCGCCGGCGAGTCCGCCGAGCTGCGGTTCACCGTGCGGGACGCGGACGGACGGGCCGTCGGCGAGTACCGGCGGGAGCACGACAAGGAGCTGCACCTCATCGTGGCCTCCCGCGACCTGGTGACCTACCGCCACCTCCACCCCGAGCGCACCCCCGACGGCACCTGGAGCACGCCCGTCGACCTGCCCCGCGCCGGCGGCTACCGGGTGTTCGCCGACTTCACCCCGGACCGGCCGGGCGCGGAGAACCTCACCCTCGGCGCCGACCTGGCCGCCTCCGGCCCCTACAGCCCCCGCGAGCTGCCGCGGTCCTCCGCCACGGCCCGCGTCGACGGCTACGACGTGAAGCTGACCGGGACGCTGACGCCCGGCCGGGCGAGCGAGCTGCGCCTGACCGTCTCCCGCGACGGCGAGCCCGTCACGGACCTCCAGCCCTACCTGGGCGCCTACGGCCACCTGGTCGCCCTGCGCGCCGGAGACCTCGCCTACCTGCACGTCCACCCCGAGGGCGAACCGGGCGACGGCACCACCCGGCCCGGCCCGCACGTCTCCTTCACCGCCACGGCCCCCAGCAGCGGCAGTTACCGTCTCTTCCTGGACTTCAAGCACGACGGCGTCGTCCGCACGGCCGCCTTCACCGTGGAGACCGGACAGGCCGTCGCGGAGGAGGCCGGCCCCACGTCACCGGACCCCGCCGAGTCGCCCGGCCACTCCGACGACGGCCACGGCCACTGACGGTCAGCCCAGCGCCCGGTCCAGGTTGTACGCCGCGCTGATCAGCGCGAGGTGGGTGAAGGCCTGCGGGAAGTTGCCCTGCTGGTGTCCGGTGTGGCCGATCTCCTCGGCGTAGAGGCCGAGATGGTTGCCGTACGTGAGCATCTTCTCGAAGGCCAGACGGGCCTCGTCCAGGCGGCCGGCGCGGGTGAGGGCCTCGACGTACCAGAACGAGCAGATGGAGAACGTGCCCTCCTCGCCGTGCAGGCCGTCGGGGCTCACGTGCGGGTCGTAGCGGTAGACCAGCGAGTCGGAGACCAGCTCACGGGTCAGACAGTCCAGCGTGGACAGCCACCGGGGGTCCTTCGGCGCGATGAACTTCGACATCGGCATCATCAGCAGCGCCGCGTCCAGCACCTCGCCGCCCTCGTGCTGGACGAACGCCCGCAGCTCGTCCGACCAGCAGTCGGTCATGATCCGCCGGTAGATCGTGTCCCGGCAGCTCATCCAGTGCGGCAGGTCCGCGGGCAGGCCGCGGCGGCGGGCCATGCGGACGCCGCGCTCGACCGCCACCCAGCACATCAGCCGCGAGTACAGGAAGTTCTTCCGACCGCCCCGCGTCTCCCAGATGCCCTCGTCGGGCTGGTCCCAGTTCGCGCACACCCACTCGACCAGCGCCGTCACATGCTCCCACTGCTCACTGGAGATCGGCTCGGCCCACTTGTCGTAGAGGTAGATCGAGTCGATCAGCGCGCCGTACACGTCCAGTTGAAGCTGGTCGGCCGCCGCGTTGCCGACCCGGACGGGATACGAGCCGTGGTGGCCCTCCAGGTGATCAAGCGTCCGCTCGGGCAGGTCGGTGCGGCCGTCGATGCCGTACATGATCTGAAGCGGACCGGACGGTTTGCCGTCGCCGGGGCTGATGTGCCGGGAGACGAACGCCATGAACGCCTCCGCCTCCTCGGTGAAGCCCAGCCGCAGCATGGCGTACACGCAGAACGCCGCGTCGCGCACCCACATGTACCGGTAGTCCCAGTTGCGTTCGCCGCCGAACTCCTCCGGCAGGCTCGTCGTGGGCGCGGCGACGATCGCCCCCGTGGGCGCGTACGTGAGCAGCTTCAGCGTGAGCGCCGAGCGGTGCACCATCTCCCGCCAGCGGCCCCGGTAATGCGACGCGGAGAGCCAGTCCCGCCAGTAGCGCACCGTCGCGGCGAACTCCCGCTCCGCCTCCTCGTGGGCGCAGTCGCGCGGCGCCAGCTCACCGCCGACCTGGTCCAGCGCGAACACCGCCGTCTCACCCTCGGCCAGCTTGAACTCGGACCGCACGTCGACCCCGTCGTGCTCCAGCGGGACCGTGGCGGTCAGGGCGAGGTCCAGCGCGTCCGACTCGAAGACGGCGACGTCCCCGGTGACGCGCAGCGTGTGCGGCAGCGCCGCGTAGCCGAAGCGCGGCGCCACCAGCGCGCGGAACGGCAGCGACCCGCGCACGCACAGGACCCGCCGGATCAGCCGGTGCCGGCCCTCCTCCGCCGACTCGCCGGACACCGGCATGAAGTCCTGGACCTCGCCGACGCCGTCCTCGGTGAAGTACCGGGTGATCAGCACGTTCGTGTCGGGGAAGTAGAACTGCTTGGTGCGCGCCGGCACGGCCGCCCCCAGCTCGAAACAGCCGCCCCGGTCGGCGTCCAGCAGCGCGGCGAACACGCTCGGCGCGTCGAAGCACGGCGCGCAGTACCAGTCGATGGTGCCGTCCGTCGCCACCAGCGCCACGCTGCGCAGGTCGCCGATCAGCCCGTGGTCGGCGATGGGCATGTACCGCCGGGAGCCGGATCCGTCGCCCGGCCGGTTCGTCGTCCCGTCCATCGCAGCCTCCTCGGCCGGCGCGTGTCCTCCTGCCAGCTTAGGCAGGAGGAGCGGGACCGGCCTTCCGGCGGACGGCGGACGTGCCGGGACCTACCGGCGTACGGCCCTGAGGACCACGAACTTCGGGTCCGACGCCACCACCTCGCTGTTGCCGAACAGACGGCGCAGCTTCACGTGGTGACCGAGGTGCCGGTTGCCGACCACCCACAGCTCGCCGCCCGGGCGCAGGGTGCGGCGGGCGCCGGTGAACATGCGCCAGGCCGTGGCGTCCGTGGTCGCCTGGTGGGAGTGGAAGGGCGGGTTGTTGAGGACCAGGTCGACGCTGCCGGACGGGACGCCCGTCAGACCGTCACCGACCCGGAACTCCGCGTGGCCGCTCACGTCGTTCGCCCGGTAGGTGTCCTGCGCCGACGCCACCGCCTGGAAGGACTCGTCGACGAACAGCACCTCGGCCTTCGGGTCGGCCAGCGCCATCGCCGTCCCCACGACGCCGTTGCCGCAGCCCAGGTCCACCACCCGGCCGCCGCCTCCGGCCGGCAGATGGCGCAGGAAGAAGCGGGTGCCGATGTCGAGCCGGTCCGCGCAGAACACCCCGGCGTGGTTGACGACCGTACGGCCCGACACCGGACCGACGTCCCCGGGGAGCGTGTAGCGGTACGGCCACGGGTTCGGCGGACGGACCAGGGACGGGTCCGGTGTGCAGAGGATCAGCCGGGCCTTCTTCTCCGCCAGGGAGGTGCGCGTCGGACCGAGGATCCGCTCGAACAGCTTCAGCGTCGAGGTGTGGATCTCCTTCACCATGCCCGTGCCGACCACGACCGTGTCCGCGTGCACCGACGGCGCCAGCCGCAGCAGCTGGTCCTCCAGCAGCGCCAGGCTCTTCGGCACCCGCACCAGCAGCACGTCGGTCCGCTCCGGCGGGGCGTCCCGCGTGGTCAGCAGCCGGACCGTGCCCGGCTCGACGCCGTTGCGGGCGAGGTTGGCCCGGGTGGCCTCCTGGCCGAGCCAGGAGTCGGTGATCTGCGTCGGCCGGTGCGCGGCGAGCGCCGTGACCAGCGCCCCCCACCGGTCGCCGACCACCACGACCGCCCCGGACAACGGCGGCTGCCGCTCGGCGAGATGCCTGAGGAGATACTCGTCGGAGGCGTCCCAGGCGCGTAGCCTGTCCCGCGGGTCCTCGGGGAAGCGGGACAGCACCGGCTCGCCCCAGGGGGTCGTCATACGGTCGTTCATCGTGCAGCCAGGCTAGCCGAGCCGCGGACCGGCCCGGCGCGGCGCACGGGTGCGGACGTCCGGGGCACACACCCCGCACGCCCCGCCGGAGCTTGGACGTGGACGGCCTGTCGTCCGCGAGCATTGCGGATCATGGGAGACTCGCCCCCATGAGCGGGAACGCGGACCCCCGGCCGGCGGGGGAAGGGACCACCTCGAGGACGCGGCTCGACCGGGGGCGCGGGGCGCTCGGACCCGCGCTGGAGCTGGTGCACACCGGACGCGCCCCGACCCGCGCCGTGCTCACCGCGGAGCTCGGCGTCACCCGCGCCACGGCCGGCGCGGTGGCCGCCGAACTGGAGGCGCTCGGACTGATCCGCGTGGACGCCCGGCCCGGCGCGGCCGCAGGTTCCCAGGGACGTCCCTCGCACCGGCTGTCCGTCGCAGAGGACGGCCCCGTGGCGCTCGCCGCCCAGATCCACGCCGACGGCTTCCGCGCCGCCCTGGTGGGGCTCGGCGGCCGGATCGTCGCCACCGCGCCCGGCTGCGAGGTCGTCGACCCCGACCCGGCGAAGGTGCTCGGCTCCGTCGTGGCGGCCGGCGCGGAACTGCTGCGGGAGACCGGACGGCGCTGTGTCGGCGCCGGGCTCGCCGTGCCGTCGGCGGTCGCCGAACCGGAAGGGCTGGCGCTCAACCCGCTGCACCTGGCCTGGCCCGCCGGCGCCCCGGTGCGGGAGATCTTCGCCGAGCAGGTGCGCGCCGCCGGCCTCGACGGGCCCGCGTTCGCAGCCAACGACGTCAACCTCGCCGCGCTCGCCGAACACCGGCACGGCGCCGGGCGGGGCTCCCGCGACCTGCTGTGCGTGGCCACGGGTCACCGTGGCGTCGGCGGTGCGCTGGTCCTCGACGGCCGCCTGCACACAGGCAGTTCGGGTCTCGCCCTGGAGGTCGGGCACCTCGCGGTCAACCCCGACGGCCGGCCCTGCCACTGCGGCAGCCGGGGCTGTCTCGACGTCGAGGCGGACCCGCTGGCCCTGCTCACCGCGGCCGGCCGCGACCCGGGCCCCGAGATGTCCCTGCTGAGGCAGGCCGACGACCTGATCCGCGGCCAGTACGGCGACCCGCGGGTCCGCACCGCCACCGAACAGCTCATCGACCGGCTCGGCCTCGGACTGGCCGGGCTGGTCAACATCCTCAACCCCGACCGGATCATCCTCGGCGGCCTGCACCGCACCCTCCTGGAGGCCGACCCCGACCGGCTGCGGGCCGTCGTCGCCGACCGCAGCCTGTGGGGCCGCAGTGGCGGGGTGCCGATCCTCGCCTGCACGCTGGACCACAACAGTCTGGTCGGCGCGGCGGAGCTGGCCTGGCAGCCGGTGCTGGACGATCCTCTGGGGGCACTGGCGTAAGGACGACGACCCATCGACAGAAGGCCGACCGTATGACCGACACGCTCACCGTCAGCGTCCTGGGCACCGGCATCATGGGCGCCGCGATGGCCCGCAACCTCCTGAGGGCGGGACACACCGTCCGCGCGTGGAACCGCACCCGCGCCAAGGCCGACCCGCTCGCGGCCGACGGCGCCCACGTCGCCGGAACCCCCGCCGAGGCGGTCGAGTCCGCCGACGTCGTCCTCACCATGCTGTACGACGGCCCCGTCGCCCTGGAGACGATGCGCGCCGCCGCCCCGGCACTGCCGCGCGGAGCCGTCTGGGCGCAGTGCACCACCAGCGGCATCGAGGACGTCGCCGGGATGGCCGCCTTCGCCCGCGACCACGGCCTGCGCTTCTACGACTCGCCCGTGCTCGGCACCCGCAAGCCCGCCGAGGACGGGCAGCTCACGGTGCTCGCCGCCGGCCCCGCCGAGGGCCGGGACGCGGTGACCCCGGTGTTCGACGCGGTGGGCGCCCGCACCGTGTGGACCGGCGAGGACGGCGCGGAGGCGTCCGCCACCCGGCTGAAACTCGTCGCCAACAGCTGGGTCCTCGCGGCCACCGCCGCCGCGGGCGAGACGCTGGCCCTGGCCCGCGTCCTGGACGTCCGGCCGGACGACTTCTTCGCCCTCATCGCCGGCGGACCGCTCGACATGGGCTATCTGCACGCCAAGGCGCGGCTGATCCTCGACGGGCGGCTGTCCCCGGCCCAGTTCGCGGTGAGGACCGCCGCCAAGGACGCCGGGCTCATCGTGCGGGCCGGTGAGCGCCACGGCGCCCGCCTCGACGTGGCCGCCGCCGGCGCCCGCCGACTGGAGCGGGCCGCGGCCCAGGGGCACGGCGACGAGGACATGGCCGCCGCCTACCACGCGAGCTTCGACGACGGCCCCGCGTCCGCGACCTGACCACTGTCCCCAACTCCCTCAACCCCCTACAGCGAGGAGTGCACGTGTCCAAGCCCCCACTGCCGCCGGAGGCCCAGGCGCTGCTGCGCAAGCCCAACCCGTGCGTGATGGCCACCCTCCGCTCCGACGGCTCGCCCGTCTCCACCCCCACCTGGTACCTGTGGGAGGACGACGGCCGTGTCCTGATCAACCTGGACGAGGGCCGGGTCCGCCTGCGCCATCTGCGCGACGACCCGCGCGTCACCCTCACCGTCCTCGACGCCGACAACTGGTACACCCACGTCACCCTGATCGGCCGCGTCGCCGAGATGCGCGACGACGAAGGTCTCGCCGACATCGACCGGCTCTCGCGCCACTACGGCGGCGACGCGTACCCCGACCGTGAGCGCCGCCGGGTCAGCGCCTGGGTCGAGGTCGACCGGTGGCACGGCTGGGGCGCGCTGAAGGACAGCGACCAGAGCGGCTGAGCGGGAGCCGTCGAAGCACACGCGTACCGCCCGCGTACTCCCCGGGCGGTACGCGAGGTGCCGCCGGCCGCACGACGACCGGACCCCCCTCCCGGAGCGAGTCTCGAAGTGTCGCCGCGGGGCGACGAGACACCGCACCCGAGGAGTTGAACGATCATGCAGACCCTGGCGCACTTCGGTGACGGCGGGCCCGGCCCGTGGATCCTGCTCTTCCCCCTGTTCTGGGCCCTGGTCGTGGGGCTCGGCATCACCCTGCTGCGCCGCACGGGGTGGCGCGGCCGCCGCGGCCCGCACGGACCCGCCGCCCGTGACGACTCGCCGCTCGCCGTCCTGGGCCGCCGCTTCGCCTCCGGCGACATCGACGAGGAGGAGTACTGGCGCCGGCTGTCCGTCCTGGAGGAGCAGTTCGGGCGCCGCGGCTGAGGGCCCTCCCCGAGGCGGCCCGCCCGCCAGGTGATCCACATCACCACCCCGCCGTGTGACGTACGGAGCGCGGTCGGCGCTGGAGAGGTGAGGCGTCGCACGAGGCGGACGAGTCCCGTGCGCCGGCCGTTGCTTCCGTCGGCCCGTCCGGGCCGCTTCTCAGGGTGGGGATCCTTTTGAGCCGTCACAGCCGGCGTCGTGCCGTGTCGCACGCGTACAGACCGTTGAGCATGAGACGCCGGGCGTGGCTGACGCTCGGCGCCGTGCTGATCGGGGGAGGGGGCGTCGTCACGTACGCCACGGCCAGCCCGTCGGATCCCGGTGCTCCCGGGCAGGAACGGCGGCCGGTCGAGGTCTACGGTCTGGCCCTGAAGGGCACCGCGGCCGGCGAGCGCAAGCTGCCCCGCACGGAGACCGAGCAGTTCTCGCTGGTCGGCGTCTCCTGGACCGGGGCGCTGAAGCCGCTGGAGGGCACCGCGCAGGTGCGCACCCGCGGCCTGGAGTCCGGCGAGTGGGGCGCCTGGCGGTCGCTGGAGCTGAACGCGGCCCCTCCGGAAGAGGTCGAGGCCGGCATGCGCGGCGCGTCCCAGCCGCTGTGGGTCGGGCCCTCCGACGGTGTCGAGGCCCGCGTCGTCCACGAGGACGGCACCACCGCCGCACTGCCCAAGGGCCTGGAGGTGAACCTCGTCGACCCGGGCGTGGTGACCGAGGCCGAGACGCGCGTCGACGCGCCCGAGCCGGCCGCGTTCGCCATGGACGAGTCGCCGTCGCCCTCCCCGTCGCCGGAGCCCACGGCGCCGCCGTCCACGGTGCCGCAGCCGCCCGTCACCTCGCGTGCCGACTGGGGCGCGGACGAGTCGAAGAGCCCCGATCCCTCGGAGTACAACGCCGAGGTGAAGGCGGTGTTCGTGCACCACACCGACGGCGCCAACGACTACGACTGCGCGGAGTCGCCGGCGATCGTACGGGGCATCTACGCGTACCACACCGAGGTCAACGGGTGGAACGACGTCGGCTACAACTTCCTCGTCGACAAGTGCGGCACGGTCTTCGAGGGCCGCAAGGGCGGCATCGACCGGCCCGTGCTCGGCGCCCACACCTACGGCTTCAACCGTGAGTCGGCCGGTGTCGCCGTCCTGGGCGCGCACGGCACCGGCGCCGCCTCCTCCGCCGCCCTGGCGTCCGTGGCGCGGGTGACGGCCTGGAAACTCGGCCAGTACGGCGCGGACCCGGCCGGCACAGTGAAGCTCACCGCAGGCGCGACCCAGACCAACTACTTCGGGACCGCTTTCACCGCGGGCGAGGAGTACACCTTCAAGCGGGTGTCCGGGCACCGCGACGGCTTCAACACCGAGTGCCCGGGCAACGCCCTGTACGCCCAGCTGCCGACCGTCCGCACCTGGGCGGCGGGCCCCGTCGACGGGCTGCGGATCGTGTCCCTCACGGACGCGACCGCCAAGGGCTCGACGTACTACACCAAGGGCACGCCCGTGGTGCGCTGGTCGGCCACCACACCGGCCGCGCTGATCAAGAGGTACGACGTGCTCGTGGACGGCCGATCCGTCGCCGGGACCTCGGGCGCGGGCTACGCCAAGCGGATCACCCTCACCCCCGGCAGCCACACCGTGAGCGTGCGCGCCACGCACCAGTCCGGCGCCGTCTCGACCACGGACGCGCTGACCGTCGTGGCGGAGACGACCGCGCCGGTGTTCACCGCCGCGCCGACGCTCGGCCTGCGCGCCGGCACCGTCAACACCGGGTCCGCCCCGGTCACCCTTCGCTGGAAGGCGACCGACGACCAGGCCCTGCGCCAGGTGCGGCTGCTGACGCCGTCGACCGCCACGTTCAGCGCGGCCGCCTACCTCTCCAACCGCACCGCGAAGCCGGGCATCGCGTCCACCTGGTCGATGCGGGCGTACGACTACGCCGGCAACCACCGCGACACGGCGGCCACCTACACCCCGGTGATCCTCCGGGAGAGCGCGGCGGTCCGGACGGGCACCTGGAGCACGCGCAGCTCCACCAGCTACCTGGGCGGCAAGTCGTACTCCAGCGCCTCCAAGGGCGCGAGCCTGAGCTGGACGTTCACCGGCCGCTCGGCGGCCTGGGTGGTCAGCCGGGCGTCGAGTTCGGGACAGGCGTACGTGTACGTCGACGGGGTCAAGGCCGCCACGGTGGACCTGAGGTCGGCGGCCACGAGCTACCGGCAGGCGATCTGGACGAAGACCTGGACGGCCAACGCCAGGCACACCGTGAAGATCGTGGTCGTCGGCACCAGCGGCCGGCCCACCGTCACCACGGACGGCCTCGTCTACATCAGGTAGCCGACACCTCGGCTGTCACCCCGGCCGGCCGGGGTGAGCGCGGTGTCCCGCGGACACGAGGTCCGCGGGACACCGTGGCCGTCGGCGGCGCCCCGTTGTGTCACCGCCCGGTCAGCCCGGAACGGCGGACCGGGCGGGAGCGGGTTCGGGCCGGTGGACCTCGGCCACGTGGTCGACGAGCGCGACCTCCGTGAACCGTGGCCGGTCCGGTCCGGCGGCCGTGAGGTGCGGGCGCCGGTCCCAGGCCGCCGGTTCGGCGGCCGCGGACGTCGGCAGTGTGAACCACACGACCTTGCCCGCGTCGTCCGGCAGGACGCCCCAGCTCTCGCTCATGGCGGCCACCATCGCCAGTCCGCGGCCATAGGTGGCGAGCGGTCCGGCGTCCGCGACGACCGGCAGCCGCGGATCGTGGTCGTGCACCGACACCTTCAGCCGGTCGAGGAGCAGTTCGATCTCCACGGTGCACGTCTTGTCGGGACGGGCATGCCGGTGGACGTTGGACAACAGCTCCGTCACACCGAGCGAGGCCCGGTCTATCAGGGGATCCATGTGCCAGTAGCGCAACTGCGCAGATACGATTCTGCGGACCTGGCCGATCCGCGACGGCAGGGCTTGGAGCTCCACCGTGCAGTGCCTGCTTGGGTGACTGATCACGGCTGCGACTCCCCGACGTGAGGTCCGGAAGAACACGGAGTACGGATCCAGCAGGGCGCCTGCGTGACGCTGCCGCCTGCTGTCGTGGCCGGCGGGCTGGTTCGCAGCGTTATCGCCGGTAAACCCAGAGTGACGTGAGAACAGCGTGACCCAGCGGCGGATACGGCGCAACTCGCGGACATCTCAGGCGCCGCGCCCCGCCGCCCGGCGGACGGCCTCGATGAAACGGCGGGCCGCGGGCGGGCCGGGCTCCCCGGGCGCGGGGTCGTGGTCCCCGAGGGTCAGCAGGTACCGGTGCCCGTTGAGGTCGGCCAGTGCCCGGCCGTCGGGCGCGAACCAGGGCCGTGTTGCCCGCACGGCCTGCACCGGCGCGCTGTCGATCTCGGTGCCGTAGCTGGTGAGCAACTCCAGCCGCCCGTCGCTGATCCGGACCTGTCCGGCCCGGGTGAGCGACCGCAGCCGCCGGCCGATCCGCACGCCCGTGGCCTTGAACTCCGGCTCCGCCATTGCCGTCCGCCCCCTCTGTGCGCGTCGGTGGTGCCGGACCGCGCTGCGCGGGCCGGCCGCCGTCCGGAGCCAGGTGTGCCCCTGCTCCCGCCGGTGCAGTCTGCCCGCACGCGCCGCCGAGCACCAGGGCCCGCGCTCCCGCCGGCCGGAGCGCGGGGGGCACTCGCGCCCATGCGCCCCCGCCCGCGCGCCCCCACCGCCCCAGCACTGCCTTTCAGGCCACCAAAGATGTGTTTATGCAGGTGAGAGGTGGTGCGAATGGTGCTTATGATCGGTGTGTCGGCCGCGCTGGACGCCGTCGGCGCTCAGTGTAAGGAGCCCAGTCGTGAGCACTCCCCAACAGACCCCGACCGGCGCCACTCTCGACGTCGACCGCAGCGATCCCGCCTACCGCGCCTGGCTGAAAGAGGCCGTGCGCCGGGTGCAGGCCGACGCCAACCGCTCGGCCGACACCCATCTGCTGCTCTTCCCGCTGCCCGAACGGTGGGGCATCGACCTCTACCTGAAGGACGAGTCGACCCACCCCACCGGCAGTCTCAAGCACCGGCTGGCCCGCTCGCTGTTCCTGTACGGCCTGTGCAACGGCTGGATCCGACCGGGCCGCCCGGTGATCGAGGCGTCCAGCGGCTCCACCGCCGTGTCCGAGGCGTACTTCGCGAAGCTGATCGGCGTGCCCTTCATCGCCGTCATGCCGCGTACGACGAGCGCCGAGAAGTGCCGCCTGATCGAGTTCCACGGCGGACGGTGCCACTTCGTGGACGACCCCCGCACCATGTACGAGGCGTCAGCCGCCCTGGCGGCGGAGACCGGCGGCCACTACATGGACCAGTTCACCTACGCGGAGCGGGCCACGGACTGGCGCGGCAACAACAACATCGCCGAGTCGATCTTCCGCCAGCTGCGGATGGAGCGGTTCCCGCAGCCGGAGTGGATCGTCGCCACCGCCGGCACCGGCGGCACCTCGGCGACCCTTGCCCGCTATGTGCACTACATGCAGTACGACACCCGCATCTGCGTCGCCGACCCGGAGAACTCCTGCTTCTTCCAGGGCTGGACGACCGGCGACCCGGACGTCTCCTGCGACAGCGCCTCCCGCATCGAGGGCATCGGCCGCCCCCGGATGGAGCCGAGTTTCGTGCCCGGCGCCGTCGACCGGATGATGAAGGTGCCCGACGCGGCCGCCGTCGCCGCCGTGCGGGCGCTGGAGCGGGTCATCGGCCGCAAGGCGGGCGGCTCCACCGGCACCGGGCTGTGGAGCGCGCTGAAGATCGTGGCGGAGATGGCCGCGGAGGGCAGGCGGGGCAGCGTGGTCACGCTGCTGTGCGACCCGGGCGACCGCTATCTGGACAAGTACTACTCGGACTCCTGGCTGGCCGGACAGGGCCTGGACGTGACGCCGTACGCGGAGGCCATCGACTCCCTGCTGAGCACGGGCGTGTGGCCCGAGGCGTCACCCCGCGAGCCGGCGGTCCAGTGAGGTCATGGCGTCCCGAAAGCCCGCCGCCAAAGCGGGGCGGGCGGCCCTCATCGCCAGGCGGAACGGCGTGACGCCGTCCACCGCCATCGTCCAGCGCACCCGCGTGCCCGTCCCGGCCGGCCTCAGCCGCCACTCCTCGGCCATCGCCCGGGCGCCCGGCACATTGGTGACGTCGACGCGGTAGGCGTACACGTCGGGCTCCTCGGCCACGAGGATCGTCTCCCGGAACCGGGCCGCGCCCACGAGCCGGATCTCCCGGCCGGCGCCGCCGTCCAGCGGACGGGCCAGGGTGACCGCACGGAACCACGCCGTCCAGCCGGTGACGTCCCGCGCCAGCGTGTCGAACACCGCCGGGGGAGGGGCCGAGACCTCCCGCTCGAAGACCAGGCGCACGGGGGCGACCGAGGCGAACTCCCGCCCTACGGGCCGCAGACGGTGGGCCATGGACTCAACTCCCTGGGAGGTCGCGCTGCTTGCGGTTCACGGACGGCACGGGGAGCCGGCGCCGCCCCGGTCAGGCCTCGGCGGCCTGAGCCGGCTCGTCCCCGGAGTGCTCGGACTCGCCGGCGACCACCAGCCGCCGCAGATGCTCGGACACCTCCGCGCGGGCCTCGGCGGACAGCCCGGAGTCCGTCACCAGCGTGTCCACCTGCTCCAGCGAGGCGAACGAACTCAGGCCCACGGTGCCCCACTTGGTGTGGTCGGCGACCACGATCACCCGCCGGGCCGACTGCACCAGCCGCCGGTTGGTCTCCGCCTCCGCCAGGTTCGGCGTCGACAGTCCCGCCTCCGCCGATATCCCGTGCACCCCGAGGAACAGCAGGTCGAAGTGGAGCGCCGCGATCGCCTGGTCGGCCACCGGCCCCACCAGTGAGTCGGACGGGGTACGCACCCCGCCCGTCAGGACGACCGTGGCCGCCCCCTGCCGGCTGCCCGAGGAGCGCTGCGCCGCGTGGAAGACGTCCGCCACCCGCACCGAGTTGGTGACCACCGTGAGGTCGGGAACGTCGGTCAGCCGGTGCGCCAGCGCGAACGTCGTCGTGCCGCCGGACAGCGCGATCGCAGCGCCCGGCGGGACCAGCTCGGCCGCCGTACGCGCGATGTCCTCCTTGGCGGTCAGCTCCAGACCCGACTTGGCCTCGAACCCCGGCTCGTGCGTGCTTGCCTCGACCACCGGGACGGCGCCGCCGTGCACCTTCTCCAGAACACCCTGCCGGGCCAGCGCGTCGAGGTCGCGGCGGACCGTCATGTCCGACACGCCGAGCCTGCGGGTCAGCTCGTTGACCCGGACCCCGCCCCGTCGCCGGACCTCGTCGAGGATCAGGGTGCGCCGCTGCTCGGCGAGCAGATTCTGATTCTCGCTCACGTACGCTCCGGTCCTTTCGCCGCACAGCCGTCCGACACACTCCCGCGCGTCCACGGCCCCGGGCGGCATGTCCCGGGCACCGGTGCGCGGACGTCCCATCCTCCCATGCCGGACCCCGGGCGGCGCCACCGGTCGTTCGTCGCGTACATGACGGTTCCTGGCATCCGCGTGGTGCGTGCGCGTCACACGGATCGGGGAGATTGAGTGACGAGGGACACACACGGTCCAGGGGCGCGGGATGCTGTCCCGCACGGACGGATCCGACGGCGCGTCAGGGGGAGACCGAACGGTGGAGAACACGCAGCGGCACAGACCGGCCGAGGACGGCGGAGCACCGTCGGGCGAGGAGTCCGCCGGGTCACGGGCCGCATTGGAACTCCTGGTCCACGGGGTGGGCGGCACCACCCCGGAGCAGATGCTCGACGACCCGCGCACGGTCCGGGTCACCGGCGACGACATCGCCGCCGTCTTCCGCCGCGCCGACGACGCCGACGCCGAGCGGGGCCCCGGCGCCCGCCGCGACGGGCCCGTCCCCGAGGCGTACGTCTGGTGCAACCTCACCTCCGGCAACGGCACCCGCGCCCTGTGGCTGCTGCTCCTGCCGTTCATGGTGGTCAACCTCGCCCACTGGATGCGCCCCACCGCCCACGGCCGCCGCCGCACCGTCCGGCTGTACGGGCTGCTGGTGCGGCTGACCGGCCTCAGCCTCACGGTGCTGCTCGTGGCCGCCGCCTGCGAGGTCGCCCTCGACCTGACCGCCTGGCAGTGCGCGGGCACCCCCGCCTGCGCCGGCCGGCACTCCTGGCTCGGCTTCCTGTCACCCGGCGAGGGCTGGTGGGGCGCGCCCGGCCGTCGGCTCGCCCTGGCGGCCCTGGTGCCCGCCGCCCTCACCGGACTGCTGTGGTTCCTGTCCCTGCGCACCTGGAGCGCCTACGAGTCGCAGCAGCCGCTCGGCGGCCCCGGGGCCCAGGAGGACACCGGCCCGACCGCCCTGAACCGCCCCGGCTTCTGGTACGGCCGCCGCCTGGGCGCCCGGCTGCGCGCCGCCCACACCGCCGCCGCGCTGCTGACGGTCGCCGCGGCCGTGGGCTCCGCCGCCGCGCGGTACGACCGTGAGCCGGGCGGCCCCGCCGTCCTCGCCGTCCTGGGCGCGCTGCTGGAAGCCTCCCTGGCCGCCGGGGCGGGCGCGGTGGTGTGGGTGGTCTGCCGCCGCGGCCGCAGCGAACGCCGCCTCGACGGCGACGCCGACCGCCGCCTGGTGCGCGGGCTGCCCTCCGCCGCCCTCGCCCTGCTCGCCCTCAGCGCCCTCTACGCCGGCTGGGAGCGGCCCACCTGGGAGTCGGCGGACCGGCTGCCCGGCAACCTCACCTTCGGCGCCCTCACCTTCGCGCAGGGCCTGCTGGTGATCGTCCTCGCCTGTGTCGCCCACGCCCTGCACCGCACCGACCCCGACCGGCGCGCCGCGCTGCGCGGGCTGGCCGGACCCGCGGTCGCCATGCTCGCCTGCGCGCTCGGCGGCGTGATGTCCGGCGGGGTCTCGCAGCGGATGTCCGACTGGCTGGACGGCACCCGCGCCTCCATCCCGGGGCCGCCGGTACTGCTCACCTGGCAGGCCTCCGTCATCCCCCCGCTCCTCCTGCTGCTCCTCGTCATGTGCTGCTGGCTCGCCCGCCGCGCCTGGCACCTCGCACAGGCCGAACGAGCCGCCGTCGAGGAGGAGTACGCCGGAGAGGCGGGCGACCCCGGCCGCACCCGGCGGATCGCCTCCGTACGCGCCATGGCCGCCCTCACCGACCGGGGGCCGCGCATCCTCGCCGTCACCTCCGCCGCCACCCTGCTCCTCGGCGCCGGAGCCCTGGCCGGCGCGACGGCCACCGGGGAGACACCGGGCGCGGCGGCGCGCGGCGCCCACCCCGTACTGCACGGCGCCGCGCAGACCGCGCAGGCCCTCGGCTCCTGGCTGATCGGCCTCGGCTTCGTCCTCCTCGTCACCTGGGGCCGCCGCGCCTACAAGGACGCCTCCGCCCGCCGCACCATAGGAATCCTGTGGGACGTCGGCACCTTCTGGCCGCGCGCCGCGCACCCCTTCGCGCCGCCCTGCTACGCCGAGCGCGCAGTGCCCGACCTGACCTGGCGCATCGCCACCTGGACCGGCGCCACCGGAGGGCGGCTGGTGTTGTCCGGGCACTCCCAGGGCAGCGTGCTCGCCGCCGCCGCGGCCTGGCAGCTCCCGCCGTCCGCCCGCAGACGCGTCGCCCTGCTCACCTACGGCTCCCCGCTGGAGCGGCTGTACGGCCGCTGGTTCCCCGCCCACTTCGGCCCGGACGCGCTGGACGCACTGCACCGGGACGTCGTCTGCTGGAGCAACCTGTACCGGCGCACCGACCCGATCGGCGGCCCCGTGCGGCTGCCCGGCGACGGCGGCCCCGAGGTGGACCGCCCGCCGCTCAAGGACCCCCTCGCCTACGGCCGCACCGCGGAACACCCGCTGCCCGCGCCGATCCTCGGCCACTCCGACTACCAGGCCGACCCGGCGTTCGCGGAGGAACGCCGGCGCCTGCTCGCCCGGCTGCGGCCCGAGGTGCCCGCTCCCCGCAGCACCGGGAGGCCCGGCCCGGCGGCCTGACGGCCCGCGCTCAGGGGAGCGCGGGCAGGTCCTCCGCGTACAGCAGCGTCAGGTCGTCGGTGGTGGGCTCGTCGAGCTGGGCGACCCGGCTCGCGTGCCGCTCCACCATCGCCTCGAACGTCTGCCGCGCCGTGCGCCCGTTGCCGAACGCGGGTCCCTTGGGGATGCCGGTGAAGTACTTCAGCAGCGCCTCCGCGGCGCCCGGGGCCAGCCGGTACTCGTGCTCCTCGGCCTGCTGCTCCACGATGCGCAGCAGCTCCTCCGGGCCGTAGTCGCCGAACGTGATGGTGCGCGAGAAGCGGGACGCCACACCGGGGTTGACCGACAGGAAACGCTCCATCTCGGCCGTGTAGCCGGCCACGATGACCACCACCGCGTCCCGCTGGTCCTCCATCAGCTTGACCAGCGTGTCGATGGCCTCCTTGCCGAAGTCCCGGCCCGCGTCCTCCGGCGACAGCGCGTACGCCTCGTCGATGAACAGCACCCCGCCGCGCGCCTTCTCGAACGCCTCCTGCGTGCGGATCGCCGTCGAGCCGATGTGCTCGCCGACCAGGTCCACGCGGGACACCTCGACCAGGTGGCCCTGCTCCAGCACGCCGAGCGAGGCGAGGATCTCGCCGTACAGGCGCGCCACGGTGGTCTTGCCGGTGCCGGGGGAGCCGGTGAACACCAGATGCCGCTTGACGGACGCGGCTTTCAGCCCGGCCTGCTGCCTGCGCCGGCCCACCTCGATCATGTCGGTGAGTGCCCGCACCTCGCGCTTGACGCTCTCCAGGCCGACCAGGGCGTCGAGTTCGCCGAGGACGTCCTTGGAGGTGCGCGTCGCCCGCCGCGGTTCCGGCACGGCGGCGGGAGCGGGCGCCGCAGGGGCGCCGGCGGGGGAGGGGACCGTGCCCAGCAGGCCCGTGGTGTGGCCGGTGGTCTGCACGGCCGGTTCGGGCGCGGGCGGTTCGGCGCGCAGGCTGCCGGACTCGTCGCTCGTGCAGTCCTCGACGACCGGGCCGCCCGAGCCGGACGCGCCGTCGGCGCCCTCGGCGAACTCGTAACCCCCGCGCGCGCAGCGCTCGGTGCGGCACTTGCGCAGCGTCGTGCGGCTGCCGTCGATGACGTGGAAGCCGTAGCCGCCGCTGCCCGTGACCCGGCAGTGCTCGAAGGTGCCGCGGCCGCCCGCGGACACGTACACGCCCGCCTCGGCGGGGGAGTCGACCGTGCAGCGCTCGACGGTCGGGTCGGCGCCCTTGGTGACGATGACGCCGGTCTGGGTGCCGTCCAGCGAGCAGTTGCTGAGGGTGCCGCCGCTGCCGTGGTCGCGGAACCAGGCACCCGTGGCCGCCTCCCGGATGCGGCAGTCGTCGAGTTGGGCGGTCGCGCCGTCGCTCACCGACACCGCCGTGTTCCGCACCTGGGAGAGGTCGCTGTCGACGACGTCCGCGCGCGAGCCGCGGTCCAGCACGAACAACGCGTCCGGCACGTCGTGCACCCGGCAGGAGTCCAGGACGGCCGTCGCCCCGTCGCTCACCCACACCGCCGGGTAGTCGCCGGTGCTGTCGAAGATCTCGCACTGGTTGGCGTCCACCCGCGTCCCCGGGTCCCACACCGACAGGCCGTTGCGGCCGAACTGACGCACCGTGGTGCGGGTCAGGGTGAGCACCGAGCGGGAGCGCAGGTCGACCGCGTTCTCCGGGATGTCGTGGATGCGGCAGTCGGCCAGCGTCAGCACGGCGTCCGTGTCGAGCGTGATCCCGTCCCCGGTGGTGCGGTGCACGTCGCAGTCGGTGAGGTGGGCGGTGGCGCGGCCCGTCACCTGCACCCCGCTGCCGCGCACCTCGTACACCTCGCAGCCGACGGCCTCCAGCGCCGAGTTCTCCCCGGTCGCGGTCAGGCCGGAACCGGAGGCGTGGTGCACCTTGCAGCGCTCCAGCCGGGGGTGGCCCCCGCCGCGCACGGCGACGCCCGCCTGTCCGGCGGCGACCACCTCGCACTCCTCGAACACCCCGCCCCCGCCGTCGACGACGGCGATGCCGGCGCCCGCCGGGTTGTCGACCGTGCAGCGGCGCACCGTGGGCCGGGCGGCGCCGCGTACCTCGATGCCCGCCGCGGACCGGCTGACCACGCGGATGTCCCGCAGCTCGGGGGTGCCCTCCTCCACCAGTACGGCAGGGGCGGTCGCGTCCTGTCCCTCCACGTGCAGGTCCTGCACCACCGCGGAGGCGCGCACGGTGAGCGGCACCCCGTCCGGCGGCGCGATGCGCACCGAGCCGGGCGACCCCTCGGGCCCGCGCAGGGTCACCGCCCGCCGCACGACGAGGTTCTCCCGGTAGGTGCCGGGAGCGACGGTGAGCACGTCGCCCTCGCCCGCGGCCTCCAGGGCGGCGGCGAGCGATGGGTACTCACCCGTGCGGCGGCGCCACCTCGATGTGCCGGTGTGCGTCACCTGGACCGTGCCCTGTGCCATGGTGTTGCCGTGCCCCCACCTCGTCGTACCTGTGGACCGTTCCCGCCCGAGTCGCTGCCGATCGGTTCGGCCGGACCACCGTAGCGTGCGCGGGGGCGGCGAGTTGACCAGAGGCGGAACGCCGTCAGCTGTCGGCGCCCGCCCTGCCCCAGTCCGGGCCCACGCGGCCCCACTCGCGGTCCCAGCGGGCGTACCGGCCGCGGAGCATCCGCAGCAGCAGCAGGCGCCGGCCGGCCTCGAACAGTCCGGCGGCCAGCAGCGCGGCCCCCGCGCCCGCGAGCACCGCGTGCGCCGTCGCGGCGCCCGGTTCCAGCGGGCGGGCGACCCGGTCCCCGCGCCCGTCGGTCCATATGCGGAACGTGTCGCCCGGCCGGGGATCCGGCAGGCGTGCCTGCACGGCCTCCCGCCGCCCGGATCCGTCCGGGGCGGTCCAGCGGGCCAGGACGCGGGAACTCGGGTCCCCGCCCAGCAGTTCCGGGTCCGTGGTCGCCGGGGCCGGGTCCAGCTCGCGCACCACCGTGGCCGTGACCAGGTGGCGGGACTGCTGCTGGGCGCGGACCGACCGCTGCAGCGACGCGTGCGCGGCGCTTCCGGTCAGGGCGCCGATCAGCGGCGCGGCGAGCGTGACCAGCAGGAGCGCGGTGAGCGCCAGCCACGCCTCCGCGAGGTCGGTGGGGCGGCGCAGCGGGTTGCGCCGCCAGCGCCAGAGCCCGCTGACCGCCCGCACGGCACGCACCCCCTCCCGGTCCCACACCGATCCCTCACGGCGTTCAACGCGCCGGAGGGGGGCCCGGGTTCCCGCGTCGTGCGGCCGTGCGTCCGAGCGCGCGTCAGGCCACGACCTCCAGCGGATCGCCGACGCGGAGGGTGCCGGGGGAGAGGGGCACCAGGTTCACGCCGAAGAGGAGCCGGCCGCCGACGGACCGGTGGCGGCCCAGGGTGTGCAGCGGTTCGCGTCCGCGCCGGGAGGTGTCCTGGTCGGTGGTGGTGACCACACACCGTCCGCTCGGCTTGGGGACCCGGAACGTCATCTCGCCGATGGTGACGCGGGTCCAGCCGTCCTCCGCCCACGCCTCCGTCCCCCCGATCACCACGTTGGGCCGGAAGCGGCTCATCGGCAGCGGGCCCTCGTGCGCGTGCGCGCCCTGCGCGACCAGGGAGTTGAGCCGGTCCAGGGAGGCGGTCGTGGTGAGCAGCAGCGGGTATCCGTCGGCGAACGTGACCGTCTCGCCGGGCAGCGCGTACGCGGGGTCGACCGGCCGCCGTACGGCCGGGTCGTCGAGGTGCACGAGCCGCACCGGTGTGTCCAGGAAGTCGCTGCACCACTCGTGCACGGCCGGGTCCTCGGCGGGGACGACCTCCACCTTGTCGCCGAAGACGTCCGCCGGGACGGTCGCGCCCGGCGCCGGCACGGGCACGGTGACCGGATCGCGGCCGGGCGCGGACAGCACGACGCCGCCGCCGGGCAGCGGCTCGGCGGCGGCGAGGGCCAGGCGCGGGTGGCGGCGCTGCGTGACGACCTTTCCCCCGTCGTCGATCAGTGTCCAGCGCCGGTCACCGGCCGGACCCCAGCGCTCCACGACGACCTCCCGGAGCGGCAGGCTCCGGAAGGCCTTGACCGGATGAACGTGGATCGAGCGCACACGAGCGTTCCCCATGGGCCCATCGTGCCATCACCGGACGACGGCACCGGGCCCTCCCGGCACGGCTCGGCCCGCTCAGTACCCCCGGTACTGCTGGTTGTTGTAGGGGTCGTGGTACGGCGCGGGCGCCGGCCGCGGGGCGGCCGCGGGGCGCATCGCCTCGTACCCGGCGGGCTGCGGCTGGCGCGGCGGCTGCGGCTGGGGGCCGGGGTAGCCGCGCGGCGCGGTGGCCTGCTGCGGGATGTACGCCGTGTGCGCCTGCTGGAGCGGGGCGGGCTGCGGCGTGGCGGGCTGGGGATAGCCGTAGGACGGCTGGGACGGTGCCGCCGGAAGGGCCGGCAACGCCGAGGGAAGCGCGGGCAGGTGACTGGCCGGCGCCTCGTACGCGGCGGGGACCCGGATCGGGGCGATCTGCGGGGTGCCCCGCTCGGCCACGAGCGAGTCGTAGATCGGGGTGTCCGGGAAGGCAGCGGAGGAGTAGCCGCCGCCATACATGGAGCGGGGGGAGGTCATGGCACATAAGTTAAGCCCACGATGTGCTGGTTGGGGAGACCGATAAGAGGGTTGTTTTCCGCGCCCTGGGTGACTGGCGATCCCTAATACGAGCGAACTTATGGAAATCGGGCGTACTGTCGCGCGGATTTCGTGTAAAGGCCGAGTTCCGAGGGTGTTACCGGCGGTCGCGGGGGTGGCCGGCGGGTGGTTCGCGCCCGCGGGCGTGGGCGTCCCGCGTGCGGGGGATTAGGTTGGGCGGACGCACACCGACGGATGCCGGGGCTCGCCCGGCGCGGCGACCTGTGATGGGGGCGGGACATGTCCATGCCGAAGGGATCGAACACACCGGTGCCGGCCACGGCACTGCGGGTCGACGTGGGCTGGCGCTCCGGCCCGGGCGTGCCCGACGCGGACGCCTCGGCGCTCCTGCTGGCCGGCGGCAAGGTCCGCTCCGACGCCGACTTCGTCTTCTACAACCAGCCGGCCCACGAGTCCGGCGCCGTACGCCACGAGGGCAAGCGGCAGGACGGGGGCCGGGTCACCGACACCCTGCTCGTCGACCTCACGCGCGTCGAGCCCGGCATCGAGACCGTCATCCTGGCCGCCTCCAGCGACGGCGGCACCTTCGGCCAGGTCCCGGACCTCTCCATCGAGGTGAAGGACGCCGCGAACGGCGCCGTGGCCGCACGCTTCGACAGCACCGGCGCCACCACCGAGACCGCCTTCGTGCTCGGCGAGTTCTACCGCCGCCAGGGCGCCTGGAAGTTCCGCGCCGTCGGACAGGGCTACAGCAGCGGGCTCGAGGGCCTCGCCACCGACTACGGCATCACCGTGGACGAACCGCAGCACGCCGCGCCGCCCGCCGCACCCGTCGCGCCCCCGGCCGCCCCGCCCGTCGCCCCTGCGGCAACCGTCCCGCAGCCGCCGCTCCCGCCCGCCGCACCCCCGGCGCCCGTCCAGCTCACGAAGGTGACGCTCACCAAGGCGGCGCCCTCCGTGTCCCTCACCAAGCAGGGCGGCACCTCGGGCTCCCTGCACGTCAACCTCAACTGGGAGATCCGCAAGCAGTTCTCCGGCTGGGCCGCCAAGCTGGGCCGCCCGGTCGCCATGCACGCCGACCTCGACCTCGACCTGTGCGCCCTGTGGGAGCTCACGGACGGCAGGAAGGGCGTCGTCCAGGCCCTGGGCAACGCCTTCGGCTCGCTGCACCAGCCGCCGTTCATCCACCTCGACGGCGACGACCGCACCGGCGCCTCGGCGAGCGGCGAGAACCTCACCGTCAACCTCGACCACAAGCACCAGTTCCGGCGCATCCTCGTCTTCGTCACCGTCTACGAGGGCGCCCGCTCCTTCGCCGATCTGCACGCCACGGTCACCCTCCGCCCGCAGCACGGCGCGCCCATCGACTTCTCCCTCGACGAGTGCACCGTCCCCTCCACGGTGTGCGCGCTCGCGCTCATCACCAACAACGGCGGCGACCTGGTCGTCCAGCGCGAGGCCCGCTACCTGGTCCCGGAGCGCGGCGTCAGCCCGCAGCGCACCGTCGACCACGCCTACGGCTGGGGCATGAACTGGACGCCCGGCCGCAAGTGACGGCCGGTCAGGCCTCTTCGGCGACGGTCTCCGGACGGGCGTAGGTGCGGCCCTTCCAGGCGGCGCCACGCCCGCGACGGTGCTGCACCGCCGAGTCCACCGTCATCAGCAGATAGAGGAACGCGGTCACCGGCAGCAGCGGCGCGAGCCACAGCGGCTGCCGGCAGTACCGCAGCATCGGGACGTACGTCCCCGTCATCACCAGCCACGCCGCCGCACCCAGCAGCGCGCACGGCACGCTCCCCGCCGCCGCGCCCACGGCCACCGCGGCCGGCGGCACCAGATACACCAGCACCAGCCCGGCGACCGTCCCCACCAGCAGCAGCGGGCTGTGCCGCAACTGCGCGTACGCGCTCCGCGACACCATGCGCCACAGATCACGCAGCCGCGGATAGGGGCGCACGCTGTCCACGCCGTCCGCGAGCCCCAGCCACACGCGCCCGCCGCTCCGCTTCACCGCGCGGGCCACGGCCACGTCGTCGATCACGGCGTGCCGCACGGCGTCCGGGATCCGCGCCCGCGCGGCGGCGTCGGCGCGCAGCAGCACACACCCGCCGGCCGCGGCGGCCGTCCGCGAACCCGGCCGGGTGATCCTGCGGAACGGGTAGAGCTGCGCGAAGAAGTACACGAACGCCGGCACGACCAGCCGCTCCCACAGGCTCTCCACCCGCAGCCGCGCCATCTGCGACACAAGGGCGAAGCCGCCGGTCCGGGCCGCCGCCACCAGCCGCCGCAGACTGTCCGGGGCGTGCGCGATGTCGGCGTCCGTCAGCAGCAGGTACTCGGGGTCCCGGGCGCGGGCCAGCTCCACGCCGTGCCGCACCGCCCACAGCTTGCCCGTCCACCCGGACGGCGGTTCGCCGGGCGTCACCACGGTGAGCGCGAGCCCGTCCTGCCGCCTCGCCAGCTCCCGGGCGAGGTCCCCGGTGCCGTCCGTGCTGCCGTCGTCGACGAGGAAGATCTCCGCCCGGCCCGGATAGTCCTGGGCGAGCAGCGACGGCAGGCTCGCGGGCAGCACGGACGCCTCGTCGCGCGCCGGGACCACCACGCACACGTCCGGCCACACGTCCGGATCGCGCGACACCGGAAGCCGTACGTCCGTGCGCCAGAACCACCCCTGGAACAGCAGCAGCCACAGCCAGGCGGCGAGGGACACGGCGGCACTCCACACGACGGCGCTCACGTGCGCAGTCTGCCCCACGGCACGGCCCCGCGGCGGCTCATCGTCTATCGTGGCCGGGTGAAGATCGCGCTCATGGACTCCGGAATCGGACTGCTGGCGGCCACCGCCGCGGTACGGCGACTGCGCCCCGACGCCGATCTGGTGCTCTCCCTCGACCCCGACGGCATGCCCTGGGGGCCGAGGACGCCCGCCGACCTCACCCGGCGTGCCCTGGCCGTCGCCGAGGCGGCCGCGGTGCACCGGCCCGACGCCCTGATCGTCGGCTGCAACACCGCCACCGTGCACGCCCTCACCGCCCTGCGCGCCCGCCACGAGCCCGACCTGCCGGTCGTCGGCACCGTCCCCGCCATCAAGCCGGCCGCGGCCGGCGGCGGCCCGCTCGCCATCTGGGCCACCCCCGCCACCACGGGCAGCCCTTACCAGCGCGACCTGATCAAGCGGTTCGCCGCGGGCGTCACCGTCACCGAGGTGCCCTGCCCGGGACTGGCCGAGGCCGTGGAGCGCGCGGACGGCACGGCGATCGACGAGGCCGTCGCCGCGGCAGCCGCGCTCACCCCGGACGACGTGACCACCGTCGTCCTCGGCTGCACCCACTACGAGCTGGTCGCCGACCGCATCCGGGCGGCCGTGCCGAGCCCCGGACCGCAGCCGCTCGCCCTGCACGGCTCCGCCGGTGCGGTGGCCGCCCAGGCCCTGCGGCGGCTCGGCGAGCAGCCCGCCCCCGACGCCCCCGCCACCGGCACACTGACCGTGCTGCTCAGCGGGCGCCCCGGCGGGCTGCCCGATGCCGCCCTCACCTACCCGGAGGGCGGGCTGCTCCAGGCGGCCGTCCCCGCCCGGACGGCTCAGTAACGCCCCGCGAGGCCGTACCCACGGAGCGGATCCTGAGTAACCTCGAGGCATGAGGGACCACCGCTCCGGTGAGCACGGCCCGTACTCCGAGGTCTGGACCGGTCGCGCCACCGCCCGCTTCCAGTGGCTGCTGGCGCTCATCGGCGCCGCCTGCATGGCGCTCGGCATCGCCCTGGCCGTCGACTCCACGTGGACGTCCGGGGTCGCGCCGCTCGCCATGGCCGTCGTCGGCTGCATCGCGGCCGGACTCCTGGTGCTGTTCGGCACCCTCGCCTTCGTGCACGTCGCGCTGCGGGTCGACGAGGACCACCTCGAGGTGCGCTGCGGCCACATCGGCGTGCCCCGCCGCCGTATCCCGCTCTCCCACGTCGCCGGCGCCGACTTCGCCCCGCACGTCACCCCCCGTCACTGGGGCGGCTGGGGCTACCGCTGGCGCCCCGAGAAGGGCACGGCGGTCGTCGTCCGCCGAGGTGAGGGTGTGGTCCTCCGTCTCGCCGACGGCCACACCTTCACCGTGACGGTGGACGACGCGGAGGCGGCGGTCCGGGTCATCCGCGGCCGGCTGCGGCTGAGGAGGCCGGACAAGGTCTGAGCGGCCGCGCTTCCGGGCGCGGCGTTCCGCCACCGGGCGGGGCGGAAGTCGCCCCTCGGGCCGAGACGCGGCACTGAATCGTCCCACGCGCGTCCCGGCCAGCTCGCGGCATGCTGCCCTTGAGCGGCTCGCACGCGGAACCGTCGCCCCCGCCGCTCGTGAGGAAGTCACGAGCGGCCCTTCACCGAACGGCTCCTCCCCGTACCTCGCCCGCACGGCGGGCCGTGTCCAGGGCGAAGGGGCGGGAAGTCGCGAGGCCGGCGAGGTAGCCCGTGCCGACCGCCACCGCCGTGAAGCTGAGCGCGTTGCCCACCGTGGCGACGGCCGCCAGCGCGGTCAGGGCGGCGGCCACGGTCAGTACCACCGGAGTCGGGCGCCGACTGCGCCACAGGGCGTACAGCAGCCAGCCGAACGCCGCCGTCAGCAGCAGCACCCCGACCACGCCCTGCTCCGCCGCGAGCTGGAGCGGAGCGGAGTGCGGCTTGCCGTCGGACAGCGGCGACCCGAGGGACGCAGCGCTCAGCTCGCCGAAGCGTCCCGGTCCGACGCCCAGACCCGCGTGCGTACGGGCCAGGTCAAGGGCGTCGTGCCACAACGCCACCCGGTGCGGGGTGAGCCGCCCCTCCAGCGACGCGGCGAAACCGTCCGGCACCGCGCTCCCGGCGACGGCCCAGGTCAGCCCGGCCGCCCCGGCGGTGATCACGCCCAGCCCGGCGAGGGCGGCGCCACGGCGCCGTACCCGGCCGGCGGCCAGCGAGACCGCCAGCACCACCACCGCGGCCACACACCCCGTGACCGAACCCAGCATCGCCGCCGTCACCGCGATGCCCGCCGCGAGCAGCCGCATCGCCGAACGGACGGCGGACCCGGATGCCGCCCAGGCCGCGCAGGAGGCGGCCCCCGCCGACAGGATCACCATGGCGGTCGTCGCCCCGGCGTGTCCGAGCGGCGCGGTGATCTGCGGGCCCGGCGCCAGATGGGGGACCCACACCGTGAGCCCGATCCCGGCCAGCGCGCCCGTGCAGGGCGCGGCCACCGGCAGCAGCGCCCCGCCGATCCGGCCCGCCGCGTACCCCGCGGCCACGGCCAGCACCGCGAGCAGCATCCCCTCCGGACGGCCGTCACGGGCCGCCGCCGTGATCAGGGGCCAGGCCGCGCACGCGCCCAGCACCACCACACCCGCCGCGTCGGGCCCCGTCCGTCTCTCGCCGTCCGCGTCCGCGCCCGCGGACGCCCTGTCCGTCGTTCCTGAACCCACCCCGCACCCCGCCCACGTCGTGCCCCCGTCCCCTGAGACGGTCCCCGCCCGCGGACCCCCCGTCGGGCCGCGCGGACAAGGCACCGGCACACGGTAACGGCTGGTGGCCCGTTTGGGGACGGCTGGTGACGACTCGCGGGGAAACGGTGACGGGCGCCGGGGCCGCGTACCGTCCCGCTTCCCCGTCGCCCCGCGACCGTGCTGTCCGGCCCCAGGTCATGCGCCGTAGACTCCCCGGGTGACCGTCACCGCAACATCCGTCGGCGCGTCGGACCCCATGCCGCCGCAGACCACGCCCTCGGCCTGGCGGAAGTGGCGCGCGCGCCTCTTCCCGGCCGGCGCCGCCGCGCTCGCGGGCCTCCTCCTCTACGTCAGCTTCCCGCCGCGCACCCTGTGGTGGCTGGCCCTGCCCGCCTTCGCCGTTCTCGGATGGTTGCTGCGCGGCCGGAGCTGGAAGGCGGGTCTGGGCCTCGGCTACCTCTTCGGCCTCGGCTTCCTGCTGCCGCTGCTGGTGTGGACCGGCGTGGAGGTCGGCCCCGGCCCGTGGCTCGCGCTGGTGGTGATCGAGGCCGTGTACGTCGCGCTGGTCGGCGCGGGGATCACCGTGGTGTCGCGGCTGCCCGGATGGCCGGTGTGGGCGGCGGCGCTGTGGATCGCCGGAGAGGCGGCACGCGCGCGCGTGCCGTTCAGCGGCTTCCCCTGGGGGAAGGTCGCCTTCGGTCAGGCGGACGGCGTGTTCCTGCCGCTCGCCGCGCTCGGCGGCACCCCGGTGCTCGGGTTCGCCGTGGTGCTGTGCGGCTTCGGTCTGTACGAGGTGGTACGGCTCGCCGTGAAGGCGCGGCGCACCGGGAGCCTGCACAAAGCCGCCGCGGTCGTCGGCGTGCTGAGCGTCGCCGTGCCGTTGGCCGGAGCGTTCGCGGCGCGCGCCCTGGTCACGGACAAGGCCGAGGACGGCACGGTCACCGTCGCGGTGATCCAGGGCAACGTGCCCCGTCTCGGCCTGGACTTCAACTCCCAGCGCCGTGCCGTCCTCGACTACCACGCGCGTGAGACGGAGCGGCTGGCGGCCGAGGTCGCCGCGGGCCGTGCCGAGCGGCCGGACATCGTGCTGTGGCCGGAGAACTCCTCCGACATCGACCCCTTCGCCAACGACGACGCGCGCGAGGTCGTCGACCGCGCCGCGAAGGCCGTCGGCGCGCCGATCTCGGTCGGCGCGGTGGTCTCCCGCGACGGGAAGCTGCTCAACGAGCAGATCCTCTGGGACCCGGTGAAGGGTCCCGTCGACACCTACGACAAGCGGCAGATCCAGCCGTTCGGCGAGTACCTCCCGCTGCGCTCCCTGGTCGGCGCGATCAACGAGGAGTGGACCTCGATGGTGCGCCAGGACTTCAGCCGCGGCTCCGAGCCGGGCGTGTTCGACCGGGACGGCGCCGCCGTCGGCCTGGTCACCTGCTACGAGGCCGCCTTCGACTGGGCCGTGCGCGACACCGTCACCGACGGCGCGAAGATGATCTCCGTGCCCAGCAACAACGCGACCTTCGGCCGCAGCGAGATGACCTACCAGCAGCTCGCCATGTCCCGGGTCCGCGCCGTCGAGCACAGCCGCGCGGTCACCGTGCCGGTCACCAGCGGCGTCAGCGCCGTCATCATGCCGGACGGGACGATCACGCAGAGGACCGGCATGTTCGTCGCCGACCACCTGGTGCAGGAGGTGCCGCTGCGCACCTCGCAGACCCCCGCCACCCGCCTCGGCACCCTCCCGGAGAGCCTCCTCGTCCTCCTCGCCGCAGGAGGACTCGGCTGGGGCGTGGCCGCCGCGGCACGCGCCCGGCGGACCGGCGAGCAGTAGGAGCCGGCGGACCGGCGAGCAGCGGGGAACGACCCTCCGACGTGCCCGGATGCGCCCTCGGGCGGCGGTTAGGGTCGGGGCATGGCGACTCCTGACTTCATCCACACCCTGCGCGCCTCGGCCGGTCATCAACTGCTGTGGCTGCCCGGCGTCACGGCCCTCGTCTTCGACGACGACGGCCGCGTGCTGCTCAACCGCCGGGCGGACACCCGCAAGTGGTCGGTGATCGGCGGCATCCCCGACCCGGGGGAGCAGCCGGCGGCCTGCGCCGTGCGGGAGGTCGAGGAGGAGACCGCCGTACGCTGTGCGGTGGAGCGGGTGGTGCTGGTCCAGGCCTTGGAGCCGGTGACGTACGGCAACGGCGACATCTGCCAGTACATGGACATCACCTTCCGCTGCCGTGCCGTCGGCGGCGAGGCCCGGGTGAACGACGACGAGTCGCTGGACGTCGCCTGGTTCGCGGTGGACGCGCTGCCCGAGCTGAACGACTTCGCGAGCTTCCGCATCAAGCAGGCGCTCGCCGACGCACCCACCTGGTTCGAGCCCGCACCCACATGGCTCGACCCCACTGGAAACAGCTGAACTGTGGGGCGCGACCACATGGGTCGTCCGGGGCGTGCTGCCTAGGGTCAACCCCATGACCGCGCCCAGTGCCCTCCCGGCTCCCCACGACACCCCCCTCGACCTCGGCGGCCGTACCGCGCTCGTCACCGGCGCCGCCGGCGGCATCGGCCGCGCCTGCGCGTTGCGCCTCGCGGCCGCGGGCGCCAAGGTCAGAGCCGTCGACCGGGACGCCGGAGGGCTGGAGGCGCTCGCCGCGGCGGCCGCGGACCTCGGCGGCGCCGTCGAGCCGCATGTCCTGGACCTCACCGACCTGGACGCCGCCGAGGCCGCCGCCGCGGGGACGGACGTTCTGGTCAACAACGCGGGACTCCAGCTTGTGCGGCCCATCGAGGAGTTCCCGCCGGACGTCTTCCACACGGTCCTCACCGTGATGCTGGAGGCTCCCTTCCGCCTCATCCGGGGCGCCCTGCCGCACATGTACGGGCAGGGCTGGGGCAGAGTCGTCAACATCTCCTCCGTGCACGGGCTGCGCGCCTCCGCCTACAAGTCCGCGTACGTGGCCGCCAAGCACGGCCTGGAGGGGCTGTCCAAGACCACCGCCCTGGAGGGCGCGTCCCACGGCGTCACCTCCAACTGCGTGAACCCCGGCTATGTGCGCACCGCACTGGTCGAGAAGCAGATCGCCGACCAGGCCCGCTCCCACGGCATCCCGGAGGAACGTGTCGTGACCGAGGTGCTGCTCCAGGACAGCGCGCTCAAGCGTCTGATCGAACCGGAGGAGGTCGCCCAGGCCGTCGCCTACCTGTGCGGCCCGCAGGCGTCCTTCGTCACCGGCACCTCCCTCGTCCTGGACGGCGGCTGGACCGCGCACTAGACCTGACACCGACCGCGGCCGGCCGTCGGCCGGCGGAGTTTTCCACAGGGCTGACGGGGCGGCCGCCGGATGAGGAATCCTGAGACCCATGCCCCGCGATCACCTGCAGTCCGCCGACCGGCCCGCCTCCGCCGCTGCGGCGGACCGGTCCCGCCCCGACGCCGGCCGGCCCGCCGCCGACGGCGCGGAGGCGCCGTTCCTGGAGCTGCTCGCCCGCGGCGCCGCCGCCGAGGCCTACGAGCAGCCCGTGCTGCTCGCCCGCGCCGAGGGCCGCCCCGCCGAGCGGGTCGCGGCCCTGGAGCGGGCCAAGCTGCTCGCCCTGCGCGTGCGCTCCGAGATCGAGGGGCGCCGCCGCAGGGAGGCCGAGCTGTCCGCCCTGTTCGAGACCGCCCACGACCTCGCCGGGCTGCGCGACCTGGACGCCGTGCTGCGCGCGATCGTGCAGCGCGCCCGCTCCCTGCTCGGCACCGACGTCGCCTACCTCAGCCTCAACGACCCGGAGCGGGGCGACACCTACATGCGGGTCACCGAGGGCTCGGTGGCGGCCCGCTTCCAGCAGCTGCGCCTCGGCATGGGCGAGGGACTCGGCGGCCTCGTCGCCCAGACCGCCCGGCCGTACGTCACGGACGACTACTTCCGCGACGACCGCTTCCAGCACACCCACTCCATCGACAGCGGGGTGCGCGACGAAGGGCTCGTCGCGATCCTCGGGGTGCCCCTGACGCTCGGGGACCATGTCATCGGGGTGCTGTTCGCCGCCGACCGCCGCTCCCGCGTGTTCGAGCGGGAGCAGATCGCCCTGCTCGGCTCCTTCGCGGCGCTCGCCGCGGCCGCGATCGACACGGCCAACCTGCTCGCCGAGACCCGCGAGGCCCTCAGCGGCCTGGAGCGGGCCAACGAGATCATCCAGGACCGCAGCGCCGTCATCGAGCGCGCCTCCGACGTCCACGACCGGCTGGCCGAGCTGGTCCTGCGCGGCGGCGGGGTGCACGACGTGGCCGCCGCCGTCTCCGAGGTGCTGGACGGCACCGTCGAGTTCACCGAGGCACCGGCGGCACCCGCCCGCGCCCTGGATTGCTCCCGGGCCGAGGGCCACGCCGTGCGGCACGGGGACGACTGGATCGCCGCCGTCGCCGCCGGGGACGAACTGCTCGGCGCGCTCGTGCTGCGCGGCCATCCGGGCCTCGACCCCGTCGACCAGCGCACCCTGGAGCGCGCCGCCATGGTCACCTCGCTGCTGCTGCTGGCCCGACGCTCCGCCGCCGAGGCGGAGCAGCGCGTCCGCGGCGAGCTGCTCGACGACCTGCTCGACGCCCGCGACCGCGACCCTCGTCTGCTGCGGGACCGGGCCACCCGGCTGCGCGCGGACCTCGACGCCACGCACGCGGTGCTCGCCGCCCGGCTGGAGGGCGGCGCCGCCGACGCCGACCAGGAGGCCGACGCCCGCAGACGCCTGTGGGCGGCCGCCTCCCACCTCGCCGCGACGCGGCACGGCCTCGCCGCCGCCCGCGACGGGGGCACGGTCCTGCTGCTGCCGCTCACCCCCGGCGACACCGCCACGGGCCTGGCCCGCCGCACCGCCCGCGAGCTGGGCACCGCCGTGCACGAACCGGTCACGGTCGGTGCGTCGGCCCCGGTCGGCCGGCTCCTCGCCCGCCCGGACACGGTGGCCTCGGCGTACGCGGAGGCCCGGCGCTGTCTCGACACCCTG
Source organism: Streptomyces griseoincarnatus (assembly GCA_014649575.1). Taxonomy (GTDB): domain Bacteria; phylum Actinomycetota; class Actinomycetes; order Streptomycetales; family Streptomycetaceae; genus Streptomyces; species Streptomyces griseoincarnatus. Next base: position 172,877 of record BMTH01000005.1, on the reverse strand, counting down.
CGGCTGCTCGGCCGCGCGGGCGACGGGTCCGCCGCCGAGGACTTCGGGTTCCTCGGTCTGCTGCTCGCGGGGGAGCGGGACATCGCCGGCTTCGTGGACCGCACCATCGGCGGAGTCGTGGCCTACGACGAGCGGCGCGGCACGGAGCTGCTGCGCACGCTGGACGCCTACTTCGCGTGCGGGATGAGTCCGGCCCGCACCAAGGACGAACTGCACGTCCACGTCAACACCGTGGCGCAGCGCCTGGACCGGGTCGGCCGGCTCCTCGGCGACGACTGGCAGAGCCCGGAGCGCGCCCTGGAGATACAGCTGGCCCTGCGCCTGCACCGCCTGTCCGGCGTCACGCAGCCGCCGCCCGGACAGCACTGACCCCCGCGCCGCCGAAAGCGGACGCGAGGGCCGGGGGCGTACGGGCGGGGATCAGAGGGCGCGCGCGTCCTCCGTCCTCCCGGTCGTGACCGGGGCGCTCGACCCGTCCTCCGTCTCGGGGGACACGTCGGTGAGATCCCGGTGCCGGGTCTCCTTGGCCGCCAGGATCGCGACGACCGTGAGCAGGCTCGCGGCGATGACGTAGAGGGCGATCGGGGTGGAGGTGCCGTAGTCCGACAGCAGCGCGGTGGCGATCAGCGGGGCGGGGGCGCCGGCGGCGACCGAGGCGAACTGCGCGCCGATGGAGGCGCCGGAGTAGCGCATCCGGGTCGCGAACATCTCGGAGAAGAAGGCCGCCTGCGGCGCGTACATCGCGCCGTGCATGACGAGACCCACGGTCACCGCGAGCAGCAGGGCGCCGAAGCCGCCGGTGTCGATGAGCGCGAAGAACGGGAACATCCACAGACCCACGCCGACCGCACCGATGAGATACACGGGGCGGCGGCCCCAGCGGTCGGACAGCGCGCCCCACGCGGGAATCACGGCGAAATGCACCGCGGAGGCGATGAGCACGGCGTTGAGCGCGGTCTGCTTGGACACCCCGGCCGAGGTGGTGGCGTACACCAGGATGAACGCGGTGATCACGTAGTAGCTGATGTTCTCCGCCATCCGCGCGCCCATCGCCACCAGGACGTCACGCCAGTGGTGCTTGAGCACGGCGACGAGCGGCATGCGCTCGGCGGGGGCGTTCTCCGTCTTGCGCGCCTCGGCACGCTTCAGCGCCTCCTTGAACACCGGTGACTCGTCGACGGAGAGCCGGATCCAGAGACCGACGATCACCAGGACACCGGACAGCAGGAACGGGATCCGCCAGCCCCAGGCGCCGAACGCCGACTCCGACAGCACGGCGGTCAGCAGCGCCAGCACACCGGTCGCCAGCAACTGCCCGGCCGGCGCGCCGGTCTGCGGCCACGACGCCCAGAACCCGCGCCGGCGCGCGTCACCGTGCTCGGACACCAGCAGCACGGCGCCGCCCCACTCACCGCCGAGCGCGAAACCCTGCACCAGCCGCAGCACGGTCAGCAGGATCGGCGCCATGCTGCCGATGGTGGCGTGCGTGGGCATCAGACCGATGGCGAAGGTCGCCCCGCCCATCATCAGCAGGCTCAGCACCAGCAGCTTCTTGCGCCCGAGCCGGTCGCCGTAGTGCCCGAACACCAGCGCGCCGACCGGCCGCGCGGCGAACCCGACGGCGTACGTCAGGAACGACAGCAGCGTGCCGACCAGCGGATCGGAGTCCGGGAAGAACAGCTCGTTGAAGACGAGCGCGGCGGCCGACCCGTAGAGGAAGAAGTCGTACCACTCGATGGTGGTGCCGATGAGGGACGCGGCGACGATGCGCTTGAGGTTGTTCGGGGCTGGTGGAGCGGCTGCGGGCGACGACATCGGCACCACTTCCTGGCGTTGCGGGGACGTTTGCGTGTCGCCACACCGTAGGAATCCGCAGGTCAGGCGCACATGTGGCGGGGCACCATAGTTCGGGGGTCGGCTATGCGTGCGGCCACCATGCCGGTCGTGGAAAGGTCGCTGGCTTCGCACCGCCGTGCGGTCAGTCGTCGAACACCCTTAGTGCGGCCGTGCACTCGTTCGCGGTGCTCCCCTCCTCGTTCACGCCGCGTTCAGTATGCGCTTCGAGACTGCCGACCAGGCATGCTCACGATCGTTGAACGAGAGGTTTCTCCGGTGAAGGACCACAACGTCGAGAATGGCGCGGCTGCGGAAGTCTCCCGGCGCCAGCTGGTCAAGTACGCGGGAGTGGGGGCGACGTTCGTCGCCGCGAGCCCGCTCGCCGCGGCAGCCCCCGCGGTAGCGGACGCTGGTGACAACCGCAGACACGGCGGCGGCTCTCGCGGCAGAGTGTGGCGTGCGGGAGACCACCACGTGCACTCGGAGTACAGCGGCTCCTACGACACGTCGACCAATCCGCCCACGTTCCGCAAGGGCGCCGACGCGGTCTATCCGATCGTCACCAACGCGATCATGGCGAAGCACTTCGGGCTCACCTGGGCCATGTGCACCGACCACGGCGGCCCGACGCACTCGAAGGTGAACCTGGAGCAGGCGTACCCGGACCTCCTGCTCTCCCGCCAACTCGTACCCGACGTGCTGCAGTTCTGGGGGATGGAGTTCGACGCTCCGGCCCTGGACCACCACACGCTGATGATCCCTCACCACAAGGACGAGGCGCAGCAGCTGTACGAGCTGGAGAGCCGTTTCGCCAAGCGTGACGCCTTTCCCGCCGATCCGGGCCGTGACACCGAGGCCAAGATGATCGAGTTCCTGAAGGCCGCGAAGGACATGCGGAACAAGCCGCTGGTGATCGCCCACCACGCCTCCCGCTCCGCCACCGGCCTCGGCGTCTACGGACAGGACACCCCTCGCGAGTTCCGCAACGGCAACAACGTCGCGCCGGACATCTATGTCGGCTTCGAGGGAGCCCCCGGCCACCAGGCAGGTCCGCTCAACGGCGGGGCGCGCGGCGGCTACGGCAACTACCCGACCCACGGCGGCTTCGACCAGATGACGGCCCGGGTAGGCGGGCTGTGGGACGCGCTGCTCGGGGAGGGCCGGCGCTGGTGGATCACCGCGACGTCGGACTCGCACGTGCACTGGACGCGCGGCGGTTCCGACTTCTGGCCCGGCGAGTACAGCAAGACCTACGTGCTGGCCCGCCAGGACTACGCCGACATCATGGACGGTCTGCGCAGCGGCCGGATCTGGGTCGGCACGGGCGACCTGATCACCAGCCTCGACCTCACCGCGAGCAGCCGGCACCGCAGCGCGGCCATGGGGGAGACCCTCACCGTGAGCCGCCGCAACCGCACCGATGTCGACATCGAGATCAGATTCCGGCCGCTGGCGGGCAGGAACGCCAACGGTGACCATCCGGAGGTCCGGCGCGTCGACCTCATCGTCGGACAGGTCACGGGTCCGAGCGCCGACCTCGACTCCGACACCAACCCCACCACCGAGGTCGTGGCACGGTTCGGTCCCCGCGACTGGCACAAGCAGGGGCACGAGCACGTCATCAGGCACACCCTGCGCAACGTCGAGACCGACCTCTACGCGCGCGTGCGCGGCACGAGCACCGACGAGGCCGAACCGCTCGCCGACGGGCTGGAGAGCCCCTGGGACGATCTGTGGTTCTACTCGAATCCGGTGTTCGTCCAGGTTCGCTAGTGCCTCTCCGGTGACGTCCCGGCGTCACGGCCGGCCAGCTCGCGCATGGCGCATCTCGTCACGCCGCGGTGCGATACCCATGGGTCCTGCGGAGACGGTGGTCGAGTTCGTGGGCTATGGCATTCAGGTCCGGGGCCCCACCGACGTCCGGCGACGGCGATCACGCCGGCCAGGGCTTGAAGGGCAGCTTCACCGTCGGCTGACCCATCACCCCTCACCGCGCCGATGGCGGAGCCTGTGGCCCTGTCCGGACGGGGCTGGACTTGGGACTCGTTGCCGCTTGCCTGCCCGGCGTCCTGGGGGAGCCCAGAAGGGGGTCCTCCCAGGACCTGGGCGGGTCAGCGGTGTTCCTTCCCGGTGCCGTCCGCGTGGACGTTCTCCGCCGACGGGTGCCGTTCCTCCTTCCGCCCGGGCCGGGTGCGCAGCAGGGAGGCGAGGGCCGCGACGGTGGACAGCCCGAGCAGCAGGGTGCGGTCGGGGATCGCGCCCGCCCACCGGGAGAGGCGTTCCTCCCAGGTGAACTCCGCGTCCACTCCCGTCAACGACGGCAGCGCCGAGGTGCCGCCGTCCGGCGAAGGAGCCGGCCACGCCCAGTGGCACCAGGGCGAGGCAGAGTCCGGCGTAGAACAGTGCCGTGCGGCCCAGGAGCGGGTGCGGCTGGTGGAGGAGTAGGCGAAGAAGGCCGGCAGCAGCAGCGCCGAGCAGGGGCTGAGGAGGGCCAGCAGGCCGCCGAGGAAGGCGACCAGCACGCCCGGGTCACTCATCGCCGTCTTCCTGCTGCCGGGCCTGTTCGGCCGCCTCGTCGATGACGTCGGTGAAGACGTCCGTGGGCTGCGCGCCGAGCACGGGCCGGCCGTTGATCAGGAAGGCGGGGGTGCTGGTGACGCCGATGCCGTAGCCCTCGTCGCTCTCGCGGGTGACCGCCTGGTGGGCGGCGTCGGAGGCCATGTCCTTCTCGAACCGTGCGAGGCCCTCGACGCCGGCCTGGCGGGCCGTGGCGAGGTGATCGTCCTCGCCGAAGTCGCCCGCGTTGCGGCGGCGCGGTTCGGCGTAGGCCTCGTCGTGTAACCGCCAGAAGCGGTTCTGCCGTCCGGCCGCCCAGCCGGCTCGTGCGGCCTGGTCGGACTCGGCGCCGAAGACGGGGAAGTCGCGCCACTCGATGCGCAGGATGCCCTTGTCGACGTAGTCGCGGACCAGGGCCGGCTTGGTCTCGCGGGCGAAGCGGCCGCAGAAGGGGCACTGGAAGTCGGAGTACTCGATCAGCACGACGGGTGCGTCCGGACTGCCGAGGACGAGCGGATCGGCGGTGTCCCGGCGGGCCAGGGCGAGCAGTTCCGGGTTGGCCGGCTCCTGTGCCTCAGGGGTCATCGGCTTCGCGGACATCGACGCCGCCCTGCTCCCCAGCGGTCTCGCCGCCGAGAGGGCCCACTGCGGGCCGTATGTCGACTGCGGCGGAAGCCGGTTCGGCGCGGACGGATGCCGTCGCGGACTGCCCCGTCCCGCACAGGGACGACAGCAGCACGGCGGCCGGAACCAGAAGGCAGCACAGCACGGAATCCGTGCACGCGTCCCTCGCCTCGCACTCAGGCCCTCACGGGCGTGCTCCCGGCTTGCTTGCGGAGCGGCGCAGCACCCCGTCCGTCGCCTCCTCCGTTCCACGGCGGGCGCGGAGCCCCGGCCGAGTGAGGCACATCGCTTCCGAATACCCCCCGGGGCATAAACCGGATCCTGCTACGGTTGAGCTCATGCATACCCCCCCGGGTATCACTGAAGGTAAGTGAGCAGGAGTTCCCCGCATGGTTCCCGAGATCGACCAGCAGAGGTTTGCCGAGGCGCACGCGACGGGCGTCCTCGTCATCGACGTCCGCAACCGCGGCGAGTACCGCGCCGGCCACGTCCCCGGCGCCCGGTCGGCACCGCTGCCCGACCTCCCGCCGGCCCTCGCCGAACTGCCCAAGGACCGGCCGGTCCACGTCATCTGTCAGGGCGGCGGCCGCAGCGCACAGGCGACCTCCCTGCTCCGCGACCTGGGCTACGACGCCCACAGCGTCAGCGGCGGCACCGCCGCCTGGATCGCCGCCGGCCGCCCCGCGGTCACCGGCGACGAGCCTGGCACCCCCACCGCCTCCACCGCCCCAGCCACCACCGAGGAGACGCGATGATCACCGTTCTGCCCGTCGAGACCCCCGGTCTGGGGGACCGCACCTACCTCGCCCACGACGGCTCTGTGGCCCTGGTGGTCGACCCTCAGCGCGACTACGACCGCGTCACCGCGCTGGCCGACGCCGCCGGAGTACGGATCACCCACGTGTTCGAGACGCACATCCACAACGACTACGTCACCGGCGGCCTGGCCCTGGCCCGCGAGGTGGGCGCCCAGTACCTGGTGAACGCCGACGACGAGGTCTCCTACGAGCGGACCCCCGTCCGCGACGGCCAGGTCATCGAGGTCGGCGACACCATGCGGGTGCGGGTGATCCACACCCCGGGCCACACCCACACCCACCTCTCCTACGCCCTCGAGGCCGACGGGGAGCAGGTCGCGGTGTTCACCGGCGGTTCCCTGCTGTACGGCACCACCGGACGCCCCGATCTGCTCGGCCCGGACCACACCGACACCCTGGTGCGCGCCCAGTGGCGCTCGGCGCGCCGGCTGGCCGAGGAACTGCCGGACGAGACGGCCGTCTACCCCACCCACGGGTTCGGCTCGTTCTGCTCCGCCACCCAGGCCACCGGCCTGGCCAGCACCATCGGCGAGGAGAAGCGCACCAACGCCGCGCTGACCGCCGACGAGGCGGCCTACGTCGCCCAGCTCCTGGCGGGCCTGGACGCCTACCCGGCCTACTACGCCCACATGGGCGCGGCCAACTCCGGTGGGCCCGGCAAGCCGGACCTGTCCGCGCCGTCCGTCGCCGACCCGGCCGAGCTGCGGCGCCGGATCGACGCCGGGGAATGGGTGGTGGACCTGCGCGACCGCACGGCTTTCGCCGCCGGGCACGTGGCCGGCAGCCTCAACTTCGGCCTGGACGGCCAGTTCGTCACCTACCTGGGGTGGCTGATCCCGTGGGGTACCCCCCTCACCCTGCTGGGCGAGACCGCCGAGGACGTGGCCGAGGCTCAGCGCGAGCTCGTCCGCATCGGCATCGACCGCCCGGCCGCCATGGCCACCGGCGGACCCGAGGACTGGGCAGGCGGCGCGACCCTGGCCGCCTACGAGCGCGCCACCTTCGGGGACCTCAAGAGCGCCCTGACCGGCGGTGACGAGTTCGTCGTCCTGGACGTGCGCCGCGACCAGGAGCGCACCGAGGCACACATCCCGGGCTCGGTGCACATCCCCATCCACGAGGTGCCGGGCCGCCTCGAGGAGATCCCCGCGGGCCGCGTCTGGGTGCACTGCGCCGGCGGCTACCGCGCCGGGGTCGTCGCCGCGCTGCTCCACGCCCGCGGCCGTGACGTCGTCGCCGTCGACGACAGCTTCGACCACGCCCTCGACCTCGGGCTGTGCCCCCTCGCCTCCGACACTCCCGAGCCTCACGACAACCGACAGGAGATCACCGCGTGACCACCCCGACCACCCCTCGCGGCCTGACCATCGACGAACTGCGCACCCGGCTCGACTCGGCCAACCCTCCCCGGCTGCTCGACGTCCGCACCCCCGCCGAGTACGAGGGAGCGCACATTCCCGGCTCCTACAACGTCCCGCTCGACACCCTGCGCGAACACCGCGAGGAGCTGACGAAGCACCTGGACACCGACGTGGTGCTGGTGTGCCGCTCCGGCCGGCGTGCCGGCCAGGCCGAACGGGCCCTCGCCGAGGCCGGGCTTCCCGGCCTCGCGGTCCTGTCGGGCGGCATGACGGCCTGGGAGAAGTCCGGCGCCCCGACCAACTACGGCCAGGAGCGCTGGGACATGGAGCGCCAGGTCCGCCTGGTCGCCGGCTCCCTGGTGCTGGTCGGCGCCCTCGGCAGCTTCGTTGTTCCCGGCCTGCAGGCACTGTCCGCGTTCGTCGGCGGCGGGCTCGCCTTCGCCGCGATCAGCAACACCTGCGCCATGGGCGTGATGCTGTCGAAGATGCCGTGGAACCGCACCCCGTCCTTCGACCCGCGCAAGGCCGTCACCCAGCTCGCCGACGGCAGGTGACCGTCATGACGCTGACGCTCGTCCTCGTTCTCGCGCTGCTGGTCGGCGTCTCCCTCGGACTGCTCGGGGGAGGCGGGTCGATCCTGACCGTGCCGCTGCTGGTCTACGTCGCGGGCATGGACGCCAAGGAGGCCATCGCCACCTCGCTGTTCGTCGTCGGCGTCACCTCCGCCGTGGGCATGGTCAGCCATGCCCGCGGCGGACGGGTCCGCTGGCGCACGGGCGTCCTGTTCGGAGCGGCCGGCATGGCCGGCGCCTACACCGGCGGGCTCGTCGGCGGCCACATCCCCGACGTCGTGCTGCTGATCGCCTTCGCGGTCATGATGATCGTCACCGCCGCCGCCATGCTCCGGGGCCGCAGGAACGTCGACCCCGACCGGGCCCCCGAGCGGCTCCCGGTGGGGCGGGTCCTGCTGGACGGCGCGGCCGTCGGCCTGGCCACCGGTCTGGTGGGCGCGGGCGGCGGCTTCCTCGTCGTCCCCGCCCTGGCCCTGCTGGGCGGCCTGCCGATGCCGGTGGCCGTCGGCACCTCACTGCTGGTCATCGCCATGAAGTCCGCCGCGGGCTTCGCCGGCTACCTGTCGAGCGTCCAGATCGACTGGACCCTGACCCTGGCCGTCACCGGGTTCGCCGTCGTCGGCAGCTTTGTCGGAGCGCGGCTGGCCGGCCGCGTCCCCGCCCACGTCCTCTCCCGTCTCTTCGCCTGGTTCGTGCTCGCCATGGGCACCTTCGTCCTGCTCCAGCAGGCACCCGCCCACATCGCGGTCCCGATCCTCGCCGCCCTCGCCGCGCTGGGCGCCGGAGCGGGCGTCTGCTACGGCTTCGTCGCCCGCTGCCCGCTGCGACGCGCCGTCCGCGGGACCTAGCGGACACCGAACCCCTGCTGCCCCGGCGCACCCCCTTCGGCGCGCCGGGGCAGCGGCATGTCGTGCCGTCCGGGGAATGCCCCGTCCCGTTCCGGTGTTGCTTACCCCAGGGGGTATGAAAGCCGCTCCTTCGGCGAAACGGAAGGAATCTCCCCATGAGCACCGTCGCACTCACCGCCGCCGACTTCGAGAACACCGTCACCGGCAACGACATCGTCCTCGTCGACTTCTGGGCCGCCTGGTGCGGACCGTGCCGGATGTTCGCCCCCGTCTACGAGAAGGCCTCCGAGGTCCACTCCGACATCGTCTTCGGCAAGGTCGACACCGAGACCGAGCAGGCCCTCGCCACCGCCGCGGACATCACCTCGATCCCCACTCTGATGGCCTTCCGCGAAGGCGTCCTGGTCTTCTCCCAGCCCGGCGCCCTGCCGCCCCAAGCCCTGGACCGGCTGATCGCCTCCGTCCGCGAGCTCGACATGGACGAGGTCCGCGCCTCCCTCGCCACCCAGCGCTCGAGCCAGTGACCACCGCCGGCCCCCGGCCGGCCCTTCGAGAGGACACCCCATGGTCCAGCTCCCCGCCGACCAGGTACGGTCGGCCGCCAACCGCCTCAAGCGCGCCCAGGGCCAGCTCGCCGGCGTCGTACGCATGCTGGAAGAAGGACGCGACTGCGAGGACGTCGTCACCCAGCTCGCCGCGGTCAACCGCGCGCTGGACCGCGCCGGCTTCGCCATCGTCGCCAGCGGCCTGAAGGAGTGCCTGACCCAGGAGGGCGGCGCCGACAGCCTCGACACCCAGAAGATGGAGAAGCTCTTCCTCTCCCTTTCCTGAAACACTCGGCTCCGGCCAGATGAGGACACCCGTGGCGGAGCACCTCCCCGTGGCCCTGCCGTCCTCCCCGGTTCCGTGGCCGGCGGACTGCCGCTGCACAGCGGTCCTGGCGCACGTGGCCACCGGCCGGCCCTGCCGCACGTGCCCCCTGGTCTGGGTGGGTCAGGCGGCGGACAGGGAACTCAAGGCCGCGTCCAGGCGGGCGGTGGCCTCGTCGGCGACGGGCGCGAGGGCGTCGAGTCCGGTGAGGGTGACCATGGTGCCCGGGTCGAGAGCCTGGACGAGCGCATGGTCGCCGTCGCGACGGACGACGACGTTGCAGGGCAGAAGCAGTCCGATGGAGCGGTCGGCCTCCAGCGCCCGGTGGGCCAGGGGCGGGTTGCAGGCGCCCAGGATCAAGTAGTCCTCCATGTCATGGTCGAGCTTGGCCTTCAGGGTGGCCCGCACGTCGATCTCGGTGAGGACGCCGAACCCCTGGTCGGCCAGGGCCCGGCGGACAGCGGCGACGGCAGTGCCGAAGTCCGTGTCGGTCAGGCGGACGGTGCGGTCGTAAGCCACGGTGCGCTGATCCCTTCGATGCTGAATGCCTGGTTGCCTTGATACCCCGGCGGGTACCCGCCGCGGTGAACGCAATACCGGACGAGCCATCCGGACGGAGACCGGAAAAACCCCCTGTATCTCTGTCAGGGTGAGTGAACCGGATACCCCCCGAGGTATACAGTCCTTCTGGAGGAGCCGCAGCCGTGTTCTTCGTCGACACCCTGGAAATCGAGGGCCTGGGCAACCGCAGCTACCTGGCCGGCGGCGCCCGCGGCGCGGTGGTCGTCGATCCGCCGCGCGACATCGACCAGGTGATCGCCGCAGCGGCGAAGCGCGGGGTGCGCATCGCCTATGTGGCAGAGACCCATGTGCACAACGACTACGTCACCGGCGGCCTGGAGCTGGCCCGGGTGACCGGCGCCTCCTACCTGGTGCCGGCCGGTGCGCGGGTGTCCTTCGCCCGTACCCCGGTGGCCGACGGCGACACCGTGACGGTGGACGAGGGCCTGGTGCTGCGCGCGCTCGCCACCCCCGGGCACACCCCGCACCACACCTCCTACGTCATGGAGGAGGACGGGCGCGGTGCGGCGGCGTTCACCGGCGGGTCGTTGCTGATCGGTGCCGTGGGCCGGCCGGACCTGGTCGAGCCGCGGCTGACCGAGGAGCTGGCGCGTGCCCAGCACGCCTCCGCCCACCGGCTGGCCGACGAACTGGACGACGAGGTCCCGGTGCTGCCCACCCACGGCTTCGGCAGTTTCTGCTCCTCCTCGCAGGCCGAGGGGGACTCGACCACGATCGGCGGGGAGCGCAAGGCCAACGATGCGCTGACCCTGGATGTGGACACCTTCGTGGAGCGGGTGCTGGCCGGACTCGACGACGTGCCCGCGTACTACGCGCACATGGGCCCGGCCAACGCCGCCGGGCCCGCGCCCGTCGACCTCACCCCGCCGGAGCGGGCCGACGCCGGGCAGATCGCGCGGCGGCTGGCGGCGGGCGAGTGGGTGGTGGACCTGCGCAGCCGCACGGCCTTCGCCGAGGGGCACGTGGCCGGGTCGTTCAACTTCGAGAGGGACGGCAAGCTCGCCACCTACCTGGCCTGGCTGATCCCGTGGGGCAAGCCCGTCACCCTGCTCGCCGACACTCCCGAACATGTCGCCGACGCTCAGCGGGAACTCGCACGGGTGGGCATCGACCGCCCGGCCGCCGCCGCCACCGGTGAACCGGTCGGCTGGGTACGCGCCGGCGAGGAGCTCGCCTCCTTCCCGCGCGCCCGCTTCGCCGACCTGGCCGGCGTGCGCGAGCGCGGCGAGGACGTGGTGGTGCTGGACGTGCGCCGCGACTCCGAACGGGCCGCGGGCCACGTCGAGGGAGCGGTGCACATCCCGATCCACCAATTGCACGGCCGCCTCGACGAGGTGCCGTCCGGGACCGTGTGGGTGCACTGCGCCGGCGGGATGCGCGCGGCGATCGCCGCCTCCCTGCTGGACGCCGCCGGCCGCGACGTGGTCGCCGTCGACGACGGCTTCGACGCCGCCGGCGAGGCGGGCCTGACCGTGACCCGCCACTGATCACCCCATCCGCTCACGCAAGGCAACGGCACCACCATGTTCCTCTTCCGCCGTGGCACCGGCCGCCTCACCCCCGAGCATGCCCGCACCCGCACCGGCGACGGCACCGCCGTACTGCTCGACGTGCGCGAGGCACAGGAGTGGAGGGCCGGGCACGCGCCCGGCGCCGTCCACCTGTCCCTGTCCCGGCCGGCGGTCGGCGCCGCCCTGCCGCCGGGCCTTCGAGATGCGGGCCGCCGTCGGCACCAGCCTGCTGGTCATCACGGCCGACTCCCTGGCCTCGCTCGCCACCCGCTCGGGCGCCGCCGTCTCCCTCGACCGGGCGGTGATCGGCCCCTTCGTCGCCACCGCCGTCCTGGGCGCCTGGGACGGCAAACGCCTCGCCGTGAAGGTCCCCGGACCCCGCCTGCAACGCGTCTTCGCCGTCGTCCTGCTGGCTGTGGCCGCCTTCATGCTCGCCGACGGGGTGACGTGAGACGCCGCCCTGGCGGCGCCGCGCTCAGGCCAGCGAGAGGAACAGCTTCTCCAGCCGGGCACGCATCCGGTCCCGGTCGCCGTCCACCTGGCCCTCCTCGGCCATGCAGTGCTGCAACCCCGTCGCGATGATCGCGAAGCCGGCCCGGTCCAGGGCTCGGGAGACCGCCGCGAGCTGCGTGATCACGTCCTCGCAGTCCCGCCCCTCCTCGATCATCTTGATGATCCCCGCGATCTGGCCCTGCGCCCGCCGCAGCCGGTTGAGCACGCTCTTCAGCTCCTCGGCCGCCATGTCCAGTTCCACACATCCTCCTTCATTCATACCCCTTGGGGTATGTTAGCCCGTTCGGTGCTTCTCCCGGACGAAAAGACGTAGAGCAACCTCACGCACATGAGCGCCCCTCGTCGCCATCGGTCCCGCCCGGACCGCCGTCGCTCGAAAACCTACGCCGCGAGCACGCCGTGGCCGTCGCCGGTCTCAGGAGACGGACGGACGGCATCCATGCCGCCGTCCTCGGCGGCGGGCGGTCACGTGAGCACCCGCGGACAGCAGCCCACCCGAGGCACGGAGGAGATCCGCCCGTGAACGCCACGCCCACCACGGCCGGGCGGCCCGTCCGGCTGGGTCTGCGGGAGAACTCGCTGCAGTTCACCCTGCTGGTCATCGTCAACGTCTGCGTCGGTGGCCTGGCCGGTCTGGAGCGCACCACCGTCCCGCTCATCGGCTCGAGACGTTCGGCCTGACCAGTGAGCCGGCCCCGGCGCCCTCGTCGCCGACGCCCTCGGCCTGAACGCCACCGTCATCGCCGCCGCCGTCCTCACCGCCGCCTCGGGCTCCTCGCCGCCCGATGGATCACCGAGCACCGGCCCGGCGCCCGCCGAAGAACCATCCTGCCCCGACAGCGGCGGGGTCCCGCAGCGCCCATCGCAGGCGTGCCGAGCCCCGAGTCCGGCGCGTCCTCGTCGCCCGGACGTCCGGGCAGGGCCTCGGGCGTCACCCCTTCCACCGCGACGAAGCGGTAGGCCGTGCGTCCGGTGCCTGTCCGGGTCCGCCGGTCGGTCCAGGTCCGGCGGGTCCGGGCCGGGTGCCCGGGAGGACGCCTCGCCCGGCCGGACCGCCCCTCGGGGTGGACAGAAATGCACGGCTCCGTTCCGGAGTCAGCAACGGGCCGAGGAGCGGATCGGTCACCCAGCCGAGGGGGGCCAGGTGATCCGGGCCCAAGGGCTGCCACAGGGGCAGGGCGTCGATCAGCGCACGCCATGCCTGGTCGGTGTCGCCCCGGCGGGCCAGTTCGCGTGCCCGGTCGACCGCCGCGCCGAAGGGACCGGGGGCCGTGTACCGGTACGTGCCGGCGCGTACCTGGTCCAGCATCGCCCTGGCGCGGGACATCAAGGCTTCGTCGGCACCCCGCAGGTGGTTCGTCAGGACGGCGTCGTCGTGGGAACGGGCGGCGTGCTCGGCGACGAGGGGCGGCAGGAGCTCGGAGGCGTACCTCGGATCGGTCACCAGGCCCGGGAAGTACACCATGTACGTGAGGCCGAGCAGGCGGCGGATCTGGTCGCCCAGGCCGGCGGCCCGCGGTCTGCCGTACCCCTTGGCCTCGTCCAGCGTCTTCAGGGCCCTTTCCCAGTCACCGCGCAGCGCGTCCCGGCGGGCATCCTCCACCCGGGCGTCCAGCTCTCGCGTGGTGGCGTTGACGAACTCCGGCCCTCCGCCCGCGCGGTGGGAGCGGAGGCTGTGGAACTCGCGGAACATCGCCTCCATGAACGCCCGGAAGTCCGGATACCGCTCCGGTGCGTCCGCGCGCCAACTCGCCCACGTGTACACGGCCCATTCGCCGTCGTCGTCCACGTCCTCCGGATCCAGCAGGACGTACGTCGCGTCGGACTCCACGTCGAGCTGGAGGCCGCGCCGCCAGACACCCGCCTCCCGCCGTTCCTCCGGTTCGGCGTCCTCCTCCAGGTACTCCTCGAACAGGTCCGCCAGTCCCGACGCGTTGTCGTGCCAGCGAGCGTCCGCCGTTCCCGCCAGCAGCCACACGAAGCCGCCCGCGTGCCGCCAGCCGTCGGTGACCTGGAGGAAGGAGCGGTACGACGGCGGCATGCGCCGGCCCAGACGCTTCTCCATCGCCGCGATCCGCTCCTCGGACGCGGGCGGGAAGCCCAGCCACCGCGAGCGCCGCGCGGCCTCGTCGTCCGCGTCCCGCACCTCGTCGTCCGGCAGGGCGTCCGCCCACTCGCCGCTCCAGCGCGGCAGGAAGGTCCGCCAGTCGACGTCCGCGTTCCCCGGGACCGTGTTCTCCGTCAGCATGCGCCGATGCTGTCACCCGCCACTGACACCCCCTACGACACCGACTGGCGCAGGCGCCATCGGCACCCGTGTACGCCACTGACGACCCGACAGGCATAGAGCTCTCCCCACGGGGCAACCGGAAGCCTGGCGCCTGACCGGGCGCCCTGCACGAGGGGAGACGGAGCGATCATGATCATGCCGGCGGAGAAGGAGCTTCGGGCGGTGCTGGCGCGGTTCGCGCAGGCGCGGATCGAGCACGACGTGCTGCCCACCGGCCGCACCAGCCGTGCGCTCGAGGACGCCACCTACACGCTGTGCGTGATCACCGGCTCCCGTACCGTCGAGCAGGCCCTGCGCGCCGCCGACGCCCTGCTCGACCAGTACACGGCCGGCCGTGCCGGTCTCCGCCGGGAGGACGAGACGCTCGCCGCATGAGCAGCCGTCGGCGCGGGCGGCACGAGCAACTCTCAGTGCAGCAGCGGTAGTTCGTGCAGGTTGGTCTTCGCCGGTTCCAACATCTCGTTCCCCTCGCCCGACAGCACCGAGCGCGTGGCGAACAGCGAGAAGCCTTTCACCGCGTCGTAGGTGAGACGGCGGCAGGGACAGTTCCTGACTCGCCGTGCGGGCGTCGACCACGGCCGGACCGTCGTGGACGAACGCCTCCCGCAGCGCGTCGTCGAGCTCACCCGCCCGGCCGGCCCGCACGCCGACGATGCCGGCGGCGCGGGCGACGGCCGCGGAGTCGAGGTCGTCCAGGTCGGTGCCGTAGTTCAGGATGCCGCCCGCCTTCATCTCCAGCTCGACGAACGACAGTGTGCCGTTGTCGAGGACGACGACCTTCACCGGCGGTCGTCCCGAAGATGGGAGGCGGGATGGCCCGGCGAGGTGAGGACACAGGTCCGTGAGGGCGCGGTTGTCGGCGGCCGAGGCGTGTGAAAGGCACTTCGCCGCCGGACGTCCAGCATCACCCATCCGGGGGGCCTTCGCAGCTCGGGAAGGGGGGAAGGGCGGGACGCGCCGCGCGGGCCCGGGTGTGCGACCGTGGAGGTGACGGCCTCCCGCCCGCACCGGAGTTGACCATGACCACAGCGCGTGACCTGGCCCTCGTGGCCGCCGACCCGCGGGACAGGACCATAGTGGAGCAGGGCGACCTGTCGCTCGCCCTCGCGGGGGCGGAGCTGATCGACCTCCTCGACGCCGAGGCCCTCACCCTCGACGGCACGCTCCTGGTCCCCGCAGGGCCCGCGCCGGCCGGCGACCGCCTGCTGTCCGAGGCAGCGCAGTGGCTGGCGGACGGCGGACCGGGCGAGACCGTCGACGACTGGCTCTGGCGCCGGGGCCGCGACCTCGCCGGGCGTTACCGGACCGTCCTGGAGGAGGAAGGACTCGTCGAGCCCGAGCGGCGGAGCCGCAACCCGCTGCGGCGGGAGCACACCGCACCGGCCGACCCGTCGGCGGCCCGGGCGGCGGGGGAGCGCCGCTCGTCGGGCGAGCCCGTGCTCGGCGCCCTCGCGGCCGCCGCCGGACTCACCGAGCAGGGCGACGAGGCGTTCGACGGGCTCGACGACGAGCGGACGACGGTGCTGGCGGCGGTGCTCCAGGCGGTCACGGAGCTTGCCGGTGAGCGGCAGCGCCGTACCATCGAGGCCGCTGCCTTCGACAACATCTGGCGCGGCGACTGACCGTCCGGCGCGGCGACCGACCGTCGCCCGCCCGCAGGGGTGCGGCCGTCCCGTGTTGCCGCCCCCGTGCACCGGTGGTGGGATGGACACTCTCGCGTGCGACGCGGGAGGAGGTGACACCGGACGACATCCCGCCCCGGACGAACGTCCCGCCCCTCACCCGATCTCCGTCCGTCCCGACCCCGTTCGGCGCGCGGACCACACTTCTCACGGTCGCCGCCGGCCCCGGAGTGACACCATGAACACGTACCGAGTCGCCCAAGTACCCGCTCCCAACGGGTCGTTCGAGATCGTGGAACGCGAGGTGCCCCGGCCGGGCCCGCGTCACGTGCGTATCGCCGTCGAGGCCTGCGGGGTCTGCCGCAGCGACGCCATGTTCGTCTCCGCCGGGATGCCCGGCGTGCCCTTCCCCTTGGTGCCGGGGCACGAGGCGGCCGGCCGTGTCGAGGAACTCGGTGACGGCGCCGACGAGATGGGCTGGCAGGTGGGGGACCGGGTCACCGTCGGCTGGTTCGGCGGCAGCTGCCTGCACTGTGTTCCCTGCCGCCGGGGCGACTTCATCGTCTGCGACAACCTCAAGATCCCCGGCTACGCCTACGACGGCGGTTTCGCCGAGGCGATCGTCGCGCCCGTCGACGCCCTGGCCCGCATCCCCGACGCGCTCGCCGCCACCGACGCGGGGCCCATGGCCTGCGCGGGCGTCACGGTGTACAACGGGCTGCGGCGCAGCAGCGCCCGGCCGGACGACCTGGTGGCGATCCAGGGCATCGGCGGCCTCGGGCACCTGGCCGTGCGGTTCGCGGCGGCCATGGGGTACGAGACGGTCGCGATCGCGCGCGGTGCGGACAAGGCCGACTTCGCCAAGGAGCTGGGCGCCCACCACTATGTCGACAGCACGGCGGGCCCCGTCGCCGAGGCCCTCCAGGCGCTCGGCGGCGCAAAGGTGGTGCTGGCCACCGCCGGCAACTCCGAAGCCATGGCCGCCACGGTGGACGGACTCGCACCGCGCGGTGAACTCGTCGTCGTCGGCGCGACCCCCGACCCGATGCCGGTCAGCCCACTCCAGCTGATCCTCAAGGGACGGCTGGTGCGCGGCCACCCCTCCGGGACCGCCCAGGACGTGCGGGACACCATGACCTTCGCCGCCCGGCACGGCATCCGTCCCATGACGGAGGTCCTGCCGCTCGACGAGGCGAACACCGCCTACCGGAAGATGATGGACGGCAGCGCCCGCTTCCGCATGGTGCTCACCCCGAGCTGACCCCCGCGGCCCGTCAGGCCGCCGAGCCGTCGCTGTCCCGGTACGTCTCCAGGATCCGCAGCCACACCTCGCTGATCGTGGGGAACGCCGGGACGGCGTGCCACAGCCGGTCCACCGGCACCTCGCTGGTGACGGCGACGGTCGCCGAGTACAGCAGCTCCTGGACGCCCGGGCCCACGAAGGTCGCCCCCACGACGTTCCGCCGCTCGCTGTCGACGATCACCCGCGCCCGGCCCCGGTACCCCTCCGCGTACTGCACCGCACCGGCGATCTTCCCGATGTCGTAGTCCACGACGTCGACCTTCAGGCCCGCACGCTCGGCCTCCCGCGCGGTCGGGCCCACCGTCGCCACCTCCGGCTCGGTGAAGACGACCTGCGGCACGGCGGCGCTGTCGGCGGTCGGGGCGTGCCGTCCCCACCTGCCGTCGTCGAGCGGCTCGCCCTTGGCGCGCGCCCCGATCACGGCGCCCGCGATCCGCGCCTGGTACTTGCCCTGATGGGTCATCAAGGCGCGGTGGTTGACGTCCCCGACCGCGTACAGCCAGCCCTCGGTGATCTCGGGCACGCGGTAGGAGTCGTCCACCGGCAGCCAGTCGCCCGGGGTGAGACCGACGGTCTCCAGACCGATGTCGCCGGTGTGCGGAGCGCGGCCGGTGGCGAACAGGATCTCGTCCGCGACCACCGTGTCGCCGTCGTCCGTCGTGACCCGCACAGGCCCCTCCCCGCCGTCCTCGCGCTCCACCCCCGCCACCGACCTGCCGAACCGCACGTCCACCCCGGCCTCGCGCAGCGCGTCCGTCACCATCTCCCCGGCGAACGGCTCCATCCGGCCCAGCAGCCCGCCGCGCACCAGCATCGTCACGCGGGAGCCGAGCGCCCGGAACGCCGTGGCCATCTCCACGGCCACCACCCCGCCCCCGACCACCACGAGCCGGTCCGGCACGTGCCGCGCCGCCGTCGCCTGCCGGTTGGTCCACGGGCGTGTCGCCGCGAGTTCCGGCAGGTCCGGGAACGCGGTGACCGTGCCCGTGCACACCCCGACCGCGTGCCGCGCGGTCAGCTCCACCCGCTCCCCGTCCGGCGTGTCCACGACGACCTGGCGGGGGCCGTTCAGCCGGCCGTGCCCGCGCACCAGGTCCACGGAGACCGAGTCCAGCCACTCCTCCTGGTCCGCGTCCTGCCAGTGCGCGGCCATCGCGTCACGGTGCTCGAAGACGGCGGGCACGTCGAGGGGGCCCTCGACCGCCCGGCGCAGACCCGGGACGCGCCGCGCGTCGGCGCGCGCCAGCACGGGGCGCAGCAGCGCCTTGCTCGGTTCGCACGCCCAGAACGAGCATTCGCCGCCGAGCAGCTCGTTCTCCACGATCACCGTGGTGAGTCCGGCGGCGCGGGTGCGGTCGGCGAGGTTCTCCCCCGTCGGTCCCGCTCCGAGAACCACCACGTCGTAGGCCGGGGAAGTGCCGTTCATGCCCGCCTCCGTGCACTCGGATGGTCGACTGGGCGCGTCCTTCCAGTGTCCACCTCCGGGCACGACATCGCCCGGCGTGCGGGCCATGCCCCGCGCCGGTCACGCCGTCTGCGCCGTGTGATCACGGCGGCACCAGCTGCTGGCCGCCGTCCACGTCGTAGGTCGCGCCCGTCACGGCCTCGTTGACCATGAGATGCAGGATCACCGCGGCCACGTCGTCCGGGCCGACGACCCGCCGTATCGGGAGGGTCGCGCGCAGTCGCTCGCGGCGCTCCTCGAGCCTGTCGCCGAGGAGGGACGCCGACAGGGGCGTGTCGACGAAGCCGGGCGCGACGAGGTTGACCCGGACCGGCGCCAGTTCGACCGCCAGACTCGACGTGAGCGCGGGCAGGGCCGCCGTCAGCGCCGCGGTCACGGACGTCCCGATCCCGGGACGGCGGCCGCCGGTCCCGCCGACGAACACCAGCGTCCCGGCGTCCCGCACCACCGCGCCGCCGTACTTGGCGACCCCGAGGGTGAGGGCCAGCCGCTCCCCGACGTGGGCGCGCGCCTCGTCGACGTCGAGGTCGTCCAGTGTCGCGTAGAAGGGGGACCCGGCGGTCGACACGACGTGGTCGACGGGGCCGGGCAGGGCGCCGAAGAACTCCTGGAGCCGGCCCGTGTCGGCGGCGTCGAGAGGCACGGAACGCTCCGCCCCGACCTCCTCCGCCGCGCGCTCCAGCCGCCGCGGGTCGCGTCCCGCCATGACGACCCGGCCGCCGTGCCGGCGTACCTGACGTGCCGTCGCGAGTCCGATGCCGGAGCTCGCGCCGATGACCACCACGGTCCGGTCCGCGAGGTCCTGGGGGTGAGGGGTGCCGGTCGCCATGGGCGCCTCCCGACGTGGGTGCGCGGAGGATGGGCGGCCGGGCGGTACGACACCGGGGCCGCCTTCCCGACGCTACTGCGGGCGACACCGGGCCACCAGTCGAACGGGTGATCGGCCAGGAGGTGGCTGCGCGGGGGGCGGGAAACGCGGGGCCCCGACCCCGCGCCCGGCTGGGCGATCACCGGTGGCGGGCCACCAGGGCCGCTCATAGCTTCGGCGATATGAACAAACGTCACATCGCGTATCTCGCCTGCGCCACCGCCGTCGTGGCGGCCGGGGTCGGTGCCGCGCCCTCGGCCTCGACCCACCAGTCGGCCGTGCACCGCGTACAGCCCGGGCAGTCCATCCAGAAGGCCGTGGACGCCGCCAAGTCCGGGGACACGGTCATGGTCGCCGCCGGCACCTACAAGCAGAGCGTCGACATCACCCGCTCGGACATCACCCTGCGCGGCGACGTCGCCGGCCGCACCGTCCTGGAACCCCCCGCGAGCGCCGGGAAGTCCGCCTGCGCCAAGGCGGGCAACGGCGTCTGCGTCACCGGCACCGACAAGAAGCCGGTGAAGAACGTCTCCGTACGGTCCCTGACGGTGCGCGGATTCGCGAAGAACGGTGTGTGGGCGACCGGCACCGAGAACCTCAAGGTGCGCTACGTGACCTCAGAGAAGAACGGCCAGTGGGGCATCGCCACCGAGCGTTCCGCGCGCAGCGTGATCAGCCACAACGTCACCCGCAAGAACGGCGACGCCGGGCTGTTCGTCGCCAACACCGTCGACACCGAGGAAGGCGCGCGGGACGCGAAGAAGACGGTCGTCCGCCACAACGAGACGGCGGAGAACCGGGTCGGCGTCACCGTCCGGCGGCTGCGGAACCTCAGCGTCGACCACAACGAGGCCACCGGCAACTGCGCCGCCGTGTTCGTCGTCGGCGACGAGTCCACACCCCGCGCCGGACACCTGAGCATCACCTGGAACCACGTCCACGCCAACAACAAGCACTGCGCCGCGACGCCCCGCCTGCCCTTCCTCCAGGGCTCCGGCATCGTCCTCACCGGCGTGGAGGAGACCCGGGTGGCGTTCAACCGGGTCGAGAACAACAAGGGCACCTCCCCGCTGTCCGGCGGCATCGTCCTGTTCAAGAGCCTCGTCGGCACGCCCAGCGAGCGCAACGACATCCGCGACAACCTGGTGACCGGCAACAGCCCCGCCGACCTCGCCAACCGCGACACCGCCGCCACCAACACCTTCAGCCGCAACACCTGCACGCTCTCCGAACCCACCGGAATGTGCTGACCCACCTGACCACCGTCCCCCCCACCCGCGGCACAACAGCAGAAGCGAGGCAACGGATGACCACCGTTGATCCGGCTCCCCCGCCGCCCATGCGGCTGAGGGAGCTCGTATTCGGAGCGGCCTGCGCGGCCGCCGTACGCGCCGCCGTCCGTCTGGGCGTGCCCGACGCGCTGGACGACAGCCCCATGACCGTCGACGACCTGGCGACGGCGGTGAAGACCCAGCCGCACACCCTGCGGCGGCTGCTGCGCGCGCTGTCGTGCCAGGGCGTCTTCGCCGAGAACCCCGACGGCACCTTCGAGCACACCGACATGTCCCGGCTGCTGCGCGAGGACGACCCGCACAGCCTGCGTTACATCGCCCTGTGGTGCACCGAGCCCTGGACCTGGAGCGTCTGGCCGCGGCTGGACGAGGCGGTGCGCACCGGCGGCAACGTCTTCGAGGCGGTGTACGACGAGGAGTTCTTCACCTACCTCAACGAGTCGGCGCCCGAGTCCGCCCATGTCTTCAACCGGGCCATGACCACCTCCAGCGAGCAGTCCGCGCGGGACGTGGCCAAGCTGCTCGACCTGGACGACGCTTCCGCCGTGGTGGACATCGGCGGCGGCCAGGGGCACGTCCTGGCCAGCCTCCTCGAGAAGCACCCCCACCTCCGCGGCACGCTGCTCGACCTGCCGGGGGTCGTGGAGAACGCCGACCCCCGACTCCGCGACGGCGGCGCGCTAGCGGACCGCGCCCGCATCGTGGCCGGCGACTGCCGCCAGGACGTGCCCGTCGAGGCGGACGTCTACATCATCAAGAACGTGCTGGAGTGGGACGACGACAGCACCCGCCGGGTGCTCGCCGCCGTCCGCCGCTCGGCGCGCCCCGACGCCCGGGTCGTGGTGATCGAGAACCTCGTCGACGACACCCCGTCCATGCGCTTCACCACCGCCATGGACCTGCTGCTGCTCCTGAACGTCGGGGGCGCCAAGCACACCCGGCAGAGCATGGTGGACCGCCTCACCGACGCGGGCCTGGTCATCGGCGAGATCCGCCCGGTCAACGCGTATCTGCACGCCTTCGAGTGCACCGTCCCCGCCACTTAGGCACGAAACCCCGAGGCCGCCGGCTCCGCGACTGACGCGGAACCGGCGGCCTCGGGGTTGTGGCGTGTGCGGCGGCTCAGGAGCCGGCGCCGCGCTCCCAGCGGTAGAAGCACTGCGCCATGGCGTCCTTCGGGCCGCGCCAGGTGGCCGGGTCGTACGGGCTGACGTACGCCTCCAGCTCCTGGCTGATGCGGCGGAACTCGGGGTGCGAGGCCACCTTCGCGATGGCGGGCGCCGGGTCCTGCTCCGACTCGACGAGGTGCAGGTACACGTCGTCCCCGAACTGGAAGAGACTGCGCCGGCTGACGCCGACCAGGTGGGGGAGTTCACCCCGGTCCGACGCGGCGAACACGTCGGCGATGTCCGGCGCCGAGCCGGGCTTCATCCGGGCGACGATCAGGGCGTGGTGCATGGGATTCCTTCCGGGTCCCCGGCGGGACCGGTGCTCAGCGCGAGGACGCGACGGACGCCGTCTCGTTCTCGCGGGCGGCCTGCTCGATCTTGTCCCGGATGAGCGCCATCTGGGTGCGGGAGTTGCGGTTGATGTTGTCCGTCATCCAGTCGTCGTCGACCGGAGCGTCGGGCTTCATCGCGAAGTCCTGCGTCCAGCGCATCTCGATCCCGCCCCGCACCTCCTCGTACTCCCACAGGATGTCCATGTGGGCGAACGGGCCGGTCTCCACGCGGCGGGCGCGCACGATCCGCTTCGCGCGGTCGGGGGTGCGCTCCGACACCCAGCTCCACACCTTGCCGTTCTCGTCCGGGTGCATGGTCAGCCGGAACGTCGTCGTGGCGCCCTCACGGGAGAGGATGTCCACCGACGCGTACTCGCTGAACAGCCGCGGCCAGTTCTCGAGGTCGTTCGTCATCTCCCAGACGAGGTCGAAGGGAGCGTCGACGATGATGCTGTTCTCGGTGTGTCCGGCCACTTCAGGCTCCAGCCGTGAGGGTGCTGTTGACGAGGTTCAGGAACTCCCGGGGCGTCTTGCAGCGCTCCGAATCGGGCGGCAGCGACACGCCGTACCGGTTCTCCAGCTCGCCGACGATGCCGAGCAGGCCGAGCGAGTCGAGACCGAAGGAGTCGAAGGGGGACTCCGCGGCGTCCTTGAGTTCCTCGGGGTCGACGGTGATGCCGGCCGCCTGCTTCATCAGGGCGGCCAGTTCGTCGAAGGTCACTTCGGTGGTGATCATGGGTGACTGCTCCTTCCCCGCCCGGATCACCGGGCGGAATCGTCACCGCGGCGCACGACCAGCGCCGCGTTCGAGCCCATCAGTCCCCGGCTGAGGACGAGGGCGGTGCGCAGCTCGGCGGGGCGAGCGTGCGAGGTCACCAGATCGAGGTCGTGGCAGACGTCGAACACGTTGGGCGTGGGCGGCACCAGGCCGTGCTCCATGGCCAGCAGCGCCGCCACCGTGTCCAGCACGGGCGCACCGCAGTACGCCCGGCCGAAGCCGGTCTTGGGCGCCGTCACCGGCACCCGCGTGCCGTGCGCGCCGAGGGCGTCGGCGATCGCCAGCGCCTCCGCGCGGTCCGCCTCGGGCACGCCCAGGGCGTCGGCGAACACGACGTCGATCTCCTCCGGTGCGACGCCCGCCTCGTCGAGGGCGCCGGTGATCGCGTGCGCGAGGCCCTCACGGGACTCCGCCCAGCGGGACGTCCCGGTGAACGTGGCCGCGTGACCGGCCACCACACCCCGTACGGGCACCCCGCGCTCACGGGCCCGGTCCTCGTCCTCGACGACGAGCAGGGCGCCGCCCTCGGCCGGCACGAACCCGCACGCCTTCTCGGTGAAGGGACGGTAGGCGCGGTCGGGGTCGTCGAGGGTGCTGAGCTCGGGGTAGCCGAGCTGGCACACCATCGAGTACGGGGCCAGCGGCGCCTCCGCCGCCCCCACGACCATGACGTCGGTGCCGCGTCGCACCGCGCGTGCCGCGTGCGCGAGGGAGTCCAGACCGCCCGCCTCGTCGCTCGCCACCACCCCGCACGGCCCCTTGAGGCCGCCGCGGATGGAGATCTGGCCGGTGCTCGCCGCGTAGAACCAGGCGATCGACTGGTACGGGCCGACGAACTTCGAGCCCTGGCCCCAGAGCTTCTGCAGCTCCCGCTGGCCGAACTCGCCGCCGCCGGAGCCGGCCGCGGTGACCACGCCGACCGAGTAGGGGTCGGCGGGCTCACCGCCCAGGCCGGCGTCGTCGAGGGCGAGCGCCGCCGCGGCCATCGCGAAATGGCTGAACCGGTCGGTCTGCACCAGGAAGCGGTCCTCGACGAGGGCCGCCGGGTCGAACGACCGCACCTCGCCCGCCACCCGCAGCGGCAGGTGCTCGCAGCCCTCGCGGGTGATCAGGTCCAGCACGCCGAGACCCTCGCTCACCGACTTCCAGTAGGCGTCGGTGCTCAGTCCGTTGGGCGCGACCACACCGATGCCGGTGACGGCCGCCCGCCCGGAACGACGCTTGCTCATCGTGTCCTCCCGCCCGTACCGGACAGCAGCACCGCGGACTGGAAACCGCCGAACCCGCTGCCGACGGAGAGCACGTGCTCCAGCTTCCGCGGGCGGGCGGTGCGCGGCACGTAGTCCAGGTCGCACTCCGGGTCGGGGGTCTCGTAGTTCGCCGTGGGCGGCACGACCTGGTGGTGCAGCGCGAGCACACAGGCGGCCACCTCGATCGCGCCGATGGCGCCGAGCGAGTGCCCCACCATCGACTTGATGGAGCTCATGGGCGTCTCGTACGCGTGCGCGCCCAGCGACCGCTTCACCGCGGCCGTCTCGTGCCGGTCGTTCTGCCGGGTGCCGGAACCGTGCGCGTTGACGTAGTCGATCCGGGTGGGATCGAGCCGGGCCTGGTCGAGGGTGCTGTCGATGGCGCGGGCCATCTCCAGGCCCTCACTGGTCAGGCCCGTCATGTGGTAGGCGTTGCCGTAGGTGGCGTAGCCGCTGATCTCGCAGAGGATGTCCGCGCCACGCGCCCTCGCGTGCTCGTAGTCCTCCAGCACCAGCACGGCCGCGCCCTCGCCCATCACGAACCCGTCGCGGCGGGCGTCGAACGGCCGCGACGCGTGCTCGGGGTCGTCGTTGTTGGGCGACGTCGCCTTGATGGCGTCGAAGCAGGCCATCGTGATCGGGGAGATCGGCGAGTCCGAAGCCCCCGCGATGCAGACGTCGGCCCGGCCCTCGCTGATGGTGTGGAACGCATAGCCGACGGCGTCGAGTCCGGAGGTGCAGCCGGTGGACACCGTCTGCACCGGACCCCGGGCGCCGAACTGCTCGGCCACCGTGGAGGCGAGGGTGCTCGGCGCGAACGCCAGGTGCAGCTTCGGGTCCGCCTTGGTGTGGTCCACGTCCCAGCGCCGGCCGCTCTCGCTGACCAGCACGTAGTCGTGTTCCAGCCGGGTGGTGCCGCCGACCGCGCTGCCCAGGGACACCGCGGTGCGCCACGGATCCAGGGACCCGGTGTCGAGCCCGGACTGCCGGACCGCTTCCCGGGCCGCGACCACGGCGAACTGGATGTAGCGGTCGGCGTGCTGGCACAGGTTTGCGTCCAGGCCGTGCTCGAACGGGTCGAAGTCGCACTCGGCGGCGATGCGCGAGCGCAGGCCCGCCGGGTCGAACAAGGTGATGCCGCGGGTCGCGGTGCGGCCTTCGGCCAGCAGGTCCCAGAACGCTGTCGCCCCGATGCCGCCGGGAGCGACCACACCTATACCGGTGACGGCCACCCGCCGGGTCATTTTATGACCTCGCTCGGCTCGGCCGGGCGGCCCGCCTCCGGCCCGCCCACCGTCAACTGCGGCCCCGGAGCGTCGCTTTCGGTCTCCTCCGTGTCGACGTGCCCCAGGCTCGGGTGGGGGGCCAGGGGACCCAGGTGGAACACCATGCGGGCCTCCTCGTCGCCGACGTTGCGGAAGCGGTGCCGCATGTCGATCGGGATCATCAGCCCCTGCTCGGCGCGGAGCGCGAACGGCTCACCGTCCAGGTCCACCTCGAGCGAGCCGTTGACGACGTACACGAACTCCTCGGAGTACGGGTGGTAGTGCTCGGCGATCCGCTCGCCGGGCTTGATGACGGCCAGCCCCATGAAGCCGCTCGTGGAGCCCACGGTGGCCGGGGTGAGCAAGGTCCTGAGGTCACCTCCGCGCCGGCGGTTGGGCTCCGTCTCGCTCAGATCCACGATGCGTGGGTGCTGCTTGGACATGGTTGATACCTCCGGGTGGGAGCGGCGACGTCCGGACGGACACGGCCGCGGACGTCGCCACGGTCGGCGTCAGGAGTCCGCCGAGACGCGGTCGGTGACGGGCATCATGTCGGCGTGCGCCAGAAGCCGGTGCAGGGTGCGCTCCGAGTCCAGGGACCCCTCGACGCCGATCGCGGCGCCGTCCAGGAGACGCTCCAGTTCGGCGGCCTTGCCCTGGCCCTTGATGCCGAGGGCGGAGAGCGGGTCGAGGTCGAGTTCGCCCGTGACGTCGATCATCCGGGTCACGACGTCGTCACGCTGGAAGACGGTGCTCGCGTACACCAGGCCGTCCGGGTCGTTCGCCGCGGCCTCGTCCTGCCGGGCGAGGAACCGGGCCAGTTCCAGCCCGTGGCCCGCCACGGCCGGGTAGTACAGCATGTGCCGCCGGAGACCGGCGGGTTCCGGGCGGCCGGCCTCCACGTGCTGCATCGCCGGGAGCGCAGCCCGGGTGAAGAACACCCGGGCGGAGTCGGGGTCGGACAGGTCCCGGTCCGCCTCGAGATGGGGGTTGATGGCCTCTTCCACGGCCTGGACCTCGGGCTGTGCGGCCACGTGGCACAGGGTGGCCAGCAGATCGCCCTCCACCTCCACGGCCCGTACCACGCGGTTGCCGTGCATGAAGAGCGAGGTGCGGTGCAGCCGCGTGATGCCGTTGATCCGCGCCTCGGGCGCGTCGTAGTTGGCCAGGATGTCCACGACCTTGGACTCGGACCCCGGCTTGACGGTGAAGGTGAGCGCGTGACGGGTCCGGCCGGCGCCCACGCGGGCCGCCGGCTGCAGGTTCGCCCGCGCCGCCTCGGGAGTGAGTGGCTGCTCCGGGTGGGTCTCACGCAGGACGCTGTAGCGCATCGACCGGGTGTCCCGGACGCAGCTGTGCATCGGCCGGACGATCTTGATGTGCTCCTCGCTGTTCACCCAGTCGAGGAACGGCAGGGCGCTCTCCCATTCGCTGGTGATGAGCCACTGCGAGGGGTTCTCGATCGACTGGCACAGCTGGTCACTGATGTGACCGGGAACGGACGCGACCGTGTTGCGCATGTGCTCGTACGCGTCGAGGAACTGCTGCTGGGCGCCCTCGTACAGGTCGAGCAGCAGGATCACCCGCAGCCTCGAGCCGTCGAACGCCGACTGCGAAATGCGTGCCGACTTGGTCATCCGGCGCACCTCTCCTCTTGGTCGGAAGGTCAGGAACGACCGCCGTGTCCGGAGGGCCGGGGTCGCCATGTGTCGATCGTTGACGCGACCTTCCGGTGCGCGCGAGCGACACGGGGCAGGTGGGTGAACCGCGTGTCATACGGGTGCCGCCGGGACGCGAACTCCCCGGTACCGGGGATGAAATGGGGCGTCCCTTTCCACAGCCCGTCGAGGGCGACGCTGGAGGCGTTTCCATGCACAGATCGGATACGGCCGGCCGGGCGGATCACCGCACGCCGGTCCTCATCGTCGGCGGCTCCCTGGTGGGCCTGTCCATGTCCCTGTTCCTGGGACGCCTCGGCGTGCCGCACACGCTCGTCGAACGCCACGCGGGCACGTCGCACCACCCCCGCGGACGGGGGAACAACGTGCGCACCATGGAGCTGTTCCGGACGGCCGGTCTTGAGCAGCGCATCGGCCGGGCGGCGGCGACCCTGGCGGACAACCACGGCATCCTGCAGACCCCGAGCCTGGTGGGCGACGAGGGGGAGTGGCTGCTCCAGGAGATCGACCCGGGCGGCGGCATCGCCCGCTTCAGCCCAGCCGGGTGGTGCCTGTGCAGTCAGAACGACCTGGAGCCGGTGATTCTCGAGGGAGCCCGGGAGCTCGGCGCGGATCTGCGCTTCGGGACGGAGATGCTGTCCTTCGAGCAGGACGCGGAGGGCGTGACGGCGCTGGTCAAGAGCCGGGAGACCGGCGAGCACACCAGGATCCGGGCGGACTACCTCGTCGCCGCCGACGGCCCGCGCAGCCCGGTGCGTGAGGCGCTGGGCATCGGGCAGAACGGTCCGGGCGACCTGTTCCACAACGTGAGCCTCACGTTCTCCTCGCGTGACCTCGCCGGTTACGTCGGGGACCGGCGGTTCATCATCTGCTACCTCACCAACCCGGAGGCGGACGGCGCCCTGCTGCCGGTCGACAACCGGGAGAACTGGGTGTTCCACGCCCCCTGGCACCCCGAGCACGGCGAGACCCTCGAGTCGTTCACCGACGAGCGATGCGTCGCCCACATCCGCAAGGCCGTCGGGGTGCCGGACCTCGACGTGAAGATCACCGGCCGGGCCGCCTGGCACGCCGCCGAGCGGGTCGCCGAACGATACGGACAGGGCCGGGTGTTCCTGGCCGGAGACTCGGCCCACGAGATGTCGCCCACCGGGGCGTTCGGCTCCAACACCGGCATCCAGGACGCCCACAACCTCGCCTGGAAGCTGGCCGCCGTGCTCGGCGACTGGGCCGGGCCCGGCCTGCTGGAGTCCTACGACGCCGAACGGCGCCCTGTGGCGGAGGCGACCGGCGCCCGTGCCTCCTCCCGCTCGAGCGAGCACAGCCACCCCGGGTACACGCCCGAGGGTGGGCCCGGAGGACCTGGTGGACCCGGTGGCCCCGGCCTCGGCGCTCCGGGTGGACCCGGTGGACCCGGTGGTGCCGCCTCCGGCGGTCCCGGCGGTCCCGGCGGCCCCGGTGGGCGGAAGGGCGGCATCCTCAACGTGGCGCTCGCCTACCGTTATCCGCGCGGCGCGGTCCTCGGCACCGACCCCGCGACCCCGGTCGTCCCCGACGGCGTCGTGCTGAACGGCGAGCCCGGCAGCCGTGCCCCGCACCTCTGGCTGGACCGCGCCGGCACCCGCGTCTCCACCCTCGACCTGTACGAGAGGTCGCTGGTCCTGCTCAGCGCGGAGAACGGCCCCTGGCAGGCAGCGGCCTCCGAGGTGGCGGCGCAGATGTCCGTACCGCTCGACGCGTACCGGATCGGTGACGGACCCCACGCCGACCTGACCCCCGAGGCGGACACGGACTGGGCCGGCGCCCACGGCATCACCGAGGAGGGCGCGGTCCTGATCCGTCCCGACGGCTTCGTCGCCTGGCGCCACGCGGCGCGCCCGGCCGACCCGGCGAAGGCCCTGCGCGAGGCGGTCGGAACGATCCTGAGCCGTCCCTGACGGGTCCGGCGAGGGCGCCGAACCCGTGGCTCACGAACCGCCGATGCCGCCTTGGCGGCCCCGTTCCGACTTGGCCAGGTGCTGCTCGAAGCGCTGGAGGGCGGGGCCGTCGACATCCCAGGGCCAGGGCGTGACCATGCCCTGGAGCGCCTGGAACACCGGGTGGGCGTCCGCCGCGCGGCCGGCCGCGCACAGCGCGTACGCCAGGACGTTGAGGTCGGCCGGCGCCGCCGCGTGCTGGAAGAACCCCGGCTTCGGCCACAGCGCGGCGGCCTGGTGCAGCGCCGCCGCCAGATGTCCGCCCTCGAAGAGCTGGCCCGCGGTCATCGCCCGCATCCCGCCCTGTGCGAGCAACCCCTGGTACTGCCGTACGGCCGCGGTGAGTTCGACGGCGGCGCACGGGGCGTTGGCCGGGATGCGGGTGCGCACCGCGTCGACGAAGTCCAGCACCGAGGCGCTGGAGCCGCCCTCCTCGGGCGACAGCAGGGCGAGCATCTGCGCGAACGCCTCGCGGTTCCAGGGGTCGCGGGTGGTGGCCTGCCGCCACAGGGCGTCGACGTCCTTGTGGCCGAAGCGGACGACGCGCGCGGTGCCGAGCAGGACCACCCACGGCAGGGGGTCCGCCGGCGAGAGTTCGGCTGCCCGGTGGCACCGGGTGATCAGCGTGTCGGTGTCGTCGAGGCTCCGTTCCTCCAGGGCGCGCACCAGGGTGGTCCAGGAGTGGAACACCAGCGCGTCCACGTCGTCCGGGTCGCGCTCCAGCCAGGTCTCGGCGATGCCGGTGCCGGATGCGGCCCCGGCCAGCACGGACACCCGGTGCCCGCGGAGGTCCCAGTCGTCCCCGGTCTCCGTCAGCAGCTCGGCGATCAGTTCCGCGTCCGCGGCCTTCCCGCTGCCCCGCTTGCTCAACTTGCCCAGGACCTTGTCCAGCTGGGTGTCCCCCAGGGAGCGGGAGAGACGGGGGCGTCGGCTGGGGCGCGTGCTGAAGAGGGGCATGTGCGAAGACTAGGAAGCGGATCGGCCCGTTCAACCGGTACGGGGTGATCGTTATCGATCTGGCCCTTACCGCCGGTCGTCCGGGCAGACCGGGGCGGGGCCGGACAACTCGTCGGCCCCGCCCCGCCCGTCGTGGTGCGCGCCTCAGACCGCGGGGGCCGGGTACGTCGGGTACTCCACGCCGGACACGTACTGGACGACGCGGACGACCTGGCACGAGTAGCCGAACTCGTTGTCGTACCAGAGGTAGAGGATCGCGTTGTCGCCGTCGACCTTCAGGGCGCCGGCGTCGACGATCGACGCGTGCCGCGAGCCGACGAAGTCGCTGGAGACCGCGTCGGGCGCGCTGATGAAGTCGATCTGGCGTTTCAGCGGGGAGGTCAGCGACACGTTGCGCAGGTGGTCGAGGACCTCCTCGCGGTCGGTGGCGCGGCCCAGCTGGAGGTTGAGGATGGCGATCGACACGTTCGGCACCGGCACGCGGATGGAGCTGCCGGTGATGGGGGCCTTGAGGTCGGGCAGCGCCTTGGCGACGGCCGACGCGGCGCCGGTCTCGGTGATCACCATGTTGAGCGGCGCGGACCGGCCGCGGCGCTCGGACTTGTGGTAGTTGTCCAGCAGGTTCTGGTCGTTGGTGAACGAGTGGACGGTCTCCACGTGGCCGCGCAGCACGCCGTACTCGTCCGCCATCGCCTTCAGCGGCGGCACGATCGCGTTGGTGGTGCAGGACGCGCAGGACATGACGCGCTCGTCCGGCTTGAGGGTGTCGTGGTTGACGCCGTGCACGATGTTCGGCACGTCGCCCTTGCCGGGGGCGGTGAGCACCACCTTGTCGACGCCGGGCCGCAGGTGCTGCGACAGGCCCTCCCGGTCGCGCCACTTGCCGGTGTTGTCGATGAGGATGGCGTTGTCGATGCCGTACGCGGTGTAGTCGATCTCGGTCGGGTCGTCGGCGTAGATGACCTGGATGACGTTGCCGTTGGCGACGATGGTGCTGTTCGCCTCGTCGACCGTGATCGTGCCCTGGAACTGGCCGTGCACGGAGTCGCGGCGCAGCAGCGAGGCGCGCTTGACGATGTCCTGCTCGCCGCCCCGGCGCACGACGATCGCGCGCAGCCGCAGGCCGTTGCCGGAGCCGGACTTCTCGATCAGCAGACGGGCGAGGAGGCGGCCGATGCGGCCGAAGCCGTAGAGGACGACGTCGCGCGGCTCGCGGCGCTCGATCTTGTTCGCGCCGGTGGCTCCGGCGACGGCCTCGGCGGTGAACTCGGCGACGGACTTGCCCTGGTCGTCCGCGCGGTAGGCCTCCGCGAGCAGGCCGATGTCGATCTGTGAGGGGCCGAGGTCCAGCGCGGTGAGCGCCTGGAGGAACGGCAGGGTCTCGGTGACGGAGAGTTCCTCGCCGGCGATCTGCCGGGCGAAGCGGTGCGTCTTGAGGATGCTGACCACCGACTTGTTCACCAGGGAGCGGCTGTGCAGCAGGACGGTGACGTCCCGCTCCCGGTGCAGCTTCCCGATGATCGGGATCATCGACTCCGCGATCTCCTCGCGGTGCTTCCAGTTGGTGAACGAGTCTTCGTTGACAGTCACAGCATCATCTTTCGAGCTAGAGGGTGCTCATATGATAGTCATGCCGCTCGGAGGGGTCGGACGGGGGCCGCCGCTGACGTGCGAAGGGGCCCGGCGGGCCGCGCGGGAGGGCGCGTGGATCGCAGGGTTGCGCGACATGCGAACGGGTACGCGTCTCCTACTGTGCCCGGGCCCGAGCGGGCTCCGGGCGGGCCGACAACCGCCGCTACCAGGGAATTCGTCATGGAAACACCCGCGCACGAGAACAACGCCCCCACGCCCGCGCAGCGGGCCCTGGACGCACTGTCGGAGAACACCGAGGACACGGCCGCGCTGGACGCCTTGGCCGGCAGCGACGTCCTGATCCCGGTCCCCGACGACGCGGGCGACGAGGAGGCCGCCGACCCCGGCGCCGTCGCGCTGCCCGTGCTGGAGCAGCCGGGAGGCACCCAGGTGGTGCCCGTCTTCACCTCCGAACTGGAGATGGCCGGGCTGCTCCCGTTCGTTTCCCGCTACCGCCTGGTCCCGCTCGGCGCCCTCGCCGCGCAGTGGCCGGCCGACGACCTGTCCCTCACCATCGACGGCAGCTCCGAGCACCGCCTGACCCTGACCTCGGAGGGGGTCCGCACCCTGCTGGCCCGCCCCTGAGCGCCCGGCGCCCGGGCCCCGGCCCGTCCCGCTCGCACCGAGCCGGACGGACCGGGGCCTTCGTCGTCCCGGGACTCTCGTCCGACCGTCCCGGCGTCCCACGCCACCCGCAGGGCCGTCGCGGAGATCCGCCGGCCCTCGGCCGTCCTGACCGGTTCGGTCCCGGTGTGCCCGGTGGGGACGAAGGCGCCCCCGTGCGTCCGCGAGCACGGAGGTGCTCAGCTGGGCGCCCCCGCACGGTGGCCCGGTCGTCGTCGATCTCCACACCGTCGTTGGTGTCCAGCCGCACGGTCAGGTCGGACAGCGCCGTGCCGCGCCGGGTCCGGTGCGGCACGGCGTCGCGCCCGTGGACGGCCCCGACGGGCATTTCCGCGACCACGTCCTGGGTGGGGACGACCCGCGCCACTTCTCGCTTCGAGGGCCCCTCGTCCAGGGAGCGCAGGCAGTGGCTGATCAGGTCGGTCATGGTCGCGCGGTCGGTCGGTGCCCGCACCTGCCGTCGCATCTAGGCGGTGTCCATGACCGCGGGTCGGCGTCCTCGAGCGCGCTTGAGGACGAGCGGTCGTGCCGGGCCGAGGGCCCGGCTCAGTCCCCGAGCGCCCGGGCCAGGGCGGCGCGCTGGACCGGGAGGGTCTCGGCGTGCAGTTCGCGGCCCCGCGCGGTGAGCTGCACGTAGACGCCGCGCCGGTCCGTCGGGCAGGCGCTTCGCTCGACCAGGCCGTTCTTCTCCAGACGGGCGATCAGCCGGGACAGCGCGCTCTGGCTCAGATGCAGCCGGCCGACCAGGTTCTGCACCCGGCACTGCTCGCCGCTCGGGGGAGTGGCGGTCGCGAGCAGGTCGAGCACCTCGAAGTCGGAGGCGCCCAGGCCGTAGGGGTGCAGGGCGCGGTCGATCTCGCCCTGGGTGCGGGCGTGTACGGCGAGGATGTCACGCCACCGTTCCTCGAGCCGCGCCTCGTCGGTCGTCCCTGCCATACGGGAACCGTAACATTTGTTCGAAATTCAATGAACTCCTGGCGGTGTCAGGCCGACGCCCGTTTCGCCCCGGGCAGGCCGACCCGCCCTCCGGCGACGGCTGGAAGGACCGGGCGCTGTTCGGCCGCGACGACCGCGCACTGCTCGCCATGGGGTGGTCCCGTCACCGCTTTCCCGTTCAACCTCCTTGCTTTGCAAGGGCGTTGACTCCGGACAAGCTGCCCGCGGTGCGGGACACGGGCACCCCGGGCGCGGCACAGTGGGAGGGCGCCGGAGACGAGGAAGCCCGGCGCGGAGGTAGGTGGACGACATGCTGAGGAATCCCGCCGACGGGACACGACTGCGCATCCTCGCCTGGCTGGCCGAACCGGACCCCGCCGGACGCGGCCTGACCGCGGACGACATCGCCGCCCGCCTCGGCGTGCCCCATCCCGTGGCCCTCACGCACCTCCGGCTGCTCACCGCCCTCGGCCTGCTCCACCCCACCGGCCAGGACGACGGTCTTCACTACCGCCGCGACGAGATGCGCCTCGCCGAGGTGACCCAGCTGTTCGAGAAGGGCTGGTGACCGCCCCGCCGGGTACGGAGGAAGCCCTGCCGCTACGCTGACCACCCGAGCGAGTGGGAGACGTACGACGGTGACAGGCCCGGAACCCGGTGAGGCACGGCCCCGCTCCGCGTTCCGCGCCCAGGCGCCCGTCGTCGCGGCGGTCGCGGCGGGCGGGGGAGCGGGAGCGACGGCCCGGTACGCGGCCACCCTGGTGTGGCCCACCCCGGCGGGCGGCTTCCCCTGGACGATCCTGTGGGTGAACGTCGTCGGCTGCGCCCTGATGGGCGTCCTCATCGTGGCCGTCACCGAGTGGCGCACCACCCACCCTCTGCTCCGCCCGTTCCTCGGCACCGGCGTCCTCGGCGGCTTCACCACCTTCTCCACCTACGCGGTCGACGTGCACGGCCTGTTCGAGGACGACCGTCCGGCACCGGCCCTGCTGTATCTCGCCCTCACCCCGGTGACGGCCCTCGCCGCCGTGTGGGCGGCCACCGCGGCCGCCCGCCGGGCCCTCCTGGAGCGGCCGGCGGGCGGAGGCGCCCGATGAACTGGCTGTACGTGCTGCTCGGAGCGATGGTGGGGGCGCCCCTGCGCCATCTGACCGACCGGGCTGTGCAGGCCCGGTTCGGAACGGCGTTCCCCTGGGGGACGTTCACCGTCAACGTCGCCGGCAGCCTGGTCCTCGGCCTGCTCGCCGGCGCGGCGGCCGCGGGCGTCGCGGGATCCGAGCTGCAACTGCTGCTCGGCACCGGCCTGTGCGGCGCGCTCACCACCTATTCGACCTTCTCCAGCGAGACCCTTCGCCTGGCGGAGAGCGGCACCTTCGGGTACGCGGCGGCCAATGTCCTGGCGAGCACGGCGGCCGGCCTGGGCGCCGCCTTCGCGGGGGCCGCCCTGGCCGGGGCGGTGTGGCCGTAGGGTCACTGCCCGGCCTCGCGCAGGGGCGCGCCCACCTCCCTCAGATGACGCAGCGCCGTGCGGTGCGAGGCGACGAGACCCGACCGGCAGTACGGGATGCCCAGCTCGGCGCAGTACCGCTCGGTGATCACCTGGGCCTCCGCCAGGGCCGGCGTCGGCATGCTCGGGAAGAGATGGTGCTCGATCTGGTAGTTGAGGCCGCCCATGAACACGTCGGTCAGCGCACCGCCGTCCACGTTGCGGGAGGTCAGCACCTGCCGGCGCAGGAAGTCCAGCTCCGTCCCCTCCTCGACCATCGGCATGCCCTTGTGGTTCGGGGCGAACACGGAACCGAGGTACAGGCCGAAAAGCCCCTGATGGACGGCGACGAAGGCGAGCGCCTTGCCGGGGGAGAGGAGGGTGAAAATGCCGCCGAAATAGACGGCGAAATGCGCGACGAGGAGAGTGCCCTCCAGTACGGGCCGTTTCATCGACGGGCTCCGCAGCGCCCGGAAGCTGCTGAAACTCAGATTCAGGCCCTCAAGGGTCAGCAGCGGGAAGAAGAGCGCCGCCTGGTGTTTCCCGATGAATCGGGCAGGGCCCTTGGCCTGTCGTGCCTGACGGCGTGACCAGACGATGATGTCGGGCGCGACGTCCGGGTCCTTGTTCTCGTGATTCGGGTTCGAGTGATGGCGGGTGTGCTTGTTCATCCACCAGCCGTAGCTCATGCCGAGGAGCACGTTCGCCACCACGAGACCACCGGTCTCGCTGGGGCGCCGGCGGGAGAACACCTGGCGGTGCGCCAGATCGTGCGCGGCCAGCCCGAGCTGCCCGGACACGACGGCCAGCGCGGCCGCGACGAAGAGCTGCGACCAGGCGTCACCGACGACCAGGAACGCCGCGACGCCACCGGCGAGGGCGAGGCCGACGGCCGTGAAACGCACCGTGTAATACAGCGGACGGCGACGCAGCAGACCCGCCTCCGATATGCGTCGGGAAAGTTCGGAGAAGTCGCTCCCCTTTCCGCTGCTTCTGTTTTCCTTGCCCGCGGAACGGGTGTCGGTCAGTACCGTCGAATTGGCCATGCGATGCAGTATGCGGTCGCTATCCCACCCGAAGAAGGGCGGTGGCACCCGCATGTGGGAGGACGGTCGCCCCCGGTGCGGAGGGGGTGGTGGCCCCAGGCCGGGGGTGTGGCCGGCACCACCCTGGACCCGCCCCCGCTTGACAGCCCCCGCGGGCGGCCCGCACGATCGGCCCGTGAACCTGTCAGACAGCCAGACAGGTGGTGCGGGACCGCGGCGCGTCAGCGCGACGGAGGCGGTGCTCGCCCACCTCCGCGACGCCATCGAGCGCGGTCACTACGCGATCGGCGACAAGCTGCCCTCCGAGGCGGAGCTGTGCCGTGAACTCGCGGTGTCCCGCCCGGTGCTGCGCGAGGCGCTGCGGGCACTGCAGACGATGGGTCTGACCGTGTCCCGCACCGGCAAGGGCACCTTCGTGGTCGCCGACGCCGTGCAGGATCCCACCTTCGGCGACTACACGGCGGGACACCTCATGGAGGTGCGCCGCCACGTCGAGATCCCGGTCGCCGGATACGCCGCCCTCCGCCGCACCCCGGAGGACCTGGACCGGCTGCGGGGTCTGCTGGCACGGATGGAACGGGAGACCGACACCACCGCCTGGGCGGCCATGGACACCCTGTTCCACCTCGCCGTGGCCGAGGCCGCCCAGAATCCCGTCTTCCGTCGGGTGATCGAGGAGATCCGGGACGCGCTGGCCCGCCAGTCCGCCTTCCTCAACGAGCTCGGCGGCCGCCGCGCCCACTCCGACCGCGAGCACCGGGCCATCATCGAGGCCCTGGCCGCCGGCTCCGAACAGGGCGCCGTGCGGGCCATGACCCACCACCTGGACCGTGTCGAGACCACCCTCACCGACATCGTGCGCTCCGCGCGCACACCGGGCCCGCGCACCACCCCCGCGCCGGCCCGCCACGACAACCCGCAGGCAGTGTGATGCACAGCAGTCCTCCCGCGGCCGCGCCCCCGGTCCGCGCACCCCGCCACGCCCCCGTCGCCCACCTCGTACGCGGCGGGGTCGTCGAAGGCGTCCACTACGGCTCCGTCGTCGTCCTCGACGCCGACGGCACGGCCGGCGTCCGCCTCGGCGACCCCGAGGCGGCGTTCTACCCGCGCTCCGCGCTCAAGCCCGTCCAGGCGGTGGCCATGGTCCGCGCCGGCCTCCCGCTCGACGGCGCCCTGCTGTCCCTCGCGGCGGCCAGCCACTCCGGCGAGGAACGCCACCTCGACGGCGCGCGCCGGATCCTCGAACGGGCGGCCCTGACCGAGGACGACCTGCGTAACGTCCCCGACCTGCCCTTCGGCCCCGCCGTGCGGGACACCTGGGTGCGCGCGGGCCGTGGCCCCTCCCGGCTCGCCCAGAACTGCTCCGGCAAGCACGCGGCCATGCTGTACACGGCGAAGCTGAACGGCTGGTCGCTGGACGACTACCTCGACCCGGGCCACCCCCTTCAGCAGACGGTCGCCGAGACCGTCGAGGACCTCACCGGGCAACGCGTCACCACGGTCACCGTCGACGGCTGCGGCGCCCCGCTGTTCGCGGTGTCGCTGGAGGGCCTGGCCCGGGCCGCCTCCCGAATCGTCGGCGGCGCG
This sequence comes from Streptomyces griseoincarnatus, assembly GCA_014649575.1. Taxonomy (GTDB): domain Bacteria; phylum Actinomycetota; class Actinomycetes; order Streptomycetales; family Streptomycetaceae; genus Streptomyces; species Streptomyces griseoincarnatus. Next base: position 135,229 of record BMTH01000005.1, on the reverse strand, counting down.
CCCGGCACCCCCGAGCGCCGGGTCGCCGACGCGATGCGCACCCACGCCGAGATGGCGTCCGGGGAGGGCCGCGACGTGGCCGCGCTGATGCGCGCGGTGCCGGGGCTGCTCGCCAAGGACGGCTTCGAGGGCGTCCAGGTCGCGGCACTGCCCGACGGCCGCGCGGTCGCGGTGAAGATCGCCGACGGCGCCGGCCGCGCCCGCGTCCCGGTCACCGCGGCGGCCCTCACCCGCGCGGGCGTCGACCCGTCCCTGCTCACCGCCTTCGCGGGCGAGACGGTCCTGGGCGGCGGCCGCCCGGTGGGCGGGGTGCGCCCGGTGGCGGGACTGGGGGCGGCTGCGGAGGCGGTGTGCGTCTGAGAGCGGGGTGACCTGGCCGGTGCGGCCTCCGGCAGTGGGCCGAGGGGAAGCCCGGACGTCCTCAGTCCTGCGGCACCGGCCCCCATCTGAGCCGCAGGTACACCGCCACCCCCGCCCCGCCCAGCAGGCCCGCACCGGTGATCGTCCACCACACCGGACGGTCGTGGGGGTCGTCCTCGCGGAACGCCGGCACCGCCACCGCGTCCGCCTCCGGGCCGCCCGGCGGGGCGCTGCGCAGGGCGTCCAGGGAGCCGACCGGGTCGACGCGGTCGGCCGCCTCGAAGCCCCAGTCGAGAAGGGCGCGCGCCTCCTCGTAGACCGCGTGTCCGTCGTCCGAGCGGGGATTCATGACCGTCGCCACCAGGGTCCGGCCGTCGCGGCGGGCGGCCGCGACCAGGGTGTTGCCCGCGTGGCTGGTGTAGCCGTTCTTCACGCCGATCAGCCCCCGGTACGGGGCCACCCCGTCCGCCCCGGTGAGCAGCCGGTTGGTGTTGACAATCGGGTAGGTGCCGCCGTCACGGGCCGGGAAGATCGCCTCCGCCCGCGCGCAGTACTCCGCGAACTCGGGGCTGCGCAGCCCCGCCCGGCCGAACACGGTCAGGTCGAACGCCGACGACACCTGACCGGGCGCGTCGTAGCCGTCCGGCGACTTCACCCGGGTGTCGCGGGCGCCCAGGGCCCGCGCCTTCTCCTCCATCCGCTCGGCCGTGACCCGCCAGCCGCCGTTGAGGGCCGCCAGGACGTGCACGGCGTCGTTGCCGGAGTTGAGGAAGACCCCGTTCCAGAGGTCCGAGACGCGGTACGTCCGGTTCTCGGCGACCCCGACGAGACTGCTCCCGGGCCCGATGCCCTCCAACTCCTCCGGGTCGACGCGGTGCCGGATGCCGGACGGCAGGGCCGGCATCACGGTCAGCGCGAACAGCGTCTTGAGGGTGCTGGCGGGCGGCAGTTTGCGGTGCGCGTCGTGCGCCGCGAGCACCGTGCCGGTGTCGGCGTCGGCGATCAGCCAGGAGCGGGCGGACAGGTCCGGGACCTCGGGCGCCCCCGCGCGCGGACGGACGTGCGTGCCGGGCCGGTACAGCAGGGACGCGGGTGCGTCCGTCGTCCGCGGTCCGGGATCGACGCCGGGTCCGGTGGTCGCCGCGGCGGGCGCGAGCGCCAGCAGGCCCGCCGCGCAGAGTACGCACCCCGACACGGCAGCCCGCGAAGCAAATCCGATAGTCATATCGCAAACGTAGGAAGGGGTGTCCCGATCGCCGCGCTGCCTCGGCCGGGAGCCGCGCGCGAGCACTCGGATGCTCTTCCCGGCTTGCGGCGGCCCGGCGGGCACGTTCGACCCCAGCGTGCGCAAGTCCCGAGGCGGCCCGGGACCCCGCGCTCTAGGCTGGGCGGATGTTCAGCCCCGAAGGCCCCCGACTGAGCGAACTGGCCGTCCAGGCGCTGTCGTCCGTCGAGCGCGGCTACGACCTCCTCGCCCCGAAGTTCGACCACACCCCCTTCCGCACCCCCGATTCCGTGCTGGACGCCACCGTCGCCGCACTGCTGGAGTCCGGCCCCTACGGCACCGGGCTCGACCTGTGCTGCGGCACCGGCGCGGGTGTGGACGTGCTGCGTCAGGTGTGCCGGGACGCCGTCACCGGCGTGGACTTCAGCACCGGGATGCTGGAGGTCGCCCGCTCGCGCAGGCGGCCCGAGGGACCCGACGTGTCCTGGGTGCGGGCGGACGCGCGGGCGCTGCCGTTCGGCCCGGAGTTCGACCTCGTGGTCAGCTTCGGGGCGCTCGGGCACTTCCTGCCGTCCGAACTGCCGGGGCTGTTCGCGCAGGTGCACAAGGTGGTGCGGCCCGGTGGCCGCTTCGTCCTCCCGGTCGTCGCGCCGCCCCGGCCCGGCTCCCCGGTCCACGCGATGCTGCTCGGCTTCGACACCGTCATGCGGGTGCGCAACGCCGTATGGCGCCCGCCGTTCGTCATGTACTACCGCGCCGTGCGCTTCGGCGATCTGTGGCACGGACTGGAGCGCGCGGGGTTCCGCGTGAGTTTCTGCGCCCTCCCCGAGTTCGGCCGCCGCCGGGACGGCAGCCCGCGGGTGCGGCTGCTCGTGGCGGAGAAGGGGGAGGGGCGGTCGCCGGGCACGCACTGAGTCTGTGTTCCGAACTCACCCGCGGGAATCCGTTGGATTTTCCAACTCACAAGCCTAGAGTGGCTCGCGTGACGACGACTGCCTATGACGCGACGCAGATCGATCCCCGCTGGTGGTCCTGGGAGGGCATGCACGGCGGCTGGGTCGCCGGTGCGGCGCTGACCGCCGTACGCGACTCGTACGCCGGCGGGGACCGGCCGGTGCGCTCGCTGACCACGCACTATCTGGCCCCGGTCGGGACCGGCCCGCTGCGCTTCTCCGGAACCGCGCCCGCGACCGGCCGGCGCACCGCCACCTGCCTCTTCACCGGGCACCAGGACGGCGAGCCGGTCGTCCTCGGCTCCGCGCTGTTCGGACACGGCCGCGGCGGCCCCGCGCACGCCGGCCTCACCGCGCCCGAGGTGCCGGAGCCGGACGACTGCCTCCCCGTCGAACTCCCCGCCGATCTCGCGCTCTTCGCCCGCCAGCTGGAGATACGCCCCGCCACCGCCGACCTCCCGCTGGCCGGCGGACCCCGGGCCGTGCTCGTCGCCTGGGTGCGCTTCCGGGACGACCGGCCGGTGGACGCGGCAGGTGTCGCCACACTCGCGGACGTCCTGCCGCCCGCCCTCTATGCCCGCTGGCACACACCGCGCCCGGTCCCGACCGCCGAGATGACCGTGCACTTCACCGACGCCCTCGACGACGGCCCCGCGCACGGCTGGAGCCTGGTCCGCATCCGCACCGACCACGCGGGCGGCGGCTGGGCCGTCGACGACAGCGCCGTGTGGTCGGCGGACCGACGGCTGCTCGCCGCCGCACGGCAGGCCCGCGTGGTGCGCGAGCCGCTGACCCCTCAGACCGCGGCCGGCACCATGAACTCGTAGACCAACGCGTCCTGCTGGGCGTCGATCACCAGGTCCGTCAGCTCCAGCGGCCGGGTGTGCTGGTCGTGCACCTGCCGGGTGACCCGCACCGACGGCGTGCCCTCGATGCGGGTGATCGTGTCGCGGTGGTGCAGCGACAGGCCCGCCCGGCGCATCCAGTCGTAGCACCGGAGCAGTTCGGCGGCGCCGGTGCCGTCGGCACGGTCGCGGTAGCGGGCCAGCTCCTCCACCTCCGCGAGCGCCACCGCGGAAAACGATGTCACCGCCGTACGCTGCTCCCGCCCGCCGGGTGACGCGGACCAGTACCGGTGCACGAGCGTGGGCCGGCCGGGCGCCAGTCCCAGGTGCTCGGCGTGGCCGGGCGGCGGGACCTCCCAGGCGACGGTGGCCCTGGCCACCGTGTCCCGCCCCGCCTGCCGCGCGCCGAGCGGGAAACCGGCGGCGGTCGGGGCCCCCGCCGGCACGCCCGGCAGCGCGGCATGGCTGCCCCGCCGGTCGGTGGCGACCAGCCCTTCCCGCCGCAGCAGCTGGAGCGCCTGCCGCACGGTCTCCCGGCTGACCCCGAAGTGCTCGGCCAGCCGGCGCTCGCCCGGCAGCCGTTCGCCGGGCGGGACGGTGCCGGTGCGCAGTTCGCCGAGCAGTTCGGCGGCGACCCTCCGGTAGAGCGGCTCCCCGCCGGTGAGGGTCCGGCGGATATGGACATGCTGGTGCGGGGTGGTGCGGGCCATGCCGCGCCCTCCTGTTGGTGACGTTCCGTGGCCGTGCGGGCTCGTTGAGCCACCACATCTAGCATTGGTCTACACCAACAGGGAAGCCCGGTCCGGCAGTTCGGCCGGAACCGTGCGGTCCGTCAGACGCGGCCCCGCATCCAGCGCAGCTGCGCCGCCTCCTGGTAGGGGCCGCCGCCCTCGTGGTCGTTGAAGTCGTACACCTCGATCGTCTTGTCCTCGTGCGCCCAGGCGTTGAAGGCGGCGAACACCGTGGAGGGCGGGCACGTCTGGTCCTCCAGCGCCGCCGAGAACAGCGCGGGCGCGGTGCCGCGGGCGGCGAAGTGCACGCCGTCGAAGTACGACAGGGTGCGCCGCACGTCCGCCGCACGGCCGCGGTGCGTCTTGAGGAAACTGCCGATCTCCCGGTACGGGTTGCGGTCGGTGAGCGTCGTCGCGCGCGGGAAGTCGCAGAGGAACGGCACGTCCGGCGCGACGCCCGCCAGATCCGGCACCAGGCCGCCCACCGCGATCGTGATGCCGCCGCCCTGGCTCCCGCCCGTGGCCACGGTCCGGCTCGCGTCGGTCGACGGGTGCGAGCGCGCCGCCTCCACCGCCCGCACCGCGTCCGTGAACACCCGGCGGTAGTAGTAGGTCTCCGGTGCGTCGATGCCGCGCGTCATGTAGCCGGGGAACGCAGGACCGGACCCCACCGGATCCTCGGTGCCGCCGCCCCCGCCCCACGCGCTGCCCTGCCCGCGGGTGTCCATCACGAAGTGCGCCCGGCCGGTGGACGCCCACAGCAGGTACTCGTGCGGCAGCCCGCGGCCGCCGCCGTACCCGACGAACTCCACCACCAGCGGCAGCGGTTCGGCGGCGCCGGCGGGCAGGGTCAGCCAGCCCTTGACGGGATGGCCGCCGAACCCGGCGAACGTCACGTCGAAGACCTCCACGGTCGTCAGCCCCGTGTCGACCGGCTCGAACCGCGCGTCCAGGTCGAACCGGCGCGCCTCCTCGAGCGTGCCGGACCAGAACGCGTCGAAGTCCTCGGGCTCCGTGGACGCGCTGCGGTACGCGCGCAGCTTGTCGAGGGAAAGGTCGAACAGGGCCATCTGGGACCGCCTTCGTGAAGGGACCGTGCGAAGCGAGGACACGCTACGTGGATCATGCGGCGGCCCGCCAGGGTGCGGGGGAGAAGACGCTGGTGAGTGGTGGGGAAAGCGGTTGCTCCGCGTGGGGCTCCACGGTGGCTCAGACGCCGCGGTGCGTCCACAGCGGACCGGTACGGGCCCAGTCCCGCTCCCACTCCTCCAGCCGGCGCCGCAACGCCACCCGCCGCACCGCGCGGTGCGCGAGCAGCAGCACGGCCGCCGTGCTGCCGGCCGCCAGGGTGCCCATGCCGATCCCGTACTGCCACACCGACGCGTCGTCGACCGGCGGCAGCACCTCGCGGCCCCGGGAGTCCAGCCAGACGTGGACCGGTTCGCCGGGGCGGACATGCGCCGGGACCCGTGCCGTGGCCGTCCGGGTGCCCTCCTCCGGGTCCGTCCAGCGGACGGTCGCCCGGGTGGCGTGCCGCCGCTCGGACCCGGACGAGGCGTGGGCCTTCGAGGGACGCTCCAGGACCTCCGCGCGCACCCGGTGGCGGTCGGCGCGCTGCTCGTCGGCGGCCGCCCGCGCGTCCGCGTACGTCCACCGGGTGGTGAGCACGCCCGCGAGCGGCACCGTCAGGCACAACAGCACGGCCACGGCCACCGCCGTCCACGCCTCGACGACGTCCGACCGGCGGCACAGCGGCCCGCGCCGCCGCCGGGACAGCACCCGCGTTCGCATCCTTCGCCTCCCCTCGCCGTCCACCGCAGCCGTGGGGGTGACGGGCCGAACGCGGCGGCGGACCCAGCGGCTCCGGGACGCGTCTCACGTCACGCGCGGAACTGGTCCGGGCCGGGTGCCCCGGCGGCGGGCGCGCGAAACGACGCAGGCCGCGCGTCGCCCGTACGGCGGGTGAGGCCGGGTCAGCCGAAGCGCTCGATGCGGATGCGTTCCACCGGCTGCCCCGCGGCCACCAGCAGCCGGGAGGCGTGCTCGGCGAAGGAGTTGGAACCGCACACATAGGCCTCCCACCCACCGGGAGGCTGCTCGGCCAGGAGCGGCGCCACATGTGCGGCGGCCATACGTCCGACCGCCGTGCCCTCCGGGGCGGTCCGCGTGAACACCGGTGTGGTCTCCGGCCCGTACTCGTCCGCGTAGATCAGGTCCTCCGGGCCGCGCGCCGACACCAGCAGGCGCAGGGGGAAGGTCAGACCGCGGGCGCGGTGGTGCCGCACCATCGACATCAGCGGGACCACGCCCGAGCCGGCGCCCAGCAGCAGCGCGGGCCGGTCGCCCGGCCAGGCGAAGAAGCCGCTGAGCGGGCCGCGCATCTCGATCCGGTCGCCGGGGCGGGCCACCGTGTGGAACCAGCCGGAGACCTCACCGTCCCGCACCCGGTCGAGGGTCAGCTCGATGTGCCCGGAGTCGTCCGGCGCCGAGGCGATCGAGTAGTGGCGCTGGGCCGTGTACCCGTCCTCCGCGACCAGCCGCACCATCAGGTGCTGGCCGGGCAGATGCCCCGGCCAGCCCGGCACCGCGAACCGGAAGGTCGACACGCGGGGCGTCTCCCGGCGGATCTCCGTCAGCGTGGCCGTCCGCCACACCGACGCGGTCTGCTCGCTCACGCCGATGCGCCCGGGCACGGCGAACCGTGTGGCCGGCGCCGCCGGCCGCGTCATCTGCTCAGTCACCGGAGTACCGCTGCTCCTCCCACGGGTTGCCCCGCGCGTGATAGCCGTTGGTCTCCCAGAAGCCCGGCTCGTCGTGGTCCAGCAGCCGCAGTCCGGCGATCCACTTGGCGCTCTTCCAGAAGTACAGGTGCGGCACGATCAGCCGCGCCGGGCCGCCGTGCTCGGCGGGCAGCGGCTCGCCGCCGTACTCCCAGACGATCCAGGCGCGACCGCCGGTCACGTCGGCGAGGGGGAGGTTCGTGGTGTACCCGGTGTGCGCGTACGCCACCACGTGCGTGGCCGACGGAAGGGGCCGGACCTGGTCCAGGAAGGCGTCCAGCGAAACGCCCCCGAAGCGCACGCCGAACTTCGACCAGCCCGTCACACAGTGGATGTCCCCCTCGTACGCGTCGGCGGGCAGCGCGTGGGCCTCCTCCCAGTCCCAGGTGCGGGGCTCGGCCACCAGGCCGTCGATCCGGAAGGTCCAGTCCTCGGGCGTCAGGTCGGGAGTGACCTCGGCGGACAGGACGGGCCATTCGTCCCGCGCGTCGTACTGGCCGGGCGGCAGCCCGGGGTTGTGCACGCGAGGGCGGCCGGTGAAGCCTCGGGTGATGTTCACGTGATCGGCGATTCCGTTGCGGGTGGTGCTGGTGCGTTTCCTCGCCCCACGGTACGGGGTGTGCGCGGTGGCGCGCGGTACGGGGCGGTGGGGCGCAGTGCACGGACTCCGGCGCCCCCTGCACGTGCTGCGCACGGACTCCGGCGCCCCCTGCACGTGCTGGGGGCGCGTCCCTGCCGTTTCGTTGGCGTCGAGGGGCGGCTGCGGGCCGTCGGTGGCTTGTCGCGCAGTTCCCCGCGCCCCTGAGGGGGCGCTGCTGGAGGCGCCCCTCCGGGCCGGCACTTTCGCCACGGCGCTCAGCCCAGCCGCCCGCGGCGACACATCCCGCGCCCCTGGAGGCGCCGTATCCCCGTGATGATCGTCGGGTAGGGTGGCCGTCCGGCCGCGGACCGACCCGGCCGTCCACCGAGGAGGTGAGACCCATTACCGCTTGTCAGGTCGGGTGCTCTCACCTCGGAGCGACACGGTCCACCCGGAGCGGGTGACCCCGAGAGCGCCCTTCGGACCCCGAAAGGCCAGGCTCTTGCCCCACCGTTCCGACCCTTCCCCTCCTTCTCCCGCCCTCCCGTCCCGTGACGCGGTCGCGGCCACGCTGCGCGCGGCGGGCTGCGTCTTCGCCGAGGACGAGGCCGACATGATCCTCGCCGCGGCGGACGGCGACCCCGGCACCGTCGATGGCATGGTCGCCCGCCGCGCCGCCGGACTGCCCCTCGAACTCGTCGTCGGCTGGGCCGAGTTCGGCGGCCGGCGGATCCTCGTCGAACCGGGCGTGTTCGTACCCCGCCGGCGCACCGAATTCCTCGTCGAGCAGGCGCTCGCCCTCGCGCCGGACGCCTCCGTCGTGGTGGACCTGTGCTGCGGCTCGGGCGCGGTCGGCGCGGCGCTGACGGCCGCACTGGGTGCGGCGTCCCTGCACGCCGCGGACATCGACCCGGCCGCGGTGCGCTGCGCCCGCCGCAACGTCGCGTCCCTCGGCGGCCACGTCCACCAGGGCGACCTGTTCGACGCGCTGCCCGCACGGCTGCGGGGCCGGGTGGACATCCTCGCCGCCAACGTCCCGTACGTGCCCAGCGACGAGATCGCGCTCCTCCCGGCGGAGGCCCGCGACCACGAGCCCCGCGTCGCCCTCGACGGCGGCGCGGACGGCCTCGACATCCTCCGCCGCGTCGCCGCGGAGGCCCCGGCGTGGCTGGCCCCGGGCGGCCACCTCCTGATCGAGACAAGCCCGCACCAGGCCCCGGAGGCGCTGTCCGCCTTCACCGAGCCGGGCCTCGAAGCCCGCCTGGCGGTCTGCGAGGAGCGCCCGGCGCGGGTGGTGATCGGCAGAATGCCGTGAGGACGGGTACGCGCTGACACGCCCGGACCTGGACCTCGGAGCCGTCTCCCGCTGAGCCGCCCGGCGCCTCGCGCCACGGGCCTGGGGGAGGCGCGGGTGCTGCCCGGCCGTACGGGGAGGGGTTCGGCGTGTGCGCCGCACGGGGCTGGGCGACGGCGGTCCCGATCCGCCTGACGGCCGGTCCCCGTCGTGGCTGTCTCGCCTCGCACGGCGGGTCGGTTCCGGGGGGCGGACCGCCCGGGTCGTTGTGCGCGCTGCGGCTCCGGTGGTGGGGTGGGTTGTTCGGTAGGTGGTCGTGTGGTCGGGCAGTCTGACGGCCGGTTGTCGTCGTGGCTGTCTCGCCTTGCACGGCGGGTCGGTTCCGAGGGGTGGACCGCCCGGCTCGTTGTGCGCGCTCCCATCCCGGTGATGCTTGGGTTGTTCGGCAGGCGGTCGTGTGGTCGGGCCGCCCGACGGCCGGTCCTCGGCGTGGCTGTTCCGCCCGCGCGGCGGGGTCTACCGCGGGGGAGGGACCGCCCGGCTCCTGCATGCTCCACGTCCGGTGAGTCGCCCGCCCTCGGGCGGGGAGGGGGCGGTGCTCGCGCGGCACGCGGCTGTGGCGGCCCAGGCTGCCCGTAGGCCAGGGCTCCGAGGCCCGGCTCGGGGCTCCGGCCGGAGGGGTCCTGCGGCGTCCTGGCAGGGCGCCGCGCCCCAGGGATCCGTCGTGGGTGACCTTCGCGGGGCGCGTCCCCGTGGCGCCCCGCCTGCTCAGTCCCCGGACGTCGTCACCCGGGCGATCAGCAACGCCACGTCGTCGAAGTTGTCCGGCTCGTGCAGCGTGCGGAGGAGGAGTTCGCAGACGTCGTCCAGGGAGCGGGACGGGGTGTCGAGGAGGGTGAGGAGACGGTCCAGGCGGGCGTCCAGGGGGTCCCGGCGGGTCTCCACCAGGCCGTCGGTGTAGAAGACCAGGCGGTCGCCCGGCTCCAGGTCGACCTCGGTCGTGGCGAAGGCGACCCCGCCCACGCCCAGCGGCACGCCCGTGGGCAGGTCCAGCAGCTCGGGCGTCCCGCCGGCGCGGATGCGGACCGGGGGAAGATGACCGGCGTTGGAGATGACGCAGCGCCGCCCGCGGGGGTCGTGGACGGCGTAGACGCAGGTGGCGATGGCCTCGTCGAGTTCGACGGTGATGCGGTTCAGGTGTTCCAGCAGCACCGCCGGGTCGAGTCCCAGAGACGCCAGCGTGTGGGTGGCGGTCCGTAGCCGGCCCATCGTGGCGGCGGCCGGGATGCCGCTGCCCATCACGTCGCCGACCACGAGCGCCGTACGGTCGTCGTCCAGCGGGATCACGTCGAACCAGTCGCCGCCGACCTCGCTGGTGGCGCCCGCCGGCTGGTAGCGGGAGGCGACCTCGAGCCCGCCCGTCACGGACGGATGACTGGGCAGCAGGCTGCGCTGGAGCGTGAGCGCGGTGTCGCGGGCGTTCTGGTACCAGCGCGCGTTGTCGATCTGTACGGCCGCCCGCGAGGCCAGCTCCCGGGCGAGCAGCAGGTCGTCCTCGTCGAACGGCCGGGGGTTGCGCGTCCGGATCAGGTCGATCGCGCCCAGCACCTCCCCGCGCGCGATCAGCGGCACGGCCAGGTACGAGTGGACGCCGGCCCGGGCGAGTATCTCGGCGGCCTCGGGGGAGCGGGCGATCCGCAGCAGGTCCTCGTCCTTGGCCTGCGGCACCATCACCGGCAGCCCCGTACGCACGCACTCGGTGATCAGCCGGTCCGGCGCGTACCGGATCACCTCGCCCGGCGGGTCCGCGGCCGGCACCGCGTCGGACGCGTCGACCCAGCGCACCGCCAGCGCCCGCATCAGCGCCGGCTCGGCCGGGCCGAGGACGGTGCGCCGGCCCCGTACGACCGCGTCGAGCAGGTCCACCGCGGCGGCGTCGGCCAGTTCGGGGACGGCCACGTCGGCCAGCTCGCCGGACGTGCGGTCCAGATCCAGCGTGGTGCCGATCCGCGCGGAGGCGTCGGCGATCAGCGCGATCCGGCGGCGAGCCGTCTCCGCCTCGGCGTTCGCCCGGTACTGGTCGGTGACGTCCACGACCGACACGGCCACGCCCAGCACCGTGCCGAGGGTGTTCTCCAGCCGGTACAGGGACACCGTCCAGGCGTGGTCGGTGTCCGGGTCGGCCGGGGTGCGGCCGGTCATCGACCGGTCCACCACCGGACGCCCGGTCCGCAGCACCTCCCGGGCCGCCTCCTCGATGTCCGCCGCGTCCACCAGCGGCAGCACCTCCCGCATCGTGCGGCCCAGGTGCTCGTCGGCCGTCAGGCCGTTCATCTGCTCCAGCGCCGGGTTCACCGACACGTACCGCAGATCCGCGTCGAGGACGGCGAGACCGATGGGGGACTGGGCGACGATCCGGGTGGACAGCGCGACGTCCTGCTCCAGCCGCCGCACCGTCGACTGGTCGACCGCGAGACCGAGGGCGTACACCTGCCCCTGGTCGTCCAGCAGCCGCATGTTGCGGAACTCCACCAGCCGGGTCCCGCCGTCCCTGCGCCGGACCGGGAAGGCCCCCGCCCAGCTCCGCCCGGTGCGCATGACCTCGGTGAACAGCTTCTTCACCAGATCGAGGTGCTCCTCGTGCACCATGATCCGGGCGGCGTACCGGCCCAGCGCCTCCTGGGCGGTGTAGCCGAACAGCTCCTCCGCCTGGGGACTCCACAGCACGATCCGTCCCTCGGCGTCCAGGACGATCGAAGCCACGCGCAGGACGTCGAGCAGCCCGCTGGGACGCGCCGGACCGTCCCCGCCGGCCGGGAGTGACCACGCTGCGCTCATCCCACGCCCCGCCTTCGCCGAGTCCGCGGCACGCCGTCGCCGCGCCGCCGTCCCTTTGTTGTACCGCGCGCGAGGGCGATTTTCCGCCGCTCCTGTCGTCCCGTTCCTGCTCTCCCCCCATCCTGGCCGGTGACCGCGCCCGCGTCACCGTGGGAGGAGCGCCCGGGGGGTGCGCGGGTAGTGCGTTCCGGCGTGCGGTGCTTTGCTGAGGTAGGGCGGGGGACGGCGGGGCGACCCCGAGAGGAGCGATCACGATGGTCAGCGAGCCCACGCACCCGGAATCCGTGTCGGTCGAGATCAGCGGATGCAGCAAGGACGACGCCAGGATCGTCTTCGACACCCTGTGCGCCTGCTTCTCGTCGGACCGGTGCGCCGACGACGTGCCCGAGGAACTGCACGAGACCCGGCCCACGGTCTGGCTCGGCACGTTCGACGTGGCCGACGCGCACGAAGGGGAGGCGCGCCCCGCGCGGCTGTCCTCCTCGGTCGACGCCGACGCGCACGGCGGCTACTGGGCGATCGACCGGTTCCGCACCGCGCTGGACGACCTGTTCCGGGTGAGCGACCTGAGCAAGGTCTCCGGCGACCAGGAGCGCGAACTGCACGTCCGTCTCGAGAGCAGGTGAGTGCCGGCGGATGAGCCGGGCCGGAACGCTGTGCCCTCCGTCACCTCCATTATGCAACTAGTTGCATAAGCCGGTGCGCGTGCCCTACAACTACAGGCACCACACCGCGCACGGAGGGCCAGATGAGCCGTTACCCCCACCTGCTGACCCCCTTGGACCTGGGCTTCACCACGCTGCCCAACCGGGTCCTCATGGGTTCCATGCACATCGGTCTCGAGGAGGCCGAGGGCGGCTTCTCCCGCATGGCCGAGTTCTACGCCGCGCGCGCCCGCGGCGGCGTCGGCCTCATCGTCACCGGCGGCATCGCCCCCAACGACGAGGGGCGCCCCTACGAGGGCGGCGCCAAGCTCACCTCCGGGAAGGAGGCCGAGCAGCACCGGGTCGTCACCGCGGCCGTCCACCGCGAGGGCGGCCGCATCGCCCTGCAGATCCTGCACTTCGGCCGCTACGCCTACCACCGGGACCTGGTCGCCCCCAGCCCCCTCCAGGCGCCCATCAGCCCCTTCGCGCCGCGCGAGCTCACCGACGCCGGCGTCGAGCGGACCATCGACGACTACGTCCGCGCCGCCCGCCTCGCCCGGCAGGCCGGCTACGACGGCGTCGAGATCATGGGCTCCGAGGGCTACCTCATCAACGAGTTCATCACCCGCCGGACCAACCACCGCACCGACCGCTGGGGCGGCTCGTACGAGAACCGGATGCGCTTCCCGGTCGAGATCGTCCGCCGTGTCCGCGAGGCGGTCGGCGACGACTTCATCCTGATCTACCGGCTCTCCATGCTCGACCTGGTGCCCGACGGCTCCACCCTCGACGAGGTCGTCACCCTCGCCAAGGCGGTCGAGGCGGCCGGCGCCACGATCATCAACACCGGCATCGGCTGGCACGAGGCCCGCATCCCCACCATCGCCACCTCCGTCCCGCGCGGCGCCTACACCTGGGTCACCAAGCGGCTCATGGGCGAGGTGTCCGTCCCGCTGGTCACCACCAACCGCATCAACACCCCCGAGCTGGCCGAGCAGCTGCTCGCCGACGGCACCGCCGACATGGTGTCCATGGCCCGCCCGATGCTCGCCGACCCCGACTTCGTCGCCAAGGCCGCCGACGGCCGCCCCGAGGCGATCAACACCTGCATCGGCTGCAACCAGGCCTGCCTCGACCACACCTTCAGCGGCCAGATCACCTCCTGCCTGGTCAACCCGCGTGCCTGCCACGAGACCGAGCTGGTGCTCTCCCCGACCCGCCGCCGCAAGCGCGTCGCCGTCGTCGGCGCCGGACCGGCCGGGCTCGCCTGCGCGGTCTCCGCCGCCGAACGCGGCCACGACGTCACCCTCTTCGACGCCGCCAGCGAGATAGGCGGGCAGCTCAACGTCGCCCGCAAGGTCCCCGGCAAGCAGGAGTTCGACGAGACCCTCCGCTACTTCCGCACCCGCCTCGCCGACCTCGCCGTCGACGTCCGCCTCGACACGCGCGTCACCGCCGGCGACGTCACCGGCTACGACGAGGTCGTCGTCGCCACCGGCGTCACCCCCCGCGTCCCCGACATCCCCGGCGTCGACCACCCGAGCGTCGTCGGCTACCTCGACGTCCTGCGGGACGGCGCGCCCGTCGGCGACCGCGTCGCCATCCTCGGCGCCGGCGGCATCGGCTTCGACGTCGCCGAGTTCCTCACCGACGGCGGCGACAAGGCGCACGAGAACCCCGAGACGTACTTCCGCCAGTGGGGCGTCGACCTCGACTACCGCGCGCCCGGCGGTCTCGCCGCACCCGAGCGGCCCGCCGCGCCGCGCACCGTCCACCTGCTCCAGCGCAAGACCTCCAAGGTCGGCGCGGGGCTCGGCAAGACGACCGGCTGGATCCACCGCACCGAGCTCCGGCACCGCGGCGTGACCATGGTCCCCGGCGTGCGCTACGACCGGATCGACGACGCCGGACTGCACGTCACCGTCGGCGAGGAGAGCACCGTCCTCGAGGTCGACACCGTCGTGCTGTGCACCGGCCAGGAACCGCGCCGGGACCTCTACGAGGAGCTGGTCGCGGCGGGCAGCCCCGTCCACCTCATCGGCGGCGCCGACGTGGCCGCCGAACTGGACGCCAAGCGCGCCATCAAGCAGGGCACCGAGCTCGCGGCGGCCCTCTAGGGCGGGTCCGGGCCGTCCCTAGGATGAGCGCATGTCACTCCCGCACGCGATCCTCACCGCCCTGCTCGAGAAGCCGTCGTCGGGGCTGGAGCTGACCCGCCGCTTCGACCGGTCGATCGGCTACTTCTGGTCCGCGACGCATCAGCAGATCTACCGGGAGCTGGGGAAGCTGGAGGGGGAGGGCCTGATCCGGGCCCTCCCCTCGGAACAGCCCGCGCGCGGGCAGAAGAAGGCGTACGAGGTGCTGCCCGCGGGGCGGGAGGAGCTGGCCCGGTGGACGGCCGCGTCCCAGGACCCGAAGCCGCACCGGGACGCACTGCTGCTGCGGCTGCGGGCCGCCGCCGTGGTGGGGACGGAAGGGCTGGAGGACGATCTCCGGCGTCATCGGGAGCTGCATGAGCGGCAGTTGGAGACGTATCGGGAGATCGAGCGGAGGGATTTCCCTCCGGGGAGGGGTGGGGCGGAGGATCGGCTGCGGCATCTTGTGCTGCGGGCCGGTATTGATCTGGAGACGTTCTGGACGCAGTGGCTCGATCACGCGTTGGCGGAGTTCGCGGAGCTGGATGTGCGGGGGCGGGAGGGGTAGTCGCCTGCGTGCGGGTGCGTGCGGGTGCGTGCGGGTGCGTGGGGGTTGGTCGCTCAGTTCCCCGCGCCCCTTCGGGGGTGGTGCCGTTGTCGCACACGTGCGGGCCGGTGAAGGCTGGGCGCTCAGTTCCCCGCGCCCCTGAGGGGCGCGGGGGCGACGCCGGTCGCCCTACCGGAGCGCTTCGGACGTGGGCGGCCGGCGCCGGGTCTAGAGGTGGGTCGGGCGGGCCGTGTTGCGGCGGCGCAGGTACAGCACGGTGCCGAGCACGCCGGCGCCGACCAGCGCGCCGCCCGCCACCGCCGTGACCGTGCCGTAGTCCTTCGAACCGCCGCCGACGCCGCCCATCACACCGCGGGACGGCGACGCCGTGGGGGAGGCCGAGGGGCTGGGCGCCGGGGACACGACCACGGACTGGGTGCCCGCGGTGCTGCCGTTGGAGCACACCACGATCACCGTGTACGTGCCCGCGCTGACGTTGGACCAGGCCGCGGACTGGCCGGAGGACGTCCCGGACAGCGCCACCTGGCGGCCCTGCGAGAAGTTCGCCTGACCGCCGCTGAGCAGCGAGGCGGTGCCCCAGTGGCCGTTGATCTGGGTGCACGCGGTGGTGCTCACCGAGACCGTGTTCCCGGTGGTGCTGACGGAGATTCCGTCCGCGGCCGCCGGTCCGGCCGGCATCAGGGCGAGCGCGGCGGCGGCTGCCACGGTCGGTCCGAGGCGGAGCAGAGGCTTCGAGATGCTCATGTGGACTGCCTTCCGGCGGCACGGCCGGCGGTACATCCCTTGCGCCGCCGAGGTCGGGGAGCGCCCGTGCCGCCACCACGTCAGCCAACGGGCAGCCCGCCCGCCGCGCACTCCGGCCGCATCCGTGCAGGTGACGGGGTCCTCCGGGCGGCTCAGTGAGGATGTGCCGGCGTCAGCCGGCGGCGCCCGTCGTCACCGTCCGCTCGGCCGAGAAGGCGCCCCACGTGCCGTCCGGCAGCAGCGCCCTGATCCGCACCCGGTGCGTGACCCCTGCCTCCTCGCCCGCGTAGAAGCGGTACGTGGCCCGCCCGCGGGGTGGCTCGCCGCCGTACACCAGCGAGGTGACGGGGCGTCCGTCCAGCCGGACCTCGTACTCGGCGACCGTCCCGTCGACGCGCGGCGGTGTCCAGGAGAGCACGATGTCGTAGGCGCCGCCCGTCCTCCGGACCGACGCGCGGAAGTCGGTGGGCGCGGTGGCCGTGGCGCCGCCGTCCGCGCCCTCGGCGGTGGTGAGGCGGACGGCGGGGGCGGGCGGCGAGAGATTGTCCGCCGCGTCCCGGGCGCGGACGGTGAAGACGTACCGGGTGCCGGGGCGCAGCCCCGTGACCACGGCAGCCGTCTGGTTGCCGCCCACACTGTGGATCTTCGACGTGCCCTGGTAGATGTCGTACGACACCACACCTCGGTCGTCCTGTGCTGCGGTCCAGGAGAGCTGGGCCGCCCGGCTGCCGGCCGCGCGTCCCTCCAGGTCCCCGGGAGCGGTGGGCGGAGCGGTGTCCGCCCGGGCCGCCGCGGGGGTCGTGGCCCGCACCTCACGGCTGGGCGGACCGAGCCGGCCGTCCGCGTCACGGGCGCGCACCGTGAAGACGTAGGCGGTGGCGGGGCGGAGCCCGGTGACGTCCACCATGTGCGTGGAGGCGGGCACCTGCTCGACCCTGGTGCGGTCCCGGTACACCGCGTAGCCGGTCACCTCGGATCCCGCAGGGGCGGCGCGGTTCCACATGACGTGGACGCTGGTGGCGCTGCCCGCCTGTGCGGTGACGCCCGTCGGCGCCCCGGGCGGCCGTTCGCCGCCCGTGTCGTCCTGGCCGCCCCAGCGGCAGGAGACGGTCAGCAGCACGACCGCGCAGAGCGCGAGCAGGCGGCGCGATGACGCGGTTGGGGTAACGCCACGCACGACTTCGCCTCCTGGGGGTCCACGGAGGACCGGTCCGTTCAAAGGTCCGTACCAATATGGGCCCGCTGACGCGCCCGCATCAAGAGGGTGGTGCGGGTCGAACGCGGCGGCGGGTTACGTATCCTGGACCCGGAACGGTCCGAACCGCCCTTGCAGGACGGGGTGTTCGGGCTCGAGGCGCGGACCGCTGTCGTCGCTGATCCCGCGCCGCCACGGGTGGCTGGACGGCCCGGGTCGACGCGCGCCCGGGTCTCCGGCACCCTTCGCCCCCATCGGCCCGCGGGTGCCCCGTCCGGCCCCTTTCGGGGCGGTCACCCCCTTCGCGTCGGGATGAAATGGGGCAAAGTGCCCTGGGTGTGCGTCCCTGTTCCCGACGAGAGGCTCATCTGACCGTGTCCCGTGTCCAGACGCTGACCGTCGCCGTGGCCGGCGTGGCACTGCTGGCCCCCTCGGCGTCCTCCGCCGCGGAGTCGATCCACCTCCGTCCGTCCAGGACCGAGGCCCGGCGCGTCACCGCCGGCCCCGCGGCCGGCTCCGGTCTCCCCACCGCCCTGGCACACGTCGCCGTACCGCACCGGGGCCGCGTCGAGCCGGTCGCCCGGGACGGCGCGCGGGAGCTGCTGACGCGGGGCGCGAACCCCGGCGGTTCCGTGACTCCGGGACCGGCGACACCCGGGCCGGACGGCTCCGGTCCCGCGATCCCGGACACCGCGACCCCGGACGCCGACGCATCCGACGCGACGACGACCACGGGCTCCGCCACCCCCGCCCCCACGGAATCCGGCCCCTCCCCGTCGGGCTCCGGGCCCTCGGCCCCCGCGACACCGGCCCCCGTCACCGCGGCCGACCTGCTGGCCAGGGTGAGCGGCTGTACCCCCGTCTCCAAGGGCCGCTACCGCAAGGACCGCGGCCGCGCGGCCACCGTCCCGGTGTGCGGCACGCGCGAGGCCGTGTACTGGAAGGCGGACATGGACATCGACTGCGACGGCCGCCCGGGCCGGCACTGCAACGCCGCCACCGACCCGCACTTCTCCTCCTCCACCGCGTTCGCGCAGTCCGACGGCCGCGCGCTCAGCTCCGAGAAGCTGCCCTACGTCGTGGTCCCCGCGCCCAGTTCCCTCTGGGACTACCGCGAGCACGGCGTGCGCGGCGGATCGGTCGCGGCCGTCGTCTACCGCGACCGGGTCAGCTACGCGGTCGTCGGCGACACCGGCCCGGCCGACATCATCGGCGAGGCGTCCCACGCGGCGGCCAGGTCCCTGGGCATCGACCCGGACCCGCGCTCCGGCGGCACCCCCTCGGGAGTGACGTACATCGTGTTCAAGGACAGCCGGGTCACCCCGCTGGAGGACCGGGAGGCCGCGGAGACCCAAGGGGAGCGGCTGGCCCGGGAGTTCGTCGACTCCTCGGGCTGACCCGCCGTACGGGACACTCCGGGCCCCCTCACACCTTCCGGTAGCCGTACGCCTCCGAGGCCGCCGCCGCCACCGCGGCGAGGTCCGCGCCCGTGGAGGCGGTGACCACCGCGGCCACCGCGCCCTCCAGGAACGGCGCGTCCACCAGCCGCGTGTTCTCCGGGAGTTCGTCGCCCTCGGCCAGCAGCGCCTTCACGGTGAGCACCGCGCTGCCCAGGTCGGTGAGGACCGCGACGCCCGCGCCCCGGTCCACGGTCGCCGCCGCCGCGGCGATCAGTTCCGCGCTGGTGCCGAACTCGCCGCTCTCGGTGCCGCCCGCTGGGGCGACCGGCACCGACGCGCCCGCGCCGGAGAGCCCTTGCGCCAGCTCCGCCACGGAGGCCGCGACCGCCGCGCTGTGCGACACCAGGACGATCCCGACCAGTTTCTCGTCGCTCATCTCACTCACCGCCGTCCGCGTCGCCGGGCCCGGCCTCCAGCAGGGCGGCGACCAGCAGCGCCGACGAGGTGGCGCCCGGGTCCTGGTGCCCGATGCTGCGGTCCCCGAGATAGCTCGCCCTGCCCTTGCGGGCCAGCATCGGCGTCGTCGCGACCGCGCCCTCCCGCGTCGCGTCACGCGCCGCCGCGAACGACTCGCCGAGCGCGTCCACAGCGGGGAGCAGCGCGTCGATCATCGTCTTGTCGCCCGGCACCGCCCCGCCCAGCTTCATCACGGCGTCCACTCCGGCCCGCAGCGCCTCGGCCAGCTGCTGCCGGTCCACCTCGGTGGCCTCGCCCAGCGTCTTCCCTGCGCGGCGCAGCAGCGTCCCGTACAGCGGACCGGACGCGCCGCCCACCGTGGACACCAGCAGGCGTCCGGCCTGCGTGAGCACCGCGCCGGGCGTGGCGGGCGGCTCCTTGTCCAGCGCGTCCTTCACCGCCCGGAACCCGCGCTGCAGATTGCTGCCGTGATCGGCGTCGCCGATCTCCGAGTCGAGGGCGGTGAGCCGTTCCGCCTCGCTGTCCACGGACGCGGCGGTGACCGTCATCCAACGGCGGAAGAAGTCGGCGTCCAGCACGGGAACTCCTCGCGTGGTAGGTGACCGGGGCGCCAGGCCCCGGTGTTGATCTGTCCCGGAGTGGATCACATACCCCAGCGCAGCCCCGGCGTACTCACCGGCGCGTCGTACAGGCGCAGCAGCTCCTCGTCGACCTGGCAGAGGGTGACGGAGGCGCCCGCCATGTCCAGGGACGTGACGTAGTTGCCGACGAGGACCCGGGCGACCGGGACACCGCGCTCGGCGAGGACGCGCTGCACCTCGGCGTTGAAGCCGTACAGCTCCAGCAGCGGGGTGGCGCCCATGCCGTTGACCAGCACCAGGACCGGGTTGCGCGGGGTGAGGTCGTCGAGGATCGCGCCGACGGCGAAGTCGGCGATCTCGCCGGACGTCATCATCGGGCGCCGCTCGCGGCCCGGCTCGCCGTGGATGCCGATGCCCAGCTCCAGCTCGCCGGCCGGCAGGTCGAACGTCGGCGAGCCCTTGGCGGGCGTGGTGACCGCGCTCAGTGCCACGCCGAAGCTGCGGGAGTTCTCGTTCACCTGCTTCGCGAGCGCCGCCACCCGTTCCAGCGGCTGTCCCTCGTCGGCCGCCGCACCCGCGATCTTCTCCACGTACAGCGTCGCCCCGGTGCCCCGGCGCCCCGCCGTGTACAGGCTGTCGGTGACCGCCACGTCATCGTTGACCAGCACCTTCGCCACCTGGATGCCCTCGTCCTCGGCGAGTTCGGCCGCCATGTCGAAGTTGAGCACGTCGCCGGTGTAGTTCTTCACGATGAACAGCACCCCGGCGCCGCTGTCCACGGCCGCCGCGGCCCGCACCATCTGGTCGGGCACCGGGGAGGTGAAGACCTCGCCGGGACAGGCCGCCGACAGCATGCCGGGGCCCACGAACCCGCCGTGCAGCGGCTCGTGCCCCGACCCGCCGCCGGACACCAGGCCCACCTTGCCCGCCACCGGGGCGTCCTTGCGGACCACCACCCGGTTCTCCACGTCCACCGTCAGCTCGGGATGGGCCGCCGCCATACCGCGCAGCGCGTCCGCCACCACGGTCTCCGGAACGTTTATCAGCATCTTCATGGGTACCTCCTGGGGGCTGAGCAGGTGGGTCGTCGAACCTGTGGTGCCGGTCGGGCGGTGGCCCGGCTGTCGAAGCGGTCCGTGCTGTCGGTGCTGCTGAGCTTTCGAGGGGCGGCCGTGTACCGGTAGGAGCCCCACAGGGGCAGTATCGGCCTTGCGCCCGGAGAGGGCACGTGAGACGGCGTCCGGCGAGCCGGACGATCTCGGCCGCCTTCACGGCCACAGCTCAGGATCGGCCCTGCGCCGGTGCGTTCCAAGGGGGCGTCGCCGCCTTTCGTCCGCCGACCACCGGCACCTGTGTACGCCACCCGGCGGGTGCGGTCGTCGCGGTGATCGCCGTCCTGCGCCTGCCGTCCCTGTTCGGCCTTCTCTGCGGGGGCCTCCGACGCCGGATCGCCGGCGCGACCCCGACGGCCGCACCGGGAAAAGCTCACCGAGACGTCGGACGCGAGCCCGGACACGGTGGGCAGCGTGGGCGCGTGGCCGGCACGGGTGCTGGCCGTGGGGGACGCGGCAGGCACCCTGACGGGAGCGGCGGACGTCGTTCGTCCTGACGCCGGGGGACCCCAGTTCCGTCACGTACGCGTCCTCGGTGTCCTCCACCTCCGCGAGCGGTGCCAGGGGCCTTCACCGATCCCGGAGAGCGGGCGCGCGGGGGAGGGGAACGTGGTGCTGCGGACTGCTCCCGGTTCCCGCCTACAGGGACCAGCCCAGGGCCGGGCCGGTCTCCGTGCCGGTCCGCGCGCCCACGCCCTCGACGTCGCGTTCCGCGATGTCGAGGAGCTGCTGGCCCAGGTCGCGCAGGGCGCGGCCCGCGGCCAGCTCGTCGCCGATCTCCGGGACGTCCGGGTCCGCCGGGTTCCGGTGGGCGACGCCGTGACCGGTGAGGCTCGTCGTCCCGGTGTCGAGGGTGGCGCGCGCCTTCGTCGTTCCGTCCTCCTCGAAGAGGTGGAGACGGGTCTTCCATTCCAGTGTGTGCGACATGACTGCCTCCTCGACCGGGGTGGCCCGGACGTGCCGGTCGCCTCATCTCCACCGTCCGGCTCCGGCGGACGCGAGGCACGGGGCCGAAGGTCCCGGGGAACGTGCCGTGGGACCCGGGTACCCACCGGAACCCCGGCGCCGGTCACGTCCCGGCGACCGTCTCCTCGGCCTCGACGGCCGACCGGGCCGGAATCGTGTCGTCGACCCGGATCGACGGTGTGGTCGACGACCGCGACCACACCGTCGATCCGGCTCGCCGCCCGCACCGCCGCGTCGGCCTCGCTGCGCCGTTCCAGCCTGCCGGTGAGGGTCACCACGCCGTCCTCGACGGCCACGGCGAGCGCCCGCGGCGTGAGCCAGAGCGTCGTCCCGAGGACGTCTCCCTGCGCACCGCGCGCTCGATGTCGCCGTCGGTGCGCAGCACGGCCCGCAGCAGGTCGCCGCCCGTGACGATGCCGACCCGCACGGGCCGGACCGGACCGACCGGATACCCCGTGGGGTACTCTACGTCCGCCTCCGCCGTTACGTCGGCCGGCCTCCACCCCTCCACCGATGGCCGACAGAGAAGGATCACACACCCGCCATGACCGCCCCCGTCACCCCGAACACGCTCACTGCCGCCCAGGCCGCCGACCGCCTGGACGGCTTCACCGTCATCGACGTGCGCACCCCCGCCGAGTACGCCACCGGGCACCTGCCCGGCGCGGTGAACGTCCCGCTGGACCAGATCGAGCGCGCCCTGCCCGAGATCCGGCAGGCCGCCGAGCGCGGCGGCCTCCTCGTCGTGTGCGCCTCCGGGGCGCGCTCGGAAAAGGCGTCCGGGATCATCGCCGCCGACGGCGTGCCCGCCGCCACCCTCGCCGGTGGCACCACCGCCTGGGCGTCCGAGGGCCGGGACCTGGAGCGCCCCGCGGCCTGCGACACCCGCGCGGTGTGGGGCATGGAGCGGCAGGTGCGCTTCACCGCCGGCACCCTGGTGCTGCTCGGTCTGGTGCTCGGCCTGCTGGTGCACCCGGCGTTCCAGCTCCTGTCGGCGGCCATCGCGGGCGGGCTGGTCTTCTCCGCCCTCACCGACACCTGCGGCATGGCCGTCGTCCTCGGCAAGCTGCCCCACAACCGCCCGCGCGGGACGGACCTCGAAGGCGCCCTCGCCGCACTGCGGGGCCACTGACGCTCCCGTTCCTCCCGCCCCCCGGCGGCGCCCGCGCCGCCGCCCGGGACGAGGACGTTGCGGTCGCCCCCGCGACGGGCGCGTCCGCGCTCGCCGGGCTGCGGCTGCTGACCGGCTTCGGTGGACGCGGCGGCCCTCCTCGCCCTGGCGGCGACGGGTGCGGGCGCGGTGTGGGGCCTGGGCCGCATCCGGGCCCGCGCCCCGTCGTCACCCGCCACCGCTGGCTCCGCCGACGCCGGCACGGCAGGCCCGGTGCGCCGATGAGGCGCCCCGGGCCTCTCGCGTCACGTCACGGAAGGCGGGGCGGTCAGCCGCCCCGTACCACCGCCACCGGCGACGGCGCGTGATGCAGCAGCGCCTGGCTGACGGACCCCAGCAGCAGACCCGTGAAGCCCCCGCGCCCCCGCGCGCCGACCACCGTCAGCTGGGCGCCCCGGCCGGCCTCGATGAGGGCCTCGCGGGTGGAGCCGTGGACCACCCTCGGCTCCACCACCACCCCCGGACGGAGCTCGCGATGGCCCGCCAGCGCCTCCGCCAGCAGTCGTTCCTCCGCCTCCGCGAGGGCGCCCGGCGGGCTCGCGTACGGCTCCGCGGGGTCCTGCGGCTCGGGCACGGGTGCGTTCCACGCGGTCCAGGCGTGCACGGCCACCAGCGTCGTCCCGCGCGACTCCGCCTCCTGGAAGGCGAAGTCCACCGCCCGCTCACCGGAGGCGGAGCCGTCGACGCCCACCACCACGGGACCCTCCGTGCGCACGTCGCCGCGTACCACCAGCACCGGACACCGCCCGTGCGCCGCAAGATGCACCCCCGTCGAGCCGACCATCAGGCCGACGAAACCGCCCATGCCGCGCGACCCGACCACCACCAGTTCGGCGGCCCGGGACTGTGCCTCCAGGACGGTGAGCGCCTCGCCCGTCACCACCGAGCTGGTCACCTCCACCCCGGGCGCGGCGGCCTCGGCGCGCTCCACGGCCTCCGCCAGCAGCCGCTCCACCATGGTCCGCAGCCCGCCCCCGGGAGGGCCGAGCGGCGAGGGACCCGGCGGGACGTGCATCGCGGGCCACAGAAACGCGTGCACCACCTTCAACGACGCGCCCCGCCGCCGCGCCTGCTGTGCCGCCGCCTCCACCGCGGCCAGGGCCGACGCCGACCCGTCCACTCCGACGACCACCACTCCGGCCACCGTGCCTCCACGCGTTCCCGTACCGCCTCCGCCCCTGCTCCTCCAGCCACCTTCCCCCGGCCCGGCGCCTCCCGCATGGGCTCTCCGCCGTACGGCCGAGAGGGCCGAAGGTCCCCGTGACCGCACGGCCGGACGTACCGGTGCCGGCGTTCCCCTGGTTGGAGTGGCCTGACCTGAGTAGATTTGGCGCCGAAGTCATGTTTTGCCCGCCGGACCGAGGGTGTGCCGCGCATCGCGGGACTTCCGGGCGAGGACCACATGTTCCAGCTGAGCGCGCCGATCGTCGTCACGTTCGTCCTGTACGTGCTCGCCCTGATCGGCACGGGGATCCGGGCCTACACGCGCACGCACACCTTCCAGGACTTCGCCCTCGGCGGCCGCCGCTTCGGCCCCTGGGTCGCCGCGCTGTCCGCGGGCGCCAGCGACATGTCCGGCTGGCTGTTCCTGGCGCTCCCCGGCGCCGTCTACGCGGCCGGGATCGGCTCCGTTTGGCTCGCCGTCGGTCTGGCCGTCGGCACGTACCTGAACTGGCTGTTCGTCGCGCCACGCCTCCGCACCTACACCGAGCGCGCCGGCAACGCGGTGACCCTGTCCGGCTATCTGGAGGAGCGCTTCGAGGACCGCACCCGCATGCTGCGGCTGATCTCCGCCGCCGTCACCCTCGTCTTCTTCACCGTGTACGTCGCCGGCGGCCTGGTGGCGGGCGGGCTGCTGTTCGAGACCGTCTTCGACCTGCGCTTCACCGTCGGCGTCACCCTCACCGGGCTGCTGATCGTCATCTACTCGTGCCTGGGCGGCTTCCTCGCGGTGAGCCTCACGCACGTGCTACAGGCCTCGCTGATGCTGCTCGGCCTGGTCGTGCTGCCCGCCGTCGCGATCGCCCGCCTCGGCGGCTTCGGCGCCCTCGGGGACGCCCTCGACGGCAGACAGCCCGCACTGCGCGAGTTCAGTTCCCGCGTCGTGTACTCGGGGGAGTCCTGGGTGGCCGAGGGACCGCTCGGGATGGTGGCGATCATCTCGCTGCTCGCCTGGGGGCTCGGCTACTTCGGCCAGCCGCACATCCTGGCCCGCTTCATGAGCATCCGCAGCACCCGGGACGTCCCCGCCGCCCGCCGCATCGGCACCGGCTGGGTGGTGCTCGTCCTCACCGGCGCCACCCTCGTGGGCCTCGCCGGCATCGGCGAGCTGACCCCGGCGCTGTCCTCCCCGGACACCGTCTACATCGCGCTCAGCCGCCTGCTGCTCGACCCGTGGATCGCCGGGATCATGCTGATCGCGGTGCTGGCCGCCATCGTGTCCACCGCGGACAGCCAGCTGCTGGTGTCCTCCGTGGCCCTCACCGAGGACTTCTTCCGGGCGTTCCTCCACCGGAGCGCCCCCGACCGGGTGCTGGTCTGGGTGGGGCGCGCCACCGTCGTCCTGGTCATCGTGGTGGCGTACGTGATCGCCCTCAGAGGGGGCGGGCTGCTGAACATCGTCGCCGCGGCCTGGGCCGGGTTCGGCGCCGCGTTCGGCCCGGTCGTGCTGCTCTCGCTGTACTGGCCCCGCATGACCTCGGCCGGCGCCATGGCCGGCATCGTCGCCGGCGCGGGCACGGTCCTGGCGTGGGACTGGGTCAACCCGCTGCTCGGCCCGCTGCGGACCAGCGTCTACGAGATGGTCCCGGGCGTCGTCGCCGCCACGGTCGCCGCGCTCGTCTTCGGGCGGTACGTCGGCCGGCCGCCGAAGCGCGCCTTCTGGCGGATGCCCGGCGGCGGCACCAGCTCCGTGGTGCTCACCCCCTTCCTCACCCGCGCGCCCGTCGGCCTGGCCATGCTCGACACGGACCTGCGGTACGTGTGGGTGAACGAACCGCTCGCGCGGCTGATCCCCCTGGAGCGGCGCATCGGACGGCGCCTCACCGAACTGAGGCCGACCCCCCGGTACCGGCGCTTCGAGGATCAGATGCGGCGCGTGCTGGAGACCGGCGAGCCCGTCATGGACTGGGAGTTCCGCAGCGAGGAGGAGGAACCCGGGGACGCCCGCGCGGTCTCCGTGTCGTTCTTCGGCGTGACCGACCGGCACGACACCACCGTCGGCGTCCTGTACATGGTCGTCGACGTCACCGAACGGTGGCGGGCGCAGAGCAGACTCGCCCTGCTGAACGACGTCGGCGCCCGCATCGGCAGCACCCTCGACGTCCGCCGCACCGCGCAGGAACTCGCCGACGAGGCCGTGCCCACCGTGGCCGACTTCGTCGCCGTGGACCTGCTGGACACCGTGATGCGCGGCGAGGAACCCGCGCCCGGACCCGTCGGCCTGTCCCCGGTCATCCGCCGCGCCGGGCAGACGTCCGCGCGGGAGGGCGGCTGCGGCGGCAGCCTCGCCCTCGGCGAGGCCGTCCGGCGCGCCCCTTCCTCGCCCGTGACCCGCTGCCTCCTGGAGAGCCGCACCCTCGTCGAACGCACCCTCGACCGCGAGGCCAGCCCCTGGGTCACCGAGGACCCCTCGATCGGCGCGTCCATCCTCAGGTACGGCTACGCCTCCCTGATGGTCGTGCCCGTCCGGGCCCGGGGCGTCACCCTCGGCGTGGCGACCTTCGCCCGCACCGAGCGGTCCGGCCCCTTCGGCGACGACGACGTGCGGCTCGCTGAGGAGATCGTCTCCCGCGCCGCGGTGGCCGTCGACAACGCCCGCCGCTACACGCGCGAGCGGACCGCCGCCCGCGCCATGCAGCAGGCGCTGCTGCCGCAGGCGCTCACCGGCGGCTCCGCGGTGGACGTGGCGTCCTGGTACCAGCCGGCCGACGCCCCGAACGGCGTCGGCGGCGACTGGTTCGACGTCATCCCGCTGTCCGGCGCCCGCGTCGCCCTCGTCGTCGGCGACGTCGTCGGACACGGCATGGACGCCGCCGCGACCATGGGACGCCTGCGCACCGCCGTGCGGACCCTCGCCAACCTCGACATGCCGCCCGACGAACTCCTCGCCCACCTCGACGACCTGGTCATCGGGCTGATGGGCGCCCACGACGACCACGAGCCCGCCGCCGCGGGCGCCGCCTTCCTCGGCGCGACCTGCCTGTACGCCGTGTACGACCCGGTCAGCGGACGGTGCTCGATGGCCCGCGCCGGCCATCTCCCGCCCGTCCTCGTCAGCCCGGACGGCACGGTCGAGGTCATGGACCTGCCGGCCGGGCCGCCGCTGGGGCTCGGCTACCTGACCTTCGAGTCGTGCGAGCGGGAACTCACCGAGGGCAGCCTGCTGGCCTTCTACACCGACGGACTCGTCGAGACCCCGGACCGGGACATCGACGAGGGGATCGACCGGCTGGGCGCCGCCCTCGCCGTGCCCCGCCCCACCCTGCGGGAGATCGGGCGGGGCGTGGTCGACACCCTGCTCACCGGGCCGCCGCCGGACGACGCGGCGCTGCTGCTCGCCCGCACCCGCTCGCTGCCGGCGGACCGGGTCGCGTCCTGGGACCTGCCCAGCGACCCCGCGGCCGTCGGCACCGCCCGTACGGCCGCCGTCCGGCAGCTGACGGAGTGGGGCCTGGACGACCTGGCGTTCACCACGGAACTCATCGTCAGCGAACTCGTCACCAACGCGATCCGGCACGCCTCCGGGCCGGTCTCCCTGCGCCTGATCCGCGACCGCGCCCTGATCTGCGAGGTCGCCGACGGCACCGGCACCTCACCTCGACCACGCCACGCCCGCACCACGGACGAGGGCGGCCGCGGCCTGATGATCGTGGCCCAGCTGGCCCACAGGTGGGGGACCCGCCACACGGCGACCGGCAAGATCATCTGGACGGAACAGCCGTTCGTGGCGGAGCCGTGAGGGCGGGCTGCCGCCCGTGCTTCGAGGGGGCCCTCCCCGCAGGAAGGGGCCGTCCCGCGTAGAGCACGGGGCGTCCTGCGTAGGGCACGGGCCGTCCCGCGTAGGCACGGGGCGTCCTGCGTAGGGCACGGGGCGTCCAGCGTAGGCACGGGGCGTCCCGCGTGGAGGGGAGCAGCGAAAGAACCGGCGGTCCGCGCGCACCCACCGGGCCTCTGAGGCGGCCCCGCCGCGCACCTTTCCGTCGCGGCGGCGCCCGGTCCGGTCGGGCCCCTGGGCGGAGGGCCCAACGGCCCGCGAGCGCGGGACCCGCGGCCTCTGCCGCAGGGGGCGGACGTGACGGGATCGTGGGCTGTGGAGGGGCCCGACGTGGAGGGCCCCCGAACGAGAGGTGGATTCCATGCTCCGCACCGTCACCGTGGGCTATGACGGCTCGTCCGAGAGCCGTGCCGCCGCGGAGTGGGCCGCCCGAGAGGCGCTGCTGCGCGGGCTGCCGCTGCGGCTGGTCAACGTCCGGGAGCCGATCCCCGGGCACATCGCCGAGTCCGACCTCATGGCCGACGGCACCTTCCGGGAGCGCGCCGAGCGCCTCCCGCGCGAGGCCGGCGCGACGCTGCGGGCGCGCCACCCGGAACTGGAGGTCGTCGCCGAACAGATCCCCGGCGGACCCATGGACGTGCTCCCCGAGGTGGCGAAGGACGCCGACCTGCTCGTCCTCGGCTCCCGCGGGCTCAGCGGCATCGGCGGCTTCCTCGTCGGCTCCGTCGGCATGGTGGTGATCGCGCACACCACCACCCCGGTCGTCCTCGTCCGGGCCGCCACCTCCGCGAAGGCCGCCGGGCCCGTGGTGGTGGGCGTCGACACGGACAAGCCGAACGGCACGGTCCTCGCCTTCGCCTTCGAGGAGGCCGCCCGCCGCGGCGCCGTGCTGAAGGCCGTGCACGGCTGGACCGTCCCTCCGTACTACGCCTACGTCCTGCCCGCCTACCCGGCACTCGCCGCCGAACTGGGCGAGGAGCAGTCCGAGGCGCTGACCGAGGTGCTGCGGCCATGGCGGGAGAAGTTCCCCGACGTCGAGGTCGCAGAGGAGTCCCGTGCCGGCAGCGCGGCCGTCCGGATCGTCGACGCCGCCCGCGACGCCTCGCTGGTCGTCGTCGGCCGCCGGATCCGCCGCGGCCCGATCGGCGCGCACATCGGGCCCGTCACCCACGCGGTGCTGCACCACGCCACCGCCCCCGTCGCCGTCGTCGCGCACGACTGACCGCCGAGCGGAAAGGGCCGCTGACCACGGAGCCGGCAGCCGTCACCGCGCGGGCTGCCGGGACCCTGTGCCCGGCCCCAGCGGGCACCTTGCCCAGCCGGCACCCGAGGACGCCCCCGCGCCCGTGCCTCGCCCGAACCTCCGCCCGTTGCACCGCGCCCCCTCAATGGCCTACGTGGCCCTGTCGGGACCCCGCTCTCCCGGGGAAGGTGAGGAGGGTACGCACCTCCACGCACCGCGCCCGCACCCACCCCGACCCCCGACGTGGAAGGACACCACGATGTCCGTCGACACGCACCAGGCCTCCGACCCTCCCCCAGCCTCCGGCCGGGGGAACCCCCATCTCGCTGCGCTCGGTGACGACGAGCTGAGGACGCTGGACGCGCACTGGCGCGCCGCGAACTACCTGGCCGTCGGCCAGATCTACCTCATGGCGAACCCCCTGCTCACCGAGGAGCTGCGCCCGGACCACGTGAAGCCGCGCCTGCTCGGCCACTGGGGCACCTCGCCCGGTCTGAACCTCGTCTACACCCACCTCAACCGGGTGATCCGGGCCCGTGACCTGGACGCCCTGTGCGTGTGGGGTCCGGGACACGGCGGGCCGGCCGTGGTCGCCGGGTCCTGGCTGGAGGGGTCGTACACCGAGACCTATCCCGACATCACGCGCGACGCGGCGGGGATGGGGCGGCTGTTCAAGCAGTTCTCGTTCCCCGGTGGCGTCCCCAGCCACGTCGCCCCCGAGACGCCCGGCTCCATCCACGAGGGCGGCGAACTCGGCTACTCCCTGTCGCACGCGTACGGCGCCGCCCTGGACCACCCGGACCTGGTGGTGGCCTGCGTCGTCGGCGACGGAGAGGCGGAGACCGGGCCGCTCGCGACCTCCTGGCACTCCAACAAGTTCCTCGACCCCGTCCACGACGGCGCCGTCCTGCCGATCCTCCACCTCAACGGCTACAAGATCGCCAACCCCGCCGTGCTGGCCCGCATCCCCGACGACGAGCTGGACGCGCTGCTCAGGGGCTACGGTCACGACCCCCTGCACGTGATCGGCGACGACCCGGCCGCCGTGCACCAGTCGATGGCGCGCGCCATGGACGCCGCCCTCGACCGCATCGCCGCCATCCAGCGCGCCGCCCGCGAGGACGGCGCGACCGAACGCCCCCGCTGGCCGATGATCGTGCTGCGCACCCCGAAGGGCTGGACGGGGCCCGCCGAGGTCGACGGGCTGCCCGTGGAGAACACCTGGCGCTCGCACCAGGTGCCGCTGCCCGGCGTCCGCGACAACCCCGACCATCTGCGGCAGCTGGAGGCGTGGCTGCGGTCGTACCGGCCCCAGGAGCTGTTCGACGAGGACGGCCGCCCCCACGCCGACGTCCTGGCCTGCGTCCCCGCCGGCGCCCGCCGCCTCGGCTCCACCCCGTACGCCAACGGCGGGCTGATGCTGCGCGAGCTGCCGATGCCGCCGCTGGAACGGCACGCCGTCCCCGTCGACAAGCCGGGCGCGACGATGCACGAGCCGACCCGCGTCCTCGGCGACCTCCTCCGGGACGTCATGCGTGACACCGCGGACCGCCGTGACTTCCGGCTGGTCGGTCCGGACGAGACCGCCTCCAACCGCCTCCAGGCCGTGTACGAGGCGAGCGGCAAGGCGTGGCAG
The DNA here is from genome assembly GCA_014649575.1 of Streptomyces griseoincarnatus. Taxonomy (GTDB): domain Bacteria; phylum Actinomycetota; class Actinomycetes; order Streptomycetales; family Streptomycetaceae; genus Streptomyces; species Streptomyces griseoincarnatus. The sequence continues at coordinate 104,752 of BMTH01000005.1, read as the reverse complement.
GCCGGCACGTACGAGGTGGACGAGGACCTCGACCGGCACGGCCGGGTGATGGAGATCCTCTCCGAACACACCTGTCAGGGCTGGCTGGAGGGCTACCTCCTCACCGGCCGGCACGGTCTGTTCTCCTGCTACGAGGCGTTCGTGCACATCGTCGACTCGATGGTCAACCAGCACATCAAGTGGCTGCGCGTCACCCGCCGCCTGCCCTGGCGCGCCCCCATCGCCTCCCTGAACTACCTGCTGACCTCGCACGTCTGGCGCCAGGACCACAACGGCTTCTCCCACCAGGACCCCGGCTTCGTCGACCACATCCTCAACAAGAGCCAGGAGGCCGTACGGGTCTACCTGCCGCCGGACGCCAACACCCTGCTGTCGGTGGCCGACCACTGCCTGCGCAGCCGCGACTACGTCAACGTGATCGTGGCCGGCAAGCAGCCCTGCTTCGACTGGCTGTCCATGGAGGACGCGCGGGCGCACTGCGCGCGCGGCGCCGGCATCTGGGACTGGGCGGGCACCGAGACCGGCGACCGCGAACCCGACGTGGTGCTGGCCTGCGCGGGCGACGTCCCCACCCAGGAGGTCATGGCGGCCGCGCAGCTGTTGCGCCGACACCTGCCCGAGCTGGCCGTGCGGGTCGTCAACGTCGTCGACATCGCCCGTCTGCTGCCCCGTGCGGAGCACCCGCACGGCATGTCCGACTTCGAGTACGACGGCCTGTTCACCGCGGACAAGCCGGTGATCTTCGCCTACCACGGCTACCCGTGGCTGATCCACCGGCTCGCCTACCGCCGCACCGGGCACCCTCACCTGCACGTGCGCGGCTACAAGGAGATCGGCACCACGACCACGCCGTTCGACATGGTGGTCCGCAACGACCTGGACCGCTACCGGCTGGTGATGGACGTCATCGACCGCGTCCCGGGGCTCGCGGTACGAGCCGCCGCGGTACGGCAGCGGATGGAGGACGTCCGCCTGCGCCACCACGACTGGATCCGCGAACACGGCACCGACCTGCCCGAGGTCGCCGACTGGACCTGGGACGGCTGACCCGGCCGCACCCCGCGTCGAAAGGCACACGCGAGCGGGATGTTTTGCGGGTCCTTTACAGTTGGCGTGGAAGCAGTCCATTCTGCTTCCACACAACTTCGTACTGTTCGAAAAGGAGCGACGGTCCCCCGATGGGTGATCCTCCCAGTAGTAGCCGTGCCACCACCCGCAGTCCGCGTCATGCGGCCGGTCAGGGAGCGGGGGTGGCACGGTGACCGAGATCCTGCTGCTCCTGCTCGCCCTGCTGCTGACGCTGGCCTGCGGGGTTTTCGTCGCGGCCGAGTTCTCCCTCACCACCGTCGAGCGCGCCGAACTCGAGCGCGCCGCCGGCGCGGGTGAGCGCGGCGCGGCCGGTGCGCTGGCCGCCGTACGCCGCCTGACGGTCCAGCTGTCAGGCGCCCAGCTCGGCATCACCGTCACCTCCCTGGTGATCGGCATGCTCGCCGAGCCGTCCCTCGCCGCGTTGCTGCGCGGCCCGCTGCGGGCGGCCGGCCTCGGCTCCGCCGCCCCGACCGTGGCGACCCTCCTCGGCGTGGCTCTGTCCACGGTGGTGCTGATGGTCGTCGGCGAGCTGGTCCCGAAGAACTGGGCCATCTCGCGTCCCGTCGCGGTCGCCAAGGTCGTCGCCGGGCCGCAGCGCGCCTTCACGGCCGCGTTCGGCCCGTTCATCAACCACCTCAACGGCACCGCCAACCGCTTCGTGCGCCGCATCGGCCTGGAGCCGGCGGAGGAACTGGCGTCCGCCCGCACCGCCGAGGAGCTGAGCGCCCTCGCCCGGCACTCCGCCGCCGAGGGCGCGCTGGAGGCGGACTCGGCGGAGCTGTTCGTGCGCACGCTGCACCTGAGCGAGCTGACCGCCGAGAACGTGATGACACCGCGCGTCGACGTCCGCGCCCTGGAGGTGCACGCCACCGCCGCCGACGCCGCGACGCTCAGCCACGCCACCGGCCTGTCCCGTTTCCCGGTGTACCGCGACAGCCTCGACGAGGTCGTCGGCACCGTCCACATCCGGGACGTGCTCGCCCTGGAGCCGGAGCGGCGCGCCGCCACGCCCGTCACCGAGCTGACCACGCCGCCGTTGCTGGTCCCCGACAGCCTCCCCGCCGACCGGCTGCTGGAGCGCATGCGCGCCCACCGCGCCATGGCCGTCGTCATCGACGAGTACGGCGGCACGGCGGGTGTCGCCACCGTGGAGGACATCGTCGAGGAGGTCGTCGGCGAGGTCCGTGACGAGCACGACCCGGTCGAGGTGCCCGAACTGGCGCCCGCACCCCCCGCCGACGACGGCCGCGAGGTGTGGGAGGCCGACGGCGGCCTCCGGCTCGACCGGCTCACCGCCCTGGGCCTCACCGCCCCGGACGGCCCGTACGAGACGGTCGCCGGACTGATCGCCACCCGCCTGGCCCGGATCCCCGTGGCGGGCGACTCGGTGGACGTGGACGGCTGGCGGCTCGACGTGCTCGCGGTCGAGCACCACCGCGCCGACCGCATACGCGTCACCGCCCCGGCCCCCGTACGGGCCGAGGTCCTGGAGGAAGCCCGATGACCGTCCTGCAGCTCGCCATCGGCGTCCTCACCCTGCTCACCAACGCGTTCTTCGTGGGCGCCGAGTTCGCCCTGATCTCGGTGCGCCGCAGCCAGATCGAGCCGCGCGCCCTCGCGGGCGAGAAGCGCGCCAGGATGACGCTGTGGGCGCTGGAGCACCTGTCCGCGATGATGGCCACCGCCCAGCTCGGCATCACGGTGTCGTCGCTGGTGCTCGGCGCGGTCGCCGAACCGGCCATCGCGCATCTGCTGGAGCCGCCGTTCGAGGCGGTCAACGTCCCGGACGCGCTGGTCCACCCGATCGCGTTCGTGATCGCCCTGACCCTCGCCACATATCTGCACATGCTGATCGGCGAGATGGTGCCGAAGAACATCGCCCTCGCCGCGCCCGTGCCCAGCGCGCTGCTGCTGGGCCCGCCGCTGGTGTGGCTGACCCGGGCGCTGCGGCCCTTCGTGTTCGGCATCAACGCCTTCGCCAACGTCCTGCTGCGGCTGCTGCGGGTCGAGCCGAAGGACGAGGTGGAGTCGGTGTTCACCGACGACCAGCTCGCCCGGATGGTCGTCGACTCCAGCGAGGCCGGACTGCTCACCCCGGCGGACGGGGAGCGGCTGCGGGACGCGCTGGAGCTGGGCACCCGCCCGGTCGGCGAGATCCTCGTCCCGGCCGGGAAGATGCACGCCGTCGACCACACGGTCACCCCGGCGCGGCTGGAGCGCGTGGCCGCCGGGGCGGGCCTGTCCCGCTTCCCGGTCACCGGCCCCGACGGCGCGCTCCTGGGCTACCTGCACATCAAGGACACCCTCGGCGTGACCGAACGGGACCGCCCGTTCCCGCGCACCGCGCTGCACAAGGTCACCCGGGTCCGCATCGACACCCCGCTCGACGACACGCTCACCGCGCTCCGCGCGGAGGGCAGCCACCTCGCCGCGGCCGTCGGCGAGAACGGCAAGGTCATCGGCTTCGTGACGATGGAGGACGTCCTGACGGAACTGGTCGGCCCGGCGGCTCCCGCCCCGGCCTGACCCCTGGTCCCGACGACACCCCGCGGCCCCGGCCGGACACCTGTCCGGCCGGGGCCGCGGTCATGTGTCGCGGGCCGTCACCCGTCCAGGCGCCGCCGCCGCTCGTTGTGCCAGGCGATCGCGCGGCGGATGTCGGGCTCGTCCAGGCCCGTACGGCAGGCCAGCTCCGTCATCGTGAGGACCGGGCGGCCGGACGTCAGGACGCGGCCGATCTTGCCCGCCCAGAGCTCCTCCTGGACGAAGGGCCGCTGCCGGTAGGCGGCGCGGACCATCTCCAGGTGGGTCTCGCAGCACGCGGTGACGCGGCGCAGCCCGTCGTGCAGCGGGTCGTCGGGGAGCACGGCCGAGGAGTCGGCCACATGACCGCACACCGCCTCCTCGGGAGGGAACGTCCTCCCGCACAGATCGCACAACTCCTGTACGGAGGCGACAGATCGGCGTGCGTGCTTCCTGCGTCCCCACATGGAAAGCTCCCGGTGGCCGGCTGTGCTCAGCGTACTGCGCGGGGCCGCCGCCCACCCGGCGGTCCTGGGATCCGCCCCGCCCCGGTCTACGGCACGCCCAGCTCGAACAGCACGTACCCCGCGTACGACCCCGACGCCACCGCCGCCGTGCCCAGCACGGCGGCCAGCACGGGCCCGCTCAGCCGCCGCATGGCCAGGGCGAGCGGCACGAACAGCGGGAACAGCGGCAGCAGATAGCGCGAGACGTTGCCGAAGTACTGCTGCGTGCCCATCACCGTCAGGTACGACAGCACCGTGTACACGACCAGCACGGACGGCGGCCGCAGCCGTATCAGCAGCACGGTCAGCACCGGCACCGTCAGCACCACCCCGACGCCGATCGTGTCCTCCATCGGCATGGCGAAGAGGTAGTCGAAGTGGCCCACCGGCACGGAGGTCAGCACGTCGAGGCTGTGCCGGCCCCAGTCGAACGTGTGGCCCCAGGCGCCCTCCTGGAGCTTGGTGTAGCCGCCCCAGTCGCCCATCCGGTACCCCACCCAGGCCAGGTAGCCGGCCACGCCGAGCGGGGCGATCATCACGGCGGCCAGCGGCTGCCGCCAGTCCTCCCGCCGCCGGACCACCGCGGCCACTCCCGCGACGGCCAGTGCCGCGACCAGGGCGACCGCTGTCGGCCGGGTCAGCCCCGCGGCGAAGACCAGCACCCCGGCGGCCGCCCAGCGGCGGGTCGCCACGGCCCAGCACGCCCAGGCGGCCAGCGCCGTGTACAGCGACTCGGAGTACACCGCCCACTCCGTGCCCGACCCCGGCCACACCGCCCACAGGCCGACGGCGACCAGCCCGGCCCTGCGCCCGCCCAGCCGCGAGGTCACGGCGTGGATGCCGAGAGCGGCGACGAACGAGCACACCACGGACACGGCCATCCCGGCGCCGTACGGGCCGAGTCCGGTGACCTCCGTGACCAGCCGCATCAGCGCCGGGTACAGCGGGAAGAACGCCGCCGAGTTGCCCTCCAGCGTGATCATCCCGGTCGCGCCGGGGACCGGCTCCAGGGCGGGGTCGTAGCCGTGCAGGGCGATCTGCTGGTACCACCAGCCGTCCCAGCTTCCCAGCACGTCCCACGGGTGTGCGCCGCCGCCGAACCGTGGGTGCTTCTCCCGGAAGTCGCCGGCCGAGTCCAGCAACAGCATGAAGACGGTGAAGCCCGCCAGCTTGAGTACGCCGTACACGGCGAGGACGGGCCCGACGCGGGCCGCGAGACGGCGCAGCAGCTCGCGCGGGCGGCCGGGCGCGGGTTCGGACGGCGCGGGGGAGGGGGTCGCCGCCGGTCCGGGACGGCGGGTCGTCGTGGTGCCGGTCATGAGGCGGAGGTCCCTGTCGTACGGCGGGAGCGGCGGCCGGGGAGGACCCAGGCGCGCAGCAGATGGAAGCGGAGCAGGGCGGCGGCGAGGTTCGCCGCGACCAGCACCGGCAGCTCCGCCCCGGGGCCGGCTCCGGGGACGGCGTGGTGGAGGACGGCCAGCGCGGCGCCGGTGACGGCGAGGCCGGCCAGCAGGGCCACCAGCCCGCCGAGGTGGTGCGCGGGCAGCCCCGCGCGTCCGCGCACGCCGAAGGTGAAGCGCCGGTTGGCCGCGGTGTTGAGGACGGTGCACAGGAGCAGGGCGAGCGCGTTGCCCGCCTGGGCCCCGGCGGCCGGCCGCAGCAGGACGTACAGCGTGAGGTGCAGCAGTGTGCTGACGGCGCCCACGGCGGCGAAGCGGAGCATCTGGGCGAGCCGGCCGGGCGGAGGGGCCGCGGCGGATCCGGCCGTCGTCCCGGCGCTGCCCAGCGCGGCCAGCGGCAGCCGCCCGCCCGCCAGCGCCCGCCCCAGCCGGGCCATGCCGCGCAGATCGGCGAGCGCCGTGGAGAGCAGGTCCACCCTGCTGTCGGGGTCGTCCACCCAGTCCACCGGCACCTCGTGGATGCGCAGCCCGGCCCGCTCGGCGAGCACCAGCAGCTCCGTGTCGAAGAACCACTCGCGGTCCTCCACCAGCGGCAGCAGCCGCTCGGCCACCTCCCGCCGGACCGCCTTGAACCCGCACTGCGCGTCGGTGAACCCGACGGAGAGCGTGCCGCGCAGCAGCCCGTTGTAGCAGCGGGAGATGATCTCCCGCTTCGGCCCGCGCACCACCCGGGAGCCCCGGGCGAGACGCGTGCCGATCGCGAGGTCCGAGTGGCCTGAGATCAGCGGGGCGACCAGCGGCAGCAGAGCCGCGAGGTCGGTGGACAGATCCACGTCGAGATAGGCCAGCACGGGGGCGGGGGAGCGGGACCAGGCGGTGTGCAGGGCGCGTCCGCGTCCCTTCTCCTCCAGCCGCACCCAGTGGGTTCCGGGAAGCTCACCGGCCAGACGGGCGGCGATCCACGGCGTCCGGTCGGTGCTGGCGTTGTCGGCGACCGTGATCCGGAACGGGTACGGGAAGGTCTCCGCGAGGTGCGCGTGGAGCCGCCGGACGCAGGGTTCGAGATCGTGCTCCTCGTTGTGCACGGGCACGACCACCTCCAGGACGGGCTCGGGGTGGGGGAGCCCGGGATCGAGGGGCGGTGCGGGCCGCCGGGCGGTTCTCATGACGGGTCCTTTTCCGGCGTACGCCTGGGGTCGAGGGGTGGAAGCGGGGTCGGCCGACACTTTGGTATGGGCATGCCAAGTGCACCCGTAGGGTGGTCCGGGGTGCGGGAGGCAGAGGGACGCGGAGGCGGGTCCACGGCCGCCTCCGGGGAGTCACCCGCTCGGCGGCGGGTAGGTCGGGGCGCCGTTCACGTCGGGTGTGGAGGTTCCGGCCTCCGTCGTCCCCGGGGACACGGATCCGGAGGCCGTCGAGCCGGGGTCCGTCATGGGCGGTCCGGTCGTCGTGGAGCCGCCCGGCGTGCCGGACTCCGTGCTGTCGGGCGGCGGCAGCGAGGTGCTCGGATCCGCCGTGGCGGACGCCGCCCCGGTGGGGCCGCCGGAGCGCGGGGGAGCGGTCGACCCGGTCGCGGGCAGCGGCAGGTCGGCCGGCGCGGGCCCGGACCCGAGGTGCGGCAGGAACGCCAGGCCGACGCTCAGCCCGGCCACGGCGAGGGCGGAACCGCCCGCCCGCACCAGCACCCGCGTCCGGCGCCGGGCACGGATGCCGTCGTACAGGCGCGCGCGGCGGCCCGGGTCGAAGGGGGTGTGCGCCCGGCCCTCGCGCATCATCCGTGTCAGCTCACGCTCGAAGTCGTCCATCGCTGCTCCCCTCACTTCACGGGCCGGGCGGAGTCGGACAGGATCTCCCGCAGCCGCGCCACACCGCGGGACGCGTGGGAGCGGGCCGTGCCCACGGGACAGCCGAGGGCCTGCGCCACCTGGCCCTCGGGCAGGTCCTCGTAGTACCGCAGCACCACGGCCGCCCGCTGGCGGGGCGTCAGCAGGGCCAGCGCCGCCTCGAGGCGCGAGCGCTCGGCGACGGCCGCGGACACGTCGCCCGGTCCTGGCCGGTCGGGAAGTTCACCCACCGGGCGCTCACCCCACCAGCGCCGGCGGGCCGAGCGGGCGGCCAGCCGCACCAGCACCTGACGGACGTACGCCTCCGGCGCCTGCTCGGCGACCTTCGGCCAGGCGAACCACAGCTTCACCAGGGACTCCTGCACCAGGTCCTCGGCCCGCTGGCGGTCGCCGCCGGTGAGCAGACGCGCGACATGCAGCAGCGCCGACCAGCGGGCGGCCACGAACTCGTCGAAGCCGTCGGCCCGAAACCGCTGCATCCCTTACCGCCCCGTGTCCGTACAAGCCCTTGCACCTGGAAGAAGGCACTGGGAAGGGGGAAACGATGCAGCAAAGTGCTGTGACCCGCCTCACGTCCGGAAACGCGCCTGACGGTGCCCGGAGGCACTGTCAGGCTGATCCGATGCGCACACCCGGAAGAGCAGCACGCGTCGCGGTACTGGACCCTGCGGGAGCCGTCTTCCTGTTCCGCTACGACAACCCCGAGGTCGGCGTGCACCGGGCGATGCCCGGCGGCGGCATGGAGCCGGGCGAGTCACCGCTGGAGGCCGCCGGGCGGGAGGTGCGGGAGGAGACCGGGTGGAGCGACCTCGTGATCGAGGACGGCGTGCTGTGTCTGTGGGAGCACGACTTCACCCGGGCCGGCGTGCCCGTCCGTCAGCATGAGCACATCTACCTCGCGTACGCCCCACACCGGGAGCCGGCCGGGGACCTCACGGCCGCGCATGCGGAGGACAAGATCGAGCGGTGGCGGTGGTGGTCGCCGGCCGACCTGGCGGCGGGGCACGAGCCGTTGTGGCCGCCGCAGCTGCCGGGACTGCTGGCCGAGGTGCGGAGGTCGGGGGCTCCGGCGACTCCGGTCGACCTCGGCTTCGTCCCGAACCGACCGGTCGTCCGGGGCTGAGCCGTACGGTGCTGGTCGTCCGGGGCTGAGCCGTACGGTGCTGGTCGTCCGGGCCGAACCGTCCGGCATGACACGACGACCGCCCCGGGACAGGACGGCCTTCTGTGACACGGCGGCCTCATGCGGCACGGCGGGCCCCGTGACACGAGAACGGCCCCGGCGGACGCCGGGGCCGTTCGAGGGTCAGTGGGCGCCGGGCCCGCCGCTGCCGAAGCCGCCGCTGCCGCCCTCGTCCCAGCGGGGGCGGCCCTCGGCGGCGCCGGTGCGGGTGCCGGCGTTGCCGGTGCCCTTCAGCTCGTGCGGGGTCAGCCGCTCCTCGGTCCGGGGCATCGCCTCCGGCTCCCGGTGCTCCTGCACCTCGCGGACCGGGCCGCCCTCGGGCATCCGGGGCTGCTCGTCGGGCCGGGGCCGCCGGGAGTCGTTGTCGCGTACCTTGCGGCTGCCGAGCAGGAACATGCCGATCAGCAGGGCCAGGACCACGATCCCCGCCACCACCAGTCCGACGCCGAGGGCACCGCGTCCCGCCGCCAGGTCGGCTGTCTCCATCGCGTTCATCATGTCCTCCCGGGTACCCCGGGACCTCGCCCCGAACCAGCCCGCCCCCGACGGACCCGCCCGCTGGACGCCGCGGAACCCTTGCGGCGACGGTGCGGACCGGGTTTGACGCACCGTACGGCGGCAACCCGCGCGGTGTGACGACGACATCGCAGGAGGAGCTGTTCCGGTTCCTGGAGGACCGGTTCGCCTGCGCCCAGGCCTGCACCGAGTGTGCCCGGGCCTGCGCGACCCGGGCCGGCCTCGTGGACCCCGACGGCGCCGAGAACCAGGAACTCGTACGACGCAAGGGCATCATGTGCGCGGAGGTCTGCGACGCGACCTGCCGGGTGCTGTCCGAGCAGAACCAGGCCGACGAGGCCACCATCCGGATGCAGGTCGAGTGGTGCCGCCAGGTGTGCCTGGAGAGCGCCCAGGTCTTCGACGGACACCCCGGCGCCGAACGCACGGCGGAGGCCTGCCGCGCCTGCGCCCGGGCCTGCACCGCATTCCTCGACACCCTCAACTGACCCACCGCTCCGCCCCGTCCCCGCCGCCCCCGGCCCCGTACAAACTCGGGCGAGTTGTCGCCATACTGGACGGGACCGGGGGAGGTCGGACGGACTACGACGGGGGCGGCGTAGGACATGGGGGACGACACACGGCTGATCGGCGGCCGGTACCGGCTGCTGGACCGCGTCGGACGCGGCGGCATGGGGGAGGTCTGGCGGGCGCGGGACGAGTCGCTCGGCCGGCAGGTCGCGGTGAAGTGCCTCGACCCGCTCGGCCCGCAGCGCGACCCGTCGTTCGGGCGGGTGCTGCGCGAGCGGTTCCGCCGCGAGGCGCGGGTGGCGGCCTCGCTCCAGCACCGCGGGATCACCGTGGTGCACGACTTCGGCGAGTCGGACGGCGTGCTCTACCTGGTGATGGAGCTGCTCCAGGGCCGTGACCTCAGCCGGCTCCTCGAGGACAACAAGCACCATCCGCTGCCCGTCGACGAGGTGGTGGAGGTGGCGGCGCAGGTCGCCGCAGCCCTCGCCTACACCCACGACCAGGGCGTCGTGCACCGCGACCTGAAACCCGCCAACATCGTGCGCCTCGACGACGGCACGGTGAAGATCTGCGACTTCGGCATCGCCCGCCTCGGGCACGACATCGGCTTCACCTCCCGGCTCACCGGCACCGGCGTCGCCATGGGCACCCCGCACTACATGTCGCCGGAGCAGATCGCCGGGGAGGAGGTCGACCGGCGCAGCGACCTGTACTCCTTCGGATGCGTGCTCTACGAGATCGCCACCGGGGCGCCGCCGTTCGACCTGGACGACGCCTGGGCGGTCCTCGTCGGCCACCGCGACACCCCGCCCCGGCCGCCGCGCCGCCACCGCGCGGAGCTGCCCGAGCGGCTGGACCGCGTCATCCTCGACCTGCTGGCCAAGGACCCGGACGACCGGCCGGACAGCGCGCTCGAACTCGGCGCACGCATCAAGGAGTTGCGCTCCGCGCCCGGCACGGCCGGACGTCCGGCGCTCCCAGGTCCCGCGGGCGGCCCTTCCACCGGACGCACCGCCGGCGCGGCGGGACGCCCCGAGCGGCTGCCGTCCTGGACGCGCGGAGGGAACGCCGTCCGCACCGCCGGAGCCGCGCCGCCCGCCTCCACCGGCGACCCCCGGCCCACCCCCTCGGCGACCGCGCTCACCGCCCTCGCCGAGCGCCACCACGCCGCCCTCCGCCTCGGCCGCCTCGGCCGCTGGGAGGAGGCCGGTGAACTGCACGGGGAGGTCGCCGCCGAACGTGAACGCCTCCTCGGTCCGGACCACCCGGACACCCTCGCGGGCCGCTACGAGGTGGCGTTCACCCTCAGCCGCACCGGCCGGCCCGCCGACGCCCTGCGCGCCTACAAGAACGTCGCCGAGGCCCGGATCCGCGTCCTCGGACCCGACCACCCCGACACCCTCGCCGCGCGCCAGGAGATGGGGTACGTCCTCGCCCAGCTGGGCCGCCCGGCCGACGCCCACCGCGTGTACCTGTCGGTGCTGGAGGCCCGCGAGCGGACCATGGGCCCCGACCACCCCGACGCCCTGCGCTGCCGCCACAACCTCGCCTTCAACCTCAGCAGACTCGGCCGCCTGGACGACGCCCACACCATGGCGTGCGAGGTGGCCGAGGCACGCGCCCGGGTGCTCGGCCCCGACCACCCCGACACCCTCGTCACCCGCTGCGAGGTCGCCTACGTCCTCGGCCGCCTGGGCCGTTGGAAGGAGGCCCTGGAGACCTACCGCGACGTGGCCGTGGTCCGCACCCGCGTCCTCGGCCCGGACCACGCCGACACCCTCGCCGCCCGGCACGAGGTGGGCGTCGGCCTCGGCCGCCTCGGCCGCGTCGGGCAGGCCTTGGACGTGTACCGCCGCCTGGTCGTCGACCGCACCCGGGTGAACGGCCCCCACCACCCCGGGACGCTGCGCGCCCGGCACGGCGTCGGCGTCGCCCTCGGCCGGCTGGGCCGGTGGACGGACGCCCTCGCCGAGTCCCGCGAGGTGGCCGCCCTGCGCGAACGGGTGCTCGGCGCCGAGCACCCCGACACCCTGGTCAGCCGCAGGGAGGTCGCCGTCGCGCTGGGCTGGCTGGGCGACTGGGCGCACGCGCTCACCGAGTACCGGAGGGTGGCCGACGCCCGGGAGCGGATCCTCGGCGCGGACCACCCCGACACGCTCGCCGCCCGCGAGGACGAGGCGCACTGCCTGGAGCGTCTCGGCCACCTCAAGGAAGCGGCGGACCTGTACGGGCGGCTGGCGTCGCCGCGGGGGCACGGCCTGGCCGGAGGCGCGTAGTCCGGTTCGCCGCGGTCCAGCCCTCTCACCGCGGTCACCTCTGGCCGCGGACGATCATCACGTGTTACGAAGAGGCATGACCGCAGCTCAGGAGTCCCGGACGTACGACGTCGTCATCGTCGGGGGAGGCCACAACGGCCTCACCGCCGCCGCCTATCTCGCCCGTGCCGGGCGCTCCGTACTGGTGCTGGAGCGGCTGGACCACACCGGCGGCGCCGCGATCTCCACGCGCCCCTTCGCCGGCGTCGACGCACGCCTGTCCCGGTACTCGTACCTGGTCAGCCTGCTGCCCCGGAAGATCCTCACCGACCTGGGGCTCGACGTCCGGCTCGGCGCCCGCACCATCTCCTCGTACACACCCACCGAGCGCGACGGCCGGCCCACCGGCCTCCTCGTCGGCGGCGGCGAGGAACGCACCCGCGAGGCCTTCGTCCGTCTCACCGGCTCCGACCGCGAGTACCGGGCCTGGCAGAGCTTCTACGAGCTGACCGGCCGGGTCGCCCGCCGGGTGTTCCCGACGCTCACCGAGCCGCTTCCCACCCGCGGGGAGCTGCGCCGCACGGTGGAGGACGAGGAGGCCTGGCGGATCTTCTTCGAGGAGCCGCTGGGCGTCGCCGTCGAGGACCGCTTCTCCGACGACCTGGTGCGCGGCGTCGTCCTCACCGACGCGCTCATCGGCACCTTCGCCGACGCCCACGACCCGTCCCTGAAGCAGAACCGCTGCTTCCTCTACCACGTCATCGGCGGCGGCACCGGCGCCTGGGACGTCCCGGTCGGCGGCATGGGCGCGGTCACCGACGCGCTCGCCGACGCCGCCCGCAAGGCCGGCGCCGTCATCGCCACCGGCCACGAGGCCGTACGCATCGAGACCGACGGCCGCACCGCCGAGGTCACCCACCGCACGGCCGACGGCGAGGGGGTCGTCACCGCGGGCCACGTCCTCGTCAACGCCTCCCCGGAGAAGCTGGCACGGCTCACCGGCGACACGCCCCCGCCGCACGCCGAGGGCGCCCAGCTCAAGGTGAACATGCTGCTCACGCGGCTGCCGCGGCTGCGCGACAGCTCCGTCGACCCGCGTGAGGCGTTCGCCGGCACCTTCCACATCGCCGAGGGCTACCAGCAGCTGGCCACCGCGCACGCCCAGGCCGACGCGGGCCGGCTGCCCGACGCACCGCCGTCGGAGATCTACTGCCACTCGCTCACCGACCCGTCGATCCTCGGGCCCGAGCTCGCGGCACAGGGCTACCAGACCCTCACCCTGTTCGGACTGCACACGCCCGCGCGGCTGTTCGAGCGGGACAACGACGCGGTGCGCGAGGAGCTGCTGAAGGCGACGATCGCCCAGCTGGACGCCCATCTGGCCGAGCCGATCGCCGACTGCCTCGCCACGGACGCCGACGGCCGCCCCTGCATCGAGGCCAAGTCGCCCCTCGACCTGGAACGCGATCTGGGGCTGCCCGGCGGCAACATCTTCCACCGCGACCTGTCCTGGCCCCACGCCCAGGACGGCACCGGCCGCTGGGGCGTGGAGACGCCCCACGCCAACGTGCTGCTCTGCGGCGCCGGAGCGGTGCGCGGCGGCGGGGTCAGCGGGGTGCCGGGCCACAACGCGGCGATGGCCGTCCTGGAGTCCGGCCAGGCCTGACGCCCCGGCGGGCCTCAGCCGTTCTCCCGTGAGCCGGTGGCGTCGGAGGGGGTGCCGTGCCCGCCACGTGGGCGGTGCGTCCGTGCAGTACCGCCAGGGGACGATCAGGGTGTCGCGGCGGACGGGCCGGACCGCCGGATCGACCGCCGTCCCGGCTCCGGGCCGGGTGGTGCCGGAGGGGCGCGCTCGCCGTGCCGGTGGTCCGCCGAGGATGTCAGGCAGGGGTGCGGGACGGTTTCGCGGGTGATGCCCCTGCCGGCGGGTCCAGGCGTCCTTCCCGGATCCGGTTCTCCGTTCCGGGCCGGGTGGTGTCCGCCGAGGGATGGTCGGACCCGGGCGTCCCGGGCGTTCGGGGCGGACCCGTGGGTCACGCCCCGGACGGTCGGGCGGCGAGCTCAGTCGGTTTCCCGGCTCCAGCCCTCCGCGCGGAGCCGCGCCGCGTCGGCGGGGCGGGACTCGTCGAAGAGACGGCGGCGGTCCCGTTCGACGCGCAGCCCGTCGACGTAGGCGCCGCGCCCGACGTACAGCCGGTCCGTGGTGTACCGCCAGCGCACGACCACGGCGGGAGCGACCGGCAGGTCCGCGCTCAGGTCGTGCCAGACGCGGCCCGACCAGCCGGTGACCGTGCCCGTCGGGTGCCGCTCGGCGGAGCCGCCGCGCCGCCGCGTGGTGAACGGCACGGGCTTCCAGGTCGTCCCGCCGTCCGCGGAGGACTCGAGTACCAGGACGTCGGCCTCCGGCTCGGTGTCCCACCACAGCGCGCAGCTCAGCCGGGCCGCTCCGGACGAGGTGTCCAGCGCCGGCAGGGCGAGGGTCGCCGTGGCCGCGCCCGCCATCCCCGAGAACCACGCCGTGCGCCCCCGGGCCGGGCGGACCGGCACCGCGCGGGCCAGCTGGTTGGCGGCGGCCACCCGGGGCGCCGAACCGGACCGCCAACTGCGCACCGGGTGGACCGAGTTGCCGAGGACGACGAGGAACGAGTCGGTGCTCGGGTCGAGCACCAGCGCGGTGCCGGTGAAACCGGTGTGCCCGGCCGTGCGCGGGGTGGCCATCGCGCCCATGTACCAGTGCTGGTAGAGCTCGAAGCCCAGTCCGTGCTCGTCGCCCGGGAACGCGGTGTTGAAGTCGGTGAACATCAGCTCCACCGACTCCGGCCGCAGGATCCGCTTCCTCCCGCACACACCGCCGTCGAGCAGCGTCCGCGCGAGGATCGCCAGGTCCCACGCGTCGGAGAACACGCCCGCGTGGCCCGCGACCCCGCCGAGGCTGTACGCGTTCTCGTCGTGCACCTCTCCCCACACCAGCCCCCGGTCCAGCCCGGACCACGGCCGGCGGGCGTCCTCGGTGGCCGCGATCCTCGGCTTCCAGGACGCCGGAGGGTTGTAGCGGGTCCGGCGCATGCCGAGCGGCTCGGTGATCTCCTCGCGGAGCAGCACGTCCAGCCGCCGCCCGGTGACATGCTCCAGCACCAGCTGGAGCGAGATCAGGTTCAGGTCGGAGTACAGGTACGCGGTCCCCGGCGGGCTCGCGAGCGCCTCGTCGTAGACACGCTGCACCTTCTCCTCGTACGTCGCCGCCTCGTACAGCGGGATCCAGGCCCGGAAGCCGGACGTGTGCGTCAGCAGCTGGCGTATCGTCACGTCCTGCTTCCCGGCCCGGCCGAAGTCCGGCAGGTACGAGGCGACCGGCGCCTCCAGCTCGATGCGGCCCCGCTCGATCTGCTGCACGGCGAGGACCGAGGTGAACAGCTTCGACACCGACGCCAGGTCGAAGACGGTGTCCTCGGCCATCGGGATCCGCTGGTTCGGCGGGAACTCGACGCCGGTGTCCGTCTCCTCGTCGTAGGCCTGGTAGCGCACAGCCATGCCGATGGGCTTGTGCAGCGCCACCGTGCCTCCGCGGCCGGCGAGCAGAACGGCCCCCGAGTACCAGGGGTGTTGCGGTGACGGCTGGAGGAACGCCTCGGCGTCGGTGACGAGTTGCTTCAGCGGCCCGGGCAGTAGCCCGGCCTCCCGCGCCGACCCGTGCCGCAGCGCGGGACGGCCGTCCCCGCCGGACGAGGCGGCCGCGGCGGCCGGATCCGCGGGCAGCGACGCGAACGCCAGCCCGCCCCCCAGCGCCAGCGCCCCCAACCCGACTTGACGCCTGCTCATCCCTCTCGCGTCCGTCATCCGTCCACCCTCCCGAGTCCGGTCCCCGAGCTCTTTGAAAGTAACTTCCGGGGATCACCGCGCCGGATGAAACTTTCCTGTCAGGGGTGCCGGATGTCAATGGCTGTGGACAGAGGCGCACGAGGCCCCGCCCGAGCATGCGCTCCGATCGCAGTGCTCTGGCCACAGCGGTCCGTCGGTGCAGGGGAGGGGTCGCGATGGTGCGGCGCACCGAGATGCGGCGGGGTGAAGAACAGCTCACCCGGCCGGACGTGTTCACGCCCGAGGAACGGGACCGGCTGGTGACGGCCGCGGTCGAGCGGATCGTGACCGACGGGCGGTGACCCCGCCTCCAGGTGAGGACTCGGCGGGTGCGGGCTCAGCCCCGCCGCTCCCGCAGATCCACGATGCGCCTGATCTTGCCCACCGACCGCTCCAGCGACTCGGGGTCGACGATCTCCGCCTCGACCGAGACGCCGATGCCGTCCTTCACCGCCTGCACGATCGACCGGGCCGCCGCCTCGCGGGTCGCCGCGTCCGCGTCCGGACGGGCCTCCGCACGCACGGTCAGCGCGTCCATGCGGCCGCTCGTCGTCAGCCGCAGCTGGAAGTGCGGCGCCACGCCCGGGGTGCGCAGCACGATCTCCTCGATCTGCGTGGGGAAGAGGTTCACCCCCCGAAGGATCACCATGTCGTCGCTGCGCCCGGTCACCTTCTCCATGCGCCGGAACACCCGTGCCGTGCCCGGCAGCAGCCGGGTCAGGTCCCGCGTCCGGTAGCGGACGATCGGCATGGCCTCCTTGGTGAGCGAGGTGAACACCAGCTCGCCCTGCTCGCCCTCGGGCAGCACCTCGCCGGTGATCGGGTCGACGACCTCCGGGAAGAAGTGGTCCTCCCAGATGTGCAGCCCGTCCTTGGTCTCCACGCACTCCTGGGCGACGCCCGGGCCTATCACCTCGGACAGCCCGTAGATGTCCACCGCGTCGATCGCGAACCGCTCCTCGATCTCCCGCCGCATGTCCTGGGTCCACGGCTCGGCGCCGAAGACGCCCACCCGCAGCGACGTGGAGCGCGGGTCGACGCCTTGCCGCTCGAACTCGTCGAGCAGGGTGAGCACGTAGGACGGGGTCACCATGATGATCGACGGATTGAGGTCCTGGATCAGCGTGACCTGGCGTGACGTCATCCCGCCGGACGCCGGGATCACCGTGCAGCCGAGCCGCTCGGCGCCGTAGTGCGCGCCCAGCCCGCCCGTGAACAGGCCGTACCCGTAGGCGATGTGCGCGATGTCGCCGGGCCTGCCGCCCGCCGCGCGCAGCGATCGCGCGACCATGTCGGCCCACATGGACAGGTCGTTCTCCGTGTAGCCCACGACCGTGGGGCGCCCGGTGGTGCCGCTGGAGGCGTGCAGCCGGCGGATCCGCTCCTGAGGGACGGCGAACATCCCGTACGGGTAGTTCGCCCGCAGGTCCGCCTTGGTGGTGAAGGGGAAGCGGGACAGGTCGGACAGCGAACGGCAGTCGTCCGGGTGGACGCCCGCCTTGTCGAAGGACTCCCGGTAGAACGGCACGTTCTCGTACGCGTGCCGCAAGGAGTGCCGCAGCCGCTCCAGCTGGAGGGCCCGCAGCCCGTCGAGGTCGAGCCGCTCCGCCGGGTCCAGCAGGTCCGCCGCCTGAGTCATCAGGACCTTCCCTTCACCATCCCATTCCGGACGACCGATCATTCGGTCGTTTGCATCGGGCCCCAGTAACGCAGCCGACCACCCTCCGGTGCAAGAGCCGGGCCTGCACTTTTCCCGACGGGTTGGTGTCAGGGACGAGGCGACCGCAAGACCCTCAGGGCGCGGGGAACCGCGCGACCGGCCCCCACCGCCCCGCGCGCGTCGTCCGCACCCCCTCCCGCGGCCTGTCCGCAGGACAAACCCCTCGCTAGGCTGGCCGCCGACGGCAACAGGGAGGAGCACGGACGTGGCCGAGAGCACCACCCAGCGGCGCCCGCTCACGGGATGGGACAAGCCCGAGCTGGACCTCAGCAACGCACAGTGGCAGTCCGGCAGCAAGGGTCTGGGCGATGTCCAGATCGCCTTCGTGGAGGGCTTCATCGCCATGCGCAACAGCGGCCGGCCGGAGAGCCCCTCCCTGATCTTCACCCCCGCGGAGTGGGGCGCCTTCGTGTCGGGCGCGCGGGAGGGCGACTTCGACCTGACCTGACCCGCCCGGCGACGTGTGCCGCGCGCATTTCCGGACACGTGACCATCAGAGAGCCGCGCCGGACCGCGAGGGACGGCGTGGACCCGATGCCGTAATCCGGAGGCGAGGCACATGGACGACCAGCCGGTGGTCGCCGCGGTGGACGGATCAACGGACGGACTGCGTGCCCTGGAGTGGGCCCTGGACGCCGCCCGGCGGCACAGGGCCACCCTGCGCGTCCTGCACGTCCGCGCGGATCCGCTCCGTACCCGGCAGGAATCACAGGACACCGGGCCTCCCGGCGCGGACGAGGACCCGGTGCTCGCGCAGGCCCGCGCCCGGGTGGACGAACTGGGCGGCACCCCGTCCGTCGAGTACGTCGTCACCGAGGGCGTGCCGAGCGCGCTGCTGCCCGAGGCCGGCACCGAGGCGCGGCTGGTGGTACTGGGCTCGCGGGGCCGCGGAGGCTTCGCCAGCCTGCTGCTCGGCTCGAACTCCCTGGCCGCCGCCAGGGACGCCGGATGCCCGGTGGTCGTGGTGCCCCGGCCGGGGCGCGGCGGCGAGGAGCCGGAGGAGGCGCCGGTGCACCGGGACGGCCCCGTGGTCGTCGGGACGAGCGCCGACGGCCCCGACACGGCGACGCTGGACTTCGCTTTCACGGAGGCCGCCCTGCGCCGCACCGGCCTGCGGGTCGTCACCGCCTACCCGTGGCCGCTGCAGACGATGCTGCTGCCCGGCGAGGTGGTGCCCGCGCAGGTCGACCAGGAGGCCGTGGAGCACGAGACGCGTGTCCTCGCGGAGGGCCTGCTCGCCCCCTGCCGGGAGCGGCACCCGGAGGTCGCCGTCGAGGCCGTCGTGGTCCCCGGGGACGCTGCCGGTCACCTGGTCGGCGAGTCCCGGGACGCCTCACTGGTCGTGGTGGGCCGCCACCGCCGCAGGCTGTTCGCTCCGGCCCGGATGATGGGCTCGGTCACCCAGGCGGTCCTGCTGCACGCGCACAGTCCGGTCGCGGTCGTCCCGCCCGCACCCGCCGAGGAGTGAGAGGAAAGCCGTCGGACCGGGCGGGCGGAGGAGGTCACTCGGCTCCCGTCCGACCGTCCGGAGCACGCTTCGGCCACGTACCATGGCGGCATGTCGTTCCTCCGCCGCCGAAGCGCTACACCCGCCGGGCCCGAATTCGACGTACTGGCCATGGACCCGGGCGACTGGCCCGGCAACCTGGGCGCGGGTCTGCTGCCCGCCCCCGACGGAACCTGCCAGGGCGTCTTCCTGCGCTACGACCTGTTCGGCGGCCGCGGTCCCGCGATGATCATCGGCAACCTCCCCGAGGGCTCGCCGGCGCGTGACGTCCCCGAGGGCGAGGTGCCCTTCGAGGTCGGTCAGCTGCTGCTGGCGCTGGAGAACGACGAGGAGGTCACCGTCGTCTCCACGGAGGACGTGCCCGTGATGCAGGGCGACAACCTGCTGATCGTGCGCCGCGTCAAGCTCTCCGAGAGCCGTATCTCCTGCGTGCAGTTCGACCGCAGCGACAACGTGCTGGTGACCATCGCCGCCTGGGACCGCCCGATCACCGACGACCTGTACGCCCTTCTCAAGCCGCTGCCGGCGGAGCTGTTCCAGCAGGGCTGATCCCGCTCCCGGACGACGACGGGCGCCCCCGGACCGCAGAGGTCCGGGGGCGCCCGTCGTGTGGTGCGCGCTCCCGCGTTACGACGACACCACCGTCACGTCCGCAGCCCGCACGAAGCCGACGCGGTGGCCGAACTGGATCTCGTAGTACTGGTCCTTGCCGCGCACCACCTGGTGCGAGGCCGGGTCGAAGGTCACCGCGTAGTAGTACTCGCTCGGCACCTTGCCGCCGGTCACGTACTTCTGTCCGGCGAGCACCTCGTACGGCAGCGGCGACACCGTCTGCGCCGGCACCCCCTCCGGGTACGCCGCCGCCTCCGGGTACGCGCGTCCGTACACCGGGACGGAGTCCAGGCCCTTGCGCGGGGTGATCATCTTCGTCTTGGCGGGCACGGCGGTGGGCGTCTTCGCCGGGTTCCGGAACCAGGCCTTCTGGCCGAGGTACCAGATCGCCGTCCAGTCGCCCCAGCGGTCCGCCACCGCGTACTGCTGGCCTGTGGACACCCGCGAGGACAGGTCGTTCACGCCGGTGGTGGGCGTGGAGCCGAGACCGATGTCCTTGATGAGGGGGGAGTTCTCGTCGTGGTCCGAGTACAGCCGCACCGCGCTCGACCCGTGCGGGGCGCAGGGCTCCCCGGCGGTCTCGCAGCCGGTGAACACCGGCCGGTGGGTGTCGTAGTCCGGCCGGATCGTGACGGCGCCGGCGTTCTTCGTGCCCGTGGCCTCGAGCGGGGCGCCGAGCAGCTCGAAGTAGTGCCGCCAGTCCCAGTACGGGCCGGGGTCGGTGTGCATGCCCGGGATGGTGGCCGCGGTGGTGCCCGGCACCGTGTCGTGCCCGAGGATGTGCTGCCGGTCCAGCGGGATGCCGTGCTTGTCGGACAGGTACGTCACCAGCCGCGCCGAGGAGCGGTACATGGCCTCCGTGTACCAGGCGTCCGGGTCGGTGAGGAAACCCTCGTGCTCCAGGCCGATCGACGCCGCGTTGACGTACCAGTTGCCCGCGTGCCAGGCCACGTCCTTCGCCTTCACGTGCTGCGCGATGTGCCCGTCGGTGGAGCGCAGACTGTACTGCCAGGACACGTACGTCGGGTCCTGGACCATGTCGAGGACGCCCTCCCAGGCGCCCTCCGTGTCGTGCACGACGATGTACCGGATCCGCTGCGAGGCGGGCCGGTTCCCCAGGTCGTGGTTGCCGTAGTCACCGTCGCCGAACTCCTCGTACGGCGCCGGGATCCACTCGCAGGACACCGTCCGCGGGCACTCCGTGCCGGCCGCGGACCCCTTGCGCAGCCCGGCGCGCCCCAGCGCCGACGGGTCGGGCGCCAGATCCGGGCTCGCCTCCAGGGCGACCCGCTGCCCGGCGTCCGTGACCCGCTCCTCTCCGTCCCGGATCACCGCGAACACCTCGTTCGCGTACGCGGTCGCCGAGGCACGGTCGTCGGCGCCGGAGAACAGCGCCACCGCCCCGTACCAGTCGGCCGGGTCGTCGCCGGCCGGCGCGCCCAGCCGGCGCTGCGCCTCGGCCAGCAGGGCGGCGCCGCCCGCCACGTTCGCCGCCGGGTCCTCGCGCAGCGTCTCGGCGTCCAGCCCGGTCAGCCGGGCCGCCCTCGGCAGGGTGGTCAGCCGGTCCGGCAGCTTCGCGGTGTCCGGACCGAGCTCCGAGGGGCGCAGCGCGGGACGGGCGTCGTCGCCGCGCGGGTCCTCGGCGCCGGTGGAGTGATGCCCGGCGGAGGCGAGCGCGGTCCGGGCGTCTGTCAGGTGCATCGGCCCGTAGCCACCGGTGACGCTCGGGGCGCCGCCGTGCGCGTCCCAGCGGGACTGCAGATAGGAGACGCCCAGCAGCACGCTCTGCGGGACGTCGTACGCGGCCGCCGCGGAGGCGAACGCCTGTTGCAGCCGGGCGGTGGCCGGCGGGGCCGGGTCGGGCGCCGCGCCCAGCAGGGGCAGCGTCAACGCGGCTGCGGCCAGGGCGCCGAGGGCCCCCCGGACGGCGCGTCGGGACGGCCCGGCCGCACGGCCGGGTTCGGTGGCGAGATCTCGCAATGCAGCCTCCTGGGGACGGTCGTGCGACCCGTCAGTGGTACCGGCAGGCCGATGATCCGTCAATCATGCCCAGGAGGGCGCGAATTCCCTTGTCAATCGGGGTGTGGCGAGATTTCGTGGCGGGCCCCGGCGGACCTGCGGCGCGTCAGCGGTCTACACCGGTGGCGCTCCCGCCGGGCGCTTCCGGGATGGCCGTATACCGTCCCTGCCCGCGGACGGCAGGACTGCTCCAAGACACCCGACTGCCCACGGCGGTCGTCGCCTGCGGGCAGTCGTACGGGGCGTCTGCGGGGTGGTCGCGCCGCTCAGCGGGTGCCGACCGCGGCGCGCACGGCCTTCCGGGCCATCTGGCAGTCGTCGTGCAATCGGCGCAGCAGCAGCCGCTGCTCCTCACCGGACGGCATGCCACCCGGCTGGCCTCCCGCGGGCGCCGGCGCCGACTCATGCATCGAACGCTGCACGGCCGTCTCGTAGGTGCGGATCTCCCGGGTCAGCACCAGCATCAGGTTCACCAGGAACGCGTCGCGCGAGGCGGGGCCCGCCGACTGGGCGATCTGGCTGATCTGACGCCGGGCCGCCGGGGCGTCCCCGAGCACCGACCACAGCGTCGCCAGGTCGTAGCCCGGCAGGTACCAGCCCGCGTGCGCCCAGTCCACCAGCACCGGACCGGCCGGTGAGATCAGGATGTTCGAGAGCAGCGCGTCGCCGTGGCAGAACTGGCCCATGCCCTGCCGCCCCGTCGCCACGGCGATGCCGTGCAGCAGCTTCTGCAGGTCCCCGAGGTCCCGGTCGGTGAGCAGACCCAGTTCGTGGTACCGGTTGATCCGGGCCGCGTAGTCCAGTGGCGCGTCGAACGTCCCGGCGGGCGGCCGCCAGGAGTTGAGCCGGCAGATCGCGCCGAGTGCCGCCCTGATGTCCGCCCGGGGCGGCGCCTCCACCGGGTGCCGCTGGAGCGCCGCCACCCGTCCGGGCAGGCGCTCGATGACCAGCGTGCAGTTGTCCGGGTCCGCTGCGATCAGCCGGGGCGCCCGCACGGGCGGACGCTGCCGGACGAACGAGCGGTATGCCGCTATTTCGTGCCGGATGCGCTCGCTCCACGCGGGGGAGTGGTCCAGTAAGCACTTGGCGACCGCAGTGCTGCGGCCCGTCGTCCCGACCAGGAGGACGGACCTGCCGGTGCGGCGCAGCACCTGGACCGGCGCGAACTCCGGACAGATGCGGTGCACCGAGGCGAGCGCCGTGCGCAGTTGCGCGCCCTGCGCGCCGGACAGGTCGAGCCTCCCGCTGAGCGGCTGGGTGCCCGGTCCCGCGAGGCGCCGTGCGTTGCCCGCGCCGAGCGCGGGGGCCGCCGGGCGCGTGGGGGCGAGGTAGGGGCCGCTGTCCGACGGACGCGGACGCAGCGGCCGGGGCGGGGCGGACACGGAGGACGATGCTGCGTACATGGGTGATACGGATCCCTTCGTGTGCCTGCGACGTCAGCGCACCACCCAACCCGGCCGCCCGGCCGCACCCTGGGGGAATGCCCCTGCGGCGACGGGGTCGTGGTGGCGCGTTCCTACTCGACACCCGAGGGCCCCTGGCACACCATCTGGCGGACCCTGGCGAACCCTGGCGAATAGTCGCCCGGCACTGCCCACCGGGCTACTGTCAACTCAGCCGAGAACCTGGGGGCTTGACGTGAGCGGACAACCCAACACCCGGCTCGCGGACCTGTTCGGCCTGGCCGGCTGGTCCAAGGGCGAACTCGCGAGGCTGGTGAACCGGCAGGCGGCGGCCATGGGCCATCCGCAGCTGGCGACCGACACCTCCCGGGTGCGGCGGTGGATCGACATGGGAGAGATCCCGCGCGATCCGGTGCCGCGGGTGCTGGCGGCTCTGTTCACCGAGCGTCTCGGCCGTGTCGTGACCATCGAGGATCTCGGTCTGGTCCGGCACGGGCGTACGGGGAAACGGCCACGCGCCGGGAGTGCGGAACATCCCGACGGAATGCCGTGGGCGCCCGAGCGGACGGCCGAGGTCCTCACCGAATTCACGGGAATGGACCTCATGCTCAACCGACGCGGCCTGGTGGGTGCGGGCGCCGCCCTCACCGCGGGCTCCGCACTCAGCAGCGCCATGCACGACTGGCTGCACACCGATCCGGCCCTGACAGCAGACGCCCCCCGCCTGCACGATCCCCTGCACGCCGAGCCCGCCGGGTTCGACCGCTACGAGGCCGCCCCCATCGGGTCGCAGGAGATCGAGGAACTGGAGCGCTCCGTGGAGGTGTTCCGTGCCTGGGACGCCGCCCGCGGCGGCGGGCTCCAGCGCAAGGCGGTCGTGGGGCAGCTCAACGAGGTGGGCGGCATGCTCGCCTACCACCACCCGCCCCATCTCCAGCGGCGCCTGTGGGGCGTCGCCGCCAACCTCGCCGTCCTCGCCGGCTGGATGTCGCACGACGTCGGCATGGAACCGACGGCGCAGAAGTACTTCGTCATCGCCGCCCACGCGGCACGGGAGGGCGGCGACCGCCCGCGCGCCGGCGAGGCGCTGTCCCGCGCCGCCCGCCAGATGGTGCACCTGGGCCGTCCCGACGAGGCGCTGGACCTGATGAAGCTCGCCCAGTCCGGCTCGGGCGAGCAGGTGCTGCCGCGTACCCGCGCCATGTTCCACACCATCGAGGCGTGGGCGCAGGCGTCCATGGGCAAGGGCCAGGCGATGCGCCGCACCCTGGGGCAGGCGGAGGACCTGTTCGTCTCCGACAAGGGGGACGTGCCGCCGCCGAACTGGATGCAGCTGTTCAACGAGGCGGACCTGTACGGCATGCAGGCCCTCGCCTACCGCACGCTCGCGGAGTTCGAGCCGGGCGCGGCCGTCCACGCCCAGCACTACGCGGACAAGGCGCTGGCGCTGCGGGTGGACGCCCAGCAGCGGTCGAAGATCTTCGACTTCCTGTCGATGGCCTCCGCGTGCTTCATCGCCGACGACCCCGAGCAGGCCGACCGGTTCGCCCGGCTCGCGCTGGTGTCGATGGGCCAGAACTCCTCACGCCGCACCTGGGACCGGCTGCGCCAGATGTACCGGCTGACCGCCGAGTACTCCTCGTACCCGAGGATCCAGGAGCTGCGGGAGGAGATCGAGCTGGTGCTGCCCAAGCCGCGGGGCAAGGGCGGGACCGCGAAGGCCTGAGGGTCACGCGGCCCGTGTCACGGGCCACTTGTCACGGGTGCGCCCCCGTCAGGAGGCGACGCGCGCCACCAGTACACAGGCGTGCTCCGCACGCTCCCCTTCACCGAACTCCCCCACGACCTCCCGGACGCAGTCCCGGGCGGAACGGCCCCCGGCGAACCGGGGCGCCAGGGCGAGGAGCCGGTGGACGGCGGCCGTCCCGGTGTGCCCGGGCACCAGGCCGTCGGTGTGCAGCAGAAGCAGGTCGCCGACCTCGAGGGTCTCCTCGGCCTGCTCGTGCGCGGAGCCGGGGGCGGCGCCCAGCAGCGCTCCCCGCGGCGCGTCGAGCGCCCGCCCCGCCCGGCCGCGGTAGAGCAGCGGGGCGGGGTGGCCGGCCCGCGCCCACACCGCGGTGCGGGTGTCGTGCCGGTAGCGCAGACAGACGGCGCCGGCCAGGACCGGCTGGGCGGTGGTGTCGAGCAGCCGGTCGAGGCAGTCCAGCAGAGGGCCGGGCGCGGTGCCGGCCAGCGCCATGCCCCGGACGGCGCCGAGCAGCATGGCCACACCGGACGCGGCGCCCACGCCCTGTCCGGTGAGCTCGCCGACGCCCAGCAGGGTGGCGTCGTCGGACAGTTCGAGGGCGTCGTACCAGTCGCCGCCGATCGACGCGTGCGCGGAGGGCGGCAGATGGGCGGCGGCCACGTCCAGGGCGCGCGGGCCGCGCCGCGGGAACCGCAGGGAGCCGTGCCACGCCGGAAGCACGGCCTCCTGCAGTTCGACCGCGAGCCGGTGCTCGCTCCGCGCGGCGGCGTGCCGGTGCCGGTGCAGCGAGTCACGGGTCTCGCTCACCGCCCTTCGGCAGCGGCGCAGTTCGCTGACGTCGCGCAGGACCGCCCACATGGAGACGGTGCTGCCGTCGGCGCCGAGCACCGGTTCGCCCATCATGTGCACGGTCCGTATGTCGTCGGCCGCGTGC
Source organism: Streptomyces griseoincarnatus (assembly GCA_014649575.1). Classification (GTDB taxonomy): domain Bacteria; phylum Actinomycetota; class Actinomycetes; order Streptomycetales; family Streptomycetaceae; genus Streptomyces; species Streptomyces griseoincarnatus. The sequence continues at coordinate 79,126 of BMTH01000005.1, read as the reverse complement.
AGCACGCGGAACTCCCCGTCGATGGGGCGGCCGTCGATCAGGCAGCCGGTGACCATCCCGGTCAGCCGGGGCCGGTCCTCGTCGCAGACGAGGGAGGGCAGTTCGTCGAGGGTGAGCGGGGGAGCGGCCGGGTCGCGGCCGAGGATCCGGTACAGCTCGCCGGACCAGCTCACCTCGTCCGTCAGGAGGTCCCACTCGGCGCTGCCGACCCGGCTGAGCAGGGCGGCGCGGGGTGGCGCCGGCGGCGCGGGCAACTCCTCGGCGGGCGCGGACGGCGGGTCGTCCCGCAGCTGCGCCAGATGCTCGTCCAGATCGTCGAGTTGGTGCATCGCCAGGTCGTACAGCGCGCGACGCCAGCGCTCCCGGGGGTCCCCCGCGTCGGCCGGGGTGTCGCGGCGGACGGCGTCCACCTCGCCCTTGAGCCGCCGGGTCTGCGAGATGAGCGCGTCGACCGGGCCGCCTCCCGGCGGCCGGGCGGCGGGGCGGTCCGCGGAGAGAGGGGACGGCATGACGCACTCCGATGCGGGACGGTACGGCCTTCGGACGGGCGGAGGGACCGTTACGACTGTTGCACAGCCCGCCACGGCCTGTAAGGGATTCGGCAACACACGATAAGGTGGTGCCGCTGGCATATGCCACCGTCTTTACGGAGTTACCGCGAGGTAGTCACATGGTGCCCGCCGGACGCCCCAACTTCCATGGTACGCACGTGAACTGACGAGGTGTCAGACGCTCCCGCGCGACTCACTCAAGCGTTCGAGGACCGGGTATCAGTTCGATGTTCGATGGGGGCCGCGGTGACCTCTCCGTCCCGCCGCCGCCCGTCAGTAGCGCAGCACCGCCGCCATGCCCTGGGCGTCCCCCAGCGCGCCGTCCGGCACGAACCGCACGTCGGCGCCGGTCTCCAGGCACTGCTCGACGATCTCGTCCACGATGTCCTCGCGGGCGTCGAGGTCGTCGTCCTCGGCGACGACCAGATGCTCGCCGTCGTCGCGGACCGTGATCCGGTAGTTCTCCTCGACGGCCAGCAGCCGGATCCGCCCCTCGCGGGCGCTCTGCCACAGCTCGTCGACACCGGCCGCGAACTCCTTGCGGCTGCGCGCGGACTCCAGCTCCCGCGCCACCTCCTCGGCCCGCTTGCGGTCCTGCTCCTCGAGCACCGGTTGCACCGCCTGCCACACCATCTCCGGCGTCCCGTGCGCCAGTCCGCCGCGCGGCACCTGCACGGCGTCCTTGCAGGCGCCGCCGAACTCGCACAGCAGGGACAGCGCCGCCGGCTCGCCGGTGACGTACAGCGGCCTCGGGTGGGCCCGCACCAGGGAGGTCAGCGCCGTCGCCGCCTCCTTCAGGAAGCGGCGGGTGTCCTCGTCCCGGTAGTTGCTGGGCTGGTCGCCGGCCCGCATCTGCCGCTCGGGGTCGAAGTTGGGCTCCTCACGGATCAGCGGGAAGCCGCCCGCACGCTCCTCGACGACCCGGTCCGGGCCGCCGCTCCACAGCGAGGCCCGGTCGGCGGCGACGGACAGCACCCAGAACGGGCGCTCCGCCGTCTGCGCGGAGACCAGGTTGCGGGTCAGGAAGGTGTCCGAGAGCACCACGCGCTCCGGGACGCTGCGCGCCAGCGACCACACCTGGTGCTCGCCCGGAGCGGCGAAGATGGCCAGGCCGTCCTCGGCGTGCGCCAGATCGACCTCGGCCAGGGCCCGGTCCAGCTGGGCGGCCACGTCGGCGCGCCGGTCCCGGGGGACCGCGGGATCGGACTCAAGCCTCTTCTTCGCCTCGGCCACCATGGTGCGCAGCCGCACCGCGTCCTCGGTGCTCAGCGGGTCCCGGCGGTGGGTCGGGGTCAGCACCGACACCGCCGGGTAGGGGCGCGGCCGACGGAGTTCGGCGAGGGCGGAGGGACTCAGATCGTGCTCCATGACAGCACCATAGGGCGGAATCCGCGGTAGGGCATTCGGGGCAAAGCGCCCGCCGGGCGCGCGGCGGTCCGGCGGGCCGCGGGTGCACGCTGGTGGGGGAGGTGACCGCCGATGGCGCGCTTGGTCGTGGAGCGGGACGCGGACGGGTGGACCGTCGTCGTCCGGCTGGCGTGGTGGGAGGCGCTGCTCGCACGCCGCCGCGCGGTACGGGTGCCGCGGGCGTGGGTGGCGGCGGCCGGGGTGGAGCCCGACTGGTGGCGCGCGATGCGCGGCACGCCGGTGGTCGGGCGCTGCCGGCCGGGGCGGTTCTGCGTGGGGGAGCGGGAGCACGTGCTGGGCCGCGACTTCGTCGCCGTACGGGCGGGCGTCCCGGCGGTGGTCCTGGACCTGAGGCCCCCGGCGCCGTTCGTACGGCTCGCGGTGTCCGTGCCGGACGCGGGGGAGGCCGCCCGGACGCTGCGGCCCGGCGGGGACGCGGACGAGGAGGACGGCGCCGAGGAGGCCTCCGGCTGAGCACGGCTTTCGAGGAGGTCTCCGGCTCACGGGAAGGGCCCGCGTCAGATCCGGTCCTCGTCCTCCGTGCCGCAGGAGCTGCCGCTCGGCGGGAGGGAGCCGTAGAGCAGGAAGTCGTCGACCTTGCGATGGACGCACTCGGACGAACCATAGCCCGTGTGGCCCTCGTTGCGGTTGTCCAGCACCACGGCCGACGGGCCCAGCCGCCTTGCCGTCTGCTCCGTCCAGTAGTACGGGGTGGCGGGGTCGCCTCGGGTACCGACCAGCAGCATCTTCGGGGTGTCCAGGTCCTTGACCTTCTCCCGGATGTAGTCGGTTCCCTTGGGACGGCCGTGGCACAGCACCACCTGCGCCAGCCGGTACGGCCCGAACACCGGCGAGGCCTCCTCGTACGCGGCGCGCAAGCGGGCCAGTTCGCCGGTGAGTTGCTCCTCGTCCGGACGGTCCGGGTCGTCGGCGCAGTTCACCGCCATCAGCGCCGCGGGGAGGTTGTCCAGCGGGACGTCCTCCTCGTCGGCGAGGGGCTCGTCGTCGCGCGCCGGGGCGGAGGCCGGGGACGGCGCCGGCGGCGGGGCGGGGGCCATCCCGCCGGACGCGAGGGCCTCCACGCCGCTGGTGTCGCCGTCCTCCATCAGCTGGGCGAGCACCCGCTGGAGCACCGGCCACATCTCCTTGGTGTAGAGGCCCTGCGCGATGGCGCCGGCCAGGTCCTGACCGGTGAACTCGTAGCCGAAGTCGGTCGGAACCGGGGTGTCGTCGAGGGAGCGCACCAGGTCCACGACGGCCTCCCGGGCGGCCCGCGCGTCCTGCCCGAACGGGCAGGCGAGCTCCTCGGTGCACCAGGTGAGGAAGTTCTCCAGCGCCGTCTGCTGCCCGCGTGCGCTGGCGAGGCCCTGCTCGGCCAGCGGCTCGGTCAGCGTGTCCACGCCGTCCAAGGCCATCCGGCCCACCTTGTCGGGGAACCGGGCCGCGTACACCGCGCCGAGCCGGGTCCCGTAGGAGAAGCCGAGGTAGTTGAGCTTCCTGTCGCCCAGCGCCTGACGCATCACGTCCAGGTCGCGCGCCACGTCGACGGTGCCCATGTGGGCGAGGACCGGGCCGGAGTGCTTCTCGCACTCGGCCGCCACCTCGCGCAACTGCCGCAGCGCGTCGCGCGGATCGCCCGTCTCCTCGCCGTCGGTCGCCTCCAGCGCACGGCTCGTCGCGTCCGCCCCGCAGCTCACGGGGGAGGAACGGCCCACGCCCCGCGGGTCGAACGACACCACGTCGTAGTCGTCGGTCAGTCCGAGGAAGTCCTTGCGGCCGTACGCCAGGCCCTGCACCCCGGAGCCGCCTGGACCTCCGAAGTTCAGCACGACCGAGCCGCGAGGGTCGTCGGAGGACGCGCGGTAACGGGCGAGCGCCAGCTCCAGGGTGCCCTTGCCGGGGTCGGCGTAGTCGAGCGGCACGGTGAGCGTCCCGCACTGGAGGTCCTTCGGCAGCTCCGTGCCCTCGCAGGCCGCCCACTCGATCTTCTGGTCGTAGAACCGGCCCAGATCGGGTTCGTCGCGCGCCGTGGCCGTCAGGCCCGTCGCCAGCAGGACCAGCCCGACCGCTCCGGCCGCCGCGCCGCGCCGGAAGGAGGGCGGCAGCGCGTTCGCGTGGTGACCGCCCCGGAGTCGCTCGGACAGCTCGCCCAGCATCGCATCCTCCCAAGGTGCCCGACCGGCGCCCTCGCCCACCATAAGCGCGCCCCGCCGCGCCCGCCCGTCGGCCGTGCGGCGCCGCCGACGGGTCGCGTCCGCGCGTTCGGGCACCGCGAGTTCGACGGACTTTGCCGGAGGTTCGAACCCCGGGACCCCCTGGAGGGTGAACCGGCTGCGGCATACGGAGGAGCCATAACCCGGATGCCACGCCCGCGTTCTATCCGGTGGCGGGCGAACGCTCGCGACCAAGTCTGGAAGGGCAGGGAACCTATGCGAAGGGTGACCCGAAACGGTGTGATCGCCGTCGCCGCCGCGTCCGGCGCGATGGCCGTGGCGATGCCGGCGTACGCCGATTCCGGGGCGGAGGGCGTCGCGGCCGGGTCGCCCGGAGTGGCGTCCGGGAACAGCGTTCAGCTCCCGGTGCACGTCCCGGTGAACGTGTGCGGGAACACGGTGAACGTGGTGGGCCTCCTCAACCCCGCGGCGGGCAACACCTGTGTCAACGAGGACGTACGGCACGAGGCGGCGTCCGGCTCCTCGAAGGGGGCGTCCGGCGCGTCCGGCGCCTCCGCCGAGGGCGACGCGCACGGCTCGCCGGGACTGCTGTCCGGCAACGGCGTGCAGCTCCCGGTGCACGTGCCGGTCAACGTGACGGGGAACAGCGTGAACGTGGTCGGCATCGGCAACCCGTCGACGGACAACAGCTCCGTCAACGATTCCGGCGAGCGCCCGGAGCCCGCGCCCGAGCGGACCGTGCCGGCCCGTACCCTGCCCGCCCCGGTGGAGCAGGAGGCGGCTCCCGCCGAGCAGGTCGCGCTCGCCGAGACCGGCGCCGACCACACGGTCCCGGTGCTCGCCACCGGCGCCGCGATGTTCCTGGGCGGAGTCGCCCTGTACCGCCGCGCCCGGCTCCGCACGGGCGTCTGACAGCCCCGCGGAAACGCTCCGCCGCCCCCGGGCCACCGGGCCCGCCGCGCGCCGGCCGGACCCGGTGGCGGGCCGCGTCAGTCACTCCGTCGATGGAAGCGCCGGTGCAAGGCGGCGATGTCGTCGGTCAGTTCCGGCACGGGGCCGTCCACGGTCACGTCCGGGGCGATCGCGGAGACCGGCAGTGGCCGCACGGGCGGCTCGGGCACGCCCAGTTCCGCCAGCCACGACGTCAGCTGCTCGGACGAGGCCACGTACACGATGCGCCCCAGGCCCACCCAGGCGTGGGCGGCGGCGCACATCGGACAGTGCTCGCCCGAGGTGTAGACGGTGGCGGCGGCCCGCTCCCCGGGCGTCATGTGCGCGGCCGCCCAGCGCGCCAGCTCGAACTCGGGGTGCCGGGTGCGGTCGCCGGAGGCCACCCGGTTGTGGTCCTCGGCGAGCGCGGCGCCGTCCCCGGACACCAGCACGGATCCGAACGGCTCGTCGCCCGCCTCCAGCGCCTCCGCGGCGAGCTCCACGCAGCGGCGTAGGTAGGGCAGTTCGTCGTCCCGTACGGCCATGGTCCCGTCCTTCCTGGGCGGCTTGATCGTCGGCAACGATAATCCCGTTGCCCGGCCGGGAACCGGAGGATGCACTCCCGGCATGCCTGCCACCACCGCACCGGCCGCCCTGCTCGCCCTCCACGACCGTGAGACACGCCTGGGCGCCCGCCCGGACGGACCCGGTGTCGTCGTCGAACACGTCGGCCGGGTGGTCCGCCGCACCGGCCCCGCGCACAACTGGAACGGTGTCCTCTGGTCGGGCTTCACCTCGGCCGCCGAGGCGGACGACGCGATCGCCGCACAGATCGCGCACTACACCGCCCGGGGCCTCTCCTTCGAGTGGAAGCTGTACGCCCACGACGAACCGGCGGACCTGGGCGAGCGCCTCGCGGCGGCCGGCTTCACCGCCGAGCCGGACGAGACGCTGATGGCGGCGGAGATCGACGCGCTCGCCCTGACCGACACCGTCCCCGACGGCATACGCGTCGTCCCGGTCACGGACGCGGCCGGCGTCGACCAGGTCGCCGAGGTGCACGAACGCGCCTTCGGCGACGACGCGTCCCGCCTCCGACGCCAGCTCCTCGACGCCCTGGCCACCACCCCGGACACGGTCGTCGCCGTCCTCGCCCTCGCCGGTGACGTCCCGGTCGGCGCGGCCCGTATGGAACTGACCCCCGGCACGAGCTTCGCGGGGCTGTGGGGCGGCGGCACGGTGCCGGAGTGGCGGGGCCGAGGCGTCTACCGTGCCCTGATCGCCCACCGAGCCCGCATCGCGGCGGCCCGCGGCTACCGCATCCTGCACGTGGACGCGTCCCCGCGGAGCCGCCCCATCCTGCCACGCCTGGGCTTCACCCCGCTGACGGTGACGACCCCGTACGTGTACGGGCCGTCCCTGTAGGCGGGAGCGGGGCCGGCCAGGACGCACGGGAGCGGTGGCCGTCCCACCAGGTGTGGCCCACCACCCCTGGGACCGCCACCGCTCCCGCGGAAGGCCCCCGCGTCTCAGCGGTTCAGTTTGGCCCGGTCCAAGGCCGCCACGCCCACCGCCGCGAGGGCGATCTGGATCAGCCACTCCACCCAGTCCACGCCCTTGGTGTCCGCCACGCCGAGGGCCGCCGCGAGGGCCGAGCCGATCAGGGCGGCGGCGATGCCGACGAGGATCGTCCACAGGATGCCGATGCGCTGACGGCCCGGGACGACCAGGCGGCCCAGGACGCCGATCACGATGCCGATGACCAGGGCGCTGATGATGCCGTCGATCTCCATGTCTCCCCTTTCCCTGTCCTCCGCCCAGAAGCGTCTTCCCGCCGGCCGCGGCGGCAGTCGCAGAAAAAGGGCCGGTCCGCGAGAGCACGCGGACCGGCCGGGGAGGGGGAGCCGTCGTGGGCCCCTACGACGACCTGGATGCCGCCCTGGCCGCCGTGGCGGCGCAGGCGGTGCCCAGGATCACGGTGAGGGCGCCGATGACGACGTTGTTCCAGATCACCCCGGCGTCGGGGTTGGTGCCCACGACCCATGGAGAGATGATCATCCAGATACCGAGCGCGCACATGGCTCCACTGAGGCCGTACATGCGCGAGGGGGCCGCCGTGAACCCGAGGGCCAGCAGACCGATCGCGATGCCGACGATCAGGTTGTGCGTCACGAGCGCCGGCTGACTCGTCGTGTAGTGGAGGATCCACGGTGACACGGCGCAGTAGAGGCCGAGCAGGAACACCGGGCCGTCCACGAAAGCGACGTCACGGCTGCCGAGGACGCGTTCGTAGCGTGCCCGCATCTCCGGTGCGTCCGGATGGCTGGAGAGATCTCCACGTTGGTGTGAGACGTTGGCCATGGTCGTCTCCTTTGACTAGCAGGCCTGACCGCGTCTGGGTGCGGTGTGCGGTAACCGCCGCGTATGTCCCATTGTGCTCTTATTTCTCCTTTATGTGTAGTCGTGAGCGGGTCTCGAAGCCCCTTCGCCGGAAGGAGCCCTCCGCTCGACGGCATGTCTGCGCCACTGTGACTGGTCCAGACCCTTGACTGGTACAGACCAAAGCGCTTGAGTGTGCTCCACACCCCCCACCACGGCCGCCCCCACGCCGTGACCGGTTCCGCCGGCGCGTGCGGGCGAGGTCTCGCCCCGGCATGTCCTCGTCGCGGGAGCGGCCGTGTTCCGCGAAGGAGTTGATCCCTTGTCGAGACGCCGTATCGCCGCCGTCACCGCCGCCCTCGTGCTCGCCGGAAGCGCGCCGATGCTGCTCCCCGCGGCGGCCACCACCGCCTCGGCCGCCACGGCGGCCGCGTGTTCCAGCTACCCCGCCTGGGTTGCCGGACAGTGGTACGAGGCCGGCGCGATCGTCCGCTACACCGACGGCAGGGCGTACATCGCCGAGCACGCCAATCCGGGCTACGACCCGACCATCAGCACCTGGTACTGGGAGCCCTACGCCTGTGACAACGGGCCCGGGACGCCCGTCGGGAACTTCGTCGTGACCGAGGCGCAGTTCAACCAGATGTTCCCGAACCGGAACCCCTTCTACACGTACAGCGGCCTCACCGCCGCGCTCAGTGCCTACCCCGGTTTCGCCAAGACCGGCAGCGACACGGTGAAGAAGCAGGAGGCCGCCGCCTTCCTCGCCAACGTCAGCCACGAGACCGGCGGTCTGGTGCACGTGGTGGAGCAGAACCAGGCCAATTACCCGCACTACTGCGACTGGAATCAGCCGTACGGCTGCCCGGCCGGCCAGGCCGCCTACTACGGGCGCGGCCCGATCCAGCTGAGCTGGAACTTCAACTACAAGGCCGCGGGCGACGCGTTGGGCATCGACCTGCTGAACAACCCCTGGCTGGTGCAGAACGACGCGGCCGTCGCCTGGAAGACCGCCCTCTGGTACTGGAACACCCAGTCCGGCCCGGGCAGCATGACCGGTCACGCCGCCATGGTGAACGGGGCCGGCTTCGGCCAGACGATCCGCAGCATCAACGGCTCCCTGGAGTGCGACGGAAGGAACCCGGCGCAGGTCCAGAGCCGGGTGACGAAGTACCAGCAGTTCACCCAGATCCTCGGGACGACCCCCGGCGGCAACCTGTACTGCTGACGCGAGCGGCGCGGCATGGTGTCATGCACCTGACCGTGACTCCGGGCAGCCCCGGAGTCACGGCCAGCCCCTCCGGACGAAGGGAACCGCATGCGCACCCCCCACGCCCTGCTCGCCACCGCCGTCACGACCGCCGCGCTCGCCGCGGCGGCCGTGACACCCGCGGCCGCCGGCGCCGCGCCGCAGCCCGGCACCTACTACGTCCAGAGCGCCGTCACCGGCCTCAACGCCGCCGACGCCTCCGGGACGGTCGAACAGCACCGCCCACGCGGCGACGAGGACCGCCAGCAGTGGACCCTGCGCCTTGACGGCGGCGTCCATCTGCTGGAGAACACCGACAGTCCCGGCGCCTGCCTCGGACGCGCCGGCGACCAGGCCCGCACCGTCTCCTGCGCGGCCGCCGAGGCGCGCTGGCAGATCACCCCGCTCGGCTCCGACCGTTACGCGCTCGCCGCCCCCGGCGCCGACCGGCGCCTCACCGTCGCGCCCAAGCCCGCCGGCGCCACCCACCCCGCCCCGCTGTCCGTCGGCAGCGGTGCCGGTGACCTCGCCGCCTGGTACCTCACCCCCGCCGACGCGCCCGGCGGCCCCATGCCGCCCAGGGAGCGACGCACCCTGGACCAGGTCACGTTCCTCACCGCCCACAACGCCTACGCGAACGGCGTCGACGGCGGTTTCGCCCCGCCCTTCGTCGACCTCTTCCCCAACCAGAGCCGGGGCATCGAACAGCAACTCCGCGACGGCGTACGCGGGTTCATGCTGGACGTCCACCAGACGCCGGACGGCGCCATCCTCTGCCACAACAGCTGCACGCTGGTGCGCAGACCTGTCGCGCTGTGGGTCGACCTTCAGCGGATCACCGACTTCCTGCGCGTCCACCCGGACGAGTTCGTCACCGTCTTCCTGGAGGACTACGTCGACCCGGGCGTCCTGCGCGCCGAACTGGACCGCGTGCAGGGGCTGTCGGACGTGCTCTACCGCCCCGACCGCACAGGGGTGCGGGAGAACGGCTGGCCCACGATGGGTGAACTGGCCGCCGAAGGACACCGGTTGCTGATCTTCACCGACCACAGCAAGGACGCCGACCGCTCGGCCGGGCTGACCCGTGACACCTTCGGCGTGATGTACCAGCGCGACTGGACCGTCGAGAACCACTGGTCCATGGGCCCGGGCATCGGCTCCTCCGACTGGTCCTGCTACAGCCGCTGGTACGACGCGAACACCACGATCCCGCTCACCCGCACCGAGCCCGGCTTCCGGCCCCTCTTCGTCATGAACCACTTCCGGGACGCCGCCGTCGCCTCCACCGCCTCCACCGACAACGCCAAGCTCGCCGACCGCGCCCGCCGCTTCTGCCAGCCTGCCGCCCGCAAGAAGCCCACCTACCTCGCCGTCGACCGCTACGACCTGGGGAATCCCACGGCCGCCGTCGACGCGCTGAACACCTACACCTACCCGTAGAGGACCACGCGGTCCCGCCCCGGGACGGCCGCCGGGGCGGGACTGGCATGGCCCGCGGTTTTACGTATAACCTCTCCCGTCAACCCCTTCGAGAGGTGACGATGAGACGCATTGCCCTGGTCACCCTCGTCGTCCACGACTACGACGAGGCGATCCGCTTCTACACCGAGGCCCTCGGCTTCCGGCTCGCCGAGGACGCGCCCCGGCCTGACGGCGGCCGCTGGGTCGTCGTCGAGCCCGGCGCCGGGCACACCGGCGCCGCCCTGCTGCTGGCCCGCGCCGCGGGGGAGGAGCAGCGGGCCCGGGCGGGTGATCAGACCGGGGGACGCGTGGCCTTCTTCCTGCACACCGACGACTTCGCCCGCGACCACGCCCGCATGACCGCCGCCGGGGTGACCTTCCTCGAGGAGCCGCGTCACGAGCCGTACGGCTCGGTCGCCGTCTTCCAGGACCTCTACGGCAACCGCTGGGACCTGCTCCAGCCCGCCGGCTGATCCACCACCGACCCACCACGCCGAACCACACGCCGAGGAACCGCACGCCATGTCATCTACGCGCATAGACACCGACACGATCCGCCGCCTCCCCAAGGCGGTCCTGCACGACCACCTCGACGGCGGCCTGCGCCCCGCCACGGTCGTGGAGCTGGCCGAGGCCGTCGGCCACACCCTGCCCACCACCGACCCTGACAAGCTCGCCGCCTGGTACGTGGAGGCCGCCAACTCCGGCGACCTGGTGCGCTACATCGCCACCTTCGAGCACACCCTGGCCGTGATGCAGACCCGCGAGGGCCTGCTGCGCACCGCCGAGGAGTACGTCCTCGACCTCGCCGCCGACGGTGTCGTCTACGGCGAGGTCCGCTACGCCCCCGAGCTGAACACCCGCGGCGGGCTCACCATGGCCGAGGTCGTGGAGACCGTCCAGGAGGGGCTGGCCGCCGGCATGGCCAAGGCGGCCGCCGCCGGGACGCCCGTCCGGGTCGGCACACTGCTGTGCGGCATGCGGATGTTCGACCGGGTCCGAGAGGCCGCCGACCTGGCCGTCGCCTTCCGTGACGCCGGCGTCGTCGGCTTCGACATCGCCGGCGCCGAGGACGGCTTCCCGGCCGCCGACCACCTCGCCGCCTTCGAGCACCTGCGCCGCGAGAACGTGCCGTTCACCATCCACGCGGGCGAGGCCCACGGGCTGCCCAGCATCCACCAGGCCGTCCAGGTGTGCGGCGCCCAGCGCATCGGCCACGGCGTGCGCCTCACCGAGGACATCCCGGACCTCGCGGACGGCAAGCTCGGCCGGCTCGCCTCCTGGGTCCGCGACCGTCGCGTCGCCTTGGAGATGTGCCCCACGTCCAACCTCCAGACCGGCGCCGCGACCTCGATCGCCGAGCACCCGATCACCCCGCTGAAGGACCTCGGCTTCCGCGTCACCGTCAACACCGACAACCGCCTGGTCTCCGGCACCACCATGACCCGCGAGATGTCCCTGCTGGTGGAGCAGGCCGGCTGGTCCGCCGAGGACCTGCGCACGGTGACCCTGAACGCGGTGAAGAGCGCGTTCCTGCCGTACGACGAGCGTGTGGCGCTGATCCGGGACGTCGTCCTGCCGGGTTACGACGCGGCGCTCCGCAGCAGCCCCCGGGCGTAGGCGGCCTGTCCGACGTGCTGGAGGTCGTCGGACAGGACGCTGACCAGCCGCACGCCCAGGGTGACCGGCGGGTCCCAGTTCTCGTCGACGACCCGTTCCAGGTCCTTCGCGGTGAGTGTCCGCAGCGCGCCGAGGGTCTGCGCGTGGACGGCGTCGTGGTAGCCGGTCAGCAGGTCGGGGGAGTTGACGCGCACCTTGCCGACCTGCGCCGGGGTGTGCCCGAACCCGGTGGCGCCGCGCGGCAGGCCGAGCCCGAAGCGCTTCTCCCAGCCGTCGGCGAGCCACACCTGGTCCAGGCCGAAGGCGTCCGCGACGTGGTCGTCCTGGATCCGGGTGAGGTGCCACACCAGCCACGCGATGCTGTTGGCCTCCGGCGTGGGCCGGGCGGCGAGCTCGTCGGGTCCGAGGCCTCCGACGGCGGCGTGGACCTCTTCCCGGATGCGTCCGTAGCCTTCGATGAGGATGTCCTTGGCATGCATGCCCCCAGACTCGCTCAGCTTCCGGCGTCACGCGCCCCGGTGTCCAGCAGGTCCATCAGCGCCCGCGCCGCCGGGCTGGTGGCGCGCGGCGACGGCACCAGCGCCACCGTCTCGTACGCCGCCTCGCCGGTGTCCTTCAGCGGCAGCGCGGTGAGCGAGGGGCGCTTGTGGCGGAAATGGCGCGGCACCACCGTCACGCCGAGGTTCTCGTCGACCAGGTCGAGCAGGCTGTGCACGTCGTTCACCTCCAGTGCCACCGTGCGCCGTACGCCCGCGACCGCGAACGCCGCGTCCGTGGCGCGGCGCGGACCCCAGTCGGGGTGGAAGTCGACGAACACCTCGTCGGCCAGGTCCTGGGGGGTGACCGGCGCCCCGGCTTGGGCCAGCCGGTGGTCGGGGTGGCACAGCACCGTCATCGGCTCGCCGGTCAGCGGCACGACGCGCAGCTGGTCGGGGTCGGCGTCGACGCGGTAGGCGAAGGCGAGGTCCAGCCGCCCGGCCGCGACCTCCTCGGCGAGCGCGGCCGAGCCCCACTGGCGCAGCCGTATCTCCACGTCCGGGTGGCGTCGGCGGAACGCGGCGAGCAGCTCCGCCACGTGCACCCCGGCGATGCACTGCTCCGTACCCACCGCGAGGGTGCCGCGCAGCACTCCCTGCACCGCGGCCACCGCCTCGTGCGCGGCCCGCACCTGTGCCAGGATGCGTTCGGCCTCCGTGAGCAGCGCCCGCCCCGCCTCGGTGAGCGTCACCCTGCGGGTGGTCCGCACGAACAGCGGCGTCTGCAGCTCGCGCTCCAGCGCCCGGACGGACGCCGACAGGCCCGACTGGGAGACCATCAGCCGTTCCGCCGCACGGGTGAAGTGCTGGTCCTCGGCGACGGCCACGAAGTGCTGGAGATGGCGCAGTTCCATGATTGAGAAGCGTAGCCGCTGAATCGCATCGGATTCTTCTGTTGGACCACTCCCCGCAGGTCACGACAGAGTGGACGGGCGGTCCGACGAACCGCCACGACGAACGTCAAGACGTGTGCCAACCCCTCTGGAGTCGCGTTGTACACCGCACACCCCGACCGTTACGCGGACATGCCCTACCGGCGCACCGGACGCAGCGGCCTGAAGCTCCCCGCGCTCTCGCTCGGCCTGTGGCACAACTTCGGTCCCGACCGCCCGGCCGAGACCCAGCGGGCCATCCTGCGCCGCGCCTTCGACCTGGGCGTCACCCACTTCGACCTCGCCAACAACTACGGCCCGCCGCCCGGCGCCGCCGAGTCCGTCCTCGGCGAGGCCCTGAAGGCCGACTTCGCGCGGTACCGGGACGAGCTGGTGATCTCCACCAAGGCCGGCTACCTGATGTGGCCGGGCCCGTACGGCGAATGGGGTTCCCGCAAGTCCCTGCTGTCCTCGCTGGACCAGAGCCTCAGCCGCATGGGCCTCGACCACGTCGACATCTTCTACTCGCACCGCTTCGACCCGGACACCCCGCTCGAGGAGACGATGGGCGCCCTGCACACGGCGGTGCAGCGGGGCAAGGCGCTCTACGTCGGCGTCTCCAACTACAGCGCCGAGCAGACCCGCGAGGCCGCCCGCATCCTCGGCGAGCTGGGCACCCCCCTGCTGATCAACCAGCCGCGCTACTCGATGCTCGACCGCCGCCCGGAGGACGAGGGCCTGATGGACGCCCTCGACGAGCTCCAGGTCGGCTCCATCGCGTACTCCCCGCTGGAGCAGGGCCTGCTGACCTCCCGCTACCTGGACGGCATCCCCGAGGACTCCCGAGCCGCGAGCGACAGCCCCTTCCTCGACACGGACGCCCTCACCGAAGAGCTGGTCGGGCGGCTGCGCGCGCTCGCCGACATCGCCTCCGCCCGCGGCCAGAGCCTGGCGCAGATGGCCCTGTCCTGGGTGCTGCGCGGCGGCCGCCTCACCTCCGCCCTGGTCGGCGCGAGCAGTCCGCGCCAGCTGGAGGACAGCGTCGCCGCCACCCGCAACCTCGACTTCTCCGACGAGGAGCTGGCGAGGATCGACGCCATCGTCAAGCAGTAAGCGGCTCCCGTCACCGGCCGTCACCCCCGTGCACGGGGGCGGCGGCCGGTGCGTCCGTCTCCGGACAGGCCGGTCACCTCGGCCGATGCGCCCACCCGTGCCGTTTCGGCCAGGACAGGGCCTGCATATGCCAGGAGACTGGCCGGAAACACATGGTGACAGTGTTTCAGCGGTGAACATACTCGACAACGAGAGCGCTTCACACCGAGCGACTGCGCCCTCACGCACAGCACGCGAGCCACGGAACGGGCAGCCGGCCCGGAACCGGCGGGCGAGCACGCAGCGGGGGAGGGAACGTGCACGACGAATTCCTGTGCCACGTCACGGCGTACGGGGTCTGCGACGGCCGGCGCATCGGGGTGCCGCTGGGCACCTACCGGGCCCCGACCCTCGCGCTCGCCCTGTGGTGGCTGCGCGACCGCGCCCTGTGGATCGCAGAGCGCCTCGACCCGCAGCCGGACGCCGAGCACTTACCTCCGGGTGCGCTCGTCCCCGTCGCCGACGACGTGACCGACGTTCCCACCGTGCTCCGCACCTGGTGCGGTGACGTCGGCCGGCAGGAGGAAGTGGCCGAGGCGCTCGCCGCCGGGCGGATGGTGCGGGTCGCCACCGGCGACGACACAACGGAGTACGAACTCCTCGCCGAGTCCGTCGACGCCCTGCGGATGCAGCGGGCCGCCCGGGTCCTCGGCGTCCCGGTCGCCTGAGCCGGACCGCCCTTCAGCGCCGCCACCGCCGCAGCCCCCGTACGGCCCACGCGCCGGCGAACCCCGCCACCAGGCCCCACAGCAGGGCAAGGCCCAGCGCGCCCCACAGTTGCGGCTCCAGCAGCACCTGCCCGGTCAGCCCTTCGCCCAGGTCGCCGATGCCGAGCACCGACAGGCCGATCCGCGCGGAGACCCGGGCCGTCGGTCCGACCGTCAGCACCGCCAGCGCCAGTGCCGCCGCCAGCCGCAGCGCGTGCTGCCAGGGCGGCACCCGCGCGGGAGAGGTGGCCGCCATGGCGCAGGCCGCCCCCGCCACCAGCACCGCCGCACCCACCAGCAGCCACCACCAGCGGCCGCCGTCGTGGTCGACGAGCGAACCCAGGTTCAGCTCCGACACGTCCGGGGTGCGCAGCACCTCGTCCAGCACCTGCGGCATGGGCAGCCCGAACGGCCCCGCCACCCTGCCCTCCCAGGTCGCCCCCATCCCCACGGTCAGCCCCAGCCAGGCCACGTTGGGCAGCCCCAGCAGGATCACGGCGAACGTCTCGGCCGCGTGCCCCTTCGTGGCGGCCACCACCAGCGCGACGATCAGCGCCACGGCCACGGCGGCGAGCAGCAGCCCCAGCGTCGCGCGCGCCGCGGGCCGTGCCCCCGCCTGGAACCGCATCAGCTCGGGAGGCAGCGGCGCGCCCCGCGACACCAGGATCGCCACCACCAGCACGCCCGCCAGCCACACCAGGCCGATCAGCACGGTCGGCAGCACGTCCGCCGCGAAGCCGACCGTCGGCCTCACCCCGAACAGCTCGCCCAGATCGCCGAGCAGGTCGTCCCCCAGGGACACCTCGAACGTGCGCCGTGCGGCCAGGGCCAGACCGAGGACGGCGAGCAGCCACAGCACGGCGATCCGCGCCGCCCACCCCGCCAGCCCGGGCGCGCCCACCACCGTCCGGCGGTGCAGCGGCCGCAGGAAGCACCAGCCGAGCAGCAGCGCCCCGGTGAGGGTGACGGTCAGCGGGATCACGGTCAGGCCGCCCTCGGTACCGGCCAGAGCGTCGGCGTCCCCGGAGAGCCTCACCGTGCCGCCGACGGCGAGCACCAGGACGGCGGCGAGCACCGGACCGAAGGCATCCTCCGGAAGATCTGCGGCCCCGGCCGCCCAGATCCCCAGCGCCGCCACCACGGCCATCGCGGCCAGCGAGCCGACCACCGCGACCAGCGCGGGAACCCAGCCGTGGAGGGGGGATCGCGGAGGAGAAGGGGAGTGTGCGCTCACGTGAGCACGCTAAGCAGGGTTCTGTTCGGCCCGCCCGCCGACGGGGTCCGTCCGGCGGCACCGGCGCGTGGCCGTGCGGCGGCCGCAGCCACCGCCCACCGCGGGCACGCCGCGAGGCGGCCGCGCGCCTCGCCGACTGCGGGCAGTCGTGCGGCTGCGGCGGTGGGGGTGTCTCCCGCTCCTGGGGTCCCTCCGCTCGAGCGGAGCCGAGAGTGGGGGAGGGCGGGCGCGGCGGCATTCTGGGAGCGCCGAGTTGCGCAGCCGCGGGCCCGCATCCACCCGCCGAAGCCCTCTTTCGCCTGGTCAGGCATACCGATACCCCCCACGGGGAAGCCGATTCCCGATCAGTGGGACTGCCCCGCCCGACTCGGGGTACCAGGACCGGTGCGGATCGTCCGGCCGACCCGGCGTCGCAGAGGGAAATGCATGACCTATCACTTGGACGGGGTAGTGATACCGACTGGTTTCGATGTGCCCGTGGAACCGCTGCGGCGGGCGGCACACTTCACCGGCGAGCCGGGCTGCATCGCCGAGTCGCGGCATGTCGCTGCGCAGTTCCTCGATCAGCTGAGGACCGAGTGCCGCGCCACGATCGACGCCAAGGCGGAGGGAGCCGTGCTGTTGGTGGTGAGCGAGCTGGTCACCAACGCCGACCGGCACAGCGACGGTCCGTACATCCTGGAGCTGGAGGGTACGGACACCACCCTCACGGTGGCCGTCTACGACAGCAACGGCGCCCTGCCCCGCGTGTTCCCACGCGACCCGCAGCGGGTCGGACGCCACGGCCTGGAGATCGTGCGGGCGCTGGCGCGGGAGGTCGGCGTGGAGCGCGTACCGGTCGGCAAACGCGTCCGCGCCGTGATCGACCTCACCGGCGGCTGAACGACAGACACCCCCTCCTCACAGCAGCGCCCCTGAAAGGCCGGGGGCGCCTTCGGTGTGCCGTGGGGACGGTGTGCCCCGCCGTCAGGCGCAGCCCAGTTCGCCGAGCATGCCCGTCCGCAGCCGGGTGATGATCCGCTTGATCAGCCGGGACACATGCATCTGCGAGCAGCCCAGCCGCTCGCCGATCTCCGCCTGCGTGGCCTCCTCGACGAACCGCAGGTGCAGGATCTCGCGGTCCCGGTCGCTCAGCTCCGCCATCAGCGGGGCCAGCGCGTGGAAGTCCTCCACCAGGGCCAGCCGCTCCTCCTCGACGCCGATGAAGTCGGCGAGGACGGCCTCGCCGTGCTCCGGGCCGTCGCCGGTGAGCGCCGCGTCCAGGGAGGAGGAGTTGTAGCCGTTCGCGGCGATCTGTCCCTCGACGACCTGCTGCTCGCTGATGTTCATCAGGGTTGCCAGCTCGGCGACGGTGGGCTCGCGGTCCAGCCGGCTCGACAGCTCCTCGCGCGCCTTGGCCAGCTCCACACGCAGCTCCTGGAGTCGCCGCGGCACGTGCACGGCCCAGGTGGTGTCACGGAAGAAGCGCTTGATCTCGCCGACGATGTACGGCAGCGCGAAGGAGGTGAACTCGACCTCGCGGGACAGCTCGAACCGGTCGATGGCCTTGATCAGGCCGATCATGCCGGTCTGCACGACGTCGTCCATGTCGTCGCCCCGGCCGCGGAACCGCCCGGCCGCGAAGCGCACGAGGGACATGTTCATCTCGATGAGCGTGTTCCGCGCGTACTGGTACTCGCGGGTGCCCTCCTCCAGCTCCGTGAGACGGCGGAAGAACTGGCGGGAGAGCTCACGGGCGTCGCGGGGCGCGACGGCGCGCGGGTCGGCGGGATCGCGAAGGTCCTCGCTCCCGGCGGCGGCCCCGGTGTGCCCGTCGGCGGTCCGCTCCTGCGACCGGATCACGGCGGTCCTCATTGCCCTCTCCCACGAACGTCATGGCTGCCACGAGACTGAAGCACCCGGATACCCCGGCTCCGCGGACCTATGCCTGTCGGTCTTCTCCGTGACGGAGAGCACCGGACCGCTCGGGGGCGACGCGGTCCGCACGGCCGTCACGCCTGTCGTCCGATGGTACGGCCGACGGTGCGGCGGGGCACCATCAGGGCGGAGGAAAGTCGTCCGCTTTTTCGGCTTCACTCAGGGCGGAATCCCGCTCCCTTGCCCGCGGGAGCGGGATTCCTAGGCTGAGGACGTGACCGATCACGCGCCGAACGAAGCCCGCGTCATTCCCCTGCGACCCGGCCCGGCCGCCTCGGGCCCGCCGGCCCCGCCCGCCGCCGCGCCCAGAGAGCCGCTGTGGCGGCACCTCGTCGGCGACGTGCTGCGCAAGGAGCGGCAGGCCCAGGAGCGGACCCTCAAGGACGTCGCCGACGCGGCGCGGATCTCCATGCCTTATCTGTCGGAGGTGGAGCGCGGCCGCAAGGAGGCCTCCTCGGAGGTCCTCGCGGCCGCCGCCGGGGCGCTCGGTCTGGGCCTCGGCGACCTGCTCGCCCGTACGCACGCGGAGCTGGTCCGGGTGACGTCGCACCGTTCCGCCGTCCCCGCCCGCTCCGTGCGGAACGGCTCCATGCGCCACGGCTCCGTGCGGAACGGCTCCGCGCACGGCGGGCTCTGCCTGGCCGCCTGAGCGGGACGCACCCGCACCGCACGGCCCGGCGGCCGCTCACACCGGAGCGGGCCGCCGGGTCAGCACCTCGTCGGCCAGGCCGTACGCCACGGCCTCCTGCGCGGTGAACACCTTGTCGCGGTCCATGTCCGCCCGCAGGGTCGCCGCATCGTGGTGCGTGTGGCGGGCCAGCACCTCCTCGACCTGCGCCCGGATCCGGGTCATCTCCTTCGCGCGCAGCGCCAGGTCGGACGCCGTGCCCTGCATCCCGCCGGAGGCCGGCTGGCCGAGCAGCACCCGTGCGTGCTCCAGCACGAACCGGCGTCCCGGGTCCCCGCCGGCCAGCAGCACGGCCGCCGTGGACGCCGCCTGCCCCACGCAGAACGTGGAGATCGGGGCCCGCACGAACGTCATGGTGTCGTAGATCGCCATGAGCGAGGTGTACGAGCCGCCGGGGGAGTTGAGGTACACCGCGATCTCGCTCTCCGGTGCCTCCGACTCCAGGTGCAGCAGCTGCGCGACGACCACGTTGGCCACGCCGTCGTCGATCTCCGTGCCCAGGAAGACGATCCGCTCGGCGAGCAGCCGGCTGAACACGTCGTAGGACCGCTCGCCGCGCGCGGTGCGCTCGACGACGTTCGGAATCGTGTACGTCCCCATCAGCGCAGCCCCATCCTCGGTCGGGTGGCCGCCGGACGGACGTCGTCCAGCGAGTCCAGCACCCGGTCGACCATCCCGTACGCACGGGCCTGCTCGGCCGTGAACCAGCGGTCCCGGTCGCCGTCACGCGAGATGGTCTCCGGGGACTGGCCGGTGTGCTCGGCGGTGATCCGCTCGATGGTCCGCTTGGTGAACTCCAGGTTCTCCGCCTGGATCTCGATGTCGGCGGCGGTCCCGCCGATGCCGCCCGACGGCTGGTGCATCATGATCCGCGCGTTGGGCAGGGCGTAACGCTTGCCGGGCGTGCCGACGCAGAGCAGGAACTGCCCCATGCTGGCCGCGAAGCCCATGGCCAGGGTGGCGACGTCGTTGGGGATCAGCCGCATCGTGTCGTAGATGGCGAGCCCGGCGTGCACCGAGCCGCCGGGGCTGTTGACGTACAGGCTGATGTCGGTGCGCGGGTCCTCGGCGGACAGGAGCAGCAGCTGCGCGCACACCCGGTTCGCGGACACCTCGTCGACCTGGGTGCCGAGCACCACGATCCGCTGCGCGAGCAGCTGGGCGGCGAGGTGGTCGTCGAAGCGGGTGGGCGGGGTGTCGCCGTCCTCCGCCCGCGGCTGGGCCGGCCCGGGGCCGGCGATGAGTGGTGACATGGACGCTCCCGTGGGTCACTGGTCGGAGCACGGCCGGGCGGCCGTGCGCGTCCACTGTCGGCGCGCGGGACCCGCCGCCGGGGGAATCTCTGCCCGCGGCAGATTCGCCCAGGGCGGAGCGGCCCCGGACGGGCCGTGCAGGTGGATCTCGGTCCCACCGATGAGTTCCGTCGCCGCGGCCGGTCTGCACCGGTGACCGCGTTCCCTCGAGGGGCGCCCCACACGGGAGGTACTCATGGACACCGACGGATTCACCACCTGCCTCTGGTTCGACGGCCAGGCGGAGGAGGCGGCGCAGTTCTACGTCTCCGTCTTCGACGACTCCAAGCTCGGCGACGTGGTCCGCAACACCGGGGCCACCCCCGGTGAGGAGGGCTCCGTGCTCACCGTGGAGTTCACGGCCAACGGCCAGAAGTTCGTCGCCCTGAACGGCGGACCGGAGTTCACGTTCAACGAGGCGATCTCCTTCCAGCTCGACTGCGACGACCAGGCGGAGATCGACCACTACTGGGAGAAGCTGGTCGAGGGCGGTGGCGAGCACGGCCCGTGCGGCTGGCTCAAGGACCGCTACGGCGTCTCCTGGCAGGTCAACGCCAAGCGGCTCACGCAGATGATCGGCGACCCGGACCGCGAGAAGGCCGACCGTGCGCTGAAGGCCATGATGACGATGGGCAAGCTGGACATCGCGGAGCTGGAGAGGGCGTACGAGGGCGGGGCGTGACACCCAGGCCCGCGGGGCCTTTCGGGGTTCGGGGGCTCCGCCCCGGGCCCCCGTTCGCGCAGTTCCCCGTGCCCCTGAGGGCTCTCCTCCGGCGCGCGTGCCCGCCCGGGCGTGGCTGGCGTGAGTGAGGAGACCACAGAGCACGCGTGACGCGGAGGGCCGCAGCCATGGCCGTAGCACCCGAAGGAACCCCCTGCTGGGCCGACGCCGTGTTCGACGACCTCGACGCGGCCAAGGACTTCTACGGCCACGTCCCCGGTTGGACCTTCGGCGAGACGTCGCCCGATGAGGGCGGCTACACCCAGGCGTACGCCGGCGGCAAGGCGGTGGCCGCCGTCGTCCCGCCCATGCCGGGCCAGGAGGGCACCTCCCAGTGGTGCCTCTGCCTCGCCGCTCAGGACGCCTCCGCCACCGCCGCCCGCATCCGCGAGCAGGGCGGCGAACTGCTGATGGAGCCCGTGCGGGTCGCCGACCACGGCACGATGTGTCTCGCCCGTGACCCCGGAGGGGTCGTCTTCGGGGTGTGGCAGGCCGGCACCCACGAGGGTTTCCGGACGACGGAGACACCGGGCGCGTACTGCTGGGCGGAGGTCTGCACCCGCGAGCCGGAGAAGTCCGACGCGTTCTTTCCCGCCGTCTTCGGCTATCGGTCCAAGCAGCTCAGGGCGAGATGGACTTCCGCCTCTTCGACCTGGGGGAGCGCAGCGTCCTCGGCCGGATGCGGATGACCGACAACTTCCCGCCCGAGGCGCCCCCGTACATCAACGTGTACTTCACCGCCGACGACTGCGACGCCGCCGTGGCCCGGGCGACCGAACGCGGCGGGGTGCTGCGGTCCGGGCCGACGGACTCGCCGTTCGGCCGGTTCGCGGTGGTCGGCGACCCGCAGGGCGCCGCCTTCTCGGTCATCGACCTCACCACCACCAAGGGCGAGATGCCGGGCACCGAACCCGTCGGCTGAGCGGAACCGGGACACCCGCCCGGCCATGGCATGATCGGTGGCATGCGTGAACGTGTGGTGGCCGCCTGCGACGGGGCCTCGAAGGGAAACCCCGGACCCGCCGGCTGGGCCTGGGTGATCGCGGACGGCTCCGGGACCCCGGACCGCTGGGAGGCCGGCGCTCTCGGCACCGCCACCAACAACGTCGCCGAACTCACCGCCCTGGAGCGGCTCCTCGCGGCCACCGACCCCGGCGTGCCGCTCGAGGTACGGATGGACTCGCAGTACGCCATGAAGGCCGTCACCACCTGGCTGCCCGGCTGGAAGCGCAACGGCTGGCGCACCGCCGCAGGGAAGCCCGTCGCCAACCAGGAACTCGTCGTCCGCATCGACGGCCTGCTCCAGGACCGGTCCGTCGAGTTCCGCCACGTGCTCGCCCACCAGGTCGACGGCGACCGGCTCAACGACTTCGCCGACCGCGCCGCCAGCCAGGCGGCCTCCGCGCAGCAGGACGCGGGCAGCGCGCAGGGCTCGCCCGAGCCGCCGCCGTCCGTACCGCGCCCGTCCTCCGGCGGTTCCTCCCGCCGCGCCTCGGGCGGCGCCAGGCCCGCCCGCAAGTCCGGGGGTTCCTCCCGCACCATCAAGGCGAAGTTCCCCGGCCGCTGCCCGTGCGGACGGTCGTACGCGGCCGGCGAGCCCATCGCCAAGAACGACAAGGGCTGGGGCCACCCCGAGTGCCGGACGGCCGTGGGCGCCTGAGCCGCCGCCCCGGCGGGGGAGCCGCCGGTCGCCGGGCCGGGACGGATGACAGACTGACCGGCATGGAAGAGCGCACTTTCGACAGGTCAGGTCAGCACGCCTCCGTGATCGGCCTCGGCACATGGCAGCTCGGCGCCGACTGGGGCGACGTCGACGACAAGGACGCCCTCGCGGTGCTGGAGGCCGCCGCCGAGTCGGGCGTCACCTTCTTCGACACCGCCGACGTCTACGGTGACGGACGCAGCGAGCAGACCATCGCGTCGTTCCTCTCCGGACGGCCCGACCTGCACGTGCTGGTCGCCACCAAGATGGGCCGCCGTGTCGACCAGATCCCCGAGAATTACGTCCTGGACAACTTCCGTGCCTGGAACGACCGCTCCCGGCGCAACCTGGGCGTCGACCGCGTCGACCTGGTGCAGCTGCACTGCCCGCCCACCCCCGTCTACTCCACCGACGAGGTCTTCGACGCCCTCGACACCCTCGTCGAGGAGGAGCGCGTCGCCGCCTACGGCGTGAGCGTGGAAACCTGCGCCGAGGCGCTGACCGCCATCGCCCGCCCGAACGTGGCCAGCGTGCAGATCATCCTCAACCCGTTCCGCATGAAGCCGCTGCTTAAGGTGCTCCCGGCCGCCCGCGAGGCCGGCGTCGGCATCATCGCCCGCGTGCCGCTCGCCTCGGGTCTGCTGTCCGGGAAGTACACCAAGGACACCGTCTTCGCGGAGAACGACCACCGCACCTTCAACCGGCACGGTGAGGCCTTCGACCAGGGCGAGACCTTCTCCGGCGTGGACTACGCGACCGGTGTCGAGGCCGCCGCCGAGTTCGCCGCCCTGGCCCCCGAGGGCTGCACGCCGGCCCAGCTCGCGCTGCGCTGGATCGTCCAGCAGCCCGGCGTGACCAGCGTCATCCCCGGCGCCCGCTCGCCCGAGCAGGCCCGTGCCAACGCGGCCGCCGCCCGGCTGCCGGAGCTGTCCGACGCCACCCTCTCCGCGATCGCAGACCTGTACGACCGGCGGATCCGCGAGCAGGTGGAGGGCCGCTGGTAGCGGAGGCGCCTCAGGACTCCAGCACGAGCTGACGCTCCTGCTCCTGGTCGCCGGCGGCGGCGCCCTCGTCGCGGGCCGTGAAGGCCCGCGACAGCGCGTCGCTCGCCCGGCGTACCGCCTCCGGGGTGCCCTGCACGGTGACGGTCACCGGCTCCGACAAGGGCCGCACGTCCGCCTGCCCGTCGCCCGTCCCCTCACCCTCGCCGCCGAACGTCGCTATCCGGACGGTCGCGTCCGTGTCCGAGGGCCGCTCCTGCGGCGGTCCGAACGTGCCCTCCAGCGCCCCGACGACCGCCCGGGCGTCGTCGACGTCCCCGCCGCTGAGTGTCACGGTGAGCTGGGTGTCCGACATGTCTCCCACTTTCGTCCGGCCTGGTCGTGTCGCCGACCGTGTAACCGTGCCCCGCGCGGCCAAACCGGCGGTGGGAGGAGGCTCCCTTTCGGGGAAACCGGAGGGGGAGACCCGATCGAAGGAGGCACCGTGCCGGACGCGGAGCAGGGCGGGAGCATGCGCCGGGGGCGCAACGAGAGCGAGGAGGAGAGAGCGGACCGGATGTGGACCGAGCTCATCCAAGAGGTCCGTGTGGCCCAGATGGGCGTGCAGATCCTGTTCGGTTTCCTGCTGACGGTCGTGTTCACCCCGACCTACGAGGGCCTGTCCGGCACCGACAAGAACATCTACATCGTCACGGTGGTGCTGGGCGCCTGCGCGACCGGGGCGCTGATCGGCCCGGTGACGCTGCACCGGCTCGTCAGCGGGCGGCGCATCAAACCGCAGGCGGTCCAGTGGGCCTCACAGCTCACCCTGCTGGGGCTGGCGCTGCTGCTGGTCACCACCAGCTCCTCGCTGCTGCTCATCCTGCGTGTGGCCACCCAGGACGACTACGTGCCGTACCTGGTGGCCGGGGTGGTGTTCTGGTACCTGCTGTGCTGGTTCGGGCTGCCCGTGTGGGCGCGCCACCGCCACACCACGCGCCGCTGACCCCGCGCGGGCTCACGGGGCTTCAGCTGTTGGCCAGGACGTCCGCGAGGAAGTCGTCGACCCGGACCTCCTCGCACCCCGGCGGCACCATCCGGTGGGTCTCGGTCAGGAACTCCCCGACGGCCTCCGCCCAGGCGAAGACCACCGCGTGGTGCCGGCCACCGTCGGGGCGCGCCTCGCCCAGGAACTCCATCCGCAGCTCCCGCCCCACCCCGCGGGCCTGCGGGCGCAGCCGTACGTCGCCGATGCCGACCGAGCGGCTCAGCCCGTCGGTGACCATCTCCCGGTCCAGCTGCCAGCGCGCCAGCACCCGGCCGTCGAGGGTGAAGACGACCGTGACGGCGAACGGGTCGGACGGGTCGTAGCTCAGGTGGGCGAGCACGGGAAAGCGCTCCGTGTCGCCCGCCTGGAGCTCCACCACCAGGGTCTTGTGCACGAACGAGTTCACGAGGTGCCTCCGGGACGTACCGACGTAGAGCCCTCTAGTACCCCGGATCCCGGCAAGATGCTCAGCTCTCCGGGTGAATCCGTCACACCTCACGCACGGACCGCCTGTCAGCCGAAGGCCTTCCGCAGCGCCGGCAGCAGCGTCCGCTCCGCCCAGTCCAGGTACGCCGGCTGCGACTCCCCGCCGATCTGCACCAGGGCGATCTCCGTGAAACCGGCCTCGGCGTACGGGCGGACCGCCTCGACGAAGTCGTCCGGGTCGCTGCCGCAGGGGATCGAGGAGGCGACGTCCTCGGTCCGTACGAACTGGGTCGCCGACGCGAAGGAGTCCGGGTGCGGCAGCTCGGAGTTCACCTTCCAGCCGTTGCCGAACCAGCGGAACTGGGCGTGCGCCCGCTCCACGGCGGTGTCCCGGTCCGGGTCGTAGCTCACCGGCAGCTGGCCCACGCGCGGCTTTCCCTCGCCGCCGTGCTCGTCGAACATCTCCAGCAGCTCCGGCTTCGGCTCGGTGGCGATCATCAGGTCGGCGTGGTGACCCGCGAGGGCGCACGACCGCTTCCCCGAGACCGCGATCCCGATCGGCGGCGGCTGGTCCGGCAGGTCCCACAGCTTGGCCGACTCCACGTCGAAGTGCTCGCCCCGGTAGTTCACATGACCGCCCTCGAACAGCGCGCGGATGATCTCCACCGCCTCCTCGAACATCTCGTGGCGTACGTCCACCGGCGGCCAGCCGCCGCCCACCACGTGCTCGTTGAGGTTCTCGCCGGACCCCAGCCCCAGCCGGAACCGGCCGCCCGACAGCAGCTGCATCGTCGCCGCCTTCTGCGCCACCACCGCCGGGTGGTACCGCTTCGTCGGACACGTCACGTATGTCATCAGCGGGATCCGTGAGGTGGCCTGCGCGGCCGCGCCCAGCACGCTCCACGCGTACGGCGAGTGACCCTGCTCGGCCAGCCACGGGAAGTAGTGGTCCGAGGTCACCGAGAAGTCGAAGCCAGCCGTCTCGGCGCGCACCACGTGCTCCACCAGCTCACGCGGGCCGGCCTGCTCGGTCATCATCGTGTACCCGATTTGCACCATGGAGTCCGGGTCCCCCGAGTCGCCCGGCGAAAACGGTGGATCACCCGCCGGTGCCCCGGGCAGGATGCCCCCATGACCCAGCGAGCCCTTCCGACCGCAGCCCCCGCGACCCAGGGCGTCGACGCGTCCGGCGTCCACGCCTTCCTCGACGCGCTCGAGGCCGACCCGGACATCGAACCGCACGGCGTGACGATCGTGCGCCACGGCAAGGTCGTGGCCGCCGGCTCGTGGGCGCCCTGGACCGCCGAACGCCCCCATCTGCTGTACTCGCTCAGCAAGAGCTTCGCCTCCACCGCCGCCGGGCTCGCCGAGGCGGAGGGGCTGATCGACTTCGACGCCCCCGTGCTGTCGTACTTCCCGGAGATCGACGCCGGCATCACCGACCCGCGCAGCCGGGCGATGCTGGTGCGCCACGTGGCGTCCATGGCCAGCGGACACGACCACGAGACCGTCGACGAGGCGTTCGGCGCCGACCCGGCCGAACCGGTGCGCGGCTTCCTGCTCCAGCCGCCGGAGCGTGACCCGGGCACACTGTTCACCTACAACCAGCCCTGCACGTACACGCTCGCCGCGATCGTGCAGCGGGTCACCGGACAGACCCTCGTGGAGTATCTGCGCCCGCGGCTGTTCGAGCCGCTGGGCATCGACGAGGCGCTGTGGTCCCGTGACCGCGCCGGACGCGAGATCGGTTTCGCCGGCCTGCACACCACCACCGACGCGATAGCGAAGTTCGGCCTGCTGTATCTGAACGACGGCGTCTGGCAGGGCGAGCGGCTGCTGCCCGAGGGATGGGCCGAGCGCGCCACCCGCGCCCACATCGGCACCACCGGGGCCATGGGCGGCGACGACCGCCCCGACTGGGACCAGGGCTACGGCTACCAGTTCTGGCGGGGCCAGCACGGCTTCCGCGGCGACGGCGCCTACGGCCAGTTCTGCCTGGTGCTGCCCGAGCACGACGTGGTGATCGCCGCGACGTCCGCCACCGCGGAGATGCAGCGCTACCTCGAACTGGTGTGGCGGCATCTGCTGCCCGCCTTCGGTGACGCCCCGCTGACCGGGCGGGACGCGGAGGACGCGGGCCTGCGCGAGCGCCTGGAGCGCCTGGCCCTGCCGGCGACGGACGGCGCCCCCGCACCGGAGACCGGAGACTGGGCCGGGGCCGCCTTCACCCCGGAGGGCGGGCTCGTCGCCGAGCAGCCGAAGCTGGCCGCCGCCGAGCTCACGGCGGACGACGACGGCGGCTGGACGCTGACCCTCGACGAGGACGGCCACCGGCTGGCGGCCCGTTGGACCGGCACGGCCTGGACCGTCACCGAGGGCGCGGTGCCGGTCGCGGTCACCGGCGGGTGGCACGGCCCCGACACGCTCACCGTCGACATCGCCTTCCTGGAGACCCCGCACCGGCTGCGCGTCACCTGCGCCCTCACCGACCGCGTCTTCCGCGCGCACTGGCTCACCACACCGCTGGTCCCCTGGCCACTGCGCGCGCTGCGGGCCCCGCGGAGCTAGCTAGGGTCTTTCGTTCGGATCAGGCCGGATCAGGGAGCGGGGTCTGGCGCCGTGCATCGCAAGGCGCCAGGAGGGAGTCGACGCGGAGCGTCGGTGAGTGGCGACAACGCCGCCGGGGGCGCGCCCACGCCCGTCGAGCGCAGTGGGGGAGGGCGCATGGGCCCCGCGACGCCGGGAGGGTCCGGACGAAACACCCTAG
Organism: Streptomyces griseoincarnatus; assembly: GCA_014649575.1. Lineage (GTDB taxonomy): Bacteria > Actinomycetota > Actinomycetes > Streptomycetales > Streptomycetaceae > Streptomyces > Streptomyces griseoincarnatus. Next base: position 51,313 of record BMTH01000005.1, on the reverse strand, counting down.
GCGGCCGTCCCGGGCCGGAAGGTCCGCAGGACCGTGCGCAACGTCTCCTGGTTGTCGGCGTTCGTCCACTCGGCGGCCGGGGTGCTCCAGCGCAGGGAGAAGCCCCGGCCGTCGCCCAGCAGGAAGCCGCGGCCGAAGGTGCGTACCCGGGCGCCGTCGTCCGTGGTGATCCACTGCATGTCGGCGGCCTCACGGCCCTGGTACGTCGTGGCCTCGATGGCGCCGATCCGCTGGTAGGCGTCGGCGCGCGCGAGGCCCGGCTCCACGGTGTCCCGCCACACGGCGACCGGGTCCGGCCCCACGCGCTCGCTGTAGGTGACGGCGAGGGTGCGCGGGTCGTCGTCGGCGCCGAACGTGACGCGGTAGGACTGCTGTGCGGCGCGGGAGGCCCGCTGCCGCTCCCAGCCCGCGGGCAGCGCCACGGAGAACCCCTCCGGGGCCCGGTGGACGCGGAAGCCCGCGGGAAGGGCGCCGGGATCCGACGGGGACGGCGAGGCGGACCCGGACGGGGAGGGCGACGGGGGAGACGAGGGAGCCGTGGACGACGGAGGGGCGGCGCCGGCCGAGGGCGGGACCCGCGGGGCGGTGTCCGGCCCCCCGGCCCCTCCGGCGGGCGAGGACGCCGATGCGGCGGGGCCGCCGGCCCGGTCGTCGCCTCCGTCGGGCAGGCCCGTCGCCGCCGCGACCACGGCCGCCGTCACCGTGAGCACCGCGAGGGGCGTCCCGACGAGCACGCCCTTCCGCTTCCGCCCCCGCCCGGCCGGCGCGTACGCCTCTCCCGGCTCGGCATCGCCGCCGGGGGCCTCCCGCAGCACCCGGGTCAGCACGTCCCGCACCACCGGGCGGCCCGGGCGCTCCCGGGGCTCCTTGCGCAGCAGGCCCGTGACGACTCCGGTGAGCGGCCCGCAGCGTACCGGCGGGCGCAGCGGCAGCCGGTCGACCCCGCGCAGCGTGGCCGCGACCCTGCCCCGGTCCCGGAACGGCGGGCGCCCCTCCAGCATCGTGTAGAGGATCGCCCCCAGCGCCCACAGGTCGGCGGCAGGGCCGACCTGCTCGTTCCGCGCCTGTTCCGGCGCCGCGTACGACGGGGCGGTGAGCCGGGGCGCCGACGTCGTGCCGGCCACCCCGTAGCCGGTGACGATCACCGGGCCGGTCTCGCGCAGATAGAGCTGGCCCGGGCTCAGCTCGCCGTGGGTGACGGCCTCCGGGTGTGCCGCGTCCAGGACGTCGAGCAGGTCCAGGGCGACGCGCGCCGCCCGCGCGGGTGCGAACGTGCCGTGCTGGAGCAGGACTTCGTCCAGCGGGGTGCCGTCGATCCACGCCGTGACCGTCCACAGGCAGCCGCCCTCGCCGACCGCGTCGACGACGTCCGCGATCCGGTCCGGGCAGAGCCGGGCGACGTTCTCGGTCGCCCGCAGGATCCGGGAGGGCGCGCGGCGGACGCCTTCCACGGCGTCCGCCGGCAGCTCGACGCGGGTGGCCAGACAGGGCCGGCCCGTCCGCAGGTCGTCGGCGTACCAGCTGACCCGGTTGGTCTCGCGGTGCGTGATCTCGACCAGCCGGTAGCGGCCGGCGACCGGCCGGTCGGTGGAGGCGTGCGCCCAGCCCATTGGTGATCCCTCGTCCGGTGATCCCTCGTCGAACCGCTGACTTCCGTCCCCCCTGATACGGAGGAGAGGGGCCGGAGCGTTCAACGGCCGGGCGCGCGCCCTGCGGACCGCCGGGTTCAGCGCAGGGAGAAGTAGTCCGTCCACGCCATCATGTCGGTGGTGGTGGCGTTCCCGCCGCACACCACGAGACCCAGGCGGGCGTCCTCGCCGACCCGCTCCAGCACCCGGCGGGCGGCCGGGAGCAGACAGCCCGCGGCCGGCTCCGCCCACACCTTGGCGTGGTCCGCCAGGTCCAGCGAGCCCTGCACCGCCTCCCGGTCCGGCACCACCAGCACCTCCGTGACCAGCTCCGCGACATGGTCGTACGTCAGCTGCGACACGGCAGGCGCGCTGAGCGTCGAGACGATCGAGGACAGCGCGACCGGCACCGGGCCGCCCGCCGCCAGCGCCTCGGACATCGCCTGCGCCCCCTCGGTCTCCACGCCCCACACGCGCACCCCGGGCCGCCGGGCGCGCAACGCCGCCGCGATCCCGGCGATCAGACCCCCGCCGCCGATGCTCACCAGCACGTCGGTCAGTTCACCGGCGTCCTCGGCGAACTCCAGCCCCACGGTGCCCTGACCGGCGATCACCACCGGGTCGTCGAAGGGGTGCACCAGAGTCAGACCCTCCTGCCGCAGCTCCGCGGTGAGGGCGAACGCCCCGGCCATGTCGTCCGTGACCCGCACCGTGGCGCCCGACGCCCGCGCGATCTCCACGGCCCGCACGGGCGCCGAACGCGGCATCACCACGGTCGCCTTCACATCGAGCGCGGCGGCCGTCACCGCCAGTGCGATGCCGTGGTTGCCGCCGCTCACCGCGACCACCCCGGCGGCCCGCTCCGCCTCGCTCAGCGCCAGCAGCTTCGCCGCCGCACCGCGCACCTTGAACGATCCGGTGTGCTGGAGCAGCTCCAGCTTGGCCGTCACCGGCACCCCCAGCAGTGCCGAAAGGCCGGGGCTCGGCACGGTCGGGGTGCGCACCACGTGTCCGGCGATCCGCTCGGCGGCGGTCTCGATGTCGGCGATCTCGATCACGACTGTCACCTTCCCGGCGCGGGGCGTGATCCGCGCCGGGACCCAGCCTCACCCGGCGTGCGGCCGGAGGTCAACGACGTTCAGCGCTGCTGCGCCTTGTGCGGCGGCGCCTCGCTCGGCCGCACCACGACGTGTCCCTGCCCCTGGAGCACCAGCTGCACCGCCTCGCCCGAGCCGCCGCGTAGCATCGAGCCCAGCGACTGGGAGCGGTGCAGCGAAGTGGAAAGGCCCGCCGTCCAGCCGACGATCGCGTCGGTGTCCACGTACACCGGGCTCTGCGGCGTCACCGGGATCACCAGCGGGCTGCCCTCGCAGACCAGGCCCAGCTTGCCGTGCCCGGTGAAGACGCTGTTGAACAGGCCGCCGCCGGTGATGCCGGCGCCCTTCACGGTGGAGATGCGGTAGGACAGCGTGGCGTCGAAGCACAGCACGTTGCGGCCGTTGACGGTGAACTCGTCGCCGGGGCCGATCTCGACGACGAAGCAGTTCTGCGCCTCCTGCGCGAACCAGGCCTCGCCCTGCCCGCGTACGGTCATCAGCGGCAGTCCCTCACCGGTCACCGCGCGCTTGAGCATGCCGCCCACGCCCTGACCCTTGCGCTCGAACTGGAGGTCGCCGCGGTAGGCGACCATCGCGCCCTGGCGGGCGAGCATCTCGCCGTCGACGGTGTAGCGCAGGCATTTGGCGTTCTCCACCGTCATGCCCGGGGTCGTGGCCGGCCGCACCATGTGCTCACTGGAAAACAGGTCACCCTTCATGGGGCCATCCTCGCCCGGCCCCGGCTCCCCGGCCAGAACCGGGCGCGTACGACGCGGCACGGATCCGGCCGCGCGCTCACCCGCCGAACACCTGCGTCCAGTACGTGCCCGCCCGACCGCCGCCCGCGAAGCCGACGCCGATGTGCGTGAACTCCGGCTTGAGGATGTTCGCCCGGTGCCCCGGGCTGTTCATCCAGCCGCGCACCACCTCGGCGGCGGACCGCTGCCCGCACGCGATGTTCTCGCCGACCGTGCGGCACCGGGAACCCGCGGCGGCGGCCCGGTCCCAGGGCTTGCTCCCGTCCGGGGCAGTGTGCGCGTAGAAGTCCCGCGCCACCATGTCGGCGCTGTGCGCCTGCGCGGCCGCGTGGTCAGCAGCGGGTCGCCGGACAGCGGCGGAAGCCCGGCCCGCGCGCGCTCCCGGTTGGTCAGCCCGACGACCTCCGCCACCGTGCGGTCCAGGCCCTCCGCGGTGAGCGGACGCGCCCACAGCGCCGTCCAGTACGTGTCCCCGGCGCCCTCGCAGGAGGCGACGGCGGCGTGCGTGAACGCCGGGTCGCACACCGTGCGGCGGGCCGCCTCGTGCCGCAGGCAGTGGCCCACGAACCGGTCCACGGACAACGGCCCGGACACCAGGTGCTCGCCGACGGTGAGGTAGGGGTAGCCGGCGGCCACCACGCGCCGGTACACCGGCACCCCGTCCGGGCCCTCCACACCGAGACGCCCGCCGCGCGCCATCGCCCGCGCGTGCTGCCGGGCCGCCTCGGCCAGCCGCCCGTCGTGCGACACCGGCGGCGAACCCGCGGTGCCGCGCGCCGGAGTTGACCAGGGCCAGGAAGTCGTCCCCGGCGGACGGCGGGGCCGCGGGACGGGGCGGAGCGGCCGGGTGGGTCCGCGGGGCGGCCTGGGCCACCGTGGCAGGGCTCACCGGCGCCCTGCCGGTGACGACCGGGGCGGTACGGGTGGACACCGCTCCCTCGTCGTCCTCGACGTCGACGCCGAAGTCCCGGGCGAGACCGGCCAGTCCGTCCGCGTACCCCTGACCGAGCGCGCGCAGCTTCCAGCCGTCGCCGCGCCGGTAGACCTCCGCGAGCAGCAGAACCGTCTCCCTGTCCGGGCGCGGCGGCCGGAAGCGGGCCAGGGCACGCCCTCCGGGCCCGGTGACCTCCAGGACGGGGGCGGGCAGCGCGCTGAGCGTGGTGCCGGGCTCCTCGGGGCTGACGGCGACCGTGACCCGGGTGGCGCCCGCGCGCAGCGCCGCCGGGTCGACGACGAGGGTGTCGCCGGCGAGCCGCGCGCCCGGCGCGGAGGGCTGGTTGTAGAAGACGAAGTCGGCGTCCCCGGACACCTTCCGGCCGTCGTCCGTGATCAGCGCGGACACGTCGAACGGTCCCGCCACCCGGACCGTCACCGCGCCGCCCGGGAGCGGGATGTTGCCTCCGGGGACCAACTCGCTCATGGCACCGCCCTGTTCGCCGTCGTCCGACATGTGTGGGGGTGTCCGGACAACGACGGGCGGGGCCCGCGGGTTCCCGGGCCGGCGGGGCGCGGCGGCTCAGCGGTGCAGGGCCCGCGTCCAGTCGGCGGGCACCCGGTCCGCGGGTCCGGGGGCGGGCTGCCCGGCCGGGTGGCTCACCGGCGGCGCCAGCGACGGCCCCGACTCGTACAGCTCGTTGGTGGCGTAGTTCCAGAACCAGTCCTCGCCCGGTTCGTAACTGCTCACCACCGGGTGCCCGGTGGCCCGGAAGTGGGCGGTGGCGTGCTGTCCCGGTGAGCTGTCGCAGCAGCCGACGTGGCCGCACTGCGCGCACCGCCGGAGATGGAACCACCAGCCGCCCGAGGCGTCGCAGTCGGCGCAGCCCGCGCCCGAGGGCGGCACGCTGGGGTCGATGGCGTGTTCGGTGGTCATACGGACTCCTTCTGTGGGGCGTCGTCGGAGGCGGGGGCGGTGAGCGGCAGGAGCACCTGGAAGCGGGTGTCGCCCGGCTCGGACTCGAACCGGAGACTGCCGTGGTGCTTGTTGACCACGATCCGCCAGGAGATGTCCAGGCCCAGCCCGGTGCCCTCGCCCACGGGCTTGGTGGTGAAGAACGGGTCGAACACCCGGTCGCGGATCTCGGCCGGGATGCCGGGTCCGGTGTCGCCGAACTCCACCAGCAGCCGGTCGTCCTCCCGCGCCGTGCGCACGGTCAGCGTGCCCTCCCCGTCCGTCTCGCGCATCGCCGCGACCGCGTTGTCCACGAGGTTGGTCCACACCTGGTTCAGCTCCGCCGGGTACGCCGGGACGCGGGGCAGGGTGCGGTCGTACTCCTTGACCACCCGGATGCCCTTGCCCAGCTTCCCGGACAGCATCAGCAGGGTGCTGTCCAGGAGTTCGTGCACGTCGGCGACCTGGAAGGGCGCGCGGTCGAGCTGTGAGTACTGCTTGGCGGCGTCGACCAGGTGGGAGATGCGGGCCGCGCTGTCCTGGATCTCGTCCATGAGCAGCTCGGTCTCCACGGTGTAGTTGAGCCAGCCGACCGCGCTCGCCAGCGTCTCCTCGTCCACGGCCGCGGCCACCTGCTCCAGCCAGTCCTCGTCCAGTCCCGCCTGCACGAACGTGGGGGCGATCCGCCATCCCTCGGTCACGCCGTGGTCGTCCAGCCAGTCGGAGAGGAGGTCCTCCCGGTCGGACGCCTCCAGCGGGCTGAGCACCGGCGCCTTGGCGACCCGCTCGGCCGTGCGCTCCTGGATCTCGATCAGCCCCGCCAGTGTCTCCCGGTCGTAGGCACCCTCGGAGATCACGCGCAGCTTGCGGCGCATCTTCCCCACCCGCTCGCGCAGCGAGGCCGTCGCCCGCACGGCCGCCGCGGCCGGGTTGTTGAGTTCGTGGGTGAGCCCCGCGGACAGCGACCCGAGGGCCAGCAGCCGCTCCCGCTGGCCGACCGCCCGCTGGGTGCTCTTCACCCCGAAGAACAGCCCCTCCAGCAGATGCACCGCCATCGGGAACCAGTCCTGCATGATGTCCGCGAACGTGTCCGCGGGCAGCACGAAGAACCGCGTCGGCTCCGTCACCCGCAGCGAGTTGTTGTACACCTGCGGCACCCGGTCGCCGAGGTAGGCCTGCATCGCCCCCGCGTACACCCCGCGCTGCGAGGTGCGGGTGACCTCCACGTCGTCCCCGCCCACCCGCCGGGACAGCACGACCGTGCCCTCCACCATCACGTAGAAGCAGGTGGCCGGGTCGCCCTCGGCGTAGACGGTGCCGGGCGCGTACCGCTCCACCCGGCCTGCCTCGCACAGCCGTCCGAGCTGCCCGGGCGTGAGCTTCTCGAACAGGAACAGGGAGCCGATCTCCTCCGGCAGGCACTCCATCGGCTGCGCGCTCACGACTGCTCCAGGTAACGGTGGACGAGCATCACGGCCATGGCTCCCTCTCCGACGGCGGAGGCGACCCGCTTGGCCGACTCCGCGCGCGCGTCGCCCGCGACGAACACGCCGGGCACGTTGGTCTCCAGGTGGTACGGCGGCCGGTCCAGCTCCCAGCCGGCCGGCGGGCGCCCGTCGGCGGTCAGGTCGGGCCCGGCCAGGATGAAGCCGCGCCCGTCGCGCAGCACGGTGCCGTCCAGCCAGTCGGTGAGCGGGGCGGCCCCGATGAACACGAACAGCCACTGCGCGTCCACCACGTCGGTCCGCCCGCTGTCCGTCCCGCGCAGCGTCAGCCGCTCCAGATGGCCGTCGCCGTGCGCCTCCTCGACGACCGTGCCGCACCGCACCGCGATGTTCGGCACCCGGCCGATCTGCTCGATCAGGTAGTACGACATCGACGCGGACAGGTCCGGGCCGCGCACCAGCAGCGTCACCTGCTTGGCGAACCGGGACAGGTACATCGCCGCCTGCCCGGCCGAGTTGGCGCCGCCCACGATGTACACGTCCTGGCCCTGGCAGGCGGGCGCCTCCGTCAGCGAGGAGCCGTAGTAGACGCCGCAGCCGCCCAGTTCGTCGCAGCCCGGCGCCGCGAGCCGCCGGTAGGACACCCCGGTCGCCAGGATCACGCTGTGCGCGGCGACCTGGGAACCGTCGGAGAACCGCACCACCCGGGCCGCGCCGCCCACGTCCAGGCCGGTCACCTCCCGGGCGGTGAGGATCTCCGCGCCGAACCGGGTGGCCTGCCGCCGCGCCCGCTCGGTGAGCTGTGCCCCCGACACCCCGTCGGGGAAGCCCAGGTAGTTCTCGATCCGCGAGCTCTGCCCCGCCTGCCCGCCGGTCGCCGACCGCTCCACCAGCACCGTGCGCAGGCCCTCCGACGCCCCGTACACGGCCGCGCCGAGCCCCGCCGGGCCGCCGCCGATCACCACCAGGTCGTAGAAGTCGGCCGCCGGTGTGGTGGCGAGACCCACGTGTGCTGCGAGGTCGGCGGGGTCCGGGTCCACCAGCGGCGTCCCGTCCGGGGTGACCACCAGCGGCAGCCGCATCCCGTCCTCGTCCGCCGCCGCCAGCAGCCGCCGCCCCTCGGGCTCGTCGCACGAGTACCAGCGGTAGGGCACCTGGTTGCGGGCGAGGAACTCCCGCACGTCGGAGGAGCGCGCCGACCAGCGGTGCCCGACCACCTTGGTGCTGGGCACCGGCCGGTGGTCGCTGTGCCTCCACGCCTCCAGCAGGTCGTCCACCACCGGGTACAGCTTCTCCTCCGGCGGGTCCCACGGCTTGAGGAGGTAGTGGTCGAGGTCGACGACGTTGATCGCGTCGATGGCGGCGCCGGTGTCCGCGTACGCGGTGAGCAGCACCCGGCGGGCCCACGGATGCACGTCCATGGCGCGCTCCAGGAACTCGATGCCGTTCATCCGAGGCATCCGGTAGTCGGCGAGGATCACCGCCACCAGGTCGCCGCGCAGCTTCAGTTCGCGCAACGCCTCCAGGGCGGACTCGCCGGACTCGGCGCGCACGATCCGGTACGAGGCCCCGTAGCGACGCCTGAGGTCCCGGGCCACGGCGCGGGAGACACCCGGGTCGTCGTCCACGGTCATGATGACGGTCCGGGCGGCGTCGGCGGGCTGTGCCATGCGTCCCCCACAGCGTGGTTCGATCCCCGGCGCGGCGGGCCGAGATCCCGTCGCGGCCTCCGCACCGGCCCGAGCCCATCGTATGTGCGGTCGCCGCCGGGCGCGCGGGCGTGCGCGGGGCCGGCGCGGGAAGGCGGGGGCGGCGGGGCGTCGTACGAGGTGACCGCGGTGCGGGGCCGCGCCGCGGTAGGGAAGACTGTCCGCGCAGGAATCACGACTCCGGGAGGAACCGCATGACGCGCCCGATCACGGCAGGGATCGACGGCACCGAGGAGAGCCTCGCGGCGCTGGCCTGGGCGGCCAGGGAGGCGGTCCGCCGGGACCTTCCGCTCAGGGTGGTGCACGCCTGGCGGTTCGAGGCGCACGACGCGCTGGAGACCGGGGACAGGGCGGCCCAGGAACAGTGGGTGCGGGACGCCGCCGAGGAGGCGGTGCGCGCCGTCCGTGAACACCACGGCGGCCTGGACGTCATCACGGACGTACTGGAGGGCGACGCCGTGGAGACACTGACGGCCGCCGCGGCGGACGCCGGGATGCTGGTGCTGGGCTCGCGCGGGCACGGGCGGCTCGTGGGCTTCCTGGTGGGCTCCGTCGGCCAGCAGGTGATCGTGGACGCCGCGTGCCCGGTGGTGTTCGTCCGGGCCGGCGACAAGGCCTCGGGCGAGGTGGCCGGGCACGAGATCGTGGTCGGCCAGGAGGGCGACCCGGAGGACAGCGCCGCCGCGCTCGGCTTCGCCTTCGAGACCGCCGCCCGCCGCGGCGCGACCGTGCGGGCCGTGCGCGCCTGGACGCTGCCGCCGGTGTTCGCCTACAGTCCCGCCTCCCTCCAGCTCCTCGACGACGCCGGCGGTCTCGAGCCGTTCGAGCGGAAGAACCTGGCGGCCGCGCTCGCGCCGTGGCGGGAGCGCTACCCGGACGTGCACGTCGTGGAGCACGTGGAGATGGGCAGCGCCGGGCAGGTGCTGCTGTCGGTGTCGGGCACGGCCCAGCTGATGGTCGTCGGCCGCCGCGCCCGCCGCTCCGCCGTGGGCGCCCGCATCGGCTCCGTCGCGGGCGGCGTGCTGCACCACGCGGACTGCCCGGTGGCCGTCGTGCCGCCCGCCTGACCCGGGGCGGGCCCGGCTACTCCTCCGCGGGCCGCAGCGGCTCCCGCCGCTTCGGCAGCACCCGCTGGATGTAGTCCACGACGGCGGTCTCCAGACCGATGTCGTGCTGGGCCCGCTCGGACAGGTACCAGCGGTGCTCCAGCAACTCGTGGTAGATCTGCGCGGGGTCCATCTGCCCGCGCAGCTCGGGGGGCACGGATCGCACGGTGGGCCGGAACACCTCGCGGACCCAGCGGTGCGCGAGCACCTCGGGACGGGCGCCATGGGGGTCCCCCGTGCTCGAGCGAAGCCGAGAGCTTGGGGAAGGGTCGTCCGGGGCGTAGTCGTCCTGGGTTGCCATCCAGCTCTCCAGGTCGTTCAGCAGCCGCCTGGCCTGGTTCTCCTCGGTGTCCAGACCGGTGAGCCGCAGCAGCTGACGCTGGTGGTGCCCGGCGTCCACGACTTTCGGCACGAAGGTCACCGAGTCGCCGTTGGAGGCGTGCTCGATCTGCATCTCGGCCACGTCGAAGCCGAGTTCGTTCAGGCGGCGGATGCGGCGCTCGATGTAGTGGTGCTTGCCGGCCGGGTACACCGAGGTGCGGGTCAGCTCCTTCCACAGCTCCTGGTAGCGGGCGCAGATCTCGGTGCCGAAGTCGATCGGGTCGACGGAGGGGTGCAGCGCGCCGGACGCCTCAAGGTCGAGCAGCTCGCCGCTGATGTTGACCCGCGCCAGGTCCAGGTCGTACTCCCGCTGGCCGCGCGTCAGTTCGGGGTGCAGGTCGCCGGTCTCGGCGTCCACCAGATAGGCGGCGAAGGCGCCCGCGTCGCGCCGGAACAGCGTGTTGGACAGCGAGCAGTCGCCCCAGGCGAAACCGGCCAGGTGCAGCCGCACCAGCAGCACGGCGAGCGCGTCCATCAGCCGGTGCATGGTGGCCGGCCGCATCGTCGTCTCGAACATCGACCGGTACGGCATGGAACCGCCGAGGTGCCGGGTGATCAGCACGCACTCCAGCGGCTCCCCGTCCGGGTCGGTGCGGCCGGTGACCACGGCGAGCGGGTCCACCGCGGGGATGCCGATCCGGTCCAGGTCGCGCAGCAGTTCGTACTCGCGCAGCGCGGGACGCCGGGCGAGCTCCTTCACCGCGACCACCTCGTCGCCGGCGCGGGCGTAGCGCACGACGTGCCGGGAGATCCCGCGGGGCAGCGGCACCAGGTACTTGTCGGGCCACTCCTCCAGCGGCAGGTGCCACGGCAGTTCCAACAGGAGCGCGGGGTGCTCCGGGTTGGTGGCGTTGATCTGCAGTGCCATGGCGGCGGTGTCCTCGTCTCGAAGGTGATCGTCTTCGCGGTGATCGTCACCTCAGCCTATTGCGCGCGCTCCCGGGCGAGCAGGGCGGCGTCCCGCACGGGACCCCGGTGCAGCGGGCCGTGCCCGGGCAGCAGCAGGTCTCCGTCCAGCTCCGCCAGCACGTCCAGCGACCGCACGGCGCGGGCGCGCTCACGGTGGAACATGTCGGTCAGCATCTGCGGACCCTGGACGCGGGAGACGGGGTGCCCGCTGACCAGGGCGTCGCCGGACACCACCGCCCCGACGTGCGGCAGGTGGAAGGCACTGTGCCCCGCGGTGTGGCCGGGCGTGTGCACGGGCACGGGCCGGCCCGGCAGGTCGAGCGGCTCACCGTCGCCGGACACCGGGAACGGCTGGGGCGAGGTGACCGCCACGTTCGCCGTGCCGCCGGCGCGCAGGGCGTGCGCGGCCCACGGCAGCACGCCGGGACGCCAGCCGTTGCGCAGCACCCGCGCCGCGGTCACCTGGTGCAGGAAGTCGCGCCGGGCGTGCGGCACTTCCTCCTTGTGCGTGTACACCGGGATGCCGTGTGTCGCGCTCAGGAACTCGGCCGAGCCCAGGTGGTCGTTGTGCGCGTGTGTGATCAGCACGGCCGCCACCGCCTCCGGCGCGGCACCCACCTCCGCGAGTGAGCCGAGCAGCCCCGCGCGGTCGCCGGGATAGCCGGTGTCGATCAGGGTGACGGCGTCCCCCTCGGTGAGGATCACCCAGTTCGTGCTCGTGCCGTGCACCAGGAAGGTGCCGTCCGCCACCTGCCGCACCGTTGCCTTCATGGCCGCCTCGCCTGTCGTTCCTCGTGCCGGTCGAACAAGCACAGGAAAGCAGATCAGGGGGTGGGCGGGGGAGGCCGTCCGCCCCTCGGGCGTGCGGCCGGGCGCATCCCGGGCAGCCACCGCGTCGCCGCCCACCGCGGCGCCCCGAGTTCGTACGGCAGCACAACGGCGGGGCGGCCACGGCCGGGTACGCCAGGAACGGCGACGTCCGCCCCCGGCGGCCGGGGCGCGGGGCTCGGGCGGGACGGTCCAGCAGGCCGGGGACCGCCGGCACCCGGCACCACCCGTCCGCGCCGGACAGCGCGGGGCCGACGCGGTGAACGGGTCGTCGCCCCCTGCTTCCTCCTGGCGGACGACGACCGGGGACGCGGGCCGACGCGGCGCGTCGCTGTGCGGGCGGGCGTGCTCGGCGTGGTGCTGTGCGCCGGGGCCGCGCCCGGCTCCGTCGCGGTTCCGGGCGCGGTCAGTTCACCCCGCGCGGGCGGAACTGGATGCTGATGCGCGGTCCGGCGGCCCTGGTGCTCTTCGGCACGCAGTGCTCCCAGGTGCGCTGGCAGGAGCCGCCCATGACGACCAGGTCGCCGTGGCCCAGCGGGCGGCGCACGGTCTCGCCTCCGCCGACGGGGCGCAGCAGCAGGTCGCGGGGCGCGCCCACGGACAGGATGGCGACCATCGTGTCCTCGCGGGCGCCCCGGCCGATCCGGTCACCGTGCCAGGCGACGCTGTCCCGGCCGTCGCGGTAGTAGCAGAGCCCGGCCGTGGCGAAGGGCTCGCCCAGCTCCTCCGCGTAATGGGCGCTGAGCGCGTCACGGGCCTCGGTGAGGACCGGATGGGGGAGGGGGGCGCCGACGCCGTAGTACGCGAGGAGCCGGGGCACGGAGACGACCTGGTCGTACATCTGGCGCCGCTCGGCCCGCCAGGGGGCCTCGGCGGCCAGGTGGTCGAAGAGCGCGTCGGAGCCGTGCAGCCAGCCGGGGAGCAGGTCGATCCAGGCGCCCCGGCCGAGTCCGGTGCGGCTCACCCCGTCGAGCGTGCCGAGCCGCAGCTCGTCGTCCTGGTCGAAGAGCGAGCCCTGGAGCGCCGGGAGGTGGTGCGTGCTCATGGGGACCAGCGTACCCCGAATCGAAAATACGTTCTAGAACGATCTCCGTCCCTGCGACCGTCCTGCTCCGGGGGCTGTCCGATACACCGGTGTATCGGATACGTTCCCGTATCGGAGGACGGGGGAGGGGGCACAGCATGGCGGACACCAGGACCGGGCGCGTCACCGCGCGCCGGCTGCGCACCCGTGCCCAGCTGCTGGACGCGGCCTTCACGGTCCTCGCGGCCAAGGGCTTCGGGCACGTCTCCATCGAGGAGATCTGCGAGGCCGCCGGCTACACCCGCGGTGCCTTCTACTCCAACTTCGCCGGCCTGGACGAGCTGTTCTTCGCGCTCTACGCCCAGCGCGCCGACCTCATCGCCGAGCAGGTGGCCGGAGCCCTCGCCTCCGACGGACCCGACCTCGACGTGGCCGCCGCGGTCGACCGGGTCTCCGAGGTGCTGCTGCTGGACCGCGACTGGCTGCTGGTGAAGACCGACTTCCTGGTGCACGCCGCCCGCGACCCCCGCGTGGCGCACACGCTCCTCGACCACCGGGCCCGGCTACGGCGGGCCGTCGCCGACCGGCTGGAGCGGGCCCGTGGCCACACCACGCTCCCCGCCGTGCTCGGCGACGCCGAGGGCGCCGCGCACGCCGTGGTCGCCGCCTACGACGGCGTCACCACCCAACTGCTGCTGGACCGGGACGTCGAAGGCGCCCGGGCCTGGCTGAAACACCTGCTCACCGCGCTGCTCACCGGGTGAAGCCCCGGACGGCAGCCTCCGGACGCCAGAAGGAAGGGACGGTCGCCATGGATGCCGACGTCGTCGTCGTCGGAGCGGGCCTCGCGGGCCTCGTCGCGGCCCATGAACTGACCAGCAAGGGCCGCAGGGTCGCCCTCGTCGACCAGGAGAACGCCGCCAACCTCGGCGGCCAGGCCTACTGGTCGTTCGGCGGGCTGTTCCTGGTGGGGTCGCCCGAGCAGCGCCGCCTCGGCGTCAAGGACTCCTTCGAGCTGGCCTGGAACGACTGGCAGGGCAGCGCCGCCTTCGACCGGACCGACGACGAGGACTCCTGGGCGCTGCGCTGGGCGCGCGCCTACGTCGAGTGGGCGGCGGGGGAGAAGCGCTCCTGGCTGGACGGCCACGGCATCACCTTCCTGCCCACCGTCGGCTGGGCCGAGCGCGGCGGCCTGCGCGCCGGCGGCCACGGCAACTCCGTGCCCCGCTTCCACATCGCCTGGGGCACCGGCACCGGTGTCGTCGCCCCCTTCGCGCGCTACGCCCGCGAGGCCGCGCGCGACGGACTGCTCACCTTCCACCACCGCCACCGCGTCGACGAGCTGGTCCTGGAGGACGGCGCCGCCCGCGGGGTGCGCGGCACCGTGCTGGCCGAGGACAACTCACCGCGCGGCGTCGCCTCCAGCCGCGAGGTGACCGGCGAGTTCGAGCTGACCGCGCAGGCCGTGATCGTCACCAGCGGCGGCATCGGCGCCGACCACGACATCGTCCGGAAGTACTGGCCCGACCGGCTGGGCACCCCGCCGCGCGAGATGGTCACCGGCGTCCCCGCGTACGTCGACGGGCGGATGCTGGACATCAGCGCCCGCGCGGGCGTCCGGCTGGTCAACCGCGACCGCATGTGGCACTACACCGAGGGCATCCGGAACTGGGACCCGGTCTGGCCGGGCCACGGCATCCGCATCCTCCCCGGCCCGTCCTCGATGTGGTTCGACGCGCTGGGCCGCCGGCTGCCCGAGCCCTGTCTGCCCGGCTACGACACCCTCGGCACCCTCGGGCACCTGCGCACCACTGAGGACATCGCCCCGTACGACCACTCCTGGTTCGTCCTCACCCGGAAGATCGTCGAGAAGGAGTTCGCGCTCTCCGGCTCCGAGCAGAACCCGGACATCACCGCCAAGGACCGGGCCGGATTCCTGCGCGAACGTGTCCTCGGGAAGGGAGCCCCGGGTCCGGTGGACGCCTTCCTGCGCAACGGCGCAGACTTCGTCACCGCCGACACCGTCGAGGAACTCGTCGGGAAGATGAACGCCCTCACCGACGAGCCGCTGCTCGACGCGGCACTCGTCCGGCGCCAGATCGAGGCGCGCGACCTCCAGATTGCCAACAGCTACAGCAAGGACGCCCAGGTGCAGGGCATCCGCAACGCCCGCCGCTACATCGGCGACCGGCTCGGCCGGGTCGCCACCCCGCACCGCATCCTCGATCCGGCGGCGGGCCCGCTGATCGGAGTCAAGCTGCACATCCTCACCCGCAAGACGCTCGGCGGCATCCAGACCGACCTGGACTCCCGCGCGCTGGGCGCCGACGGCAGCCCGGTCGACGGGCTGTACGCGGCCGGCGAGGTCGCGGGCTTCGGCGGCGGAGGCGTCCACGGCTACAACGCGCTCGAGGGCACCTTCCTCGGCGGCTGCCTCTTCTCGGGTCGCGCGGCGGGCCGGGCGGCGGCCGCGCAGACGGCGTAGCGCCGGCCGGAACGTCGCCTCACTCCGAGAGCAGCCGGGCCAGCACCTCCGCGTGACTGCGCTCCGGCTGCCTGGACGCGGTCAGCAGGGTCACCGTGCCCTTCCCGGCCAGCTCCCGCACCCGCTCCAGCGGCTCCGCCGCCTCCGGGTCGGCCAGCTCCGCCTCGTAGCGCTCGCGGAACTCCTCGAAGGTGCCCTCGTCGGCGTGGTACCAGCGGCGCAGTTCCGTGGACGGGGTCAGCCCCTTCGGCCACTCGTCGACATGGGCCGCGTCCTTCGCCAGGCCGCGCGGCCACAGCCGGTCGACGAGGACCCGCACCCCGTCGTCGGGCTCGGGCGGTTCGTAGACGCGCCGCACGCGCACGCTCATGGTGGGTCCCTTCCGCCTGAGTCGCTGCGAGCCTACTGCGACGCCCGGGCCCGGGCACGGCGAGCGGGGCGCCCCGCGTCGTCCCCGGGCGGTGGGTGCCGGCCGGGGACGACGCCGCGCGTGCCCGTCGTCAGCCGGCCGTGATGCGAGCGGTCAGCGGGGCGAGGTCGGCGGGGGCGTCCGGGGGCGGTCACCGGGGCGCCATCCGGGCGGGGTCGTCGTTTCCCGGCCCGCTGCGCGCACGGAAGAGGCCCCCGGGAGAATTCCCGGGGGCCACTCGCGCCGTCACTCCCGCACCGCCCGCCTCGTGCGTCAGGCCCTGCCCGACGAACGGCGGGCCGCGATGCGCCGCTTGAGCGCGCGGCGTTCCGTCTCGCTCGTGCCGCCCCACACACCGATGGACTGCCCCGTCTCCAGGGCCCACTCCAGGCACTGCTCCCGCACGGGGCAGCCGCGGCAGACCGCCTTGGCCTGCTCGGTCTGCAGCAGGGCCGGCCCGGAGGTGCCGATCGGGAAGAACAGCTCGGGATCCTCGGTCCGGCAGGCCGCGCTGTGCCGCCAGTTGTCCATCGAAAGTCACCTGCGTCCGAAGTCGGTGCGCACCCTTTCGGATGCCTTGCTTTCTTTCGGGTGACCTGTCAAGTCGTGGTGAAACAGCGCGATCCGCGTGGAAGCGGTCACTGCTCGCGCAGCCCCCAGGGCGAGCCGTACCCGGTGAGGAGGTCCAGGAACGGTCCGGCCGGGAACGCCTCGGGGCCGAGCACGCCCGCCCCGGACCAGGCGCCGGTCGCCAGCAGCTCCAGCGCGACGACCGGGTTGACGGCCGTCTGCCACACCACCGCCTGGCAGCCGTACTCGCTCATCGACCACTGGTTGTCGACCACGTGGTACAGGTACACCTCGCGCGGCGCCCCGTCCTTGGTGCCACGCACCCAGGTGCCCGCACAGGTCTTGCCGCGCATGCGGTCGCCGAGCGTCGCCGGGTCGGGAAGGCAGGCCGCGACGACGTCCCGGGGGGAGACCTTCACGGGCCCGTCCGGGCCGGGCACGGTGACCGGCTCGGTGCGGTCCAGGCCCAGCAGGTGCAGCGTGCGCAGGGTGTCGGTGAACTCGCGGCCCAGGCCGTACTTGAAGGTGACCCGGCGGGCGTCCACCCAGCGGGGAACCAGCAGCACCTCCTCGTGCTCCACGTTCACGCACTCCACCGGGCCGATGCCCTCGGGGAAGTCGAACACCTCGGGCTCGCTGAAGGGTTCGGTGGTGTACCAGCCGCGGTCCTTCTCGTAGACCACGGGCGGGTTGAGGCACTCCTCGATGGTGGTCCAGATGCTGAACGACGGCGCGAAGTCGTAGCCGTCCACCGTGAGGTTCGCGCCGTCGCGGACGCCGATCTCCTCGATCTCGTCGAAGAGTTCGTCGGCCGCGTACCGGGCGAACACGTCCGACAGGCCCGGCTCCACGCCCATCCCGACCAGCGCCAGCAGTCCGGCCTCCTCCCACTCGGCGGCCTGCGCGAACTGCTCGTCGCCCAGCTTCACCCCGCACTTCTCGTGGGGCCGCTCGCCGTGCGGACGGGACAGGGACATCGCCATGTCGAGGTAGGCGGCGCCGCCCGCCCGCGCCGCGCGGAACAGCGGCATCACGAAACGGGGGTCGGTGGCGTTCAGCAGCACGTCGCAGCCGTGCCGCTCCAGCAGCGCCGTCACCTGCGCCTCGTCGCCGGCGTCGACCCGCTCGGCACGGAACCGGTCGCCGTCCGCGCCGAGCGCCGCGACCGCCGTCTCGGCGCGGGCCGGGTCGTAGTCGGCCACCACCATCAGCTCGAAGAACGGCCGCCGGGCCGCGATCCGGGTGACGGCGGTGCCCACACCGCCCGCTCCCACCAGCAGTACGCGCATGACGGAGCACTCCCTTTCGTCCTGTTGGATCCGTATGGATCCGCGAATGTTCTGCGGGGCCCTGACGTGATGAAACGCCGGGGCGGGACGTAAGGTCAATGGCGTTGGCATAAGGGGCTCAGGGGATGGGAGAGGCGGGACATGGCCAAGCGTGTGGTGCCCGAGGAGCGGCGGAGACGCCGCAGGCCGACCAGGAGCGGGGTCGTGCTCTCGGAGCGGCTGATCGTGGAGACCGCGCTGCGGCTGCTCCGGGAACACGGCAGCGCGGGCCTCACCGCCCGCCGCCTGGGACTCGCCCTCGACTGCGACCCGAGTGCGCTCTACCGGTACTTCCGCGGCATGGACGACCTGACCCTCGCCATCGGTGACGCGCTGATCGGCCAGGCGCTGGACGGCTGGCACCGCACCGGGCACTGGCGCCACGACCTGCGCGCCCTCGGCCTGCGCATCCACGCCGCCTACGTCTCCCACCCGCAGGCGGCCGTCCTCACCGCGAGCCGGGTCTCCGGCCGGGCCAACGAACTGGCCGCCGACGAGGCGGTGCTGGACGTGCTGCGCACCGCGGGCTTCCCGCCCGCCGACACCGTCCGCGTCTACCAGGCGTTCATCGACACCACGCTGGCGTTCGCCGCCCTCGACGCCGCCTCCCTCGCGCTGCCCGACGCGGCGCGGCGGGCCGACGAGGACATGTGGCGCTCGACCTACGCCCGGCTGTCCGCCGCCACCCATCCGTGCATCGCCGAGACCGCTCCGCTGCTCGCCGCCCGCATGGTCGAGAGCGCCTGTCCGACGGCGCTGGACATGCTGCTGTCGAGCGCGGAGCGGGAGCTGGCCGACCTCGCGGTCAAGGGCGCAGAGCCCGGGCCGCCGTCTCCATGACCGCGTCGGCGACCGCCGCGAGGGCGGGGGAGTTCAGCTTCCACTGCTGCCAGTACAGGGGCGCGTCGGCCTCCCGGCCCGGCGCGAACACCACGACCCGGCCCGCCCGCAGCAGCGGCACCGCCTGCGCCTCCGGCACCATGCCCCAGCCCAGTCCCGCCGCCACCGCCTCGGCGAACCCTTCCGACGTCGGCACGTAGTGGCGCAGGGTGCTCGCCCCCGTGCGGTCCCCGGTGAGCCGGCGCACGAATTCGTCCTGGAAGTCGTCCCGCCGGTCCAGGACCACCACCGGGGCCGCCGCCACCGACTCCTCCAGCGGCTCCGTCAGCAGCTCCGCGGCGAACGCCGGGCACGCCACCGGCAGGTAGCGCATGGCCCCCAGGCGCCGCACCGAGCAGCCCGGCACCGGGTCGGGGGAGGAGGTCACGGCGGCCATCACCGTGCCTTCGCGGAGCAGCGCCGCCGTGTGCGACTCGTCCTCCCGGCGCAGCTCGAAGCAGAGCCGGGACCGGGCGGGCAGCCGGACCAGGGCGTCCAGGAACCAGATGGCGAGCGAATCCGCGTTGACCGCGATCGACACCCTCGTGGGTTCGCCGGTGCCGCTCAGCCCCAGCTCCGCGTACGCGTCCCGCTCCAGCCGGGACACCTGCCGGGCCAGGCGCACCAGCACCTCGCCGGACTCGGTGGGCCGCACCGGGCGGGTGCGCAGCAGCAGCACCCTCCCGGTCCGCTGCTCCAGCGCCTTGACCCGCTGGCTGATCGCCGAGGGCGTCACGTGCAGCGCGGCGGCCGCCGCGTCGAACGTCCCCTCGTCGACCACCGCGAGCAGTGTCCGTACCTGGTCCAGCGGAAGATCCTCCATCACATCTGCTAAGGGTACGTAAGAATCCTCAGCTGTACTGAACAGGGCTGCCCGGCCTAACGTCGACGCCATGACCAGCGCTTTCGCCCCCGCCCTCGCCGGTTTCGGCACCGGACTGTCCCTCATCGTCGCCATCGGCGCGCAGAACGCCTTCGTGCTGCGCCAGGGGATCCGCAGGGACGCCCTGCTCGCCGTGGTCGGCATCTGCGCCCTGTCCGACGCGGTCCTCATCGCGCTCGGCGTCGGCGGTGTCGGCGCCGTCGTCGTGGCGTGGCCCGCGGCTCTGACGGTGGTGGCCTGGATCGGCGGCGTCTTCCTCCTCTGCTACGGCGCCCTGGCCGCGCGCAGGGCGGTCCGCCCGGCCTCCTCGGGCCTCGAGGCGGAGGGCGGGGCGGCGGCCGGGTCGCGGCGCCGGGCCGTGCTCACCTGTATCGCCCTGACCTGGCTCAACCCGCATGTCTACCTGGACACGGTGTTCCTCGTCGGCTCGGTCGCCGCCCATCACGGGACCGCACGCTGGACGTTCGGCGTCGGGGCCGCGCTGGCCAGCTTCTGCTGGTTCGCCGCACTCGGCTTCGGCGCGCGGCTGCTCGGCCGCTTCCTGGCCCGCCCGGCCGCCTGGCGGGTGCTGGACGCCCTGGTGGCCGCCACCATGATCGTCCTCGGTGTGACGCTCATCGCGGGAGCCTGAGGACGGGCCGCACCGGCGGCCTGCCATAGTGAGTCCCGGCCAAGTGGATGTAAGCACCAACCAGGACGGTCGTGGACACCAGCGAGAGCAGCACCGGACCCCGGACACCGAAGGCGGAACAGGACGACGGCGGACCGCGCGGATGGCGCCGCTTCGCCATGGACACCCGGCCGCTGCGCCGCCCCGCCTACCGCCGCCTGTGGGCCTCCACCGTGGTCACCGCGGTCGGCAGCCAGCTCACCGCCGTCGCGGTGCCCAAGCAGATCTACGACATCACCGGCTCCTCCGCCTGGGTCGGCGCCGCCGGCCTCGCCGGACTGCTGCCGCTGATCGTGTTCGCCCTGTGGGGCGGCGCGATCGCCGACAGCATGGACCGCCGCACACTGCTGCTGCTCACCAACACCGGCATCGCGGTCACCTCGCTGCTGTTCTGGGTCCAGGCCTTCGCCGGCCTGGAGTCCGTCTGGACGCTGATGCTGCTGCTCGCGCTCCAGCAGGCCTTCTGGGGGCTGAACGCGCCCGCCCGCAGTGCCTCCATCGCCCGCCTGGTACCCGCTGACGAACTGCCCGCCGCCAACGCGCTGGGCTCCACCGTGATGCAGACCGGCCAGATCGCCGGGCCGCTCCTCGCGGGCGCCCTCATCCCCGTGATCGGGCTGGCCGAGCTGTATCTGATCGACGCCCTCGCACTGTGCGTCACCGTCTGGGCGGTGTACCGCCTGCCCGCCCTGCCGCCGCTCACCGCCGCCAAGGCGGGGAGCGCCGGACTGCGCGGCGTCCTGGAGGGCTTCCGCTACATCTCGGGGCACGCGGTCCTGCTGCTGTCGTTCCTGGCCGACATCGTCGCCATGGTCCTCGGCATGCCCCGCGCCCTGTTCCCGCAGCTCGCCTCCGAGACCTACGCCCCGTACGGGGAGGGTTTCGCGCTGGGCCTGCTGTTCGCCGCGATCCCGCTCGGCGCGGTGCTGGGCGGGCTGTTCTCCGGCACGTTCTCCCGGGCGCGGCGGCACGGCTGGATGGTGATCGGCTCGGTCGTGGTGTGGGGGCTGGCCGTCGCCGGGTCGGGGCTCAGCGGCAGCCTGTGGCTCGCGGTCGCCTTCCTCGCCCTCGCCGGGGTCGCGGACATGGTGTCCATGGTGTTCCGCGGGGCGATCCTGCTGTCCGCCGCGACCGACGAGATGCGGGGACGCATGCAGGGCGTCTTCACCGTCGTCGTGGCCGGAGGCCCCCGCCTCGCGGACGTGCTGCACGGCACCGCCGGCTCCGCCTTCGGCCCTCGCACGGCCGTCGCGGGCGGCGGGGTCCTGGTCGTCGTGGTGATGCTGGTGCTGGCCGCGGCCATGCCGGCGCTGCGCCGCTACCGGGTCTGACCGCGTTCCGCAGCCCGAAGCCGCGTCACCCTGCAGCCCGGAGCCGCGTCGTTCTACAGCACGAAGCCGCGCCGCATCGCGTACTGCTCCATCAGCTGGCCGCGGGTCGTCTCCAGCCGGTGCGCGAGCACCTCGGCGACACAGCGGACCAGCGACAACCCGAGGGCGGTGTCCGCCTCGCACACCTTCAGCACGGTCGCCGCGTCGAACTCGTAGGCCCGGACCGGGGTGAACGCCAGCGCCCCGAAATCCCACTCGTACGGGGGGAACAGCCAGGACCAGCCCAGCAGGTCACCCGCGCCGAGCCCGGCGACGGTGACCCGCTGCACCTCGTTCAGCCGCTGGTCCAGGGAGACGGCGCCGGAGCGTATGACCCAGAAGCGGTCGGCGTGCCCTCCGGATTCGAAGATGCGGGTGTCCTCCGGGAAGTACACCTCACGGGCCAGCGTCATCAGGTGCTCGCGCTGGTGGTGGGGGAGGGCGGTCAGGAGTTTGATCGCTTTGGTCATGGGACGGGGCTCCTCGCCGGGATACGGTCCGGGTGCATTCCCTCCCTACTCATTTCAGCCGCTGCCGCCGTTCGGGGCACCTCGGCGGAGGGATCCGGTCCGGAGAGCCGCGGCCGGGCCGTGTCAGGGCGTGAAAAAGCCCTGGCTGGACGGGGGAAGCCAGCCAGGGCCGTGAGCGGTGGTGTCCGGAGGAGTCTGGTCGACCCCGTCACCACGTATGAGTGAACGATAAACCATTGACCAGGGGTTCGCGTAATCGGGGGTCCACGCGCCCCCGTACGGCCGCTACGCGACGACCCGCACCGTCTCCAGGTCCGGGTCCGTCGGGTCCGGGAGGTACATCCCCGCCTCGAGGCCGGTCCGCAGATACCGCAGCACCGGTTCGGTCAGCCGTTCGCCGGGCAGCACCGCGGGGATCCCGGGCGGGTACGGCGTGATCATCTCCGCCGCGATCCGCCCGGCGGCCTTCTCCGCCGGCACGTCCTCGGCCGGGCCGAAGAACGCGTCCCGCGGCAGTGCCGCCTGCTCCATCCGCAGCTCGCCCGGCTCCGGCACCGCGACCGGCGGACCGCCGCGCAGCCCGGGCGCCGCCCGCCCCAGTTCACGCAGCGCCGACAGCAGCTCCCCGGTGGTCTCCCGGTCGTCGCCGTGCGTGATCTGCGTGCCGATGCGCCGGTGGTCGACCAGGTGGGCGTCGACCGCCCGGTGCTCGCGCAGCCAGTCCGCCGCCCGGTAGCCCGTGATGCCCAGTTCCTGTATGTCGATCACACACGGCAGAGGGTCGAAGTCGTCCGCGAGACCCGGCCCGCAGTAGTCGTCCCGCCCGTCCACGTGCATCCCGTCGATCTCCTCGATCGCCGCCCGGACCTCGCCGGCCAGCGCCAGCGCCGACCCCATCAGCTCCTCGCCCCGCAGCGCCATCTGCCGCCGCCAGCCGTCCAGACCCGCGAAGATCAGCACCGAGGGACTGGTGGTGCCGAGCAGATCGGCACGCGTGCCCAGGACCGCCGGCGGCACCAGATCCCCCTGGAGGTGGAACACCGAGCCCTGCTCGAGCCCGCTGCCCATCTTGTGGATGCTCGTCACGCAGATGTCCGCGCCCGCGTCCATCGCCCACGACGGCAGCTCAGGGTGGAAGGGCAGATGCGCGCCCCACGCCTCGTCCACGATCAGCGGGCGCCCGCGCCGGTGGCAGACCTCGGCGATCTCCCGCAGCGCCGCCGCCGCGCCGTACGGCGTCGGGCTGGTCACCAGGGCGCCGCGGGCGTCCGGATGCGCCTCGAAGGCCGCCTCGAACTCCGCGGCCGACGGCGGGTGCGCCACATGCCTTCCGGCGTCCCAGCGCGGCTCCACCCATACCGGCTCGACGCCGGACAGGATCAGCCCCGACACCACCGACTTGTGGGCGTCCCTGCCGATCAGCAGCTTCTCGTGCGGCCCCGCCACCGACAGCATCGCCGCCTTCACCGACAGGGAGCTGCCGCACGTGCTGAAGAAGGTGTGCTCGGCGTGCACCGCGTCGGCCATCAGCTCCTGCGCCGACTGGAGCACGCGGCCCCGGGTCAGCCGGTCGTCCAGCCCGCCCGTCGCCAGCACGTCCCCCAGGAAGACGGCGTCCCCCAGCAACTCGCGCACCGCCGGATCCGCTCCGCGCGCCTGCTTGTGACCCGGGGGCGTGAACCCCAGCCGTCCGCTGCGGTGGTACTCCTCCAGCGCTTCCAGAACCGGTGCCCGGTGATGTTCGGCAGTCATGCGTCGCCGGGTTCCCGGCCCCTCCGGCGCCAATCCGCCGCGCCCCTCGCGGCCGTGTCAGCCGGGAGTCCCGTGCTTGCCCGGCGTCAGGATCTCGTCCAGCACCCGCAGCACCACCCCGTAGGCCACCGTACGGACCTCGGCGTCCCGCGCCTCGGCGGCGTCCCCCGGATCCTCCCGGCCCAGCCGCTCGCCCCGGGCCCGCCAGGCCCGCTCCTCCTGGGCCGCACAGGCGCGTGCCCGCTGGATGCGCCGCAGCAGTTCGTCCGAGTCCACCACATCGGTCATGCGGCCCGGGTACCCGCAGTGGGCGTGCGGTCACGGGGCAGGCGGGAAACACCCCGGGAGGTTTGCCTGAACCGTGACAGGTGAGCCGAAAAGGGAGGTCCGAGGCGAAACCGCCAAGTGCTGACACCGAGACCCAGGGAGTCGCCCCATGAGCGAGGAGCACCTCATCGAACCCGTTGTCCGGCTGCCCGGCGACCGGCCCGCCGGGCAGCCGTGCCCGTCCCGGCCCGCCGAGGTGCGCGAGGCCGTGCTGCGGGCGGTGACCGAACGCTGTCTGGCCACACGGACCCCTTGCGACACCGAGGCGCTGGCCGACGCCCTGCTCGTCGCCTCCGAGCTCACCACCAACGCCATCCTGCACGGCGGGGGAGTCACCGGCTTCGAGGTCGACGTCGACGGCCCCGGCGTCCTGCTGTCCGTCAGCGACCGCAGCGACGCACTCCCCGTCGCCGTGCCGCCCGTCGACGGCGAGGGCCGGCGCCGCCCGGGCGGCCACGGCTGGCCCATCGTGTGCCGCCTGGCCCGCGACGTACAGGTGTCCGACCTGCCCGCCGGCGGCAAGCGGATCACCGCCCTCGTCTCCCTGGTCTGAGCGGCCCCGGGCGGCCCTTCGGGCCCCCGGTGAAGGTCCGCGGCAATTTCCGCGCAGAAGCGGAGTTTGTTCTACCGGGCCGGGGGCAATCGGAGGTTCGTGCTTCGGACCGGAGGCGCGCCGGCGGGAGTGGTACGACCGCACCGGGACCCCTCCGTGCGTCCCGCGACGACCATCCCGCGGTAGATCCCTGAAACCACCGTTCGGGAGCTGAACCGCATGCTCATTGACACGTCCGCACCGCGTCCCGGCTTCTCCGGAACGACCCCCGCCGCCACCCGCCGGCGGCACGACGACGCCCCCGACACCACGACGCTCTTCTCACGGCTGGCGACCCTCGAGGACGGACCCGAGCGGGAAGCCGTCCGGGACGAGCTCGTCACCGCCTGGCTGCCCATGGCCCACCGGATCGCCGGCCGCTTCCGCGACCGCGGCGAGTCCATCGAGGACCTGCGCCAGGTCGCGGCCCTGGGCCTGGTCAAGGCCATCGACCGGTTCGACCCGAGCCGCGGGGCCTTCGAGAGCTACGCCGTCCCCACCATCACCGGTGAGGTCAAGCGCCACTTCCGGGACCGCATGTGGGCGCTGCGCGTGCCCCGCCGGATCCAGGAGCTGCGCAACAAGGTCCGCGTCGCCCGCCGCGAGCTCACCCAGAACCCCGGCAGCCCCGAGCCGTCCGTGGCGGACATCGCCGCGCACACCGGGCTGACCGAGGAGGAGGTGTCCGCCGGCATGGAGGCGCTGGAGAGCTTCAGCACCCTGTCCCTGGACGCCGAACTCTCCACCGACGACGACGGCTACAGCCTCGCCGACACCCTCGGCGCCTCCGACTCCTCCTACGACGTGGTGGTCGACCGGGAGTCGGCCAAGGAGGGGCTGCGGCGCCTGCCTGAGCGGGAGCGCGCCATCCTCTACATGCGCTTCTTCGAGGACATGACCCAGAGCCGGATCGCCGACCGGCTGGGCATCTCCCAGATGCACGTCTCCCGCCTGATCAGCCGCAGCTGCGCCCGCGTGCGCGCCGACGTGCTGGGGCAGCACGCCGCCCGAGGCGGCGGCCGGCCCACCGCCTGACCCTCCACCTCGCACCGTCCGCACCGTTCGCCGAGAAAGCGAGTCCCATGCTCAAGCCTCACCCCACCGTGCTGCGCCGTCTGGTCGAGGAGTACGAGACCCTGACGGCGGCCCCGGCGACCGCTCCCGAGTCGCGGATCGCCGACCTGGCCTACACCCTGTGCGTGTCGACCGGTACCCGGGACGTGGGCATGGCGCTCGCCACGGCCCGTGCCTGGCTGACGCCGGACGGACGTGACACCGCCGCGGCGGCGCCTGCCGCCGTGTGACCCGAGGCAGGAAGGGAACCCGAGGCCCATGAGCGAATCCGAGTTCACCCCGGAGAACCGCCCCGTGGACGTGTATCTCGACCTGCTGCGGGTGCGGATGGACACGGAGGACTACCGGCTTCTGCTCCGACTGGTGGAGCCGGTCCTCGAGGCCATCGACGAGCACCGCCTCTCGGGCCTCGACCTCGCGCTGGACGGCGGGGACGAGGAGCTCCCCCAGGAGGTCCGCGACGAGGCCGCCCTGGTCATCGCCACGGCGGTCACCGGCCGCCTGGACAACGAGGTGGTCGAGCTCGACGTCGACGACGACACCGGGCCGGTACGGGTGGTCACCGACGCGGAGACCGCGGCGGATCCCTCCCGGCTGGGCGAGATCGCCGGGATGATCCGCGACCGCCACCGCCAGAACGAGGAGCTTCGAGGCATCGCCGAGGCCAGCGGCCTCCCCACGGATTTCTGAACCACCTCCCTCCCCCTCACCGCCGGGGCCCCGGATCATCGGATCCGGGGCCCCGGCGCCGTGCGTGCGCGCGGCCGCGTCCGGGGACCGAGTCCGCCTCGGGAGCGTGCCGGTCCGACGCCGTGGGCGTCGGTGCGCGGCCGACAGCGGCGGTCAGTCGCGAGGCGCCGGTCGTGGGACGAGGCGCTCGTCCGCCGCACGGCGCGGGCTCGGATGCCCGGCTGCGCAGGTCGATGCCGCCGGGCGAGGCCACCTGTGCCGTGGGCAGAACAGACTGTCACGGACAGGCGTGGAGGCGCCGCGAGAGCGTGAGGGCTTCGCTGAGGCAGGCCGGCGTGGGCACAGAGTGCCGCGACGGCGAACGGCGGCACCGCGAGCGGGGCCGTGGCAGGCCGTGGGTCCGCTGGGCGTGGGTGCGGGCAGTAGGGGTCAGTGAGGGCTCGCCGCGTAGGGAACCGTGGGTTCGCCGGGCGTGCCCTGCGGGTGTGGGCAGGAGGGTTTGGGGGCTTGCCGTGCCTGTGGGGCCGCGGGGCCGTGGGTTCGCCGGCGTGGCCTGTGGGTGTGGGTGTGCGCTGGAGGCGCGGGCAGTAGGGGTCGGTGGGGCTGGCCGCGTGCGGTGCCGTGGGTCTGCCGGGCGTCGCCTGTGGGTGTGGGTGTGCTGGGGGCGTTTGGGGTGTGGGTGCGGGCAGTGGGGCTTGGTGGGGGCCGGCCGCGTGTGGGGCGGGGTCGCCGGGGGTGCCCTGCGGGTGTGAGCCTGCCGGGGCCGGAGGCCGTCGGGGTCAGCGCCGCCGCGCGGGGCTCAGTGCTCCGGGGCCTTCACCGGGACGTCCAGCGGGCGCGCCAGGCCCACCACCGCCTCGTCCAGGCGTTCCAGGTGGCGCAGGACCCGCCCGGTGATGCGGCCGTAGCGGGACGCGTCATCGTCGGCGAGGAGCGATGCGATGCTCGGGCCCGTCTCGATGGGGGCTGTGACCTCGTCGTCGGCCACGCGGGTGGCGATCGTGCGGATGTTGCGGACCGTGCGGCCCGCCGCGCCCCGGAGACGGGGGTCCGCCGCGATGGACGGGTGGGTCGGCAGCAGCTCGGCCGTCGCGGCCAGCGCGCGCGCGTGGTACGCGCAGGTCTCCAGCAGGGCCACCACGTACCGCGCGGTGGTGCGCCGGGCCCGCAGCGGGGTGACCGGATGGGTCAGCGGCTTGGTGGCCGACCGCAGGTCGCCCAGCGCCTGGTCCAGTTCCCGCGCCTTGTCGAGCAAGTCCTCCGCGGGCCCGCCGCTGAGCTGCGTCACGGCGGCCTCGCTGACGTCCGACAGCCGCTCCAGGACCGTGACCAGCAGCTCGTTGGTGCGCCGGTCCGTCCGCACCGGCAGCACCAGGGCCGCCGCCACCACCCCGCACACCGCGCCCAGCGCCGTCTCCTCCACCCGCAGCACCAGCACCTCCCAGCTGTAGGTGTGGAGCAGGGTGTACAGCAGCCCCAGCATCGCCGTGACGAAGAACGACATCAGGGTGTACGACAACGGCGCCGTGTAGAACATGGCGAAGATCAGCAGCAGCACCAGCACGAACGCCAGCACGGTGTTCCCGCCGACCAGCCCGGCCAGAAGGATCCCGGCGACCACGCCGAACACCGTGCCGAGGAGCCGCCGGTAGCCCTTGACCAGGATCTCCCCGGTGGACGCCGTGTTGATGAAGACGATCCAGCAGGTCAGCACCGCCCAGTACCAGCGGTCCGTGGACAGCAGCTCCCCGCCGACGATGGCCAGCGTCGAGCCGACGGACACCTGCACGGCCGCCCGCGTGGTGGGCCGCTGCAGCCCCTTCGGCTCCTCGGCCTCCTCCGCCTCCTCGGCGTCGATGGCGGCGTCCTCGGCGTCCAGCTCCTCCCGGGACCTGGCCGTCGCCGGACTGTCGTCCGACTCGTCCTGCGGGCCGTCCAGGGCGATCCGCAACCCCATCACCGCGCGGGCCACCTCGCCGATGCCGCGGAACACGTCCCGCACCGGCGCCGAGGCGGCCGGGAGGTTCTCCTCGTCCCGGTAGCCGAGCAGCCGGTTCCGCATCTGGGCCACGCCCGCCCCCGCCGACCCGGTCCGCAGGACCAGCGCGCGCAGCGCCCGCAGGTCACGGCGGAGCAGCGCGGTCACCTCCTCGGGGCCGGGCAGCCGCCCCACCTCCGGCGCGGGGGCTCCCGGCAGATGCAGCGTCAGGGTGTCCGCCCGCTCCGCGCTGCGGGCGGACAGCAGCGACAGTCCCAGCCGCTCGGAGGCGATCTCCGCGTCGGCGACGCGCCGCTGCACCAGCCGCGCGGTCGGCTCGTCGGGGGTGCCCTCCTCCAGCCGGCTCTGGATCATCAGCGCCGTCTCGTGCAGCCGGGCGGTCCGCTCTCGCACCTCCTCCAGCGCCTTGTCGGCCTCGTCGGGCCCCGCGTCCAGCAGCGCGATCTGCGCGGACACCAGCCGCGCCAGCCGTACCCGGAACGCCTGCCGCAGCCGCACCAGCAGCCCGGTCGGCGTCACCGGCACGACGGCGAACCGCACCACGGCGCTGCTCGCGAAGCCGACCGCGATGGCCGCCCAGAACCCCGGAAGCTGTTCGGGCGTCGCGCCCACGAACAGCGACACGAAGTACAGCTGGAAACCGACCAGCCCCAGGGTCGTCCCGCGGTCGCCGAAGCGGCGGCCGTACACCGCGCAGAAGATCAGGGCGACGGAGAAGACGTCGCCCACCACCACCCGCCGGCTCAGCAGCGCGCCCAGCGACAACGACACCAGCGCCACCGGCAGCCCCAGCGCCAGCGTGACCGCCTGCGCCCCGCGCCGCCGCTCCCGGATCGAGAAGGTGGCGGCCATCGACGTCATCGCGCCCGCCACCAGATGGGTGATGTCCGCGCCGGCCGGTGCGAGCACGGCCAGGGTGAGAGCGATCGCCCCCACCGTGCGCAGCCCGGCGGTCAGCCGCAGCAGCCC
This sequence comes from Streptomyces griseoincarnatus, assembly GCA_014649575.1. Lineage (GTDB taxonomy): Bacteria > Actinomycetota > Actinomycetes > Streptomycetales > Streptomycetaceae > Streptomyces > Streptomyces griseoincarnatus. The sequence continues at coordinate 22,073 of BMTH01000005.1, read as the reverse complement.
GGGGTCGGACGCCGCCAGGTGGTCGCGCAGCCGTGTGCCCGACCGGCGCCCTGCCGCCTTCACGCCCGCGCACGCTCCCCCGTCGTCACCACTCCGTCCGCCGCACCGGCCTCCGTGCGCCGGGTCACCGAGCCGCCCGGCCCGCTTCCTCGACGTGCGCCCGCACCTGCTCCGGTGTCAGGTAGGCGTCCAGGTACTCGAAGTCGCGCAGACTGCCCGGCCGGTGCGCCTGGAAACCGGTGCGCACGAAGTCGTCACCGGCGACCGCGTTCAGCAGCCAGTTGGTCATCACACGGGTCTTGGCCACCCCGGTGCGCAGCGCGGACCAGTGGTAGCCGCGGGCCACCACCTGGGCGGGCAGGCCGTGCAGCTCGTAGCCGAGCGGCTTGGACACCGCGTCGGTGCCGCCGAGGTCCACCACGAGCCCCAGGTCCTGGTGCACGTACGGCCGGGTCGACCGGCCCCGCAGGGTGGCGATGACGTTCTCCGCGACGTGCCGGCCCTGCCGCAGCGCGTGCTGCGCGGTCGGCGGGCACACCGCGTCGTCGCCCTTGGCCAGGTCCGGCACCGCGGCCGAGTCGCCGAGCGCGAACACCCCGTCGTACCCCGGCAGCCGCATGTCCGCGTTCACCGCGAGCCGGCCCCGTACGGTCTCCGCGTCGAGCGTGCCGATCAGCGGGCTGGCCACCACCCCTGCGGTCCAGATCAGCGTGCGCGTGGGCACCACCCGGCCGTCGGTGAAGGTGACCTCCTCGCCGCCCGCCTTGGCGATGGACACGCCCAGCGAGATCTCGATGCCGCGCCGGGTGAGGATCTCATGGGCGCTGCGGCCCAGCTTCTCGCCCAGCTCGGGCATCAGCTTGGGCGCGATGTCGATCAGATGCCACTTGATCAGGCCCGGGTCGAGGCGTGGGTAGCGCTTGACGGCGGCGTGCGTCAGCCGCTGCAGGCAGGCCGCGGTCTCGGTGCCCGCGTAGCCGCCGCCGACCACCACGAACTGCAGCCGCGAGGCGCGCTCCGCCGGGTCGGTGCAGGCGTCCGCCAGGTCCAGCTGGGAGATCACGTGATCGCGCAGGTAGGCGGCCTCGGCCAGCGACTTCAGCCCGAAGGCGTGGTCGGTGAGACCCGGGATGTCGAAGGTGCGGGTGACGCTGCCGGGCGCCAGCACGATGTAGTCGTACGGCTCGTCGACGGTGTCCCCGGCGATGGTCCGGATGACGCACACCTTGGCCCGCAGATCCACGCCGATCGCGCCGCCCGGGATGATCCGGGTCCGGTACTTCTCGCTGCGCCGCAGGGAGAGCGCGATCGACTGGGGCGTCAGCACCCCGGAGGCCACCTGGGGGAGCAGCGGAAGGTACAGCTGGTAGGACATCGGCGTCACCAGCGTCAGCTCCGCCTCGCCCGGAGTGAGCCTGCGCTCCAGCCGCCGCACGCACTCCACACCGGCGAAACCGGCGCCCACCACGAGGATCCTGGGTCGTGTCACGATGTCCATCCCTTCGTGCGGCTTCAGGCGGTCCGCCTGGAACGTCGATGCCTGACGCGTGCCCCTGTTCAGCTCCACGATGCCCGCACCGGCCCCGGACCGCACCGGGAAACGCCGGGGCGGAGAACCCTGCGCGCCCTCAGCCGCGCAGGTGGCAGAGCAGCAGACACACGTCGTCGTCACGCTCGGAGTCGCTGAGCAGAGGCCGTAGAAGGCGGTCCGCCGCGTCCTCCAGGTCGGAGTCCAGCTCCGCGCGGTCGAACGAGGCGAGGACCGAGCCGAGCCGCTCGATGCCCGGGTCGATGCCCTGGGAGCGCCGCTCCACCAGACCGTCGGTGTAGAGGGCCAGCGTCGAGCCGGGCGCCAGCCGCTCGGTGTGGTCGGGAATGTCCTGGCTCAGCGGGATGCCCAGCATCGCGCCCGGCTTGGCGTCCAGCGTGCGCACCTCACCGTCCGGCAGCCGCAGCACCGGCGGCGGATGGCCGGCCGCGGCCCAGGTCAGCGTCCGGTCCTCCGGGTGGAAGCGGGCGATGACGGCCGTCGCGAACAAGTCCGGCTGGAGATGGCGCAGATAGCCGTGCAGCCGGGTGAGCAGCTGCCCGGGGCTGTCGCCGTCCACCGCGTAGGCGCGCAGCGCGGTGCGCAGCTGGCTCATCATCACCGCCGCGTGCAGCCCGTGCCCGGTCACGTCGCCGATCACGGTGACCAGGCTGCCGTCCCGCTGCCGGAACGCGTCGTACCAGTCGCCGCCGATGTTCAGGCCGTGCGTGGCGGGCAGATAGCGCGCGGCCAGCCCCACGCCCGGGGCGGACGGCAGCTCCGTCAGCAGGGCGCGCTGCAGCGTCTCCGCGATGTCCCGGTTGTGTTCGAACCGGCGCGCGTTGTCCAGGGCGATCCCGGCCCGCCGGGCCAGCTCGATCAGCATCACCGCGTCGTCCGGGTCCCACCGCTCGCCCTGCGGCGACAGGATCAGCACGCCCAGCGGCGCCCGGCGCGGCGTCAGCAGCGGCACGCACAGCAGCGGCCGGTGGGGGGCCAGCGCCGACGGCGGCCGGTCCTCCACGCCCGGCAGGTTGCCGGGATGGTCGGCGGCGTACTGCGGACGCCCGGTGCGGGCCGCCTGCACCGCCGCGCCCGGATGGTCGGCGGGCAGCGGCCGGCCGTCCTCCTGGTCGAACAGCCACACGTCGACGCCGTCGGCGTACCGCGGCACCAGCAGCTCCGGCAGCCGGCGCAGGATCTCGTCGTGGTTCAGCGACGCGGTCAGCACCGCGCTGGCGTCCGCGAGGAACGTGAGCCGCCGCCGCGCGTTCTCCGCCTCGGTGCGCGCCCGGCGCTCCGCGGCGAACGCCTCCCGCTGCGCCCTGCCCGCCGCGTCCAGCTCGGCGTGCAGCGCGAGGACGCCCTGGTTGGTCTGGTGCAGCTCCTCCCGGTGGAAGGCGACCAGACCCTCCTGCTCCGTCAGCTCCTCCAGCACCACCGAGGTGTCCTCGTCGGCCCCGAGCAGCCCCTCGGACAGCCCGGCCGCATCCTCCGGCACCGTGCACGGACCGGACAGCCGGCCCGGCTCGGGGCAGGGCACACCCGCCGTCCACGGGGTGCGGTCCCCGGCGGCGCCGTCCGGAGCCGGGACGACCACCACGTGCAGCTCACCGGGACCGCCGTCCGCGCCCCGGGTGCCCTCCAGAGTGAGCAGCCAGGTGCCGCCCTTGGTGAGGCACTGCCGCAGCTGTCCGCTGAGGGACACGGCCAGCCGGGTCCGTTCCACGGTGGGCACCCCGCACGCGGCGGCCAGCCGCGCCACGGCGATCCGGGCGCGGGCCGCGTCGGTGACGGTCGCGATGCGCCAGGCACGCGTCATGAGGAAGCCTCCGGGACGTTGGCGAGCACGGCCACGGTGGTGTCGTCCCGCACCGGACGTGCCGCGCTGCCCGCGTCGCGGACCGCCACGGCCGCCGTCACGGCCGGGTCGGCAGGGGGCACGCCGGTGCCCGCGGGCGGCGTCCAGCGCGACGGCAGCCCGTCCGTGTGCAGGATCAGCAGGCTCCCGGGGGTCCAGTCCGCCTCGTCCTCGCGCACCGTGCGCGGCCGGTGGGCGCCGACGATCCCGGGCCGGGACAGCAGCGTCCGCCAGCGTCCGCCGTCCCGCAGCCGCGCGGTCACGTTGCCGATGCCCGCGAAGCGCAGCCGCCCGGTCCAGGTGTCGAGCTGGGCCGCGGCGACCGCCGCGCCGCGGGTCCCGGACAGCGCGGTGTGCAGCCGCTGGAGCATCTCGGCGGGCGGCAGCCGGGCGCAGTGGCGCAGCTCCTCGACGGCGGCGTCGGAGGCGCGGGCGGCCTCGGCGCCGTGGCCGAGACCGTCCGCCAGCATCAGCGTCACCCGGTCGCCGGACCGCACCCACGACCAGGCGTCGCCGGACTGCTGCGCGCCCGCGAAGGGCACGTTGACGCCGCCGGCGTGCACGCCGAGGGCGTGTGCCGGGTCCTGCTCGGGGACGAGCCCGGCGGTGGCGGGGCCGACCCGGGCCACCGCGACCGTGCCCCGGCCCACCTCGCTGTGCAGCCCGAACGCGTCGGCGATCCGCCGGCAGGTGCCCAGGCCCGCCCCGAGCGAGCCGCCGGTGGTGAAGCCGTCCTCGAACGCGCCGGCCACGTCGGCGATGCCCGGCCCGTGGTCGAGGGCGGTGATCTGCACGGCCCGTCCCGGCCGCCCCTCCGGCAGCACGGCGGGGTCGACGACGTCGACGACCACCTCGCCGGCCTTCGCGTGGTTCACCACGTTGGTCGCCAACTCGGTGGCCACCAGCGCGCACGCCGCGCGGCGCTGCTCGTCCAGCCCGGCGCGGGCCGCGGCATCCTCCGCCGCCACCCTGACGTCGCGCACCCGTGTCGCGTCGTGCACCGGCACGTGCCACACACGCGGCATCACGCACCCCCGCGCGGCCGGACCGGCCGGGACACCCAGGAGGTCACCCGCACCGTGGTGCCCGTCCCCGGGGTGCTGTCCACCTCGAAGTCGTGCACCAGGCGCCGCGACCCGCCCAGCCCCATGCCCAGTCCGTCGCCGGAGGTGTAGCCGTCGCTGAGGGCCCGCTCGAGATCCGGGATCCCCGGGCCCTCGTCGGAGAAGGTCAGCCGCAGCCCGGCCGTGCCGTCGGCGGCGGTGACCCGCGTCGTCTCCAGCACACCGCCCCCGCCGTGCACCAGCGTGTTGCGGGCCAGCTCGCTGGCGGCCGTCACCAGCTTCGTCTGGTCCACCAGACCGAATCCGACCCGGGTGGCGGCCTGCCGCACGTGCTGACGCACCCACGCGAGGTCCATGTCCGACCGGATGGGCAGCCGCGCCTCCACGTCCGCGGCGGTGTCCATCACGGTCTCCCCTCGCCGCCGGGCCTGTTCGCCACGACGGGCTGCGCGAGCATCGCCAGAGCCGCCTCCGTGTTCAGTGCCGTACGCAGCTCCGGGAACGTCAGGCCCAGCTCCACCAGCGTGATGGCCACCGCGGGCCGCATGCCCGCCACCACGGTCCGCGCGGCCAGCAGCTCGGTCTGCGCCGCCGTTTCGGCCAGGACCCGGCCCAGGAAGGAGTCGACGATCTCCACCCCGGAGATGTCGATCACCACCCCGGTGACCCGGCTGGCGACGATCGTCTCGGCCAGGTCCTGCTGGAGCTGGGCCGCCATGCCGTCGTGCAGGTCGCCCTGCAAGGTGACCAGCAGCACGTCACCGAGCCGCAGCACCGGCACATGGCCCGCGACCGGGCGGGCGAAGTGTTCGCTCACCGCCGGACCGCACCCTCGGCCGGGGCGTTCACGATGTTCGCGCCCAGCTCGTTCAGGCAGTATCCGAGCGCGTCGGCGAGGCTGGCGCGGGTCTTGACCGTGCCGAGGTCGAGGCCGAGATGGACGATGGTCTGCGCGATCGCCGGGCGGATGCCGGAGACGACGCACTCGGCACCCATCAGCCGGGCGGCGGCGACCGTCTTCATCAGGTGCTGCGCGACCAGCGAGTCGACCGTCGGCACACCCGTGATGTCGAGGATCGCGAACCGGGCGCGCTGGTCGACGACCGCGTCCAGCAGCGTCTCCATCACCACCTGGCTGCGGGCGCTGTCCAGCGTCCCGATCAGCGGGACCGCCACGATCCCGTCCCAGAGCTTGATCACCGGTGTCGCCACCTCCAGCAGCTGCAGCCGCTGCCGGTCGATCAGGGCCTGGTTCTCGCTGAGCGCGGTCTGCATGGTGACCAGCCGCAGCGTGCCCATCAGCACGCTCAGCGCGATGGCGCACTCCCGCCGCCGCTCGGGGTCCTCCTGCTCCAGATCGGCCACCAGGAGGTTCTCCACCGGCGGCAGCAGCGCGGCCAGCTCGCTGGAGACCTGGGTGGTGGACAGCCCCGCGCGGGAGCGGGCCGCCCCCATCCGGGCGAGCTGCTCGCGGACCCCGGTGAACCCCGCGGCGTCCGGGTCCTCGATCCGCTGCGCGTCGGCCACCTGGGCCAGCGCGTCCACGATCACCCGGCCCGCGTCCACCGCCTCGTCGCGCGAGACGGTGAACACCGTGCGGAACAGGGGCTCGTCGGCCCATCGCTGGGCTATCTGCTCCCGTCGCCGCCGCAGGAAGTCCCCGACCTCCCTGGCGGGCGTCGAGTGGGTCGCGTCCGCTTCGTGCTCCGGCACCTGTCTGCTCTCCTCCTGATCGTCACAAAGCGCCCGGACCCGTGACGGGGCCGGGCAGGCGGGGCGGTCCCGCTCAGACCTCGGGCTCGGCCGGGGCCGCCTGAGGACGGTCGACGCGGTCCAGCGCCTCGTCGAGGCTCTCCGACACGGGCACGGTGATGCTGACGCCCGTCAGATCTAGGATCCGGCGCACCGCGGGGGTGGGCGAGATGATGTGCACGCTCCCCGGCAGCTCCCGCGCCTCCTGGTAGACGCGCAGGATGATGTTCATACCGGAGGAGTCCATGAACGGCACCGCGGACAGGTCCAGCAGGAAGTGCCGGCGACCGTGGTGCAGCTGGTTCGCCAGATGGTGCTGGAACTCGGTCGCGGTGTCGACGTCCAAGTAGCCCTCGACGGTCACGAGGGCCACGTCCTCACGAGGAAGTGTCACCTCGACGGACAACGGGTCCTGGGCAATGGGCACGAGTACCTCCAACAAGGTGATCAAGCTCTTCGTCGCGCAGCCGCGCGTACCCCCGAATCGCCCCCTCATGCCTGCCCCCGCCCGATCGGCCGTCGGGGTGACCTAACCCACTCTGATCCCCACGATGCAGGTGTCGTCGTCGGTGTCCGACCGGCTGTACGTGAGCAGGCGGTCCAGCCGCTGGTCGAGCGAGCCCGGGACCGTGGCCGCGGTGGTGAGGAGGTGCGTCAGCGACTCCTCCACCGAGCGGTCCCGCCGCTCGATCAGCCCGTCCGTGTACATCAGCAGGTTGTCCTCCGCGGCGAGCTGCACCTCGCCCTCCTCGTAGCGCGCCTCGGGGACGGCGCCCAGCAGCAGACCGCTCACCGCCGGCAGCGGGGCCGCCTCGGATCCGCGCACCAGCACCGGCGGCAGATGACCCGCCCGCGCCCACCGCAGGACGCGGGTGGCCGGGTCGTACAGGCCGCAGACCGCCGTGGCCGTGACCCCGCCGGTCAGATGGTGCGTCACCATGTTCAGCCACGACAGCAGCTGCCCGGGGCCCGCGCCGGTGACGGCCAGCCCGCGCAGCGCGTTGCGCAGCACGACCATGCTCGTCGCCGCCTCGATGCCGTGACCGGCCACGTCGCCCACGCACAGCAGCACCAGACGCGACGGCAGCACCACCGCGTCGTACCAGTCGCCGCCCACCAGCTGCTCCGCCTCTGCGGGCCGGTAGCGCACGGCCACGTCCAGGTCGGGCATCTGCAGCGGCGCCTGCGTCGGCGGCATGATCGCCCGCTGGAGCTGCAGCGCCAGCCGGTCCCGCTCGCTGGCCTGCTGCTCGGTGTGCGCGAGCTGGTCACGGGTCGCCGCCAGCGCCACCTCGGTCCAGTGCTGGGCCGAGATGTCCTGGTAGGCGCCCCGTACGGTGAGCAGCCGCCCGTCGGTGTCCAGCACCGGCTCGGCGACCACCCGGATGTGCCGGGTCACGCCGTCCGGCCGCTGCAGCCGGAACGCGGCCGAGGCCGGGCGCCGGTGGTGCAGCAGCGTGCGCAGGAAACGGCCGATGGCCACCGCGTCGTCCGGGTGCGCGTGCGCCGGAAGGTCCTCCAGCGGCACCGGGGAACTGGTCTCCGGCCGCCCGTACAGGTCGAAGAGCTGGTCGTTCCAGGTGATCTCACCGGTCAGCAGGTTCTCCTCGAACCCGCCGATCCGGCCGAGCCGCTGCGCGTGCTGCAGCAGGCTCGCCAGCCGGGCCGTCTCGTCCTCGATACGCCAGATGAACAGGATTCCCGCGCCGTGCCGGCTGACGCTGATGTCCGCGACCGCCGACAGCGGCACCTGGTCCACCAGCGCGGTCAGATGCATGCGCCGGGCGCGGAACGGCTCACCCGTGGCGTACACGCGCTCGATCCGCGCGAACAGCTCGCTCTCCCCGGCCGCCATCGGGTACGCCTCCAGCAGCAGGGCCCCGCCGACCATGCCGCGCGGCCGGCCCGCCGGGTCCAGGAAACGGCTGTTGACGTGCTGGATGCGGAAGTCGAGCAGGTTTCCCGACTCGTCCAGGTGCGGCACCAGCACCAGGGCCGGGTCGTACAGCCCGTCGGCCAGGTCCATCAGCTCGGCCGTGTCCGGCAGCACCCGCTCCGGACGGGCGGGCCCGTCGGGCACCGCGTACGTCTCCAGCGTGTGCGCGCACAGCTCCGCCAGGGCCTCCACCTGCCGTACGATCTGCGGCCGCTGCGGTGGCAGCGGAACGGGCCAGACGATCTCCAGCACGCCGTACACCCGCCCGCCGGTGCCGGCGGGCACGGCCGCACGGCCGCCGTCCGGGTGGTGGTGCCGGCCCACACTGGGCAGCCCCCGCTCGGCCAGCGACTCGATCCACAGCCCCTCGCGCTCGGCCAGACCGCACCGTGCGACCGTCGCCACGTCCGGCGGCACGTAGTACCAGCGCGCCGCCTCGGCGGGGGAGAAGCCCGCACTGCCGGCCAGGGTCAGCGACCCGTCGGCGCCGGCCGCCCAGATCGCCACGGCCACCGCGCCCAGCGGGCGCAGCGCCTGCTCCAGCAGCGACTCGGCGACCGCCTGGGTGTCGTCGGCGGCGAGCACCCCGCTCTCCGCCGCCCGCAGCCGTACGGCGGCCGGGTCCGCCTCCGCCTCGCCGGCCGCCCGGGTGGCGGCCAGGAAGGCGTGGGTCACCTCGGACATCCGGTCCCGGGCGGCCTGGTTGATCACCTCGACGGCGAACTCCAGCTGGGTCGTCCCCGCCTGCTCCGTCAGCTCGGCGAGCTGCCGGGCCGCCTGCGCCGGACCGCACCCGAGGCGCTCCACGAGGATGCCCTTGGCGAGCTCGATCAGTGCCCGCCCCTCGGCCTCCGCCTGCGCGGCCCGCACCTCGCGGCTCAGCCTGTCCACCGTCGCCGCGAGCCGGCCCACGGGTGAGTCCGTGGCCACGCCTGCCGGACCGGCCGGGGGACGCCGCAGCTCCATCTCGTCGGGCGTCGGCTCGCCCATGTGCCCCTGGTCCTCCGTGACGCTCATGCCGGCAGCCAGCGGTGGACGCAGGCGATCAGCTCACGGCTGTCGACCGGCTTGGTGACGTAGTCGCTGGCGCCCGACGCGAGGCTCTTCTCCCGGTCCCCGGGCATCGCCTTCGCGGTCACCGCGATGATCGGCAGGTCCGCGTACTGCGGCATCGAGCGGATCTCGGCCGTGGCGGCGTACCCGTCCAGCTCGGGCATCATCACGTCCATCAGGACCAGCGCGACGTCCGGGTTGTCCACCAGTCTCTCGATGCCCTTGCGGCCGTCCTCGGCGTGCAGCACCCGGAAACCGTGCAGCTCGAGGATGCCGCTGAGCGCGAAGAGGTTCCGCGCGTCGTCGTCGACGACCAGCACCGTCCGGCCCGCGAACGAGCCGTCGACCACGGTCTCCGGCGCGGTCCGCTGCGCCTCGTCCGGGCGCACCAGCGACAGCACGTCGCCGGGCTCCTCCGCCGACAGGTGCAGCGCGATCCGCTCCCGCAGCTCGTCCAGGCTGGACAGGAACTCCAGCGCCGTGCCCGAGGCGCGGTCCCGCAGGTTCGCCTCCACCCCGGCGTCGGCGCGGTGCCCGCTGTGCACCAGGACGGGCACGCTCGCCAGGGCGGAGTCGCCGCGCAGCGCTTCCAGGAAGCGGGTCACCTCCGCCTCCGCCATGCCCAGCTCCAGCACCACGCAGTGGCAGGGGTCGGCGGCCAGCGCTCCGGCCGCCTCCTGCGCGCCGACGGCGGTGATGATGTCGACCGAAGGGCGGGAGCCGCCGCCCGTGTGGGCGACGTCCTGCACGACGCTCTCCGCGACCAGGGTGAGCAGCCCACGGGGCCGCTCCTCCACCACCAGCAGGCGGCGCGGACGCTGCCCCTGCGAGGCGGGCGCCGCCTCGATCGCGGGCGTCCGCGGGGACGCCGCCTCCGGCAGGTCCTGTCCGGCCGGCTCGCTCTCCACGGCCGGCGCGGGCCGCAGCTGCTGCTCGAAGTCGGGCCGGGCGACCGGCAGGAACAGCGTGAACGTCGAGCCCTGGCCCGCGACGCTGTCCACGGTGACAGCGCCGCCCAGGAGGTGCGCGATCTCCCGGGTGATGGAAAGACCCAGGCCCGTGCCGCCGTACTTGCGGCTGGTGGTGCCGTCGGCCTGCTGGAAGGCGCCGAAGATCGACTCCAGGTGCTGCTCCGGGATGCCCACCCCGGTGTCCCGTACCCGGAAGGCGACCACGGGACCGCCCCGCAGCACCTCCTGGGGCACCTCGTCGTCCGGAGCCGGCTCGATCCGCAGCTCCACCTGGCCGCGCTCGGTGAACTTCACCGCGTTGGACAGCAGGTTGCGCAGCACCTGACGCAGCCGCGAGTCGTCGGTGAGCAGGTCCGCGGGCGCGCCCGGCGCGGTGGTGATCGTGAAGTCCAGGCTCTTCTGCATGGTCATCGGCCGGAAGGTGGCCTCGACGTACTCGACGAGACGGCGCAGCTCCACCCGCTCGGGGCTGACGTCCATCTTGCCCGCCTCGACCTTCGACAGGTCGAGGATGTCGTTGATCAGCTGCAGCAGGTCCGAGCCCGCCGAGTGGATGATCTGCGCGTACTCCACCTGCTTGGGGGAGAGGTTGCGCGAGGGGTTCTGGGCGAGCAGCTGGGCCAGGATCAGCAGGCTGTTGAGCGGGGTGCGCAGCTCGTGGCTCATGTTCGCCAGGAACTCCGACTTGTACTTCGAGGCGAGCGACAACTGCTGCGCCCGCGCCTCGAGTTCCTGCCGGGCCTGCTCGATCTGCAGGTTCTTCGCCTCGATGTCCCGGTTCTGCGAGGCCAGCAGCGCAGCCTTGTCCTCCAGTTCGGCGTTGGAGCGCTGCAGTTCCTCCTGCTGGGTCTGCAACTCCGCGGACCGTTCCTGGAGTTCGGCGGTGAGCCGCTGCGACTCCACCAGCAGTTCGTCGGTGCGGGCGTTCGCCACGATGGTGCTGACGTTGACGCCGATGGTCTCCATCAGCTGTTCCAGGAAGTCCTGGTGGATCTGGGTGAACGAGGTCACCGACGCCAGCTCGATCACGCCGAGCACCTGGCCCTCGACCACGATCGGCAGCAGCACCAGGGCCGTCGGCACCACCTGGCCGAGCCCGGAGGAGATGGTCACGTAGTCCGGCGGCAGCTGGTCCACCAGTATGGTGCGCCGGCTGCGCGCGGCCTGTCCGACGAGGGTCTTGCCGAAGGCGATGCGCGTCGGCCGCCCGCTGTCGTCGGGGTAGCCGTAGGAGCCGACGAGACGCAGCTCGGGGCCGCCCTCGCCGTCCTCCGCGAGGTAGAACGCGCCGTACTGCGCGGACACCAGCGGCACCAGCTCGTCCATGATCAGCTCCGCGACCACGGGCAGGTCGCGGTGACCCTGCATCAGCCCGGACACCCGGGCCAGGTTGGTCTTGAGCCAGTCCTGCTCCTGGTTGGCCCGGGTGGTCTCGCGCAGGGACTCCACCATCGCGTTGATGTTGTCCTTGAGCTCGGCGACCTCGCCGGAGGCCTCCACGTTCACCGAGCGGGTCAGGTCGCCCTCGGCGACCGCGCTGGTCACCTCGGCGATCGCGCGGACCTGCCGGGTGAGGTTCCCGGCCAGCTCGTTGACGTTCTCGGTGAGCCGCTTCCAGGTGCCGGAGACGCCCTCGACCTCCGCCTGTCCGCCGAGGCGGCCCTCGGTGCCGACCTCCCGGGCGACGCGGGTGACCTCCTGGGCGAACGCGGAGAGCTGGTCGACCATCGTGTTGATGGTCGTCTTCAGCTCCAGGATCTCGCCGCGCGCGTCCACGTCGATCTTCTTCGACAGGTCGCCCTTCGCCACGGCCGTCGTCACCAGCGCGATGTTGCGCACCTGGCCGGTGAGGTTGTTGGCCATGGAGTTGACGTTGTCGGTGAGGTCCTTCCAGGTGCCCGCGACACCCGGCACGTGCGCCTGTCCGCCGAGGCGTCCTTCGGTGCCGACCTCGCGGGCGACGCGGGTGACCTCGTCGGCGAACGCGGACAGCGTGTCCACCATCGTGTTGATGACGTCCGCGAGCGCCGCGACCTCGCCGGCCGCCTCGACGCGGATTCGCTGCGAAAGGTCGCCCCGGCCCACGGCGGAGGCCACCTGGGCGATGGAGCGCACCTGGCTCGTCAGGTTGGACGCCATCACGTTGACGTTGTCCGTGAGGTCCTTCCAGGTGCCCGACACCCCCCGCACCTGGGCCTGTCCGCCGAGGCGTCCTTCGGTGCCGACCTCGCGGGCGACGCGGGTGACCTCGTCGGCGAAGGCGGAGAGCTGGTCGACCATCGTGTTGATGGTGTTCTTGAGTTCGAGGATCTCGCCGCGGGCGTCGACGGTGATCTTCTGCGAGAGGTCGCCCTGCGCGACCGCCGTCGCGACCAGCGCGATGTTGCGCACCTGACCGGTGAGGTTGCCGGCCATGAAGTTCACCGAGTCGGTCAGGTCACGCCACGTGCCCCTGACCCCCTGCACGTCGGCCTGTCCGCCGAGGCGTCCTTCGGTGCCGACCTCGCGGGCGACGCGGGTGACCTCGTCGGCGAAGGCGGAGAGCTGGTCGACCATCGTGTTGATGGTGTTCTTGAGTTCGAGGATCTCGCCGCGGGCGTCGACGGTGATCTTCTGCGACAGGTCGCCCTTCGCCACGGCCGTCGTCACCTGGGCGACGTTGCGGACCTGCGCCGTGAGGTTGCCCGCCATGGCGTTCACCGAGTCGGTGAGGTCCGCCCAGGTGCCCGACACCCCCGGCACCTGCGCCTGACCGCCGAGCGTCCCCTCCGTGCCCACCTCGCGGGCGACACGGGTGACTTCGGAGGTGAACAGCGACAGCTGGTCCACCATCCCGTTGAAGACCTTGGCGATGTCCCCCATGAGCCCGTCGGCGTCATCGGGCAGCCGGGTCCCGAAGTCCCCGTCCCGTACGGCCGTCAGCCCCGCGAGGAGCTGCCTCAGCTCCTTGTCCCCCGGCACCGTGTCGGTCCCCTCGGTGCTTCCCCTGGTCATGCGCACCCTCGTTCCGGCCCCATTCAGTGCGCATTTCCGCAGATCAGCGGAGTCGCGCGGCGAGAAATACGCCGCAGGTTAACCCACCTCGCGGGCGCGCCACAAAGCGAGTGGCGGGCTTTCCGGACCGGACGAGGAACACGTCCCCCCGCGTGCATGGTCCCGCGAAAGCGGGGTACCTGACCCCATTTCACGTCCGTCCGGCCAGGTTGGCCGCATTCGACGGTCGCCGTTCGAATGTGTGCCCACCGGACGGGTATCTGCTCGGGTGGAGAGTGGAGAGTGGAGAGGGGCGGAGTTCCGGCCCCGCTCCTGCGAAAGGGGGAGCAGTTCATGGGGAGCAGTCGTTTCTCGGGGAGGCCGGAAGCAGTGCCCACCGACAGCATCTGGTCGTACGCGCAGGGCCTGGACCACGCCCGCGGGGCGGACCTCACGGGCTACACCGTCGTCGCGAGCGACGGAACCGCCGGCCACGTCGACCGCCAGGCCGGCCATCACGGCATGCCGCACCTCGTCGTGGACACCGGCGTGTGGGTGTTCGGCCGCAGCCTGCTGGTCCCCGTCGGGGTGATCACCTCCGTCGACACCGCCGGGCGGAAATTGACGGTGTCCTGCACCCGGGCCGAGCTGAAGGCCGCGCCGCGCTTCCGCACCGACAGCGAGACCATGGACCACGTCTATCTCACCGCCGTCGGCCACTACTACAGCGAGCTGCCCCGTGAGGAGCGGCCCGCCGGATGAGCGCGGGCCCCGGCATCCGGCCTCCGGGGCGCTCACCACGGCAGGAAGACGTGAATGTCCTTGCCCTGCTCGTGCGTCACGACGCTCACCTGGTCGCAGAGCGTGTGGATCAGATGCCACCCGATGCCGCCCCCGCCGCTGTGCGGATGGAACGGCCGCGGGGCCGGTTCGGTGGTGCTGGTGTCGTGCATCACCACATGCACCCCGTCGAACGTGCGGCGCAGCCGCAGCTCGAACGGTCCGGGGGCGTACTGCACCGCGTTGGCGGCCAGTTCCGTGACCACCAGGAGTATGTCGTCCCAGTGCTCCGGCGCCGAGGGCGCCGACGCACGGGCCAGGTCGAAGAGGAATCCCTCCGCGACCAGGCGTGCGTCCGTCACATCGTGCAGCTCCCCCGGGAAGCTGGCGATGCGGCTCGTGATCTCCTCGCCGGCCAGTGTTCTGTCCCTACGCGACTCGGGTGCCATGTCGCCTTCCAGGCCCCGGTAGCTGCCGGGGCGGTCGTCGCTGCTGTTGCGTTCCCCGATCTGTGGGTTCCCGTGCGGGCGGAGCCTACGCGCCCGCCTGCCCGACGGTGCGGGGTGACAAACCCCGCACCCCGGCGCGGGCGTGATCAGCGGAACACGTTGTCCTCGTCCCACACCGACGCGTCGGCCGGCGCCGGAGGGCGCGCCGGGCGCGTACGGGACTGGTACATCGCGTCGATCTCCAGCGCGTAGCGGCGCACGATGTCGTCCCGGCGCAGCTTCATCGACGGCGTCAGCAGGCCGTTGGACACGTCGAACGGCTCCGGCAGCACACGGAACACCCGGATCGACTCCGAGCGGGACACGCTGCTGTTGGCCGCGGCGACGGCCCGCCCGATCTCCTCCCGCAGCGCGTTCTCCTCCCGCGCCTCGCGCGCCGGGGCGTCGCCCTGCAGCGACAGCGCCGCCCGCCAGTCCGCCAGGAAGTCCGGGTCCAGGGTGATCAGGGCGCCCACGCACGGCCGGTTGTCGCCCACCACCACGGCCTGGTGGACGAGGGGGTGCATCCGCAGCCGCTGCTCCAGGGCGGCCGGGGCGACGCTCTTGCCGCTGCTGGTGATGATGATGTCCTTCTTGCGGCCGGTGATCGTCAGGTAGCCCTCACCGTCCAGCCGGCCCAGGTCGCCGGTGGCCAGCCAGCCGTCCCGCAGGGCGGCCCGGGTGGCGGCCGGGTCGCCGATGTACCCCTGGAACACCGACGGCCCGCGCACCAGGATCTCCCCGTCCTCGGCCACCTTGACCGCGGTGCCCGGCAGCGGCTGCCCGACCGTCCCCGACTTCTCCCGGCCGTACGGCTGCATGGTGACGCCGCCGCTGGTCTCGGTGAGGCCGTAGCCGTCGTGCACGTAGATGCCGATGCCCTCGTAGAAGAGGGACAGGTCGCGGGAGAGGGTCGAGCCGCCCGATGTGGCCCGCAGCACGCGGCCGCCGAGGGTCGCCCGCAGTTTGCGGTACACGGTCCGCTCGTACAGGGCGTGCTGCATCCGCAGGTCGAGACCGGGCCCAGGGCCGCGTCCGAGGCGCTGCCGCTCCGTCGCCGCCGCGAAGTCCCGCGCGGTGTCGGCGGCCCGCCCGAACAGCGCCCCGCGCCCCGACAGCTGCGAGGCGCGCAGGAAGTTCTTGTAGATCTTCTCCAGCAGGGACGGCACCGCGTACAGATACGTGGGCCGGAACGAGCGCAGCGACGTGGACAGCGCGTCCGCGCCGAGGTCCGGCTCGTGCCCCATCAGCAGGCCGCCGCGGATGCACAGGCTCTGGATCATCAGCCCGTAGACGTGCGAGAACGGCAGGAACGCCAGCACGGACCCCTGCTCGCCGGGCGGCGCGGCGACATGCCCCCAGCCCGCCAGCAGCGTGTCGCAGATGAACGCGAGGCCGCGGTGGCTGATGGCGCAGCCCATGGCGTGTCCCGCGGTGCCGGAGGTGTACGCCACCACGGCCGTGGCGTCCGGCGGCACGATCCGCCGCAGCGAGTCGACCGTGGCCGCGGGGATGGCCTCGCCGCGCGCCACCAGCTGGTCCAGCGCGCCCGCGTCGAGCTGCCACACGTGCCGCAGCCGGGGCAGCTGGGCGCACACGGAGCCCACGGTCATCACGCTCTGCTCGTCCTCGACCAGCACGGCCACACAGCCGGCGTCGCGCAGGATCCACTCGACCTGCTCCCGCGACGAGGTGGGGTAGATCGGCACGACCTCGGCGCCCACCGTCCACAGGGCGTGGCACAGGACGGTCCACTCGTAACGGGTGCGCGCCATGATCGCGACGCGGGTGCCCGGCGAGACACCGGATGTGATCAGGCCCTTGGCCAGATCGACGACCTCGTCGCGGAACTCGACGGCGCTGACCTCCTCCCAGGCGGCGGAGGCGCCGGTGCGGCGGGCCAGCACCGGCAGGGTCGGGCTCTCGGCCGCCCTCGCGAACAGGCTGTCGGCGAGGCCGCCGGTCAGGGGCGGGGCGGACGGCGGAGCGAGAGCGAGGTCGCGCATGCACTGCTCCTCACGGTGACGGGGGGTGGCGGTGCATGAATGTAGTCCAGCGGGCCGCGCCCTGGGCCGGGATCACGTCAAGTGTGTCCGCACTGATGATCCGGCCGCTTTCTGGGGACCCGGTGTCCATGACCTACGTCAATCCCGATCCCGATCCGGACCGCACCACCGGCCTCGAGGCGGGCGGCGGCGTCCCACCGGGCGAGACGCCGCCCGCGGAGAGCAGCATGCCCGAGGCGGGCCCGTACGAGCTGTCGCACAACCCCGCCAAGGGCTGGGCGAAGGGCCCCCTGACCGCGATCCTCGTCGTGGTGGCCTTCATCGCGGCGTTCTTCCTGGTCTACGCGATCATCCTGCTCGTCTGACGGGCCGCCACGACAGCCGCCCGCACCCCCTCGCAGGCGGCCGGGTCCCGCACGGCCCGCGCCTGGCCGCGGTTCCGCGGTAGTGGGCGCCTGACCCCCGCCCTCGGGGGCTCCGCCCCCGAACCCCCCTCCGCGCAGTTCCCCGCGCCCCTGCAAGGGCGCGGGGAACTGGGGAACTGCGCGACCAGCCCGCGCGCACCCGCACGAGCTGTCCGGCTACGCCTGCGTGTGGCGGACGCACTCCGTGACCACGTCCCGGAGGCTTTCCGTGCGTTCCAGAAGGGCGCGCTGGATCATCGCCCCGTTGCCGTCGCGGAGCAGACGCTCGCAGCCCTCGCGGGCGCGGTCCAGGTCGCCGTGGTCGGAGAGGGCGTCCGCGATGTGGTCGAGGAGTGCGCGGACGACCGCCTCGGCGGGCATCCTCCGCATCGTCCGGGGGTGCAGCAGCTCGCCGGTGAGGCCGGAGCGGGCCGCCTGCCAGGCGGACAGCCGCAGCAGGGAGACCCCCGGGTCGACCGGCTCGCGGCCCTCTCGCCACTCCCGCGCCGCCGTCTCCACCAGCCCCCGGGTCAGCGTGGCCACCAGCCCCGCCGTCTCCGCGTGCAGCGCGACGTCCGAAACCCGTATCTCCACCGTCGGGTACCGCTCGGACAGCCGGGCGTCGAAGTAGATCATCCCCTCGTCGAGGATCGTCCCGGTCGCCACCATCTCGGCGACCCGCCGGTGGTACCGCTCCGGCGACTCGAACAGCTCGGTCGGCCCCGCCGACGGCCACCGCTGCCACACCCGGCTGCGATAGCTGGAGTACCCCGAGTCCTTGCCCTGCCAGAACGGCGAGTTCGCGCTCAGCGCGGTCAGCACGGCCAGCCAGGGCCGCAGCCGGTCGAGGACGGCGACGCCCTCCTCGTCGGACTCCACCGACACATGCACGTGACAGCCCAGGACGAGCTGCTCACGGGTGGCGATGCCGTACTGCTGCTCCATCCACCGGTACCGCTCGTTCATGCCGACCGCCGGGCTGACCGGCAGCGGCGACGTGGCCAGCGCGGCGACCGTGCAGCCGATCTCCTCGGCGTGGCCCGCGGCCTCCTTGCGGCAGCGGGCTATCTCCGCGAGCAGGCTCTCCATGGACGACTGCGGATGGGTGGCGAACTCCACCATCTGCTCGTGCAGTTCCTTCTCGAAGACGTCCTGCCCCGCGTCCTCCCGCTCGGCACGGGCGAGCACCGCCGCGGACATCGCCCGCGGTTCACCCGTCTCCGGATCGACCAGGAGGAGCTCCTCCTCCACTCCCACGGTGCGCACCTGATGCCTCGCCCTTCTGCCTGCCACGTCGACGCCGAGCAGCCCTCGGCCGTACGACCCGCATGCCCCGCGCGGGGCGCGGAACACCTGGTGTCGTCGGCCGGGGGCCGCCGGGCGCCGGAGCGCGGCCTCACAGCGGCGTGGGCGCCAGCCAGACCGTCGCGAGCGGGGGAAGGGTGAGCCGGACGTGCCCGTCCTCGGACTTGACCGGGTCCGGGTTCACCACGTCGCCGCCGCCGTAGCGGGCCGCGTCCGTGTTGAGGATCTCCTCCCAGGCGACCACGTCGTCGCCGACGGCGAACCGGTAGTCGTGCCGGATCACGGGGGAGAAGTTCGACACCGCGAGCAGCGGCCGGCCCTCCGTGTCGTACCGCAGGAACGCGAAGACGTTGTCGTCGGCCGCGTCCACCGCGACCCAGCGGAAGCCGGACGGGTCGGTGTCGCGCTGCCACAGCGACGGAAGCCGCCGGTAGTGCGCGTTGAGATCGCGCACCAGGTCCTGCACGCCGCGGTGGTCGCCCGCCGAGTGGTAGCCCTCGTCCAGCAGCCACCACTCGGGGCCCGCCTTCTCGGACCACTCCGCGCCCTGGGCGAACTCCTGCCCCATGAAGAGGAGTTGCTTGCCGGGGTGGGCCCACATGAAGCCGAGGTAGGCACGGACGTTGGCCCGCCGCTGCCACCAGTCGCCCGGCATCTTCGACACCAGTGCCTGCTTGCCGTGCACCACCTCGTCGTGGGAGATCGGCAGCACGTAGTTCTCGCTGTAGGCGTACACCATCGCGAACGTCATCTCGTGGTGGTGGTACTTGCGGTGCACCGGCTCGTGGGCGACGTACTCCAGCGAGTCGTGCATCCAGCCCATGTTCCACTTCAGCCCGAACCCGAGGCCGCCGGTGTCGGTGGGCCGGGTCACCCCGCCCCACGCCGTGGACTCCTCCGCGATGGTCACCACTCCGGGGCAGCGTCGGTACACGGTGGCGTTCATCTCCTGGAGGAACGCCATCGCGGCCAGGTCCTCACGGCCGCCGTAGGCGTTGGGCTCCCAGCCGCCGTCCTCGCGCGAGTAGTCGAGGTAGAGCATGGAGGCGACCGCGTCGACCCGCAGCCCGTCGATGTGGAACTCCTGGCACCAGTACACGGCGTTCGCGACCAGGAAGTTGCGCACCTCGGTGCGGGCGTAGTCGAAGGTGAAGGTCCCCCAGTCCGGGTGGTCGGCGCGCCGCGAGTCGCCGGGCTCGTACAGCGGCTCCCCGTCGAACCGGGCCAGGGCCCAGTCGTCGCGCGGGAAGTGCGCGGGCACCCAGTCCATGATCACGCCGATCCCGGCCCGGTGCAGGGCGTCCACCAGGTACTTGAAGTCGTCCGGGGTGCCGAGCCGGGCGGTCGGCGCGTAGAAGCCGGTGACCTGGTAGCCCCAGGACGGCCCGTACGGGTGCTCGGCGACCGGCATCAGCTCGACGTGGGTGAACCCCATGTCCTTCACGTACGCGGGCAGCACCTCCGCCAGCTCGCGGTAGGTGAGCCCGGGCCGCCAGGAGGGCAGGTGCACCTCGTACACCGAGAACGGCGCCTCGTGCACGGGCACGTCCCCGCGCCGTGCGAGCCACTCGTCGTCGCCCCACCGGTAGTGCGAGGCGGTGACCACCGACGCGGTGTTGGGCGGAGCCTCCGTACGGCGGGCCATCGGGTCCGCCTTGAGGAACCGGTGGCCGTGACGCGAGTGGATCTCGAACTTGTAGCAGGTGCCCTCGCCGACGTCCGGCAGGAACAGCTCCCACACGCCGGACGACCCCAGCGACCGCATCGGGAACGCCGTCCCGTCCCAGTACGTGAAGTCCGTGGCGAGCCGCACCCCGAGCGCGTTCGGCGCCCACACGGTGAAACGGGTGCCGGTCACGCCCTGGTGGGTCATGGGGTGCGCTCCGAGCGCCGTCCACAGCTCCTCGTGCCGGCCCTCGCGGATCAGGTGCAGGTCGAAGTCGCCGAGCGCGGGCAGGAAGCGGTACGGGTCGTGCGTCTCCACCGGCTCGTCGTCCCCGTACGCCACCGCGAGGGTGTACGCGGGGACCTCGTCCAGCGGCAGCACGGCGGAGAACAGCCCGTCGCCCTCGGACACCAGCGGAGTGCGGACGCCGTCGACGACCACGCTCACCTCGCGGGCGAAGGGGCGCAGCGCCCGGAAGGCGACCCCGCCGGGCACCGGGTGGGCGCCCAGCAGGGCGTGCGGATCGTGGTGGGCGCCCGCCAGCAGACGGCCCCGGTCGTGCGGGTCGAGGGCGGGCGCGGCCGCCCCGTCGGCGGCGGCGGACGGGGCGGGCCCGCCCGGTCCGGGCAGCGGCGTTTCGTGCAGGGCCACGGCTTCAGTCTCCTCTCACGGCGAGGCGCTCGATCGCCGCCATGGGTACGGGCAGCCAGTCGGGTCGGTGCCGGGCCTCGTACAGCACCTCGTACACGGCCCGGTCCGTCTCGTAGGCGCGGAGCAGGCCGTGCTTCTTGCGCGGGTCCCAGCCGGCACGGGCCGCGTAGCCCGCGCAGTAGGCCTCGCGGCAGCGCCGCGCCCACTCCGGGCGCCACGGACGGCGCTGCCGGGCGGCATAGTCGAAGGAGCGCAGCATCCCGGCGATGTCCCGCACGGGGGAGTGGGCGCTGCGCCGTTCGGAGAGCGGCCGGGACGGCTCGCCCTCGAAGTCGATCACGAACCACTCGCGTCCCGCCCGCAGCACCTGGCCGAGGTGCAGGTCGCCGTGGATGCGCTGGGCGGGCGGCCCCGCGTCGCAGGTGGCGAGCGCGGCGAAGGCGCTTCGCAGCCCCGGCACGTAGGGCTGGAGCGCGGGCACGGCGTGCGCGGCCGCGGTCAGCCGCTCGGTCATCGCGGCCGCCGTCCGCCCGTTCTCGCCGGGCGCGCCGACGGGGAACGCGGAGGACAGCGCCAGGTGGACATCGGCCGTGGCGCGGCCGAGGGCGTGCGCCTGCGCGGTGAAGTCGTCCCCGGCGGCGAGCGCGTCGAGCGCGAGCGTCCAGCCGTCGGCGGCGTTGCGCAGATACGGCTGGAGCACACCGAGCGTCGCCTTGAACGGATGCGTGGTACGCAGCCAGGCCACCGGCGCCGGCACCCGGTGGCAGCCCTGCCGGGCCAGCGCCCCGGGCACCTCCAGGTCGGGGTTGACGCCGGGCTGGATGCGCCGGAAGACCTTCAGGATGTACTCGTCGCCGTACACCAGCGAGGAGTTGGACTGCTCGGCGTTGAGCGTCCGCGGCACCAGACCCGAGGGGACCTCCTGAGCGGGGTCGCCCTCGAAGTGCAGCGGGCCCGCGGTGCCCGGCCGGCGCAGCCGTTCCAGCAGCAGCTGGGCGGCGCGCGGGTCCTGGAGGGCGTCGTAGACCGTCAGCCCGGCCAGCAGACCGTCCCGCACGGTGCCGATGAGCGCCTTGCCCAGGCGGGGCGAGGGCCGCTCGCGCACCCCGAGCAGCAGCTGGTAGCAGTCGCCGGCGGGGGTGGCGCCCCCGGGCGCGGGCACACCACCGTGCCCGGCGTGCACCAGCACGTGCAGACAGCCCGGGAACAGCTCGGTCGTGGACAGCACGCCGAGATCGGTGACGGGACGGTCCTTGCCCGCGAACCAGCGCTGCAACGGCAGCCACTCGCGCAGCAGCCCGGCGAGCGACTCCAGGGACTCGGCGGGCGCGCTCCGCGGGCGCAGGAATGCGGTCTTCGTCATCGTGACGCCTCCTCTCGCCGGCACACGCTCACAGTCGTCGGCCGATGCGGGATGCGACTCGGGTGAGCCGGAACCAGTAGAAGCCGTGGCCCCCGAGGGTCAGCAGGTAGGGCAGTTCGCCGACGGCCGGGAACCGCACCCCGCCGAACAGCTCCACCGGGTGCCGGCCGTTGAACTCGCGCAGGTCGAGCTCGGTGGGCTGGGAGAAGCGGGAGAAGTTGTTGACGCAGAGGACGAGGTCGTCCTCGTACTCGCGGAGGAAGGCGAGGACG
>BMTH01000004.1 GCA_014649575.1 Streptomyces griseoincarnatus | reverse complement strand
ACGCCTTCGCAGTCCCGGCGCAGGCGGGCAGCACCGCGCCGAGGGTGCCCGCGGGCCGCAGCCTTTCCCACCGGGCCCCCTGGCGCGAGGCTGCCGGGACGGCGGACCGCCCGACGAGCGCGAAGGAACCGCCGGGCGGAGGGGCACGGTGCGGGCGACGCCTTCGCGCTCCCGGCGCAGGCGGGCAGCACCGCGCCGAGGGTGCCCGCGGGCCGCAGCCGTTCCCACCGGGCCCCCTGGCGCGAGGCTGCCGGGACGGCGGACCGCCCGACGAGCGGGAAGGAGCCGCCGGGCGGAGGGGTGCCGTGCCGGACGAGGCCACCAGGCCTCAGACGCTCTCGCGCGGCCTCCCCCGGCACGAGCAGCCTGCCGCCGGAGCGGAGCAGCACCGTACGGGCGGTGACCCGCGCGCCGCGGGTACCCTCACACCGGCCATCCCGGCACCTGCCGGGCGGACGGCGGACCGGCCCGCCTGGGCGGGACGCCGCTGGAGCCCCCGGGGGCCGAGCACTTGGCCGGGGCGAAGGCCTGAACCCGCACGGGACGGGGGCGATGCGGGGAGCTCCGCACGGGGCCGGGGCGACGTCCGGAACCGGCACTGGGCCGCGGCGGCGCCCGGACCCGAGTGACGGGGCAACGCGATGACGCAAGGGGCCGGGGGTGCGGTCCTCGCACCGTGGCCGGGCGTGAGGCCCGTTGGCTGGTGTGCGGGGTCAGCCCGTGTAGCGGCGGGCCTTCGAGGCGCGCTGCGTGGGTTCCAGGAGGCGGAGGCGGGTTTCGACCTCCGGCGGGAGCACGCGGCGTTCGCGGAGGATCCACGGGAGGGCGGCCGCCGCCTCCGTGAAGGCGAGGAGCGACGTCGTGTCGCGCGGAACCGTGCGGGCCAGGTCGAGGGTACGGCGCAGGGCGGGGACGACCGGGCGGCGGAGCCAGGTGAACCACAGGGTGTTGCGGATGCCGTGGCGGCGGCGCAGGGTCGCGTCGCGGGCCTCGGACGCGTGATGGTGGATCGTGAGGTCGTCGGCGTAGACGAGCCACCAGCCGTCGGCGGCGAGGTCGACGGCGAGCAGTTCCTCCTCCCCGCCGAGCCACAGCTTGGGGTGGAAGCCGCCCGCCTTCCGGAAGGCGTCCGTGCGCAGCACGGTGGCGGCGGCGAGGAAGGAGCCGAGGGCGGGTCCGGGCAGCCACGGTGGTCCCGGTACGGGCGACTCGCGCAGCTCGCGGACGATCGGGTCCTCGGTGCCGTGCGGCTCGACGACGATGCGCGCGGTGACGGAGACGACGCCGGGGTGCCGGTCGAGCAGGTCGGCGGCGCCGGTCAGGGAGCCGGGCGCCCACCAGGAGTCGTCGTCGCAGAAGGCGACGTACGGCGTGGTGACCTCGCGGACCGCCAGGTTGCGCCCGACCGCGCCGAGGTTGCGGCCGGGGCGCAGCAGCCGGACCTCCGGGTGGTGGCGGGCGACGGCGTCGGCGGTGCCGTCGGCGGAGGCGTTGTCGGTGACGATGACCTCGGGCCGTTCGGGGAGTTCGGCGAGCCGGTCGAGGGTCCGCAGCAGTTCCCGGCGGCGGTTGTGGGTGATGACGACGACGGTCGTGCGCGGGTCGGTCATGCGGTCGCCCCTTCGAGGTCCAGCAGCCGGGCGGCGCGTTCCACGTGCGGGGGCAGCGGGCGGCGGGCGCGCAGGGCGGCGGGCAGCAGGGCGAACGTCTGGCGCAGGGCACGCCGGGCCGTCGTGTCGGCGCGGGCCTCGGCGGCGAGGGCGCCGGTGCGGGCGAGGGCGTAAGGGACGGGGCGGCGCAGCCACGCGGTGAGCACCTCGTTGCGGCGCTGCTGGACGGGCCGCCCAGGGCGGCTTGAGGTGGCCGGGTGGTGGTGGGCGACGACGTCGGGGCAGTGGGACACGCCCCAGCCGCGGGCGGCGAGGTCGTAGGCGAGGCAGGTCTCCTCCCCGCCGAAGAACAGCACCCGGTGGAAGCCGCCCGCGTCGAGGTAGGCGATGCGTCGGACGACGGAGGCGCAGGCGAGGAAGCCGAGCACCTGGATGCCGGGGAGATCGGTGGCGGGGCCGAGCGGGGAGCGGGCGAGGAGGTCGTTGAGCGGGTCCTCGGCGTTCCCGGGGCCGACCAGGGTGCGGGCGGCGATCAGTCCGAGCCGGGGGTGGGCGTCGAACAGGTCGGCGGCGCGGTCGAGCGCGCCGGGCGCCCACCAGGAGTCGTCGTCGGCGAACGCGACGTACGGGGTGTCCAGGGCGCGGGCTCCGTAGTTGCGGGCGAGGGCGCCGTGGTTGCGGGTGAGGGCGAGGACCCGCACGTGGGGGAAGTCGCGGGCGGCCATGGCGCGGGTGTCGTCGGTGGAGGCGTTGTCGGCGACGAGGATCTCCGGCCGCTCGGGCAGGTCGGTGAGGTGCCGCAGGGTGACCGCGAGGCGTTCGCTGCGGTTCCTGGTGGCGATGACGACGCCGACGCGGCGGTGGCGGGTCATGGGGCGGGCTCCTCGGGTGGGGGCAGGCGGTGCAGGGCGTCGAGTACGTCGTCGGGGGTGATGCGCAGCAGCGCCGGGTCGGGGCGGCGGGCGTGCGGGTCGCCCTCGGGGCCGTGCCACAGGGCGAGGTGCCGGGGGTGCGGAGGCGGGCCCCAGTGGCTCGGCGGGACGGGGCCGAAGAGGGTGACCGTGGGCGTGGCGTGGGCGACCGCGAGGTGGGCGATCCCGGTGTCGCCGCTGACGACCGCGCGGGCGCCGGCGACGAGGGCGGACAGCCGGTGGAACGGCAGGCCGCCGGAGAAGACGTCGGTGTCGGGCAGCCGGGCCTCCTTGGCGAGCCGGGCCACGAGGTCGTCCTCCCCCGCGCCCCCGGTGGCCACGACACGCAGCCCCCGCCCGCGCAGGGCGGAGGCGACGGCGGCGTACCGCTCGACGGGCCAGCAGCGCGCGGGCGCGCCGGCGCCGGGATGCAGGACGACCGCGCCGGGGGCGGGTGAGGGGGCGTCCGGCCGGGGCAGCCGCAGGTCGGCGGGGTCGGCGTCGACGCCGTGGAAGTCCAGCAGCCTGCACCAGCGGTCGCGTTCGTGTTCGTCGCGGTACCAGGCCGGGCCCTCGATGTCGGGGGTGTCCGGGTGGGCGAAGGCGAACAGCCGCGCGGGGCGCAGGGCCTGCAGCAGGCGGTGGCTGGGCGGGCCGTTGCCGTGGAGGTCGACGGCGACGTCCGGGGGCGGGCCGGTCCAGCCGAGCGCGCGGGGGACGCCCCGGCCGGGCGCGGAGGCGGGCAGCAGCCGGTCGACGGCCCCCGTCGCCTCGGCGACGGGGGCGAGGGCGGCGGGCGCTGCCAGCACGATCTCGTGGCCCGGGAAACCCCGCCGCAGCGCCCGCAGCGCGGGCACCCCGGCGAGCAGGTCCCCGAGCCCGAGCGCCCGCAGGACGAGCACCCGGGGGGACGTCATCGCGTGACCTCTTTGAGGAGGCGTTCCCAGTCGTCGAGGAAGCGGGGCAGGCCGTAGCGGGCGAGGGCGGCGGCGCGGGCCAGTTCGCCGGTGCGGCGGGCGCTCAGCGGGTCGGCGACGAAGTCCCGTACGGCGTCGGTGAGCACGTCGAGGCGGTTGGAGACGACGCCCGCGCCGGGCGGCACCGCCTCGGTGACCTCGGTGGTGGCGAGGGCGACGACGGGCATGCCGAGGTGCATGGCCTCCAGCAGGGACAGGCCGAGGGAGGTCCAGCGCACCGGGTGGACGTAGACGCGGCGGCGGGCCATCTCGGCGTGCAGGCGGGCCTGGGTCAGCTCGTGGGAGCGGCACCGGTCGGCGGGCAGGCCGAGGTGGGCGGCGAGGCCCTCGGTGCCCATGCCGAACACGTCGAGCGGCGCGGCGGCGGCGAACGGCGGCAGCAGGTCGGTGCCGGTGGTACGGCCGCGCCGCACCGGTTCGTTGACGACGACGGCGGCGTGCGGCAGTTCGCCCGTCCACAGCGGGCCGGGGTCGACGATGCCGTGCTCGATCACCGTCGTGGAGGTGGAACCGGCGTCCCACATCAGCCGGTTGAAGTGGGTGACGTGCACGAGGGTCACGCCGGGGATGTCCGCCGCGGGGTGCCGGGTGTCGGGGACGTCGCCGTGCGGGGCGTTGTGCTCCAGGTAGACCAGGGGCGGGCGGCGGCGCAGCCAGCGGTCCACCAGGCCGATCTCGTGCGGGCGTTGCAGCACGACCACGTCGACGTCCTGCTCGGCCAGGCGTTCCGGCTCCACCTCGACGACCGTGTCGGGCCAGTCGAAGGTGCGGGCGCGGCCGAGCCCGTCGGGTCCGCGGTCCGGGGTGACGGGGACGACGTAGGTGTGCGGTCCCTGAACGAAGGCCGTGGTCCACGACCCGTGCACATGCCACAGCAGGATCCTCATGCCACCTCCACGAGCTTGTCGACCGCGGCGACGACGTCGAGCGCGGTCACGGTGTCCAGGCAGGGATGGCCCGGTACGGGGCAGCGCCGCGCGCGGCTTCCGGCGCACGGGGCGTCCTGGTCGCCGAGCAGCAGGTGGGGCACGCCGTAGGGGCGCCATCGCTCGGCGGGGACGACCGGCGCGAACAGCGACACCACGGGGGTGCCGACGGCGGCGGCGAGATGGGCGGGCCCGGTGTTGCCCGCGACGACGCAGTCGGCCCCGGCGAGCACCCCCGCGAGCCGCGCGGCGTCGGTGCGGCCGCCCAGGTCGAGGGCGCGGCCGCCGGCGACGTACGCGGTGAGGTCGCGCTCCCCCGCGCCTCCGGTGACGACGACGCGCCGTCCGGCGGCGGTCAGTTCGCGCACCGCCTGGGCGCAGCGTCCGGGGCTCCAGGCGCGGGCGGGCACGCTGGCGCCGGGGTGGACCACGACGTACGGTCCGTCGCCGGTCAGCGTGTCGGCGGCGGGCGGCGGGAGGACCCGCAGGCGGCCGTCGTCGACGCGGGGGAAGCCGGCCGCCTCGGCGAGGTCGAGGGCGGCCTCGGCCTCGTGGGCGTGCGGGGCGCGGTGGTGGCGTACGTCGAGGAGGCTGCCGGGGTGGTCCTCGCTGTCGGCGGCGACGAAGGGCACGCCGGCCAGCCGCAGCAGCAGCGCGGTGGGCAGCGGCGACTGGTGGAACGAGGTGAGGACGAGCGCGGCGTCGGCGTCGAGGGACGCGACGAGCTTGTCGATGTCGTCCCGGTCCACGGGCGGAGGCCGGAACCCGGTCCACGGGGACTCCCAGACGAGCACCTCGTCCACCCCGGGCAGCAGCCGCGCCGCGGGCGCCCCTTGCGGTCCGCACAGCAGGGTGACGTGGTCGGCGCGGGCGGCGACGGCCCGTACGGCGGGCCCGGCGAGCAGTACGTCGCCGAAGCTGTCGAGCCGGGTGACGAGGGCTCTCACAGGTACCTCCGGGTCCGGGGCGGCGACGGGTCAGGGCCGCCGGACAGGCGCCGGGCAGGCCGGCCCGCCGCCCGCGCGTGTTCGGCGCCGGCGTGCGGCCCGGGCGCGGGGGCGCCGTCCGGGGCCTCCCACGGCGGGCCGTCGAGGATCATCCGTACGGCCGCGGGCAGGTCGCGTGCCACGTGCGGGGCGGCGGCGGTCTCCTCGGCGCGCGTGACGGGTGTGGGGACGAGGACGGCGTGCGCGCCGGCCCGGCAGGCGGCCTCGACGTCGGAGCCGATGTCGCCGACGACGACGCAGTCGGCGGGATCGACGCCCAGCTGCCCGGCGGCGTCGAGGATCATGCCGGGCCGGGGCTTGCGGCAGGGGCAGCCGTCGTCGGGTCCGTGCGGGCAGAAGGCCCGGACGTCGAACGGGCCGAGGAGCTCTTCCACGCGCTTGTTGACGCGCCGGACGTCGGCCTCGGTCAGCAGGCCGCGGGCGACGCCGGACTGGTTGGTGACGACGCCGAGGCGGATGCCGCGGGCGCGCAGCGCGTCGAGCGCCTCGCGCGCCCCTTCCACGGGGCGCACGCGTTCCGGGGCGGCGTTGTAGGGAACGTCGTGCACCAGGGTGCCGTCGCGGTCGAACAGCACCGCCCGTACGGGGCTCATCGGGCCACCTCCCGCCAGGCGGGGGCGTGCCGGTGGCGCCAGGCGCCGGCCAGGCGGTGCCAGGTGGCGGCGGGCGGGATGACCACGCTGGTGGCGAGCACGGTCGCCACCTCCTCGGGAGTGCGCGGCCCGGGCGCGATGCGGGCGCGGGCGAACTCGGCGGTGCCGGCCGCCCATCCCGCCGCGCAGGCCGCGGCGGCTCCGCGGTGTCCGGTGACGGCGAGCGCGCACGCGGCGGCGCCGGCGGCGGTGATCGCGGCGTGCCGGCGGATGCGTCCGCGCGGCGCGACGGCCCTCTCCCACCAGCCGGGGCCGTGCAGCCTCCGCATGAGGGCGTCGTCGGCGTGGCCGCGCTGCTTGCGCACCGACGCCCAGCGGGAGGCCGGGCGCACGGGGTGCAGGGTGGTGCGGCAGCCGCGGCGGATGCGCCAGCCGGCGTCGAGGAGCCGCAGCGCGAGGTCGGCGTCCTCGCGGTGCGCGCGGGGGAAGCGTTCGTCGAAGCCTCCGGCCCTGCGGAGGACCTCGGTGCGGTAGGCCATGTCGGCGCTGATCCAGCGGGCGCGGGCCAGTCCCGCGGTGCCGCGTTCCCAGTCGGTGGGGCGGCGTCCGCCGGGCAGCGGCACGGTGACGACGCCCGGAACGCCCGCGGTGTCGGGCGTCGCCTCGTCGAGGTCCTCGTGGAGCTGGGCGCACCAGTGCGGCCCGACCTGGACGTCGTCGTCGACGAACACCACCCAGGGTTCGGTGACGGCGCGCAGTCCGGTGTTGCGGGCGGCGGCGGGGCCGCGCGCCTCTCCCGGCAGCACGGTGGTGCGGGCACGCAGGTCGCCGAGGACGTTCAGCGCGTGCTCCAGGGGTTCCGGGTCGGGGACGGGCGTGGCGGGACGGTCGTCGACGAGGACGATGCGCTCCGGGCGCGGTCCGCGCGCGGCGGCCAGCGCGGCGAGGCAGTCGGCGAGGCTCTCGCGGACCAGGGTGGGGATCACGACGGCGTACGGCGTCATCGCGGCGCCCACCTCCCGCGCCCGGCGTACGGCCCGCCCGGGCGCGGGCCCGCGGGGGTGGGGCGGCGCTCGGGGAACGGGGCGTGGTCACCGGGGTCGTGCATGGGGAGTCGGCTCCGTCCCTGGGTCGGGCGAGTACTGCGGGGAGCGGGTGCCGCACCCGACCTGCGTCAAACCGTTGGACATGGCTTGTCCCGCTCCGTGTGGATATGCGGTGCTCTGCACCAGCGTGCACCGAGACGGAGGTCCGCGCAGGTCGGAGGGCGGGACGGGCCGGCAGGTCGCCCGGCGGTCCGGTGACAACTCCCACAGGGCGCGATCACCCGTTCGGAGGCACGCGACAGCGGACTACAAACCCGGCGTACAGCCGGTGTGTGCAGTCCGCGCATGCCTTTTCCGACCAGGAGGACGACGACAACGGGGGCCGTGTTCCGCGCCCTTGCGGCCGGGACCGCGGTGGCCGCGCCGACGCCGACCGGGCGCACGCGCGCGCAGTCGACCGCGCGCGGCACCGTCCGGGGAAGGCGGAGCCGGAGGCGGTGTATCGCCGGGGGCGGGAGCGGCGTGGGGCTCCTAGGATCGGGGCGTGGCCACCTTCGAGCTCCAGCGCACCGTGTCCCTGCCCCCCGCCGAGGCCTGGCGACGGGTCACGACATGGCCCCGGCACGGTGAGGTGGTCCCGCTGACCCGGATCACCGTCACCACTCCCCCGCCCACCGGCGAGGGCACCCTGTTCGTCGCCCGCACGGGCGCGGGTCCGCTCGGCTTCGACGACCCGATGGAGGTCACGGCGTGGCGTCCCCCGGCGGGCGACTCCCCCGGGTTCTGCCGGCTGGAGAAGCACGGACGGACCGTCCTGGGGTGGGCGGAGATCGAGGTGCACGCGCGTCCCGGCGGACGGTGCCGGGTGGTGTGGCGGGAGAACGTCCGTGTGCGGTTCCTCCCGGCCGCGTGCGACGGGCTGCTGGCGCGGGCGGGACGCGTGATGTTCGGTCGGGCGATGGACCGGCTGCTGCGGCGGGGCTGAGCTCCGGGAGGCCCGCCACGGGGTCCGGATTCCGTGCGCCGGAAAAGCAGTCGCGTCGCCCGGCGCGGGCCACTACCTTCCCCGTTGCATCTGCCCCGACCACGGGAAGGCCTGGCATGGGCACCGAGGGCGTACGGACCGACCGCTTGAGCATTCTGCTGGAGCAGTTCGACAAGGCGACGGACATGGCCCGTGCGCGACTGTCGGGACTGGGCGACGAGGAGTACCTCTGGGAGCCGGTCCCCGGCTGCTGGTCGATCCGGCGGCGCGGCGAGGCGGTGACACCCCGGGCCTTCGGGCCCGGCGAGTGGGTGCTCGACCAGGGCGACCCGGACATCCCGGCGGGCGAGTACGCGGAAGTGGCCCGGCAGGCGGCCTCCGGGATGAGCGTCGAGAAGATCGCCGAGGACTGGAGCGTGAGCGTGGCACGGGTCGAGGAGGTCCTCGCCCACACCGGGGAACCGGAGCCCGACGACACGCCGCTCACGACGATCGCGTGGCGGCTGAGCCATCTGCACTACGAGTTCGCGGGCGGCTGGGAGTGGGCCTTCGGTGAGCGGCGGCAGGACCCGAAGCAGATGGTCGACTTCACGCCCTCCGCCGCCGTCGCGCTGGAGCGGTTCTGGGAGACCGTCGACCGGTGGCGGACCGCCGTGGGCGGCGTCACCGAGGAGGAGCTCGACACGATCGGCTTCTCGCAGTACCCCTACGGTTCCGACCCCGACGATCCGTTCGTCGGCGTGATCGCGGGAGCCAATCTGGAGTTCGTCCACCACATGGCCGAGATCGCGCTGCTGCGGGACCTGTGGCGGATCCGGCACGCGTGGTCGGGGCGGTGACGGCCCCGGCAGCCTGGTGGACGGCGGTGGCGCGAGCGCTCTCCCTCCGCGCCCCTGTCCGGACGGTGACCGGCCCGGCCGCCGAGCCACCGGGCTGATGCGGCGGGCCGGGCCCGCGGGTGCGTGGTGGACGGGTGCGGGACGACGCTCCCCGCGCCCTCCGGCGGGTCAGACGCGCACGCGGGGCAGCGACCGACGAGGCCCCCTCAGGCCACCGGGCCCATGGTGCGGGCCGGAGGCCGGGGGTCGCGGTGGATGGGGGTGTGCGCTCCCGTGAGGGCGGCGCCCGTGCCGCCTCGGCGGTCGGCGACGATCTCCGCCGCGATGGACAGGGCCGTCTCCTCCGGGGTACGGGCGCCCAGGTCGAGGCCGATCGGGGACCGCAGCCGGGCCAGCTCCAGCTCGGTGACGCCGGCCTCGCGCAGGCGGGCGTTGCGGTCCAGGTGGGTGCGGCGGGAACCCATCGCGCCGACGTAGGCGACCGGCAGACGCAGCGCCAGCTTCAGCAGCGGCACGTCGAACTTGGCGTCGTGGGTGAGCACGCACAGCACCGTGCGGGCGTCGACCTCCGTGCGGGCCAGATACTCGTGCGGCCACTCCACGACGATCTCGTCCGCCTCCGGGAAACGCGCCCGGGTCGCGAACACCGGCCGCGCGTCGCACACCGTGACGTGGTGGCCGAGGAACGAGCCGACCCGTACCAGCGCCGCCGCGAAGTCGATCGCGCCGAACACGATCATCCGGGGCGGCGGCACCGACGACTCGACCAGCACGGTGACCGGCGCCCCGCAGCGCGACCCCTCCTCCCCGATCTCCACGGTGCCGGTGCGGCCCGCGTCCAGGAAGGCGCCCGCCTCTGCGGCGACCGTGCGGTCCAGCTCCGGACGCGCGCCGAAGCCACCCTCGTACGAGCCGTCGGGGCGGACCGTGAGCGCGCGGCCGCGCAGGTGGCCGGGGCCCTCGACGACGCGCGCGAGCGCCGCCGCCCGCCCGCCGGCCGCCGCGGCGAGCGCGGAGGCCAGCACAGGGCGCGCGGGGTCGGACGCCCTCACGGGGGTGACCATGACGTCGATGATCCCGCCGCAGGTGAGGCCGACGGCGAAGGCGTCCTCGTCGCTGTAGCCGAACCGCTCGAGGACGGTCACGCCGTCCTCGAGCGCCCGGACACACAGCTCGTACACCGCGCCCTCCACGCACCCGCCGGAGACCGAGCCGACCGCCGTGCCGCCGGCGTCGACCGCGAGCGCGGCGCCGGCTCCGCGGGGCGCGCTGCCGCCGACGGCCACCACGGTGGCGACGGCGAAGTCACGGCCCTCGGCGACCCACCGGTCCAGCTCCTCGGCGATGTCCAGCATGTCTCGCTCTCCTCAACTGCGGTGACGTGAAAGGCGGAGTGGCCCTCTCAGCGCACCCCGAGCCAGCTCTCGATCGGGGCGAGCGCGAAGAAGACCAGGAAGACGAGGGTCAGGACCCACATGAACGGTCCGACCTCCCGCGCCCGGCCCTGACCGGTCTTGATCGCGACGTACGAGACGACACCGGCGGCCACGCCCGCGGTGATCGAGTAGGTGAACGGCATGACCACCACGGTCAGGAAGACCGGGGTCGCGGTGGCCCGGTCGGCCCAGTCGAC
The DNA here is from genome assembly GCA_014649575.1 of Streptomyces griseoincarnatus. Classification (GTDB taxonomy): domain Bacteria; phylum Actinomycetota; class Actinomycetes; order Streptomycetales; family Streptomycetaceae; genus Streptomyces; species Streptomyces griseoincarnatus. The sequence goes on along the minus strand of BMTH01000004.1, from coordinate 496,354 downwards.
GTGACGGGCGTTCGACATCATCATCGCGCCGATGACCACCAGGGCCGCGGCGGCGACCTCGCCCGGCACGATCGCCGTCAGCGGCGTGAAGAACAGGCACGCGGCGAAGAACAGGCCGGTGACGACGGAGGACAGGCCGGTACGGGCGCCCTCCCCCACGCCGGTCGCGGACTCGACGAACACCGTCTGGCCGGACGCGCCCGAGACGCCGCCGATCGCGCCGCCGGCCCCGTCGATGAACAGCGCCTTCGACAACCCCGGCATCCGGCCCTTGGCGTCGGCGAGCTTCGCCTCCGTGCCGACGCCGATGATCGTCGCCATCGCGTCGAAGAAGCCGGCCAGGACGAGGGTGAAGACGATCATCCCGACGGTCATCGCGCCGACCTCGCCCCAGCCTCCGAACTCGACGTGCCCGAAGAGGGAGAAGTCCGGCATCGACACCGCGCCGCCCTTCAACTCGGGCGGGCCGCTCGCCCACTGCTTCGGGTCGATCACGCCGGACGCGTTGAGCACGACGGCGAGTACGGTGCCGCCGACGATGCCGATGAGGATGGCGCCGGGGACCCCCCGGGCCTGCAGCACGAAGACGGCGAGCAGGGTGATCGCGAACAACAGCACCGGCCAGCCCGCGAGTTCGCCCGACGGGCCGAGGGAGACCGGGGTGGACTCGCCCTGGTGCACGAAGCCCGCCTTGTAGAAGCCGATCAGGGCGATGAACAGACCGATGCCCATGGTGATCGCGTGCTTCAGGGCGAGCGGGATGGCGTTCATGATCATCTCGCGGAGGCCGGTGACGACCAGCAGCATGATGACCACGCCGTACATCACGCACATGCCCATCGCCTGCGGCCAGGTCATCTCCGGGGCGACCTGGGAGGCGAGGACGCCGGACACGGAGAGGCCGGCGGCCAGGGCGAGGGGCACCTTCCCGAAGAAGCCCATGAGGAGCGTGGAGAGGGCGGCGGCGAAGGCGGTGGCGGTGATGAGAGCGGTGGGGGCGAGGGTGTTCCCGGCGGCGTCCTCGCCGGACAGGATCAGGGGGTTGAGGAGGAGGATGTACGCCATCGCCATGAAGGTGGTGGTGCCGCCGCGGAGTTCGCGGGCGAGGGTCGATCCTCTGTGGGTGATGTGGAAGTAGCGGTCCAGCCAGGACCGGCCGGCCGGGACGCGGGATCCTGTTCCCGCGTCCTCGGCCGTGGTCGTCGGTTGCAGTGACTGTTGGGTCATGTGGGCCTGCTCCCAAGGTTCATAGGGGCACCCGGCACCCACCCTGCGGTGGGGACGGGATTTGGGGAGGTGCACGACCCGGGGGACGGCCCGAGACGAACGAGGTACGCCTGAACGGCGTTGGTGTGCCTGCGGCGGCCGGGGCTGAAGCACGCCTTCAGGGGCGGGTGCGGGGTTCTTGCAACGGGCGTGACGGCACCGCGCCTTCAGGGGCGCGGGGAACTGCGCGACCAGCCACGGAGGACCCGCCCCGGCGTCGGGGGGTGCCGCTGCGCCCACCCGTGCCGCCCTGGGGCCCCCAGGCCCTCAAGGCACTGGGGGAGGCACGCATGCCCGCAGCTAGGGCGGCAGGCCGCCCGCACCCGGCGTCACGACGTGCCCGTCAGGTGTTCCGGCCGGACCGGAGTTCTGTTCAACTCCAGACCCGTCGCCGCCCGGATCGCCGCCAGGACCGCCGGGGTCGACGACAGCGTCGGGGCCTCCCCGACGCCTCGGAGGCCGTACGGGGCGTGGTCGTCGGCGAGTTCCAGGACGTCGACCGGGATGGTCGGGGTGTCGAGGATCGTCGGGATGAGGTAGTCCGTGAAGGACGGATTCCGTACCTTCGCCGTCCGCGGGTCTACCAGGATCTCCTCCATGACCGCCACGCCCAGGCCCTGGGTGGTCCCGCCCTGGATCTGGCCCACGACGGACAGCGGGTTCAGCGCCTTGCCGACGTCCTGCGCGCAGGCCAGCTCGATCACCTTCACCAGGCCCAGCTCCGTGTCGACCTCGACCACCGCGCGGTGTGCGGCGAAGGAGTACTGGACGTGGCCGTTGCCCTGGCCGGTGCGCAGGTCGAAGGGTTCGGTGGGGCGGTGGCGCCACTCCTCCTCTACCTCGACGGCCTCGTCGCCGAGGACGTCCACGAGATCGGCGAGGACCTCTCCCCCGTCGGTGACGACCTTGCCGCCCTCCAGCAGGAGTTCGGCGTGCGCCCAGGCCGGGTGGTAGGAGCCCAGCTTGCGCCGGCCGAGCTCCAGCACCTTCTCCCGGACCAGCTCGCAGGCGTGTCTGATCGCGCCGCCGGTGACGTACGTCTGGCGGGACGCGGACGTCGAACCGGCCGAGCCGACGCGGGTGTCGGCCGGGTGGATCGTCACCTGGGTGACGCCCAGCTCCGTGCGGGCGATCTGGGCGTGTACGGTGACGCCGCCCTGGCCGACCTCGGCCATCGCCGTGTGCACGGTGGCGACGGGCTCGCCGCCGACGACCTCCATGCGGACGCGGGCGGTGGAGTAGTCGTCGAAGCCCTCGGAGAAGCCGACGTTCTTGATGCCGACCGCGTAGCCGACACCCCGGACGACGCCCTCGCCGTGCGTGGTGTTGGACAGGCCGCCGGGGAGCTGACGCACGTCGGCTCCCTCGCTGGACTCCCACTGGCGCTCGGGCGGCATGGGCATCGCCTTGACGCGGCGCAGGAGTTCGGCGACCGGTGCCGGCGAGTCGACCGGCTGCCCCGTGGGCAGGAGCGTGCCCTGCTCCATGGCGTTGCGCTGCCGCAGCTCCACCGGGTCGATGCCGAGCCGAGCCGCGAGCTTGTCCATCTGCGCCTCGTAGGCGAAGCACGCCTGGACCGCGCCGAAGCCGCGCATGGCGCCGCAGGGCGGGTTGTTGGTGTAGAGGGCGATCGCCTCGATGTCGACGTCGTCGACGGCGTACGGCCCGACGCCGAGGGAGGAGGCGTTGCCGACCACGGCCGGGGAGGCGGAGGCGTACGCGCCGCCGTCGAGGACGATGCGCGCCTTGACGTGGGTCAGCCTGCCGTCGGCGGTGGCGCCGTGCTCGTAGTACAGCTTGGCGGGGTGGCGGTGGACATGGCCGAAGAAGGACTCGAAGCGGTTGTAGACGATCTTGACGGGTTTGCCGGTGCGCAGGGCGAGCAGGCAGGCGTGGATCTGCATGGACAGGTCCTCGCGCCCGCCGAACGCGCCGCCGACGCCGGCCAGGGTCATCCGCACCTTGTCCTCGGGAAGGCCGAGCACGGGCGCGATCTGGCGCAGGTCGGAGTGGAGCCACTGGGTGGCGATGTAGAGGTGGACGCCACCGTCCTCCTCGGGCACGGCGAGGCCGGACTCGGGGCCGAGGAAGGCCTGGTCCTGCATGCCGAAGGTGTACTCGCCCTCCACGATCACGTCGGCGCGCCCGCGGGCCGTCGCGACGTCGCCGCGCACGATGGGCTGGCGGTGCACGATGTTGGGGTGCCGGACGTGCCCGATGTGGTGGTCGTCGCGGTGCTCGTGGACCAGGACCGCGTCCGGTGCGGTCGCGGAGGCCTCGTCGGTGATCACGGGCAGTTCGCGGTAGTCCACCTTGATCTTCGCGGCGGCGCGGCGGGCCGTCTCGGGGTGGTCGGCGGCGACGATCGCGACGGGCTCGCCGTGGTGGCGTACCTTGCCGTGCGCGAGGACCGGGGTGTCCTGGATCTCCAGGCCGTAGTGCTTCACCTCGGTGGGCAGGTCGTCGTACGTCATGACGGCGTACACGCCCGGCGTGGCGAGGGCCTCGGCGGTGTCGATGGAGACGATCTCGGCGTGGGCGACGGTGGAGCGCAGGATCTGGCCCCAGAGCATGTCCTCGTGCCACATGTCGGAGGAGTACGCGAACTCTCCGGTGACCTTGAGGGTGCCGTCGGGGCGGAGGGTGGACTCCCCGATGCCGCCCTTGGTGCCGGACCCCTGTGTGATCTTCGTGGGAACGCCGTTCGTGGGCATGCTCAGACCCCCTCGGACTGGCGGGCGGCCGCGAGGCGGACCGCGTCCATGATCTTCTCGTAGCCGGTGCAGCGGCACAGGTTGCCGGAGAGCGCCTCGCGGATGTCCGCGTCGGACGGGTTGGGACGGCGCTCCAGCATCTCGTCGGCGGCGACCAGCAGCCCGGGGGTGCAGAAGCCGCACTGGACGGCGCCGGCGTCGATGAACGCCTGCTGCACGGGTGAGAGTTCCGCGCCCTCACCGGTCTGCGAGTCGGTGCCGTCGGCCGTCCATCCCTTGGCCTCGTCGAGGGAGGTGCCACAGGTGCCGCCGGCCCCGCGGGCGCGCTGCCGGGCGTGGTCGGCGAGGCCCTCCACGGTGACGACCTCGCGGCCCTCGGCCTGGCCTGCGGCGACCAGACAGGAGCACACGGGCACGCCGTCGAGCCGTACGGTGCAGGAGCCGCACTCGCCCTGTTCGCAGGCGTTCTTCGAGCCGGGCAGGCCGAGGCGCTCGCGCAGGACGTAGAGGAGGGACTCGCCCTCCCAGACGTCGTCGGCCTGCTGGGGGCGTCCGTTGACGGTGAAGTTGACGCGCATTACGCGGCTCCCTCCGTGGTGCGGTGGGCGCCGCGGTACGACTCCCAGGTCCAGGTCAGGGTGCGGCGGGCCATCACGCCGACCGCGTGACGGCGGTAGCTCGCGGTGCCGCGCACGTCGTCGATGGGGTTGCAGGCGGCGGCGCACAGGGCGGCGAACCGCTTCGCCACGGACGGGGTGATGATCTTCCCGTTGTCCCAGAAGCCGCCCTCCTCCAGGGCCGCGTTGAGGAAGTCCTCGGCGGCCCGCGCGCGGATCGGGGTCGGGGCGGCCGAGCCGATGCCGGTGCGGACCGTGCGGGTCTCCGGGTGCAGGGCGAGGCCGAAGGCGCACACGGCGATGACCATGGCGTTGCGGGTGCCGACCTTGGAGTACTGCTGCGGTCCGTCGGCCTTGTCGATGTGGACGGCGCGGATCAGCTCGTCGGGCGCGAGCGCGTTGCGCTTCACACCGGTGTAGAAGTCGTCGATGGGGATGCGGCGGGATCCGCGCACGGACTCCACCTCGACCTCGGCGCCGGCCGCGAGCAGGGCGGGGTGGGCGTCGCCGGCCGGGGAGGCGGTGCCGAGGTTGCCGCCGACGCCGCCGCGGTTGCGGATCTGCGGGGAGGCGACCGTGTGGGAGGCGAGGGCGAGGCCCGGCAGCTCGGGGCGCAGATGCTCCATGATCTCCGCGTAGGGGACGGAGGCGCCGAGCCGTACGGTGTCGTCGCCCACCTCCCATGCGTGGAGATCACCGATGCGGGTGAGGTCCATCAGGTACTCGGGACGGCGGTGGTCGAAGTTGATCTCGACCATCACGTCGGTGCCGCCCGCGATCGGCACAGCGGTGGGGTGCTCGGCCTTCGCGGCGAGCGCCTCCTCCCAGCTGGCGGGTCGAAGGAAGTCCATGACCGGCTCTCTTCTTCGTCTCGTGGGGCGTACAGATTGAGCCAATCCGTGTGCGGCGGGCCCGGCTCGTTCCTGCGGTGTTCACGTGGAGTGCGCCCAGTACACCGCCGCGTACTCCGCCCGGGTCAGTCACGGAAACCATGAAGGAGTTGGCTGGCCAACGCGGGCATCTTGTAGATTCATATGAACGGAGAGCCTCAGTAACCTTCCGGTCTTCCTCCAGTAACGCGGAAGGCGATCGGGAGCCGGCGGAGCATGTCCGCAGGCCAGTCCCCCGGGGCCTCTCCCGACCATCCCTTCCCCCTCCCACGGGTGACGAGACAAGGAACGGCGGCGACGAGAATGCGGCTGCGCGCACTGCTGGACACCGACGCGCTGGGCCTGAAGCTGCTCGGCGGGGAGGACGAGCTGGACCGCGGGGTGCGCGGGGTGATGACCACCGACCTGCGCGATCCCAGCCGCTATCTGTCCGGCGGCGAACTGGTGCTGACGGGGCTGGCCTGGCGCCGCGACGCCGCCGACTCCGAGCCGTTCGTACGGATCCTGGTCCAGGCCGGGGTGGCCGCGCTGGCCGCGGGCGAGGCGGAGCTGGGGGACGTCCCCGACGACCTGGTCGAGGCGTGCGCGCGGCACAGGCTGCCGCTGTTCGCGGTGCACGAGTCGGTGGCGTTCGCGACCATCACCGAGCACGTCGTGCGGCAGGTGTCAGGCGAGCGCGCCGGGGACCTGGCGGCCGTCGTCGACCGGCACCGGCGGATGATGACCTCCGGACCGGCGGGCGGCGGCCCCGACGTGGTGCTCGACCTGCTCGGCTCCGACCTGGACCTGCGCGCGTGGGTGCTCTCGCCCACCGGCCGGCTGATCGCGGCGCCCAAGGAGACCTCGGGGGCGCGCGGAGGCGTGCCCGCGCTGGACACCGAGGCGTGCGCGCGGCTCGCGGCGGAGCATCTGGCGGCCGTGCGGACCGGGCGGCGCGGCCCGCACCGGGTGGTGCTGGACCGGACGACGTACAGCCTCTTCCCGGTGCGGGGCAGCGGGCACGGTCCGTCCTCCGAGCCGGCCGACCCGCGCGAGACGATGCTCGCGGACTGGCTGCTGGCGGTCGAGGCGGACGCGGGTGACTGGGCAGAGGAGCGGCTGGACCTGCTTCAGGGCGTCACGCAGCTGATCGCCGTCGAGCGGGACCGGCGGGACGCGGCGCGCACGGTGCGGCGGCGGCTCGCCCAGGAGGTGCTGGAGCTGGTGCAGACGGGCGCCGCGCCCGGGGAGATCGCGGCGCGCCTGCGGGTCGCCGCGCCGGTGCTGCTGCCCGGTCTCGGCACCGCGCCGCACTGGCAGGTCGTGGTCGCCCGGGTCGAGTGGGAGGACGGGCGCGGCGACGCCGGCCCGGTCACACAGGCGCTGCTCGAGGAGATCCTGGTCGACCCGGCGTCGACCGGACCCGAGCCGTCCGACCGGATCGCGGTGGCGCACACCGGCGACGAGGCGATCGCGCTGGTCCCGCTGCCCTCCGTGGCCGACGAGCACGACGAGGCCGGGGCCGGTGTGCTGGCCGACGCGCTGCTGGAGTCCGTACGCGGGCCGCTGACGGCGGGCCTGGACGGCGACGGACGGCTCACCGTCGGCGTGTCCGCGGCGGTGCACTCGGCCGAGGGGCTGCGCGGCGCGCTGGAGGAGGCCCGGCACGCACGCCGGGTCGCGGCGGCGCGCCCCGGCCGGGTGTGCGCGGCCGGACACCAGGAGCTGGCATCGCACGTGCTGCTGCTGCCGTTCGTGCCCGACGACGTGCGGCGCGCGTTCACCGCCCGGCTGCTGGACCCGCTGCGCGAGTACGACCGCCGGCACCGCGCCGAGCTGATCCCCACCCTGGAGGCGTTCCTCGACTCCGACGGCTCCTGGACCCGCTGCGCCACCCGCCTCCACCTGCACGTCAACACACTGCGCTACCGCGTCGGCCGCATCGAGCAGTTGACGGGGCGCGACCTGTCACGGCTGGAGGACAAGCTGGACTTCTTCCTGGCGCTGCGGATGAGCTGAGCACCGCCCAGGACTGCAACACCCCGCGGAACGCGGGGGCTTACGCAACCACCCTCAGGGCGACCCCCTCAGGGGCGCGGGGAACTGCGCGACCAGCCACGACCGGGCCCGCACCCGCCGCACGACCCCAGCGGCCGCGAGGCCCATCCGTCCAAGCGCCCAACCGACCGCAGGTCCAAACACCCCCAGGGGCGCGGGGAACTGCGCGACCAGCCACGACCGGGCCCGCACCCGCCGCGCGACCGAGACCGACCGCGACGCTCGCGCCCGACCGCAGGCGCAACACCTCACGGAGGCGCGGGGAACTGCGGGACCGACCGCAGGTCCAAACACCCCCAGGGGCGCGGGGAACTGCGCGACCAGCCACGACCGGGCCCGCACCCGCCGCACGACGGATCCAGCCACGAGGGTGCCGCCCTCCCCCGACCCGGCCACAGGCCGGACTCCCCGCTTCCGCCCCGCTCCCCATGACTTTGTGAAATCCTTCACCCGCCCTCTTGGCCGGGCCCGGTGGTTCGTGCTGAGATGCGGCCACCACTCAACAGCTCGATGGCGTGCTCGGGGAGGGCAACGTGGCGCATACCGCCATGTCCGGTGACGGAACGACCGCCGAAGACGATCCCCTCCAGACGGCGGTGTGGCGGCTTCGCTCCCGCGCCTGCTGGGTGGACGCGGCCGCACTGCTCGCCCCTGCCACCCCCCAGGCCGCCCTGCAGCGGGCGTCGCTGCTGGTGGAGCGGTGTCTGTACACCGAGGCGGGGTGGGAGGACGCGGAGGACGCGCTGCGCACGGCGGAGGCGCTGGCGCACACCGACGACGAGCGGGGCGCGGCCGCTTGTGAACGCGGGTACTTGGCCTACGCCGCCACGCTGTTGCAGGTCCGGGACCGGGCCGACGAGGCGCGCGCCGCGCTGGGCCGGGCCGCCGCGCTGATCGCGCCGGGCGCGGCGGGGCGGCCGCTGCTGGACTTCCGGCGCGGTCTGATCGCGGAGAACCTCACCCGCTCCCCGCAGGCCGCCCGCGCGGCGTACCGGCGGGCCCACGCGGGCGCCACGGCCCACGCCGACCCGCTGCTGCTGTCCGCCACCTGGCGCCATCTCGCCGGACTGGCCCTGCGCGAGGGCGAGCTGACGGAGGCCCGGCACGGGTTCGCGGAGTCGCTGCGGATCCGCGAGGAGCTGGGGTACCTGGTCGGCACGGCGCCGGCACTGGTGTCCCTGGCGGACACGGAGACGGAGCCCGAGGCCGCCCGTCTCCGCGAGGAGGCCCGCCGCCTGTTCCGCCTCCTGGGCGGAGTCCCCACCTGGCTCGCCCACCGCCTCGCCCCTCCGGAGGAGGACGCGGCGACGGCGTGAGCCGCTTCAAGGGGGCCTCGTTCGGGTGAACCGGGGGACCGGGCACCCGGGGGTCCGGTCGGGGGGCCGGTGCTCGAGGCCGCCGGGGCGTGTGTCGGAGGGGGTGCCCCCTCCTACTCCGCTCCGTTGAAGTGCTCCCCCACCAGCGTCCGCACCACGTCCAGGTCGCCCGCGATCAACGCGTCCAGCAGGGCCGTGTGTTCGTGGGCGTCCGCGATGAGTTCGGCGCGGGTGCCGCCGCCGGGAGCGCCGCCGCCCGCCAGGGGCCACTGGGCGCGCCGGTGCAACTCCTCGGCCACGCCGACCAGTTGCTGGTTGCCGGCGAGGGCGAGGACCGCGCTGTGGAAGGCACGGTCGGCCTCGGCGTACGTGGCGCGGCAGCCGGAGGAGGCGGCGCGGACGGTGGCCTCGGCGAGCGGGCGCAGTCCGGCCCACCGCTCGGCCGGCACGGTACGGGCCAGCCGCAGCATCACCGGGACCTCGATCAGCGCGCGCACCTCCGCCAGCTCGGCCAGCTCCCGCGGGCCGCGCTCGACGACCCGGAAGCCCCGGTTGGGCACGACCTCGACCGCGCCCTCCTGGGCGAGCTGCTGCATGGCCTCGCGGACGGGCGTGGCGGAGACGCCGAAGCGCTCGGCCAGCACGGGCCCCGAGTAGACCTCGCCGGGCCGCAGGTCGCCGGTGACCAGCGCGGTGCGCAGGGCGGCGAGGACCTGGCCGCGTACGGACGACCGCTGGACGGCGGGCCGGGGCCGCGGAAGGACGGGCTCGCCGTGGGTGTGCTCACCGCGCGCGGACCCCTCGGTGGCGGCTCCGGCGTCGCGGCGCCGGTCCGCTTCACCTGCGGCCGGCTGGGAGGGCACCCGGTAGCGGCTCCGTGCGGTCCCGGCGGCGGCCTCGGCGGCCGCGGCCGCCTCGCCCGTCGTCGTCCCGGCGGAGCCCTGCGTGCCCTGCTTCACAAGGTCCTCCTGCGGACGTGTCGGTACTTGGGGTCGTTACGGCGGGTTGGCACCTGTGCGTCAAGCACCATAAGCGCATCGGACGCCAGTTCACATCTCCGCGATGTTGGGTAAGGTGAGGCTTACCTTTTATTGCCCGGCTCCACGAGACGTGAAGGGGTGGTCCCATGGCCGTGCCCGGTTCGGCCGTCGCGGACGCGTACGCCCGCCTGGCGGAGGCCTTCCCGGCCCTCGCCGTCACCGAGCTCGGCGCGGGTGAGGCGGCCCCCCGGGGCGGCGGCTGGGTCGCCGCCGCCGACCTCGCCGCAGGCGGGGAGACCATGGACGCCTTCCTCGCCTGGGACGACACGCAGGTGCGGCGGGACTACGGGCAGCAGGGCCGCCCGGACGTCATCGCCAGCTTCGGTCTGCACCGGTACGCCTGGCCCGCCTGCCTGCTGATCACCGTGCCATGGTTCCTGCACCGCCGAGTCCCGCGCTACCCCGTGACGCACGTCTCGTTCGACCGCACCGCCGCCGGGCTCGCCGTCGGCCGCATGGCCGTACGCCCCGCCGGTTTCGCCTGCCTGCCGGACGACCCGGCCGCCGCCCTGCCCGGCGCGCGCGTCGTGGAGGACGAGGAGGCGCTGCGGGCGGAGGTGCGCGCGGCGGTCGCCGAGCACCTGGAGCCCGTGCTGGCCGGATTCGGCCCCCGCATGCGCCGGCGCGGCCGGGCGCTGTGGGGCATGGCGACCGACGAGATCGTCGAGAGCCTCTGGTACGTCGCGGGGCTGCTCGGCGAGGAGGAGCGGGCTCTGCGCGAGCTCGAGCTGCTGCTGCCGGGCGCGACGCAGCCGTACGTCGGCGCGGTGACGTTCCGCAGGCCGTCAGGGCCCGGCGGGGAACCGGCCGCCGCCACCCGGGAGCGGGTGAGCTGCTGCATGTTCTACACGCTGCGCCCGGCGGACGTCTGCGCCACCTGTCCGCGCACCTGCGCCAAGCAGCGGACCGCGGTGCGCGCCCCCGAACGGGAGAAGGAGCTGGTCGGGCAGGCCGGTTGACGCGACGTAGGACAAGGCGGGGCGGCCGGACGACGTAAGATCGTCCGGGCCGCCCCATCGTTGTGTCCGCCGCCGACGCGCGCCGGGCGGAGCGGCGAGGTCACGAGCACTTCACAATTTCCTCACCGCCCGCAGGATTACTCCGTGGAACCATCCGTACGGGTAGTCTTATTCGAACTCAACTCCCGCCCCTCATGCGGCAGTTCGAGCAGAAAGCCGCCCAGGACACCCCCCTCGCACCACGTTGGCGGCCTCTTGCCCCGAAACCCCCTGAGGGACGCCGGGATTGGGCCACCATGGCGGGCGTTACGCCCTATCCCAATGCAAGGGACCCCTAGATGAGACTGACCGACATATCGCTGAACTGGCTGCTTCCGGGCGCCGTGCTGCTCCTGGGCATGCTGGCGGCGGTGGCGGTGCTGGCGCGCGGCAAGCGCTCCTCGGTCAAGGACACGAGCGCCGACGACTCGTGGGAGCGCAGCGAGGAGCGCCGCAGGCGCAAGGAGGCCATCTACGGCACCGTCTCCTACGTGCTGCTGTTCTGCTGCGCGGCGGTGGCCGCCGCCCTGTCCTTCCACGGCCTGGTCGGCTTCGGTGAACAGAACCTCGGCCTGTCCGGCGGGTGGCAGTACCTCGTCCCCTTCGGCCTGGACGGCGCGGCGATGTTCTGCTCGGTGCTCGCTGTGCGCGAGGCCAGCCACGGTGACGCGGCCCTCGGCTCGCGCATACTCGTATGGACGTTCGCCTTCGCCGCGGCCTGGTTCAACTGGGTCCACGCGCCGCGTGGCATCGGCCACGCGGGCGCCCCGCACTTCTTCGCGGGCATGTCCCTGTCCGCCGCGGTCCTCTTCGACCGCGCGCTGAAGCAGACCCGCCGCGCCGCGCTGCGGGAACAGGGCCTGGTGCCGCGGCCGTTGCCGCAGATCCGCATCGTCCGCTGGCTGCGCGCGCCCCGCGAGACCTACCGCGCCTGGTCGCTGATGCTGCTGGAGGGCGTGCGCAGCCTCGACGAGGCGGTCGAGGAGGTCCGCGAGGACAAGCTCCGCAAGGAGCAGGAGAAGCGGCGCCGGCGGGAGCAGGAGCGCATGGAGCGGGCCCGCCTGAAGGCGATCAGCCGCGGCCACCGGGGGTTCGGCGGCCGGGGCGGACGCGAGCTGGAGGCCACGGTGGAGCGCGAGTCCGACGTGGTCACCGCGGAGCCTGCCATAGCGGCGCCGGAGGCCCTGCCCGCACCCGCCCAGCGTCCCTCCCTGCAGCCGGTCCGCCGCTCCGGCGGTGAGGCGCGGACGGTCGATCTCACGGCCGAGGACGACACCCAGGCGCTGCCGCGTCTGGACAGCCTGGAGCGCAAGCTCAAGGACCTGGAACAGCAGTTCGGCTGACGGCCCGTACGACGCGGCCGGGCGCCGGACGACGACGCGACGAGGCGTGAGGGGCGCGGTGGGAAACCGCCTCCCTCACGCCGCGTCGGCGTCCGTCCCCGTTTCCGTCTCCGGCCCGAGCGCGAACCAGACGGACTTGCCCACGCCGTGTCGTCTGACGCCCCAGGCGTCGGCGAGGGACTCCACGAGCACCAGGCCCCGCCCGTTCGTGGTGTCGTTGCCCGTCCGCGGGCGCGGGCGGGGCTCGCGGGAGGTGAAGTCACGTACTTCCACGCGCAGTCCCCAGGGGCCGACGTCCGCGGTGAGGACCGCGTCGCGGTCGGTGTGGACGAGGGCGTTGGTCACCAGTTCGCTGGTGAGCAGTTCCGCGACCGCGGACCGCTCCGGATCGCACCGGTGGCGTAACAGCTCGCGCAGGGCGCGGCGGGACTCGGCCACCGCCCGCAGATCCGCACGCCCCAGTGTGCGCCTCAGCCGATCCGCCGAAGCCTGACTTCTCATGACCCCCGCCCGCGTGCCGCTGCCGATTCCCCCACCTGCTCGAACGCCTACACGGGAATGCTTGCCCGGTCGTTCACACGGCAGTCATACGGAGCGGTCGTGAGCCGTGGTTGTCCGAAGTGCAACGGCCACACAACGGGGTGCGGGGCCGTCCTCCCGACCCCCGTGGCGAGAGGACGACCCCGGCTCTCACACGGTGGTCGCGGAACTGAGGTGCCTCAGTAGAGCTTGGTGACCGCCTTCTTCGCGGTCTTCTTGAACGCGGCGAGCGGGGCGTCGTCGAAGTCGCCCATCCGGCCCCAGCCGACGACGGTCACGGTGCGGCCGTCACGTCCCACGGACAGCAGGTTGACGTCCGTGGCGCCGTACGACGTCTCGGTGTGCAGGCCGTGCACCGTCGCCCCCTCCTCGACGGGCAGGGTGCCGAAGAACCGGCCCTCGGCCTCGATCTCCGGGTACAGCCGCTCCAGCCGGGCGGCGCAGGTGCGGATCTCCTTGTTCAGCCGGTCCGCCAGCGCCTTGCCCTTCGCCGCGGACCCGGTCACGACGGTGACCTGCACGGCGCTGGTGTCCAGCTCGGTGTGGAACAGGCGGTGCCGGTAGTCGTACGCCGGCACGCCCTCGCCCAGGCAGTACGCGAGCTGCTCGGGGAAGCCGTCGGTGACGGGACCCGCGGTCCAGCCGGTCGGGTGCGGGGGCAGCTCGGACGCCGCGAGGAACCTGGGGGCGGCGGCCTTCTTCGGCGCGGACGCGCTTTTCGCTGCCGCGTTCTTCTGTACGGTCTCGCCCGGCGCGGCGCCGGCCTGTGTGGTGGCGGCCGCGCCTACGGCGAGGGCGGTGGCGGTGAGCGCGGCGAGCGCCGCGACACGTGTGCGGACGGGCATGGGTGACCCCCGTGGGATGTGCGTGGTGGAATGACGAACACGTGCGCCGCGACGGCCGGGATGGTCCGTCCGGGCCGTCGGAGCGGTTCGCCGTGGTCAGAGCATCCGCCGTCGCGGACGACCGGCGCAAGCGCAGCCGCCCGATTCCCCGGCATGGAACCGTCCCAGCCCGTCCGACGTGCAGTGATACAGGGTGCCTGGGATGCCCTGGGACGCCCGGTGGAGGCGGACGCGGACGAGCGACGGGGAGAGGGAGCCGGTGTCGGCACAGGACGAGGTGACGGAGTTCGCGGCGCTGCTGCGGGAGCTGAAGGGGCGCACGGACCGCAGCTACGGCCGGCTGGCCCGCCGCCTCGGGATGAACACCTCGACCCTGCACCGCTACTGCGCGGGCGACGCGGTCCCGGTCGACTTCGCCCCGCTCGAACGCTTCGCCGCGTTGTGCGGCGCGACCCCCGAGGAACGCCTCGACCTCCACCGCCTGTGGCTCCGCGCGGCGGAGGCACGCAGGCGGCCGCGGGGCGGGGCGGCTTCGCCCCAGGTGCCGGACTCGACGGCTTCGGACGCGCCCGGTGAGGCGGGCCGGCGTGCGCCCGCCGTGGAACAGGACTCCGGGACGGACGTCTCGCCCGAGGCGGCACGATACGACGGCCCTGACACCCCCTCCCACGGCGAGCTGCCCGGCTCCTCCTCGGGCCCCGCCGTCGAGGCGAACGATTTCGGCCACGCCGAGAGGCCGGGCGGGGACGACACGCATGTCGTGAGCGGGCCCGTGGGCCGTCCCCCCGCACCCAGGACCCACCGCTGGCGGCGCAAGCGCGTCGTCGTGGCCGTCGCCGCCATGTGTGCCGTGCTCGCCACCGTCGGGAGTCTGTCGTTCCTGCCGGACGACCGGAAGACGTCCGGGACCGGGGCCGTCGGGGCGGCGGAGGAAAGTCAGGAGAGCGGCATCCGGGACGGTGCGGGCCCCGCCCGGTCCGTCGCGCCCACCGGCTCCCCCTCGGCCTCGACGTCGTCCTCACCGTCCCCCTCCCCCTCCGCCCGTCACGGCGGGAACGGCACCGCGTCCAGGACGCCGAGCCCCGGGGGCTCCCCCACCACACCGGACGACGCGCCGGCGGGGCCACCGCCCCTCACCTGGTCGGTGAACGACCACGCCTGGGCGCACGGCTGCGGGCACGACTACGTGGTGGCCAAGCCGCCCGCCCAGGTGCCTCCGCCGCCCGCCCCGCAGGACGCCCGGACCTGGGCGGCCGCACAGGGCGCCGTGCACGGCAAGGAGACGCTGGTGGAGCTGTCGGTGCAGGGCAAGTCCGACACGGCCGTCGTCCTCACGGCGCTGCGCGTCCGGGTGACCGGCCGTTCGGCCCCGGCACCCGGCACCGCGTACGCGATGGACCAGGGCTGCGGTGGCGCGCTGACCCCGCGCTACTTCGACGTGGACCTGGACAAGGACCGGCCGATCGCCCGCGCGGTCGCCGGGAACGACGCGGGCACGCCGGTCCCCGCGGTGCGGATGCCGTACCGGGTGTCCGCGACCGACCCCGAGGTGCTGCTGATCACCGCCCGCACCGAGGGCTGCGACTGC
The DNA here is from genome assembly GCA_014649575.1 of Streptomyces griseoincarnatus. Classification (GTDB taxonomy): domain Bacteria; phylum Actinomycetota; class Actinomycetes; order Streptomycetales; family Streptomycetaceae; genus Streptomyces; species Streptomyces griseoincarnatus. The sequence continues at coordinate 481,160 of BMTH01000004.1, read as the reverse complement.
CGCTGGTGGCTGGAGCTGGACTGGTCCTCGCAGGGCCGCACCGGCACGGTGCGGATCGACGACCGGGGCCGCCCCTTCCGCACCAGCGCCCTCGGGGGCCTGCCGCACTACGAGTACGACACCCTGAACCGCTCCTGGCGGGCCCGGAACAACTGAACGCGCCTACGGGCGCGGCACGTTCCGCAGGTTGGAGCGGGCCATCTGGACCATCCGGCCGACCCCGCCGTCCAGCACGATCTTGGAGGCGGACAGGGCGAACCCGGTCACCATCTCCTTGCTGATCTTCGGCGGGATGGACAGCGCGTTGGGGTCGGTCACGACGTCCACCAGCGCCGGCCCCTTGTGCTTGAACGCCGCCTTCAGCGCGCCCGCCAGCTCCTTCGGCTTCTCCACCCGCGCCCCGTACGCCCCGCAGGCGCGCGCCACGGCGGCGAAGTCGGGGTTCTTCAGCCCCGTGCCGTACGACGGCAGTCCGGCGACCAGCATCTCCAACTCCACCATGCTGAGCGAGGAGTTGTTGAACAGGACCACCTTCACCGGCAGGTCGTACTGCACGAGCGTGAGGAAGTCGCCCATCATCATGGTGAATCCGCCGTCGCCGGACATCGACACGACCTGCCGGTGCCGGTCGGTGAACTGCGCCCCGACCGCCATCGGCAGCGCGTTGGCCATCGAGCCGTGGGAGAACGAACCGATGATCCTGCGGCGGCCGTTGGGCGAGACGTAGCGGGCGGCCCAGACGTTGCACATGCCGGTGTCGACGGTGAAGACGGCGTCGTCGTCGGCCACGTCGTCCAGGACGGACGCCACGTACTCGGGGTGGATCGGCACATGCTTCTCCACCTTGCGGGTGTACGCCTTCACCACCCCCTCCAGCGCCTCCGCGTGCTTCTTCAGCATCCGGTCGAGGAACTTGCGGTTGTCCTTGGTGCGCACCCGGGGCGTGAGACAGCGCAGCGTCTCCTTCACATCGCCCCACACCGCGAGGTCCAGCTTGGAGCGCCGTCCGATGATCTCGGGCCGCACGTCCACCTGGACGATCTTCACGTCGTCGCCGGGCAGGAACGCGTTGTACGGGAAGTCGGTGCCGAGCAGGATCAGCAGGTCGCACTCGTGCGTCGCCTCGTACGCCGCGCCGTAGCCGAGCAGCCCGCTCATGCCGACGTCGTACGGATTGTCGTACTGGATCCACTCCTTGCCGCGCAGGGCGTGCCCCACCGGCGCCTTGATCTTCCCGGCGAACTCCATCACCTCGGCGTGCGCGCCCTTGGTGCCGGCGCCGCAGAACAGGGTGACCTTCTCGGCGCGGTCGATCATGTCGACGAGCTTGTCGATCTCGTCGTCGCCGGGGCGGACCGTGGGCCGGGAGGTGACCAGCGCGGTCTCGGGCGCCTGGTCGGGGGCGGGTTGGTCGGCGAGGTCGCCGGGCAGCGAGACGACGCTGACGCCGGACCGGCCGACCGCGTGCTGGATGGCCGTGTCCAGCAGCCGGGGCATCTGCCGGGGGCTGGAGATCAGCTCGCAGTAGTGGCTGCACTCCCGGAACAGCTGGTCCGGGTGGGTCTCCTGGAAGTAGCCGAGGCCGATCTCGCTGGACGGGATGTGGGAGGCGAGGGCGAGGACGGGCGCCATGGAGCGGTGGGCGTCGTAGAGGCCGTTGATGAGGTGGAGGTTGCCGGGCCCGCAGGAGCCGGCGCAGGCGGCGAGCCGGCCGGTGACCTGCGCCTCCGCGCCGGCCGCGAACGCGGCGGTCTCCTCGTGCCGGACATGGATCCAGTCGATGGCGGAGTTGCGGCGCACGGCGTCCACGACCGGGTTGAGGCTGTCACCGACCACGCCGTACAGGCGTTTGACTCCCGCGCGGACGAGGATGTCGACGAACTGTTCCGCGATGTTTTGTTTGGCCATGGTTTCCGTCCGCCCCTCGGGTGCCGGAGATGCCTGACGGATTCCATGAATTCACACCGGGCGCGCTCACGCCTCCCAGACGGCCACGGCCGTACGGTCGTCGGCGTACCCCTTCACCCGTACCTGGGTGTCCGCCAGATACGCCGTCAGTCCCGGCGGCTCGGGACCGGACCACCGGTCGGCGAGGTGGGCGCGCAGTCCGGGCTCGCCGCGCAGCGGTTCGGCGAACCCGGCGCCGCACATCAGCAGCACATCACCCGGGCGGGCTACGGAGGTACGGAAACGGAAGGGCTCGCGGGGCGGTCCGGGGGCCGGTTCGTACGGGCTCGGGGGTGTGGGGATGCCGAGGTCCATGGTGAGGCGGTCGCCGTCCGGCGTCTCGTGCGGCGCCGAGCCGAAGCCGAGCACCGGCTCGCCCTTCACCTCAGCGACCTCCGGCTCGCTGTCCTGCCACTCGCGCTCCCGCAGCCGGAACAGCCCCCCGGGGCCCACCCCGAAGAACACCCGGGTGCGGCACTCGGGATCGCCGGACAGCAGCAGGCAGCGCATCGAGGCGGCGTAGTCGTCGGGGTCGAGGCCCTGCTCCGTCGCGGCGGCGCGCAGCTTGCCGAGACCGCGGTCGGTGAGGCGGTGCAGGCCGGCCTTGAGGTCGGTGCGGCGGGCCGCCCGGATGTCGGCGGCGAGCCGCTCGTGGCTGCGGCCGACCGCCGCGGCGATCCAGCGGCACACCTCGGCGGCGGCCAGATGCGCGCCGGGAGCGGTCCTGGTGCCGGTGGCCAGCGCCACCAGCACCAGGGCCCGCTCCCCCGACCCGAACCGCGCGGTCAGCAACGCGTCACGGCGGGGCTCGCCCCGGTACCGGGCGGAGTCCCCGCGGACGGAGACGGCCCTCAGGGTGCAGGCGCCGTAGCGGGCGCCGTCCAGCACGGTGTCCGGGACGAGCGCGTCCAGATCGTCGGGGTCGGCGGCGGGGAGGGCGGTGGGTTCCGCGTCGTAGGTGGGCGGGCGGGTGCCGACGTGAACGCGGGAGGGAAGCGGGGGCGGGAGGGGCCCGAGCCTGGACGCGGGACTCGCGTCCGCCGGTTCACCGTCGGACGGCGCGGCGGGGGTCCAGTCACCGTAGGCGGGGGCGGCGGTGGGCCCGGAGGGCGGCGGCCGGCCGGGAAGAGCGGGGGCGGGGGCGTCGGGTGCGGAGGGGTTCGCCTCCGACGCGGCGGCCCTGTCGTCCGGCCGACTTGGCTCGGTCGCCGGATGCCGGGCGGGCGACGCTTCCGGGACGGACGGACGGCCCACCCCCTGCGGGGGCGCGGACGCCGGCCCGGGCGCCGACACCGACGGCGACTCCGGGCCGGAAGGCGACTCCAGGCCGGTGGACCCGTCGGAGGCGTCGGCCGGTGGCGTCCGGCCCGGCGGCGAGGCCCCAGGGGGCAAGGGTGCCGCGGGCGGCTCCGGTGAAAGCGGCGCATCAGGAGCGACCGGCGAGTCGGCCGGACGGCCCGCCTCCTGCGAGGGCGCGGACGCCGGCCCGGGCGCCGACACCGGCGGCGACTCCGGGCCGGAAGGCGACTCCCGGCCGGTGGACCCGTCGGAGGCGTCGGCCGGTGGCGTCCGGCCCGGCGGCGAGGCCCCAGGGGGCAAGGGTGCCGCGGGCGGCTCCGGTGAAAGCGGCGCCTCAGGAGCGACCGGCGAGTCGGCCGGACGGCCCGCCCCCTGCAGGGGCGCGGACGCCGGCCCGGGCGCCAACACCGGCGGCGACTCCGGGCCGGAGGGCGGTTTCGGGGCGGGCGCTGTCGGCCGCGTGGACGGGGATTCCGGCGGGGCGGCCGGGACGTCGGACGGCTCCGTGGCCGGAGGGGCGTCGGCCGGGCCGGGCCGTTCCGGAGGTGCGGACACCGGAGGGGTGTCCGTGGACGGCTCGGGCTCCCACCACGCGCGTGGTGGTGCGCCGCCGGAGTCGGGCGGGGCCGCCTTCGGCGACGGTGGCGAAGTCCGGCGCGGGCCCGGCAGCACCGGGGGCCCGGGGACGTCCCTGGGGTCCGGGGCCGACGGGGCGGGCGCCCCGTCTCCGCCGACCGCTCCCGCCGCCGAGGCGAACCGGTCGTCCAGGGAGTCGGCCGCGGGCGCCGGCCCCGTGTCGTCGGAGGCGTCGTCGTACAGCTGCCCCCACCAGTCGTCCTCGGGACCGGGACCGGTGGGCCCGCCGGGCCTTCCCCCCTGCTGACTCATGCCCTCAATTGTCCACCGGACGGGCCGGAGGAAAACGGGGCATCGGGAAAATCGCCGCCACGCGCGACGGCGCCCGGGCTTCCGATCTGCGCCGTTCCGCACCCTCCTGCACCCTGGACAGATGGGAGCGTGGGACCTCCTGCTCACCGGACTGGTGCTCCTGTTCGGTCTGTGCGGAGTGCTGGTGCCCGGAGTGCCCGGGTCCTGGCTGGTGTGGGCCGCGGTCCTGTGGTGGGCGCTGAAGGACCCGCAGGCGGTCGCGTGGTGGGTGCTGGTGGGGGCGACCGTGGTGCTGTTCCTGTCGCAGGTGATCCGCTGGGCGCTGCCGCCGCGCAGACTCCGGGCGGGCGGCGTGGACGCCCGGCTGCTGACGTACGCGGGCGGCGGCTCGTTCGCGGGTTTCGTCGTACTGCCGGTGATCGGCGCGATCCCCGGCTTCCTCGCCGGGGTGTACGTCCACGAGCGGATCCGTCTCGGCCGCCGCGGGGAGGCGAGGGCGGCGGTGCGCACGGTGATGCGGTCGGGCGGGTGGAGCCTGCTGACGGAGCTGTTCACCTGCCAGCTGATCGCGGCGGCGTGGCTGGGCGCGGTGTTCTTCGGCTGACCGGCGCGCCGCCGAGGGCTCACGCCGGCGGCAGCACGCCCTCGTGGGTGAGCAGCCGCACCTTGCGCTCCAGCCCTCCCGCGTACCCCGTGAGGGAGCCGTCGGCGCCGATGACGCGGTGGCAGGGGCGGACGATCAGCAGCGGGTTCGCGCCGATGGCGCCGCCGACGGCGCGAACGGCGGCCCGGGGCGCCCCGACGCGCGCGGCGATCTCCCCGTAGGTGACGGTCCCGCCGTACGGCACGTCGTCGAGGGCGGCCCACACCTTCTCCCGGAAGGGAGTGCCGACGGCCCGCACGGGCAGCCGGAACTCCTTGAGGTCGCCGGCGAAGTACGCGGCGAGCTGCCGTTCCGCCTCCCGGAAGGGCCCGGGGTCCCGCCTCCAGTCGTCCCGCACCACGGTCGCCTTCTTCTGCCCGGGCACGGTGAGCGAGGTCAGCTCGCCGGTCGGGGCGGCGGTGAGCAGCAGCGGCCCGAGCGGGCTGTCCACGTGCGTCCAGTACGTCGTCGTCATGAGGGTCACTCCAACTCCCCTGCGGCGCGCAGGTGGTTGAGGGCGTACGAGCGCCAGGGGCGCCAGCTGTCGGGGGCGTCGAGGCCGGGCGGGGCCACGTCGGGGTCGCCGAGCGCACGGGTGCGGATCTCGGCGGCCGTACGGTCGTCGAGGCCGGGGACGGCGGCGAGGGCGTCCCGCGCCGCGTCCCGGTCGGCGCCGGGCCCGAGCCGTACGGCGCCGTCGGCCAGGGCGGCGGTGAGCGCGCCCAGGGTGCCGTCGGGTTCGGCGCCGGCGAGGACGGCGGACTCCGGGAACAGATGGGTGAGGCCGCCGCAGGGCGCGTCGAGCCGTTTGCCGTAGCGGCGGACCAGCTCGGCGGCCGTGTCGCGGCCCACGAGCGCCCGTACCGCGACCTCGTCGGGGTCGGCGGCGCCGGGCGAGCGCAGTCCGGGGCGGGCCGCGACCAGCGGGGCGAGCCGGGCGTCGGCGCCGAGGCGCTCGTCGACGGCATAGGGGTCGGCGTCCAGGTCGAACAGCCGGCGCAGCCGCTGCACGGCGGTGGTCAGGTCGCGCAGGTCGGTGAGGTGGACGCGGGCGCCGAGCCAGCCGCCGGGGCGGGCGCCCGTGCCGGTGTGCGGGCGCTCCTCGACGGCGGCGATGCCGGTGCCGTAGGGCAGGCGCAGGGTACGTCGGTAGGTGCGGGCGCCGGGCGTCCCGGTCATCACCTCGACGCCCGGGACGGCCTCCCGTTCCAGCAGGTCGAAGACGAGGCTCGCCCGGTAGGGGCCCCGGTGGGCGAGGCGCAGGGGCACCCCGGCGGTGGGGGTGCCGGGGCGGGGCCTGCCCCTGCGGGACGCGGTGGCGCGCAGTCCGGTGGGCGTGGTGGCGTACACGGCGCGGACGGTGTCGTTGAACTGCCTGACGCTGGCGAAACCGGCGGCCCAGGCCACCTCCGTGACCGGCAGGCCGGTGGTCTGGAGCAGCACGCGCGCGGTGTGGGCGCGCTGGGCGCGGGCCAGGGCGACCGGTCCGGCGCCCAGCTCCGCGGTGAGCTGCCGCTGCACCTGGCGGGCGCTGTAGCCGAGGCGCGCGGCGAGCCCGGCGACGCCTTCGCGGTCGACGACGCCGTCCGCGATGAGCCGCATGGCGCGGCCCACGGCGTCGGCCCGAACGTTCCACTCGGCGGAGCCGGGCACGGCGTCGGGGCGGCAGCGCCGACAGGCGCGGAAGCCCGCGCCCTGGGCCGCGGCGGCGGTCGGGAAGAAGCGCACGTGGGCGCGTTTCGCGGTGACTGCGGGGCAGCTGGGCCGGCAGTAGATGCCGGTGGTCTCGACGGCGAAGAAGAACACGCCGTCGAACCGCGCGTCCCGGCTGCGCACCGCCTCGTACCTGCTGTCCTCGTCCGTCATACGGTCCAGTGTCCCTTGGCGGCGACGGCGCGGCTGGCGGAAATCGGACAGGGAACCTGAGGGGCCTCCCTCGGGTTCTTGACCCTGACACGGTGAGAAGGTCTTCACTGGCGTGCCTGGAGGTGCTCCGATGACCACGCCCAAGGCGGAGACGACGACAACAGCACGGGTGCTCGCGGGACTGCGGCACGACGACTCCTCGGTGCGGCTGCGCGCGGCGCTGGCGTCCGGGTCGGCCCCGGACCCGGGGTTCGTGGAGCCGCTGGTGGAGCGGTGCGGGGTGGAACCCGTGTTCCATGTGCGGGACATGCTGACGTGGGCCCTGACCCGGCACCCTGCGACGGTGACGGTGCCGCGGGTCCTGGCCGAGCTGGGGTCGCCGAACGCCCGCGCCCGGAGCCAGGCGCTGCACACCCTGTCCAAGATCGGGGACCGGAGCGTGTGGCCCGCTGTTCCCCGGTCGCTGCTGACCGACCCGGACGACGAGGTGGCGCGGACCGCCTGGCGCACGGCGGTGCTGCTGGCGCCGGAGGACGAGGCGGCGGAGCTGGCGGAGGTGCTGGTGTCGCAGCTCGGGCGGGGCGGGCGGGAGACGCATCTGAGTCTCAGCAGGGCGCTGGTCGAGCTGGGCGAGCCGGCGGTCCCGCCGGTGCGGGCCGCGGCGGACCGTCCGGACCCGCGGGTCCGGGGGCACGCGCTCGCGACGGAGCTGCTGCGGCGCGACCCTGAGGCGGGGTTCGCGTACGCGGTGGAGGAGGCGAAGCGGGTGGTGTCACTGGGGCCGGACGGGCCTCCAGGCGGGGAGGAGTGGGACGGGCGTGCTGATCGGTGAGGTGGCGCGGCGGTCCGGGGTCAGCCCCCGCATGCTGCGGCACTACGAGTCGCTGGGCCTGGTGCGGCCGACGGGCCGTACGGCGGCCGGGTACCGCGCGTACACGCAGGAGGACATCCGGCGGATCTTCCACGTGGAGAGCCTGCGGTCGCTGGGGTTGTCGCTGCGGGACGTGGGCCGGGCCCTGGACGACCCCGGATTCACCCCGTCCGGTCTCGTGGCGGACCTGGCGCGGCGGACGCGGGAGCGCATCGCGCGGGAGACGGAGCTGCTGACGCGGCTCCAGCGGATCGACGCGGCGGAACCCGCCGACTGGCAGGAGGTCCTCCAGGTCGTCGCGCTGCTACGGAACCTGCGGTCGGGGGACGCGGGGATGCGGCAGCGCGCGGCCCTGTCGTCGGTGGACACCGCGCCGGTGCCGGTGGAGGCGCTGGTGGAGGCGGTGCTGAGCGAGACGGACCCCAATGTCGCCGGGGCCCTGCGGTGGGCGCTGGCGCAGGCGGGCGAACGGGGCCCGGAGCTGCTGGCGGCGGGGCTGGGGTCGGCGCTGCCGGAGGTGCGGGGGCGGGCGGTGCGGTGCCTGGCGGAGATCCCGGGCGAGCGGGCCACGGCGCTGCTGCGGGAGGCGCTCGGGGACACGGACCCGTCCGTACGCCGGACCGCGGCCCTGGAGCTGGGGGCGCGCGGGGTGGCGGAGGCGATGCCGGAACTGGTCGGCATGGTCGTCGAGGAGGCGAACGACGTCGACGCGGCGGACGCGCTGGGGACGCTGGCGGGCGACGCGGCGGTGGCGGACCGTATCGTGACGGCACTGTCGGACCGCCTGGCCGACACCGCCCTGGATTCGTCCGCGCGCCGCCGCGTGACGCAGGCGCTGGCCGAGATCCCGGGCCCGGCGGCCAGGGACACGCTGACCTCCCTGACCGGGGACGGGGACCGGGCGGTGGCGTTGACGGCGCGGTACGTGCTGGAGCTGCGGGAGCCGGGCTGAGCCGCACCGCCGGGTGCCGTCGAGGGCACCCGGCGGTGCGGGGTGTCAGCGCGGCGGGGGTGTCAGCGCAGCCGCCCCCGCTTGGCCTCCATGGCGGCCTTGCCGATGGCGCCCTTGCGCTTCCAGTCCTTGCGCAGCTCGGCGCGGAGGCGGGCGTCGGTCTTGGCGACGATGTACTGGTTCTCCCGGAGCAGCTTGCGGTAGCTGTCCAGGCGGCGCTGCGGCAGCTCTCCCGTCGCGATCGCGTCGAGGACGGCACAGCCGGGTTCGCCCTCGTGGGCGCAGTCGTGGAACCGGCAGTTCTCGGCGAGATCCTGGATCTCGGAGAACACCTGGCCGACACCCGTGCCGGCGTCCCACAGGCCGACGCCCCGCAGACCGGGTGTGTCGATGAGGACTCCCCCGCCGGGCATCAGGAGCAGGTTGCGGGTCGTGGTGGTGTGCCGGCCCTTGCCGTCGACGTCCCGGGTGGCCTGGACGTCCATCACGTCCTCGCCGAGGAGGGCGTTCGCCAGGGTGGACTTGCCGGCGCCGGACTGCCCGAGCAGCACCGAGGTCCCGCCGGACACGATCGCGGCGAGCACGTCGAGCCCTTCGCCGTCCTGCGCGCTGACGGTGAGGACGGGCACGCCCGGCGCGGTCGTCCCGACGTCCTGCACGAGGTACGAGCGGGTCACCGCGTCCGGTACGAGGTCGGCCTTGGTGAGCACCACGACCGGCTGCGCCCCGGACTCCCACGCCAGCGCGAGGAACCGCTCGATCCGGGCGAGGTCCAGCTCGACGGCGAGGGACACGGCGACGACCGCGTGGTCGACGTTCGCGGCGAGGATCTGCCCCTCGGACCGCTTGGAGGAGGTGGACCGCACGAACGCGGTACGGCGGGGCAGCAGCGTCCGCACGTAACGGGGGCGGGCGCCCTCGGCGTCGACGGCGGCCCAGTCGCCCGTGCAGACGACCTTCATCGGGTCACGGGGGACGACGTACTCGGTGTCGGCACGGATCACCCCGTCCGGGGTGGCCAGGTCGCACAGCCCCCGGTCGACCCGGACCACCCGGCCCGGCACCAGCCCCTGGGCGCCGTACGGGGCGAAGGCCCGCTCCCACTCCTCGTCCCAGCCGTAGGGAGCGAGCGGGTGCGATGAGGTGGAGGTGGAAGGAGAGGAGAGATTCAAGGGGAACCCTTCGAAGGGCGGCCCCGGCGGCGCGCGTTCACGGACGCGCGAGACGAGGAGAGGTCAGCCGGAGACCACGGAGGTGAACGAAACGAACGACTGAATGCGGGCACGGCCCCTCACAGAGACAGCCATCGGTCACACCTCCCAGTAATCCTCGTCACGAACGGCGCCCGGGGGCGCCTTGCCGACCCGCCACACATTAGGGGACCCGGAGTCGGCCCGCCATCGATTTTCCCCATGCCCGGTGAGGCGCACCGGCGGTCCGCCGGGCTGGGTTCCACACACACGCGTTCGGGCGGGTGAGGCCCGCGTGCTCCCCTCGCGGCCCGCCTTCTCAGGTGGAGGGCGGACCAGGCTGCCGCGTCAGTGCGGGGCCGTCCCTGCGGCCGACCCCTGGCCTGGTGGAGACCGTGCCGCCCTTGCGACGGGTCACCGCGCTCACCGTCGGCTGCCCCGTCGGCCGCCCCGCCTCAGCCTCGGGCGGCCGCCAGCAGGATGAAGGCCGCGGCGATCAGGGCGAGGCGGCCGTAGTGGTAGCGGGCCCAGCGGTCGAGCTGCTCCCTCCAGTCGGCGGGGCGGTTCTCGGGCGTCCAGGTCTTGTTGCGGCTGTTGATCGGGACGAGCAGCAGCAGCGACATGATCACGCTGAGGACGAGCAGCGCGGCCGCGGTGACGAGGAGGCTGGTGCCGGGGTCGGGGTCGTGCCGTCCCGCGACGACCCATCCGGCGACCAGGACGAGCGAGCCGATGTACCAGACCGGCATCACCGCGCCGAGCATGCGGCCGCCGTGGGCGTGGGCCTGTTGGGCGCTGTCTTCGGGGAGTGCGTCGATGACGCGGTTCATGACGAAGACGACGGAGAACTCCACGCCGACCATCAGGCCGACGAGGACGACGGTGGCCACTTCGAGTGTGCCGAGCATGTGATCCCCCTGGATCTAGCATTGCTAGCTGACGAGTCGACGCTAGACCTGCCGATGCTCGATTGTCTAGCGGTGCTAGGATCGGGGCATGTCGGTACAGGAACGCAAGCAGCGCGAGCGGGCGGAGCGGGAGCGGCTCATCGTCGCCACGGCGCGGGAACTCGCCGAGGAGCAGGGTTGGGACGCGGTCACGACCCGGCGGCTCGCCGAGCGGATCGAGTACAGCCAGCCCGTGCTGTACAGCCACTTCCGGGGGAAGCGGGAGATCATCGGAGCCGTGGCCCTTCAGGGGGCCGCGGAGCTGGCGGCGGAGCTGCGGGGCGCTTCGGCGGAGGCTGGGGTGGGTGCGTCCGCTTCGGTGGAGGGGGTGCGGGGGCGGGTCACCGCGCTGGCCCGGGCGTATCTGGACTTCGCCGAGCGGAACCCCGCTGTCTACGACGCGATGTTCCAGCTGGACGGGGGGCTGGCGTTCGCGGCGGAGGACACGCCGGAGGCGTTGAAGGACGGGTTCGCGGCGCTGTTGGAGACGTTGAGGGACGTGGCGGGGGAGGATGTCGAGCCGGGGCTGTTCACGGAGGTGTTCTGGGCGTCGTTGCACGGGTTGGCGACGCTGACGCGGGCGGGGCGGTTGCCGGTGGGGGACGCGGAGCGGAGGGTTTGGCTGTTGGTCAGCCGTCTTGCCGTTGTCTGAGCATCTTGGCGTGTCGCTGCGTCACCCGTGGTGCAGTGGGCCGGGGGGTGTGGCGCAGCCCGGCGCCGACGGGGTGCCGCCGCGCCCACCCGTGCCGCCCCAGCGGCACGCATGCCCGCGGGGTGCGGGGTACTGCGGCCGTGTGGCACCGAGCACGCCCTCGGCCGGGCGCGCCGCCCCAAGCGACACCAACACCCGCGGGTTGCGGGGCAACCGCGGCCGTGTGGCACGGAGCACGCCGTCGGCCAGGCGGCACCCCTGGCGCGCGGATTGCGCTGCCGGCGCGTCCGCGCGGTCGTAGCGTGCGTCGGTGCTCCCGGGGGTGCTCGAAGCGCCCCCTCACGCCACCGCGCACGTCCGGCCGTCGAGGGTGAAGTCGGACGCCCGGGTGTCCGAGCCCTGGCGGGCTGTGAGGAAGCCGAAGGACAGGCGGGCGCCTGCCGGGACGTGGGCGTTGTAGTCGGCCGCCGTGGCGGTCACCCGCGTGTCGGTCTGGTGGGACGACGCGTCCCACATGTGGGTGACGCGGTGGCCCTCGGGGACGGTGAAGGCGACGCGCCAGCCGTCCAGGGCGTGGCGGGTCGTCACGGTGACGGCGGCCTGGTAGCCCTCCGGCCACTGGTTGAGCACGTCGTAGTCGACCAGGCAGGCGGCCTGGGAGTCGTCGCCCGGCGTCGCGGGGGCGCCCGAGGACGTGCCCTGCGGTTCCGGGTCGGGCTCGGGGGTCGGGTGCGCCGTACGGGAGGACGGGGCGGTACGGCTCGGCGGGGCGCTGGGGGTCGAGGGTTCCGGCGCCTCCGCGCCGGCGGAACCGGACGGCGCCGCGCTCACCGGCGGCAGGGACGGCGCGGGCGCCGCCACCGGGCCGCCGCGGTCGTTGTCGGCGGCGGGTGTCCCCGGGTCACCGCCGTCCCCGAACGGCATCAGCGACACCGCGAGCGCCAGCAGCGAGACGACGACGGCCGCGGCCATCGGCCCGTGCCGGACGACCCGCGCCTTGCGGCCCCGTTCGCCCGCCGGGTCCTCGTGGTCCCCGTCCGGCCCGTCCGGGTGCCCCGCGCCCAGCCGGACCTCGGCGGCGCGCCGGCGGCGCTCCAGGTAGGCGAGGCCGCCCCAGCCGATGACGCCGCCGGCCAGCGCGCCGGGCAGGGTGCCGGTGTTCAGCCGCAGACAGGCCGCCGCCTCCGCGCACTGGCGGCAGGTGGCGAGGTGCCGGGACAGGTCCTCGGGGGTGTCCGCGGCGGGCGAGCGGGTGACGGCGTCGAGCAGCCGGGCGTAGCTGCGGCACTCGGCGGTCATCGGGGAGTCGAGGTGGTTGCGGTGGCAGCGGTCCCGGAACAGGCGGGCGACCTGGGCGAGTTCGTCGGCCGTGGTGGCGGGGTCGAGGCCCAGCCGGCGGGCCACGAGGGGCAGCGGCAGCGCCTCCGCCTCGGTCAGCCACAGCAGTTCGGCGTCCGCCTGCTGGAGGTCGCGCAACGCCCGCAGCGCGATGGGGCGTTCGAGGGGCGGCCCGGTGTGGCGGGCGGCCTCGTCCGAGTGCAGCCACAGCCGCAGCCCTGGGTCGAGCTTGTGGCCGCGCCCCTCCTTCTCCCACGCGGCGGCCGTGGTGCGCACGGCGGTCAGCAGCAGGGGGATGCGGGGCAGCCGGGAGGAGCGGCGGCCGGTCCCGCGCACGCTTCCCGACTCGGCGGCGCGCAGGTCCCGTATGCCCTCGGCGAAGGCCTCGCGGGCCAGTTCCGCGGCGGCGCTCGAACCCGCCGTGCACAGGTCGGCGTAGGAGAGCACCGCGTCCCAGCATTCGGAGAACAGGGCCGCTTCGGCGGCGTCCTGAGGGCTCGGCAGGTCGGGCATGAGACTCCTGCATCCACAAGCGAGGTCAACTCGCCATACCGGCGGGTGGAGTTGAAGGGAACCTCGCGGCAGTGGACGAGAGCTTCGCACGTCTCCGACACAACTGACAAGCGCTGTCTTCACTTTGTGTAGAGGTGCCGCGACCCCTCGCAGGGACCATACGCGGAGAAGGCCGGAACGTCTCGGTTCCGGCCTTTCCCGCTCACTTCTGTCACATCCGGCTCACCGCCGGCGGCCCCTCAGACCGCCTCCACGGGCTCCGTCGCGGGCAGGCTGTCCATGAAGGAGCTGACGGAGAACACCGCGTTGCCGGGTCCGGGCGGGCCGTAGCCGGGGGGCGAGGAGAGACCGAAGTCCTCCATCGTCTGCCGGTACGCCTGGAGCAGCCGGATGTGGTACTCCAGCGGCGCGCCCTGCGGGTTGGCCTTGCCGAGCGGGGTGGTCGGCTCCGGGCACCAGGTGGTGAAGCGGGGCGTGATCCCCTTCGACATGAAGAAGCGCAGGCCCTCCGTGGTGGACGCGATCGCCTCGTCGACGGTCTTGAAGCCGAACGGCTCGGCCATCTCCACGCCCGCCACGAAGTTGGGGATCACGTTGCGCGCGCCGAAGATCTCCGCGGAGTCGAGGATGCGGCGGTGCCACTCGTCCCGGCCGACGTACCGCTCCTTGCCGGGGCAGTACATCTTGAACAGGTACTCGTCCCACACCTCGTAGTTGGGGTGGTAGATCTGCACGCCGTAGTCCTTGAAGCGCTGCACGTCGTCCTTGGGCAGCGCCTGGGCGACGACCTTGCCGATCCAGCGGCCGGGGAAGCGCTCCTCGATGGCCTTGGCGTAGTGGCCGTAGAAGTCGGCCTCGTCGCGGCCGGAGACGGTCCTGGTGATGGCGCCGCCGGTGAGGGTGTAGGCGGTGGACGCCTTCGCCGTGTCGTACTTGTCGATGATCTCCAGGGCCTCGAGGACCTCCTCGACGTCCTTCACCCCGGTGTAGGGCCGGCCGGCCGCCTTGTGCTGGCGCCAGTTGTGATTGATGTCGCAGTACTGGCACTCCTCCTTGGCGCCGAAGTACTGGCAGACCCGGAAGACCGTCAGGTAGATCAGATAGCCCCACTGGATGGTGGGGGCGACCTCCATCACCGACTTCCCGTTGGACAGCTTGTGCCGGTAGTACTCCGGCATCGGCGGCACGCCCACGTCGGAGATCCGCCTGCCGTCCAGGTAGAGGCCGAGCATGCCGTGCTCGTCGGCGGCCACCCGGTACGGGGACGACGGGTTCACCCGGACGGACACGACCGTGCGGCGCAGGTCGTACGGTCCTCCGGTGAGGATGATCTCCTCCGGCGGGCGGCGCAGCGCGGCCTCGCCCAGCTCCGGCAGGGTGCCGTGGTCGAAGGAGAAGATGAAGTACGACTTCGGTTTGACCTCGCCGCTCTCGTTGTCGCTGAGCGCGGAGGGGTCGAAGGCCACGCCGCCGCGCAGCAGGTCCTCCTTGAAGACGGCCTCGCGCGGAACGTGCGGGAACCGCTCCATCAGATCCTCGACCAGCGCGGTACGGCTGCCCATCGCGTGTTCTCCTCCCGGTGCCGACGTACGACTCCTCACGGTATGCCCCCGGCCGGACATCCGGGGCGGCGGGTCCCCCCACATGGCACGAGTCACTCCCGAGGTAGGTTCCCTCGTGGCCCATGTCACGGGCCCGCGGGCGGGAAGGACGAGGGATGACCGAGAGCGTGACCAACTGGGCGGGCAACATCACGTACGCCGCCAAGGAACTGCGCCGTCCGCACACGACGGATGCGCTGCGCGCACTGGTCGCGGACGCCTCGCGGGTGCGGGTGCTGGGCAGCGGCCACTCCTTCAACGAGATCGCCGACGCCGGCGAGGACGGCGTTTCCGTGTCCCTGGCCGCCATGCCCCCGCTGACCGAGGTGGACGCCGGGGCGCGCACGGTACGGGTCGGCGGCGGGGTGAGGTACGCGGAGCTGGCCCGCGAGGTGCACCGGCACGGTCTCGCGCTGGCGAACATGGCGTCGCTCCCCCACATCTCGGTGGCCGGGTCGGTCGCCACCGGCACGCACGGCTCGGGCGTCGGCAACGGCCCGCTCGCGTCGTCCGTGCGCGCGGTGGAACTGGTCACGGCGGACGGCTCGCTGCTCACCCTGGAGCGCGGCGACGAGCGGTTCGGCGGCGCGGTCACCGCGCTGGGCGCGCTGGGTGTGGTCACGGCGCTCACCCTGGACCTGGAGCCCGCGTACGAGGTGGAGCAGCGGGTGTTCACCGAGCTGCCGCTCGACGTGCTGGACGCGGACACGTTCGAGGCGGTGATGTCCGCCGCGTACAGCGTGAGCCTGTTCACCGACTGGCGGGAGCCCGGCTTCCGGCAGGTGTGGGTGAAGCACCGCGCCGACCGGTCGCGCACCGGCTTCCCGTGGGCGGCGCCCGCGACGGAGAAGATGCACCCGGTGCCGGGGATGCCCGGGGTGAACTGCACCGAGCAGTTCGGGACGCCGGGCCCCTGGCACGAGCGGCTGCCGCACTTCCGGGCGGAGTTCACCCCGAGCAGCGGCGCGGAGCTCCAGTCGGAGTACCTGCTGCCCCGGGAGACCGCCGTGGACGCGCTGCGCGCCCTGGACGGCGTCCGGGAGACGGTCGCGCCGGTGCTGCAGACCTGCGAGGTGCGCACGGTCGCCGCCGACGACCAGTGGATGAGCCCGTCCTACGGGCGGGACACGGTGGCTTTGCACTTCACCTGGATCGAGGACACGGCGACGGTCCTGCCGGTGGTGCGGCGGGTCGAGGAGGCGCTCGCGCCGTTCGCGCCGCGCCCCCACTGGGGCAAGGTGTTCACCACCCCGCCGGCCGGCCTGCACGCCCGCTACCCGCGCCTCCACGACTTCCGCGCCCTGGTCCGCGCGCTGGACCCGGAGGGCGTGTTCGGGAACGCGTTCGTGCGGGAGGTGCTGGGCGACTGACCGGGCGCGGGTCCCGGCGGGCCCGCGCACACGGCAGTCTCAGCGGCCGGCCCGGCACGGTGCCGCGTCCGGCCCGCCCGCGTCCGCGGTGGGCGCGTGCGCCGTCACGACGGCAGCACCCACACGGGGTTCGCGTAGAACCACAGGTCGAGCCACGGATCGGCGTCTCCCATGACGTCCTGGGCGGGGCCCGCCGGGTCGGCCTTGGCGCCCATGACGCCGACGGCGGACCGGTTGCCGTCGGTGCCGCGCAGCCGGACGTACAGCGGGCGGTCGACCGGGCCGAGGTCGTAGGTGAGCCGTACGCCGCCCGTGGACTTCCCGATGTCGTACGACCGGACGACCGCCGCCGTCGGCGCGGTGAACGCGTCCCGGTCGGGGACCGGGCCGGTGACGTCGCCCTGGATGACGTCCACGCGGGCCAGTCGGGGCGTGAACCCGGCCCAGTTGGCGCCGCCGGCGAGCGCCACGTCGGCGGTCAGCGTGACCTTCGTCCCCTTGCGGACGTGCAGGGCGCCGCCGAGGGTGGCCCAGCGGCCGCCGCCGGTGACGCGGACGCCGAGGCCGGAGATGAGCTGCCCGTGGTCGACCCAGATACGGCCGGCGCGGATGCCGTCCATGACGGCGGCGTAGGAGAAGCCGTCGGCGCCGACATGGGTGCGGCTGTACTGGCCGGGCCAGTAGTCGACCGCCTTGGTGTCGATCTTCCCGGCGTACACGGGGTCGCCGTGCCGGCCGTCGGTGGCGAAGTCGCCGGGGCCGCGGGCGGTGGTGTCGGCGTACACGTGGTGGGAGTCGGAGTTGGCGGTGATCCACCAGGGGCGGCCCTCGGCCAGGAGGCTGTCCCACAGGCCGCCGACGGTGGCGGTCATCCAGTCGAAGCCGCCCCAGGTGCGGTAGCTCTCGAGCGGGTAGCCGGGAAAGGAGTGCGGGCCGGGGCCGCCGTCGTAGTACCCGCGGGCGCGGCCCGGGCCGAGCGGGGCGGGCAGTCCGGCGGCCTGGTGGCCGGGGGCGCCCTCGAAGCCGACGGCGATCGGCCGGTCGGGGCCGGTGGCGTCGCGCCAGGCGCGGATCTCGTGCGGGGAGTCGACGCCCTTGCGGGAGGGGTGGTGGGCGAGCATCAGTGCGTCGTCCACCGTGCGGCGGCGCACCTGTTCGGCGAGGAACTGGAGACCGGCGACGGCGAGGGCCTCGTTGGCGGGTCCGGAGTCGCCCGTGCCGTTCACGATGCCGTCGTAGTCGGTCTCGAACTGCTTGAGCACGGCGACCTCGTTGCGTCCGGGGTGGACGAACACGGTGCCGTGGTCGGCTGCCGGGACGTTCCACTCCAGGCCCTGGAAGACGAGGGTGTCCCGGTGGGCGGCGCGCGCCTGTCTGATGTCCGGATTGACCTTCTCGACGCCGATCCTCGCGTGCGTCGCGCTGCCGTGGTCGGTGATGACCAGCCAGTCCAGGCCGTGCCGGGCGCCCTGGCGGACCTGGTCGACGACGCGGTACTTGCCGTCGCTGCTGTACCGGGTGTGGATGTGGTGGTCGCCCGCGAGCCACAGGAAGTCGCTCCTCGGGCCTCTGCGGTCGCCCGCGGCGGGTGGGACCGCGGCCGCGCTGCCGGACAGCACGCTGCCCGCGGCGAGGCCCGCGCCCAGCAGGCCCGCCCGGCGTAACAGGGCGCGGCGGGACGCCTGCCCGGGATCCAGTGCCTCGTCGGGCACGGAGGTGTCGAAGGCGGCGGGCAGGGGCGCCGACGCGCCGGGCCCGTGGTCGTGATCGTGGTGGTGACGGTGGTGCGGTCCGTGCGCGTGCCCGTGCCCCAAGACTGCCTCCTCGTCTCGAACTGCGCCGCAGTGGAGCATTCGGGCGGCGTGTGAACCACGGTCGTCCATGGAGTTGACCGCGCATGCCACCGACACGACGGCTGCGGGCCGGCGGGGGCCGTTCGCGTGGTCTCCCGCACCCCTCGGGGGCGCGGGCACCGGCGCGAGCAACCACTACCCACCGGCAGGTGCCCCGCAACCCGCCCGCCTCGTCGGCTACATTCACCTGTCCGAAACCCGCCCGCCCCACAGCCGGAGGCACACATCCCCCGCGCCGGACTCACCGCCGACCGCCTCGTCGCGGCCGCCGCCGACCTCGCCGACGAGGCCGGCTACGAGAACGTCACCCTGTCCGCGCTGGCCCGGCGTTTCAACGTGAAGGACGCGAGCCTGTACACGCATGTGCGCGGGCTGGGGGACCTGCGCACCCGGATGGCGCTGCTGGCGGGCGGAGAGATGATCGACCGGATCGCGACGGCGGTCGAGGGCCGCACCGGCAAGGACGCGCTGGCCGCGTTCGCCGGCGCCTACCGGGACTACGCCCTCACCCACCCCGGACGGTACGCCGCCACCCAGATCCGTCTGGACGAGGCCACGGTGACGGACTCCCCCGCACTGCGCCGCACCGCCGAGATCACCTACGGACTGCTCCGCGCGTACGGTCTGGAGGAACCCGATCTCACCGACGCGGTACGGCTGTTGCGCAGTTCCTTCCACGGTTACTGCGCCCTGGAGTCCGCCGGCGCGTTCGGCGCCCCGCGCGACCTGGAGGCGTCATGGGACCGGATGATCGACGCGCTGCACCTGACCCTGCTGAACTGGCCCCGCAGAGACGCGCCTTGACTCACCTTCAGCCGACGAGTTCCTGCACCTCCCGGTACGACGGCACCGTGCCCTCCCCCGCCTCCCGCCCTTCCCGCACCGCGACCACCGCGTCCAGTGCCGCGCCGAGCGCCCGCCGGTACGGCAGTGAACCGAGACTGACGCGCCGCACGCCGTGGTCGCCGAGCCGGGCGAGGGACGGACCGCCGGGCGCGTACAGGACGTTGAGGGGGCACCCCTCCAGGTCGCGCACGAGGGCGGCGATCGCCCCGAGGTCGGTCAGCCCCGGCACGAACACCCCGTCCGCACCGGCGTCCCGGTAGGCCAGCACCCGTTCCCTCGTCCCCTCACCGTCCCCGAGCCAGTACGTGTCCGTCCGGGCGTTGACGAAGAGACCGGGCGCGGCGACGCGCACGGCCCGGATCTTCGCCACATGCCTGCCGACCGGCCCGAGCCCGTCCTCGAGGTTGATCCCGACCGCACCCCGCGCCCGCAGCTCCGCCGCGAAGGCGCCCACTTCGCCGGGATCGTCGCTGAAGCCGTCCTCCGCGTCGACGGAGAGCAGGAAGGGCAGCGCGCCCAGGGTGCCGGCGAGTCGCAGGGTCTCCTCGCGCGTGGCCCGGACCCCGTCGGGCAGCCCGGCCGCCGCGGCGACGCCCAGGCTGGTCGTGCCAACGGCGGGGAAGCCGTGGGCGTGGAGAAGGGCCGCCGAGGCGTGGTCCCAGGCGTTGGGCAGCAGCAGGGGCCGGTCCTGCTGGTGGAGCGCGGCGAAGGTCTCGGCGGGGCGGGCGGCGTGGTCGTCGGTCATGCGGGCCACGCTAGGCCCGGGACGCTTCGGCGCCCGCCGAACCGTCCCGGGCTCACTCCGGCGCGAACGTGTGCATCTCGTCCCCCTCCGGCTGCACCACTCCGTACGAGCTCTCCGGGACCTCGTTCCAGGCGCCGGGCAGGTCTCCGAGGGGTTCGGAGACGATGAGGCGGGCGTCGTCCGCGATGTCCCGCAGGAACGCCACGTCCGGGTGGAGGGACTTCAGCGTCTCGACGCGGGTGCTGTAGAAGAGGGACCGGGACGTGCGCTGCGTCGAGTAGCGGAAGGACCACAGCCGTACGCCGTCGGTGACCGCGACGGTCATCTGCATCGGGTGCTCGACGCCGTGCTCGTGTCCGGTGCGCTCGACCAGGCCGGCCATGCGGGCGACGGCGCCGCGCGGGTCGTCCTCCAGGCCGAAGGTGAGCGCCAGGTAGAACATCATCTCGGAGTCCGTGGACCCCTCGAGGTACGGGAAGAGGTCCGGGCGGACGGCCAGGGCGAGGTCGCGCCGCAGCAGGGGGAAGCCGTCGATGGCCCCGTTGTGCATCCACATCCAGCGGCCGTACCGGAAGGGGTGGCAGTTGGTCTGCTGCACCGCCGTACCGGTGGAGGCACGGATGTGGGCGAAGAACAGCGGGGAGACGACGTGCCCGGCGATCTCCCGCAGATTGCGGTCGCTCCAGGCGGGGCCGATGTCCCTGACCACGGCGGGACTGTCCTTGTCCGGCATGTACCAGCCGACGCCGAAGCCGTCACCGTTGGTGGTTTCCACACCCATCCGGGCGTGCAGGCTCTGGTCGATCAGGGAGTGGACCGGCCGGTAGAGCAGGTTCTCGAGCAGGATCGGGGAGCCCGAATAGGCGAGCCAACGGCACATGTCCACCGCCTTCCCGGTCGGGACGGGAGCCGCGTACGCCCGGGCGGGCCTGAGCCGAGGGGCCCACGCCCGCCCGGGACACCGCACGCACCGCCGGGTACCCAGCGCGCCGCGGGGGACGCGTCCCGCGTCAGGTGCGGGAGCGGCCGCCCACGCACAGCGCCCAGATGACGAACCCGGAGAAGGCGATCATCACCACGGACCAGACCGGGTAGTACGGCAGGGACAGGAAGTTGGCGATGACGACGAGGCCGGCGATCACCACGCCCGAGACCCGGGCCCACAGGGCACCGCGGCCCAGGCCGAGACCGACGAGCACCGCGATCGCGCCGAGGACGAGGTGGGTCCAGCCCCAGGCCGTCAGGTCGAACTTGAAGACGTAGTTCTGTGTCGCCACGAAGACGTCGTCCTCGGCGATGCCCATGATCCCGCGGAAGATGTCCAGCACCCCCACGAGCATCAGGGTGACGGCGGCGAAGACGGTCAGGCCGCCCGCCCACTCGCGCTTCGCCGACGGCGCGTGCGCCCCGTGTGTCGGATGTGTGGCTGTCATCGCAGTGCCTCGGTTCCGTGTCGTGTCCGCGCCGCGGCGGACGGTGTCCCACCGTGTCGGCGGGCGGGAGGGCCCGGTCACGTCCCGCTCAGGAGCGGGGCCCGTGCCCGCTCAGGACCAGTTCCTTGGCCCTGCGGAACTCCTCGTCCGAGATGTCCCCGCGCGCCTTGATCTCGGAGAGCCGGGCCAGTTCGTCCACGCTGCTGGTCCGCTCCCCCGTCCCCTTCACCGTCTCCCGGATGTAGCTGTCGAGCGCCTCCTGCTGGGCGCGCGCCTGGGCCAGCTCACGGCTGCCCATGTTCCGGCCGCGGGCGATCACGTAGACGAAGACGCCCAGGAAGGGCAGGACGATCGTGAAGACCATCCAGCCCGTCTTGGCCCAGCCGCTGAGGGAGTCGTCGCGGACGATGTCGACGATCACCCGGAAGAGCAGGATGAACCACATGATCCACAGGAAGAAGACCAGCATCGTCAGCAGTGCGCTGAGCAGCGGGTAGTCGTACGCGAGATACGTCATGCCGGTCATCTCCTCCTGGCTCGCGGGCCCTCTGCGCCCGCCCGCGGCGCGCGCCGTCGCGTCGTGCCGACCTCAGCGTGCCCCTTACGGCGTCCCGGTCGCCTCACCCGGCGCGGGTGATCCGGCGGGCGGGGCGCACGGGATGGGATGGACTGCGTGGAGTCGTGTCCGTGCGCGACGGGAGGACGACGATGGCGGTACCGGACGTGTTCGACGCGCGGGCGGCTGCCTCCCCGGCCGCGCGGGCCTCGCACGGCAGGCGGGCGCGGGGGCGTGCGCCCCGCTCGTCCCATGCCGGGTTCACGCCGGTGCCGGGACGGCCGGACCCCGTGGACGTGCTGGAACGGCAGTCCGCGACCCGGCTGCCCGAGCTGGTGCCGGTCCGCTACGGCCGGATGCTGGAGTCGCCGTTCCGCTTCTACCGGGGCGCGGCCGCGATCATGGCGGCGGACCTCGGGCCGCTCCCGGACACCGGGCTCACCGTGCAGCTGTGCGGGGACGCGCATCTGCTGAACTTCCGGCTGCTGGCCTCCCCCGAGCGCCACCTCGTCTTCGACATCAACGACTTCGACGAGACGCACACCGGCCCGTTCGAATGGGACGTCAAGCGGCTCGCCGCCAGCTTCGCCATCGCCGGGCGGGCCAACGGCTTCACCGTCGCGGAGCAGAGCGACGCGGTGCGGGCCTGCGTCGCCGCGTACCGGCTGCGTATGCGGGAGTTCGCCGGGATGCGCACACTGGACGTCTGGTACGCGCAGGACGACGCGGACCGGCTGCGCGAGCTGGCCTCGGCCCTGAACGCAAAGGCCCGGCGGCGTACCGACGAGGCGGCCCGCAAGGCCCGCGGCCGCACCCACCTCCAGGCGTACGCGAAGCTCACCCGGGCCACGCCCGAGGGGCGGCGCATCGAGGCGGACCCGCCGCTGGTCATCCCGCTGCGGGACCTGCTGGACGGCGCGTCGGCCGAGGAGGAGGGCCTGCGCGCGGTGCTGGACGGCTACGCGCGGTCGCTGGCGTCGGACCGCCGGCATCTGCTGAGCCGCTACCGCCTGGTCGACGTGGCCCGGAAGGTGGTGGGCGTCGGCAGTGTGGGCACCCGCTGCTGGATCGTGCTGCTGCTCGGCCGGGACGACGACGATCCGCTGCTGCTCCAGGCCAAGGAGGCACAGGAGTCGGTGCTCGCCCCGTACACGGACGGCGAGGAGCCCGACAACCAGGGCCGGCGGGTCGTGGAGGGGCAGCGGCTGATCCAGACGACCAGCGACATCCTGCTCGGCTGGACCCACGCCACCGGTCTCGACGGCCGGCCCCGCGACTTCTACGTACGGCAGCTGCGCGACTGGAAGGGCATCGCACGGCCCGAGACGATGGACCCCGGTCTGCTGCGCCAGTTCGCCCGCCTGTGCGGGGCGAGTCTGGCACGGGCCCACGCGAGGTCCGGCGACCCGGTCGCCCTCGCCGCCTACCTGGGGCGCGGCGACCGCTTCGACCGGGCGCTCGCGGCGTTCGCGCAGGACTACGCCGACCGCAACGAACGCGACTTCGCGGCGCTGGGGGGAGCGGTGCGGGCCGGCCGGGTGCGGGCCGAGGGGCATCCCTGAGCGTGGCCGAGGGCGGCCCTGAGCGCCGGCGGCCCTCCCGGTGCTCACCGGGGCGCCTGGCGCAGCTCCAGGATCCGCAGGCCGAGGGACTGGCAGCGGGCCAGCAGCCCGTAGAGGTGCGCCTCGTCGACCACCTGCCCGAACAGCAGGGTCTGCCCGGCCATCGTCACGTGGTCCAGCTCCGGGAACATGCGGATCAGCGGTTCCGAGAGCTGACCCTCGACGCGGATCTCGTAGCGCATCAGCCGCTCCCCGGGTGGTGCCTGGACCGGGCGGACCACGCCCGCCCCTTCCCATGCTCCGTCCCCCGACGGCCGGCACGGCTCACCCCGGGCAGGTGAGAGGGGGGCCCCGGGGCGCGGTCAGTGCGTCAGCCACAGCTTGCTCGCCAGGATGACCAGCCCCAGGACGAGGTTGACCAGGGCCGACAGCACCGGCAGCCGTCCCGGCGCTCCCGCCTGCCGTGTCGCTGCCACGGACCAGCCCACCTGGCCCGTCACGGCGACGGACAACGCGAGCCACTGGCCGCCCTGCACGTCGGGTCCCGGCACGGGCCCGACGCCCACGGCGACCGCCGGAGGCACCGCGGCCCTGACGATCGTCCACTCCTCCCGGCACACCCGCCGGACCACGGCGAGATCCGGCGGACGCTGCGCCAGCCGCGCCCCGAACAGATGGGCGTGCGCATGGGCGCTCCAGAACACCGCGCCGGTGAGCAGGAGCAGGAGCACGAGTTCCAGCCGGGGGAAGGTCCCGAACGTACCCGGCACCCACGACGACGGAGGCGGCGAGCATGGATCCGCAGACGCCACCGGTGCAGTCGGCGTGCGCACGGGGGCGGCGGACGCGCCGTCCGCCGGCTCCGCAGGGGTGCGCGCGGATGGCTCCGCCGCCGCGGCCGCGTCCCGCCCGGGGCCTGGTGGCGTCGCCTCCTGCGATGCCCGCGCCGGGGTGCGCCGCCTCACAGCAGGCCCAGTTCGCGGGCTCGGCGGACCGCCTCGCTGCGGCGGCCGACCGACAGTTTCCGGTAGGCGTTCTTCAGGTGCGTCTTCACCGTGTTCACCGAGACGTACAGGTCGGCGGCGATCTCCTCCGTGGACATCGCCAGGGCGAGTCTCCGCACCACGTCCCGTTCGCGGCCGCTCAGCTCCTCGACGGGCGGGGGCGGGCTCCCGGTGGGGCGGGGAGGGGTGGGGCGGCGGTGACGTGGGGTGGGGGTCAGGTAGGGGCGGATCCATGAACCCGCCTCGGCGAGGGGGCGGCGCAGGCCCTCCCGGTGTGCTTCCGCCACCGCGTGCGCGACCAGACGGCGGACCGCGGAGGCGTCCCCCGCGCGGTCGGCGGCCCGGGCCCGCACCAGCGCGGCCCGTACGGTCACGGACGGGCCCGCGTGCTCGTCGACGGCCGCCCGGTCGAGGAGTCGTACGGCCGCCTCGGGCTGTCCGGCGGCCAGCAGCACCCGCGCCGCGCCCACCACGCAGGCGGGCTGGTCGCGGGGCACCTCGGGCAGCAGCGCCGCGGCGTCCGGCGGCCGGCCCTCCGCGAGGCCGGCGGCCGCCGCGACCAGGGCCGTCTCGCCCCGGGCCCAAGGCGAGACGGCGTCGGCCGGCACCCCGGGCTCGACCGCCCTCCACGCCGCGCCGGGCTCGCCGCGGGCCAGGTGCAGACGTGCGGCGACGAGGGCACGCCCGGCCTCGAGGACGGGGTCCCGCAGCGCGGGGTGCGACTCACCCGCCGTGTCGAGCAGCGCACGCGCCTGCCCCAGGTCCTCGCGCTCCACGGCCACGGCGGCGAGGACGAGGCGTTCCACGCCGGAAGAGGCGGGCCGGGCGATCCCGGACCGTTCCGTCTCCGCGAGGGCCGCGCGTGCCCTGCGTTCGGCGCGGCCGGGCCAGCCGTGCAGGACGTCGAGGAGGGCGAGCCGCGCCAGCGCGTCCTCGCGGGGCAGGGCGGTGGCCGGGGCGCCGGGTCCGGTCGCCGCCGCCCGGGTCAGCGCGTCCCGCGCCCCCGCGAAGTCCCCGGCCCACAGCCGGGCGGACCCCAGGTGGTCGAGCAGCAGCGCGAAGAACTCCGGGTGCCGGTCGAGCAGTTCGGCGGGGAGGAGGTCCCGCAGCGCCTCCGCCTCGCGTACGGCGTCCTCGGCGCGGCCGGGCGCGCCGGACAGCCGGGCGACGAGGGCGTCCAGGAGGGCGCAGCCCATCCGGACGGCCGCCGCGCCCGTCTCGCCAGCGGGGCCGTCGTACCGCGCCGTCCGCTCCCGTGCCCGCCTCAGCCGTACGGCGCCTCCGGCGAGGTCGCCCCGGGAGAGCCGGGCTGCGGCGCGGACGAGTTCAGGCGCGGGTCCGTCGCCGCCCCGCGGCCCCATGCGGGAGAACAGCGCGTCGAGGATGTCGGCGCGCGGGCCGGTGAAGAACTGGCCGAGGGCGAGGTCGTCGACCAGGGCGGAGGCGGTGAACTCCCAGTCGTCGGCGGCGGCGCCGTGCCCGAGCGCCGCCGGGAGCGCCCCGGCCGTGCGGAGGCAGACGGCGGCCCGCCGGTGCAGTTCGGGCTCCAGTCCCGGGCGGCGCATCCGCAGGTGGGCGCGGAGGATCTCCGCGAACAGGGGGTGCAGCCGGTACACGCCGTGGCCGACGTGCTGGACGAAGGCGTTGCCGCGGTGCAGCCGGGCCAGCACGGCCTCGGCGTCGGCGCGTCCCGTGACGGCGTTGGCCAGCCGCGGGCCGAACCGGTCGAGGACGCTGACCCGCAGCAGCAGTTCCTGCGTGCCGTCGTCCTGCCGTTTGAGCACCTCGGCCAGCAGGAAGTCGGCGACGGCGCTGCGGTCGGCCTCGAACTCCTTGAGGCAGAGCTCCGGGTCCGGGGCCTCCTCCGCCGCGAGCGCGCACAGCCGCAGTCCGGCGGCCCATCCCCGGGTCCGCTCCACGACCCCGCGCACCGCGGCCGGGGACAGCCGCAGGCCGTGCGCCTCCATCAGCCGGGCCGCCTCGCCGGGTGTGAAGGCGAGCTCCGCGTCGCGGATCTCGGTCAGCTCGCCCGCGGCCCGGTAGCGGTGCAGGGGCAGCAGCGGCTCGGTGCGGGTGACGAGGACCAGCCGCAGCCCCGGCGCGGAGTGGCGCAGCAGGAAGTCGAGCTGGGCGGCGATCTCCGGGGCGGTGACCCGGTCGAACTCGTCCAGCACCAGGACCACCGGCCGGTCCCGCCCGCCGAGGAGAGCGGCGAGCCGGGTCGGCAGGGCGTCGCCCACCCGGTTCGCGTCGGCCGGGGAGGCGATGTCCCCGGGCAGCGGCACGCCACAGGTGCGCAGCGCCTGGAGGAGGTGCGCCCAGAACATGCCGGCGCCCTGCCCGTCGGTGTCGGTGGTGAGCCAGGCGACGGGCAGCTCCGGGTGCCCGGCCGCCCAGTCCGCGACCAGCAGCGTCTTCCCGGCGCCGGCGGAGCCGTTCACCATGGTCAGAGGGGTGCGCAGAGCGCCGTCGAGGTGCCCGGCCAGCCGCTCCCTGCGCAGGAAGGTGTCCGGTGGCGCCGGGACGGCGAAGCGGGTGCTCAGGAACGGGTCGCCGTGGGGGTCGTGGGGGCCGGTCTGCGGGTCGTAGGAGCCGGGCTGGGGGGCGTGAGGGCCGGGCTCGGGGGCGTCAGGGCCCGTCCGAGGGTCGTGAGAGCCGGACGCGGGGGCGTCAGGGCCCGTCCGAGGGTCGTGAAGGCCGGGCTCGGGGGCGTCAGGGCCCGTCCGAGGGTCGTGAAGGCCGGGCTGCGGGACGTGGGAGCCCGTCCGAGGGTCGTGAAGGCCGGGCTGCGGGACGTGGGAGCCCGTCTGCGGCTCGTGCGGCCCCGCGTGGTGCTCCACGGCCGGGGGGCCGCCGCCCTGTGCTGATGTCACGACACTCACCACCCTTGTCGGGCCGCGTGTGCCTCCAGCATCCCAGCAGCCGGACCGGGGGGCGCGCCGAGCCTTTGGCCTCGGTTAACGTCGCCGTATGAGCACCACGGAGTCCCTCGCCGCGGCCCTGGCGGACGGCCCGGTCGTCCTGGACGGCGGCATGTCCAACCAGCTCGCGGCGGCCGGTCACGACCTGAGCGACGAGCTGTGGTCGGCGCGGCTCCTCGCGGACGAGCCGGAGGCGGTCACGGCGGCACACCGCGCGTACTTCGAGGCGGGCGCGGATGTGGCGATCACGGCGAGCTACCAGGCCACGTTCGAGGGGTTCGCGCGGCGCGGCGTCGGCCGGGAGCGGGCCGCGGAGCTGCTCGCGCTGAGCGTGGAACGCGCCCGTACGGCGGCCGGGGGCGCCCCGGGTGCGCGCCGCCCGCGGTGGGTGGCGGCCTCCGTCGGCCCGTACGGCGCGATGCTCGCGGACGGCTCCGAGTACCGGGGCCGCTACGGACTGTCGGTCGCGGAGCTGGAGCGGTTCCATCGTCCCCGGCTGGAGGTCCTGGCGTCCGCAGCCCCGGACGTGGTCGCACTGGAGACGATCCCCGACACGGACGAGGCCGAGGCGCTGCTGCGAGCGGTGCGCGGGCTGGGGGTGCCCGCCTGGCTGTCGTACTCGGCGGCCGGCGGCCGTACACGGGCGGGCCAACCGCTGGAGGACGCGTTCGCACTGGCCGCGCGGGCGGACGAGGTGATCGCGGTCGGCGTCAACTGCTGCACGCCTCAGGACGCGGACCACGCGGTCGCCGTCGCCGCGCGGGTGACGGGCAAGCCGGTGGTGGTGTACCCGAACAGCGGCGAACGGTGGGACGCCCGGGCCCGTGCCTGGACCGGCGAGCCCACGTTCTCGGCGTCCCGGGTGACGGGCTGGCGGGACGCGGGGGCGCGGCTGATCGGTGGGTGCTGCCGGGTCGGTCCGGACACGATCACGTCGATCGCGCGGACGCTGCGGGGGTCGTAGGGCGCCGCGGGCCGCCCTTGCCCCGGCGCGGCACCGTGGTACGGTGCCATGAGTGCCGTGCAGCGCCCCGCCGGGCGCCGGGCCGGTCCTCACCGCCGAAACCTTCTTCGCTTCGGCGTCTCTCCCAGCCGTCACGTCGGCTCTCGCATCGCCCGCGTACGGCTTTCCCCCACGGTCGCACGGCGACCGCAGTGAGGTTCCCCACCGCTGTGAGGCGCGTACCCGCCCTCCCTGAAGACCGCGGTTCCCCCCTTCTCGCTTTCCCCTTCTTCTTTCCGTCCCTCGAAAGGACCGACCATATGACCACCGCTCTCGACCGCCCCGGCAGCCGTCGGACCGCCGACCGGAAGAGCGCCGACCGTCCGGCCCCGGGCAGGCGGACCTCGGACCGGCAGCAGCCCCGGTCCGTCACCGTCACCGGTGTCCTCGACGTCGACGCGACCGGGAAGGGGTACCTGCGCGGCTCCGGCCTCGTGGCCGGGTCGTCCGACCCCGTCGTCTCCTCCGCCCTGGTGCGCCGGCACGGTCTGCGCAAGGGCGACCTGGTGGAGGGCGTCCTCGGCGACCGCAGGGCGCTCACCGACGTCGCTCGCGTCGACGGCCGTACACCCGGCTCGCTCGCCGGCCGTCCCCACTTCCGCGACCTGACCCCGGTCCACCCCCACCGCCGGCTGCGCCTCGAACACCGGGCGTCCGGGCTCGCCGGCCGGGTCGTCGACCTGCTGGCGCCGGTGGGCAAGGGGCAGCGCGGGCTGCTCGTCGCGCCGCCGAAGACCGGCAAGACGGTGCTCATCCAGCAGCTCGCGGCGGCCGTCGCGGGGAACCACCCCGAGTCCCGGCTGATGGTGGTGCTGCTCGACGAGCGCCCCGAAGAGGTCACCGACATGCGGCGCTCGGTCCACGGCGAGGTGTACTCCTCGACGTTCGACCGTCCCGCCAAGCAGCACATCGCGCTCGCCGAGCTGGTCGTGGAGCGGGCCAAGCGGCTCGCGGAGGCCGGCGAGGACGTGGTGATCCTGCTGGACTCGCTGACGCGGCTGTGCAGGGCGTACAACAACGCGGCGGGCCCCGGCGGCCGTACCCTCAGCGGCGGCGTGGACGCCGCTGCGCTGACCGGCCCGAAGCGGTTCTTCGGCGCCGCGCGCGAGACGGAGGAGGGCGGTTCGCTGACGATCCTCGCCTCCGCGCTGGTGGACACAGGTTCGCGTGCGGACGAGTTCTTCTTCGAGGAGCTCAAGGGCACGGGCAACATGGAGCTGCGCCTGCACCGCGAGTCGGCGTCACGGCGACTGTTCCCGGCGGTGGACATCACCACCTCGGGCACCCGCCGCGAGGAACTCCTCCTCAGCCCGGACGAGTTGACGGCCACCCAGGGCCTGCGCCGCGCCCTGACCTCCCGCGACTCGGCGACCGACCTGGAGACGCTGCTGACGCGCCTGCGGGAGACGCCGGACAACGCGACGTTCCTGCGCCAGGTACGGCCTACGCTGCGGAACGGCTGACCCCGGCCCGGGAGTTACAGCTGCTCCCCCAGCTCCGGCGTGTCCGGCGGGTGCACCCCGCCGCCGTCCTTCATGTCGTCCTCGCAGGTCCGTCGGTCCTGGGACGACTGGTCGTTGGGGATCAGCAGGACCTCGGCGACCCGTTCGGGGCTGTCGGCCTTGAGGTAGTAGTCACCCGTGTAGGGGCCCTCCGGGCCGAACACCTCGGAGGAGTACACCGTGTGACAGCCCAGCACCTCGCGCTTGTCGTCCACCGCGCAGACGTCGACCGCGGGTTCGCTTCCCTGCCCGGCTCCCTCGAACCGGATGCCGAAGCGGATTTCGTCGCCGTCCTCGGGCACCTGCGGATGCGGTTCCCTGCGCCAGCCGGTCACCTCGGCGGTGACGCCGACGGGCCGCCCGCCCTCGTCCACGATCTCCACCCGCACATCCGCCTCCCCGCGCTCCGCGGTCGAGTCGGTGCAGTTCCACAGGAATCCGCAGCCGGACAGGCTGAGCATCGCCAGCACCGAACCGGCTCCGGCGACTGTCCGTGCGACGACCACTCGATGACCTTCCGTCAGGCGGAGGAGGAGTCTACGCCTGGCAGTCAGTCCTGCGGCGAGAGGATCTCCAGCGTCCCCGTCTCCGTGTCGAAGCTGCGCAAGGTGGTGAGGTGGGCCGCCAACGGGGGTGGGGGGAGGAGTTCCGGGATGCGGCGGCTGGTGAAGGCGCCGGGGCGGCGGGTGCGGCCGAGGGTGATGTGAGGGCTCCAGTTGTCCGGCGCGTGCAGGGGGTTGAGGGTCTCGGGGCGGTTGTCCGCGGTCACCGCGTCCCACACCGTCCGGTGCAGGTCGGTCAGCGCGGCGTCCAGCTCCAGCGACCAGGCCAGGACGGACGTGGGCCGTTCGAAGCGGATCAGGCCGGCGAAGCGGACCGGCAGGGGCAACGCGGCTGCCGCCTCGGCCAGTTCCCACCGGATCGGGGCCGTCAGCTCCGGGCACGCGGCCAGGGTGAGGTGCGGGCGGTTGGTCGGTGAGCGGTGGCGCGCCTGGCTCGGCAGCCCGGCGTCCGCCAGCCGCCGCCAGGCCTCCCGTACCGCCGACTCCGTCGCCTCGTCCACCAACAGTTCCACTGTGCGCACCGCCAAAGCCTACGTGTGCGCCGGTGCGCCCCCTTCCGCATCGAACGGCGCGTTGCGAGTGGGTCAACGTCCGTGACGTCCCTCCCGTCCGCGCCTTCAATGGCAGGCATGGTGCGCACATCGACAACCTCCCTCGCCCTCACTGCCGTTGCCGCGGCCGTGCTCTCCCTCGCTTCCTGTTCCTCCGGTGACGGTGACGACGGTCGTGCGGGGCGGGCCGCGGGCGGGGGTGACGCCTCCGCGACCAGCACGCCCACGCCCTCGGCCTCACCCTCACCCTCCCCCACCGGCCCCTGCGCCGACGGCTCCTGCGAGGTCACCGTCGGCGCCGGGGACGTCGTCGAGGTTCCGGCGTCGTACGGGCTCGGGCCCATCGAGGTCACCGCGGTCGGTGGGGACGACGTCGAGATGGTCGCCCCGGTTCACGGGTCGGGGTACAGCATCGCCGGATGCTCCGGCGGCGGCAGCGTCACGTCGCAGGGCGGCGGGGGCGTGCGGCTGCGGTGCGGTACGGGACCCGCCGCGACCGTCAACGACGTCATGCGCCTCACCGTCGTCGAGGTGCGCGGCAAGACCGCCGTGCTCCGTATCGCACCCGCTTCCTGAGCGGGCGGCGGGACGCCGGCCTGGACGAGCCCGTCGGCGAGCGGACCGTGGTCGCCACGGCGGCATGCCGATGGCGTACCAGGAGGAGAAATGCCCGCTTTGACCGTGTCATGCTGTGATTCTGTTCGATCACGGGCGTGTCGGGAGGCCGAGGTGTACCCCTCGCGTGGAGGGCTGGACGAGCGGAGCAGCCGTGGCCGGCGTGCGGCTGCCGCCGGGGCCTCGCCGAGGTGGACGCGTTGAGCGAGCAGGACGCACGGGACGAAGGGGAGCGGGAAGGGACCGGTCCCGCCCCGCAGCCACCCCAGCCGCCCCCGGCCCCCGACCTCCGGATCTACGTCGACACCGAGCTGGAACGGATCGGCACCCAGCTGCGGGCCCTGGCCGACGCCAAGGACCGGCTGCAGGGGCTGCTCGACGCCGTCCTCGCGATCAGCGGCGAGCTGGACCTGTCCGCCGTGCTGCGGCGCATCGTCACCACCGCGATGGACCTGGTCGGCGCCCGCTACGGAGCCCTGGGCGTGCTCCACGAGTCCGGTGAGTACCTGAAGGAGTTCATCACCGCCGGGCTGAACGAGGAGGAGCGCGCCGCGCTCGCCGGGATCCCCTTCCCGCACGGCCGCGGTGTGCTCGGCCTGCTGATCCAGGACCCCGAGCCGCTGCGCGTCGAGAACATCCCCGGGCACCCCTCCTCGGCCGGGTTCCCGCCCGGCCATCCCCCGATGCGGACGCTCCTCGGCGTGGCCATCAGCGTGCGCGGTGAGATCTACGGCGATCTGTACCTCTCGGAGCGGTACGACAGCCGGCCGTTCGACCGGGAGGACGAGAACGTCGTCGTCGCCCTGGCCGGCGCGGCCGGCATCGCCATCGAGAACGCCCGTCTGTTCGCGCAGGAACGTGAGAGCGCCGAGCGTTTCCAGCGGCTGCTGCTGCCGTCCCTGCCCGACCTGAGCCCCTTCGAGGCGGCCACCGTGTACCGGCCGGCCACGCAGCCCAGCCGGCTCGGCGGCGACTGGTACGACGCGATGGTGCTGCCCGACGACACGGTCGGCGTGACCATCGGGGACGTCGGCGGCCACGACCTGGACGCGGCCGCCGCCATGGCCCGTATCCACAGCATGCTGCGCGCGCTGCTCTACGACCGCCGCACCCCGCCCAGCGAGGTGCTCGTCCAGCTGGACCGCGCCCTGCAGGCCACCGCGGACATCCCGGTCACCACGGTCTGCCTGGCCAGGATCGAGCCGCACGAGACCGGCTGGGTGCTGCGCTGGAGCACCGCGGGACACTTGCCGCCGCTGCTGATCACCCCGGACCTGAAGACGGAGTACCTGGACGCCGAGCCGGGCGTGCCGCTCGCGGTGAGCACCGGCATCGCGCGGCCCGACCACACGCACGAGCTGCCCGCCGGGTCGATCCTGCTCCTGTTCACCGACGGGCTGGTCGAGCACCACGCGCACTCCGTCGACGAGGGCCTGACCGCCCTGGCGGACCTCGCCGCCACCCACGCGGAGCGTCCGCTGAAGGAGTTCGTGCGGGTGCTGGCGGATCACCACCCGAGCGACGGCCAGGACGACATGGCGCTGCTCGCGCTGCGGATCCCGGCCAGTACGCGCTGCCCCGAGCCGGGTCCACCGGGGGGCCCGGCCGTCTGAGCGGCGCTGCGGGGCCTCAGGAACGGCGGAGCGCCCCGTTGCGGCGCAGGCGCCGGACGACCGAGCGGAGTTCCGGCGACTGCGGTGTCCGCGCGGCCCGCTCGGCGCCGGGGGCGGTCCACAGGGCCAGTTCGCGGTCCCGGGGGCCGTGCACGACGTGCGGGGCGCCGTCGCCGTACACCTGGACCGGGTGGTGCGGGCCCCACGCCTCCCAGCCAGGGGTGCCGTCGGTGACGAACCGTGCCCACGCCCCGTGCATGGCGTCCGCCAGCTCCTGCGGGGCGCCCTCGCCGGCGAGCTTTCGGGCATCGGGGCTGTCGCCGCTGTCGAAGACGAAGCCCAGCTCCAGGGCGTGGCAGGCGCCCATGCCGGGGCGGTCGGAGGGCCAGGCGAACTCGTAGACGTACGAGGGTTCCGCGCGGCCGTCGGACAGCCGGTGCAGGGGGGCGCGCAGGAGGTGGTCGGTGACCATCTGGCCGACGGTCTCGGCGGTGCCGGCGTCGGGGTGCAGGGCGCGGTAGCCGCGCGGGACCTCGCTGCCGCAGCGGCAGCGGGCCATCGCGCCGGCCAGGGCGACAGGGCCGAGACGGTCGAGGCGTTCCGTCAGACCGCCGGGGACCAGCCAGAGCCGGTACTCGTCGCGGGTCCAGCCGGTCATCAGGGTGACGCCGGGGGCCGCGCCGTCGGTGAGGGCCTCCAGGGGGTCGCGCGGGACGAGGTCGCCGTCGACGACGATGCCGAAGGCGGAGCCGCCGAGCAGCGGGCTGCCGAGCCGGCCGACGTCGGCCTGGGCGCGCAGGAGCTGCTCCCGGTCGACGGCGGCGAAGGCCTCGGCGGTGGCGGGCACCTTGAGGCGGGTGGCCATCCGGCGGACCATGCGCCGCACCTTGTCCCGCTCCGTGGACTCGGGCGGTCCGCTCTGCAGGACGGCCCGCCGTATCAGGCCCTGGGACTGCGGTGCCGCGACCAGCGCGCCCGCGCTGATCGCCCCGGCGGACTGGCCGGCGAGGGTGACCCGGCCGGGGTCGCCGCCGAACGCGGCTATGTTCTCGTGCACCCATCGCAGCGCGGCGAGCTGGTCGCGCAGGCCGGGGTTGGCGGGGGTGTCCGGGAAGAGGCCGTACCCCTCCACGCCGAGGCGGTAGTTGAGGGAGACGAAGACGACGCCGTCGCGGGCGAAGGTGCTGCCGTCGTACACCGGGACCGCGGAGGAGCCCCTGGTCAGCGCGCCGCCGTGCAGCCACACCAGGACGGGCAGCCGGGCGTCCGGGGACGGGTCGGGGGTCCAGACGTTCAGGTTGAGACAGTCGTCGCCGCCGATGTCGGGGTCGGAGAGGTACTCGGCGAAGGCGGCGCTGTACGGGGGTTTCGGCGCGGTCGGCCCGAACGCGCCGGCGTCCCGCACACCGTCCCACGGCTCCGGCGGCACGGGCGGCCGGAAGCGGCGCGGCCCGAACGGGGGCGCGGCGTAGGGGATGCCGCGGAACACGGCGACGGTCTTCGCCCACCGCCCCCGCACCGCCCCGTACGCCGTCGTCACCTGGGGCATCGCCCGCTCTCCCACTGCCGTCATACGCCCACCACCTTCACCCCGCGCCGGCTGCCGGCCGCCGATGCCGGTCGGCCCGGCCGATGGACCGACCACCGCGGTCGCCGCCCGACGCCCCCGGCCGCCTGGTCCGACGGCTCGGGCCGCCGAAGACCCGAACTCGTCGGTGACAACAAGAGCACCACACCACCCCCCGCTGTTCCTCCCGGAACGGCCCGCCCCCACGTCCGCATGACGGGGTTCTTCCCGTCCCGCGGCCGTGAATCGCCGGAGGGAAGGGCTTTCCATCCGGTGGGAGAGGCGGTGGGCCGTTGGGCCGAACGGGGCGTGCGCGGACGGCGGGACGACGTGGTGGAGTGCGCGCGCACAGCGCCGTGGCGCGAGGTCAGCGGCCCGCGGCCCAGGTGATCCCGCCGCGCAGATGGGCGCGGAAGAGCGGATCGTCGTAGGCCTCGACGGGGTGACCGAGGGCCGTGTAGAAGACGCGGCCCGCGCCCTGCGTACGGCACCAGGCCAGCGGGTGGTCGTCGCCCATGGTGCCGCCGTCGTACGACGACTCGTCGGCGGACAGCAGGACGCGCGCGGAGGACCGCGGGCTGGTCCGGAAGTCGTACCACTCGTCGGTCACCTCCCAGACGGGAGGCAGGTGCCGGGTCGCCGGGTGGTCGTGGTCCTCGACGAGGGCGCGGCCGGGCTGGACCGGGGGGTGGCCGGCGAAGCGGGCGCCGAGGAGGTCGCCGTAGTAGGGCCAGCCGTACTCCGTGCAGGCCGCCGCGTGCACGCCGACGAAGCCGCCGCCGCCCTCGACGTACGCCGCTAGCCGCTCGCGCCCGGCCGGGGTGAGCACGTCGCCGCTGGTGGAGAGGAACACGACCGCCGCGTACCGGTCGAGCGGCTCCTCCAGCGCCGCCGGGTCCTCGTGGGCGTGGATGCCGAAGCCCCCGAGGGCACGCAGGGCGGCGATGCCGGCCGGGATGGACTCGTGCCGGTAGTCGGTGGTGCGGGTGAGAACGAGGAGTGCGGGATCGGCCATGCGCCGGAGCCTACGCGCGCGTGCACGGCCCCCGGCCGCGGGGCCCGGCCGCCTACGATGACGGTCAGCGCGCCGCCGCCCGGGAAGGGGATGCCGGAGCCGATGAGCCTGCGCCAGTGCGAGTACGCCCTGGCCGTCGCCGAGGAGGGCTCGGTGACCGCGGCCGCCGAACGGCTGCACGTGGCCCAGCCCTCGGTGTCCCAGCAGATCCGCGGCCTGGAGCGGGAGCTCGGGGTGAGGCTGTTCGTCGGCGGGAAATCCGCGGAAGTGGGGAATCGGGTGCAGCGGAAAAGACCGTACGTGCGCACCGGAAGGAGAATCGAAGACGAAAAGCGAGCGGAGGGTATAGGCGCCGCCTATACCCTTCGCCGGGGCCCGTGTCCGATTCGTTCAAGACGCCCTGGCCGTCCCCGACCTACCGTCGGCCGCATGAGCACACGATTCGATGCCATCGGAATGGTCGTCCCGGACATGGCCGCCTCCGTCGCCTTCTACCGGCGGCTCGGGCTCACGTTCCCGGAAGGGGCCGAGGCGGAGGGGCATGTGGAGGCGGAACTGCCGGGCGGAATGCGGTTGTTGCTGGACACCGAGGAGATGGTCCGGTCGTTCCACCCGGGGTGGCGGCCGCCGTCGGGAGGGGGCCGGACCTCCCTGGCCGTGCGGTGCGACAGTCCCTCCGAGGTCGACGCGCTCTTCGCGGACCTGGTGGAGTCCGGCGCCCGTGCCGAGCTGAAGCCGTGGGACGCGGTGTGGGGGCAGCGGTACGCCGTCGTGCTCGACCCGGACGGCAACGGGGTGGACCTGTTCGCCCCGCTCCCGACGGGCGGCTAGCCTCCCGCGCGCGTCACGAGGCCGCGTCGGACGGCACCAGCTCCCGCAGGGCCACCCCCGTCAAGCTCCGTACCTCGCGCGACAGATGGGGCTGGTCCGCGTAGCCGGCGCGGAGCGCGGTCTCCGCGAAGGGGACGCCCGCGCGAGCCAGGGCCAGGGCGCGGCGCATGCGGAGGACGCGGGCCAGGGTCTTCGGGCCGTAGCCGAAGGCGGTGAGTGAACGGCGGTGCAACTGACGTGCGCCCAGGCCCAGTTCGTCGGCCGTCCCGGCGACCGGACGGCCCGCGTCGAGGGCCGCGACCAGGCGGGTCAGCAGCGGGTCGGGCGGGCCGGCCGACGCGGCCAGGCGGAGGGCGACGTCCTCCAGGCCGCGCGCCGGGTGGTGAGCGGCGTGCACACGGGCGGTCGCGCGCCGCACCTCCGCCGCCGGCCACAGATCCGCCAGCTCCACCCGCCGGTCGCGCAGTTCGTGCGCGGGCACGCCCAGCAGCGTGGGCGCGGTGCCGGGGTGGAAGCGGATCCCGGACCAGGGTCCCGCCGCGCCCGCGTCGACGTGGGCGCGGGTGTCGGGGCCCGCGACCAGCAGACGGCCGTCGTGCCACAGCAGGTCCATGCAGCCGTCCGGCAGCACCCTGCCCGTCCCGTCCTCACCGGCGGGGACGCTGGTCCACACGGCCGCGCCCGGCAGCCGTGACGCACGCTCCCTGTACACGGGTCCAGGCTACGCGGCGGCCCGGTTCCGCCACTCCTGCGGACTGACGCCGTAGGCACGCTTGAAGGCGGTGGAGAGGGCGAAGGCGCTGCCGTAGCCGACCTGACGGGCGAGGGCGGCGAGGGTGTCGTCGGTGTCGCGCAGCCGGTCGGCGGCGAGGGCGAGCCGCCAGCCGGTCAGGTAGGACATCGGGGGTTCGCCGACGAGCCGGGTGAAGCGGCGGGCGAGCGCGGCCCGGGAGACGCCGGCCTTCTCGGCGAGCCCGGCGACGGTCCAGGCGCGGGCCGGGTCGTCCTGGAGGAGCCGCAGCACCGGGCCGACGACCGGGTCGGACAGGGCCTCGTACCAGGCGGGCGGCTCAGCTTCGGGGCGGGCGAACCAGGCGCGCAGGGCGGCGATGACGAGGAGGTCGAGCAGCCGGTCCAGGACGACCTCCTGGCCGGGGGCGTCCCGCCCGACCTCCTCCATCAGCAGCGGGGTGAGCGGGCACTCCCACACGTCGGCGCCGAGAGGGAGCAGCGGCGGCAGCGCGTCCAGCAGCCGGCCGCCGATCTCGCCGCGCATCCGGTAGGTGCCGATGAGCAGCACGGTCCCGCTGTCGGGGCGGTCGCCCCAGGTGCGGACGCCGAGGTCCATCGAGCCGTTGAGGGGCCGTCCGTCGGGGTAGTGGCACCGGCCGCCGGGCAGGATCAGCGCCTGCGGCGCGGTGCCGGGGGCGTCGGCGCAGGTGTACGGGTCGGGGCCGCGGGCGACGGCGAGGTCGCCGGCGCGCAGCCGGATCCCTTCGCCCCGGTCTGGCAGCAGCCAGGCGTCGCCGCGTACGAGGAGCATCACCGTCAGCGGGGCGCGGTCCTCCACCCGCACCGCCCACGGCGGGTCGAAACACGCCCGGATCATGAACGCGCCGCGGGCGCGGGGGCCCTCCAGCAGACCGGTGAGTGCGTCCATGGGGTCAGCGTAGACGCGGGCGTATGCGGGCGCGCCGCTCGACGATGGCTCAGCGCGGACGACGGCAGTTGACTCGGGGCATGGACGGGACGACACGTACGAAGGACATGACACTGGTGGTCACCGGGGCTTCCGGGCGGACCGGGAGCCGGGTGGCGCGGGCCGCGGAGGCGGCCGGGATGACGGTGCGGCCGGCGTCGCGGGCGACCGGCTTCGACTGGGCGGACCGCACGACGTGGGAGGGCGCGCTGCGCGGGGCCGACGCGGCGTATCTGGTGCACCCTGCCGACGTCGGGGCGCCGGGGACGGCCGAGGCGGTCGGCGCGCTGGCGGAGACGGCCCTGGGGGTGGGGGTGCGGCGGCTGGTACTGCTGTCCGCACGGGGCGAGGACCAGGCGCTGCCGACGGAGGATGCGCTGCGGGCGTCCGGCGCGGACTGGACGGTGGTGCGGTCGGCGTGGTTCGCGCAGAACTTCTCGGAGGGGCCGCTGGCCGAGGAGCTGCGGAGCGGGGAGCTGGTGTTCCCGGCGGGCGAGGTGGCGGAGCCGTTCGTCGACGTGCGGGACGTCGCGGAGGTGGTCGTGGCCGCGCTGGCCGGCGGGGAGCGGTACGCGGGGCGGACGCTGACCCTGACCGGGCCGCGGCCGCTCACCTGGGCGGAGGCGGTGGCGGAGATCGCGGAGGCGACGGGACGGCCGCTGACGTACCGGGCGGCGCCGGCGGACTCCTACCGGGAGACGCTGACCGGGTTCGGGGTGCCGCACGAGGAGGCCGCGTTCCTCGTCGAGGTGTTCGCGACCCTGCTCGACGGGCGCAACGCGCGCGTGGAGGACGGGGTGCGGCAGGTGCTGGGCCGGGAACCGCGGGACTTCTCCGACGTCGTGCGGGAGGCGGCGGCGGACGGCACCTGGACGGAGTGAGGCCCGCCGGAACCCCTCGCGTCAGTCGCGGTGCTGGTCGTCGTGGCCCGGGCCGTCCCCGTTGCGGGGCTGGACGGACTTGGAGTGGGTGCGGAGGCGGGAGGTGACGTCCTCGGGGGGCAGGAAGCGCGACCAGCGTTCGGGGAACTCGGAGGGCATGTCGGGGTCGGCGTCCCCGGACGCGGTGGTGCGGGCGACGTACTCGGCTACCTGCGCCTGCCGCTGCCGCTCGTTGGCCTCGCGGGCCGCTGCGGTGGCGGCGGCCGGCCACACCCGGTCGATGGCCGCGTTGACGGCCGCCCCGACGAGCACGGCGAACGCGGACACGCCGATCCACAGCAGCACGGCCACGGGCGCCGCGAGGGAGCCGTAGATGGTGGGGCCCTCGACGGTGTTGGTGAGGTAGATGCGCAGCAGGAAGCTGCCGAGCACCCACATCGCGAGGGCGACCAGCGCGCCCGGCACGTCCTCGATCCACGGGGAGCGCACGGGCACGGACACGTGGTAGAGCGTGGTCAGGAAGGCGACGGACAGCAGGATGACGACGGGCCAGTAGAGGATCTGCACGACCGTCGTCGACCACGGCACGATGTCCACCACCGCGTCCGGTCCCGCGACCATCAGCGGCAGCGCGACCGAGCCGATCAACAGGGCCACGATGAACAGCAGGAAGGCGAGCAGCCGGGTCCTGACGATGCCCCGGACGCCGTCGAGGCCGTACATGACGGTGATGGTTTCGATGAAGACGTTGACCGCGCGGGAGCCCGACCACACGGCGATCAGGAAGCCGAGGGAGATCACGTCGGGCCGGCCGCCCTTGGTGACGTCTCTCAGGATCGGCTCCGCGACCTCGGTGACGCCGCGGTCGGACAGCACCGTGCGGGAGGCGTCCAGGAGGTTGCGCTGCACGCTCTGGATGGTGTCCGCGCCGGTCCACGCGTCGACGTAGCCGAGCAGGCCGACGAGGCTGAGCAGCAGCGGGGGCACCGACAGCAGCGTGAAGAACGCCGCCTCGGCCGCCAGGCCCAGGATGCGGTACTCCATGCACGAGTTGACGGTGTCCTTGAGCAGCAGCCAGGCCGTCCTGCGTTTGGACACGTTCCGGTACAGGGCGCGGGCCCGGTGGAGGCGACCGGAGGGCGCGTCGGGGGATTCACTTGCTGGCTGCACGAACCAAAGGTATCCGCCACGCCCGGCGCCACTCACCCACAGGCCCGGTCCTCGCGTGAGAGGGGGCGGGGGGCGGGGTAGGTTCGCCCCATGGCAGGCATCACGCACACCGTGACCAACCAGGTTCCGCCGCTCGTCCAGTACGACGTGTTCGGCTCGGACCGGGCCCTGGTGGAGGCGGTCGAGCGGCACCTGACGCCCGAGGCCCGGGAGGACGGGCTCGCGGAGCTGTCCGCGCTGGGGCACACGTGCGGTTCCGCGCAGGTGCAGGAGTGGGGGGCGCAGGCGAACGAGAACCCGCCGCGGCTGCGCACCCACGACCGGTACGGCCGGCGGATCGACGAGGTCGACTTCCACCCCGCCTGGCACCGGCTGCTCGGCAAGGGCGTCTCGGCGGGGCTGACGGCGGCCTGGGGGCTGCCCGGCGGGCATGTGCGGCGGGCGGCGGCCTTCCTGATGTGGACGCAGGTGGAGGCGGGCAACTGCTGTCCGCTGTCGATGACGCACGCGGCGGTGCCCGCGCTGCGCACCGACCCGGAGCTGGCCGCGGAGTGGGAGCCCCGGCTGACGTCGATGGTCTACGACCGCGCCCTGCGGCCCGCCGGGCAGAAGCCCGGCGCGCTGTTCGGGATGGGGATGACGGAGAAGCAGGGCGGCAGCGACGTCCGGGCCAACACGACGGCCGCGCGGCCGCTGGCCGAGGACGGCACGTACGCGCTGACCGGGCACAAGTGGTTCTGCTCGGCGCCGATGTCGGACGCCTTCCTGGTGCTGGCGCAGGCGCCCGGCGGGCTGACCTGCTTCCTGGTGCCGCGGGTGCTCGAGGACGGCACCCGCAACGTGTTCGCCCTCCAGCGGCTCAAGGACAAGCTGGGCAACCGCTCCAACGCCTCCGCCGAGGTCGAGTTCGACGGGACGTGGGCACGCCGGGTCGGCGAGGAGGGGGCCGGGGTCCGCACCATCATCGGGATGGTGGCGGCGACCCGGCTGGACTGCGTGCTGGGCTCGGCGGGGCTGATGCGGCAGGCCGTCGCGCAGGCGGTGCACCACTGCGCGCACCGGGAGGCGTTCGGCGGGAAGCTGCTCGACAAGCCGCTGATGCGGAACGTGCTGGCCGACCTGGCCCTGGAGTCCGAGGCGGCGACGACGCTGGCACTGCGGCTGGCGGCGGCGTACGACGACGGCGGCGAGCAGGAGCGGGCGCTGCTGCGGATCGCCGTGCCGGCGGCGAAGTACTGGGTGACGAAGCGGTGCGCGCCGGTCGCGGTGGAGGCGTCGGAGTGCCTCGGCGGCAACGGCTACGTGGAGGAGTCGGGGATGCCCCGGCTGGTGCGGGAGTCGCCGTTGAACTCGGTCTGGGAGGGCGCGGGCAATGTGCAGGCGCTCGACGTGCTGCGGGCGCTGCGCCGTGACCCGGGGACGCTGGACGCGTATCTGCGGGAGGTCGGGCAGGCGCGCGGGGCGGACCACCGGCTGGACGCGGCGATCAAGGACGTGCTGACGGATCTGGCGGACCTGGAGGGCGCCGAGGGGCGGGCGCGGCGGCTGACGGAGCGGCTGGCGCTGGTGCTTCAGGGCGCGCTGCTGGTGCGGTACGCGCCGCCGGAGGTCGCGGACGCGTTCTGCGCGGGGCGGCTGGGGGGCGACGCGGGCGCCGCGTTCGGGACGCTGCCGCACACCCTGGACCTGGCGTCGGTCGCGGAGCGCGCCCGGCCGGAGCTCTGAGCTCTGCGGGACGGGGGTGGTGCTGCGCCGACACGGCACCACCCCCGCCACCACGGACTCCCGAAGAGCCGTGGACGCCGCTCGGGGCGGCGTCGCTCAAGTTTCAATCAGTGAGCGGTCGTGTCACCAGAGTTGCAGGGGGTTGCAACTTGCTGTTTCCGTTCCGGTACTGAGCGTCCTCGTCCGGGGCAGACGGCAGTATTGGGGTCCGACAGGTTTTCTTCCGGGAGGTCCGGTGGCGCTCTCGCCGATGGACGTGTCGCATCTGGCCGCCGTCGACACGGCGCGCGCGGCGCGGGTGCTCGACGAGGTCCGTTCCGCCGCGCTGTCGGGGCGGCCCGCGCCCGTCGCTCCCCGCCCGGTGATCGGGCAGTCCTGGGAGCGGATGCTGCGCAGCGGGGTGGACCCCGACCACGGCCGGCGCAGCGGGCTGCTCTCGATGGACGAGGTGCGGCGGCGCCGGGAGGCCTCGCCGCTGCGGCACGTGCTGCCGGTGCTGCGGGAGGGGCTGTTGTCGGTCGCGGACGTCGCCCGCCACATCATGGTGGTGGCCGACGACGAGGGCCGGGTGCTGTGGCGGGAGGGCAGCGCGCCGGTGCTGCGGAAGGCGGACGGGCTGGGCTTCGAGATCGGCGCGGACTGGCGTGAGGACGTCGTCGGGACCAACGGGGTGGGTACGCCCGCGGTGACCGGGCGTCCCGTGCAGGTCTTCGCCTCCGAGCACTTCGTACGGTCGCACGCCACCTGGACCTGCGCGGGCGCGCCCCTGACCGATCCGCGGGACGGGCGGCTGATCGGCGTGGTCGACGTGAGCGGCCCGCTGGAGAGCATGCACCCGGCGACGCTGGCGTGGGTGGACTCGGTGGCGAAGCTGGCCGAGGCGCGGCTGCGGGAGATGCACGTGCGGTCGCTGGAGCGGCTGCGGGCGGTGGCCGCGCCGGTGCTGACCCGGATCGACGGCCGGGCGCTGGTGGTGGACCGGCACGGGTGGACGGCGGCGGTGACCGGGATGCCGTACCTGGAGCGGCTGGCGCTGCCCAAGTCGGTGTCCGCGGGCCAGCGGTGGCTGCCGGCGCTGGGGCGGTGCTCGCTCGAGCCGCTCGCGGGGGGCTGGCTGGTGCGGGCGGAGGACGGGCCGTCGCCGCGTCCCGCCGCACGGATCGTGCTGGATCTGGGCGGGCCGCGCCGGTCGGTGCGGGTGTCCGACGGGGCCGGCGCGTGGTCACGTGAACTGAGTCCGCGACATGCCGAGTTGCTGTATCTGCTGGCCGTGCACCGGGCGGGCCGCAGCGCCGCCGACCTGGCCCGTGACGTGTTCGGCGACCCGGCCCGCACGGTGACGGTCCGCGCGGAGATGTCCCGCGTACGGCGTTATCTGGGGGCGTTGTTGGAGCACCGGCCGTACCGCTTCACGGAGTCCGCCGAGGTGGAGGTGGTGCCGCCGGACGGTTCCGGGGATCTCTTCCCGCGTACGGCGTCCTCACCGGGGCTGGTCCGCGGCTCGCGCTGAGGATCTGGCCGGAAACCGCCGCGCCGACGGGGTACATCTGTACGTGGGCACGTGCCCTCGGGCGGCCCGCGCGTGAAATTGCACGGTCTTCGTCCCGTCCGGCGTCCGGCTGCCGTAGCATCCGGGGACGGGCCGCCCCACCTGCTCCACGGTCAACCCGCGGATCACCGGACGCAGTTGGCTCGCTCGGGAGGACGTCATGAAGCATCGCGGCAGACACCGCCGCCGCCGCAGAGGCAGAGCGCTGCGCGCCACGCTGGCCGGTACGGCCCTGGCGCTCACCGCGGCCGCCACCATGATCAGCACCTCGCAGGCCACCGACGCCGACGACCCCGGCGCGCTGAAGCCGCTCACCGCGACCGCCGACACCGCGCCGCTGCGGCTGACCGAACACGCGGTGCCGGGCGCCGAACTGGACCGTCTCACCGCGTCGATGGGTCCCGCCGTGGGCGTGGGCGCCGTCCTCGCCGACCCGGACGGGGCCCTGGAGGACGCCGACGACTGCAGCGACGACGACCGGCGGGCGCTGCCCGTCGAGCCGGCCGTGACGACGGCGTACTGCTGGCCACAGCGGGA
The DNA here is from genome assembly GCA_014649575.1 of Streptomyces griseoincarnatus. Classification (GTDB taxonomy): domain Bacteria; phylum Actinomycetota; class Actinomycetes; order Streptomycetales; family Streptomycetaceae; genus Streptomyces; species Streptomyces griseoincarnatus. The sequence goes on along the minus strand of BMTH01000004.1, from coordinate 437,342 downwards.
CACCGACGGCTGGCGGGCCGGCGCGGTCACCACGTCCGGGGACGCCGACGAGGACGGCCGATGGGGCGCACACCGGGTGATCCTCTCCGGCTGGACCCGCGGCTCCGGCACTCCCGCCGAGCAGGGGCTCGCGCGGATCGCCTTCGTGGCCGCCGACGACGACGGGACGCCGCGCTACACCTGGGCCCTGCTCGCGGTGCCGGTGGACGGCGGGCGGGACTTCCGCGGGCTGGGCTCCGACGTGTCCGGCATGGTCTGGTACCAGGACAAGCTGCTCGTCACGGCGGGCCGGGGCGAGGACGGCGCGCTGTACGTGTACGACCTGGACCGGGTGCAGCGGGCCACCGTGGACACCGGGACCGTGGGACGGGTGCCCGGCGGCTGGTCGGCGGCGGGCGCGCGGTACGTGCTCCCGGCGGTCGCCTCCTACGCGACGGCGGGCGCGGACGCGCCGCGGCCCGGCGGGATCGCCCTGGACCGCAGCACGGTGCCCGAGAGCCTGGTGGTGCACGAGGCGACGGCCCCGGACGAGGAGGGCCCGACCCGGCTGTGGCGGTACGCGCTCGGTCCGCGCCCGGGATACGGCCCGCTGCTGCGGACGGAGCCGGTCGCGGTGTACGAGACGGAGCTGACGCAGGTGCGCGGGGTGCTGGCGCACCGGTCCGACTGGTACGTGAGCCGCGCCACTGGTGCGCCGGAGGAGCGCGGCACGCTGTGGCGGCAGGACACGAAGGGCGCGAGCCCGGTGCGCTGCGGGGCGGACGAGACGTACCGCTGCTGGAGCGGGCCCGCGACGTCCCTGTCGTACTGGCAGGCGACCGGGGACGTGTGGTCGCAGTCGGGGCGGATGCTGTTCGCGCTGCCGCTGGCGGCGGTCGACGAGGCGCTGGAGCGGTAGCGGACCCACGGATGTCCGACCTGGGGGCAGGCGTTCGACACGGGTGTGCGGCGGATGGTTGTCTTTCGGACATGACGACCCTCTCCGTGACCACCTGGTCCCTGGAGCAGACCGCGCCCACCGATCTCCGTCCGGCCGCCGTGCCGGAGGGGGACGTGCGGGTGGTCCGCTCCGAGGTGCCCTCGCCCGAGTTCAGCCGGTTCCTGTACGCGTCGGTGGGCGGCGACATCCGCTGGACCGACCGGCTCGGCTGGTCGTACGCGCGGTGGCGGGAGCATCTGGAGCGGCCCGGCGTGGAGACGTGGGTCGCCTACGACCGGGGCACACCGGCCGGGTACGTGGAGCTGGAGGCACAGGACGAGGGGGTCGTGGAGATCCTCTACTTCGGACTGCTGCCCGCCTTCCGCGGCCGGCGCATCGGCGGTCATCTGCTGTCGTACGGGGTGGCGCGCGCCTGGGAGCTCGCCGACCGTTGGCCGGGGGTGAAGCCGACCACGCGGGTGTGGCTGCACACCTGCAGCAAGGACGGCGAGCACGCCCTGGACAACTATCTGCGGCGGGGTTTCCGGCTGTTCGACACCAAGGTGGAGGACGAGCCGGAGGTGGTCACGCCGGGCCCGTGGCCGGGGGCGTACTCCGCCTGAGCGGCTCCGGCAAGACCGCGCGCACCACATGTGACCAAGGACACCCTTGTCTCGCACACTGGGACAAGGGTGTCCACATTTCGGATAACGGTGGACTGCCTCCAGATCGCCGTGCCAGGCTTCCGTCATGCCTGGAACTGGAATCGCCTTGGTGAGTCGGCGGCACGTCGACCTCGGCCGCATGTCCAGCGCCATCTGTCCGGCGCGCTGAGACCACCCAGCAGCGCCCGACACCCCTCTCCCCTCCTTTGCTGCGCAAGGACGCGCACGATTCTGCCCGCGTGCGCGTAAACGCAGGTCAGAGACGCTCCCCCGGCATGGCGCCCCCGCGCCGAGAGACCATCCACCGCTGTCCCGAAGGACGTATCAACCATGGCCGCCACCCCGCAGAAGCCTGCCGCCGCGCAGAAGCCTGCCACCGCGACCCCCCGCCGCAAGGCGAGCCGTCACCGCGGAGAGGGACAGTGGGCGGCGGGGCACTTCACCCCGCTCAACGGCAACGAGCAGTTCAAGAAGGACGACGACGGTCTCAATGTGCGGACACGCATTGAGACGATCTACTCCAAGCGGGGTTTCGACTCGATCGACCCCAACGACCTGCGCGGCCGCATGCGGTGGTGGGGCCTCTACACGCAGCGCAAGCCCGGCATCGACGGCGGCAAGACGGCGATCCTGGAGCCGGAGGAGCTGGACGACGAGTACTTCATGCTGCGGGTGCGCATCGACGGCGGCGCGCTGACGACGCGGCAGCTGCGCGTCGTCGGTGAGATCTCGCAGGAGTTCGCGCGCGGCACCGCGGACATCACGGACCGGCAGAACGTCCAGTACCACTGGATCCGCATCGAGGACGTGCCCGAGATCTGGAACCGCCTGGAGGCCGTCGGCCTGTCCACGGTCACCGCCTGCGGCGACACGCCCCGCGTGATGATCGGCTCCCCCGTGGCGGGCATCGCCGAGGACGAGATCATCGACGGCACGCCGGCGCTGGAGGAGATGAAGCGCCGCGTCCTGGGCAACAAGGCGTACTCGAACCTGCCCCGCAAGTTCAAGACGGCCATCTCCGGCTCGCCGGTGCTCGACGTGGTGCACGAGATCAACGACGTGGCGTTCGTCGGCGTCCACCACCCCGAGCACGGGCCCGGCTTCGACCTCTGGGTCGGCGGCGGCCTGTCCACCAACCCCAAGCTGGGCGTGCGGCTCGGGGCCTGGGTGCCGCTCGAGGACGTGCCCGACGTGTACGAGGGCGTCCTGTCCATCTTCCGCGACCACGGCTACCGCCGGCTGCGCAACCGCGCCCGGCTGAAGTTCCTGGTCGCCGACTGGGGTGCGGAGAAGTTCCGTCAGGTGCTGGAGGACGAGTACCTGAAGCGCAGGCTGACCGACGGCCCGGCGCCCGCCGAGCCGGTGTCGCGCTGGCGCGACCACATCGGGGTGCACCGGCAGAAGGACGGCCGCTTCTACGTCGGCTTCGCGCCGCGCGTCGGCCGGGTCGACGGCACCACCCTCACCAAGATCGCGGACGTCGCCGAGACGCACGGCTCGGGCCGGGTGCGCACCACCGTCGAACAGAAGATGATCATTCTCGACGTCGAGGAGGCCCAGGTCGAGTCCCTGGTGGAGTCCCTGGAGGCGCTGGACCTCAGCGCCCGCCCCTCGCCCTTCCGGCGCGGCACCATGGCCTGCACCGGCATCGAGTTCTGCAAGCTCGCCATCGTCGAGACCAAGGCGCGCGGCGCCTCGCTGATCGACGAACTGGAGCGCCGCATGCCGGAGTTCGACGAGCCGATCACCATCAACCTCAACGGCTGCCCGAACGCCTGCGCCCGTATCCAGGTCGCGGACATCGGTCTCAAGGGCCAGCTCGTGCTGAACGACCGGGGCGAGCAGGTCGAGGGCTACCAGGTGCATCTCGGCGGCGCGCTCGGCCTGGAGGCCGGGTTCGGCCGCAAGGTGCGCGGCCTGAAGGTCACCGCGGACGAGCTGCCGGACTACATCGAGCGGGTGCTGAAGCGTTTCGAGGCGGAGCGCGAGGACGGCGAACGGTTCGCGTCCTGGGCCACCCGCGCCTCCGAGGAGGCCCTGTCGTGAGCGAGCGCGCGGCGCCGTTCTACTGCCCCTACTGCGGCGACGAGGACCTGCGCCCCAGCGAGGAGGGGCACGGGGCCTGGGAGTGCGCGGCCTGCAACCGCGCCTTCCGGCTGAAGTTCCTCGGGCTGCTGGCCCGGGGTCTGGACCGATCCGACACGGGAGGGGACCCGGCATGACGGCCGTATCGGACGAGCGCGGCACCGTCGAGTTGCGGGAACTGGCCGAGCAGGCGGGCCGGGACCTGGAGGACGCGTCCGCACCGGACATCCTCCGGTGGGCGGCCGACACGTTCGGCAAGCGTTTCTGCGTGACCTCCTCCATGGAGGACGCGGTCGTCGCCCACCTCGCCTCCCGGGCGCTGCCCGGGGTGGACGTGGTGTTCCTCGACACCGGCTACCACTTCCCCGAGACCATCGGCACCCGGGACGCCGTGGAGGCCGTGATGGACGTCAACGTCATCACGCTCACCCCCCGGCAGACGGTCGCCGAGCAGGATGCCGAGTACGGCCCGAAGCTCCACGACCGCGACCCCGACCTGTGCTGCAAGCTCCGGAAGGTGCGGCCGCTGGAGGAGGGCCTGAAGGACTACCTGGCCTGGGCGACCGGCCTGCGCCGCGACGAGTCCCCGACCCGGGCGAACACCCCGGTGGTCGGCTGGGACGAGAAGCGGCGCAAGGTGAAGGTCTCCCCCATCGCCCGGTGGACCCAGGACGACGTGGACGCCTACGTCGCCGAGCACGGCGTCCTCACCAATCCGCTCCTCCAGGACGGTTACGCCTCCGTGGGGTGCGCTCCCTGCACCCGCCGCGTGCTGGAGGGCGAGGACGCCCGCGCCGGCCGCTGGGCGGGCCGCGCCAAGACCGAGTGCGGACTGCACGGCTGACCGCCATGACCGCGCCTTCGACGAACCAGGAGAACCACGTGACGACCGGAGCCACCGTCTGGCTCACGGGTCTGCCGAGTGCGGGCAAGACCACCATCGCGCACGAACTCGCCGCCCGGCTGCGCGAGCAGGGCCGGCCGACCGAGGTGCTCGACGGCGACGAGATCCGCGAGTTCCTCTCGGCGGGCCTCGGCTTCAGCCGCGATGACCGGCACACCAACGTGCAGCGCATCGGCTTCGTCGCCGAACTGCTCGCCCGTAACGGCGTGCTGGCGCTCGTCCCGGTGATCGCCCCGTACGCCGACAGCCGCGAGGCCGTCCGCGCCCGCCACGAGGCGAACGGCACGCCGTACGTGGAGGTGCACGTGGCGACGCCGGTGGAGGTGTGCTCCGTCCGTGACGTGAAGGGCCTGTACGCCAAGCAGGCGGCGGGTGAGCTGTCCGGGCTCACGGGCGTCGACGACCCGTACGAGGAGCCCGAGAAGCCCGATCTGCGCATCGAGTCGCAGCACCAGACCGTGCAGGAGTCCGCGGCGGCCGTTCACGCCGTGCTCAGCGAAAGGGGACTGGCATGACGACGACCGTCGCCACCGTCGAGGAAGGTACGGACAGCCCGTACGCCCTCTCCCACCTGGACGCCCTCGAGTCGGAGGCCGTGCACATCTTCCGTGAGGTGGCGGGTGAGTTCGAGAAGCCGGTGATCCTGTTCTCCGGCGGCAAGGACTCCATCGTCATGCTGCACCTGGCGCTGAAGGCGTTCGCGCCCGCGCCGGTGCCGTTCGCGCTGCTGCACGTGGACACCGGGCACAACTTCCCCGAGGTCCTCGACTACCGCGACCGCACGGTCGCCGAGCACGGGCTGCGGCTGCACGTCGCCTCCGTGCAGGACTACATCGACCGCGGCGTCCTCAAGGAGCGCCCCGACGGCACCCGCAACCCGCTGCAGACGGTGCCCCTCACGGACACCATCCGCGAGGAGCGCTTCGACGCGGTGTTCGGCGGCGGCCGGCGGGACGAGGAGAAGGCCCGCGCCAAGGAGCGGGTGTTCTCGCTGCGCGACGAGTTCTCCCAGTGGGACCCACGCCGCCAGCGCCCCGAGCTGTGGAACCTCTACAACGGCCGGCACGCCCCCGGCGAGCACGTGCGCGTGTTCCCGCTGTCCAACTGGACCGAGCTGGACGTGTGGCAGTACATCGCCCGCGAGAACATCGAACTGCCCGAGATCTACTACGCGCACGAGCGCGAGGTGTTCAAGCGCAGCGGGATGTGGCTGACCGCGGGCGAGTGGGGCGGCCCGAAGGACGGCGAGACGGTCGAGAAGCGTCTGGTGCGCTACCGCACCGTCGGCGACATGTCCTGCACCGGCGCGGTCGACTCCGACGCCGACACCATCGAGAAGGTGATCACGGAGATCGCCGCCTCCAGGCTCACCGAACGCGGCGCCACCCGCGCCGACGACAAGCTGTCCGAGGCCGCGATGGAAGACCGCAAGCGCGAGGGGTACTTCTAAGCATGAGCACCATCACGACCGAGGAGCTCTCGGCCACCACCCTGCTGCGGTTCGCCACCGCCGGCTCCGTCGACGACGGCAAGTCCACCCTCGTCGGGCGGCTGCTGCACGACTCCAAGTCGGTGCTCGCCGACCAGTTGGAGGCGGTGGAGCGCGCCTCGGCCAGCCGCGGCCAGGACGCCCCCGACCTCGCGCTGCTCACCGACGGTCTGCGCGCCGAGCGGGAGCAGGGCATCACGATCGACGTGGCGTACCGTTACTTCGCCACGCCCCGGCGGCGGTTCATCCTCGCCGACACCCCCGGCCATGTGCAGTACACGCGGAACATGGTCACCGGCGCCTCGACCGCCGAGCTGACGGTGATCCTGGTCGACGCCCGCAACGGCGTGGTCGAGCAGACCCGCCGGCACGCGGCGATCGCCGCGCTGCTGCGGGTGCCGCACGTGGTGCTCGCCGTGAACAAGATGGACCTGGTCGGCTACCGGGAGCCGGTGTTCGCGCGGATCGCCGAGGAGTTCACCGCCTACGCCACCGAGCTGGGCGTCCCCGAGGTGACCGCGATCCCGATCTCGGCGCTGGTCGGCGACAACGTGGTGGACCCGTCCGCGAACATGGACTGGTACGGCGGCCCCACCGTGCTGGAACACCTGGAGACCGTGCCGGTCAGCCACGACCTGACCCGCTGCCACGCACGGCTGCCCGTGCAGTACGTGATCCGGCCGCAGAGCCCCGAGCTCCCCGACTACCGCGGCTACGCCGGGCAGATCGCCGCCGGCACCTTCCGCGTCGGCGACGAGATCACCGTGCTGCCCTCGGGCCGCTCGACCACGATCACCGGCATCGACCTGCTGGGCAAGCCCGTCGACGTGGGGTGGACGCCGCAGTCGGTGACGCTGCTCCTCGCCGACGACATCGACATCTCCCGCGGCGACCTGATCGTCCCCGCCCAGGACGCCCCGGCCACCACGCAGGACCTGGAGGCGACCGTCTGCCACGTCGCCGACGAACCTCTGACGGTCGGCCACCGCGTCCTGATCAAGCACGGCACCCGCACGGTCAAGGCGATCGTCAAGGACATCCCGTCCCGGCTCACCCTGGACGACCTGTCCCTGCACCCGCACCCGGGCCGGCTCACCGCCAACGACATCGGCCGCGTCACCATCCGCACCGCCGAACCGCTGCCCGCCGACACCTACGCCGACTCCCGCCGCACCGGGTCGTTCATCCTGGTCGACCCCAACGACGGGACCACGCTGACCGCGGGCATGGTCGGCGAGTCCTTCGCCTCGCCCGACCCGGTCGACGACCGGGCGGACGACGACGGGTGGGACTTCTGACCGTCCTGCGGCCTCCCGCCGCCTCCGTACTGCCCTGAACCCGCCGACGGCCCGGCCGCGCGACCACCGCGCGACCGCCGGGCCGCCACCGAGAGGATCGTTCCCCTTGCCTGCCACGACCGCCCTGCGCCGCGCCCTCGCGGTGACGGTCTTGCTGCCGTTGCCGGCCCTGGCCGCCTGCGGTTACGGGTCGCAGGCCAAGGACACGGGTACCGCGCGGGTCGCCTCCGGTGCGAAGACCGACGGTCTGGACGCCGTCAGGATCGGCTACTTCGGCAACCTCACGCATGGCACCGCCCTGGTCGGCGCCGAGAAGGGGTTCTTCCAGAAGGAACTCAAGGGCACCGAGGCGAAGTACGCCGTGTTCAACGCGGGTCCGTCGGCGATCGAGGCGCTCAACTCCGATTCCCTGGACGTCGCTTTCCTCGGCCCGTCCCCCGCAGTGAACGGTTGGACCAAGGCGGACGGCAAGAACCTGCGCATCGTGGGCGGTTCGGCGTCCGGCGGGGTGAAGCTGGTCGTGAACCCCGACAAGGTGAAGTCCGTCGCGGACGTCGAGGGGAAGCGGATCGCGACCCCGCAGCTCGGCAACACCCAGGACGTGGCGTTCCTCAACTGGGCCGCCGAGCAGGGCTGGAAGGTCGACCCGCAGAGCGGCAAGGGCGACGTCACCGTCGTCCGCAGCGACAACAAGGTCACCCCGGACGCGTTCAGGTCCGGTTCGGTGGACGGGGCGTGGGTGCCGGAGCCGACCGCGTCGCGGCTGGTCGCGCAGGGCGGCAAGGTGCTGCTGGACGAGTCGTCGCTGTGGCCGGACGGCAAGTTCGTGATCACCAACATCGCCGTCCGCCAGGAGTTCCTCGACAAGCACCCCAAGGCCGTCGAAGCCGTGCTGCGGGCGTCCGTCGAGGCCAACCGGTGGATCAACGCCCACCCCGACGAGGCCAAGGAGGCCGCCAACGCGCGGCTCGCGGCCGACACCGGCAAGCCGCTGCCCGCCGACGTGCTCGACCCGGCCTGGAAGTCGATCACGTTCCTGGACGACCCGCTGGCCGCCACCCTCAGGACCCAGGCGGGCCACGCCGTCGAGGCGGGCCTGCTGGAGCAGCCGGACCTGAAGGGCATCTACGACCTGTCCCTGCTCCGCAAGGTCCTCCAGGCGGCCGGCCGGCCCGCCGTCGACGACGCCGGACTCGGCGTCTCCTGAACCGGATCACGCACGCTTCCCAGGAGGTGACGACCATGGCCACGACTCTCGCCAAGGCCGCCGACGGCACGCAGTCGGCCACGCACGCGGCCCGTATCGAGCACGTCTCGAAGTCCTTCGCCGGACCCGCCGGGCAGCAGCTCGTGCTGGACGACATCAGCCTCGACGTCGCCCCGGGCGAGTTCGTCACCCTCCTCGGCGCCTCCGGCTGCGGCAAGTCCACGCTGCTCAACCTCGTCGCCGGCCTCGACCGGCCCACCGCCGGCGCCGTCACCACCGACGGCCGCCCCGCCCTGATGTTCCAGGAACACGCCCTCTTCCCCTGGCTCACCGCCGGCAAGAACATCGAACTCGCGCTGAAACTGCGCGGCACCCCGAAGAACGAACGGCGTGAGCGCGCCGAACAGCTGCTGGAGCTGGTCCGGCTGGGCGGCGCCCACGGCAAGCGGGTGCACGAACTGTCCGGCGGCATGCGCCAGCGCGTCGCCCTCGCCCGAGCCCTGGCGCAGGAGAGCCGGCTGCTGCTGATGGACGAGCCGTTCGCCGCGCTCGACGCCATCACCCGCGACGTCCTCCACGACGAACTCACCCGCATCTGGCGCGAGACCGGCCTGTCCGTCCTCTTCGTCACCCACAACGTCCGCGAGGCCGTCCGTCTCGCCCAGCGCGTCGTCCTGCTGTCCTCCCGCCCCGGCCGCATCGCCCGGCAGTGGACCGTGGACATCCCGCACCCGCGCCGCATCGAGGACACGGCCGTGGCCGAGCTGTCCGTCGAGATCACCGAGCAACTCCGTGGGGAGATCCGCCGACATGGCCAGCACTGACACCACCCCCAAGGACCCCGGGGACCTCGCCGGACTCGAAGCGGGCCTGGACGCGCTGGAAACGGTGCAGACCACCCGCAAGCCGCTGCGGCACACCCTCACGCAGAAGGTGCTCCCGCCGGTCGTCGCCGTCGCGCTCGTGCTGGCCGTGTGGCAGTCGCTGATCACCTTCAAGATCGTCGACGACCCCACCAAACTGCCCGCGCCCGCCGACGTCTGGGGCGTGCTGGAGAAGGCCTGGCTCCAGGGCGAACTCCTCGGCTACATCTGGACCTCCGTCTCCCGCGGCCTGCTCGGCTTCTGCCTCGCCCTGCTCATCGCCACGCCCCTCGGCCTCCTCCTCGCCCGCGTCAAACTGATCCGGGCGGCCATCGGCCCCATCCTGTCCGGCCTGCAGTCCCTCCCCTCGGTCGCCTGGGTCCCGCCCGCCGTCATCTGGCTCGGCCTGAACAACCAGATGATGTACGCGGTCATCCTGCTGGGCGCGGTGCCGTCCATCGCCAACGGACTGCTCTCCGGCGTCGACCAGGTCCCGCCGCTGTTCCAGCGCGCCGGACGCACCCTCGGCGCCACCGGCATCAAGGGCACCTGGCACATCACCCTGCCCGCCGCCCTCCCCGGCTACGTCGCCGGTCTCAAGCAGGGCTGGGCCTTCTCCTGGCGCTCCCTCATGGCCGCCGAGATCATCGCCTCCTTCCCCGACCTCGGCGTCGGCCTCGGACAGCTCCTGGAGAACGGCCGCAACGCCAGCGACATGGCCATGGTCTTCGAGGCGATCCTGCTCATCCTCACCGTCGGCATCGCCATCGACCTGCTGATCTTCAGCCCCCTCGAACGCCGGGTCCTGCGCACCCGCGGACTCCTGGTGAAGAGCTGAGGTGCCTGTGATGCGTCGTCCCGTCCTGCTCGTCGTCGCACACGGCAGCCGTGACCCGCGGCACGCCGCGACCGTCCACGACCTGGTGCGCCGGGTGCGCGCGCAGCGGCCCGGACTGCGGGTGGAGACCGGGTTCCTGGACTTCAACGTGCCGTCCGTCGGCGCGGTGCTCGAGTCCCTGGACGCGGAGGGAGTGCGGGACGTGGTCGCGCTGCCGCTCCTACTCACCCGGGCCTTCCACGCCAAGGCGGACATCCCCGCGGTGCTGTCCGAGGCGCCGCCGCGGCTGCGGATCCGCCAGGCGGACGTGCTGGGCCCGTCCCCGCTGCTGCTCGCGGCCCTGGAGCGCCGCCTGTACGAGGCGGGCCTGACGCCCGCCGACAAGTCCTCGACCGGGGTCGTGCTGGCCTCGGCGGGGTCCTCCGACCCGGAGGCGATCGCAGTGATCGCAGACGTCGCGCGGGAGTGGCGGCACACCGGTTGGTGCGCCGTGCGGCCTGCGTTCGCCTCCGCATCCCTTCCCCGCACCGAGGACGCGGTGCGGGAACTGCGGGAGCTCGGCTGCGCCCGCGTGGCCGTCGCCCCGTACGTCCTGGCCCCGGGCCGCCTCCCGGACCGCATCGCCCGGGGCGCGTCCGAGGCGGACGTCCTGGCCGACGTCCTGGGCCCGGCCCCCGAGGTGGCCCAGGTCCTCCTGGACCGCTACGACGCGGCCCGGACGCCGCTGCTGACGGCGCTGGGGGCCTGATTCCGCGCGGGGCTCAGGCCTCGGTCATCTCCACCAGCTTGCGCACCGTGTTCCAGTTGCGGCTCGTCGCGACGACGCCCTTGCTCAGGCGGGGCTTCGACAGGTGCTCGGCGAGCTTGGAGCGGCCGAGGCCGTCGGGGACGTACAGGTACAGGCAGCGGTCGCCGAGGCGGAAGTCCTCGGGGACGTACGCCTCGCGGTCGATCTCCGCGAACCGGCCCTCGGTGACGGGCGCGGAGAAGTAGGTGACGTGGAGCTGCTTCGGCTCCAGATCGGCGGCCGGGAAGGGGCAGGCGTCGAGCACGCCCTTCAGATAGGCGTGGTCGCGGACGATCACCTCCACGTCGAAGCCGAAGCGGCCGGCGAGCGCCCCGGACAGGTCGGCGGCCAGCGACTCCTCGTCGCCGTGACCCGCGGTGAACGCGGCCTGGCCGCTCTGCAGGTACGTGCGTACGTCCCCGAGGCCGAGGCTCTCCAGCAGGGCACGCAGCTCGGCCATCGGGACCTTCTTGCCGCCGCCCACGTTGATGCCGCGCAGCAGCGCCGCGTATCTCGTCGCCATGGCCCCGACTGTAGTGCGGCCGTCGTGCCCCGTGGGGGTGGGCACGACGGCCGGGGCCCGCGCGCGGCGGGCCTCGCAACTCTGGCCGACGGTCGGCTCCCGAAGCAACCCGAACACGCTGCTGTGACTTGTTCGACAAGGCTGCGGAATGGCTGCGACCGGCCCCTGCACCTCCGCCCTCGGCCCTGATCCACCGTGCCGATGGCCCGGACATGTGTAGGGGGCCACGGTCCTCCCCAATGGGGAGGCCGGGCGCACCGTCGGGATGAGCCGGGGCCCGACGGCTTCACCGGGCAGCACGACGAGACGCGCTCACGCCGCCCATACCGTCGAAACGTCAGGTGGCGGCAGGGGGTCGCCGCCGCGGACGAGGGAGCGAACCCGTCATGGGGAACGGAGACGCGCGGGTACGGGGGCTCGCCGCCCGCGCCGGCGGCTGGAGCGCGCGGCACCGCTGGGCGGCCGTCGGCATCTGGGTGCTGTTCGTGGTGCTGGCGACGGGGCTCGGCTCGGCGGCGGGCCGGGTCGACGTCGAGGACAGCGAACAGCTCAAGGGGGAGACCAGCACCGCGGCCGGCATCATCGAGGAGGCCGGGATCGAGGAGCCGGCCTCGGAAACCGTGCTCGTCCAGGCGAAGGACGACAGTCTCACGTCCACGGACGCGGACTTCCGGTCGGCGGTCTCCGCGGTGATGACGGCCGTGGAGCGGACCGGCGAGGTCACGGACGTCACCTCGCCCTACGACAGCGGCACCGTCTCGGAGGACGGGCGCAGCGCGCTGGTCCAGTTCGACGTGCGGGGCGACCCGCGGACGGCCGGGGAGCGGATCGAGCCGGTGCTCGAGGCGGTCGCGGACGTCCAGAAGGAGCACGACTCGCTGCGGATCGAGGAGATCGGCGGCGCCAGCATGATGAAGACGTTCGACGACGCCTTCGGCGACGACTTCAAGAAGGCCGAGTACTCGGCCGTTCCGGTCGCCCTCGGCATCCTGCTGATCGCCTTCGGCGCGCTGGTGGCGGCGCTGCTGCCGGTCGCCCTGGCGATCACCGCGATCGTGGCGACGATGGGCCTGATGGGGCTCGTCAGCCACCTCCAGCCGATGAGCGACACCGCCAATTCGGTGATGCTGCTGGTGGGTCTGGCCGTCGGCGTCGACTACTGCCTGTTCTACCTGCGCCGCGAGCGCGAGGAGCGGGCGGCCGGACGGGACGCGCGGACCGCGCTGCGGATCGCCGCCGCGACCAGCGGCCGGGCGATCGTCGTCTCCGGTGTCACGGTGTGCGTGGCGATGGCGGGCATGCTGTTCACCGGGATCGCCGAGTTCGAGGCGATGGGCCTGGCCTCCCTGATGGTGGTGGCCGTCGCGATGGTCGGCTCCGTGACGGTGCTGCCGGCGCTGCTGTCGCTGCTGGGCGAGCGGGTCGAGAAGGGCAGGGTGCCGTTCCTGCGGCGGCGGACGAGCGGCCGGAACGACAGCCGGTTCTGGTCGGCGGTGCTGAAGCGGGTGCTGGCCCGGCCGGTGCTGTCGGTGGTCGTGGCGACCGGTGCGCTGCTCGCGGTGGCCGCGCCCGCGCTCGGCATGAAGACCGAGAACCTCACGCTGGACCAGGAGTTCGGCGACTCGCTGCCGATCGTGCAGACGTACAACCGCGTCAACGAGGCGTTCCCGGGCGGCTCGGAGCCGGCCGAGGTGGTCGTCAAGGCGGACGACATCAACGCCCCCGAGGTGAAGGCGGCGCTGGCCGACTTCCGTGAGCAGGCGGTCGGTTCGGGCGCCTCGCGCGGCCCGGTCGAGATCAAGCTGCACGACCAGCAGAACCTGGCGTTCGTCTACGTGCCGCTGGTGGGCGGCTCCGACCAGGACGCGGCGGGCGCCAGCCTGGAGAAGCTGCGCGACGAGGTGCGGCCGGCGACGCTCGGCAAGGTCGACGGGGTCCAGGCGCCGATCACCGGCCAGGTGGCGGGCAACAAGGACTTCAACGACCAGCTGGTCGGCTCGGTGGTCCCGGTGTTCGCGTTCGTGGTGGTCTTCGCCTTCCTGCTGATGCTGCTGTCGTTCCGCTCGCTGACGGTCGCGGTCACCTCGATCGTGCTGAACCTGCTGTCGGTGGGCGCCGCGTACGGCATCCTCGTGGCGGTCTTCCAGCACGGCTGGGGCGCCTCCCTGGTGGGCGCGGAGGGCGTGGGCGCCATCATCACCTGGCTGCCGCTGTTCCTCTTCGTGATCCTGTTCGGCCTGTCGATGGACTACCACGTGTTCGTGGTGTCCCGGATCCGTGAGGCGCGGGCGCGGGGCCTCGAGACGCGGGACGCGATCCGGCACGGGGTGGTCACCACGGCCGGCGTGGTCACCAGTGCCGCGGTCATCATGGTCGCCGTGTTCGCGATCTTCGGGACGCTGTCCATGCAGTCCATGAAGCAGATGGGCGTGGGCCTGGCGGCGGCGGTGCTGATCGACGCGACGGTCATCCGGGGGGTGCTGCTTCCGGCGGTGATGGCGCTGCTGGGCGAGCGGAACTGGTACTTCCCGAAGTGGCTGCACCGACTGCCCGACCTCACGCACGACGAGGCGCCGGCGGCGGCCACGCCGAGGACGCGGGACGACGAGCCCGAGAAGGTGCCGGTCTGACCGGCACGGTCACCACGGACCGGGGCCCGGCGGCTGCCACCGCCGGGCCCTGCCCGTGTGTTGGTGCCGTGCGGCCGGACCCGAGCGATCGGCCCCACGCGGTCGGGCCCGTGCCGCCGGGCCCACGACGGGCGTCGCGAGCCGCAGGGACCGCCCCGGCAGCCATACGCCGTCGGATCCGGGCCGTCGCGCCCGGGCCGTCGTGCGCGGGCCGTCGCGCGCGGGCCGTCGCGCGCGGGCCGTCTCGCCCGGGCCGTCGTGCGCGGGCCGTCTCGCCCGGGCCGTCGTGCGCGGGCCGTCTCGCCCGGGCCGGGCAGCCGCGAGCGGCGAGTCGTCAGGCGGCCGTCAAGCCGTCAGGGCTCAGGCTCTCAGGCCGTCAGACCTCAAGCCATCAGGCCGTCGCGCCGTCAGACCTCCAGCCGTCATGCCGTCGCGCCGTCAGACCTCAAGCCATGCCGTCAGGCCTCAGGCCTCGCCCCGTCAGGCAGGCCTCAGGCCGTCAGACCATCGCGCCGTCAGGCCGTCAGGGCCGTGTCGGTGAGCACATGGCTCAGGCGCGGTCCGGGAGTTCCGCCTCGATCAGGTCGGCCGCCCTCCGCGTGCCGCCCTCCTTCGCCATCTCCGCCTGGACGTTCTCCAGTCGGCGGGCGACCTCCGGGTCGTCGACGAGGGCGAGGGCCGCGGTGCGCAGTGCCTCGGGGGTCGCCTCCTGGGTGGGCAGGTGGCGGGCCACGCCGAGCGACTGGAGCATGTCCGCGTTGCCGAACTGGTCGACGGCCTGCGGCACCGCGATCATCGGGGTGGCCGTGGCCAGCCCTTCCTGGCTGCCACCCGCACCCGCGTGGGTGACGAACAGGTCGGCCTGCTTGAGGATCGCGAGCTGCGGCACCCAGGACCGCACCTCGACGTTCGACGGTACGTCGCCGAGCTCGGCCGGATCGACGTGCTTGCCGATCTGCAGCACCAGGTGCCAGCCGGGCAGGCCGGCGAACGCCTCGACGCACGCCCGGTAGAAGGCCGGCTGCTTGGTGAAGGACGAGCCGAGCGACACCAGGACGACCTTCTCCGCCCCGGCCGGCCGCTGCCAGTCGCCCTCGCCGCCGCGGTCGCCCTGGCAGGCGCCCACGAAGGAGTACACGCGCTCGTCGACCCGGTCGGCGTTCGGCTGGAGCGCCTTCGGGATCAGCACGACGGAGCGGTCCGGGCGGCCCCCGAAGTCCTCCGGGCTCATGGTGATCCCGTTCTCCTCCAGCCACGCCCGGAAGCGGGCCTGGTACGCCTTGCCGCGTGCTGTCCTGTTCGGCTCCTCCCACATCGGCTCGGCGACCTCCTTCTCGTAGCCCTCCCAGGCGACGAGGTTCGGCGAGAGGGAGATCGCCCGCACGCCCCAGCGGTGGGCGAGCACGCGGGCCGGGTAAGAGGTGATGTCGTGCAGCACGAGGTCGGGGGTGTCGCCCTCGTACGCCTCGATGAGCTGAGGGAGCGCCTGCACGGCGTCCGCGAGGAACGGCTCGACGTTGTCGAGGAGGGTGGTGCCCCAGGCCTCGGGGTCGTCGTCGGGGCCGGGCAGGATCGAGTTCCACAGCCTGGGCTCGGCGCCGGTCGCGGCGACCTTGTCGGCGAACAGGGGCGGGATCGCGTACGTCACCCGGTGCCCGCGTGCCACCAGCTCCCGGATCACCTCGATGCTGGGGTTCACGTGCCCGTGGGCGGCGATGGAGAACATGGCGATGTGCGCGGGAGCGGTCATGCGCCGACCTTAAGCGAGACGATACGTCTCGTACAACTGGATAAGGCGGCGCGCCCCGCTCACCGCTGGTACCGGGCCAGCACCAGGTTGCCGTCCTCCTCCAGTCGCTTCCGCAGCTCACCGAGGCCGATCGCCCCGCTGTAGTACTCCTGGAGCGCCGGGGTGGCGACCTTGTCCTTCCACTCCGGGTAGCCCCGCACCGACTGCGCGGGGGCCGGGCGGAGGTGGGACGCGAGGGCCGCTCCGACGGCCCAGCCGTGTTCGGGGGTGCGCAGGGCCGGGTCGGCGAGGGCCTGGCGGCCGGTGGGCAGCATCCAGTCGCCGAGCGCGAGGCGCACCATGTTCCGCGGCTGGAGCAGGAAGTCCAGGAAGGCGACGGCCTCCTTCTTGTGCGGGCAGTCCTCGGCGACGGACAGCGTCTGCGGGCTGACGCCCTGGGCGAGTCCGCCGGCCCCGGCGGGTGCGGGCAGCACCTGCCACTCGAAGCCCTCCGGCGCCTGCTGGACGATCTGCTGGCGGTACGAGAAGCCGAGCGGCACCATCGCGTACTTGCCGGCGAACAGGCCCGGCAGGGTGTCGGAGCCGCCGCTGCCGAGGGTGATGGGCGAGGCGCTGCGGTCGGTGTTCACCTGCTCGTGGACGGTGCGGGGGACGACCTCGTCGCCTTCCTCGAACCGCACGGTGACCTTCCCGTCGGCGCCGCGGTGGAAGAGCCGGCCGCCCGCGGAGAGTGACAGGTTGAGCGTCGCGGACACCGGCTCCTTGAGCGGCCAGGCCACGCCGTACCGGCCGTCGCCGGACAGCTCCTTCGTCACCTGGCGGAACTCGGCCCAGCTCCAGGGGTGTTCGGGGGTGGGGACGCGGACACCGGACTCCCTCAGGCGGGCGGCGTCGGCGATGAGGACACGCGGCTCCTGGAGGAAGGGCACACCGTAGACGCCGTCGCCGAAGGTGACGGACTGCCAGGAGAGCGCCGGGATATCGGAGGTGAGCCGCTCGGGCAGCAGGTCCGTGAGGTCGGCGAGGTGGCCGCCGTACGCGAAGTCGGCGAGGTCGTCGGAGGCGTCGTGGACGATGTCGGGGGCCTCGCCGCCCTCGAAGGAGGTGAGGAGCTGGTCGTGGACGCTGTCCCAGCTGCCCTGGACGTACTCCACGCGGATGTCGGGGTGGAGGGCGTTCCACTCGTCGACGAGTTCCCTGGTGGCCGCCACCGACTCCTGCTGCCAGGCCAGGGACTGGAAGCGCAGGGTGACCCGGCCGTCGTCGCGGGCGGGTCCGGAGGAGCAGCCCGCGAGGAGCAGAGCGAGGGCGATCGCCCCGACGAGCGTCCTGACGCGTGTCATGCGGTTCATCAGCCCTTCACCGCCCCGGTGAGGAGGGAGCCGGTGATGCGGCGCTGGATGAGCGCGAACACCAGCAGGGACGGAAGCGTGGCGAGGAACGCGGCGGCGGCCAGCGGGCCGAGGTCGGCGACCCCTTCCGCGCCGATGAAGCGGGTGAGGAGCACCGGCAGCGTCTGCCGTTCCGGCGTCTTCAGCAGGACGAGGGCGAAGAAGAACTCGTTCCACGCGGTGACGAACGCGAACAGCGCGGTCGCGGCGATGCCCGGCGCGAGCAGCGGCACGGTCACCGACACCAGGGTGCGCAGCCGCCCGGCGCCGTCCACGGCCGCCGCCTCCTCCAGCTCGGCCGGCACGGCGCGGACGTAACCGGTGAGCATCCACAGGGCGAAGGGCAGCGACCAGACGACGTGGACCAGCACCAGGCCGGGCAGCGAGTCGATCAGCCGCAGGTTCTTCAGCACCAGGAACAGCGGGATGATCAGCAGCACGAACGGGAACGCCTGGCTGACGACCACCCAACCGGTCGCCGCCCGCGCCAGGGCGCCGCGGTGGCGGGCCATGACGTACGCCATGGGGGTGGCCACGGCGACCGCGACGAGAGCGGCGGCGGACGCGGTGAGCAGGGAGTTGAGGGCGGCGCGGAGCAGCGGCTGCTCGTCGAAGGCCTGACGGAAGTTGGCCAGGGTGGGGTTCTGCGGGATCCAGGTGGGGTGCAGCCCGGCCAGCTCGGCGGCCGGCTTGAACGCGGTGGACGCCAGCCAGACGAACGGGAAGGCCAGGAAGACCAGGTACGCGAGCAGGGCCGCGTACTGGCCCGCGCGGGCGGCGGGACGGGTCCTCAACGCTCGTCGCCTCCCCTCAGCCGGCCCACGAGGAACACGGCGAGCAGCACCGAGATCACGGCGACCATCACACAGCCCATGGCGGCCGCGTAGCCGAACTGCCCGTACCGGAAGGCCTCTTCGTAGGCGAACAGCATCGGCAGGCGGGTGCGTCCGCCGGGGCCGCCGCTGGTGAGCACGTAGACCAGGGCGAAGGAGTTGAAGTTCCAGATGAGGTTGAGCGCCGTGATGGCGAGGGCGACGGGCCGCAGCGCGGGCCAGGTGACCGTGCGGAAGCGGCGCCAGGCCCCGGCGCCGTCCACGGCCGCGGCCTCGTGCAGCTCGCGCGGGGTGTTCTGGAGCCCGGCGAGCAGCGCCACCGTGGTCTGCGGCATGCCCGCCCACACGCCGACGACGATCACCGCGGGCAGGGCGGTGGCGAGTCCGCTCAGCCAGTCACGGTCGCCGCCGAACCCGAGGTCGCGCAGCGTCTCGTTGAGGATGCCGGCGTCCGGGTTGTAGGTGAGGCGCCACATGATGCCGACGACCACCTCGGGCATCGCCCAGGGCACGATCGCCAGGGCGCGGGCCGCCCAGCGCAGCCGCAGATCCTGGTTGAGCAGCAGGGCGAGGCCGAGCGCCAGCAGGAACTGCGGGACCGTCACGCCGACCGCCCACACCAGCCCGATCCGGAACGACTCCCAGAACAGGGTGTCCTGGAGCAGGTCCTGGAAGTTCAGCGTGCCGATCCAGCTGGTCGGCCCGGTACGGCCGGACTGGGCGTCGGTGAAGGCCAGCAGGATCCCGTACAGGAGCGGGCCGACGCTGAGCACCAGGATCGGGATCAGCGCGGGCAGGACCAGGAACCACGGGCCGTGACCGACGGCATGCCGCCCGGGGCGGCTCGGGTCGGGCGCGCGGGGCTCGGACCGCCTCGCCTCGGTCACCGACGTCACGGCATCAGCCCCTTCGCGGGTGGGGGTGGGCCCCGTCATGGTCGTGAACGCGACAACGCGCGTCAAGGGCCCGCGCACACCGCCCGACCTGTGCGAATGCGAGACTGACCGGCGAACGGCCGGACGGAGGCGCCCGGCGGGGCCCGGGACGGACACGGAGGCGGAAGCGATGGACGAGGCGCGGGCGCGGGAGGTTCTTCAGACCGCGGGGGTGCTGCCCGGGGACGCCGGGGACGCGCGGCTGCTGGCGCTCGGCGAGAACGCGGTGTTCGCCGCCGGGGACCTGGCGGTGAAGGTGGGCCGGGACGCGGAGCTGCTGGAGCGGGCCCGCCGCGAACTGGCCGTCGCCGGATGGCTGGCCGAGCAGGGCGTGCCCGCCGTGCGTCCCGCCGTGTCCGAGGCACTGCTGGTCGAGGGGCATCCGGTGACCGTGTGGCACCGGCTGCCCGACCCGGTGCGGCCGACCGAGCCGAGGGACCTGGCCGTGCTGCTGCGTCAGGTGCACGCGCTGCCCCCGCCGCCCTTCGCCCTGCCGCCCCGCGCGCTGCTGGACGGGGTCGAGCGCTGGCTGCGGCTCGCGGGCGACGCGGTCGACCCGGCGGACGCGGCGTATCTGCGGGAGCGGCGCGACGGGTTCGCGGCGGCCGCGGCCGCGCTGACGCCCCGGCTGCCGCGCGGGCCGGTCCACGGCGACGCGCTGCCGCGCAACGTGCACGTCGGACCGGACGGTCCGGTGCTGATCGACCTGGAGACCTTCTCCTCCGACCTGCGCGAGCACGACCTGGTGGTGATGGCCCTCTCCCACGACCGCTACGGCCTGCCGGACGAGGCCTACGCCTCCTTCACCGAGACCTACGGCTGGGACGTGCGCGAGTGGGAGGGGTGCTCGGTGCTGCGCGGGGCGCGGGAGACCGCCAGCTGCGCCTGGGTCGCCCAGCACGCCCCGGGCAACCCCAAGGCGCTGGCCGAGTTCCGCCGCCGGGTGGCCTCCCTGAGGAACGGGGACGAGACGGTGCGCTGGTACCCGTTCTGAGCGGATCCCGCGGGGCCGGGGGCGGCTTTCGCACGGCTCGTCCCGGCCCCGCGGGGCCCGGCACGCGCTCCCGCACTGTCCGCCGCCCTCCTCCGCCTTACGGCCGCACCGCACCGCCCCGCGCTCGGATCGACCGAAGGCGCACCGCGCCTCACAGCCGGCCTGAACCGGACGGACGGCCCCGGGTGAGCCCGGGTCAGACCGGCTCCTCCGCCGGTTCGCGCAGCGGCCATGTGCCGTCGACGAGGGCGGCCGGGTCGCCCTTGCGGCGCAGGAAGTCCTGGAAGTCCGCCGCCCAGGCCGCGTACCACTCGATCTGACGGCGGTGCAGCTCCGCCGGGCCGAGGGCCGCGACCTTCGGGTGGCGGTCGGCTATCGCGCAGGCCAGACGGGCGGCGGCGAGGGCGTCGGCCGTCGCGTCGTGCGCCGCGTCGAGGCGGACGCCGTACTCCGCGCAGACCGCCTCCAGCGTGCGCTTGCCTCGGCGGTAGCGGTCGACGGCGCGGTCGATGGTGTACGGGTCGATCACCGGGCCCGGGTCGGCGCCGCCCAGGCGGTCACGCAGCGACGGCAGTCCGTACCGCCGCAGCTCGGCGGAGAGCAGGCTCAGGTCGAACGAGGCGTTGTAGGCGACGACCGGGACGCCGGTCTTCCAGTAGGCCGCCAGGACCCCGGCGACGGCGTCGGCCACCTGGTCGGCGGGGCGGCCCTCGGCGGCCGCGCGCTCGTTGCTGATGCCGTGGACCGCGACCGCGTCGGCGGGGATCGGCACGCCCGGGTCGGCCAGCCACTCGCGGCGCCCCAGCGTCTCCCCCGCGCGGAGCTCGATCACGGCTCCCGTGACGATCCGTGCCTCGCGCGGATCCGTCCCCGTCGTCTCCAGGTCGAAGCCGATCAGCAGCTCCCGGTGCCAGCCCATGGGCTGCCCCCCCTTCTGTGCGGTGCGTTCCCCCAGTGGCTTCACCCTCGCACGCGCCACTGACAATCAGAGGATCGCATTCCGTTTCCGGGGCGGACCGGGCAGCCCCCGGAACACCCACGGATCCGGAGGTTCAGGACACCGGCCGCGCATCCGCCCACATCTGCTCGAACTCCTCGCGGTAGGTGGGGAACAGGCCGCCTTCCTCGATCTCGCCCGGCTTGACCACCTTCGTCCCGTTGCGCAGGACCAGCACCGGCGCCTCCATGCCGCGGGTGCGGCGCAGGTGGTTCTGCACCACGGCGATGCCGTCGGAGCCGTCGCCGTCCACCAGGTAGGCCGTGCAGCGCGGCGTCTCGTCGTAGACCTGGATCTCGAAGGCGCCCGGGTCGCGCAGCCGGGACCGTACGCGGCGCATGTGGAGGATGTTCATCTCCACCGACCGGCCCAGCTCGCCACGCTTGATGCCCAGTTCGCGCTCGCGCCGCTTGACCGCGCTGGAGGCCGGGTTGAGGAACAGCAGCCGCACCCGGCAGCCGGACTCGGCGAGCCGCACCAGCCGGCGGCCCGAGAAGTTCTGCACGAGCAGGTTCAGGCCGATGCCGATGGCGTCGAGCCGCCGGGCCCCGCCGAACATGTCCTCGGCGGGGAACTGCCGCAGCAGCCGCACCCGGTCCGGGTGCACCGCGACCACGTCCGCGTACCGGTCGCCGACCAGGTCCTCGACCGCGTCCACCGGAAGCCGGCGCGCCGAGGGCACGTCGCCGCCCGCGCCGAGCATCTCAAGGAGTCGCGCGGAGGCCCGCTCCGCCTGGTTCAGCACCGCCTCGGACAGCGCCCGGTTGCGGGAGACCACGTTGCGGGTGACCTCCAGCTCGTCCAGGGCCAGCTCTACGTCCCGGCGGTCGTCGAAGTACGGTTCGAAGCACGGCCAGTGCTGCACCATCAGCTCGCGCAGCTGCGGCAGGGTGAGGAACGACAGCACGTTGTCGTCCGCCGGATCGAGCAGATAGCCCTTGCGGCGGCTGACCTCGCGCACGGCGACCGCGCGCTGCACCCACTCCTGTCCGGCGGGCCCGGCGGCGGCGACCACCCAGTCGTCGCCGTGCACGGGTTCGTAGATCGGCCGGAGCACGGCGGCGACGACCGCGCGCAGCCGCTGCTCGACCAGGTTCAGCCAGATGTAGGCCCGGCCGGCCCGCTGCGCGCGCGTGCGCACCTCGCGCCACGCGTCCGCGCCCCAGTCCAGCTCCGGTCCGATCGCACCCGCGTCCATCGGCCGCGCCAGGGACACCGCACCGGGCGGGACGTCCGTGGAGCCGCTCCCCTCGTGACCCTCGTCACCAGGGGGCAGTTCCAGCCCTCCCGAGCCCACCCGCGCACCGCCTTCCAGTCCCCCGAGCACTCCCCGTCCAACGATCAAGGAGAGTACTCCGCATGCGGTGCGGGATGCAGCCCGATGGACAGGGTCGTTTCCCAACTTCCCCCGACCAAGCGACCGTTCCGCGCTCCGTGGTCCGGCGAGTGAGCAGGTTCATAGCGGAAATCCCGGGAGGTGCGGTCGGCGGAGGCCGGGGCATGGGTATGAGGTGGACCCACCCTTGATCCCGCCCGTTCGGGGAGACACGGGGACACTCGGAGCCAAGGCGTCCCCACCGGCGCCGTACACCTGAAAGAGTCGTGTCCATGCAGGTCTGGCCTGGCGAGGCGTATCCGCTCGGTGCCACGTACGACGGCGCCGGAACGAATTTCGCGGTCTTCACGGAGGCCGCGGACAGAGTAGAGCTGTGTCTGCTGCACGACGACGGCTCCGAGACCGCGGTCGAACTGCGGGAGAGCGACGCGTTCGTGCGGCACGCGTACCTGCCCGGGGTGATGCCCGGGCAGCGGTACGGCTTCCGTGTGCACGGGCCGTACGCCCCCGAGCGGGGGCTGCGCTGCAACTCCGCGAAACTGCTGCTCGATCCGTACGCGCGTGCGATCAGCGGCTCGATCCAGTGGGGCGAGGAGGTCTACGGCTACCACTTCGACGACCCGGAACGGCGCAACGACCTGGACTCGGCGCCGCACACGATGACGTCGGTCGTGGTCAACCCGTACTTCGACTGGGGGGACGACCGGCGCCCCCGGACGGAGTACCACCACACGGTGATCTACGAGGCCCACGTCAAGGGCCTCACCATGCGCCACCCGGGACTGCCCGAGGAGCTGCGCGGCACGTACGCGGGTCTGGCGCACCCGGCGATCATCGAACACCTGACCGAACTGGGCGTCACCGCGCTGGAGCTGATGCCGGTGCACCAGTTCGTGAACGACCACCGGCTGGTCGACATGGGGCTGAACAACTACTGGGGCTACAACACCATCGGCTTCTTCGCCCCCCACAACGCCTACGCGTCCTGGGGCGACCGGGGCCAGCAGGTGCTGGAGTTCAAGTCGGCGGTGAAGGCGCTGCACGAGGCCGGGATCGAGGTGATCCTCGACGTGGTGTACAACCACACCGCCGAGGGCAACCACCTGGGCCCCACGCTCTCCTTGAAGGGCCTCGACAACCCCTCGTACTACCGGCTGGCCGAGGACCCCCGGTACTACATGGACACCACGGGCACCGGGAACTCGCTGCTGATGCGGTCCCCGCACGTACTCCAGATGATCATGGACTCGCTGCGGTACTGGGTCACCGAGATGCATGTCGACGGGTTCCGCTTCGACCTCGCGGCCACCCTGGCCCGGCAGTTCCACGAGGTGGACCGGCTGTCGTCGTTCTTCGACCTGGTGCAGCAGGACCCGGTGGTCTCCCAGGTGAAGCTGATCGCGGAGCCCTGGGACGTCGGCGAGGGCGGCTACCAGGTGGGCAACTTCCCTCCGCTGTGGACCGAGTGGAACGGCAAGTACCGGGACACCGTGCGGGACCTGTGGCGCGGCGAGCCGCGCACGCTCGCCGAGTTCGCCTCCCGGCTGACCGGCTCCTCCGACCTCTACCAGGACGACGGACGGCGCCCGCTCGCCTCGATCAACTTCGTCACCTGCCACGACGGCTTCACCCTGCACGACCTGGTGTCGTACAACGAGAAGCACAACGAGGCCAACGGGGAGGACAACCGGGACGGCGAGAGCCACAACCGGTCCTGGAACTGCGGGGCCGAGGGCGACACCGACGACCCGGACGTGCTGACGCTGCGGGCCCGGCAGATCCGGAACTTCATCGCCACGCTGATGCTCTCCCAGGGCGTGCCGATGATCAGCCACGGCGACGAGCTGGCGCGCACCCAGCGCGGCAACAACAACGCCTACTGCCAGGACAACGAACTGGCCTGGCTCGACTGGCCGGACGAGGAGGACGGGGCCGAAGAGGGCGACCTCCGGCGGCAGCTGCTGGAGTTCACGCGCGCGATGGTGTGGCTGCGCAAGGACCACCCCGTCTTCCGGCGCCGCCGCTTCTTCCACGGCCGTCCCGTGGAGGGCACCCACGACGACCTCTCCGACATCGCCTGGTTCACGCCCGAGGGCGCGGAGATGACCCAGCGGGACTGGGAGTCGGCGCGGGCGTCGGCGCTGACCGTGTTCCTCAACGGCAACGCCATCTCCGAGCCCGGGCAGCGCGGGGAGCGGATCACCGACGACTCGTTCCTGCTGATGTTCAACGCCTCGCCCAGACCGCTGGACTTCGTGGTGCCCGTGGACCACGGCGCGCAGTGGCAGGTGGTGGTGGACACCGCCCGCGAGGACGGCGTGCCCCCGGGCACGGGCCCGAAGGTGTCGGCGGGGACACGGCTGACGCTGGCGGACCGGAGCCTTACCGTGTTGCAACGGCCGGCGTAGGAGGCGCGCGGGCCTGAGAGTCAGCCCCTCCGGCGTTCGAGGGGCGGGGTCAGGGGCGGAGCCCCGGTTTCGGGACGGGAAGGGGCGGCGGGGGCGGGAAAGCCTCCCGCTCGCCCCCGAACGGAGCAGCGAGCGCACGAGTGGCGACTTCGCGGGTACGTACGTCCCATGACCACCCCTGAGCGTCCTGACCCGACGGTGCCCACGGCGACCTACCGGCTGCAGCTCCAGCCCGGCTTCCCGTTCGCGGCGGCGGCCGAGGCCGTGCCGTATCTGGCCTCGCTCGGCGTGTCCCATCTGCATCTGTCGCCCGTGCTGGAGGCGGTGCCCGGCTCTCAGCACGGCTACGACGTCGTGGACCCCACGCGCGTACGGGAGGAGCTGGGCGGCGAGGAGGGGCTGCGCGAGCTGTCCGGCACAGCGCGGCGGCACGGGCTCGGGCTGGTGGTGGACATCGTCCCGAACCACATGGCGATGTCCCCGCGCCACAACCCGGCCTTGTGGGAGGTGCTGCGCGACGGCCCGTCCTCCCGCCGGGCCCGCTGGTTCGACGTCGACTGGGAGGCGCAGGGCGGGCAGGTGCTGCTGCCGGTGCTCGGCGGGCCGCTCGGCGAGGAGGCCGGCCGGCTGAAGGTCGACGGGGACGTGCTGCGCTACTACGACCACGCCTTCCCGCTGCGCGAGGGCACGGCGTCCCTGCCGCTGCCGCAGCTGCTGGACGCGCAGTGGTACCGGCCCGTGTGGTGGCGGCTGGCCCGCACCGAGCTGAACTACCGGCGGTTCTTCAGCATCTCCGAGCTGATCGGGGTGCGGGTGGAGGACCCCGAGGTGTTCGAGGCGACGCACGCGAAGATCCTGGAGCTGCTGCGCGAGGGCGTGTTCGACGGACTGCGCGTGGACCACCCGGACGGGCTCGCCGACCCCGGGACCTATCTGCGGCGGCTGCACGAGGCGACGGACGGGCGCTGGACTGTGGTGGAGAAGATCCTCGCCGACGGTGAGGCGCTGCCCCCCTCCTGGCCCGTCGCCGGCACCACCGGCTACGACGCCCTGCGCCACGTCGACGGGCTGTTCCTGGACCCGGGCGGGTTCGGGGCGCTGGTGGACCGCTACCGGGCCCACGCGGCCCCGCAGACGGACCGGGGCGGCGACTGGGAGGCCACGGTGCGGCGAGCCGCGTACAAGGTGCTCAGGCACGAGCTGGCCACCGAGCTGGACCGGCTGACCCGGGTGGCGAGCCGGCTGTGCGCGACCGCCCCCGAGACCGCGCTGCGGGACCGTGCGCCCTGGGCGCTGCGCACCGCGCTGACGGAGCTGCTGGTGCGGCTGGAGGTGTACCGGCCCTACTCCCCCGAGGACGCGGCCACGGTGGTGACCGAGGAGGCCGCGGCCGAGGCACGGCGCGCGTTCGCCGTCCCGGAGGAGGCGGGCGCGGTCGACGTCGTACGGGGCCTGCTGCTCGGGCGGTACGGGGACGGGCCCGCCTACGTCGAGTTCCGTACGCGGTTCGCGCAGACGGCGTCGGCGCTGCGGGCCAAGTCCGTGGAGGACACGGCGTTCTACCGCTACGTGCCGCTGCTGTCGGCGACGGAGGTGGGCGGCGAGCCGGGCGACCCGGCGGTGGACCCGGTGCGCTTCCACGCGTACTGCGCGCGCGTGCAACGCGACTGGCCGGCCACCGGGACGGTGCTGTCCACGCACGACGCCAAGCGCAGCGCGGACGTGCGGGCGGCGCTGCACGTGCTCACCGAGTGCCCGGAGCGCTGGGCGGCCGTCGTCGCCGAGGCGTCCCGCGCCGGGGAGGCGGTGCCCGACGGACAGACGGCGTGGGCGGCCTGGCAGACGGTGTTCGGGCTCGGCCCGGCCGAGGAGGAGCGGGTGCGGTCGGCGCTGCTGAAGCATGTGCGCGAGGCGGGCCTGTTCACCAGCTGGACGGAGCAGGAACCGCCGTACGAGGAGGCGGTGGCACGGTTCGTGACGGCGGGTCCGTGCGGGGTGCCGGGGCGGAAGGTCGCGGAGCTGCGGGAGGCGCTGGAGCCGCACATCCGGGCGAACGTGCTGAGTGCGGCCCTTGTGCACCTGACGATGCCGGGCGTGCCCGACCTCTACCAGGGCACGGAGCGCGAGTACCGGGCGCTGGTCGACCCGGACAACCGGCGGCCCCCGCGGTTCGGCGAGGACGGCGGTGACAGCGGGGACGGCGGGGAGAAGGAGGCCGTGACCCGGGCGGCGCTGGCGCTGCGGGCGCGGCGGCCGGACGTCTTCGGCACGACGGCGTCGTACGAGCCGCTGACGGCCGAGGGTCCGGCGGCGGACCACTGCCTGGCGTTCGCCCGCTCCGGCACGGTGGTCACGGCGGTGACCCGCCTCTCGCTGCGTCTCGCGGAGGCCGGCGGCTGGGGCGACACCCGGCTGCCGCTGCCCCCGGGGCGGTGGGCCGATGTCCGTGCGTCGGGGCGGGAGTTCGAGGGGGACGTGCGGATGGCGGAGCTGTTCGCCGCGTCGCCGGTGGCGCTGCTGGAGCGGGTGCCCGGGTGACGGTGGCTCCGACCGCGGGGCGCTGTGCAGGACGGTGCGCGGTCGCCGCACGGCCGGTGCGGAGCCCGCGGGACGCGTGGTGGGCTCGGGACGGCCGACGTGCGGGAAGAGGGCCGCGGCGTGCCTCTGAGCGCCCCCTGGCGGCTCCCCCGCACCGCCCTTGACACCGTCTCGCGGCCGTGGGGTACTGCGCAGTGCGAGTGCGGGCGGTGACGGGGGGTGGGTCCGCTGCGGGAGTCGCGCTATCCGACGGTGGCCGAACTGGTCTTCTCCGCCCGGGCGCTGGCGATCCAGTGGCCGGGTCTGTGTGTGCTGCGGCAGGTGGGGGCGTCCCGCGGGGGACGGCCGCTGCACCTGCTGTCCGTGGGACGCGCCCGGCACGCCGTCCTGGTCGTGGCCGGCGCCCACGCCAACGAGCCCGCGGGCAACGGGACGCTGCTGGCGCTGGCCCGGCGGACCCTGCTCGAGCGGGAGCTGCGTGACGGCGTCTCCTGGCACTTCCTGCTGTGCGCGGACCCCGACGGGGCGAGCCTGCACGTCACGCCCGCGCCGCGCAGCCTGTACGACTACCACCTGGGCTTCTTCCGCCCGGCAGGCTCCGAGCAGCCGGAGTGGGCGCCCTCGGTGCTGCCCGCCGACCGGCTGCCCCCGGAGACGCGGGCGCTGACCGGGGTGATCGACGAGCTGCGGCCGTTCCTCCAGGTGTCCCTGCACGGCACGGACCTGGGCGGCAGCTGGGTGCAGTTGACGCGGGACGTGCCCGGGCTCGCGGAGCCGTTCGCCAAGTCGGCGGCCGAGCTGCACATCCCCGTCGAGACGGGCGCCTCGGACGCGGCGGGCTGGCCCGCGTCGGGTCCCGGCGTGCACGTGATGCCCGCGCCGGAGGCGGCCCCGGCCTATCCGAGCCTGAGCGACGACGCCCGGCACAGCACCTGGTACCACGCGCACCGGTACGGCGGTCTGACCGCGGTGGTCGAGGTACCGATGTGGGCGAGCGACCTGGTCGACGACCCGGCCCCGCACCCGGCGCCGGACACCGCGATGCACGCGCTCGCGGAACGGCTGTTGCGGGACGCGGACGCGGTGCGGCACGTGCTGGAGGACGTACGGCCGGGGCCGCCGCCCACCGAGGCCGACGGTCCGCTGCTGCGGGCGGCCGCCTGGGTGCTCGAGCTGGTGCCGGGACTGGCCGCCGACCTGGTCCGCACCCCTCCCGCGGACGGCACCCGCGCCTACGTCGGCAGCGTGGACGCCTTCGCGCGCCGCGTGCCGCTGCGGGCGGCGGCGATGCTGCGGCGCGCGCTGCGCGACACCGACGCCCAGGCGGCGGCCCGCCTGGACCACCTGGTCGCCCACTGGAGCGACGCCTTCGCCACCCGCTTCCGCGCCCGCTGGGTCCCGGTCCGCCACCAGGTGGAACACCAGTCCCGCACGGTGGTGGCGGCGGCGCGGCAGGCGCGGGCGGGGCTGATGTGAGGGGGCCGGGGCGGCACGCCGCCCCGGCCGGGCGGGACGCGGGGCAGTCGTCCCGCGCCCTCGGGTGCGGGGCGCCGCCCTACGGGCCCGGCGACCCGGTCGTCACGGCCGGGCTGGCCCTGTGCAGGCGCCGTCAACCCCGCCCCGGCCATCCCGGCAAGGCGAGCCGGAGCACCCGGCGCGAACCGGGCAGCACGCCAGTGCGGGGCGCCGCCCTACGAACCCGGCCACCCGGCTGTCACGGCCGGGCACCGTGCCCCATGCAGACGCCTCAACCCCGCCGGCCATCCCGGCAAGGCCTGCCGGAGCACCCAGCGCGAACCGGGCAGCACGCCAGTGCGAGGCGCCGCCCTACGAACCCGGCCACCCGGCTGTCACGGCCGGGCACCGTGCCCCATGCAGACGCCTCAACCCCGCCGGCCATCCCGGCAAGGCCTGCCGGAGCACCCAGCGCGAACCGGGCAGCACGCCAGTGCGAGGCGCCGCCCTACGAACCCGGCCACCCGGCTCTCACGGCCGGGCACCAGGCCCCATGCAGACGCCGTCGCCCCGCCGGCCACCCCGGCAAGGCGCGCCGAAGCACCCAGGGTGAGCCGGCGCGAGCCGGGCAGCAGGGCGGGCCGTCGGCTGTCCGACGCCCCAGGACCCCGGCGTCGGGCGGCGCCCTGGGTGGCCTGACTCGCCGTCAGGGTCAGCTCCCCCTCACCGAGGAAAGCGGCACGCCGGCCGGTGTGTCCTCCCGCGCCCGTCGGACGGCACCCTGCGTCTCACGTCCCGTCGAGCGCGAACAGCGCCCCCGTGTGGGCACGCAGGGCGCAGGTGTTCGGGAAGGTCTCCGACCAGGTGACCGGGCGGTCGCGCCACACGCCCTCCGCGTGGGCCGTCACCGGGGCGTGGATCATCGGGCAGAGGGTGTTCTCCGCGGGGAGGGTGGTGATGCGGCCGTCCGCGGCCGACAGCTGCGCGCAGGCCTCCTCCGCGTGCGGGTGGCCACCGCCGGGCGGGTCGCACCGCAGCAGCGTGCCGCCCTCCGCCCCGGCCGCCGGGGCCTCCCCGTGACTCACGCTGAGCATCAGCCAGTTCCCGGGTTCCGGCGAGGTGTCCGCGTGGGCGGCGGGCGTCGCGCCGGCGAGCACGAGGAGGGCGGCGGCGGACAGCCCCGCCCCTACCGTCTTCACTGAGGTGTGCGTCATTCCCGGTGCATCGGCACGGCGGGCCCGGGGCCCCAGCCCGGCTCACCCGAACGGGAGGCTCCGGGTGTCCTCCGTACGGCCAGGGCGCACACGGCGCGGATCACCCGGGCCTGGTACTCCGCCTGGCGGTCCACGGGGATCCAGCGGGCGCCGAGCGTGTCCCGGAGGTCCGCGCAACGCGCGTCCATCAGCCGGTTCAGCTCGGGCAGCGCGTCGGCCGGGTCGCGCCCGGCACGGGTGACGAGCTGGTGCAGCAGACCGGCGGTGCGCAGGGCGAGGCGCCTTCCCGCGAGGCGCAGCGCGGCCAGGTGGGCGGTCGTCATGGGCGGCAACGGACGCGCAGAATCGTTCCCGCAGTCGGGGTCCCAGGCGTCCGCGAGGCCCGGGCAGACCAGGAGGTAGTCCTCGACCGGGGCGAGCAGCCGGTCCGCGTCGGGCACGCCCGCGACGTACGGGCGGATCCGCGCCGCCAGCTCACCGAGCAGCCCGGTGTCCCGGCGCAGGGTGCGGCTGACGGACCGCAGCTCCGCGTCCGGGTCGGGGTGCGGGGCGCCGTTCCCGACGGCGGCGACGCCCCACATCGGCGCCTCCACGACCGCGGTGACCGTGCCGTACCCGTAGGGGTGGTACCACGTCGACTCCACGGCCGCCTCGGTGATGGCGGCGGCCAGGTCCCGGCGCCGCGGTGGCGGTATGAGGTAGACGGCGGGGCCGAGACCGGGCCAGTACAGCGCGTCGTACGCGCCGAGTTCGCGCGGCACGCCGAGGCGGGCGGCGACGGCGGCGACCCGGCGGTCGAGGCCCGGCAGCTCGTGGGTGAGCTCGACGAAGCCGCCGCCGACGTCCACGCCGTGCAGGGAGCACTGGAGGAAGGGGCGCAGCTCGTCCTGGAGGGCGAGCAGCGCGCGGGTCTCCGGCAGCGCGGCGGACGCGGCGCCGTCCGGCAGCCACTCGGGCTGTTCCAGGAAGCCGGGGCGGTAGAAGTGACGGAAGTGGCGGCCGAGGGTGTAAGGGCCGGTCAGCCAGCGCTCGTTGTGGCGCAGGCCGTCGGGGTCGAGGCAGAGCAGCAAGTTCCAGGTGACGTCGGCGCCGTCGGTGAAGCGGCGGTCGGCGAGGGCGTGCTCCGCCAGCCGCAGCACGGTGGCGCCGCCCACCGGTTCGTTGGCGTGGGGTCCCGCGACGACGAGGGCCTGGCGGCTTCCGTGGCCGACACCGAGCAGCCACAGGGGGGTGCCCGCGCGGGAGACGCCGACGCGGCGCAGACGCGCGTCGCGGGGATGGCGGGCGGCGAGGGAGGCGGCCCGCGCGCCGAGTTCGTCGACGGTCGGATAGCTCAGGAGGGGCGTCAGGTCACACCTCCACGAAGCGACGCCGTCGTCCACCGGAAGTACAGGCCGTGCGGGAAGCGCGGAGGTCTTCGAGCAGGAAGTACGGGGAGTGCGAGGTACCCCTACAGTCAGTCACGCGCTCGGGGCGGCGTCAACACCGTTACCCACCAACAAGGTGTATACGCCCGTCAGTTGACGGAGAGACGGTAGACGATCCGGCCGAAACCCACCTGGTCCCCCTCGCGGACCACGGCCGCGCCGACCACCCGACGGCCGTTCACCGTCGTGCCGTTGGTGGAGCCGAGGTCGCGCAGCACCCACAGGCCGCCCTGACGGGTGAGTTCGGCGTGCACGCGGGAGACCGTCTCGTGGGTGAGCCGCAGTCCGCTGGCCGGGTCGCGCCCTATCCGCAGCGGGTGTCCGTGCGCGGGG
Source organism: Streptomyces griseoincarnatus (assembly GCA_014649575.1). Taxonomy (GTDB): domain Bacteria; phylum Actinomycetota; class Actinomycetes; order Streptomycetales; family Streptomycetaceae; genus Streptomyces; species Streptomyces griseoincarnatus. The sequence goes on along the minus strand of BMTH01000004.1, from coordinate 405,523 downwards.
TGCGGCAGCAGCAGCTTCGGCAGCTTCTCGGCCCGCCAGGCACGGCGCAGCCGCACGGTGAACCCGGATACCGCCTCCACCGAGCCGAACACCACGCGCGAGAAGCGGTTCTCGCGCGGGAGGTCGGCGGTGAGCGCGGTGAGTTCGTCGGCGCGCCGCGCCACGAGCGCCAGTTCCATGCGCCGGATGAACGTGTCGTGGGAGAGGCGGCCCTTGGCGACGCCGTCCCGCAGCACACTCAGCGCCTTGTCGCGCTCCGCGTCGGAGAGCCGCGCGGGGTACGTGGAGAACTCGAAGGACGACGTCACGCGGTCGATTGTCGGACAGCCGGGGGCGAGCTGTCCAGAAACCCCGTAAACGGAGGACAGGACCCCGTCTGTGAGGGGGTACGCCCGCTCCCTCCACGGCCCCGGCACGCGCACCTCGGGCGACACCCGCCGCAAAACGGCGGATCCCCCGGCGTATTGATCTCCGATGCCGCACGATGGAGGCGCTTCATCACGGTGAGCAGACGAAGGGGAACCGTCCGTGCAGTTCGAGGTGTGGGCACCACAGGCCGGCCGAGTGACGCTCCGGTGCGACGGCGTCACGCGCGCGTTGGAGCGCGATCCCGAGCGGGAGGGGTGGTGGCGGGGGGAGGCCGAGGCGCACGACGGCTCCCGGTACGGCTTCGCCCTGGACGACGGTCCGGTGCTGCCGGACCCGAGGTCGCGCCGCCAGCCCGACGGCCCCGACGGGCTCAGCGCCGTCGTCGACCACGACCGCTTCGAGTGGAGCGCCGAATGGACCGGACGCCCGCTGCCCGGCGCGGTGCTGTACGAGATGCACGTCGGCACCTACACCCCCGAGGGCACCTTCGACGCCGCCGCCGAACGGCTCGGCCACCTCGCCGACCTGGGCGTCACCCACGTGGAGTTGATGCCGGTGTGCCCCTTCCCCGGCCGGCACGGCTGGGGGTACGAGGGCGTCTCACTGTGGGCCGTGCACGAGCCGTACGGCGGGCCCGAGGGGCTGAAACGGTTCGTCGACCGGGCGCACGGGCTGGGGCTCGGCGTCGTCCTGGACGTGGTGCACAACCACCTGGGCCCGTCGGGCAACTACCTGCCGCAGTTCGGCCCGTACTTCACCGACACGCACCACACGCCGTGGGGCGTGGCGGTCAACCTGGACGCGCCCGGCTCGGACGAGGTGCGCGCCTACCTCGTGGACAGCGCGCTGGCGTGGCTGCGCGACCACCGGATCGACGGGCTGCGTCTCGACGCGGTGCACGCGCTGGTGGACACCCGCGCGCGCCACTTCCTGGAGGAGCTGTCGCAGGCCGTGGACGAGCTGGCCGCCGACACCGGCCGGCCGCTGTTCCTGATCGCCGAGTCCGACCTCAACGACCCGCGGGTCATCACCCCCCGCGACCGGGGCGGCCTCGGCATCCACGCCCAGTGGAACGACGACTTCCACCACGCCCTGCACACCGCCCTGACGGGCGAGTCGCAGGGCTACTACGCCGACTTCGCACGCGCCCCGCTGGCGGCCGTGGCCAAGACGCTCACCGGGGGCTTCTTCCACGACGGCACCTACTCCAGCTTCCGCGGCCGGCACCACGGGCGTCCGCTCGACCGCACCCGCGTGGCCGCGCACCGGCTGCTGGGCTACAGCCAGACGCACGACCAGGTGGGCAACCGGGCCCAGGGCGACCGACTGTCCGCGCTGGTCTCCCCCGGCCTGCTGGCCTGCGCGGCGGCGCTGACACTGACCGCGCCGTTCACCCCGATGCTGTTCATGGGCGAGGAGTGGGCGGCGGGCACGCCGTGGCAGTTCTTCACCGACCACACCGACCCGGAGCTCGCGAAGGCGGTCAGCCAGGGGCGGCGGCGGGAGTTCGCCGCGCACGGGTGGGCGGAGCAGGACGTGCCCGACCCGCAGGACCCGGCCACCCGTGACCGCTCCTGCCTGGACTGGTCCGAGCCGGAGCGGGAGCCGCACGCCCGGATGCTGGCCTGGTACGGACAGCTCCTCGCGGTGCGCCGCGAGCAGCCCGACCTCACCGACCCGGACCTCGCCGACACCAAGGTGGCCTACGACGAGGACCGGCGCTGGCTGGCCTTCCGCCGCGGCGACGTCCGCGTGGCCGTGAACCTGGGCGCCGAACCGGCCGACATCCCCCTGGGCTCCCGCGAGGCCCGCGTCCTGGCGGCGTGGGAGCCGGTGGACGTGCCGGGCGCGGACGGTCTGCTGCGGCTGCCCGGGGAGTCGGCGGTGGTGCTGCTTCAGGAGTGAGGCGGGCGCGGGGCGGGTCCGCCCGCTCCGCGCCCCGGGACGCCCGCGGTGTGCCGGGTCACGGCGCCGCGTCGCTGTCCCGGAGGTCGGTGACGCGTTCCAGCATGATGGGCTCCCAGGCGCGGCGGAGGCGGGTGCGGAGCAGCGGCAGGGACGCCGTGGCGTTGTGGACGAGCGCCTCGGCGAGGTGGATGACGCAGTCGCAGCGGGCCAGCCACAGGCCGCGCAGACAGGGGCGGGCGCCGTAGCCCGCCAGCGTGGCCGCGCGGACGGCGGCGGGGGCGCCGACGGCGCGGGCCAGACCCGCGATGTCCTCGGCCGGGTCGCCGACCACCGCCGTGTCCCAGCCGAGCACCCCCCTCACCCGGCCGTCCGCGCCGACGACCAGGTTGCCGCCCGTGAGGGCGTGGTGCACCAGCACCACCGAGCCGGCCTGCGCGGCGAGCTGCACCGTCGCGGCCTGGGTGAACTGGCGCAGCCGCGCCGCCTCGAACTCGTCGGCCTTGTCGAGCAGTTCCACGGCCTCCCCGGCCGCCCGCCGCAGGGTCTCCAGCGAGCGCGGCGGCACGCGGGGCACACCCAGCGCCTCGGCCTGCCGTACGGGCACCTGGTGCAGCCCGGTGAGCAGGCCCGCCAGGTCGGTCTCGCCGACGGCGGACACGGTGTTCTCCTCCGCCGTGCCGCCGGGCAGCCGGGTCTCCAGCGTGCACGGCAAGCCGGGCGCCCACTCGCCCTGCGCCACCCCGACGGGCAGCGCCACGGACACGTGCGGGCGCACCACCTCGCGCAGTCGCAGCTCGCGGCGCCACCGCACGCCGGTCGCGCGGTCCGGGGCGAGGTGCAGCACGTACCGGGTGCCGACCAGCCAGGTGGTGGGGTCGGCGCCGTCGCCCGCGAGCCGCACATCGAGGGCGGCGGCGGACGCGCCCGTGCCGTGCCCGCTGTCCTTGAGCAGGGACCGGGCCAGTCGGCGGACGGTGTCAACGGTGGGTGTCGGTGCCTGGGTCATGGTCGCGCCGTAGCCGTTCGGGAGAGGCAGGGTGGGGACGGGGCCGAGGGGCCGGTCGGTGCCGCTCAGTCGACTATCACCATCCCCCGCTCCGTGTCGTTCAGCCGCCGTCCGCCGTCCTCCGTGACGGTCACGATGTCCTCGATCCGCACCCCGAACCGACCCGGCAGGTAGACGCCCGGCTCGACGGAGAAGCACATGCCGGGGACGAGCGGCCGCTCCTCGCCCTCGATCATGTACGGCGGCTCGTGGGTGGTGACGCCGATGCCGTGCCCGGTGCGGTGGACGAAGTACTCGCCGTACCCGGCGTCGGCGATGACCGCGCGGGCCGCCCGGTCGACGTCCTGGCAGGCCGCGCCCGGCCGCACCGCGCGGAAGCCGGCCTCCTGCGCCTCGCGCACCAGGTCGTGCACCCGGCGCTCCTCCTCGGTGGGCTCACCGACGTGCACCGTGCGGGAGGTGTCGGAACCGTAGCCGTCCTTCAGGCCGCCGAAGTCGAGGACGACCATGTCGCCGCGCTCGATACGGCGGTCGCCGGCCTCGTGGTGCGGGTTGGCGCCGTTGGGGCCGGAGGCGACGATGGTGAAGTCGACCTGGGAGTGGCCGAAGCGGCGCAGCAGCGCGGCGAGGTCGGCGGCCACCTCGGACTCCGGACGGCCGGAGAAGCGGACTTTCCTGATCTCCTCGAACGCGGCGTCCGCGGCGGCGCCGGCCGCGGCGAGCCGCTCCAGCTCCGCGGCGTCCTTCACGGCGCGCAGCATCGGCAGCGCGTCGGTGAGGGAGACGTACGAGGTCCCGGGGAGCGCCTGCTGGAGTCCCAGCAGGTGCAGCGCCCAGGCGTTGTCGCTGACGCCGAACCGCCCCCGGTCGCCGAGGAGGGCGGCGGTGAGGGCGTAGGGGTCCTTGCCGTCGGTCCAGTCGCGCAGGGCGAGGGCGGGCGCGCCGGTGGCCTTCTCGGCGTCCGGGGCCTCCAGGGTGGGGACGACGAGGACGGGTTCCCGGCCGGCGGCCAGGACCAGCAGGGTGAGCCGCTCGGTGACGGCGGGCGGCGCGTACCCGGTGAGCCACACCAGGTCCGGGCCCGGCGCGACGAGCAGCCCGGCGAGCCCGGCGTCGGCGGCCTGCCGCGCCGCCCGGTCCATACGGTCCTTGTAGTCGTCGGCGGTGAAGGGCACGGGCGCGGTGCCGGTCATCCGGGTGCCTCCCAGGGGCGGACGTCGGGGCTACGGGCAGCATCCTGCCCGCCGAACGGGTACGGCGCGAGCCGGTTGCCGGGGTTGCCCCCGCAGTCGCCCCGCCCGGGGGCGGGATCGCCTGTACCGCTTCCGGTACGGCGCGGGGGCCGGACGCCCCGGAGCGCCTGCAAAGCCGCGCATTCACGGGCCGCACCCCCGCGGCGCACCGGTGTGCACGCGGGGCGCTCCGCCCCGACTCCACGCCGGTCACCACCCGCCGCGCCCGCCGGACGCGCCACGCGCCGCGGCAGGGCGGTCGCCGCCGCCCGGGAAGCCGGAGCGCCCTCCCTGACCGCCCGGCCAGGCACGCCGTGCCACCCCGGAGCACCGGACGGCTCACCGGACGCCCGGCACGCGAGACAAGCGGACATGCCCGTCCCACACATTGCCGCCGACGGACACACCGCGCACCGGCGGCGCCGTCCGCGAAGGGGTGGGCGCACGGAGGCCCTGGCCCACGGACGTCGCCGCGTCCGGCAGGCACGCAGCAAGCCGTGTGGCACCGGACAGCACGCGGACGAACCGCGTACGCCCACTCTCCCCGTCCGTCCTGCGTGCACCGGCGTCCGCAGGCGACGGCACGGCTCCCAGTTCCCGTGGGCGGGACACGCGCGCCGGAGGCCGCCGCCGCGGGCCCCGCGCCTCGCGGCAGCCCTACGTGAGGATCCCGGGAACCGCCGTCAGCTGCTGGTAGCCGCCCGTGGGATGCCGGACGGTCAGGCGGACGGGGGTGCCCGGTGGGATGCGGAAGACCTCGTGGGCCAGGTCCGCTGCCGTGTCGACGCGGGTGGCGCCGACGGCGAGCAGCAGGTCGCCCTCGCGGAGGCCGGCCGTGTGTCCGGGGCCGGGGTTCTGCACGCCGACCACCAGGGCGCCCGGCCGGCCGGCGTCGGTCACCTCCACCCCGAGCCGGGCGGAGAGGGCCGGCCCGGACGGCGGGGCGGGGGCGGTCCACGCGGCGGCCAGGACGCCCAGGGCGGCTCCGGTCAGCAGCAGGGCCAGCCCCGCCGCCGCCCGCCGGCCTCGCGGGCGCCCGGCGGGCGGCTCCTCGGGGACGGCGGGAGCGGGGTCCGGCCGGGGTCCGGCGTGGTCGCCGGGCATCGGCCGGGGGCGGAGCGCGGGGGGTTCCACGGCGGCCCGCCGTCAGACGAGGACCGGGGGCGCCGGGGACCGGTGCGGCAGGAAACCGTGCACCCGCCCGGACAGGTACTCGTCCTTGTACCGGTCCACGCTGCGGTGCCAGTTGAGGATGCCCGCCATCCAGTTCTGCAGGTCGGTCACATAGCCCCGCATGACCGCCCGCGCCTCCTCGGAGAGCTGGAAGTCGTCGTAGACGACGGGAAGTTCGTGCTCGACGACATGCTCGAACTGCCGCATGCGCTGGTTCATCAGGTCCGCGACCACGGGCAGCGCGGTCGCGTAGTCGATGCCGAAGAAGTTCTGCACGACGAGGACCGCGTTGTGCATCTCCCCCTCGAACTCGATCTCCTTCTGGTACGAGAACACGTCGTTGAGCAGGCAGGCGAAGTCGATCGCCGCGTTCTCCAGGGAGCGCACCGGACCCGTGCGGTACACCTCCGGCGGGACCGCGGGGCCGTGTCCGGCGCGGCACAGGCCGAGCGTGAGGTCGGAGCCGAAGGTGGCGCGGCGCATCTCCAGGTAGTCCACGGGGTCCGGGACGCGGTTCTGGATCTGGTTGGACAGCTCCCACACCCACGACTCGGTCATCGTGTCGACGGCCGTCCGCAGCGGGCGGCGCTGCTCGGGCGTCATCCCGGCCGTGGTGCGGGCCCACAGGTCGATCAGGGACCGCTCCATCGCGTTGGCCGGCAGGGGCACCTCCTCGCCGTCGAGCGGCATGCAGGCGGACAGCCGGGCGGTGGTGAGCCGGGCGGCGGCCAGGTCGCGGCGGTGGCCGTGGACCAGCGGGTAGTAGTCGTCGCCGTAGGTGCCGAAGGCCAGCCAGCCGGAGGCGAGGTCGAGCTGCTCCTGGGTGGCGTCAGGGTCCAGGCCGGCCGCGCACAGGGGCAGGTCGCAACTGGCGAGCTTGTCCTCGTCCCAGACGCCCTCACCGAGGATGCCCATGCGGTGCGACCAGTCCAGCAGATGCCGCCGGGAGCCCTCGAGGGCGGGGCTGAGGGACAGCGGGAACGGCATCCGGATCTCCGGGACGACCGACGGTCCGACCTTCCGGTACGGCACGTGCCGGTAGGGGCGCAGCCGCTCCGAGGCGGCGCGGGCGAGCAGCGCGCCGACGTCGGCGGCGGACGCGCCGGGGCCGGTGACAGACTGCCAGGGGGCGCCGGGCCGGGCGTTCTCGTTCATGTAGCGGCTGGAGCGCATGTGCCATTCGTGGCCGCCGGACTGCCAGTCCTGCAATCCCTTCGCGTACGCGGCGACGGCCGCGGTCTCGGGCGGGGTGAGCCCGTTCTCCAGGGCGACGGCGGGCACCTCGGTGAACGCGGTGTGCTCGAACTGGTGCAGCCGCGAGGTGAGGACGTCGTTGACGAGGTCGGCGGCCTCCTGAGTGGTGCAGCCGAAGAAGGTCTCCAGGACGAGCACGCCGTTGCTGAGCTCTCCCTCGTCCTCGACCTCCCGCTGGTAGGAGAACAGGTCGTTGCGCAGGTGCACGGCGTCGGAGAACGTCTCCATGAGCACCCGTAGCGGACGGGTCCCGGCGACGGCGGCCGGCACCTCGGCGGTGGCGTACTCGACGAGACCGGCCGACCAGGGGGCGCCGCCCACCTTGCGGCGCATCTCGATGTACTCGACGGGGTTGGCGATCCGCCCCTCGTTGATGTTGGACAGCTCCCACAGGGACTCGTTGAGGAGGTGCTCGGTGGCGACGGCGAACCGGCGGCGCCAGTCGGCGGACATCGCCGGCACGGTCCGCGCCCACAGGTCGGCGAGGCCCGCCTCGACCGGGTTCTCCGGCTCGGGCACGGGCGTCCCCGGCTCCAGCGGCATGAACAGCGGCAGCCGGTCCAGGTGGGCCTTGCCGCCGACGCGGTCCTGGGTGCGCTTGTACTTCTCCAGGAAGTGGTCGTCGAAGAAGAACACCCACACGTACCAGTCGGTGATCAGGGACAGCGCGGGGCCGTCGCAGTCGGGGTGCGTGTAGGCGCAGAGCAGGCCGTAGTCGTGCGCGTCGAGGTCGGCCTGCTCCCAGACCCCGCTCCCCTCCAGCATGCCCATCTCGCGCGCCCAGGCCGTGGAGTGGGCCCGGGCCTGGTCCACGTGCGGATTGAGGCGCGCGGGGTGCGGCATGTAGAAGTGCGGGAGTTCGAAGGGCTGCGTCATGGCCGGGGGCTACCCGTGCCGCTCCGGCCGCATCCGCGGCCCGCCCGGTGATCACACCTTCGCGTGAAACCGTGCGGAAACGGGAGTTGGGGGATCAGGTCCGTACCTGGATCAGCGCGTGGGTGCCGCTCGTGCGCCAGCGCCCGCTCTCCTCCGCGTCCAGCGCCGCCTCCGTCTCCGGGGCGAGGCCGGTGATCACGTCGGACTTGAGGGTGCGCAGGGCGGCGACCGCGCCCGGGAAGTAGGCGGTGACGTCGGCGAACGGGGTGGTCGGGGGCCAGTACCGGTCGCCCACGAGACGGCGGTAGTTGAGGTCGCCCTTGAGGACGGTGAGGGTGGCCTCCGCGAAGTCGGCACGCAGGTCGTCCGGCATGTCGGCGTAGGGCAGGGGCGCGCACGAGAACGGGTGGGCGCGCAGTTCGAGCCGGCCGTCGGTGAGGGCGGCGCGCAGGGCGTGTCCGTACGCCCCGGCGGCGCCCTTGGCGGCGGTGAGGCGGCGTACGGCGTCGAGGACGTCGGCGGTGGTGGCGTCGGAGACGTAGTACGGGTGCGGTTTGACGTGCAGAACGGCCCGGGTGACACGCCCGTGGGCGAGCAGGTGGGCGATCAGCAGCAGGTCGGGGACGAGTTCGCGGCCGGCGTTGTCGGCGACCAGGCAGAGGGTGCCGTCCGGGGAGCCGTCGAGCAGGGACCACAGGCGCTCGCCGTCGTCGGCGACGAGGGCGGGGACGGCGGCGGTCTCCTCGGCGCCCTCGGCGGACATGCGGAATCCCAGGTCGGCGCGGTTGCCCCAGAGGGAGCCGTGCAGCAGGGCGCGGGCGCGTTCGTCCTCGGGGAGGTCGTCGAGGGTGTCGAGCGCGGCGAGTTCCTCGTCCGTGGCGGGCGCGTCGAGCTCGGCGAGCTTGGCGGGGCGGAAGGGGTCGACGCCCTGCCAGGGACCGGGCTCGAAGTAGCCGACGGCCTGGAGCAGTTGGCGGTAGAACCAGCTCTCGGACCACAGCCAGGGCACGTCGTGCCAGGAGCGGCCGGCGTGGTCGTCCATGCCCCAGGCGGCCCAGCGGTCGCGGTCGTGGGCGCCGGCGGGCAGGGGCGTGACGGCGCCCTCGGTGCAGTTCGCCAGCAGGGCGTCGAGCGCGCGGCGCTGCTCCGGGCCGTAGGGGGTGTCGGCGGCGACCTGGCGGAGGATCGCGGGGTGACGCTCGGCCAGCACGCCGTACGGGAAGGTGCCGGGCTCGTCGGCGACGATCACGGGACCGGCGGGGGTGTCGGGCATGGGTCTCACCGTAACCCGCCGGGCGCCCGCGCGCCGGGCGTCACAGCGGGGCGGGCTCCCGTTCCAGCCGGGCGGCGAGGGACAGGTAGCGGGCGCGGCGGGTGACGGGGACCAGGCCGCGGATGAGGAGCTGCCACATCTCGGCGGTGCGGCGGGGCTGACGGGTGACGGGTTCGCGGGCGCGGCCGACGACCCGGGTGCCGACGAAGAAGCAGACCAGGGAGTGGGCGACGACGTCGATGTCGGCGTCCGGGTGGACGTCGGCCTCCTCGACGGCGGCGGCCAGCCGGGCCGAGACGATGTCGAGCCACTCGGTGAAGGGGTGGCTGAGCGGCGGGCGCGGCCGGGTGACGCCGGTGGCCAGCCGGAGCCCGGCCCGCAGCACGGGGTCCTCGGCGGACATGCGGGCCAGGCAGAAGGTGAGGCGCATCAGCGCCTCCAGCGACGTGCGGCCGCGGGCGCCGGTGTCGCGGGCGAGCCGGTGGCAGGTCACGGACTGGAGTTCCAGGATGGCGTGGGCGAGGTCCTCCTTGGCGGCGAAGTGGAAGTAGAGGGCCCCTTTGGTGACGCGGGCGTGCTCGACGATGTCGCTGAGACTGGTCGCTTCGTAGCCCTGCCGGTCGAACAGGTCGGCCGCGGCCGTGATGATCGTCGCGCGGGTCTTCTCGGCGCGTACCTGCCTTGCCATCGACTGCACTCCTATGGCCGGAAAGCTACGGCCCATGCCGTTTGTTTTTAACGCCCTGTACACGATAACTCACGGTGCGCTGACGTTCATCACCCAGATGAACAGGCCCAGTTGAACACAACCGGCATACAGGGCGTACGCCGCGGGGTGAAACAGCACGCGAGGTATCCGTATGCGCGCCCTCCTCGCGCCGTACGGAGCCAGCACTTCCGCTTCGCAGGTTCTCACGGTTCATCACAATGCGGCAGCGGCACCTCACTTCGCGTGGATGTTCACTTGACGACCAGTGGTTCCACGCGGTTGGCTCCGGCCAGCGAGGGTCACCCGGACGGCCGCACCTCACGGTGGCGTCCGTATCCGCCGGTGTCCCGCCCCTGCACTTAGCTCTGCCGCACAGCGAGGTCCGCGCTCTCCATGAACACTCGTCCCCCGTCCCGCCGCACCCCGAGACGCCGAACCGCGGTCCTGGCGGCCGCGACCGCTCTGCTGATGGCGGGTTGCTCCTCCTCCGGCGCGGACGAGGGGGACGACGGCACGGGCTCCGTGAGCGGCTCAGGGGACCTGCGGGTCGCCCTGGTCACCCACGGCAGCGAGGGCGACGAGTTCTGGGACCGGGTACGCAAGGGCGCCGAGGCCGCCGCCGCGAAGGACGGCATCGAACTGACCTACCTCAGCGACCCCGACGGGGCCGGACAGGCCGACCTGGTGCGCCAGGCCGTCCGCGACGGCGTCGACGGCATCGCGCTCACCCTGGCCAAGCCGCAGGCGATGAAGGGCCCGGTCAACGAGGCGCGGGCCGCGGACATCCCCGTGGTCGGCCTCAACTCGGGTGCGGACGCCTGGAAGAAGGCCGGCCTGCTGACGTTCTTCGGCCAGGACGAGAGCCTGGCGGGCCGCGCGGTCGGCGAGAAGCTGAACCAGCTGAAGGCCGAGCACACGCTGTGCCTGGTGCACGAGCAGGGCAACGTCGGTCTCGAGGCGCGCTGCGCCGGTGTGAAGAAGACGTTCCGCGGCACGAGCGAGAACCTGTACGTGGACGGCACCGACGAGCGGGCCGTCTCCGGCATCCTCACGGCCAAGCTGCGCCAGGACCCCTCCATCGACCAGGTCGTCACCAACGGCGCCGATTTCGCGCTCCTGGCCGTGGACGCGGCGGCCGAGGCGGACAGCGGGGCGGAGGTGGCCACCTTCGACCTGAACGAGGAACTGGTGGACGCCGTGCGCGGCGGCAACGTCCGCTTCGCCGTCGACCAGCAGCCCTACCTCCAGGGCTACCTCGCCGTGGACGCGCTGTGGCTGTACCGGACCAACGGCAACGTCAGCGGCGGCGGGGCCGCGCCCGTCCTCACCGGGCCGGCGTTCGTCACGAAGGCGGAGGCGGACTCGGTCGCCGGTTTCGCCGCCGCCGGTACCCGCTGACGGCCGCCGTGCGTACCGTTCCCACCACCCGACAGCTCTAGGACCACGATGTCTCGACGGACAGGTGCCCGGCGCCGTCTCGGCTCCATACGCCTCTCGCTGATCCTGCTCGCCCTGGTGCCCTGCGTCACCCTCGCCGCGCTGTGGGCCCTGACCACGATCCGCATGTTCTCCGAAGGTCTGGAGCTGCGGTCGCAGACCCAGCTGAGCCGGTCCACCGGCGCGATGGGCACGTATGCCGCGCTCGACCTCCAGCGGGAGCGGGCGCTCACCGCCGACTGGCTGGCCGGACCGGACGGTTCACGGTCCGCGCTGGTCACCCAGCGGCGCGCCACCGACCGGTCCGTGGCGCGGCTCATGGGGCAGGCCGACGCGATCGCGCAGGCTCCGGCGCGCATCTCGGACCGGCTGTACTCGGTGCTCGGCTCGGTGGGCAGCCTCGAGTACTACCGCGACCAGATCGACGACCCGCGCGACATCACCGCCGAGGAGGCGCTGGAGCAGTACACGTCGGTCATCGACGACCAGATCCACGCCTTCCAGGAGCTGTCCCAGGTCGACGACGGCGACCTCACCTCCCAGGCGCAGCCGCTGGTGTCGCTGGAGCACGCGGCGGAGCTGATGTCCCGGGAGGACGCGCTGCTCACCCTCGCCTGGCCGTCCGGGCGTCTGGAGGCCGAGCGCCGGCAGGAGTTCGCCGAGCTGGTGCACACCCGGCGCTGGCTGGTCGCCGACCAGATCAAGCCGGCACTGGGCGGCGACCTGAAGACGCAGACCGAGCGGATCCTGTCGAGCCCCGAGTGGCGCGCGCTGGAGGCGGTGGAGGACCAGGTGCTGGCCACCCCGGCCGAGGGGGAGGCCCAGGAGGTCGAACTGCCGGACCTGCGTGACCGGTGGGCCGAGGCCATGGACAAGGTCACCCCGCAGTACAGCGCGATGATCCGGCAGCAGACCGACGCACTGCTCACCCGCAGTGCCGACGAGGCGGGCGGCCTGCTGGTGACGGCCGGCTCGCTGAGCGCGGCGGGGCTGCTCGCGCTGCTGCTGTGCGTGGTCCTGTCCTGGCGCATCACCCGCTCGCTGTCCCGCCGGCTGCGCGGACTGCGGCTGGCCACCCTCGGCCTGGCCCAGGAGCGGCTGCCGGACGTGGTGGCCCGGCTGGAGCGCGGTGAGAAGGTCGACCCCGAGTCGGCGACCACGCCCCTGGACTACGGCCACGACGAACTCGGCCAGGTGGCGCAGGCGTTCAACACCGCGCAGCGCACCGCCGTGCACACCGCCGTCGAACTCGCCGACACCCGGCGCGGCTTCCAGAAGATCATCCTGGGCATCGCGCGGCAGAGCCAGAACCTGGTCAACCTCCAGCTCAGCAAGCTCGACGCGCTGGAACGCCGGCACACCGACCCCGAGGTCCTCAAGGGCCTGTACGAACTCGACTCCGCCGCCAGCCAGTTGCGCCGGTACGAGGAGAACCTGGTCATCGTCAGCGGGGAGCGCCCCGGCCGCACCTGGAGCGAACCGGTCGCGCTGATCGACATCCTGCGCAGCGCGGTGGGCGAGGTCGCCGAGTACCAGCGGGTGGAGGTGTACGCCGACGAGGAGGTGTCGCTCGCGCCGCCCGCGGTGGCCGACGTGATCCATCTGCTCGCCGAGCTGATCGACAACGCGACGGTGTACTCGCCGGCGCCTAGCCCCGTCACGGTGCGGGCGGCGATGGTCGCCAAGGGCCTCGCCGTCGAGATCGAGGACCGGGGGCTCGGCATGTCCGAGGAGGACTACGCCTCCCTCAACGCCCACCTGGCCGAGCCGCCGCAGTTCGACGTGGTGGCCCTCGCCGACGACCTGCGGCTCGGCATGTTCGTGATCTCCCAGCTCGCGCACCGCCACGACATCGCGGTCACCCTGCGTCCGTCGCCGTACGGCGGGACGACGGCGATCGTGCTGGTCCCGCACGAGGTGGTCGTCGTGACCGACGAGCCGTCGGACGCGCCGCGGGAGGCGTCCGCCGCCGAGGGCGCCTCCCCGAGGGATGGTTCGTCCCCGCTGCGTCCCCTCCCGACCCGGGACCGTGCGGGCGCGGCGCGCAAGGCCGCGGCGGAGGGCGCCGCGGCCGGGGCGAACGACGCCGGGTCCGCACCGGACGGCTCCGGCACCGCGGGCGCCGGCGCCGACGGCGCGGCGGGACGGTCCGGCGTGACGCGTGGCGGCTCGGGCACCACCGGCGAGGACGCCCCTGCCGGCCGGGACGACACCACGGACGGGCCTGGGGCCGCCGGGGACGGGTCCGCGGCCGGCGGCAGCGACATGGGTCCCGCGGCGGCCGGTCCCGCGGCCGCGCGTGCCGGCTCCCGCCCTACGCAGGGCATTCCCGGCTCGGCACGGGTCGGATCCGCCCCCGCGGACGGAGACACCGCGATGCCACCGACCGCCTCCGCGACCCCGCCGGGCGGCGCCGGCACCCCGCACAAGCCCGCCGCGCCCGAGCCGAACGGCAGCCGCACCGCCCGCAAGGGCGGTCTCGCCCCGCTCCCCCGGCGCGTGCCGCAGACCAGCCTCGCCGCCGAGCTGCTCGAGGAGCCCTCCGTCGAGGACCCGTGCGACGACGAGTTCACCGCCGAGCACGCCTCCTCCTCCCTGGCCTGTTTCCAGCAGGGCACGCTCCGGGCGCGGGGCGCCGTCGACGACGGGCCCGAGGACGGGCCGCCCCGCGTGCCCGCGCCCGCCTCCGGGCACCCGACCCCGACCGCTGACGCCGACCGCTGACCGCCCGACCGCCGACCGCCGACCGCCGACCGCCGACGAAGGAACACCGCCATGACACGCCCCCTGCCCGCCACCCACACCCAGCTGGACCAGCTGCTGACCGGACTCGTGGAACGGGTCGCCGACGTGAACCAGGCCGTGGTGCTCTCCGAGGACGGCCTGGTGGTCTCCAAGTCCACCGGCTTCCTTCGCGACGACGCCGAGCGTCTGGCCGCGACGGCGTCCGGTCTGATGAGCCTGAGCAAGGGCGTCAGCATGGACTTCCGCGGCGGCCCGGTGCGCCAGGCGCTCATCGAGATGGCGCACAGCTACCTGATCCTCACCTCGGCGGGACCCGGCGCCCATCTGGTGGTGCTGACCGGCCCGAAGGCGGACGTCGGCGTGGTCGCGTACCAGATGAACATGCTGGTGAAGAAGATCGGCGAGCACCTCAGCGCGGCCCCGCGGGAGACCAGCGGTCCCGCCGAAGACCCCGGCGTGTGAGGTGGGCGGGAGCGACCCTTCGGGCCGGCTGGTACGGCCGTTCACCCTGACCGGGGGCCGCACCCGGCCGAGCCGCGCCGACTTCACGCTCATCACGACGGTGACGACGGCCGACCCGCAGCCCGAGACCGCCGCCCGGCCGCAGCCCGAGCACACGCGGATCCTGCGGCTGTGCGTCCGCCCCATGGCGGTGGCCGAGCTGGCCGCGCGGCTCGACCTGCCGGTGAGCGTGGTCGTCATCATGCTCTGCGACCTGCTGGAAGCGGGCCGGATCACCGTCCGTCCCCCGCGTCCCGTCACCACCCCGGATCCGGACCTGCTGCAGAAAGTGAGGGAAGGCCTTGGCCGGCTCTGACACCGTCTCCCGGGCGTCCGCCGACGGCGGCGCGCCCGACACGGTCAAGATCCTGATCGCCGGCGGTTTCGGCGTGGGCAAGACGACCCTGGTCGGCTCGGTCAGCGAGATCAGGCCGCTGCGCACCGAGGAGCCGCTGACCATGGCGGGCCTGGACGTCGACGACCTGGAGGGCGTCGAGGAGAAACGTGTCACCACGGTGGCCATGGACTTCGGCCGGATCACCGTGTCCGGCGACCTGGTGCTGTACCTGTTCGGCACGCCGGGGCAGCAGCGGTTCTGGTTCATGTGGAACGACCTGGCTCACGGCGCCCTGGGCGCGGTGGTCCTGGTCGACGTGCGGCGGCCCAAGTCGAGCTTCGCCGCGATCGACTTCTTCGAGCGGCGGGGCATCCCGTTCGTGGTGGCCGTCAACGGCTTCCACGGCGAGCACCCTTACCCGGTGGAGGACATCCGGGAGGCGCTGACGCTGCCGGCGGACGTGCCCGTGCTGCTGTGCGACGCGCGGGAGCGCGAGTCCTCGCGGGACGTGCTGATCGCGCTGATCGACCTGCTGATCGCGCAGGCGGCGGCCGCCGCCGGATGAGCCCGCGGGGTGCGGCGGACCGCTCCGCCGCACCCCGTGACGGGTCTCACACGAGACCGGCGGACTTCAGCCAGGCCTTGGCGACGTCCAGCGGGTCCTTCTTCTCCAGCTGCACCTGGGCGTCCAGGTCGAGCAGCGTCTTGGTGTCCAGCTTCGCGGAGACCGCGTTCAGCGCCTCGACGCCCTCCTGCGGCAGCCCGTCCTTGCGGACCAGCGGGGTGACGTTGGCGTACCCGAAGAGGTTCTCCGGGTCCTTCAGGACGACGAACTTCTCCTTGAGGATGGTCGGGTCCGTGGTGAACACGTCCGCCGCCTGGACCTCGTTCTGCGCGAGGGCCGCCTGGGTCAGGGGGCCGCCCGCGTCCAGCGCCTTGAAGGACTTGAACGTCAGCCCGTAGACCGCCTCCAGGCCCTTGAGGCCCTGCTGCCGGGTCTGGAACTCGGGCGAGCCGCCGATCACCAGCTCGGGCGCGGCCTCCTTCAGGTCGGCGAGGGTGGACTCGGCGGTGAGGCCGTACTTCTTCGCCGTCGCCGCGTTGAGGGCGACCGAGTCCTTGTCCTCGGCGGGCGAGGACTCCAGCAGGGTGAGCTGCTTGTCCAGCTTCGCCTTGACCGCCTCGTTGACCGCGTCGGCGGAGGTCTGCTCGGCCTTCTCGTCGAGGTAGGCGAGGAGGGAGCCGTTGTACTCCGGAAGGACCGTCACCGAGCCGTTCTTCATCAGGCCGTAGGTGGTCTCACGGCTGCCGATGTTGTGCTTGTAGGAGACCTTGAGGCCCTTGGCGCGCAGCGCCTCCCCGTAGATGTCGGCGAGCAGGGTGGACTCGGCGAAGTTGTTCGAGCCGACGACGACCGTGCCCGCCTCGGCCTTGTCACCGTCGAGCGGGTTGTCGGAGGTGTCCCCGGAGGAACACCCGGTGAGCAGCGCCGCCGCGGCGGCGAGCGCGACCGCCGCCGCTCCGTGGTGCCTCGTCCTCGATCTGCTGCTCTTCGCCGTGGAAGTCATTCACCGATCCAATCCAGCCGTCTCACGCCCGGTCAAGAACGTCAGGGTCACATTTGTCGTACAACTGATCGAATGTCAGCGGCGTCGCACTCCGGGCGACACCGCGAACCGCTCCACGGCCCGGAACAGCGCGAGCGTGATCAGCGCGAGCACCGCCACCAGCGTCGCCCCGCCGACGACCTTCTCGTAGTTCCGCTGGTAGAGACCGTCGATGACGTACCGGCCCAGCCCGCCGAGGCTGACGTAGGCGGCGATGGTGGCCGTGGACACGATCTGGACGGCGGCGGACCGCAGACCGCTGAGGATCAGCGGGAGCGCCACCGGCACCTCCACCCGGAACAGGACCCCGGACTCGGGCATACCCATCCCGCGGGCCGCGTCGACGGGGGCGGGGTCGACGGTGCGGACCGCCTCGTACGTGGTCACCAGGATGGGGGGCACGGCGAGCACGACCAGCGGGATCATCACCGGCAGCAGGCCGAAGCCGATGAGCAGCACGGAGAGCACCAGCAGGCCGAAACTGGGCAGGGCGCGGGCGGCGTTGGCGACGACGGCGATCGCGTTGCCGCCGCGTCCGGTGTGCCCGGTCAGCAGCCCGACGGGCAGGCCGATCGCCGCGGCGACCGCGAGGGCCAGCAGGGTGTACCGGACGTGCTCCAGGAAGCGGGACGGGATGCCGTCGTAGCCGTGCCAGTGCGCGCTGTCGCTGAAGAACGCCTGGACGAAGTTGAGGACGTTCACCGGGCGGCGCCCTTCGTGAGGAGTTCCTCGCGCGGGGCGGCGGTCCGTTCCCGTCCGGAGCGGGGCATCCACGGGGTCAGCGCGCGGCGCAGGGCGACCAGCGCGGCGTCGCACAGGACCGCCAGGACCGCCGTGGTCAGCACGGCGTTCGCCGCGAGTTCGGGCCGGTCGTACTTCTGCGCGGCGGCCATCAGATTGCCGAGGGCGCCCTGGTTGCCGATGAGGGCGCCGACGCTCACCAGGGAGATGCTGGACGCGGTGGCGACCCGCAGGCCCGCGACGATCGCGGGCGCGGCGATCGGCAACTGCACCTGGAGATACCGCCGGACGGGGCCGAATCCCATCGCGGTGGCGGCGGAGAGGGTCTCGTCCGGCACCGAGCGCACGCCGTCGGCGATCGCCGGGACCAGCACCACCAGGCTGTAGAGGGCCAGCGGGATCATCACGGTCAGCTCGGTCTGGCCCGTCCAGTCGATCAGCACGACGAAGAAGGCGAGGGACGGTACCGCGTAGAGGACGGTCGTCACACCGAGCACGGGCGGGTACAGCCAGCGGAACCGGTTGCACAGCAGCGCCAGCGGCAGGGCGAGCAGCAGGCCTGCGGCCACCGGCAGCAGCGCCTCGCGCAGATGCACCCCGATCAGGCCGGCCCAGCTGTGCTGGAGGTCGCTGGGGATGTCGAAGAAGCCGTTCATCCGGCGACCTTCTCGTCCTCGCCGCGCGCCGCGTCGGCGTCCGGGTCCGGTGCCGCCTGGGTGTGCGCGGCGCGGATGGCCTCGCCGATGGTCTGCTGGGAGACCACGCCGGTCACCCTGCCGTCGGCGTCGACGGCGACCGCCCAGCCGGTGGGCGAGAGGACCGCGCAGTCCAGCGCGGCGCGCAGCGAGTCCGTGCCGGGCCGGAACGGACGCCCGTACGACAGCAGCCGGTCGCCGCCGCTCCCCCGCTCCCGCCAGCCGAGCGGGCGGCCGTGGGCGTCGGTCACCAGCAGGTACGGCGCGTCGGAGGCGGCGAGGCGTTCGGCGGGCGCGTCGGCCGGGACGACCGCGTCGGTGGTCAGCTCCAGCGCGTCCGAGGGGAAGAAGGACAGCCGGCGGATGCCGCGGTCGGCGCCGAGGAAGTCCTCGACGAAGGCGTCGGCGGGGTGCGACAGCAGGTCGGCGGGCGGCGCGTACTGGGCGAGCCGGCCGCCCTCGCGCAGCACGGCGACCATGGTGCCGAGCTTGACGGCCTCGTCGATGTCGTGGGTGACGAAGACGATGGTCTTGCCCAGTTCGTCCTGGAGGCGCAGCAGCTCGTCCTGGAGGCCCTTGCGCACCACCGGGTCGACGGCCGAGAACGGCTCGTCCATCAGCAGCACCGGCGGGTCCGCGGCGAGCGCCCGCGCCACTCCGACGCGCTGCTGCTGGCCGCCGGACAGCTGGTACGGGTACCGCCCGGCCAGGGCGGCGTCGAGCCCCACCCGCTCCATCAGCTCCGCCGCCCGCTCCCGGGCGCGCCGCTTGCCCCAGCCGAGCATGCGGGGCACGGTCGCGATGTTGTCGGCAATGGTGCGGTGCTGGAAGAGGCCCGCGTTCTGGATGACGTAGCCCATGGAGCGGCGCAGGGTCGTGACCGGCTGCCGCTGGACGTCCTCGCCGTCGAGGAGGATCGTGCCCTCGGTGGGCTCGACCATTCGGTTGATCATGCGCAGGGTGGTCGTCTTGCCGCAGCCCGAGGGGCCGACGAGGACGGTGATCGAGCGGTCGGGGATCTCCAGCGACAGCCGGTCGACCGCCACCGTGCCGTCCGGGTACCGCTTCGTGACTGAGTCGATCCGTATCAAGACGCCGCTTGCCCTTCGGGTGGCAGAAGTTGGTCGGCCGAGGTCGCCCGCGCCGTGTGCCGGTCGAGTGTAGACGTCGGCACCGACAGGGCCCCGGGACGATTCACGGGACCCCGGCGTCGGGGCGGCCTGGGGCCACGCCGCCACCTGCCCGGATCCCGGCGCGCCAAACCACCCGCCTCACATCGACCGCATGCCGGACGTCACTCGGTTTCCTGTCGGTTCGCTGTCGATCGGGCTCCGGCCGGGCAGCGGCCTCGGGCCTGAGGGGGACGGTGACGCAGTATGGGCGGGTGGACAGAGTGCGACTGCTCGTGGTGGACGACGACCCTCCGATAGCCGACCTGGTGGCGACGGTCGCCCGGTACGAGGGGTGGGAGGCGGTCACCGCCCACACCGGCGAGGAGGCGCTGCGCCGCGCGGACGCGTTCCGCCCGGACATAGTGGTGCTCGACCTGATGCTGCCGGACGTCGACGGGTTCGGCGTGCTGGACGGGCTGCGCCGCTCCGGGCGGATGGTGCCGGTGGTGTTCCTCACCGCGCGGGACGGGGTCGCCGACCGGGTGGCGGGACTGACCCGGGGCGGGGACGACTACCTGGTCAAGCCGTTCGCGGTCGAGGAGCTGATGGCGCGGCTGCGGACGGTGCTGCGGCGCAGCACGGGCCCGGACTTCCCCCGGTCGGTGCTGCGCGTGGGCGATCTGACGATGGACGAGGACACCCGGGAGGTGCGGCGCGGCGACCATCTACTGGCGCTCACCCCGACCGAGTACGAGGTGCTGCGCTACCTGATGCGCCGCTCCCCCGCCGTCCTCACGAAGGCGCAGATCCTCGACCATGTGTGGGAGTACGGCTTCGGGGGCCGGTCCAACGTGGTGGAGCTGGTGATCAGCCGGCTGCGGCGCAAGCTGGACGCCACCGGCGCGCCGCTGATCCGCACCGTGCGGGGCTTCGGGTACGTGATCCGGCAGGCGGGCGAGTGAGGGCCGCCGCCCGGCGGCTGCGGGACACCTACCGGCGGATGCGGCTCGGCACCCGCCTGGCGCTGGGCCTCGGGGTGCTGTCCCTCGCGGTGTTCGCGGTCGTCGGCACGGCGCTCACCGCGTACATGCGGGACTATCTCGAACAGCAGCTCGGCGAGCAGCTGAAGCTCATCCAGACCGTGCAGGCCAAGGACGCGGCGGCGCACGGCACGGTACGACGCAAGCCGTACTACGGGTGGTACACGGCGGTGTACGACGTCAGCGGCGGTTCGGTCTCGCTGCGCCGACCGGCCGACGTGCCCGACGACACCCGGCCGCTGTCCGAACTCGCGCGGGCGATGGCGCACTCCGACACCGAGCTGATGCGCACCGCGCGGATCGACGGGGAGGGCACCTATCGGCTGCGCGGCTGCGAGGTCGAGCCGGGGGTGGTGCTGGTGAGCGCGGCCCCGGTGGAGGACGTGGAGGAGACCGTCGAACGGCTGGTCACCGTGCAGGTGGTGGTGTTCGCGCTGGCGCTGACGGCGCTGGTGGTGTTCGGGCGGCGGATGCTGCGGCGCGGGCTGAAGCCGCTGAGCGACATGGCGCACACCGCGCACGGCATCACCTCGCATGACCTGACCGAGGCGGCGGCCCGGCTGCCGCTGCGCGCGGACGGACGCGACGGCGGACGCGAAGTGGCGGAGCTGCGCACCGCGTTCAACACGATGCTGGAGCACATCGACGACTCCCTCGCGGTCCGTGCGGAGGCGGAGCTGCGGCTGCGCCGCTTCGTCGCGGACGCCTCGCACGAACTGCGCACCCCGCTGATGTCGGTGCGCGGCTACGCGGACCTCTTCCAGTACGCCGCCGCGAACGAACCCGCCGAGCGGGAGAGGCACCTGGCGCGGCTGCGGGCCGAGGCGGCGCGGATGGGCGTCCTGCTGGACGACCTGCTGCTCGCCCGGCTGGACGCGGCGGAGGTGGAGGCGCCGCTGCGGACGGCCGGCACCGACCTCACGGAGCTGGTCCAGCAGGCGGCGGACGCGTTCCGCGCGGGCCGCCCCGCCCATCCGCTCACGGTGACCACCCGCACCACGGGTCCGCTGGTCCTGTGCCTCGACCCGCAGCGGATACGGCAGGTGCTGGACAACCTGCTCGCCAACGCGGCCGTGCACACCCCGCCCGGCACCCCGGTGACCGTCGAGCTCGACACCACCGCCGGGACGGCCCTGGTGCGGGTCGCCGACGCCGGCCCCGGCATACCGGCGGACCACCGGGACCGGGTCTTCGACCGCTTCTACCGCGTCGACAAGGCCCGCACCCGCGACCGCGGCGGCAGCGGGCTCGGTCTGGCGGTCGCCCGCTCCCTGGTCCGCGCCCACGGCGGCGACGTCGAGCTGACGAGCCGGCCGGGGGCGACGGTGTTCACGGTGCGGCTGCCGTACCGGGGTCTTACGGGGGTGTGACGTGCCGGGCGCGCAGCCGCCTCCGCGGCGGTCGCGGGCTTAGCGTGACGTCATGCGTGTGCTGGTCACCGGCGGTGCCGGTTTCATCGGATCCCATGTCGTCACGGCGCTGCGGACGCGCGGGCACGAGCCCGTCGTCCTCGACGTCCGCACCGACCCGGCGGCGGACGTCCGCGCGCCGGACGCGGTGCGGGCGGCCCTCCGGGGCGTGGACGCCGTCTGCCACCAGGCGGCCATGGTCGGCCTCGGCACCGGCTTCGCCGACGCGCCCGAGTACGTCTCCCGCAACGACCTCGGCACGGCCGTCCTGCTCACCGCGATGGCCGACGCGGGCGTACGGCGGCTGGTGCTGGCCGGCTCGATGGTGGTGTACGGCGAGGGCCGCTACGAGTGTCCCCGGCACGGCGTCGTACGGCCGGGCCCGCGCGCCGAGGAGGACCTGGCGGCCGGACGCTTCGAACCTCCGTGCCCGGTGTGCGGGGCCGCCCTCGCCCCGGGCCTGGTCGCCGAGGACGCCCCCGCCGACCCGCGCAACGTGTACGCCACGACCAAGCTGGCGCAGGAACACCTGGCCGCGGCGTGGGCGCGCGCGACGGGCGGCTCGGCGGTGTCGCTGCGCTACCACAACGTGTACGGCCCGGGCATGCCCCGGGACACCCCGTACGCCGGGGTCGCCTCCTTCTTCCGCTCGGCCCTGGCCCGCGGCGAGGCCCCACGCGTCTTCGAGGACGGCGGCCAGCGGCGGGACTTCGTCCACGTCCGGGATGTCGCCTCGGCCAATGTGGCGGCCCTGGAGGCGGATCCGCCCGCCGGCGCCCTCACCGCGTACAACACGGGCAGCGGCACACCGCACACGGTCGGCGAGATGGCCCGGGCCCTCGCCGAGGCCCACGGCGGCCCGTCGCCCGTCGTCACCGGCGACTACCGCCTGGGCGACGTCCGCCACATCACGGCGGACTCCACCCGCCTGCGGACGGCCCTGGGCTGGAAGCCGGAGATCACCTTCGAGGAAGGAATGAGAGAGTTCGCCGCCACGTCTTGAGGAACGCGGGGCACAGCGCACCTCAAGGGGCGCGGGGAACTGCGCGAGCAACCCCCACCGGCCCGCGGAGAATCCCGCACGCCAACCCCCGCCTCCTCAGGGGCGCGGGGAACTGCGCGCTCGGCCCCCACCGGCCCGCGCGGGGTGACAACGCCAACCCCACCCCCTCAGGGGCGCGGGGAACTGCGCGACCAGCCCCCACCGGCCCGCGGTGAAGAACCCTCACCCCGCCACGGGCAACGTCACCTCGAACCGGCACCCGCCGTCGACGTTCCGCACATCCGCCCTCCCCCGGTGCGCCTCCACGATCCCCCGCACAATGGCGAGCCCCAACCCCGCCCCCGCCGGAGGCGTCCTCGCGTCGCTCCCTCGCCACCCCGTGTCGAAGACCCGCGGCAGATCCTCCTCGGGAATCCCCCCGCACCCGTCCGTGACGGACAGCACCACCCCCTTCCCCGCCCGCCGCGCGGACACCGCGACCGTCCCGTCCGCCGGCGTCCGCCGGATCGCGTTCACGAGGAGATTCCCCAGCACCCGGCTCATCTCCCGCCCGTCCACCTCCACCGGCACGGGCTCCACCCCGTCCCCGACGAGCCGCACCCCGTGCTCGCGGGCGAGCGGATCCGCACCGGCCAGGGCGTCGCCGACGAGGTCGTACACGCTCATCCGCGCCGGCGACAGCGACAGCGCCCCCGCGTGGATGCGGGACAGCTCGAAGAGGTCCCCGACCATCTCGTTGAGCCGCTCCACCTCCGTACGGATCTGCCTGAGGTAGCGGTCGGGGTCGGCGGCCACCCCGTCCTCCAGCGCCTCGGCCATGGCGCGCAGCCCGGCGAGCGGGGTCCGCAGATCGTGCGAGATCCAGGCGACGAGTTCACGCCGCGAGGACTCCAGGGCCCGCTCCCGGTCCCGGGACTCCGCGAGCCTCACACTCGTGGCCTCCAGCTCCCGGCTCAGCGCGGCGAATTCGGCGGCGGCCGGCCCGTCGGGGGCGGCGAAGTCCCCGCCGTCCCCGAACGACCGTGCCGCCAAGGCGAGTTCACGACTCCGGGCGACGACCCACCGCCCCAGCAGCAACGCGGTGACGAGCGAGACGACCGCGGCCATGGCCACGACGGTCGTCACCACACTCAGATCGTGCGGCGACAGGAACATCGCGCGGGCGACGGCCAGCGTCCCCGCCAGCATCGCCGCGACCGCGACGGCGGCGACGACCGCCATGTGCGCGGTCAGCGACCGCCGGCGGATCAGCAGCAGGACGCCCGCGCCGAGCACCCCGGCCGTGGTGGCGCCGAGGAACGCGAACAGGGCGATGAGCAGGGCGTCGCGCACCGGCCTCACGCCTCCTCGGTCGTCGCGGGGTCGAAGCGGTAGCCGACGCCCCACACGGTGCGGATGAGCCGGGGCCGCGCCGGGTCGTCCTCGACCTTGCCGCGCAGCCGCCGTACGTGGACGGTCACGGTGGACAGGTCACCGAAGTCCCAGCCCCACACGTCCCGCATCAGCTCCTCCCGCGCGAACGCCCGTCCGGGGTGGGCCAGGAAGAACGCGAGCAGATCGAACTCCCGCACCGTCAGGGCGAGTTCGCTCCCATGCTTGGAAGCCCTCCGGGCCTCCGGATCAACGGTGAGCCCGGCCGCCCGCAGCACACCGGAGCCGGAGCCGTCACCGGACGGGTCCGTCACCGGCCGCACGCGCCGCAGCACGGACCCCACCCGCAGCACCAGCTCACGCGGACTGAACGGCTTGGTGACGTAGTCGTCGGCCCCGACCTCCAGGCCCAGGATGCGGTCGTCCTCGTCGCCACGCGCGGTGAGCATGATGACCGGCACCGGTCCCTGCCCGCGCATCCTGCGGCACACCTCGAGGCCGTCCATGCCGGGCAGCATGAGGTCCAGGACGACCAGGTCGGGCCGGTGGGCGGCGGCGCGGGCGAGGGCGTCGGGGCCGTCGCCGGCCCGGTCGACCACGTACCCGGCGCGGTCGAGGTAGCCCGTGACGATCTCGGCGACGGTGGGGTCGTCGTCGACGACGAGGACCCGGGCTCCGGCCCCGCCGCCGGTGGGTGGCTGCTCCATGCCGTCCAGCCTCGCACTCCGCGCGCGCGAACCGGCCGGTGCGGGCGCCGACGTCCGTGTTTCGTAAGAAGCCGATGACCGGTATGCCCGTTTCATGTTCGTAGGGTGAGAGCCGTGACCACCTCCCCCTCCTCACCGGAACCACCGCCGGACGGCCCGGCCCGGACCGTGGACGTCGTCCTGCCCTGTCTCGACGAGGCCGCCGCGCTGCCGTGGGTGCTGCGCCGGATCCCGCCCGGCTGGCGGGCGCTCGTCGTCGACAACGGCTCGACCGACGGCTCCGACCGCGTCGCCCGCGAGCTCGGCGCCACGGTCGTGCGCGAGGCGCGGCGCGGCTTCGGCGCCGCCTGCCACGCCGGACTGACCGCCGCCACGGCCGAGATCGTCTGCTTCTGCGACTGCGACGCCTCCCTGGACCCGTCGGACCTGGTGCCGTTCGTCGACGAGATCCGCTCGGGCGCCGCCGACCTGGTGCTGGGCCGGCGCCGCCCGCGGGGGCGGGGCGCCTGGCCGGCGCACGCCCGCGCGGGCAACGCGGCCCTCTCCCTACTGCTGCGCCGCCGTACCGGACTGCGGCTGCGCGACCTGGGCCCGTTGCGGGCGGCCCGGCGCGAGGAGCTGCTCGCGCTGGACCTGACCGACCGGCGCAGCGGCTACCCGCTGGAGATGGTGGTGCGCGCCGCCGACGCCGGCTGGCGGATCACTGAGCACGACGTGCCGTACACCCCGCGCACCGGCGCCTCGAAGGTGACCGGCACCTGGCGGGGCACCTACCAGGCCGTACGGGACATGAGCCGGGTGCTCCAGGAGCCGCCCGCGCGCGAGGGGGTGACGCCGTGACGGCGCCGGAGGTGACACTGCTGGTCATCGCGAAGGAGCCGCGGCCGGGGAGGGTGAAGACCAGGCTGACCCCGCCGTTCACGCCGGAGGAGGCGGCGGCGCTCGCCGAGGCCGCGCTCGCCGACACCCTCGACGCGGTCGCCCGCACCCCCGCGAGACGCCGGGTGCTGGTGCTGGACGGGTCGCCGGGGCCCTGGCTGCCGGCCGGTGTCGAGGTCGTGCCGCAGTGCGCGGGCGGCCTCGACGAGCGGCTGGCCGGCGCGTTCGCCGGGTGCGACGGGCCCGCCCTGCTCATCGGCATGGACACCCCGCAGGTGACGCCCGAGCTGCTGACGGTGGACTTCGCGGACTGCGACGCCTGGTTCGGCCCGGCCGCGGACGGCGGCTTCTGGGCGCTGGGCCTGGCCGGCCCCGACCCGGACCTG
This sequence comes from Streptomyces griseoincarnatus, assembly GCA_014649575.1. Lineage (GTDB taxonomy): Bacteria > Actinomycetota > Actinomycetes > Streptomycetales > Streptomycetaceae > Streptomyces > Streptomyces griseoincarnatus. The sequence continues at coordinate 379,753 of BMTH01000004.1, read as the reverse complement.
GTGCGCGGGGTGCCCATGTCGACGCCTCACACCGGTGCCGCGCAGCGGCGGCGGCTGGACGGGCTGCGGGTACGGGACCTGCCGCTGCTGCGGGACGTGGACACGGCCCGGGACGCCGCGGCCGTCGCCGGCGCGGCGCCTGACGGACGGTTCGCCACGCGGCTGGCCCGGCTGACGGCGGCCCGCCGGTGAGCCGGGCACGGACGACGGCCGCGCCCCCGCTCGGCCCCCAGCGCACCACCCCCGCCCGTCCGCTCCCGGCCGCCGACCCCGCCTGGTCGGCCGACCCGTACGCCGACGCGCTGCGCGCCGGCCGGGGCCCGCTGTTCCTGCGCCGCGCCGACGGCTGGCTGCTGCCGCTGGACGTGGAGCGCTGGTGCGCGGAGCCGGACCCGGCCGACCTCGAGGTGCTGGGGCGCTGCGAGGGCGCGGTGCTGGACGTGGGCTGCGGGCCCGGCCGGCTGGTGGCCGCGCTCGGCGCACAGGGGCGCCGGGCGCTCGGCGTCGACGTCAGCGAGGCGGCGGTGGCGCACACCGTCCGGCGCGGCGGACGGGCGCTGCGGGCCTCGGTGTTCGACCCGCTGCCCGGCACCGGACGCTGGGACACGGCGCTGCTGATGGACGGCAACATCGGCATCGGAGGCGACCCGGCCGCGCTGCTGCACCGGATGGCGCGGGTACTGACGGCGGGCGGGCTGCTGCTCGCCGAGACGGTGCCGTACCCGGACGTCGACGAACGCGTCACCGTGCGGGTCACCGGCCTTCACGACACCCCCGGCGCCCCCTTCCCCTGGGCCCGCCTCGGCACCCCGGCGCTGCTGCGCCGCGCACGGGCGTGCGGGTGGCGCGCGGCGGACCGGTGGTCCACGGACGGGCGCACCTTCGTCGCCCTCCGGGCACCCGCGACGGCGACCGCCGGCTGACCGTCACGTCGGAGGGCGGGCCGCCCACCGCGGCCCGCCCTCCGGCGCACTCGGAACCGCCGGACTCATCCCGCATGTCGTCCGCACGGGACGCGACAGCGCAGGGAAGGGGCGGCGGCGCCCCCACGGGGCCGCCCGCCCCCGCCCGACGCCCGACGCTCCCCGCCCCACGCTCGACGCCTCACGCCGACGCCCGACGCTCCCCGCCCCACGCTCGACGCCTCACGCCCGGCGCCCGACGCTGACGCCCGACGCCTCACGCTGACGCCCGACGCCTCACGCCCGACACTGACGCCCAACGACGCCTCACGCCCGACGCTGACGCCCAACGTCTCACGCCTCACACCTCACGCCCGACGCCTCACGCCCGACGCTGACGCCCAACGTCTCACGCCTCACACCTCGCGCCCGACGCCCGACGCTGACGCGCGACACCTCGCGCCCGACGCCCGACGCCCGACGCTGACGCCCGATACCCGGAGCCTGACGCCTCTGCCCCCTCACTCCGCCGCCTCCGGCCGCCTCCTCCCCGCCCGCATCGCGAACAGCACCGCCGAGCCGCCGAACAGCGCCGCCGTGATCAGCAGCCAGCGGGCGGCGAAGCCGTCGGCGGAGAGGGCGGTGGCGGCCGCGTACCGCTCCGACACCCGGCCGGAGATCAGCGGGAACCAGACGAGGAGCAGCAGTCCGGAGAGGGCGGCCGGGACGCGGACGTGGTTCACCCACGCCGTGCGTCCGGCCGTGACGGTGATCAGGGCGCGGTCGGCCGCCGCGTACAGCGGCAGCAGCACCAGGTCGTGGATCAGCGCCGCGCCCACGAACCACACGGTGATCATCAGCCAGTCGCCGTCGAGCAGCCGCACGCCCGCGTACGCGCACAGGGCGAACGAGCACAGCAGTACCAGCAGGTGGAAGGGGCTGCCCAGCACGGGCCGGGGGATCCGCTTGGCCACGGGACCTCTCCTCACAGCTCGCCGAAGGTCAGCCGCGTGACCCACTTGGTGTTGAGCACGCCGGGCGCGGCCGGGACGATGACGCGGGCCGGATGGCCGTGGTCCGGGGTCAGGTCCGCGCCGTTGACGGACAGGGCCAGAAGGGAACGCCCGTCGGCGACCTGACCGGCGCTCAGTGCGGCGTGCCGCCAGGTGCCGCGCAGCTGCAGCGACTCCACGTACACGTCGGCCGGTTCGTCGTGGCCCACCAGCGCGGCGAGGTCCCGCAGCCGTACTCCCCGCCACGCCTGGTCGGAGGTGGACCAGCCCTCGACGCAGGCGATGGGCAGATCGGCGTCGTGCTGGTCCATGGCGAGCAGGTCGGCCCTGCTCAGCCGTACGGTGCCGGTGCGGCCGGTGACGGTCAGCCGCCAGGCCTCCTCGGTGGTGTCGTCGGGGCGGATCCCGGCGTACTCGGCCGTCTTGTTGACCTGGAAGGCGCCGGGACCGCTGCCCGGTTCGGGCCCGCCGTGCGGGGTGAGGACGGCGGTCTGGCGCAGCGGCCCGTCGAAGCTGCGCCCCGCGGAGGTGGCGACGAGCAGCAGCGAGCCTCCGCCGACCAGGCCGAGCGCCCCGCGCCGGGACACGGTCGGCGGGGCGGGCCGCGCCGCGGTCAGTTCCTCGTCCGGCTCCTCACCCCCTCCGCTCCGCATGCGCCGCAGGTTCCTGAAGGCGGCCGGCGCCTTGAGCACCACGTGCGCGAGGAACGCCCCGAAGAACACCCACGCGCCGTAGAAGTGCAGCGGGTAGAACGAGCCCGGGAAAATGTAGTCCAGCTGGATGTTGAGGATGCCGGTGACGAACTGGAACAGCGCGCCGCCGACCAGCAGGATCAGCGAGAGCCGCTCCAGGGCGTGGGTGACGGAGCGGGCCGGCGGCAGGGTGAACAGCTTCGGCACGACCGACCACAGCTTGGCCAGCAGCACCGGTACGAGCCCCAGGCCGAGGGTGACGTGGAGGCCCTGGGTGAGCCGGTAGAGCCACGGCGGGTCGGTGGGCCAGGAGAACAGGTAGAAGCCGAGGATCCCCTTGCCGGGGGTGCGGTCGTTCACCGGCGACAGATCCGGGTTGTACGCCGCGTACGACACCAGGCCCGTCACGAACAGGATCGTGATGCCGGCGAGCAGCACCACGCCGAGCACCGAGGTGAACCACGTGCCGCGCAGCGGACTGCGCCAGAAGTCGGGCGAGAAGGGGCCGCGCGGGAGGCGGCCGGGGAGGGAAGACCGTGCCATGTGCCGACGGTAGGTCGGCGCGGCGCCCGGAAGGGGTCCGCAACCGATGACGAAACGCTGACATCGCCGCTCGTCAGCCGCTTGCCGCAGGCCGGGGGGCCTAGCGTGTGACGTCGTGAAGCGCACTCCTCCCCGCACGGATCCCCCCGACCCGGCCGGCCGCGCCCGCGGGTCGCGGCGCGACGGGTACGCCGTCGCCGTCGCCGCGGCGCTGGTCGTGGCCGCCGCCCTGATCGGCACGCATCTCCAGAACCGCTACGGCACCCTGCGCGTCGGGTGGCCGCCGATCGTGGGCGGCTGGATGCCGCACGTCGGCCCCGGCACCCCGGCCGCGATCGTGGTCGCCGTGGCGGTCGTGGCGTACGGTCCTTCGCTCGCGGTCCGGCTGCCGTGGCGGCCGATGCTGCTCGCCGTGTGGGGCGGGGCGCTCGCCTGGACGTGGTCGCTGGCCCTGGTCGACGGCTGGCAGCGGGGCGTCGCCGGACGGCTGACCACCCGCCACGAGTACCTCCAGGTGATCGACCGGTTCCAGGACATCCCGGCGACCCTGCGGGACTTCCACGCGCACATCCTCATCGGCGCGCCTGACAACTGGCCGGCGCACGTGGCGGGACACCCGCCGGGCGCCACCCTCACCTTCGTGCTGCTGGACCGGATCGGGCTGGGCGGCGGGGCGTGGGCCGGGGCGTTCGTCCTCACGGCCGGCACCACGGCGGCCGTCGCCGTCCTGGTCACCGTGCGGCGGCTGGCCGGCGAGGATCTCGCCCGCCGGGCCGCGCCCTTCCTCGTCCTCGCCCCCGCCGCGATCTGGACGGGTACCTCCGCCGACGGCTGGTTCGCGGCGGTCGCCGCCTGGGCGCTCGCCCTGCTGTCCCTCGCCGTCACCGGCCGCCGCCCGGCCTGGACGGGCCTCGGCGCAGGGCTGCTGTTCGGACTGACGGTGTACCTGTCGTACGGGCTCACCCTGATCGCGGTGATCGCCGCCGCCGTCCTGCTGCTGGGCACGCGGCGGCTGCGGCCGCTGCTGTACGCGGCCGCCGGCTTCCTGGTGGCGCCGGCCGTGTTCACGGCGCTCGGCTTCGACTGGTGGGAGGCGTACCGGCTGCTGGTGACCCGCTACTACCAGGGCGCGGGCGGCGTCCGCCCGTACGGCTACTGGGTGTGGGCGAACCTGGCGTGCACGGTGCTGATGGTGGGCCCCGCGACGGTGGCGGGGCTGCGCCGGGGCGGCGCGGAGCTGTGGGGGTCCGGCCGCGCGGCCGTCCTCCGGGATCCGGCGCCCCGGCTCGCGCTGCTGGTGGGGTCCGCGCTGCTGGCGCTGCTGGTCGCGGACCTGTCCGGGATGAGCAAGGCGGAGACGGAGCGGATCTGGCTGCCGTTCGCCCTGTGGCTGCTGCCGGCCTGTTCCTTCCTGCCCGGTCCGCGTGGCTGGCTCGCCGGGCAGGCGGCACTGGCCCTGCTCCTCAACCACCTGGTGCTGACCGGGTGGTGAGGAGCGGGCCTGGCCGGGGGGTCAGGACCCGGCGGGCCGCAGGTTCAGCGAGATGCTGTTGATGCAGTACCGCTGGTCCGTGGGCGTCGGGTAGCCCTCGCCCTCGAAGACGTGCCCGAGGTGCGAGCCGCAGCGGGCACAGCGCACCTCGGTGCGCACCATGCCGTGCGAGCGGTCGGCGACCAGCTCGACGGCGTCGGTGTCCTTCGGGTCGAAGAAGGACGGCCAGCCGCAGTGCGACTCGAACTTGGTGTCCGAGGTGAACAGCTCCGCGCCGCAGGCACGGCAGGCGTAGACGCCCTCGGTCTTGGTGTCGGTGTACTCACCGGTGAAGGCCGGTTCGGTCGCCGCCTGGCGCAGAACCGCGTACTCGGACGGCGACAGCTCCGCGCGCCACTGCTCGTCCGGCTTCTCCACGTCGTACGGCATGAGGTTCCAGCCCCTTAGTTCGACAGACGGTCCAGGATGCGCGGGCCGAGGTCGGTGACGTCGCCCGCTCCCATGGTGAGAACCAGATCGCCGGGCTTCGCCATTCCCGCCACCGCCCCGGGGATCTCCGCCGCGTCGTGGACGGCCGTCACGTCCGCGCCGGCCGCGCGGGCCGCCTCGATGATCAGCTCGCTGGTGACCCCGGGGATCGGGTCCTCACGGGCCGGGTAGATGTCGAGGACCAGCGAGGCGTCGGCGAGGGTGAGGGCCTGGCCCATCTCCTTGCCCAGCTCGCGGGTGCGGGAGAACAGGTGAGGCTGGAAGACGACGAGGATGCGGGCGTCCCCGGCGGCGGAGCGCATCGCCTCCAGGTCCGCGGTCATCTCGGTGGGGTGGTGCGCGTAGGAGTCGATCACCTGGACGCCGGCCGCCTCCCCCTTGAGCTGCAGGCGGCGCTTGACGCCGGTGTACGCGGCCAGCGCGGGGGCCAGCTCGGCGGCCGGGACGCCCAGCGCGACGCCGGCGGCGAGGGCGGCGACCGCGTTGTGCGCGTAGTGCCTGCCGGGGACCGACACGGTGAAGGTGAGCGGGGCGCCGTCCAGCTCGACGGTCACCTCGCTCTTCAGGCCCTGCGGGACGACCGACAGCACCTTCACGTCGGCGTCCGCGGACTCGCCGTACGTCACGGTCCGCACGGAGCCGTCCAGGCGGCGGGTCAGCTCGCGGGCGCCCTCGTGGTCGGCGGAGATCACCAGGGTGCCGCCGGGGACGATCCGGCCGACGAACGTCTCGAAGGACTCGTGGATCTCCTCCATCGACGCGTAGTTCGCGTGGTGGTCCAGCTCCACGTTGAGGATGATCGCGACCTCGGGCGCGTACGTGTGGAAGCTGCGGTCGGACTCGTCGGCCTCGGCGACGAAGATCTCGCCCGCGCCGTGCAGCGCGTTGGAGCCGGGGGCGTCGAGGTCGCCGCCGATGGCGTACGACGGCTCGCGGCCCAGCTCGGTGAGGGCGACCGCCAGCATGGAGGTGGTGGTGGTCTTGCCGTGGGTGCCGGCCACCGCGATCGGGCGCAGGCCGTCCATCAGGGCGGCGAGGGCGTCGGAGCGGTGCACCGCGGGGATGCCCAGCTCGGCGGCGCGCCGCAGCTCCGGGTTGTCCTCGCGGATCGCGGAGGAGACCACGACGCAGCTGGCGTCGTCGGCGAGGTGGGCCGCGGCGTGCCCGAGGTGCACGGTGACGCCGAGGGCGCGCAGGGCCTCGGCGGTCGCCGAGTCCTTGGCGTCGCTGCCGGCCACCTTCGCACCGCGCTGGGCGAGGATCTTGGCGATGCCCGACATCCCGGCGCCGCCGATGCCGATGAAGTGCGGTCGGTCCATGGCGGTAGGAAGGCCGGGTGCCATGCGTGTTCTCCCAGTGGTGCGACGAGCGGGACGGCGGTCTTCGCGCCCTCGCGTGCCGAGCCGGGAGGGCGCGGCCCCAGCCTATGCCTTGCTGTGGGAGAAGAGTTTCAGCACCGGCACCCCGACCTTGTGGCGGGCCCGGGAGGCCCAGTCACGGTGGAAGAACTCCTCCACGTAGTGCGGGTCGGTCAGGACGATCACCTCGTCCGCGTGCACCTCTTCGACGAGCTTCTTCAGCGCGTCCAGCGGGTGGTCCTCGACGAGGCGGCCCTCGGCGGTGTCGCCGGTCGTGCGCAGCGCCTTCAGGGACACCTCCAGCGCCCGCTCCCCCATGCTCCGGGCCTCGTCGCCCTCGGGGGTCTCGCCCTCGCGGACGGCCTCGTCCAGCTCGCCCAGGGCGACGTCGTCGATGGCTCTCAGCAGCCGGTCGGCCTGTTCCCCGCGTGGCTGGAGCAGGACGTGGAAGGCGACCGGCTCGTCCCCGTGCAGGGTGGTGACGAACTCCACGTCGGCGGACGTCAGGGCTTTCTCGATCATCAGTACGCTTGTGAACACCAGGCGCCCCTTACTCCTCGGAGGGCCCGCGGGCCCTCGCTGCTCCGTGGGCCGAGCCAGGCCCCCGCGGAGATCATCCTTCCCCGTGCGGGCGCGTGTACGGCCAATTCAGTCTCGCCCGTCACCGTGCGGGACGGGCGGACGGTTCCGCCGATCGCCGGACCGGCGGCGGCTTCGGTCGTCGTACCGGTTGTCCTCCCTCCGGGGGTTCCACACCCGGCCGGGCCGGTCAGGCCCGCCGGTAGCGCGTGAACAGGAATCCGTCCTCCTCCAGCATCGACGACAGCGTGAACCGCCGCGGAAGTGTCACTGAGGGCCCACCAGCGATGCGTTGGGCTTCACCCGCGGTGAGCATCGGCGAGACGGTGAGGCAGAGCTCGTCCAGCACGTCGGCGGCGATCAGCTGACCCAGCAGCCGGGGCCCGCCCTCGGTCAGCAGGCGGGTGTGCCCGAGTTCGGCGAGGGCGTGCACGGCCCGGGCGGGGTCGACCCCGGCGCCCTCCCCGGCGACGACCACGCGGGCGCCCGCCTTCTCGGCGGCGGCCACGCGCTCCGGTTCGGCGCCGGCGCCGGTGAGGACCAGCGTGGGCACCAGCGGGGAGCTGAACAGGGGCAGCGAGAAGTCGAGGTCGAGGCTCGCCGAGACCACCGCGATCGCGGGCGCCGGGCCCTGGCCCGCGGCCTCGCGGGCCGCGGCGAACCCGGCGCGGGCGCGGGCCGGGCGGTAGCCCTCCTGCCGTACCGTTTCCGCACCGACCACGACCGCGTCCGCGAGGGCCCGCAGCACGCCGAAGACCCGCATGTCGGCCGGGCAGGAGATGGGCTGCGAGCGGCCCTCGTGCTGGGCGGCGCCGTCGAGGGTGGAGACCATGTTGCCGCGCAGCCAGGACGCGGGGCCCTCGGGACCGGGCTCCGGGTAGGCGTAGGCGGCGGCCAGCTCGGCCAGGCTCCACTCCCGGCCGGCCGCCCCCTCGGCGGCTGCCGTCTCGTCTGTCACGTCGGTCACGGGGAACAGGCGTCGCATGTCAGGCAGTCTTCCACGCCCCGTACGATGGGGGACCGTGTCGTCCTCCGCAGCCTCCCGTCCCGGTCCCATGACCGACGTGACCCCGCTCTCGCTGTGCGCCCGCGAGCCGCACGTCCCCGCGGACCGGCTCGTCGCCGAGATGGTGCCGCCGCCGCGGTTCGACGCCGTCCGCTTCGAGACGTACATCCCCGACCCGGACCAGCCGAGCCAGACCGAGGCCGTGCGCGTCCTCGAGGGCTTCGCCGCGGGTCTCGACGGGAAGCCGGGCGGAGGTCCGGGCCGGCGTCGGCTGTTCGGCTTCGGCAAGGCGCGGGAGAAGGCCCCGTCCGGGCCGCGCGGCGTCTACCTGGACGGCGGCTACGGCGTCGGCAAGACGCACCTGCTGGCCTCCCTGTGGCACGCCACCCCGGCCGAGCCGGCGCTCAAGGCCTTCGGCACGTTCGTGGAGCTGACCAACCTGGTGGGCGCGCTCGGCTTCCAGCAGACCGTGCGGACGCTCTCCGGGCACCGGCTGCTGTGCATCGACGAGTTCGAGCTGGACGACCCGGGCGACACCGTGCTGGTGTCCACCCTGCTCGGCAAGCTGGTCGAGGCGGGCGTCGCGCTCGCCGCCACCTCCAACACGCTGCCGGGCAAGCTCGGCGAGGGCCGGTTCGCGGCGGCCGACTTCCTGCGCGAGATCCAGGGCCTGTCGGCGCACTTCCGCGCCCTGCGGATCGACGGCGAGGACTACCGGCACCGGGGCCTGCCCGAGGCGCCGCCGCCGTACTCCGACGACGAGGTGACCCGGGTGGCCCACACCACCGAGGGCGCGTCGCTGGACGCCTTCCCCGACCTGCTCGACCACCTCGCCCGGGTCCACCCGAGCCGCTACGGCGCTCTCACCGACGGCATCGGCGCGGTGTGCCTCACCGGGGTGCGGCCGGTGCCGGACCAGTCGACCGCGCTGCGGCTCGTGGTCCTCGCGGACCGGCTCTACGACCGCGAGGTGCCGGTGCTCGCGTCGGGACAGCCGTTCGACCAGCTGTTCAGCGAGGAGATGCTGAAGGGCGGCTACCGCAAGAAGTACTTCCGCGCGATCTCCCGTCTCACCGCTCTGGCCAGGGACGCCAAGAGGCTCGCCGACACCGTCTGACCCGGACGGCACCACCCGACCGCATAAACGTTCGACACTCGAACAGACCATCGGCGCCCACGGAAGTGATCCCGCCATCCCACGTGTTCTTTTCGGGCTGAGTGCGGCGTGGCCCTCCGATGGGACGGTGCGAACGGCGACGCAGGGTTACCGTGTTCTTGACCAACCGTTGACCTTGCGCGGACCTGCGACACCGGGTGCGAACCACCTTGTCAGGTACGCGCGTTGCGAGGTCGGGCGACCGACGGCCGCACCCCGGGCCTTGCCGTCGCTTTACCTCGGCCACCCCGTCCCGCACCTCTCACGTATACGGTCCGTCACAACGCGGGCCAGTGATCAGCGGGGCCGGTCCTCGTCGTGCCCGTCCGACGCGTCCCCACACGCGCCAGGAGGAACAGATGCACCGCCCTTCCGTCGACCACCCCCGCTCGTCCGGCCGCCGCGCCGGAACACCCCCCGGGCCCCGCACCCCCGGCGCCGTACCGCCCCCCGCCGACGCCCAGTGCCGCGCCCGCCGCGCGTGCCGGACCCGGTGAGGGCCCGCGTGCACCGCTTCCCCCATCTGCGGCAGGACGCCGCCGCCTCCCTCGTCGTGTTCCTGGTCGCCGTCCCGCTCTGCCTCGGCGTCGCCGTCGCCTCCGGTGCCCCCGCCGAACTCGGCCTCATCACCGGCATCGTGGGCGGCCTGGTCACCGGTCTGCTGCCGGGCAGCAGCCTCCAGGTGTCCGGCCCCGCGGCCGGACTCACCGTGCTGGTCTACCAGGCCGTGGACTCCTACGGGCTCCCCGCGCTCGGCGTGATCGTGCTCGCCGCCGGGCTGCTCCAGCTCGCCATGGGGGCGCTGCGGCTCGGCCGCTGGTTCCGGGCGATGTCGTTGTCGGTGATCGAGGGGATGCTGGCCGGCATCGGCCTGGTCCTCATCGCCGGACAGCTCTACGCCGCCGCCGGCCTGGAGGCGCCCGCCGGGGGCGTCGACAAGCTCCTCGGGCTGCCCGGGGCCGCCGCGGACGCGCTCGCCGGCCGGGAGACGCTCGCCTCGCTGGCGGTCGCCGCCGGCACGGTGCTGGTGATGGTGCTGTGGCGGCGGCTGCCGGGACCGGCCGGGGCCGTGCCGGGCGCGCTCGCCGCGGTGCTGCTCGCGACGGCGGTCACGGCGGCGTTCGCCGTGCCGGTCGCCACGGTGGAGGTACGGGGGCTGTTCGACTCGGTCCAACCGCCCGGCACGGACACCTTGGGCGTCCTCACGGACGTGGGCGTGCTCGGCACGATCGTCGCGTTCGCCCTCATCGCCTCCGCGGAGAGCCTGTTCAGCGCGGCGGCGGTGGACCGGCTGCACACCGGTCCGCGCACCCGCTACAACCGGGAGCTGATGGCGCAGGGCGCGGGCAACACGGTCTGCGGGCTGCTCGGCGCGCTGCCCATGACGGCGGTCATCGTGCGCAGCTCGGCCAACGTGCAGGCGGGCGCGAGGACCAAGGCGTCCCGGGTGCTGCACGGGGTGTGGCTGCTGCTGTTCGCCGCGCTGCTGCCGTCCGTGCTCGCGCTGATCCCGCTGCCCGCGCTGGCGGGCATCCTGATCCACGCCGGCTGGAAGCTCATCCCGTTCCGGGGGCTGGTCACGCTGTGGCGCGGCCAGCGGGGCGAGGCGCTGGTCCTGGTCGTCACGGCCGTGTCGATCGTCGCGGTGAACATGTTCGAGGGCGTGCTGATCGGGCTGGCCCTGTCGGTGGTGAAGACGGCCTGGGAGTCCTCGAAGGTCAAGCTGGAGGTCACGGACAAGGGCGCGGGGCCCGTCCAGGTCCACCTCTCCGGCAACGCGACGTTCCTGCGCCTGCCGAAGATCCTGGACACCCTGGAGTCCCTCCCCCAGGACCGCCCGGTCGAACTCGACCTCACCGCGCTCCACCACCTGGACCACGCCTGCAGCACGGCACTGAGCCACTGGGCGGAACGCCACAGCGGGACGGACACACCGCCGGTGCGGCTGACGACGCGGTGAGCCGCCCTCGGGGCGGGGCCCTGCCCGGCCCCGACCCGGCGCGCGTGGTGCCACCGGGGCCGGAAGCACCCCTTGGGTCCACGGGGGCGGGCCCGGGTCCCGGGACACGTGCGGCTCGCGTGGTTCACGGGATCGGCGGCAGGTGATAGACACGGCGGGGTCACAGTTCCTGTCCGCCAGCAGGAAGGTTTCCCCATGTCGGAAAACGGGTCTCCCCACAGCTCCGCGGCGACCACCCGACGCCAGATGCTCGCCCGTTCCGGTGCCGTCGGCGCCGGCATCGCCTTCACCGGCGCCCTCTCCGAACTGTTCACCGACAGCGCCGCCGCGCAGAACCTCGGCCACTACGGCTACGGCGACCTCGTCCCCGACCCCGACGGACTGCTCGACCTGCCCAGGGGCTTCCGCTACAAGGTGCTCTCCAAGGAGGGCGACCGGCTCCGCTCCGGCGAGGGTCCCGTCCCCTCCAACCACGACGGCATGGCCGCCTTCGCCGGCCGGCAGGGCCGTACCCACCTGGTCCGCAACCACGAGAACCGCAACACCGGCAGAGTCCCGGTCCCGGTGATCGACGGCCTGACGTACGACCCGGAGGGCAAGGGCGGGTGTACCGCGCTGACCCTCGACCGGAGCGGCCGCGTGGTCGACGAGCGGGTCGCGATCGCCGGTACGGCCGTCAACTGCGCGGGCGGGCCCACCCCGTGGCACACCTGGCTGACCTGCGAGGAGACCGAGGACAAGGCCGGCACCAACGGCTACACCAAGGACCACGGCTTCATCTTCGAGGTCGACGGCGCCGACCCCCGGCGCACGGGCGCCGTGCCGCTGACCGCGATGGGCCGCTTCCAGCACGAGGCGATCGCGGTGGACCCGCGGCGCGGCGTGGTCTACGAGACGGAGGACGCCTTCGAGCGCCCCTTCGGCCTGTTCTACCGCTTCCTGCCGAGGAAGCCGCTGGGCGGCACCGGCTCGCTGCGCGCGGGCGGCAAGCTCCAGGCGATGCGGGTGCCCGGCGTGCCGGAGCTGTCGTCCATCCAGGAGATCGGCGCCCGTTTCGACGACGTCGAGTGGGTCGACGTCCCCGACCCGCTGGCCGTCGAGACCCCCATCCGCTTCCAGGACTTCGGTCCGAAGGGCATCACCCACGCGCAGAAGCTGGAGGGGTGCTACTGGGGCGGCCGTTCCGTCTACTTCGTGTCGTCCTTCGCCCACGCCTCGCAGGGTTCGGCCGCCGACCACTACGGCCAGATCTGGCGCTACGACCCGGACCGCCGCCGCCTCACCCTGGTGATCGTCTTCGGCCCGGACACCGACATCCAGCTGCCCGGCGAGTCCCCGGACAACATCTGCCTCGCGCCCAGCGGCGGTCTCATGGTGTGCGAGGACGGCGGCGGCGCCCAGCACGTCTACGGCGTCACCCGGCGCGGCGAGGTCTACCCGATGGCCCGCAACCGCCAGAACACGGGGACGGCCGAGGAGCCGGAGTGGGGCGAGTTCGCCGGCGTCACGTTCTCCCCGGACGGCCGCACGATGTACGTCAACGTCTACGACCCGGGCACGACGTTCGCCGTGACCGGCCCCTGGCGCCGATAGCCGCGGAGGCGGTGAGGGCGGGCGCGGCACGCGCCCGCCCTCACCGCCTCGGCCGCCTCAGCCCTCCAGCAGCGCGTCCATCTGGCCGGCGGCCTGGCTCATGCCCTCGACCATGCCCATCTCGGCCAGCCGCTCCATCTGCTCCCGGGTGTCGAACACGGACCGCAGTTCCATCCGCGTGCCGTCCTCGCGCCCGGTGAGCGTCATCCGGACCGTGGTGACCGGCATCTCCGGATCCGGCTTCCCGTCCTGGTCGGCGAACCCGTCGCTGAACTCCAGGGACGTCGGCGGCGCGACCGACGCGATCCGCCACCAGCCGCCGTACTTCTCGCCGTCCGGCCCGGTCATGTGGTACTTCACGCCGCCGCCGGGGGTGAGATCGTGCTCCTCGACGGTCGCCGGGTATCCGGGCGGCCCCCACCAGCGCTCCAGCAGCCGCGGGTCGGCCCACAGCTGCCAGACCCGCTCCACCGGTGCGGTGAAGTCCGCGACGAGGGTGAGCGTGAGGGCGTCGACGTCCTTGTCGACACGGGTGACAGTCATCCGTCCGGTCCTTTCCTGTCGCTTCCGTACGCGGGCCTCAGCCGGTGTCCGGGGCCTCCTGCCCGCCTTCCTCCTCGGAAAGCAGGCCGGTCATCCGGTCCACCCGGGCCCGCCAGGCCGACTCCAGCGCGTCGAGCGCCCGCCGCGCGCGGGCCACCGCGTCGGGGTCGGTGCGCACGAGCTGCTCCCGTCCGCGCCGCTCCTTGGTGACCAGCCCCGCCCGCTCCAGCACCGTGACGTGCTTCTGCACCGCGGCGAAGCTCATCGGGTACGCGGCGGCCAGCCGTGACACGGACAGCTCACCGCGGCCGCAGCGGCGCAGCATGTCGCGCCGCGTCGCGTCGGCCAGCGCGTGGAACAGCCGGTCCACGGCCCGGTCGGCCTCGTCCAACCCATCTACAACCATTTGGTTGTACGTTACGCCCGCGCCCGCACTCCGGCAACCGCACGCCGCCGTGAAGCCCCCGCGGCGGGGTACTCGCCCCCGCATGACGGAGAAGCAGCACTCGGGTGACTCGTACTGGCTGAACACCGCGCCCGGCGGGGAGCGCCGCCCCGCACTGGCCGACAACCTGGACGTCGACGTGGCCGTGATCGGCGGCGGCATCGCCGGTCTGTGCACGGCGTGGGAGCTGGCCCGGGCGGGGCGCGATGTCGTGGTGCTGGAGGCGGACCGGCTCGCGGCGGGCGTCACCGGGCACACCACCGCCAAGGTCACCGCGCTGCACTCGCTGGTCTACGACAAGCTGCGCCGTACCCGCGGCAGCGAGGGCGCGCGGCTGTACGCCCGGTCGCAGGCGGAGGCGATCGAGCGGACCGCCGGGGTGGTGGAGGAGCTGGGCGTCGCGTGCGAGTGGGAGCGGCGCGGCTCGTACACGTACGTGACGGACGCGGACCGGGTGGACGAGGTGCGCGCGGAGGCGCGGGCCGCGCGGGAGGCGGGACTGCCCGCGTCGTTCGTGACGGAGACGGGGCTGCCGTTCCCGGTGGCGGGCGCGGTGGAGGTGCCGGAGCAGGCACAGTTCCATCCGCGCAAGTACCTGCTGGCGCTCGCCGACGACATCGAGGCGCACGGCGGCCGCCTGTACGAGGACACCACCGTGCTGGGCCTGGAGGAGGGCGAGCCGTGCCGGCTGTCGACGTCGACCGGGGCGTTCGTGACGGCCCGGGACGTCGTGGTCGCCACGCACTACCCGGTGTTCGACCGCGCGCTGCTGTTCACCCGCCTCTCCCCGCGCCGTGAGCTGGTCGTCGCGGGACCGGTGCCGGCGGAGCTGGACCCGGAGGGCATGTACATCACCCCCTACGGCGGCTCCCGCTCGGTGCGCACCGCGCCCTACGGCGACGACGCCTCCCGCCGGCTGCTGGTGGTCACCGGTGAGCACTTCACGCCGGGCACCGGCGACACCCGCGCCCGCTTCGACCGGCTGGCGCAGTGGGCGCGCCGGCACTTCCCCGGCGTGGAGCTGACGCACTTCTGGGCCACGCAGGACAACGACCCCACCGACACGGTGCCGCTGGTCGGGCCGCTGCACCCGCGCGCCGAGCACACCTACGTGGCCACCGGCTTCGGCGGCTGGGGCATGAGCGGCGGCATGATGGCGGGCCGGCTGCTCACCGCGCGGATCACGGGCGGGGAGTGCGCGTGGGCCGGTCTGTACGACCCGCGGCGCCTGGCCTCGGCCGTGCGGGAGGCGCCGGCCTTCCTCAAGCACCAGGCCCAGGTCGCGGGGCACTTCGTCGGGGACCGGCTGCGCCCGTCGCCCCCGGTGGAGGCGCTGCCGCCGGGCGAGGGCGCGGTGGTGCGCACGGAGAGCGGCCGGATGGCGGTGTACCGGGACGACGACGGCGCCCTGCACGCGGTGTCCGCCCGCTGCACCCACATGGGGTGCCTGGTCGACTTCAACGCGGCCGAGCGCGCGTGGGAGTGCCCGTGCCACGGGTCCCGTTTCGACACCGACGGGAAGGTCGTGCAGGGGCCGGCGACCAAGCCGCTGGAGCGGCGGGACATCTGAGCCCGCACCGGGCCGGAGGGCGCGCCGGGGCGGGGCGGGCCCCCTCCGACCGGGTGAGCGTGCCGCCGCCTCCGCCCGAGCCGCGACGGCCACCGCCGCCCACCGCCCTATTGTCATACGGTGATCACACTTTCACCTCGTGTTATCGCCGCCTGTGCCCTCACCGCCGCCCTCACCGCCTGCGGTTCCTCCGCCGGTCCCGCGGCGCGCCCTCCCGCCCCCGCGCCCTCCCCCGCCGCCCCGTCGGCGCCACCCACGCTCGCCGCGGGTCCCGCGGGTCTCACCCCGGTCTTCGAGCACGGCCCCCGGGACGCCGGGAAGACCGTCGCCCTCACCTTCGACGCCGACATGACCGCCGACCAGGGCCCGCGGGCCGCGGCGGGCGAGCGCTTCGACCACCCGCGGCTGATCGGGACGCTCCGGACGCTGCAGGTGCCGGCGACGGTGTTCATGACGGGCCGGTGGGCCGAGGAGTACCCGGACCAGGCCCGCGCCATCGGCCGCGACCCGCTCTTCGAGGTCGCCAACCACTCGTACAGCCACTACGCCTTCACCGGCGACTGCTACGGCCTGCCCACGGTGCCCGAGGAGCGGATGCGGGCCGACGTGGAGCGGGCGTACCAGGCGCTGCGCACGGTGGGCGTCCCCGCTCCGATGCCGTACTTCCGCTTCCCGGGCGGCTGTTACGACCGGCGGGCTCTCAAGGCGCTCACCCCGGCCGGCGTCACGGCCGTGCAGTGGGACGTCGTCGGCGGCGACGCCTTCGCCACCGACCCGGACGCGGTGGCCCGGCAGGTGCTGGACGGGGTGCGGCCCGGCTCGGTGGTGGTTCTGCACTGCACCCGCAGCGCCGCCCCGACGACGGAGGAGGCGGTACGCAAGGTCGTCCCGGAGCTGCGCCGCCAGGGCTACCGCTTCGTCAAGGTCTCCGAGCTGATCGGCGCGGCGAACGGACGAGGCTGAGCGTTTCGCGCGGCGTCCTACGCTGGAGACATGAGCGACGACGTGACCGACCGCGACTACTGCCTCGTCGGCACGGACCGCCCGCCGAAGGCGGACGGTCCGCCCTACGCGGCCTGCGTCCAGTGCCAGGAGCCCACGGAGTACCCGGAGGCGTACAAGGGCATCACGCTGTGCCCGGTCTGCGAGTGGCGCGAGGCGGAGCGCACCTCCTGCTCCGGCTGACCGCCGCCGCCGGGCGGAGGCCGGCCGGTGGGGGCTGCGCCCCTCGCTACCGGCGCCTCGGTTCCTGACGCGCCTGCTGGAAGGCCTCGGAGACGGTCTCCACGGCGCCGGACAGCAGCCCCTTGGCCGCCCCCTTGGAGCCCGACTCGCGCATCTTGTCGGGGAGTTCGGTCAACCCGGCGGGCTTGCGCGGACCGGACTCCAGGTCCAGCCGGTTGCACGCCTCGGCGAAGCGCAGGTAGGTGTCGACGCTCGCCACCACGATGCGAATGTCGATCTTGAGTATCTCGATCCCGACCAGCGACACCCGCACGAACGCGTCGATCACCAGCCCTCGGTCGAGGATCAGCTCCAGCACGTCGTAGAGACCGCTGGAGCCTCCTCCGCCACGCTGCGGCACCGCCTGAGTCATCGCGCATCAGTCCCTTCCCCACCCTGATGCCCCCTCCACGCCCCTTGATGTCCGCGGGTGCCGCCCGGCACCGCCCCCGTCCCGCTTGGCACACTGGGCGGGTGAACGACGACCGGACGACACCCGCCCCCGACAGCCCCTTCCGACCCGACCCGGGTGACCGCGACGCGGCGCCGCAGTTCGTGCTGCCGCTGGTGGTCCGTATCGAGCGCGGCTCGCCGCCCGCGCGGACGGACGCGCTGGAGACGGCGGCCCGCGCGGTGCTGGTCATGCTGAGCGACGAGCGTTCCGTCGGCGAGGGTGAGTGGGCGCGGGCGATGCGCGACTGGCAGGACGCGCGGATCCGCAAGGTGGTGCGGAGGGCACGCGGCGCGGAGTGGCGCCGCGCGGAGGCGCTCCCCGGGATCACCGTGACCGGGAAGTCGGCCGAGGTGCGCGTCTTCCCGCCGGTGCCACTGGACGGCTGGCCCAGGGACCTGGCCCGGCTCCAGGTGTCCGGCACCGACCTCGACGACCCGGACCCGGTGCCGCCCGCGGACCCCGGCGTGCCCACGCTGTGGATGAACCCGGAACTGGAGATGTCCGCGGGCAAGGCGATGGCCCAGGCCGGGCACGGCGCCCAACTCGCGTGGTGGGAACTGCCGGACGCGGCCCGCGAGGCCTGGCACGCGGCCGGGTTCCCGCTCGCCGTGCGCAGCGCCGACCCCGCCGACTGGCCCGCGCTGACCGGCGGCGGCCTGCCCACGGTGCGCGACGCGGGCTTCACGGAGATCGCCCCCGGCTCGTGCACCGTGGTGGCGGACCACCCCGCGCTGCGCTGACCCCGGGGGCGTCCCCCGGATGGGTTGCGCGGCCGTGCGGCTGCCGTGGGCCCGCCGGAGGCTGGGCCCATGCCGACACGACGTACGACAGCCGCTGCCCTGCTGTCCGGCGCCGTCCTGCTCTCCGCCTCCCTGGCCGCCTGCGGCCCGGCCGGCGAGGGCGGGGCCGGAGGCGGAGGCGGCGAGGAGGACGACCGCGGACGGATATGGGCGCAGTCCCTGAACTGGAAGGACTGCCCCGCACCGTCCCCCCTGCAAGGCGGCGGAGAGGCGCCCGAGCCGTTGCCGGACGGCACCCGCTGGCAGTGCGCCACCATGCGCGCGCCCCTGGACTGGGACAGACCCGGCGGTGAGACCGTCGACGTCGCCCTGATCCGGGCGGCGTCCCGCGCGGACGCCGCAGACCGCATCGGCTCGCTGCTGTTCAACTTCGGCGGGCCCGGCGAGTCCGGTGTGGTCACCCTGCCCGCCCTCGCCCCCGACTACGAGCAACTCCGGTCCCGCTACGACCTGGTGAGCTTCGACCCGCGCGGGGTCGGAGCGAGCGCCGGGGTCACCTGCCTGGACGCCGAGGCGGCGCAGGCGATGACCCAGCAGGACGGCACCCCCGACGACGGCGACGACGAGGTGACCGCGCTGCTCCAGGCGCGGCAGCGGTACGCGGACGCCTGCGAACAGGAGTCGGGCCGCGTGCTGCCGCACGTGGGCACCGAGGACGCCGCCCGCGACATGGACCTGCTGCGCCATCTGCTCGGCGACGACAAGCTGCACTACTTCGGGATCTCCTACGGCACCGAACTCGGCGGCGTGTACGCCCACTTGTTCCCCCGGCACGTCGGTCGTGCCGTCCTGGACGGCGTCGTCGACCCGACGCTGGACCAGATGGAGGGGGCGCTCGCGCAGGCGGGCGGGTTCCAGCTCGCCTTCGACCACTTCGCCCAGTGGTGCGTGGACACCGGCTGCGCCCTCGGCGACACCCCCGAGGAGATCACGCGGCTCGTCATGGAGCTGGAGGAGACGCTGGACGACGAGCCGCTGTCCGTCGACGGGGAGAGGGTGTTCACCGGCTCCCAGCTGATCGACGCCGTCGTCCAGGCGCTCTACCTGGAGACCGCCTGGCCCGCGCTGGAGGTGGGCCTTCAACTCCTCGCCGCCGACGAGGGCCGGACCCTGCTCGGCCTCGCGGACGCCCTCAGCGGCCGGCACGCCGGCGGCTGGAGCGACCAGCAGGACGCCCGGACCGCCATCACCTGCGCCGACCGCAGCGACCGCTACACCGTGGACGACGTGCTGGAACAGTCCGCCGCGTTCGAGGAGGCGTCCCCGCTCTTCGGCGACGCCATGGTGTGGGGCGCGCTGGAGTGCACCGACTGGCCGGTGCGGGGCAAGGCCCCGCACCCGGACGTGAGTGCGCCGGGCGCGCCGCCGATCCTGCTCGTCGGCAACACCGGCGACCCCGCGACACCGTACGAGGGCGCCGCGCGGATGGCGGAGCGGCTCGGCAAGGGCGTCGGGGTGGAACTCACCTACGAGGGCGAGGGCCACGGCGCGTACGACTCCGGCAACACCTGTGTGCGGAAGGCCGTGAACGCGTATCTGCTGGACGGCACGGTGCCGGCGGCGGGGACCGTGTGCGAGCGGGAGCCGCTCCAGGGCAAGGGGTGACGCCGCCGTCCTGAAGCGGGAGCCGGCCCGGTGGGTCCGTGGGAACACGGACCCACCGGGCCGGCCGCGTCATGCGCGCACGACTCTTGCCGTGTTCATGGCGGCCGGTGTACCAATGAGGCGCGGAACTTGAATGTTGTTCATGTTCCGTTCGCCGGGGGGCCGACCGACCCTGAGGAGCAGCGTATGACCGCGGAACGTCCTCCCTCGCGCAGCCGCCGGACCGTCCTGAGGGCGGGTGCCGTCACCGGCCTCGGGCTCGCGGGTGCGCACCTGATCTCACCCGGCGCCGCTGCCGCCGCCACGGGAAGCGGCAGCGGGTATCTCGTCGGCCGGGGCATCTCCGACGCCACCGGTGAGGTCGCCGAGGTCGGCATGATGGGGTACGGCCGCTTCGACCAGCAGGCTGCGGGGCTCCACACCCGGCTGCGGGCGCGGGCGTTCGTCGTGGCCGAGCAGGCGAGCGGGCGCCGTGTGCTGCTGATCGTCGCCGACTCCCCCATGATCTTCGAGAGCGTGCACCGGGCGGTGCTGCGACGGCTGAGGCAGGCGTACGGCGATCTGTACACCGCGCGGAACGTCCTCATCACCGCCACCCACACCCACGCCGGCCCCGGCGGCTACTCGCACCATCTCCTCTACAACACCACGACGTTCGGCTTCCACGAGGCGACCTTCGAGGCCGTGGCGGACGGCCTGTTCGAGGCGGCGCGCAACGCGCACGAGGACCTCGCCCCGTCCGGTCTCCTGCTCAGCCACGGCACGTTGACCGGCGCCAGCGTCAACCGCTCGAAGACCGCCTTCGACCGCAACCCGAAGGCCGACCGCGACCACTTCCCGGACGGCGTGGACACCCTCACCACCCTGCTGCGGGTGGAGCGGCGGGGCCGCACGGTCGGGGCGGTCAACTGGTTCCCGGTGCACGGCACCAGCATGTCCGGCGACAACCGCCTGATCAGCGCCGACAACAAGGGCTACGCGGCCTACCACTGGGAGCGCGAGGTCCACGGCGTGGACTATCTCGCCGACGGCACACCGGAGTTCGTTTCGGCGTTCGCCCAGACCAACAGCGGCGACATGTCGCCCAACCTGGACCTGGTGCCTCCCACCACGCCCGCCGACTTCGAGGCCACCCGCACCAGCGGGCTGCGGCAGTACGAGGCGGCCGCGGCGCAGGCGGACACGCCGGGCGTGCGGCTGTCCGGGCCGGTCGACTCGCGGCTGGTGTACGTGGACCTCTCCGACGTCACCGTGCGCCCGGAGTTCACCGGCGACGGGAAGACCCACCGCACCTCGAAGCCGTGCGTCGGTGCGGCGATGGCGGCGGGCAGCCTGGAGGACGGGCCCGCCTTCCCCGGATTCGACGAGGGCGACAACCCCTTCTGGGACGCGATCTCCAACTCGGTCGTCTACACGGTCTCCCCCGAGCTGAAGCAGGCGCAGGCGCCGAAGGACGTCTTCGTGCCGATCGGGGAGATGAACCGGATCTACCCGTGGGTGCAGGAGCGGGTGCCGGTGATGCTGGTGCGCATCGGCGGCCTGTACCTCATCGGCATCCCCGGCGAGGTCACCGTCTGCGCGGGCCTGCGGCTGCGGCGCACGGTCGCCGGGATCGTCGGCGCGGACCTCGACGACGTCCTGGTCGCCGGGTACAGCAACTCCTACTTCCACTACGTGACCACGCCGGAGGAGTACGACGCCCAGCAGTACGAGGGCGGCAGCACCCTGTTCGGACGCTGGCAGCTTCCCGCGCTCCAGCAGACCGCGGCCGAACTGGCGGTCTCCCTGCGCGACGGCACGGACCTGCCCCTCGGGCCCGAGCCGCCGGACCTGACCGGCAAGGCGTTGTCGCTCCAGCCCGGTGTGGTGCTGGACGCGCCGCCCCTCTTCAGGAAGTTCGGCGACGTGCTGGTGCCGCCGCGGGAGAACTACCGGACGGGGGAACGCGTCGAGGTCGTCTTCGCCGGCGCCCACCCGGGCAACGACCTGCACCGGGGCGACACCTACCTGCGGATCGAGCGGCGGGACTCCGCCGGCGCGTGGCGCACCGTCGCCGACGACGGCGACTGGGCGACCCGCTTCCACTGGGCCCGCGACGGCATCGCCGCGTCGAAGGTGACCATCACCTGGGACGTCCCCCAGGGCACCCCCTCGGGCACCTACCGCGTCGTCTACCGCGGCGACGCGAAGAGCCTGGGCGGGAAGATCTCGTCGATCGAGGGTGTGTCGACGGCCTTCCAGGTGCGGTGAGCCCGTCCGAGACGTTCCCCGACGGTCCTCCCCCAACCTCAAATGTTCCTCTGAAGGCGGCCCGGAGACGGTTCGGTCGCCGGGCGCCGGGTCATATCCCCGGCACGTCCGGTGCGGACGGATCGGGGGGCCGGGCGGGAACGCCGGGGTGAAGGAGGGGACGGGGATGACGACGGTGCGGCTGGGGACCGGGATCGGATGGCGTCCGGAGATCGCGGACGCGGTGGAGGCGATGCCGGGCATCGACTGGGTCGAGGTGGTGGCGGAGAACGTCTGCCCCGGCCATCTGCCCGCGTCGCTGCTGCGGCTGCGCGAGCGCGGCGCGACCGTCGTGCCGCACGGTGTGTCCCTGGGGCTCGGCGGCGCCGAACGCCCCGACGGGCGGCGGCTCACCGCGCTCGCCGAGCGGGCCGCGGCGCTGGGCTCGCCCCTGGTCACCGAGCACATCGCGTTCGTGCGGGCGGGCGGCCCGCTCACCGCGTCCCCCGGCATCGAGGCCGGGCACCTGCTGCCGGTGCCGCGCACCCGCGACGCCCTGGACGTGCTGTGCGAGAACGTCCGCATCGCCCAGGACGCGCTTCCCGTGCCGCTCGCCGTGGAGAACATCGCCGCGCTGTTCTCCTGGCCCGGCGAGGAGATGACCGAGGGACAGTTCCTGTACGAGCTGGCCGACCGCACCGGCGTACGGCTGCTCATCGACGTCGCCAACCTGCACACCAACCACGTCAACCGCGGCGAGGACCCGGCCGAGGCGCTCGCCGCACTGCCCCTGGAGGCCGTCGCGTACGTCCATGTCGCGGGCGGGTTCGAGCGGGACGGCGTGTGGCACGACAGCCACGCCCACCCGGTGCCGCGGCCGGTCCTCGACATCCTCACGGACCTCGCCTCCCGGGTCTCGCCGCCGGGCGTGCTGCTGGAACGGGACGAGGACTTCCCGCCCACGGCGGAGCTGGAGCGCGAACTGGACGCGATCCGCGGGGCGGTGGAGGCGGGCGACCGGGTCCGCGGGGACGCGGCGCCGGAGCGCGTGCGGGAGCCGGCCGCCGCCGGGCCCGTGGCCGGGGCCACCCGTGAGCGGCTGGCGCTGGCCCAGACCGCGGTGCTGTCCTCGCTGGTCGCGGGGACGCCGGTGCCCGAAGGGTTCGACCGGACGCGGATGCGGGTGCAGGCTCGGGCGCTGGCCGCCAAGCGGGCGGACGTCGTCGCGAAGGTGGCCCCGGAGCTGCCGGAGATCCTCGGCGACGGCTACCGGCCGGCCTTCCTCGCGTACGCGCAGACCCGCCCGATGACGGGCGGCTACCGGCATGACGCGATGGCCTTCGTGGAACACCTCCTGCGCCCCGGCCGCCTCGACGACCCCCGCACGCGCCGTGCCCTGCGCGAGTGGCACCGCGACCGCTCGGGCCCCCGCCCCCGCTCCCACCGCCCGACGACCCGCCTCGCCCGCGCCACCCGCCGGGCACTGCTGCGCCGCTGACACCCTCCGGGACGCCGGCCGGGGACGACGTCCACCCCGACCGGAACGTCACATACCCGCACCACCGTGTCCGGATCGTGAACAAGGCATGGTGTTCCTGCGGCCGCGTCCCTTACAAACAACTCATGTTCTGGGTTCCTCTCCTGCTGCTGGCCTGGGCGATCGCCGGGACCGCCGGGTTGCGGCTGTGCCGGGCCGCGGTACGTGAGGCGGCGGCCGCCGGTGACGGTGCGGGAGAGCGGCGTGGGCTCACGCTGTACGAGGCGGCGTTCCTGTCCGGCGGGCCCGCGCGGGTCGCCGATCTCACGCTCGTCGCGATGGCCCGTCAGCGGCGGCTGCTGCTGGCGCACACCGGCTGGGCCACCGTCGTCGACCCGCGCGGGCGGGACGCCATGGAGCGCACGGTGATAGGGGCGATCGGACCGGAGGGCCAGTCGCGCATAGCGCCGGTGCGGAAGGCCGCGGCGACCGCGGAGGCGGTGCGCGTGCTGGCGGAACGGCTGGTGCGGGCCGGGCTCGCGGTGCCGGAGGGCGACGGGCGGACCGTCGCGGAGGCGCTGCGCCGGCTGCGGCTCGCCGTACCGGCGGTCGCGGGTCTCGCCGCCGTCGCGCTGCTCATGCCCGTGCCGTCACAGATGCCGCGCCCGCTGGTCGCCCTGTGGTTCGCGCTGCCGCTGGCGTTCACGCTGGGCTGTCTCGCCATCGCCCGCTTCGAGCTGAGCCCCGCCTCACCCTGGGCGTCCCCGGCGGGTCAGCGTCTGCTCGCCTCCGTGCGACGGGCGGCGGCCGGCGACACCGACGACGACCGCGCGTACCTGACCACCGTCGCCGTGCGCGGGGTGCACGCAGTCGGCGAACCGCAGGTGCGGGCGGCCTTCGCGCACCGGGGACCCGACCCTCGGTGGTGACCGGGCGGTGAACCGGTCGCCGACACCCGGCGAGCGGTCCTTGCCCGGCACCACGCGTACCGAAAACATCCCTTTTGTCGCCGCAGCGCACCGAAGGGATCGCCTCACCGATGAGAACCGCCGCCGCCCTCGTGGCCGCCGGGTCCTTGCTCCTCACCACCCCGGCGGCCGCCGCCCGGACCCCCGCGGCGGCCTCCGTGTCGGCCCCCGGGTCCCCGTCCGCGTCCGAGGCGCGCGGCACCGCGGTGGCCGCCGCGCGGGCCGCCTCCGAGGGCATCGGCTTCGGCCCGTGCGCCGAGGAGCAGGAGCTGCCGCCCACCGTGGAGTGCGGCACGCTGAGCGTCCCGCTCGACTACGCCCGCCCGGACGGAGAGCGCATCCGGCTCACCGTGAGCCGCTCCCGGGCCACCGGGATGGACTCCGCGACCGGACGCGCGGTGCCCCGTCAGGGCTCCCTGGTGAACAACCCGGGCGGGCCGGGCGTCAGCGGCATGTACTTCCCGATGCTCGGCGTGGTCCCGGGCTGGAAGCGTCTGGCGGCGGCGTACGACCTGGTCGGCTACGCGCCGCGCGGGGTGGGCCGCTCCGCCCCGCTCTCGTGCACCGACCCGACCACCTTCCAGCAGGGCCCCGCGCCCGCGCCCCAGTACCCGTCGGCGGCGGTCAAGCGGGAGCGCGCGGCCCGTGCGGCGGCGTACGCGCGGGGGTGCGCCGAGCGGTCGGGCGACGCGCTGCGGCACTACACCTCGCTGAACAACGCCCGCGACCTGGACGTGCTGCGCGCCGCGCTGGGCGAGACCCGGCTGACCTTCCTCGGCTCGTCGTACGGCACGTACATCGGGGCGCTGTACGCGACGCTGTTCCCCTCGCACGTGCGGCGGATGGTGTTCGACTCGGCCGTGAACCCGGCGCCGGAGCGGATCTGGTACCGCAACAACCTCGCCCAGTCGGCCGCGTTCGAGGACCGCTGGGCGGACTTCCGGGCGTGGGCCGCCCGCCACCACGACGTGTACGGGCTGGGCGACACCGCGCGGAAGGTGGGCGACAGCTACGACGTCGTGCGGGAGCGGCTGGCGCGGGAGCCGGCGGGCGGGAAGGTCGGTCCGGCGCAGCTGCACGCGGCGATGCTGAAGGCGGCGTACTACGACGACCACTGGCCGCAGCGCGCGCACGCCCTGTCGGCGTATCTGAAGGGCGACCCCGCACCGCTGGCGGAGCAGGCGGAGGAGCAGCCCGAGGCGGCGGCGGAGGCGGAGAACACGCGTGCGGTGTACCTGGCCGTGGAGTGCAACGACGCGCCCTGGCCGACGGACTTCGCGGTGTGGGACCGGGACAACACCCGGCTGGCGCGGCGGGCGCCGTTCGAGACGTGGGACAACGTGTGGACCAACCTGCCCTGCGCCTACTGGCCGGCGCCCCGGCAGCGGCCGCTGGACGTGCGCGCCGGGCAGGACGCCCTGCCGCCCACGCTCGTCCTGGCGGCCGAACGGGACGCGGCCACCCCGTACGACGGGGCGCTGGAGCTGCATCGGCGGCTGGCCGGGTCGGCGCTGGTGACGGAGCGGGACGCCGGCAGCCACGGACTCGCGGGCGGCGCCAACGCGTGCGTGAACGCGCACCTGACGGCGTATCTGCTGGAGGGCCGGGTGCCGGGGCGGCGCGCGTCCTGCGCACCGCACCCGGCGCCCGCTCCGGCGGCTCCCGCGTCCTGACCGGCGTCAGGCCAGACCGGCGACCAGGTCCGCGACGTCCTTGCGGCGGCCCGTGTAGAACGGGACCTCCTCACGGACGTGCATACGGGCCTCCGAGCCGCGCAGGTGACGCATCAGGTCGACGATGCGGTACAGCTCGTCGGCCTCGAAGGCGAGGATCCACTCGTAGTCGCCGAGGGAGAAGGAGGCGACGGTGTTGGCGCGCACGTCCGGGTAGCCGCGGGCCATCTTGCCGTGGTCCGCGAGCATCCGGCGGCGGTCCTCGTCCGGCAGCAGGTACCAGTCGTAGGAGCGCACGAACGGGTAGACGCTCACGTAGTCGCGGGGCGTCTCGTCGGCCAGGAACGCCGGGATGTGCGAGCGGTTGAACTCGGCGGGGCGGTGCAGCGCCATGTTCGACCAGACGGGCTCCAGCGCGCGGCCCAGCTTGGTGCGGCGGAAGAGGTTGTAGGCCTCCTGGAGCTGGTCGGCGGTCTCCGCGTGCCACCAGATCATGAGGTCCGCGTCCGCGCGCAGGCCCGACACGTCGTAGGTGCCGCGGACCGTGACGTCCTTGGCGGCGAGCTGGTCGAACAGCTCCTGGACCTCGTCGGCGTAGCCGGTGCGGTCCTCCGGCAGGACGTCCTTCAACTTGAACACGGACCACAGGGTGTAGCGGATGACCTCGTTGAGGTCCTTGGCCAGCTTGCCCTTGTTGGGGATCCGGTCGGGCGCGGGGGTGGTGGCGTCGTCACTCATGTCCCTTATTCTCCCGCTCCTCCGTGAAGGCTTTGCACCGGGTGCGCGGTGAGCTGCTGCACAGCGCGCAGGTCACCCTGGACCTGGTCGGCGGCGGCGTACGCGCTCGCGATGCACGCGGGGACGCCGACGCCGTCGTACGCGGCGCCGCACACGGCCAGCCCGGACAGGCCGGCGAGATGGGCGCGGACGCGGGCGACGCGCGCGTGGTGGCCGACCGGGTACTGCGGCAGGCCGTCGTCCCAACGGGTCACGCGGGCGGCGACCGGGGCGGCGGCCAGGCCGGTGGCCGCCTTCAGGTCGCGCCGGGACAGCTCCACCAGCTCGTCGTCGTCGCGGTGCAGGAGCTCCGTCTCGCCGTGGCGGCCCACGGAGGTGCGCACGACGGCCAGGCCGGGGTTCTCCTCGGCGATCCAGCCCCACTTGCGGGAGGCGAACGTGGACGCCTTGATGCCGCGGCCCTCGACGGGCGGCACCAGGAACCCGCTGCCCTCGGGCAGCCGCGCCTCGTCGCGCCGGTAGGCGAGGGTGATCAGCGCCATCGAGGCGTACTCGACGGCGGACAGCTCGGCGGCGGCGCCCGGGGCCTCGGCGCGCAGCAGGCCCGCGGCGGCCGGGGCGGGCACGGCGACGACGACCGCGTCGGCGTGCAGCACCTCGCCGCCGGCGACGAGCCGCCAGCCCTCGCCGGGTTCGCGGCTCAGTCCGGTGACCGGGGTGCCGGTGAGGATGCGGACGCCCCGGGAGCGCAGGGAGTCGGCCACCGCGAGCGGCAGGGTGCCCACGCCGCCCGCGACGCCCGTGAAGACGGGGCCGGTCTGCCGGCCGGCGGCGGTCTTCGCCTGCACGGCGCGGACCGCCTCGGTCAGGGTGGGGTGCGCGCGGGCGGCCTCGAAGAGCTGCGGGACGGCCGAGCGCATGGAGATGCGGTACGCGTCCCCCGCGTACACCCCGCCGAGCAAGGGCTCCACGAGCCGGTCGACGACCTCACGGCCGAACCGCTCGGCGACGTACTCACCGATGGCGACGTCGTCGCCGATCTCGGTGGGCGGCAGCTCGGCGTCCCGCTCGATCCGGGCCAGGCCCTCGTCGGACAGCACGCCGGCGAGCGCGGCGGCGGTGCCGGGGACGCCCATGACGTGCCCCTTCGGCATGGGGCGCAGGGCGCCTCGGGTCCACAGCGCGGCGGAGGCGGTGGCGGGCGGCTGGAGCCGGTCGGCGAGGCCCACCGCGCGGGCGAGTCCGACCGCCTCGGGCCGGCGGGCCAGCAGCGACTCCGCGCCGAGGTCGACGCGGGCGCCCGCGATCTCGCCGGGCAGCAGCTTGCCGCCGACCCGTTCCGAGGCCTCCAGCACGGTGACCCGCGCCCCGTGCTCCAGCAGCCGGTGCGCGGCGGCCAGCCCGGCGATGCCCGCTCCGACGACGACGGCGTGCCCGCCGCCGCCCGTGTGTGATCCGCTCATGCCCTCCACCTTCTCAAACGCCGCGCGCCGGTCCCCCAGGGCCGTGTGGCCCCGTCGAGTCCCTACCGTGACCCCATCGCGACCGTCCGGGCCGAACGCCCGCTCCCCTCACGGCGTCTGAGGAACGTCAGCCGTCAGGACACGAGGGGGAGCCCCGCATGCGCACACGACGATCCGTACGATCCGCCCACACCCTCGCCGGGGCCCTGCTGGCGGCGGCCCTCCTGGTCACCGGGTGCAGCGGGGCCGGCGACGAAGGCGCGAGCAAGGCCGGAGGCGGGCAGGGAGTGGCGGCGGACGAGAAGGGGGCCGCGGGCGCGGCGCCCGAGTCCGGGAAGCAGGGCGCGCCGGGCGGCACGGCGGACCGGTCCGCCCCGTCGGCTCCCCGGCTCGCGACGGAGCACATCATCCGCACGGCCTCCCTGACAGTGCGCGTCAAGGACGTGCCGACGGCGCTCGACGAGGCGCGCACCGCGACCACGAACGCGGGCGGCTACGTCGGCGACGAGACGACCCGCCGGGACGCCCGTGGCCACGAGCGCACGCGGGTGGTGCTGCGCGTGCCCGTCGACGCGTACGACAAGGTGCTGGCCGCGCTGGAGGGCACGGGCACCCTGGTCGAGCGCGACGCGAACGCGGAGGACGTCACCGACCAGGTGGTCGACGTGGAGAGCCGTGTCCGGTCGCAGCGGGCGAGCGTGGCGCGGATCCGCGAGCTGATGGACCGGGCGACGCGGCTCAGCGACGTGGTGACCCTGGAGGGCGAGCTGAGCACCCGCCAGGCCGACCTGGAGTCGCTGCTCGCCCAGCAGGCGTCCCTGAAGGACCGCACGAGCCTCGCCACCATCACGCTCACGCTGTCCGAGACGCCGGTGAGCAAGGAGGCGAAGGAGGACGGGGAGCCCGGCTTCCTGGACGCGCTCGCGGGCGGCTGGGGCGTCTTCCTGACCCTGCTGCGCTGGCTGATGCTGGCGCTGGGCGCGGTCCTGCCGTTCGCGGCGGTGGCGGCGCTGGTCGTGCTGGTGGGGAGCAGGCTGATCGGCCCCCGGGTGGCGCGCCGCCCGCGTCCCGAGCCCGCGGCCGAAGGCGGCACGGGCGCGGGCTCACCGCCTGTCGCCCCGGCGGTCCCGGGGCGCGCCCCGGACGCCGGGAACGGTGACGCCTGAGGAACCGTGCCCGACCCTCCCCCGTAGCGTGGGCGGCATGAACACGAGTGCTGCGCACGGGGTGAGGGAACGGCTGGTCGTGATCGGCGGCGACGCCGCGGGCATGTCCGCGGCGTCGCAGGCCCGGCGGATGAGGGGCCCGGACGAGCTGGAGATCGTGGCGTTCGAACGCGGCCACTTCACCTCCTACTCCGCCTGCGGCATCCCCTACTGGGTGGGCGGCGACGTCGAGGACCGGGACGAGCTGATCGCCCGCACCCCCGAGGAGCACCGCGCGCGCCACATCGACGTGCGGCTGCGCACCGAGGTCACGGAGATCGACGTG
Source organism: Streptomyces griseoincarnatus (assembly GCA_014649575.1). GTDB lineage: Bacteria > Actinomycetota > Actinomycetes > Streptomycetales > Streptomycetaceae > Streptomyces > Streptomyces griseoincarnatus. The sequence continues at coordinate 350,290 of BMTH01000004.1, read as the reverse complement.
GAGCGGGGGCGGGTACGCGCCCGTGACCTGGAGTCCGGCGCCGAGTCGTGGACGTCGTACGACAAGCTGGTGATCGCGACCGGTGCCCGGCCGGTCCGCCCGGACCTGCCCGGGATCGACGCGGCCGGGGTGCACGGGGTGCAGACCCTGGACGACGGGCAGGCGCTGCTGGACACGCTGACCCGTACGGAAGGGCGCCGCGCGGTGGTCGTGGGGGCGGGTTACATCGGTGTGGAGATGGCCGAGGCGCTGATCAACCGCGGCTACGAGGTGACGGTCGTCAACCGGGGCCGGGAGCCGATGGCGACGCTCGACCCCGACATGGGCCGACTGGTGCGCGAGGCCATGACAGGGCTGGGCATCACGATGGTCGACGACGCCGAGGTCACCGCGTTGCCCACCGGCGCCGACGGCCGGGTGCGGGCGGTCGCCACCGCGGACGCCGAGTACCCCGCCGACGTCGTCGTCCTGGGCATCGGCGTACGGCCCGAGACCACTCTCGCGCGGGCCGCCGGGTTGCCCCTCGGCGACCACGGCGGGCTGCTCACCGACCGGTCGATGCGGGTGCGCGGCCAGGAGAACGTGTGGGCGGGCGGCGACTGCGTGGAGGTGCTCGACCTGGTCTCCGGGCAGCTGCGGCACATCCCGCTCGGCACCCACGCCAACAAGCAGGGCCAGATCATCGGCACGAACGCCGGCGGCGGCTACGCGACCTTCCCCGGCGTGGTCGGCACGGCGGTCAGCAAGGTGTGCGACCTGGAGATCGCGCGCACCGGCCTGCGCGAGAAGGACGCCCACCGGGTGGGCCTGCGCTTCGAGACGGTGACGATCGAGTCGACCAGTCGCGCGGGCTACTACCCGGACGCCGCGCCCATGACGGTGAAGATGCTGGCGGAACTGGGCACGGGCCGCCTCCTCGGCGTCCAGATCGTCGGCCGCGAGGGGGCGGGAAAGCGCGTGGACATCGCGGCGGTCGCCCTCACGGCGGGCATGACGGTTTATCAGGTGGCGGCGCTGGATCTGGGCTACGCCCCGCCGTTCTCCCCGGTCTGGGACCCGGTCCAGGTGGCGGCCCGGAAGGCGGCGGCGAAGCTGGGGGCACGGTGACCGCCGTCGCCCCGCCGACGCGACCGACGGGGCGGTGCGGGCTCACGGCGGGGGGACGCGCCTGACAGCGGTCACCCACGCCGGACGCCTGCCGGCGTACCCCGCACGGTCCGGTCCGCGCCTCCGGCTCCGGCTCCGACATGGCCTGGGCGGGCGGGGGCCCGACCCCGGCGGCGCGGTGGGGCACGGGCCGTCCGGAGCGAGCCCGGCGCACGGCTCGAACCGGCAGGCGGGTCGCAGTCGGCGTGCGTCGCGTCTCACGTGCCCCCCCGTGCACGGCCGCCGAGCCTCGCCGCCCCCCTCGACGGGGCGGCGTCACGCCGTCCCGTTGATGCGTTCGATCGCCTGGCGGGCCTGCTCGCTCGGGGGGCGGGAGGGGAGGGAGGAGACCGAGCCGGTCGTCGAGGTCGCGGAGGCGGTGGCCGGCGGGACGGCCGGGGGCTGTTCGCCGGCCGTCGGGCGGGCGTGGGCGGCGGTGGCGCGGGGAGAGCGGAGGCGGTGGCCGACCGCCTCGTCCAGCGTCACCGGCCGCTGCATCTGCGCGGCGAGCCGCCCCGCCTCCTGGCCGAGCCGGGCGACGTCCTCCCAGGAAAGGCGGACCACGAGCGTCAGCTCGGCCTCGCCGTCGGGCAGCGCGTGCACGGGGACGGTCACTCGGTCGTTCATCGCCTGTGTCCTCACGTCGGCCCCGCGGCGCCTTCCCCGCGCCGCGGGCGGTTGAGGAGACATACGCACGGCGGACGGGCGGCGTTCAGGGGCCCGTTGATTCACCGGCGGCCGTCCGGGCACAAGTGGAACGTGGTCATCCCCGTCCATGACGTGAACCCCGCGCGCCGCACCCCCTGGGTGACGTACGCGCTGATCATCGCCAACATCGTCGTCTTCGTGGCGCTCACGCCCGGTGTCGTCGGCTCTCTGACCGGGGGCGGCGGCAGCCTGGCGGACCTGTGCCACCTCCAGGCGTTCCTGGAACGGTGGGCGGTGGTGCCCAGGGAGCTGATCCACCACCAGCTGCCGGACCTGGTGCCGACCGGCGCCACCGGCGTGGGCCCGCAGGGCGCCGGATGCGTGATCGCCCCGCCCCGCTACGACAAGTCGCCGGAACTGAGCGCGCTGACGGCGATGTTCCTGCACGGCGGCTGGCTGCACCTGCTGGGCAACATGCTCTTCCTGTGGGTCTTCGGCAACAACATCGAGGACCGCATGGGGCACGTCCGCTTCCTGCTGTTCTACCTGGTCTGCGGCTACGCGGCCGCCTACGGCTTCGCGCTGCTGAACGCCGGCTCGGGCGAGCCGCTGATCGGCGCGTCGGGGGCCGTCGCGGGCGTCCTGGGCGCCTACCTGGTCCTGTATCCGAAGGCACGCGTCTGGGTGCTGGTGCCGTTCCTGGTCTTCCTGCCGCTGCGGCTGCCCGCGTGGACCGTGCTGGGCCTGTGGTTCGGGCTCCAGGCGGTGTACTCGGCCGGCCAGGGCGTCACGGACGCGGGCACGGTGGCGTACGCGGCGCACGTCGTCGGTTTCGCCGTCGGCATGCTGCTGGCGTGGCCGCTGAAGCCGGGCACTCCCCCGCCGCCCGAGCCGCGCGGCATCCTCTTCGGCCGCCGGGCCCGGCCCGGCTGGTAGGACGACCGCCCGCTTGATCGCCGCCGGGCCTAGACTCCCCCCAGCGGCCCGCCGTTCGATGGGGAGGACCATGTTCGACCACACGTACGACAACCCGGTGATCAGCGGTTTCCACCCCGACCCGAGCGTGTGCCGGGTCGGCGACGACTACTACCTGGTGTGCTCCAGCTTCGAGTACGTCCCCGGACTGCCCCTCTTCCACAGCCGGGACCTGGTGCACTGGGAGCAGATCGGCAACGTGCTCGACCGCCCCGCCCAACTGCCGCTGCCGCTCCCCGGCTCGAAGGCGTCCGGCGGTCTCTACGCCCCCACGATCCGGCACCACGACGGCCGCTTCTGGGTCGTCAACACCAACGTCGACGGCGGCGGCAACTTCGTCGTCACGGCCGAGCGGCCCGAGGGCCCGTGGAGCGACCCCGTGTGGATCGGCCTGGAGGGCATCGACCCCGACCTGGCGTGGGAGGAGGACGGCACCTGCTGGTGCGCCTTCTCCGGACCCGCGGGCGGTGTCAACCTGGCGCGGATCGACCCGGTCACGGGCGCGGTGCTGGAGGGCCCCTTCCCCACCTGGTCCGGCAGCGGCCTCAAGTACCCGGAGGCGCCGCACCTCTACCGCGTCGGCGACTGGTGGTACCTGCTGATCGCCGAGGGCGGCACGGAGCGCGGCCACGCCGTCTCGGTGGCCCGCGCCCGCTCCCCGCGCGGCCCCTGGGAGGGCGCGCCCGGCAACCCGCTGCTGTCGCACAGCGGCACCGGCAGCCCGATCCAGAACACCGGCCACGCCGACCTGGTGCAGGCGCCCGACGGCAGCTGGTGGATGGTGCTGCTCGGCGTCCGCCCGCGCGGGTTCACGCCCGACGTGCACGTCCTGGGCCGGGAGACGTTCCTGACGCCGGTGGAGTGGGACGAGGACGGCTGGCCGGTCGTCGCGCCCGTGCCGGAGCGCCACCCGGCGCCGGGCGGCGCCTGGCACCCCGTGCAGGGCCCGCCCGCCCGCGACGAGTTCGACGGGACCGCGCTCGCCCCGCACTGGATCTCGCCGTTCACCCGCCCGGAGGGCTCCTGGTCGCTCACGGAGCGCCCCGGATCGCTGGTGCTGCACGCCACCGGCCCCACCCTGGACACCCCCGGCTACACGTTCGTCGGCCGCCGCCAGCAGCACCACGACTGCCGCGTCACGGCCCTGGTCGACCCGGGCACGGGACGCGGCGGGATCTGCGTACGGCTGGACGAGGCGCACCACTACGAGGTGGAGGCCGGCGACGGGGAGGTGCGCGTCGTGGCGCGGATCGGGCCGCTGAGCGAGACCGTGGCCCAGCGGTCCGCCCCGCCCGGACCGCTGCTCCTCGGCGTGACCGTCCGCACCTCGGACCTGGTGCCCGCCTCGCCCCTGCTCACCGACGGTCACACCACCGGCCCCGACACCCTCGCCTTCTGGCTGGGCGACCCCGGCGCCCCGGGCGCCCACCCGCTCGCCGAACTGGACGGGCGCTATCTGTCCACCGAGGTCGCCGCGGGCTTCACCGGCCGTGTCATCGGCATGTACGCCACGGAGGGTTCGGTCGCCTTCGACTGGTTCGAGTACGTCCCGGCGTCCGCCGTGTGAGGGCGGCCCTGGGGCCGGAGGGCCCGTGTGCCGGTTCGGCTAATCTGTCCCCCATGCCACCCCGACCAGCCGGAACACGTCCCACCCTGTCCCTGGTCGCCGAGACCGCCGGTACGAGCGTGCCGACCGTGTCGAAGGTGCTGCGCGGCGGGACCGACGTCTCGGCGGAGACCCGCGCGCGGGTCATGGAGGCCGTACGGGCCGTCGGCTACACCCGCAGGGCCGGGGGCAGGAGCGAGGGCGCGCGGGACGAGAAGAGCCGGTCCCAGGTCCTCGACCTGGTGGTCACCCACTTCGAGGGGTCGTGGGCGAACCTCCTCATCGCCGGGGTCGGCCGCGAGGCCGCCGCGGCGGGGCTCGACGTCGTGCTGACGCTCGCCGAGCCGCACGGCGACTGGGTGTCGCGGGTGCTGCGCAGGCGCGCCCTCGGCGTGGTCGGCACGCTGGTGGACCCGGCGTCGCCGCAGTTCGGCGCGCTCTTCGCGGCGGGTGTCCCGGTGGTGCTGATCGACCCGATGACCACACCGCCCGCGGGCGTGACGAGCGTCGGCGTGGCGAACTGGGAGGGCGGCCGCATGGCCGCCGAGCATCTGCTGTCCCTGGGGCACGAGCGGCTGGGCGTGGTCGCCGGGCACGCCCGCCATCTGTTCAGCCGGGCCCGCGTGGACGGGTTCCGCGGTGCGGCCGACACCGAGACCGGCGGGCGGGCCACCGTGACGGTGACCCACGGCGGCTGGAACCGCGCGAAGGCGGCGGCCGCCACCCACGCCCTCCTCGACGAGGATCCGGAGATCACGGCGGTCTTCGCCTGCGCCGACTCGATGGCGCTCGGCGTCTACGACGCGCTGGGCGATCGGAGCCTGCGGGTCCCCGACGACATCAGCGTCATCGGCTTCGACGACCTGCCGGAGGCGCAGTACATCACCCCGGGTCTGACGACCGTCCGCCAGCCCAGCACCGAACTGGGCGCGGTGGCGGTCAAGCTGCTGCTCGAACTCTCCCGGGGCGAGGACGGCGCGGCCCGGCCCCCGGCCCGGATGAAGCTGGCGACCGAACTGGTCGTGCGTGCCTCGACCGGCCCCGTCTCACACCGGTGACGCGACCACGTCGAGGAGGAGCCGGCTCGGCCGGGCGGCGCCCTGGAGGATCGTGTGCTCGGCCGTGACCGGGGGTGCGAACTTGCCTTCCGGCGCGTAGGTGTTGGTGCCCACGTCCCAGCGCGGTGACGAACTGGGGGCGATGTCGACGCGTATCCGGTGGCCCGGCAGGAAGGTGTGCGCGGTCGACCACAGGTCCACGGTGATCTCGTAGGCCCGGCCCGGCTCCAGCGGCCCCCTCCCGCCCCGGCCGGTCACCGGGTCGACGGACCGCGCCGAGCCCCGCCGCACGCCGTCGGCGACGACGCGGCTGGCGCCGTCGGGGTGTTCGTCGCACAGCCGGACCACCACGTCGGCGTCCGTCCCCGTGGTGACGAGATGGACGACGGCACCAACCGCGCCCATCACCGTCAGGGGCTCCTCCAGCGGACCGGTGCGCCAGGAGACGACGTCCGGCCGTGCCTCGACCGCCGTCTGGTCGGCGGGGCCCGCCCCGAACGGCGCGAAGAGCAGGACCGCGCCGCCGCACGTCGGCACCGGGGACGCCGGGTCGCTGACGAGCCGCCGGCCCCCGCTCCCGGACGGCTCGGGTGCGAGCGCGCCCTCCGGGGTGAGGTACAGCTCGAGCGGCCGGGCGTCACTCGGCGGGAACTCGGCCGTCTCCACCCACCGGTCGGCGCCCATCAGGAACACCCGCACCGGCGGGGAGTCGGGCGCGTCCCCGCGCAGCACCGCGTCGAACCAGCGCAGGTGCAGCGCGGTGAGGTCCACGGACCCGGCGGACGCGTCCGGGCCGAAGTCGAGGCCCGCCGCCCGGCCGGAGAAGTCGTCGTGCGTCCACGGGCCCACGACCAGCCGGGGCGCCGGCCCGCCCGTGTCCTCCGCGCGGCGACGCAGCCGCCGGTAGAGCTCCAGGGTCGGGCCGAGGAACACGTCGAACCAGCCGCCGGTCAGCAGCACCGGCACGCCGACCGCGTCGGTCCGGTCGACGATCTTCCCCGCGCGGTGACGCGGCGAGTCCAGCGGCTCCCGCAGCCGGTCCAGCCCCCACCGGACACTCCCCTCGGCGTCCCGTCCCGCGTGCAGGGCTCCGGCGCCGTACGCCTCGCCCGTGGTGATCGCGCGCTCGGTCGCCTCCTGGCGCCGGCGCTCGGCCTCCCGTTCGCGTGCGGAGGGAAGACGGGTGATCGCGTCCGGGGCGATGGCGTAGTGCGTCCAGGCGAGGGTGCTGCCGAGCTCCGGCACGCCGCCGCGGAAGCGGAAGCCGTCGAGCGCCGACAGCGCCGGCGTCATGGCGGGGGCGAGCGCCCGCAGCGCCGGGGCGCCGCCGAGCAGGGCGGCGAACTGGGTGTCGGAGGCGTAGGACGCGCCCCACATGCCCACGGTGCCGTCGCATTCGGGGCGTGCCGAGAGCCAGGCCACGGCGTCGGCGCCGTCCGCCTCCTCCTGGGCGCAGGGGTCGAAGACGCCCTCGGAGCCGAAACGGCCCCGCACGTCCTGGAGCGCGACCAGGTAGCCGGCGGCGACCAGGCGGCGGACGTCCAGGTACCCGTCGTCCTCCTCCCGGGTCACGTCGTAGGGGTGGCGGGTGAGGAGGGCCGGCCAGGGTCCGGTGCCGTGCGGGAGGAGCAGGAGGGTCCGCAGCCGTGTTCCGTCGCGCAACGGGCAGGCCACCTCCCGGCGTTCGGCGACCGGGTCCGGTGTCGGCCGGGAGGTGACGGGCACGGCTGCGGTTCCCTTCCCTCAGCCCTTCACCGCGCCGGTGAGGCCGCCGACGATGCGCTTCTCGAAGACCGAGAAGAACACCAGGGCGGGCAGCATGGCGAGCGAGGTGAAGGCGAGCACCTTCGCGGTGTCCGTGGAGTACTGCGAGGAGAACACCTGCACGCCCAGCGGCAGGGTGAAGTTGGCCTGCGAGTTGAGGACGTACAGGGGCAGCAGGTAGTTGTTCCAGCTGCCGACGAAGGCGAGGATGCCGACAGTGACCACGCCGGGCACCGACAGCGGGATCACCATGCGGAAGAAGAACCCGAGCCGGCTCATCCCGTCGAGCGCGGCGGCCTCCTCGATCTCGTTCGGGATGGCCCGCAGGAACGGCACCAGGATGATGACGGTCGTCGGCAGGCCGAAGGCGATCTGCGGGACGATCACGCCGAGCAGGTTGTCGACGAGACCGAGGTCCTTGATCACCAGGTACAGCGGGGTGATCGCGATGACCATCGGGAACATCAGGCCCGCCGCGAACAGCGAGTACATGGCGCCCTTGAACCGGAAGTCGTAGCGGGCGATGACGAAGCTGACCATCAGCCCGAGCGCGACGATGCCGGCCGTGCTGGCGAGCGCGACGATCAGCGAGTTGGCGAACTCGCCCCAGAAGACGGACGACTTGAGGACGGCCATGTAGTTGACGCCGACCCAGGGGTCGGGCAGCGCCGCCGGGTCGATGGTGATCTGGGCGTTGGTGCGGAAGCCCCCGAGCACGATGTACACCACCGGCGCGACGCAGACGCCGACGAGGAGCAACGCGACGAAGTAGGTGACCGGACCGCCGTCGCGCCCGGTGGGCTTCCGGGAGATGGTGGTGCTCGCGCTCATCACACGGTCCCTTCCGTGACGGCGCCCCTGAGGTCGCGGCGCAGGACGAAACGCTGGTAGATCAGCGCGACGGCCAGCGAGATCACGAACATCACGACGGCGACGGCGCTGCCGTAGCCGTAGTTGCCCGCGTTGCGGCCCTGGGCGAGCATGTAGATCGCCATGGTGGAGGTCCCGGCGGTGCCCGAGACGTACTGGCCCCAGATGATGTAGACGAGGTCGAACAGCTGCAGCGAGCCGATGATCGACAGGAACGCCCAGATGCGGATCGTCGGTCCGAGCAGCGGCACGGTGATCCGGCGCTGGATCTGCCAGTAGGAGGCGCCGTCGATCTGCGCGGCCTCGAAGATCTCGTCGGGGATCGACTGCAGGCCGGCGAGCATCAGGATCACCGCGAAGCCGAGGTACTTCCAGGTGATGACGGTCATCAGCGTCCAGATGGCCAGATCCGGGTCGGATATCCAGTCGGCCTCCAGCGAGCCGAGGCCGATCGCGCGCAGCAGGCCGTTGACGGCGCCGTCGCTCTGCAGCATCAGGCTCCAGCCGGTGCCGACGATCACCTCGGAGATGATGTACGGCACGAAGACGAGGACGCGGATCGTGGAGCGGCCGCGTATCCGCCGGTTGAGCAGCAGGGCGAGACCGATGGCCAATGGCCCCTGGACGGCCAGGGACAGCACCAGGATCAGGCCGTTGTGCCACAGGACGTCGTGGAACGCGGGGTCGGTGAGGATCAGCCGGTAGTTGTTCAGGCCGACCCAGTCGGTGGGGTCTCCGTAGCCCTTCCACCGGTAGAACCCGTAGTAGGCGGCGAGCGCGACCGGGAAGATCACGAAGGCCAGGAACACGATGACCGCCGGCGCGGACAGGACGGCGATCTCCAGTCGCGTCCTGCCCCGGCGGCGTGCGGCCGCGCGCCGCGGGGCGAGGGTGTCGCTCATGTCTGTCCGGTCAGCCCTTCTCCGCCGCGGCCTTGACGTCCTTGACGATGTCGGCTGCGGAGCCCTTGCCGGCCAGCAGGTTCACGACGGCGACGTTCATGGCGTTGCCGACGTTCTGGCCGTACACGGTGTCGAGGAACTGCATGGAGTAGGCGGCCTTGTTGAAGGCCTGGAGCGCCGAGATGTTGTACGGCTCGGTGACGACGTCCTGGGCCGCCTTGTTCACCGGGATGGTGTCGAACGCCTCCGCGTAGGCCACCTGCTGCTCCTTGGTCACCACGAACTGGAGGAAACCGAGGGCCTCTTCGGGCGCGTTCTTGGACAGGGAGTAGCCGCCGGCGCCGCCCATGATGGCGGTGGGGTCGCCCTTGCCGCCGGGGACGGCCGGGAAGGGGAACCAGCCGAGGTCGGGGAGCGGCTTCTTGTCCGGGGTCAGGTCGGCGATGACGCCCGGGTTCCAGTTGCCCATGAGTTCCATGCCGGCCTTGTGGTTGGCGATCAGGCCCGCCGACGATCCGGCGCCCTGCTGCGAGGTCGCCGTGAGGAAGCCCTTCTGGAAGGGGTCGGCGCCCAGGAGTTCCGCGAGGTCGTCGCCGGCCTTCGTCCAGCAGGGGTCGTCGAAGGCGAGCGACTTGGCCGACTCCTGCATGGTCTCCTGGCTGCACTCGCGCAGGGCGAAGTTGTAGTACCAGTGGGCGGCCGGCCAGGCGTCCTTGGCGCCGACCGCGATGGGCGCGACCTTGATCGCCTTCAGTTTGGCGACGGCGTCCTTCAGCTCGTCCAGGGTCGTCGGCGGCGCGGTGATGCCGGCCTTCTTGAACAGGTCCTTGCTGTAGTAGATGCCCTCGGGCTGGGTGTCGAGCGGCATCGCGTAGACCTTGCCGTCGATGGAGGCGCCCTCGAGGGCCGCCTCGCCCACGTTGGCCCGGTCGGTGTCGGTGAGCTCCAGCTCCTTGATCTGGCCGGCGTCGACCATGGCCTGCATCTTGCCGCCGCCGCGCTGGAGGAAGACGTCCGGCGCCGAGCCCGAGTTGAGGGCGTTCTGCAGCTTGCCGTCGAGGTCCTCGTTCTGCACGGTCTGGATCTTGATCGTGACGTCGGGGTGCAGCTTGCGGTACTCCTTCGCGGCGTTCTGCCAGAAGACCAGGCCGCGTCCCTCCATCGCGTTCGTCCAGACGGTCACCGTCGCCTCGCCGCCGACCGCGCCGTCGTCGCCGCCACCGGCGCATCCGGCGGCGGCGAGTGCGAGGCAGCACAGGCCGATCGCGGCAGCCGTCGCGCTGCGGGTCTTCCTCGTCATCGGGCGCTCCTGATCTGTCGACACAAGTGATCCCAAAACTGATTAGTTTGCGCAAACTAATGAGCCATCCGCGAAGTTGGGCAAGGTCTACCGCCGAAAATGTCGGTGGAGCAACAGAAAGTTTTCGCAAGTTGCCCAATCGTTACCGACATAGCGACCGCCGTTCGGAGTGCCGAACAAGGCAAGGAGAGGTCGCGTGTGACGGGTGCCCGGGAACGCGAAAGGCCGGTGCGGCGCGCGGGAGAGCGCGGCACCGGCCTCACCGGCGGCCCGAAGGCCGCCCGTCGACGGTCAGTCGTATACGGTCAGCGGGCGGAAGCCGTGTGGACGTACTCCACCAGCCGCGTCAGGGCGTCCGGGTCGGTGGACGGCATGACGCCGTGGCCGAGGTTGAAGACATGGCCCTCGAGGCCGGCGGCCGAGTCCAGGACCTCCTGGGCCTTGCGCTCGACGGCCTCGCGCCCGGCGAACAGCACGGTCGGGTCCAGGTTGCCCTGGAGCGCCTTGCCGGGGCCGACCCGGCGGACGGCCTCGTCCAGCGGGACGCGCCAGTCGACGCCCACGACGTCCGCGCCGGCCTCGCCCATCAGCCCGAGCAGCTCACCGGTGCCGACGCCGAAGTGGATGCGCGGCACCTCGTAGCCGGCCACCGCGTCGAACACCTTCGCCGACGCGGGCAGCACCGAGCGGCGGTAGTCGGCGGGGGCGAGCGCGCCGGCCCAGGAGTCGAAGAGCTGCACGGCCGAGGCGCCGGCCTCGATCTGCACCTTCAGGAAGGCGGCGGTGATCTCCGCGAGCCGGTCCAGCAGGTCGGCCCACAGCTCCGGGTCGCCGTACATCATCGCCTTGGCGTTCTCGTACGTGCGGGACGGACCACCCTCGACGAGGTAACTCGCGAGGGTGAAGGGGGCACCCGCGAAACCGATCAGCGGGGTGGCGCCCAGTTCCCGGGTCAGCATCCCGATCGCCTCGGTGACGTACGGGACGTCCTCGGGGGTCAGGTCGCGCAGCCGGTCGAGGTCGGCGCGGGTGCGCACCGGCTGCCCGACGACCGGGCCGACGCCCGGCTTGATGTCGAGGTCGATGCCGATGGCCTTGAGCGGCACGACGATGTCGCTGAAGAAGATGGCCGCGTCGACCTGGTGACGGCGCACCGGCTGGAGCGTGATCTCCGTGACCAGGTCGGGGCGCATGCAGGAGTCGAGCATGCCGATTCCCTCGCGTACCTTGCGGTACTCCGGCAGGGAGCGCCCGGCCTGCCGCATGAACCACACCGGGGTGTGCGGCACCGGCTCACGCCGGCACGCCCTGAGGAAGGCACTGTCGTACGTCGAGGTCGGCTGGCTGCCCGTCGGGCTCACGTTGGCGCTCACACCGGCCAGTCTCGCATGTCGCCGGAACCGTCCCGGCCGCCGGTACACCGGTCCCGGGGAGCGGGGGCGCGCGGCGGGGGTGCGGCGTGATCCGGACACCCCCGGACGGCACGGGTGTCCCTCCCTGCGCCGACGGCCCGTTCCGCTTAATCTTCCCCGCATGGCTGCGGCTCAGGGACGACTGTCGGACGGCGCTGGCGGAATGGACGAACCGAAGGAGGCAGGGGGCACCACCGGACCCGGGGGTACGCCCCCGCTGCCCTTCCGGGCCGCTGTCGACGCGCTGCGCGGCGCGCGGCTGCGGCCGCAGATCGAGGTCGATCCCACCCCCGCGCCGAAACGCCTCGCGCCGTTCGCGTACGCGCTGGAGGCGGCGGTCGTGGACGGCGAGGAGGACCTCGCCGACGGCCGGCTGGTGCTGCTGCACGACCCGGCCGGGCACGACGCCTGGCACGGCACGTTCCGGCTGGTGACCCTGGTCCGCGCGGAACTGGAGCCGGAGATGGCGGCGGACCCGCTGCTGCCGGACGTGTGCTGGTCCTGGCTGACGGGCGCGCTCACCGCGCGCGGGCTGGCGTTCGGCGAGCCGAGCGGGACCGTGACGCGGGCGAGCTCCCACTACTTCGGCGGGCTGTCCGAGCGGCCGGCCGCCTCGCAGATCGAGATCCGCGCCTCGTGGACCCCGCGGGAGGGGCCGGGCGGGGTGCCGGACACGGCGACCCATCTGGTCGCCTGGTGCGATCTGCTCGCGCAGGTGGCGGGGCTGCCGCCGACCTCACCCGGGGACGCGTCGGTGGTGACGCTGCCGCAGCGTCGGGGGCCGCAGTCGCGCTGAGGTTCGCCGGGTGGTCGGGTTTCGGCCAGTCGCAACTGTCGCTCTTCGGGCGTCCCGCTCGAACCGCACGGATGCCCCGCTGGCCGTCTCTTTGTCGATACGGCCACATTCGAAAGCGTTGCGCCGCAGACCGAAACCGTTCGATCTTCGAATGATCGATCGTGCGTCCGAATTGCCCGGATTGTTACTCACCAGATCGTGATCATTTCCTAAAGGACATCAGGTTTGGTGCCGAAGACGACTGTGACCTTGAAAGCACGGTTCGTCCCGGCTTCACCCCCACGAGCCGGCCCCGTCCCGCACCCCAGGAGGCCTGGTGTCCGTTCTCCTCGAGCAGCCCTCAAGCCTGGTCGCCTACCGCCCGAACAAGCCGACCGCCATGGTGGTCGTGGCCGACCCCCGCGTCCGTTCCACCGTCACCCGCCATCTGTGGGCGCTCGGTGTGCGCGACGTGATCGAGGCCTCGTCCGTCGCGGAGGCTCGTCCCCGCATCGGCAACCCCCGCGACATCTGCGTCGCCGAAGTCCACCTGCCGGATGGTTCCGGCCTCACCCTCCTCTCCGAGACCCGCGCCGCGGGCTGGCCCAACGGCCTCGCCCTCTCGGCCGCCGACGACATCGGCGCCGTGCGCAACGCCCTCGCCGGCGGCGTGAAGGGCTACGTCGTCACCGGCACCCGCACCAACCTCGGGCTCCCCACCCGTCCCGGTGCGGCCCCCATCGGCGCGGCTGCCGCCCGCCTGCACCGTCGTCCCCCGGGTGCCCCGAGCCACCCGGGTGGCTACCGCGAGCTGTCCGGCCGTGAGGTCGAGGTGCTGCGGCTGGTTGCGGAGGGCCAGTCGAACAAGGCGATCGGCGTCTCGATGGGCCTGTCCGCCCTGACCGTGAAGAGTCACCTCGCCCGCATCGCCCGCAAGCTCGGCACGGGCGACCGCGCCGGGATGGTCGCGGTGGCCCTGCGCACCGGCATCATCCACTGACCCCTCCTCCCGCCGAACCGTCCCCGCACCTCCCCGAGCCGTCCTCCGACCCGTCCCGACCTCCTGCTGCCCGCGCCCGCCGATGCCCCCGCGTCGGCGGGCGCTCTCGCGCCCCCGCCCGCGCGAGGAGACGCGCGGGAACCGGCGGCGGCCTGTTCTCGCTGGTCGGCGCGGTCACCGGGTGGAGGGGCGGGCCGGGTAGCGGCCCGTACGGATACTCTTGACAGGTGACCGACGCCCACGACACCGCAGCAGACAGTTCACTGCGCACCACCGGAGGCGCCCCTCCGGACGACGGCGGATCCTCTGCTGAACAGGCGCCGATCCCCCTGCTGGAGCCCCGCGAGGGCATCCCGCCCGTGGTGGCCGACGAGGCCGCGCTCGCCGAGGTGGTCGCCGCCTTCGCCGCTGGCCGCGGACCCGTCGCCGTGGACGCCGAGCGCGCCTCGGGCTACCGCTACGGACAGCGCGCCTACCTCGTCCAGCTCCGGCGCGAGGGCGCGGGCACGGCGCTGATCGACCCGGTCGCCTGCCCCGATCTGTCCGCTCTGAACGGGGCGCTGTCCGGTGTGGAGTGGGTGCTGCACGCCGCCACCCAGGACCTGCCCTGCCTGCGCGAGATAGGCATGGCGCCGACGCGGCTCTTCGACACCGAGCTGGCGGGCCGGCTGGCCGGGTTCCCCCGGGTCGGCCTCGGCGCGATGGTGGAGAGCGTGCTCGGCTACCTGCTGGAGAAGGGCCACTCGGCCGTCGACTGGTCCACGCGCCCGCTGCCCGAGCCGTGGCTGCGGTACGCCGCCCTCGACGTCGAGCTGCTGGTCGACCTGCGGGACGCGCTGGAGAAGGAGCTGGACCGGCAGGGCAAGCTGGACTGGGCGCGGCAGGAGTTCGACGCGATCGCCTCGGCACCGCCGCCGGAGCCCCGCAAGGACCCCTGGCGCCGTACGTCGGGCATGCACAAGGTCCGCCGCCGCCGGCAGATGGCCGTCGTACGGGAGCTGTGGCAGACACGGGACCGGATCGCCCGGCGCCGTGACGTCTCCCCCGGCAAGGTGCTGTCCGACGCGGCGATCGTCGAGGCCGCCCTCGCCATGCCGTCCGGCCCGCACGCCCTGGCCGCGCTGAACGGCTTCGGCCAGCGGGTGGGCCGCCGCCAGCTCGAGCAGTGGCAGGCGGCCGTCGACCGGGCGAAGGCGCTGAGCGAGGACCGGCTGCCCCAGCCGGGCCAGCCGGTGACCGGTCCCCCGCCGCCGCGCGCCTGGGCCGACAAGGACCCGGCGGCCGCGGCCCGGCTGTCGGCCGCGCGGGCGGGCGTGACCGCGCTCGCGGAGCGGCTGAACATGCCCGCGGAGAACCTGATCACGCCGGACACCGTGCGCCGGATCTGCTGGGAGCCGCCGGCCCCGGCGACCTCCGGGACGGTCGCCGCGGCCCTGACGTCCCACGGCGCCCGGGCCTGGCAGGTGGAACAGGTGACCCCGGTCCTGGTGGCGGCCCTGACGGGCTGACACCGCCGCGTCCCGGAACGACGAGCCGGCCCACGACGCCGCTCGCGCCCCCGTCCCACCCCCGGCGCGCATGCCGGGCGGGTGCTTCGCCCCCGTGCCACGAGCTCGTAGGCACCGCTCGGCAGGGCGTCCAAGGTGATCCTCGGTGCGCTGATGCTGCTCGGCCGGATCGAGATCGTGCCCTGGCGGTGCTGCTCCGGCGCGGTTACTGGCGCGCGTGAGCACGCCGACGGGAGGTGGCGCGTACCTTGTCCGGAATGCCCGCCGGCGACGGTCCGGGGTCGCACCCGGAGGCCGACGCCCCGGGGAAGTGAGCTGTTGACAGGGGCGCTTGACCTGAATTCCGGCGCACTGTCCGCGTGCGTCGACGGTGATCGGGAATACGTGGAACGGGGCACAGGTCCGCCTCTCGCTCCGCGGCGGGGACATGGGTTAGCCTCGTCCCGGCTGCTCTTCCTGCGAAAACGCCCGCACCCCACGTCGGAGGAGTTTCCTGCGGAGCGGCCCGAACTCCGAACGGAAAATCTCTGACAGGAACAAGGGGCACCATTTCATGGAACCCACCCAGGTCCGCCCGGCCAACCCGCAGCATTCGGACACACTCCCCCACACGTCCGAAAACTACAGGACAGCGACGATCCGCACGCCTGCGATACGTGTGGAGAAATACGGCAACTGGGAGATCGAGTACGAGTTCACACCCGCTGCGGGTGACCACGGCAACCTGCTCGTGGTGTTTTCCTCCGTCGGCTCCAAGTACGGATTCGGCGCCGCCCTTTCAGGCGTCCAGTGCAACGTGCTGAGAATCCGCGACCGGTTCGACGGAGGCCCGTCGTACTACGTGGCGCGGGCCATGGACTTCTCCGTTTCGGACGCCGTCGAGGAACTGATTACCCACTACCGGGAAAAGCTGGGCCTGGCGCGGGAGACGGTGGTTCTCGCCGGTTCCTCGAAAGGCGGCAGCGCCGCCATTTTCTACGCGCTGAAGTACGGCTACCGGCACATCGTCGCCTCCACGCCGCAGTACTTCATCGGCAGCTACTCGCAGGGGCACGGCGTGCTCGGCGAGTGGGTCCTCGGCGAGGGGCAGCCGCAGGAGAACGTGGACCGGCTCGACTCGGTGCTCCCGGAGCTGCTGGCCGAGACCACCGATCTGGACCGGAACATCTACCTGTTCTCCTCGACGAAGGACTACCAGTACGAGGAACACGTCGTCCATTTCCTCCCGGCCCTGCGGAAGTACTCCAACTTCAACTTCTTCATGGTGGAATCGCCCGCCCTGGTCAAGCACGCGGAGGTGACACGGCAGGGCCTCTCGGTGATCCTCAGTGTCATCTACGCGCTGACCGAGGGCACGGTGCCGCGGTTCGGCGAGGTGCAGATCGGCTCCAACGAGGTGGACGAGGACGCCGCCACCGAGCACCTGGCGGATCTGCGGGCGCGGGACGCGGCGGCGGGCGTGCTGACCGCCGCGCAGCTCACCCCCGAGCAGGCAACCCTGTCCGGGCACGCCTTCCTGCCCGGTGTCTCCGCCGAGCAGGGCGAGGAGGCCGGCGCGCGGGAGACCAAGCAGCTGGTGCTGGTCCGCGACGAGCAGGCGTGGGTGGCCGACGCGAAGACCGTGCCGGTGGACCAGCTGTACCTGAAGTACTTCGACACCCACTTCGCGTCCTACAAGGACGGCGGCTTCACCTGCGAGGCGCGGGAGCTGTTCGACACCCTGCCCGACGGCGTGTACGACGTGTTCGCCCGGGTGACCAGCGAGAGCGAGGACATCGACCGCAGGGTGCCGCTGGTCGCCTACCGGGCGATCGACCGGCGCGCCGCCTCCGGGGGGCGCGAGGTGGTCCTCAGAGGTGACGCGAAGAGCGTCCGGGTGATCAAGCGCGATCTCACGGCGGCCGGCCCCGGCGGGTCCGTGTTCGCGCTGAAGCGGTTCGCGATGGAGGGCCCGAAGCTCCGGGTGTACGGCGTCTTCTTCCTCCCCGGCCGCAACGCGGACCGCGCGACCCACTCGACGTACTACCTCACGCTGCGCGGCGAGGCCGGCACGCACACCGTCGCGCTCAAGGCGGTGAAGCGGGAGGACAAGGTGCGCCCGCTCATGGCGCCGGGCGACTTCGGCTCGTACTCCTTCGGGTACTTCACCTCGGTGGACAAGGAGGGCGTGGACCTCTCCGACGTGCCGCCCGGGACGTACACGGCTCAGATCGCGATGAGCACCGGCGGCGGGCTGTTCGCGCACCAGGCCGGTGAGCTGGAGGTGCGGGAGAACCGGGCCGCCTCGGTGGCCCGCCGGATCTCCGGCCGGAACGAGCGGGTCAGCACCCGGGCGCGGCTGCGCCGGGGCCTGCGACGGCGGCTCTGGCGGTCGTAGCACCGCCGTGGACCTCACACGACCGGCCCCCGCCCGCGGGGGCCGGTCGTGTGATGTTCGCCGCTCCGGCCGACGGGGGTGTGCAGTGACGTTACCCGCAAGTAGCATGGGCCGTAAGCAAGCGCTCAGCATCCCGTACCTGGAGGAGAGCCATCGTGCCTCGTACCGTCAGGGACGTCGTCTTCGTCGACGGCGTCCGTACCCCGTTCGGCAAGGCGGGCCCGAAGGGCATCTACCACGAGACCCGTGCCGATGACCTCGTCGTCAAGGCGATCCGGGAGCTGCTGCGCCGCAACCCGGGTCTCGACCCGAAGAAGATCGACGAGGTCGCCGTCGCCGCGACCACGCAGATCGGCGACCAGGGCCTGACCATCGGCCGTACGGCGGGCATCCTCGCGGGTCTGCCGCAGTCGGTGCCGGGCTACTCCATCGACCGCATGTGCGCCGGCGCCCTGACCGCCGTCACCACGGTGGCCGGCTCCGTCGCCTTCGGCGCGTACGACGTCGCCATCGCGGGCGGTGTCGAGCACATGGGCCGCCACCCGATGGGCGAGGGCGTGGACCCGAACCCGCGGTTCGTCTCCGAGAAGCTGGTCGACGAGTCCGCCCTGTTCATGGGCATGACCGCGGAGAACCTGCACGACCGCTACCCGAGCATCACCAAGCAGCGCGCCGACGAGTACGCGGTGCGCTCCCAGGAGAAGGCCGCCAAGGCGTACGCCAACGGCAAGATCCAGGCCGACCTGGTGCCGGTCTCCGTGCGCCGCACCTCGCCCGAGGGCGGCGAGACCGGCTGGGGCCTGGTCACGGCCGACGAGCCGATGCGCCCGGGCACCACGCTGGAGAACCTGGCGGGTCTGAAGACGCCGTTCCGCGTGCACGGCCGGGTCACCGCGGGCAACGCGGCCGGTCTGAACGACGGCGCCACCGCCTCGGTCATCGCCTCCGAGGACTTCGCCCGCGAGAACGGGCTGCCGGTGAAGATGCGCCTGGTCTCCTACTCCTTCGCCGGGGTGGAGCCCGAGGTCATGGGCTACGGCCCGATCCCGGCCACGGAGAAGGCGCTCGCGCAGGCGGGCCTGTCCATCGACGACATCGGCCTGTTCGAGATCAACGAGGCCTTCGCCGTCCAGGTCCTCGCGTTCCTGGAGCACTACGGCATCGCCGACGACGACGCCCGGGTCAACCAGTACGGCGGCGCCATCGCGTTCGGCCACCCGCTGGCCTCCTCCGGCGTCCGCCTGATGACGCAGCTGGCCCGCCAGTTCGAGGAGCAGCCGCACGTCCGCTACGGCCTGACCACCATGTGCGTCGGCTTCGGCATGGGCGCGACCGTCATCTGGGAGAACCCGCACTTCGAGGGGGACAAGTGAGCACCACCGCTGAGCTTTTGAAGGGTGCGGCCGAGCTGTTCCCGGGCGAGGTCGTCACGCAGGCGCACGTGCGCCACTTCGACCTGCCGCTGGGTGCTGGGCGCTTCGCCCTGATCACCCTGGACAACGGCCACGACCACACCAAGCCGACCACCCTCGGCCCGCAGTCGCTGGCGAACATCGACGCCGCGATCGACCAGGTCGAGAAGGAGGCCGCGGACGGCGAGATCGTCGGCGTCGGCGTCACCGGCAAGCCGTTCATCTTCGCGGTCGGCGCCGACCTCAAGGGCGTCGAGCTGCTGAAGCGCCACGAGGACGCGCTGGCCATCGGCAAGGGCGGCCACGACGTCTTCAAGCGGCTGTCGAAGCTGGCCGTGCCGACCTTCGCGTACTACAACGGCGCCTCCATGGGCGGTGGCGTCGAGGTCGGTCTGCACTGCACCTACCGCACGGTGTCCGCGGCGCTGCCCGCGTTCTCGCTGCCCGAGGTCTTCCTCGGCCTGGTGCCCGGCTGGGGCGGCTGCACCCTGCTGCCGAACCTGATCGGCGCGGAGAAGGCCGTCTCGGTGATCATCGAGAACAGCCTCAACCAGAACCGTCAGCTCAAGGGCAAGCAGGTCTACGAACTCGGCATCGCGGACGCGCTGTTCGAGGGCGCGGACTTCCTGGAGCAGTCGCTGATCTGGACCGCGTCCGTCCTCAAGGGCGAGATCACGGTCGAGCGTCCGGCGATCGACCGCGGCGAGGCCTGGGACCAGGCCGTCGCCAAGGGCCGCTTCATCGCCGACTCCAAGGTGCACGGCGCGGCCCCGGCCGCCTACCGCGCCCTGGACATCATCGCCGCCGCCAAGGACGGCGACCTGCAGAAGGGCTACGACGCCGAGGACCGGGCGCTCGCCGACCTGATCATGGGCGGTGAACTGCGCGCCGGCATCTACGCGTTCAACCTGGTGCAGAAGCGCGGCAAGCGTCCCGCGGGCGCCCCGGACAAGAACCTGGCCCGTCCGGTCACCAAGGTCGGCGTCGTCGGCGCCGGTCTGATGGCCTCCCAGCTCGCGCTGCTGTTCCTGCGCCGCCTCGAGGTGCCGGTCGTCCTGACCGACATCGACCAGGAACGCATCGACAAGGGCGTCGGCTACGTCCACGCCGAGATCGACAAGCTGCTCGGCAAGGGCCGGATCAACCAGGACAAGGCCAACCGCCTGAAGGCCCTGGTCACCGGTGTGCTGGACAAGGCCGAGGGCTTCGCGGACGCGGACTTCGTCATCGAGGCCGTGTTCGAGGAGATGGGCGTCAAGCAGCAGGTGTTCGCGGAGGTCGAGGCGGTCGCCCCGGCGCACGCGATCCTCGCCACCAACACCTCCTCGCTGTCGGTCTCGGAGATGGCGTCGAAGCTGCGGCACCCCGAGCGGGTCGTCGGCTTCCACTTCTTCAACCCGGTCGCCGTCCTCCCGCTGCTGGAGATCGTGCGCGGCGAGAAGACGGACGACGCGTCGCTGGCCACGGCGTTCGGTGTCGCCAAGAAGCTGAAGAAGACCGCGGTGCTGGTGAAGGACGCCCCGGCGTTCGTCGTCAACCGCATCCTGACCCGCTTCATGGGCGAGATCCAGAACGTCATCGACGAGGGCACGCCCGTCGAGGTCGCGGAGAAGGCGGTGGAGCCGCTCGGCCTGCCGATGTCCCCGCTGGTCCTCCTCGAGCTGGTCGGCCCCGCGATCGGCCTGCACGTCTCGGAGACGCTCAACCGGGCGTTCCCGGACCGCTTCACGGTCTCCCCGAACCTGAAGGCGGTCGTCGAGGCCGGCAAGCGCGGCTTCTACGTGTACGACTCGGGCAAGCCCGAGCTGGACCCGGAGGTCGCCGCGTTGCTGAAGCAGGGCGACACCGTCCTCACCGAGGAGCAGGTCCGCGAACGGGTGCTGGACGCGGTGGCCCAGGAGATCGGCCTGATGCTCGACGAGGGCGTCGTCGCCGAGGCCCAGGACATCGACCTGTGCCTGATCACCGGCGCCGGCTGGCCCTTCCACCTGGGCGGCATCACGCCGTACCTGGACCGCGAGGGCGTCTCCGAGCGGGTGAACGGGAAGCGGTTCCTGGAGCCGGGGGTCGCTTCGGTTCCGGCGTGACGCGGGTGTGACACGCGGACGTGACGCGTGAAGGGGCCTCCGCCTTGGGCGGGGGCCCCTTCGTCGTCAGTGTCAGCGTGCGCCGTCGTAGGAGAGGGGGGAGGAAGCTCCCGCCGAGAAGCCGAGGACCGTGAAGGGAACCGGGGTGGCCGGCGACTCCGCGCCGCTCGCGGTCACGGTGAACACCTCGACGAAGTGGGCGCCCTCGCCCCACGCCCAGCCGGAGTCCCAGGACCACATCCCGTCGGGCGCCACCATCGCGCCGCCAAGGAGCACACCGTTCTCACGGAAACCGACCTGCGCCGCGCCCGGAGCGGACCCCCTGAACACCACGCGGGCGTCCATGACCTGTTCATGCACCCCCGGCACCGTCACCGTCGGCGCCGCGCCGTCGCCCGCAGGCGCCCCGCCGCCCCGCGGCATCACGGGCGCGTCGACGACGACGAAGGAGACCTCGGTCCGCTCGGAGTGGAAGCCCTGCGCGTCCACGGAGAACAGCCGGACCAGGTGCTTGCCCTTCTTCCAGGGGTTGTCCGCCTCCCAAGACCAGCTTCCGTCGGGGGTGACGGGCGGCGAGGCCAGGAACTTGCCGTTCTCCCAGAGGCTCACCCGCACGGCGCCCGGAGCGACACCGGCAAGACGCACCGCCGAGACGGGGACCTCCTCGTTGAAGGCGGGGGTGCGGACCATGGGCGACGGGAAGGTCTCCTGGCCCTTCAGCTGGGACGTCGAGGCGAGGTACGCGTCGATGGCGGACCTGTCCCGGTCGGGCTCCTCGTAGCCGTTGCGCACGAAACCCAGACGGGGAGGTGTGCCGTCGGCCAGCAGGTTGACGATGCCCATGAGGGCGGGGACGTTGCGCCGGGTGACCTGGGTGTGGTCCGTGATGAACGGCGACTCGCTGAACAGGAAGTTGAAGTTGCCGTAGTTCCGGAACAGTCCGAGGAACGGCTCCACCTGCACCGGGTACTGCTCGTCCTGCGGCGACGAGAGCAGGTAGATGTTGGCGTCCCGGTTGACCTCGGCCCGCACCAGATCCGGCAGGAGGGCGTCCAGTGCGCGGACGTTCTCCTGCGGTACGCCCTCGCCCAGCATGTACGCGGCGACCTTCGGGTGCACGGTGCTCACGTACGTCCCGATCAGGAACTGGGGCACGATCGAGACGATGTTCCGGAAGCCGTAGCGCAGCCCGAAGTACAGGGCTGCGCTCCCCCCCTTCGAGCCGCCCCACATGGTGACATCGGCGGGAGTCAGCGACAGCGCCTCGATGACGTTGAAGATCAGGGTGGCGACGGACTGCTCCAGGGAGTAGTCCATCTCCTTGCACAGGTAGTAGCTGTTCGTCCCGTCGAACCGGTCACGGATCCAGAGAATGTTGGCGCGTACGTTGTCGAACACGCCGTTGGACCATCCGTAGTCGTCGGGCGCGGAGAAGTTGGCGAAAACGACGACGAGGTGCCGGTTGCCGTTCTTGGCATGGGCAAATCGGTACTCGACGGGGAACGTCCCCGAGGCCTCGATCCCGTTGAGCAGGGGCCGCCCGGTCGAAGGTGCCTTGGACATGGTACGGACTCCACTTTCAGGGATGCTGCGTGTTTTGGCTGGTCATGGGTGGATCGGTCATGATGGCGGGATGCTCCGACGCCCCGCTCCCGTGTTCCGCGCGCCGGGACGGCGACTGCTCGCCGCCCTCTTGCCGGCGGTCGCCCTGGCGGGGCTCGCCATGTCGGGAGACGGGCGGACCGGGACGGCCCCCTCTCTCACCGAGGCCGGTCCTCTCACCGTGGCCACCTGGAACATGTGCGGGGTGCCCCGGTGGAACTGCGCGGGAACGGGCGACAGCGACGCCAAGCGGGAGCAGATGGAACGGCTCGCCACCGAGTCCGGCGCCCGGGTGATGTTGCTGCAGGAGACCTGCGCGGCCGATGTGGAGGCGGTGCGCGACGTCCTCGGGCCGTCGTGGCACTCGGCGTTCCAGCCCTACACGCGGCGAGATTCCGAAGGGCACCGATCCACGGTCCGCTGCGGTGCGTCCGGCCGAGGGGACGCCGGCTACGCCCTGCTGTCGGCGTACCCGCTGACGGACGTGCGCGCGGTGTCCTCGCCGCAGCCGGATACCGGGGTGCAGCGCGGCATCCTCTGTGCGTTCGTCGCGGCGTACAACGTCACGGTGTGCACCGCCCATCTCACCCCGCACGGGGGCGAACACCCGCCTGCGGAGCGGGACTTCCGCAGTGATCAGCTGGCGGCTCTGGCGGACGCGGTGCCCGAGCGGCGGACCGTGTACGGCGGCGACCTCAACGTGGACCCGCCCGGGGAACACAACCCGGACTCCTGGGTCTGGCCGGAACGGCCGTACGGCACACATCGGGAGTGCGACGAGGGATCGGCCCGGGCGACCCACGACTCGCGGCACAAGCTGGACTACCTCTTCACCGGGCTGCCCCGCACCGGGTGCCGGGTCATCGACACAGGCGTCTCCGACCACCGGGCCCTGGTGATCCAGGTCGACAGCCGCGTCGGCTGAGGCGGCGCGGCGGTGACTGCCGCCCGGCCCGCCGAATACGGCACCGAGCGGAGCCGTCGGGGTCACACGATCACGCCTTGGTGATTCCGGTCGTCGGCGGGCGGGGTGTGCTGCCCCGGAGAGGACTGGGAGGGTACCGCCCCCATCAGACCCGTCGACGGATGCCGCCCGGTGAACCACTGCGGCTTGCCCCGCTGCACGGGAGTCATCGGACGCCCCGCCTGCCGCACGTCGACGGTGCCGACCGCGGGCGCCCGCGCCGCCTCGGACCGTAGGTCTCCGCCCGCGACGAGCATCCGGTCCGCGAGCCGCGCGGCGGCGTACCCGTCGTCCAGGTCGCAGAACTCGCGCTGGAACCACTCGTACCGCTCGGCGTAGAAGTCCTGGATACGGTCGATGTCGCGGATGGCCGCAACCAGTTCCTCGGACGTGTAGAGGAGCGGTCCGGGGGCGCTGCTCTCGAAGTCGAAGTAGAAGCCGCGCAGTGTGTCGCGGTAGTGGTCCAGGTCGTAGGTGAAGAACAGGATGGGCCGCCCCGTGTTGACGTAGTCGAACATCAGGGAGGAGTAGTCCGTGATCATCACGTCGGTGATGAGCGACAGATCGGCCATGTCGGGGTAGTCGGAGACGTCGAAGACGAAGCCGTCACCCGCGCCCGGGACCGGGTCCACCACGTTGGGGTGGCGGCGCACCATCAGGACGTGGTCGGGCCCGAGCTGCTCACGCGCGGCCTCCAGGTCGATCCGGAAGTCGAGCTTGTACTTGCCGGGCGCGTAGAACTGGTCGTCGCGCCAGGTCGGTGCGTACAGCACGACCCGCTTGCCCTTCGGCAGACCGATCCTCCGGCGGATCTGCTGCTCCTTCGCCTCCATGCCGGGCCGGCGCAGAATGTCGTTGCGCGGGTAGCCGCTCTCCACCATCTCGCCGGGGAAGCCGAAGGCCCGCTTGAGGATCGGGGTGGAGAAGCTGTTGGGCGACACGAGCATGTCCCAGTTCTGCACCTCCTTCTCCACGCGCTCCAGGTAGCGCTGGTCGGCGAAGTGGATCGACTCGATGTCGTGGCCGATCTTCTTGAGGGGCGTACCGTGCCACGTCTGCACGACGACCTGGCCGTCCCGCTTCTTGAACCAGTCCGGGAGGTGGTTGTTGGCGACGACGTACCGGCTGGTGGCCAGGGCCTCGTACCACTCCGGCGACCACATGCGGACGGGCGTCGCCGTGGGCGGCACCTGCACTTGGTCGTCGCGCACCACCCACAGGTGTTCGAGGCCGACGCGGCGGCGCACGAGTTCCTCGTGCAGGGCACGGGGACTGTCGGAGTACTGGGTGCCCTTGAAGGCGTCGAACAGCACGGCGTCGCGCACCGGCTGTCGGCGGGCGTCGGGGTAGGCCTTGGTGCGCAGCAGCTTCTGCCGGTACGGACCGCGGGCGTGGTCGGGCATCGCCGAGTGGACGAGCAACGACAGCCTGTCCCAGGCCTCGGCTTGCATCTCATAGCGGCGTTCGCTGCGCTCGTACTCCAGCGGGAAGGACCTGACGAGGTCCTGGTCGATCTTCACCATGAGGTCCTCGAGGCGGTCCTCGCGCGCCACGGCGGACAGATCCTGGCGGCGCAGGAAGAAGTCCCACCGCCCGGACGCCAACGGGATGTCCCCGGCCAGGGTCTGCATGGCGGCGGGCGTCAGCACGGAGCGGAACTCGTAGCCGTTCCAGGTCAGCGGCACGGCGCGCTCCGCACCGTGCGCACGCGAACGGACCACTATGTGTGCGGCCCGGTACTGGTCCTCGGCCAGCCGGTCGGCCGCCGTGTAGCGGCCCCGGATTTCCAGCGATCCGTCCTCGTGCCATTCGCACAGCGTCGCGACGGGCAGGGTGGCGCGCTCGAAGAGCACGAGATACCCGGACCCGTTGCGGTGGACGACGACCTCGCGGTCGCCCTCCCCGGTCTGGAGCGACGCGGGCATGCGGTAGTGCCCGTCGGTCGCCTCCTCCGCCATGACCGGGTACATGGTCATCTTGCGGCCCTCGACATGGAAGGTCGTCTTCCACCCGTTGCTGCCCATACCCCAGGACTGCGGGACGTCCGCGTCCGTCGCGGCGTGCGCACGGGACTTCGGCACGAGGCTGCTGAGCGGGACCCTGGTGGAGAAGGTGCACCACCCGTCGCCGCCGGGCGTGAAGGACACCCGGGCGTCGTGCCGGCCGGCTCCGTTCAGGCTGGTGACGCGGAACTTGCCCCATTCCGGCACCTTGGGGCCGAGGTAGACGCCGCGCAGCTCCAGCTGGTCGCCCACGAGGCGGTGCTGGGTGATGCGGCAGCGCACGACCTCGACGCGGAGCTTGAGCTTGCCCTGGACGAAGACCGGAAGGACCCGCGTGTTCTTGTCCACGTACCGGTAGGGCGGGTTGGCGGCGGAGCCCGCGCCCCCACGGTCGATGCCCCGGTAGCGGAAGAGTCCGCGGCTGAGCACGCCGGCGGCCACGTCCCAGGTGCCCTCGACCCACTGGCCCTTGCGCTTGAGACGCGTGGTGTCGATCCGCGACTCGAATCCGGCCCAGTCGTAGCAGTAACGATTCTGCTTGCTGTCCTCGGTGGCACGCGGCGCATAGACCGTCTTCGCCGGGGTGACCAGCATGCGGCCCTGCTTCTTGTTCCGCAGGGCGATCGCCTTGACCGACATGTGCTTCTTGTGCACGTTGATGAAGCGGACGTAGGCCGTTCCTGACAGCACGAGCGTGTCGGCCTGACCGTCCCACCGGGCGTCCGACAGACCGCCATGGAGGGACAACTCTTTGTCCAGCCGATAGGCCTTCTTGTCCAGACCCACCGCCCTGTCACCGAGGTAGGGGTAGTTCAGATAGCGCCGGAACCGCCGCTGCACCGGCATGGGACCGCCGCGGCGCTCGAACTCGATGACCTCGAGGAGCTCGGCCAGACACCGCTCGCGCACCAGCAGCCACTTGACGCGGGCGTCCGCGGGCAGTTCGTCGATGATGGTGAGATCGGTCTCGTCCAGGAACTCGTTGGCCCACTGCACGAACGAGTCGCGGTACTCCTCGTCGGCGTCCGGCAGCACCTTCAGGTGCAGCATGAGGTCCGACTTCAGGCAGGCGAGGTCGTACTTCCGCTTGCTCTGCGCGTACACCTCGGCGTCCTGCTCGCCGAGGAGGCGGCTGACGGACTTCACCGCCGCGACCCGGTCGCGCAGGTTCGACAGCTCCGAGTGGCGCTGGGTGATGGACGGCGCCGCACCGCCCTCGCGGCGACGCCAGAAGTAGACGACGTCCGATATGACGTCGACCTTCGTGGCGCTGAAGTGGGCGTACATGTTCACCCACGAGTCCTCATACATCACGCCTTCGGGGAACCTGATGGCGCGGGCGTCCCAGAAAGAGCGGCGGAACAGCTTGTTCCAGACAGTGCGGTCGTAGATCAGCGCATCGAACTTCGTGATGTGCGTGCCGCGGCGGTTCTTCTGCATCGGGCTCTTGTGCAGGGGCGACTGCCACTTCTTGGTGGAGTTCATCATCTGCACGTTGCCCGAGACGAAATCCGCCTCGGATTCCTCGAGGGTGCGCACGAGAAGTTCGTAGGCGTACTCGGGGATGACATCGTCACCATCCACGAAGGCCAGGAACTCCGACGCGGGGTGGGTGTTGCGCAGCCCCACGTTACGGGCGTGGCCCGGGCCGTGGGCGTGCTGGCGCACTAGCCGGAAGCGCGGGTCGGCCGCGCAGAAGTCGCCGGCTATCCGCACCGAACCGTCCGTGGACCCGTCGTCCACGAGGACGACCTCGAAGTCGCGGAACGACTGGCGTGCGATCGACTCCAGGCATTCGGCCAGATAGGCCTCGACGTCCTGAAAGGGCACGACGACACTCAGGCGCGGCCGAACCACCAACTCGTACTCCTACCAAGACAATTCGCCCATCGGACATCAGCAGCCCGCACTGGACGCCCACCCCGTCACGCGGCCGACGCACACACTGCCGCCACGCCGATCCGACACCTGTCGACCTTGTGAAAACGCTTGACCGTGTAGTCACAGGATGCGCACATCTTAGGCCAACCTTAAACAAGGTCAAGACCGGTTCACCGTGCACTCAACGTCCTGATGCGGGACAACCCCACTGGCCACGCGGCAGGAACCGCTGTTTATAGTTCTCCCTCTGACGTGATCGCATCAGTGGGCCGGTCCTCCCCCCACCCGGGCCCTGCCACTCCGCTGGGCGGAGCCCGCGAGGAGAGGAACCGCACACATGGCACACAGCACCACCACGGAGTCTCGGCATGCCCAGCCGGAGGACGGCGGCGGACGCCGCAGGTCCGAACGGCCCCGCCGCCGCTGGGGCCGCATCGTCCTGCTGTCGCTGGTGGTACTCCTCCTCGCCGCGGGCGGCACGGGCTACTGGGTCTACAGCGGCCTGAACGGCAACATCACGGGCCTCGACCTGGACGAGGCGCTGGGGGACGACCGCCCGGAGAGACTGCCCACGTCCGGGCAGAACCTCCTGGTCCTCG
The DNA here is from genome assembly GCA_014649575.1 of Streptomyces griseoincarnatus. GTDB lineage: Bacteria > Actinomycetota > Actinomycetes > Streptomycetales > Streptomycetaceae > Streptomyces > Streptomyces griseoincarnatus. Next base: position 322,401 of record BMTH01000004.1, on the reverse strand, counting down.
GCTCGGACTCACGCGCCGGCAAGAACGGCGAACTGGGCGTCGGCAACGTGCCGGGCGCCCGGTCGGACACCGCGCTGGTCGTACACATCCCTGAGGGTCGGAGCGAGGCCGTCGCCGTGAGCATCCCGCGCGACACGCTCGTCACGCGCCCGGAATGCACGAAGTCGGACGGCTCGACCCTGCCCGCCGCCGACCGCGTCATGTTCAACTCCGTCTACTCCACGGCCGGTCCGGCCTGCGTGGTCAAGACGGTGGAGAAGATGTCCGGTGTCCGAATGGACCACTACATGGAGATCGACTTCGCCGGTTTCAAGGGACTGGTCGACGCGATCGGCGGCGTGACCGTGACCGTCGACGAGCCCATCAAGGATGAATCTAGCGGCCTGGACCTGAGCGCCGGCACTCACAAGCTGGACGGCACCCAGTCCCTGGCGTTCGTGCGTACCCGGCATGGCATCGGCGACGGCAGTGACCTGGGCCGCATAGGCCTACAGCAGCAGTTCATGCTGGCCCTGCTGTCCGAGGTGAAGCGGCAGGACCTGTTCGGCAGCCCCACCAAGACCTACAAGATCGCCGACACTCTGACGTCGGCGCTGACCACCGACGCCGAACTGGCCTCGCTGACCAGCCTGGCCGAGTTCGCGCGCAGCATGAACGGGGTCGACCCCTCCACCATGGAAACGATCATGCTCCCGGTGGCGTACGACAAGGTCGACCCGAACCGTGTCGTGGCCGCCCAGCCCCAGGCCGAACAGCTGTGGGAGGCCGTCCGCACCGACTCGGACATCCCCGAGTCCGCGAAGAAGTCGCCTGCCACGGGCGGGTGACCCTCCACGGCGTCCCGGCGGCGAGGCCGTTCAGCTCTCGAGCGTGGTCCAGCGTGTGAGCGCGAGGCCTTCGCCGTCGCCCTGCCGGGCGACCCGCGGCCGCCCGTCGGCGCCGATCAGGGCCATCACCACACGGCCCCGACCGTCCAGCGTCAGGGCCGGGGCGCCCTGGCCTGTCTCGGCCAGCTCGTACCACCAGAACCCGTCGCCCTCCTGCTCGGCGCCACCCGTGCCGAGCACGGCGGCACCGCCACGGCTGCGGTAGGCGAGGACGACGCAGTCGTAGCCGTCGATGGTGGTGCGGAGCGCCGCGTACGGACGGTCGGCCGGGGTGCCGCCCAGGGCAGCCGGCCAGCCGCCGACCCGCCAAGCCGTGGCGCCGTCGCTCTCAGCGTCCGTCCAGAAGAACGTGGCGCGGCCGGGGCCCGTCTCAAGAGCCGCCACCGTGCCGGGCTCCGGCTGCAGCGAGAAGGCGCGGGGACCGGCGAAGTCACCGCCGGGTTCGGCCTGTCGCCAGACCAGCACGCCCGTCTCCGCGGCGGCGCACATCTCGACGCGCCCGTCGGTCAGCGCGATCGCCGCGGGCGGGTGGTGGACGGCACCTCCGGGTAGCACCTCCCAGTTCCGCCATTTGCCGTTCGGCGCCTCGCGCCGGAGTCGCAGTCCGCCCCGGTCGCCGTGGACGACGACGTGCACGCTGCCGTCCCGTGCGACGGCCCCCGCCGGTGCGGCAGGCGCGGCGGAGGCGTCCGCGTACGGGTTGCCGAGCGAACGCCAGTCGGAGAAGGCGAGGCCCGTCTGGTACTGGACGGCGTGCACGAGATCGGCGCTCCGTGCGCCGTCGGCGCCGACGCGTTCCCTGCGGCCGAGGAAGTGCACGTAGGTGTTGGCTCCCTGGAGCACCGTGAGATGTGTGAGGCCGGGGGCCGGGACGACCTGCGGGCCCGTCCAGTCCGGGCCTCCGACGCTGGTCTCCGACCAGCGCACCACGCCGTCCTGAGCGAGCGCGTACAGCGTCAGCTTGCCGTCCTTGCCCCGGGTGAGCCACTGCCCGTTGGCCGCTCCGACGGCGGGCCCGGAGTGCTCACCAGTGTTGCGCCCGCCCTTGCCGGGAGTACCCGTGAGACGTGTCGGCCTCTTCCCCATCGCCTGGTGAAACCTTCCTGCAGCCCGCCGCGCCACCGACACGGAACCTCGGCATTTTGCACATCATATGTGCACGGTTCACCGGTAGTACTTGGTGCGTCCGTCGGCTCCGCCTGCGCCCCTTCGGCGCATGGCCTCCGTGGGGAACTGGTCCGTCCGGGGATGCGGGGGCTGCGGGGCCGGCCCCTCCAGGCGCTCAGACCTCCCGCCACCCCTCCAGCGCCAGCCCCGCCTCCTCCTTGCGCCGGGTGACGCGGAGGGTGGCCGTCGCGGGGTCGAGGGTGGCCGCGACCAGGGTGCCCTGGGCGTCGACCGCCAGGGCGACCTCCGCCGTGGACGGGAGGGGCGGGCCGGACTCGGTCCACCAGGCGCCCGCCTGCTCCTGCTCCGTGGGGTACGCCGCGAACGCCACCCGGCCGCTCGCCGAGCGCTGCGCCAGCACCGTGCAGTCGTGCCCGTCTATCTCGCAGCGCACCGCCGCGACCGGGCCGGGGCCCGCCGCCCGGAGCAGCGGCACCGGCTTGCCGCCGGGACGCCAGGCGCACAACTCCCCTTCCTGGTCGGTGAAGAAGAGGGTGGTCCGCTCGGCGGACGTGCGCAGCCCGCGCAGGGTGCCGGGGCGGGCGGCGACGTCCGCCGTCTCGCCCGAGGTGGGCGTCCTGCCGGGCTCCTCCTGACACCAGTGCAGGATCCGGTCCGGCGTGGACGCGTAGACCTCGACCAGGCCCGACTCCCGGCTCACGGCGACCAGTTGGTCCTGGACGCCGGAGCCCTTCAGGTCCCGCCAGGGGTACCAGCCGCCCCGCTCCTTCTGCACCAGCAGGCTGACCCCGCCGCCCGCGTTGCGCACGAAGACGTACGCGCGCCTTCGGTCGTCCACGGCCACGGCGGGCGTGCCCGTTCGGTCGCCCTTGCCGTTGGGGTGTCCGACCGGGGACCAGTCGAGCGGGGCGAGCAGCGGGCGGAAGTGCGTGCAGTGCACCAGCCGGGACTCCCCCGACCCTGCCTGCCGCCACGCGGCCAGATGCGCGTACCCGTCCGCGCCCTGTCCCACGGCCGCGGGTCCCTGCCGGAGCCCCAGGTCGCCGCCGGCCCGGCGGAAGGGCTCCCAGGGGCCGCCGGGAGCTGTTTCCGCGCGGCACAGGACGGCGTCGTCCGATTTCAGATAGACGGTGAGGCGGCCGTCGCGGCCGCGGAGAAGCCAGTCGCCGTTCACCTGTTCACCTTACGCACTGCGGTCCGTGCCGTGGGCGCGGGGATCCCGCCGTACGGCCTCCCCCGCGGGGGGATTGCCCGGGCTTGCGTGGGACCCTGACCGTATGGAAGAGGCCGGTTCCCTGCTCGTGATCGTCGACGCCGCGAACGTCGTGGGGTCGGTGCCCGACGGGTGGTGGCGGGACCGCCGGGGCGCCGCCGAGCGGCTGCGGGACCGGCTGGCCGCCGACGGGCTGCCCGGCCTCCCGGGCCCGGTGGAGATCGTCCTCGTGGTGGAGGGCGCCGCCCGGGGCGTGGAGTCCGTGCCCGGGGTGCGGGTCGACCCGGCTCCCGGCAGCGGGGACGACCGGATGGTGGACCTCGTGGCGGAGGCGGGCCGGCGGCCGGTCCTGGTGGTCACGGCCGACCGCGAACTGCGGCGCAGGGTGACGGAGCTGGGGGCGGAGGTCGCGGGGCCGCGTACGGTGCGGCCCGCGCCGCGCCCGGACTGACCACCGGTCACGGGCCGGACGCTCCCCTCCGGGCATCGAGCCGCGCTCACCTCGTGCCCCGCGTCACACGGACGCGGAGCCCCGGTCGCACCGGCGTGCCCGGCGGAGACTGTTCCCGCTCACACTCCGGCCCCGCCTCCCGGCACGTCCGGGAGGCGGGGCCGGAGGCCCGTGGAGCGCGCGCCGCGTCAGGGCTTCGGCGGAGCCGGGGATTCCGTCCCCTCGCCGCGCGCCAGGCGGCTGTGGCTGCGGCTGTACAGGAAGTACACGACGACGCCGATCGCCATCCAGACGCCGAACCGGACCCACGTCTCGGCCGGCAGGTTGAGCATCAGCCACAGCGAGGCGCCCACCGACACGATCGGCAGCACCGGCACCCACGGGGTGCGGAACGCGCGGTGCAGGTCGGGGCGGGTGCGGCGGAGGATGATCACGCTGATCGCGACGATGACGAACGCGAACAGCGTGCCGATGTTCACCAGCGCGGCCAGTTCGTTCAGCGGGGTGAAGCCGGCCAGCACGGCGATGAGCACGCCGAGCAGGATGGTCGGCCGGTGCGGGGTCTTGAACCGGGGGTGGACCCGGGAGAAGAACCGGGGCAGCAGCCCGTCGCGGCTCATCGCGAAGAAGACCCGGGTCTGGCCGAGCAGCAGGATCATGCAGACGGTCGTCAGGCCGACGGCGGCGCCGAAGCTGATGAAGCCGGCGAACCAGGGATGCCCGGTGGCCTTGAACGCGTCCGCGAGCGGAGCGTCCACGGACAGGTCCCGGTAGTTCTGCATGCCGGTGACGACGATGGACACCAGGACGTACAGCAGGGTGCAGATGAACAGCGACCCGAGGATGCCGCGCGGCATGTCGCGCTGCGGGTTGCGGGTCTCCTCGGCGGCCGTGGCGACGATGTCGAAGCCGATGAACGCGAAGAACACCACCGAGGCGGCCGTGAAGATGCCCATCACGCCGAAGTTGGCCGGGGCCCAGCCGAACATGAGCTGGATGAGCGGGGAGTCGAGGCTCTCACCGGCAGGCACGGGCTGGGCGTCCGGGATGAACGGGTCGTAGTTGTCGGCGGTGATGAAGAAGGCTCCGGCGATGATCACGACCAGGACGACGGTCACCTTGATGGCGACGACGACCGAGGTGACCCGGGCGGACAGCTTCATGCCGAGGACGAGGATGCCGGTGAGGACCAGCACCAGGACGGCGGCGAGGATGTCGAAGCCGAAGACGTCGGAGCCCTCACGGCTGCCGAGCGCGGCGGGCATCTCCCACCCGGCGTTCTCCATGAGCGACTGGATGTAACCCGACCAGCCGACCGCCACCACCGCCGTGCCGAGCGCGAACTCCAGGACCAGGTCCCAGCCGATGATCCAGGCCGGCAGCTCGCCCAGGGAGGCGTACGAGAACGTGTACGCGGAGCCTGCCACGGGGACGGTGGAGGCGAACTCGGCGTAGCAGAGCGCGGCGAGCGCGCAGACGACACCGGCCACCACGAAGGCCAGGGCGGTGGCCGGGCCGGCGTTGTCCTTGGCGACCGTGCCGGTGAGGACGAAGATGCCGGTGCCGATGATGACACCGACGCCGAAGACGGTCAGATCCAGCGCGGACAGGGATTTCTTGAGGGCGTGCTCGGGCTCCTCGGTGTCGCGGATGGACTGCTCTACCTTCTTCGTCCGGAAGAGGGGGCTTGTCACGGGTACCTCCCACGCTTGTCGTCCTCGACATGATCGAGAGGGGGCGTGGTTCGTCTGCCCCGGCGCGGGCGCCTTCACGCGAACGGGCCGCGCGCGCCACACTTCACAGTGGCACGCGCGGCCCGTTCGGACCACGTGCGCGCGGCCGGACCGGTGACGGCGGGTCGCGCGCGGACGGCGGGTCAGTCCCTGGCGGGCTCCACCGAGTCGACGGCGTCCGCGGAGGAACGCTCGGCGGGGGTCCCCCCGCTCGAGCGGAGCCGAGAGTGGGGGAGGCCGTCCAGCTGGGCCACAAGGCCGGTGACCTGACGGGCGACGTCCGGGGCGGTCAGCCCGATCTCCGCCATCACCTCGGCGCGCGAGGCGTGGTCGAGGAAGCGCGGCGGGATGCCGAAGTCGCGCAGCGGCATGTCCACCCCGGCGTCCCGCAGCGCCTGGGCGATCGCGGAGCCGACGCCGCCGACGCGCGAGTTGTCCTCGACGGTGACGACGACGCGGTGCTTCGCGGCGAGCGGGGCCATGGCCTCGTCGACGGGCTTGACCCAGCGCGGATCGACGACGGTGGTGGAGATGCCCTGGCGGTCCAGCAGCGAGGCGATCTCCAGGCACATCGGGGCGAGCGCGCCCACGGAGACCAGCAGCACGTCGGGGGTGTCGGTGCCGGGCTCGCGCAGGACGTCCATGCCGCCGACGCGGCCCACGGCGGGCACGGCGGGGCCGACGGCGCCCTTGGAGAAACGCACCACGGTGGGGGCGTCCTCGACGGAGACGGCCTCGCGGAGCTGGGCGCGGACCTGGTCGGCGTCGCGCGGGGCGGCGAGCCGCAGGCCGGGCACGACCTGGAGGATCGACATGTCCCACATGCCGTTGTGGGAGGCGCCGTCGGTGCCGGTGACGCCGGCGCGGTCGAGCACGAAGGTCACGCCGCACTTGTGCAGGGCCACGTCCATGAGCACCTGGTCGAAGGCGCGGTTCAGGAAGGTGGCGTACACGGCGAAGACGGGGTGCACGCCCGCGTGGGCGAGGCCGGCGGCGGAGACGGCGCCGTGCTGCTCGGCGATGCCGACGTCGTAGACGCGGTCGGGGAAGCGCTTGGCGAACTTGTCCAGGCCGACCGGCTGGAGCATGGCGGCCGTGATGGCGACGACGTCCTCGCGCTCCTCGCCGAGCTTGACCATCTCCTCGCCGAACACGGACGTCCAGTCGGCGCCGGAGGTGGCGATCGGCAGGCCCGTGTCGGGGTGGATCTTGCCGACGGCGTGGAAGCGGTCCGCCTCGTCCTGGAGGGCGGGCTGGTAGCCACGGCCCTTCTCGGTGATGCAGTGGACGATGACCGGGCCGTTAAACCGCTTGGCGCGGGCCAGCGCGGACTCCAGGGCCTCGATGTCGTGTCCGTCGATCGGGCCGACGTACTTCAGGCCGAGGTCCTCGAACATGCCCTGCGGGGCGATGAAGTCCTTCAGGCCCTTTTTGGCGCCGTGCAGGGTGTCGTAGAGGGCCTGGCCGACGACCGGGGTGCGCTCCAGGAGGTCCTTGGTGCGGGTCAGGAAGCGCTCGTAGCCGTCGGTGGTGCGCAGGGTCGCCAGGTGGTTCGCCAGGCCGCCGATGGTGGGCGAGTAGGAGCGCTCGTTGTCGTTGACGACGATGACCAGCGGACGGTCCTTGGCGTCGGCGATGTTGTTGAGCGCCTCCCAGGCCATGCCGCCGGTGAGGGCGCCGTCGCCGATGACCGCGACGACGTGGCTGTCGTCCCGCTTCATGAGCTGGTTGGCCTTGGCGATGCCGTCGGCCCAGCCGAGCACCGTGGAGGCGTGGCTGTTCTCGATGACGTCGTGCTCGGACTCCTCCTGCGAGGGGTAGCCGGACAGGCCGCCCTTCATCTTCAGCTTGGAGAAGTCCTGCCGGCCGGTCAGCAGCTTGTGCACGTAGGACTGGTGGCCGGTGTCCCAGAGGACCTTGTCCTTCGGGGACTCGAACACCCGGTGCAGGGCGATGGTGAGCTCCACCACACCGAGGTTGGGGCCGAGGTGGCCGCCGGTCTTCGAGACCGCGTCGACGAGGAAGGTCCGGATCTCCCCGGCCAGCTGGTCGAGCTCCTCCAGGGTGAGCCGGTCCAGATCGCGCGGTCCCCTGATGCGGGTCAGCAGCGGCACCCGTGCCTCCTTGCAGTAGAGCTGATCGAGCTGTTGCCGGGCGGGTCGAGTCTAATCTTCCGCTCAACCGATCGTTCCCAGGGCGGTGCGTCGTACATCACCCGTTCGGGCAGTACCCCCATGAGACGCCCCTACGACACGACTGTGCCCGGCACCTGTGAAGGCACCGGGCACGGTCACACCCGAAAGGGGCGCGGGACGGTGTCGACATGCGGCTCCGCCGCGTGGGCGCGACCAGCCACGAACCGGCCCGCGGCCAGGCGACCAGGGCTAAGCCCGCCCGGCGCTCTTCTGCGTCTTGCGGGTGACGGCGTCGATGACGACCGTCGCCAGCAGCACACCACCGGTGATCATGTACTGCACCGGAGAGGCGATGCCCTCCAGCGCCAGCCCGTACTGGATGGACACGATGACCATCACACCGAGCAGCGCGTTCCACGTGCGGCCACGACCGCCGAAGAGCGACGTGCCACCGATCACCGCGGCGGCGATGACGTTCATCAGGAACTCACCGGTACCGGCGCCCTGGTTGGCGGAGGCGATCTTCGACGCGACGAACAGACCGCCCATCGCGGCGAAGGTGCCGGCGATCGCGAAGACCGAGATCCGGACCATCTCCACGTTGATGCCCGCACGGCGGGACGCCTCGACGCTGCCGCCGAGCGCGAACACCTTGCGGCCGTAGGAGGTGCGGCGCAGCACGAAGTCGGTGAGGACCAGGAAGGCCAGGAAGATCACCACGGCCAGCGGCAGGCCCTTGTACTGGTTGAACACGATCGCCACGGCGAAGGCCAGGACCGCGAGCACCACCGTCCGGACGATGATCTCGTTCAGCGGGCGGGAGGGCACCCCGGCGGCCTCACGGCGGCGGTTGTCGAAGAACGCCGACAGGAAGTACGCCGCGGTCGCGAACAGCGCCAGACCGTACGCGGCGGCCACGTCGCTGAAGTAGTAGCTGGTCAGCTTGACGACCAGGCCTTCGGAGTCCAGGTTGATGGTGCCGTTGCTGCCGAGGACCTGGAGCATGAAGCCCTGCCAGAACAGCAGGCCGGCCAGGGTGACGGCGAAGGCGGGGACGCCGATCTTGGCGAAGAAGAAGCCGTGGATCGCGCCGGCGACCGTGCCGGTGAGGATCGCCAGCACGAGCGCGAGTATCTCGTTCATGCCGTGCGTGATGTTCAGCACGGCGAACATGGCGCCCGCGACACCGCTGACGGAACCGACCGACAGGTCGATCTCGCCGAGCAGCAGGACGAAGACGATGCCGACGGCGATCATGCCGGTGCCGACCATGGCGACGGACATGTCGGAGAAGTTGCCGGCGGTGAGGAAGTTGCCGTTCAGGCTGGTGAAGATGGCCCAGATGACCAGCAGGCCGATCACCACGGGAATGGAGCCGAGGTCACCCGCCTTCATCTTCCGCTTGAACTCGTTCCAGTAGCCGGCCAGGCCCTGCTCGCGCACCAGCAGCCGGGGGTCGACCGCGGTGACCGCCTTGGCGGCCGCGCCGGGGTTCGTCACGGGGGGTTCCTCGGCGGTGGAGGTGGAGGTCTTCTCGGTGCTCACTTCTTGATCTCCCCATTGGTGCGCGCCGCACGACGGGTCACGGCGTTGTCCGTGGCGCCCGTGATGGCGGAGATGATTTCTTCCTGCGAGGTCGACTTGACCTCGAAGATGCCGTTGTTGCGCCCGAGGCGCAGGACGGCGACCTTGTCCGCCACGGCCTTCACGTCCGCCATGTTGTGGCTGATGAGGATGACCGCGTGGCCGCGCTCGCGCAGCCGCTCGACCAGGTCGAGGACCTGCGCGGTCTGCTCGACGCCGAGGGCGGCGGTGGGCTCGTCCAGGATGACCAGCTTGGGCTCGCCGAGCATGGACCGGGCGATGGCGACCACCTGGCGCTGACCACCGGACAGCGAGGCGATCGGGATGCGGACGCTGGGGATGCGGATCGACAGGGTGTCGAGGAGCTCGCGGGAGCGGCGCTCCATCTCCACCTCGTCCAGGACGCCGCGCCTGCGCAGCTCCCGGCCCAGGTAGAGGTTGCCGACGACGTCGATGTTGTCGCAGAGCGCGAGGTCCTGGTACACCGTCGCGATGCCCAGGTTCTGGGCGTCGTGCGGCCTGTTGATCTGGACGGCCTTGCCGTCCCACTCGATGACGCCCTCATCGATGGGATGCACGCCGGCGATCGTCTTGACCAGCGTGGACTTTCCGGCGCCGTTGTCGCCCACCAGGGCGACCACTTCACCGGCGTGGACCTCAAGCTCGACGTCGGTGAGCGCCTGGACGGCACCGAACCGCTTGGAGACCCCGCGCAACGCCAGCACGGGCGTAGCGGACACGTGAACCATCTCCTTCGCCGCCTGACCCGGCGGGAGGTTGTGCAAGGAATTTGGGGGGGTGTTCCGTCCGGCGCCCCGCGTAGCTTGCGGGGCTGGTGTGTGCGGGGCGCCGGCGGAAGCGCTGGGCAGTCGTCCCGTCGGGGGAGTCCGGGTCTGCGGACTCCCCTCGGTCACGGGATGCGGGACTGCGCCTACTTGAGGCCGATCTTGTCGCAGGCGGCCTTGTACCTGTCCGTGCAGATCTCCTGGACGGTGTAGATGCCGTCCTTGATCACGGTGTCGTTGATGTTGTCCTTGGTCAGCGAGACGACCGGGACGATCACCGACGGGATGCCCTTGTCGGTGGGGCTGTCGACCTTGTCCTTGGCGATGGAGTCCAGCGACTTGCCCTGGGCCAGCGCGACGGCCATCTCCGCGGCGACGTTCGCCTCCTGCGGGTACGGCTTGTAGACGCTCATGTACTGCTCACCGGTCACGATGCGCTGCACGCCCGCGAGCTCGGCGTCCTGGCCGGTGACCGGGATGTTCTTCAGGCCGGCGGCCTTGAGGGCGGTGATGATGCCGCCCGCCATGCCGTCGTTGGCGGAGTAGACGCCGACGATCTTGTCCTTGCCGAGGGCGGAGATGGCGCCCTCCATGTTGGCGTTGGCGTTCTCGGGCTTCCACTCCTTGGTGTCGTACTCGCGGCCGATCTTGACCTTGCCGTCGAGGACCTCGTGCGCGCCCTGCTTGAACATGGCGGCGTTCGGGTCGGTGGAGGAGCCGTTCATCATGACGATCTGGCCGCTCTTGGCCTTGTCGCCCAGCGCCTGGAGCAGGGCCTCGCCCTGCGTCTTGCCGACGGTCACGTTGTCGAACGACGTGTAGGCGTCGATCGGGCCCTCGGCGAGGCGGTCGTAGGCCACGACGGGGATGCCCGCGTCCTTGGCCTTCTTCACGGAGCCGGCGATGGCCTTGGAGTCCACCGCGTCCACGATGAGGACGTCGACCTTGTTGGTCACCATCGTGTCGACCTGCTGGTTCTGCAGGCTGGCGTCCTGCTTGGCGTTGGCGTAGACGACCTCGCCCTTGTTGTTCGTGAGCTCCTTGACCTTCTTCTCGATCAAGGGCTTGTCGAGCTTCTCGTACCGCGCGGTCTGGTTCTCCGGCAGGAGCAGACCGACCTTGATGTTGTCGCCCTTGGCGGCGGAGTCGCCCGAGTCGCTCTTGTCGCCGGACTCGGCGGCGCTGCCACAGGCGGCGAGCGAGACGGCCATCGCACCCGCGGCGATGGCGAAGGCGGCACGACGCATACGCGTGTTCACTTCTACAAACCTCCCTGACGAGGCCGCGTCGTTGCGGCCGAGGTGGCTGGAAGTCAACTCGGCCGCACGTGCGACGTCAAGAAGTAAATCCTTAACGAGATGGCAACGGTGCCATCCGTTCTCTAAGTGAAGGCAGGTGTGGACGCGGCGAGGGACCCCGTCGCGGTTCCGTCCAGAAGGGTCGAATCGCCCATCTCGCTCAGTGCCAGCGCGAGGGCGCCGAGCACCTCGGCGCGGCCCCCAAGTGCCCCTGGAAGGACGGAGAGTTGGCGCGCGGCGCTGGGGATGGCGTAGCGTCCCACGGACTCCCTTATGGGGCCCAGGACCAGCTCCCCGGCCTCCGCGAGGTCACCGCCGAGCACGACCCGGCTCGGGTTCAGGAGGTTGCACAGATTGGCCACACCGCTGCCGATGTGGCGGCCCACGTCGGCGATCACCCGACGGCATCCCGGGTCACCGTCCCTGGCCATCCTCACGACGCCCTCCATGGTCAAGTCCGTGCCGTGGCTGGGCTGGAGCAGCGGCAGCACGTAGCGCGCGGCCGTGAAGGTCTCCAGGCAGCCGCGGTTGCCGCAGCGGCAGACCGGACCGGACTCGTCCAGGGTGATATGTCCGATCTCGCCCGCCGTGCCGCCCGGGCCGCGGTAGATCTTCCCACTGATCACCAGGCCGGCGCCGACACCGCTGGCGACCTTGATGTACGCCAGGTCGCGCACGCCCCGGCCGCTCCCCCAGACCATCTCGCCGAGGGCGCCCAGGTTGGCGTCGTTGTCCACGTGCACCGGCACGCCGAGCCGCCCCCGCAGCTCCTCGGCGGGACGGGTCCCGGACCAACCGGGCAGGATCGCGGTGGACCCGAGGGTGCCGGACTCCACGTCGATCGGTCCCGGCACGCCGAGACCGACGCCCGCGACCTTGGACCGGTCCACGCCGGTGGCCTCGATCAGCCGGTTGACCAGCTGTTCCGCCCGGTCGAAACCCTGGGAGGAGGAGGCGTCCACGTCGAGCGGCTCGGACTCCTCCGCCAGCACCTGGTGGGCGAGGTTGCCGACGGCGACCCGCAGGTGGGTGTGCCCGAAGTCGACCCCGATGACGATGCCGGCGTCCCCGCTCAGCGATACGCTGCGGGCCCGGCGTCCGCCCGACGAGGTGGGGGTGACCTCGACCGTACCGCTCTCCTTCAGTTCCCGGACGATGTTGGAGACCGTGGCCGCGGACAGGCCGGTCGTCCTCGCGATCTCCGCCTGGGTCAGGGAACCCGCAAGACGTACTGCTCGGACGACCCGCTCCAGGTTGGCTCGGTGCAGCGACGACTGCGACCCCGGAGTCTCCATTGACTCTCACCCTCATCCCTGGCCCGCGTCACCTTGGGTGACGAGGCCTTGTACAAGTTATGAAGTCCAAGCTCCGCTGAATCGCCCAGTGCCGTCAAGACCTTGACAGAAATCGGTTCCAGGCCGTGTCCGGCCGACTACGTGCGGTGCGTCACAGGGGTCCGGCCCCGGAGAGGTGTCTCTCCGGGGCCGGACCCCTGTGTACGACGGGTGGAGCGGCGGTGGGCGTCAGCGGAAGGTTCCCTGTGACACCGAACCGGCGATCCGCCGCTGGAAGACGCAGTACACGATCAGTACGGGCACCACCGTGATCACGATCGCCGCGAACAGGGCGCCGTAGTCGATGTCGTAGACCTGCGAGGACGCGTAGGCGGCCATGCCCTGGGTGAGGACCCACATGTCCTGGTCGGTGTTGAGCGCCACCGGCAGCAGGAACTGGTTCCACAGGCCCAGGAAGTTGAAGATCGCCACCGCCGCCATGCCCGGACGGGCCATCGGCAGCATCACCTGGAAGAACGCCCGCCAGTCCCCGGCACCGTCGATCAGCGCGGCCTCGTACACGTCGTGCGGCAGCGACCGGAAGAACGCGTAGAGGAAGAACATCGTGAACGGCAGCGCGAACGCGACATAGGTGAGGATCAGCCCTGGACGCGTGTTCAGCAGCCCGAAATTCTGCAACTGGAAGAAAAGCGGAACGATCGCCAGGAAGACCGGGAAAGTGAGGCCGGCGAGCATGACGTAGTAGATCAGCCGGCGGCCGGGGAACTCGAACCGGGCGAGAATGTAGGCGCACATCGCGCCGAGCAGCATCACCAGGATCAGTGCCGAGACCACGACGATCACGGAATTCAGGAAATACCGTCCGATGTTCGCGTCGGTCCACGCGTTCGCGTAGTTCTCGATCCGCCAGTGATCCGGCAGCGAGAACGGCGACGAAAGGATCTCGCCGGTCGATTTGAACGACGACATCAGCACCCACAGCATGGGCACGATCACGATCACCGACCACAGGATCAGCAGGGCGTGCGAGATCGCCGCGAATCTGCGGTCGCTGCCCGCGGCGACGCGCGTCAGCCTCCGGTCTCTCGCCGGTTCACGGTCACTGGCCGGCTTCCGGTCGGCGGCGATGACGCTCACCCGGCACCTCCCTTGGCTGCGGCACGCCGAGCTGCGGACCCAGGTGCTTTCCTCTTGCTCTCGCCCTCGCCGCCGCCCGTGAGGCGGTTGACGAGGAACACCAGCGCCGCGAACACCAGGGTGACGACGGCGAGGACGACGCCCATCGCGGTGGCGTAGCCGAACTGCTGCTTGGCGAAGGCGACGTTGAACAGACGCTGGCTGATCGTCAGGGTCGAGTTGTCCGGGCCGCCGTTCGGCACCATCGCCTGCACGTAGACGAACGCGTCGAGGGCGGCGATGCCCAGGTAGATGTACGCCGTCTGCACGCTGTCCCGGATCGCCGGCAGGGTGATCGAGATCGTGGTGCGCAGCCGGCCGGCCCCGTCGATCCTCGCCGCCTCGTACAGCTCGGCGGGAACGCCCTTGATCGCGGCGACGAAGAGCACCGCGTAGAACCCGACGAGTCCCCAGATGATGACGAACATCACGGCCGGCATCGCCGTCGCCTTCTCGCCCAGCCACGCGAACGTGTCGAACCGGTCGAGGCCGAGGCCCGTGAGGACGCCGTTGAGCAGCCCGGCGTTCGGGTCGTACATCTGCGCCCAGATCAGACCGACGATGATCGCCGGCACGACGTAGGGGAAGAACGAGACGATCCGGTAGAACGACGCTCCCCGGATCCCTCGGACGGGGCCCTTCCCAGGCCCTCCCAGGGTGATGGCCACGGCGACCCCGAGGGCGAGCGTCAGCGTCACCAGCGGCACGAAGACCGCGAGGAGTGCGACGTTGCGCAACGCCTTCAGGAAGATGTCGTCCTGGAACATCTTCGTGAAGTTGTCGAAGCCGACGAAGTTGTAGTCCGGGCTGAAGCCGCGCCAGTCGGTCATCGCCCAGAAGATCGCCTGGCCGAACGGGATCAGGACGAAGATCACGAAGATGGCCAGCGGGACACCGAGGAACGCGAGGAAGAACGTCACCCGGTCGAACGTGAGCTTGCGGCGCCGTGGCCGCCCACCGCGAGCGGCCGGCTCGGGCCGGCGGCTCGCGGTTCCGGCAGTGGGGATCGTGTCCTTCATCGCGGTGCTAGCTGACCTTGACCTTGTCGACGGAGTCGTCCTCCCGGACCTTGTCGGAGATCCTCTGCAGGGCCGAGGTCAGCCCCTTGCCGTCGAGGTCACCGGCGAGGAACGAGTTCCACGGCACCAACTGGTCGGTGTTCATCCCGTAGGTCTCGACGAACATGTAGTTGAAGATGTTGGTGCCCGCGGCCTCCAGCATCGTCGTCTGCGAGACGAGGGCCGTCGATCCGTAACCGTCGGCGGGCACGGTGCCCTTGACGATCGTCGGGGCCAGCTTCGTCTTCGAGAAGTTGGCGGCCGACTTCTCCGACAGCATCGCCCGCAGCACCTCCTTGGCGCCGGCCGGGTTCTTGCCCTGCCGGGGCACGATGAACGGCTCGCCGGCGGCCGCGCGGAGCGACTCCCAGGGCAGCGCCGGCTTGTCGGTGAGCGTCATCGACGGGAAGCCGGTCATCTGGAAGTCGGCCTTCGTGGCCTTCTTCATCTCGTTCTCGATCCAGCCGCCGGAGGGGTAGAGCAGCGCCTTCTGGTCGTTGCTCCAGATCGCCTGCGCCTTCTGGAACTGGGTGCCGGAGCCGCCGGGGACGAACATCTTCTGCCTGACCATGGTCTCCATGACCTTGATGACGCCCTGGACGGCCGGGTGCGACCAGCAGCCCTTCTCCAGGTTCTCCAGGCCGAGCCGGACCTCGTCGCCGCCCTCCTTGATCGCCGAGTCGATCAGGAGCGTGCGGTAGTAGGTCGCCGCCTCCTTGCCGTGGACGAAGAGGTACTTGCCCTTCTTCTTCGCCTGCTGGCCGAGGTCGAGCGCCTCGTCCCAGGTCTTCGGCGGGGTCCAGCCGTTCTCCTCGAAGAGCGTCTTCGAGTACCAGACGCCGTACACGGTCATCACGTAGTTGAGAGCGACGAACTTGTCCTTGAACGTGCCGGGGGCCTTGACACCGGGGTAGACGATGTCGGCGATCTTCTTGCCCTCGTAGGTGTTGGCCTCGAAGAGGTCGTCGAGCTCCTCCAACTGGTCGAGGATCCCCAGGAAGCCGATCTGGTCCTCACCGGAGTTGTCGATGAGGTCCGGCGGGTTGCCGCCGACGAAGCGGGGCTGGAGCTGAGGGGCGATGTCGACGACCGGGTCGACCTTGACCTTGAGGCCCTTGACCTGGCTCCCGAGCACCTGGTTGGTGTAGTCGACGTAGTCGGTGCCGTAGCCGCCGTCGAAGATGGCCGCTTCGACCGTGGAGTTCGCGGCGACGCCGAACGGGTTCGTGGCGCTCTTCTCGCCCTTCGGGCCGCCGGCGCCGTCGCCGTCCTTGCTGGAGGGAGAGCTGCACGCTACCGCGAACGATCCCACCGCCGCGGTGGCGATGGCCCCGCGCAGGAGCGTCCGCCTGTCAAGAGAGCCGGCACGAATGGTCATCTCTGCATCCTCACTGATCGATTGGCTCTGTACGGGTGTGCTGCGTGTGCGCCCGCCGTGGCCGGACCGATCCTGCGCCGGCCGCACGGGGGGCGTTGTCGCCGTCTCGGAGCCGCGGTGCGGCTCCGGTGATCAGCTGAGCGATGCCGGCACCACAGTCGCCGGGGCCGGAGCGGCGGTCGCACTCCGCCTGATCAGTTCGCCATGGCCTACGCCGGAAGTGGATCCCATGCTCAAGTCCTCGCCTTCTCCAGGACTCAGGCGGTGAACCGGATCCATCCCGGCACCGCGTTCGGGTCAAGCTGGGTCGTGCAGGAAGTGCGGCTGGTACTGGTCGGGTGCGGTGAAGACTGCCCCGGAGTGCCGACAGGTATAGTCCACTTCACGCCGACGGAGCAAGATCGAATGCAAGGTTCCCCGTACGTCTTTTCCGAGTTGAGACCTCGCGGAAATAAGAGCCTCGGGCACCTTACGCAACGGAAAAGTCAGCGCCATCGCTTGCGAATGCCACAATCAACCCCTTGACATCGCAGTCCACTTGACCCACTACTGTTCCTTGCGCACTGCAATTGACAACGTTGTCCAGCGCAGGGAGGGTGCTCGCGCATGCAACAGAGGGTTCGGCACAGATGGGGAACGGCGGTCGTCGCGACGACCGCCTTCGCTTTGGCCGCGGGCTCACAGGGCGTCGCCGTGGCGCTCCCCGAGGCGCCGCCGAGGACCGACCGGGAGTTCTCCTCGTCGTTCGAGTCCGGGGACCCCGCCCCGGACTGGCTGAACACCGTGGAGACCACACGCGGCGGCGGCAAGCGCGCCTCCGGCGTGAACGGCGGGTACAGCGCCGGCATCCCCGGCAACGTCACCGACCATGTCACCGAGGTCCGCGCGAGCGCGGAGAACACCGACGGCCGGGAGGTGAAGGAGCACCTCGTCGACAGCCTGTCCAGCACCAAGTGGCTGGCCTTCGAGCCCACCGCCTGGGTGGAGTTCGACTTCGACGCGCCGGTCGAGGTGCAGCGGTACGCGCTCACCTCCGCCAACGACCACGAGGAGCGCGACCCGCGCGACTGGGTCCTCAAGGGCTCCGCCGACGGCGAGGAGTGGACGACCCTCGACAGCCGCACGGGCGAGACGTTCGAGGAGCGCTTCCAGACGAAGACGTACGCGCTGGACGCGTCCGTGGCCGGCGAGTACCGGCACTTCCGGCTGGAGATCACCAAGAACGGCAGCGGGAACATAGTCCAGCTCGCCGATGTGCAGTTCGCGGCCGGCGGCGAGGACGAGCCGGAGCCCGAGGACATGCTGTCGCTGGTCGACCGCGGTCCGACCGGCTCCCCGACCGCCAAGGCCCGGGCCGGCTTCACCGGCGTACGGGCGCTGCGCTACGCGGGCCGCCATCTCGCCGACGGGCGGGCGTACTCGTACAACAAGGTGTTCGACGTCAACGTGAAGGTCGAGCGGGACACCCAGCTGTCCTACCGCGTCTTCCCGTCGATGGCGGACGGCGACCTCGACTACGACGCCACGAACGTCGCCGTCGACCTCGCCTTCACCGACGGCACCTATCTGAGCGACCTGCGCGCCACCGACCAGCACGGCTTCCCGCTCACCCCGCGCGGGCAGGGCGAGTCCAAGGTGCTGTACGTCAACCAGTGGAACAACGTGGTCTCCCGGATCGGCTCCGTGGCCAGGGGCAGGACCGTGGACCGGATCCTGGTGGCGTACGACTCCCCCAAGGGCCCGGCGAAGTTCCGCGGCTGGCTGGACGACGTGGCGTTGAAGCAGGTGCGGCCCGAGCGTCCGAAGGCGCATCTGTCGGACTACGCGATGACCACCCGCGGCACCAACTCCAGCGGCAGCTTCTCGCGCGGCAACACCTTCCCGGCGACGGCGGTGCCGCACGGTTTCAACTTCTGGACCCCGGTCACCAACGCCGCCTCCAAGAGCTGGCTGTACGAGTACGCGGCGGGCAACAACGACGACAACCTGCCGATGATCCAGGCGTTCAGCGCGAGCCACGAGCCGAGCCCCTGGATGGGCGACCGGCAGACCTTCCAGGTGATGCCGTCGGCCGCGGAGGGCACCCCGGAGACCGGCCGTGACGCGCGCGAGCTGGCCTTCCGGCACGAGAACGAGACCGCCCGGCCGTACTACTACGGGGTGCGGTTCGAGAACGGCGTGAAGGCCGAGATGGCGCCGACGGACCACGCGGCGATGATGCGGTTCACCTTCCCCGGTGACGACGCGAGCGTGATCTTCGACAACGTCACCGACGAGGCGGGGCTGACGCTGAACAAGGAGGACGCCTCCTTCACCGGCTACTCGGATGTCAAGTCCGGCCTGTCGACCGGCGCGACCCGCATGTTCGTCTACGGCGAGTTCGACAGGAAGGTCGTGTCGGGCGACTCGAAGGGCGAGCGCGGCCATCTGCGCTTCGACGCGGGCAAGGACCGCACGGTCACCCTGCGCCTGGCCACTTCGCTGATCAGCGTGGACCAGGCGAAGGACAACCTGCGCCAGGAGATCGGGCGCAAGACCTCCTTCGACAAGGTCAAGCGGGACGCGCGGCGCCAGTGGGACCGCGTCCTCGGCAAGGTCGAGGTCGAGGGCGCCACGCCGGACCAGCTGACCACGCTCTACTCCAGCCTGTACCGGCTGTACCTGTACCCGAACTCGGGCTTCGAGAAGGTCGACGGGAAGTACAAGTACGCCTCGCCGTTCTCGCGGATGCCGGAGCCGGACACCCCGACCCACACGGGCGCGAAGATCGTGGACGGCAAGGTGTACGTCAACAACGGCTTCTGGGACACCTACAGGACGACCTGGCCCGCGTACTCCTTCCTCACCCCGTCCAAGGCCGGTGAGCTGGTCGACGGCTTCGTGCAGCACTACAAGGACGGCGGCTGGACCTCCCGCTGGTCCTCCCCCGGCTACGCGGACCTGATGACCGGGACCTCCTCGGACGTCGCCTTCGCGGACGCCTACGTCAAGGGCGTCGACGGCTTCGACGCGAAGGCCGCGTACGACGCGGCGGTGAAGAACGCCACCGTGGTGCCCCCGTCGTCCGGTGTGGGCCGCAAGGGCATGGCGACCTCGCCGTTCCTCGGCTACACCAGCACCGAGACCCACGAGGGCCTGTCCTGGGCCCTGGAGGGCTACCTCAACGACTACGGCATCGCCAAGATGGGCGAGGCGCTGTACGAGAAGACGGGCGACAAGCGCTACCAGGAGGAGTCGGCGTACTTCCTCGACCGGGCGCAGGACTACGTCAACCTGTTCGACCCCGAGGCCGGCTTCTTCCAGGGCAGGAACCTCAAGGGCGACTGGCGGGTGGAGTCCTCGAAGTACGACCCGCGCGTGTGGGGCCACGACTACACGGAGACCAACGGCTGGGGCTACGCGTTCACCGCCGCCCAGGACAGCCGGGGCCTCGCCAACCTGTACGGCGGGCGCAAGGGCCTCGCCGACAAGCTGGACGAGTACCTCTCCACGCCGGAGACGGCCTCCCCGGACCTCAAGGGCTCCTACGGCGGCGTCATCCACGAGATGATCGAGGCGCGCGACGTCCGCATGGGCATGTACGGCCACTCCAACCAGGTGGCCCACCACGCCCTGTACATGTACGACGCGGCCGGGCAGCCCTGGAAGACGCAGAAGAACGTGCGCGAGGTGCTGTCCCGCCTCTACACCGGCAGCGAGATCGGGCAGGGCTACCACGGCGACGAGGACAACGGCGAGCAGTCCGCCTGGTACCTGTTCTCCTCGCTCGGCTTCTACCCGCTGGTCATGGGCAGCGGCGAGTACGCCATCGGCTCCCCGCTGTTCACCAAGGTCACCGTGCACCTGGAGAACGGCCGCGAACTGGTCGTCAAGGCGCCGAAGAACAGCGCGAAGAACGTGTACGTGCAGGGCCTGAAGGTCAACGGCAAGCGGTGGAACTCCACGGCGCTGCCGCACTCGGTGATCGCCAGGGGCGGTGTGCTCGAGTTCGACATGGGCCCGCGCCCGTCGTCGTGGGGCACCGGCGAGAACGCGGCGCCGGTGTCGATCACCCAGGACGACGAGGTGCCCGCTCCGCGCGAGGACGCGGTGAAGGGCGAGGGCCCGCTGTTCGACAACACGTCGGAGACCGCCGCCGCGGTGACCGAGGTCGAGCTGCCCGTGGAGAAGGCCGCCGCGACGGTGCAGTACACCCTGACCTCCTCGGACGCCGCGAAGGCGCCCACCGGCTGGGTGCTCCAGGGCTCCGCGGACGGGAAGACCTGGCAGGACCTGGACCGGCGGACGGACGAGTCCTTCCGCTGGGACCGGCAGACCCGCGTCTTCTCGGTGGCGAAGCCGAAGCCGTACGAGCACCACCGGCTGGTGCTGACCGGTGAGGCGACGCTGGCGGAGGTGGAGCTGCTGAGCTGACCCGCGCCCACCTGGCGGGTCCGGACCTGGTCCGGGCCCGCCTTTTCCTTGCCGTTCCCGCTCGGCTTCCGGATCACCACGGGTACCTCCGGAGCGGCCGGTGCACCAGAATGGAACCATGACGGACTCGGGGGACTTCGACGCCGCCTGGCTGCCCGGCACCGCGTTCCGCGCGGTCGGCGCCCGCCGTTCACTCGTCCGGAGCGGCCCGGATCCGCTGGCGGACACGGTGCGCGGTGAACTCGCCGACGCCTGTGCCCGGTTCGGCGGGGAGGTGGTCCGGGACGGGGGCGCGGCCGAGTTCCTCCTGGAAGTGACCGGCGGCAGCCCGGACGACGAGAGCTACACACTCCGACGCGCGGACGGGATCACGTCGTTGACCGCGCCGAGCGGGCGCGGGCTGCTGTACGGGCTGTTCCACGTCGTGCGGCTCGGCGAGGGCGCCTTCTCCGGGGACCTGGCGCCGCGCACGCACCGGCCCGCCCTGGCCACCCGCATGCTGGACCACTGGGACAACGTGGCCGTTCACCCGGTGATGGGGCAGGTCGAGCGCGGTTACGCGGGCGGCTCCCTGTTCTGGTCGGACGGCGAGGCGCGCGGCGACCTCGGCCGGGTGCGGGCGTACGGCAGGCTGCTGGCCGCGTGCGGGATCAACGCCGTCGCCGTCAACAACGTCAACGTGCACGCCACGGAGGCGCGGCTGCTGACCGACCGGATCGGCGACGTGGCCGCGATCGCCGGCGCGCTGCGGCCGTACGGCATCCGCACGCACCTCGCCGTCAGCTTCGCCGCGCCGATGCTGCTGGGCGGGCCGGACACCGCCGACCCGCTCGACCCGGCCGTGCGCGACTGGTGGGCGAGGGCGACCGCCCGCGTGTACGAGGCGGTCCCGGACTTCGGCGGGTACGTGGTGAAGGCCGACTCCGAGGGCCGGCCGGGCCCCTTCGCCTACGGCCGCTCGCACGCCGACGGCGCGAACATGCTGGCCGCGGCGCTGGAGCCGCACGGCGGCACGGTGCACTGGCGGGCCTTCGTCTACGACCACCGCCAGGACTGGCGGGACCGCTCGACCGACCGCGCGAGGGCCGCGTACGACCATTTCACCCCGCTGGACGGGGAGTTCGCCGACAACGCGGTGCTCCAGGTGAAGCACGGGCCGATGGACTTCCAGGTGCGTGAGCCGGTCTCGCCGCTGATCGGCGCGATGCCGGACACCCGGCTCGCGGTGGAGCTCCAGGTCACCCAGGAGTACACCGGGCAGCAGCAGCACGTGTGCTGGCTGGGACCGATGTGGAGCGAGGTGCTGCGGTTCCGTCCGGACGGCGAGGTGCCCGTCGGGCGGCTCGCGGACGGTCTGGTCGCGGTGTCCAACGCCGGCGACGACCGGTTCTGGACCGGTCACCCCCTCGCCCAGGCCAACCTGTACACCTTCGGGCGGCTGACGTGGGATCCGGCGGCGGACCCGAGGGCCGTGCTCGACGAGTGGATCGCGCTGACCCACCCGGACGCCCCGGACCGGCTGGCCGGGGGACTGCACGCGATCCTGGACGGCTCCTGGAGGACGTACGAGAAGTACACGGCGCCACTCGGGGTGGGTTTCATGGTGCAGCCGGGCCACCACTACGGGCCGGGCGTGGACGGCTACGAGTACAGCCCTTGGGGCACCTACCACTTCGCCGACCGGGACGGCGTCGGCGTCGACCGCTCCGTGGCGACCGGCACCGGCTTCGCCGGGCAGTACGCCGAGCCGTGGGCGAAGCTCTACGAGTCCCCCGGCACCTGCCCCGACGAGCTGCTGCTGTTCTTCCACCACGTCCCGTACGGCCATGTGCTGCACAGCGGGAAGACGGTGATCCAGCACATCTACGACACCCACTTCGAGGGCGTGGAGGAGGCAGAGGAGGCCCGTCGGGTGTGGGCGGGACTCTCGGATCTCGTGGAGCCGGAGCGGCACGCGCGGGTGGCGGAACGGTTCGCGGAGCAGCTGCGCGGCGCCCGGGAGTGGCGGGACCAGATCAACAGCTACTTCCTGCGCAAGTCCGGGGTGCCGGACGCGCACGGGCGCACGATCCACTGAGCGCCCGTGCGGCCTCAGGCCGTGAAGTGCTCCCGGGTCTCCTCGATCACCGGGCGGCCGGCGTGCAGCAGGGACAGCAGCAGCGGCGCGGAGAGCAGGGCGGGCAGCGCCTCCGTGAGCAGCGCGGTGCCGGCGGCCGTGAGGATCAGCAGCGACAGGGCGCCCAGGGTGGCCCGCGGCCGCTTCGCCAGGAAGTACGCGGCGAGGCGGGCGGTGTCGCGGGCGCGGAAGGCGAACAGGGCGGTCAGCACCAGCGCGTGGGCGCCCCACAGCAGGCTGCCCACACCGGTCACGGCGAGCAGGGAAGCCCACCAGCCGGGCAGTCCGGTGGCCGGGAAGTGGGTGAGGGTGAACGCGATGACCGTGAGCCAGGCGAGCAGCGGCGCCCACAGTTTCAGCGCGGGGCCGGCGCCCAGCCGCCAGCCGCGCAGGAAGGCGCGGGCCGGGCGGAGTTCGGTGAGGTCGCCGCTGCGGTGGTGCAGGGCGTAGAGGGCCGCGACGGCGGACGGGCCGAGCGGCAGCAGGCAGAGGGCGGCGAGGGGCAGGTTGGCGGGTTCGGGGGCGAGCAGGAAGAGGCCGGCGAGGCCCGGTGCCGCGGTGAGCAGCAGCAGTGCCTCGACGGTGACGAGCGTGTGGATCAGGGCGGCGGCCCGGGACAGCGGGCCGGTGCCGAAGGCGTCGGCGCGTACGGTGCTCATGCCGGTTCCCCGCCGAGCAGCCGCCGCTCGTCCCACCAGGGCGGGGTCTCGTCGTCCACCGGGGTCAGCTCGACGAGGGTGATCTCGTGGCGGGCCAGGGTAACGGCGAGGTCCGTCCGGCCGTTGTCGACAGGCAGCCGGGAGTGGCTGCGGGCAGGCTCGGAGGCCTCGTGCAGCATGTCGAGCTGCCCGGGGCGCGGGGAGCGGGGGGAACCCATGTGCCGCCAGGCGGTGTAGGCGTTGCCGCGCTCCTCGTCGACGGAGGAGCGGCGCACGAACACCTCGCCGCCTCCCTCGCCGGCCACGGGGAGGGACAGGCGCAGGGTGTGCCCGTCAGGACCGGGGGTTTCCCCTGTGGGGTCGACGGGGGCCCAGGCGAGGACGGTGATCCGGCCGTCCGCGTGCCGGGTGACCAGGTGGTCGTCACCGCGCGCCAGTTGCTGCTCACCCATGCGCGCCATGAACGCGTACAGGTGGTAGGTCGGCTTGCGGATCTGGCGGTGGGTGAGCAGGCCGAAGCCGCCGTGGAACAGGGCGGTGGGGATGCCGGTCTCCTCGAAGACGTCGCTGAACGTCCAGTAGGAGAAGGAGTCGGCGTGGTCGCCGCCCGCCGCCACCACCGGGGCGAGGTAGGCGGCGTGGAACGCGGTGTCGTGGATCGGGTTGTCCGGCCGGTAGGAGGAGTTGAACTCGGTGATGTGGACGGGCAGTCCGGCCAGAGGGGTGCCCGCGAGGGCCGTGTGCGGCTGGGCGAACTGGTCGAGCAGGGTGCTCGCCGGGGCGAGGGTCTGGTGGGTGCCGAACGGGACGTTCCGCGCGGGCCCGGAGGCGTAGGCGTGCCGGGACACGAAGTCCACGGGCACGTCACGGCGTTCGGCGAACTCGGCGAACCGCTCCAGCCATCCGTCGGCGGCCGGGGACAGCGCGGGCCCGCCGACCGCCAGCTCCGCGTCCACCTCCTTCACGGTGTGCGCCGTCGCCTCGTACAGCCGGTGGTAGGCCGCCTCGTCCGCGTCCTGCCAGAACGGTGGCAGATCCGGCTCGTTCCACACCTCGACGGGCCAGGTGCGCACCTCGTCGAGGCCGTAGCGGTCGATCAGGTGGGTGAGGACCGCGCGCACCAGGCGGGTCCACTCCTTCTCGTCGGCGGGCGGGGTGACGTTGCCCTCCCACCAGAACACCGTCTGCGTGCCGGACGCCATCTCCCGCGGCATGAAGCCGAGTTCGAGGAAGGGGCGGATGCCGGTGCCGAGGAGGGCGTCGAAGACCTGGTCGAGGTAGGTGAACGAATGGTGGGTGCGGCGGGAGCCCTGCCACTCGTAGGGCCGGTGGACGCCCATGTCGTCGCTGAGCAGGCCGTGGCCGCGCAGACGGCGGAAGCCGATGTCGCGCTGGAGCAGGGCGAGGGAGTCCTGGTAGTCGCGGCGCAGGGCGAGGCCGAGCCGGCCGGTGCCGACGCAGGCGCGCCAGGCGTCGGACAGCCGGCCGGCCGGCTCCGCGGGCACGTGGATCACGCGTTCTCCTTCTGGAAGCGCTCGTACGCCTGGTTGTGCAGCTCGATGAGACGGTCCATGTTCTTCGCCTTGAGCTCCTTGACGTAGTCGTCCCACTCGGAGAGGGGACGCTTGCCGAGGACGAAGCGCAGGGCGTTCTGGGTGACGTGGTCCTTCAGCGGTGTGTCCCAGAGGGTGGCCTGCTCCTGCTCCTCGGCGCGCAGCGGGTGCGGCGGGTCGGTGGGCAGCTCCTCGCGGGCTGCCATCGCGTCGGTGAACTTCTTCTCGTCGGGGCTGAACGAGGAGGACACCAGCGCCCAGCTGCCGCCGTAGGTGAACACGCCGTTGAAGAAGCCGAAGTCCTTCTGCAGGTCCTTCGGGGCGCCCGGGTCGGAGCCCATGAGGGAGATGCCCGGCTGGAGCCGGTATCCCGCGTCGCCGGAGCGGGTGAACGTGGTGTTCTCCACGCCCCACTTGCAGAACTCCTGGCCGGCGTCGGAGTACCAGAGCCAGTCCACGAACTGCATCAGGGCGACGAAGTCGTCCCGCTCGAGCGCCTTGCTGGAGATCATCATGCCGTTCTCCAGGCGTCCGCCGCCCATGACGACCTCGCCCGCCGGGCCGAGCGGCACCGGGACCATCTCGATGGTGGCGCCCTTGACCTGCCGCTGGAGGTTGTAGCGGTAGTTCTGCACCAGCTCCTGCGCGTTGGCGCTGATCGCGAAGGACTTCTCCCCCAGCAGCTTCCTCACCGCCTCCTCGTCGGTCTGGGTGAAGCTCTCCGGGTCCATCAGCTTCTCCGCGACCAGCGTGCGCAGGTACTCGACGACCTGACGGAACGCGTCCGTGGCGCCGGTGAAGACGAACTTCTCCGCCGTGGCGTCCCAGGTGGTGTTGAGGTACGACCAGCCGGCGCGGACGCCGTGCGCCTGCCCCAGGTACTGGAACAACGCGCCCGCCGGGAACGGGGTGTTGGTGCTCCAGCGGTCGGTGAGGGGGTAGCGGTCCGGGTACTCCTCACGGAGCGCCTTCAGCGTCGTGTACACCTCGTCCCAGGTGGTGGGCAGGGTGAGGCCGTGCTGGTCCAGGACGTCCGTGCGGAAGGACAGCGAGTACTGCTGGCGCACCTTCTCGTGCAGGCCGGGGAGCAGGTAGTAGCGGCCGTCGGACTGGCGCAGCGAGTCGATCTCCGGCTGGAGGTTCCATCTCTTCACCTTCTCCCGGAAGTTGGGCATCAGGTCGGTGTACTCGCTGACCGGAAGGATCGCGCCGGAGGAGACGAAGGCGGTCTCCGCGCCCGGGTAGGTCTTGGGGATGAGCAGGGGGGCGTCGCCCGCGCCGATGAGGAGGCTGCGCTTCTTCTCGTAGTCGCTCAGCGGGACGGGGGTGGCGTCCAGGGTGACTCCGGTGCGCCGGGACAGCTCCTTCCAGAACAGCCAGCTCTTCTTCATCGGGTAGACCGGGTTGTCGTTGTGCAGCACGGTGAAGGTGAGCGGCTCGGTGGCTTTGAACTGCGCTCCCGCGCGGTAGTTCTTCATGGCGCCCGTGCGCTTCTTCGACAGGTCCTTGGTGTCCTCGCCGCCGCTGCCGCAGCCGGCGAGGGCGGCGAGGCCGATGAAGCCCGCTGCGGCGAGTATCTGGCGCCGGGAGAGCTGTCCGTCGTTCTTCACGGGGACTCCTGTCGTGGGGGTGGATTTGGGGGGAGTGCCTTCGGCCGTCAGCCCTTGACCGCGCCGAGCATCACGCCGGAGACGAAGTAGCGCTGCACGAACGGGTACACGCAGAGGATCGGCAGCGAGGTGAGCACGATCGTCACCGCCTGGATGTTGGCGTTGACCTGCGTGAGGTTCTCGGTGCCCGCGCCGGCGGCGGTGCCTCCGGTGGCGCCGGCGAGGAGGTTGCGCAGATACACCGTGACCGGCATCAGCTCGCTGCGGTCCATGTAGAGGAACGCCGAGAACCAGGAGTTCCAGAAGGACACCGAGTAGAACAGCACCATGGTCGCGACGACCGCCTTGGACAGCGGCAGCACGATCCGCAGCAGGGTGCCGTAGGTGCTGAGGCCGTCGATCTGCGCGGCCTCCTCCAGTTCCGACGGCAGGCTCTCGAAGAAGGC
Source organism: Streptomyces griseoincarnatus (assembly GCA_014649575.1). Classification (GTDB taxonomy): domain Bacteria; phylum Actinomycetota; class Actinomycetes; order Streptomycetales; family Streptomycetaceae; genus Streptomyces; species Streptomyces griseoincarnatus. The sequence goes on along the minus strand of BMTH01000004.1, from coordinate 295,483 downwards.
CTTCATCACCAGCAGGTTGAAGACGCTGATCGCGTTCGGCAGGGCGATGGCCCACACGCTGTTCTTCAGCCCGAGGCTGGTGATCAGGACGTAGTTGGGGATGAGGCCGCCGGTGAAGAACATGGTGAACACGGCGATCCCGACGAGCGCGCCGCGGCCCTTGAGGTGGTGCTTGGACAGGACGTAGGCGTAGCAGGTGGTCAGCACCATGGCGACGGCGGTGGCGACGACCGTGTAGAAGACGGTGTTGCCGTAGTTCCGCCAGAACATCGAGTCGGAGAAGACGATCTCGTAGGTGGTGAGGTCGAAGCCCTTGGGCCACAGCGTCACGTCACCGGCGCGGATCTCCTTCTCACCGCTGAACGAGCGGGCGACGATGTTGACGAACGGGTACAGCGTGATCAGCACGACCAGGGTGAGGATCACTCCGTTGACGCCCTGGAAGACGCGGTACCCCCGGGAGGGGCGGATCGTGCTCACCACAGGCTCGTCCCCACCGTGCGGCGCGACAGCTGGTTGGCCGAGGTGATCAGCACCAGACCGATGACCGCCTCGAACAGGCCGATGGCGGCGGCGTAGCTGAAGCTGTTGGACTCCACACCCGTGCGGTAGAGGTACGTGGAGATCACGTCGGCGGTGGGATACGTCAGCGGGTTGTACAGCAACAGGACCTTCTCGAAGCCGACGGCCAGGAACGTGCCGATGTTGAGGATCAGCAGCGTGATCATGGTGGGGCGGATGCCGGGCAGGGTGACGTGCCAGATCTGCCGCCAGCGGTTCGCGCCGTCGATCCGGGCGGCCTCGTACAGGTCCTCGTCGATGGTGGTGAGCGCGGCGAGGTAGAGGATCGTGCCCCAGCCGGCGGTCTGCCAGATCTCGGAGCCGACGTAGATGGTGCGAAACCAGTCGGGCTCCTGGATGAACCGGACCGGGTCGTGGCCGAACCAGCCGAGGACGTGGTTGACCGGGCCGTCCGTGGCGAGCATCTGCATCGTGATGCCGGCGACGATCACGATGGACAGGAAGTGCGGCAGGTACGACACCGACTGCACGAATCGTTTCAACGACCTGCGGCGGACCTCGTTGAGCAGCAGGGCGAGCACGATGGGGACGGGGAAGCAGAAGACGAGCGTCAGCCCGCCGATCCACAGGGTGTTGCGGAAGACCTGCCAGAACGTCGGGTCGGACAGGAACATCTCGACGTAGCGCAGGCCCACCCAGTACTCGCCGAGGATCGACCCGCCCGGCTCGAATCGGCGGAACGCGATCACGTTGCCGATCATCGGCAGATAGCGGAACACCAGGAAGAACAGCAGCGGCAGCACGGCCAGCGAGTAGAGCTGCCAGTCCTTGCGCAGGGCGCGCCGCCAGCCGGTGGGCGAGGGCGACCGGAGGCGCCTGCGGGGCGGGGGCGCGGGCGGCGGCTCCTGGGTGCCCGGAGGCGGAGCCGACGTGGTGGAGCTGCTCATTGCCCGGGCCTCCCGTGCCTGACGGAACCGAAACTTTCGAGCGCCTGTCGGTAACTTCGCGGCAACTTATGAGTCGTAGTAAGCGGTGTCAATGGGTGGTGCGCAGGAGCCTTTTGCCTACGTCACGGCCGCACGGAAGTCCGGAACGGACCGCTGTGGAACCCCGCCGTGATCTGTTACCGTCCACCGAAATTTCCTGCGGTCCGCCCGCAACGATCGGTGGTGCCGCCCGCCCGAGCCTGCGAGGTGCCGCGTGCCCGCGTTCGACCTGCCCCCGGCCGACCTGGAGCGCTACCGTCCGGACGTCGCCGAACCCGCGGACTTCGACGCGTTCTGGAAGCGCACGCTGGGCGAGGCGGCCGGCGCGGGCGACGTCCTGGTCTCCGCCGACCCGGTGGACAACGGGCTGCGGCTGACCGAGACCTGGGACGTGACGTTCCGCGGGTTCGCGGGCGATCCGGTGCGGGGGTGGTTCAGCCGCCCCGCCGGGGCGGGCGAACCGCTTCCGGCCGTGGTGGAGTTCGCCGGGTACGGACGCGGACGGGGTCTCCCCCACGAGCGGCTCACCTGGGTGAACGCCGGGTACGCGCATCTGCTGATGGACAACCGGGGCCAGGGCGGCCAGTACGGGTGCGGCGGAGACACCCCCGACCCGCACGCCGGCGCGCCCGGGGGTCCCGGACCGGCCGCGCGGGGGCTGCTCGACCCGCACGACCACCACTACCGCCGGCTGATCACCGACGCGGTACGCGCGGTGGACGCCGTCCGCGCCCTGCCCGGCGTGGACGCCTCCCGGGTCGCGGCGGTGGGCAACAGCCAGGGCGGAGGCGTCGCGCTGGCGGTCGCGGGACTGGTCCCGGACCTCGCGGCGACCCTGGTCACCGCGCCCTTCCTGTGCGGGATCCGCCGCGCGCTGGACCTCACGGACGCCCTCCCGTACGGCGAGATCAGCGCATATCTCGCCGTGCACCGGGGCGTGGAGGAGGCGGCGTACCGCACCCTGTCGTACGTCGAGGGCATCTCCTTCGCCCGCCGTGCCCAGGCGCCCGCCCACTTCGGCGTGGGCCTCCGCGACACGGTGTGCCCGCCGAGCGGGGCGTACGCGGCGTTCAACCGGTACGCGGAACTGACGGGCGGCCAGGAGGAGAAGGTGCTGCACGCCTACCCGTTCAACGGGCATGAGGGCGGGGACGCGGTGCATGTCCGGCGGCAACTGGGATGGCTGCGCGCGGCGCTGGGCTCGTGAGTGCGCCGGGGGCGGTGAGCGGGCCCGCCCGGCAGAGCAGGGCGCGCAGTTCGGAGCGCGGCAGCGTGTCGGGACGGGTGTGGGTGACGGCGCCCGAGGTCAGGGCCAGGCCGGCCGCCGGTACCGCGGCCAGGACACAGACGAGGACGACGAACAGGACCCTGTCGCCCTTGCGCCGGGCCGTCCCCGCGCCGACGCGGTCGCTTGGTGGCGTGGTCATGACACTCCCGTCCGCGACTGTGGGGGCGGACGAGGCGGTGGCACCCCGGCGACGGGTTCCGGTCCGCCACGCTCAATGGGAGCGCTCCCACCTCGTCCGTGGAAGGGACCGTAGCGCCGGGGGGCGGGGATGTAAACGGTTATCGCGCGTATCGGCCGCGGGCGCCGGCGCGGAGCGGGAAGCCGCCGTGGAGAACGGCCCGGGAACTCCGAGGGCCGCATCCCCGCGCGGGGATGCGGCCCTCGGTCACGCCCTGCCTGCCGCCTACTTGCGGATCAGGCTGCGCAGCACGTACTGGAGGATGCCGCCGTTGCGGTAGTAGTCGGCCTCACCGGGGGTGTCGATGCGGACGACAGCGTCGAACTCGACACCGGTGTCGGTGGTGACCTTGACCGTGCGGGGCGTGGTGCCGTCGTTCAGCTCGGTCACGCCGGAGACGGAGAAGGTCTCCTCGCCGGTCAGGCCGAGGGACTCGGCGGTGTGACCCTCGGGGAACTGCAGCGGCAGGACGCCCATGCCGATGAGGTTCGAGCGGTGGATGCGCTCGTACGACTCGGCGATGACGGCCTTGACGCCGAGGAGCGCGGTGCCCTTGGCCGCCCAGTCGCGGGACGAGCCGGAGCCGTACTCCTTGCCGGCCAGGACGACCAGCGGGATGCCGGCGGCCTGGTAGTTCTGCGAGGCGTCGTAGATGAAGGAGACGGGGCCGCCGTCCTGCGTGAAGTCGCGGGTGTAGCCGCCCTCGGTGCCCGGCGCGATCTGGTTGCGCAGCCGGATGTTGGCGAACGTACCGCGGATCATGACCTCGTGGTTGCCGCGGCGGGAGCCGTAGCTGTTGAAGTCGCGGCGCTCGATGCCGTGCTCCGTGAGGTACTTGCCGGCCGGGGTGTCGGCCTTGATGGCGCCGGCCGGGGAGATGTGGTCGGTGGTGACCGAGTCGCCCAGCTTGGCCAGCACGCGGGCGCCGGTGATGTCCTCGACCGGGGCCGGCTCCATCTGCATGCCCTCGAAGTACGGGGGCTTGCGGACGTAGGTGGACTCGCCGTCCCACTCGAAGGTGTCGCCGGTCGGGACGGGCAGCGCCTGCCACTGGGCGTCGCCGGCGAAGACGTCGGAGTAGGACTTGGAGAACATGTCCTCGCCGATGGTGTTCGCCACGACGTCGTTCACCTCGGCCTCGGAGGGCCAGATGTCCTTCAGGAAGACCGGGTTGTTGTCCTGGTCGTAGCCGAGGGCCTCGCGGGTGATGTCCACCTTCATGGAACCGGCGAGCGCGTAGGCGACGACCAGCGGCGGGGACGCCAGGTAGTTCATCTTGACGTCGGGGTTGATCCGGCCCTCGAAGTTGCGGTTGCCGGACAGCACCGAGGTGACGGCCAGGTCGTGCTCGTTGACGGCCTTGGAGACCTCCTCCGGCAGCGGGCCGGAGTTGCCGATGCAGGTCGTGCAGCCGTAACCGACCAGGTTGAAGCCGACCTTGTCGAGGTACGGGGTCAGGCCCGCCTTCTCGAAGTAGTCGGTGACGACCTTGGAGCCCGGGGCGAGGGTGGTCTTGACCCACGGCTTGCGGGTCAGGCCCTTCTCCACCGCCTTCTTGGCCACCAGCGCGGCGGCGACCATGACGTACGGGTTGGAGGTGTTGGTGCAGGAGGTGATGGCCGCGACCGTCACCGCGCCGTGGTCCAGGGTGTAGGTGGTGCCGTCGGGGGCGGTCACCTCGACCGGCTGGGAGGGGGCGCCGTTGGAGATGGCCGGGGCGTCGGAGGCCGGGAAGGACTCCTTGCTCGCCTCGTCGACGTCGCCGCCGTCCTTGACGTAGTTGCGCACGTCCTGGGCGAACTGGGCCTTGGCGTCGGCGAGGACGATACGGTCCTGCGGGCGCTTCGGGCCGGCGATGGACGGGACGACCGTGGAGAGGTCCAGCTCGAGCTTCTCGGAGAAGTCCGGCTCGGCCTTCGGGTCCAGCCAGAGGCCCTGCTCCTTGGCGTACGCCTCGACCAGGGCGACCTGCTGGTCGCTGCGGCCGGTCAGGCGGAGGTAGTTCAGCGTCTCGTCGTCGATCGGGAAGATCGCGGCGGTGGAGCCGAACTCCGGCGACATGTTGCCGATGGTGGCGCGGTTGGCCAGGGAGGTGGCGGCCACACCCTCGCCGTAGAACTCGACGAACTTGCCGACGACGCCGTGCTTGCGCAGCATCTCGGTGATCGTGAGCACCAGGTCGGTGGCGGTGGTGCCGGGCTTGAGCTCACCGGTGAGCTTGAAGCCGACGACGCGCGGGATCAGCATGGAGACCGGCTGGCCGAGCATGGCGGCCTCGGCCTCGATGCCGCCGACGCCCCAGCCGAGGACGCCCAGGCCGTTGACCATCGTGGTGTGCGAGTCGGTGCCGACCAGGGTGTCGGGGTACGCCTTGCCGTCGCGGGTCATGACGACGCGGGCCAGGTGCTCGATGTTCACCTGGTGGACGATGCCGGTGCCGGGCGGGACGACCTTGAACTCGTCGAACGCGGTCTGGCCCCAGCGCAGGAACTGGTAGCGCTCCTTGTTGCGGCCGTACTCCAGCTCGACGTTCTGCTTGAAGGCGTCGTTGGTGCCGAACTTGTCGGCGATCACGGAGTGGTCGATGACCAGCTCGGCCGGGGCCAGCGGGTTGATCTTGGCCGGGTCGCCGCCGAGCTCCTTCACGGCCTCACGCATCGTGGCGAGGTCGACGACACAGGGCACGCCGGTGAAGTCCTGCATGATCACGCGGGCCGGCGTGAACTGGATCTCCTGCGACGGCTGCGCCTGGGAGTCCCAGCCGCCCAGGGCGCGGATGTGGTCGGCGGTGATGTTCGCGCCGTCCTCGGTGCGGAGGAGGTTCTCCAGCAGCACCTTCAGGCTGTAGGGAAGGCGCGCGGAGCCCTCGACCTTGTCCAGCCGGAAGATCTCGTACGACTCGTCGCCCACCTGCAGCGTGCTGCGGGCGTCGAAGCTGTTCGCCGACACGACAGTCTCCTTCATTGATGTGCGCGTACCACCGTCAATCGTGCCGCCACGCCGGCTTGGCCGTTCCGGTGAGGTCAGGCTAAGTTAGGTAGGCCTAACTCGCGTGGCGACCGCGGTGCGCCTCGGCAGATATCTCGATGTCGAGATAACTCTAGTACACGGGCGCGGAATGGTCATGCCCGGGTTCCGTGCCCGGGTTCCGTGCCCGGGTTCCGGTGCGCCCTTCCCGTGCCCTATCGGGCACGCCTTCACCCTTCGCTTCCCTTGCTTCCCCCACCCTCCCGCCACAGAGGGCTCGGCGCCACGGCTGACACGGCTGACATGGCCGACATGGCCGCCACGGCTGACATGGCCGACGGGGCGCCTCGGCGAGCGGCGTCATGACGGGCGGCGGATGCCATGACAGACGGCGGCCATGACGGGCGGGGGATGCCATGACAGACGGCGGCCATGACGGGCAGGGGATGCCATGACAGACGGCGGCCATGACAGACGGCGGATGCCATGACGGCGGCGGCCGTTACAGGCGGCGGCCCTCGACAGGCGGCTGCCATGACGGACGAGGACCGGGGTATCCGACTGAGACACAGTCAGTCACGGCAGGCCCGAGCAGGGAGGCGAGGATGCCCCTCACGTTCCGTAAGAGTTTCCGGATCCTTCCGGGGGTGCGGCTGAACATCAACAAGAAGTCGTGGTCCATCACCACCGGGGGCGGGAAGAACAGCCCCCGGTACACACGCAGCAGCACCGGACGTCGTACGACATCGATGGATTTGCCCGGACCTTTCGGATGGCGGCGCACCACCCGCAGCCGTCGGACCAGCGGATGACCAGGGCACATTGACGTCACATCACCCGACTGTCACCCGAATGGACCCCACAAGAGGTGCCATCTCATATCTGAGATAGCCTCAACCTCATGGCAGACGACTACCTCGTACGCATCGGCAAGCTCATCCGTGACGCCAGGCAGCACCGCGGCTGGACACAGAACCAGCTCGCGGAGGCTCTGGGCACCAGTCAGAGCGCCGTCAACCGGATCGAGCGGGGCAACCAGAACATCAGCCTTGAGATGATCGCCCGCATCGGCGAGGCGCTGGACAGTGAGATCGTCTCCCTCGGCTACGCCGGTCCGATGCATCTGCGGGTGGTGGGCGGCCGGCACCTGTCCGGCTCCATCGACGTCAAGACGAGCAAGAACGCGTGCGTGGCACTGCTGTGCGCCTCGCTGCTCAACAGCGGGCGCACGGTGCTGCGCCGCGTCGCCCGTATCGAGGAGGTCTACCGCCTCCTGGAGGTGCTGAACTCCATCGGCGTGCGCACCCGCTGGATCAACGACGGCGTCGACCTGGAGATCGTGCCGCCGGCCGAGCTGGACCTCGCGGCGATCGACGCGGAGGCGGCCCGCCGTACCCGCTCCATCATCATGTTCCTCGGCCCGCTGCTGCACCGCACGGACCGCTTCATGCTGCCGTACGCCGGCGGCTGCGACCTCGGCACGCGCACGGTGGAGCCGCACATGATCGCGCTGCGCCGTTTCGGCCTGGACATCGCGGCGACGGAGGGCCAGTACCACGCGGTGGTCGACCGCGCCGTCGCTCCGGACCGCCCGATCGTGCTGACCGAGCGCGGGGACACGGTCACCGAGAACGCGCTGCTGGCCGCCGCGCGGCACGACGGCACGACCGTCATCCGCAACGCGTCCTCCAACTACATGGTCCAGGACCTGTGCTTCTTCCTGGAGGCGCTGGGTGTCAAGGTCGACGGCATCGGCACGACGACGCTGACCGTGCACGGCGTGCCGAAGATCGACGTGGACGTCGACTACTCCCCCTCCGAGGACCCGGTCGAGGCGATGAGCCTGGTGGCGGCCGCGGTGGTGACCGAGTCGGAGCTGACGGTCCGCCGGGTGCCGATCGAGTTCCTGGAGATCGAGCTGGCGGTCCTGGAGGAGATGGGCCTCGACCACGACCGCACGCCGGAGTACTTCGCGGACAACGGCCGTACGCGGCTGGTGGACCTCACCGTCCGGCCCTCCAAGCTGGAGGCGCCGATCGACAAGATCCACCCGATGCCGTTCCCGGGCCTGAACATCGACAACGTGCCGTTCTTCGCGGCGATCGCGGCGGTGGCGCAGGGCCAGACCCTCATCCACGACTGGGTCTACGACAACCGCGCCATCTACCTGACCGACCTCAACCGCCTCGGCGGCCGCCTGCAGTTGCTCGACCCGCACCGCGTCCTGGTCGAAGGCCCGACCCGCTGGCGCGCCGCCGAGATGATGTGCCCACCGGCGCTGCGCCCGGCCGTGGTCGTCCTGCTCGCCATGATGGCGGCGGAGGGCACGTCGGTGCTGCGCAACGTGTACGTCATCAACCGCGGCTACGAGGACCTGGCGGAGCGGTTGAACTCGATCGGGGCGCAGATCGAGATCTTCCGGGACATCTGATCGTCGTGGTGTCGTGCCCCTTGGAGGCAAGGGGCACGACACCTCAACATGTAAGCCCGCACGGGACAAGGCCCTCGCGTTCGGCCCGGGCGATCGTGTCGGCGGCCCGGGCTTCGTATGGTGGGCAGCCGCAGCAGGCGGCAGGCGCAATCCCTCGTTCTGGATCAGCCGATCGCCGCAGCCGACCGCAGAGCGGTGCGGAGCCTCCCCTTCCTGGCGTGGAGCGGTTTCGGACAGCGAGCGGGCAGGTCGATTTCGTTGAGTTTCGGAAGTGGAACCTTGCGGGAGCGCCGACAGCCCGGTAACCATCTCCCGCAACGTCGGCTCCCGCTTCGGATTTCGTTGGTATTTCGTAGCTCCTCACGCTCCACTCAAGAGTGACCTCTTCGAACGTCACCTCAGAGCCGCGCCAAAAGTGACCGTAAGGCGCCACATCCCGCGATTGACACCCCATCAGCCCCAACCTACTCTCCGTTCAGGTCGACGAACGTTGAACGATATCTCGAACAATCGTCAGGCGGGTCGGTGGGACGTCCCAAGAGACGATTGCTCACATCGGTTCCAGCGTCGGTCAAGAGCCGCCCCCGACACTGCTGGACTCCGAACCGTGGTCCACCAGAACGCGTCGCCCGCCCGTACACCTCCACTGATCGCCGCCTTCCGCACCTCAGCGCCAGCGCGAACACAGAAGAGGAATCCCATGGGTCGCATCACACGCCGTCACACGATGTCATCGCCGCCCGGACCGCGCACGCGGCCAACGTGGCGCGCCACGGCGCTCTCCACCTCGTCGGGGCCGCCGGCGCACGGAGTCCGGCGTGCACCGGCTTCACCGACCGGACCATGACCATCGGGCCCTGAAACGTCCAGCTCCTTCACCAGGGTCTGAAACCCGGACGGCGGCGACCACACCCGACTCCCCTGCCGTCCCGGGCTCGCCACCACCCGCTCTCCCTGCTGGAGACGGTCGCCCGATACGGCTGCCCGCTCGTGAGAGCAGACGCGATCGGCCGGGCGGCGGCTCCGCTCTCCGTTGGTGGGAGCCGACGATTTTCCCTCGGGGGAGGCTTCCACCGCCAGCCCGCGGGCCCGCTCGCCTCCTGGCAGACCCGCCGCCCCGGAACTCCCCTGTCCACCCACACCATCGACAAGGAGCACAACATGGCCATGAACAGGCGTACCTTCCTGGGACTGGGCGCAGCCGGAGCCGTGGCCGCCGTCCATGCGTACGGCACCACCGCGGCAACGGCATCCTCGCTCGCCCCGGCAGACGCGCCGACCCAGCGCTTCGCCATCGGGGTGAGGGAGTACGCCTGGAGCCGCGGCAGCCGTCGGCTGACCACCCGGATCTTCTACCCCGCCACCGGCACACCGGGCGGCAATCCCGTCGTCAACGCCCCCATCGCGGACGGCGTCTTCCCCATCTGCGAGTTCAGCCACGGCCTCGGCGGCAACCCGGAGAGCTACGCACCGCTGGTCCGGCCCCTGGCCGAGGCCGGATTCGTCGTCCCCGCACCCGTCTTCCCCACCACCTCCAGCGGCACCCAGGGCAACGTCCAGGACGTCTACAACGGCAACCAGTCCATGGACGTCTCCCAGGTCATCACCAACACCCTCGCCCTCAACACCACGGCCGGCGACCCGTTCGCCGGGCACCTCGACACCACCACCGGCGTCGGCGTCGCGGGCCATTCGCTGGGCGGCATGACCACCCACGGGCTGCTGACGGCCTGGCCGGACAGCCGGATAGCCGCCGCCGTCCCCTTCGCCTGTGTCGACATGGGCAACCCCAGCAGCACGGTCGCCGCCAAGGTCCTCTTCGTCCACGGCGATCAGGACACCCTCACCCAGTACTCCTCCGCCCGCCAGGCGTACGGGGAACTGCCCGCGCCCAAGGCGTTCCTCACCCACCGCGGCACGGGCCACGACCAGTACATATGGAGCGGCTACAACCACACCCAGACCGTCGCCACCTACGTGGACTGGATGCGCTGGAGTCTCTACGCGGACACCGCCGCCCGCGACCGCCTCCCCGCCGACGCCACCTCCAACACCAGCACCACCACCTGGGAAGCCGTCCTCACCCCCCTCCCCACCGGGCCGATCGTCAGCCTGCGCTCCCGGGCCAACAACCAGTACGTCTGCGCGGAGAACGCCGGAACCGACCCACTCATCGCCAACCGCACCGCCATCGGCGACTGGGAACGATTCGACCTGATCGACCTCGGTGGAGGCGCCGTCGCACTGCGCGCCCGCGTCAACGGCCGATACGTCTGCGCCGAGAACGCCGGTGCCAACGCGCTCATCGCCAACCGCACCGCCGTCGGTCCCTGGGAGACCTTCCAGCGCGTGAACAACTCCGACGGCACCACCAGCCTGCGCGCACAGGCCAACAACCTGTACGTCAGCGCCGGGAACGCCGGAACCGCCCCGCTCATCGCCAACCGCACAACGATCGGCCCCTCCGAGTCGTTCGACCTCATCAACGGCTGACCGGCCGCGGAGGAGGAGCGCGGACCCCTGCGGGCGATCCGTCGTACGCATACTCAGAAGCTGTTGTCCCACTCCGCTTCATGTCCTGGAGCGGGTGGACAACAGCTTCTCGCGCAACGGACGGGCACGCCTCTTCGCGGCCCACTGAGAACACGGGCATCCAGCCATGCGCACACCCACCCCGACCTGCTGCTCATTACGCGTCGGATGCGTTCTACTGGAGTTCCGCGCCGGACATGCTCCTGGGGCGCCCCACGAGAGCGACTTGTCATGACCGGCTCGACAGGTCGGGCAGGTCGTGACGGGGAACACGAACCGCCCCAGCCCGTGGACGTGCACCGTCTCGAGGTCACCCACGTCGAGCAGGACGCCTACACGGTGGACGTCCGTGGACACCGCCTCCGGGTCGACCAGCCGCTGGAGGCGGGAGGCACGGACACCGCGCCGACCCCCACGGAGCTCTTCGCGGCCTCCCTGGCCACCTGCGTGGCCTTCCACGCGGGCCGTGACCTGCACCGGCACGGCCTGCCCCGCACCGGACTCCGGGTCCGCACCGAGTTCACCATGGCCACCGACCGGCCGGCCAGGGTGTCGGCCCTGCGCCTCGTGATCGACCCGCCGCCGGAGCTGCCCGAGCAGCGCCGCGCGGGTCTGCTGGCCGTGGCCTCGCACTGCACGGTCCACAACACCCTGCACCAGCCGCCCGAGACCGCCGTCGAACTGGCCCCCTGACGGGGCACCGGCTGCCCTCCCGTCCGTGTCCCCCGCCCTCTCGGCCCAGGTGGCATGCTCACGAACAGCGTCTGCCCGCCGTCCCTTCGGCCCCGGGTCGTAGTCCCTGGCCGGCAGGCCCAGTGACGTTCTTGCCGCCGCGTGCGCAGGAAGGATCATGAACGTCATGGAATGCTCCTCCCGGACAGACGACCGCGAGCGACCTGGTGAGGGTGCCGGGGCGGTCCGCCGAGCGCGAGGACGTGGCTGAGTGTTCCGCGCTTCCCTGCGTTCCTGGCTGGTCCTCGCCGTGCCCGTCGTGGGTGTGCTGGTACTGACGTACTCCGCCACAACGCCCGAGCCACGCGCGGACGGGGACTGGCGGGTCGCTGCCGAGCCGTTGCGGGACGGTCCGCTCTCCTCGGGCGGTACGGCTCAGCTCTCCAGATGCGGGGTGGACGAGTGGCCGCGCCCCGAACCCCGGGGCAAGGCCGAGCAGAGCAAGGACCCCCGGCTGGCGCTCACCAGCTGGGGCTACTACGACCCGGGGCCGAAGATGCCGGGTGGACCCCGCTTCACCGTCCACGCGGCCCTCCGCACGGGCGACCGCCCGCTGGTGCTCGACGCACCGGTGGCCGAAGGCCGGGTCACGCTCGACTTCTACGGCCCCCACGGGGAAGGCGTCCGCGCGTCCGCCCGCGGTCTCACCGCGACCGTGGTGGACGGCGGTTACACGGGCAAGCCTCTGGACGTCCCGGCGTCCGGCCGTTTCCGTGTCGATCCTGGCGAGGAGCTGCTCCTGGAGGTGGAGTTGCCCACCGGGGCCGTGTGTCCGGGCCACAGCCTGCGCGACGTCAGCACGTGCTTCCCCGAGGGCACCAACGACGCCGCGGACTGCCCGATGGTGACGCTCACCCTCAGCGACCCGGCGATCCGTGCGTACCGTGCGGGGACGGCGGACGCCGACGCCGCCGGCTCTTTCAGCGACCGGCTCGTCGCGGTCTTCCTGGAGCCGGACGTCTCCCGGGTGTGAGCAGGGGCTCGCTCGGGGCCGGCCACGCGCTCTGCGAGCGCCTCGTCGTCGGCGGGCGCCGCGTCATGCGCTACGGCCTGCGTGACAGCGGGGAGTCGACGACGGCGGGTCCGAAGGCGCCCGCCTGCGCCCTGCGCGACCTCGCCCCCGGCGCGGCGGTCCTCGCTCGCGCAGTGCAGTGCAGTGCAGTGCTCCGGCACCGTCCCCCGCGGTTCCGGTTGGGCGCGGGAACAATACCCCGCCCACGCCCCCTCCACCCCTGGTTGACTCCACGACCTCCCGTATCGGCGTGATCGACGTATGTGAGTGGAGTTGTCGTGGAGTTCTACGAAGCGGAGCGTCTGCGGCTGGGGGTGGGGCTGCGGGTCGGCGTGCGGATCGCCGTGGTGTGGCTGGTGTACGTGGCGGGCGCCGCGCTGGTGCCCGGGATGTACGGCACGGACGTCCTCGGTGGCCTGAGTCTCGGGGCGCTCGCGGCCCTGGTGCCGCTCGGGGTCGGGCTGCACGGGGTTCTCGTGTACGGGCGGCGGGTCGACCGGCGGATCGCCGCGGCGAACGAGGCGGACGACCGGAGGTGGGCATGACCGCGTTGCTCGACTCCTCCTCACGGTCGCTCGTCTTCGCCGTGTTCTCCGTGTTCGTCGTCATCTGCCTGATGCTGTGCGTCATCACCGGCGCCGACGAGGACGACCGCGCTCTCGTGCGGTCCGACAGCCGGCGGCTGCGCTCCTGGCAGCAGGGCATCGCGATGGGCGGCGACACCACGACCGTCGCGACCGTCACCGTGCTGGTGGGCATGGTCGCCACGACCGGGTTCGACGGACTCGGCGTCATGCTGGGCAGCCTCGTCGGTGTGCTCCTCTTCCTCGTGCTGGTCATCGAGCCGTTGCGGGCGCACGCCTCGCTGACCGCGCCGGACCTGCTGGACGCGCGTGGCAGCGGCGGGTCCGCCGTGCGGGTGGCGTGGGGTGTGGTGACGCTGATGGTCTGTTTCCCGCTGCTGGTCGTGCAGTTGGTGGTCGTCGGGAATGTCGCCGCCGCGTTGCTCGGGCAGCCGGGAGCCCGGACCGGTTGCATCGTCGTCATCGGCTGTGTGATGACCGCGCTGGCCGTCAGCGGCGGCATCCGGGGCACGGGGGTGGTGATGATCACCAAGTCGGCGATCGCGCTGCCCGTGCTGGTGGTCGCCGCCGTGCTCGTCCTCCACCGTTTCGGCGGGGACCTGGGGCGGCTGCTCGACGCGGCCTCGCTCGGGTCGGGGACGGGAGAGGCGTTCCTGCGGCCGGGTGGCTACACCGGTGACGGGTGGGTCGGGGCGGTGAACCGGGTCGGCCAGATCTTCGGCATGACCATGGCCACGCTCGCCATGCCCGCCGTGCTGATGCGGGCCATCGCGACCAAGAGCCCGCGCGGGGCCCGTACCGTCGGCCGCTGGATGCTCGGTGAGCTGGTCCTGCTGTACGGGGCTCTCGCCGTCGTCGGTGTGGGGGCCGCTGCACTGGTCGGCACGGTGCTGCGGGAGGCCGGTCCGTCGGCGCAGGTGTTCACGCCGCTGCTGCTGGGGCGGGCGCTGGACGACGGCGGCCTCCTGGTCGCTGCCCTCGCCTGCGTCCTCTTCCTCACCGCGCTTGCAGCCGTCGTGGACGTCACCCTGGCCGCCGGGATCACTCTCGGCCGGGACGTACTGGCCGCCACCGGTGACCGGCAGGCCGGGCGGCTCGACGGCACCGCGTCGCGCTGGTCGGCCGCGCTGACCGGGCTGGCCGCCGCGGCCGTGGCCGTCGTGTGCGCCGACTGGAACCTGGTCGTGGTCTCCACGCTCTGGCTCGCCCTCTGCGGCGCCGCCCTCGCTCCGGTCCTGCTGTACGCCCTGTACTGGCCCGGGTTCACCGCCCGCGGCGCCCTGTGGTGCCTGTGGGGCGCGACGGCGGTGTGCGTGGTCGCGCTGGTGGTGTCGCCGTACGCCTCGGGCACGCCCACGTCGATCATGCCGGGCCACGATTTCCGGCTGTGGGACGTGACGATCCCGGGGGTGGTGACGGTGCCGGCCGGGTTCCTGCTGGGCTGGCTGGGCAGTGTCACGGACCGGCGTCGCCGGACGGGCGGGGCGGGGCGGCCGTCCGGAGTCACGCATGCGCGTGCCGTCCAGCGATGAGTTCCGGGGACTGCCACGGTCGTAACCAGTACACGGACCGACACCTCAGGAGGGCCCCATGTCCCGCAAGATCGTGGCCAGCGTGTTCATCTCGCTCGACGGCGTCGTCGAGGCGCCCGACCAGTGGCACTTCCCGTACTTCAACGACGAGATGGGCGCGGCCGTGGGCGCGGGTCTCAGCAACGCAGACACCATGCTCTTCGGCCGCGTGACCTACGACAGCTTCGCCGGCGCCTGGCCGGAACGGGAGGCGGCGGGAGGGGAGGACGCGGGCTTCGCCAAGCAGCTCGGCGACATGCGGAAGATCGTGTTCTCCCGCAGCCCTCTCGACTTCCAGTGGCGCAACTCCGAGCAGGCGCAA
Organism: Streptomyces griseoincarnatus; assembly: GCA_014649575.1. GTDB lineage: Bacteria > Actinomycetota > Actinomycetes > Streptomycetales > Streptomycetaceae > Streptomyces > Streptomyces griseoincarnatus. Next base: position 280,358 of record BMTH01000004.1, on the reverse strand, counting down.
GGTGACGTGGCCGAGGTGGCCGCCGCGCTGAAGCGGGAACCGGGCGGCGACATCGGGCTGAGCGGCTCGATCTCGGTCATCCGGCAGCTCCTCGCGGCCGGGCTGCTGGACGAGCTGCAGCTCCTCGTACACCCGATCGCCGTGCGCAAGGGGATGCGCCTGTTCGACGAGGGGGAGCCCTCCATCCCGCTGAAGCTGCTGAAGTCGGAGACGTTCGGCACGGGGGTGCTGAACCTGGTGTACGGGCCGGACACGGCTCCGCCGACGGGGGGTTACGAGGAGGCGGTGGCTTCGCTCGGGGAGTAGGGGGACCGACGTCACGCCCACCCGGGCCCCAACTTCGTACACGCCTGCGAAGTTCACGCGCGAGCAGTGTGTTGACACCTTCAACACGTAGACGCGGATCGCTCGTGCGGACGATCTCGGTGACCGTTTCATCGACCGCGCGGCCCTCGGGCACGGCCCCACGAACGAGACACGGTGAGGGCGTGCCGCCCGCCACTCAAGCGGACGGCGCGCCCAGAAGTCGCTCAGCGTTCCGCCGCGAACTGCACGAACTGCCCCCAGCCTTCCCGGCCGACGGCGAAGGACGGGCGGGTCACGTCCTTGGAGTCCCGGACGTGAACCGCCTGTTCGGCGATCGCGACCTCCACGCAGCTGTCACCCTCACGTGATTTCAGGTCGGTCCGGAATCCGGGCTACGCGCCGGGGCGGACGCCGGCCGCGAGGCTGTGCAGGTGCGCGGTGGTGCCGTTGCGTCGTGCGCGGCGCAGTCCCTGTTTGGCCAGCAGGCCGTTGGCCACGGTCATGACCGTCCTGCTGGGCGGCGCTGCCATGCCGACCGATGTGTGGGGGGCGTACAACGCCTCTCCGTCGTCGACGGTCAGCCAGCCGGTGGCGGTGCGCATGCTCACACCGACGCACTGCGGCCGGAACGCGTGGGCGAGGAATCCCGCTCGGCGTCCGCCTGGTGGCAGGAGTTCGGGTGGTGCGCCGAGGCGCAGCCCGGTCTCGTCGTGTCCGGTGACCGTCACCGGGAGGATGACGGGGCTGCCGTCGGCCCCCTCGTACGCCAGCAGACGATGCGGGAGGGCGGCGATCCGCCGGGCGAGCCGGGAGACGGGTATCCGGGGTGTCGTGCCGTTCTTCGGGGGTCGCTGTCCGGCGGGGTGCTGTGGCCAGGACGGGCCGGTCACGGTGGCCGGTCCGTGTGCCGAGAGGTGGGGCCAGGTGGTGATGCGTTCCAGGCCGACGTCGACGAAGACGCGCTCCTGGTGGTATTCGCGCAGCAGCCAGTCCCACACTCTTCCGTGCTTGGTCTTCCCGAGGAACGGCTCTGTGGCGTCCATCAGTTCTGCCAGCCGCTGTGCCGAGGGCTGAAGGTCCACCGACGCCTTGCCTTGGGCGAGGACGTAGTGGCTGTGGGCGGCGAATCCGTGCGTGCGCGTGTGATAGGCGAGGGCGACGCGGGGGTTGTTCAGGATGCGTTCCAGCTTCTTCGGGAAGCCCAGCGAGGTGGTGAAGCTGACCTGGTTGGCTGCCCGGTTCGCGAGCCCTACCGGTGAGACGCTGGTGACCACCGCCCCTCCGGCGGGGGTGAGGTAGGCGACCGCGACGGTCAGGTCGCCCGTGAACGCCTCGTACGCCGTGTCCGGCCAGGTGAGGTGTGTGTCCGTCACGAGCCGGCTCCTCGCAGCACTCGCAGGTCGGCGGCGGCCTGGTCGCGCAGGGCGGGCAGCAGCGACTTCACCGGCGCCGGCATGTTCACGAATATCGACTCCACCTCGGCCGGTGTGCCCACTTCGTCGAGGAGGCCGATCATCAGATGCCCTGCCACCGGGGGCGTGGTGGCGATGACCCGTTGGGCGAACTCCGCCCACTGCGCGGGCGTGATGTGCGCCCGCAGGGCGGGGAACAGAACGGGTTCCTCGTGGTCCAGGTGGTCGCGCACGCTGTCGCGCACCGCGACGGCCGCCTCGCGCAGTGCGTGCCGGTCGTCTTCGTCCAGATGGCCGCCGTCATGGTCCTTCGCGCCGGTGAGGCCGATGCCGGCGAGGCGGTCGAGCGCGGCGTCCAGACGTTCGTGTTCTTCGCTCAGGTCGTCGAGTGCGCGCTTCACATCGGGCGCCGCGGTCAGGATGAGCGGCCACAGCCACTCGTCCTCGGTCTCGTGGTGGTGACGCAGGTTCACCACGAGGAAGTCCCTCAACTGCGCGAGCGCTTGGCGAGGCACGGAGGGGCGGCCGGCGGCGTCCACGAGCAGCCCGGTGGCCAGTCTGTGCGTCTCATGGGTGAGCCGCGTTTCCACGACGGCTTGTGAGTCACGCCCGGCGTTCATGTCCATGGGGTGCGAAACCTTCGGGTTGAGGGGTGCATGGTGCGCGGTCTCCCCGTCCGGAAGGGAAGTCCCATTTTGAAGTTACAGCATCTGCAATGAATACGCCTGCCCTTACCTCGGGGTAAGGTGAAGGCATGTCCGCACCGACCCGCAGTTACCGATCGCCACGGCGAGAGCGGGGCGCGGCTCAGACCCGGCAGGACATCCTGGCGGCCGCGCGTGAGCTCTTCATCGCGCAGGGCTACGCACAGGTGACGATGGGACACATCGCTCGCGCGGCCGGCGTCGCGACCAAGACGCTGTACGCGAGCGTGGGGACCAAGACGGAGCTCCTGCACGCCCTCCTGGCCACGGACGTGGCGGACTCACGGACCACCGGACTCCTCGATGAGGTGTTCCGGAGCGAGGACCTCGCCTCGGCGGTCGCATGCCTGGCGCACGGCATCCGCGACAACACCGAACGCTTCGCTCCGTCCATCGACCTGCTCTACTCCTCCATGGCGAACGACGCCAAGGCGCGGGAGGTGTGGGACTACGTCGTCACGCAGTACCGCCAGGCACTTCGGGAAGCCGCGGAGCACCTGGTCTCCATCGGCGCAGTGGCTCCGCATCTCGACGTGAACGGTGCGGCGGACCGTCTGTGGCTGTGCTTGGGGCTGTCGGCATGGCGATCGCTCGTCGTCGACTGCGGCTGGAGCTACGACGCCGCGGAGCGCCTGCTCTCCCGCCAGGCCCTGAACATGCTCGAGGACCCTGTCCCGGCATAGGCGAGGGGCGTTCCCCTCTCGCGCCGCGCCGTCACCCGCCTCGTTCACGAAGGCGCGCGGCGGCCCTGTACGGAAGGGTGCGTGACCCTGGCACGGATCGGCGAGGACGCCTGGGCGCTGGGCGACAGCAAGCGGCCGGACGCAGCGCCCCTGCGGTTCACCACGGAGTAACTGGACGCCGCCGGTATCGACCCGGCCCGCTTCCCCTCGGCGCCTGCCCCTCCTCCCTCCCTCCCCTCCCCTGTCGCCGGCCGGACCGGGCCCCTCCCCGCGTCCGGCCGGCGCACCGCCCTCCGGGAGCAGCCCGTGCACCACCACGCCTACCTCTGGACCGGCCCCAAGGCACGCTTCGGGGCGCCACCGTCGGGGCGGACCACCCGCAGCACGGAGTCCATCTGCCGGGTGAACATAGGACGCGTGGCCGGAAAGGCCGAGCAGTTGCTGCGCCTCATGGAGCGCCGCGGCTTCTCGTTGACGGAGGAGACCCGGCAGCGCGTCACCACCTGCTCGGACATGCCGCTCCTGGATCTCTGGTTCGACCGCGCCATCGACGCCACCACCCTCGACGAGATCTTCGCCGCCCCCTCCTCCACGGACCGCGTCCCCGCCCCCGCCCAGAGCCCGGAACACACAGCAGTCCCCAGCCAAGGACTGACGGACCCCGAGTCCTCGGCCAACTGACACCAAGGACACCCACCGGGCCGCACCCCCCTCCGGGGTGCGGCCCGCCCGGTTCACGGCCCGGGTCAGCCGAGGCGCCACGCCGCCGCGAAGGCTTCCCGCTGGCCACCGACCACCGAACCGTTCGGCCGACCCGGCCACGGACGTGCTCCGGGGACACCGGGAACCCGCTGCCGCCTTCCTGCATTCCTCACACGACGGCGCGGGAATCCGGCGTACCGCCTGCCTTCCCCCTCCGTACGCTCACTCTCCGTACGGGGCGCGGCACTCGCCCCCGCCCGCGTCCGGCCGCCACTCTGGCGCCATGAACCACGCAACACCCCACGTCGGCGCGCCCGTTCACACTTTCTCCCAGTTGCTGTCGTCCACGCGGCGCGGCGCCCGTCTCGCCCGGCTCCTCTCGGTGACCGAACTGCGCTCCCGGGGCGCCTCCCCGGACCTCACCGAGCGCGCCGAACTCGTCGTCGCGGAGCTCGCCGCCAACGCCGTACTTCATGGCCGCGTGCCCGGCCGCTGCTTCCGGCTCAGGCTCGTCCTCGACCCGGCCGCCGACCGCCTCCGCATCGAGGTCAGCGACGCCCGCGCAGACCTCCGCCCGCTCCCCCGCCCCACGGACGCCGCGTCCGACCCGCTCAGCACGACCGGACGCGGCCTGACCCTCGTCGCCTCCCTCGCCGACCACTGGGACTGCGTCCCCTGCCCGCCCAGCGGCAAGACCGTCCGCGCGGACCTGCACGGCCCCGTCGCCTGAACACATCGGCGGAGAGTGCCGCCCGGGCACGGCGCGTTGAGTCCCGCCCGCACCGTCGGAGTTCCGCACGTCGGACCTCCGGCCCCTGAAGACGGCGTACCGGCTCGTCAAGCCCCGCTCGCTGGTGCGGGGCACCCGGCAGGAGGCCAAGGAGGCGGCGGCCTGGCCGGGTGGGCGTTCCGGACGTCGTGAAGGACGTCATACTCCGAGCCGGTGGTCGTCCCGCTCCAGCGATGCGGATCCGGTCCGGTCCGCCTCCGGCCAGGTGTCCAGCGCCGCCCGGGCCGCGTGGTACCCGCACATTCCGTGGACCGAGGGACCCGGCGGCGTCGCCGAGGAACACAGCCACGTGCCGGGCAGAGGCGTCCGGTAGGGGTTCCAGCGCGGGACGGGACGGGCCAGCGTCTGCCACAGGGTCATCGCGCCGGAGGCGATGTCGCCACCGACGTAGTTCGGGTTGTACGCGCCCAACTGGGCCGCCGACACGCCGCGTTCGGCGATCACCGTGTCGGTGAAGCCGGGGGCGTGGCGTTCCAGGGCGGCACGGATCATCTGCAGGGGGTCGCGGGGATCGCCCTGGGGTACGTGTGCGTAGGCCCACACCGGTCTTCTGCCGCGGACGGCCCGTGCCGGGTCCGCCGCGGCCGGGTCGACCACGATGACGTACGGGTGCGGGACCCTCACGCCCTGGGCCGTCGCGGTCTCGGCTCGGGCCAGTTCCGATGCCGTGCCGTGGGCCCCGCCCAGGTGGATCGTGGCGGCTTGGGTGAGGCGGGGGTCGGCCCAGGGGATCGTTCCTTCGACGAGGAAGTCGGCCTTGGCCGCTCCCGGTCCGTACCGGTAGCGGGACAGTGCGCGGAGGTACCCCTTGGGCAGCGGGGCGATGCGGGCCAGTTCGCGGGGCGAGACGTCCAGGAGGGTGAGTCTGCGGGGCGGCAGGTCCCGCAGGCTGTTCACCCGGACCCCGGTGTGGATCCGGCCGCCGAGCCCTTCGATCTGCCGGGCCATGACGGCGGCGATTGCCTGGGAGCCGCCCTGGGGGACGGGCCAGCCGGTGGTGTGGGCGAGGTGCCCCAGCAGCAGGGCGACGGCCGCGGACGCCGGTGAGGGGAGCCGGCCGATGCCGTGGGCGGCCGCACCGGTGAGGAGCGCCCGGGCCGCCTCCGTGCGCAGGCCTCCGCCGACGCGCAGGGCCTGGGCAGGCAGGCGGGTGGCCAGGAGGGCCAGGGCCTTCGGGTTCGGCGGCGTGCGCTGTGTGGAGAGCATTAGGTCCACCACGTCCGCGGAGTGCTCCATCAAGGGGAGCATCAGCCGCCGCCATCGCTGCCCGTCCCGGCCGAGCCCGGCGCAGGTGGCGTCGAGGTCGCGCCATGCCAGGGCGGCCGGGCGGCCCTTGAGGGGGTGGCCGTAGGCGGCGGGTGAGTGCAGCAGCGCGACGCCGTGCGCCTCCAGGTCGAGTGACCGCATGAACGGGGACGCCGGTGCCATGGGGTGGACGGCCGCGCAAATGTCGTGGAACACCTCGGAGTCGAACAGCGCTTCCGTGCGCAGCCCCCCGCCGATGCGCTCATGTGCCTCGAACACTTCGACCCGGAGCCCGGCACGGGCAAGGGTGAGCGCGGCGGCCAGACCGTTCGGCCCGGAGCCGACGACGACGGCGTCCGTCATGAGCGTCCTTCTCTCAGTGGAAGGCCAGCCATCCGATGCCCAGGGCGCAGGTGAGGCCGGCGGCGGCCATGGCGGCGGGCCGGTTGCGGTGCAGCGCGAACCAGAACAGCGCGGCGGTCACCAGCACCGCGCCCGTTCCGATCGAGGCGCGCAACGGCCCGTCGCTGTAGCCGAACTCGTCGACGTGCTGTGCCAGCCAGGCGAACCAGGTGATCCTCACGACGCCTCCCGTGGCCCTTTCGTGGTGGTGGTGTTGGTGTTCAGGTCCCGCCGTGCGGCGCGGGAGCCGCGAGGAGGGCTTCTCTGGCGAGGCGGTCGGTGCGGTCCGCGGCGCCCAGGCGGTGCAGGACGATCCAGCGGCCGTCGTCGTGCGCGGCGGCCACGACGGACGAGCCGCGCGTGGCGCCGTTGTGCCACGTGATCGGGGCGCTCCGCTGCCAGCTGCGGGCGGGCGAACCCAGCCGGCGTTCGACGAGCAGCCCGACCACGATGTAGGACAGGGTGCGGCAGGTGGACCACAGCCCGCCGGCCGGAAGGATCGGCCCGGTCAGCGTCCAGAGGGGGCGGGGCCGGCCGAACAGCCCCCGTGGCACGAGGCGCCCTTCCTGCGGGGGCATCGCGGTCACGGCACCGGCGCCGAGACCCAGCGGCAGCAGGACGTGATCGTCCACGAGTTGCTGGTACGAGCGTTCCGTGACCGTCGTGAGGGCGTGCCCGAGGACGGCGTACCCCAGGTTGGAGTACTCCTCCTTGCCCAGCGGGCCCGTGGCCACCCTGTCCAGCTCGCGCAGCGAGGCGCGCAGAGCCTGCTCGGTGAAGGTGGCGTACGGGTCGTCGGGCGGACCGGCGGGACCGGGCGGCAGACGCGGCAGGCCCGAGGTGTGCTCGGCGAGGTGCCGAAGGGTGATGCCCGTCCCGGCGGGCACCTCCTCCAGGCAGTCCTCCAGCGGAGTGTCGAGGCCGACGACTCCTTCCTTCGCCAGTTGGGCCAGGACGGTTCCCGTGAACACCTTGCTGAGAGAACCGATTTCCACGAACCGGTCCCGGTCGTGGCCGTGGGCGGCCCGGTCCTCGACACCGGCACCGCCCAACAGGCAGAGAGGGGTGGGCATGCTGTCTGTCGCTCCTGTCGGTCAGACGAGTTCGGCTTGGGGCGCGGACGGCTGCGTCGTGTTCTCTCCGCTCGGCCGCTCCGCCGTCGCGGGGTCCGCCGGCGCCGCGTCGGCCTGAGACGTCCGGCCCGACCGGGACGCCCGGGACCCGGGGAGCCTGCCCCGGACCCACAGCAGCGCACGGTCGAGTGCGCCGGACAGGAAGACCAGATCGCACGCGATCATCGTCAGGGCGAAGCCGGTCAGCCCCATGAAGAACGCGATCGACAGGTGGAAGCAGATGGATGCGGCGGCCGCCCAGGGGCGGAGTGCCGGAACGAGCACGCCCACGGGGAAGTAGACCAGGAAAGCCACCGTGCCGTACGTGCCGAGGACGACCAGGGCGTCGTTCTCGTACACGAGGTGCGACCAGCCGGGCAGCTCGAATTCCGCGACGCGCATGATGTAGAAGAGCGCGGTGCCGTCCTGCCACTCCTCACCCATGACCTTGTAGAGGCCGGAGACGACGTAGACCAGGCAGATCTGTGCCGCGACCATGAGGACGCCCAGGTTGTGGAACGGCACGGACAGCGCCCGCAGGTGTCCGGGGACCCGTCGGGCGAGACGGCTCGCGAGACCGACGGGCAGGGCGAACCGGTCGTAGCAGCGGGTCAGCAGCAGGAAGGGGATGACGACGTACGCGAGGTTGTCGCCGCCGTCCAGGAGCCCCGGCTGCCGCTGGTAGACCGACCACAACAGGGTCCAGTGCACGGCCAGTCCGGGCCGGCCGCCGACTCCGAGCATCACCGCCAGCGCGGCAGCGATCCCCAGGTGGTAGACGAGCTGGAAGTACCAGGGCGACGCCGACAGGGTGTACAGGCTGAAGCCGGTCAGCTGTGCCTTGAAGTCCTCGTGCGGGAGCACCCCGTCGGGGCCGAACAGGTAGTTCCGTTCCTGGTACTGGCTCACGTAGTACATGAGCCCGACGAAACCCAGCAGCACCCGTGTTCCCGAGACACCGGTGACGGCCACAGGACGCAGGGACCAGAAGTCCAGCCGGTCGGTGATGTTTCCGAGGGACTTCTTCATCGCAGATCCCCCGTCTTCTGCCAGGCGAAATCGTGCACCAGGACTTTCCCCTCGGCGGAGGGGTCGTGACGCTTCGACCACGGCGGCAACTCGTGCACGTACATACGGATCTGGATTCTCTCCGTCTCACCGTCGCATACGGCGGGCAGCTGGTCGTAGGCGTACCGGGACAGCCCTTCAATCGAATCGGCCTCGGTGGCCTTCTCATAGGGCAGCGGGGGCAGCAGGGGCTTCTTGTCGTTGGTCTGCTGCTGGCGAATTCTCCTGAGGAGCTCCTCGCTGCTGGTGAGGTTCTGGAGATGCGCGGAGACGATGCGATTCTCCCGCGAGGGGAAGAAGCGGGAACTCTGCACCTTCTGCACGCCACGAGCCGACACGTCGTAGTACTGCGTCACCGATCCGTCCGCACAGGCCGCCCTCGCGAGGACGCCACGGTCGTCGGAAAGGGGTGTCGGGGCGAAGAGCTGCCAGTTCTGCGAGAAGTACGGGTCGAGGTATTCCGCCACCCGGTCGCCGTAGACGAGTTTCGCCGGGTTGAGTGGCGCCTGGGACAGGGCTGCCATGGTCATGTGAGCGCACAGGAGGGCGCCGCCGACAACGAGCGCCGCCCTCCTGGTGGTGCGGTACGAGTGCGTCACGTGGTGCTTACCGGTCGAAGACCGTGTCGGCCGAGACGCCCTGCGGCAGATCGGCCGGAGGGGCGAAGATGCTGCCGTGCGACAGCATGTTGTCGGCGTTGCTCTTCGCGACCACGGCCATGCCCTTGCCGACGGCCGTGGCCTTGTTGGCCCCCTTGGTGGCGGCCTTGCCGACGGACTTGGCGGCCTTGCCCACGAGCGAGGCGAGGGCCTGCGGCGCCTTCCCCTGCGACGGCTGGGCGGCGGCCACGGGCGCGGCCGGCTGCGCCGGGGCGGCCTGGGCGCTGCCCTGAGTGGCGACGAAGAGGGCGACACCGGCGGTGGCGGCACCGGCGGCGGTGACGATCTTCTTGATGTTCATGCGGGTTTTCTCCCGAGGACGGTAATCCAGGTGTGGATACGGCCGCGCGCCCGGTCAGGTGTTCCGGGCGTGTATCGACGCGCGGCCAACAACGGCGTCGAGCCTGCCAGTCTGCGGCGGACTCTTCCATTGCCTCTTGCGGCAATGCCATATACGGCGATGCCATATGCGGCAATGCCTCAGGAGGCGGTTGCCTCCTCGGTGAGGGCTTCGTAATGATGGAACGCCAGCAGACTGGCCTCGAACCTGGATCCCACGCCCAGCTTGCGCACCACACTGGTGACATGAGCTCGGACGGTACGTTCAGCGATTCCGAGTTGCCGGGCGAGTACGCGGTTCGTCTCACCTCTGGCAAGACAGCGCAGCACCTCACGTTCCCGGGCAGTCAGGCTCGCCAGCGTCTCCACATCAACGAAAACGTCGAACGGCCGGGTCTCTACGACCGTGGTCAAGTGAAATCTCCCCCTGCGTACGTACCCCTGCCGGACCGGAAGCGGCGCAGCAGGGCAAAGCGGTCACGCACTCAGGCAGCGGTGGTCAATCGCTGCGCCGACGCGTCACCCGGATCTTTTCTTTACTCGCAGTTTAGTGTCGCGAGGCGAGCGGACAGACGCTCCACGGGTGAATTGAATCACAGTCAACTTGTGTCAATAATATGAAAGTTGAACCACTCGGCCGACCCGGCTGCGGGCATGCTCAGGAAGCCGGGAGGTGTTTGACGGTGCGGGCGGGACTGATGAGATGTTTCCGTCCCCCGTGCGCTCTTCCTGGCCGTGGTGACGTGCTCCCCGAACCGCGCGATTCCCGAACCGGCGTGCGTGGTGGCGGAGTCGGCGGTCCGGACGCGTCGCCGGATCCCGTGGGCGCCGGTCACCACGCGGCGACGACCGGTGCGTCGCTCCCGTGCTGCCGCCAGGCCTCGTCGAGACGTGCGAGCCGGTCCGCGGCGGCGATGCCGCACAGCGACGCGACCCTGCCGTCCCTGACGTCGAACACCACGGTGCCCACGACCCGGTCGTCGACCACGGCAAGGACCGCCGGGGAGCCGTTGAGCACCGCGATGTGGAACACGGGCGAGCCGCCGGCCAGCCGCCGCTTCACCGGCGTGGCCTTGAACCCCGCCCGCACGTAGGAGGCGACGCGCTCGCGCGTCGTGAGCCGCAGCAGCCGCTTGGCCCGCCCCGCACCGTCCGAGACCGCCGTCACGTCGTCGGTGAGCAGCGCGACCAGCCGCTCGGTGCGCCCCGACGTGGCGGCGGCGAGGAACTCCTCGACGACCCGGCGCGCGGACGCGAGGTCCACCTCCTCGCTGCCGCGGCGGCACTCGGCGGCGACCCGGACCCGGGCCCGGTGGGCGTGCTGCTGACTCGCGGACTCGGTGACGTCGAGGATCCGGGCGATCTCGGCGTGGGTGTACGAGAAGGCCTCGCGCAGGACGTAGACGGCACGCTCGAGCGGCGAGAGGCGCTCCATCAGGGTCAGCACGGCCAGGGACACCGATTCACGCTGCTCGACGGTGTCCGCGGGGCCGAGCATCGGATCGCCCTCCAGGAGCGGCTCGGGCAGCCAGGCGCCGGCCGCGCGCTCGTGGCGTGCCTGCGCCGAACGGAGCCGGTCGAGACAGAGGTGGGTGACGACCTTGGTCAGCCACGCCTCCGGTACCTCGATCCGTTCGCGGTCCGCTGCCTGCCAGCGCAGGAACGTGTCCTGCACGACGTCCTCGGCGTCGGCGGCCGAACCGAGCAGACGGTACGCGAGCGAGGCCAGCCGGCCCCGGCCGGCCTCGAAGCGTTCGACGGCTGCGCTGTCCATGTGCGGCAGCCTAGGCGGTGGTCCTCGCGCCGGCGCGGTCGGACGCACCGGCCGGGTCGGGCACGGTGGTCAGGCGGCGCCTGCGCTTCGGCATGCCGAAGGTCGGGTGGGCGACGCCCCACCCGGCCCCCTTGAGCACGCCCGCCTTGAGCCGCGCGGCCGTCCGGCCGCCCAGGTACCAGGACTTCGCCCGGACGTCCCCGTCCACCACCTGGAAGATCGCGTCCCGCCGCCCGAGGCTGATGTGGTTCCCGTAGTACTTCAACTCGGTGGTCGGGACCTCTCCGCCCGTCAGGCGCGCGACGATCGCGGCGGTCGCCTGCATGTTGGTGACGCCGGCCGAGGCGCAGGACATCGGCAGCGGTCGGCCGTTCTCGCCGATCGCGTACGCGCAGTCACCGGCGGCGTAGACGTCCGGGTGGGAGAGGGAGCGCATGGTGCGGTCGACGACGATCTGACCGGTCTCGGCGACCTCCAGGCCGCTGGCGGCCGCGATGGGGTGCACGGCGAAGCCGGCCGACCACACGGTCACATCGGCCGGGAGGGACGTGCCGTCGGCGGCGACCGCCCGTGTCGGCTCGACGGCTCCGACGGCGGTGTGCTCGTGGACGGTGATGCCGAACCGGTCGAAGGCCTGACGCAGGTGCCGGCGGGCCTTCGGGGAGAGCCAGGCGCCCAGCTCGCCGCGGGCGGCGAGCGCGACCGAGAGGTCGGGCCGGGACTCGGCGAACTCGGTGGCGGTCTCGATGCCGGTCAGCCCCTCGCCGACGACCAGCACGGTGCCGCCCCCGTCCAGGCCGGCCAGGCGCTCGCGCAGACGCAGCGCCGAGGACAGGCCGGTCACGTCGAAGGCGTGCTCGGCCACGCCGGGGACGCCGTGGTGGGCCACGGAGCTGCCGAGCGCGTAGAGAAGGGTGTCGTACGCGAGCTCGCCGTCGCCGTCCTCTCCGGTTACGGAGACGGTCCTGCGCTCGGGGGCGACGCCGGTGACGCGCGCCAGACGCAGCCGCACCCCGGTGCCCGCGAACACGTCGGCGAGCCTGCGGAACGTGAGGTCACGGCCGACCGCGAGCTGGTGGAGCCGCATCCGCTCGACGAACTCGGGCGCGGCGTTGACGACGGTGATCTCGGTGTCCGCGGGGGAAAGCCGGCGGGCCAGGTTCCCGGCGGCGAAGGCCCCGGCGTATCCGGCACCGAGTACGACGATGCGGTGCTTCATGGCGATGCTCCTGTCTCGTTCGCGTGCCCCTTGAACGAGACGGCGCCGCGGTTCCTGACAGCATCCGGATGTGACGTGGGTCACCTGATCGGCGCGCCGGCGGGTGAGGGATCGGGCGGAGGTCGACGGCCGTGCGACTCCCGCCCACGTCCGGCCTCTCGGGACGGGACGAAGGAGGGGGCGGCGTTGTCAGTGGGGGGTGCCACCATCGGCGCATGGACGACAACGGGTTCGACTGGGGGACGTTCCTGCGGCGTTGGCAGGACGAGTGGGTTCCGAGCGAGGACGAGGCCGAGGAGCTGGCGGAGGGGGACCTGACCCTCGCCGACCTGGCGCTCGCGTGCCCGCCTGCGTCCGAGGCCGAGGTGGCCGACGCCGAGCGGCGCCTGGGGACCCGGCTGCCGCCGTCCTACCGGGGGTTCCTCCTGGCGAGCAACGGCTGGAGCCTCCGCGACGACTCGATCCACCAGCTCGGAGCAGCGCACGAGATCGGCTGGTTCGGGGATCCGTTCGGCATGACGCCGATGTACCGGGAGAGCCTGGACGAGCGGGCGACCGAGCAGCAGGTGCTGCTCGCCGGGATGTGGGAGCGCGCACTGCAGCTGGAGACCGACTCCGACATGTCCTACGCGCTGCTGGACCCTGGCGACACCGACGAGGACGGCGAGTGGGCGCTGTACGTCTACCACGGCTGGAGCGGCGAGTACCCGACCCGCTATCCGTCGTTCCGTGCCTATATGCAGCGGCGGTACGAGTCCTTCCACGCCGAACGGGCGCAGCTGCCGGAGTTCGTCAACGACACCACCCGCGCCCGGGACGCCGACGTCGCGCGGGCGCGGGAGGAGGCTCTGAGCGGCAGGTGGGAGGCCGCACGGGAGCTGCTCGCCGCCGCGAAGCGCTACGGGCGGCCGGGGGCCTGGGGCATGCTGGGGCAGCTCGACGTCCTGGCGCAGGGCGTCGGGCACGGTCGTGCTTATTTCGGCGGGCTCGTCGCCGATCCGCGCTGCACGGACGAGCTGGTGCCCGTGATGGCCGTCGCCCACGTGCGGGACAGCCGCCCCGGCCGGCCCGAGCGGCCGTTCGTGCTCGGCGTCGAGACCGACGACGGCGTCCGGGCGGCCGCCGACGCGATACACGCCCGGGTGCGCGACGGCTCCTACCGCTACGCACCGGACGGTGACTTCGGGCGGGCCGTCGCCGAGGCGCGGGAGGTGGCGCGTTGGGGGGACACGGACGGCGCGTGGCGGATGCTCCGTGCCGCGATGCCCTCCTGGTCACCGCCCGCACCGGGCCTGCTGGCGCCGCTCGGGCTGCTGGCCGACCCGGTGCTGGGGCCGGTGGTGACGCAGGAGCGAGGGCGCGAGTTGCTGGCGACGCCCCGGGCCGGACGGACGGGCACCGTGCCCGAGCCGGTGCCGGACCTGGACCCGCCGGGGCTGGGCTGGCTGGCGGAGTCCCGGCGGTGGAACGCCCCGTACGGCTCCTATCGGTGCCTGTGGGTGGAGGGCGTGGAACCGGAGGCCCTGCCCGGCCTCGTCGGGGAGGAAGCGGGTGCGGGTCTGACCGCCCCACCCGTCCGTCCCGCCGGGTGGTTCCCCCACGACGTCAGGCGGCAGCGGGACGAGTCGGCGCCGTGGGAGGACCGGGCGGTGGTGGCGGTGGGCCGGACGGGTTCGGGGTGGGCGTTCGGCTTCGACCCGGCCGCACGGACTCGGGGGCCTGGGCACTTCTTCGTCTCCCCCGCCGCGGAGGCCTCCCGCGGCGGCGGACGCGCCGTGGTGCTGTGGATACGCCGCGGTCGCGACGACCTCCCGGCGGTGTTCCATCTTTCCGTCGCCGAGCGGGGTGAGGCGCTGTACGCGTTCACGGTGCGCGGCACGGATGTCGAGCGCTCGGGGCCGGTGCCCGAAGCCCTCGACCCGGCGGGGGTGCTGAGCGGTGCCGACGGCACGGACCACGAGCGGCGCCTGCTGGCCGCCCTGGAGGAGGAATTCGGGCTCTCCCTCCCCCGGCACGCGCTGGCCGAGGGCATCCTGCCGGAGCTGACCACCCGGTCCTGGAACCGCGCGCCCCGGGAGGGGGAGGCCTTCGCGTACGCCACGGTGACCATCAGCCCGCGATGACCCCGGCCAGGGATGGTCACGGCCGGGAACGGCCCCGGTCGGCGCCAGTCCCCGACGGGGCGGTCCCGGCCGGGCACGTCACGCCGGGGGCGGTCCCGGCCGGGGGCACGTCACGCCGGGTGTGTCAGGCGGCCTCGTGGATCACCAGCTTGAACTCCGCCAGCACGATCTTGCGCGCCACGCTGTCGTCATGGGTGGCGCGTACGGCGAGGGGGACGGCCGGGTCCACGAAGATGCCCCAGCTCTTGGTCCAGCACTGCATGCCGGGGCTGGGCGGCCGGTGTTCCGTGGCCGTGGTGTCATTGGGGTTGGGGGTGAGACCGAGAGGGTCGCGGACGAACTGGTCACGGAGTTCGTCGTAGGCGCCGGCCTCCCACTGGATCATCGCGTAGAGGGTGCCCCAGCCGGTCACGCTGGGCCATATCAGGCCGGAGCGGGGGTCGGAGTCCCAGTTGGTGATCACGTAACCGTCGGGCTGGTTGACCTGGTGCATGGCGAAGGCGTCACTGGACTCGGCGGACCCGAAGGGGAACCGGATGACCGTGTACGGACTGTTCGCCGGGATCGTCTGCGGAGTGTCCCGTTTGAGGGAGCAGACCTGGACTCCTCCGGCGGCCGTGGTGTGAGTGGACATGGTCCGGTTCTTCCCTGCGTGCGGGCCGGTGAGTCGGGCGCGGGCCGCATCCGTGCGCGCTTTCTCCGGTGAACTTGCTTTTGCCATACAACCGTTCGACTTGTTCGGTCGTCTGATATGTCGACCAGACCGGTCGCTTGACAAGGAGATCGTCATTTTCGCCCTGCGCAAGACCCTGACCACCACCGCCGTCGCCGGCATGGTCCTCGCCGGCACCGCCGCCTGCGGCACCGTGGAGAACCTGTCCGCCGGACAGAAGCTGGACAACGCCTTCGAGAAGCTCGGCGAGGAGCGTTCGATCGCCTTCGAGCTGGACCTCGACACCGACGCGAAGTCGCTGATGGCGCTGGACGCCGAGCAGTCGGAGCCGGGCGAGGAGATGCCCGCCGAGATCGCCGAGTTGCTCAGCGAAGGGACGATCAGCGTCTCCATGCACTCGAAGAAGCCCATCAAGGAGTCCGAGGAGAAGGACTTCACGGCGATGGCGATGAAGCTCAGCGGTCCGGACGGCGCCCTCCTCGAGTACCGGCTGGTCGGGGACTGGATCTACGCCCGTGTCGACGCCGCGACGCTCGGCGAGATGTCGGGCAGCCCGCTGCCGCCGGCCAGTGAACTGCCTCCGGAGGCGGG
This sequence comes from Streptomyces griseoincarnatus, assembly GCA_014649575.1. Taxonomy (GTDB): domain Bacteria; phylum Actinomycetota; class Actinomycetes; order Streptomycetales; family Streptomycetaceae; genus Streptomyces; species Streptomyces griseoincarnatus. Next base: position 264,556 of record BMTH01000004.1, on the reverse strand, counting down.
GGCGTTCAAGAAGCTCCTCGCCGGCGAGTGGATCAAGCTCTCCAAGAAGGAGATGGAGGAGACCGGCAAGAACATGTCCGGCGCGGAGGGCCTCGGGGCGGAGGAGCCGTCCGCCGAGCCCAGCCTCGACGCCAAGACGCAGAAGAAGCTGACGGACGCGCTGAAGAAGGCCGTCGCCGAGAACGTCGACTTCACCACCTCCGGCGGTTCGGACGGCACCGAGCACATCAAGGCGACCGCGCCGTTCCGCACGCTGGTGACCGAGATGTTCGAGGCGCTGAAGCCGCTGCGGAACGACCTGCCGATCGGGGACGAGCTGCCCACCGCCAAGGACTTCGCGGACGCCCCGAACAAGAAGGTCAGCGCCGACTTCACGCTGAAGAACGGCGAGCTGACCGAGGTGTCCGTCGATCTCGCCAAGCTGGCGGAGACGGCGAAGGTCAAGAAGTTCGCGCTGGTGCTGCGCGTGAGCGAGGGCGAGAAGCCCGAGGCGCCCGCCGGGGCGACCGAGCTGAACATCGAGGAACTGATGACCAGCATGCTCTCCGGCGCCTTCGGCGGGGCAGTCGCCGACGAGGAGTTCGGGGACGCCTCGTTCGAGGAGGGAGACCTCGCGGGCGACGTCCAGATGTGGTGACCCGTTCCCCCGGAGGCGGACCCGGGCCGCCCGGGCCTCAGCCCGCGGCCACCGCCTCCCAGGGCACCGTACGGTCGCACCAGCGGGTCAGCAGGGTGCGGTCGTGGCCGACCGACAGCAGGCCCGCGCCCGTCGACGCGCGGTAGTCCTCCACGACCCGCACCAGCGCGGCCGTGGTCGACGCGTCGAGCATCGCCGTCATCTCGTCGCACACCAGCCAGCGGGGCCTCAGGGACAACGCCCGCGCCAGGCACGCGCGTTGCAGCTGGCCGTCGCTCACCTCGTGCGGGCGGCGGCCGAGCAGGTCCGGGGTGAGGCCCACGGTGCCGGCCAGTTCCCGCACGCGGTCGGCGGCCGAGGCGCGCCGGCCCGTCGCCCGGAGGGGTTCGGCGATCAGGTCGGCGAGGCGCAGCCGGGGGTCGGCGGCGAGGCGGGGCTGCTGGAAGACCACGCCGATCGCGGTGCGCTGTTCGCGGGGGGCGCGGTGCCGGAAACCGCGGACGGGCGTGCCGTCGAGGACGACCTCCCCGGCGTCCGGCCGGTGCAGCAGCGCGGCGACCCGGGCGAGGGTCGACTTCCCGCAGCCGCTGGGGCCGAGCAGGCCCACCGCCTCGCCCGGGGCGACGGTGAGGTGCGCGTCGCGGACGACGGGGGCGCGGCGGTCGTAGCCGGCGGTGACGGCGCGCAGCTCAAGCACGGGTGTCCTCCGGGGTACGGGTCGCGTGAGGGGCGGCGGGGGCCGGTACCGGGTGGTGGCAGGCGACGGTGTTCTCGAAGAACGGCAGCGCGCCGCAGATGTCCGTCGCGCGGTCGCAGCGGGGGGCGAAGGCGCAGCCCTCGGGGAGACTGCCCAGTTCCGGGGGCAGGCCGGGGACGGGTGTGAAGGACCGCTCGGGGAGCGCCTCCAGCAGGCCGCGGCTGTAGGGGTGGCGCGGGCCCGGGGAGCCGAAGAAGGCGCCCGCGTCGGTCAGTTCGACGATGCGGCCCGCGTACATGACCGCGACGCGGTCGGCGATGCGCTCGGCGGCGGCCAGGTCGTGCGTGATCATCAGCAGGGCGTGGCCGTCGTCCACGTGGCGGCGCAGTTCGTCGACCGTGCGGTCCACCAGGTCGCGGTCCAGGCCGGTGGTCGGTTCGTCGGCGAGCAGCAGCGGGGCGTCGCCGATCAGCGCGAGTGCGGTCGCGGCGCGCTGGGCCAGCCCGCCGGACAGTTCGTGCGGGTGCCGGTCGAGGTGGTCCAGGGGGAACTCGGCACGCAGCGAGGCCTGTTCGGCCGCCTTGCGGCGGGCGGAGCGGCCGCGGACACCGGTGAGGCGGGTGACCGTCTCCTCGATGTGCGAGCGGATCGTGCGCACGGGGGTGAGGTGCGCCGCAGGTGACTGCGGGACCAGACCGACACGGCGCCCGCGTACGGTGCGGGCGAGGGTGGGTTCGTCCGCCGTGAGCAGGTCGAGGTCGCCCAGGTGGGCGTGGCCGGCGGTGCGCGCGTTGGCCGGGAGCAGGCCGAGCAGGGCGGACGCCAGCACGGACTTGCCGCACCCGCTCTCCCCGATGAGCGCGAGGCACTCCCCCGGGGCGACGTCGAACGACGCGTCGGACACGGCGTCGACGCGGCGCCCTCCCGGGAGCAGGAAGCGGACGGACAGGTCGCGTACCGAGAGCAGGGGCTCGGGTGTCACAGCATCAGCTCCGATCGGCGGCGGGGGTTGATCCGTTCGCGCCAGACGCCCGCCAGGCCGGCGATCGCCAGGGTGGGGAGGATCAGGAACAGGCCCGGGAAGAGGGTGGGCCACCACTGGCCGGCGAGGAGGGAGCCCCGGGCGCCCTGGATCAGCGTGCCGAGGCTCGCGGTGTGGGTGGGCAGGCCGAGTCCCAGGAAGGACAGGGCCGACTCGTGCCACATGGCGTGCGGGACCATCAGCACGGCGGCGAGACCGGCCTGCGGCAGCACGCCGGGCAGCAGGTGGCGTACGGTCACCCGCCACCGGCTCGCCCCGCCGGAGACGGCCGCGTCGACGAACGGCCGGGACCGCAGCGACAGCACCTCCGCGCGGACGATGCGCGCGGTGGACAGCCAGTGCGTGAGGGCGACGGAGATCACCACCGGCCAGACGCCCGGACGGAACATGGCCACGATGAAGATGCCGAGCAGCAGGTGCGGCACGGAGGACAGGGTGTCGACCAGGCGCATGACCAGGCGGTCGGCCCAGCCGCCGAGGGCCCCGGCGGCGGCTCCCACCGCCGTGCCGATCACCGTGGCGGTGAGCGCGGCCACCACGCCCACCAGCAGGGAAACGCGCAGTCCGTAGACGCAGCGCAGCAGGAGGTCGCGGCCCACGTCGTCGGTGCCGAACGGGTGTGCCCAGCTGGGCGGTCGAAGCTTGGCGGCGAGGTCGACGGCCTGCTGGTCGAGCTGGACCAGCGGCGGGACCAGCAGCACGGCCAGCACCGTCACGGCGACCAGGGCGGCGGAGACACGCAGCCGCAGGACGTGCGTGGAGCGGCGGGCGGCGCCGTGCGCGCGCCAGGCCGGCTTCCTGTCCGCCACGTCGACGTCGGTCGTCACATCTCCTCCAGCTTCACTCTCGGGTCGATCAGCCCGTAGAGCAGGTCGGCGAGCAGGTTGCCGGCGAGGACGGCGGCGGTGGCGAGCGTGGTCAGCGCGGCGAGCAGCGGGAAGTCGACCGCCGTGGCCGCCTCCACCGTGGCCGAGGCGATGCCGGGCCAGCTGAAGACGGTCTCCACCAGCAGGGCGCCGGTGATGAGTTCCGGCACCCGGGAGCCGATGAGGGTCAGCACCGGCAGCAGCCCGGAGCGCAGGGCGTGGCCGAGCAGCACGGTGCGTTCGCTCAGGCCGCGTGCCCTCGCCCCGCGCACGGGATCCTCCGCGAGGGCGTCGCCGACGCCCTGACGGACGTAGAGGGTGAACCAGGGCAGCTGGGAGACGGCGAGGACGCCGGCGGGGAGGGCCAGGTGCTCGATCAGGCCTCCGAAGGTGACCCGGTCGCTGCCGGTGTCGGTGAGGCCGCCCGCCGGGAGGACGTCCAGCTGGAGGGCGAACAGCCACACCGCGAGCAGCGCGATCCAGAAGACCGGGGCTGCCTCCAGGACGTACGCGGCGGAGGTGACCGCGCGGTCCACGAGGGAGCCGGGGCGGCGGGCCGCGAGCACGCCGAGGACCGTGCCGAGCAGTACGGCCGCGGCGAACGCGACGGCGCACAACAGCGTGGACCACAGCAGCCGTTCGCCGATGACCTCGGCCACCGGCTGGCGCATGACCGCGGACTGGCCGAAGTCGCCGCCGAGGGCGGAGGTCAGCCAGTCCCACCAGCGGGCGGTGAACGGCCGGTCCGCGCCGAGGTTCTCCCGCAGCCGGTCCAGGGTCTCCTGGTCGGCGCCGAGCGCGGCGGTGCCCGCGTACGCCTTCACCGGGTCGAACGGGGAGGCGGCGGCGACGGCGAACACGCCGAAGGTGACGACGAGGAGCACCGGCACGGCGTACAGCGCGCGGCGCGCCGTGAGCCGTGCCATGGGGCGCCAGGGGGCGTGGGTCATGCCGCGGGCTGCCAGTCCTCGACGTTCCACCAGGGGCCGGCGGCGAAGCCGTGCTCGTGCGGTTCGGTCTGGGTGGTGAGGCCCTTCCAGCGGTCGGCGAGCACGTACAGGTGGTCGATGTGGGTGAGGAAGGTGTATCCGGGGTCCTTCACGAGGGCGCGCTGGAGGGCGTCGTAGGCGGCCCTGCGGGCCTCGGGGTCCTGGGCGCGGCGGCCCGTCTCCAGGGCGCGGTCGACGGCCGGGTTGTCGTAGTGCGCCATGTTGTTGAAGCCGTCGCCGGCGAGGGAGGAGTGCAGCATCGTGTAGAGCCCGAAGTCGGGGTCGCCGGTGCTGCCGAAGCCCGCGAGGACGGCGTCCCGGTGCATGCGGGGCTCGATGACCTCCCAGGTGGCGCTCTCCACCCGGACGTCGATGCCGGCCTTCTTGGCGTCGGAGGCGTAGGCCAGGGCGTGGTCCTGGCGGACCTTGTCGCCGGAGGGGTAGTACAGCGTGAAGCGGGCGGGGCGGCCGTCCTTGGCGCGGATGCCGTCCTCGCCCTTCGTCCAGCCGGCGGCGTCGAGGACGCGGCCGGCCTCGGCGAGGTCGCGCGAGCGCTCGACGTCCTTGGCGAACCACGGGTCGTCCACGGGCAGCGGGCCGTAGGCGGGGCGGCCGGCGCCGTCGAGGATCTTGTCGACCATGGCCTGCCGGTCGACGGCGAGGTCGAGGGCGCGGCGGATCGCGGTGTCACCGGTGACGGGGTTGCCGCTGGGGAGGGTGACGACGCGGACGTCGTAGGAGGTGGCCCGGTAGGTCTTCTTGTCGTCGTCGCTCTTGAAGGTGGCGGCGAGGTTGGGCGGGAGGACCGCGCCGTCGAGGTCGCCGGAGCGGAGCCGGGTGGCGCGGACGTCGTCGTCGGCGACGATCGCCATGGTGAGCTTCTTCACCTTCGGGGTGCCGCCCCAGTAGTGCGGGTTGGCCTTGAAGGTGAGCTTCTCGCCCTTGCGCCAGTCGGCGAGGATGTACGGCCCGGTGCCGACGGGCTTCGTGTTGAAGGGGCCGGTGTTGGGGTCCTGCCCGCCGGCGGCGTGTTCGGGGACGATCGGCAGCACCGTGCGGGCGGCGAACGGCGCGTAGGGGTGGTGGAGGGTGAAGACGACCGTGTCGTCGCCCACCGCCCGGACGTCCTTGACGGCCGCGAGTTCGCTCCTGGCGGTGTTGTTGGTGTCGTCGTCGAGGACCGTGCGGTACGTGAAGACGACGTCCCGCGCGGTCAGCGGCTTGCCGTCGCTGAACTTCACGCCCTTGCGCAGGGTGTACGTGTAGGTGCGTCCGCCGTCCGTGATCCGTGGAAGTGCCGTGGCCAGCGCGGGTTCCAGGGTCATGTCGGCCTTGCGGGCGAGGAGGCCGTCGAACAGCTTGGAGTTGCCGTCCTTGCCGTAGCCGAGGAGCGGGCTGAGGGTGTCGGGCTCGGTGGAGACGCCGATCACCACGGACTCGCCGGCCGCCGCGCCGTCCGTGGTGCCGGAGCCCGGCGCCGAGCAGGCGGAGACCGCCGCGGCCGTCGCCAGCACGGCGGCGGCACCCCGTATGCGTCGTCGGGTCGTCATCGAACCTCACATCCCTCTTGCCGGAAAATCGCTCCTGCATATTAGTTGCAGGAAGACCTTGCCCAGGACGGAGGCCCCCCAGTCACCCCGGTCGCCGCGCTGCCCGAACGCGCAGGTGCGCGCCGGAGTCCGAGCCGCCGGGCGCCCTCCGCGCGCCCCCGTCGCCGCTTGTCAGGGGGCCGCGACGGGGACTACTGTCACCACGCCTTGGTGACGGGAAATCGGTGCGATACCGGTGCGGCCCTCGCCACTGTGATCGGGAAGTCCGGCTCCAGCCCTCACGGGCAGCCACTGGGTTCTTCGGGACCCGGGAAGGCGGAGCACGGGCGGTGGTACCCGTCAGCCAGGAGACCGGCCAAGGCGCGTCAACCATCCACGAGGTGCTGGAGAGGGTCTGCTGAGCCATGCACATTGCCGAGGGTTTCCTGCCTCCGGCGCACGCGGTCGCCTGGGGCGTCGCGTCGGCGCCGTTCGTCGTCCACGGGGCCCGGTCGCTCGTCCGTGACGTCAGAGAGCATCCCGAGAGCACGCTGCTGCTGGGCGCGTCGGGAGCGTTCACGTTCGTCCTGTCCGCGCTGAAACTGCCCTCGGTGACCGGGAGTTGCTCCCACCCCACCGGCACGGGGCTGGGCGCGATCCTGTTCCGGCCGCCGGTCATGGCGGTGCTCGGGACCATCACCCTGCTGTTCCAGGCGCTGCTGCTCGCCCACGGCGGGCTCACCACGCTCGGCGCCAACGTCTTCTCCATGGCGGTCGTCGGCCCCTGGGCGGGGTACGGCGTGTACCGGCTGCTGCGCCGGTACGGCGTGCCGCTGATGGGCGCGGTCTTCTGCGGCGCGTTCGCCGCCGACCTGTCGACGTACTGCGTGACCAGCGTCCAGCTCGCGCTGGCGTTCCCCGACCCGGGCAGCGGGTTCCTGGGCGCGCTGGGGAAGTTCGGCTCCATCTTCGCCGTCACGCAGATCCCGCTCGCGGTCAGCGAAGGTCTGCTGACCGTGCTGGTGATGCGCCTGCTGGTGCAGTCCAGCAGGGGCGAGCTGACCCGGCTCGGGGTGCTGGTCACCTCGGTGGGCGGCGGCAAGCGCGCCGAGTCGGCCGAGGCGGTGGCCCGATGAGCCGCAACGCGAGGATCAACACCCTGCTCCTGCTGCTGGTCGCCGCCCTCGCCGTGATCCCGCTGGCGCTCGGGCTCGGCGACCACAAGGAGGAGCCGTTCGCCGGGGCGGACGGTGAGGCGGAGACCGCGATCACCGAGATCGACCCGGACTACGAACCGTGGTTCTCACCGCTGTACGAACCGCCGTCCGGGGAGATCGAGTCGGCGCTGTTCGCCCTCCAGGCGGCGCTCGGCGCGGGCGTCCTGGCGTACTACTTCGGGCTGCGGCGCGGGCGTCGGCAGGGTGAGGCGCGGGCCCGTGAGGCGGCCGGCGCGCAGGACGCGGACGCGGGGGTGCCCACCGGCGCCGACGGCGGACGGGACTGACAGGCCTGTGCTGCCGATCGACGCGGCGGCGCACAGCAGCCGCTGGCGCCGCCGCCATCCCGTGGACAAGGCCGTCCTCGGTCTCGGCCTCACCGTCCTCGCGATCTCGCTGCCCCCGTGGCCGGGCGCCGCACTGGTACTGGTCACCGCGCTGGTGCTGCTGCTCGGCCCGGCGGGCGTGCCGGCCGGGCGGCTGTGGCGGGCGTACCGGGTGCCGCTGGGGTTCTGCGTCACCGGGGCGCTGACCCTGCTGGTGCGGGTGGGCGGGCCCGGCGGTTTCCTGTCGCCCGCCCCCGACGGGCCCTTGCGCGCCGGGGAGTTGCTGCTGCGCACCTCGGCCGCCTCGCTGGGCGTGCTGCTGTTCGCGTTCACCACGCCGATGTCGGACCTGCTGCCACGCCTGGTGCGCGCCGGGGTGCCCGCGCCGCTCGTGGACGTGGCGCTCGTGACGTACCGGATGAGCTTCCTGCTGCTGGACTCGGTGCGCCGGGTGCACCGGGCACAGGCGGCGCGGCTCGGCCACACCACCCGCGCGGCGACCTGGCGTTCGCTCGGCGGGCTCGGCGCGACCGCGTTCGTCCGGTCCTTCGACCGTGCCGCGCGGCTGCAGACCGGGCTCGCGGGCCGCGGCTACGACGGCGCCCTGCGCGTGCTGGTGCCGGAGGCCCGGGTGTCCGTCCGGTTCACGGCAGCGAGCGGAACGCTTCTCGCGGCGCTGGCCGCCCTCACCTTCGTACTGGAAAGGCCCCTGTCGTGAGCGGATCCGGGCTGGTGTCACTGCGGGACGTGTCGTTCGCGTACGAGGAGGGGCCACCGGTGTTCACCGGGCTCGACTTCGAGGTGCGCGAGGGGAGGGCGCTGGCGCTGCTGGGGCGCAACGGCAGCGGCAAGACCACCCTGATGCGGCTGCTGAGCGGCGGACTGCGGCCGCACGGCGGGGAGTTGCTGCTGTCGGGCCGTGCGGTACGGCACGACCGGAAGGGGCTGACGGTGCTGCGCAGCACCGTGCAGCTGGTGGTGCAGGACCCGGACGACCAGCTGTTCGCGGCATCCGTGGGGCAGGACGTGTCGTTCGGGCCGCTGAACCTGGGGCTGCCGGACGCGGAGGTGCGTGCGCGGGTCGCGGAGGCGCTGGAGGCGCTGGACATCGCCGCGCTCGCCGACCGGCCCACGCATCTGCTGTCGTACGGGCAGCGGAAACGGACGGCGATCGCCGGCGCGGTCGCGATGCGGCCGCGGGTGCTGATCCTGGACGAGCCGACGGCGGGCCTCGACCCCGACGGCCAGGAACGCCTGTTGGCCACTCTCGACGGTCTGCGGGCGGGCGGTACGACGGTGGTGATGGCCACGCACGACGTGGACCTCGCCCTGCGCTGGGCCGACGACGCGGCCCTGCTGACCCCGTCGGGCGCCCACACCGGCCCGGTGGCCGCGATGCTGTCCCGGCGGGACCTTCTCACGGCGGCGGGGCTCAGGCTGCCGTGGGGCGTGGCGGCCGGGCTGTTCCTGCGGGCGCACGGGGTGCGGACGGACGGGGACGCCGGTCCCCGCACCCCGGAAGAACTGGCGGCGCTGGCCGCCCTGCCGGAGTACGGGGACCGGAGGCGGGGTTAGGGCCTAGCAGCCGCCGCAGTTGTAGTAGGTGACGTCCCAGTGGTTGCCCTCGTCGGCGTAGACGTTGCCCGAGCCGGACCGCCACTGCGGGGCTCCGTCGCCGCGCACGCCGATGTAGGTGAAGGTGTTCTTGATGTAGTTCCCGACGCAGGTGGTCTTGGAGTAGTCGAGCTTGTAGCCGTTCCAGTGCGAGTACGTGCCGGAGGCGTGCCCGGTCTCGGTGCCGCCGGTGATGTTCAGGGCGCAGCCGGTGGCCCGCTTCAGGGTCTGCGCGCCCTGGGCGGTGGCCAGGTTGAGCTGGTCGAACGACGTGCAGGTGGACACGTTGCGGTTGGAGCAGCCTCCGGAGGACGACCACGTGATGCCGACCTGGCTGAACATGGAGGTGGCGGTGGCGTGGCTGATCTTGGTGACGGCGGCGGCCTCCCCCGCGGTGCCCACGACGGCCGCGCCCGGGGTGACGACGAGGGCGAGGGCGGTCAGGACCGAGCGGAGTTTGGGGGCCTTGAGGGTCTTCATGTGGGGGACCTTCCTGCTGCGGGGCCAGGGTTCGTGGGGGAACGGCTGTGCAGGCGGAGCAGACAGATGATGCCCGGGGTCTACGCGCGTCTGCCAGAGGACAAATCGGAATGCCGCCGCCTGCGCGTGCCGCTGGTGTTCCGTCAGACCGCCGACCGGAAGGCGGGGAGGTAGCCGGAGGACTGGCCGACGGCCTTCGGGTGGTAGGAGTTGCCGATCGGGATGGTGACGCTGTGCAGCCAGGCGTCGCCCGAGCAGATCTCGTGGCCGGTGAACTCGTCGACCACGCCGGACCAGGCGAACCCGGCGTCGGCCGCGCGCTTCGCGATGACCCCGTTGAGCGTGTCGCCCGCGCTGTTGATGGCGCTGCGCTCGGTTTCGCTGAGTCCGACGACGCAGCTGCCGGACAGCTTGTAGAAGCGCGGGTAACCGAGGACGACGACCCGGGCCTGCGGGGCACGGGAGCGGATCGCGGAGTACAGCGAGTCGAGCCTGCCCGGCAGGGAGTTCTGCATCTGCGAGACGGCGCTGTTCACGGCGGAGACGCAGGTGGCCTCGCTCTGCAGGACGCAGGTCTGCATGACGTCGGCGAAGCCGATGTCGTTGCCGCCGGCGGTGACGCTGACGAGGGTGGTGGTGGAGGACAGCGCGCCCAGCTGCGTGGAGGCCACGCTCGTGGTCGTCGCGCCCGAGCAGGCGACGAACTTGAACGACGCGGGGGCGTTGGCGTTGCTCCACAGCTGCGGGTAGGCGGCGGTGCTGCGTTTGCAGTCGCCGCTCTCGGAGGTGTAGCTCCCGGCGCCCACTCCGGAGGAGTAGGAGTCGCCGAGCGCCACGTAGTGGTGGCCGGCGGCCGCGGCAGGGTGCGCCAGGCCGAGGACGGTCGCCACACCGAGGACGAGGGTGGCGAGCGTTGTTCCCAGTGAACGCGTTGACACGTGTATCCGCCTCTCACGACGAAACTCGCGACGGTGGTTGAGGGAGCAACAGGTGTTGTAGCAGGACGGAATACCGCGCGGTAACCACCAGTTGAAAAGTCATCCACTATGACCCGAATACTGATCCGGGCGATCCAGCTCCGCGCGTAGATAAACCTTGGCTGCGCCATGTTCACGCCAACGTTGTGGCCAAAAAAGTGCCGGGCCGCCCCCCGCGCGGCCCGGCACCCGGTGTGGCCGAACGGCCCTTCCCGACGCCCCCGTTCAGTCCTCCCCCTCCTGCCGCGGCGAGGTCGCGAGGAGGCGCCGGGGATCGGCCGCGCGCGTGATCGCCGACTCCACCGCCGCGATGCGGTCACCGAGCAGGGCGAGCGCGGACACCGCGCGGGCGAGGGCGTCGTCGTCCGGACCGCCCAGGGTGAGGGTGCGGACGTGGGCCGCCTTCACCTCCGCCCAGCGAGCCGCCAGTTCGGGCGTGAGCGTGCCGCGCAGTCCGGCGAGCTTCAGCAGGTTCGCCTCGGCGCCGCTGGTGAGGGTCTGGGCCTCGGCCGTGTAGTGGTCCTCGATCACGGCGGACAGCTCGGCGTCGTTCATCACGGGCTGGATCCGCTGGGCGATCTTGTTCATGTTGCGGTACGAGCCCTGGAGCAGGAACGGCGGCTCGGTGCGGGCGTGGTCGGAGCGGGCCGCGGACGCGATGTAGGCCGCGTTGACCGCGAGCACCGTGCGGCGTGCGGTGAGCAGATGGCGCAGCACCGCGAGCACACGGTCGAGTTCGGTCGGCGCGTACGGGTGGAGCAGACGGTCCGGGCGGGCCGTCGGGTCGTCGGAGGCGAGCCGGATCAGCAGGTCCAGGTCGGCACGGTCGCGTCCGGCGAGCGGCGCGAGCACCGGGTTCGCGGTGAGCGCGTTCTCGACGAAGCTGAGCGCGAAGACGTCCTCCTTCCCGGTGAGGACGTCGCCCAGGTTCCACACGTCGGCCCGGTTGGCCAGCATGTCGGGCACCCGGAAGACCTCGCCGGACTCGGTGTAGGGGTTGCCGGCCATGCACACCGCGAACCGCTTGCCGCGCAGGTCGTAGGTGCGCGGTCCGCCCTGCCAGACGCCCTCCACCCGGCGGGTGGCGTCGCACAGCGGGATGAACTTCTGCAGCAGTTCTGGCGAGGTGTGCTGGATGTCGTCCAGGTACAGCAGGGTGTTGCTGCCCGCCGCCAGCGCGAAGTTGATCTTCTCGATCTCCTGGCGGGCGGTGGCGTTCGGGGCTTCCGCCGGGTCGAGCGAGGTGACGCCGTGGCCGAGCGCGGGGCCGCTGACCCGCACCAGGACCAGGCCGAGGCGGTGGGCGACGTACTCCATGAGGGTCGTCTTGCCGTAGCCGGGCGGGGAGAGGAGCAGCAGCAGTCCGCCGGCGCCCGTGCGGGCGGACTCGCCCGTGGTGCCGAGCTGCTTGGCGAGGCTGTCGCCGATCAACGGCAGGTACACCTCGTCGACCAGCCGGTTGCGGACGAACGACGCCATCACGCGCGGCCGGTGGTCGTCCAGGCGCAGCCGGGCCCGCTCGGCGGTGACGAGGGCGGCACGGCGGCGCTGGAAGGCACGGAAGGCGGGCACCTCGCGCGCCCGGAAGGCGTCGGTGCGGGCGAGGAACTCGTCGAGGCGGAGCGTGAGACGGCGGTCGGTGATGCGCGGGTGGGTGGAGACCAGGCCCTCGACGGTGACGGTGAGAGGCGCGTCCGACTCGTGGCGGTGCACGTCCGGGCACAGCTCGGCGGCCACGGCCTCCGCGAGGTCCCCGGGGTCCGCCTGCTCACCGGCCGCCCGCGCGTAGGCGGTGAGCCACGCCTCGACGAGCTGACGGCGCGCGCCGAGGTCGCCGAGGGCGGTGAGGTCCTCGTCGTACGCCTCGCCGGCGACGGTGCGGCGGAACTTGTCGAGCAGGGAGCGGGCGCGGGCGCTGACCACGAACCCCTCGGGCCCGGTGGTCAGTTCGTCGAAGAGGTACGCGGCGCACGCCTCCGGGCGGACCGGGGCGTCCGGGTCCCACTCCCCCACCGCGCGGGCGAGTTCGTCCCGCAGCGCGTCCAGCGCGGGCGGCGCGCCGAAGGCGTCCCGGACCCGGGCCAGCGAGCGGGCGCGGCGGGTCCAGCCGGCGCGCTCCGGCTCCGTGGTGGCGTGCGCCCAGAACAGCAGGGCGTGGGCGCGGGCGGCGGAGGCGTGGCGCAGGGTGCCGGCGCCGTCGAACAGGGGCAGCAGGGCGGTGAGGAGCGTGGTGGCGTCGTGGTCGTGCACGCCCCGCTCGCAGCCCTCGTCGTACGCCTCCTCGGCGGCCGTGCGGACCAGTGCGGCGAGGTCGTCGGCGGCGGCGAGCGCGTCCGGGCCGTGTTCGTGCAGCAGCCGTGCGGCGAGGTGTTCGGCGCGGCTCACCCGCGGCGACTCGGACGGCAGGTGCCGGTCCCACAGGGGGCGGTCGGCGAGCAGGGCCGGGTCGGTGACGGGAACGCGGTAGTCGGTGCCGGTGAGGGCGAGGGCGAGGCCGTCGTCGTGCGGCACGACGGTGAGGTCGAAGGGCTGGGTGGAGACGGCGAAGCGGTGGGCGCCCAGGCGGATGGTGCGGCCGCCGTCGGCGTAGAGGTCGGTGCGGTCGCGCAGGGCGCGGGCGGCCTCCTCGCGGGCGGAGCGCAGCTTGCCGTCGAGTTCCTCGGCGCGGACCCGGTCGCCGAGAGCGCGCAGTTCGTCGGCGCTGCGGCGGACCTTGGCGACCAGCGGGTCGGAGGCGAAGTAGGTGCTCACCGCGTCGGCGTCGGCGAGCGCCGCGCTGCGGCGGGCGATCGTCTCCAGCACCCGCTCGGCGGCGGACGCGAGCTGCCCCGCACGCCGGGCGCGGGCGTCGGTGAGGCTCTGCTTGCGGGCGGAGAACGCCTCGTGGATCTCGGTGCGCCTGTCGGCGAGTTCGCCGAGGACGTCGTCGAACTCGGCGAAACGCGACTCCAGTTCCTCGAGCTGGGCGAGGACCCGGGCCATCTGGTCGTCGCAGGCGTCCGGGTCGTCGGCGGCGGTGAGGGCGCCGGTGACGGTCTGGCCGAGCAGGGTCAGCTCGGCGGCGAACCCGGCGCGCGCCTCCCGGTCGAGCAGGGCCCGGCGGCGGGTGTCGAGGGTGGCGCGGGCTCGGTTGACTCCGCCCATGGCGTCGGCGACGCGCTCCAGGACACCGGTGCGGACGGTGGCGTCGGCGATGTCGAGCCCGGCGACCACCTCGGTGACCGTGCGCAGTCCGTCGGCGAGTTCGTCGAGCCGGGCGGCGAGCGGGACGGCCTGGGCGGTGGTGGTGACCGCCTCGATGTCGGTGTGCAGCCGCTCCAGGCCGGTGTGGTGGGCGGCGAAGGCGTCCTCGCGGGCGAGGAACGCGACGGCGCGCTGTCCGAAGGAGCCGAGGTCGTCCTCGGCCTCCACGGCGAGCGCGTCGATGCGCTCGTGGTCCGCGTACCGCATCTCCTTGAGGGTCAACAGGTGACCCTGCGCCTGGCGGAGTTCGGTGAGGCCGCGCACCCAGGCGGCGGCCTCGCGCGGCTGTTCGCCGCGCAGCCGGCGCACCACGGCGGCGATGCGCCCGGCGGCCTCGTCGAGCGCCTCGGCGGCCCGGCGGGTGAGGTCGGTGACCGTCTCGAACTCGGCGAGCACCTGCTCGGCGGTGGCGCGCACCTCCTCCAGCGGGGAGCGCAGATCGCCGACCTCGGGGTCGCCCAGCCAGTGGTGGGTGTCCAGGGCCCGCACGCAGGCAGCGGCCAGGGTCGCATAGATCTCGGCGGTGGGGGTGGTCTCGGCGGCGGAGCGGGCCAGCGACAGGCAGTCGGAGATGCCGCGGACGAGGTCGGCGTTGCCCACCCGGGCCAGCGGCCCCTCCCCCACCGGCCGGGCGGCGGCGCGGGCGTCGGACAGGTACGGCGTGTCCCACAGCTGCACCGGGTGCACGCGGGCGGGTTCGTCGCCCTCGGGGCGCAGCAGGGTGAGGTGGCCGTCGTCGAAGAGGGCCCAGCCGTGGCAGGCCATGGGGGTGGCGACGGCCTCACGGATCTGGTTGTAGGAGAGCAGCAGGGCGCGTCCCCGCGCGGGCGCGTGGAAGGCGTAGAGCACGTCCTCTCCGTACGGGGAGCGCACCTCCCGCTCGAACTCCATGCCCTCGGTGTCGAGGTCGTAGGTCTTGTGGCTGCCGGTGGCGAGGCAGTAGCCGCCGGGGAAGACGATGCCCTGGTCCTCGGGCAGCCGGCGGACGCCCTGTCCGATGCCGTCGAGGCGGACGACGGTGCGGGTGAGGGTGTTGAAGACCAGGTGGCGGTGGGCGGTCTCCTTGTACGGGAGGATCCGCAGCAGGATCAGCGGGCCGACGCGGGCGTGGGCGATGTCGGCGTCGGCGAGGGACTGCAGGGGCTCGTCGACGGGCTCGCTGTGGATGCCGTCGGGCGTGCCGGTGTCGTTCTCCGCCTTGACGGTGAGGGTGCCGCCGAGGGTGTCGACGAACACCTCGCCCCGCACGGAGACGTGCGGGTGGCGGCCGAGGACGTGGTCCTCGCGGGTGGCGGGCGTCCACTCCACGTCGGCGGGCGGGACGCGCGCGTGGTCGCGGTCGCCGCGCGCGTCGAGGAAGGCGGCGCGGCCGTCCTCGGACACCGACCAACGCAGGACGCGGATGTCGCCGGGCTTCTCACCGGTCTGGAAGACGGCGAGCAGCCTGCCCTCGACGCGGCGCAGCCGCAGCAGGCGGGCCTGCCGGTAGTAGCGGTGCAGGGCGGCGAACTCCCGCTGGAAGGCGGGGTCGTCGAGCAGGCCGGGCACGGCGTCGTCGGGCAGCCGGTTCAGGTCGCGGTCGTGTGCGGCGAGGACGTCGCCGACGGTGGTGTCCCGCTCCGGGCGGGGCCGGGTCTCGTAGCCGAGGAGCAGCACGTCGCCGACGGCGACGACGTCCCGGGGCACGGCGGTGCGCTCGGTGCGCAGCCGCTCGGTGCCGGTGAGGCGCAGCTCGGGCGCGCCGAACTCCTCGGTCCGGCGCCGGTTCAACGCCTCGGCCCGGCGCGCGAGTTCGGAGGCGCGGTCGGTGAGGCGGTCGCGCAGCACCTGGTAGGCGCCGCCGTCGACCGCCGTGCCGGGCCGCCGCGGGGTCGTACCGGCGGTCGTCTCCGGGGCGGCGCCGGGGCGGGCGCTGTCGTGGTCGGTCTCGTGGGTGCCGGTGGTCATGGCTGCCTCTCGGGAAGGTGCCGGCCGGGAGCCGCCGTCCCCTGTGCGGCGGCTCCCGGCCGGGTGGTGGTCAGGCCCTGGTGTGGCCGTTCAGCACGGCCAGCGGAGTGTCCGCCAGGCCCAACTCACCCGCCTTGTCGAGCAGTTGCTTGAACTGCCCGGTGTTGTCGCCGCCCTGCTTCATCAGCTTCATCAGCAGGGCGGACACCGTGAGGTTCTGGACGTCGGAGGTGGAGACGGAGCCGAGCATGCGGCTCAGGTCGTCGGTGAAGCTCGCGGAGCCGTCCAGCCAGGGCCCGGCGAGGGCCTGCGCGGTCTCGGAGTTCTTGACGAAGCCGTCCACGCCCTTGCCGAGCGCGATGGACGACACCAGGCGGTCGAAGAAGACCGAGTCGCCGCCGACGATGTTGATGTCCGCGTTCTCCAGGCCGGTGGCGAGCACGGTGGCCTGCGCCTCCGCGACCTGCCTCTGTACGTCGAGCCCGGCGAGGCGCACGTCCTTCTCGGCCTCCAGCCGCAGGCGGTACTCCTCGTGGCCGCGGGACGCCTCGTCGAGCGCGGCCATCGCAGCCGCCTTCTCGGTGAGGCCGGCCGCCTCGGCGCGCAGCTTGCTGCCGACGGCCTCCGCCTCGGCGAGCGCCTTGGCCCGGGCCCCCTCGGCCTCCGCGCGCAGCCGGGCCTCGGTGGCCTCGGCCTCGGCGCGGCCCGCCTTCTCGATGACCTCGGCCTCCTTGTCGCGCACCTGGACGGCGGCGAGCCCTTCGGCGGCGGACTCCGCCTGGACGCCCTCAGCGAGCCGCAGCTTGGCCTTGGCGTCCAGGTCGGCCGTCTTCAACCGGGCCTCGGCGAGGGTGAGTTCCTCGGCGGCGCGGTGCGCGGCGGCCTGCTCGGCGGCCTCGGCGGCCTTGATGTCCTTGACCAGCTTCTCCTGCGCCTCGGCCTCCGCCGCGATGATCACGGCCTGGCGCCGGCGCTCCGCCTCCTCGACGGCCCGCAGCTTCTTGATGGACTCCTCCTGCTCGGCGACCGTGCGGTCCACCGCGACCCGCTCGCGGATGACCTCGGCGATCTCCCGCTTCTCCGCCTCGACCTCCTTGTCGGCGGCGATCCTGGTCAGCGAGGTCTCCCGTTCGCGGGCGATGACCTCCAGCAGGCGGTCCTTCTCGATGCGCTCGCTCTCCACGGCGATGACCCGCTCGCGGTTCTTCGCGGCGACGGCGACCTCGCGGGCCTGGTTCTCCCGCTGCACGCCGAGCTGTTCCTCGGTGCGCAGGAAGGCGCTCTGTGCCCGCAGCCGCTCCTCCTCGACGACCCGCGCGGTCTCCGCCTCCTCGCGGGCGCGCACGGTCTCGATCTCCCGCTTCTGCTTGATCTCCGCGTCGGCCTGCCGGCGCTGGAGTTCCAGGATCGCCTCGCGCGCGTCGACGTCCTGCCGGGTGATCTCCTTCTCCTCGTTGCGCTGCGCCTCGTTGGTGCGGACGTGCTCCACCGCGGTCAGCTCGGTGATCTTGCGGATGCCCTGCGCGTCGAGGACGTTGCCCGGGTCGAGCTGGGTGAGCGGCGTCTGCTCCAGGTAGTCGATCGCGGCGTCCTCGAGGTGGTAGCCGTTCAGGTCGACGCCGATGACCTCGATGATGCGGTACCGCAGCTCCTCACGCTTGGTGTAGAGGTCGGTGAAGTCCATCTGCTTGCCGACGGTCTTCAGCGCCTCGGAGAACTTCGCGTGGAACAGCTCCTGGAGCGTGTTGCGGTCACTGGCGCGGGCGGTGCCGACGGCCTGCGCGACCTTGATGACGTCCTCGACGGTCTTGTTGACCTTGACGAAGAACGTGATGCGGATGTCCGCGCGGATGTTGTCCCGGCAGATCAGTCCTTCCTTGCCGGCGCGGGTGATCTCGATGGTCTTCACCGAGATGTCCATCACCTCGGCCTTGTGCAGCACGGGGAGCACGACCGAGCCGGTGAAGGTCACGTCGACCTTGCGGAGCTTGGAGACGATCAGCGCCTTGCCCTGTTCCACCTTGCGGAACAGTTTGGTGACGAGCAGCAGGCCGATGAGCACGAGCAACAGGGCGGCGCCGACGAGTACGGCGATGCCCACGGTGGCGGCATCCATGGGACACGTCCTTCTGGGCTGACTTACGGGCAGAAGTCGGATGTGTGCGGCGCCTCGCGGGCGAGGGCCTCAAGGGTGTGGGGCCTCGCTCCGGAGCGAGGCGGTGACGTCCGGTGGTGATGGAGACGGCTCAGCCGTCGACGCGGTTTCGCGCCGGGCGCGGAGGGTTGCCCTCCGTGCGGAGGCGCGTCGCACCGCCCCGGTCCGCGCCGCGCGTGCGCGGGGACCGGGACGGCCAGGGTTCGTCGGGGGCGCTGCGGTGCAGCGGTCCCGTGCGACGGGAGGCGGCCGGGCCGTGGGCGCGGTTCACGAAGGTCTTCATATGCCCGCCCCCTCTCCGTCTTTCCGTCCGTGCGTGCGACGGTCGATGTCGTCGGGCAGCACTGCTCCCCTCCGGGCCCGGTGCCGGACACCTGCCGGTGTCCGGCACCGGAACCTCCGCAGTGCTCCCCGCGAGCCATGCTGCCCGGCCCGGCCCGTATCGCGCATTGCCGGATTCCGGCAAAGTTCACTAGGGTCTGCATGCCGGTGTGCCGCCATGAACGCATCAGGACGGCGTCAGGAACGTGAGGGGACGATGTGTCGGAACGAGAGATTCCGGAGCAGTATCTGGAGGGCTACGCCCAGATACTGACCGAGGTCGCCGCCACGGGCCGGCGCCTCACCCGCGACGAACTCGCCTCCCGCCGCGCCCTCGGCGAACAGGCCGCGGAGGCCGGCTTCGGACTGCGCTCCCTCGTCATCGCGCATCTCGAAGCCGCGCGCGGCGCCTGGCCGGCCCGCGGCACGGACGCGGCCGACGGCGCGCTCGCCGCCGTGCAGCAGGCGGTGGACGCGTTCGCCGAAGGGTACGAGCGTGCACAGCGTTTGGCGGTCCGTCAGGAGGAGGCGGCGCGACGAGAGTTCATCGACGACCTGTTGTACGGCCGCAGCGACCTGGGCCGACTGGCCGAGCGCGCCGAACGGTTCGGGCTGCGGCTGTCCCACGAGCACGCGGTCGCCGTCGCCCGGGGCCCTGTCGCCTACGAGGAGGGCGACCCGGTGCCCCGTCAGGTGGAGCGTGCCCTGATCACCCGGTTCGGCAACCGCAGCATCCTGCTCACCACCAAGGACGGGCGGCTGCTGTGCATCGCGCCCGGCCACCAGCGAGAGGTGCTCATCCACTTCGCCAAGCAGGCGCACGCCGCCACCGACGGCGGCCAGGTCGCCCTCGGACGCCCGCAGCCAGGACCGGGCGGGGTGGTCCAGTCGTACGAGGAGGCGCTGAACGCGCTGGAGATCGCCGAGCGGCTGGGCATGGACGACCCGGTGCTGCGCGCCTCCGACCTGCTGGTGTACCCGGTGCTTGCCCGTGACCGTCAGGCCATGGCCGACCTGGTGCACAACACCCTGGGCCCGCTGACCGAGGCGCGCGGTGGGGCCGGGCCGCTGCTGGACACGCTCACCGCCTACTTCGACTCCGGCTGTGTCGCCGCCGAGGCGGCCCGGCGGCTGTCGCTGAGCGTGCGGGCGCTGACGTACCGGCTGGAGCGCATCCACCGGCTGACCGGCGCCGATCCGGGCGACCCGGCGCACCGTTACATGCTGCAGACGGCGGTCATCGGGGCGCGGCTGCTGGACTGGCCGAACTCGGCGGCGGCATAGCGCCTACGGCTCGGAGAGAAACCTACGGCCCAACTCCTCGCCCCCCAGGGCCGTCAACTGCGGAACCCCGGCGCTCCAGTCGCCCAGACGGCGACCATCGGACCCGCCCCCCGGACCGACCCGACGCGCCGACGGCACAGAGCCTACGGCTCGGAGAGAAACCTACGGCCCAACTCCTCGCCCCCCAGGGCCGTCAACTGCGCAACCCCGGCGCTCCAGTCGCCCAGACGGCGACCATCGGACCCGCCCCCCGGACCGACCCGACGCGCCGACGGCACAGAGCCTACGGCTCGGCGAGAAGCCCACGGCCCAACTCCTCGCGACCCAGGGCCGTCAACTGCGCAACCCCGGCGCTCCAGTCGACCAGACGGCGACCATCGGACCCGCCCGCCGGACCGACCCGACGCGCCGACGGGACAGCGCCTACGGCTCGGAGAGAAACCTACGGCCCAACTCCTCGCCCCCCAGGGCCGTCAACTGCGGAACCCCGGCGTTCCAGTCGCGGGCGGCGTCGTCCACGGCCTCGGCGACCGCGCGGGCGAGGGGACGGCGGGCCAGGCCCAGGCCGAGCGACACGAGGGGGCGCAGCGGGCCGCGGCCGCGCAGGCGCACGGTGACCGTGACCTCCCAGTCCTCGTGGTCATGTCCCGGACGGGGGACCGCCGTCAGATCGGCGCGGGCCGGACCGCACGTCAGCCGAGCCCGCAGCGGCGGCCTACGGGCGCCGCCGTCCTGTTCTGCCGCCTGCCACCAGTCCCCGCACCGCAGTTCGGCCTCGGCGTCGAACCGGGACAGCGGTGACCGGACACCCGTGAGCGCCGCACGGCCGGACAGCTCCACGCGGTCCGGCCGGTCGGGCCCGATCAGCGCGGCCCGCCCGGTGACGTCGCCGTCGGACCCGGTGAAGGCGACCCGCAGGGCGCGGGTACGGCGCCACTCCTCGACGGTGATCCGTACCGTGTCGGTGCGCCTGCCGGCGTCGGCCCCGCTCTCGCGGGCGCCGGCTTCCCCCTTGCCGGCGTCGGCGTCCTCGGTGCTCTCGTACACCGCGCCCGGCCGCAGATGGCGTCCCTCGGCCAGTCGCAGCTCCGGAACCTGCCGGCCGTCGGGCAGCAGGAGGCGCCCGTCCTCCGCCGTCGTGCTCTCGGCGAGGTCGGTCAGAGCTCCGAGGGCGTCGACGAGCCAGGGACGCGGGACGGGCGCGAGGGCCACGGTGCGGGCGATACGGACCATGCGGACACGGTGACGCCCGGGCGGTGCTCCGGTCCATGCCCACGCCCGGCAGCACGTCGGCGGAGGTGCTTCCGGCTCCCGGCAGCGGTACCGCGCGCGGTCAGCTCTCGACGAGGGTGACGTCGTGGTGGCTGACGGCGTGCGGGACGGGGATGATCAGGATGCCGCTGCCGCGCAGCTCCAGCAGGGTCGCCTCCACCTTGGCCGGGCCCGCCTTCAGGGCGTTCTGCGGGGCCTTGCCGCTGTTCTGCCAGCGGTGTTCCGCGCCGTCGCACACCGCGACGGACCCGCCGATGCCGTAGTTCACGTTGGGCGTGCTCTGGTTGACCGAGGAGCCGACGTAGACCCGTCCGGTGCCGGCGACACAGCGGTAGGTGCCGGTGAGGGTGACGGTGCCGTCGGAGGCGATCCGGCCCTCGGGGTCGACGGTGACGTACTCCGCGGGGGTGGACGGCGCGGCCGCCGCCGAGGGGGCCGCCGCGGCGGCGCCGAGCAGCAGCAGCGCGGCGCAGGACGCCGTGCCGAGGAGGGGGCGTACGGGCATGAGGGGGACCTCCGAAGTGAGCGGAAGGGGACCCTCCAGCAGTACCCGCCGCGCGGGGACGCGGCCACTCGTCGTCACCCTTCCGGCTCCACACCCCACGCCGCAGTGACCGTTCGCGCGGTTCCCCGCGCGCCCATGGGGGCGTGGGGACTGCGCGAACAACCCCCCACCGGACCGCGGGCGCCGGCCGGCGCGCATCCTCCACGCGGGTGGTGCGCCCAGCCCCGGCACGCCGAGCGAACCGCTCACCCGTCCGCCACGAACCACCGCAGCAGCGAGGCCAGCCGCTGGGGGCGGTCCTCCGCGATCAGTGTCCGGGTGTTCCTCAGCTCCACCAACCGCCCCCGCGGCAGCAGTTCCGCCAGCAAGCGCCCGTGCTCCCGCGGCATCATCAGATCCTCCGTGGCCCAGACGACCAGAGCGGGCCGCTCGAAGCGCCGCAAGCCCTGCGCCGCCTCCAGGAGTTCCGTCCGCCGCACATGCGTGTGGTAGTGCCGGAAGTCCCGGCGGATCGCCGGGTCCGTCCGCAGCGGCCGGAGCCACCGTGCGACCACGTCGTCCGGCAACGGCCGCTTCGTCAGCGCGCCGAAGCCGACCGGAAGCCGGCGCAGCGGCTTCCAGCCCAGTACACGGACCATCAGCGGAACACCGCCGGGCACCCGGCACGCGAGCCCGATCATCTTGCCCGGGAGCCCCGGCGGGTAGTTGTCGAAGGCCTCGCACGAGATCAGCACCAGCCGGGCCAGCCGCTCGGGGTGCCGGGCGGCGACCGTCTGGGCACGCCCGCAGTCGCTCTCGACGAGCGTGACGTCCCGCAGGTCCAGCCGTTCGAGGAACTCGACGATCAGCTCGTTGACCAGGTCCGGCGTGGGCGGCCGGCTCATCGGCCGGCGGTGGGCCCCGTACGGCAGGGTCGGCGCGACGAGGCGGTGGTCGGTGCGCAGTTCGGCGACGACATGGCGCCAGACGGAGGCGTCGTGCAGCAGGCCGTGCAGAAGCACGACCACCGGCCCCTCGCCGCCCGTGTCCTCGTACGCGACGGTGCCCGCGCTCAGCTCGATCTCCGGCATCGCTCCAGGCTAGGAGGAGCGGGCGGGCCGCGCCCGGCGGCTCACGGGAGGACGGCGAACCCGTCGAGCTCGACCATCGCCTCCTCGTCCCACAGCCGGACCACCTCCACCACCGCCATCGCCGGGTAGTCACGTCCCGCCACGTCCCGCCAGATCCGCCCGAGTTCGCGCGCGTGCCCGCGGTACGCGGCGACGTCGGTGGCGTAGACCGTGACGCGGGCCAGGTCGGCGGGGG
Organism: Streptomyces griseoincarnatus; assembly: GCA_014649575.1. Taxonomy (GTDB): domain Bacteria; phylum Actinomycetota; class Actinomycetes; order Streptomycetales; family Streptomycetaceae; genus Streptomyces; species Streptomyces griseoincarnatus. Next base: position 242,150 of record BMTH01000004.1, on the reverse strand, counting down.
CGCCGCCGGCGCCGCGGAGGGCGGTGAGGAGGTTGGTGAGGGCTCGGGTGAACTGTTCGGGGAGCGTGTCGCCGACGACCTTCCCGTCGCCGTCGAGGGCGGTCTGCCCGGCCAGGAACACCACGCGGGAGCCGGTGGTGACGACGGCGTGGGAGAAGCCTGCGGGCGGGGACAGGTCGGGCGGGTTGACGCGCTCGGCGGTCACCGGGCCTCCAGGGTCTTGTACAGCTCCTTGGCGATGATGCCGCGCTGGACCTCGCTGGCCCCCTCGTAGATGCGGGGCGCGCGGACCTCGCGGTAGAGGTGTTCGAGCAGATGGCCCCGGCACAGGGCACGCGCGCCGTGCAGCTGGACGGCGGTGTCGACGACGAACTGGGCGGTCTCGGTGGCCAGCAGCTTCGCCATGGCGGAGCGCCGTGGCACGTCGTCCGCGCCCTCGTCGTACGCGGTGGCCGCCGCGTAGACCATCAGGCGGGCGGCCTCCGTGCGGACGGACATCTCGGCGACCTGGTGGGCGACCGCCTGGAGGTCCCTGAGCCGGCCGCCGAACGCGTCCCGCGTGGCGGTGTGGGCGACGGTCGCGTCGAGGGCGGCCTGTGCCATGCCCACGGCGAACGCGCCGACGCTGGGCCGGAACAGGTTGAGGGTGTCCATGGCGACCCGGAAGCCGGCGTCGGGCTCGCCGAGGACGTCGGCGGCGGTGACCGGCACGCCGTCGAAGCGCAGGGTCCCGAGGGCGTGCGGGGCGATCATGTCGAGGCGGCTGCCGGTGAGGCCGGGCCGGTCGGCGGGCACCAGGAAGGCGGTGACGCCACGGGCGCCGGCGCCGGGGGTGGTGCGGGCGAAGACGGTGTAGAGATCGGCGTCGGGGGCGTTGGAGATCCAGCACTTCTCGCCGGTGAGGCGCCACCCGTCGGGCCCGTCACGCTCCGCGCCCAGGGACAGGGCGGCCGCGTCGGAGCCGGCGCCCGGTTCGGAGAGGGCGAAGGCCGCGACCGCCGTGCCGTCACTCACCCGGGGGAGCCACCGCTCCCTCTGCCCGGGCGTGCCGTGGGCGTGCACGGGGTGGGCTCCGAGGCCCTGGAGGGCGAGGGCGGTCTCCGCCTCGGTGCACGCCTGGGCGAGCGACTCGCGCATCAGGCACAGGTCCAGCGCGCCGGAGGTGAACAGCCGGGAGAGCAGTCCGAGGGCGCCCAACTCGGCGACGAGCGCGCGGTTCACGCGGCCCGGCTCGCCCTTCTCGGCGAGTGGCCGGAGCCGTTCGGCGGCCAGGGTGCGCAGTTCCGCGCACCGGGCGAGTTGTGACGGTTCGAGCGAGAATGCGGTCATCGCCGGTCCCTTCCCTCGCCGGTGGGCCACCCGCCGAGGTTATCGCGAACCGTTGACTGCCGTCACCAACACGATACGCTCCTGTTGCGAGCCCACCACGCCAAGGGGGCGGATCGACATGAATCCACGGTCCACCGCACACGTCGACACCTTCGCCCGCGACCATCTCCCGCCACCGGACGAGTGGCCCGAGCTCCGCTTCGACCTCCCGGAGCTGCGCTACCCCGAGCGGCTGAACTGTGCCGCCGAGCTGCTCCGGGGCCAGCCCGGCGACCGCCCGGCGTTCCGCACGCCCGACGGCGGCGTCTGGACGTACGGGGAGCTGCGCGCGCGGGTGGACCGGCTGGCGCATCTGCTCACCACGGACCTCGGGGTGGTGCCCGGCAACCGGGTGCTGCTGCGCGGGCCCACCACGCCCTGGCTGGCCGCCTGCTGGCTGGCGGTGCTGAGGGCGGGCGCGGTCGCCGTCACCGTGCTGGCCCAGCAACGGCCGCACGAGCTGGCCACCATCTGCGCGCTCGCCCAGGTGCGGCACGCCCTGTGCGACGTGCGCTCCGTCGACGACCTCGTGAAGGCGGAGGTCCCGGAGCTGCGCATCGCCGTGTTCGGCGGCGACTCACGCGACGACCTGCTGCGCCGCCCGGCCCCCGACGGGCCGTTCGACGCGGTGCCGACGGCCGCCGACGACGTCGCCCTGATCGCCTTCACCTCCGGCACGACCGGGAAGCCCAAGGGCTGCACGCACTTCCACCGGGACGTGATGGCCATCGCGGACACCTTCTCCCGGCACGTCCTCGAGCCGGTCGCCGACGACGTGTTCGCGGGCAGTCCCCCGCTGGGCTTCACCTTCGGCCTCGGCGGTCTGGTGGTGTTCCCGCTGCGTGCGGGCGCGAGCGCCCTGCTGCTCGAACAGGCGCATCCCGCACAGCTGCTGGCGGCGATCGAGCAGCACCGGGTGTCGGTCCTGTTCACCGCGCCCACCGCCTACCGGGCGATGCTGGCGGAGGCGGACGGGCACGACCTGTCCAGCCTGCGGCGCTGCGTGTCGGCGGGCGAGAACCTGCCGGCCGCGACCTGGCAGGCCTGGCACGACCGCACCGGACTGCGCATCATCAACGGCATCGGCGCCACCGAGCTGCTGCACATCTTCATCTCCGCCGCCGACGACGACGTCCGCCCCGGCGCCACCGGCGTCCCGGTGCCGGGCTGGCAGGCGCGCGTGCAGGACGCGGACGGCGTCCCCGTGCCCGACGGACAGCCGGGGCTGCTCGCGGTGCGCGGGCCCGTCGGCTGCCGCTACCTGGCCGACCCGCGCCAGCGGGACTACGTGCGGGACGGCTGGAACGTCACCGGCGACACCTACGTCCGTGACCCCGACGGCTACTTCCGGTACGTGGCGCGCGCCGACGACATGATCATCTCGGCCGGGTACAACATCGCGGGACCCGAGGTCGAGGACGCGCTGCTGCGCCACCCGGACGTGGTGGAGGCCGCGGTGGTCGGGCGTCCCGACGAGGCACGCGGCCAGGTCGTGGTGGCGTACACGGTCCTCGAGGAGGGCGCCGAGCGGGACGCGGAGGCGCTGCGGGCGTTCGTGAAGGAGGAGCTGGCGCCGTACAAGTGCCCTCGGGAGATCGTCTTCCTGGACGCGCTGCCGCGCACGGCCACCGGCAAGCTCCAGCGGTTCCGGCTGCGCACCGGCGCCGGAGACGACCAGGGCTGATGCCGGGGAAGCGGGCCCACGGGCACGACCTAAGATGATCAACGTGTCCGACCAGCATGCTCCACGGTCTCTCATCGTCACGCTCTACGGCGCCTACGGCCGGTTCGTGCCGGGCCCGGTGCCCGTCGCGGAGTTGATCCGGCTGCTGGCCGCCGTCGGCGTCGACGCGCCTTCCGTGCGCTCCTCGGTGTCGCGGCTCAAGCGCCGCGGACTGCTGCTCCCGGCCCGCACCGACCGGGGCGCGGCCGGCTACGAACTGTCCCCCGAGGCACGCCAGTTGCTGGAGGACGGCGACCGGCGCATCTACGCCACCGCGCCGCCCGGCGACGAGGGCTGGGTGCTCGCGGTGTTCTCGGTGCCGGAGTCGGAGCGGCAGAAGCGGCACGTGCTGCGCTCCCGGCTGGCCGGTCTCGGTTTCGGCACGGCGGCGCCGGGCGTGTGGATCGCTCCGGCCCGGCTGTACGAGGAGACCCGGCACACCTTGGAGCGACTGCGGCTGGACGGGTACGTCGACCTGTTCCGGGGCGAGCACCTCGGGTTCGCGGCCACGGCGGAGGCGGTGGCCCGCTGGTGGGACCTGACGGCGATCGCGGAGGAGCACGAGGCGTTCCTGGAGCAGCACGCGCCCGTGCTGCGCGCCTGGGAGCGGCGTACGGACACCCCGCCCGAGGAGGCGTACCGCGACTACCTCCTCGCCCTGGACTCCTGGCGTCACCTCCCCTACGTCGACCCGGGCCTGCCCGCCGGTCTGCTGCCGGCGGACTGGCCGGGCACCCGCTCGGCGTCCGTCTTCCGGGCGCTGCACGAGCGGCTGCGGGACGCGGGCGCGGTGTTCGCGAACCCGGCCTCGGATTCCGAGGCCGGCTGAGGCGTACCGTCCGGAGTCAGGCGCCCGGCGCCTCTGCGAACGGCAGGTCGGACAAGGTGAGCCGGGGCTTGGGGGCGTCGGTGCGGCCGGTGCGGGGCGGGCGGCTGCCCGCGCGGTACTGCGGCGGCCAGACCACGCCCGGGCCCTCGTACCCCTGCTCGGCGGCCGCGTGCAGCGTCCAGTGCGGGTCGTACAGATGCGGGCGGGCCAGCGCGCACAGGTCCGTACGTCCGGCCAGGATGAGGGAGTTGACGTCGTCCCAGGAGGAGATCGCGCCGACCGCGATCACCGGGACGCGGGCCTCGTTGCGCACCCGGTCGGCGAACGGCGTCTGGTACGAGCGGCCGAACTCCGGCTCCTCGTCGGCGACGACCTGCCCGGTGGACACGTCGATCGCGTCGGCCCCGTGGTCGGCGAAGGCGCGGGCGATCGCGACGGCGTCCTCCGTCGTGGTGCCGCCCTCCGCCCAGTCCGTCGCGGAGATCCGCACGGTCATCGGCCGGTCCTCCGGCCACACCGCCCGCACCGCGTCGAACACCTCCAGCGGGAAACGCAGCCGCTTCTCCAGCGTGCCGCCGTAGGCGTCGGTGCGCCGGTTGGTCAGCGGGGAGAGGAAGCCGGAGAGCAGATAGCCGTGGGCGCAGTGCAGTTCGAGCAGGTCGAACCGGGCCCGCGCGGCGCGCACCGCCGCGGCCGTGAACTGCTCGCGCAGATCGGTCAGCTGAGCCCGGGACAGCTCGCGGGGTGTCTGGCTCCCCGGCTTGTACGGCAGCGGGGACGGGGCGACCAGGGGCCAGTTGTCGTCGTCGAGCGGCTCGTCCATGCCCTCCCACATCAGCCGGGTCGAGCCCTTGCGGCCGCTGTGGCCGAGCTGCACGCCGACGGCGGTGCCCGGGGCGCGGGTGTGCACGAAGTCCGTGATCCGCCGCCACGCCTCCGCCTGCCGGCCGCTCCACAGCCCGGCGCACCCGGGGGTGATCCGGCCCTCCGGGCTGACGCACACCATCTCCGTCATCACCAGGCCGGCGCCGCCCAGCGCGCGGGCGCCGAGGTGGACGAGGTGGAAGTCGCCGGGCAGCCCGTCGGCCGCCGAGTACATGTCCATGGGCGAGACGACGACCCGGTTGCGCAGGGTGAGTCCGCGCAGCCGGAACGGGGTGAACATCGGGGGCGTGCCGGGCGGGCAGCCGAAGCCGCGCTCCACCGCCTCGGTGAAGTGTGCGTCGCGCAGCCGAAGGTTGTCGTGGGTGACGCGGCGGCTGCGGGTGAGCAGGTTGAAGGCGAACTGGCGCGGCGGCTGGCGCAGATACAGGGCGAGGTTCTCGAACCACTCCAGGCTGGCGCGGGCCGCGCGCTGGGTGGAGGCGACCACGGGCCGCCGTTCCGCCTCGTAGGCGCGCAGGGCGTCGGTGAGCGTGGGCTGCTCGCTCAGACAGGCGGCGAGCGCGAGGGCGTCCTCCACGGCGAGCTTGGTTCCGGAGCCGATGGAGAAGTGGGCGGTGTGGGCGGCGTCGCCGAGCAGCACGACGTTGCCGTGCGACCAGCGTTCGTTGACGACCGTACGGAAGGTCGTCCAGGCCGAGTTGTTCGAGCGCAGGGGGCGGCCGCCGAGCGCGTCCGCGAAGATCTTGGCGCAGCGTTCGACGGACTCGGTCTCGTCGAGCTCGTCGAACCCGGTGGCGCGCCACACCTCTTCGCGCATCTCCACGATCACGGTGGAGGCGTCGGCGGAATACGGGTAGCCGTGCAGCTGCATCACGCCTTGCTCGGTCTCGGCGATCTCGAAGCGGAAGGCGTCGAGGGGGAAGTCTGCGGCCAGCCAGATGTAGCGGCAGCGGTGCGCGGTGATGTGCGGGCGGAACACGTCCGCGAAGGCGGTGCGGGTGGTGCTGTGGACTCCGTCGGCGGCGATCACCAGGTCGTGGGTCTGGGCGAGGCGGGCCGGGTCGGGGGCCTCCTCGCGGAAGCGGAGTTCCACCCCCAGGGAGCGGCAGCGGTGGTGGAGGATCTCCAGGAGGCGGCGGCGGCCGAGGGCTGCGAAGCCGTGTCCTGTGGAGGTGTGCCGGATGCCCCGGTGGACGATGTCGATGTCGTCCCAGCGGACGAATTCCGCCTGGAGGGCGGCGTAGACCTCCGGGTCCGCGTGTTCGATGCCGCCGAGGGTTTCGTCGGAGAGGACCACTCCGAAGCCGAAGGTGTCGTGGGGGGTGTTGCGTTCCCACACGGTGATGTTCCTGGACGGGTCCAGGCGTTTGAGGAGGGCGGCTGCGTAGAGGCCGCCGGGGCCTCCGCCCACGATGGCTACGCTCAGGTGCGGCGCCGTGGGGGCTTGTCGCGCAGTTCCCCGCGCCCCCGGGGGTGCTGGTGGCATCGGTGCTACCTCCCTCGCCACTTCGGGGCTCGCTTCTCCGTGAAGGCCGCGTGGAACTCGGCGTAGTCCTCTCCTGTCATCAGGAGGGCCTGGGTGGAGGCGTCCAGTTCGATCGAGGCGGCCAGCGGCATGTCGAGTTCCGACGTGAGCAGCGCCTTCGTCTGGGCGTGGGCCAGGGCGGGGCCGTCGGCCAGGCGGCGGGCCAGTTCGCGGGCCGCCGTGTCCGCGCCGCCCTCGTCGGCGAGCGCGCTGATCAGGCCGATCCGCTCGGCCTCCGGGGCGCGCACCGGCTCGCCCAGCATCAGCAGGCGGGTGGCGTGGCCCAGGCCGACAACCCGGGGCAGCAGGTAGGCGGCGCCCATGTCGCCGCCGGAGAGGCCGACCCGGGTGAACAGGAAGGCGAAGCGGGCGGTGGGGTCGGCGACGCGGAAGTCCGCGGCCAGCGCGAGGACGGCGCCGGCGCCCGCGGCGACTCCGTGCACCGCGGCGACCACCGGGAACGGACATTCCCGTACCGCGCGGACGACCTGGCCGGTCATGCGGTTGAAGTCGAGGAGCTGCGCGGTGTCCATGGAGAGGGTGGCGCCGATGATCTCGTCGACGTCGCCGCCGGAGCAGAAGCCGCGCCCCTCGCCGCCCAGCACCAGCGCGCGCACGGCCCGCTCCCGGGACAGCTCGGCGAGCAGGTCACGCAGGTCGGCGTAGGCGCCGAAGGTGAGCGCGTTCAGCTTGTCGGGGCGGGCGAGGGTGACGTGGGCGACGCCGTCGGCGACCTCGACGCGCAGATGCTCCCAGCGCGCGGTGCGGGCGGCGGAGCCGGTGAAAGGACTCATGAGGGCGGCCTCCTCGGGCGGGCACTGCGCGGCTCAGTGAGGTCTGCCACTCGAAGTTATCACTGGTTGGTGACTGTCGTCACGACTGCGCGATACGCCGTTCGGGCGCCGTCACACACGTCACGGGACGTCGACGCCCCGGTAACGGTGCGGGCGGGCATGCGAGGCGGGGTCGCCGGGCGGGTAGGCCGCGGATACCGGGGCACGGCGCCCCGGGCGGCGGGCCCGGCAGGGCTCCGGTGGCTCCCCGTCCCGGGAGCGGGACCGGTCGGGGCGCGCCGTACCATGGGCACTCGAACACGGGAGCGCCCGCTCCATGAACGGAACCGCTGTGCACGAACCCCCCGCCCTTCCCACCTCCTGGCGCGTCGCGCTGCCGCACACGACCGCGGCCGTGCCCGTCGCGCGTGCCCTGGTGCGCACGGCGCTCGCCGAGCGGGAGCACTCCGCCGACTGCGACACGGCGGAGCTGCTGACGGCGGAGCTGGTGGCGAACGCCGTGGAGCACACCTCCGGCGCCACCCCGATCGAACTGGTCCTGCGGCTGCTGCCGACCGGTTTCCAGGTGGAGGTGCACGACGCCGACCCGGAGCCGCCCCATGACCTCACCCGGCCGAACGTCGACCTGCCCGACCCGTGGCAGGAGCACGGGCGGGGTCTGCTATTGATCCGCTCGCTCAGCTCGTCCTGCGGGCACCGCCCCACCGAGTCCGGCAAGGCGGTGTGGTTCCGGCTGCCGGGCCAGCGGCGCCCGGTCTGACGCGCGGCGTCAGGCGAGGGTGGCGACCAGGACCGCCTTGATCGTGTGCATGCGGTTCTCGGCCTCGTCGAAGACCAGCGAGTGCGCCGACTCGAACACCTCGTCGGTGACCTCCAGCGACTCCAGGCCGTGCGCCTCGTACACGTCCCGGCCGATCGCGGTGCCCAGGTCGTGGAAGGCCGGCAGGCAGTGCAGGAAGCCGACGTCCGGGTTGCCGGTGGCGCGCAGCACGTCCATGGTCACCGCGTAGGGCGCGAGGGCGGCGATCCGCTCGCCCCAGACCTCCTTGGGCTCCCCCATGGACACCCAGACGTCGGTGGCCACGAAGTCGGCGCCCGCGACGCCTTCGGCGATCTCCTCGGTGAGCGTGACGCGGGCCCCGCTCACCGCGGCCAGCTCACGGGCGCGGTCGATCACCTCCTGCGCCGGCCAGTACGTCTTCGGCGCGACGATCCGCACGTCCATGCCGAGCAGGGCCGCGGTGACCAGGTAGGAGTTGCCCATGTTGAAGCGGGCGTCGCCGAGGTAGGCGAAGGCGATGTCCGTGAGCCGCTTGTCGCTGTGCTCGCTCATGGTGAGCACGTCGGCGAGCATCTGGGTGGGGTGCCAGTCGTCGGTGAGCCCGTTGAAGACCGGCACGCCCGAGTACGCGGCCAGCTCCTCGACCTTGGCCTGGCTGTCGCCCCGGTACTCGATCCCGTCGTACATCCGGCCCAGCACCCGCGCGGTGTCCTTCACGGACTCCTTGTGGCCCATCTGCGAGCCGGACGGGTCGAGGTAGGTCGTGGAGGCGCCCTGGTCGGCGGCGGCGACCTCGAAGGCGCAGCGGGTGCGCGTCGAGGTCTTCTCGAAGATCAGCGCGATGTTCTTCCCGCGCAGGTAAGGCGTCTCGGTCCCGGTCCGCTTGGCGGCCTTCAGCTCCGCGGCCAGCTCCAGCAGGCCGCGGAACTCCTCCGCGGTGAAGTCGGCCTCCTTGAGGAAGTGGCGGCCGGCGAGGGGGGTCGGGACTGTCGCCATGGGGGCGCTCCAGGACTGGGGGACACGAACCATGGAAGTCTATACGACGACCTGCAATTCTATACAGAGCCGGTCCCCGCCCGTCCTATACGGCGTCCCGCTCGACCGGGCAGCTCATGCAGCGCGGCCCGCCCCGGCCACGGCCCAGCTCGCTGCCGGGGATCTCTATCACCTCGATGCCTTGTTTCCGCAGGTGGGTGTTGGTGGTGGCGTTGCGCTCGTAGGCGACGACCACACCCGGCTCGACGGCCAGGACGTTGCAGCCGTCGTCCCACTGCTCACGCTCGGCCGCGTGCACGTCCTGGGTGGCGGTCAGCACCCGGATCTCGCTCAGGCCGAGCGCGGCGGCGATCGCCCGGTGCATGTGCTCCGGCGGATGGTCGGTGACCTTCAGTTCCTTCTCGTCGGCGCCCGGCTCGATGGTGTACGAGCGGAGCATGCCGAGGCCCGCGTACTGGGTGAAGGTGTCGCCGTCGACCATGGTCATCACGGTGTCGAGGTGCATCAGGGCGCGTCTCTTCGGCATGTCGAGGGCGACGATGGTGCGCGCCGAGCCGGCCGCGAACAGCTTGTGCGCGAGCATCTCCACGGCCTGCGGGGTGGTGCGCTCGCTCATCCCGATCAACACCGCGCCGTTGCCGATGACCAGCACGTCCCCGCCCTCGATGGTGGACGGGTAGTCGGCCTGCCCCTCGGACCAGAGGTGGAAGGACTCCCTGCGGAACATCGGGTGGTGCCGGTAGATCGCCTCGAAGTGCACGGTCTCCCGCTGCCGGGCCGGCCACCGCATGGCGTTGATGGCGACGCCGTCGTAGATCCAGGCGGAGGTGTCGCGGGTGAAGAGGTGGTTGGGCAGCGGGCGGAGCAGGAAGTCGTCCAGCTCCATCGCGTGGAAGCGCACGGAGACCGGCTCGGGGTGGGAGTCGAGGAACTCCCGCTTGGTCATGCCGCCGATCAGCGCCTCGGCCAGCTCCGGCGCCGGCAGCGTCTCGAACGCGGCGCGCAGATGGTCGGTGGCCAGCGGGCCGTACTCCTTCTCGTCGAAGACCCGGCCGAGCACGAGCGCGCGCGCATCGGGCAGCTCCAGCGTCTCGGTGAGCAGGTCGCCGAAGAGGTGGACGGTGACGCCTCGGTCGCGCAGCACGTCCGCGAAGCCGTCGTGCTCCGCGCGCGCCCGGCGCACCCAGAGCACGTCGTCGAAGAGCAGCGCGTCCTTGTTGCTCGGGGTGAGCCTTTTGAGCTCGAGGTCGGGCCGGTGCAGGATGACGCGGCGCAGCCGCCCGGCCTCGGAGTCGACGTGGTAGGTCATGCCTCCATCCTGACCGCCCGGACCCGGGTTCACCCCTGCCCTTGCCGAATCCCGTCCGCCGCACGCGGGACGCGGGCGGGGACGGAGGGTCGCCCCTCCGCCCCCGCCCGCCTCACAGGCGCGGGTCGACCGGCTCGGACTCCAGGGCGAGCACCGCGAACACCGGCTCGTGGACGCGCCACAGCGGCTCCCCGCCGGCGAGCCGGTCCAGGGCCTCCAGGCCGAGGGCGTACTCGCGCAGGGCGAGGGACTGCTTGTGGCCGAGGAAGCGGGACCGCAGCCGGGACAGGTTCTCCGGGCGGGTGTACTCGGGACCGTAGATGATCCGCAGGTACTCCCGGCCGCGGCACTTGATGCCCGGCTGCACCAGCCGTCCGGCGCCGTCGCGGGCCAGGGCGTCGACCGGCTTGACGACCATGCCCTCGCCGCCGCGTCCGGTCATCTCCAGCCACCAGTCGACGCCGGCCCGCACCGACTCGGGGTCGGCGGTGTCGACGTAGAGCCGGCGGGTGGTCTGCAGCAGGCCCGTGGCGTCGTGCTCGACCATGCGGTCGATCAGGGCGAGCTGCCGGTCGTGCGGCAGCGTGGCCAGGCTGCGCCCCTGGACGGCGAGTATCTGGAACGGCGCGAGACGCACGCCCTCCAGTCCGTCGGTGGTCCAGCAGTAGCGCCGGTAGGCGTCGGTGAACCCGGCCGCCGCACCGGCGCGCTCGCGCTGGCGGGTCAGCAGCTCACCGACGTCGATCCCGCGGGCCGCGGCGCCCTCCAGGGCCGCGAGGGCGGAGGGGAGGACCGCGCCGGCCGCGGCGCCGACCGCCGCGTACTGGGTGCGCAGCAGCCCGGACGCCTTCAGCGACCACGGCATCAGCTCGGCGTCGAGCAGCAGCCAGTCGGTCTCCAGTTCCTCCCACAGCCCGGCCTCGCCGGCCGCCGTGCGCAGCCGGCCGAGGATCTCCTCGGTGACGTCCGCGTCGTCGAAGAACGGCCGGCCGGTACGGGTGTACAGCGAGCCCGTCCCGCCCTCGGACGCGCCGAACCGGCGGGCCGCCGTCTCCGCGTCACGGCACACCAGGGCGACCGCGCGCGAGCCCATGTGCTTCTCCTCGCACACCACCCGGGCCACGCCGTCCTGCTCGTACCGGGCGAACGCCTCCACCGGGTGCTCCAGGTAGCCGTCGAGCTGCGAGGTGGCGGTGGGCGCCATGGTCGGCGGCAGGTACGGCAGCAGCCGCGGGTCGAGCGCGAACCGGCTCATCACCTCCAGCGCGGCGGCGGCGTTCTCCTCCCGTACGGCCACCCGGCCCATGTGCCGGGTCTCCACGACCCGCCGTCCGTGCACGTCCGCCAGGTCCAGCGGACGCCCCTCGTGCCCGCCGGGCGCCTCGGTGCGCAGCGGCCGCACCGGCTCGTACCAGACCCGCTCGGCCGGTACGTCGACGAGCTCGCGCTCCGGCCAGCGCAGCGCGGTGAGCTTGCCGCCGAACACCGCGCCGGTGTCCAGGCAGATGGTGTTGTTGAGCCAGGTCGCCTCGGGCACGGGCGTGTGGCCGTAGACGACGGCGGCCCGGCCGCGGTAGTCCTCCGCCCACGGGTAGCGCACGGGCAGCCCGAACTCGTCGGTCTCGCCGGTGGTGTCGCCGTAGAGGGCGTGGCCGCGGACCCGGCCCGAGGTGCGGCCGTGGTACTTCTCGGGCAGGCCGGCGTGGCAGACCACGAGCTTGCCGCCGTCGAGGACGTAGTGGCTGACCAGTCCCTCGACGAACTCTTGGACCTCGGCGCGGAACTCCTCGCTCTCGCCCTCCATCTGCGCGACGGTCTCGGCGAGTCCGTGGGTGAGCTGGACCTTGCGGCCCTTGAGGTGGCGGCCGAACTTGTTCTCGTGGTTGCCGGGCACGCACAGGGCGTTGCCCGACTTGACCATCGTCATCACGCGGCGCAGCACGCCGGGGCTGTCGGGCCCGCGGTCGACGAGGTCGCCGACGAACACGGCGGTGCGGCCCTCCGGGTGGACGCCGTCGACGTAGCCCAGCTTGCCGAGCAGCGCCTCCAGCTCCGAGGAGCAGCCGTGGACGTCGCCGACGATGTCGAACGGGCCGGTGAGGTGGGTGAGGTCGTTGAACCGCTTCTCCGTGACGACGGTGGCGTGCTCGACCTCCTCCACGCCGCGCAGCACGTGCACCTTGCGGAAGCCCTCGCGCTCCAGGTGACGCAGGCTGCGCCGGAGCTCGCGGGTGTGGCGGCGGATGACCCGGCGGGGCATGTCCGCGCGGTCGGTGCGGGCCGCGTTGCGCTCGGCGCACACCTCCTCGGGCACGTCGAGCACGATGGCGATGGGCAGCACGTCGTACTGCTTGGCCAGGTCGATCAGCTGGCGCCGCGCGTCCTGCTGCACGCTGGTGGCGTCGACGACGGTGCGGCGGCCGGCCGCGAGGCGCTTGCCCGCGATGTAGTGCAGCACGTCGAAGGCGTCACGGGAGGCGCTCTGGTCGTTCTCGTCGTCGGCGACCAGACCCCGGCAGAAGTCGGAGGAGATGACCTCCGTCGGCTTGAAGTGACGGTCCGCGAAGGTGGACTTGCCCGAGCCGGAGGCGCCGATCAGCACGACCAGGGACAGGTCGGTGACCGGCAGGGCACGGCCGCGCGCGGCGGCGGTGGTGTCGGTGGTGGTCATGCGGCCTTCGCCTCCTTCGGGGTGCCGAGCCGGAACACGGCCATCTGGGTGGGCGGTCCGACCTCGGGGTCGTCCGGCCCGACGGGCAGGAACTCCACGGCGTACCCGTGCCGTTCGGCGACGGTGCGGGCCCAGCCGCGGAACTCCTCACGGGTCCACTCGAAGCGGTGGTCGCCGTGCCGGGCGTGCCCGGCCGGCAGGCTCTCCCAGCGCACGTTGTACTCGACGTTCGGGGTGGTCACGCAGACGGTCCGAGGGCGGGCCGACCCGAACACCGCGTACTCCAGCGCCGGCAGCCGCGGCAGGTCGAGGTGCTCGATCACCTCGCTGAGCACGGCCGCGTCATACCCCTTGAGGCGCTTGTCGGTGTAGGCGAGGGAGCCCTGGAGCAGGGTGACGCGGGACGCCTGCCGCTCCCCCATGCGGTCCAGCTTCAGGCGGCGGGAGGCGATGGTGAGCGCCCGCATCGACACGTCCACGCCGACGATCTCGGTGAACGCCGGGTCCTTCAGCAGCGCCTGCACCAACTGGCCCTGCCCGCAGCCGAGGTCGAGCACCCGGGCGGCGCCGGACGCGCGCAGCACGCCGAGGATCGCCTCGCGGCGCTGCACGGCGAGCGGGGTCGGCTTCTCCTCGTCCTCGGCCTCCGGCGCGACGGCGTTGTCGAGGTCCTCGACCTCGCTGTCGTCCGCCTCGGCCAGCCGTACCAGCTCCAGCCGCTCGTTCGCCTGCCGGGTCAGCGACCAGCGGTGGGAGAGGTAGCGGCGGGTGATCAGTTCCCGCTCGGGGTGGGCGGCCAGCCAGCCGTCGCCGGCGCGCAGCAGCTTGTCGACCTCGTCCGGGGAGACCCAGTAGTGCTTGGCGTCGTCCAGGACGGGGAGCAGCACGTAGAGGTGGCGCAGCGCCTCGGCGAGGGTGAGGTCGGCGGCCAGAAGGGTCAGGCGTATGTAGCGGGAGTCGCCCCACTCCGGGAACTCGGTGTCCAGCGGCACGGGTTCGGCGGTGACCGTCCAGCCGAGCGGCTCGAAGAGGCGGCGGACCAGGTCGGCGCCGCCGCGCGCGGGCAGCGCGGGCACCTCGATGCGCAGCGGCCGCGGGGCGCCCGGCAGCTCCGGACGCGCCGTGCACACGCCGCGCATGGCGCTGGAGAAGACCGAGCCGAGGGCGACGGCGAGCAGCGAAGAGGCCGCGTAGGGGCGGTCGTTGACGTACTGGGCGAGGGCGGCGTCGGGTGCGCCGCCGCGGCCCTTGCCCTTGCCGCGCCGGACCAGTGCCACAGCGTCCACCTCCAGCAGCAGCGCCGCCGTGCAGCGCTCGGCGTCCGCCTCGGGGTAGAGGACGTGCGCCGTGCCGTACGACGTGGAGAACGCCTGCGCCTTCTCGGGATGCTTGTGCAGCAGATGACCGAGGTCGGTCGCCGGGCGCTGCGCGGAGCCGGTGGTACTGATCGTCAGGAACACGGAGTCACACCTCGAGACACCTTCTGAGCTGGGGGGACACACCGGGATTCCGGTGTCGGCCCAACGTACAGGGAAGGCGTCGCGGCGGTCCGCGCATTTTTCGCGCGCCTGCCGGGCGGGGCCGCCCCGGGTGGGACGGCTCCGCCCTGTGCTCCGGTCAGGACAGCTGGGACTGGACCTGGGAGGAGATCAGCTCCAGGTGGTCCAGGTCGGACAGGTCGAGCACCTGGAGGTAGACGCGCCGGGAGCCGGCCTCGGCGTAGCGGCCGATCTTGTCGACCACCTCGGCCGGGGAGCCCGCCAGGCCGTTCGCCTTCAGCTCGTCGACCTCGCGGCCGATCGCGGCGGCGCGGCGCGCCACCTCCTGGTCGTCGCGGCCGACGCAGACCACGAGGGCGTTGGAGTAGACGAGCTCGCCGGGGTCGCGTCCGGCCTCACGGGCGGCGTCGCGGACCCGCTCGAACTGGGCAGCGGAGTCCTCGACCGACGCGAAGGGGATGTTGAACTCGTCGGCGAACCGGGCCGCGAGGCGCGGGGTCCGCCTGGCGCCGTGGCCGCCGATCAGCACGGGCACCTTGGACTGGGCCGGCTTGGGCAGCGCGGGCGACTTGGTGAGGTCGTAGTAGGTGCCGTGGAAGTCGTACGTCTTGCCGGCCTCGGTGGCCCACAGGCCGGTGACGATCTCCAGCTGCTCCTCGAGGCGGGCGAACTTCTCCTTGGGGAAGGGGATGCCGTACGCCTTGTGCTCCTCCTCGAACCAGCCCGCGCCCAGGCCGAGTTCGACGCGGCCGCCGGACATCTGGTCGACCTGCGCGACCTGGATGGCGAGCACGCCGGGCAGGCGGAAGGTGCCGGCCGTCATGAGTGTGCCGAGACGGATCCGCTTGGTCTCGCGGGCGAGTCCGGCGAGTGTGATCCAGGCGTCGGTGGGACCGGGCAGGCCGTCCCCGGAGCCCATGCTCAGGTAGTGGTCGGAGCGGAAGAAGGCGTCGAAGCCGAGGTCCTCGGTGGCCTTGGCGACGGTGAGCAAGGTGTCGTAGGTGGCCCCCTGCTGGGGCTCGGTGAAGATGCGCAGATCCATGCCTCTTATCCTGCACGTTCCCCGGGACGGGGGCGCGCGGGGGCCGTCGGCGTGCCTCGTCGCACGCCGGTGGTACGGCCGGTCGTGACCGGGGGTGGGGAAGATCGTTGGCTCGTTCGGAGCCGGAGCGTCCGGCGCCCGCGCCGGCCCTGTGACGCCGGGGTGTCACCGTGTCGGCCCCGGGCGGGGCCATGGGCCGAGGGGGCCGTCATGTCGGACGAGCAGAGCAGTGTGCCGCAGCGGGGCGGGGCGGCAACCGGAGGGCCGCAGGGGGGTCTGCTCGCGCAGATGGATTTGCTGATGGCGGCACTGAACGCGGACCTGTCCGCGCTGGACGCGGAGCTTCAGGGGGCCGGCGGGAAGAGCGAGGCGTCAGGGGGGTCGGGGCCGTCAGGGCCGTCAGGGCCGTCAGGGCCGTCAGGCGGAGGGTGCGCGGCGGAGGTCGGGGTGGCCGCCGGGGAGGGCTCGGGGAACGGCACGGGCGTCTGAGGCGGGCTGCGGGCCGCCCAGCACGTTCGCCCGGCCCTGTTCTTCGTCCTCGGCTCGGACGACCCGGGCAGCGAGGAGGCCTGTACCGGGCGGGCCGGCCGCGCGGGCCCGAAGACGTCTGAAGCGGACCGCGGCCGAGGGCGCCGACGGGCGGGGCGGAGCGGGAGGGCGAGGGCCGCGGCGCAGGCGGCCGCGGCGGCCAGACGGCGCCGGGTGCCGGACAGGTCCCAGCCGCGCTGCTCCCCGATGGCGCCGCGACCGCACTGCGAGGTCGCGTTCGGCCGGCTTCGGCGGGTGCTCCGACGGGTGCGAGGGAGGCGGGCGGTCAGCCTGCCTCCCGCCGAGGTAGCGCCGCCTCCCGCTCCGCCAGTTTGCGGAGCATGTCCCGGACGCGGTCACGGGCCTCGTCCGCCGCGTCGATGGCCTCGACACAGCTCCAGTACGTCGCCTCGTCGTCGGCGGCGCAGGCGATGCCGACCAGGGCGATGCCGACGTCGCCGAGCAGGCCGCCCAGGTGCATCAGGCACGCGCGGGTGTCGCCCAGCTCGGTGAGCCGGGCCGCGCGCGGCTCACCGGAATCCAGCGGCGCCCGGTCGAGGACGCCGATGCCGTGGCCGGCCAGATCGGCCAACCCTGTTGCCTCACCACGCAGGTGCGGCGGACCCGCGAGGGCCAGGCGGCTCCCTATCGCCTGGGCCAGGGCCTGCGCCTGCCACACCTCGGTCAGCAGATCCGGGACCCCGCCGCCGGCGGCCAGGGCCCTCCTGCTCGTCACGATGAGCCGCACAGCGTCCATGCGCTGCCCCCGTCTGTCCGACGCGCTGCCCACGCGTCCGCATCCGTTGAACTCCCTTGTTCACTACCCAGAGTGAAGCTCTGTGAGACAAAAGGCCAGAGGAAGTCCGAAATCTGTGGACAGCCCTGGGTGTCGGGTCGAATGTTCGACCACGGAGCGTAAGAGCGGAAGGGGTGGCTCCTAGGCGTGGGGCGGAGCGCCGGACCGCTCCGGGTCCGGCAGCGGGAACCTGTGCTCGTTCCGGTCGATCTTCTCGGCCAGCGCGGCCAGCGGGTCGACGCCGAGGACCTCGCAGAACTGGAGGAGGTAGGCGAGCACGTCGGCCACCTCGTCGGTGACGCGGTGCGCGCTGTCCGGGTCGTCCATCACGCGGGCGGACTCCTCCGGCGTCAACCACTGGAAGATCTCCTGCAGTTCGGCGGCCTCCACACCGAGCGCGGCGACGAGGTTCTTGGGCGTGTGGTACGGCTGCCAGTTCCGCGCGGCGGCGAAGTCGGCGAGGCGCCGCTGGAGCGCGGGCAGGCCGGCGGGCCGGGACGCGTCGTCGTGCGGGTCAGTCACGCCTCAGGTGTACCACGGTCGCCCCGGACACCCCGGCGGCCCAGGTCGCGTCGCTCACCGCGCCGACCAGGCGGATGTGCCCCCGCTCGCACATCCGCGACGCCAGCGCCAGCAGGGCCGCGCGCTGAGCCGGATCCTGCGCCCGGTCCAGGCCGTCGGCGAGGACGGTGAGGCACTGCAGGGCGGCCGGGACCTCGCCGGGCACGTCGGCCTCCAGCACACCGGGTCCTGTCAGCAGCACCAGCGCGAGGGCGGTGTAGCGCAGTTCGCCGTCGCCGAGCCGCCGCAGCGTGGTGCGGGCGCCGTTGCCGCGGTCCAGTACGGCGCGCACCAGGCGCCCTCCGGCGCACGGCTCGGCGAGCAGGTCGGCGACGGGTCCGGCGCAGCCGACGCGCACCGCGTCGACGAGCAGGGCGTGGCGGCGGGTGCACTCGGAGCGGGTGCGCCACAGCACGTCGGCGAGGTTCTCGCAGCCCGGGAGCAGCCGCCCGCTGCCCGCCGGGACGGGGTCCCGCATCCGCTCGGGGCGGGGGTCGCAGGGGAAGACGGAGCGCAGCGCCACCAGCATCTGCTCGGCCGCGGCCAGCACGCGGAGCTGCCCCTCGGTCGTGCCGGCCACGCGCAGGGGAAGCAGCGCGGTGCCGAGACGGTCGTCGGGGAGGGGCGCACGGGTGACGGCGGTGGCGCCCGCCGTGTGCCAGGCGGCCTGCACGGAGCGCCGGCTCGGGTCGCGCAGCGCGGTCTCCAGCAGGACCAGGCCGTCGGCGGACAGCCTCTCCCCCACGATGCGCAGTTCGGGTTCCGCCTGGACGGCGACCTCCAGGCGGACCGGGCCTTCGGGACCGTCGGCGGTGCAGCCGATGCGGAAGCCGCGGCGACGCTGGGCGTCGGGCCGGGCCCGCTCCGGGACACAGGCCGACGGGTCCGGGAACACCTCACCCAATTCGGCCCCGCCGCCGAGCCGGGCGAGCGCCTCGTACGCGCGCAGCGCGGTGGTCTTGCCCGTGCCGCTGGGGCCGGCGAGCAGGGTCAGGTCGCCCAGCCGGAACGTGGTGCCCCGGTGCCCGGCGAAGGCGGAGAGCAGCAGCTCGGTGACCCGCGGCAGCGAGGGGCGCCGGGCCTGCCCGGCATCCACGCGCGCGTGTGTGGACGGCGCGGCGGGCGGCGGGGGCGTCGTCGCGACCGGCTGGGGCGGGGGCGGCGGGGTCATGCGCCGGACGCTAAACGCTTCCGCTGCCGCCGAACCGTTCCCTCAGGGGGTCGTTCCTACGAACGGACGGCGCGCCGATCCGTGCGCGCGGGGCGCGTGGACCGTCACGCGCCGGGCGCCCCTACGCCTTCCATCAGCCCGGTGACCTCCATGCCCTCCGGTGTCAGCAGGAAGACGTTGCGGTCCACGCGGTGCATCCCGCTTGCGAGGCCGAAGACGACGCCCGTGCTGAAGTCGAGGACGCGCTTGGCGACGTCCGGTTCCGCGCCTGTCAGGTCGAGGAGGACGGGTATGCCGGACATCAGGGTCTCGGCGACCTCCCGGGCGTCCGCGAACACGTTCACACGGAGGACGACGAAGCGGCGCCGCGCCTCCGTGGGGGCCTCGGGCACGGCGCGGTGGCCGACCGAGGACGGCCATGCGTCGCGGCCCCGCAGCGGCACGACCTGGGCGAGCCCCTCCCACTGTTCGTCGGTGACATCGTGGCTGCTCACCGGCATGCTCCGTCCCCTGTCGCGCTGGCTGTCTGCATCGGCCAATTCTTACCCATGGTCACCCGTTCGGCCCAATAACGACACGCTCCGCCATCGTTTCACCCGCAACACCCCGGTGTCGGGCGGCCGTTGACCCGGCCGCCGAACCGGGCTTGCATGGGCGCATGGCAGGTGGGACGGGCGGTACGACAGGGCCGGTGCTGGGTTTCGAGACCCAGGAGGACTTCGAGGCGTGGCTGGAGGAGCATCAGGGGGACGCGGAGGGGCTGTGGCTGAAGATTCCTCGGAAGGGGTCCGGGCTGAAGGGCGTCGACTACGCCACCGCGCTGGAGTCCGCGCTGTGCTTCGGCTGGATCGACGGGCACAAGAGGAGTCTGGACGAGACGCACTGGGTGCAGCGCTTCACCCCGCGCCGTGCGCGGAGCCGGTGGTCCGCGGTCAACCGGCGGAAGGCGCTGGATCTGATCGAGCAGGGGCGCATGCGGCCGGCCGGGCTGCGGGAGGTGGAGAGGGCGAAGGCTGACGGGCGGTGGGAGGCCGCGTACGCGAGTCAGCGGACGGCGACCGTGCCCGACGATCTGCGGGCGGCGTTGGACGCTGCGCCTGCGGAGGCGCGGGAGTTCTTCGACGCGCTGGACAGCCGGAATCGGTATGCGATCCTGCATCGGATCGAGGAGGCGAAGCGGGCGGAGACGCGGGCGGCGCGGATCGAGAAGTTCGTGGCCATGCTGGCCGAGGGCGAGAAACTGCACCCATGAACGGCGGGGGTGTTCGCCCCCTCCGCGCTTTCCCTTCCCGCCCCGAGGGCTCCGTCCCGGACCCCGCTCCTCGAACGCCGGAGGGGCGCTGGTTCTCAGCCCCTCCGGCGTTCGGTCAGCCCGCCAGGACCGCCTCCGCCGCGGCCACCCCGCAGACCCTCGCCGCCCCGTGCGTCGCGATGTGCACCGCGCCTCGGGGAGTCGACTGGGGCACCCCCATCTCCACGACCACCGTGTCCGGGCCGGCGGCGATCAGTGTGTCCAGGGCCGCCCCCATCCACGGGTGGCGGTGCTCGTCGCGGACCACCGCGACGACCCGTCGGCCGTCCGCCGCGCGCAGCGCCTCGGCCCCGGCGTCGGGCCCGGTGAAGTGGCCGGTGACGGTGCCCGGGAGCAGGCGTTCCAGCTCCGTTCCGACGCCCCACGGCGTCTCGTCGCCCACCGCGATGTTCGGGGCGGGGCTGAACGTGGCGACGTACACGGGGTCCGTGACCGGCGCGGGACCGGCCGCGCGGGTGACAGTGACCGCGCGGCGGGCGGCGGTCAGGCCGATCTCCGGCGCGGGGTCGTCGGCGGCGGGCGGGCGCCGCATGCCGGTGGTCCACGCGGCCAGCGACCTGACCCGGGCGGCGGCGTCGGCGAGCCGCTCCTCGGACAGTTCGCCGGAGCGCACGGCGGTGACGAGGGCGTCTTGAAGCCGCAGCACCGTGTCCTCGTCGGCGAGTCCGCCGCCCACGCAGATCGCGTCGGCGCCGGCCGCGATGGCCAGCACGACACCGTGTTCGAGACCGTAGGTGCCGGCGACGGCGCCCATCTCCATGCCGTCGGTGACGATGAGGCCGTCGTAGCCGAGCTCGTCGCGCAGCAGGCCGGTGAGGATGCGCGGGGAGAGGGTGGCGGGGCGGTCCTGGTCGAGCACGGGCACCCGGATGTGGGCGGTCATGACGGCGCGGGTGCCGGCCTCGATGGCGGCGCGGAACGGGCGGAGTTCCCGCTCGTGCAGCGTGGTGGCGTCCACGTCGATCTGCGGGAGCGCGTGATGGGAGTCGACACTGGTGTCGCCGTGGCCGGGGAAGTGCTTGGTGCAGGCGGCGACGCCGTTGGACTGCAGACCCTCGACGTAGGCGGCCGTGTGCCGGGCGACCAGGGCGGGGTCGTGGCCGAAGGAGCGTACGCCGATCACCGGGTTGTCGGGGTTGGCGTTGACGTCGGCGGAGGGCGCCCAGTTGAGGTTGACTCCGCACGCGGCGAGCCGGCGGCCCAGTTCGCGGGCCACCCGCCGGGTGAGCGCGGGGTCGTCGACGGCGCCGAGGGCGTGGTTGCCGGGGAACGAGGAGCCGGTGCGGACCTCGAGGCGGGTGACGTCGCCGGCCTCCTCGTCGATGGCCACCAGCAGGTCGTCCCGTTCGGCCCGCAGCGCGGCGGTGAGGGCGGTGACCTGCTCGGCGTCGGCGACGTTGCGGCCGAACAGGGCGACGGAGACGAGACCCTCGGCCAGTCTGCGCCGCACCCAGTCGGGTGCGGTGGTGCCGGTGAACCCCGGTTGCAGCACGGCGAGCGCGTCCCGGGTGAGGGTGCCGGCGCCGGTGGTGAATGTCGTCATCAGGTGGCGTTATCCCTTCACGGCGCCTGCGGTGAGGCCGCTGACGGCCCGGCGCTGCAGGAAGACGAAGAGGATCAGGATCGGCACGGCGAACAGGGAGGAGGCGGCCATGGTGGCGCCCCAGTCGTCGCCGAACTGGGTCTGGAAGCTGGACAGCCACAGCGGCAGGGTCTGCGCGCCGCCGGACTCCTTGCTGAGCACCAGGACGAGGGGGAACTCGTTCCAGGCGGTGATGAAGCCGAACATGGAGGTGGACATGAGGCCGGGCGCGAGCAGCGGCAGGATGACCCGGCGGAACGCCTGGGCGCGGGTGCAGCCGTCGACCATCGCGGACTCCTCCAGTTCCTTCGGCACGGCGGCGACGAAGCCGCGCAGCGTCAGAATGGTGAAGGGCAGGATCATCATCATGTAGAACGCGGTCAGCGGCACCAGGCTGTTCAGCATGGAGGCGTCGCGCACGATCATGTAGATCGCGATGACCATGACCTCCCAGGGCGCCATCTGGGCCAGCATGAACCCGATGACGAAGCCGCGCCGCCCCTTGAACCGCATGCGGGCGAGGGCGAAGGAGCCGGCCAGCGCGATGACGAGGGAGAAGAGGACGGCCAGGCAGGTGACGGTGAGCGAGTTGCGGACGAACGTCCAGAAGTGCTCGGCGTCCGTCGCGGTGCCGAAGTGCTCGAACGTGATGTCCGTGGGGAACCAGACCGGGTCCTCCGCGATGATGTCGCCGGT
The DNA here is from genome assembly GCA_014649575.1 of Streptomyces griseoincarnatus. Classification (GTDB taxonomy): domain Bacteria; phylum Actinomycetota; class Actinomycetes; order Streptomycetales; family Streptomycetaceae; genus Streptomyces; species Streptomyces griseoincarnatus. Next base: position 220,082 of record BMTH01000004.1, on the reverse strand, counting down.
CGGCTTCAGCGCCGTGGCGAACATCCAGTACACGGGGAAGACGCAGGCGGCGAAGACGACGAGGGCGGTGGCGTTGGGCCAGACACGGCCGAAGAGCGAGCGCTTCACAGCTCGTCCTCCTCTTGCTTGAGCACGATCCTGAGGTAGTACGCGGTCAGGCCGAGCATGATCAGGATGGTCAGCACCGCGATCGCCGCGCCCATGCCGTAGTGCTGGTTGCCGACGCCCTCGATGTAGGCGTAGACGGGCAGGATCTCGGTGAGCCGGTCGGGGCCGCCGCCGTTGAAGGTGAAGACCTGGACGAACGCCTTGAAGATCCAGATGATCTCCAGGAACGTCGTGGCGTAGAGGAACGGCCGCAGGAACGGCAGGGTGACGGTGGTGAAGCTGCGCCAGGCGCCGGCGCCGTCGAGCGCGGCCGCCTCGTACAGCTCGCCGGGGATGGTGGTGGTCGCCGCGTAGAGGTTGATCGCGACGAACGGCACGGACATCCAGACGATGAGCAGGGTGACGACGAAGAACGTCGACATCTGGCTGCTGGTCCAGCTGTAGTCGGCCATGGAGTGCCAGCCGAGTTTGTCCAGGACCCAGTTGACGACGCCGAAGCGCTGCGCGAACAGCCACTGGTAGACGGTGGTGGCGGCGACCACGGGCATCGCCCAGGCCAGCACCAGGCCGATCATCAGGGTGAACCGCATCCGCTTGCCGAGGCGGGCGAGCAGCAGACCGACGAGGGCGCCCAGCAGCATGGTGAGGACGACGTTGACGGCCGTGAACAGGATGGAGCGGAGGGTGACCCGCCAGAAGTCCTCCCCGGTGAGGACCTCCTTGTAGTTGTCGATGCCGTTCCACTCGGTGACGTGCTGGATCAGCTGCGCCATGTTGAGGTTCTGGAACGACAGCAGCAGGTCCTTCAGCAGCGGCCAGCCCAGCAGCAGCACGGTGGCCGCGCAGGCGGGCAGCAGCAGGAGGTACGGGGCGAGCGCGCCGGCCCGCGACGCGGCTCTGGGTCGGGACCCGGCGGGTGCGGGGTCGTCCGACTTGCGGACGTCCGCCGGTCCGGAGGGCGGCCGTTCGGTCTGCACGGTCATGCTCGCGATCTCTCTTCTCGGCGTGCTCAACGCGGGGCGGGGACCGTCCCGTCGGCCGGTCCCCGCTCCGGTCGGAGCGCGTGCGCTGTTACTGCTGCTGCGCCAGGCGCTTGTTGAACTCGCCCTCGACCTGCTTCGCGGCGGCGGCCGGGGACTTGCCGTTCAGAACGGCGGTCAGGTACGTCTTGATCGGGTTGGGGTCGTTCTCGACGGCGGCCCACTCGGGGATCAGCGGGGTGGTGCCGCCGACGGCGGCGGCGGGCGCGGCAGCCTCGGCGGGCGCGTTGCCCTTGAGGTTGACCTGCAGCGACTCCTTGTTGGGGATGACGCCGTTCTCCTTGGCGAGCTGGCCCTCGAACTTGTCGGAGAGGGCGAGCTTCAGGAACTCCTTGGCGAGCTCCTGCTTCTGGCTGCCCGCGGCGACGGCGAGGTTGGAGCCGCCGAGGAAGACGCCCTCGGGCTTGTCGGCGGTGGCGCCGGGGATGGTGAAGTAGCCGATCTCCTTCTCGATGGCCGGGTTGGCCTCGACGGCGATGCCGGCCTCCCAGCCCATGCCGATGAAGGCGCCGACGTTGCCCTTGGCGAAGACCTCGCCCTGCTGCGGGGTGGCCTCGTCCTTGTCCTTGGGGGCCTTGGACAGGGCCTGGAACTTCTTGTAGGTCTCGGTGGCCGCGGCGACCTTCGGGTCGTCGAGGTTGGAGACGTACTTGTCGCCGTCCTTCTTGACGAGTTCGCCGCCCTCGCCGATGACCAGGCCGACGAAGTGGTACCAGTTCTGGCCGGGGAGGTAGATCGGCTCGGCGTCGGTCTTCTCACCGATGGTCTTGAGCGCGGCGTAGAACTCGTCGCGGGTCTTGGGGGTGTCCTTGAGGCCGGCGTCGGCCCAGACCTTCTTGTTGTAGAGGACGACGCGGTTGGCGAAGTACCAGGGGGCGGCGTACTGCTTGCCCTCGAAGACGGAGGACTCGTTGAGGGACTCGGTCCAGTCGGCGCCGATCTCCTCCTTGAGGTCCGCGAGGTCGGCGAGGCCGCCGGTCTTGGCGTAGGCGGGGGTCTGGGTGTTGCCGATCTCGAAGACGTCCGGGGGGTTCTCCTCGGACAGGGCGGTGGTCAGCTTCTGCTGGATGCCGTTCCACTGCTGGACCTCGAACTTGACCTTCGCCTTGGTCTTCTTCTCGAACTCGGCGGCGAGGTCCTTCTGCCACTGGTCCGGTGAGGAGCCGTCCATGACCCAGACGGTGAGCGTCTGCCCGGCGTAACCGTCCGCGCCGGCCTTCTTGCCGTCACCGCCGTCGTCGCCACCGCACGCAGCGACCGAGAACAACATGCCCGCGACCCCGATCGCGGCTATCAGCTTGCGCTTCACGCGCCACCCCTCCTCAGGAATGCCTTGCACACCCACGCCCTCGCGGTGACCCTGACAACGGCGCAACAGCTCGGCGGGCTGGGACCCGGCTTCCGCTAAATGGTTTAGACCAGCAAGGGGAGCTTGGCCTAGACCTATGGTCATGTCAAGGGTTGTCCAACTCACGGCTGGGTAACGGCAACGGTCCATGTATGGGGCGGAGATGTCCGCCCAAAGAGGGACGGGTTGCAGGGTTGGACTAGACCAAAGCGAGAGCGCGCCGTTATAACGGGATCGCCGAGCGTGCGGCGCCGATCCCCTGGCGGTCCGCCGACGTGCACCGCGGCCGGCCCCTGCCGTCCGCGCGCCGGACACCGCAGCCGGAAGGCAGGACATGAGCACGGACGTCAGCAGCGCCCAGCTCGGCACGGGGGCGCCGGGCCGCCGGGACCGCGTACCGAAGTACTACCGCATCAAGCAGCGGCTGCTGCAGATGACGGACGAGCGCACCCCGGGCTCCCCGATGCCGGCCGAGCGCCTGCTCGCCGTCGAGTTCGGCACGTCCCGTACGACGGTGCGCAAAGCGCTGCTGGAGCTGGTGAGCGAGGGGCGGCTGGACCGGATCCAGGGCAAGGGCACGTTCGTGGCGCGCCCGAAGGTGTACCGGACGCTTCAACTCACCTCCTACACCGAGGACATGAGGGCGCAGGGCCTCAACCCCGCCTCCCGGGTGCTGGACATCGGCTACGTCGCCGCCGACGAGGAGCTGGCGGCACTGCTGGAGGTCGAGCCGGAGAGCAAGGTGCTGCGCATCGAGCGGCTGCGACTGGCGGGCGGCGAACCGATGGCGATCGAGGCGACCCACCTCTCCGCCCGCCGCTTCCCAGGCCTGCGCCGCAACCTGACCCGCTACACCTCCCTCTACACCACGCTCGCCGAGGTGTACGGGGTGCGGCCGGCGGAGGCCGACGAAACCATCGAGACCTCCCCGGCGACCCTCCGCGAGGCAGGCCTCCTCGGCACGGACGTGGGCCTGCCGATGCTGCTGCTGTCACGCCACTCACGGGACGAGAACGGGACGCCGGTCGAGTGGGTGCGGTCGGTGTACCGGGGGTCCCGCTACAAGTTCACGGCCGTTCTGACGCGTCCGGCGCCGTGACATCGGTGTCGGTCGCCGCCCGCACGGTGACGCGGGTACGCGCACAAGCGGCCGACCGCGCCGCCTCGAAAGTCACGTCGGCCGCTCGACGTCGGGGAGCGGGACCGTCGGGGGCGGTGGGACGAGCACCGTGCGAAGGCGCGTGAGGAGGGCCTGCCACTGCTTGGCGTCGTCCGGGTCGACCCAGTTCGGCGCCGGGCCGCACGGGTCGGTGGCTATGCGGGCGAGGGCTTCGTGAGCGAGCTTCCGTAGCTGGTCGGGAAACGCGGGCATGGGTTCCTGCGGCCCGTCGTCCGGGTCGACGGGTGCCCCTCCGGGGCACTGCGCCGCGACGAGTGCGGCCGCGGCGACCGCCTCGTCCGCGTCCGTGAACAGGTCCGTGGCAATCGATCGTCCGGACGAGGACGTCGCGGACCATCGCCACGCGCCGTTCGGGTTCGGCCTCGTCGAGGCCGGCGGCGAAGTCCGCCGCCGCGTCGTTGTCGAAGTGTCCGGTGCCCCACGTACCCATGCCGCTGTCCTCGTGTGCCGTCGGCCGCATCCTCGCGGCACGGCCCGCCAACCCCGCGGAACGGTCGCTTCAGCGGTTATATCTCGGACATCCGTGGAGCGTGCACGAAATCGTTCGAACAGGGGGCGGTGGGTGGAGTTCCGGTCCTGGGCCGGGGAGGCAGGGGGCGCTCGCGGCCCGGCGGGGGCAGGGGGGTCATGTGAACGACATGTGTGCCCGGACCTCGGCAGTCACCGTCCCGACGGGGGGCGCGGGGCGGCCGGCGAGACGCCTTCGGCGCGGGTCGTAAGTGTCATCACGCAGTCGTACGAGGGGAGTTGAGACGCGGGCGCGAGAGCCGGGCGGACGGGTTCCGGACGGCGTATCCGGCCACGCCGCCTGAACACAATTTCCCCACACCCTCTCTTCTTACCGGCCGCGATGGTCTAGATTGACCCTGCTTCGGCCGTTCGGGCCCGGGGCGACCGATTGAATGATCTTTGAGTCCGGCGCCCTGGGAGGAATTCGTCCCACGGCGCCAGGCGTGGGGGTGATCACACCGCTGGGCCCCGGGGGGGCTCGGGTGCGGGGGCGCACCCGAGGAACCGGCCAGGTTCGCTCGGCTCCATGGACCGGCACGGCCATGTGCCGCTGCCGCCGCGACAGGTTGTTCACGTTGTTCTTCGTCCGTTCGTAGCCGGCATGCCGGCGCGCGGGAGGCGGGGGTCTCCCGTGGCGAGGAACAGCGCGGTTCGGGGGGTGGGGTCCCCCCGGCGGAGACAGTGTCAGGCGAACACGTCGCATCACTGGGAACCTGGGGGGTTCTGTGCGGCAAGGGGGATTGGTCAGCCCGTTCCCGTCGGAGCGGGGTCATCTGGCGGACGGGGAGTTCAACCGTGGCACGGCCGACTGGGAGCACCGCTACCGCCGTACCGTGATCACGAGCGACACGGTGGCGACCGCCGTCGTCGCCGCCGGGATCGGCAACTTCTTCGGCGTGCGGGACGCCGCCGACTGGCACGAGAAGTGGGGCATCCTCGCCTTCGGCACCTGGTTGCTGGTGCTCGGGGCGCTGGCGGTGAGCCGGTCCTGGTCGCCGACCGTGCTCGGCCAGGGCGCCGAGGAGTTCCGGCGGCTCGGCCGCTCGCTGTTCATGGCGACCGTCGTGCTCGCGCTCGGCGGGATCGCCCTGACCTCGCGCAACATCAAACTCTGGATCTTCGTCGCGGTCCCCGCGATCGCGCTCGTCACCATGACGATGCGCTACCTGCTGCGCCTGCGGCTGCACCGGCAGCGCAAGGAGGGCCGCTGCCTGCGTCCGGTGCTCGCGGCCGGGAACCCGGACACGGTGCGCGACCTGATCGCCCGCACCCGCAAGTACCCGCACCTGGGCTGGCGCGTGGACGCCGTGTGCACCACCGACGGCCCCGTCGTCGACGGCGGCCGGCTGGACGGCGTGCCGGTGGTGGGACGGCTGGCGGACGTCGCCGACCACGTCCGCCGCGACGGCTACCGCGTCGTCGCCGTCACCTCCGACCCGCACTGGTCCCCGGACCGGCTCCAGCGGCTGTCGTGGAACCTGGAGGGCTCCGACGCCGAGATGGTCGTCGCGCCGGTACTGATGGAGGTGGCGGGGCCGCGGCTGCACGTCGACGCGGTCCTCGGCATACCGCTGCTGCGCGTCAGCATGCCGGCGTTCACCGGCGGCCGCCGCGCGGTCAAGGGCGTCGTCGACCGGCTCGGCGCGCTGATCCTGCTGGTGCTGTCCGCGCCGCTGATGCTGCTGGTCGCGCTGCTCGTGGCGACGGACAGCCGGGGCGGGGTGTTCTACCGGCAGCGCAGGGTCGGCAAGGACGGCCGCGAGTTCACCATCCTGAAGTTCCGCACGATGATCCCCGACGCGGACCGCGTACGCGCCGCGCTCGCCGACCGCAACGAGGGCGCCGGGCCGCTGTTCAAGATGCGCCGCGACCCGCGGGTGACGCGGATCGGAGCGGTGCTGCGCCGCTACTCGCTCGACGAGCTGCCGCAGCTGTTCAACGTGCTCACCGGGTCGATGTCGCTGGTCGGCCCGCGGCCTCCGCTGCCGGAGGAGTGCGCGTCCTACGGCCCGGACATCCGGCGCCGGCTGAAGGTGAAGCCGGGGCTGACCGGACTCTGGCAGATCAGCGGGCGCAGCGACCTGTCGTGGGAGGAGGCGGTCCGGCTGGACCTGCGGTACGTGGAGGACTGGTCCCTCGCCCTGGACACGGTGATCTTGTGGAAGACGCTGCGCGCCGTGGTGCAGGGACAGGGGGCGTACTGATGCGCGGCGGCCGTGGGGCGGCCGGGGTGCGGACCGCAGGCCGAGAGGGCCTGCCCGGGGGGAGGAACGGGTCATGAGAGTCAGCGTGTTCGGGCTCGGCTACGTGGGCTGCGTGTCGGCCGCGTGCCTGGCGAGCATGGGTCACGAGGTCGTCGGGGTGGACGTCAACCCGGTGAAGGTGGACCTGGTCAACGACGGCAAGGCGCCCGTCGTCGAGGAACGGATCGGCGAGCTGATCGCCGAGGTCGTGGGCAGCGGGGCGCTGCGCGCGACCACCGACGTGCGCGAGGCGATCGAGGGCAGCGAGGTGTCCCTCGTCTGCGTGGGCACCCCGTCGGAGCCCAACGGCAGTCTGTGCACGGCCTACTTGGAGCGGGTCACCGAGGAGATCGGCGCGGCGCTGGCCGAGCGGGGCGGGCGGCACACGGTGGTGTTCCGCTCCACGATGCTGCCGGGCACCTGCCTGGGCCTGCTGGTGCCGATCCTGGAGAAGCAGGTCGGCGGCACCGCGGGTGTCGACATCGGGGTCGCGGTCAACCCGGAGTTCCTGCGCGAGGGCACCAGCGTGCGGGACTTCTTCGACCCGCCGAAAACCGTCATCGGCGAACTCGACACGGCGAGCGGCGACATCGTCGCGGCGCTGTACGAGGACCTGCCAGGCGAGGTGTTCCGGGTGCCGGTGCCGACGGCCGAGGCGATCAAGTACGCGGACAACGCCTTCCACGGGCTGAAGATCGGCTTCGCCAACGAGCTGGGCGCGGTGTGCCGGGCGCTCGGGGTGGACTCGCACCAGGTGATGGACGTGTTCCTCGCCGACCGCAAGCTCAACATCAGCCCCGCCTACCTGCGTCCGGGCTTCGCCTTCGGCGGCTCCTGCCTGCCGAAGGACCTGCGCAGCCTGGTGCACGCGGCGCACCGGGCCGACGTCTCGGTGCCGATCCTGTCCCACGTCCTGCCGTCCAACGAGGAGCACCTGCAGCGCGCGGTGGAGCTGGTGGAGCGCACGGGGAAGCGCAAGGTCGGCCTGTTCGGGCTGTCGTTCAAGCCGGGCACCGACGACCTGCGTGAGAGCCCGCTGGTGGAGCTGGCGGAGCGGCTCTTCGGCAAGGGGTACGACCTGCGGATCCACGACGCCAACGTCAGCCTGTCGCGGCTGCTCGGCGCGAACCGCGAGTACATCGAGACGCGGCTGCCGCACCTGGCGCAGCTGCTCGCCGACTCCGTCGAGGACGTGCTGGACCACGCCGAGGTCGTCCTGGTCGGCACGAAGGACCCGGCGGTGCTGTCCGCGCTGCCGCACGGCGACGACCCCGTGATCATCGACCTCGTCCGCCTCCCCGACGCCGACGCGCGCCGGGCCGAACCCGGGTACGTGGGCCTTGCTTGGTGAGCCGAAGGGCGCGCGGGGCCGCCGCGCGCTGATCCTGGTGGAGAACCTGTCGGTGCCGTTCGACCGGCGGGTGTGGCAGGAATGCCGCACGCTCCGCGACGCGGGCTGGGAGGTCGACGTCATCTGCCCGCAGGGCACCAAGCGGGACACCGAGCCGGAGGCCGTGATCGACGGGGTGCGGATCCACCGCTACCCGCTGCGCGCGGCCACCGGGGGGCCGGCCGGCTACCTCAAGGAGTACGGCGCCGCGCTGTGGCACACCGCCCGCCTGGCCCGCAAGGTCGGCCCGGTGGACGTGGTGCACGCCTGCAACCCGCCGGACCTGCTGTTCCTGCCCGCGCTGCGGTTGAAGCGGCAGGGGGCGGCGTTCGTCTTCGACCAGCACGACCTGGTGCCCGAGCTGTACCTGTCCCGGTTCGGGCGGGGCAAGGACCTGCTCTACCGGGGCGTGTGCGCGCTGGAGCGGGCGACGTACCGGGCGGCGGACGTGGTGCTCGCCACCAACGAGAGCTACAAGGACGTCGCCGTGCGCCGCGGCGGGCGGCGGCCCGAGGACGTGTTCGTGGTGCGCAGCGCGCCCGACACCGAGCGGTTCCACCCGGTGGACCCGGAGCCGGAGCTGAAGCGCGGCAAGCCCCATCTCCTGTGCTACCTGGGCGTGATGGGCCCGCAGGACGGCGTCGACTACGCGCTGCGGGCGCTGGCGAAGCTCCGCGACGAGGTGGGCCGCACCGACTGGCACGCGGTGTTCGTCGGGGCGGGCGACACCTTCGACGCGATGGTGGAGCTGTCCCGGGAGCTGGGGCTCGACGGCCAGGTGGAGTTCACGGGACGCGTGCCGGACGCCGACCTGGTGCGCTGGCTGTCCACCGCGGACGTGTGCCTCTCGCCCGACCCGTGCAACCCGCTCAACGACGTGTCGACCATGAACAAGGTCCTCGAGTACATGGTGATGGGCCGGCCGATCGTCTCCTTCGACCTGAAGGAGGCGCGGGTCTCGGCCGGCGAGGCCGCCGTGTACGCGAAGGGCGACGACGAGGGCGAGTTCGCCGCGCTCATCGCCCGGCTCCTGGACGACCCCGAACAACGCTCCCGGATGGGGAAGTCCGGGCAGGAACGGATCAACGGCCCGCTGGCCTGGCGCAACTCGCAGGCGGCGCTGCTGGCCGCCTACGAGGCCGCCGTTGAGGGCGGCGCGGCGGCCCGGAGCGGGCGGGAAAGAGGCACGTCCCTTGAGCGATGACGCGATACGCCTGGTCACCATCGGGCGCATGCTCCACAGGCGCGGCAGGCTGCTGACGGTCCTCGTCGTGCTGGGGGCGCTGACCGGCTTCGGCGCCTCCCTGGTGTTCCCGCCGCGCTACACCACGTCGGCGTCGGTGCTGCTGCCGGGCGCCTGGGAGGAGCGTGTGCTGCTGACCCAGGCGGAGATCGCCACCAGCACGGTCGTGACCGACCGCACGGCCGAGGAGCTGGGCTGGGCCGGGGTCGACGGCGAGGAGCTGCGCGAGCGGGTGCGCGCCGAGGTCACCGACGGCAACATCGTCAAGATCTCCGGTACCGCCGAGAGCCCCGCGAAGGCGCAGCGGCTCTCCGACGAACTGGCCCGGCAGTTCGTGACGTTCTCCGCGCGGATCGTCGACGAGACCGCGGACCCGACGGCGGCGGCCGGACCCGACCAGCTGCGGCAGATGGTGCTCACCACCAGCCGCCGCATCACCGAGCTGGCCGACGCGGCCGACCCCGGCCAGACCGTGGAGAGCGTGCAGACCCGCACCGAGCTGGCCAAGCTGCGCACCGCGCTGCAGGAGGCGGTCGGCAAGCTGAGCCAGGCCGACTCGAACGCGGCCGGCTCCCGGCTGGTCGTGATGGGTCCGGCGGCCAGGCCGACCGGTGAGGCGCCTCCGTCCCGGGTCCAGCTGATCGCCGCGGGGGCGGTGCTGTTCTTCCTGCTGGCGGTGGTCGGACATCTCACCGCGGCCCGGGTGAACCGCCGGCTGCGCTCCGAGCGGGAGATCGCCGCCGCGCTCGGCTCCGGGCTGCTGGGCGGCGTCGACGTGTCCGCGCGGCGGGGCGCTCACCGTCCGGAGAGGGGCGGCGCCCGGCACCGGTTCCGCCGCCTGCTCGGTCTGGACACCCCCTGGAACGCGCCCGCCCCGCCGGCCGCCGGGGACGAGGCGAGCCTGGGGATCCGCTACCGGAGGGTGTGCGGCCGCATCCGCGACCTGGTGCCGGGCGCGCGGCGGCTGCTGCTCGTCGTGCCCGACGACGACGGCATCGCCCTGCGGGCCGCCGAACGGCTGGCGGAGGAGTCCGGGGGCGACCCCCTGCTGCGGCTGACGGAGGTCTCCCCCGAGGCGCCGCTGGTGCCCGACCGCGAGGAGGAGTCGGGCGTCCTGGTCGTGCTGGGCGCGGGCACCCGCACCGCCGCCGAGCTGGCAAGTGTCGCCGAGGCGTGCGCGGACGCGGGCCACGACGTCGTCGGCGTCGTCCTGGCCGACGCGGTCCGGACCCGTCCGGCGCGGTCCGCCGGCCCGCCGCGGGAGGCCGCGGCACCGGCGCTCGCCCTCGGCGACGGCGCGCGGGGAGGTGCGCGATGACGGGTACGACCGCGGAGCCGACGGCCGCCGCTCCCCTGCTGGACCTTCAGTCCCTGGTGGTGTCGGTGCGCAGACGCCGGCGTCTGTGGGGCTCCCTGGCGCTGCTGGGGCTGCTGCTCGGGGCGGCGGTGGCGGTGCTGCTGCCCCCGCCGCCGACCGCCGTGACGAAGGTGCTGGTCGCCCACCAGGACGACCAGCCGAACGATCCCGGCACCCTGATCCTCACCGACGTGGCGCTGCTGCACACCACGCGGATCGCCGACGCGGCCCTGAAGTCCCTCGGCTCCTCGACGAGCGCGGAGGACTTCATGGAGGAGTACGAAGGCGCCGGCCTGACCAACAACCTGCTGGAGATCAAGGCGACGGGTGACACCGGCGAGGAGGCGGTGGCCCGCGCCGAGGCGGTCGCCGAGGCGTTCGTCGCGGACCATGTGCGGCGCGTCAAGCAGGCCGCGGCGGCCGACGCCTCGACGCTGCTCGCCCAGCGCGACCGCCTGCAGAAGGAACTCGACCAGGTGAACGAGGCGATCGGCGACGGGCCGCCGGAGGGCAGCCCGGAGGAGTCGGCGAACCTGGAGACGCTGTTCGCCCGCCGCGCCGAACTCAGCTCCCGCGTCAGCGACTTCTCGCAGCGTGCGGCGGAGGCCCGGGTGGGCACGCCCCGGCTGATCGCGGGCACGCAGATCGTCGACGCCCCGCACACCGTGAAGCACTCGATGCCGCTCGCCCTAGCCACCAACGGCGGCATGGGGCTGGTCCTCGGCCTGGTGCTGGGCCTGGTGATCGCCGCGGTCGCCTCCGTGGTGGGCGACCGCCCGGTGCTGCGCCGGGAGATCGCGCGCCACCTGGGCGCCTCGGTCACCGCGGAGCTGTCCCGGTCCGCGCTGCGGCCGGGCCCGCTGTGGCGGCGCGGGCGCAGGCGCGCGGCGCGGTCCCGGCTCACCTCGTCGCTGGCCCGTACGGTGCGCGGCTCCTCGGAGCCGGTGGCGCTGCTGGAGCTGGGCTGTCCGCGCGGGGCGGGCGTGATCGCCCTGGACCTGGCGCGGACGCTGGCGGCGGACGAGCCGGTGGTCGTGGTCGACGCCCTGCCCCGGCACGGTCTCGCCGGCGGGCGGCGGAAGTCGGGCGACCCGGAGGTGGTCGGCGTGGAGCGGGCCGCGGCCCTGCCGTCCGACCGGCGCCGGATCGGTGTGGCGTCGGTGGCGCCCGGCGCGGCCTGGTCCGACCTCGCCGACCTGGCGGGCCGGGCCGTGCTGGTCGTCCGGGCGGGGCACGGCACGACCGCGTGGCTGCACACCGTGGCGCGGCAGCTCGCCGACCGTCGCGTGGAGGTGGCCGGAGTGGTGCTGCTCGACCCGGATCCGCGTGACCGGACGGACGGGACGCTGTGGGACGGGCCGTTCCCGGCGCCGCGCGTCCGCGAGGGGCGGCCGGCCCGGCAGAACGGCACGGGGTCCAACCCCACCGTGCAGGCGGTCACGGACGGTCCGCGGCGCACGGAACGGCTGCCGATGTGGGCGGCGCGGGTCCCCGACAGCGACCAGGAGGCGCGGTAGCTCATGTGCGGCATCGCAGGCACGTACCGGTGGCCGGACGGCAAGGCGGTCACCGACCGGCTCACCGAGACCCTCGCCCACCGCGGCCCGGACGGCTCCGGGACCTACGCCCACGCGCTGGGCGACGGCGAGGTGCACCTCGGGCACCGCAGGCTGGCCATCCTCGACCTGTCCGGCACCGGCGCCCAGCCGATGGTGTCGGAGGGTCTGGCCCTGACGTACAACGGCGAGCTGTACAACGCTCCTGAGCTGCGGGCCGAGCTGGAGGGCGCCGGGGTTCGGTTCCGGGGCACCTCGGACACCGAGGTGCTGCTGGAGGCGTGGCGGCGCTGGGGGACGGACTGTCTGCCCCGGCTGCGCGGCATGTTCGCGTTCGCCGTGTTCGACGAGCGCACCGGTGAGCTGGTGCTGGCCCGCGACCAGCTCGGCATCAAGCCGCTGTTCCTGCTGCGGCGCGGCGAAGGGCTGCTGTTCGCCTCGGAGTTGAAGGCGCTGGCGGCGGTGACGGGCGGGTCGCTGGAGGTGGATCCGGCGGCGCTGGTGGCGTCGCTGCTGTACTACTGGGTGCCGGACTCGCGGTGCGCGTTCCGCGGGGCGGAGAAGCTGCCTCCGGGGACCTGGCTGCGCTGCCGGCCCGACGGATCGGTGCAGCGCGGGCGGTTCTGGGATCTGCGCGAGGTCGCCGCCGAGGGGCAGGAGCGGGCCCGTTCCGGTGATCTGCCGGACCTGGCGGCCGTGGTGGAGGAGTCGACGCGGCTCCATCTGCTGTCCGACGTGCCCGTGGCGACGTTCCTGTCCGGCGGCCTGGACTCCAGCTATCTGACCGCGCTGGCGGCCCGCGACCGGCCGGGCATCCCCGCGTACACGATCGGGTTCCGGGCGGAGGACGCGCGGTTCGAGGCGATGCCGGACGACCTGCGCTACGCCCGGCAGGTGGCGGAGCGGTTCGGGGTGGATCTGCGGGAGATCGAGATCGCCCCGGACGTGCAGGACCTGCTGCCGCGGATGACGTACCACCTGGACGAGCCGGTCGGCGACCCGGCCGCGATCAACACCTTCCTCATCTGCTCGGCCGCCCGGGAGGCCGGGGTGAAGGTGATGCTGTCCGGGATGGGCGCCGACGAGCTGTTCGCCGGTTACCGCAAGCACCTGGCGAACCTGATCGGGGTGCGCTACCGGCGGGTGCCGGGGCCGGTGCGGCGCGGGGTGGCCGCCGCCGTGGACCGGCTGCCGGTCGCCACCCGCCGGCGCGGTCTGCGGTCGGTGCGGTTCGCGAAGCGGTTCCTGTCGTTCGCGGGCCTGCCGGAGGAGACCGCGTTCCGCCGCAGCTACACCCTGTACGACCGCGAGGAGCTGATCGGGCTGCTCGACCCGGACCTGGCTCCGGCGGTCGACGACGTGCTGACCGAGCACGCCGACGTCTACCGGGACAACGCCCTGGACGACTTCGTGAACCGCATGTGCCTGACGGACGCGCGGATGTTCCTGCCGGGCCTCAACCTCGCCTACACCGACCGGTCGAGCATGGCCGCGTCGACCGAGGTGCGGGTGCCGTACGTGGACGTCGAGGTGGTCAGGGCCGCGTTCGCGGTCCCCGGCGCGCGCAAGATCGCCGGGCGGCAGGGCAAGGCGGTGCTCAAGGAGGCCGCCACGACGGTGCTGCCCCGGGAGATCGTGTACCGGCCCAAGGGCCTGTTCAGCGCCCCGCTGCGGGCCTGGATGAGCCGGGACCTCGCACCGCTGGTGCGGGAGGTGGTGCACGACGGTCTGCTGGTCCGCTCCGGCTTCCTGCGCCGGGACGCGCTGGCGCGCATGGTCGCCGAGGACGCCGCCGGGCAGCGGGACTTCTCCAAGCACCTCTGGCACGTGCTGACCCTCGAGCACTGGTACCGCGACGCGACCTCCAAGGCCGGCCACGACTCCCCCGCCTCGACGGCGTAGAGACAAGAGGAACTCCGTGAAACAGGTAGTGCAGAACTACAAGAGCGGCGAGCTGACGCTGCTCGACGTGCCGGCGCCGCGCTGCAAGCCGGGCGGGGTGCTGGTGCGCAGCGCCTTCTCACTGATCTCCACCGGCACCGAGATGATGAAGGTGTCCGAGGCCGGCATGTCGATGCTGGGCAAGGCGCGGTCGCGGCCGGACCAGGTGGCGAAGGTCGTGCAGAGCGTCGCCGCCAACGGGGTGCCGGCGACGTACCGCAAGGTGATGGGCAAGCTCGACTCGTACACGCCGCTCGGGTATTCGCTGTGCGGGGTGGTCGAGCAGGTCGGCGCCGGGATCGACGACGTCAAGGTCGGCGACGTCGTGGCGTGCGCGGGCAACGAGCACGCGCTGCACGCCGAGCTGAACTGGGTGCCGAAGAACCTCTACGCCCCGGTCCCGGACGGGGTCGCGCCCCGGCACGCGGCGTTCGGCACGGTCGGGTCGATCGCGCTGCAGGGTGTGCGGCAGGGTGAGTCGCGGCTCGGCGAGGTGGCCCTGGTGATCGGTCTCGGGCTGATCGGGCAGCTGGTGACGCAGCTGCTGAACGCCTCCGGGGTACGGGTGGTCGGCGTGGACCCCGACCCGGCGCGCTGCGAGCTGGCCGAGCGGCTCGGCGCGGCGGCCTGCGGGGACCCGGGCTCGGCGAGCGTGGAGAGCGCGGTCGCCGAACTCACCGGCGGCATGGGCGTGGACCAGGTGTACCTGGCGGCCGGCGGGAGCAGCAACCAGCCGGTGGAGCTGGCCGCGCGGCTGTGCCGGGACCGCGGCCGGGTGATCGACATCGGCAAGTGCCGGCTCGACCTGCCGTGGAACGCGTACTACGAGAAGGAACTCGACGTCCGCTTCTCCCGCAGCTACGGACCCGGGCGCTACGACCCGGAGTACGAACTGCAGGGCCGCGACTACCCGATCGGCTACGTCCGCTGGACCGAGCGCCGCAACCTGGCGTGCTTCCTCGACCTGATCGCGCGGGGCAGCGTGGACGTGGAGCCGCTGGTGTCGCACGTCGCGGACTTCGAGGACGCCGTGGAGACGTACCGGCGGCTCGAGGAGGGCGAACTCAAGGCGGTGGCCGTGCTGTTCCGGTACGCGTCGGCCGGGGACGCGCCCGCCGTCGAGGCGCCGGAGATGACGGTGCCCGAGGTGCCGCGGCCGTCCGGCCGGACGGCGCCCGCGCGGCGCTCGGGCCCGGTGCGGCTGGCGTTCGTCGGCGCGGGGAACTACGCGTCGTCGATGCTGCTGCCGCATCTGACGGGACGCGACGGCGTGGAGCTGTCCACGGTCGTCACCACCACGGCGCTGTCCGCGGCCAACGCGCGGCGCAAGTTCGGCTTCGGGAAGGCCACCACCGACCTGGACGCGGTGCTGGGCGACCCGGCCGTGGACGCCGTGTTCGTGGTGACCCGGCACAGCTCGCACGCCGAGCTGACGCGGCGGGCGCTGCTGGCGGGCAAGGCGGTGTTCGTGGAGAAGCCGCTGGCGCTCAGCGAGGAGGAGCTGGCCGGAGTACTGGCGGCGGTGGAGGAGTCCGGCAACGACCGGATCCAGGTGGGCTTCAACCGCCGCTTCGCCCCGCTGCTGCGGGAGGCCCGGGAGCTGTTCGGCGCCCGCACCGGCCCGGCGAGCCTGCGCTACCTGGTCAACGCGGGCCGCCTTGAGCACGGCAGCTGGTACCTGCGGCAGGACACCGAGGGGTCCCGGTTCGCCGGGGAGGGCGGGCACTTCGTCGACACCGCGAGCTGGCTGCTGGACGCCGACCCGGTGTCGGTGTACGCGGCCGCCCCGGCCGGCAACGAGGACCTGCAGATCGTGCTGTGCTACCCCGACGGGTCCACGGCGACGATCAGCTACGTCACCTCGGGTCCTTCGTCCTTCCCGAAGGAGACGCTGGACCTCGTGGCGGACGGCAAGGTGCTGCGGCTGGACGACTTCACGCGGGCCGCCGTGTACGACGGGCGGCGCCGGCAGTGGGTGGGCTCGCGGCTGCCGAAGGCCCGCGACAAGGGACAGAACGCGGAGCTGGCGGCGTTCGTGAGGGCCGTGCGGACGGGCGGGCCGATGCCGGTGCCGCTGGAGTCGCTGGCCGCCACCACGACGGCCACCCTCGCGGTGCCCACGGCGCTGGCGAGCGGTGTCCCGGTCACCCTGGCGGGGGTGCGATGAGCATGAGCGCGGGGTGGTACCTGCGGCGGCTGTCCCGGATGGGGCCGCGGGAGGCCGCCGGCCGGGCGGCCGACGCGGTGCGCCGGCGGCGCTGGCGGTCGGGGCTGCCCGAGCGGCCCCCGGTGACGGGCGTCCGGTTCACGGCCGTGCTGCCCGAGGGCGCGCTCGCGGCGGTGGACCCGGACGCGGTGAAGCGTCTGGTCGCCGAGGCGGACCGGCTGACGGCGGGGCGCGCCGAGTTCTTCGGGGTGGTACGCGACGACATGACGGACCCGGACTGGCAGTCCGACCCGAAGACCGGCCGCCGCGCCCCGCTCGACCACGCCTTCGACGTGCCCTACCGGGACGAGGAGACGGTCGGCGACATCAAGCAGATCTGGGAGCCGTCCCGGCACCAGTACCTGACCGTGCTGGCCGCCGCGTACGCGCTCACCGGGAACGACCGGTACGCGGAGCGGACGGCCGCGCATCTGCGGTCGTGGTGGGAGGCCAACCCGCCGCTGCGGGGCGCGCACTGGGTCAGCGGCATCGAGCTGGGCATCCGGCTGCTGTCGTGGGTGTGGATCCGCAGGCTGCTGGACGGCTGGGCGGGCGCGCCCGCGCTGTTCGAGGAGAACCCGGTCGCGCTGGACCAGATCTGGCACCACCAGCGCTGGCTGGCCGCGTTCCCCAGCCGGGGCTCCTCGGCGAACAACCACGCGGTCGCCGAGGCCGCCGGACAGCTCGCCGCGTCCTGCGCGTTCGGCTGGTTCCCGTACTCGCCGCGGTGGCGGGCGGAGGCGCTGCGCGACTTGGACCGGCATCTGCGCGCCAACACCTTCCTGTCCGGGATCAACCGGGAGCTGGCGAGCGAGTACCACGGTCTGGTGCTGGAGCTTGGCCTGGCCGCGCTGGCCGAGGCGGACGCCGCGGGCGTGGCCGTGCCCGCGACGACGCGGCTGGTGCTGCTGCGGATGACGGACGCGCTCGCGGCCGTCGTCGACGACCGGCTGCGCCCGCCCCGCCAGGGCGACGCGGACGACGGGCACGGGCTGGTGCTGGACGGCCCGGACACCGACCGCTGGGGGTCGCTGCTGGCCACGGGCGAGGCGGTGTTCGGCCGGCTCGACTGGTGGCCGGAGGTGCCCGGCGCCGACGTCCGCACCCCGCTGCTGGCCTCGCTGACCGAGCCGTACGGCGAGGGCGTGGCGCGTCCGGGGAGCCGGCCGGCGCACTTCGCGGACGCGGGACTGACCGTGCTGCGGGGACCCGGGGGGATCTGGTGCCGCTGCGACGGCGGACCGCACGGCTTCCTGTCGATCGCCGCGCACGCCCACGCGGACGCGCTGTCGGTGGAGGTGCGGCACGACGGCGTGGACGTGCTGGCGGACCCGGGCACGTACTGCTACCACGGCCAGCCCGAGTGGCGGAGCTACTTCCGCTCCACGCTCGGCCACAACACGCTCGAGGCGGGCGGCCGGGACCAGTCGGTGTCGGGCGGCCCCTTCCTGTGGACCCGGCACGCCGCGACCCGGGTGCTGAAGGTGGACGCCGACGGGGAGACGGCGCGCTGGTGCGCCGAGCACGACGGCTACCGGCCGCTGCTCCACCGGCGGCAGGTGGAACTCGCCCACGAGCGCCGTGAGGTGCGGGTGGTCGACACGGTGAGCGGCGACCGCCGGGAGGTGCGTCTGGCGTTCCACCTCGGTCCGGACGTCACGGCCGAGCTGGAGGGGAGCCGGGCGCGGCTCACCTGGACGCGGGACGGCGAGGACCGCTCGGCCGTGCTGGACCTGCCGGCCGGGCTCACCTGGCGGGCGCACCGGGGCGAGAGCACACCGCCGCTCGGCTGGTACTCCCCCGGGTTCGGGCGCAAGGTGCCGAGCACCACGCTGGTCGGCAGCGGATCCGTCGACAAAACGGCCGAGTTCACCACGGTTCTCGGGTTCGACGGCTAGGGGGCCCGATGGTGCTGCGTGGAGGGGGTGTGCGCCGGTGGCGGCGCTGGGCGCCGGCGGCCGGGCTGGCGCTGGCGCTGCTGGCGACCGCCGGCTGCGAGAGCGAGCCCGAGCCGGCGAACAAACCGGACGGGCGGTCACGGGCGGACGCCCGCACCCAGCCGGAGGGCTCCGGCGGCGCGCCGCGGTCCGTGGCCCGGGTGTGCGAGAGGCCGAAGCCCGGACCGGCGAAGGCGCCGTCCGGCGCGGTGACCGTGGACCCCTCGGTGCCCGGCGACCTCTCCGCGAAGACCGGTTCCAGCCCGGCGGGCACCACGTTCTGGCTGAAGCCCGGCAGGCACCGGCTGGCCGACGACCGGTACGCGCAGGTGGAACCCAAGAAGGGCAACACCTACCTCGGCGCGCCCGGCGCGGTGCTCGACGGCCGGAGGACCAACCAGTACGCCTTCGGCGGAGGGGCGCCCGACGTCACCATCCGTCACCTGACCGTGCAGGGCTTCGTCGCGCCGCACGACGAGGGCGTGGTCAACCACGACTCGGCCGACGGCTGGGTGATCGAGCACTCCCGGGTCCAGTTCAACTCCGGGGCCGGGCTGATGGCCGGGTCGGGGCAGCAGGTGCGGGCGAGCTGTCTGCGCGGCAACGGCCAGTACGGCATGAACGCCTACAAGGGGTCGGGTCCGCTGCGTGACCTCGTGCTGGAGGGCAACGAGATCACCGACAACAACCGGCACGACTGGGAGAAGAAGCGGCCCGGCTGCGGCTGCACCGGCGGCGTGAAGTTCTGGGCCGTCGACGGGGCGGACGTGCGCGGCAACTGGGTGCACGGCAACCGCGGCACCGGTCTGTGGGCGGACACCAACAACAACGACTTCCTGATCGAGGGCAACGTCCTGGAGGACAACCAGGGTGCCGCCCTGATGTACGAGACCAGCTACAACGCGGTGATCAGGAACAACACGATCCGGCGGAACAACTGGGCGGAGGGGAAGCGGTACGCCGAGCGCGGCGACACCTTCCCGTTCGCCACCGTCTACATCTCGGAGTCCGGCGGCGAGCCCCGAGTGAAGGCCCGCACGGACACACTGGAGATCTCCGGGAACCTCTTCGAGGACAACTGGAACGCGATCACGCTGTGGGAGAACGCCGACCGGTTCTGCAACAGCCCCGCCAACACCTCCTCGGCCGACTGCACCCTCCTCGTCGAGGACATCGACCGCTGCGCGCGGCCCGGCATCACCAAGGCGCCGCTGTACGCGGACTGCCGGTGGCGGACCCAGCGGGTGGACGTCCACCACAACCGGTTTCTGCTGGACAGGTCCGCGATGGACTGCACGTCGATGTGCGACCGCATGGCGGTCCTCGCCAACTACGGCACCTACCCGGACTGGTCGCCGTACATGGGCGAGAAGGTCGCCGACGCCATCACGCTGAAGCAGCACAACCGCTGGCGCGAGAACGTCTACGAGGGGCCGTGGACGTTCGTCGCGCACGATCCGAGCGGCGAGCTGGACTTCCGGGAGTGGCAGGGCGCGCCGTACCGGCAGGACGCGGGCAGCACCTACCGTGCCGGGGACGGTGGTTGACGTGCGGGTGGAGCACACGCCGAGGACGGTCGGGACCGTATGGGGGCTGCTGGTCCTCAACACCCTCGGCTCCACCGGGGCGGAGACGATCGTGCCGCTGCCCCGGTCGCTGATCCAGATGGTCACGATGGGCGCGCTGGTCGCCGCGTTCGCGCTGGCGCTGGCCATGAACCCGCGGCTGCGGGTGCGGCCCGGCGCGTTCCTGCTGCTGCTCAGTCTGCTGCTGGTGCCGAGCCTGATCTCCAGCGTGGACCTGAGCGCCGGCTTCGGGGCGCTGTTCCGGTGCGGCCGGTTCGCGGTGTTCGTGGCCACGCTGTGGCTGATCAGCCGCTGGTGGGACGGGTCCACCACGTTCGTGCGGTACCACATCCGCTGGTACTTCCTGGTGCTGTGCTCGGTCGCCGCCGGTCTGCTGCTGTCGCCGGGCGCCGCCCTGCCCGACCTCTACGGCGGACGTCTCGTGGGCGCGCTGTGGCCGCTGACGCCGCCGCAGATCGGGCAGTACGCGGCGGTGGTCGTGGGGCTCGCGGTGCTGATGGTGCTGGGGCGCCGCACCGACCGGCGGAGCGCCGCGCTGGTGATCGTGCCGTCGCTGGCGCTGCTCGCCCTCACGCACACCCGGACGGCGACGATCGGGCTGCTCGCCGGGCTGCTGGTGGCGATCGGCTCGATGGTGCTGACCAGCGCCGCCGCCCGCCGCTGGTTCGGCTGGGCGACGCTGTGCGCGGCGGTCGCCGCGGTCGCGTTCGGGTCGCTGCTCCAGGCGTGGTTCCTGCGCGGCCAGACCGAGGAGAACTTCTCCACCCTGACCGGCCGCGCCAAGGTGTGGGAGGCGCTGCTGGACGCGCCCCGGTCGGGCGCGGAGCGGCTGTTCGGGGTGGGGCTCGGCGACAAGTCGTTCGAGGGGCTGCCCATCGACAACAGCTGGCTGGCCGTCTACCACGAACAGGGCCTGCTGGGCGTGGCGCTGGTGGCCGGGTTCGTGCTGGTGCCGGCCACGGTCGCGCTGCTGCGGCCGCCGTCGCTCGCGCGGGCCTGCGCGCTGTTTTTGATCACCTACTGCGGGCTCGCCTCGTACACCGAGGCCGGCCTGGGCGACGCCTCGCCGTACCTGCTGCACCTGGCCCTGGCGGCCTCGCTGCTGGTGGCGCCCGCCGGCCCGTCCGCGTCCGACGCCGGTCCTCCGGCGCCGGATCCCGTCCGCCGGACCGTCGCGCGGCCGGTCCGCGGCAAGGAGGTGGCGTGAATGCACGTCATGGTGGTGCACAACCGCTACGCGTCGGCGCAGCCGAGCGGGGAGAACAAGGTCGTCGACCAGGAGGTGGCGCTGCTGCGGGAGGCCGGCCACCGGGTCGGGGTGTTCGAGCGGCGCAGCGACGACATCGCCGCCCGCTCGCTGCCGGCCAAGGCCGCGATCCCGCTGCTGGTGCCGTGGAACCCGGCGGTGCGCACCCGGCTGGCGGAGCGGCTGCGCGCCGAGCGGCCGGACGTGGTGCACCTGCACAACGTCTTCCCGCTGCTGTCGCCCGCGGTGATCGCCGCCTGCGCGGACGCCGGGGTGCCGGCCGTCGCCACGCTGCACAACTACACCCAGGTGTGCCCGCCGGGCACCCTGCACCGGGACGGCTCGCCGTGCACCGCGTGCGTGGGCCGGGCGCCGCTGCCCGCCGTCCGGCACGGCTGCTACCGCGGCTCCCGGCTGGCGACGGTGCCGCTCGCGGTGAGCCTGTCGGTCAACCGGCGGCGCTGGTGGTCGGGCGTGGAGCGGTTCTTCTGCATCTCGGCGGCGCAGCGCGAGGTCCTCGTGGACGCGGGGATGCCGACCGGACGGCTCGTGGTGAAGCACAACTTCGTGCCGGAGACGCCCGTGCGGCGCACCGGTCCTGGCGAGCACCTGCTGTACCTGGGGCGGCTCGCGGAGGTGAAGGGCGTGCGGCTGCTGATGGCCGCGTGGGACGAGCTCGCCGCCGCCGGCGGGGTGGGCGTGCCGCTGGTGATCGCCGGCACGGGCCCGCTGGAGGCGGAGGTGGCGGCCTGGGCGGCGGACCGGGACGACGTGCGCCACGTCGGCCTGTACGACCGGACGCGGTGCCGTGAGGCCGTGGCGGGGGCGGTGGCCGTGGTGGCCCCGTCGACCTGGAAGGAGGCGTTCGGGCTGGTCGTCGTGGAGGCGATGGCGGCGGGGGTGCCGGCCGTCGCCGCCGGGCACGGCGCCTTCACCGAGCTGGTCGAGGACGGGGTGACCGGGCTGCTGCACCGGCCGGACGACGCCGCGTCGCTGGCGGCAGCGCTGCGCCGGGTCACCGCGGACGGCGACGGCAACCGGGAGATGGGCCGGGCGGCCCGGCTCCGGTACGAGCGGGGTTTCAGTCCCGAGGTGGGGCTGGCGCGCCTGGAGGAGGGGTACCGCGCGGCGATCGCGGGACGCGGCGGGGCGGACCCGTCGCGAGGGGACACGCACACGGGCTCGCGCCGGGGGGACCTGCGCGAGCGGGATGGGGGAAGCAGATGACACGTTGCCGACTGTGCGGTTCGACGGCGCTGGAGAGCGTCGTCGACCTGGGGGCGACCCCGCCGTGCGAGAGCTTTCTCGCGGCGGAGCGGCTGGACGCGCCGGAGCCGACGTACCCGTTGCACCTGCGGGTGTGCACGGACTGCTGGCTGGCGCAGATACCGCCGCTGATCACGCCGGAGGAGACGTTCAGCGAGTACGCGTACTTCTCGTCGTACTCGTCCTCCTGGGTGGAGCACGCGCGGGTCTTCGTCGAGGACGCGGCGGCGCGGGTGGGGCTGGGCGAGGACTCGTTCGTGGTGGAGGTGGCGAGCAACGACGGCTATCTGCTGCGGCACGTGGTGGACCGGGGCGTGCGCTGCCTGGGCGTCGAGCCGTCGGTGAACGTCGGCGCGGCGGCGCGGGAGGCGGGCGTGCCCACGCTCACCGCGTTCCTGAGCCCCGAGACGGGCGCGGCGGTGCGCGCCGAGCACGGGCCGGCCGATCTGGTGGTCGCCAACAACGTGTACGCGCACATCCCGGACGTCATCGGCTTCACCAAGGGGCTGCGCGCGCTGGTCGCGGACGACGGCTGGGTGTCGGTCGAGGTGCAGCACCTGCTGACCCTCATCGAGGAGAACCAGTACGACACGATCTACCACGAGCACTTCCAGTACTACACGGTCGCCTCCGCGATCCGGGCGCTGGCGAGCGGCGGGCTGACGCTGGTGGACGTGGAGCTGCTGCCCACGCACGGCGGTTCGCTCAGGCTGTGGGCGCGGCCCGAGGAGGCGGCCGGGGAGCCGGGCCGGCGGGTGGCGGACGTGCTGGCCCGGGAGAAGGCCGCCGGGCTCCAGGAGCTGTCCGGGTACACCGAGTTCTCCGCGCGGGTGGCGAAGGTGCGCCGGGACCTGTTGCGGTTCCTGGTCGACGCGGCGGAGGAGGGCAGGACGGTCGTCGGCTACGGCGCCCCGGGCAAGGGCAACACGCTGCTCAACCACTGCGGGATCCGGCCCGACCTGCTGCCGTACACGGTGGACCGCAACCCGTACAAGCACGGCCGGTACACCCCGGGCACCCGTATCCCGGTCCTGCCGCCGGAGCGGATCGCCGCCGACCGGCCGGACTACGTGCTGGTGCTGCCCTGGAACCTGCGCGCCGAGCTGGTCGAGCAGCTGGCGTACGTGCACGAGTGGGGCGGCCGGCTGGTCTTCCCCATCCCGGAACTGAGCATTGTCGAGGTCGAGCGATGAAGGTCGTACTGTTCTGCGGCGGTTACGGGATGCGCATGCGCGCCGGGGCGAACGACGACATCCCCAAGCCCATGGCGATGGTCGGTCCGCGCCCGCTGATCTGGCACGTGATGCGCTACTACGCGCACTTCGGGCACAAGGAGTTCATCCTCTGCCTGGGCTACGGCGCCCACCACATCAAGAACTTCTTCCTCAACTACGAGGAGACCGTCTCCAACGACTTCGTGCTGCGCGGCGGCCGCACCGAGCTGCTGTCCACCGACATCGCGGACTGGACCGTCACGTTCGCGCAGACCGGCATCGAGTCGCCCATCGGGGAGCGGCTGCGCCGGGTGCGGGACCACCTGGACGGTGACGAGATGTTCCTCGCCAACTACGCGGACGTGCTCACCGACGCCCCGCTGCCGGAGATGATCGACCGGTTCTCCCGCCGGGACGCGGGGGCGTCGATGATGGTGGTGCCGCCGCAGTCGTCGTTCCACTGCGTGGAGCTGGGCCAGGACGGCCTGGTGGGCGGCATCACCCCGGTGAGCGAGCTGCCGCTGTGGGAGAACGGGGGCTACTTCGTGCTGCGCCAGGAGATCTTCGACCACATCCCCGAGAACGGAGATCTCGTCGCCGACGGGTGTGCCCAACTGGCCAAGCGGGGAAGGCTCGTTGCGCACCAGCACCGCGGCTTCTGGCAGCCGACCGACACCGTGAAGGAGCGCACGGCGCTGGACGAGGCCTACGCCCGGGGGGACCGGCCGTGGGCCGTGTGGGAGCGTACGGGGGCGGGGGTGAGCGCGTGATCCGGCTGGGAACCGGGCGTCTGGAGCGGATCGTCGCGGTGGGCGCGCACTGCGACGACATCGCCATCGGCGCCGGCGGGACCCTGCTGACCCTGTGCCGGGCCCGCCCGGGCCTCAGGGTCGACGCGCTGGTGCTGTCCGGCGGCGGCACGGAGCGCGAGCAGGAGGAGGCGGAGGCGCTCGCAGCGTTCTGCCCGGGCGCCGACCTCCGGCTGACCGTGGACAAGCTGCCCGACGGCCGGCTGCCCGCGCACTGGGCTGAGGCCAAGGCCGCGGTCGAGGAACTGCGCGCCCGCACCGAGCCCGACCTGGTGCTCGCGCCGCGCACCGAGGACGCGCACCAGGACCACCGGGGCCTCGCGAAGCTGATGACCACCGCGTTCCGCGACCATCTCGTGCTGGGCTACGAGATCGTGAAGTGGGACGGGGACCTGGGCCGTCCGGTGGTGTACCAGCCGCTGGCGCCGGAGACGGCCGAGGACAAGGTGCGGCTGCTGCAGGAGCACTACCCCTCGCAGCGGCACCGGCCCTGGTACGACCGGGAGGCCTTCCTCGGGCTCGCCCGGATCCGGGGCATCGAAAGCAACGCGCGCTACGCCGAGGCGTTCGCCGTCACCAAACTCACTGTCGACCTGGGGGGTTGAAACCTTGCGCGTACTGCTCACCGGACACCAGGGCTATCTGGGCACCGTGATGGCCCCGGTGCTCACGGCCGCCGGACACGAGGTCGTCGGGCTGGACGCCGGCCTGTTCGCCGACTGCGTGCTGGGGCCGACGCCCGCGGACCCTCCGGGGACGCGGGTGGACCTGCGGGACGTCACGGCCGACCACGTGGCCGGGGTGGACGCCGTGATCCACCTGGCCGCCCTGTCCAACGACCCGCTGGGGGCGCTGGCGCCGGAACTGACCTACGACATCAACCACCACGCGTCCGTGCGGCTGGCGAAGCTGGCCCGGGACGCGGGGGTGCGGCGCTTCCTGTACGCCTCGACCTGCTCGGTCTACGGCGCGGCGGGCGGCGACGAGCTGGTGGCCGAGGACGCCCCGCTGCGCCCGGTGACGCCGTACGCGGAGTCCAAGGTGCGGGTGGAGGACGACCTGCACGAGCTGGCCGACGACGACTTCAGCCCGGTGTACATGCGCAACGCGACCGCCTTCGGGTACTCGCCGCGGCTGCGCGCCGACATCGTGCTGAACAACCTGGTGGGCCACGCCCTGCTGTCCGGTGAGGTGCTGGTGCTGTCCGACGGCACGCCGTGGCGGCCGCTGGTGCACGCCGCGGACATCGCCCGCGCGTTCACGGCCGCCCTCCAGGCGCCGCGGGAGGCGGTGCACGACCGGGCGTTCAACATCGGCAGCGAGGTCAACAACGTCACGGTCGCGGAGATCGCCCAGCAGGTCGCGGACGCGGTGGACGGCTCCAAGGTGGTCATCACCGGCGAGACGGGCGCCGACCCGCGCTCCTACCGGGTGGACTTCTCCCGATTCCGTGAGGCGATCCCGGGCTTCGACTGCGAGTGGACGGTGAAGCGCGGCGCGCTGGAACTCGCCGACGCCTACCGGACGCACGGGCTGACCCGGGAGGCGTTCGAGCAGCGGTTCACCCGGCTCGCCGTGCTGCGGGCCGCGTCCGACGCGGGCACGGTCGACGACACCCTGCGGTGGCGGTCGTGACCACGCCGGGCGAGGAGATGCACGCCCTGGTGGAGCGGATGTACCCGCTCTGCCGGAGCATCACCGGCGACGGGGTGCGCGCCACCCTGGACATCGTCGGGGAGCATCTGCCGCTGGAGGTGCGCGAGGTGCCCACCGGCACGCAGGTGCTCGACTGGACGGTGCCGCAGGAGTGGAACGTGCGGGAGGCGTGGATCGCCGACCCGTCGGGGCGGCGGGTCGTCGACCTCGCCGACTCCAGCCTGCACGTGCTCGGGTACAGCGTGCCGGTGTCGGCGCGGATGGGGCTGTCCGAGCTGCGCCCGCATCTGCACACCCTGCCCGAGCACCCGAAGTGGGTTCCGTACCGCACCAGTTACTACAAGCCCGACTGGGGCTTCTGTCTCGCGCAGGAGACCCTGGACGCGCTGCCGGACGGCGAGTACGAGGTGCGGATCGACTCCACGCTCGCGGACGGGCACCTCACCTACGCCGAGCACGTGGTGCCGGGGCGGGTGCCCGACGAGGTGATCGTCTCCAGTCACGTCTGCCACCCGTCGCTGGCCAACGACAACCTGGCCGGCATCGCGGTGGCGGCCTTCCTCGCCCGGTCGCTGGCCGAGGGCACGCCGTACTACACGTACCGGTTCCTGTTCGCGCCCGGCACCGTCGGGGCGATCACCTGGCTGGCCCGCAACGCCGGACGGGTGGAGCGGGTGAAGCACGGTCTCGTGCTGGCCTGCGCGGGCGACCGCGGCTCGCTGACCTACAAGCGCAGCAGGCGCGGGGACGCGGAGATCGACCGGGTCATGCGGTACGTGCTGGAGACCTCCGGACGCCCGCACGAGATACGGGAGTTCACCCCGTACGGCTACGACGAGCGGCAGTTCTGCTCACCGGGCTTCAACCTCGGGGTGGGGTCGCTCAGCCGGACCCCGTACGCCGGCTACCCGGAGTACCACACCTCGGCGGACGACCTGGACTTCGTGACGCCGGAGGCGATGGAGGACACCCTCGCCGTCTGCCGGGAGGCGTTCGCCGTGCTCGACCGCAACCGGCGGTACGTCAACCTCAGCCCGTACGGGGAGCCGCAGCTGGGGCGGCGCGGGCTGTACGGGGCGCTCGGCGGGCGCAGCGACGCGCAGGAGGCCCAGCTGGCGATGCTGTGGGTGCTCAGCCTCTCCGACGGGGAGCACGCTCTGCTGGACGTGGCCGAGCGGGCCGGTCTGCCGTTCGACACCGTGGCCGCCGCGGCCGACGCCCTGCACGGCGCCGGGCTGGTCAAGGCGTGACACAGATGGCCGCCGAGGGGGACGGGACGACTGTGCCGGCGCGGCCGGCCCGTACCGTGACGCGGGCCGTGGCGGGCCGGCTGTCGTGGGGGCTGGCCGACCAGGCGGCCTCCAGCCTGTCCAACTTCGCCGTGGGCGTGTACGTGGCCCGCTCGCTGGGACTGACCGCGTTCGGCGTGTTCAGCCTGGCCTGGGTGACCTACGGCGTGGTGCTCAGCGTCTCCCGGGGTCTGGCCACCGACCCGCTCGTGGTGCGGTTCAGCGGGGTGCCCGAGGCGTCCTGGCGCCAGGCGGTGTCCCGGTCGACGGGCACCTCGCTGGTCGTGGGCGCGGTCATCGGCGCGCTGTGTCTGACGGCCTGGCCGCTGATCGGCGGCGGTGTGGGCGCCGCGTTCGCCTGCCTGGGCGTGGTGCTGCCCGGGCTGCTGCTCCAGGACGCCTGGCGGTACTCGTTCTTCGCGGCCGGCGTCGGCCGCAAGGCGTTCGTCAACGACGTGGTGTGGGGCGTGGCGCTCGTCCCCGCCATGGTCGTGGCGGCCCACGTGGGCACCGTGCCCGCGTTCGTGCTCGCCTGGGGCGGCTCGGCCGCGGTGGCGGGGGCGTACGGCTGGGCGCAGTCCGGCATCCGGCCCCGGCTCACCGGGGCCCGGCTGTGGATCCGCGACCACCGTGACCTCGGCTACCGCTACCTGGCCGAGAACACCTGCGTGAGCGGCGCGGGCCAGTTGCGCGCGTACGGGCTCGGCGCCATCGTCGGCGTCGGCGCGGTCGGCGTCGTCCGGGGCGCCGAGCTGCTGCAGGGTCCGTTCCTGGCCGTGCTGATGGGGCTGACGCTGGTCACCGTGGCCGAGGCGGCGCGGATGCTGCGGCAGGCCCCGCACCGGCTCGGCCGGTTCTGTCTGTTCCTGGGCGGCGGTCAGGCGGTCGCCGCCCTGCTGTGGGGCGGCGTGCTGCTGCTGATGCCGGACCGGGCGGGGGACCTGGTTCTCGGCGACGTCTGGCCCGCCGCCAAGGAGCTCATCGTTCCGGCCACCCTCAGTGTCGCGGGGGCCGGTGTCGGTACCGGAGCGGCCGCCGGGCTGCGCGCGCTCGGCGCGGCCCGGCTCAGTCTCCGGTGCCAGATCTTCGCCTCCGTGTGCTACGTGGGCCTCGGGATCGGCGGTGCGGCCCTCGGCGGCACCGTCGGCTCGGCCTGGGGCGCCGCCGCCGCGTCCGTGTGCGGTTCGGCCGCGTGGTGGCTGCATCTGAGGATCGCCCTGCGCGAGCACCACCGAGATCTCTCATCCGTGAAGTGAGGACGTCATGACCGCGCAACCACGGCTGAGCATCGGCCTTCCCGTGTACAACGGCGAGGAATACCTCGCCGAGTCGCTGGAGGCCCTGCTCGGCCAGACGTACGAGGACTTCGAGTTGGTCATCACCGACAACGCGTCGACCGACGGGACCGAGGACATCTGCCGCCGCTACGCCAAGCAGGACTCCCGGATCCGGTACATCCGGCTGCCCCGGAACATCGGCGCCGCGCCGAACCACAACTACGTCTTCACCCAGTGCCGCGGCGAACTCTTCAAGTGGGCCTCGCACGACGACCTGTACGCCCGTGACCTGCTGAAGCGCTGCGTGGAGGCGCTCGACGAACGCCCGGAGGTGATCCTCGCGCACAGCGACCAGGCCGTCATCGACGAGGGCGGCAAGGTCAAGGTGCCCTACGCGTACACGCTGAACACCGGCTCGCCGCACGCGCCCGAGCGGTTCCGCAGCCTGCTGTTCGAGCCCGGCGGCGACGACTTCTACGGCGTGATGCGCGCCGACGTGCTGCGCCGGGTCAAGCCGCACGACAGCTACCACCACGCGGACCGCACGTTCGTCGCCGAGATCACCCTGCACGGCCCCTTCCACCAGGTGCCGGAGCTGCTGTACTTCCGCCGCGACCACCCCACCCGCGCCGAGCGGGCGAACCCCTCCAAGCGCGCCCGCTGCGTCAACCTGGACCCGCGCCGGGCGGGACCGCTGCACCCGACGCCCCGGTTGCTCGCCGAGTACGTGTGGGGGTTCGTGTCGGCGGTGAAACGGGCGCCGCTGTCCCCCGCCGACCGGCGTGCCTGCTACCGGCATCTGGCCTCATGGGCGACCAGCCGCGTCCGCCCGGGCGCGGGCGAGCGGGTCGAGGACCGGGCCCCGGTGGACCCGGCCGCGCTCGGCATCTCCGTCGACGCCCTGGTCGCCGGCCGCGAGAGGGGTGCCGCGTGACGTCTCCCCGGGTGGGCCTCTTCGGTCTTTTCGGCTCCGGGAACGTCGGCAACGACGGATCGCTCGTGGCCCTGCTGGACCATCTGCGCGCGGCCCGTCCCGGCGCCGAGGTGGACGCCCTGTGCGGCGGCCCCGAGACCGTCACGGCCCGGTACGGCATACCGGCGGCACGGCTGCACTGGTTCCGCGGCGAGTACCGCACGGCGGCGCGCCCGGGCGACCTCGCGGGCAAGGCCGTGGGCAAGCTCGTGGACGCCTTCCGCATCGCGGCCTGGGTGCGCCGGCACGACGTGGTGATCGTGCCCGGCACCGGCATCCTGGAGAGCACCCTGCCGCTGCGGCCCTGGGGCATGCCGTACTCGCTGTTCCTGGTGTGCGCTGCGGGACGGCTGCTGCGCACACCGGTCGCGCTGGTCGGGGTCGGGGCGTCCGGGACCGGCAGCCGGCCGGTGCGGGCGCTGACCCGGTGGGCGGCGCGGCTGGCCGCGTACCGGTCCTACCGGGACACGCTGTCGCGGGACGCGATACGGGCGATGGGCGTGGACACCCGACGCGACGAGGTGTACGCCGACCTGGTGTTCGCCCTGCCGACTCCCCCGCCGGGCGACTCCTCGGGGCCGCCCGGACCGGTGTGCGTGGGCGTCATGGACTTCGGCGGCAGCAACGACGAACGGGACCGGGCGGACGAACTGCGCCGCCGCTACCTGGACGGCATGACGCGGTTCGTGCGCGCGTTGGCCGCAGAGGGCAGGTCGGTGCGGCTGCTCACCGGCGACGACGTGGACCGGCCGGTGACCGAGGCGATCCTCGAGGCGGTCGACTCGCCGATGGTCACCGCCGCCGCGACGGCGTCGCTGGGGGATCTGATGAAGGAGATGGCGGTCGCGGACACGGTGGTGGCGACCCGCTACCACAACCTGGTGTGCGCGCTGAAGGTCGGCACCCCGGCGCTGGCCGTGAGCTACGCGGCGAAGAGCGACCGGCTGATGGCAGGCATGGGGCTGGGCGAGCACTGCCACCCGGCGCGGGACATCGACGCGGGCCGGCTCCTCGAGCAGTTCCGCGCGCTGGAGCGGAACCGGACGGAGGTCCGGCGGATCCTCGCCGAGGGCAACCCGGTGCTGGCCGGGCGGGTCCGCCGGCAGTTCGAGGCGTTGAACGCGCTCTTACCGGCGTCCGGCGCCGCACCCGACCACGCACGACGGGAGACCCCATGAAGGTGACCGAGGTCCCGGCGATCGCCGGGGCATTTCTGTTCCAGCCGACACCGTTCACCGATGAACGAGGCTTCTTCTGCCGCACGTTCGACGCGGACCTGGCGCGTTCCGTGGGCATCGACCCGGACGCCTTCGTCCAGGACAGCCTGTCCCGTTCGGTGCGGGGCGTGGTGCGCGGCATGCATCTGCGGTCCGGGAAGGGCGAGGCCAAGCTGGTTCGCTGCTCCTACGGCCGTATCTTCGACGTGGTGGTGGACCTGCGGCCCGGCTCACCGACGTATCTGCGCCGGGCCACGTTCGAGCTGTCCGGCGACACGCAGGCCACGCTGTACGTGCCGGCGGGCTGCGCGCACGGCTTCCAGGCGCTGACGGACACCGCCGACACGTCGTACCGCATCGACCGTGAGCACGACCCTTCCCAGGACGTGACGATCGCCTTCGACGACCCCGAACTGGCCGTCCCCTGGCCGCTGCCGGTCACGGTGACGTCCGAACGGGACCGCAAGGCGCCGGGTCTGGCCGAGGTGCTGAGAACGCTGGAGGTGAAGGCGCCATGAACGGCGAGGAGTTGAGGCTGCCCCGGTCGCGGGCGGTGAACGAGCGGCTGCACGCGGCGGTTCCGGGCGGGGCGCACACGTACGCCAAGGGCGACGACCAGTACCCGCAGGACCTGGCGCCGGTCATCGACCACGGCCGCGGCGCCCACGTGTGGGACGTCGACGGCAACGAGTACCTCGAGTACGGCTCGGGGCTGCGGTCGGTGAGCCTCGGCCACGCCCATCCGCGGGTGCTGGAGGCGGTGCGGCGGGAGCTGGACCGGGGCAGCAACTTCGTGCGCCCTTCGGTGGTGGAGGCGGAGGCGGCGGAACGGTTCCTC
Organism: Streptomyces griseoincarnatus; assembly: GCA_014649575.1. Lineage (GTDB taxonomy): Bacteria > Actinomycetota > Actinomycetes > Streptomycetales > Streptomycetaceae > Streptomyces > Streptomyces griseoincarnatus. The sequence goes on along the minus strand of BMTH01000004.1, from coordinate 188,652 downwards.
GCCACGGTGCCGACCGCCGAGATGGTGAAGTTCGCGAAGAACGGCTCCGACGCGACCACGGCGGCGGTGCGGCTCGCGCGCGCCGTCACCGGGCGCAGGCGGGTGGCGCTCTGCGCGGACCATCCGTTCTTCTCGGTGGACGACTGGTTCATCGGCACCACGCCGATGCCGGCGGGCATCCCGTCGGAGACCACGGATCTGACGGTGACGTTCCCCTACGGCGATCTGGCCGCGGTGGAGGCGCTGTTCGACCGGTATCCGGACGAGATCGCCTGCCTGATCCTGGAGCCGGCCACCCAGACGGAGCCGCCGCAGGGTTACCTCCAAGGGCTGCGCGACCTCGCGCACCGCCACGGCAGTGTGCTGGTCTTCGACGAGATGATCACCGGCTTCCGCTGGTCGGAGGCGGGCGCGCAGGGGCTGTACGGGGTGACCCCCGACCTCTCCACCTTCGGCAAGGCGCTGGGCAACGGCTTCGCGGTGTCCGCGCTGGCCGGGCGCCGCGAGCTGATGGAGTGGGGCGGGCTGCGGCACGACGGCGACCGGGTGTTCCTGCTGTCCACCACGCACGGCGCGGAGACGCACGCCCTGGCGGCGGCGATGGCCGTGCAGACGACCTACGTGGAGGAGGGTGTCACCGCGCGGCTGCACGCGCTGGGCGAGCGGCTGGCCGCGGGCGTCCGGGACGCGGCGGCCGCGATGGGCGTCGCCGGACATGTCGTGGTCCGGGGCCGCGCCAGCAACCTGGTCTTCGCGACGCTGGACGCGCGGGGACGGCCCTCGCAGGAGTACCGGACGCTCTTCCTGCGGAGCCTGCTGACGGGCGGGGTGCTGGCCCCGTCGTTCGTGGTGAGCGGCGCGCTGGAGGAGGCCGACGTCGACCGCACGGTGGACGTGGTCGGCCAGGCGTGCGCGGTGTACCGCAAGGCGCTGGACGCGGGCGATCCGACGCCGTGGCTGGGGGGCAGGCCGGTACGGCCGGTGTTCCGGCGGAGGGTGTGAGACGGGGGTGGCGTGGGGCGCCGTTCCAGGGCCGGTGCCCCACGCCCCCTCCCCCGGGCGGCCGGGAGTGCCCGGCAAGCGCTGCCCCGGTGCCGGACCGCGCCCGGCGCGGGGCGCCTGGCGCGGCGCGTTTCCAGCGCGGCGCGTCCCGACGCGAGGCGCTGCCGGCACGGCGCGTCCCGGCACGAGGCGTCCCGACGCGGCGCGCTGCCGGCACGGCGCGTCCCGGCACGAGGCGTCCCGACGCGGCGCGCTGCCGGCACGGCGCGTCCCGGCACGAGGCGTCCCGACGCGGCGCGCTGCCGGCACGGCGCGTCCCGGCACGAGGCGTCCCGACGCGGCGCGCTGCCGGCACGGCGCGTCCCGGCACGAGGCGTCCCGACGCGGCGCGCTGCCGGCACGGCGCGTCCCGGCACGAGGCGTCCCGGCGCGAGGCGTCCCGGCGCGAGGCTGACGGTGATGGGCCGTCAGCCCTTGTGCGGGTGGCGGGCGTCGGCCAGGCGGTCGACCGCCCATGCCACCGCCGGCACCACCGCCAGCGCGGTGCAGCAGCCGCCCACCGTGTCCGTCGGGTAGTGCGCCCCGGTGGCGACCTGGGCCCAGCCCATGAGGGCGCCGGCGGCCGAGGCGGCGGCCAGGGCGAGGACGGTCCCTGACGTCGGACCGAGCCCGGACCGCCCCGCCGCGAGCAGCGCCAGGGCGAGGGCGAACGCCGTGAGGAAGGCGGTGTGGCCGCTCGGGAACGCCAGGTTGTCGTCGCCGTTGATGGTGCGCGCGGCGAGCGGCTTGAGCAGCCGCGTCACCCCGACGGCAAGGCCGGGGCCGACGAGCAGCAGCACGGCGGCGCGGGTCCTGCGGGCCTTCAGGCAACCGACGACACCGGCCGTGAGCAGCAGCAGGGCGCCCCCGGGGTCGCCCAGGAAGTCCGTCGCGTGCGCGAGGTGCCACCAGGGCGCCCCGACCCCGTACGCGGCCTCCCCGATCCGGGCGTCCGTCCGGCCGGGCCCGGTGTCACCGGCGTACCGGACGCCGAGCAGAAGGACCACGAGCGAGGCGAGCACGGCGACAACGGCAAGACGCCCGCGCATCACCACGGGCAGCACCGCCGCAGCGGTCAGCTTGCCGTCCGTCACCGTCACCGTGCCGCCCACCCCCGTGCAACGCCCCCTTGTCAGGTTAACCGACGTGCCGGGCACGCGAGTTGGCGGGCGGATCACGCCGAGGAGCGCGCCGTCGGTCACGGCGCGCCCCTCGGCGGTGGGAATCCCTTACTCCGGGTGGTCCGGCTGCTGCTCCGGCGGCTTGCCGCCGCCCCGGCCGCCGCCCTTGTCGCCGCGGTCGGTGCCGTGGGCGTGGCCGCCCGCCCCCCGGCCGGGCTGGGACGCCTTGCGGGCGCTACTGTCCTGCGGTGTGGCCCCGCCCTTGTCGCTGCGCCGCAGCTCGGGCTGTTGCGGGTTCGACATCGGCTTCCTCCTTGCGTCGCCTGCGCGTCCGTGCGCGCCTGCCGCTCCCCGGGTGTCTCGTGCGCGCGGGGCGAAACGCGCTGTCGACCCGGTCAGTCGCGTGAACCGTCGCCCGTGCCCGGTTCGGCGAGGCGCCGGTGGGCCGCCGCCTTCACGCCGTCGGGCAGGACCTTCCCGGCCAGCCCCTGCGCCTTGGTCATCAGCGACCCGGTGACGGCCTTCTTCTCGCCCTCCACGATCGCCTCGAACGCCTGCTCGGCCACCTGCTCCGGCGGGTCCTTCTTCATGGAGCCCATGCGGGTGTCGTCCGCCATGTCCGCCCGGTCGAAGAACTCCGTCTCCGTCGGGCCCGGCATGAAGGCGGTGACCGTCACCCCGGTGTCCTTCACCTCCTCCGCCAGCGCCTGCGCGAAGCTCTGCACGAACGACTTGGACGCGTTGTAGACCGGCTGGAAGGAGCCGGGCATCTGGGAGGCGACGGACGAGGTGAAGGCGAGCCGTCCCCCGCCGTGCGCCGCCATCGCCCGCAGCAGCGGCTTGGCCAGCCGTACGGTCGCGGTGACGTTGAGGTCGATGACCGCCTGGTCGTCGGCGAGGTCGGTGTCGACGAAGGCGCCGCCCTGGCCGACCCCGGCGTTGAGGACGGCGACGTCGACGGTCAGGCCGTCGAGCGCGTCGAGGAGCAGGAAGCGTCCCTCGCCGGTCCGCAGGTCGGCGCGGACCGCGCGCACCTCCCCGCCCGCCTCCCGCAGCCGCTCGGCGGCGGTCTCCAGCTCCTCGTCCTCGGCGTTCACGACGAGGTCGTATCCGTGCGACGCGAACTGCCGGGCCAGCTCGAGGCCGATGCCGCTGGACGCGCCGGTGATCAGTGCGAGTGGCCGTGTCTCAGTCATGCCGGACGGGTAACCTCGCAAGTCCGCCTCACGCACCCCGCCCGCCACCGGCGACGTTTCCCGTGCCGCACCGGCGGATACCCGCGGCGGTGCGGCACCGGACGCACGCTTCCCGCCGCCCGACCTCCGGAGTGACACCGTGACCGTCTCCGTGGTCCTCTACACCGCCGACCTGCGTCTGCGCGACCACCCCCCGCTGCACGCGGCGCTGCGGTCCTCGGACGAGGTGGTACCTCTGTTCGTGCGGGACCCCGGCATCCACGCGGCCGGCTTCGACGCGCCCAACCGGCGGGCCTTCCTCGCCGACTGCCTGCACGACCTCGACGCCTCGCTGCGGCATCGCGGCGGCCGGCTCGTGATCCGCTCGGGGCCGGTCGTCCGGGAGGTGTGCGCGGTGGCCGCCGCGTGCGGGACCGCCGAGGTGCACATGGCGGCGGGCGTGACGGCGTACGCCCACCGCCGGGAGGAGCGGCTGCGCAGGGAGCTCGGCGCCGTGGGCGTGGCGCTGCGCGTGCACGAGGCGGTGATCACCGCGCTCGCCCCCGGGGCCGTGACCCCGTCCGGCTCGGACCACTACGGCGTGTTCACCCCGTACCTCCGCCGGTGGTCGCGGGAGACCCTGCGGGGGCCCCTCGCGGCGCCCCGTGCCGTCCGCGTCCCCGACGGGGTGGGCGGTGAGCCGCCGCCCCGCCGCGCGGACGTGTCCGGCACCTCCCCCGGTCTCCCGCCCGGAGGGGAGACGGCAGGCCGGGACCGGCTGGCGCGGTGGTCGCGCTCCGGCGGCATGGCCGCCTACGAGGACCGGCACGACGACCTCGCGGGCGACGCCACGTCGCGGCTGTCGCCGTACCTCCACTTCGGGACTGTCTCCGCGGCGGAGGCCGTCCACCGGGCACGCAAGCAGGGAGGTCCGGGCGCGGAGGCGTTCGTGCGTCAGCTGTGCTGGCGGGACTTCCACCACCAGGTGCTGGCGGCGCGCCCCGAGGCCTCCTGGCGGGACTACCGCACCCGCGACGACCGATGGCGGGGCGAGGAAGAGGCCGCCGAGGACATCGCCGCGTGGCGGGACGGGCGCACCGGCTACCCGGTCGTCGACGCGGCCATGCGGCAACTGCGGCACGAGGGCTGGATGCACAACCGGGCGCGCCTGCTGACGGCGAGCTTCCTGACGAAGACGCTGTACGTCGACTGGCGGATCGGCGCCCGGCACTTCCTGGACCTGCTGGTGGACGGCGACGTCGTGAACAACCAGCTCAACTGGCAGTGGGCCGCCGGCACGGGCACCGACACCCGCCCCCACCGGGTCCTCAACCCCACGGTCCAGGCCAAGCGCTTCGACCCGGACGGCACGTACGTACGGCGCTGGGTCCCGGAGCTCGCGGACGTCGAGGCCGGGCGGATCCACGAGCCCTGGCGCCTCCCGGAGGACCGTCGCGACGCCCTCGGCTACCCCGACCCTGTGGTCGACCTCGCCGAAGGGCTCGCCCGTTTCCGCCACGCGCGGGGCCGCGACTGAGACACCAGGGGCTCAGGTCACGCCGTCGTGTCGGCCAGCACCTCCCGTGCCGCGCGCGACCCCGACGCGAGGGCGCCCTGCACGGAGCCGGTCGCCCGGTGGTCCCCGCACACGTACCGGCCCGGCCCCAGACGGGTGGTGCGGCTCAGCGGCCAGGGCGGCGCCATCGCCGGCAGCGCGCCCTGGACCGTGCGCACGTCCAGCCGCTGCCAGCCGCCCGTGTCGGTGCCGTACAGCTCGGCGAGCCGCTGGAGCACGGTCCGTTCCCTGCCGGGGTCGTCGGCCCCCAGGACGGACGTGGAGACCAGTGCGGTGCCCGCGGGGGCGTAGGTGGGGGCGGCCTGGGAGAGCACGCAGGTGTTCAGGACCGTGCCGGTGCCGTCCACCCGGAGGACCGGTTCGACTGCGGGGCTCGCGTCGGCGGCGTGGTGGTACGTGGTGACCGTGCGGGTGGCGGGCACGGGCAGCCCCGGCAGCAGCCGGGCGGCGGTCGCCGGTTCCGTCGCCACCACCACGGCACCGGCCGGGATCTCACTCCCGTTCTCCGTCAGCACCCCGTCGTCGGTGAGCGACGAAACGGGCGTGCCGAGTCGCAGGACGCCGTCCGGGAGTCCGTCGGCCAGTTGGGCGGGCACGGCTCCGACGCCCCGGGCCGGCAGGCACAGGGAGCCGCGGACCATGCTGCGCCACACCAGGTGGAAGAAGCGTGCGGAGGTTTCCAGCCGGTCCTCCAGGAAGACGCCCGAGAGGAAGGGCCGGAGGATCTCGTCGACCATGGCGTCCGACACCCCGGCCCGCTTCAGGGCCTGGGAGGTGGAGCCGTCCCGGCGCCGTCGGACGGCCGACGCCGGCAGCAGGGCGTCCCAGGCGGTGAGCCCGGCCAGCGCGGCCAGGTCGCGCGCCCCGGGAAGCCGCCCCGGCGTCAGCGCCTCCGCCGCGCCGGACTCCCTGGTCGGGTCGACGAGCCGGACGGGGCCCGTCGAGGTGTGCGCGACGACGCCCGCGGTGAAGGGCCGCAGGCGCAGACTCCTGAGGTCAAGGCGCCGCTTCACCTGCGGGTAGGAGGTGTTGAACACCTGGAACCCGCGGTCCAGCAGGAACCCGTCCCGCCGGTCGGTGCGCATCCGGCCGCCCACGCCGTCGGACGCCTCCAGCAGCGCCACCCGCCGTCCGGCACGGCACAGGTCCAGCGCGCACGCCAGCCCTGCCAGGCCCGCGCCCACGACGATCACGTCCGGCGCCGCGCGGTGGTGCTCGCTCATGCTGCTCCTCGGTGGGCTCCCCGGCCGCAGCCGGGGAAGGGTCGGGACGCGGCCGCCCGCGCGGCCCTCCCCTCGCCGGTACCCGCGACCGGCGGGCACAGCCCCTCCGGGCGGCCCCTGTCCCCCGGCCGACGGAACCGGCGTCGCCTCCTGGCGGAGCCGGAGGGGGCACGCGCCGTGTACGTGCTCCCCCTCCGGGCACCCGCTCCCGGTGACCGATCGGAGGGCCCCATGGCCGACCTGCTGAGCGAGGAGACCCGCGGGCCGGCCGACCGCGGCCGGCCGGGATGGCCGACGCTGCTGCTCCTACTCGCGGTGTGCTACGCCGTGGCCGCGCTGGGCAGCCTGGCCGCCGCCGACTCCGGCGACACCTACCAGGCGCTCGAGCGGCCCTCCTGGGCCCCGCCCGGCTGGCTCTTCGGACCCGTGTGGACCGTGCTCTACGGCACCATCGCCGTCGCCGCGTGGCTCGCCCTGCGCGGTGACGGCACGAGGGCCGGGCGCAGGCCGGCCATGGTCCTCTGGTCCGTCCAGCTCGCGCTGAACCTGGCCTGGACGCCCCTGTTCTTCGCCGCCGACGCCTACGGATGGGCGTCCGCCGAGATCTGCCTGCTGTGGCTCGCGCTCGTCGCCACCGTCGTCGCGTTCGCGCGCAGGCGCCGGGCCGCCGCCGTGCTGCTCCTGCCGTACGCGGCCTGGGTGACGTACGCCGCCTCGCTCAACCTGTCGATCTGGCTGCTCAACACCTGACGCGTCACACGCTGAGCGCCGCCCTTACCGTCCCCTCCGCCTCCGCTCCCCCGTCCCCCGACGAGGTGACCCGTCCGGCCTCCAGGACGTAGTACCTCCGGGCGGCGCGCATGGCGAAGCCGACGTGCTGTTCGACGAGGAGCACGGACAGGCCGCCGCGCCGGGTCAGGGCGAGGACGGTCTCCTCGATCTCGGCGACGACGGACGGCTGGATGCCCTCGGTCGGCTCGTCCAGGAGCAGCAGACGGGGGCGGGTGATCAGGGCGCGGGCGATGGCGAGCTGCTGGCGCTGGCCGCCGGAGAGCAGGCCGGCCCGGCGTCCGGACAGCTCCCGCAGGACGGGGAAGAGGTCCAGCGCCTCGGCGACGGCCTCCCTGCCGTCCGGACGGCCGTCGGCGACGAGCTGGAGGTTCTCCGCGGTGGTGAGGTGCGGGAAGGACTGCTGTCCCTGCGGCACGTACGCCACCCCGCGGGCGACCCTCCGGTGCGGGGCGAGGCGGGTGATGTCCTCGCCGTCCAGCAGGACCGTGCCGGCGGACGCCGGGACGATCCCCATGACGGTGCGCAGCAGGGTGCTCTTGCCTGCGCCGTTGTGGCCGAGGACGGCCGCGACGCCGTCCTCGGGCACCTCGACGGTGACACCGTGCAGCACGGTGGTGCGGTCGTACCCGGCCCGCACGGACTGGATCTGCAGCATGCGCGTCACGCCTCCTCGGCGACGGGAACGGCGGCGGGCTCCGGCTCCGAGGCGCGGCCCAGGTAGACCTCCTGGACACGGGCGTCGGCCTGCACCTCGGTGACCGAGCCCTCGCTCAGCACCTTGCCGGCGTGCAGGACGCTGACGCTGCGCGCGAAGGACCGCATGAAGTCCATGTCGTGCTCGATGACGACGACCGTGCGGTCCCCGCTGATCCGCCGCAACAGCTCCCCGGTGGCCTCGCGTTCGTCGTGGCTCATGCCGGCCACGGGCTCGTCGAGCAGCAGCAGCCGTACGTCCTTCACCAGCAGCATGCCGATCTCCAGCCACTGCTTCTGGCCGTGCGCGAGCACGCCCGCCGGGCGGTCGCGCAGGTCGGTGAGGCCGGTGGTCTCCAGTGCCCGGGCCACCTCCTCGGGGACTCCCTTCCTGCGCCGCAGCATCGTCAGCGGGCCGCGCCCGGCCCCGGCCGCGATGTCGAGGTTCTGGAGGACGGTCAGCTCCTCGAAGACCGTCGCGGTCTGGAAGGTACGGCCGATCCCGAGGCGCGCGACGCGGTGCACGGGCCGCCCCAGCAGTTCCTCACCGCCGAAGCGGACCGACCCGCCGGCCCTGACCAGCCCGGTGACCGCGTCGACGAGGGTGGTCTTGCCGGCGCCGTTGGGTCCGATGAGGAAGCGCAGGTCGCCGGGGAGGATGTCCAGGTCGACGCCGTCGACGGCCGTGAACCCGTCGAACGTCACCCGCAGGTCCCGTACGGTCAGTCCCTCGCCGCTCATGCCGCTCCTTCCGTCGCGGGGTTGTGGGTACGCCGTTTCCGCCGCAGTACGGTCACCAGGGAGGCGAGTCCGCCGGGCAGGAAGCCGACCGCCACCACGAACAGCAGCCCCTGGAGGTACGTCCACGCGGCGGGGTAGGCGTCCGACAGCGTGGACTGGGTCCAGGCGACGGCGATCGCGCCGAGCACCGCGCCGAGCAGGCTGGCCCGCCCGCCGACGGCCGCGCCGATGACGAAGCCGATGGACGGCACGACGCCGATCAGCGCCGGGGAGATGATCCCCACGGCGGGCACGAAGAGGGCGCCGGCCAGGCCCGCCATGCCGGCCGCGACGACGTACGCCACCAGCTTCACGTTGGCCGGGTCGTAGCCGAGGAAGCGCACGCGCTCCTCGGAGTCCCTCACGGCGACGAGGAGTTCGCCGTAGCGGCTGACGAACAGCTGGCGCGCGGCGGCCATCAGCACCAGCAGCACGGCCGCGACGACGACGTACACCATCCGCTGGTTGACCGGGTCGTCGAGGGCGTAGCCGAAGAAGCCCTGGATGTCGGTGAGGCCGTTGGTGCCGCCCGTGTTGGCCTGCTGGCCGACGAGCCAGATGGCGAACGCGGCGGCCAGCGCCTGGCTGAGGATCGCGAAGTACGCGCCCTTCACCCGGCGGCGGAACACGAAGAAGCCGAGCAGCGCGGCCACCGCCATCGGCAGCAGCACGGTCGCCGCGAGGGCGAACACCGGGTCGGCGAACGGTTTCCACCACCACGGCAGGGCGTCGCCGGTGCCGTACAGCTGCATGAAGTCGGGCAGGGTCTGGCCGGTGACGGCGGCGTCGGCGAGTTTGAGGTGCATCGCCATGGCGTAGCCGCCGAGCCCGAAGAAGACGCCCTGGCCGAGGACCAGCAGCCCGCCGCGGCCCCAGGCGAGGCTGACGCCGACGGCGACGATGGCGTAACACAGGTACTTGGCGAGGAGGCTGAGCCGGAAGTCGGAGAGGACGAGCGGGGCGATCCCGAGCAGGAGCAGGGCGCCGAGGAGGAAGGCGCCGGGGACGCGGAAGCGTTCCAGGAACGGCGCCGGGGGCTCGGTGACCGGCGGCTTCGTGGCCGTCTTCCCGGCCAGGGGTGTCGTTGTGGTCATGCGAGGCTCCGGGTGCGGAGTGTGTACAGGCCCTGGGGTCGCCACTGGAGGAACACGACGATCGCGACGAGCACGACGACCTTGGCGACGCTGACGGTGGTGGAGTACTCCAGCACCGACTGGAGCACGCCGAGCGCGAAGGCCGTGATGACGCTGCCCTTGAGCTGGGCGATGCCGCCGACGACCACGACGAGGAAGGCGTCGACGATGTAGTTGGTGCCCATCGTCGGGCCGATCGGACCGACCAGGGTGAGCGCGACGCCGGCCACGCCCGCCAGGCCCGAGCCGATGAAGAAGGTGGTGCGGTCGACGCGTCCGGTGGCGATGCCGGACACCTCGGCGAGGTCGCGGTTCTGGACGACGGCCCGGATGCGCCGCCCGAGCGGGGTGAGCCGCAGGATCAGCGTGAGGGCGAGGACGCACAGCAGGGCGAGGCCGAGGATGAACAGCCGGTTGCCGGCGAGGGTGACCCCGCCGACGGTGATGTGCCCGGTGAGCAGGTCGGGGGCGGTGGTCTGCACGTTGGGGGCGCCGAAGACGTCCCGGGCGAGCTGCTGGAGCATCAGGGAGACGCCCCAGGTGACCAGCAGGGTGTCGAGCGGCCGGGTGTAGAGCCGGCGGATGAGCAGCCACTCCAGGAGGGCGCCCATCGCCCCGGCGACGAGGAAGGCGAGCGGCAGGGCGACGAGCAGGGAGACGCCCGCGCCGCTGACCGACTGCTGGAGCACGTAGGTGGTGTAGGCGCCGGCCATGATGAACTCGCCGTGCGCCATGTTGATGACGCCCATCTGCCCGAAGGTGAGGGTGAGCCCGAGGGCGATGAGCAGCAGCACGGCACCGATGCTGATGCCGGTGAAGGACTGGTTGAGGACGACCGTCATGAGGCGGCTCCGGATCGGGGGCGGAAGGTGCGGGCGCGGGGCGGACCCGGCCTGCGGGAGGCCGGGTCGGCGCCGTGGGGTTCGGGCGGCCTCAGGAGAGGCCGGCGGCCCAGTCGTAGCCCTTCAGGTACGGGTCCGGCTTGATCGGTGCGCCCGAGTTCCACACCTCGGTGATCAGGCCGTCCGCGCCGACCTTGCCGATGCGGGCCGTCTTGTGGACGTGCTGGGTGGCGCCGTCGACGGTGACCTTCCCCTCGGGTGCGTCGAAGGTGATGCCGTCCGCGGCGGCCTTCACGTCGTCCACGTCGAAGGAGCCGGCCTTCTCGACCATCGCCGCCCACAGGTGCACGGAGGTGTAGGCGGCCTCCATCGGGTCCGACGTCGGCTTGTCCTTGCCGTAGGCCGCCTGGTACGCCTTCACGAACGCGGCGTTCGCCGCGCCGGGGGTGGTCTGGTAGTAGTTCCAGGCGGTGAGCTGCCCCTCCAGGTACTGGGTGCCGATGGACTTGACCTCCTCCTCGGCGATCGACACCGACAGCACCGGCAGGCTCTTCGCGCCGAGCCCGGCGGACTTGTACTCCTTGAAGAAGGCCACGTTGCTGTCGCCGTTGAGGGTGTTGAACACGGCGTCCGCGCCGGCGTCCTTGACCTTGTTGACGATGGTGCTGAACTCGGTGGAGCCGAGCGGCGCGTAGTCCTCGCCGACCACCTCCATGCCGTTGGCCTTCGCGTACGCCCGGATCTCCTTGTTGGCGGTGCGCGGGAAGACGTAGTCGCTGCCGACCAGGTAGAGCCGGGTGAGGCCCTGCTTCTTGAGGTAGTCGAGAGCGGGGACGATCTGCTGGTTGGTGGTGGCGCCGACGTAGAAGATGTACGGGGACTGCTCAAGGCCCTCGTACTGCACCGGGTAGAACAGCAGCGACTTGTTGCGCTCGAAGACCGGCTTGACGGCCTTGCGGCTGGCGGAGGTCCAGCAGCCGAAGGTGGCGACGACCCTGTCCTCGGTGATCAGGGTCTGCGCCTTCTCGGCGAAGGTGGGCCAGTCGGAGGCGCCGTCCTGGCTGACCGGCTTCAGTTTCTTGCCGAGGACTCCGCCCGCGGCGTTGATCTCCTTGACGGCGAGAAGAAGCGCGTTGTGCACGGTCACCTCGCTGATGGCCATGGTGCCGGACAGTGAATTCAGCAGGCCCACTTTCACGGTGTCGCCGGAGGTGTCGGCTTTCGCGCCTGAGGCGGAGGACGTGTCGCTTCCGGTCTTGGCGCCGCATGCGCCGAGAGCGGCGGAGGTGCCGAGGACGGAGAGACCGGTCAGAAGACCGCGCCTGCTGATGCTGAGTCCGGACATGCGGAACCTCCTTGCCCGGAAGGGCGATTGAGGGAAGTGGGGACGGAGGGGGGACTCTCCGGGCCGGTCGCCGAAGTGCGTCCACAGCCTGGGGCGGAACTGTTTCCCCGGTGTTTCCGCGCAATTGACGAACCGTATCCAACGGCTTTTGTTCGCCCCTTTATTGCTTCCACGGGAAAGGATCAGTTCGCGTCAATGCCCTGTCATGCGAGCGCGATTCGCAGGTACGCTCGGCCCGTCCCCAGGGCGGGGACGTACCCCGGACGCATGCTGAGGAGTGCGATGGCGAGGCGGCCCCGGCGGCCCGAGGAACTGCTTCATCTGCTGACGCGGGCCGAGCGCCTCTCGGCGGAGCGGATCCGGTCCGTGCTCGACGAGTTCGGCTGTTCCGTGGAGGCGTGGCGGGTGCTGGGCCTGCTCTCCGACGGCGCGGGGCACAACATGACCGCCGTCGCCGACCACGCGTTCCTGCCCGCGCCGACGCTGACGAAGCTGGTCGACCAGCTCGTCGACGACAACCTGGTGTTCCGCCGTATCGACCCGGCGGACCGGCGCCGCGTCCTGGCGCAGCTCACCCCGCGGGGCCTGGAGCGCTGGCAGCAGGTGTCGCGTGCGGTGCGGGCGGAGTGGGCGGAGGCGGAGCCCTTGGCCCCGGGGGACGAGGACGCGCTGCGGACCCTGCTGGCCCGGCTCGGCGACGCGTGGCAGGAGACTCCGGAGGGGATCACAAGAGCTCGTGCGGGGCGCGCAGTTGAGCGAGGACGGTGAAGTCGGGCCCGTCCGCCTGCGCGAGATAGATGCGCTGGCGCACATGCCGTCCGTCGAGGCCGAGCAGCCCGCGCGGCCCTTCGTAGCGGACGTCGCCTGCGGCCGCGCCGATGGCGGACACGTCGAGGGTGCGGGCCCGCTCGACGAGGGCGGCGAGCAGCAGTACGCCCTCGTAGCAGGACTCGCCGAGGCTGCCGGGCACGGGCGCGTCGACGCCGAAGCGCGCGGCGTAGCGGCCGTGGAAGTCGAGGGTGTTGCGGTCGGCGAGCGAGGCGAAGTAGCCGGCCGTGCTGAAGAGGTCGACGGTGGCCTCGGGGCCGCTGGCGAGGAGCATGTTCTCGTCCATGAGCGTGGACAGCCGCAGACAGCGCCGGTCCAGTCCGGCGGCGGCGAACGCCCGGTGGAAACGGACGGCGTCACTGCCCACGAGGAGCACGATCACCCCGTCGGCGTCGGCGCGCTCGACGCGCCGCAGCAGCCCGGCGAACTCGTCGGTGCCGAGCGGGAGATACGCCTCTCCGCAGACGCGCCCCCGGCTCTCGCGGGCGTAGCGCCGGGCGGCGCGGGCGGTGTGCCGGGGCCACACGTAGTCGTTGCCGACGACGAACCAGCGGCGCACGCCCCGCTCCTCGGCGAGCAGCCGCATCGCGGGGAGCAGCTGCCAGGAGGGCGTCTCGCTGGTGAGGTAGACGCCGTCGGTGCGCTCGCCGCCCTCGTACAGGGCGGTGTAGACGTACGGCACGCGGTGCGCGATGCGCGGGGCGACGGCCTGGCGTACGGAGGAGATGTGCCAGCCGGTGACCCCGTGCACGGCGCCGGTGGCGACGAGGGCCTCGACCTCGTCGGCGACCTGCCGGGGGCCGGCGCCCCCGTCGACCTCCACCAGCCGTAGCTCCCTGCCGAGCACACCGCCGGACCGGTTGACCTCCTCGGCGGCGAGCCGTGCGCAGGACTCGCAGGTGGGCCCGAAGATGCCCGCGGGCCCTCGCATCGGGTACACGAGGGCGACGTTCAGGACCGACCCGTCGGCAGTGAACCACTCGGGGGCGCGGAGACGGGGCGGCGGCCTGTGCATGGCCCACATGATGGCGGCCCGGGGTGGAGCTCCCCAACCGGCGGTTCGCAGGGTGAGACCGCCGGCCGGGGAGGACGTGGCGTCCGGGGTCAGCCGGAGACGGTGATGGTGGAGCTGCCGCTGCTCTGGTAGCCCTCGGTCGCCATGATCATGTAGTACCTGAACTGGCCCATGTTCATGCCCGCGCGCGCCCAGGCGTCGAAGTGGTTGCCGGTGGTGATGGTGCCGGAGCCGCTGGTCACCTTGGACTGCCGGACGCTCCAGTACTGGTCGAACGTGCGAGTGCCCTCGACGGAGGGGGCGTTGTACCGGGTCGTCTTGTAGATGTCGTAGGTGCCGCCGTCGCTGTGGACGGTGCCCCGGTACTCGCCGGTGGGCCGGTAGCTGCCCCAGTTGTCGACGATGTAGTACTCGACGAGCGGGTTGGAGGTCCAGCCGTAGAGGCAGCCGTAGCCGTTGCCCGACGGGTTGAACCAGCCGGTGTACCGGACGGTCCGGCGCCCGCCGTTGGCCCAGCCCTTGCCGGCCACGAAGTTGCCGCAGTTGGTCCACCGGGTGCTGTAACTGCCGCCGCCGTTGAGCGTCATGGAGACGGAGCCGCCGCCGTCGGTCCAGAACGAGTAGTACATGCCGTCGTACCCGGTCTGGTTGGTGGTGATGGTGGTGGCGGCGTGCGCGGTGCCGGGCAGCAGCAGCCCGGACCCGGCGACGGCCGCTGCGGCGCCCGCGCCGGCGCCGACGAGGAAGCCCCGCCGGCTCAGGCCGCTGAAGGGGGGCGGGTTCTGCTCGGACTCGTACCGCTTGCCGTCCTGGTTCATGCGTCCTCCCGATGAAGGCTGGTGGGGGGCTGGGCGGCTGCTGCCACCCGCTGCCTTGCAGGGCCGACCTCCGTGACGCCCAAGTAACGCCTGGGGCACGGGGGTTGGCTGTCGTGCGGTGGCCACAGTGTTCGTAGGCGGACATGAGCGTGTCAACAGTTTCGGCAACCTTTCGGAAACTTCGCCTTCACACTTCAAGGCTCGCGCACCGTGTAAGCACAGGTCAGGCACCACGATGGCCGTATACCTTCGCCCGGATGCATGCACCTCCAAACAATCGAGGCGCAAGCCCGTGTGAAGGGATCGAAAGTTTCGCCGCCCGGGTACAGGCACGTGCACCCGTCACCACGGCCACCGGGACCCGCTCGCCGCACCGAGATAACGAAGCCCGCCCCACGACCCGCGAGAACCGGCCATCGGCGAGTTCACGCCACGCCGCGGGTCGAAGCGCCGCTTGACGTCAGCCGCTGCATTTCAGCCAATTCGGAGACTGAAGCACTTCGTTACCGAGAGCGTTACAACTGTTTCCCATGGTGACGGGCATCACCCCGGGTAACCGTGGGTTAACCCTGTTCCCACCCGTTTATCACGTTGGACGAGCCACCAAGATCCGGATTCGATAAGGGACTTGAACCACGGGGGGTGGCGGGATGTCCCCTCGGAGCCGAGAAGGGGGTCTCGATGCCAGGGGCACGGGAGACATTCAGCAGACGCCAGTCATTGGCCATCCTGGGCGGGATCGCGGCGGGTACCGCGCTGCCCCTGGGGGTGTTCGGGTCCCGGCCCGCGTACGCGGCGGACCCGGCGCCGGCCGACGGCGGCGTGGGGCTGCCCGACACCGACCGCGCCAAGGCCGTGCGGGCGTACCGGACGGGCGGCCGGGCGGTGCGCACGGCCGCGGCGGCGGCGCTCGTGGGCAACGCGGACGAGGTGACCGCGTTCCTCGGCGAGCGGCTGCCGGCGGCCCTGGCCGAGGACAACCGGTTCGTCCTCACCCAGGCCCTGGTCAGCGCGGGCAAGGCGACGCGGGCGGGGATCGGGGAGGCGCTGTCCGGCGGGGACGCGGCCGTCGCCGCCTACCTGGGAGGCGGCTTCCAGTCGGCGGTGCGCGAGGACCTGCGGGTGGCCGTCACCACGGTCAACGCGCACGGC
Source organism: Streptomyces griseoincarnatus (assembly GCA_014649575.1). Lineage (GTDB taxonomy): Bacteria > Actinomycetota > Actinomycetes > Streptomycetales > Streptomycetaceae > Streptomyces > Streptomyces griseoincarnatus. Next base: position 173,118 of record BMTH01000004.1, on the reverse strand, counting down.
GGCAAGGCCGTGAAGCGCGAGTCCTCCGAGGCGCTGACGGCCGGGACGGACTTCGCGCTGCGGTCCTTCCTCAGCGGCGGGCAGTACGACGCGCTCCACGAGGACCGGCGCGTCCAGGTGACCACGATCCTCGTCACCGCCTCGCCGCAGGTGCGGGAGTACGCCGAGCGGGCGCTCGACGACGGGTCACCGCGGGCCATCCAGTGGTTCCTGACGACGGGGCAGTACATCGCCCGGGCGCGGGACGAGGAGACGGCCACGATCCAGCAGCTGGTCAAGATCGTGGAGTCGGAGGGCAAGCTCGCCGAGCGCAGGACCGACGAGGCCGTCGAGCTGTCGCAGCAGGCGGTCCAGGCCGCCGAGAAGGCCAAGGCGGCCGCGCTGGAGGCGAAGGCCGAGGCCCTGGCCGCCGAACAGGACGTGCAGCGCTCGGCGAAGGCGGCGAACAAGGCGGCGCGGGCCGCCCAGGGAGCCGCGGCCGCCGCCTCGACCGCGGTGTCCGCCTCGCGTACCGCGCAGGCCGCCGCCCGGCGCTCGGTGTCCGCCGCGAACGCCGCCGCCGCCGCGGCCGCATCGGCGGGGCGCGCCGCGTCGCGTGCCTACCACGCCGCCATCAGCGCGTCGAAGAACGCGAACATGGCGGAGGCCGCCAACCAGGCGGCGCAGGCCGCGAAGGCGATGGTCAGCTGGGTCCGTACCGTGGCCGCGAAGGCCCGGCTCGCGGCCCTCGCCTCCGACGCCGCGGAGTCCGCGGGCCTCGCCGCCGCCGGTGCCGCGGTCGACTCGGCCGCCGCCGCGCGCGCTTCGGCCGACGCCGCCGCGGCCTCCGGCGCCGCGCAGTCCCAGGCCGCCGAGGCGCAGCGCCAGGCCGCCGTCGCCGAGGCCGCGGCGGGACGGGCCACCGCGGCCGCGAGCCGGGCCTCGGCCCTGTCCCGCAGGTCGGCGGCCGCCGCGCGCACCGCGGCCGCCGCCGCCGACAGCGCGGCCGACCACGCGGACAAGGCTGCCCTCGCCGCCGAGGAGGCGGCCCTCAACGCCGGCAAGGCCGTGGACTACGCCAACCGCTCCACGGCCGCCGCGAACGCCGCCGTCGAAGCCGCGAACAAGGCCTACGACGCCGTCACCGAGGCGCGGGAGGTCGAGCAGGAGGCCCGTGAGGCCGAGATCGCCCGGCTGAACGAGGAGACCGAGGAAGCGATCGAGGTCGCCCGGCAGCAGCGGCGCGAGGAGACCGACCTGCTGGAGCGCGCCAACCAGCGGCGGACCCAGCAGACCCGGCTCTCCGAGGAACTGCTCGCGCTGATCACCGCGATGGACACGGCGTTCGCCGAGGGCCGGACCGGGGAGGCCGTGGACAAGGGGCGGCAGGCCGCCGTCCTGCTCCTCGACCGGTCCGGTACGTGGACCCGGGAGGCCGCCGAGTTCGCGCTGGCCGGCTCGGACGAGGACGTCCTGCGCTGGATCGAGGCCGACCGGCTGATCGCCCTGGAGCAGGACAACGCGGAGAACGCGGCGGCCGTCGCCGCGATCTCCACGCGCAACGTGGCCGAGGCCGCCGCCACGGCGCTGGGCACCGAGGACGCCGCCACCATCAGGACGTTCCTGGAGAGGGGCGCGGTCGAGGCGGCCCGGGACGACAACGAGGTGGAGGTCACCACGCTCCTCGCCGACCCCACCACCGGCACCGCCGTACGCAGGGCCGCCGAGGCCGCCCTGGCGGACGGCTCCGCCGAGGCGCTGCACACCTTCCTGCACGTGGAGCGCGCCAAGGCCGTCCACGAGGACGACCGGGTGGCGGCCACCACGCTGCTGGCGAGCGGCGGTCCCTACGTACGGGCCGCTGCGCAGGTCGCGCTCGAGGGCGACACGCACATGCTGCGCCAGTTCATCGGGACGACTCAGTACGAGTTCGCGCGCATCGACCACGACCACGCCACGCACATCAGCGCGATCCGCGCGGCCATCGCCCGGGCGGCCAAGGTCGCGCAGGACGCGCTCGAGGACGCGGCGTATGCCTCCGAGGCCGCGGCGCTCGCCCGCCAGGCCGCCGAGGAGGCCACCGAGTGGTCCGACAAGGCGAAGGGCTGGGCGGCCGACGCCAAGGCCTCCGCCGAGGAGGCCCGCAGGAACGCGGAGGCCGCGGAAGCCTCCGCCGCCTCCGCCGCCAGGTCCGCCGAGACGGCCGCGAGCGCCGCCGCGACGGCCCGCAGGGCGAGCGCCGTGGCGCGGGACGCGGCCAACCGGGCCGTGCGCTCCGCCTCGACCGCCGCGGCCTACGCCGCCGACGCGCAGGCCTCCGCGACGAAGGCGCGGCAGGCGGAGCTGGCGGCCGGCAAGTCCTACGCCCAGGCGGCGAGGGCCGCCACCGAGGCGCGGATCCTGGTGATCCAGGCCGCGATCCGGCAGGCGATCCAGGACGCCATCGACAACTCCAAGGTGCCGATCGACGGCAAGACCGGGCTGCCCGACGGCGCGGAGAGCTGTCTGACGCCGTTCGGCGACCCGATCGAGCACAGCAACAGCACCAACCCGTGGGAGCTGGGCCTGAGCTGGCTGACCGGCGACGGCCCCCGGGCGCAGTGCTTCGGCCCGAACGACGAGTTCACCCGTCTCTACCGCGAGCACGCGCACACCAGGGGCGTGATCGCGTACTTCCTCAGCGAGTGGCAGCGCACCGGGAAGTACCAGCTGGGCAAGACCTACATGTACGACTACCAGCTCAGCGGCTTCGACGGCGTCGGCAAGTACCTCACCGACTACGGCACGCTCGCCACGGCCGGGCTCACCGGCAACCTCGCGTACACGTTCCTGGGCTCGCACCAGGTCCGTATGACTCCCGTCCGGGAGAACGCGGACGGCTCGGTCACCTGGCGGTACACCGCGTACAACGAGTCGGACATCGAGTCGGCGACGCACCCCCCGGTCATCGGGTACACGGACTGGTGGAGCGACACCGTGGGCGCGTTCGTCGACAAGGTCGTAGGTGACGAGGGGCCGATGTCGCCCAAGACCCAGGTGATCGAGTTCGACGTCACCCTCGGCCCGTGACGCGCGGGACGGCACGGGCACGGTGGCTGTCCGCCGTGCTCGCCGCTTCCGCCCTGCTCGTCTCGGGGTGCTCGGAGGAGGTCGACCCGCTCGAACTGCCCGGTGTGTACCGGAACGACGACGGCGGGCGGATCGAGCTCTCGGCGGACGGGACGTTCACGGCCACCGGGGTGACCACGGACGAGGGCGCCGGGCCGGCCGACTTCAGCGGCACCTGGGACTACGAGAGGCCGAGCACGTCCGGCGACTTCGTGTACCTGGGCGTGGAGGACGGCGGGCTCGGGACCACCGGCGGGATCCAGCTCTACGTGGAGGACCAGGACACGCTGTACTTCCAGCTCGATCCCGACGGTCCCGTGACGCAGACGTACGACAGGGCGAGCTGAGCCGCCCTCTTCCCCAAGGGCGCGAGCCCGAGAGATCCGACCATCTAGGACTGTGATGAAGACACGCAACGCACTCGTGCGCCTGCTGGGCGTCGCGGCCACCGCCGGCGCGCTGGCCTGGGCCGTGCTCGCCCAGGGCGGCGCCGCCGGTTCCCCCACCGAGGCCGTCGCAGGCGACACGCCCGGCTACGCCGTCGAGGACTACGCCTACCCGAACGCCGACACGATCCTGGCCGAGCAGGACATCGTCCTCAAGCGCGGCGACGGCCACATCGTGCTCGCCGACTGCGCCGCCGGGGCCGACCTGCTGCGGTTCCTCGCCCGCGACCGCGAGGACGTCTGCTTCGAGGTCACCGCCGACACCGGCTTCCTGACCCTCGAACTGCCCGCGGTGCACGGGGTGAAGACGGACGACTCCGCCAACACCCACCTGGAGATGACGGCCGAGGACGACCAGGTCGAGTACGACATCCCGGCGGACACCTGGGCGGGCGTCGGCGAGTCCGTCGACGGCCGGGAGCACGTACTGGTCGAGATCCACGTCACCAACTGAAGCCACGCCTCCCCATGATTGAGGAACCCACTTTCATGTCCTTCATCAGACGTCCTCGGCCGGCCGGGCTCTGCGCCGTCCTGGCCGCCGGGTCGCTCGCGCTGAGCGCGGCGCCCGCCCTCGCCGTCACCGGCGGTACGCCGGTGGCCGCCTCGGACACCACGTACGCCTACACGGCGAAGATCACCGTCGGCGCCCACGACCGCGGCTGCTCCGCCGTCCTGGTGGACCCGGAGTGGCTGCTGACCGCGGCCAGTTGCTTCGCCGAGGACCCGGCCGCCTCGCTCGCCGTCCCGGCCGGCGTTCCCGCCAAGGCGACGACCGCGGTGGTCGGCCGGTCCGACCTCACCGGCACGCAGGGCGCCGAGCGCCGCGTCGTCGAGCTCGTACCGCGCACGGACCGTGACGTGGTGCTGGCCCGCCTCAGCCGGCCGGTCACCTCCGTGACCCCGGCGGCGTTCGCCGGCGGCGCGCCCGCGGCCGGCGCGGAGCTGACCTTCGCCGGATACGGCCGGACGAAGACGGTGTGGGCGCCGAACGAGCTGCACACCGGCGTCCACACCGTGGACTCCACCGCGGGCACCTCAGTGAACGTCACCGGCAAGGGCGGGGTCGCCGCCTGCATGGGCGACGCCGGCGGCCCGGTCCTCTCCGGCGGCACGCTGGTCGGCCTCACCAGCCAGTCGTCCCAGGGCGGTTGCCTCGGCACCGACGAGACGCAGACCTCCACGGCGGGCGTCGTCGCGCGCGTCGACGACCTCGCCGCCTGGGTCGCCCAGAAGACCGGCGCCACCCGCATCACCGACTTCAACGGCGACGCCGTCGAGGACATAGCCGTCGGCGACCCGATGGCCACGGTCGGCGGCGACACCACCGCGGGTCTGGTCCGGGTCGTGTACGGCGGCGGCAAGGGCACCGCCGAGATCACCCAGGACCTCGACTGGGTGCCCGGCGGCTCCGAGCCCGGCGACCACTTCGGCAACCACCTCGCGACCGTCGACTACAACGAGGACGGCTACACCGACCTCGTGGTGTCCGCGTCGGAGGAGGATCTCGGCACCGCGACCGACGCCGGTTTCGTCGACATCCTGTTCGGCGGCAGGAACGGTCTCGGCACCGGTCCGGCCGCGCGCCACCTCGAGCAGGGCGCCGGCACCGGCTCCATCGGCACCGCCACGCCCGAGAGCAACGACCGGATGGGCGCCGCCCTCGAGGCGGGCACCACCGCCGAGGGCAGGCCGTGGGTCCTGATCGGCGCGCCGGGCGAGTCGATCGGTTCGCTCGCCAAGGCGGGCGCCGCCTTCTACGTGCACGGCGACACCAGCACCGACATCAACCAGGACTCGCCCGGCGTGCCCGGCGCGGCCGAGGCGAACGACGCCTTCGGCACGGCCGTGACGGGCGACTCCAACTACATCGCCATGGGCGCTCCCGGCGACGCCATCGGCGGCGACGCGAACGCCGGCAACCTCGCCGTGTTCAGCCACACGCTGGACGCCGCCGGACGGCCCACCCTGGTCACGGGACTGGACCAGGACAACGAGAAGATCAACGCCGGGGCCGAGGCCGGTGACAAGTTCGGTCAGGCCCTCGCGCTCGTCGCCTACCGCCCCGCCGGCGCGGCCGCGGCCACCGACTCGATCCTCGCGGTCGGCGCGCCGGGCGAGGCCCTGGCGGCCGAGACCGGCGGCGCGCAGCTGGCCGAGGCGGGCAACGTCCTCCTCCTGCACATCAAGGGCGACGGCACCTGGGACTACCTGCGCGCGCTCAACCAGGGCTCGGGGACCGACGACCGCTCCGGCACCATCGAGGCGGGCGACCGCACGGGCGCGTCCCTGAGCGCCGTCAACACCGCGCCGCGCCAGGTCGGTTCGGCCGAGACGCTGAAGGTCGCCGTGGGTGTCCCCGGTGAGGACCTCGCGGGCGTCACCGACGCCGGCGCCGTCCACACCTTCTCCCTGATGGGCGCGGCGGGCGCGAACGACTCGTGGATCGAGGCCGGCGACGGCGACGGCGTCCCGGGGCCCCCGAGCGCCGGCGCCAAGATGGGCACGAGCATCCACTTCACCCCGCGGAACCTCTACGTCGGCATGCCCTACGGGCCCGCCGCGACCGGGGCCGTGCACGTCCTGCCGTTCCCGAACGCCGTGACGGGCGGCACCAGCGCGCCCGCCACGACGTACCGGCCGGGCCAGGGCGGACTCCCCGCCCACGGCGAGTACTTCGGCTACGCGGTGCGGTGACGGACGCGGGTGCACCACACCTCGGACGGCGGCGTCCTGCGCCGCCGTCCGAGGCAGCCGCTCCAGGCCCCGCCGGGCGCGCCCCGGCGGGGCCGCGTGCTGCCCGGCCGGGCCGCACCGGCTCCTCCGTGCGGAGAGGTGACCTCACCGCACTCGCGGTGACGGTCCCTCCGCCGTCACGACCAGCGCCGCCTGGTCGTCGTCGACCGTACGCCCGTTCGTGAACGCCTCGATGTCCTCCGTCAGCGTCCGCACGATGTCCGTCGCGGCCGGACGGGCCGGGGCGGAGGCCAGGGCCTTGAGCAGGCGTGCGTCCCCGTACTGTTCCGTGCCCGCGGCCCGGCACTCGGTGATGCCGTCGGTGTACAGCATCAGGCTCTCCGTGGGGCGCAGCGTGAGGCGGACGGCGTCGAGCCGGGGCGGGATGCCGATGCCGATCAGGCCGCCGTGGGCCTCGACCGGGGTCACCGTGTGACCGGCGTCCAGCAGGAGAGGCAGGGTATGGCCCGCCCGCACGAGCTCGACGGCGAGTCCGTCGTCGACCGGCGTCAGATGGCCGTAGACGAGCGTCACGAAGCCGTTGTTCTCCTGGGAACTGCGGTCGTTCAGGGCCCTGTCGACGGCTTTGACGATGCCGACCGGGTCGTCGAGGAGCGGGGCGACGGCACGGGCGGTGTGCCGGACCAGGGCCGTCGTGGTGGCGGCCTTGGCGCCGCGCCCGCAGACGTCCCCCAGGACGAAGGACCAGCTGCCGTCCCCGCGGGGGAACACGTCGTAGAAGTCACCGCCGATGTCGAGCCCTTGACCCGCCGGGTGGTAGAAGGCCGCCACCTGGGCGCCGGGGACGTCGGGCAGGTCCGGCAGCAGGAGGCCGCTCTGGAGGTCGCGGGCGAGGGCGGCGCGCTGCGCGTACTGGCGTGCGTTGCGCGCGGCCGACGCGGCGCGGCGGGCCACCTCCTCCGCCAGCGCGATCCGGTGGCCGTCGAGGGACGCGCCGTCCGTCGCGTAGAGGCTCAGCACGCCGAAGGGCCGCTCCCGGTCCATGAGCGGCACACAGACGTAGCCGGTGACGCCCAGTTCCTGCCACGGTCCGGGACCGGGCGGGGTGCGGCGGGCCACTTTGGTGAGGCCGGTGGCCAGGACCCGCGCGACGGCGTCGTCCTCGGTCTCGCGGACGGCGCTGTGGGAGGCGAGCAGTTCACGGGCGCGCCCGGTCGTGGCGGCGGACGCCACCCGGATCATCCGTCCGGCCTCCACGACGTCCACCGCGGCGAGCGGGGCCAGCGCCGGGACGGCCAGCTCGGCCAGGCGCCGCAGCGTCTGCCCCTCGTCCAGCGGTCCTGCCAGCGCGGTGCTCACGGTCAGCAGGTAGGAGAGGTCGTCGCGGGCCGCCCTCTCCCGGGCGTCGGCGGTCCGCCGGGCCTGTTCGGCGTGGTGCCGCTCGACGGCGAGGGCGGCGGTGTCGACGAACAGGCCGGCCAGCGCGAGGTCGGTGTCCTGGGGGGCGCGCGGTGTGCGGTGGTACATCGCGAAGGTGCCCAGCACCCGCCCGTCGCGCCCGAGGATCGGGGTGGACCAGCAGGCGGCCAGCCCCGCCTGGCCGGCCAGCTCACGGAAGTCGTCCCACAGGGGGTCGGTGGCGATGTCGGTGACGATCACCTTCTGCCGGCGGTGGGCGGCCGTGCCGCAGGAGCCGGCGCCCTCACCGGTGGCGATGCCGTCGATGGCCTGGTTGTAGAAGGCGGGCAGGCTGGGGGCGGCGCCGTGGTGCAGATGCCGGCCCTCCTCGTCCGCGAGCAGCACCGAGACGATGACGTCGGGGGACAGCTCCTCGATCACCCGGCACATGCCCTCCAGCACCTCCGGCAGGGGTGCCTGGCGGGCGATCTGCTCCAGGAGGGCGCGCTGCTCGGCGGCCAGCCGCCGGGCGTGCTTGACCTGGGTGGTCTCCACCCCGATCATGCGGACGCCCACCACGTTGCCGCCGGTGTCGCGGCGGGCCTCGTAGGTGAAGTCGACGTACGCCTCGCGGGCCCGGCGGCCGACGCCGAGGACGACGCGGGTGTCCCGGCCGACGTGCCGCTCCCCCGTCCGGTAGACCTGGTCGAGCAGCCGGAGGAAGCCCTGGGCCTCCAGTTCGGGCATCAGATCGCCGAGCGGCACACCGGTGCGCTCGCGCTGCCCGCCCCCGATCGCGGTGAAGAACGCCGGGTTCGCGGCCTCCAGCACATGGGCGGGCCCCGCCATGGAGGCGAACAGCGCCGTCGACGTGCCGAACAGCACCGACAGAGCGTCGTCCCGGTCCGGTACCGCCGGCGACGGGCGCGAGACCTCGCCGGTCCGCGGTTCCCGTTCAGGTCTCATCCCGTTCCCTCCGCCGGCGCGTGCGCCGGGTCGGCGCCGCTTTCCCCGGAACCGGTCCGTTTTCCGCGGCCGGCCCGTGCGTCCTGGCGTCCCGGCTGCCCCGGACGGCGCCGCCCATGACGGGATGTGGCGCAACGAACGCGAGGGCGGCGGCGCCGCCGGGGGTGGTCGGAGCGGGGGGAGGGACCGTCCGCCGGTGCGAGGGCGGGGGTCCGTGAGGGGCGGTTCACCGGGACGGCCCGGCACCGCCGAAGGCATCGTCGACACCCTGATCCACGGATGCGGTCACGGACGCGTCCACGCCCGGGTCCACGGATGCGGTCACGGACGCGTCCACGCCCGGGTCCACGGATGCGATCGCGGATGCGTCCACGCCCGGGTCCCCGGATGCGTGCGCGGACACGTCCACGCCCGGGTCGGATGCGATCGCGGAGGCGTCCACGCCCCGGTCCGCGGATACGGCCACGGAGGCGTCCACGCCCCGGTCGGCCGATGCGTGCGCGGACACGTCCACGCCCGGGACCGCGGATGCGTGCGCGGACACGCCCGCGCCCCTGTCCGCGGATACGGTCACGCCCGCGCCCCGGTCCACGGATGCGGTCACGGACACGCCCGCGCCCCGGTCGGCGGACGCGCGCCCGCCCCGCTCCGCGGCGCCGTCCACGCCCTCGTGCCCGGCGTCGTCGTCCGTCCCCCCGGCCACGTCCAACGCCGCCAGCGCGTCCGCGACCGTGTCGTGCATGGGGAGCAGCTCGGCGATACCGGTCATGGTCACCATGCGCTCGAGACGCTCGGGCACGCGCGCGACGCGCACCGAGCCGCCCGCCTTCTCGGTGGCGTGCAGCAGGACGATCAGGGTGGTGAGGCCCGTGGAGTCGACGAAGTCCACCTCGGCCATGTCCAGGACGAGGTGTCGGGCGCCTCGCGTCATCGCGGTCAGCGCCTCCGCCCGCAGCACGGGGGCGGTGTGCAGGTCGACGTCTCCGGTGACGACGATCACCGCGGTGTGCTTGTCGGTGTACCGGACGGTCGTGTCGAGGGCCTCACTCACCTGGGGCAACTTTCCTGAACGGTCGGGCTCCGGAACAGCGTACGGCGGTGGGGCGTCGCCGCCGCACGGGCGTCCGGAAGGGACGGGCACCGTGCGTTTTCCCCGGTCCGGGTCGCTCAACCCTGCGGCCCGTCCCGAACCCCGGAGCGGTGGACGGTGGCCAGCGCGGCGAGACCCGAGACGGTGAGGACGGGCTCGAGCAGCGGAGGAACGACGAGTTCCAGCCGTTCGGCGTGGGCGAACAGCACGCTCAGCCCCGCGCTGTCGAGGTACTCCACCTCCGTCAGGTCCACGACGAGGGGGCCGGGGCGGCTGTCCAGGGCCTCGGCCAGACGACCGGCGTTGCTCATGTCGATCTCGCCGCCGACGGCGAGACGGGCGGCGCCGTCGGGGCCCCGTCCGGGCGCGAGCGTGAGCGGGGTTGTCATCAGTCGATCCTCATCTGCATGTCGACGGTGGTGCCGGACGGGCCGGGAGAGACGGTGACGTGCTGCATCATCGCCCGCATCAGGGACATGCCCCGGCCGCGGTGCGTGTCCGCGCCGGGCTGCGGGTCCTTCCACCGGCCGCTGTCGGCCACCGTGACCCGCAGGGTGTCCACCAGGGCCACGGCGCGCAGCCGTACGTCGTTCCCCGGGGCGTGCCGGTGGCCGTGCTCGATGGCGTTCGCGCACGCCTCGCCGACGGCGACGAGGACGTTCTGCACCGCGTTCGGCGGCAGCTCGCACCGGGCGAGCCAGCTCCGCAGCGCCCGGCGGACCGGAGCGAGCTGGGAGGACTCGGCCGGGAAGGTGATGTCCAGCGGGGCGGGGTGGCGGTACAGCAGCAGCGCCACGTCGTCGTCGTACCCGCCGTCCGGCTCGAGCCTCGCCATCACGGCTCCGGCGAGGTCCTCGACCGGCATGTCGCGGCCCTCCTGCACGGCGTCACCCGCCTGTGCGATGCCGGTGCTGAGCGGCAGCCGCCGGCGTTCGACGAGACCGTCGGTGTACAGCAGCAGCGTGGCCCGGGCGGGCAGGGAGCACGTGGCCTCCGGGCGCGTCCGGCCCGGTCGTACGGCGAGGGGCAGCGCACGTCCCTCCTCCAGCAGCCGTACGGTGCCGTCGCGGTGCACGAGGATGCCCGGCGGGTGTCCGGCGCTGGAGTAGGTGAGTTCTCCGGTGGCGGGGTCGAGCACCCCGCAGAAGACGGTCGTGCACAACGCGCCCGCCACGCCGGCCGCGAACTGGTCGAGCGCCTCCAGCGCGCGGCCGGGGCTCGGGTCCTGCAGCAGCAGGGCGCGGCAGGCGCTGCGCAGCTGCCCCATGACGCTGGCCGCCTCCAGGCCGCGTCCGACGCAGTCGCCGACGACGATGCCGATGCGCCCGTCCGGCAGGGTGACGGTGTCGTACCAGTCGCCGCCCACCTCCAGCGGGCGCGAGGCGGGTTCGTAGCGTACGGCGAAACCGTCGGGGAGCCGGGCGGGGCCGAGGATGGCGCGCTGGAGGGCGATCGCGGCCTCCCGCTGCTGGTCGATCTGGTGCGCCCGCACCAGGCCCTGGGCGAGGTGCCCGGACAGCAGCGACAGCAGCAGCCGGTCCTCGGAGGTGAACGGCCGGTTCCCGCCCAGGTCGACCCACAGGGTCAGCGGGCCCTGCGGGTGTTCCAGCAGGACGCCCGCGCCGCTGTCCTCCGTGACCACGGTGAGCGGGGGGCGGCCGCGCAGCGCGTCGAGCCGTTCCCGGCGAGCCTCCGGCAGGTCCTCCCAGCGCAGGTCCGGGCCGGTCGCGGTGAGCGCCGGGGTGTCGTCCCCGTCGAAGACGGCGGCCAGCACGACGTCCGCGCGCCACAGCGACCGCAGCTGGTCCAGGGCGCCGGACAGTGCCTCGGGCATGCTGGAGGCGCGGGACAGCGAGGTGCTGAGCGCCGCGAGCGCCGTCTCCCGCTGGACGGCGTAGTGCTCGGCGGTGACGTCGCGGAAGGTGCCGACGGTGACCCGGCGTCCGGTGTCCGGGTCCTCGGCCTTGTTGTAGTTGACGGCGACCCACCGGCGGCGGCCGTCGCGGCGGGTGACCGGCACGGTGTACGAGCCGCGCGGGTTCACCAGCAGGCCGGCGAAGGCTTCGCCGACCTGCGCGTGCGCGCCCGGGTCGGTGACCGCGTCCGGCCACCACGGGTGGGCCGGGGCGTACGGCAGGTCCTCGGGGCCGTAGCCGAGGATGTCGGTGAAGGCCGTGTTGATCTCCACGACGGCGCCGGACTCGTCGCAGACGAAGAACGCCTCCTGGAGCGAGTCGACGAGCGCGGTGCGCCAGCGCAGGTGGTGGCCGCGCAGCCGGGCCAGTTCGACGTTGGCGCGGACCCGGGCGAGCAGTTCGGCGGCGGCGAAGGGCTTCACCAGGTAGTCGTCGGCACCGGCCCGCAGTCCCTCGATCGACGCCTCCTGCCCGGCCCTGGCCGACAGCAGCAGCACCGGCACGGAGGCCGTGCGGGAGTCGCCGCGCAGCCGAGTCACCAGCTCCAGTCCGTCCAGCCGGGGCATCATCACGTCGCTGACGACGAGGTCGGGCGTGCGGCGGCGGGCGGCGTCGAGGGCTTCGACGCCGTCGGTGACGGCGGTGACCTCGTATCCCCCGGCGGTCAGGATGCGGGTGAGGTACTCGCGCATGTCGGCGTTGTCGTCGGCGACCATCACGCGTGCGCTGCGGGTGGGACCGGCGTCCGACCCGAGCGGGGCGGCTGCCGCCTCCCCCGGGCCGTCGCCTTCCGCCGCGCCCACCGGGAGCCAGCGGAGGGCCTCGTGGACGTACGGGCCGGCGGTGGCCGAGGCCCTGGCGGCGGCCGGCTCCGACACCACGGAGCCCTCGGGCAGGTGCGCGGTGCCGAACGGCACGCGGACGGTGAAGACGGTGCCCTTGCCCTCGGCGCTCTCGGCGTCGATCGTGCCGCCGTGCAGCCCGACGAGTTCCCGCACCAGGGCCAGCCCGATGCCGCTGCCCTCGTTCGACCGGGAGCGGGCGTTCTCGATGCGGTGGAAACGCTCGAACAGGCGCGGCATCTCCGCCTCCGGCACGCCGGTCCCGGTGTCGGCCACGGTGACCACGGCGTGCGGGCCGGAGCGGCGCACGGTCACGCGGACGGTGCCCTCGAAGGTGAACTTCAGCGCGTTGCTGAGGAGATTGAGGATCACCTTCTCCCACATGGTGCGGTCCACGTGCACCGGTTCGTCGAGGGCGGGGCAGTCCACGTCGAAGGTGAGCCCGGCCCGTTCGACGGCCGAGCGGAACACGCTGGCCAGCTCCGCCGTCACCGCGCCGAGTTCGACCGGCTCGTAGCGGGCCTGCATGCGGCCGGCCTCGATACGGGAGAAGTCGAGCAGCGTGTTGACGAGTTTGCCCAGCCGCAGCCCGTTGCGGTGGATGGCGTCGAGTTCCGTCCGTACGTCGTCGCCCGCGTCCGCGAGCCGGGTCCGCAGCTCCTCGACCGGGCCCATGATCAGGGTGAGCGGGGTGCGCAGCTCGTGGCTGACGTTGGAGAAGAAGGTGGTCTTGGCCCGGTCCAGCTCGGCGAGTTCCTCCGCGCGCCGCTGCTGCGCCTCGTAGCTGCGGGCGCTGCCGATGCCGGAGGCGATGTGTCCGGCCGCCAGCTCGACGAACCCCCGGTAGCGGTCGTCGAGGGCGCGGTAGCGGTTGAGGCCGGCCACGAGGAAGCCGTACGGCGCGCTGCCCTGCTGGAGCAGGGGCACCACGAGCGCCTCCACGGGCGGCTCGGACCGGCCGCCGCCGGGCAGGTCGTCGAAGGGCGCGCCGGTCAGCGGGACGAGGCGTGCCTCCCCCTCGGCCAGCGCGGCGACGGGCCAGACGCCTTCGTCGCCGCTCTCGTCGCCGGTCCGGCTGCCGCCCACGGGGAGGACGCGGGGCGCGACGGGAGTGCCGGGGGTGACGCCGCTCGCGCCGGCGAGCCGGGCGTCGTCGCCGTCGAACAGGTAGGTCAGGGTGAAGGGCAGGTCCTGCGGATTGCGGGACAGCTGCCGGTCGGCGAAGGCCAGCACCTCCTGCTCGGTGCGGATCACACTGGGGTCGGAACCGAGGTCGCGCAGGGTGGCCATGCGCCGCTCGCCGATCACCCGCTCGGTCTCCTCGCTGACCACACAGAGCATGCCGACGACGTCGCCGGTATCGTCCCGCAGCGGGCTGTAGGAGAACGTGTGGTACGTCTCCTCGGTGTAGCCGGACCGCTCCAGGAAGAGGAGCAGCCCTTCGTCCCAGGTGGCCCGGCCCGTGCCCAGCACGGCCTCGATGCGCGGCCCGATGTCTCCCCAGATCTCCGCCCACACCTCGCTCGCGGGCCGCCCCAGCGCCCAGGGGTACTTACGGCCGAGGGTGTCACGCCGGTAGGCGCCGTTGCAGAAGAACGTCAGCTCCTCGCCCCACGCCATCCACATCGGGAACCGGGAGGAGAGCAGGATGCTGACGGCCGTCCGCAGACTCTGCGGCCACTCCTCCGGCGGGCCGAGCGGAGTGGCCGCCCAGTCCACCCGGGCGAGGTCCGCGCCGACCTCCGGATCGGAGGCGAACACCTGCGCGCCGACGCCGTCTCCCGGCGGGCCTGATCGCTCCACGCAACACCCTTTCCCGTCATGCCGGCCGGTGCCTTCGGCCACGCCCGTGTTCGTCCGATGCGGTCACCCCGCCCGCCTTCGCGGCCATGCGCTCCGCCCACGCCACGCCGTGGAACGTGGCGGTCCGTCGCGGTCCACCGTGCCCCGCATTCGCCCGGCCATGCCACCCCGGCGATGGCCACCACCGGGGTGTGCGCGGCGGGGACGGGACGTCGCGGCCGGGGCGCGAGTACAGTGTCAGACCCGTCTGCCTCATTCTTTCTCCCGCCCCTCGGCCGGATGGCCGGCCTCTGCCGGAAGCGACGGATACATGGCTCTGGTGGTGCAGGACCGCACGTTCCTCGACGCCCTCAGCGACGAAGCGCGGAAGGATCTGCTCCGGATCAGTGTCGAGCGAACGTTCCGGGCGGACGAGCGGCCGGCTGCGCCGGATCGATCTGCTGGACCCCGGCGCGGACCGGGCCGCCGAGCTCGCCACCACCCTCGTGGACCACTACCTGCACTGGCGGTCCGACGTGAAGTACCGGCGTCTGCTGGACACCGACCCGAACTCGGCCGACCCCGCGCACCGGCGCTTCCACGACCTGCTCCGGGACGTGTGGCCCGGTAGGTACGACGGGGCGGGAGGGACGGACACGGGGCCCGTCCCCGTGGCCAACCCGGCGCAGGTGCGGGCTCCGGCTCCCTCACCTGCCCCGGCTCCGGCCCCTGCCCCGTCCGTCCCGGTCCAGGAACACAGCCAGGACCCCGCTCCGACCCACCGGCGACAGCCGCAGCCGGACGTCCAGCGGTTCCCCAGCCGTCAGCCGGCCGGACAGGCATCCGTCTCCGACCCGAGCTGGACCTCGCCGTCGGAGTGGCGGCAACAGCAGGCCGAGGACGTGGGGTCCGCCCCTCGACAGCCGGGCCCGGAGACGGAGCCGGAGCCGGAGGCAGCGGGGCAAGAGGCGAGGGGTACCGCGGAGGGGACGGACTGCTCACTCGAAGCGCCGGACGGACGGCCCGCGGAAACCCAGGGCCCGTGCGGGTCCGTCCCGGCCGTGCGGCGGGAACGGCCCGCCCACGGAGTACCGTCGGGGCCCGTCACCCACCATGGACACCCAGGGCCGTCGACCACGCCGACCCCGTATCCGCCACCGCCGAGCGCGCCCCCTGAGTTCCACCCAGGAGTGGACGCGCCCGCCACCCGTGGCACTACGGGTGACGGCGCGGGTTTCACCACGGTCCCGGGACGGGGGGCGATCACCGACCGGCTGACTCCGGAGCGTCAACGGGCGCTGCGGGACGAGGCGTTGCCGGTGCTCTTCGACCAGCCGGTCGCGGGACGGTCGACGGTCTCCAAATTCCTGGGGCACAGGGGCCGCCGGGCCCTCTGGAGATGTCCCAGGTCCGTGCCCTGGCCGACGACCTGACGTGTGCGACGAACCGTGCGGGACACGCCGCCGACCTCCGGCACAAAACAGAGGAACGCCTGTCGCAGACCCACCACGAGGACCTGCTGTCCCTCCTGCGCCAGCCCCTGACCTACGCGGCGCAGAACATCGTCCTCGAGCACCTGCCGCACGCGGTCCAGACGGAGGAGACGGCGCGCGACCTGCTCGCCGGACTTCTGGCGGTGGACTTCCGCGTCACGCCTCGCCTGGACCACTCGGACCCGTACGCGGCCGACCTGCACACCCGGCGCATCGCCCGCATGGTCCGTTGGTTCTTCACGTGGCTGGTCGATCCCCGGACCACGAAGTACCAGGTCCCCCGGCTCACCAAGTACCTGCGCTCGATCGCCTCGTCCGACGCGCCGGAGGACCACCACATCCTCCAGGAACTCCTGATCGACGCGGAGGAGAACCGGATCCCCGACCTGCCGAGGGAGACCTGGCTCGCCGTCACCCGCGCGCTGTACGAGAAGGCCCACGCCGTGCAACGGCACTGACTCCTCCCGAGCGTCGACGCCGCTGGTCGGCGACGTGCGCGTACCCGGGTTGCCGGCTTCGCCGCGCCGTGGACCGATGCTGCAGCGGCGATCACGGCCGGTAGATCATCTCCAGCAGCCCGGCTGCGATGAGCGTCCACGCGCCGACGCCGATGAGCCACATCGAGTCAGCGAGAGCACCCCCGGCGATCAGGACGACCGAGCCGCTCGTGAGGCCGACGATCCGGGACCGCATACCCCATTCCCGGGGTGGCTTCATGTCTGCACAGTCCTCTCGGTGGTGCGTGGGCTCCGGCCCCCGTGCGACCGTCCGCCTCGTCGGGACCGCGTGCGCGCGTACGCTCCCCGGGCCATCAGGACGTGACCGCGGGGGACACGTCCGGCCGCTTCCGCCGGCGCCCGGGCGCGGTCCGTACGGCGAGCACCATGGTCAGGCCGCCGCCGGGGGTGTCCTCGGCGTGCAGAGTGCCGCCGATGGCCTCGGCGAAGCCGCGGGCGACCGCCAGTCCGAGTCCCACCCCGTCGCCGCGCGGGGCGTCGCCGTAGCGCTGGAAGGGTTCGAAGATGCGGTCCTTGACCTCGTCCGGGACACCGGGGCCGCGGTCGACGACCCTGATCTCCACCCGGTCGGCCATGGCGCTCGCGGAGACCAGGACGCGCTCGCCCGGCGGGCTGTACTTCACCGCGTTCTCGACGATGTTGGCGACCGACCGTTCCAGCAGGCCGCGGTCCACGCCGACCATGGGCAGGCTCTCGGGCACGTCCAGGTCCACGCTGTCCTCGGGTACGGCGCCGAGCGCCATGGGCACGACCTCGTCCAGGTCGGTCTCGCGGATGATCGGCGTGACGGTGCCGGTCTGCAGGCGGGACATGTCCAGCAGGTTGCCTACCAGGTGGTCGAGGCGGTCGGCGCCCTCTTCGATGGCTTCCAGCAGCTCCGCCTGGTCCTCCTCGGACCACTCGACGTCGTCGGAGCGCAGGGACGTCACGGCCGCCTTGATCCCGGCGAGCGGGGTGCGCAGGTCGTGGCTGACGGCGGCGAGCAGCGCGGTGCGGATACGGTTGCCCTCGGCCAGTTCCTTCGCGCGGTCCGCCTCGCCCTTGAGACGCCGACGGTCCACGACGACAGCGGCCTGGGCGGCGAAGGCGGCCAGTACCCGCCGGTCGGCGGCCGGCAGGACCCGGCCGCACAGGGACAGGGCCATATGGTCGCCGACGGGGACGTCGACGTCCGCGGCGTCCGGGGTCGTGGCGGGCCGGGGGCCCACGCTGCCGGCGCACGTCCAGGGATCCTTCTCACCGGCCCGCTCCAGCAGCGCGACCGACTCCATGCCGAAGGTCTCGCGGACGCGTTCCAGCAGGTCCTCCAGCCCGGTCTCGCCGCGCAGCACGTTGCCCGCGAGGAAGGACAGGATCTCCGACTCGGCCCGCAGCCGGGCGGCCTGGTGGGTGCGGCGGGCCGCGAGGTCCACCACGGAGGCCACCGCCACGGCCACGCCGACGAAGACCACGATGGCGACGATGTTCTGCGGGTCGGCGACGGTCAGGGTGTGGACGGGCGGGGTGAAGAACCAGTTCAGCAGCGTGGAGCCGACCACGGCGGAGGCCAGCGCCGGCAGGAGTCCGCCCAGCAGCGCCGCCGCCACCGTCAGGGTCAGGAACAGCAGCATGTGGTTGGCGAGGCCGATGTCCGGCACGACGCTTTTCAGGAGCCAGGTGAGCAGGAGGGGACCGAGCACGCCGGCCAGCCAGCCGCTGATCACCCGCGAGCGCCCGAGGCGTGCGCCGCGCGCCACCGGCAGTCCGCGGCCCTTGCCGACCTCGGCGTGCGTGATGAGGTGGACGTCGAGGTCGGGGCCGGACTCGCGGGCGACCGTGGCGCCGACGCCGGGCCCGAAGACGTACTGCCAGCTGCGGCGCCGTGAGACGCCGAGGACGATCTGGGTGGCGTTCGCCCCCCGGGCGAAGTCGAGCAGGGCGGCGGGGATGTCGTCGCCGACGACCTGGTGGAAGGTGCCGCCGAGATCCTCGACGAGCGTGCGCTGAAGGGCCAGCTCCTTCGGGGACACGGCGGTGAGGCCGTCGCTGCGGGAGATGTAGACGGCCATGACCTCCCCTCCGGCGCCCTTCTCGGCCAGCCGCGCGGCGCGCCGGATCAGGGTGCGCCCCTCCGGGCCACCGGTGAGGCCGACCACGATCCGCTCCCGCGAGCCCCATATGGCCGAGACATGGTGCTCGCTGCGGTACTCGGTGAGGTGGGCGTCGACCCGGTCGGCGACCCAGAGCAGAGCCAGTTCGCGCAGGGCCGTGAGATTGCCCGGCCGGAAGTAGTTGGACAGCGCCGCGTCGACCTTGTCCGGCTTGTAGATGTTGCCGTGCGCCATACGGCGGCGCAGCGCCTGCGGGGACATGTCGACCAGCTCTATCTGGTCGGCACGCCGTACGACCTCGTCGGGGACGGTCTCACGCTGCCGTACACCGGTGATCGACTCGACCACGTCGCCGAGGGACTCCAGGTGCTGGATGTTGACCGTGGATATGACGTCGATGCCCGCGGCGAGGAGTTCCTCGACGTCCTGCCAGCGCTTGGTGTTGCGGGAGCCCGGCATGTTGGTGTGGGCCAGCTCGTCGACCAGGGCGACCTTGGGGGCGCGGCGCAGGACGGCGTCCACGTCCATCTCGGTGAAGGACCCGCCGCGGTACTCGATCTCCCTGCGCGGGAGCTGTTCGAGGCCGTGGAGCATCACCTCGGTGCGCGGCCGGTGGTGGTGCTCCACGAAGGCGACCACGCAGTCGGTGCCCCGCTCGACGCGACGGTGGGCCTCCGACAGCATCGCGTACGTCTTGCCGACGCCCGGTGCCGCGCCGAGGTAGATCCGGAGCGTGCCTCGTGCCATGTCGTCCCTCGGTTCAGCGTTCGAAGCGGTAGCCCATGCCGGGCTCGGTGATCAGGTGGCGGGGGTGGGAGGGGTCCCTCTCCAGTTTGCGTCGCAGCTGGGCCATGTAGACCCGCAGGTAGTTGGTCTTGCTGCTCTGCGAGACGCCCCAGACCTCCTTCAACAGGTGCTTCTGTGTGATCAGCCGGCCGGGGCTGGTCACCAGTGTCTCCAGCAGGTGCCACTCGGTGGGGGTCAGCCGCACGTCCCTGCCGTCGCGCACCGCCCTCTTGGCCAGCAGGTCGAGGGTGAAGTCCTCCGTCTCGACGAGCGTCTCCGCCGGACCGGCCGGGACGACCTCGGTGCGGCGGACGGCGGCCCTGAGGCGGGCCAGCAGTTCGTTCACGCTGAACGGCTTTGTGACGTAGTCGTCGGCACCGGCGTCCAGCGCGGCCACCTTCTCGTCGGACGCCTGCCGGGCGGACAGGACCAGGATCGGCACCCGGCTCCAGCCGCGCAGGCCCTTGATGACGTCGACGCCGTCCAAGTCGGGCAGGCCGAGGTCGAGCAGTACGACGTCGGGCTGCCGTGCGGCGGCGAGCCGCAGGGCGGTGGCGCCGTCGGGCGCGGCGTCCACGCCGTAGTGACGTGCCTGCAAGTTCAGGACGAGGGCCCGCACCAGCTGCGGGTCGTCCTCGACCACGAGCACCCGGGTCATGGGTGTCTGCCTCTCCTGTCGTACGTCGAGCCCTGCACGTCCGGAAGCGGGGCCGCCCGACGTCGCTGCTGCGGAAGCCGGCGGGGCCGGGACGTCCCCGCCCCGCCGGTTCCCGAGGACATCGCGTCACGTCGTCAGCTCTTCGCCGTGAGTTCCTTCAGGGCGACGTTGAGTTCGAGGACGTTCACGCGCGGCTCTCCCATGAATCCGAGGGTGCGCCCCTCGGTGTGCTCCTCGACGAGCTTCCGCACCTGCGCGGTGGACAGGCCGTTCCTCTCGGCGACCCGGTGGACCTGGAGGTCCGCGTACCGCGGGGAGATGTCCGGGTCCAGGCCGGACCCGGAGGAGGTGACCGCGTCCGGGGGCACCTGGGACGGCTTCACCTTGTAGGTGTCCGTGGAGTTGTCCTTGACGACGGCGGCCTTGGCGTCCTTCACCCACTGGACGAGCTCTTCGTCGTCCCCGGACCGGTTGGTCGCGCCGGACAGGACGAGCTTGTACCGGGTGTTGACGCTGTTGGTGCCGAGGCCGTTCTGCGGGCGGCCCTGGAACCACTTCAGGTCCGGTGCCGGGGTCTCCCGGCCCTCCTCCGGGGGCAGGTTGTACGCCTGCCCGATCAGGGAGGAGCCGACGACCTTGCCGTCCGCCTTGATCTCGGAGCCGTTCGCCCTGCCGGGGAACAGCCCCTGCGCGATGCCGGTGACGACCAGCGGGTAGAGGACACCGGTCACCAGGGTCAGCACGAGGAGGGCGCGCAGGCCCGCCCCGAGCAGCCGGGCGGTGTTCGTGACGGAGTTGTTCATGGCCTCAGCCGATCCCGGGAATGAGGGAGATGAGCAGGTCGATGATCTTGATGCCGATGAAGGGGGCGACCAGTCCACCCAGGCCGTAGATCGTCAGATTGCGCCGCAGCAGCTTGTCCGCGCTCACCGGCCGGTACCGCACGCCCTTCAGGGAGAGCGGCACCAGGGCGATGATGACGAGCGCGTTGAAGATCACCGCGGACATGATCGCGGAGTCGGGCGAGGACAGGCCCATGATGTTGAGCTTGTCCAGGCCCGGGTGGACGGCCGCGAACAGCGCCGGGATGATCGCGAAGTACTTCGCGACGTCGTTGGCGATGGAGAACGTGGTCAGCGCGCCGCGCGTGATCAGCAGTTGCTTGCCGATCTCGACGATCTCGATGAGCTTGGTCGGGTTGGAGTCGAGGTCGACCATGTTGCCGGCCTCCTTGGCGGCCGATGTGCCGGTGTTCATCGCCACGCCGACGTCCGCCTGCGCGAGTGCGGGGGCGTCGTTGGTGCCGTCGCCCGTCATGGCGACGAGCTTGCCGCCGGCCTGTTCGCGCTTGATGAGGGCCATCTTGTCCTCGGGGGTGGCCTCCGCGAGGAAGTCGTCGACGCCCGCCTCCTCGGCGATCGCCTTGGCCGTCAGCGGGTTGTCACCCGTGATCATGACGGTCTTGATGCCCATGCTGCGCAGTTCCTCGAACCGCTCCCGCATCCCGTGCTTGACGACGTCCTTGAGGTGGATGACACCCAGGACGCGGGCCCCGCGGGCGTCCTCGACCGCGACGAGCAGCGGCGTACCGCCCGCCTCGGAGATGCGCCGGGTGATCTCCTCGGCGTCCGGGGCGACCGTGCCGCCTCGCTCCTCGACCCAGGCGACGACCGAACCGGCCGCGCCCTTGCGGATCCTGCGTCCGCCGACGTCCGCCCCCGACATGCGGGTCTGCGCGGTGAAGGCGATCCACTCGGCGCCCGCCAGTTCGCCCTGGTGGCGCTCGCGCAGGCCGTACTCCTCCTTGGCGAGGACGACGACGGAGCGCCCCTCGGGTGTCTCGTCGGCCAGCGACGACAGCTGCGCCGCGTCGGCGACCTGCGCCTCTGTCGTGCCCCGCACCGGCATGAACTCGGCCGCCTGCCGGTTGCCCAGCGTGATGGTGCCGGTCTTGTCCAGCAGGAGGGTGGAGACGTCGCCGGCGGCCTCGACCGCCCGGCCCGACATGGCCAGCACGTTGCGCTGGACCAGGCGGTCCATGCCCGCGATGCCGATCGCGGAGAGCAGGGCGCCGATCGTGGTCGGGATCAGGCAGACCAGCAGGGCGACCAGCACGACCATCGTCAGGTGCGTGCCCGCGTAGTCCGCCAGGGGCGGCAGCGTGGCGCAGGCGAGCAGGAAGACGACGGTCAGCGAGGCCAGGAGGATGTTGAGCGCGATCTCGTTCGGCGTCTTCTGCCGGGCCGCGCCCTCGACCAGGTTGATCATCCGGTCGATGAAGGTCTCGCCGGGCTTCGTCGTGATCCTGACGACGATCCGGTCGGAGAGGACCTTCGTGCCGCCGGTGACCGCCGAGCGGTCGCCGCCGGACTCCCGGATCACGGGCGCGGACTCGCCGGTGATCGCCGACTCGTCGACCGAGGCGACACCCTCGACGACGTCACCGTCACCGGGGATGACGTCACCGGCCTCGCAGACCACCAGGTCGCCGATCCTCAGCTCGGTGCCGGGCACGCGCTCCTCGGTGGAACCGCTGATCCGGCGGGCGACCGTGTCGGTCTTGGCCTTGCGCAGGGTGTCGGCCTGGGCCTTGCCGCGGCCCTCGGCGACGGCCTCCGCCAGGTTGGCGAAGATCACCGTCAGCCACAGCCAGGCGCTGATCGTCCAGCCGAACCAGTCGCCCGGGTCGGTGAAGGAGAAGACGGTGGTCAGGACGGACCCGCTCCACACCACGAACATCACGGGGGACTTGACCATCACCCGCGGGTCGAGCTTGCGGAAGGCGTCCGGCAGTGACCTGACCAGTTGCCCGGGGTCGAAGAGGCCCGCGCCCACGCGGCCCTCGGGGGCCTTGTGCCCGGTGGGTGGGTCCTGGTGGGGCGCGAAGGCGCCAGTGGACATGGAGTCCTGCTTCTTTACGTCGGTGGTCATCACGCCAGCCCTTCGGCCAGCGGTCCCAGCGCGAGCGCGGGGAAGTACGTCAGACCGGTGATGATGATGATCGTGCCGACCAGCAGCCCGGTGTACAGCGGCTTGTCGGTGCGCAGGGTGCCCGCGGTCACCGGGACCGGCTTCTGCTCGGCGAGCGAGCCGGCCAGTGCCAGGACGAACACCATCGGCACGAAGCGGCCGAGGAGCATGGCCAGGCCGATCGTGGTGTTGAACCACTGCGTGTCCGCGTTCAGGCCGGCGAACGCCGAGCCGTTGTTGTTGGCTCCGGACGTGTAGGCGTAGAGGATCTCGGAGAATCCGTGCGCCCCGCTGTTGGTCATGGAGTTCGCCGGGGTCGGCAGCGCCATGGCGCAGGCGGTGAAGACGAGCACGAGGGCGGGGGTGATCAGGATGTAGCAGGCCGCCAGCTTGATCTCGCGGGAGCCGATCTTCTTGCCCAGGTACTCGGGGGTGCGGCCGACCATCAGACCGGCGATGAACACCGCGATGACCGCCAGGATCAGGATGCCGTAGAGGCCGGAGCCGACACCGCCGGGCGCGATCTCGCCCAGCATCATGCCGAGCAGGGTGATACCGCCGCCGAGGCCGGTGAAGGAGGAGTGGAAGGAGTCCACCGCACCGGTCGAGGTGAGCGTGGTCGAGACCGCGAAGATCGAGGACGCGCCGACGCCGAAGCGGACCTCCTTGCCCTCGTACGCCCCACCCGCGGCCTCGAAGGCCGGGCCGTGGTGGGAGAACTCGGTCCACATCATGAGCGCGACGAAGCCGACCCAGATGGTGGCCATGGTGGCGAGGATCGCGTAGCCCTGCCTCACCGAGCCGACCATCGAACCGAAGGTCCGGGTGATCGAGAACGGGATCAGCAGGATCAGGAAGATCTCGAAGAGGTTGGTGAAGGGGGTGGGGTTCTCGAAGGGGTGGGAGCTGTTGGCGTTGAAGTAGCCGCCGCCGTTGGTGCCCAGCTCCTTGATGGCCTCCTGCGAGGCGACCGCGCCGCCGTTCCACTCCTGCGTACCGCCCATGAACTGGCCGACCTCGTGGATCCCGGAGAAGTTCTGGATCGCGCCGCAGGCGACCAGCACGACCGCGGCGACAGCCGCCAGGGGCACCAGGATGCGTACGACACCGCGCACCAGGTCGGCCCAGAAGTTGCCCAGCTCACCGGTGCGGATGGGCGTCCCCCCGCTCGAGCGCAGCCGAGAGTGGGGGAGGGCGAATCCGCGCACGAGCGCGACGGCGACGGCCATGCCGACGGCGGCGGAGACGAAGTTCTGCACGGCCAGGCCGGCGGTCTGCACGACGTGGCCCATGGCCTGCTCGCCGTAGTAGGACTGCCAGTTGGTGTTGGTCACGAACGACACGGCCGTGTTGAACGCCTGGTCCGGGTCGATCGCGGCGAAGCCGAGCGAGCCCGGCAGGTGGCCCTGGAGCCGCTGGAGCAGGTAGAGGAACAGGACGCCGACGGCCGAGAAGGCGAGGACGCCGCGCAGGTACGCGGGCCAGCGCATCTCCGTGTCGGGGTCGGCACCGATGCCCTTGTAGATCCACTTCTCGACGCGCAGGTGCTTGTCGGAGGTGTAGACCTTGGCCATGTAGGCGCCGAGGGGTTTGCAGGCGAGCGCCAGCGCCGCCATCAGGGCGAGCAGCTGGAGCACGCCCGCGAGTACGGGACCCATCTCTTGTCTCAGAACCTCTCCGGGAAGATCAGGGCGAGGATGAGATAGCACAGCAGGGAGACGGCCACGACGAGGCCGACGATGTTCTCGGCGGTCACAGCTTCGTCACCCCCTTGGCGACAAGGGCCACCAGCGCGAAGACCGCGATCGTGGTGACGACGAAGGCCAGATCGGCCATCGCGAACTCCTGGAGTGAGGTTCGGTCGGAACGGACGATTCGAGGAAAGCGCAGCGGTGGCCGGATCAGGCCGGTCGTTGACGCCTCCCTTACGGCGAGGCCCACGGCTTTGACGCAACGCTGACGGCGCCCCGTCCGGAGGATGAGCGGACGCCGGTGACCGGGCAGGTTTCGACTTGTGAGCCCGCTCCGGCGCGTGAGGCATTCGCCCCTACTCGGGTTTCTCTCCGGGCAGGCCTCATCGTGCCGACCGGGGCTCGTGGGGGTGGGTGGTTCAAGCGCCGCGGGACACCGACCCCGTAAGAGCCGTGCCGGCAGGCTCGCGTGCCTCACCACAGGACTGGTTCCCCGTCCCCCACGGAAGCTCCGGAGCCTGTTCGTCCGGAGCTTCCGTGTCGCGTGGACCCCTCACCGGGTGATTCCGGGGGCCGTCAGGCCGCGGCGCCCACAGGGTCGGCTCGCTCTGCCTCGCGCAGGGACTTGATCAGTGAGGAGCGGGCGCGGGCGACCCGGGAACGGACGGTGCCGACCGGGCAGTCGCCGAGCTCGGCGGCTTCCGCGTACGGCAGGCCGACGAGCTGGGTGAGGACGAACGCCTCGCGGCGTTCGTCGGGCAGCGCCTCCAGCAGTTCGGCGAGGGCGATGCCCTCTTCGAAGCCGAGCCGGCCGCGGGGCTGGGCGAACTCGGCGACGGTCTGCCAGTCGTCGGTGTCGGCCAGGCGAGGCCGTGCCGAGGCGTGCCGGTAGCTGTCGATCACCGCACGGCGGGCGATGGACAGCAGCCAGGTGCGCGCCGACGAGCGGCCCTCGAAGCGGTGCAGGCTGCCGAGGGCCCGCAGGAAGGTGTCCTGGGCCAGATCGTCGGCGGCCTGAGGGTCGGCACCGAGGTAGGTGACGTAGGTGCGGACGTCCCGGTGCAGGGCCCGGACGAAGTGCTCGACGGCCGCGGGATCACCGCCGCGGGCAGCGAGCGCCCAGGCCGTTGTCGACTCGTCCGCGTATGTCTTCTCGTCACTTGTTCTCGCAGCGTGTGGTGTCTCGTCGTATGCGACAGACACGGCAGGACTGATCACCATGTGTCCTTCTCGGGTGTCCGGAGGAGGTCCGGCATGGAGCGATCCGACGTGCGGAAGCACGGCATGCGGAACCGGGCCGCGCACGACTCGCGGCAGCTCCGGTGTTGGTGGGGAGTGGCGGGTGTACGCGCGCTCGGCGGTCCGCACCCGTTGCCCGAGCCGTCCGGGCGCGGGGCGCCCAGGGCGGTGGTCGGGAAGCCGGCTGTCTCAGAGGACAGCGGTCCCCGCGGGCGGCCCCCGAGAAGTGATCGTGCAGACGAGAAGGAGCCGGCGCGGTGTACGGGCCGCGCGGCTGCGGCGGACGCGGAGGCGCGGGTGATGCGGCGGCGCGGGCAGGGTGAGCGGCAGCCGCAACGGCGCGGCCAGCCACCCGGCGAAGGCCCGCAGGATGCGAAACGCCGCGCGTTCACCGTGCGCGAGCCACAGGCCGCACAGCAGTGCGGCCAGCACGTGGGCGGCGAGCATGCCCGTGGAGGACATCCCGCCCAGGGCGTGCCCGGTCGCGGGCATGGCGTCCAGGGAGCTCATGGCACCCATGGCGTCCGTCGACCCCCCGGACCGGCCACCGTGGGTCATGGAGTGCATGGCGTGCCCCATGTGAGCCATAGACGCCAGGTGGTCCATCGACGCCATGTGGTCCAGGGAGGAGGCTCCCTCACCAGCGGCCATGCCGTGCATGGACATCGGGGGCATCGGGCGCGGCCGCGACAGTTCCTGGACGTACGAGAACCACACATGCAGTGCGGTCTGTGCCGCCATCACGACGGAGGAGACGACGAGGAGTCCGCGTTCCCGGCCGGCCAAGCACCAGGCCGCGCCGCCGGTCACCGCCACGGCCACCGCGAGGGCCCACGAGGGCACCGCAGTGCCTGACATCAGGACGTGCCCCAGGGCGGCGAGCAGCACGCAGACGGCCGCGAACACCGCGGCCCGTAGCATGCGGAAACACCACCCAGCGGTCATGGCGGCTCATCCTCGCATCCCTGGCTCCGCCGTCATGAGGGAGTACGGGAAGGGCCCCCGTCCGGCACTCAGCATCCTCCCCGTGATCCGCATCACGGTAAAGGGCGCGAACCCGGCAGGAGTTGGGCCCGACCGTTGTCCGGGAGGAGCGTCCGTGACGACGGATCGGACGGGAGGCGCGGCGCACATGCTCGTCGGGGCCGGGCCGCAGGCCGAGCAGCGGGCGGTGGACAGCCTCCGCGACGACCTTTCCTCGGGCCGATGGGCCGATCGCAACCGGGACCTCATCGCCCTCGACACGGCCGAGCTGGGCCTGCGCCTGCTCGTGGCCTGAGCCACCGTGCACCGCTCACCCCGCCATCCAGGGCGAGAAGTCGATGCCGGCCTACTCCGTCGGCGACACCCCGAAGGGGGTCGGGTTTCACGTTCGGACGGGCCACTGCTCGTACCGCACGTCGCCGAGGCCGCAGAAGGTGCAGAGGGGGCTGGTGCGGTTCACGGCAGAGCCGGCCCGTCGGGTGGTGCGGGGCCGGTGGAAAAGACCTGATCGACGGCGGCGTTGAGGGTCTGGGTCTCGGCGACGAGGACGGATTCGCGGGTGGGCATGGCGCGTTCGAACGAGAGTCCGTTGAGGACGGTGAGAAGGAACCTGACGTTGCGGGTGTGGTCTCGCGGGGGCAGGGCGCCCTCCTCGACGAGCACGGCCAGCCAGTGTTCGACCCGGCGCTCCGCCTCCCGCTCAAGGCGGAGGTACGCGGCGCGCACCGGCTCGGTCGGCTCGGGTTCGATGAAGGCCCTGTACGTCGCACCCCATGCGGCTCGCGCCTCTTCGTTGGTGCCGGTCAGTGCGAGGACCTGCCGCAGGCAGTTCAGCAGCCGTTCGCGGGGCGGCAGCGAACGGTCCTGGATCGGGTCGCCGGGCAGGAGGTGTCCGTAGATCCGCGCGAGCAAGCTGTCCTGCAGGGCGCGCTGGGTGGGGAAGTGGAACCTCAGCGAGCCGGTGCTCACTCCCGCACGCGCGGCGACCGCTCGCACGCTCAGCTTCGCCGTCACGTCCTCGGCGATCATCTCCGCAGCGGCCTTGAGGATCCTCTCGCGCGTGTCCATGCCCCGCTCTCCTTCGCTTCCCCCAGCGCCCCTCACTGTACTAGCACGCCGTACTAGTACAGTGTGTTAGCGTCTCACTAACACGCTGTACTAGTGAGAAACCGGCGCCGGGCCCTCCCCGGCCGGCCTCCCGCGCGACCGGCACGGTCCGTTCGCGCCGAACGACACGAGTACGGAGAAGGGGAAGATCATCATGATCCGGTCGAGGTCACGGCTCACCGCCCGGTACGGGGCGACGCTCGCCGCGGCCCTCGTGGTCCTGACGGGGTGTTCGTCCGGAGCCTCGGGGCCGCGCGGCACGTCCGCGGCGGGGGCATCGGTCCCGGCTCCCTCACCGGGCCCGCTCACGTGGAGCACGTGCGGGAAGCAGCTCGAATGCGCCACGCTCGAGGTGCCGCAGGAGTACACCGAGCCCGACGGCAGGCAGATCCCGCTCGCGGTCATGCGGCACCGGGCCACGGATCCCGACCGCCGCATCGGCAGCCTGGTCTTCAACCCGGGCGGACCCGGAGTCTCCGCCACCGAGACACTGCGCGATCTGCCCAGGACGACCGGTACTCCCGGCGCCTTCTCAGCCGAAGTGCTCGCCAGATTCGACATCGTCGCGATGGACCCGCGCGGCATCGGCCGATCGCAGGCCGTCCGCTGCCTGACCGACGAGCAGCGGGCCGACGCCGCCGGCACCGGCTTCGACCCGGCCGTCCCCGGGGGCAAGCCCCTGCCGCGACTGCTGGCCGACGCCGTCGCGTTCACCGACGGCTGCGCCAAGCACCAGAGCAAGAAGTTCCTGGCCGGCCTGTCCACCGACAACGTGGCCCGTGACATCGACCAGGTGCGCTCCGCCCTCGGCGAGGACACGATCACGTACTACGGCCTGTCCTACGGCACCGTGGTCGGACCGATGTACGCCACCCTGTTCCCCGACCGGGTCCGCCAGATGGTGCTCGACGCACCCGTCGACACCAACCAGTGGTTCGGCAACCCCCTCCCCTTCCAGCAGGAGGTCGCCGTGGCGAGCGAACGGACGCTCGACGCCTGGTTCGAGACCTGCCGCACCGAAGGGACCGCGGTGTGCCCGTTCGGAACGGGGGACCCCCAGGCGGCGTTCGACACACTGATCGACACACTGGAGGCGAAACCGCTGAAGGTCGCCCCCGTCGAGGGGGTCACGCCGGGCGGTGAACTCGACGGCGCCATGGCCCTCGAGGCCACCCGGGCACTGGCCGGCGACCAGAACACCTGGCCGTTGCTGACCTCGGCCCTGCTGGCCGCGCAGAAGGGCAACGGCGCACCCCTGCACACCATGTGGAGCAGTGTCACGGTCTCCCCCTTCCCCGTCCCCACCGCGATGTTCGAAACCCACACCGCGGTGCGCTGCGCCGACTGGCAGACCCCGGCCGGCATCGCCGCGCACAAGGCCGCGGCCACCAAGGCCGTCACCGAGGCCGAGCGGATCGGACCCCGGGCCGCCTACTCCGCCCTGAACTGCGCTCGGTGGCCGGCGCCGAACAAGGACCGCGTCACCGAGCCGCTCACCGGCGCCGGTACGCCGACCGCACTGGTGGTCGCAGGCCGGCTGGACCCCGTCACCCCGCACCACTGGGCCGAGACCATGACCCGCACCCTGGACTCCGCGGTCCTGCTCACACGTGAAGGAGTCGGACACGGCTCCTACGGCACCAACGCGTGTGTCGGCAGCGCGGTCGACGCCGCCCTCGTCCACGGCACCCTCCCCGCCGACGGCACCGTGTGCGAGACGGACACACCCGCCACCACCCGCCCCCTCGTCCCCCAGAACCGTTGAACTGCTGAACCGTTGAACCGCTGAACCGCTGAACCGCAGCCCTCACGCGATCGGGGAGTATGCGAGGTGTAGGTGCGGGAGCATTAGAGTGAGGAGGAAGCGAGGGAGGAGTAGTGAGAACGCCGCGCGTACTGCCAACCCTGGACGCGGTCGACATCAGCGATCATGTCTGCCACCTGCTGGGTCGTACCGACGACGTCGTCGACCGCAGCCGGGCTTTCGTCGCGGACGGTGCGTTGCACGGCGACAAGGTCGTGATCGTCGGACCCGCCCCGCGGACGCGAAGCGAGTTCGCCCCGCTCGTGCTCGACCCTGCGCGGTTGCAGGGTTCTCTTCTCTCCGCGGTCCGCCGGGAGGCGGCGGTGGCGGACCGGGAGGGCTTCCGCTCCCTTCGTGTGCTGCACCATGTCGTGCCCGGCCCGGGCGCGGACCGGAGCGGCGGGTGGCTGCGCAGCGAGCTCGACCTCGAGGAGTTCGCCGCCGACACCGGAGCCATGGTGGTCTGCGCCTACAGCAGTGCCGACTGGGACCTGCCGGTGCTGCAGCAGATCATGTGTGTGCATCCCCATCATGTGGGAAGCCGACCGGTCTCCCCCGCGTTCCGGGTGTACCGAACCGAGCAGGAAGGCTGGACGGTGACAGGGACCGTCGACAGTGACGGCGCGGTGACTTTCCGCACCATCCTGTGCACCCTCCTCGCCCACACGCCGACGGTGCGTCTGCGCTGCCAGACCCTGGAGTTCTTCGACGCCGCCGGGATGAGCGCGCTGGCCGATGCCGCCAGACACCTTCCGGATCGGAAAGTGGTCCTGGAAGGCACCAACGAGACCGTGCGGCTCGCCTGGAAGCTCTCGGGCTTCGCGGTCCCCGACGTTCCGGTGGTGATGGCGCCGTGACATCCTCCTCATCCGTTCCCGCCGGAAGCACGGGGTACCGGCACGAGCTGTATCCGTACTCCGGCAGCGACGAGTTCGTCGCGGGCGCCGTGGATTTCATCCAGGAAGCGCTCGAAGGTGACGAGGCCGTCGTCGTGGCCGTTCCGCAGGAGAAGGCGTCCTTGCTGCGTGCCCAGGTCCGTGAGGGGGACACCGTGCGCTATGTCGACACCAGTCGGGTGGCGCATCATCCGGGACGGCTCATCGCAGCCTGGCAAGAATGGATCAAGGAACGCGTCTCGGAGGGGCGGCCCGTCCGCGGGATCGGCGAATCCCCCTGGGACCAGGTCGGCAGTGCCGCCGAGGCCTCGGAACTGCGCTACCACGAGTGGCTGCTCAACAAGGCCTTCGCCCAGGGCCCGGCCTGGTGGCTGCTGTGCCCTTACGACGTCGCACGTGACGACGCCGCCCTGACCCAGATGGCACGCTGCCACCCCGAGATCCGCAGGAACGGCCGGACGGTGCTGTCCGAGGATTACGACCCGCGAGCACCGTACGAGTTCGCGGCCCTCACCGACCCCTGCGATCCGTACGACGAGTTCCTCTACACCAGCGGCGACCTGCCCGCCCTCCGGGAGAAGATCGCCGCCTGCGCCGAGCAGCACGGCCTGACCGGCCGGCGCCTGCGCGAGCTGCATCTGGCCGCGACGGAGGTGGCCACCAACAGCATTCGTCACGGCGGCGGACACGGCGTGCTGCGCACGTGGAGCGAGGCGCGACGGCTCGTCTGCGAGTTCCGCGACGCCGGCTACCTGGAGGACCCACTGACCGGACGTGCGATGCCGACCGCGAGGCAGGTGGGTGGTCGCGGACTGTGGCTCGTCCACCAACTCTGCGATCTCGTCGAGATCCGGTCCACGCCGCACGACGGGACCACGATCCGCCTGCACACCGAGCTGCCCGGGTGAGCCCGCCGGCGGCGGCCACGGGTCTGCCCGAGGACGCGGCGCTCCAAGGCACGCGTGCCGGGGTCGCCCCGGGGTAGACGCGAGTGCGGCGAACGGACAGGCGCCGGAGCACGGACAGGCGCCGGAGCACGGGCGGGAACGATGGGAATGGGAGTCGGTTCTCCATGCTGAGGGTGCGGGTACGGCACGCGGACACGACGGTTGTCCGGCTGCCGAGCGAGGTCGACCACGAGAACGCCTCCGACATCGGCGCCCGGTGCCAGGAGCTGATCGAAGAGGGCTGCGCCACCCTCGTACTCGACGCCTCCGACGTGCAGTACCTCGACTCCTCGGGTGTCAGCATGATCGTCGCGCTGTCCAGCGCGCTCGACAGCCATGCGGGCGCCCTGCGCCTCGCCGCCCTCGGCGACCACTACCAGCAGGTGTGGCGCATCCTCGGCCTCGACACGCTCCTCCCCGTCTTCCCCACCGTGGGCGCCGCGCTCGACGGGCACGACGCACGCGCCTGTGCCGATACCGGGGAGTCACTGGACCGCGCCTGAGGAGAATGCCGGGCAACCCGCAGCCCTCGACCAGGACGACCGCACGACAGGCACCGCACCCCCTGCCCGGGAACGGGCGGTACGGCGCCACGGGCGGCGCCAACGCGGTCGCACGCTCCCAGGAGCAACCGCTGCCCGCGGCCCGGCGGGACGCCGGCACATCCAGCGCGTAGTGAGCCGACCGCCGACCGCCGACCGCGCCGGCGCCCACGGACCACAGGACCTGTGGGCCGTGCGGGCCAGACCGGAACGACGCCCGCGTGGCCGGCCTGCTCGTCTCGTGCGTCAGGGACGGGTTTCCGCAGATGGGCGTACGTGTGTCCGCCCCGCGGACTCCCACAGTGCGTCCGGCGCGTCCGGCGGCGGCAGCCTCACCGACCTGCCGTCAGGACGAGTCTCCGCACCGTGCACCTCGGGTACCAGGTCGCGCACTACCGGCCGCACCTGGGGAACCCAAGAGAACCGCAGCTCAGTTCCCCTTCTGATCGGGCTCGAGAATCGCCACGCACTCCACATGATGCGTCATCGGGAACAGGTCGAACACCCGCAGTGTCCGCACCTTGTAGCCGCCGTCGCGGAAGTACGCGAGGTCGCGGGCCAGGGCGGCCGGGTCGCAGGCGACGTAGGCGATGCGGCGGGCGCCCAGGGAGGAGAGGTGCTCGACCGTCCTGCGGCCGGCGCCCGCGCGGGGCGGGTCGAGGACGACCAGGTCGACCTCGGTGATGCCGGTGCGGGGCAGCACCGACTCGACCTTGCCCTGCTCGATGCGCACGCGCGGGAAGTCGGCCAGGTTGTGCCGGGCGTCCTCCACCGCGCGCTTGCCGGACTCGATGCCGAGCACCGCGCCCTGCTCGCCGACCCGGTCGGCCAGCGCGCCCGCGAACAGGCCCACGCCGCAGTACAGGTCGAGCGCCATGTCGCCCTTGCGCGGCAGCAGGCCCTGCATGACCGCGGTGACGAGGGTGTCGGCGGCCTTCGGGTGGACCTGCCAGAAACCGCCGTTGCCGACCCGGTAGGTGCGGCCGTCGGCGCGCTCGCGGACGAACGGGCGGCCGTGCACGCGGTGCACCTGGCCGTTGCGTTCGTCGATGCGCAGCACCGAGACGGGGCGGTCCAGTTCGACCAGCGGAAGGCGGGCGCCGGGCTTGGGGGTCAGCACGACCTGGCGGTCCTGGGAGCCGGTCGCGGCGATCGCCTCGACCGAGTCCATGCCGGTCCAGTCCCGCTTCTCGATGCCCAGCTCGCTGACGCCCTCCGCGGCGATCAGGCAGTGGTCGATCGGCTCGACCTCGTGCGAGCGGTGCCGGCGCAGTCCCGCGCGGCCGTCCGCGGTCACGGCGTACTGCACACGCGTGCGCCAGGACGGGACCTGGCCGGCCGGCACCTTGTCGCCCTCGGCGGGCATCACCGTGCCGTCCCAGCCGGCCTCCTCGGGCGTCAGCCCGGCCAGCCGCTGGAGCTGCTCGGCGACCACCTCGCCCTTGAGCCGCCGCTGCGCGCCCGGCTTGGCGTGCTGCCAGTCACAGCCGCCGCAGCGGCCGGGGCCGGCGAACGGGCAAGGCGCGTCGATGCGGTCCTTGGACGCCTCCAGCACCGTCACCGCGTCCGCGCGCAGGAACCGCGCGCCCTCCTCGCCCTCGGTGACACGGGCGACGACGCGCTCGCCGGGCAGGGCGTGCCGGACGAAGAGGACCTGCCCCTCGGAGGTACGGGCGATGCAGTGGCCGCCGTGGGCGACGGGGCCGATCTCGACCTCGTACTCCTCCCCCACCAGTGATTTCCTCGGTTCTGCCTGCATGGCGGGGTGACTCCACAACATCGGGTACGGGCGGGCGGGCCTGGCGGCCCGGGACAACAGCCCACCAGTCTACGTGCGCGGCGAGGTGTCCTTCGCCCGCTCCGCGGGTCCCCTGCGCGCCGAGCCGGGCGCTGCCCAGTCCTGCCGCTTACGGGCGCGCAGTTTCGCCGCCTCGGAGGACTCCAGCTGGTAGGGCACCGAGGTGACCATCACGCCCGGCGTGAACAGCAGCCGGCCCTTGAGCCGCAGCGCGCTCTGGTTGTGGAGGAAGTGCTCGTACCAGTGGCCGACCACGTACTCCGGGATGATCACGGACACCACGTCCCGCGGCGACTGCGCGCGCAGGCTCTTGACGTACTCGATCACCGGACGGGTGACCTCCCGGTACGGGGAGTCGAGCACCTTCAGGGGTACGTCGATGCCGCGCCGCTCCCACTCCTCGCGCAGCGCCCTGGTCTCCTCCGCGTCCACGTTGACGGTGAGCGCCTCCAGGGTGTCGGAGCGCAGCAGCTTGGCGTAGGCGAGGGCGCGCAGCGCGGGGCGGTGCACCTTGGAGACCAGGACGACGGAGTGGACGCGGGACGGCCGCACGGTGTCCTCGCTCGGGGTGTCCGGCGCGGCGATCTCGTCGGCGACCCGGTCGTAGTGGCGGCGGATCGCCGTCATGGTCGCGTAGAAGATGCACATGCCGAGCAGCGCGACCCAGGCGCCGTGGGTGAACTTGGTGAGCAGCACGACGACCAGCACCAGGCCGGTGAAGAAGGCGCCGAAGGCGTTGATGGCCCGGGAGCGGACCATGCGGCGGCGCTCGGCCGGGTCCTTCTCCGTGCCGAGCAGCCGGTTCCAGTGCCGGACCATGCCGGTCTGGCTGAGCGTGAAGGACACGAACACGCCGACGATGTAGAGCTGGATCAGCCGGGTCGAGTCGGCGCCGTAGATCGACACCAGCAGCGCGGCGGCGCCCGCGAGCAGGACGATGCCGTTGGAGAAGGCGAGGCGGTCGCCGCGGGTGTGGAGCTGACGGGGCAGGTAGCGGTCCTGGGCGAGGATCGACCCGAGCAGCGGGAAGCCGTTGTAGGCGGTGTTCGCGGCGAGGAACAGCACGAGCGCGGTCGCGGCGGCGAGGACGACGAACAGCAAGCTGCCGTGCCCGAAGACGGCCTCGGCGACCTGGGAGATGACCGGGTCCTGGACGTAGTCCGGGCCGAGCGGCACGCCGTTGTGGACGAGGTCCTTCGCCGGATTCTCCGCCATCCGTACGTCGGTGGCGCCGGCCAGCGCGATGATGCCGCAGAACATGGTGACGGCGAGCAGGCCCATCAGGGCGAGGGTGGTCGCCGCGTTGCGCGACTTGGGCTTGCGGAAGCCGGGGACGCCGTTGGAGATCGCCTCGACGCCGGTGAGCGCGGCGCAGCCGGAGGAGAAGGCGCGCAGCAGCAGGAAGAGGAGGGCGAAGCCGGCCAGGCCGGGGTGCTCGGGCTTGATCTCGAAGTCGGCGGTGGGCGCGCGCATGTCGTCACCGAGGACGCCCCCGCGGAAGGCGCCCCACGCGATCATGAGGAAGACGCCGGCGACGAAGACGTAGGTGGGGATCGCGAAGAGTGTCCCCGACTCCCGGACGCCGCGCAGGTTCATCAGCGTCAGCAGCACGATCACGCCGACCGCGCAGGCCACCTTGTTCTCGACGACGAAGGGGATCGCCGAGCCGAGGTTCTCGATGCCGGAGGAGATCGACACGGCGACGGTCAGGACGTAGTCGACGAGCAGGGCGCTCGCGACGGTCAGGCCGGCCTTCGGGCCGAGGTTGGTGGTGGCCACCTCGTAGTCGCCGCCGCCGCTGGGGTAGGCGTGCACGTTCTGCCGGTAGGAGGCGACCACGGTGAACATCAGCACGACGACCGCGACGGCGATCCAGGGGCTGAAGTGGTACGCCGACAGGCCCGCGATGGACAGGACCAGCAGCACCTCGCCGGGCGCGTACGCCACGGAGGACAGCGGGTCGGAGGCGAACACGGGGAGTGCGACGCGCTTCGGCAGGAGCGTCTCGCCCAGCCGGTCGCTGCGTAGTGCGCGCCCGATGAGGATGCGTTTGGGCACGTCGGTCAGTTTGGACACAAGTGAGGATCGTAAGCCGTCCGGCGGCGGGTGACGCACCCGCCACCCCCGATCCATACGGCATCCATACGGCCGCTGCCCTCCGGGTGAAAAGTCGGGGCGCCCGGGTGCGGATTGGGCAGATCGGGGGAGTCCCATGCCTGTATGACCACATGCCCGGCCGTTGTCGCCACGTCTCGTGGAGGTCCCATGCACACGACCGCAGAACTGATCGGCGCGGCGGCCGGCCTCGTCGTCCTCGGCGTCCTGGCGATCGCGAGCGTGCGCAGCATCACGCGCCGCTAGGTTGTGGGGCCCCGTATCCCGCCGTGGCGGTTCAGGCCGCGTTCGGGTGCGGGTCGTCATGGGCCGCTCGCGCAGTTCCCCGCGCCCCTTAGGGCGCTGCCGTGGAGGCGCCCGGGAAGGGGCGCGGGTAACTGCGCGCCGAGCCCCCACCGCGCCGCGGACGATTCGCGGCGACCCCCGCGTACCGTCGGTTACGGCGGGCAGGACCGCCCCCGAGGGGCGTCAGGGTCGGTGGACCCCGGCATGATGTTGCCCGGCGGCCGCCAACAGGCCGCGACGTGT
This sequence comes from Streptomyces griseoincarnatus, assembly GCA_014649575.1. GTDB lineage: Bacteria > Actinomycetota > Actinomycetes > Streptomycetales > Streptomycetaceae > Streptomyces > Streptomyces griseoincarnatus. The sequence goes on along the minus strand of BMTH01000004.1, from coordinate 136,728 downwards.
TGCCTGGCGAGCCGAAAGAGAGACATGAGCACGAAGGTCATGAAGGTCGCACGGCCTGCAGGAAGCGCGGTGTAACGCGATGCATATCGTCATCATGGGCTGCGGCAGGGTCGGTTCCGCCCTGGCTCAGGCCCTGGAGGAACAAGGGCACACGATCGCCGTGATCGACCAGGACCCCACCGCGTTCCGCCGGCTGGGCTCCTCGTTCGGCGGCCGCCGGGTCACCGGCGTCGGTTTCGACCAGGACACCCTGCGCGAAGCCGGCATCGAGGACGCCGGCGCCTTCGCCGCCGTGTCCAGCGGCGACAACTCCAACATCATCGCCGCCCGCGTGGCCCGCGAGATGTTCGGCATCGAGAACGTCGCCGCCCGGATCTACGACCCCCGGCGCGCGGAGGTCTACCAGCGCCTGGGCATCCCCACCGTCGCCACCGTCCGCTGGACGTCCGACCAGATGCTGCGCCGGCTGCTCCCCTCGGGCGCCGAGCCGCTGTGGCGCGATCCCACCGGCGGGGTGCAGCTCGCCGAGGTGCACACGTCCACGGCGTGGGTGGGGCACCGTATCTCCCGGCTCCAGGACGAGACGGGCGTGCGGGTCGCGTTCCTCACCCGGCTCGGGGAGGCCATCCTGCCCAGCTCGCAGACGGTGTTGCAGGAGGGTGACCTGGTGCACGTGATGATGCGCACGGACGAGATCGACCGGGTCGAGGCGGCCTTCGCCAAGGGACCTGAAGAGGAGGGCGGTCGCTGATGAGGGTCGCCATTGCCGGAGCCGGCGCGGTCGGCCGCTCGATCGCGGGCGAGCTGCTGGAGAACGGTCACGAGGTCCTGCTGATCGACAAGGCGCCGACCGCGATCTCGGTGGAGCGCGTCCCGCAGGCGGAGTGGCTGCTCGCCGACGCCTGCGAGATCACGTCCCTGGACGAGGCGGCGCTCCAGCGCTGCAACGTCGTCATCGCCGCGACCGGCGACGACAAGGTCAACCTGGTCGTGTCGCTGCTGGCGAAGACCGAGTACGGCGTGCCCCGCGTCGTCGCCCGGGTGAACAACCCGAAGAACGAGTGGCTGTTCAACGAGTCGTGGGGCGTGGACGTCGCCGTCTCCACCCCGCGTCTGATGTCGGCGCTGGTGGAGGAGGCGGTCAGCGTGGGCGACCTGGTCCGGCTGCTGCGCTTCAGCCACGGCGACGCCAACCTGGTGGAGCTGACCCTGCCGGAGGAGTCCGCGCTGGCCGGCACCCAGGTCGGGGACGTGGAGTGGCCGCAGGACACCTCGCTGGTCACGATCATCCGCGGCACGCGGGTGCTGACGCCGACCCGCGAGGACTCCCTGGAGGCCGGCGACGAGCTGCTCTTCGTGGCCGCGCAGGCCCGTGAGGAGCAGCTGGAGGACCTGCTCTCGGTCCGCAAGGAGTCGTAGGAGCGGGAACATCCCCAGGAGTGGAGAAGGGGCGCCCGGAGTGATCCGGGCGCCCCTCACTCACGCATGCGGGAGGCTCAGGACTGGCGGCGGTGCCGGCCGGCCGGGGCTCCTTCGCCCTCCTCCTCGGCGGCGGCCTTCCGCTCCTCCTCCGCGCGCTCCTCCGCCTCCATCTCGGCGAAGACGTCGATCGGCGGCGGGGCCTTCGCCAGGAACACCCAGGTCAGGTAGACGGCGAGCAGGAACGGCGGGATCTTCAGCGCCACCAGCACCCAGCCGAGCTGGGTGGTGTCCGCCCACCAGTACAGCGGGAAGAGGATGGCGCACTTGGCGAGCAGGATCAGGCCCCAGGCCCAGCTGGCCTTGGTGTACGCCTTCTTGCGGCCCGGGTTCCTGGTGCGCCAGGAGAGGTTCTCCTTGAACACCGGGCCCAGCATCAGGCCGATCAGCGGGACGCCCGCCATCGCCGTGACGATGTACGCCAGGGCCAGGCCCAGGGTGTACAGCATGCCCGGCAGGTAGAAGTCCTTGGCGTTGCCGGTCATCATCGCGAAGACCACGCCGAAGCCGACGCCGAAGACACCGCTGAAGGCGTGCTTCACGGTGTCCCTGCGGGCCAGCCGGACCACGACCATGACGAGCGCCACGCCGAGCGCCGCGAGCGCCGACATGTGCAGGTTCTTGTTGACCGTGTAGATGCTGACGAAGAGCAGTCCCGGCAGCACCGTCTCGACCATGCCCCGGACACCGCCGAACGCCTCGAACAGGGCGGCTTCCGTCACCGCCCGGGCGTCGTCCGCGGACGTGTCCGCGGAGGTCTCTTCGGTTGTCGGCCTGTCGAGCGACGTCACCGGCTACTCCCGTCCGAGGGGTCTCAGTTCGTATTTCGGATTGAACAGCACCCGGCGACCACGGCTCATGGCGATCCGGCCCGATGCGATCAGCTTGCGCCCCGGCTCTATCCCCGTGATGGAGCGCCTGCCGAGCCACACCACGTCCAGCGCGGCGGAGCCGTCGAACAGCTCGGCCTCCAGAGCCGGCACTCCCGCGCGCGGCCGCTGCGTGACCGTGCGCAAGGTACCAGTTACCGTGACGATCTCGCGGTCCTGGCAGTCACCTATCCGTGTGCAGCCGGCCGTCGCGGCGTCCTCGCGCAGCTCCTCCGACTCCAGGTCCTCCTGGGAGGACGAGAGCCGGTCGAGCATGCGGCGGAACCGGCCTGCCGGCTTCTCGGACCGAGGAACAGCACTCATATCTGAAGCGTACCGGGGTGCACTGACGGTTACGTACCCCCTGCTTCCCCGGTCCGAACGGCCCGCCGTCACTTCTCGAAGCGGTATCCCATGCCGGGCTCGGTGATGAGGTGTCTCGGCCTCGACGGGTCCGCCTCCAGCTTGCGGCGCAGCTGCGCCATGTAGACCCGCAGGTAGTTGGTCTCCGTCCCGTACGACGGCCCCCACACCTCCCGCAGCAGCTGCCTCTGCCCCACCAGCCGGCCTCCGGCGCGCACCAGCGCCTCCAGCAGATGCCACTCGGTGGGCGTGAGCCGTACGTCACGTCCGTCGCGGTGGACCTTCTTCGCGACGAGGTCGACGGTGAACGCCTCGGTCTCCACGACCACGTCTCCCCCGTCGGCGGGCTCCGCGCGCCGTACGGCGGCCCGCAGCCGGGCGAGCAGTTCGTCCATGCCGAAGGGCTTGGTGACGTAGTCGTCGGCGCCCGCGTCCAGCGCCTGGACCTTCTCGCCCGAGGCGTGCCGCGCGGACAGCACCAGGATCGGCACCCGGCTCCACTCGCGCAGCCGCCGGATGACGTCGACGCCGTCCGTGTCGGGCAGGCCCAGGTCGAGGACCACCACGTCCGGGTGGCGGGCGGCGGCCGCGCGCAGGGCGCCCGCCCCGTCGTCGGCGGAGTCCACCTCGTACTGCCGGGCCCTGAGGTTGATCACCAGGGCCCGCACGATGGCCGGGTCGTCGTCGACCACCAGCACGCGGGTCATGAGGTTCGCCTTTCGTCCTGGGCGGTCACGAGGCCGCGCCCGCTGTCGTCCGGGCCGTCCTCCGGCCGGGCGTCCGCCGCGCGCAGGGTGAGGGTCATGGTGAGGCCGCCCCCGGGGGTGTCGTCGGCGTTCAGGGTGCCGCCCATGGCCTCGGTGACGCCGCGGGCGACGGCCAGGCCCAGGCCGACGCCGGAGCCGCGCGGCGCGTCCCCGTGCCGCTGGAACGGCGCGAAAATGCGCCCCTTGGCCTCGTCGGACAGGCCGGGGCCGCGGTCGACGACCCGCACCTCGACCCCGTCGGCGAAGGCGCTGGCGGCGACCGGCACCCTCTCCCCCGGCGGGCTGTACTTCACCGCGTTCTCGATCACGTTGGCCATCGCCCGCTCCAGCGGTCCGGGGTCGGCATCGACCACGGGCAGGGTTTCGGGGACGTCCAGGACGACAGTGTGTTCGAGCACCCCGCCGAGGGCGCGCGGCACCACCTCGTCCAGGTCGGTGCCGCGCATCAGCGGGGTGACCGTACCGGTGTGCAGGCGGGACATGTCGAGCAGGTTGCCCACCAGATGGTCCAGGCGGTCCGCGCCGTCCTCGATGCCCTCCAGCAGCTCAGCGCGGTCCTCGTGGGACCATTCGACGTCCTCGGAGCGCAGGGAGGAGACGGCCGCCTTGATCCCGGCCGGCGGGGTGCGCAGGTCGTGGCTGACGGCGGCGAGGAGCGCGGTGCGGATGCGGTTGCCCTCGGCGAGAGCGAGGGCGCGGTCGGTCTGTGCGCGCAGCCGCCGGCGGTCCAGGACGACAGCGGCCTGCGCGGCGAAGGCGGCCAGGACCCTGCGGTCCTCGGCGGGCGGCACCCGGCCGGTCAGCGCCGGCGCCATGTGGTCGCCGACGGGCACCTGGACATCGGCGTCCTCGGGCCGTTCGACGGGGCGGCCCGGGCTCGCCCGGCCCGCACAGGTCCACGGCTCGACGTCCCCGGCGCGTTCCAGCAGTGTGGCGGACTCCATGCCGGAGGTCGCCCGGACACGCTCCTCCACGTCCTGCCGGCGTTCGGCGTTGCGGGAGCCGGGCGCGTTGGCGTGGGCGAACTCGCCGACCAGGGCGACGACGCTGGGGCGGCGGGCGAGGACGGCGTCGAGGTCCGTCTCGGCCACGGTCACGCCGCCGTGCTCCAGCCGCCGGTGCGGGACCTGCTCCAGGCCGGTCAGCAGGGCCTCGGTGCGGGGCCTGCCGTGCGTCTCGGCGAAGGCGACGACGCAGTCGGTGTCCCGTTCGACGCGGCGGTGCGCCTCGGCGAGCATCGCGTAGGTCTTGCCCACCCCCGGCGCGGCACCGAGGTGGATCCGAAGCTTGCCGCGTCCCATGGCCCCATTGTCTTCCCGGTCGTGCTCCTGGCGCAGTCGACCTTAGGCCGCCCTGCACGGCGGCCGGACGGCCGATGGGGGCGCGGGGTCCGACCTTGACGCAACCCTGACGCGCACGCCGGGGCCGGCCGGTCAGTGCCCGACGATCTGCCCGTCGCTCAGTTCGAGGACCCGGTCGGCCAGGTCGAGCAGGGTGGTGTCGTGGGTGGCGACTAGCGCGGTGACGTTCTCGCTGCGGACGACCGCGCGCAGCAGCTCCATCACGGCGTGCCCGGTCTCGGCGTCGAGCTGGCCGGTGGGCTCGTCGGCGATGAGCAGGGAGGGGTTGTTGGCGAGGGCACGGGCGACGGCGACCCGCTGCTGCTGGCCGCCGGACAGCTCGCCGGGCCGCTGGGCGGCGTGGTCGGCGAGTCCGACGAGGGACAGCAGCAGCTCGACGCGCTCCTCGCGTTCGCGGGGGTCCGCGCCGCGCAGCCGCAGCGGGACGCCGACGTTCTCGGCTGCGCTGAGGATGGGGATGAGGCCGAAGGACTGGAAGACGAAGCCGACGCGGTCGCGGCGCAGGGCGAGCAGGCCCTCCTCGTCGAGGCCGGCGAGGTCGCGACCGTCGACGTCGACCCGTCCCCGGTCGGGGGTGTCCAGGCCGCCGACGATGTTGAGCAGGGTGGTCTTGCCGGATCCCGAGCGCCCCTTGAGGGCGACGAGCTCGCCGCGCGGGACCTCGAAGGAGACGCCCCGCAAGGCGTGCACGGCGGCGGCGCCGCCACCGTACGACTTGTGCACGTCCTCGACGCGCACCATGGCGTCGGTGATCGTCTGCCCCATGGCTGCCCTCCCCCGTGAACCGGGCGCCAGTATCGCCGTCCGGCGCCCGGCAGATCAACAGGGTCAGGCGGGGTCGTCCCGGTGGCTGAGGGTCTCCCAGGCGACGAACATGTCGGTGCCACCAGCGCCGGACGGGCTGGATACAGCCCTTCCGGCGTTCGAGGAACGGGGTCCGGGGCGGAGCCTCGGTAACGACAGCGACCCGCGGCGACCGGCCGCGAACGACCGGCCCCGCGGGCCACGACAGACGGACCGCGCTAGCGCACTTCCGTGATCTCAGGCCCCCGCTGCAGCCGGCTCATCCCGCCCGCGAACCGCGACCCTTCCTCCTGCTGCACGTTCTCCGGCACCATCTGCGCGTCGTTCGGCAGCTTCAGGACGATCGGATCGCGCGGGGCCATGGGCCCGTCCCCGCGCACCACGACCGTGTCCCGGAAGATCTGCTCCAGCAGACCCGCCGCCTGCGGCTGCACCGCGCCCTGACCGGAGATCACTCCGCGCAGGAACCAGCGGGGGCCGTCCACACCGACGAACCGCACGACCTGGAAGCCGCCGGTGCCGTCCGGCAGCTGCACCGGCACCTGGGCGCGCAGCTCCCAGCCCAGCGGACCCTCGACCTCGTCGATGATGCCGCCCTGCTGGGTGATGCCGGACGCGATCTCCTCGCGCACCTCGCCCCAGATGCCCTCACGCTTGGGCGCGGCGAAGGCCTGAAGCTGGACGGCGCTGTCCTGCAGCACGACGGTGGCCGCGACGATCGCGTCACCCGCGACCTCCACGCGCAGTTCCATGCCGTCCACACCGGGCACGAACAGACCGCCCAGATCGACCCGGCCCTCGCCGGGCTCGCGAACCTCGGAGCTGTCCCAGGGCCCGTCGGGCCGGGGCGCGGGCTCGAGCCTCACGCGCCCGCCCTCCTCGTCCGCCTCCGCGTCGACACCGTCGACGACCTGCTCGGCCTCGCCGGCCGCACCGTCGGCGGCATCCTTCTTCTTGCGACGTCCGAACACGTCACTGTCCTTCCCGGTCGGATACGACCGAAGCGTATCGATTCCCACCCGCTGCACCGCCCTTGGCGGCCTGAACGCTTGTGCCGCTCTTGCCTTCCACCGCGGCGTGGCCGCCGGTGGATCCGAAGCCCCCCTCGGCCCGGGCCGATTCGGGCAGCTGCGCGACCGACACGAAGCGCACCCTCTCGACCTGCTGGACGACCAGTTGGGCAATCCGGTCGAAGCGCTCGAACCGCACGGACTCGCGCGGGTCGAGATTCACCACGATCACCTTGATCTCCCCACGGTACCCGGCATCAATCGTCCCCGGGGCATTCACCAGGGCGACGCCGCAGCGGGCGGCAAGGCCGGATCGCGGGTGCACGAAGGCCGCGTACCCCTCCGGGAGCGCGACAGACACCCCGGTGGGCAGCACGGCCCGCTCCCCCGGGGCCAGCTCGCAGGCCTCGGTGGTGCGCAGGTCGGCCCCGGCGTCGCCGGGGTGCTCGTACGCCGGAAGCGGTACGTCCGGGTCGACGCGCCGGATGAGCACCTCGAGCGCTTCGCGGCCGGCGCTCACGGGTTCACCTCGAAGGCGCGGGCCCGGCGGACCTGGTCGGGGTCCTCCATGGCGGCCTGGATCTCCTCCTGGCGGCCGTGGTCGATGAAGTGGTCCACCTTGACCTCGATGAAGAGAGCGTCCGCGCGGACGGCGACCGGTCCGTCGGGGCCGCCGATGTGTCCGGTGGCGGTGCAGTAGATCTTCCGTCCCGCCACGGCGGTCACCTCGGCCTTGAGGTGCAGCACGGTGCCGACGGGCACGGGCCGGACGAAGTCGGTCTCCAGCCGTCCGGTGACCGCGATGGTGCGGAGCAGCCAGTTCAGCGAGCCGAGCGTCTCGTCGAGGGCGGTGGCCAGCACGCCGCCGTGGGCGAGTCCGGGGGCGCCCTGATGCGCGGACTGCACGGTGAACTCGGCGGTGATCGACACACCTTCGCCTGCGCGCGCCTGGAGGTGCAGCCCGTGGGGCTGTTCGTCGCCGCAGCCGAAGCACTGTCCGTAGTGGGCGCCCAGGAGCTCGCCCGGTGCGGGGGCGTCGGGGTGGCGCACGGGCGGCACGGCGTCGGCGGGGGGCTGAAGAGCTGCGGAATTACCACTCACAGCCGCAGACCTTACCCGCCCGCCGCGAGGCGGCTGAGCATGCGTCCGCCCTGGCGCGGGACCCCCGCGGGAAGCGTGCCAAGCTTGGCTTCATGCAGCTTTCCGCGGCCCCGTACGAAGAACGCCTCACCGCTCCGCGCTCCTGGTGGATCCTGTGCCTCCTGGCCGGGGCCTCCTTCGCGCTGATCATGCTGCCGTTCGGCACCCTGCCGATGCTGGCCGGGCTGGCCGGCGGGACCGCCGCGGCGGCGGTCGTGGTGAGCGCGTACGGCTCGGTGCGGATCCGGGTCGTGAACGGTCATCTGATCGCGGGCGAGGCGAAGATCCCGGCGTCCGCGCTGGGTGACGCGGAAGTGCTGGACGCCGAGGAGGCGCGCGCCTGGCGCGGCCCGAAGGCCGACCCGCGCGCGTTCATGCTGCTGCGCGCGTACATCCCCGGTGCGCTGCGGGTGGCCGTCACGGACCCGCAGGACCCCACTCCGTACGTCTTCCTGTCCACCCGTGAGCCCGAGCGGCTGGCGCAGGCGCTCCGGGCGGCGAGGGACGGGGCGGACGCGTCGTAGGGGCCCGTCAGCAGGCCGCCGGGCGGGTCACCCGGGGTCGTCGTCCTTCCGGTGGCGGCCGGCGCCCGTGTCGAGCTCCAGCGCGTGCTCGGGGAGGGCGTCGGCGGGGCGCTCCAGCGCCGGGAGCGCGGGCAGCTCGTCCCAGGGGACCTGGACCTTGCGCAGGTCGTCCCGGATGCGGGCGGCGAGCTTTCTGGTGTCGCGCCGGTTCATCACGGCGCCCACGGCCGCTCCCACGAGGAACGGCATCAGGTTCGGCAGGTTGCGCACCGTGCGCTTCACGATCCGCTGGCGCAGTTCGCGCTTCATGCGGCTGTTCATCGCGGCGCTCACGGTGGAGGGCTTGGTCGCCTCGATGCCGCGCTCCTGGGACCAGGAGTTGAGGTAGACGGTGCTGCGCTGGGCGAGGGTGCCCGCGGGACGTACGCCGTAGACCTCGTGCAGTTCGGCGATCAGTTTGAGTTCGATCGCGGCGACGCCGGTGACCTCGGCGGCCAGCTCCGTCGGCATCGCGGGCGGTACGGGCATCATGGCGGCCGCTCCGACGCCGGCCCCGACCGTCGCGGTGGCCTTCGCGGCGCCCGCCACGAGCCTGTCGGCGATCTCCTCGGGACCGAGCCCGGGGAACTGCTCCCGCAGGGTCGTGAGGTCCCGTACGGGCACACGCGGGGCGATGTCGATGATCCGGTCGGCGAGGTGCGCCAGACCCGCGCGGGCGCGTGCGCCGCCCTTGCGGACGCCCTCCAGGGCCTTCCCCCGGACGACGGCGGTGCGCCTGCGCGCCATGGGCGCGGTGACCTCCACGGGCACCGGGAGGTCACCCCGGCCGTCCGGCGCTTCGAGCGAGGCCGCCCCGTCTCGGGTCCAGCCTCGCTCGGGTTCACGCGTGTCGTGCTGTGGGTCCTCGGTGGACCCTTGGTCCGCTCCCTTCGAGAAGAAGCGGCGCTTCCGCGGTGGGGTCGAGCCAGTCACGGCCGACCCCGCCTCAGTCGCAGTCGCGGCAGATCGGCTGGCCGTTCTTCTCACGGGCCAGCTGGCTGCGGTGGTGCACCAGGAAGCAGCTCATGCAGGTGAACTCGTCCTGCTGCTTGGGCAGGACCCGGACGGCCAGCTCCTCGTTCGAGAGGTCCGCACCGGGCAGTTCGAGGCCCTCGGCGGCCTCGAACTCGTCGACGTCCACGGCCGAGGCCGACTTGTCGTTCCGCCGGGCCTTCAGCTCTTCCAAGCTGTCCGAGTCGACGTCGTCGTCGGTCTTGCGTGGAGTGTCGTAGTCGGTAGCCATGTCACTCTCCCCCTCTGGGTGTATGCGGTGTCTCCAGCGCACGTAACGCGTGAGAGGCCGGACTTGTGCCCGACCTGAGGCGGAGATTTTGCCTCACATCAAGGTCTGTTACTCAATCGACACCCAACCGGACTCCTCACGAGTGATCGGCTGGGATGGCGATGGGGACCGTACACGGTCCCGATGCCGCACTACAAAGGCACCTCACCGTGTACTTCCCGTGAACGGGACCCCTGAAAACCGGGACTTTTCCGGCCTTCCGACGGGGTTCATGATCACGGAGAGTAGATGGCCGGATCGGCACCCCTGTGATCGATCACACATGAATTCGATTGCGGGGGTGCTCAGAAATTCCGCCCAGAGCGAACACGGATCGAGGGCGGGGCATCATGTCAGATCGGAAGGGTGACACGCATCACGAGTCCTCCGCCCTCCCTCGGCTGCGCGTAGATGTGCCCGCCGTGCGCCCGGGCGACCGACCGCACGATCGACAGCCCCAGTCCCACGCCCTTGTCGCTGCCCGTCCGCTCGGTGCGCAGCCTGCGGAACGGCTCGAAGAGGTTCTCGACCTCGTACGCGGGGACGACCGGGCCGGTGTTGGACACCACGAGGACCGCCTGGCCGTGCTGGACGTCCGTGGTGACCTCCACCCAGCCGTCCTCCGGGACGTTGTACCGCACGGCGTTCTGCACCAGGTTCAGGGCGATCCGCTCCAGCAGCACGCCGTTGCCCTTGACCACGGCGGGGCGGCGGGTGCCGCGGATCGTGACGTGCCGCGACTCCGCCTCGGAGGCGACCTGGTCGATGGCCTGGCCCGCCACCTCCGCGAGGTCGACGGGCCCCCGCTCCACGATCTGGTTGTCGCTGCGGGCGAGCAGCAGCAGGCCCTCCACGAGCTGCTCGCTGCGCTCGTTGGTGGCCAGCAGGGTCTTGCCGAGCTGCTGGAGCTCCACCGGCGCGTTCGGGTCGGAGAGGTGCACCTCGAGCAGCGTGCGGTTGATCGCCAGCGGGGTGCGCAGCTCGTGCGAGGCGTTCCCCACGAAGCGCTGCTGGGCGGTGAACGCGCGCTGGAGCCGCTCCAGCATGTCGTCGAAGGTGTCGGCCAGCTCCTTCAGCTCGTCGTCCGGACCGTCCAGCTCGATCCGGCGGGACAGGTCGGAGCCCGCCACCGCGCGGGCGGTGCGGGTGATGCGGCCCAGCGGCGACAGCACGCGCCCGGCCATGGCGTAGCCGAAGGCGAACGCGATGACGGCGAGGCCGAGCAGGGCCAGCAGGGATCGGCTGAGCAGGTTGTCCAGGGCGACCTGGCGCTGGTCGTCGATGCACTCGCTGATCGCGTTGTTGAACTCGGTCAGGGAGAGGTTGCCGTCGGCGATGCCCGGACAATCGTTGCTGGAGACCTTCAGTCCGTCGAAGTCGACGATCTTGAACAGCGGCTGGCTGCCGGTGCGCAGGGCCTGCGCGGCGAGCAGGTAGATGATCGACAGCAGTAGGATGCCGGCGATCAGGAACATGCCGCCGTACAGCAGCGTGAGCCGTATGCGGATGGTGGGCCGCAGCCACGGCATCGGCGTGGGCGACCGGGGGTCCCAGGTGGGCTTGGGGGGCGCGGTGGGGGGCGCGGGAGTGGCAGCCATGGTCGGTGATCAGATCCGGTATCCGGAGCCGGGCACGGTCACGATGACCGGCGGCTCGCCCAGCTTGCGGCGCAGCGTCATGACGGTCACACGGACCACGTTGGTGAACGGGTCGGTGTTCTCGTCCCAGGCCTTCTCCAGCAGCTGCTCCGCGGAGACCACGGCGCCCTCGCTGCGCATGAGGACCTCCAGCACGGCGAACTCCTTCGGCGCGAGCTGGACCTCCTTGCCGTCGCGGAAGACCTCGCGGCGGTTGGGGTCCAGCTTGATCCCGGCCCGCTCCAGGACGGGCGGCAGGGGCACGCTGGTCCGTCGGCCGAGCGCCCGCACGCGGGCGATGAGCTCGCTGAAGGCGAACGGCTTGGGCAGGTAGTCGTCGGCGCCGATCTCGAGCCCCTCGACGCGGTCGCTGACGTCGCCGGACGCCGTGAGCATCAGCACGCGCGTGGGCATGCCGAGCTCGACGATCTTGCGGCAGACGTCGTCGCCGTGGACGAGGGGGAGGTCGCGGTCGAGGACGACCACGTCGTAGTCGTTGACACCGATGCGCTCCAGGGCGGCCGCACCGTCGTACACGACGTCGACCGCCATGGCCTCCCGGCGCAGTCCGGTGGCCACCGCATCCGCGAGCAGCTGCTCGTCCTCGACGACGAGTACGCGCACGTCGCTTGTCCTTCCTCATGACCCGCCCGGCGGGCCGCGAGGGCGCGCACGCGGGCAGGGGTACGGGTGGGTGTTGTTGCCTCCATCCTGCCCTTTTCGGCCGTAAGTCGGCTGTAAGGCGACCGGAGCAGGGGTGACCGGCGGCCCCGCGACCGGGGAACGTGCGGACGAACGGGGCGGGAATACGAGAATTTCTCGCGAGGTCAGGTTTCCGCGGGAGGGAGCTTGGGGAGGACGGGTTTACATCCCGCGATCACGCTCTGCTTGTACCGCACCACCATGCGGTGCACACAGTCCGCTTCCGCAGAGCGGGCGTGGATGTCCGGTACCGTCGCCGCCCGGCCGAGCGGCGCCGGGCATCCGCCACGGACGTGATCGTCCCTTCCCACGGCACACCCCCGTGCCACCGACCCACCGACCCAGGACGAGGGGGCGCAGCATGGACGCATTCACCGCAGGACTTCTGCAGCGTATAAAGGCGACCGAGTCCGACCTGTCGCGGGCCCGCGACGAGGGCGACGACTTCCTCGTCGAAGTGGAGCAGGGCGAACTCGACGACCTGCGCCGCCTCGCGGCCGAACACGGCGTGGAAGTCGGCGCCCACAGCGTCTGACCGACGCAGCACGGAAGCGCCCGGCGGGCCCCGGTGGATCACTCCACCGGGGCCCGCCGTCGATCCTCACGGACACGCCCACGACAGCCGTGGCGCTAGGGGCTGACGGCGCCCCGCCCGCACGCCAGTCCGCCGGGCGAGCCACCCGTCACCGGGCGGAGGAGGGGGACACGCCTTGGGCGTACGACCGACGGACACCCGACGCCCGCCGTCCGCCCACGGGCTCGGTCCCACCGAAGGTCGCCGCCTCCGCCTCTGCCCGGCTCGGCGAGCCGTCATACGGGCGCCGTCGACGCACGAACCGCCCCACGGGCGCCCGGTCGGCGGCATGGATCCCACCGACGCCACCCGGCCCGGCGGGCCGCTGCCTCGTCGGCCACGGCCAACCGACTTCACCCCGGACACGATCCGACCGAGCCGGGAATCGGCCCCCGCGGGCAACCGCCGTCAGCCGCATCGGCCCCACCGACAACCACCGGCCAGCACTCACCGTCCGCCGCCGCCCGGCCCGCCGGCCGCTGCCGCGTCGGCCGGGGCCGACCGACTTCTCCGCGAACGCGGTCCGGCCCCGTCGGGAGTCGGTCGTCGGGCGGGCGATCGCCGAGAGCGTGAACACGTTCACGGTGGTCGGCGGCGTCAGCCGCCTCCTACGCCCCGAACTCCTCCAGCAGGCCCAGGAGCGGCTTCAGCACGCCCGGGGAGGCGGCGACCGTCAGGTCGGCCGACGGCCGGCTGTCCGGGCGGCGGCCGGTCGTCAGGGCGCCGGACTCGCGGGCTATCAGGGCGCCCGCCGCCACGTCCCACGGGTGGAGGCCGCGTTCGTAGTAGCCGTCCAGGCGGCCCGCCGCCACGTCGCACAGGTCGATCGCCGCCGAGCCGCCGCGGCGGATGTCCCGCACCAGCGGGATCAGCCGGCGGGCGACCTCGGCCTGCTGTTCGCGGACGTCGGCGACGTAGTTGAAGCCGGTGGAGACCAGCGCCTGGTCCAGCGGCGGCGACGGCCGGCAGGCCAGGCGCCGCTCGCCCTCCCACGCGCCCGTGGCCCACGCCCCGCCGCCCAGCACCGCGTGGTACTCCTCGCCGCGCATCGGCGCGAACACCGCGCCGGCCACGGCGACGCCGTCCTGCTCGGCCGCCACGGAGACGGCCCAGGTGGGCAGGCCGTACAGGTAGTTCACCGTGCCGTCGAGGGGGTCGACGACCCAGCGGACGCCGCTGCTGCCGGCCGTGGAGGCACCCTCCTCGCCGAGGACGCCGTCCTCCGGGCGGCGCTCGGCGATCAGCCCGGTGATCAGCTTCTCCGCCGCGAGATCCATCTCGGTGACGACGTCGACGGAGCTGGACTTGGTGGCGGCGACCGCGAGGTCGGCCGGACGGCCGTCGCGCAGCAGCTCACCCGCGCGCCGGGCGGCCTCCCGGGCCAGTTCCAGCAGTTCCGCGTGCAGGGGGTCGGTCACGGGCTCCTCAGGAGTAGGGGCTGTCGGCGCCCGCGGCGGCGGGACGCGGGGCGCGGGCCGGGCAGCAGCCCACCGGGCACAGGTCGTGGCTGGGGCCGAGCGCGCCGAGGGCGCACCGGGTGACGTCCCGCCCGCTCTCGGCCGCGGCACGCTCCACCACCAGCTCACGGACGGCGGCGGCGAACCGCGGGTCGTCGCCGACGGTCGCGGAGCGGCGCACCGGCAGGCCCAGCTCCTCCGCCTTGGCGGTGGCCTCGGTGTCGAGGTCGTACAGGACCTCCATGTGGTCCGAGACGAAGCCGATGGGGGCCATGACGACCGCGGGGACGCCGGCGGCCTTCCGCTCCTCGAGGTGGTCGCAGATGTCGGGCTCCAGCCACGGGATGTGCGGGGCGCCGGAGCGGGACTGGTAGACGAGCTGCCAGGGGTGGTCGACGCCGGTGCGCTCGCGGACGGCGTCGGCGATCAGCCGGGCCACGTCCAGGTGCTGAGCGACGTACGCACCGCCGTCGCCGTGCGCCTCGACGGGGCCGGAGGTGTCCGCGGCGGCGGTGGGGATGGAGTGGGTGCAGAAGGCGATGTGCGCGCCGTCCCGGACGTCCTCGGGGAGGCCGTCGAGCGACCGGATCACCCCGTCGACCATGGGCTCGACGAAGCCGGGGTGGTTGAAGTAGTGCCGCAGCTTGTCGACCTTCGGCAGCTCCAGCCCTTCCTTCTCCAGCGTGGCGAGCGCGTCGGCGAGGTTCTCGCGGTACTGGCGGCAGCCGGAGTAGGAGGCGTAGGCGCTGGTGGCGAGGACCAGGATGCGGCGCCGGCCGTCGCGGACCATGTCCCGGAGCGTGTCGGTGAGGTAGGGCGCCCAGTTGCGGTTGCCCCAGTAGACCGGCAGGTCCAGGCCGTGCTCGGCGAAGTCCTCGCGCAGGGCGTCCAGAAGGGCGCGGTTCTGGTCGTTGATGGGGCTGACCCCGCCGAACTGGAAGTAGTGCTGCCCGACTTCCTTGAGGCGTTCCTTGGGGATGCCCCGCCCGCGCGTCACGTTCTCCAGGAACGGGACGACGTCGTCCGGGCCTTCCGGGCCGCCGAAGGAGAGCAGGAGCAGGGCGTCGTAGGGACTGGCATCGAGCACGTCAGACATGTCTCGATCCTCCCACCCGGCACCGACAGCGGGGACAGGGGCCGGGGGTGTCGCGGGGAGGTGCCGTACCTCACCGGCGCAAGCGGGTGACGCCGCCGGTAATCTGTATCGACGGCGATGGCGCCTTACTGATCTTCCGGAGAACTCCGTGCCCAGCCCCTATCTCGCCCTGTTCGCCGCCCCCGGCAGCAAGGCCTTCTCCGCCGCGGGGTTCCTCGGCCGGATGCCGCTGTCCATGATGGGTATCGGCGTCGTCACGATGATCTCCCAGGTGACCGGCCGGTACGGGCTGGCAGGGGCCCTCTCGGCGACCATCGCGCTGTCCGCCGCGCTGGTGGGCCCTCAGGTCTCGCGGCTGGTGGACCAGTACGGGCAGCGCCGGGTACTGCGTCCGGCCACGCTGCTGTCGCTGTCCGCGGCGGCGGTGCTGCTGCTCGCGGTGCACTTCTCCTGGCCGGAGTGGGTGCTGTTCGCCGCGTGCGTGGGCATCGGCTGCGTGCCGAGCGTCGGCGCGATGGTCCGGGCCCGCTGGGCGGCGCTGTACCGCGGCACCCCGAGCCTGCACACCGCCTACTCGTTCGAGTCGGTGATCGACGAGGTGTGCTTCGTCGTCGGCCCGATCGTCTCCATCGGGCTGTCCACGGCCTGGTTCCCGGAGGCCGGGCCGCTGCTGGCGGCCTGCTTCCTGGCGTTCGGCGTCTTCTGGCTGACCGCGCAGCGCGCGACCGAGCCGGAGCCGCACCCCCGTGAGCGGAAGGGCGGCGGCACGGCGCTGCGTTCGCGCGGTCTGCAGGTGCTGGTGGCGACGTTCGTGGCGACGGGCACGATCTTCGGCGCGGTGGACGTGGTGACGGTCGCCT
Organism: Streptomyces griseoincarnatus; assembly: GCA_014649575.1. GTDB lineage: Bacteria > Actinomycetota > Actinomycetes > Streptomycetales > Streptomycetaceae > Streptomyces > Streptomyces griseoincarnatus. The sequence goes on along the minus strand of BMTH01000004.1, from coordinate 120,764 downwards.
TCGCCGAGGAGGAGGGACACAAGGCCGCGGCCAGCGTGGTGCTCGCGGTGTACGCCCTGGGTTCGTGCGTGGCGGGCCTGGTGTTCGGGCTGCTGCACTTCGCGGGGGCGCCGGAACGCCGGTGGCTGCTCGGCGTTTGCGCCATGGCCGTGAGTATGATCCCACTCCTACTGGTCGGGAACTTGCCGTTTCTGGCCGTGGCGCTGTTCGTTGCGGGTCTGTCCATCGCTCCCACGATGATCACGACCATGTCCCTCATCGAAGAGCACGTACCTCGCGCGCAGCTCACCGAGGGGATGACCTGGGTGAGCACCGGGCTCGCGGTCGGCATCGCCCTCGGCTCCTCCGCCGGCGGCTGGGTGATCGACGCGGCCGGGGCGCGCGCCGGGTACGGGGTTCCGGCGGCCGCCGGGGCCGTCGCGGTCGCGGTCGGTTTCCTCGGGTACCGCCGGCTCAAGCGGCCGGCGCCGGGTCGGGGAGGCTTCGTTGGTCAGCACGACGAGCGCGAGGAACGGCACGTGGCGTAACTGGGGAGGCACCGTCTCCGTCCGGCCGGCCCGGGAGGTCACGCCGGCCTCGGTCGAGGAGCTGGCCGACGCCGTGCGCCGGGCCGCCGAGGACGGTCTGCCGGTGAAGGCGGTGGGAACCGGTCACTCCTTCTCCTCCATAGCCGCGACCGAGGGCCTGCTGGTACGCCCTCAGCTGCTGACAGGGATCCGGAGGATCGACCGCGAGGCGGGCACCGTCACCGTCGAGGCGGGGACCCCGCTGAAGCGGCTCAACGCCGCCCTCGCGCGCGAGGGTCTGTCACTGACCAACATGGGCGACATCATGGAGCAGACGGTCTCCGGCGCCACCAGCACCGGCACCCACGGCACCGGCCGTGAGTCCGCCTCCATCGCCGCCCAGATCAAGGGCCTCGAACTGGTCACCGCCGACGGCTCGGTGCTCACCTGCTCCGAGAGGGAGAACCCGGACGTCTTCGCGGCTGCCCGGATCGGCCTCGGTGCCCTCGGCGTCGTCACCGCCCTCACCTTCGCGGTGGAGCCGCTCTTCCTCCTCACCGCGCGCGAGGAGCCCATGACGTTCGACCGGGTGTGCGCCGAGTTCGACGCGCTGCACGCCGAGAACGAGCACTTCGAGTTCTACTGGTTCCCGCACACCGGCAACACCAACACCAAGCGCAACAACCGCAGTGCGGGCCCCGAGCGTCCCGTGCCGCCGCTGCGCGGGTGGTTCGAGGACGAGTTCCTCTCCAACGGGGTGTTCCAGGTCGTCAACTGGGTGGGCCGCGCCGCACCGGTGACGATCCCGGCCGTCGCGCAGGTCTCCAGCCGGGCGCTGTCCGCGCGGACGTACACCGACATCCCCTACAAGGTGTTCACGTCCCCGCGCCGAGTGCGCTTCGTGGAGATGGAGTACGCGGTGCCGCGCGAGGCGCTCGTGGACACACTGCGGGAACTGAGGGCGATGGTGGACCGGTCCCCGCTGCGGGTGAGCTTCCCGGTCGAGGTGCGCACCGCGCCGGCCGACGACATCACCCTGTCCACGGCGTCCGGCCGGGAGACCGCCTACGTGGCGGTCCACATGTTCAAGGGGACGCCGTACCAGCGGTACTTCACCGCCGCCGAGCGCATCTTCACCGCGCACGAGGGACGACCCCATTGGGGGAAGATCCACACGCGTGACGCCGAGTACCTCTCACGGGTGTATCCGCGTTTCGGCGAGTTCGTCGCGCTGCGGGACCGGCTGGACCCGGAACGGCGGTTCCGTAACGACTACTTGCGGCGGGTCCTGGGCGCGTAGTCCGGGGCACGCGGTACGAACCGGGCACACGCCCCGGTCCCGCGGACATTGCCTGCGTTTCTGGCGATTGCGTGAAGTTCCCCACAAGTCCCCCACGTCCAGGGGTGGATGAGTGGGGCAACGGCGGCCAAGTCCCACCTCTTGCGTGAACTCGCACGGCGTGCCAATCCACGCACGTGGCCCAAATGGAGTACTGTTGCGAGCCCTGGGTCCGGACTCCCGTCAGGGTGCCCGGGTCCTCGGAGGACCGCCGGGAGGGGGCTAGTTGCACAGGGTGACGCATTTGGTCACTTAGCGTTGCGAATAGGTAACCGTGCCATAACGGCGATCCAGGGCCCGCGCCCGACACGCCGGGCAACTCGGCAAGGTTGTGGCAGGCTGCACCCGGGCAGGCCACACTCGACTAGCGGAAGCAGCGACGCACGTGACGTCGGCAGGCACCACCCGGGAGGTCCCCATGCCCGAACTGCGTGTCGTGGCCGTCTCGAATGACGGCACACGGCTGGTGCTGAAGGCTGCGGACAGCACGGAGTACACGCTTCCGATCGACGAACGGCTCCGCGCCGCCGTGCGCGGCGACCGTCCCCGCCTCGGCCAGATCGAGATCGAGGTGGAGAGCCACCTCCGCCCCCGCGACATCCAGGCCCGTATAAGGGCGGGCGCGACCGCGGAAGAGGTCGCGCAGATGGCCGGCATCCCCGTGGACCGCGTACGGCGCTTCGAGGGCCCCGTCCTCGCCGAGCGCGCCTTCATGGCGGAGCGCGCCCGCAAGACGCCGGTCCGCCGCCCCGGTGAGAACTCCGGCCCCCCGCTGGGCGAAGCCGTGCAGGAGCGGCTGCTGCTGCGCGGCGCCGACAAGGACACCGTGCAGTGGGACTCCTGGCGCCGCGACGACGGCACCTGGGAGGTCCTGCTGGTCTACCGGGTCGCGGGCGAGCCGCACTCGGCGAGCTGGACGTACGACCCGCCCCGACGGCTCGTCCAGGCCGTCGACGACGAGGCACGCTCGCTGATCGGCGAGTCCGACGACCTCGCCGCGCCCGAGCCCAGCTTCCCGTTCGTGCCGCGCATCGCCCGGCTGCCGCGGGACCGCCCGCTGGACCGTCCGGCCGACCGCGAGCGGCCCAGTCTGCCGGCGCAGGCGTCCGAGCCGGCCGAGGAGTCCACGGCGGCCACCGCCTCCGGCGAGCGCGACTCGCTGACCAGTCTGCTGGAGGCCGTGCCGAGCTTCCGCGGCGACCTGGTGGTGCCCGAGCGCACCGAACCGGCCGCCGAGGAGCCGGAGTCCGAGCCCGAAGCGGAGGAGCCGCCGGCGCCGGCCGCGTCCGCGGGTGCCGCGTACGCGGATGTGCTGATGCCCCGTTCGGTGGGCGGCCACCGGGACCGTCTCGTCGGCTCGACCGACCGCCAGGCCGAGGCGGACGGCGTCCGCCCGGGCCGCCGCGCGGCGGTCCCGAGCTGGGACGAGATCGTGTTCGGGACGCGGCGCAAGAAGCAGGAGTAGGCCCGCTTGCCGGCCCGTAACCCTTGCCCCTGACGGGGGTGCCCCCTCCACCTCCCCGCAGGCAGGCCGCCCCCTTGTCGGCCCTGACGGGCCTCGTCCTCAAACGCCGGACGGGCTGGAACGAGCCCCTCCGGCGTTTGAGGAGCGGGGCGGGGAGGCGGAGCGCCCCGGCTCTTCAAGCCCTTCCGGCGCCCGAGGAGCGGAGTTCAGGGGCGCTGCCCCGCACCCCAGCCCCTCCGGCGCCTGAGAAGCGGGGCCCGGGGCTGAGCCCCGGGGCGGAACGTTCGGGTTCGCTACTGGGGATCCGGGCCCACCGCGACCGGTCGCGCCGGGTCGGAGGTCCACTCGGACCAGGAGCCGACGTAGAGAGCCGCCGGGATACCGGCGACCTCCAGCGCCAGTACCTCGTGCGCCGCCGACACGCCCGAGCCGCAGTACACCCCCACCGGAACGTCCCGCGTCGCACCCAGCTCGCCGAAGCGGGCGCGCAGTTCGGCGGCGGGCCGGAAGCGGCCGTCCGCGTCCACGTTGTCGGAGGTAGGGGCGGACAACGCGCCCGGGATGTGGCCGCCGACGGGGTCGATCGGCTCCACCTCGCCCCGGTACCGCTCCCCCGCACGGGCGTCCAGCAGCACCCCCGACCGCGCCAGCGCCGCCGCGCCGTCCGCGTCCAGCACAGCGCCCTCCGCCGGCTTCGGCACGAAGTCGCCCTCGGCCGGCACCGACGCCTCCGTCTCCGTCTCCGTTTCCAACGGGCCGTCCCAGGCGGACAGTCCGCCGTCCAGGACCCGTACGTCCGGGTGACCGGTCCACCGCAGCAGCCACCACGCGCGGGCCGCCGCCCACCCGATGCCTCCGTCGTACGCGACCACGGGCGTCCCGGCGGACACACCGGCCCGCCGCATCGCCGCGCCGAACACGTCGAGGTCCGGCAGCGGATGGCGTCCCCGCGGGCCCGGCGCGGACGCCAGCTCGCGGTCCAGGTCGACGAAGACGGCGCCGGGGATGTGGCCGGACGCGTACGCGGCCCGGCCGTCGAACGGCTGACCGCTCGCGGCGGCCGTGCTGAGCTGCCAGCGGACGTCGAGCAGGACCGGAGGACGCTCCGACCGCAGCGCGTCGGCGAGTTCGGATGCGGAGATGATGGCGTTCATGGTCACCATCCTCGCGCACGGGGTGGCCGACTCGTCCCGGTCCGGCTACTCTGCTCGGCCGGGCACATCCGGTCACCAGGCGTACGGGATCGGGCACATACGGTGTCGGCCGCGGTGCGGGAACGATCCGCCGGGCCGGACACGGGACGGCCCCTTGCAGGGGCGAGCGGACACGGCCGACGTACGGGCGGCCGAGAAGAGAGTGACGATGACCGACGCACGGGGGAACGCCCGCCCGAACCGCGACGGGTCCGCCCGGCACACGCCAGGCACACCGTGCTGGGTGAGCCTGATGGCCCGCGGACTCGCCGCGACCGAGCAGTTCTACGGCGCGCTGTTCGGCTGGGAGTTCCGTCCCGGACCGCGGCCGCTGGGCCCGTACGTGCGTGCCGTGCTCGACGGGCACGCGGTGGCCGGGATCGGGGTGCTGCCCCCGGACCGGCGGCTGCCCGTGGCGTGGACGCCGTACTTCGCCTCGGACGACGTGGATCTGACGGCCGAGTCGGTGCGTTCCTGCGGCGGGACCGTGGGCGTGGGGCCGCTGGACGCCGACGACGCGGGGCGGCTGGCGCTCGCCTCGGACCCGAGCGGTGCGGTCTTCGGTATCTGGCAGGCGGCCGACGGTGCCGTCGCGGGCGTCACCGGCCGGCCCGGCACACCGGCCTGGAACGAACTGACCACCTTCGAGACCACGAACGTGGCCAAGTTCTACGAGACCGTGTTCGGTTACGACGAGGATCCGGTCGTATCCGCCGACCTGGACTACGTGACGCTGCGCCTGGACGGCCGCCCGGTGACCGGCGTCCACGGCGTCGGCAACGCTCTGCCCCGGGACCGGGGGCCGTACTGGACGACGTACTTCACGGTGGCGGACACCGACGACGCGGTGGACCAGGTGCTGCATCTCGGCGGCCAGGTGCTCGGCGGCCCCTGGGACACCGAGCACGGCCGGGTCGCCACGGTGGCGGACCCGGAGGGGGCGCGGTTCGCGCTGGTACGGAAGGCGGGGTGACGCCTCCCAGCGCGGCGGCTCCGGGCGGGGCGGCTCCGGGCGGGGCGGCTCCGGGCGGGGCGGCTCCGGGCGGGCGCCTCTCAGCGGGGCGCCGTGAACCGGGTGTCGAGGCGGTAGCGGGACCGGACCGCCAGGGCCGCCGCCATGAGGAGGGCGGGCAGGAGCGTGAAGCCGAGCAGGATGGCCGTGTGCGCGCCACCCGTCTGGGTGACGTCCTCGCCGGCCCGCGCGGCCGCGTATCCGCCGAGGGCGAGGGCCGCCGAGTAGAGGTAAGGGCCGGCGGCCACGCCCGTCGCCTCCGTCGCGGTCCAGCTTCGAGGGCCGCCGGGTGCGCTTCACGGACGGGCGGGAGGACGAGGTGGACCATGTGCTGTGGTGCACCGGGTACCGGGCGACCGTGCCGTTCCTCGACCCCGCGCTGGTGCCGGATCCGGCCCGGCTGCCGCTGTACCGGCATGCGTTCCCGCTGGACGACGACGCCCTGTCCTTCGTGGGGCTGATGCAGTCGCCGGGGTCGGCGCTGCCGGTGGTGGAGGTGCAGAGCCGGCTGCTCGCCGCGTACGTGACCGGGCGGCTGAGCAGGCCGTCGCGGGACCGGATGCCGGCATCGGTCACCGCCGAAGCGCACGCGGCGCGGGAACGTTGGGGCGACAGGCGGCCGCACATGCGGATCGACGTGGACCAGTACCTGCGCCAGGTGGCGCGGGACCTGGAGGGCGTGCGGAGGGCGACGCCGCTCGCCGGGCGGCGGGTGATCGTGACGGGCGCGGCGGGGACGTTCGGGCGGGCGCTGGGCGCGCGCTTCACCGAACTCGGCGCCCACGTCGTCGGACTGGGCCTGCACGCCGACGCCTCGGCACCGGTGCCGGTGGTGGGCTGCGACCTGACCGACCCCGAGTCGGTGACGAAGGGCTTCGAGGAGGCCGTACGGCTGCTCGGCGGGGGCGTGGACGTACTGGTGAACAAGGCGGGCCGGGGCGGACCGGCGCCGGCGGAGCTGCGGCCGTCCACGGAGGTCCACGCGCAGCTCGCCCTCAACCCGCTGGGCGCCTGGGACGTGACGGCCGCCGCCCTCCCCCACCTCGAACGGGCGCGCGGCCGGGTGGTGTTCATCGCCTCACGGATGGCGGGTCCTGCCACTGCCGCTGGCCGCCGCGTACGGGGTGTCCAAGCGGGCCCTCGCCGCCTACGCGGACACGCTGCGGCTGGAGGCCGGCACGCACGGGAGCGTGACGACCGTCTACCCGAGTACGCGCGAGGCGGGCCTCTCCCTGGACGGGATGTCGCGGCCGGAACCGCTGGACGGCGTGGTGTCGGCGGTGGTCACCGCGGTGACCGCGCGCCGGGGCCCGCGCGACGTGGCGACGACGCGGCAGGGCCGGGCGGAGATGGCCCTGGCCAGCCACGCCCCGTCCCTGGCCGACCGCGTCGTTCGCCGCACGGTCGCGGCGCGGGTGACGGCGGGCGCCTTCGCGAAAACCCGCTGGCGGAGGGGTTGCGGCGGCGGCACGGGCGGGCGGACTAGGAGGGCGCCGGCGGGGTCGCCTCCGCCCGGGAGTCGTACGCAGCGCGGGCGGCGTGAATGCCGTCCAGGTTGCCGAGGGACCACTCCAGCAACGGCGCGGTGGCCTCGCGCAGGGTCATGCCCATGGGCGTGAGCGCGTAACTGACGTGCGGCGGCATGACGTTGACGACTGTGCGGGTGAGGATGCCGTCGCGTTCCAGGCCGCGCAGGGTGACGGTGAGCATGCGCTGGCTGATGCCGGTGGTGGCGCGCTTGAGTTCGGTGAAGCGGCGCGGACCCTGGCTGAGGTTGCGGACGACGAGCAGGGACCACTTGTCGCCGACGATGCCGAGGACATCGCTGGTGCGGCACGGGTCCTGCCGGTGCGGCATCGACGACGGGCCGTCGGCTGCGGTCATGGTTACCTCCAGGGAACCGGGTCACCGGAATGTGCCTTATTGCCCCAGGTCGGGCGGGTGCACCACGATGAAAGGGCGGTTCCCGAAGCGTACCGAGGCACGGAAGGGGACCGCTTCTTTCCTCACGCCCCTTCTTGGAAGGCACCCCTGTGTCGACTTATCTTCTTGTCCATGGCGCCTGGCACGACGGCCGGTGCTGGGACCGGACGGCCCCGCTGCTGGAGGCCGCCGGCCACCGCGTGTTCCGCCCCTCGCTGACCGGCTACGGCGACAAGGCGCACCTGTTCGGCCCCGAGGTGGGCCTGGACACCCATGTCGAGGACGTCGTCCGGCTGATCAAGGACGAGGACCTGACCGACGTCGTCCTCGTCGGCCACAGCTACGCGGGCCTGGTGATCTCGTCGGCGGCGAACGAGGTCCCGGAGCGGATCGCGCACCTGGTGTATCTGGACGCGATGGTGCCGGAGCACGGCGAGACCGCGGTCGACGCGCAGCCGGTGACCCAGCGGCTGATCGACGCCGCCGCGTCCACGGACACCCCGTGGCGCATCCCGCCCCTGCCGGAACTGCCGCCGCCCTTCGGTCTGTTCGGAGTGACCGACCCGGCGGACCAGGAGTGGTTGCGCGGCATGCTCTCCGACCACCCGGTGCTGTGCCTCCAGCAGCCGGCGTGCCTGGACAACCCGTCCTTGCGCCAGGTTCCGCGCACGCACGTCCACTGCGTGGGCGCGACCCCGGAGGGCATAGTGCGGCGCCCGGTGCCGGCGCTCCAGCCCAACGGGACGCCGTCGCGGGTACGCGAACTGCCCACCGGGCACGACTGCATGATCACGATGCCGGTCGAACTGAGCGAGTTGCTGCTCGAAGCGTCGCGCTGAGTCGCCCTCGCCGCGCCCTCAGCCCGACGACACCGGCAGCACGTCCGGTGCCAGCGCCGCCGCCCGCGCCGTCGCCGCCGTCATCCGGCGTCGGTGATGGCGCCGGCACAGCACCTCGTAGCCGATCTCGTCCGTGGAGCCGGTCACGTCGCCGACGACGACCTGGGCGCCCTCGACGACCATGACGCCGCCGACCGTGCGAGCGTTGTGCGTGGCGCGGGCGCCGCACCAGCACAGGGCCTCGACCTGGAGCACCTCGACACGGTCGGCGAGTTCGACCAGGCGCTGGGAGCCGGGGAACAGCTTGGAGCGGAAGTCGGTGGTGATGCCGAAGGCGTAGACGTCGAGGTCCAGGTCGTCCACCACGCGCGCGAGCTGGTCTATCTGCTCGGGCGCCAGGAACTGCGCCTCGTCGGCGATCACGTAGTCCGCGCGCCGGCCCTGCGAGAGGTGGTCGACGAGGTGGGCGTACAGGTCGGCGCCGTCCTCCACCTCCACCGCGTCCGTGACCAGGCCCAGGCGGGAGGAGAGCTTGCCCTGGCCGGCCCGGTCGTTACGGGTGAAGATCATGCCGACCAGGCCGCGCGCCGACCGGTTGTGCTCGATCTGCAGAGCGAGGGTCGACTTCCCGCAGTCCATCGTTCCGCAGAAGAACACCAGCTCGGACATCAGGGGTCGGCAACCTTTCGGCAGGAGTCAGGGAGGGCGGAGCGCGTCAGGAGCGTACTTCGAGCAGGGGTACCAGCTGCTCGGCAGGGGTCATGGAACCGTGGTTGCCCACCATCGCCGACTCCCTGGGCTCCCGCTCGGAGGCGATGAGCAGGACGTCGTCCCGCGCGGCGGCGATCACGTCGCCGAGCCGGTGGTACACCCGCTCGTCGACCTCCGGCCCGAACCAGCCCGCGGCGATCGCCTCGTCGCGGGAGGCGACCCAGAACTGCTCGCCGAGCACCTCGCGCCAGCACGCCAGCACGTCGCCCGCGGCGCCCGGCACCGCGTACACATGGCGGGCCCGGCCCTCGCCGCCGAGCAGGGCGACGCCCGCCTTCAGCTCCCAGTCCTCGTCGAAGTCGATGCGGTGCGTCTCGTCGAAGGGGATGTCGACCATGCCGTGGTCGGCGGTGACGTAGAGGGCGCTGCGCGGCGGGAGCTGCTCGGCGAGGCGCTGCACCAGGCGGTCGACGTACATGAGCTGGCCGCGCCAGGTGTCGGAGTCGACGCCGAAGCGGTGGCCGGCGCCGTCGACCTCGGCGTAGTACGTGTAGACCAGGGCGCGGTCGGCGGCGGCCAGTTGCTCGGCGGCGGCGTCCATGCGGTCCTCGCCGGACAGCCGCCCCTGGAAGGTGCCGCCGCTCAGCGCGACCTTCGTCAGCGGGGTGTTGGCGAAGGTCGGGGAGGACACCTGCGCGGCGTGCACGCCCGCGCGGTGCGCCAGCTCGAACACCGTCGGGTACGGCTGCCAGGCGCCCGGCGGGGTCCAGGGCTGCCAGCGCAGCTGGTTCATCAGCTCGCCGGTGTCCGGGTCGCGCACGGTGTAACCGGGCAGGCCGTGGGCGCCCGGGGGCAGGCCGGTGCCGACGGAGGCTAGGGAGGTCGCGGTGGTCGCCGGATAGCCGGCGGTGATCGGGCGTCCGGTGCCGCCGCGCGAGGCGGACAGCAGGGACGTCAGGAACGGCGCCTCCTCCGGGTGGGCCTTGAGCTGCTCCCAGCCGAGGCCGTCGATGAGGAAGACGCAGTTGCGGTCGGCGGGGGTGAGCTCGCCGATGCCCGCGGTCATGCCAGGGACGCCGAGTCCGGCGGCGAGGGTGGGCAGCAGGTCGGCCAGGGAGCCGGTGCCGTAGGCCGGGACGGGCGCGGAGCCGACGGGGAGGGGCTCCGGGTGGGTGTCCCAGACGCCGGGCGTCAGGTGTCCGCGGTCGTGGGCGGCGGGCGGGGGGTGTGCCATCAGCGCAGGTCCGCGGTCGCCTCGGAGAGGGCCTGGGCGAAGGCGAGCGCCTGGCGCACGGTCTCCGGGCCGTCGCCTGCCTCGCTGACGCGCAGGCTCAGGTCGTCGGCAGTGGAGCTGCCCGTGTAGCCGTGGTCGGCCTCGCAGTCGGGGTCGCCGCAGGCGGCCGGCTCCAGGTCGATGCGGGAGACCGCGCCCCAGCCGATGGTGAGCACGATCTCGCGGGGCAGCGTGCCCGGCGTGTACGACTCCGGGTTGGCGACCACGCGGCTGACCACGATCGACGAGATCCGGCCGAGCTTGACCGACTCGGTGGACGTGGTGGCGTAGGGGGTCGGGGACGTGGTGTCCGCGGCCTGCTCGTCGGTGTGGCTGACGATGAAGCGGTTGGCGGTGAGGACGAGCACGGTCACGTGCCGCCGCACCTCGTTCTGGTCGAACGTCGTCTCCTGGTGGACCAGATACGACCGCATGGGCTCGCCGCCCACGGCGGCCTCCACCGCCTCGGCCACGAGGGCCGGGTAGTAGCCGCTGCGCTCGATCGCCGCCCGCAGCCCCTGGGTCGTCGTACTGGTCTTGGCCATGTGGCCCATCCTACGGGTGGGCACTGACTGCGAGGCACCGCTCGCCCCGGGTCAGTACGCGGGGAGTGTCCGGGGCCCGTGGTCGTCGCGGGCGGGCGGCGGCGCGAGACGTACGGAGGCGCCGAGGACGCTGATGCCGTGCGGGGCGACGACGACCGGCTCCAGGGTGACCGCGACGACCTCCGGGTGGTCGTGGACCAGGCGCGACACCCGCAGCATCAGTTCCTCCAGCGCGGGGGTGTCGACGGGCGCCGAGCCGCGCCAGCCGAACAGCAGCGGGGCCGTGCGGATCGACCGGACCAGCGAGGTGGCGTCCCGGTCGGTGACCGGGATCAGGCGGTGCGCCATGTCGCCGAGCAGCTGGGAGGCGGCCCCGGCGAGCCCGAAGGACAGCACGGCGCCGGCCGCGGGGTCGATGACCGCGCGGACCACCGTGTCCACCCCGCGGGGGGCCATGCGCTGCACCACGGGGCGCAGCTCCTCCGGGCTGCCGAACAGCTCGGTGAGCTCGGCGTACGCCCGGCGCAGCTGCTCCTCGTCGGCGAGGTCGAGGCGGACGCCGCCCAGGTCGGCGCGGTGCCTGAGGTGCGGGGCGGTCGCCTTCAGGGCGACCGGGTGGCCGAGGGTGCGGGCGGCCTCGGCGGCGGCGTCCGGGGTGGGCGCGGGCAGCGCGCGGTGGACGTGGACACCGTAGGCGGCGAGCAGTTCGCAGGTGGCCTCGGTGGTGAGGGTGAGGCCCTGGCCGCGGGCGAGCATCCCTTCGATGAGTGCGGCGGCGCCCCGCTCGTCGATGTCCTCGTACTCGGGCACCTTGCCGGGGTCGGCCGCGTCCCGCCGCCACTGCCCGTACGCCACGGCCTGCGCGAGAGCCCGGACCGCGCGCTCGGCGGCGGGGTAGGCGGGGAGGGGGTGGGTGCCCTCGGGAGGTGGTGCGGGAGCGGGCGCGCCTTCGTCGTCCGCCGGGGCGCCCTCGTCCGCCGCCGCGCGGGGTTTCACGCGCTCCCCTGTGCGGGGGGTCGGGTCGGGGCCGGAGGCGGCGCCCGGCTGGGGCGCCGTGCTCGTCGCGGCGGACAGGGCCTCCGCGAGGCCGCCCAGCTCGACGTGGACCACGAGGACCGGCTTGGTCGGCTGCTCGGCGGCGGCCGAGCGCAGCGCCTCCGCCAGCGCCGCGTCGCCGACCGAGCCCTCCCCCACCGAGGGGATGGCGGTGACGACGACGGCGTCGGAGGAGTCGTCGGCCAGGGCGCGGGAGAGCGCGGCGTGGAAGTCGGCCGCGGAGGCGGCGGTGGTGAGGTCCTGCGGCGGGTGTGGGCGCAGCCCCTCGGCGAGGCAGGCGTCGTAGGTGAGCAGGCCCAGGGACTCGGAGTTGCCGAGGATCGCCACCCGGGGCCCGGCGGGGAGCGGCTGGCGGGCGAGCAGCAGGCCCGCGTCGACCAGGTCGGTGATGGTGTCCACACGGATCACACCGGCCTGGCGCAGCAGGGCGGAGACCGTGGCGTGCGGCAGCTGGGTCGCGCGGACGGCGTGCCCGCGCGGTCCCGCCCCGTGGCGCGCGCCCTGCACCACGACCAGCGGCTTGGCGGCGGCGGTGCGGCGGGCGAGGCGGGTGAACTTGCGGGGGTTGCCGATGGACTCCAGGTACATCAGGGCGACGTCGGTGTCGGCGTCCTCGTACCAGTACTGCAGGACGTCGTTGCCGGAGACGTCGGCGCGGTTGCCGGAGGAGACGAACGTGGACAGGCCGGTGACGCCGGTGACGCCGCCGCCGCGCCGGTGCAGGCGGGACAGCAGCGCGACGCCGATGGCGCCGGACTGGGCGAACAGGCCGATGCGTCCCGCGCGGGGCATGTCGGGGGCGAGCGAGGCGTTCAGCCGCACCTCGGGCGAGGTGTTGATGACGCCGAACGAGTTCGGTCCGATGATCCGCATGCCGTAGCTGCGGGCCTGCCGGACGAGGGCGCGCTGGCGCTCCCTGCCGTCGGGACCCGACTCGGCGTAGCCGGCGGAGACCACGACGAGACCCTGGACGTCGTGCTCACCGCAGTCGGCGACGACCTCGGGGACCCGTTCTGCGGGCACCGCGACGACCGCCACGTCCACGGGCCCGTCGATGTCGCGTACGGAGCGGAAGGCGGGGACGCCGTCGAGCTCCTTCTGTCCTTCCGGGAGTGCCCCGTTGACGGCGTAGAGGCGGCCGGTGAAGCCGCCGTCGCGGATGTTGCCGAGGATGCTGCGCCCGACGCCGCCGGGGGCGCGGCCGGTGCCGATGACGGCGACCGCGCCGGGGGCGAGGAGCCGCTGCACGGAGCGGGCCTCCGCGCGCTGCTCGCGCGCGTACTGCACGGCCAGGGAGCGGTCGGTGGGTTCGAGACCGAACTCCAGGCGGACGACTCCGTCCTCGAAGCTCCGCTTCTGGGTGTACCCGGCGTCGGTGAACACCTTGATCATCTTGGTGTTGGCGGGCAGCACCTCGGCGGCGAACCGGCGGATGCCGCGCTCCCGCGCGACCGCGGCGATGTGCTCCAGGAGGGCGGAGGCGACGCCCCGGCCCTGGTGGGCGTCCTGCACCAGGAAGGCGACCTCGGCCTCGTCGGCCTCCGCGCCGGTGGCGGGCCGCCCGCCGGCGCCGATGCGGTCGTAGCGCACGGTGCCGATGAACTCGTCCCCGACGGTCGCCGCGAGCCCGACCCGGTCCACGAAGTCGTGGTGGGTGAAGCGGTGCACGTCCTTGGCGGACAGCCGCGGGTAGGGCGCGAAGAACCGGTAGTACTTCGACTCGTCGGACACCTGCTCGTAGAAGCTGACCAGGCGCTCCGCGTCGTCGGCGGTGATGGGGCGGATGCGCGCGGTGCCGCCGTCGCGCAGCACCACGTCGGCCTCCCAGTGGGCGGGGTACTCGTGGCGGTCCGACGAGGTCTGCATGGGCCCCAGAGTACGGCTCGCTTTCGGCGGCGGCGCGAGGCAGTCTGTGGTGGACGACCGCCGGGCCGAGGCCGCGGCCCGGCGGTCGGGGGGCCGTCCCGGACGCCGCTCCGGGCACGCGCGCCACGATATGGAAGACTGGTCTAGACAACCCTGAACTGCGAAGGGCAGCAACACATGGCTGAGCGCCGCGTCAACGTCGGCTGGGCCGAGGGTCTCCACGCCCGCCCCGCCTCCATCTTCGTCCGAGCCGCCACGGCCGCAGGCGTCCCGGTGACGATCGCCAAGGCCGGGGGCACCCCCGTCAACGCGGCCTCGATGCTGGCCGTCCTGGGCCTGGGCGCCCAGGGCGGTGAGGAGATCGTCCTCGCCTCCGACGCCGAGGGCGCGGACGCCGCCCTCGACCGTCTGGCGAAGCTGGTCGCCGAGGGCCTCGAAGAACTCCCCGAGACCGTCTGAACCGCAATTCCGCACGCGACGGCCGTGCGGCACGGAAAGGCCCGCCCGGATCACCGGGCGGGCCTTTCCCTTTCCCATTTACGGGCAGCAGAAATAGCCCCCGCCATTTACGCCCTCTTTGTATACGGGACTCGTGTTAATGGCGCAGGCTCGGCATGTTTACGGGATGTTGCGAGTTCCTCACACGGTCCGTGCGGACGGCTCGGTCGGCGCCGGAGCCGAACCGCAGCCGGTGTCCGGCGTTCGCCTGCTCGGTGTGCAGCGCCGTGAGCGACCGCGCCCGCTCGCCGTCGCCGCGCGCCACGGCGTCCGCTATCGCGCCGTGCTCCGCCCAGTACGCGACCGGGTCGGGCGGCCCGTCGACCGCGTACATCCAGGCGATCTTGTGCCTGAGCTGGGTCAGCATCGACGTCAGGGCCGGGCTGCCGGAGGCCTGGGCGAGCGTCTCGTGGAACCAGCCGCCCAGTGAGCGCAGGTCGTCGCTGTTGCCCTGACGTGCGCGTTCCTGCCCCAGCCTGACCAGCCCGCGCAGCACCTTGAGATGGGCGTCGGTGCGCCGCTGGGCCGCCCGGGAGGCGCCCAGGGGCTCCAGGAGCTGGCGCATCTCCAGCAGGTCGGCGGCCTCCTGCTCGGTGGGCTCGGCCACGCACGCGCCCGCGTGCCGCCGGGTCACCACGAACCCCTCGGCCTCCAGGGTGCGCAGCGCCTCGCGGACGGGGACGCGGGAGACTCCGTAACGGCGGGCGAGCAGTTCCTCGGTGAGCCGGCCCCCGCGCTCGTAGACACCGGCGACGATGTCGTCCCGGATCGCCGTGCACACCGAGTGCGCGGGAATACGCATGACCGACCTCCGGCTTAATCCCCGTGAAACGCCGACGATTGACGTCCGTTCGTGACTCTATTGCAATCGACGACAATTTCCGACGGCGGACCGGAATCCATACATAATTTTTGGACAGGCGGCGCCCGCGCGGAAGGGTTCGAAAACGGCGAAAGCCCCGGCTCGTGGGAGCCGGGGCCGGGGAGGCGGGAGGGTGCGCCTCAGATGTTCACGCCGTGCGACCGGAGGTAGGAGACCGGGTCGAGGTCGGAGCCGTACTCGGCGGACATGCGCGCCTCGAAGTGCAGGTGGGCGCCGGTGACGTTGCCCGTGGCGCCGGACAGGCCGATCTGCTGGCCGGCGGTGACCTCCTGCCCCGCCGACACGGAGACGGACGACAGGTGCGCGTACTGGGTGTACGTGCCGTCGTGCATCTTGATGACGACCTGGTTGCCGTACGCGCCGCCCCAGCCGGCCTCGACGACCGTGCCGACGCCGACCGACTGGACGGGGGTGCCGCTCGCGGCGTGGAAGTCGATCCCGGTGTGGCTGCCGGACGACCAGATGGCGCCGCCGCTCTGATAGGCCGTCGAGACGTACGAGCCGGGGATCGGTGAGACGAAGGTGTTGAGGCGCTTGCGCTCCGCCTCACGCGCGGCGCGCTCCTTCTCGGCGCGGGCCTTCTCGGCCTCCTCGACCGCGCGTTCGCGGGCCGCCTCCTCGGCGGCCTTGCGCGCGGCCTCCTGGGCCGCCACGCGGGCGGCCTCGTGCTGGGCGGCGGCCTGGGCGTCGACGCGGTCGGCGACCACGTCGTCGAGGGTGACGACGGGGGTGAGGCCGGTCTGTGCCACGGCCGGTTCGGCGGCGAGCGCGGGGGCCGCGAGGGAGCCGACGACGCCGGTGCCCGCGAGGGCCGCGACGCCCGCGACGCGGGCGGTGCCGCGCTGGACGCGGCTGGGACGACGGTGCTTCCCGGTGGCGCGGGTGAACGCCATGTACAGGCTGGTCCTTTCCTTCCCTCTCGCCTACCGGGTTAGCTGACGGGTTCGGAGCAGGAAGGTCTCCTACGGACCCCCTCGCGACACGCGCGGGCGTCCGATTCACCCCAGGGACTTCGTGTGGGTCCCCGGCTCCCCTGGCTCGCGCCGTACGGGGACTCGGCGATGACTGTCCGGTGCCGCGGATGCGGCGCACTGCCCGACGAACAGCCCGGACGAAACTAAGCGGGTCATCTCACAATCCTCAAACGAATCCCGGGTTTTGTAGCGCATCCCACAGGGCAGACAGGCAACCTCCGCCCCAATTCGGGCATAAGGGAGCCCCGGTGACGTTCCCGCCACCGGGGCCCTTCGCGTGCGCGTGTGCCGCTGCGGCCTACTCGGCCGTGACGACGGTGACTTCGCCGATCCCGAGCGCCTCCACGGGCGCCTTGATCTGCGCGGCGTCGCCGACGAGCACGGTCACCAGACGGTCCACCGGGAAGGCGTTCACGACGGCCGCCGTGGCCTCCACGGTGTCGGTCGCGGCCAACTGCCGGTACAGGTCGGCCTGGTAGTGGTCCGGCAGATGCTGCTCGACCTGGTCGGCCAGCGTGCTCGCGACGGCCGCGGCCGTCTCGTACTTGAGCGGCGCCACGCCCACCAGGTTCTGCACGGCGACGTCACGCTCCTCGTCGGTGAGGCCCTCGGCGGCCAGCGTGCGCAGCACGGTCCACAGATCGTCCAGCGCGGGCCCGGTGTTGGGGGTGTCGACCGAGCCGCTGACGGCCAACATCGACGCGCCCGTGCCGTCGGGGGCCGAGCGCAGCACCTGGCCGAACGCCCGTACGCCGTAGGTGTAGCCCTTCTCCTCGCGCAGGACGCGGTCCAGACGGGAGGTCAGGGTGCCGCCGAGGCAGTACGTGCCGAGCACCTGCGCGGGCCACACGCGGTCATGGCGGTCCGGGCCGGTACGGCCGATCAGCAGCTGCGTCTGCACGGCGCCGGGACGGTCCACGATGACGACGCGGCCGGTGTCGTCCGCGACCACGGGCGGGACGGGCCGCGGCTGCGCCTGGGAACCCGTCCAGGCGCCCAGGGTGTCGGCGAGCAGCGCGTCCAGGTCGACGCCGGTGAGGTCGCCCACCACCACGGCGGTCGCCGTGGCCGGGCGGACGTGCTTCTCGTAGAAGCCGCGCACGGCCGCGGAGTCGATGCGCGCGACGGTCTCCTCGGTGCCCTGACGCGGGCGGGACATGCGCGCGCTCGCCGGGAACAGCTCCTTGGCGAGCTCCTTCGCGGCGCGGCGGGACGGGTTCGCCAGCTCGTGCGGGATCTCGTCGAGGCGGTTGCGGACCAGCCGCTCGATCTCGCTGTCGGCGAAGGCGGGCGCGCGCAGGGCGTCGGCCACCAGTCCGAGCCCCTTGGCGAGCCGCGAGGCGGGCACCTCCAGGCTGAGGCGGACGCCGGGGTGGTCGGCGTGCGCGTCGAGGGTGGCGCCGCAGCGCTCCAGCTCGGCGGCGAACTCCTCGGCGGAGTGCTTGTCGGTGCCCTCGGAGAAGGCGCGCGCCATGATCGTGGCGACACCGTCCAGGTCCTCCGGCTCCGCCTCCAGGGGCGCGTCGAGGACCACCTCGACGGCGACGACCTGCTGGCCGGGGCGGTGGCAGCGCAGCACCGTCAGGCCGTTGTCGAGGGTGCCGCGCTCGGGGGCCGGGAAGGCCCAGGGCTTGGCCTCGCCCGCCTGCGGCCGGGGGTGGAACTCCATCGTGGCGAGCTCGGTCACTTCGCCGCCTCCTCGTTCTCGTCGGCGCCGGCTGCGGCGGCTTCCTCGGTCTCGTCGGCGGCGTCACCGGCCGCCGGGGCGACGGGCTCGTAGACGAGCACCGCGCGGTTGTCGGGCCGCAGGCGCGCCTTGGCGACCTCCTGCACCTCTTCGGCCGTCACCTCCAGGACCCGGCTCACGGCGGTCAGGGCGAGCTGCGGGTCGCCGAACAGCACCGCGTAGCGGCACAGTTCGTCGGCGCGGCCGGCGACCGTGCCGAGCCGGTCGAGCCACTCGCGCTCCAGCTGGGCCTGGGCGCGCTCCATCTCCTCGGCGGTGGGGCCCTCCTCGGCGAACCGGGCGAGCTCCTCGTCGATGGCGGCCTCGATCACCGGAACCTCGACGTCGCCGGACGTCTTGACGTCCAGCCAGCCCAGGGACGGCGCCCCGGCCAGCCGCAGCAGACCGAACCCGGCCGCGACGGCGGTGCGGTCCCGGCGCACCAGGCGGTTGTAGATCCGCGAGGACTCGCCGCCGCCGAGGATGGTGAGCGCCACGTCGGCCGCGTCGCTCGCGCGCGTGCCGTCCTCCGGGAGCCGGTAGGCGGCCATCAGCGCACGCGCCGGGACCTCCTCCTCGACGACCTCGCGCAGCTCCCCGCCCATGACGTCCGGCAGCGAGCCGTCACGCGGGGCGGGCTTGCCGTCGTGGGACGGGATGGAGCCGAAGTACTTCTCGATCCAGGCGAGCGTCTGCTCGGGGTCGATGTCGCCGACGACGGACAGCACCGCGTTGTTCGGCGCGTAGTACGTGCGGAAGAACTGGCGGGCGTCCTCCAGGGTCGCCGCGTCCAGGTCCGCCATCGACCCGATCGGGGTGTGGTGGTAGGGGTGGCCCTCCGGGTAGGCGAGGGCGGTCAGCTTCTCGAAGGCGGTGCCGTAGGGGACGTTGTCGTAGCGCTGACGGCGCTCGTTCTTCACGACGTCCCGCTGGTTCTCCATGGACTCCTCGTCCAGGGCGGTCAGCAGGGAGCCCATGCGGTCGGCCTCCAGCCAGAGGGCGAGCTCCAGCTGGTGGGCGGGCATGGTCTCGAAGTAGTTGGTCCGCTCGAAGCTGGTGGTGCCGTTGAGCGAGCCGCCGGCGCCCTGCACCAGTTCGAAGTGGCCGTTGCCCTTCACCTGGGCGGACCCCTGGAACATCAGGTGCTCGAAAAGGTGAGCCAGGCCGGTACGGCCCTTGACCTCGTGCCGTGAGCCCACGTCGTACCAGAGGCACACCGCCGCGACCGGGGTCAGGTGGTCCTCGGAGAGCACCACGCGCAGGCCGTTGGCCAGGCGGTGTTCGGTCGCTGTCAGGCCCCCGGAGCCTGCCTGGGCTGTGGCCGTGTGACCCATGGGCATGTACGTCCCTTCGATCGCGGAGGCGGTCGTCGTCGACACCGCCGTTTCTGCCGGTCCTGCCACTGTATGCAAGCGTGCGGACAGCCGGTGGAGTTCCCGGACCGGGCCGCTACGCCCAGAGCGAGAACCTGGTGAGGCGGGTGGTGCGGGGGTGAGGGAAGCGCACGGCGCGTGACGGGGGGTATGCGCCGGGTCGCTCCCTGGGATGCGCCGTCGTGCGCCTCTGGGGACAGGGGTCGTGGGGGTGCGCCGGAGGGTGTCCTGTCGTACGCACGAGAGGGGCCACGCCGGTCGCGGGGCGGGCGCGCGGAGGGGTGAACGCCGTCCGCGGAGCGACCCCGCGCAGTGCGCGGCGACGGAGCCGCGTAGCCTGCTCGCGCCGCCGTACCGCGCCGAACCGGTCGGCAGGACCCGGGTCCTGGTCCCGCCCTGTCAGTGCGAAGGTCCACAATGGTCCGCGTCAGATCCCGTCCCACGCTTCAGCAAGGAGCCGGCAGCGATGGCCCGCCGCAGCACGAAGACCCCGCCGCCCGACGACCCGTACGAGGAGAAGATCCTCGACATCGACGTCGTCGACGAGATGCAGGGCTCCTTCCTCGAGTACGCGTACTCGGTCATCTACTCCCGCGCCCTGCCCGACGCGCGTGACGGTCTGAAGCCGGTGCACCGCCGCATCGTCTACCAGATGAACGAGATGGGCCTGCGCCCCGAGCGCGGCTACGTCAAGTGCGCGCGCGTGGTGGGCGAGGTGATGGGAAAGCTGCACCCGCACGGCGACGCGTCGATCTACGACGCCCTGGTCCGCATGGCGCAGCCATTCTCCATGCGCCTGCCCCTGGTGGACGGCCACGGCAACTTCGGCTCGCTGGGCAACGACGACCCGCCCGCCGCGATGCGGTACACCGAGTGCCGCATGGCCGAGGCCACGAGCCTGATGACCGAGTCCATCGACGAGGACACGGTCGACTTCGCGCCCAACTACGACGGCCAGGAGCAGGAACCGGTCGCCCTGCCCGCCGCGTTCCCCAACCTCCTGGTGAACGGCGCCTCGGGCATCGCCGTCGGCATGGCCACCAACATGCCGCCGCACAACCTGCGTGAGGTCGTCGCCGCCGCGCGGCACCTGATCCGGTACCCGAACGCCGACCTCGACGCCCTGATGAAGCACGTGCCGGGCCCCGACCTGCCCACGGGCGGCCGGATCGTCGGCCTCAACGGCATCCGGGACGCGTACGAGACCGGCCGCGGCACGTTCAAGATCCGCGCGACGGTGACCGTGGAGGACGTGACCGCGCGCCGCAAGGGCCTGGTCGTCACCGAGCTGCCGTTCACGGTCGGCCCGGAGAAGGTGATCGCCAAGATCAAGGACCTGGTGGGCTCCAAGAAGCTCCAGGGCATCGCCGACGTCAAGGACCTCACCGACCGCGAGCACGGCCTGCGCCTGGTCATCGAGATCAAGAACGGCTTCGTGCCGGAGGCCGTGCTGGAGCAGCTGTACAAGCTGACGCCGATGGAGGAGTCCTTCGGCATCAACAACGTGGCGCTGGTGGACGGCCAGCCCCTCACGCTCGGCCTCAAGGAGCTGCTCGAGGTCTACCTGGACCACCGCTTCACCGTGGTGCGCCGCCGCTCGGAGTTCCGCCGCGGCAAGAAGCGCGACCGGCTGCACCTGGTCGAGGGACTGCTCACGGCCCTGCTCGACATCGACGAGGTCATCCGCCTGATCCGCTCCAGTGAGAACTCGGCGCAGGCCAAGCAGCGGCTCATCGAGCACTTCTCGCTGAGCGACATCCAGACGCAGTACATCCTGGACACCCCGCTGCGCCGCCTCACCAAGTACGACCGGATCGAGCTGGAGGCCGAGAAGGACCGGCTGAACGCGGAGATCGAGGAGCTGACCCGGATCCTGGAGTCGGACGCGGAGCTGCGCAAGCTGGTCTCGTCCGAACTGGCCGCGGTGGCGAAGAAGTTCGGCAACGAGCGGCGCACGATGCTGCTGGAGTCGGCCGGCGCCCCGGCCGCGGTGCCGCTTCAGGTGGCGGACACCCCGTGCCGCGTGCTCCTGTCGTCCACAGGACTGCTGGCGCGGACCGCCGACGACCGGCCGCTCGCCGACACCTCCGGCGGAAAGCGCGTCAAGCACGACGTGATCGTCTCGGCCGTCCCGGCGACCGCGCGCGGCGAGATCGGCGTGGTCACCTCGACGGGCCGGCTGCTCCGGGTCAACGTGATCGACCTGCCCCAGCTGCCCGAGTCGATGCCGGTGCCGAACCTGTCGGGCGGCGCGCCGCTCGCGGAGTTCGTGTCCCTGGAGGACGACGAGGAGGTGGTGTGCCTGACCACGCTCGACGAGTCCTCGCCGGGCCTGGCGATCGGCACCCGGCAGGGCGTGGTCAAGCGTGTGGTGCCCGACTACCCCTCCAACAAGGAGGAGCTGGAGGTCATCGCCCTCAAGGAGGGCGACCGGATCGTCGGCGCGACCGAACTCCGCACGGGCGAGGAGGACCTCGTCTTCATCACCGACGACGCGCAGCTGCTGCGCTTCCCGGCCTCCATCGTGCGTCCGCAGGGACGTCCGGCGGGCGGCATGACCGGCGTCAAGCTCGGTGAGGGCGCGAAGGTCATCAGCTTCACGGCGGTCGACCCGGCGGCGGACGCCGTGGTGTTCACCGTCGCGGGCTCGCGCGGCACGCTGGACGACTCCGTCCAGACGACGGCCAAGCTGACCCCGTTCGACCAGTACCCGCGCAAGGGCCGGGCCACCGGCGGCGTGCGCTGCCAGCGGTTCCTGAAGGGCGAGGACTGCCTGTCCCTGGCCTGGGCGGGTCCCGCCCCGGCGCGCGCGGCGCAGAAGAACGGCGCGGCGGTGGACCTCCCGGAGACCGACCCGCGCCGCGACGGCTCGGGCGTGTCCCTGGGCAGGACGGTCGCCGTGGTGGCGGGGCCGGTCTAGGCCGCGGGGTCCTCGGTCTCCTGGACGTAGCGCAGGACGCCCCACATGCCGGCCTCGTCGTCGGTTTGTGGGGCTCCGTCGCTCACACATCGCTCCAGCTCGGCGCGCAGGGCGCCGGTGTCGAGGCCGGTTCCGATCAGCACGAGCTGCGTCGCCCGCCCGGCGCCGGCCGGCCAGGGCTCCGGGTAGAAGCGCAGGAAGCGGCCGACGGCGTGCACGGCGTACCGGTTCCGTACGTCGTTCGGGCCGAAGTCGACGTACCCCTTGATGCGGTACAGACCGGGGGGCCTGCTGTCGAGGAAGGCGATGAGACGCCGGGGGTCGAGCGGGCGCCCGGACACGAAGGAGAGGGTGTCGTACCCGGCGTGCAGATGGGGGTGCGCGTCGTGCTCCTGGTCGTCCCGGTGGAGGTCGTCGAAGGACAGCTGCCCGATGCGCTCCTCGCTCGGCCGGCAGTCGAAGAGGAACTCGGGGTCGACCCGGCCGTGCGTGGCGGGCACCACGGCCGCGCGGTCGACGAGGTCCCCGACCGTCTTCAGCACGGGCTCCGGGTCGTCCACCCGGTCGATCTTGTTCACGACCACGAGGTCGGCGAGCGCGAGGTGCCGGTCGATGCCGGGGTGCGCGGCCCGGGTCTCGTCGAACTCGGCGGCGTCCACGACCTCGACGAGGCCGCCGTACACGATGTTCGGCAGCTCGCTTGCGAGCACCATACGGACGAGCTCCTGCGGTTCGGCCAAGCCGCTCGCCTCGATGACGATGACGTCGATGCCGGCGGAGGGGCGGGCGAGCCGCTCGAGGTACTCGTCGAGCTCACTGGCGTCGACGGCGCAGCAGAGGCATCCGTTGCCGAGCGAGACGGTCGAGTCCCCCAGTGCGCCCGCGACCGCCATGGCGTCGATCTCGACGGCCCCGAAGTCGTTCACGAGCGCGCCGATGCGGCTGCCGCCGCTGCGGTGGAGGAGGTGGTTGAGCAGGGTGGTCTTTCCCGAGCCGAGGAATCCGGCCAGCACGACCACCGGAATCTGCCGCCCGCTGCTCCGCTCCGACACACGACCCCTCTCACACCTGAGCGCACACCGGCTCGCTGACGGCGTGCGCACGGACGAACGACTGACGGTCCAGGATACGAGTACCCGTAACGACCCCGAAGTGAACGATTGTTAGCAGCATCCGCGGGGCAGACGTCTGGCAAGGCGCCGGACTGTGCGACCCTCGCTTCCCTCTGTGCGCCTCCTCTCCGCCTTCCCGCCGATCAGAGCCGCTCGGCACCCTGGAAGGCGGCAAGCGCCGCCCACCGCTCGCCGGTTCCCTGAAGTCGACCCACCACCCGACGACCGGCGGACGGCGGCCTGATCGGGGGTATTTGACATGGCCACACAGATATCCGGCCTGCGACAGCTCGGCTCCGCCGCTTGGTCCCACTTCGCGCTCACCGCGGGCTCGGTAGCGAAACGAGGCGCGCGACAGCGTAAGCGCGCCGCCCTCGCCGAGCAGCACCGGCTGCACTTCCAACTGCTGTGCAAGGCCATGTCCGATCCAGCGCTGGCCGCCGTTCTCGACACATACGAGACGGATGTGCCGCCCGAGAAGCAGCGACAGTTCCTGTTCGCCAACGCGCTGTACGTCAACGCTCTGTACTACCACCGGATCGGGGCACTGACGCTGGGGGAGCTCTACGGCCACGTGCGAGTGATCTCGCGCAACAAGATATTCCGCGAGTACTGGGCCGCCACCAGGCATCACCGAGAGAGCCTCCCTCCCTCGTCGCAGGAGGCCATGCTGGGCTCCATGATGGATGCGCTCGTGACGGAGATGGACGCCTTCCTGGAGGACTCGGACGACGACCGCGAGGAGTGGTGGGTGGTCGGCGAACCCGTGCCGGACGGCACGACATGGACGTCGACGCCGGACGGGTGAGGGTGCTGACGCGGCGGATCACACTGAGCACCTCGAACCTGTAATCTTCCCCCTGCCGTCACACGAGCATCGCCTTTCGTGCGCGGCTGCGTGGGGCTGCCTTCCTTACAGCGGTCAGCGGCCTCTCATGAGTCTCAGTGGGCCCACTCATGAGTTTCGCTGAACGCATGTCCAGGCCATCAGCCGAAACGGCGCGCGGCGCACACGGCGGCCCGTCCCTAGGTCCACCTCAGGAACGGTTAGGTACGGACTTGAAGATCGTGCGTCGAATCGGGGCCTCCCCCCGGGAGCGCGGCAGTGCCGCCGGACAGACCTGTCCCGACATCTTCGAGCTCAGCGACGGCAGTTTCGCCGTCATCGGCACAGAGGCCACGGCGGATCTGGACGGCGAACTTCCGCCGGACGCCGCACGCGCCGACTACGAGCGCATCGTGGTCATCTCCCGCGAGACGCTTCTGCGAGCCAAGGCCGACATCCCGGACGCATGAGCCGAGGAGGTCCGGGCAGCGAGCCCATCCACGGCTTCGCCTCTACCACCCCGCGCACGCCATCGCCGGTGCGGGGCCGCCCCGATGGAGCAGGTGACACCCCCCTGCTCAGCCGACCTTCGTCCGGCCCGGCACGGAAACGGTGCCGGGCCGCGGACACAGACGGGACGACAGGGCACTCCTGAGAAACTCAGGTTAGGCTCACCTGTGTGAGTAGCACGTGCTCTACCGTCTCCCGCGAGCTCGACGAGCCCGTCGCGGGGACCGCGGCCACCGCGCGGACCTGGCTTCTGCTGGAGCAGCCCGGCCCGTGGGGGGCCAAGGCGCTCACGTCCAGCCATCTCGACCCCGCCCTGGGCCGCGCCCTGGAGGCCGCCGCCAAGGGCACCGGCGTACGCATCGCCCTCATCCGGCGTCCCGGACGCCACGCGGACAGCCGTATGCCCGCCACGCGCCGCGTGTACGTCGCCCACACCGTCCCGGGCAACGTCTGGCTGCACTCCGCGACCACGACCGACCCCGCCCGTCTGCTCGACCTCGACCTCACGGCACTCGGCCGCGGCGAGGCCGCAGGCTTCGACGCGGTGCTGGGCGGCGCACCCCACGCCGGCGACCCCCTCGCCCTCGTCTGCACCAACGGCAAGCGCGACCGCTGCTGCGCCCTGCTCGGCAGGCCCCTCGCGGCCGAGCTGGCCTCCTCCGGCGTCGACGGCGTCTGGGAGGTCACCCACCTCGGCGGTCACCGCTTCTCCCCCACCGTGCTGGTGCTGCCGTACGGCTACGCGTACGGGCGGGCGGAGGCGCACGCCGTCAAGGAGGTGCTGCACGGCGTGCAGGAGGGCCGCGTCGTCACCGAGGGCTGCCGGGGCTGCTCCGCGTGGGAGCGGCCCGGCCAGGCGGCCGAGCTGGCCGTGCGGCGCGCCGTGCGCGAGGACGCCGCGCAGGTGCTGAGCGTCGTACGGACCGAGGGCGAGGCGCCCCACTGGGAGGTGACCGTCGCCCACGTGGACGGGCGACGGTGGCGCGTCGAGGTCGCCCAGGGCGCGTCCCGGCCGCCCCGCCCCGAGAGCTGCGGCTCGGCGCTCGGCTCGCCCGCACGGATGGACGTGCTCGACGTCCGTGCCCTCACCCCGGCGAGCCTCGCCGGCTGACCGCCGGGAGAAGCGCGGGAGAAGCACGTCACACCCCCTACGGCGTCCCCGCCTCCCCCACGTACCGTCGGGGCATGACCCCCACGACCCCCGCTCGCCGTCTGCGCCTCGGCCTGCCGCGGCGGGTGTTCTCCCAGGTCCTGCTGATGCAGGTGGCGATCGCGGCGGGCGTCGCCGTCCTGGCGACCGGACTGTTCCTCGCGCCGCTCGGCGAGCAGCTCGACGACCAGGCGATGCGCCGCGCCCTCGCGATCGCGCAGACCACCGCGCAGCAGCCGCAGATCGCCGAGGACCTGCGCGCCACGGAGCCCACGCCCGACGGGCCGGTGCAGCGGGAGGCGGAGCGGATCCGGCAGGCCACCGGCGCGGAGTACGTGGTGGTGCTGGACCACAGGGGCGTGCGCTGGTCGCACACCGACCCCGAGCGGATCGGCGGCCTGGTGTCCACCGACCCCGGCGAGGCGCTGGCCGGCCGTGAGGTCATGGAGATCGACGAGGGCACCCTGGGCCGCTCCGCGCGCGGCAAGGTCCCGCTGCGGGACGCCGACGGCGAGGTGATCGGCGCGGTCTCCGTCGGCATCGCCTACGACAGCGTCCGCGCGCGGCTGATCCACGCCATCCCGGGGCTGCTCGCCTACGCGGGCGGCGCCCTGGCGGTGGGTGCGCTCGCGGCCTGGCTGATCTCCCGGCGGGTCCAACGGCAGACCCGTGACCTGGCCTTCTCCGACATCGCCGCGCTGCTCGCGGAGCGCGAGGCGATGCTGCACGGCATCCGGGAGGGCGTCGTGGCCCTGGACCGCGACGGGCGCGTCCGCCTGCTGAACGACGAGGCGCAGCGGCTGCTGGGCATCGGTGAGGAGGCCGTCGGCAGCTCACCGGACGAGGCGCTGGGCGCGGGCCGCACGGCCGACGTGCTGGCGGGGCGGGTGACCGGTACCGACCTGCTCACGGTCCGGGGGCAGCGGGTGCTGGTCGCGAACCGTATGCCGACCGACGACGGCGGCGCCGTGGCGACCCTGCGCGACCGGACCGAGCTGGACCAGCTGGGCCGGGAGCTCGATTCCACGCGCGGGCTGATCGACGCGCTGCGCGCCCAGGACCACGAGCACGCGAACCGTATGCACACCCTGCTGGGACTGCTGGAGCTGGAGATGTACGAGGACGCGGTGGAGTTCGTCGGCGAGGTGGTGGGCGACCACCGGGCGACGTCGGAGCAGGTCACCGAGAGGATCCGGGATCCGCTGCTGGCGGCGCTGCTGGTGGGCAAGGCGACGGTGGCGGCCGAGCGCGGGGCGGCGCTGCGGCTGTCGGACCGGTCCCGTCTGCCGGACCGGCTGGTCGACCCGCGCGGGCTGGTGACCGTCGTGGGCAACCTCGTGGACAACGCGCTGGACGCCGTCGCCGGCACGCCCGACGCGCGCGTGGAGGTCGAGTTGCGTGCGGAGGGCCGCACGGCGGTGCTCGTGGTGCGGGACACCGGTCCCGGTGTGCCGCCCGAGCGGCGGGAGCTGATCTTCACCGAGGGCTGGTCCACCAAGGAGCCGCCCGGCCACCGTGAGCGGGGCATCGGGCTGCCGCTGGTGCGCCGGCTCGCGCACCGGCACGGGGGCGACGCGCGTGTGGGCGAGGCGCCGGGCGGGGGCGCCGAGTTCACGGTCGTCCTGCCGGAGGCGCTGAGCGAGCCGGGGCCGTCGGCCGCCTTCACGGACGCCCCCTCCCAGGCCGCCGAACTTGGGGAGGCGCGGTGATCGAGGTCCTGGTCGTGGACGACGACGTCCGGGTGGCGCGGGTCAACGCGGCCTACGTCGACAAGGTGCCTGGCTTCCACGCCGTACGTCCGGCGCACAGCGGGGCCGAGGCGCTGGAGCGGGTGGAGGCGCTGCCCCGGGTGGACCTCGTCCTCATGGACCACTACCTGCCGGACGAGACGGGTCTGGACGTCGTCCGGGAGATGCGGCGACGCGGCCACCAGGCCGACGTGATCATGGTGACGGCGGCCCGGGACGTGGCGACGGTGCAGGCGGCGATGCGGCACGGCGCGCTGCAGTACCTGGTCAAGCCGTTCGCGTTCGCGGGGCTGCGGGGCAAGCTGGAGGCGTACGCGCGGCTGCGCCGCACGCTGGACGGCGGTGGTGAGGCGGAGCAGGCGGAGGTGGACCGGATCTTCGGCGCGCTGTCGGAGGCGACCGAGCCGCAACTGCCCAAGGGGCACTCCCCCACCACGGCGGACCTCGTACGGCGGGCTCTGACGGCCGCCGAAGAGCCGCTGTCGGCTCAGGAGATCGCCGAACGCACCGGGGTGAGCCGTCAGACCGCCCAGCGCTATCTCAAGCTGCTGGAGCGCACGGGACGGGCCACGCTGACCCTGCGGTACGGGGACGCGGGCCGCCCGGAACACCGTTACGTGTGGGCGACCCGCGCCTGAGGCACGGCCCGTGGGGGCGGGGGAAGGAACCGTGCCCCTCTCCCCTACGGATACCGGCGCCGTCCGTCTCCGGGCGGCCGCCCCGTCCTTCAGGCCGCGCCCGCGCCCGTCAGTGAGCGCACCTCGGTCTCGGCGTGGCGGGCCTCGTCGGGGACCTCGGTGGAGGTGACCGTGCCGAGCCAGCCGGCGAGGAAGCCCAGCGGGATCGAGACCAGTCCCGGGTTCTGCAGCGGGAAGAGCTGGAAGTCGGCACCGGGGAACAGGGAGTCGGGGCTTCCGGACACCACCGGAGACAGCATCACCAGCACCACCGCCGGGATCAGACCGCCGTAGACGGACCACACGGCGCCGCGGGTCGTGAAGCCGCGCCAGAACAGCGAGTAGAGCAGCACGGGCAGGTTGGCGGAGGCGGCGACGGCGAAGGCCAGGCCGACGAGGAACGCGACGTTGAGGTCGCGGGCCAGCAGGCCGAGGGCGATCGCGACGACTCCGATGCCGACGGCGGCGACGCGCGCGACGGCCACCTCGCTGCGGGGCTTGCCGCCGGGGCGGCGCAGGGAGGCGTACAGGTCGTGGGCGACGGACGCCGAGGAGGCCAGCGTGATCCCGGCGACCACGGCGAGGATGGTGGCGAAGGCGACGGCGGCGACGACCGCGAAGAGGACCGTGCCGCCGGTGGTGCCGGCGCCGCCGCCCAGGTCGAGCGCGAGCAGCGGCACTGCCGTGTTGCCCGACGCGTGCGAGGCGCGCACGGCGTCCGGGCCGATGAGTGCGGCGGCGCCGAAGCCGAGCACGATGGTCATCAGGTAGAAGCCGCCGATGAGTCCGATCGCCCAGACCACTGACCGCCGGGCGGCGCGCGCGGTGGGGACGGTGTAGAAGCGGGACAGGATGTGCGGCAGACCCGCCGTGCCGAGCACCAGGGCGAGTCCGAGGCTGATGAAATCGAAGCGGGCGGTCCAGTCTCCGCCGTAGGCGAGGCCGGGGGCGAGGAACGCGTCGCCGTGGCCGCTGCGTTCGGCGGCGGTGTGCAGCAGGCGGTTGACGTCGCCGTGGAAACGCAGCAGGACGAGGACGGTCAGGGTGATGGTGCCGCCGAGCAGCAGGACCGCCTTCACGATCTGGATCCAGGTGGTCGCGCGCATGCCGCCGAGCGACACGTAGATCACCATGAGGGCGCCGACGCCGACCACGGTCCAGGCCTGCACGGCCTCGCCGGTGCCGCCGAGGAGCAGCGCGACGAGGCTTCCCGCGCCGACCATCTGCGCCACCAGGTACAGCACGGACACGGCGACGGAGGAGGTGCCGGCGGCGATGCGCACCGGCCGCTCCCGCATCCGGGCGGCGACCACGTCGGCGAGCGTGAACCGGCCGCAGTTACGGACCAGTTCGGCGACCAGGAAGAGCACCACCAGCCAGGCCACGAGGAAGCCCACCGAGTAGAGCATGCCGTCGTAGCCGACGAGGGCGATGAGTCCGGAGACACCGAGGAAGGAGGCGGCCGACATGTAGTCGCCGGCGAGGGCAAAACCATTCTCCATCGGCGAGAAGAGACGGTTGCCCGCGTAGAACTCCTCGGCGGAGCCCTGGCGGTTGCGGCTCACCCAGGTGGTGATGATCAGGGTGACGGCGACGAACGCGCTGAACAGCAGCAGGGCGGTGGTGCGGTGGTCGGTCGTCATGACGCGCCGCCTCTGCCTCGCGTCAGCTCCTGGGTGTCCCAGCGCAGTTCGAGCGCCGCGCGGTCGCGCCGCAGCCGGGCGTGGCGGACGTAGGCCCAGGTGAGCAGGAAGGTGGTGAGGAACTGGCCGAGACCGGCGAGCATCCCGACGTTCACCGCGCCCGCGACGGGGCGCGCCATCAGTCCGGGGACGGTGGTGGCGGTGACGACGTACGCGACGTACCAGAGGAGAAAGGCGACGGCTCCGGGGACCGCGAACCGCCGGTAGCGGCGGCGTACTTCCTGGAAGGCCGCGCTGCGCTGCACCTCGAGGTAGATGTCGGCCGCCGCCGAGGGTGCGGCCTCCGGTTCGGGCCGGGCCGGCGGCAGGGCCACGGCCGCGGCCGATTCGCCCCAGCCCGAGGCCAGGGCGTCGTACCAGGGATCGTCGTAGGTCACGTCCCCCGCATTGCTTCGCTGCATGCCCAAGGATGGACAGAACGGGAAGTTCCCTGACGCTTCTTCCCGTACTGCTTCACCCCATCAGGTGACCGGGGTGTGCGGAGGCCCGGGAGGACGGCTCAGGGGCGCCGCCCCGGTCCGGAACGGCGCCTCTCGGGCTCGGTGCTCCTACGCGTCGATGCGGGAGCGGTCCAGCGTGGCCGCGGAGCTGGAGATGAACTCCTTGCGCGGCGCGACGTCGTTACCCATGAGGAGGTCGAAGACCTGCTCGGCGGCCTCGAGGTCGGTGAGGTTGATCCGGCGCAGGGTGCGGTGACGCGGGTCCATCGTGGTCTCTGCCAGCTGGTCGGCGTCCATCTCGCCGAGGCCCTTGTAGCGCTGGATCGAGTCCTTGTAGCGGATGCCCTTGCTCTGCAGCTCCATGAGCCGGTCCCGCAGCTCCCGGTCCGAGTACGTGTACACGTACTTGTCCTGGCCCTTCTTGGGCTGGACGATCTCGATCCGGTGCAAAGGCGGCACCGCGGCGAAGACCCGGCCGGCCTCGACCATGGGCCGCATGTAGCGGTGGAACAGGGTCAGGAGCAGCGTGCGGATGTGGGAGCCGTCCACATCGGCGTCGGTCATCATGATGATCTTGCCGTAGCGCGCCGCGTCGATGTCGAAGGTCCGGCCGGACCCGGCTCCTATGACCTGGATGATCGCGCCGCACTCGGCGTTCTTGAGCATGTCCGTGACGGACGACTTCTGCACGTTGAGGATCTTGCCGCGGATCGGCAGCAACGCCTGGAACTCTGAGTTCCGCGCGAGCTTCGCCGTGCCGAGCGCGGAGTCGCCCTCGACGATGAACAGCTCGCTGCGGTCGACGTCGTCGCTGCGGCAGTCGGCGAGCTTGGCGGGCAGCGAGGAGGACTCCAGGGCCGTCTTGCGGCGCTGCGCGTCCTTGTGCTGACGGGCCGCGATACGCGTACGGGCCGCGGCGACGACCTTCTCCATGACCACGCGGGCCTGCTGGGCGGCGTCCCGCTTGGTGGAGGTCAGGAACGCCTTGAGCTCCTTGGACACCACGTTGTTCACGATGCGGCGGGCCGCGGAGGTGCCGAGCACCTCCTTGGTCTGCCCCTCGAACTGAGGCTCGGCAAGGCGGACCGTGACCACCGCGGTGAGACCTTCGAGGGCGTCGTCCTTCACGACGTCGTCCTCGGCCACGCGCAGCATCTTCTTGGTACGCAGGACCTCGTTCATCGTCTTGGCGACGGCCTGATCGAAGCCCGCGACGTGGGTGCCGCCCTTCGGGGTAGCGATGATGTTGACGAACGACTTGACGGTCGTCTCGTACCCGGTGCCCCAGCGCAGCGCCACGTCGACGCCGAGCTCACGGGTGACCTCGGTGGGCGTCATCTGACCGTGCTCGTCGAGGACCGGGACCGTCTCCTTGAAGGAGCCCTGCCCGGTGAAGCGGAGCGTGTCGCAGATCGGCCGGTCGGAGGCGAGGAACTCGCAGAACTCGGAGATGCCGCCGTCGAAGCGGAAGGACTCCTCACCCTTGCTGCCACCCTCGCCGAGCCCGTACTCGTCGCGAACGACGATGGTCAGGCCGGGCACCAGGAAGGCGGTCTGCCGGGCGCGCGCGTGCAGGGTGTCCAGGTTGAGCTTGGCGTCCTTGAGGAAGATCTGGCGGTCGGCCCAGTAGCGCACGCGGGTGCCGCTGCGGGTCTTCGGGATCTTCTTGACCTTGCGCAGGCCGCTCTTGGCCTCGAATTTCGCGTCCGGACCGAGGGCGGAGAAGGCGCCGGGGACACCGCGGCGGAAGCTGATCGCGTGGGTGTGGCTCCCGCGGTCGACCTCCACGTCGAGGCGCGCGGAGAGCGCGTTCACCACGGAGGCGCCGACGCCGTGCAGACCGCCGGAGGCGGCGTAGGAACCGCCGCCGAACTTGCCGCCGGCGTGCAGCTTGGTCATCACGACCTCGACACCGGAGAGGCCGGTCTTGGGCTCGACGTCGACCGGGATGCCGCGGCCGTTGTCCCTGACCTCCACCGAGCCGTCGTCGTGGAGGACGACGTCGATGCGGTCGCAGTAGCCGCCGAGGGCCTCGTCCACGGCGTTGTCGATGATCTCCCAGAGGCAGTGCATCAGGCCACGGCTGTCCGTGGACCCGATGTACATACCGGGGCGCTTGCGCACGGCCTCGAGCCCCTCGAGGACGAGCAGGTGCCGCGCGGTGTAGTTGGAACCGTCCCGGTCTGCTCCTGCCAGCAGCGCTGTGGACGACGGCACGGACGTCTCGGCGGTCACGCGGTTCGCTCCTCGCTGAATTTCAGATGGGGCCCTCGTGGGTAAGGGCGCGGCTTGGTTCACCGGTGAGAGGGTACCGAGGCCTGGTAGAGCCGTTGTAACGCCACCCTCGTCTCGGTCCCACCCTAGTCGAGAGTCGCATGGGTGTTCGATCCCTCGATGGAGTGAAGCACACATCACGTTCCCATCGAGGCATGAACCATTTAGGCTCCGGGCACGTCCTCATGAACAACCGGCAACCCAGCCGGGAGGGCCGACCACCGATACGACGCGAATCCGTACGACACAGAGACACGCACTACGGCACATTCGCCGCCAACCGGCAGCAGCCGGCCGCCTCGGAGATTTTTTTCGAGGAAAAGCCTCGAGCGGGAACGTTTTGGGGCTGGTTGGATGTTGACCCTGGTACGACAGCTCGTCGAGCTAGAGAAGAGGCGACGTGACTACTGTTCTGACCCCCGCGAGCCCGCTGACGGCCGCCGATCGCTGCGACCGCTGCGGCGCCCAGGCTTACCTGCGCGTCGTCCTGCTGAGCGGTGGAGAACTGCTCTTCTGCGCCCACCACGGTCGCAAGTTCGAGCCGGAACTCAAGAAGATCGCCGCTGAGATACAGGACGAGACGGAGCGGCTGACCGCTCCGAAGGCCACTCCTGACGAGGAGCGCTGAGACTTCACGTCCGACGACGAGCAGCCAGCCCGGCACAGGCCGGCGGACGGGCGGCGTCCTCTCCCTACGGAGGACGCCGCCCGTCTGCGTGCGCGCTGCCGCTGCGGTGGGGGTGTGGGGGCGTTACGCGCCGGGGCGTGTGGAGCGGTCGGACGCGCCTGCGGTGCGGGCAGACCCGCATCTCTGAGCCCGCGGGCCCTGCGACACCGGCCCGCGGGCCCGCCTGCGTGGCTGCCCCTAGGCGCCGGCGCTTCTGAGTTCGCGGGCCCTGCGACTCCGACCCGCGGACACGCCTGCGCGGCTGCCCCTCAGTGCCGGCGTTCCTGAGTTCGCGGGCCCTGCGACTCCGACCCGCGGACACGCCTGCGCGGCTGCCCCTCAGCGCCCGCGTTCCTGAGTTCGCGGGCCCCGCGACACCGACCCGCAGGCCCGCCTGCGCGGCCAGCCCTCAGCGCCCGCGTTCCTGAGTTCGCGGGCCCCGCGACACCGACCCGCAGGCCCGCCTGCGCGGCCGGTCCTCAGCGTCTGATCCGCGGCGCGTGCCTTGGACCGGAGTCGGGATCATGCCGTATGTGGTCGGGCGGGGCCCCTGATGTCATCGGGCGCGGCCTCCGGCGGCGGATGGCTCCCCGGGTGCCACAGATGCCGCTCACACGCGCCGCGCCGTGCCCACCGGGGGGACCAGGAGGGGCGACGCCGTCCAAGCCCCACAGCGGCAGACGGCGCCCCCTCTCAGCCCTGTGCCGTCGCAGGCCACCCCAGTGTGTCAAGGACGTCCGCGATGCGGGTGTAGACCCCCGGGCTGCCCGCCCAGCCGCAGCCGGCCCCCCAGGAGACGAGGCCTATGAGCCGCCCCTGGGCGACCAGCGGCCCCCCGCTGTCGCCCTGGCACGCGTCCCGGCCCCCGGCCACCTCGCCCGCGCACAGCATCGTCTCGGCGCGGTAGGTGCCGTTGGAGCCCCCGGAGTACGCCTTCTCGCACAGGGCGTCGGGCTGCACCCGCACCCGCGCCCCGTGCAGGCTGCCTGCGTAGCTGCCGGAGCCGGTGGTGTCCCCCCAGCCGTAGACCGTGGCGGGCGTGCCCGCGCGGTACGCCGGGTCGCCGGGCCCGGCCATGCCTATGACCGAGGCGGCGGGGAGCGGCTCGGCCAGGCTGAGCACGGCGAAGTCGCCGGAGTTGGTGTCGCCGTCGTAGTCCGGGTTCACCCAGACCTCGCGTACGGAGACCTCCTGGCCGCTTTCCGAGAGCAGCTCGGTCCGCCCGGCTATGACCTTGAGGTCCCGCACCCGCTCCGGGGAGGCGCCGAGCACCTCCCGGTCCATGCAGTGGGCGGCTGTGAGCACGGTGGTCCGTCCGACCGCCACACCTCCGCAGAACTGCCCCGCCCGCGTACCGCCGAACCGGTCACGACTGGAGAGCGCCACGGTGTACGGGCTCTGCCTCACATCGACGGGGAAGCCGCCGACGACGATGCTGTCGGCGGCCACCGGAGCGGCCGAGGCCAGTGGTATGACGGTCCCCGCGGCCACGAGGGTCAGCGGCCGGGCCAGGGCCCTGGCAAGTCGACGTCGCATGCACGCTCCTCACACTGGGGTGAACCTTGGACACCCACAGTGAGGGAAGTGGTCACCGCACGCACCCGCGCGACAGCGTGAAGGCCCGGCCCCTCCGAAGGGGGCCGGGCCTTCACGGACGGCGGCGCGTGACAGGCGTCGCGGCGGGGGCGACGTCCTAGTCGAGGTAGTCGCGCAGCACCTGCGAACGCGACGGGTGACGCAGCTTCGACATGGTCTTCGACTCGATCTGACGGATCCGCTCACGCGTGACGCCGTACACCTTGCCGATCTCGTCGAGGGTCTTCGGCTGACCGTCGGTGAGACCGAACCGCATCGAGACGACGCCCGCCTCGCGCTCCGACAGGGTGTCGAGCACGGAGTGCAGCTGCTCCTGCAGCAGCGTGAAGCTGACGGCGTCGGCCGGGACGACGGCCTCGGAGTCCTCGATGAGGTCACCGAACTCGCTGTCGCCGTCCTCGCCCAGCGGGGTGTGCAGGGAGATGGGCTCCCGGCCGTACTTCTGGACCTCGATGACCTTCTCCGGGGTCATGTCGAGCTCCTTGGCCAGCTCCTCCGGGGTGGGCTCGCGGCCCAGGTCCTGGAGCATCTGGCGCTGGACGCGCGCGAGCTTGTTGATGACCTCGACCATGTGCACCGGGATACGGATGGTGCGGGCCTGGTCGGCCATGGCGCGGGTGATCGCCTGTCGAATCCACCAGGTGGCGTACGTGGAGAACTTGTAGCCCTTGGTGTAGTCGAACTTCTCGACCGCGCGGATCAGACCGAGGTTGCCCTCCTGGATGAGGTCCAGGAACAGCATGCCGCGGCCTGTGTAGCGCTTGGCCAGGGAGACCACCAGTCGGAGGTTGGCCTCCAGCAGGTGGTTCTTGGCCCGGCGGCCGTCCTCCGCGATGATCTCCAGCTCGCGCTTCAGCTTCGGCGCCAGCTTGTCGGCGTTCGCCAGCTTGTCCTCGGCGAACAGGCCCGCCTCGATGCGCTTGGCGAGCTCGACCTCCTGCTCGGCGTTGAGCAGGGGGACCTTGCCGATCTGCTTGAGGTAGTCCTTGACCGGGTCGGCGGTGGCGCCCGCGGCGGCGACCTGCTGGGCCGGCGCGTCGTCCTCGTCCTCGTCGGACAGCACGAAGCCGGCGTTCTCGGTGCCCTCGGGCTCGTCCGCGGCCTTGGGCTCCTCGAGGACCTCCTCGTCGGCCAGCTCGGCGTCGTCCTTCTTGGCGGTGGTCTTCTTCGCGGCGGTCTTCTTGGCCGTGGTCTTCTTCGCCGCCGTCTTCTTGGCGGTGGTCTTCTTGGCGGCCGCCTTCTTCGCGGGCGCCGCCTCCTCCTCGGCGGCTTCGTCGGCGGCCGGGGCCGCGGACGCGGCGGCGGCCTTCCGGGGAGGCGCCGTCTTGGCCGCCACGGTCTTGGTGGCGGTGCGCTTGGCGGGACTCTTCGCTGCGACGCTCTTTCGGGTGCGCTTGGGCTCTGCGGCACTGACCATCAGCGTCACACCCTCTTCCTCGAGGATCTGGTTGAGGCTGCGCAGTACGTTCTTCCACTGAGTGGCCGGAATCTGGTCAGCTTCGAAGGCCCGACGCACGTCATCGCCGGCGATCTGCCCCTCAGCCTTTCCCCGCTCGATGAGCGCCATGACAGAGACGGACTCGGCGATCTCCGGCGGGAGCGTACGGGATGTGCTGGCCGACACGAACAACCTCTCGGAACGTTGGAAAACGGCTTCCGGCTCCGTCCACAGTGGACAGGGGCCGACCGCCGGCTTGGGGATGGGCCGACGGTGCGGGCGGGGGCCGGGAAGATGCACAGCGCCATGAACGGCGTCCGTATTCCCTCCGCGGCTGTCACCTCTTAGGTCATCGCGTTCTTCCCAGGAGCGTTACGCCCATTCCGCGTGGCCCGAGTCACACCCCGTAACCAGTCAAAACCTGGCAGACGATGACAGAAGTGTGCACCAGGGTCGATGCGGTCGCCGCCCCGGGGCCGAAACGGGCCTTTCGTACCGTCGGACCCCGCGGAACCGTCGACGGCTCCGCGGGGTCCGACGGGGGACGGCCCACGGGCGCGACTCTGCCACAGGAGGGGGATGGCAGGCCGGACCGCGCCGTCGGGGAAATGCGGTCAGTGCTCGCGCGGTGCGGGCACCACGCGCTCCACCTCGGGGTGGACCGTGAGAAGTTGCCGCATGGCCGCCTCGGCCGCGGCGCCGTCGCCGCCGGCGAGGGCGTCCACGATCCGGGCATGGTGGGCCAGCGAGGTCTCGTTCGGCCGCTCACAGCCGGTGACCGGGCCTCCCGACACCTGGAGCGCGGCGGACACGATCCCGGACAGGTGCTCCAGCATGCGGTTGCCGGCGACCTGGATGAGCAGGGAGTGGAACTCGTTGTCGGCCCGGGCGAAGGTCAGGGCGTCGCCCTGTCCGAGGGCGTGCCCCATGATCCCCACCATGTCGGTCAGCCGCTGCTGGACATCCTCCCGGCCGTGCCCGGCCGCCAGGCGCGCGGCGAGCGGCTCGATCGTCCAGCGCAGCTCGCTCAGCTCCCGGCGCTGGTCGTCCCGCTGCGGCCCGTAGGCCCGCCACTCGATGATGTCCGGGTCGAGGAGGTTCCAGTCGCTGACCGGGCGCACCCGCGTGCCCACGTTCGGCCGGGCACTGACCAGGCCCTTGGCCTCCAGGACGCGGAGCGACTCGCGGACGACGGTACGGGACACCTCGAAACGCTGGCCGATCTCCTCGGGCACCAGCGGGCGGTCGGCGCCCAGGTCACCGGAGACGATCATCTGTCCCAGCTGCTGGACGAGTTGTCCGTGCAGCCCGCGTCCGCGGCTGCCCGCGGTCCGCCGGCCCACGCGGCCCAGATCCGGCTCCGCCGTGTCCCATCCGGTGCCCCGGTCGGTGCCGGGCGCCTCCGCGTAGGGGTAGCGGTCGAGTTCGCCCGGGGTCGCGAGGCCGGAGTCGGCGGAGCGGGCGGCGGTCATCATGGTGTGCGCAAGGGTACTCACGCATCTTTTGTCGGCGTCGGTTCCAACTCCCTTGAGGTCTTTGGTGAAAAGCACACGAAAGGGTGATCGCTCACCTCGTCGCAATTGACGCCTTATCGGAAAGAAATGAGCCTTTCACGGGGAGTTGCGATCAGAGAGAGTCCGAGAAGCGCAAACTCGGTCGCCATCGGACGTCATCGGACTCGGCTTCGCAGACCCGTGAACGCGTACGCGCACAGGAGTGCCAGCACCGACAACGCCATGGCACCGCCCACGGGTTGGGCCAGCAACCGCAGCAGCGCCTCCAGTTGCTGTTCGCCCCCGAAGGGCCAGCGCGGCGGCAGCCCGCCCTTCAACCGCCCGGCGAACGGCACCGGACCGCGCGCCGAAGTGCCCTCCGTCATCTTGTGCACGGCGGGTACGACGAGAAGCGGCACGGCGACGACCGCGGCGAGACCGGCGGTGGTGGACCGGAAGACGCCCGCGGCCAGCACCCCCGCCCACGCGCAGCCCGTGACGAGGGCGAGCCACCCGGCGGTGAGAGCGGGCCAGTCCGCCGGGAGCGCCACGAGCTCGCTCCCGTAGACGAGATACAGCACTTCCGCGGTGCATCCGACCGTCAGCACGGCCAGGGCGAGTGCGGTCAGCGAGGCGACGAAGAGCTTCGCGGTCAGCAAGCCCAGCCTTCGGGGAACAGTGCCCCTGTCCACCGCGAGCGCGGGGTGGCGAAATTCGTCGCCGAACGCCAGTGCGCCGAGCAGCCCCGCCCCGAGCGCGGCGGGCGGCAGCGGCAACTCCGCGGGCCAGGCGGCCAGCAGCCGCGGCTGCGGGGTGTGGCCGATGCGGGCCAGCAGCACGGCGGTGAGGGCGGACACGGCGAGGACACAGGCCCCGACGATGTACCCCGTGGCCACCCCTGCGGCCCGCCGGATCTCGTAGCGGACCGGCCGCAGAGGGGTGGGCGCGGGACGGACGAGAACGGGGGGCGGGAGAGCGACGGTGGTGGGGCGGGGGGTGGTGAGTTGTTGTGAAGGTGCTGCCTGAGGGGTGTCGTCGGCGGGCGCTTCCTGGGGTGGCTCGAGCGTGGTTGACGCGGCGGGGACGGCCTCGGGTGCGGGTACGGCTGCGGCTGCGGCTGCGGGGGCCGAGGGTTCCGGTTCGGGCCCGCAGTCGGGGGCGGGGGGTGCGGCTTCCGGCTCGGGGCTGGAGCCGGGGGCGAGGGTTTGAGGTTCCAGCTCGGGGCCGGGAGCGGGGGGTGCGAGCTCCGGCTCGGGGCTGGGGTCGAGGGCGGGGGGTGCGAATTTCGGCTCGGGGCTGGGGTCGAGGGCTGCCGCGGCTCCGGGCTCCGGGTCGGGACCGGTCTGTGAGTCGATCGCCGCCGACGAGGGCTGGGGCTCCTGCGCCGTCGAGGTTTCAGCCCCTGCACCGGCCCCTGGGCCCATGTCCCCGACCTCGTCCGCCAGTTGATGAACGACGATTCCGTTCCGGAAGGCCGTCTCCCCCACCTCGGCGCAGGTACTTCCGTAGACGCAGAGGCGGTTGCCGCCCTCCCGTACGACCTCCACGGACCGCTGCGTGGAACGGGCCCGCTGGGCGAGCAGCACGGAGAGGCGAGCGGCGTGCGGGCTGCGGACGACGACGCGCGGGCGCAACCGCGTGCGGGCGAAGTCGGCGGCCCGCTGGTCGGCGACGACCCGGCCGCCGTCCAACGTGACCACGTGATCGGCGAACCGCGCCGCCTCCTTGGGATCGGCCGTGCTGCACAGCACCGTCCCGCCCTGCGCCGCGTGTTCCCGCAGCATGTCGTACAGCCAGCGCCTCTCCCCCACCGCGAGCCCTCGCGCGGGGTCGTCGAGCACGAGGGTGTGCGGGTCCGGCAGGAGGGCGCAGGCCAGGCCCAGGCGGCGGTCCATACCGCGGGACAGGGTGCCGAGGCGTTCGTCGCGCAGGCTCACCAGGCCCACCGCTTCGAGTACTTCGTCGGCGCGCCGGGCCGGGACCCCGGAGGCCGCGCACAGCATGCGGAGATGTCCGCGGACCGAGCGGGCAGGGTGCCCCGGCACGTCGCCCAGCAGCACACCGACCTCGTGCGCGGGGTGCGGGATGCCGTGCAGGGGGCGGCCTCTGAAGTAGGTGATCCCACGCCCGCGTTGCAGTTCGAGCATCAGCCTCAACGCCGTCGTCTTCCCGGCGCCCGGTGCTCCGAGCAACGCGGTGACGCGGCCACTGTGCGCTTCGAAGGAGACGTTGTCGACGGCGGGCGGCTGCTCTTTGCGGGGGATGCTGGTCAGTCCGATGGCCTCGATCACCCGATGCAAGATAGCGCGCCATAACGGGTTTTTCGGGCACCACGGGGCCCGTCGCACGGCAGGAGAACGGTCCGGGAACGCGTCCCGGAACCGCCCCTCTCCCGTGTCAGACCTCGGGGCGCAGCATGGGCGGGTTGAGCAGGGTGGCGCCGCCGGCCCGGAAGAGCTGGGCGGGACGGCCGCCCTGCCGGGTGGTGGTGCCGCCGGTGGGCACCAGGAAGCCCGGGGTGCCCGTCACCTTGCGGTGGAAGTTACGGGGGTCGAGCGCCACGCCCCAGACCGCCTCGTAGACCCGGCGCAGCTCACCGACGGTGAACTCCGGCGGGCAGAACGCCGTCGCCAGCGAGGAGTACTCGATCTTCGAGCGGGCGCGCTCGACCCCGTCCGAGAGGATCTGCGCGTGGTCGAAGGCGAGCGGCGCCACCGGCTCGCCGTCCCTGCCGTAACCGCCCTGCTCGAGCAGTTCGTCCACCGGCGCCCAGCGCGCGTTGCTGGCGTCGCCGCCCGCCCGAGGCGCCGGCAGGTCCGGGGCGAGCGCGAGGTGCGCGACGCTGACCACCCGCATGCGCGGGTCTCGCTTGGGGTCCCCGTACGTGGCCAGCTGCTCGAGATGGGCGCCGTGGTCCTGGGCCGGGACGGCCGGATCATGAACCCGCAGTCCCGTCTCCTCGGCCAGCTCCCGCGCCGCCGCCTGCGCCAGGTCCTCATCGGCCCGCACGAACCCTCCGGGGAGCGCCCAGCGCCCCTGGAACGGGGACTCTCCCCTGCGCACCGCCAGTGCACACAGGGCGTGACGTCGCACGGTGAGCACGACCAGGTCCACGGTGACGGCGAAAGGCGGAAAGGCTGACGGGTCGTAGGGCATGCGGCGATCATAGTCGTCTGCCTGACGATAAACACTCCCTTCACCGGCCGGATCGTCGGCCGATCTGCGCCTGTCCAGGCATCTCCCTACTCCTCCACCTCCTCCCTTACTCCTCCGTCTCCTCCCTACGTGGCGTCGAGTGCGCACCCTCCTGACGGTGCACGCGCCGGCTCGCCGCGCCGGGATGCGTGGCACCCTTGGGCCGAACCCCGCCCGGTGACATACGAGGGCGCGGCACCCGCCCGGTCCCGGCGCTTCCCCGGGGAGCGGACCGCCCCGCGCGGACGGCCGCCCGCATCCGGCGCCTGCGGGACGCGGGCTCCGTATCGCCACCGGGAGCCTCCTGGCACGCGTCCCGCCGCGGTGCCTCGCCCGCACCACCGTGGCCGGGCGCCTCGCTCACCTCGGAGACGCCGCCGTCCTCGCTCTCCTCCTCTCCCCGCAAGCAGCGGCGGATCGACTCCGGGTCGAGCCCCTCGTTGCACGCCTGGTGCAGCAGGCGCGCGAAGAGATAGTCCGGGTCGGCACCGAGAGCCATGGCGAGTGCTTCCCGAGCCTCCAGTTCGTCGCCGGAGGACCATGCGACCCATCCGGCGAGGGTGAGGGGCGCTGCGGCGTACTCCGCGTACGGGCCGACGCAGCGGCGTGCCAAGGTACGCCACAGGCGGAGGGCAGGGGCCGCTTCGTCGCCCTCCATCCACGCGGCGGCGCGGTCGCGGGTGGTGCGGTCCTGGAGGCCGTGGAGCACCATGGCCGCCTCGTCGTACCCGACCAGTTCGTCGTCGCGCAGGTCCGCCGGGAGCGTGCCGGAGACGGCCGGCGCGTCGGCGAGGCGGCGCATGAGGCGCTCGGCCAGCTCCATCGTCTCGTCGGCGACGGCCCTCCGGTCCTCCGCGTCGACGATCCGGGGCAGCAGCTTCAGCGCGGCCTCGTCCAGTGCGCGACGCTGGTCGTGGGCGGCGGAGGTCTCCCAGGGCTGGAGCCGGGCATGCAGTTCGCGCAGGGAACCGCGGACCTGGAGCCCGGCGTATGCGGCTGCGGCGGCCAGCACGGACGTGCCGGGCAGTCCCATCGGCGTCCCTTCGGCCGGGCAGCAGGACTGGTCGTCGCAGCAGTACGACCAGAAGCGGCCGTCGGAGACGCAGAGGGCTTCGACCACGGGCACGTCCAGGGCTCCGCACTCCAGTCGCAGGGCGTGGGCCAGCGGCCCCAGCCGCTCCTTGACCTGCGGGCCGGTCTCGCCCTGTCCCGGCTCCTGGCACAGGAAGACAACCATCTGCTCCGGCCGGGAGCCCTGGCGCTCGCTGCCGGTCACCAGGCCCTGGGCGAGCTGGCGGGCGGCCGAGGGCCAGTCGCCGGGGTCGGCGGGGATACCGAGCCGGGCCCGGCCGCCGAACCTGCCCCTCCCTCCGGTGTCGTGCAGGGAGACGAGGACCATGCTGTCCTCCGGGCGGTACCCGAGGAGGTAGGGCACGGCGTCGGCGAGCTCGGCCGGGGTGCGCAGCGTCACCTGCTGCGGGTCGCCGTGGCTCTCGTACGCGGTGCAGGTCACGTCCGGCGGGAGCGGAGGGCGGTCCTCCCGGCCCACCGGCACGGTCGTCCCGGGGTTGGCCGCGGTCACTTCCGGGCTTGGGGCCGCCGCGTCGCGCCCGCCCTGGATCGGGATGTCCCCGCCCTGGATCGGGTTGTCACTGTTCTCTGAGGGACCGGGCGTCCCGTTGTGGTTCGTCATGCCGCGACCTTCTCGCAGATTGCGACATTCCGGTTTCCCTGTGGACAACTTGGATCAGGTCCATGCCACGCCGGTCGCCGCAGGCCGGTCTTCGTCCACAGCCCTGAGCCGATGTCGGCGCCGTCCTGTTGTATGGGACCCATGGAGCACACGAGCAACACGGATCTCCGGACGGCCGCCGACGAGGTGCTCGCCCGTCTCGTCGGCGACGACACGGGCACCGCACGGCTGCGCGACGACCAGTGGCGGGCGATCGAGGCGCTGGTCGCCGAGAAGCGCCGAGCCCTGGTCGTCCAGCGCACGGGCTGGGGCAAGTCCGCGGTGTACTTCGTGGCGACGGCTCTGCTGCGGGCCCAGGGCAGCGGACCGACCGTGATCGTCTCCCCGCTCCTCGCGCTCATGCGCAACCAGGTCGAGGCCGCGGCCCGCGCCGGGGTCCGCGCCCGGACCATCAACTCTTCCAACAGCGAGGAGTGGGACGCCATCCGGGCGGAGATCGAGGCGGGTGACGTGGATGTGCTGCTGGTCAGTCCCGAGCGG
Source organism: Streptomyces griseoincarnatus (assembly GCA_014649575.1). Taxonomy (GTDB): domain Bacteria; phylum Actinomycetota; class Actinomycetes; order Streptomycetales; family Streptomycetaceae; genus Streptomyces; species Streptomyces griseoincarnatus. Next base: position 77,600 of record BMTH01000004.1, on the reverse strand, counting down.
CTGAACAACCCGGACTTCCGCGATCAGGTGTTGCCCCGGCTGGCCACCGCGACCGGTCTGCTCGTGGTCGACGAGGCGCACTGCATCTCCGACTGGGGCCACGACTTCCGGCCGGACTACCGGCGGCTGCGCACGATGCTGAGCGACCTGCCGGAGGGAGTGCCCGTCCTCGCCACCACCGCCACGGCCAACGCCCGGGTGACCGCCGACGTCGCCGAGCAGCTCGGCACGGGCGGTTCCTCGGACGCGATGGTGCTGCGGGGCCCGCTGGACCGGGAGAGCCTCAGCCTGAGCGTGCTGCGCCTGCCGGACGCGGCACACCGCATGGCCTGGCTCGCCGACCACCTGGACCAGCTCCCGGGGTCGGGGATCATCTACACGCTGACGGTGGCCGTGGCCGAGGAGGTCACCGCGTTCCTGCGCCGGCGCGGGCATGCGGTCGCCTCGTACACCGGGCGGACGGAGAACGCCGACCGGCAGCAGGCCGAGGAGGACCTGCTGGGCAACAAGGTGAAGGCGCTCGTCGCCACCTCCGCCCTCGGTATGGGGTTCGACAAGCCCGACCTGGGCTTCGTGGTCCACCTGGGGTCCCCGTCGTCGCCCATCTCCTACTACCAGCAGGTCGGCCGCGCGGGCCGCGGTGTCCGGCACGCGGAGGTGCTGCTCCTGCCGGGCAAGGAGGACGAGGCGATCTGGGAGTACTTCGCCTCCCTCGCCTTCCCCTCGGAGGAGACCGTGCGCCGCACGCTCGACGTGCTCGCGCGTTCTGAACGCCCTCTGTCCCTCCCCGCACTCGAACCGCTCGTGGAGCTGCGCCGCTCCCGCCTGGAGACCATGCTGAAGGTGCTCGACGTGGACGGGGCGGTGAAGCGGGTCAAAGGCGGCTGGATCGCGACCGGCCGGCCCTGGTCGTACGACGCCGAGCGGTACGCGTGGGTGGCGCGTCAGCGCGCGGCCGAGCAGCAGGCGATGCGCGACTACGTGTCGACGACGGACTGCCGGATGGAGTTCCTGCAGCGGCAGTTGGACGACGAGGGCGCCAAGCCCTGCGGCCGCTGCGACAACTGCGCGGGCGCCCGCTACACGGCCGGGGCGTCCGCCGTCGCGCTCGACGCGGCCCGCGCCGACCTCGGCCGGGCCGGTGTCGAGGTGGAGCCGCGTCGCATGTGGCCCACCGGACTCCCCGCGATCGGCGTGGAACTGAAGGGCCGTATCCCGGCGGGTGAGCAGGCTGCTCAGGGGCGGGCCCTCGGCCGGCTCTCGGACATCGGCTGGGGCAACCGGCTGCGTCCGCTGCTCGCACCGCAGGCTCCGGACGGACCCGTGCCCGACGACATCGCCCGGGCCGCGGTGGGCGTGCTCGCCGACTGGGCCAAAGGGCAGGGTGGTTGGGCGCCGGGGGTGGACGACGCACAGCCCCGGCCGGTCGGTGTGGTGACCGTCGCCTCGCGTACACGGCCGCAGCTCGTCCGATCGCTCGGGTCACACATCGCGGAGACGGGGAGGCTGCCGCTGCTCGGGGCGGTGGAGAGCACGGGCGAGCAACATCAGCTTCCCCGCAGCAACAGCGCGCAGCGACTCAAGGCGCTCGCCGGTGCGCTGACCGTCCCGCCCGAGCTCGCGGAGGCGCTCGCGCGGGCCGGAGGACCGGTGCTTCTGGTGGACGATTACACCGAGACGGGCTGGACACTCGCCGTCGCGGCACGGCTGCTGCGGCGTGCGGGTGCGCAGGGAGTGCTGCCGCTGGTACTGGCCGTACAGGGCTGAGCGGAAGCCCGCATTCGGCAGCTGGGGATATTAGCCGCGAATCATCCGATAACGGTCCCCTGCCCCAATTGCTCGTTGCCGCATCCAAGTTCGACAGGAAGAATTGAAGGACGCACCCGCACGGCTTGCCCGCCGACCAGGTAGGGCTCTGTTGCGTGCGCGCTCCCCCGAATCCGACCCGCCCGCAGTGTGGGCGTAGCCGAAGGGAGGACCGTGACCTTCGGATTCGCTCCGTCCTCGGCGGCTTCGCTGCCGACGTCCGCCGCATCCGCCAACCGCGTGCTCGAGCCTGCGGAGTGGGCGGCCGCGGGCATCCCGCTGCTGCGCAGTCCGCGCGAGGTCGTCAGCGGACTGCACGCCCGGCATCGTCCCGGCCTGACGACCGCGGTCGTCGCCGTGCTCGACCCGGACGAACGCCTGCGGGCGAGCGCGTCGTTCACGCGGCGCTCCGCCTCCGCCGACGGCTGGATGTACCGCAACACGCTGCTGTCCCAGCTTCGCCGGGTCATCCCGCACGACCTGCGGCGCCGCACGCCGGTGCGCACCGCCGTCCTGCTCTACTGCCGTGAGGGCGACGGCCGCTGGACGGAGGAGGACGGAGCCTGGATGTGGGGGCTGCGGGACGCCTGCACCTTGCACGGGCTGCGCTGCGGTGCGTACATCACGCTGACCCGTGACGGCTGGCAGGTCCTGGGCGAGGGCCGGGGCGGTCGCCATCCCAGCGCCGGTTCGGAGCCGGAGCCGGTCGCCATGTCCGAGGCGCCGCCGCGGATCCCGCGCACCGGCGGGGCCGCGTCGGACGTGCTGCGGCGCGCTGCGGCCCGCTGACGTCGGGCCGTTCGCCCGCCCACGTGCCGACGGCCGCGCGCGTCCCTCGTGTGTGCCGGTGGCGCCGGCACCCCGGTGCGGCGCGACGGAGAGGTGACCGTGGACGACGCACGCCTCGCGAGTCGGCCGCCCCTCAGAGACCCCGAGGCACCGTGAAGCCGTCCCCGAGGTCCGGAAAGCCGCCGCCCAAAACCCGCGAACGACGCCCACGAAAGCCGCAAGCCGCACCGAAGTACGAAACGGCTCACCCGACCCCGGACGCACGACCGCGCCCGGGCACGCCGACCGGCCGGCGGCGCGGAAGGCACCGCGACCGCCGGCGTTCACACGGACACGCCGGCCCCGGCCGGGTGGCTGACGACGCCACGGCGTCCGCTCAGACCCCGGCGCCCAGCACGGAGTTGATGCGCTGCGGGTCCCCGCAGACGATCAGCAGCGACCCGGCCCGGGCGTGGGCCGCCTTCAGGGCGGTGGCGGTCACGGACTCGGGGCCGCCGTTGACGGCGACGACCACGACGGGACGCGCCTCGGCACGGTTCGCCACCTGGGCGTCGGTGTAGAAGACGTCGTCGCCGGCGTCGTGCTGCGCCCAGTAGGACGCTTCACCGAAGGACAGTTCGTGGGTGGCCCACGGGTGCTGTTCGCCGGTGGTGATCACCAGCACGTCGCCGGGCGTGCGGCCGGAGTCCAGGAGCAGGTCGACGGTCTCCTCGGCGGCGTCGAGCGCCCCTTCGACGGAGGCCGGGATCAGCTGGATCTGCGGGCCGTCGGAGGCGGGCGCAGCCGAAGGGCCGGGCTTGGCCGTGGGGGCCGCGTCACGCGAGGTGCGCTGGGCCGGCGGCGCCGGCCGCGGCGGGCCGGGACGACCGGGACGCGACGGAGCCGCAGGGCGGGGACCGGGTACGGGGCGGGGGGTCGGCGCGGTGCGGCCACTGGCCGGCGTGGCGCGGGGACCCTGGGCACTCTCGTGAATCTGAGGCTCCTCGGGAATGAGAGGCATGAGCTGATTTTTATCAAACGGTGGCACGGCCGGCGTCGCCGGGTGGCACATCAGTGCGAGCGTCCGGTCAGAAGTCGAAGCCGAGTTGGCCCTCGATCTCCGGGACGCGCGCCTCCGCCCAGGCGCGGGCCTTCTTGAGGTGCCGCCACTGGGGCAGCGCATCAAGATACGCCCACGACAGCCGGTGGCACGGGGTGGGTCCCCGGACCTCCAGCGCGGCCCGGTGCACGGGCGACGGATACCCGGCGTTGTCCGCGAAACCGAAGTCTGCATGGTCGGCGCCCAGTTCGGCCATCATTTTGTCGCGCTGGACCTTGGCGATGACCGACGCCGCCGCCACGGCCACGCACGACTGGTCGCCCTTGATGACCGTCCGGACCCGCCAGGGCGAGCCGAGGTAGTCGTGCTTGCCGTCGAGGATGACCGCGTCGGGCCGGACGGGCAGACCCTCCAGGGCACGGACGGCCGCCAGCCGGAGCGCGGCGGTCATCCCCAGGTCGTCGATCTCCTCGGGCGACGCGTGCCCCAGGGCGTACGACGTCACCCAGCTCCGCAGCGTCTCGGCGAGTTCGGTGCGGCGCTTGACGGTGAGGAGCTTGGAGTCGGTGAGCCCCTCGGGGGGCCGTCGCAGTCCGGTGATCGCCGCGCAGACGGTGACCGGGCCGGCCCACGCACCACGCCCCACCTCGTCGACACCTGCAACGATCTTCGCTCCGGTCGTGGCGCGGAGTGAGCGCTCGACGGTGTGAGTAGGTGGTTCGTACGGCATGGCGCCCTTAGCGTACGCCGCCCGGTCCGGCGTCCGACACCCCGGTTCCCGGACTGTGGTCACCACCGTCACCACCTTGTGATCAGGAGGCGTGCCGACGCAGCAGCGGAACCATCAACTGGTCGATCATCTGCTCCAGATCGACGTCCGACCATTCGCTGCCGCACATCTTCGAGCGGTACATCATCATCGCCGGGATGGCGTCGAAGACGTACCCGTTGGCCGCGTCGGGCCGCACCTCTCCCCGCTCGATACCGCGCTCGACCACCTCGCGGAGCATGGTGAGGGTCGGCTCCACGACACCGTTGAAGATCACCGCGTGGAAGCGTTCGGCCTCGGCGCTGTCGCACTCGTGAATGACCGCACGCAGGGCGAATCCCGGCTTGGAGAACATGGCTTCCCGGGCCCTGCGACACAGCTCCAGCAGGTCCTCGCGCACGCTTCCCAGGTCCGGCGCCTCGTGGAAGTCGGGCAGCGCGGCGCGCAGGGCGTCGGCGACGAGGTCCTCCTTGGAGGGCCAGCGCCGGTAGACGGCCGCCTTCCCCGTCTGGGCGCCCGCGGCGACGCCCTCCATCGTCAGGCCGTTCCAGCCGACCGTGCTGAGCTGCTCCAGCGCGGCCTCGAGGATCGCGCGTTCCAGCACGGCGCCGCGGCGGCGGGAGGCGGCCGTCTGAGCCTGGGCGGCGGCCCAGCTCGAAGTAACCATCTGACTCTCTCCAACGAGCAGAGGAAGCGGGCATTCGGGGATGAAGCACCCGCCGCACGACGCCGAAGGGGGACGCGCCGACACGACGGCCATTCAGTGAACGCTTGCGTTCACTGTCGGGGTCTCCTAACGTTGACGCGACAGTGAACGCGCTCGTTCACTAACTCTTCCGTGGGGGACCCATCGTGACCACCTCTCCTTTGCTCCAGGATCCAAAGCCGGGTGCGGCTCGCCGGCCAGGGCGTCCCGGCATCGCCCTCGCCGTCATCGCGGCCTGTCAACTCATGGTCGTACTCGACGCGACGATTGTGAACATCGCGCTCCCGCACATCCAGAATGCCCTGCAGTTCAGCACCACCGATCTCACCTGGGTGGTCAGCGCCTACACCCTGACCTTCGGCGGACTGCTGCTCCTCGGCGGCCGGGCCGGCGACATCCTGGGCCGGCGCCGCGTCTTCATGAGCGGCATCCTGCTGTTCACCGCGGCCTCCCTGCTCGGCGGGCTCGCCCAGGAGCCGTGGCAACTGCTCGCGGCACGTGTTCTGCAGGGCGTGGGAGGTGCGATCGCCTCGCCGACGTCGCTGGCGCTCATCACCACCACGTTCCCGGAGGGCCCCGAACGCAATCGCGCCTTCGGCGTCTTCGCCGCGGTCTCGGCGGGCGGCGGCGCCATCGGACTGCTCGCGGGCGGCATGCTCACCGAGTGGCTCGACTGGCGGTGGGTGCTTTTCGTCAACGTGCCCATCGGTCTGCTGATCGCCGTCCTCACGCCGATGTACATCAACGAGGCCGAACGGCACAGCGGACGCTTCGACATCGCGGGTGCGGTGACCTCGACGGCCGGTATGGCCACGCTCGTCTACGGCTTCATCCGCGCGGCCGAGGAGGGCTGGAGCGACACCGTCACCATCGGCTCCTTCGTCGCCTCGGCGATCCTGCTGGCGGGCTTCGCGCTGATCGAGTCGCGCGCCAAGGAACCGATCACGCCGCTGCGGATGTTCGCCGACCGCAACCGATCCGGCACGTATGTGATCATGCTCAGCCTCGCCGCGGCGATGTTCGGCATGTTCTTCTACATCGTGCTCTTCGTGCAGAACGTCCTCGGCTACACCCCGATCGAGGCCGGTCTCGCCTTCCTGCCGGTGACGGTCGTGATCGCCGCCGGGGCGGGGATCTCGCAGCGGTTCCTGCCCGTGTTCGGCCCCAAGCCCTTCATGATCATCGGTTCGACGCTGGCCGCGCTGGGTCTGGCCTGGCAGACGCTGATCGACTCCGACAGCTCCTACGTCAGCGGCATCCTCGGGCCGATGCTGGTCTTCGGCTTCGGCATGGGCCTGAACTTCGTGACGCTGACGCTCACCGCGGTCTCCGGCGTGGCCCAGCACGAGGCCGGGGCGGCCTCCGGTCTGCTCAACGCGACCCAGCAGGTGGGCGGATCGGTGGGCCTGGCGCTGCTCACCACGGTGTTCGGCACGGCCAGCCGGAACGAGGCGGAGAAGCAGGTGCCGGCCTTCCTCGTGGAGGGGACGGCGGAGCAGAAGGCGGAGTTCGCCCGGACGCAGCAGCTTCCGGCGCCGTGGGGGCACGAGGTGCTCGCGCAGGGCATCTCCTCGGCCTTCGTCCCGGCCGCCGCGATGGCGGTGCTGGCCCTGGCCGTCGCCTGGCTCGTCATCCGGGTCCGCAAGAGCGACCTGGAGGCGCTGTCCGGCACGACGGGACCCGGCATCGGCTGAGGAGAACACCGCACGCGCCCGGCCCGGCGACGCACCGGCCGACTTCACGGGGGTCGGCCGGGCGACGCCGGGCCGGCGGCGCGCGTACGACAGCAGCACGGTGCACAGCACGATGAGCACCCCCGCCCACACAGTCATCCAGCACCCCTTTCCCCGTAGTACCCGCACCCCGCGCCGACACGTGTCAGCCTCCGCGGAACCGCACAGGGCCCACAGCACCTCGCACCGCCCGCAGCCGACACCCCGACAACGACCGCCGGTCACACAGAGTTCCCACTCTGCACGGAGAGTTCCGAAACAGGGGGGCCCAGGACAGGGAGGTCCAAAACAGGGAGGTCCGAGACGGGGAGTCCCGAGAGGTCGGACCGGCGTGGACGCCTCAGACCGCCACCGACCGCATGACCCACTCCGGCAACGCCTCCACACGCTCCGCCCACTCCTCCGGCGGCGCCCCCGCCGACCCGGCCGCGACCACCCCGCCCACGATGGCGCAGGTGGTGTCGACATCCCCGCCCACCTGCGCGGTCGTCCAGAGGGCGTGCTCGTAGTCGGCCAGGGAGCGGGCAGCGGACCAGAGCGCGAAGGGCACAGTGTCGTGCGCGGTCGTGCGACGTCCGCAGCCGAGGACGGCCGCGACGGTGGCCGCGTCACCGTAGTCGAGCATGTCGCGCGCCCGGCGCAGCCCGGCGCCGACCGCACTGCGTGCGGGGATCAGCGCGACGACCCCGTCGAGGAGGTCCTCGGCGCCGGGCGGCCCGTCCGGCGCGGCGGCGAGGGCGGCCGCCGCGGCGACGGCCATGGCGCCGACCACGGCCTCGCGGTGCTGGTGCGTGGGGTAGGCGGAGATCTCCGCCTGGTGGGTGGCCTGCTCGGGGTCGTCGGCGTACCAGGCGCCCAAGGGCGCGATGCGCATGGCGGCTCCGTTGCCCCACGAGCCCTGGCCGTTGAAGAGCGCGGCGGCCAGTTCGCGCCAGTCGCCGCCCTCGCGGACCAGGCGCAGCAACCGGTTGACGGCGGGGCCGTACCCCCGGTCGAAGTCGTGGCGGTGCGCGAAGGAGTGGGCCAGGGCGTCCTGGTCGATGCGGTGGTGCGTGGCCAGGACGGTGACGACGGAGCACGCCATCTCGGTGTCGTCGGTCCACTGCCAAGGGCCCCCGGGCAGTTCGCGGCGCTTGAGCAGCGGGTAGTTCACCGGCACGAAGAACTGCGAGCCGAGCGCATCCCCCACCGACAGGCCGCGCAGGCTCGCCAGCGCGCGCCCCAGCCGCGCCTTTGGGGAACGATCAGTGGTCATCGCCTCGCAACTCTCCCATCCGGCTCTCGCCGACTCCAGTACATCTCGTCTATCCGGTGATCGGGTAACGCCCCGGCTCGCGCCAGCGCTCGAAGGGCTTGTCGAGCGCGTACTTCCCGTTCTCGCCCAGGACGAGCATCCTCACCTCGGCGTTCCCCGGGTTGGACAGCGACTCGAACTCCGCCACGGTCCAGTGGAACCACCGCATGCAGAACAGCCGCATGGCCAGGCCGTGGGTGACGATGAGGACGTTCGGCGGATGATCCGGGGCCTCGAAACTGCGGAACAGGCTCTCCAGGAAGCCGCCCACGCGGTCGTAGACGTCGGCGCCGGACTCGCCCTGGGCGAAGCGGTAGAAGAAGTGGCCGTAGGCGTCCCGGTAGGCCTTCTGGAGGCGGACGTCCGCGCGGTCCTGCCAGTTCCCCCAGTCCTGTTCGCGCAGGCGGGGCTCCTCCCGGACGCGTATCAGGTCCGGGTCGAGGTGGAAGGCGTGCAGGGTCTCAAGCGTCCGTCGGTACGGGGACACGTAGACGCTGACCCGCTCCTGGCCGAAGAGGTCGCGGAGCCGCTCGCCCGTCCCCTCGGCCTGCTTTCTGCCCCGCTCGGTGAGGCCGAGGGCGTGGTCGGGCTCGCGCTCATAGACGGTGTCGTCAACATTGCCCGTTGATTCACCGTGCCGGACAAGGACGATGCGCCGTGGTCGTGCCATGCCAAAACCCTAGATCGGGCGAGGGCGCTTCGGGCACTCGTGCGGGCTCCGTACGGCATTTGTCACACATCTTCGCCGCGCCGGGCCACGGAAGCGTGCTCACACCGTCCAGGCGGACTCCATGTCGACGATGTCGCCCGCGAGGGCCGCGACGTCCGCCTCGGTCTGCGCCCTCAACGCCAGTCGCTCCACTCGTTCGGTCCGGTACTTTCCGTGTTCGGCGGCGGACCGCCACATCGAGAGCACGAGGTACTCGCTGCCCGGCGCCTCGCCGAACAGACCTCTCACCATGCCGGGCGAGCCGGCCATGGCCGGGTTCCAGACCTTCTCCTGCATGAGGACGAAGTGCTCGGCGCGCTCCTCGTGGACGCGGCACAGCGCGACCCGGATCAGGTCGGCGTCGGTGAAGCGGGCCTCGAACCCCGTCTTCACGTCGAAGCGGTGGTCGAACAGCCTGACCTGGGCGTTCTTGAAGGTGCCCGCCTGGGAGGAGGCCAGCCGGTCGTGGGACCGGGCCATGAAGGAGTCGTAGAAGGCGCGGCTCTCCCAGAAGGAGAAGACGTGCGCCACGTCCTGCCGGCCCCGGCTCCAGCCGCCACCCTGCGCGCGAAACCCCGGCTCCCCCAGAAGCCCCGCCCACTTCCGCTGTCCCCGCTCGAACCCCCGACGGTCCACCACGGTGCAGCGAATCCACTTGACCAGCACCGCGCCATCGTAAGGCCAGGGAGCGCGGCCCCGGTCGCCCTCGCGAGGACTGCGTACCGGCGCCCGGGAGCGCATGCGTGGCAGGATGGACAAACTGCCGTGGTTTCGCGGTAGTTGGGGTGCGCCGGCAGGACGGTCACGTGGAAGGGGACAACTGGTGAACGGCCTCAACAAGGGGATCCGCAAGGTCGAGATCGCGCTGCGGTGGGATCCGAGTCCGTCGGAGGAGCCCTCCACCGACCTCGATCTGGTCGCCGCGCCCTACCTGGCGGACGCCCCGCACGGGGACCCCGCCTACGTGGTGCACTTCGACAGCCGCTCCCCCGACGGCACCATCACGCTCGACCGGGACAGCCAGGACGGCAAGGGCTTCGGGTACGACGAGGTCATGACGCTGGAGCTGGACCGCCTGGACCCGCGCTACGCGCGCGTGGTGGTCGGGGTGGTCATCCAGCAACAGCAGGCGCCGCGGACGTTCTCGGGGGTGCGCAACCCGGGGCTGCGCATCCGCGAGGGCTACGACGTGCTGGCGGAGGACGACTTCGGCGGGGCGCCGGGGGCAACGGCGGCCACGGTCGCGGAGTTCGTCCGTGAGGGCTCGGGCCCCTGGGAGTTCCGCGCGGGCGTGCACGGCTTCGACGGCGACCCGGTGGACTTCACGCGCGCCATGGGCGCGGCCCGCCGGGCCTGACCCCGAAGGACGGCCCACGGAGAGGGGCGCGGAACGCCCGAGGGCGGCGGCACCGGTTACCCGGTGCCACCGCCCTCACCGTCTCACCGCCGGGCAGGGCCCGGGCGGGTCGGCGTCAGCTGCAGCCGCTGGTCGAGCCGCAGCCCTCGCAGATGTAGCAGGAGCCGGCGCGCTGCATCTTCGTGCCGCAGGAGAAGCACAGCGGGGCGTCGGCCTGGATGCCCAGCTGCATCTCCACCAGCTCGGCGCTGGTGTGGGCCTGCTTCGGGGCCGGCTTGGCCGCCTCGGTCTCGGCCTTCGGCGTGGAGACCGCCTTCAGCTCCTGGGCGCGCGGGGCCGACTGGGCCAGGCCCTCGACGTCGACCTCGTCGTCGGTCGGCTCGTAGGAGCCGGTCTCCAGGTGACGCTGGCGCTCCTCGGCGGAGTGGATGCCGAGCGCGGAGCGCGTCTCGAACGGCAGGAAGTCCAGCGCCAGGCGGCGGAAGATGTAGTCGACGATCGACTGCGCCATCCGCACGTCCGGGTCGTCCGTCATGCCGGCCGGCTCGAAGCGCATGTTGGTGAACTTCGAGACGTAGGTCTCCAGCGGCACGCCGTACTGGAGGCCCACCGAGACGGCGATGGAGAAGGCGTCCATCATGCCGGCGAGCGTGGAGCCCTGCTTGGACATCTTCAGGAAGACCTCGCCGAGACCGTCGTCCGGGTAGGAGTTGGCGGTCATGTAGCCCTCGGCGCCGCCCACCGTGAAGGAGGTGGTGATGCCGGGACGGCCCTTGGGGAGGCGCTTGCGGACCGGGCGGTACTCGACGACCTTCTCGACCGCGGCGCGGATGGTCTCCTCGGCCTTCTCCGTGACCTCGGCCTTTTCCTTCTCCTTGGTCTTGGCGGAGAGGGGCTGGCCGACCTTGCAGTTGTCGCGGTAGATGGCGAGCGCCTTGACGCCCAGCTTCCAGGCCTCGAAGTAGATCTCCTCGACCTCCTCGACGGTCGCCGTCTCCGGCATATTGACCGTCTTGGAGATGGCGCCGGAGATCCACGGCTGGATCGCGGCCATCATGCGGACGTGGCCCATCGGGGAGATGGCGCGCTCGCCCATGGCGCAGTCGAACACCTCGTAGTGCTCGGTCTTGAGGCCGGGGGCGTCGATCACGTTGCCGTTCTCGGCGATGTGGGCGACGATCGCCTCGATCTGCTCCTCCTGGTAGCCCAGGCGGCGCAGTGCCTGCGGGACGGTGCCGTTGACGATCTGCATCGAGCCGCCGCCGACCAGCTTCTTGAACTTGACCAGGGCGAGGTCGGGCTCGACACCGGTGGTGTCGCAGGACATCGCCAGGCCGATGGTGCCGGTCGGGGCGAGCACCGACGCCTGGGCGTTGCGGAAGCCGTTCTTCTCGCCGAGGCGCAGGACGTCCTGCCAGGCCTCGGTGGCGGCCGCCCACACCGGGGTGTCCAGGTCGTCCATACGCGTGGCGACGCCGTTGGCGTCGGCGTGCTGCTTCATGACGCGCTTGTGGGCGTCGGCGTTGCGGGCGTAGCCGTCGTACGGGCCGACGATCGCGGCGAGCTCGGCGGAGCGGCGGTAGGCGGTGCCGGTCATCAGGGAGGTGATGGACCCGGCGAGGGCGCGGCCGCCGTCGGAGTCGTAGGCGTGACCGGTGGCCATCAGCAGCGCGCCGAGGTTGGCGTAACCGATGCCGAGCTGACGGAAGGCGCGGGTGTTCTCGCCGATCTTCTCGGTCGGGAAGTCCGCGAAGCAGATCGAGATGTCCATCGCGGTGATGACCAGCTCGACGACCTTCTGGAAGCGCTCGGTCTCGAACGACTGGTTGCCCAGGCCGTCGTCCTTGAGGAACTTCATCAGGTTCAGCGAGGCCAGGTTGCAGGACGTGTTGTCCAGGTGCATGTACTCGCTGCACGGGTTCGACGCGGTGATCCGGCCGGACTCGGGGCAGGTGTGCCAGTGGTTGATGACGCCGTCGTACTGGATGCCCGGGTCGGCGCAGGCCCACGCGGCCTCGGCGATCTTGCGGAAGAGCGTCTTGGCGTCGACCTCCTCGATGACCTCACCGGTCATGCGGGCACGCAGGCCGAACCTGCCGCCCTTCTCGACGGCCTCCATGAACTCGTCGTTGACGCGCACGGAGTTGTTGGCGTTCTGGTACTGGACGGAGGCGATGTCGTCGCCGCCCAGGTCCATGTCGAAGCCCGCGTCACGCAGGACGCGGATCTTCTCCTCCTCCTTCACCTTGGTCTCGACGAAGTCCTCGATGTCGGGGTGGTCGACGTCGAGCACGACCATCTTGGCCGCGCGGCGGGTGGCGCCGCCGGACTTGATGGTGCCGGCGGAGGCGTCGGCGCCGCGCATGAAGGAGACGGGGCCGGAGGCGTTGCCGCCGGAGGAGAGGAGCTCCTTGGAGGAGCGGATGCGGGAGAGGTTCAGGCCGGCGCCGGAGCCGCCCTTGAAGATCATGCCCTCTTCCTTGTACCAGTCGAGGATCGACTCCATGGAGTCGTCGACGGACAGGATGAAGCAGGCGCTGACCTGCTGCGGCTGGGGCGTGCCCACGTTGAACCACACGGGGCTGTTGAAGCTGAAGATCTGGTGCAGGAGGGCGTAGGCCAGCTCGTGCTCGAAGATCTCGGCGTCGGCGGGCGAGGCGAAGTACCTGTTGTCCTCGCCGGCCTTCCGGTACGTCTTCACGATGCGGTCGATCAGCTGCTTGAGGCCGGTCTCGCGCTGCGGGGTGCCGACGGCGCCCCGGAAGTACTTGCTGGTGACGATGTTGACCGCGTTCACCGACCAGAAGTCGGGGAACTCCACGCCGCGCTGCTCGAAGTTGACCGAGCCGTCGCGCCAGTTGGTCATGACGACGTCACGGCGCTCCCAGGCCACCTCGTCGTACGGGTGGACCCCCGGGGTGGTGTGGATGCGCTCGACCCGCAGTCCCTTGCCGGCCTTGCTCGCCTTGGCTCGGGAACTACGTGCCGGACCGCTCGCCGTCTCTGTCATGCCGCCTCCCTGATACGGGCGAAAACGCCCTGAAGTGCCCCGATGTCCCCGTGGCACGGTGTTCTGTCTGATGCTGCGGGCACCCACTCGCCTGCCCGCAACAGGTCTTCTTCGCCGCCGGTCGAACCGGTCCCGGACCCTCGCGTCCGGGGCCGGACCGCCGCTCAGCCGGCGGCGGGAGCGGGCGCGGGGACCTGCGCGGCCCCCTCCTGCCCGCTGTCGTCTTCCTGGCTCCCCGGGGCGGCCCCGTCGCCGCCCCCGTCGCCCTCGGCGGGCCGCTCCGCCCGCCGGAGTTCCGCGATCGCGGCCTCGAAGTCCTCCAGCGAGTCGAACGCCCGGTAGACGGACGCGAACCGCAGATAGGCCACGAGGTCGAGTTCCTGCAACGGGCCGAGTATGGCCAGCCCCACGTCGTGGGTGGTCAGCTCGGCGCTTCCGGTGGCCCGCACCGCTTCCTCGACCCGCTGGCCGAGCTGGGCGAGGGCGTCCTCGGTGACGGGCCGTCCCTGGCACGCCTTGCGCACACCGTTGATGATCTTGGTGCGGCTGAACGGCTCGGTGACTCCCGAACGCTTGACCACCATGAGCGAACACGTCTCCACGGTCGTGAAACGACGGGAGCAGTCCGGGCACTGGCGGCGCCTGCGGATCGACGTGCCGTCGTCGGTCGTACGACTGTCGACGACACGGCTGTCGGGGTGCCTGCAGAAGGGGCAGTGCATGGATCCCAACCCTCCTCACAGCAGACTCAATGACCTCGCCAGGCCTCAGGGGCCTCACGAAGCAGCACCAGCATAGGCGATCGCGGAAGCCTTGAAGACCGGGGGGACCACAACTTCTGGGCTGCTGCCGCAATCCAACCACTACATGTGGGGATTGGCTCATACAACGAGGCCCGCACGCGTGTCGCGCGCCTGAGCGGGAAGACGGCCTGGGATCCATGCCCGTCGCGGGGCCGGCGGGCCGTGAGCCGGTGCACTCCGGGAGCTCCGCCCGTTGGGGAGAAGGCGTGCCGGGTACGAAGAGAGGGCGTGCCGCTCCGGAACAGGGCGGGGCCGCTTCACGCGCGCGGGGGCCCACGATGGCAGACTGAGACCGCGCGCCGCGAGACCGCCGCCCCGGCGGACACCTCGGCGGTGAAGAGTACAACAAATGGCCCGTTTGTCCGGCAGGAAGTGCGGCGACCAATACACCTCGGCGAAAGAACGCGTGCCGCAATTCGCGATTTTTCACTCGAACGTGTGTTTGGCGCAACCTTTCGAAAGCATCTACCGTTGTGCTGCAGGGAGACCATCGAGAGGGGCCGACCGTGACCACCACCGCAGACAGTGCCGCCATCACTGCCCAGGACCGCTCCCAGGGCCGCATCGAGCCGGTGCATGCGATGAACGAAGCCACGAATCCCGAAGCGCACAAGCGCTCCCTGCCGGGCCGACCTCCCGGCATCCGGGCGGACAGTTCCGGACTCACCGACCGCCAGCGCCGGGTCATCGAGGTCATCAGGGACTCGGTGCAGCGGCGCGGGTACCCGCCGTCGATGCGGGAGATCGGCCAGGCGGTCGGGCTCTCCAGCACCTCCTCCGTCGCGCACCAGCTCATGGCGCTGGAGCGCAAGGGTTTCCTGCGCCGTGACCCGCACCGTCCGCGCGCGTACGAGGTGCGGGGGTCCGACCAGGCCGCGTCCGTGCAGCCGACGGACACCGCCGGCAAGCCCGCCGCGTCCTACGTGCCGCTGGTCGGCCGGATCGCCGCCGGTGGCCCGATCCTCGCGGAGGAGTCCGTCGAGGACGTCTTCCCGCTGCCCCGACAGCTCGTCGGCGACGGTGAGCTGTTCGTGCTGAAGGTCGTGGGTGACTCCATGATCGAGGCCGCGATCTGCGACGGCGACTGGGTCACGGTCCGCCGCCAGCCGGTCGCCGAGAACGGCGACATCGTGGCGGCGATGCTCGACGGCGAGGCGACCGTGAAGCGGTTCAAGCGGGAGGACGGCCATGTGTGGCTGCTCCCGCACAACGCGGCCTACGAGCCGATCCCCGGCGACGACGCGACGATCCTCGGCAAGGTGGTGGCCGTCCTCCGCCGCGTCTGACCCCGGCGGGACGCCGGGCCACTCCCTCGGCCCTCCCCGCCCCCTGACCGGACCCCGGAACCCCTGCGCCGGTTCCGGGGTCCTGTGGTGCCTGAGGGCGCCTCGAGCGCCGCGCTGTGCCCCGCAGGCGGACGGGGTTGCGGACGCGTTCCAGGCGCGCCCCGGGAACCTTGTCGGGACGCCGCTTCACGCCCCGATGCCCCCCGGGGCGTACGTGGGCACCGTGGCCCCGTGCGGGCCGGCAGTGGCGTCGACGGGCCGCCGGGGCGCCGCTCCGCGCGGGCCGGACCCGGTCTCCCGCGTGCGGCTTGGCCACGGCAGGGCCGTCCGGCCACTCGGGCTCGGCACGCCAAGCGGCCTGGCGGACTGCGCGGGCGTGTGGCGAACCCGTCCCCTGAGGGGAGCCGCCGGGACGCCTGGGCCAGGCGGCCTGGGGGCTCCGCCGCGTACGAGCAGGCTCACCGCAGCCTCGGACGGCCCCGCCTCCGACCTTCCAAAGGGCGCGAGCCCCCACCCCGCCCCAAGCGCGAGCCCCCACCCCGTCCCAAGAAGGCACCGGGCCCCAGGCCCGGTCCTAGTCCGCCTGCTTCGCCGCCGCGTCGATCGCCGCCAAGGACTTCCGCACCTGGTTCCGGTCCGTCGTGTACCAGAAGTCCGGCATCGATGCCTTCAGATAGCTGCCGTAGCGCGCCGTCGCCAGGCGGGGGTCCAGGACCGCCACCACTCCGCGGTCGCCCGAGGCGCGGACCAGGCGACCCGCCCCCTGGGCCATCAGCAGGGCTGCGTGGGTCGCCGCGACCGCCATGAAGCCGTTGCCACCGGCCTCCTCCACGGCCTTCTGCCGCGCGCTCATCAACGGGTCGTCCGGACGCGGGAACGGGATCTTGTCCATGACCACCAGCTGGCAACTCGGCCCCGGGACGTCCACGCCCTGCCACAGCGACAGCGTGCCGAAGAGGCACGTCCGCGGATCCGCCGCGAAGTTCTTGATCAGCTCACCGAGCGTCTCCTCGCCCTGGAGGAGGATCGGGTACTCCGGGATCCGCGACCGCAGATCCTCCGCCGCGAGCTGGGCCGCCCGCATCGACGAGAACAGCCCCAGCGTGCGGCCCCCGGCCGCCTGGATCAGCTCCGTCAGCTCGTCCAGCATGTCCTTGCGGTCCCCGTCCCGGGCCGGACGGGCCAGGTGCTTGGCGACGTACAGGATGCCCTGCCTGGGGTAGTCGAACGGCGAGCCGACGTCCACGCCCTTCCACAGCGGGAGGTCGTCCCCCTCCGCGCCCTCGGGGCCGAGACCCAGCGACGCCCCCACGCCGTTGAAGTCGCCGCCCAGCTTCAGCGTCGCGGACGTCAGCACGACCGAGCGGTCGGTGAACAGCTTCTCGCGCAGCAGCCCCGAGACGGACATGGGCGCGACCCGCAGCGAAGCCCCACTGTGCCGATATGCGCCTCCGCCGCGGGGCTCGTGCCGCTCGTACCAGACGACGTCCCACTCGGAGCCGTGGGTGATCCGCTCCGCCACGTCGTGGACGCTTTCCACCGAGGCCAGCGCCTGCTTGCGCACCGCGTCCTCGTCCTGGACCGACTTGTCGCGGGTGGAGCCAATCGCGGAGATCACCGTGCGGCACGCGTCGCGCAGCGCCATCAGCGCGTAGCCGAGATCCTCCGGGATCTCCTCCAGCCGGCCGGGCAGGGCCAGCTCCATCAGCCGCTCGAAGCCCTCGGCGGCCGTCTGCAGCTGGTCGGCCGCCTTCTCGTTCACCAGCTTCGCCGCACGCCGCACCGCGCGGTTCACCTGCCCGGGAGTGAGCTCGCCGGTGGCCACCCCGGTCACCCGGGAGACCAGCTCGTGCGCCTCGTCCACGATCAGCACCTCGTGCTGCGGCAGCACCGGCGCGCCCTCGATGGCGTCGATGGCGAGCAGCGCGTGGTTGGTGACGATCACCTCGGCCAGCTTGGCGCGCTCGCGGGCCGCCTCGGCGAAGCACTCCGCGCCGTACGCGCACTTCGTGGCGCCCAGGCACTCCCGCGAGGACACCGACACCTGGGACCAGGCCCGGTCGGACACGCCGGGCGTGAGGTCGTCCCGGTCGCCGGTCTCCGTCTCGTCCGACCAGTCGCGCAGCCGGAGCAGGTCCTGGCCCAGCTTGCTGGTGGGCGCGGCCGCCTCGAACTGGTCGAAGAGGCCCTCCTCCTCGTCCTGCGGGACGCCCTCGTGCAGCCGGTGCAGGCACAGGTAGTTCGACCGGCCCTTGAGCATGGCGAACTCCGGGCGGCGGCGCAGAATCGGATGCAGCGCCTCCACCGTGCGCGGCAGGTCCCGCTCCACCAGCTGCCGCTGGAGCGCCAGGGTCGCCGTCGCCACGACGACCCGCTCTCCGTGCGCGAGCGCGGGCACCAGGTAGCCCAGGGACTTACCGGTGCCGGTGCCGGCCTGGACGAGCAGATGGGCGCCGTCGTCGATCGCCTCGGCGACGGCTTCGGCCATGGCCACCTGACCGGGGCGCTCCGTGCCGCCGACGGCAGTGACGGCAGCATGCAGGAGTTCGGGGAGTGAGGGCTGAGTCATAGCCCGACCAACCCTACGGCCCCCCACCGACAAACGTGCGCGCACACGGAGGGCGGCCGAGGCGGCCGGCGCCCCGCGCCCGAAGCACCGCCCCCGCGCGCGGCGCGCGGAAGGACCGCCACCGCCACCACGCCCCGCGCCCCCACACCCCCGCTCCACGAGATCAGCACGCGACCGGCCAGGTCAGACGCCTTGTAGCCGAACCGTTGCCGTTCCGTCGGACGGCCCCCACGGCGAACGCCTAGTGTGTGGTGCCGTTGTCCCAAGCCGTCGGAGCAGCGAAGCGACTCGTCCGGGTCGGATGCGAAGACGGGCGTCGTACCACCATCGTTCATTCCAGGGGGAGTTCAGATCATGCGATCCATACGGCCGTCGTCCACCGCACGCCGCGAGGTGAGGCGGTCGCCCAGAACCTCCCCCGTGCTGGCGGCAGTTGCCCTCGTCTCCGCGCTCGCCCTGACCACCACCGCGTGCGAGTCGGGCGACACCGACGCGAGCGCGGACGCCTCCGCGACGGCCGCCGCCGACGACGGCAAGTTCAAGATCCCGGACGACCTCGCGGACCGGCTCAAGGAACACGGGATCGACCTCGACAAGTGGCGGGACGGCGCCTGGAAGAACTGGGACAAGGACAAGTGGCTGCGTGAGGCCCAGGACTTCGTCAACCCGGTCATCGAGGACCTGTGGGACCCGGACCGCATGCGGGACGCCGACGAGCCGGACCAGCCGGAGGTCGACGAGAACGACATCTCCGGTGACCAGGGCGTCACCGACCCGACGCCGGATCCGGTGCAGGCGAAGTCCGTGCCGCCGTCGTACCACGAGAGCGCGCCCACCGCGGGGAAGGTCTTCTTCGACTCCCCCGAGGGCACGATGGTCTGCTCCGCGACGGTGGTCGAGGACCCCGCCAACCCCGGCAAGTCCAACATGGTGTGGACGGCGGGGCACTGCGTGCACGCGGGCAAGAAGGGCGGCTGGTACCGCAACATCGCCTTCGTGCCGTCTTACAACGACTCGGGCATGTCGGCGCAGGAGATCGGCGGGGCCGCGAAGGAGGAGGTCGCTCCGTACGGCGTCTGGTGGGGCGACTGGGCGCAGACCTCGGACCAGTGGATCGAGCAGGGCGGCGCGACCGGCGGTGACGGCGCCTCGTACGACTTCGCCGTCATCCATGTGACGCCGGAGAAGGGCAGCGGCGGCACGTCGCTGGAGGAGACGGTCGGTGCGGCCATGCCGGTCGACTTCAACGCGCCCGCCGTGCCGAAGATCGAGGAGATGACGGCGGTCGGCTACCCGGCCGCGCCGCCGTACGACGGGCAGTCCTTGTACACCTGCGCGGACAAGCCGGGCCGGCTGTCGCTGAGCGCGTCCGACCCGACGATGTACCGCATCGGGTGCAGCATGACCGCCGGCTCCTCCGGCGGCGGCTGGATCGCGGCCGGGCAGGACGGGAAGCCGGTGCTGGTCTCCAACACCTCCATCGGCCCGGTGACGACCGGCTGGCTGGCCGGGCCGCGGCTCGGCAAGGAGGCCGAGGGCGTCTACGACGCGGTGAGTGAGAAGTTCGCCGGTCAGTGACCGGACCGTCCGCCCCGGGTGGCGCCGCGCACCCGGGGCGGACGACGCAGCACCGCAGCGGCGGCACACGAACTTCGAGCAGTGACGGGGGTCACCACAGCATGCGTTCACTCTCCACGTCCGTCCCGCGCCCGCGCGGACGGCGGACCGCACTCGCCGCGAGCGCGCTGCTCGCCGCCGTGGCGCTCACCGCGACCGCCTGCGGCGGGTCCACGGAGGACAAGGCGGCCGACCGGCCCGACGCCGCGACGAGCCGCGCCGGGGACGACGCGGGCGGCGGCGTCCGCGTCCCGGCCGACCTCGCCGACCGTCTGAAGAACCACGGCATCGACGTGGACCGCTGGCGGGACGGCGGCTGGAAGGACTGGGACAAGGACGAGTGGCTGCGCGACGCGCGGGACTTCGTCAATCCGGTCATCGAGGGCCTCTGGAAGCCGGAGCGGATGCGGTCCGCCGAGGAGGCCGAGAAGACGGTCACCACGAAGGACGCCTCCGCGGCCCGGGGACTGAGCGACCCGGAGCCGGCGCCGGTGACGGCGCAGGCGGAGAGGACGCCGTACCACGAGAACGCGGCCCCGGTCGGGAAGGTGTTCTTCGACTCCCCCGAGGGCCCGGCCGTCTGCTCCGGCACGGTCGTCAAGGACGTCAACCACCCGGGGAGGTCCAACCTCGTGTGGACCGCCGGGCACTGTGTGCACGCAGGCGGGAACGGCGGTTGGTACCGCAACATCGTCTTCGTCCCGGCCTACAACGACCACGGCCGGTCCGAGGCGGAGCTGAGCCGGGCGGGCGCCTCCGAGATCGCCCCGTACGGCAATTGGTGGGCCGACTGGGCGTCGACGTCGAACGGCTGGATCCAGGGCGGCTCGGAGAGCGGCGGCGACGGGGCGGCGTACGACTACGCCGTGCTGCACGTGCGGCCGGAGCAGGGCTCGAAGTCCCTGGAGGAGACCGTCGGCGCCGCGCTGGACGTGGACTTCTCCGGCCCGGCCGCCGCCGAGGCGGGCACGATGGGCGCCTGGGGCTACCCGGCGGCGCCGCCGTACAACGGGCTGCGGATGTTCAAGTGCCTGGACACCCCGGGCCGCTTCTCGCTCGCCCCGAACCTGCCGGACATGTACCGCATCGGCTGCACGATGACCGGCGGCTCGTCCGGCGGCGGCTGGTTCCGCGTGGCGAACGGCGGGACGGTCCTGGTGTCGAACACCTCGATCGGCCCGCTGGACCACACCTGGCTCGCGGGGCCGAGGCTCGGCCCTGACGCCGAGGCGCTGTACCAGAACATGAGCAGGACCCACGGCGGCCGTTGAACCGCACGCGACGAGGGCCCGCCCCCTGCGCTCGGCAGGAGGCGGGCCCTCTCGCATGTCCGCGGTCCGGTCAGCCGGCCGGGGCGGGAACGTACGGCGCGAACTCCGCCGCCAGCTCCTCGTGCACCCGCACCTTGAGCAGGGTGCCCTCCGGGGTGTGCTCCTCGGAGAGGACCTCGCCCTCGTCGTGGGCACGGGCGACCAGCTTGCCGTGGGTGTACGGCACGAGGGCCTCGATCTCCACCGACGGGCGGGGCAGCTCGCTGTCGATCAGGGCGAGCAGCTCCTGGATACCCCGGCCGGTACGGGCTGAGACGGCGATGGAGCGGGGCTCCACCCGCAGCAACCGCTGCAGGGTCAGCGGGTCCGCCGCGTCCGCCTTGTTGATCACGACGATCTCGGGCACGTCGGTGGCGCCGACGTCCCGGATCACCTCGCGCACGGCGGCGAGCTGCTCCTCCGGGTCCGGGTGCGAGCCGTCCACCACGTGGAGGATCAGGTCGGAGTCGCCGACCTCCTCCATGGTGGAGCGGAACGCCTCGACCAGGTGGTGCGGCAGGTGCCGGACGAAGCCGACGGTGTCCGCCAGCGTGTACAGCCGGCCGCTCGGGGTCTCGGCCCGGCGCACGGTCGGGTCGAGGGTGGCGAACAGGGCGTTCTCCACCAGTACGCCCGCGCCGGTGAGGCGGTTGAGCAGCGAGGACTTGCCCGCGTTGGTGTAGCCCGCGATGGCGACGGACGGCACCTTGTTGCGCTTGCGCTCCTGGCGCTTGATCTCGCGGCCGGTCTTCATCTCCGCGATCTCGCGGCGCATCTTCGCCATCTTCTCGCGGATCCGGCGCCGGTCCGTCTCGATCTTGGTCTCACCGGGACCACGGGTGGCGAGGCCGCCGCCCTTGCCGCCGCCCATCTGCCGGGACAGCGACTGACCCCAGCCGCGCAGCCGCGGCAGCATGTACTGCATCTGCGCGAGTGCGACCTGCGCCTTGCCCTCTCGGGACTTGGCGTGCTGGGCGAAGATGTCGAGGATCAGGGCCGTACGGTCGATGACCTTGACCTTGACGACGTCCTCGAGGTGGATGAGCTGGCCCGGGCTGAGCTCACCGTCGCAGATGACGGTGTCCGCGCCCGACTCGAGCACGATGTCGCGCAGTTCCACGGCCTTGCCGGAGCCGATGTAGGTGGCCGCGTCCGGCTTGTCCCGGCGCTGGATCACGCCGTCGAGGACGAGGGCGCCTGCCGTCTCGGCAAGGGCTGCGAGCTCCGCGAGGGAGTTCTCGGCGTCCTGCGCGGTGCCCGAGGTCCACACCCCGACGAGCACGACGCGCTCCAGGCGGAGCTGCCGGTACTCGACCTCGGTGACGTCCTCGAGCTCGGTGGAGAGGCCGGCGACGCGGCGCAGTGCCGCGCGCTCGGAGCGGTCGAACTGGTCGCCGTCCCGCTCTCCGTCGATCTCGAGGCTCCAGGCGACGTCCTCTTCCATCAGGGCATCGGCCCGAAGACCCTCGGCCTGGCTGTGCGCGAAGCGGTTGGTGTCCTGGGAAGGGGAAGAAGAGGAGGTCATTGGGTCCTTACGTCGTTGGGATGCCGTCTGCGGCGACGGACACGGCCGAGAGGCCTTCCGTCACTGTCCACAACGTCCGGGTACCCCGGGAGATTCCCGTTTCCCCTGCCGCGCGGACCTGACGATGGTCGCACGGTACGGCTCGTCTCGTCACCGTGTTATTCCCCGCCGGCGTCCGGCCGATGCCCGTGCGGGCCGGGCAGGTGCCCGTGCGGGTGCTCGCGGGTGTGGGGGCCGGGCTCCGCCGTCACGGCACGCCCGGAGGAGCGCCAGTCGGGGTGACCGGGCATCGGCGGGGTGGTGTCGTCGTACAGCCAGGCGTGCAGGAAGCCGGTGAGGTCGCGTCCCGCGGTCTCGGAGGCGAGCCGGACGAAGTCGGCGGTGGAGGCGTTGCCGTCGCGGT
Organism: Streptomyces griseoincarnatus; assembly: GCA_014649575.1. Classification (GTDB taxonomy): domain Bacteria; phylum Actinomycetota; class Actinomycetes; order Streptomycetales; family Streptomycetaceae; genus Streptomyces; species Streptomyces griseoincarnatus. The sequence continues at coordinate 54,875 of BMTH01000004.1, read as the reverse complement.
GCCGGTCGACCCAGGCGCGCTCCAGGCGGTCGAACGCCTCCTGCCCGATCTCCTGGCGCAGGGCGTAGAGCACCAGCGCGGCGCCGCCGTAGACGCCGGGGCGGAAGATGCCGATCTTGCGGCCCGGCTCGGGCGGCTTCGGCGCGGCGGGTGGTCCTCCCGCGGCGCGCCAGCCGTCGGAGGACTCGTACGCGGCCCGCATGCGGGCCTCCAGGGTCCTGCCGCCGCGCTTCTCGGCGTACAGCGCCTCGTACCAGGTGGCGTGCCCCTCGTTGAGCCACAGGTCGACCCAGGTGCGAGGGCTGACGCTGTCGCCGAACCACTGGTGGGCCAGCTCGTGCACCATGATCGACTCGACGTACCAGACGGGCAGGGCGGGGTCGGTGAACAGGTCGCGTTCGAAGAGGGAGAGCGTCTGGGTCTCCAGGGCGAAGCCGGTGGAGGCCTCGGCGAGCAGCAGGCCGTAGGTGGCGAAGGGGTAGCGGCCGACCCGGTCCTCCATCCATCTGATCTGCGCCGGGGTCTTCGCCAGCCAGGGTTCGAGGGCGGTGCGGTGCTCGGTGGGGACGACGTCCCGCAGGGGCAGGTCGTGGGGTCCGGCGCGGTGCAGGACGGTCGAGCGGCCGATGGACACCTGGGCGAGTTCGGTGGCCATGGGGTTGCGGGTGCGGTAGCTCCAGGTGGTGGTGCCGGGGGCGCGGTCGACGGCGGTGGGCAGGCCGTTGGCGACGGCGGTGTGTCCCTCCGGGACGGTGATGCGGAAGGTGAACATCGCCTTGTCGGACGGGTGGTCGTTGCACGGGAACACCAGATGGGCTGCGTCCGCCTGGTTGGCGAGGGCCAGACCGTCGGCGGTGCGCACCCAGCCGCCCTCGCGGTCGCCGGGCCGGGGGTCGCTGGTGTGCCGGACGGTGATGCGCACCGAGTCGCCCGGGTCGAGGCCGTCGTCGGGGGTGATCACCAGGTCCTCGCCCACGCCGGTGAAGACGGCCGGCTCGCCGTCGACCTCGACGGAGCGGACCGTGCCGTGGGCGAAGTCCAGGTTGATCCGGTCCAGCTCGGCGGTGATGCGGGCGTCGACGGTGGTGACGGCCTCGAGCGGCCGGTCGTTGCTGCCGGAATAGGTGAGGTCCAGGTCGTACGCCCGCACGTCGTAGCCGGGGTTGCCGAGGTGCGGGAAGAGCGGGTCGCCGATGCCGAGCGGCTCGGCGGGGGCGCTCGCGGCGACCAGGCAGACGCCGACGGCGGAGGCGAGCAGGGCCTGGGCGGTACGACGGCGGGCGCGGGGCGGCGCCACGCGTCGGGGGGTCTGCTGGGCGGGGTGGCGGGAGGTGAGCGGCATGCCTCACGGCTATCAGCGCGGGCGGGCGCCGCTGCGGCGGCGCGCTCCCGACCCACCCGATCGGGTAATCACACCGCAGGGTCTGTGCGCCGGGTGCCGTCACCGGGCGTGGTCAGGGCAGGAGCCGCTCTCAGGCGTCCGGCGTCTGCGGCTGCGCCCGGCTCACGTCGTACACGCCTGCCACGTTGCGCATGGCGCGCATCAGGGCGGGAAGCTGGGCGGCGTCCGGGAGCTGCACGGTGTAGGTGTGGCGCACCTGCTGCCGGTCCGGCGGCTCGACGGTCGCGGAGACGATCTCCGCTCCCTCGGTGGCCATCGCCTCGGTCAGGTCCGCGAGAAGGTGCGGCCGGACGAACGACTCCGCCGTCAGCGTGACCCGGCACTCGGCGCCCTCGCCCCAGCGCACGCCGACCTCGGTGCGGCCGTCGCTCCTCATCCGCTCCACCGCCGGACACTCCGTCCGGTGCACGGTGACCGCTCCCCCGCGCACCGCGAACCCGGTGACCTCGTCGGGCGGTACGGGTGTGCAGCAGCCGGCCAGCCGTACGGTCGCGCCGTCCCGGTCGACCAGCACCTGGGCGGCGGCGGGACGCCCAGGGTCCGTGGCGTCGGCGCCGGAGGGCTGGGGGGCCTCCGTCCCGGGCGGCCTGGGGGGCTCGACGTCGTCCGCCAGGGAGCGCGCGTCGCCGTCCTCCGCGGTGGGGTGGGCGGCGAGCCACCGCTGGATGGCGATACGGGCCGCCGGGGTGGTGGCGTGGTCCAGCCACTCGCGGGACGGCGCGGAGGCCGCGTCCTGGTCCATGAGCAGCTGTACGGTGTCCCCGTCCTTGAGCACGGTGCTGAGCCTGGCCAGCCGCCCGTTGACCCGCGCGCCGATGCAGGCGTGCGCGTCCTCGCCGTACTGCGCGTAGGCGGCGTCCACGCAGGTCGCCCCCTCGGGCAGGCCCAGGGTGCCGCCGTCGGGGCGGAAGACGGTGATCTCCCGGTCCTGCGCGAGGTCCTCGCGGAGCGTGGACCAGAAGGTGTCGGGGTCGGGCGCGGCCTGCTGCCAGTCGAGCAGCCGGGACAGCCAGCCGGGGCGGGTCGGGTCGACGCGTTCGCCGTCGCCCGCGGTCTGCTCCTCCGGCGGGACGGCGTAGGGGTTGCCGAGGGCGACGACGCCCGCCTCGGCGACCTTGTGCATCTGGTGGGTGCGGATGAGGACCTCGACGACCTGGCCGTCGTCGCCCGCCACCGCGGTGTGCAGCGACTGGTACAGGTTGAACTTGGGGACGGCGATGAAGTCCTTGAACTCCGAGACCACCGGCGTCATACAGGTGTGCAGCTCGCCCAGCACGGCGTAGCAGTCGGCGTCCTCGTTCACCAGCACCAGCAGCCGGCCGAAATCGGCGCCGCGCAGTGGTCCGCGCTTGCGGGAGACGCGGTGCATGGAGACGAAGTGCCGCGGCCGGATGAGGACTTCTGCCGGGATGTCGGCCTCACGGAGCACCTTTCGGACGTCGTCGGCGACGTCGGCGAGCGGGTCGTCCTCGCGGGCGGCGTTGCGGAGGATCAACTCGCGCGTCTTCTCGTACTCCTCGGGGTGGAGGATCGCGAAGACCAGGTCCTCCAGCTCCGTCTTGAGCGCCTGGACGCCGAGGCGTTCGGCGAGCGGGATGAGCACGTCACGTGTCACCTTGGCGATGCGTTCCTGCTTGGCGGGGCGCATCACGCCGAGGGTGCGCATGTTGTGCAGCCGGTCGGCGAGTTTGATCGACATCACGCGGACGTCGTTGCCGGTGGCGACGAGCATCTTGCGGAAGGTCTCGGGCTCGGCGGCGGCACCGTAGTCGACCTTCTCCAGCTTGGTGACGCCGTCGACGAGATAGCGCACCTCCTCGCCGAACTCCTCGCCCACCTGGTCGAGGGTGACGTCGGTGTCCTCGACGGTGTCGTGCAGCAGCGAGGCGGTCAACGTCGTGGTCTCGGCGCCGAGTTCGGCCAGGATGAGGGTGACGGCGAGCGGGTGGGTGATGTACGGCTCGCCGCTCTTGCGCATCTGGCCCCGGTGCGAGGACTCCGCGAGGAGGTAGGCGCGGCGCAGCGGTTCGAGGTCGGCTTCGGGATGGTGGGCGCGGTGGGCCTCGACGACGTGGCCGATGGCGTCGGGCAGCCGGTCGCGGGCGGAGGACGTCCCCATCAGGGCGGCTCGGCCCAGCCGGCGCAGGTCGAGCCGGGGGCGGGACTTGCGGCGCGTCCCGGCCGGTGTGACGTGACCCGGTGCGAGCGGGCCCGGGGTCGCAGGTTTCGCGGCCTCCGCGTTCATGTGCACCTCCGGCTGCGTGGATCCGGCGGACGGCGCCCCAGGGCGGACTCGGGCCAGGGAGACGGCGTTGGTCCCCCGTCCGGGCCGGTGCCTGATGCTATCCAGCCGCAAGGGGGCGGACCGGCCGCCTCCGGCCGACCGTGAAACGGATCACTCCAAAGAGCGACGGGCCGTTCATGGTCGTTTTCACGCCATCGGGTGGGCGGTGCGCCATGATCTCGTAGCCTCGCACCCGCTCCGGCCTGCGGATCGACGGCCGGGCGGGGCGGAGGGCGGAAGATCGTGCAGCGCATCGTTCAGCCGAGGGCGTTCTCCAGCCACTCGGCCTCGATCGCGCCCTCGGCGACGATGACCGCGGGACCGGTCATCTCGATCCGGCCGTCCGGCTGTTCGGTGATCACGAGAGTGCCGCCGGGGAGGTCCACGGTGTACGTCACCGGCAGGCCGGTGTCGCGCGGGTCGACGCCGTCGCGGCGGGCGGCGGCCACGGCGACGGCGCACGCCCCGGTGCCGCAGGAGCGGGTCTCGCCGACCCCGCGCTCGTGCACGCGCATCGCGACGTGCCGAGGGCCCCGGTCGACGACGAACTCCACGTTCACGCCGTCCGGATAGGCGGCTTCCGGAACGAAGGAGGGCGCGGCGAACAGACTGCCCGCGTCGGCCAGATCGGCGACGAAGGCCACGGCGTGCGGGTTGCCCATGTTGACGTTGCGCGCGGGCCAGCCGCGCTCCCCGACGGCCACGGTGACGTCGCCCTCGGGGAGGACCGCGCGGCCCATGCCGACGGTGATGTCACCGTCCTTGGCGATGTGGACGGTCTTCACGCCGCCGCGCGTGGCGATCGCGAGGTCGCCCTCGCCGACGTGCCCGGCGTGCTGGAGGTAGCGGGCGAAGACGCGCACGCCGTTGCCGCACATCTCGGCGACGGATCCGTCGCCGTTGCGGTAGTCCATGAACCACTCGGCCTCGTCCGCCATGGCCCGCGCCTCGGGGTGCGCGGCGGACCGCACGACGTGCAGCAGCCCGTCTCCCCCGATCCCCGCGCGCCGGTCGCACAACGCGGCGACGGCCGCCGCCGACAGCTCGAGGGCGTTCTCCGGGTCCGGCACGATCACGAAGTCGTTCTCCGTACCGTGCCCCTTGAGGAAGGCGATCCGCGTGCTCATTCCTCGATCCTACGGGGTGGGGGCGGGGTGGCGTCGGGCGCTGTGGACGGCGGGGGCGCGGGGCGGTTCGGGCGGTACCGGGGGCGCCGGGGGCAGCCCCAACGGGCCCCGGCGTCGGAGGCTGGAGCCGATGCGGCCAGAAGGTGAACGTGGCCCTGGCGGGCCGTGGATCCGCGAGGACCGGCGCGCGGAGGGCGCTCCGGCTTCCGGACGGCAGGGGCCGACGCGAGCAGGCCGAAGGGCGGCGCCGATGTGGGCGGGCCGCGGCCTCGCCGAGGTCGGCGCGAGCTGCCCGGAGGCCACAGTTCGGCATGCGCCCGGCCGCGAGAACCACGGAGCCGGTGCCCCGCGGAGCCCGGTGCCCCGGCTTCGCGGGCGCCGAGCCGCAGGGCCGGCGCGGACGATGTCGGGGATCAAACGTTGCGGCGGCGGCGAAGGCGGGGCGTGTGGAGATCTGCGCGGACAACCGCGGGCTTCGGCGCAGGCGGCCCGCAGGAGCGGGGGTTCGCACGAGCCGGGGCGCGGGATCGTGCAGGGCACGAGTCCCCCCACGTCGCGGGCCGGGCTCAGCGCAGGCGGGCCACTCGCCAGACCGCGAGGGCCACCACCGCCGCGACCATCACCGCGTACGCGGCCACCACGCGCCAGTCGGACTTGCGGTCCGAGCCGCGTGCGGTCAGGCCCGGCCAGGTGTAGCCGACCCTGCGGGCGGCCATCATGCCCCAGCCGGCCGCGCAGGAGCAGATCAGCAGGCCCAGCATGGCGATCACCGCGCCGCTGTCGCCGAAGTCGAAGGCGAGCGGGAAGGCGAACATCAGGGAGCCGAGCGCGCCGAGGCCGACGATAGGGGCGAGCTGCCAGACACGCAGCCGGCGCTGCGGGCGCAGCTCGACCTCGACCTCGTCCCCGCCGGTGAACATCTCCTCCGGCTCGGGACCGTCGTCGGTCACACCGCCCTGCGTCTCCTCGGGCCCGTCGGGGCTGAGACTCCCCGACTCCGGGTCCGGGGCATCCCGCTCGGTGGTGAGGTGATCGGTGCTGTGTGCGGTGTCGCGAGGGCCGGCCTCCATCGCCACGCGCCCTCCCAACTTAGGACTCCACTGGTCGATCGAAGCTTGATGATGGCACGGCGCCACAGGCCCGGATGACGGCCTGGGCGTCCCGATGCCAGGACGTGATCAGGCTGTAACCGGTCGTTCGACCAACGCCATCGCCAGCTGCGGAAGTTCCCCGAGGTCCGCCGCGGCCCCACTCAACCAGTGCACCCGCGGATCGCGCCTGAACCATGAATCCTGACGGCGCGCGAAGCGCTTGGTGGCACGGACGGTCTCGGCCCGTGCCTCCTCCAGGGTGCACTCGCCGGAGAGTGCGGCGAGCACCTGCTGGTAGCCGAGGGCGCGCGACGCCGTACGCCCCTCGCGCAACCCCTGCGCCTCGAGTGCGCGTACTTCTTCGACGAGCCCGGTCTCCCACATCCGGTCGACCCGGCGGGCGATCCGCTCGTCCAGTTCGGGGCGTGCCACGTCGACGCCGATCTGGAGCGTGTCGTAGACCGAGTCGTGGCCGGGGAGGTTGGCGGTGAAGGGCCGCCCGGTGATCTCGATGACCTCCAGGGCGCGGACGATGCGGCGGCCGTTGCTCGGCAGGATCGCGCGGGCCGCGTCGGGGTCGGCCGCGGCGAGCCGGGCGTGCAGCGCGCCCGGGCCGCGCAGCACCAGCTCATCCTCCAGACGCGCCCGGACCTCCGGATCGGTGCCGGGGAACTCCAGGTTGTCGACCGCGCCACGGACGTACAGGCCGGAGCCGCCGACCAGGATCGGCCAGCGTCCTTCGGCGAGCAGCGCGTCGATCCGCCCCCGGGCCATCCGCTGGTACTCGGCGACGGAGGCGGTCTCGGTGACGTCCCAGACGTCGAGCAGGTGGTGCGGGACGCCGCCGCGCTCCTCGGGCGTCAGCTTGGCGGTGCCGATGTCCATCCCCCGGTAGAGCTGCATGGAGTCGGCGTTGACGACCTCGCCCCCCAGCCGCTGGGCGAGGAAAACGCCCAGATCGGATTTTCCGGCCGCGGTGGGACCGACGACGGCGATGACGCGGGGGGCGTGGGGTGCGCTGCTCACCGATCCAGTCTCCCAAACCTCACGGACCGCTCTCGATCGGGTTACGTGACGTGGGGTCCGCCGGGTCGTTGCCCGTTCGAGGTTCCTGCCGCCGGATCGCGGCGGCGCTCGCCCGGCTCACACGGATGGACACACCGGGCTACGCGGAATCTCGCCCGCACGAGTAACGTATGGAGTGGATATGGGCGTTTTTGCACGACTTTTTCGGAGGTCGAAGACCACGGGAGAGACAGCGGCGGCCGAGACCCGGACCGACGGGGAGAAGACCGGAGCCGGTACGGACGACACGGCGGCGACGCCTGGGGCCGAGGCCGCGGCCGACGAAGCGGAGGCCGCCTCCGAGGCCCCGGTGAAGGGGTCCGACGAGGCCGGCGTCACGGAGAGCGTCGACATCCCGAAGCAGCAGTCCGGCAAGGCCGCCGACACCGAGGCCGGCGAGGGCGCCCGCACGTAGCGTGCCGCGAGGAAAGGTACATCATGGGTCTCCTGGACAATCTGAAGGCCAAGCTCGGCCCTGCCAAGGACAAGGTCTCCGGCCTCGCGCAGCAGCACGAGGACAAGATCCAGCACGGCCTGGAGAAGGCGGCGCACACCGTCGACCGGGGAACCAAGGGCAAGTACAGCGACAGGATCCAGTCGGGTACGGGAAAGGCCAAGGAGGCCGTGGACCGCTTCACCCACAAGAACGATCCCGGTCCGGACGCGGGCGGCACCACGCCGCCGGCCGGGCCTCCGCCCGCCTCCTGAGCGGCACGAACGGCGGACGGCCGGGGCATCACGCCCCGGCCGTCCGCCGTTCGTTGCCGTCCGCCCGCCTACGACCAGGTGGCGACCACGTACCCCACGCCGTACGGGGCGTCCTCGTGGAGCAGCGCGCCGGACAGGTCGGCGCCGCCCTCGGCCGCTCCGGCGAGCACCTGCCAGGGCGCACGGCCTGACACCTTGAGCTCGCGTGCGGTCCCGGCGTCCAGCGCGCGCAGCGCGGCGATGTCGGCCGAGCCGAGCGCGCGGGCGATCTGCGCGTCGTAGGGCGCCGCGCGTTCGTCGAGGTAGCCGGGTGCCTTCAGGGTGCGGCAGGCACTGGCGTCGCCCATCACCAGCAGCGCCACGCGGTCGGCCCGGCCCGCCAGCCGGCGTCCCTCCGCGAGGCACGTGTCCGGTGCGAGGGACTCCCCCACGCCCCGCCCCTCGACAGGGGCGTCGGCCCACCCGGTCCGCCCCAGCAGCCACGCGCCCACGGCGAGTCCGTACGGCAGTTCCCCGCCGGTCACGCCGTCGCCCTCCCCCAGCCGTACGTCCAGGTCGACGCCGAAGCCGTGGAAGGAGCCCGGGGTCCCCGCGGGGTACTCGCGCGCCCCGGCGCCGTCGTCCGGGCCCACGACGACCAGCAGGTCGGGGCGGGCGGCGGCGAGCACGCCGAGCGCGTCCGTGCAGGCGGCACGAGCGGCGTCCAGCTCCGAGGCGGCGCCGGCCGCCACCTCGGGCACGAGCAGCGGCGGGCAGGGGCAGGCTGCGGCGGCGACAAGCATGATCAGCAGCCTACTGCGGCCGTACGGACCCGCCCGTCGGGGCGGGTCCCAGGCAGCGGGGTCAGTCGACGGCACAGCCGCCGGTGACCGCCGGGAGCGGCTCGGGCACGCCCACCTTGGGCAGGCCGAGCAGCACGCCCGCGGGCTTGGCCGCCTTCTCCGCGGTGCGCTTCTCCCAGGCGTCGCCCGCGCGGGTGCGGCGGACGTCGAGGACGGGGCCCTCGGCGAGGAGGTGGTGCGGGGCCGCGTAGGTCACCTCGACGGTGACGACGTCACCGGGGCGGACCTCCTGGCCGGGCTTGGTGAAGTGCACCAGGCGGCTGTCGGGGGCGCGGCCGGAGAGGCGGTGGGTGGTGTCGTCCTTGCGGCCCTCGCCCTCGGCGACCATCAGCTCCAGGGTGCGGCCGACCTGCTTCTTGTTCTCCTCCCAGGAGATCTCCTCCTGGAGGGCGACAAGACGCTCGTACCGCTCCTGGACGACCTTCTTGGGGATCTGCCCGTCCATGTCGGCCGCCGGGGTGCCGGGGCGCTTGGAGTACTGGAAGGTGAACGCCTGGGCGAAGCGGGCCTCGCGGACGACGTGCAGCGTCTGCTGGAAGTCCTCCTCGGTCTCGCCGGGGAAGCCCACGATGATGTCGGTGCTGATCGCCGCGTGCGGGATCGCGGCGCGGACCTTCTCGATGATCCCGAGGAAGCGCTCCTGGCGGTAGGAGCGGCGCATGGCCTTGAGGACCGGGTCGGATCCGGACTGGAGCGGCATGTGGAGCTGCGGCATCACGTTGGGCGTCTCGGCCATGGCGGCGATGACGTCGTCGGTGAAGTCACGGGGGTGCGGGGAGGTGAAGCGGACCCGCTCCAGGCCGTCGATCGTCCCGCAGGCGCGCAGCAGCTTGCTGAACGCCTCGCGGTCGCCGATGTCGGAGCCGTAGGCGTTGACGTTCTGGCCGAGCAGGGTGACCTCGGAGACGCCCTCGGCGACCAGCGCCTCGATTTCGGCGAGGATGTCGCCGGGGCGGCGGTCCTTCTCCTTGCCGCGCAGGGCGGGGACGATGCAGAAGGTGCAGGTGTTGTTGCAGCCGACGGAGATCGACACCCAGGCCGCGTAGGCGCTCTCGCGGCGGGTGGGCAGCGTGGAGGGGAACGCCTCCAGCGACTCGGCGATCTCGACCTGCGCCTCCTCCTGGACGCGGGCGCGCTCCAGGAGCACCGGCAGCTTGCCGATGTTGTGCGTGCCGAAGACGACGTCCACCCAGGGGGCGCGCTTGACGATGGTGTCGCGGTCCTTCTGCGCGAGGCAGCCGCCGACCGCGATCTGCATGCCCGGGCGGCTCGCCTTCTTCGGGGCGAGATGGCCCAGGTTGCCGTACAGCTTGTTGTCGGCGTTCTCGCGCACGGCGCAGGTGTTGAACACGACGACGTCGGCCTCGCCGTCGGAGTCCTCGGAGGCGCGGACGTACCCTGCGTCCTCCAGCAGCCCGGCGAGGCGCTCGGAGTCGTGGACGTTCATCTGACACCCGTAGGTGCGAATCTCGTAGGTCCTGGTCGAGAGAACGTCCACGGCGGGGCTCCGGTCACTGCTGCTGGTCATGGCAACAAGGGTAGGCGTTTCCCGGAGCGGTTCCGCCCGGTGTTCCCCCTCCGCCCGGTACGGCCAGGTGGCTCAGCCGCGTACGGCCAGGTGGCAGGCGGAGCCCCAGAGGACCGCCGCGCAGGCCAGACCCACCACGGCCCGTACGGTCCCGGCGGACGGACCGGCCAGGGCCAGCACGGCGCCGACGACCGCCACCGCCGTCATCAGGGCGCCGGTCCACCGGTACTGCCACTGGTCGTAGAGCCGGGCGAGCGGGAAGAAGTGCAGGCCCACGACGAGCGCGATGCCGACCGGGATGTACGCAGGGCGTCCGGAGGCGTTGGCCGCGGCGATCACGGCGACGACGGCCAGCAGCTCGACGCCGTTCACCATGCCCACCCCGCGGGCCCAGTTCGGGGGCAGGTCCACCGTCCGGGGCGAGGGCCGGGCGTCCTTGCGGAGACCGAGGTACAGCACGACCGCCGTGATCACGAGCGCCGCCGCCTCGACGGCCACCGGCACCACGTCCGTCGCCGGTCCGGTGCCGGAGGCGCCCGCGAAGGCCCAGGCCAGCGCGAACACGGACAGCACGACGGTGCCCCGGCGCCGCAGCTGCCGGGTGAGCGCGAGGCACTCGGCGTCGGAGGCGGACGGCGTCGGCGCGGACTCGGTGGAGGACGTCATCGGTGGAGGCTACAGCGATCACGTCAACTCGGCGCGGGGTTCACCCACTTCACGGTCCGCGTGCCCTGCGGCCGTCCCGCCCGTCCGTGCCGCCGGGGCACCGCCCCCGCGTCCGGCGCCGCGCCGTGGTCGCCGTCCACCACCCTGCCCTGTGAGTTCCGCCCTGGTCAGCGGGGCACCGGGCTGGCAGGATCGCGGCCATGTCCCACGTGCTGTCCCGCATCGGCAGGCGGCGGGCCCTGCGGGGCGCTGCCGCCGGTCTCGTGGTGCTCGGGCTGCTGCTGTGGTGGGCGGCGCCGTGGCGCGAGGAAGCGCCCGGCGGGACGATCACGATGAGCACCGGCACCCGCGCCGGCGTCTACCAGAAGTACGGCGAGCTGCTGCGGACCGCGCTCGGCAAGGACATGCCCGAGCTGGACGTACGGCTGGAGACCAGCGACGGCTCCTGGGAGAACGTCCGCCGGGTCGCCACCGGGCAGGCCGACTTCGCCTTCGCGGCGGCCGACGCCGTGGAGACGTACCGGCAGGAGGGCCGCACCGGCGCCGAGGGGCTGCGCGGGGTGGCGCGCCTGTACGACGACTACGTGCAGCTCGCCGTCGCGCCCGGCTCGGGCATCCGCACCGTCGCCGACCTGCGGGGCAAGCGGGTCGCCATAGGGCCGCCGAAGTCCGGGGTGCGGCTCATCGCCAACCGGCTGCTGCGGGCGGCCGGGATCGACCCGGAGCGGGACATCGTCCCGTCCGCGGACGGCATCGACACCGGGCCCGGACGTCTGGGGCACGGCCTGGACGCCTTCTTCTGGTCGGGCGGGCTGCCCACGGACGGCCTGAAGAAGTACACGGAGGACTCCGCGCTGCGGTTCGTGCCGATCGACGCCTCCCTCGTCGCGAAGGTGCACGAGCAGGGCGGGGCCACCCGCCACTACCGCGCGACCAGCATCCCGGAGTCGGCCTATCCGGGCAGTCAGCTCGGCTCGGCCGTGCCGACCATGGCGGTGTCCAACGTGCTGATCACGCGCGCGGACGCGGACCCCCGGCTCACCGAGTGGCTGACCCGGGTCGTGCTGAAGAGCCGTGACGGCATCGGCGCCCATGTGCACTCCGCGCAGCTCGTCGACGTGCGCACCGCCATCTACACCGACCCGCTGCGGCTGCACGAGGGCGCCCGCCGGTACTACCGCTCCGTCAAGCCCTGACCGTCCGCCTCACCCGCGGGGGCGTTGCGCGGCACGGTCACGGTCACCCTCAGCCCGTGCGGCTCGTGCCGCTCGTAGGAGAGGGAGCCGCCGCCCGCGACGAGCAGCGCCCGGGAGATGGACAGACCGAGGCCCGATCCCTTGATGTTCTGGTGCCGTCCGCTGCGCCAGAAGCGGTCGCCGACGCGGGTCAGCTCCTCGTCGGTCAGTCCGGGGCCGTTGTCGGTGACGACGACGGTCGCCGTGTCGCCGTTGGAGGCGACGGTCACCTCGACCGTCTCGCCGGACGGCGTGAACTTCACCGCGTTGTCGATGACCGCGTCCAGCGCGCTGGACAGCGCCACCGGGTCCGCCCAGGCGGTGGTCGGGGGGCAGACGCCGGTCAGCGTGACGTACTTGGCGTCGGCGGACGGCGACCAGGCGGCGACCCGCTCGGCGGCCACCGCGCCGATGTCGACGATCCTCAGGTCGGGAGCGCTGTGCTCGGCGAGGGCCAGGTCGAGCAGGTCGTCGAGGACCTGCGCCAGCCGTTTGCCCTCGGCACGCACGGAGGCGATCTCCTCGTTGTCCTCGGGCAGCTCCAGGGCGAGCAGCTCGATGCGCAGCAGCAGCGCGGACAGCGGGTTGCGCAGCTGGTGGGAGGCGTCGGCGACGAAGGCGCGCTGCTGCTCCAGCACGTTCTCGACGTTGTCCGCCATCTCGTTGAAGGAGCGGGCGAGGCGGCGCAGCTCGGGCGGTCCGCCGGCCTCCGCGACGCGGGACTTCAGCCTGCCGGTGGCGATGTCGTGGGTGGTGGCGTCGAGGACGCGCACCGGGCGCAGCACCCAGCCGGTGAGCCGGAGCGCCGCGCCGACGGCCAGCAGCATCGCGGCCGCCTCCCCCGCGGCGATGACCAGCCAGCCCTGGAGGATGCGGGACCGCATCTGTCCGGTGGGCGACTCGGTGACCACGACCGCCACGACGTCGCCGTCCCGGATCACCGGCGAGGCGACCACGAGGGTGCTCCGCTGCCAGGGCCACACCTGCTCGGGGTCGTGGCTGCGGCGGCTGAGCAGCGCCTCCTCGAAGGCGTCCCGCACCTCGCCGGCGCGGGGCAGGAAGAAGTCGGGGGCGTGCGCCATGGGGGCGTCGTTGCGGTAGAAGACGCCGGCGCGGATGCCGTAGACCTCGTAGTAGCTGCGCAGCTCGGCGCTGAGGGTCTCGCGGCGCTCGTTGACGTCGTTGCCGGAGGTGTCGGCCGGCTCGGTGACGAACTGGGCGAGGGCCGCGAAACGGGCGGTGTCGTCGATCCGGTCGACGACGACCTCCTGCTGCTGGGCGCCGGCGAGGCTGACCGCGAGGGGCACGCCGAGGGCGAGCAGGACGGCCGCCATCAGGACGATGAGCAGCGGCAGCAGACGTGTGTGCACCCGGCCCCGCTACGCCGCGGGCGCGACGAGCCGGTATCCGACGCCGCGCACGGTCTCTATCAGGGCGGGCATGCGCAGCTTGGAGCGCAGGGAGGCCACGTGCACCTCCAGGGTGCGGCCGGTCCCCTCCCAGCTGGTGCGCCACACCTCGCTGATGATCTGCTCCCGGCGGAAGACCACCCCCGGCCGCTGCGCCAGCAGCGCGAGCAGGTCGAACTCCTTGCGGGTGAGCTGGACGGGCGTGCCGTTGACGCTGACCTGCCGGGTCGGGAGCTCGATGCGCACCGGGCCGAGGAGCACCTGGGTCTCCGTGGAGCCGGTGACCTCCTCCTGGGCGCTGCGCCGGCTGACGGCGTGGATCCGGGCGAGCAGCTCCCCGGTGTCGTACGGCTTCACGACGTAGTCGTCGGCGCCGAGGTTGAGGCCGTGGATGCGGGAGCGCACGTCGGAGCGCGCGGTCACCATGATCACGGGGGTGCTGGTGCGCTTGCGTATCTTGCCGCAGACCTCGTACCCGTCCTGGTCGGGCAGGCCGAGGTCGAGCAGGACGACACCGAAGCCGTCACTCTCGGGGACGAGCGCCTGGAGGGCCTCCTCGCCGCTGCGCGCGTGCGTGACGTCGAAGCCGTGGCGGGCCAGCACGGCCGACAGGGCCGCGGCGACGTGGTTGTCGTCCTCGACGAGCAGCAGTCTCACCAGGGCCCCCTTCGGTTCATCGGCCGTTTGTCGGGTGTGTCCATCATGGGCACAGCCGGGTGCACCTTGCAGTCACGCCGATGAGGGACGACCACGTCAAGAGGGTTCCGGTTGCGCTTCGGTACCGGTGCCTCGCGCGGACGCGTTCCAGCTCACAAGTGCTACGACAGGTGTCCGATTGCTATCCGATCGTGATGCTCAGATTCCCCTCAGATGTAATGACGCAGGTCTGAAGGATTACTACTGTCCTCCGAAACCGAGGAGGACGGAGCCTGAGAGCGATGACCGAAGTATCGGTGGCCAAGGAAGATGTGGCCGCGACCGGCGATCTGGTCGTCCTGAAGAGCGTCAACAAGCACTTCGGCGCGTTGCACGTTCTCCAGGACATCGACCTGACGATCGCGCGTGGCGAAGTCGTCGTGGTCATCGGACCCTCCGGGTCCGGCAAGTCCACCCTGTGCCGCACCATCAACCGTCTGGAGACGATCGACTCCGGTTCGATCACGATCGACGGCAAGCCCCTGCCCGACGAGGGCAAGGCGCTCGCGAAGCTCCGTGCCGACGTCGGGATGGTCTTCCAGTCCTTCAACCTCTTCGCGCACAAGACCGTGCTCGAGAACGTGACACTCGGACAGGTCAAGGTCCGCAAGAAGGACAAGAAGGAGGCCGAGGAGCGGGCGCGTGCCCTCCTCGACCGGGTCGGCGTGGCCGCACAGGCCGAGAAGTACCCCGCACAGCTCTCCGGTGGTCAGCAGCAGCGCGTCGCCATCGCGCGGGCCCTGGCGATGGAGCCCAAGGTCATGCTCTTCGACGAGCCGACGTCGGCTCTCGACCCGGAGATGATCAACGAGGTTCTCGAAGTCATGCAGCAGCTCGCCCGTGACGGCATGACGATGATCGTCGTGACCCACGAGATGGGCTTCGCGCGTTCCGCCGCGAACCGCGTGGTGTTCATGGCGGACGGCCGCATCGTCGAGCAGGCGACGCCGGACCAGTTCTTCAGCAACCCGCGCAGCGACCGTGCCAAGGACTTCCTGTCGAAGATCCTTCACCACTGAGGCGCGGCTCCGCGCCCCTGCCGACCTGCGTCACCGGACATTGACCGGGCCGCATCACTTCACCAGTCAAAGGATGTGCACCATGAAGCTCCGCAAGGTCACCGCCGCCTCGGCCACCGTCTTCGCCCTCGCCCTGACCGCCACCGCGTGCGGGGGTGGCGACTCGGACAACGAGTCCTCGGGCGGCGGCAAGGACAAGATCACGGTCGGCATCAAGTTCGACCAACCGGGCCTCGGCCAGAAGACCCCGCAGGGCTACGAGGGCTTCGACGTGGACGTCGCCACCTACGTCGCCAAGAAGCTCGGTTACGAGGAGAACCAGATCGAGTGGAAGGAGTCGAAGAGCGCCGACCGCGAGACGATGCTGCAGCGCGGCGACGTCGACTTCATCGCCGCCACCTACTCGATCACCCCGGAGCGTCAGGAGAAGGTCGACTTCGCCGGCCCCTACCTGCTCGCCCACCAGGACGTGCTGCTCCGCGCCGACGACGACAAGATCAAGTCGCCGGAGGACCTGAACGACGCGAAGCTCTGCTCGGTCACCGGCTCCACCTCGGCGCAGAACGTCAAGGAGAAGCTGGCCCCCAAGGCCCAGCTGCAGCCGTACCCGGCGTACTCGGCCTGCCTGCCCGGTCTGCAGAACGGTGCCGTCGACGCCCTGACCACGGACGACTCGATCCTCGCCGGCTACGCCGCCCAGGACCAGTTCAAGGGCAAGTTCAAGCTCGGCGGCTTCAAGCTGACGAACGAGAACTACGGCATCGGCGTCAAGAAGGGCAGCGACCTCAAGGACAAGATCAACAAGGCCCTTGAGGACATGGTCGCCGACGGCAGCTGGGACACGGCCGTGAAGGAGAACTTCGGCCCGGCCAACTACAAGAACGAGCCCGCTCCGAAGATCGGCGACATCAAGAGCTGAGGCAGCGCCTGACCGTGTGCGCCGCCCCCGACGCGGGGCGGCGCACCGGGGCATGCATCCCTACACGCGGAAGCGCGGGAGATCGTGTTCGACTTTCTTGAAGATTACGACCTGCTGGGGGCCTTCTGGACGACGGTGCAGCTCGCTGTGCTCTCCGCCGTCGGCTCCCTGATCTGGGGCACCCTGCTGGCCGCCATGCGCGTCGGCCCGGTGCCGCTGATGCGCGGCTTCGGGACCGCGTACGTGAACACCGTGCGGAACATCCCTCTGACGGTCATCATCCTGTTCACGTCGCTCGGCCTCAACCAGACCCTGGGCGTCACCCTCGGCGCGGACGACTTCGAAACGATCAACTTCCGGCTCGCCGTCCTCGGTCTGATCTTGTACACCTCGGCCTTCGTGTGCGAGGCGCTGCGCTCCGGCATCAACACCGTTCCGGTCGGCCAGGCCGAGGCGGCCCGCGCGCTCGGCCTGAGCTTCAACCAGGTGCTGGGCCTCGTGGTGCTGCCCCAGGCGTTCCGTTCGTCCGTCGGACCGCTGGCGAACGTCCTCATCGCGCTCATCAAGAACACCACGGTGGCCGCCGCGATCGGCGTGGCCGAGGCGGCGCTGCTGATGAAGGAGATGATCGAGAACGAGGCGCAGCTGCTGCTGATCTCGGCGGTCATCGCGTTCGGTTTCGTGGTTCTGACGCTGCCGACCGGCCTGTTCCTCGGCTGGGTGGGCAAGAAGGTGGCGGTGAAGCGATGAGCTCCGTTCTGTACGACGCCCAGGGCCCCCGGGCGAAGCGGCGGAACGCCGTCTTCACGGTGGTCTTCCTCCTCGCCCTCGCCGCCCTGCTGTGGTGGGTGTTCGGCACCCTCAACGACAAGGGCCAGCTCGAGTGGGCCCTGTGGAAGCCGTTCTTCACCGGCACCGAGGCCTGGACCACCTACATCTGGCCGGGTCTGCAGAACACGCTGAAGGCCGCCGTGCTCGCGGTGATCATCGCGCTGCCGCTCGGCGCGGTCCTCGGCATCGCCCGTCTCTCGGACCACGCCTGGGTCCGCGTCCCGGCCGGCATCGTGGTGGAGTTCTTCCGCGCCATCCCCGTGCTGGTCCTGATGATCTTCGGCCTGGCGCTGTTCGCCGAGTACACCAGCGTCAGCTCCGACGACCGTCCGCTGTACGCGGTCGTCACCGGCCTGGTGCTCTACAACGCCTCCGTGCTCGCGGAGATCGTGCGCGCCGGCATCCTGTCGCTGCCGAAGGGCCAGTCCGAGGCCGCGATGGCGATCGGCCTGCGCAAGAACCAGCTGATGCGGCTGGTCCTGCTGCCGCAGGCGGTCACCGCGATGCTCCCGGCCATCGTCAGCCAGCTCGTCGTCATCGTGAAGGACACCGCCCTCGGCGGCGCCGTCCTCACCTTCCCCGAGCTGCTCGCCTCGGCCAACACCATGAGCGGCTACTACGGCGCCAACGTGATCGCCAGCTTCACCGTGGTCGCCGTGCTCTTCATCGCGCTGAACTTCGCGCTCACCTCGTTCGCCTCCTGGCTCGAGGCGCGCCTGCGCCGCAGCAAGCGCGGCACGGGCGCGGTGCTCGGCGCCGACGACGTCGACGACATCAACGCGGCCGAGGTCGGCGGTCCGCACAAGACCGACGGCGTCTGACGCACGACTCCTCACCGACATGACTGTGGCCCGCCGTTCCCGGCGGGCCACAGTCATGTCGGTGAACGGCCGTCGTCACCGTGACGGAAGAGCGATGCACCGTGGGCTCATGTGATGAACTGTCACATGCTGGGACCTCTCCCACGGCGGCTCATGATCGCCACCGCCCTTCCGTCACTTGACGCAAGCACCGGCAATGGGTTGCATACGTTCTGTGATCGCGCACCCTGCTCCATCTTCCTGTTCCCTCACGTCCTCCCCGACGTCACTCCGAGCAGGGAGCGCCGCGCCGTGGACCCGGTGATCGTCGTCGGAGCGGGGCCCGTCGGGCTCACGCTGGCACTGGCGCTGGCACGGCAGGACGTACCGTGCGTGGTCCTGGACGAGGGGCCGGGCAAGGACGAGCCCCGCCCCGCGCGCACCGTCGTGCTGCGCGAGGACACCGCCGCGCTGATGGAGCGGCTGACCGGTCTGCCCCTCGACCACGCGGGGTTCCGTTGGGCCGGATGGCGGTCGATGCGGCGCAAGCAGGTGACGAACGAGGTCGCCTTCGAGGACGCCGAGGCCGCTCCCCTGCACATCGCCCAGCACGTTCTGACCGGCGCCCTGCGCGCGGCCCTGGAGAACGAACGGCTCGTCAAGATCGCCGTGGACAGCAGGCTGGACACCCTGGAGCAGGAACGGTCCGGCGTCACCGCCCGCACCCGGGGCGCCACCGGGACCTGGTGGCGCGGCAGTTACCTGGTCGGCTGCGACGGCCCCCGCTCCACCGTGCGCAAGCTCCAGGACATCCGCTTCCCCGGCCGCACCGCGGTGGAACGCCACGCCGTCGCCGCCCTGCGCACCGAACTCCCCTGGCAGGACGAGGCGCTGCTGCACCGCTCCCCGCCGTGGCGCACCTCCGGCCCTTCCGCCGGGGAGATCATCGCCCGCCCGCTGCCGGACGAGGTGTGGCGGCTGGACTGGCTGCTGCCTCCGGGCAAGGACCTGGTCACCCCCGAGATGCTGCTCACCCGCATCCGGGAGACCCTGGCCGGCTGGAACGGCGGCACGGTGCCCCCGTACGAACTCCTCGACACCGGCGTGCACACCGTCCACCACCGGCTGGCCCGGCGCTGGCGGGCCAAGCGCGTCTTCCTCGCCGGGGACGCGGCCCATCTGCTCGGCGCACTGGGCACGCACGGGCTGGACGAAGGGCTCCGCGACGCCGACAACCTCGCCTGGAAACTGGCCCTCGCCTGGCACCACGGCCCCCACGAGGCACTGCTCGACAGCTACCAGACCGAGCGCCGCGCGCTCGTCGCCTCCCGGCTGCGCGCCGCCGACCAGGCCCTGCCCCTGCTGCGCGGCGGCGGAGGACTGCGCACCTACGTCCCCGGCTCCTCGCGCAGCCTCGACACGCTCCTGATGGACGGTCATCTCGGGCGCGGAGCGCTGGGCGCGCCCGGTACGTACGCCGCCTCGCCCCTCGCACCCGGCCGCCTTGAGGGCGAGGCTCCGGTCGCCACGGCACCGGGGGCGACCGTCACGGACGTGATCGTCACCGCCGAGGACGGCACCTTCGTCCGGCTCCGGGACCGGCTCGGGCGGGGTGCCCTGCTGGTGGTGCTGATCGCGCCGGGCACGGGGGTGTGGGAACGCCGTCACTGGGTGTCCGCCGGGATCATGCCGCGCCTGGCGGCCGCCGTCTCCGCGCTGCCGCACCGCGCGGAACTCCTGGTCGCCGAGAGCTATCCGGGTGCGGCGGCCCACACCGTGCTGCTGGTACGGCCCGACGGCCACCTGGTCACCGCGCTGAGCGGGGTCCGCCCGGCGGACATGTACACGGCGGCCGAGGCCGTGCTCGGCGCACCCGGCGCGGCGGAGACGAAGACGGATGCCAAGGCGGACGCCGGGGCGGCGTCGCGCTGAGACTCAGAGCCTGCGTCCCGCCGCGTCGCTTCCGCGCCCGGCAGCCGGCCCTCGGCCCCGGTACCGTCAGCGGGCCGTGGGCACCGCGGGTGCGGCACCCGCGGCGAGGGCGGCGGAGCGGGAGTGAGCGCTACGGTCGGGGCGGCTTCGAACCGTGCGAGCGGGCGGCGGGCGCAGAGCCGGGGCCGGTCGCCCGGCCGGTGTCGGCGGCGTCCGCGCCGCCCGTACCCGGCGTGGCGCCGCCGTGGTCGCCGTGGTCGTCGCGCGTGGCGATGAGGGACCAGCCGATGGACACCGTGATGGTGACGGCGATGACGCCGAGAGTCAGGGGAATCGGCAGCTTGCCCACGGGAGTCTCGGACAGGATCAGTTTGACGCCGGCGAAGGCGAGCAGCACCGCGAGCCCGTAGTGGAGATAGGCGAAGCGGCGCAGCAGGCCCGCAAGGCAGAAGTACAGACTGCGCAGGCCGAGCACCGCGAAGGCGTTGGCGGTCCACACCAGGAACGTGTTGGTGGTGATCGCGAGGATCGCGGCGACGGAGTCGACGGCGAAGATCAGGTCAGTGGCCTCGATCGCGACCAGGGACACGAACAGCAGGGTGGCCACGCGCCGCCCGTTGATCTTCGTGAAGAACCGGCCACCGTGGAAGCTCGGGTCCGTGGGGATGATCTTCTTGACCAGGCGGACGACGATGTTGCGGTCCGGGTGGACTTCCTCGTCCTTGGAGACGGCCATCTTGTAGCCGGTCCAGATGAGGAACGCACCGAACAGGTAGGCGGTCCAGAAGAAGAGCTGCAGCAGTTCGGCGCCGACGAAGATGAACACCAGTCGGAACACCAGAGCGCCGATGACGCCCCAGAACAAGACCTTGTGCTGGTATGCGTCAGGCACGGCGAAGAACGAGAAGACCAAGGCGAAGACGAAGACGTTGTCGATCGAGAGTGCCTTCTCGATCAGATATCCGGCGTAGTAGGTGGAGGACACCTCTCCGCCCTGCCACGCGAGCAGGACCAGCCCGAAGGCCAGGCCGATCGCGATCCACACCCCGGACCAGACGGCCGCCTCCTTGAACCCGATGACGTGGTTGTCACGGTGGGCGATCAGATCGACGGCGAGCATGACGGCGATGACGAGCGAGACCGCGACCCACACCCACAGCGGGACGGCGAACGACAGATCATTCATGGGACGTCGAGTTCCTCGGACGGAGTCGGACCGGGGAGACGGCGGGCGGTCGCCTCCGGGCCGGCGTCTCCCCGGTCCGCATCACGGCGGGACGGGTCTGGGGACGGACGGACATCGAGAACCCTCTCAAAAGAGGCTGAATAGGGACATCCAGCGATGTATTCATCCTCGCCCGACACCTCGAAACCCGTCAAGACTTACGCGAAAAATAATTCGCCAAACATATTTCGCACACGCCGATGTCGGCGCTCGCGGCGGCGTCCTTGCTGAGCGTGCCGTCCGGTCCCGAGCCGTTCTCGGCGGAGCCGTGCGTGCCGACCCGGACCGACGCCCACCACTCGGAGGGCCTGGGCCCGGCTTCACCGGCGCCCTGCTGCGCCATCCCGCCGAGGCCGACCATCCCGCCGGCGGCCCGCTGACGACCTTCACACCGCGAGGAAACTCCGGCGGCCGAGTCCGGACACGCCGCCCCATAAGCCCCCCGGCGTCCCGGACGTCGGCGAGGCCGCGTGGCCGGACGGGCCACCCGTGATGGTGGCGGCCGCCTCCATCACCGCCTTCGCGGCTCGGCACGGACCGGCCCACACCGGCCGGCAGCATGGTGCATTTGAGATATAAGTAACTCAAAGTGACACAAGTGGCGGAAATTCTCAGCGCTTCTCACTATGGACAGGGCGCCGCCACGGGGTTCGTGATGACGACCGCGGCAGCGCAAACCGGCCCCCACGAAGGGAGTCCCGATGACGAAGCGCAGCAGTAGGACAGTCGCCGCCACCGCCGGTGCCTGCGTCCTGTCCCTCGCCGTGGCCGTTCCGGCCTCCGCGGAGACTCCGGCTCAGGAGGACGGCAAGGCCTCCGTGTCCGTGTTTCACGGTGTTCCCGGCCTCACCGTCGACGTGTTCGCCAACGGGGACGAACTGCTTCCCGACTTCAAGCCCGGCACCCTGACCGAGCCCCAGCCCTTGGACCCGGGCACCTACGACATCAAGATCTTCCCTGACGGCGAGGGCCCCGACGGCACCCCCGCCATCCAGAAGAGCGTCGATGTCCCGGCCGGGGCGAACGCGACGCTCGCAGCCCACCTCGACGCGCAGGGCGACCCCACGCTCACCGCGTTCGTCAACGACACCTCCGAGGTTCCGGCCGGCCAGGCGCGACTGACCGTCCGTCACGTGGCCGCGGCACCCGCCGTGGACGTCCGGGCGGGCGGCGAGCCGGTGATCCAGGACCTGACCAACCCGAACGAGAAGTCGCTCGAGGTGCCCGCCGGCACGGTGAACGCCGACGTCGTCCTGGCCGGGACCGACACCGTGGCCATCGGCCCCGCCGACCTCGACCTGGCCGAGGGCACCAGCACGGTCGTCTACGCCTGGGGCAGCGCCGAGGACGACAACCTCGCGCTGAAGACTCAGACGATCAGCGGCATGGACTCCGCGCCGAACGGTGTGGACGCCGGCGAGAGCGGAGCCATGGCCTCCGACAACGAGTCCGCCACCGCCTGGCTGGCCTGGAGCGCCGCGGGTGCCGTCGCGGTCGCCGGTCTGCTGGCCGCCCGCCGTCTGCGCGCCCGGGGCGACTGACGGCCGTGCGTTCCCGCACAGGGCCCCGACGGCCGCTGCGGCGGCCCACCGCGACGGCCGTCGGGGCCGCCGCGGTCGCCGCCGTCGTCCTGGCGGCGGCGCTGGTCTGGTCGCTGTGGCCGTCCGGGGTCTCGGTGCCGTCTGACTTCGGCACCCGTCCGCGTGCCCTGGAGCCCGTGACCGGGATGTCGTCGGGGATCCTCGACGACGCGCCGGGCGAGAGGAAGACATCCGGCCCCGTGTCCGAACCGACGGCGCTGCACGTCCCCCGGGTCTCCCTGGAGGCCCGGGTCCAGGGCGTCGGCGTCCGGGGCGACGGCACGGTGGAGGTTCCCGACGACGCGGGGCAGGCCGGCTGGTACCGCTTCGGGCCCGCACCGGGCTCCCCCGAGGGCTCCGCCGTCCTGATCGGCCACGTGGACGACCACACCGGCGACCTGGGCGCCTTCGCGAAGCTGTACGGGGTCCGGAAGGGCGACACCATCACCGTCGCCCGCGAGGACGCGCCTCCCGTCCGGTACGAGGTGACGGCCCGCGAGGTGGTCGACAAGGACCAGCTCCCCGACGAGGTGTTCCGGCGCCATGGCCGACCCGTCCTGACCCTGGTCACCTGCGCGCCACCGTACGACCGCGAACGCGGCGGCTACCAGCGGAATCTGCTGGTGTACTCGGTCCCTGCCGGGTGAGCCGCCGGACCGGGCGACCGGTGCGGTCCCCGCCGCTTCAGAACGGCTCCTCGCCGAGGAGGTCCGTGTCCTCGCCCTCCTCCTCGAGCGCCTGGCGGACCACGCGCAGGGCGAGGCCCTCCGGGTAGCCCTTGCGGGCGAGCATGCCGGCGAGGCGGCGTATCCGCTTGTCGCGGTCGAGCCCGCGGGTGGCGCGCAGCTTACGGGCGACCAGTTCGCGGGCGGTCTCCTCCTCCTGCTCGGAGTCGAGCCGGGAGACGGCCTCGTCGATCAGGGCGGAGTCGACGCCCTTGGTGCGCAGCTCCCGGGCCAGGGCGCGCCGGGCCAGCCCGCGGCCGTGGTGCCGGGACTCCACCCAGGCGTCCGCGAAGGCGCTGTCGTTGATCAGTCCGACCTCCTCGAACCGGGACAGCACCTCCTCGGCGGCCTCGTCGGGGATCTCCCGCTTGCGGAGGGCGTCGGCGAGCTGCTTCCGCGTGCGCGGGGTCCCGGTGAGCAGCCGCAGGCAGATCGCCCGCGCCCGCTCCACCGGGTCCCCCGGAGGCTCCTCCCGCTCTGCCCTCACCGAGTCGGAGGCGCCTCCGTCCGCCGCGGCCGCCTCGCCGAAGGAGCGGCGTCGGCGCCCACGTCCACCGTGCGGCCCGCCGTCACGCGAGCCACCCGTCCGTGCCGTACGACCGCCGCGCCGCCGGCCTCCGCCACCGCCCGCTTCCTGGAGGCCGGGGTCCGCGTCGTCGTACGCCGTGTCACCGCCGACGGCCGTGGCGTCGCCGCCCACGGTGTCCCTCCCCCGTGGGACACCGGGAGCGTCGTACTCGTACTCGGCCCAGTCGGTTCGTCGGGTCACGGGTCAGCTCTTGGCCGCCGCGGCCTTGGCCTTGGAGCCCTTGGCCGCCGGGACCGGCACCGCCGCGGGCTCGGCCGGAGCGGCGGCGTCCGCGCCTGCCTCGGCAGCGGCCTCCTCGGGCCGTACGCCGACACCCAGCTTCGTGAGGATCTTCTTCTCGATCTCGTTGGCGAGGTCGGGGTTGTCCTTCAGGAAGTTGCGGGCGTTCTCCTTGCCCTGGCCGAGCTGGTCGCCCTCGTACGTGTACCAGGCGCCGGCCTTGCGGACGAAGCCGTGCTCCACGCCCATGTCGATCAGACCGCCCTCACGGCTGATGCCCTGGCCGTAGAGGATGTCGAACTCGGCCTGCTTGAAGGGCGGCGCGACCTTGTTCTTGACGACCTTGCAACGGGTGCGGTTGCCGACCGCCTCGGTGCCGTCCTTGAGGGTCTCGATACGGCGGATGTCGATGCGCACGGAGGCGTAGAACTTCAGCGCGCGGCCACCGGTCGTGGTCTCCGGCGAGCCGAACATCACGCCGATCTTCTCGCGGAGCTGGTTGATGAAGATCGCGGTGGTCTTGGACTGGTTGAGCGCGCTGGTGATCTTCCGCAGGGCCTGGCTCATCAGACGGGCCTGCAGACCCACGTGGCTGTCGCCCATCTCGCCCTCGATCTCCGCGCGGGGCACGAGCGCCGCGACGGAGTCGATGACGATGAGGTCGAGGGCGCCGGAGCGGACCAGCATGTCCACGATCTCCAGGGCCTGCTCGCCGTTGTCCGGCTGGGACAGGATGAGGTTGTCGATGTCGACGCCGAGCTTCTTCGCGTACTCGGGGTCGAGGGCGTGCTCCGCGTCCACGAACGCGACCTGGCCGCCGGCCTTCTGCGCGTTCGCCACCGCGTGCAGGGTCAGGGTCGTCTTACCGGAGGACTCCGGCCCGTAGATCTCCACCACACGGCCGCGCGGCAGGCCGCCGACGCCGAGGGCCACGTCGAGCGCGGTCGACCCGGTCGGGATGACCTCGATGGGCTCCTTCGACCGCTCGCCCATGCGCATGACCGCGCCCTTGCCGAATTGCCGTTCAATCTGTGCGAGCGCGGCGTCGAGCGCCTTCTCGCGGTCGGTTCCTGCCATGGGTTCCACCCGGTTTGCTTGAGTCGATCGCTTCACGTCAAAGACGCTAACGCCTGCCACTGACAACGCGCCCCGACGCACGTCCGGCCTGTGGATAACCCGGGCCCATACCCGCCCCGACTGGGGCAGAACGCCCGGCGTTGAGCCTCACCGGCTCCCCCATAAGAATAGATGTTCGATTTTCGTGTCAAGCCGCACCGCCGGGGATCCGCACCCGCGATGTCAGAAGCCCCGGCCCTTCACGACGCTCCGGCCGTCCCACCCTCGCCAGGCCCGGCACCAGCCGCACCCGCGCCGGCCGCCCCGGCCCCGGCCGCCGGCCCGGCACCGTCATCCTCCGGGCGCCGCTGGGCCCACAGCCCCCGGACCCGCCGGCCGAAGGCACTCGTCCCGCCCGAGCCGCGATGCCCGAACACCCGCGGGTCGTCGGTGACGTCGTACCGCTTCACGTACGCGCCGAGGAACGCCTGGAGCGTGGCCACGGCGGGGATCGCTATCAGGGCACCGACCGCGCCGAGCAGGGCCGTGCCCGCGACGACCGAGCCGAAGGCGACCGCCGGGTGGATGTCGACGGTCCGGGCGGTCAGTTTGGGCTGCAGCACGTAGTTCTCGAACTGCTGGTAGACCACCACGAACACCAGCACCCACACCGCGTACCAGGGCGCGACCGTGAAGGCGATCAGCATGGGCAGCGCGCCCGCCAGATAGGTGCCGATGGTGGGGATGAACTGCGACACCACCCCCACCCACACGGCCAGCACGGGTGCGTAGGGCACGTCGAGGAACTCGAGCAGGACGTAGTGCGCGAGGCCCGAGATCAGGGCCATCAGGCCGCGCGAGTAGAGGTAGCCGCCGGTCTTGTTCACGGCGATCTCCCAGGCACGCAGCACCTCGGCCTGCCGGGCAGGCGGCAGGACGGAGCAGATGGTGCGGCGCAGCCGGGGCCCGTCGGCGGCGAAGTAGAAGGAGAACAGGGCGATGGTGAGCAGCCGGAAGAGCCCGCCGAGCACCTGCGCCGACACGTCCAGCACGCCGGTGGCGCTGTTCTGCACGTAGTTGCGCAGCCAGTCGGACCGCAGCAGGTTCTCCTGGATGTCGACGCGCCGCAGTTCGGTGTGGAAGTGGGTGTTGATCCAGTTGATCACCGAGTCGAGATACTGCGGGAAGTCCTCGACGATCTTGATGATCTGCTCCGCGAGCATCGAGCCGAGCAGCGTGACGAAGCCCGCGCCCACCACCAGGACGCCCACGAAGACGAGGAAGGTGCCGAACCCCCGGCGCACCCCGCGCGCGGCCATCCAGCTCACCGCGGGTTCCACGGCGAGCGCCAGGAAGAACGCGATCAGGACGTTGATCAGCAGCCCGGTGAGCTGGTGGAAGGCCCAGCTGCCGAACTGGAAGACGGCGATCAGCGCGAGCGCGAGCACCATGGCGCGCGGCAGCCATCGCGGCATCCGGGCGCCGGTGCGGGGCGCCGGGTCCGTCGGCGGGCCGGCGGTCGGGGGCGTGCCGGGCACGGTCGTGTTCCGGCCCGCGGGCCCGGTCTCGTCGGTGGCTGCCACGGCCCAAGTCTCGCCCACGGCCACGACAACTGTCCGCTCCCGCGGGGCTTATGTGACGATCAGCGCAGTTCCCGGGGGACGTCCATGACGGAGCAGACCACCTGCCAGACGTCCTTGGCGTCCCAGCCGGCCTCCAGCGCCTCGTGGACGGTCCGTCCGCCGAGTTCGGACATGACATGGTCGCGCGCGAAGGTGTCGGCGTACCCCGTGCCGAAGTACTCCGACATGCGCTCCCAGAAAACCGTCAACCGCATGCTTCCAGTATCCCGCCTGCGGGGGTGGCGCCCTGCCACGGGCCCCGCGGGGCTCCGCCGTGCCCCTACGGTCGGTGCCATGGCCGACATCGCAGCCGTACCGCTCACCCCGGCGTCCCCTCCGCGCGGCACGCTCGCGCGCGCGGAGCGCTTCGTGTGGCTCACCGCGCGCGTACTGGAGCAGCGCCTCTTCGCCCATCACTTCCGCGACGGCGCCGCGGTTCCGGTGGAGACCGCCCTGGAGGCGTACCGGAACGACGACGGCGGCTACGGTCACGCCCTGGAGCCGGCCCTGCGCGGACCGGCCAGCCTGCCCGCGCACACGGCACGCGCGCTGCACGTACTGGACGCCGTGGGGCGCTGCGACGCGCGCCGTGCGGAGGGCGTGTGCCGCTATCTGACGTCCGTCTCGACGGCGGAGGGCGCGCTTCCGGCCGTAGGGACGCACGTGAACGGCGGTGGGGCGGCCCGTCTGCCCGGTTCGCTTGCGGCGACCGCGCCGGCGGTGGGGCTGCTGCACCGCAACGAGGTGTGGCACCCGTGGCTGTTCCGCGCGACCGACTTCTGCCGGCAGGCCGTGGAGTCGCTGGAGGCGGCGCGCCCCGGTGACGTGGAGGCCGCGGTCGTCTTCCTGGACCACGCCCCGGACCGCATCCGCGCGGAGGCCGCCGCCGAGCGGCTGGGCCGCCTGGTGCGCCGGGAACGGCTGGTGGTGCTCGACCCGGACGGCTCGGGTCACGCTTCCGGCGAGCTCCCCCACGACTACGCGCGCACCCCGGACTCACTGGCGCGCGCGTGGTTCACCGACGCGGAGGTGGAGCGTTCCCTGGACGCCCTCGCGGCCGCGCAGCGGGACGACGGAGGCTGGCCGGCCCGCCGGCTCCCGGGCGCCCCGGAGTTCACCCCGGGCGCGCTCCTGGAGACTCGCTCCATCGCCACGATCGAGGCGTTGCGCACTCTGGCCGCGTACGGCCGCCTCGCCTGAGCGGCGTCCGACGCCCCGCGTCCGACGCCCCCGGAAGGCCGGACGAAGCGCCCGTCGTCCGTCCGCCCGACGCCCGGCTCCCCTCGCCTTGGACAACCCGCGGCGTGCACGGCGGTCCAGGGGACCCGACCCGTCGGCTGCCGGAACCCGCCTCTGGGCGCCTGCTGCGAAGCTCGCGCCATCACCCGGGCGGAGTACTACGCACCTCGGCCACACGCAGCCCCCCAGGCGGACCGCGGAGCCCGGCAAGGCCCCTGCCTCACCCGCCCAGCGCCCGCGCCCCCGCCGTCACGAGCACGGCCGCCGCCACCACGAGCAGGAACGGCGCGCGCAGCAGGAGCGCCACGGCGGCAGCCGCCAGACCGGCCGCGCGCGCGTCCAGCACCAGGGCGCGGCCGTCCGCGAAGGCCTGCTGGGCCGTGAGGGCGGCGAGCAGGGCGACGGGGAGCAGCGCGGCGAGGCGCCGGACGAGGGGCCGTTCGAGGACGCCCGCGGGCACCAGCAGCCCGGCGAGCTTCACGGCGTAGCAGCCGACGACGGTCAGGCCGATCGCGAGCCAGATGTTCATCGCCTCTCCTCCACGTCACCGCGCGACGCGATCCCGCGGCCGTGCGCCCACAGAACGAGCGGTGCGGCCAGGGCGGCCACCAGGACCGGGACGCCGGCCGGCAGCACGGGCAGCAGGCCGAGCCCCAGCAGCACGGCGAGCGCCGCGACGGCCCGCTCGGTGCCGGTGCGCAGCATGGGGGCGAGCAGCGCCAGGAACACCGCGGGACCGGCCGCGTCCAGGCCCCACGCCTTGGTGTCCCCGATGGCGTCCGCGCCCAGCGCGCCGAGCAGCGTGGTGAGGTTCCACAGGACGTAGAGGCTGAGTCCGGTGACCAGGAAACCGATGCGGGCGGCGCGGCGGGTGGGCTGGGCGAGCGAGACGGCGGTGGTCTCGTCGATCACCCACTGCGCGGCGAACGGCCGCACCACGCGGGGCAGCGCCAGCAGCTGCGACAGCCGCAGCCCGTAGAAGGCGTTGCGCACACCGAGGAAGAACGCGCCCGCGGCGGCCGTGACGGCGCCGCCGCCCGCCGCCAGCGCCCCGACCAGGGCGAACTGGGAGGCACCGGTGAACACCAGCAGACTGAGCGCGCAGGTCTGGAGCAGGCTGAGCCCGCTGCCCGCCGAGGTCACGCCGAAGGCGAACCCGGAGAGTCCGACGGCGACCCCGACGCCGAGTGCGTCCCGTACCACGGCGCCGTCCGGCTTCTCCCCTCCCTGCGGGAGCGCGTTCCCTGCGCCCTCGGAGGGCGCGCCGCCTCCGTCACCGGGCCGTATGTCCGTGTGCTCATGCCCTGCTGTCCGTTCCACTGCCACGCCCCGGACGCTACGGAACGGTCCCCGCGCGCGTCTTGTACGTTCTTGCGCTCGCGCTGGTAGGCGCCCGGCGGGACGCCGACGATGCGGCTGAAGTGCCGGTTGAGGTGCGGCTGGTCGGTGAACCCCACGGTGACGGCCGCCTCGGACGGTGCCGTCCCCGCGTCCAGCAGCCGCCGGGCGCGCCGCACGCGCGCGTCGGTGAGCCAGGTGTGCGGGGGCATGCCGTAGGTGTCGCGGAAGGCGCGCAGCAGGGCGAAGGGGCTGGTGCCGAGGCCGGCGGCGAGCTGCTGCAGGGTGGGTGGCGCTGCCATGCGTTCCTCGAGCACGGCACGCGCGCGTGCCGCGGTCCGGGCCCCGGCCGTGCGGACCTCGCGCCGGGGCAGCGTGCCGCCGTTCAGCCGCAGCAGCCGGGTCACGACGACCCGCAGCAGGGTGTCGGCGGCGAGCGGGTTGCTCTCGTCGGTGGCCCGCAGCACCTGGTGGACCAGGTGGACGGTGTACGGGTCGTCGAGGACCGGGGTGACGAAGCCGGGGGTGCCGCGCAGGGTGGTGGTCTCGGCGGCGATGGCGGCCACGACGTCCGGCGACGGGTAGACGGCACCGTACCGCCAGCCCTCGGGGACGCCCGCCCGGCCGGTGTGGGGCGTGTCCGGGTTCACCAGGGCGAGGGCGCCCGCGCCCGCGTACTGGTCACCGCTCCCGTGATGGAAGACCTCGACGCCGTCGGCGATGGCGGCGATCACGAAGTGTTCGTGGGTGTGCCGGACGAAGGACTTGCGGATGTAGTGGGCACGCAGCAGGTCGACACCGGGCAGTTCCTCGTACCGCCAGTGCCGTGCCCGTTCCCCGCGCGTTTCCGCCATACCGTCATTGTCACGCCGCCCGGCCGGCGCCCCGGACCGGCCCGGATGTCAGTGGCCGGGTGCACGATGGACGCATGGTCAGCGATCCGCGCCGCGCCCTGGACGGCTTCTCCCCCGCGACCCGTGGCTGGTTCACGGGGGCCTTCTCCGCGCCCACGGCCGCCCAGGCCGGCGCCTGGCAGGCCATCGGCGCGGGCTCGGACGTGCTGGTGGTGGCGCCGACCGGTTCCGGCAAGACGCTGGCCGCGTTTCTCGCCGCCCTGGACGAGCTGGCCTCGACGCCCCCGCCGGCCGACCCCAGGAAGCGCTGCCGGGTGCTGTACGTCTCGCCGCTGAAGGCCCTCGCCGTCGACGTCGAGCGCAATCTGCGCAGCCCCCTGACCGGCATCCGTCAGGAGGCCGTGCGCCTCGGGATGCCCGAGCCCGAGGTGAAGGTCGGCATCCGCTCCGGCGACACCCCGCCCGCCGAGCGCCGCGCCCTCGCCACCCGGCCGCCGGACATCCTGATCACCACGCCCGAGTCGCTGTTCCTGATGCTGACGTCCGCCACGCGCGACGCGCTCGCGGGTGTGGAGACGGTGATCCTCGACGAGGTGCACGCGGTCGCGGGCACCAAGCGCGGCGCGCACCTGGCACTGTCCCTGGAGCGGCTGGACGAGCTGCTGCCCAAGCCGGCCCGCCGCATCGGCCTCTCGGCGACGGTGCGCCCCGTGGACGAGGTGGCCCGCTTCCTGTCCCCGCGGCGCAAGACGGAGATCGTGCAGCCGGAGTCGGGGAAGGAGTTCGACCTCTCCGTCGTGGTGCCGGTCGAGGACCTCGGCGAGCTGGGCGGCTCGCCCGTCTCGGAGGGTTCGGAGGGCGCGGAGAAGCCCTCGATCTGGCCGCACGTCGAGGAGCGGATCGCCGACCTGGTGCAGAGCCACCGCTCGACCATCGTGTTCGCCAACTCCCGCCGTCTCGCCGAGCGGCTGTGCAACCGGCTCAACGAGATCGCCTACGAGCGCGCCACCGGCGAGCCCCTGGACGAGCACCACTCCCCCGCCGAGCTGATGGGCGGCTCCGGGGCCGCCCAGGGCGCGCCCGCGGTCATCGCGCGGGCGCACCACGGCTCGGTGTCCAAGGAGCAGCGCGCCCAGGTGGAGGAGGATCTGAAGGCGGGCCGGCTGCCCGCGGTGGTCGCCACGTCCAGCCTGGAGCTGGGCATCGACATGGGCGCCGTCGACCTGGTGGTGCAGGTCGAATCGCCGCCGTCGGTCGCCTCCGGCCTCCAGCGCGTGGGCCGCGCGGGCCACCAGGTGGGCGCGGTGTCCACGGGCGTGGTGTTCCCGAAGTACCGGGGCGACCTGGTGCAGGCCGCCGTCGTCACCGAGCGGATGCGCACGGGCGAGATCGAGGCCCTGCGCGTCCCGTCGAACCCGCTGGACGTGCTGGCGCAGCAGGTCGTGGCGATGACGGCGATGGACACCTGGCAGTTCGACGACCTGCTGGCGGCGGTGCGCCGGGCGGCCCCCTTCGCCTCGCTGCCCGAGTCCGCGTTCACGTCCGTGCTGGACATGCTCGCCGGGCGGTACCCGTCGGACGCCTTCGCGGAGCTGCGTCCGCGCGTGGTGTGGGACCGGGTCACGGGCGAGATCACCGGCCGTCCGGGGGCCCAGCGCCTGGCCGTGACCTCGGGCGGCACGATCCCGGACCGCGGTCTGTTCGGCGTGTTCCTGGCGGGCGCCGACCCCAAGAAGGGCGGGGGCCGGGTCGGCGAGCTGGACGAGGAGATGGTCTACGAGTCGCGGGTGGGTGACGTCTTCACGCTCGGCACCAGCTCGTGGCGCATCGAGGACATCACCCGCGACCGGGTCCTGGTCTCCCCCGCGCCGGGCGTGCCGGGCCGGCTGCCGTTCTGGAAGGGCGACCAGCTGGGCCGCCCGCTGGAGCTGGGCCGCGCGCTGGGCGCGTTCCTGCGCGAGGTGGGCTCGCTGGACGACGAGGACGCCAGGCTGCGGCTGCTGGCCGCGGGGCTGGACGCCTGGGCCGCGGACAACGTGCTGTCGTACTTGAGGGAGCAGCGCGAGGCCTGCGGGCACATCCCGGACGACCGCACGATCGTGGTGGAGCGGTTCCGCGACGAGCTGGGCGACTGGCGGGTGGTCGTGCACTCCCCCTTCGGCGCTCAGGTGCACGCCCCGTGGGCGCTCGCGCTCGGCGCCCGTCTGTCCGAGCGGTACGGCATGGACGCCCAGGTGATGCACGCCGACGACGGCATCGTGCTGCGCCTGCCGGACGCCGACCTGATGGGGCTGGACCTGCTCGACCAGGAGCCGGTGAAGGCCGGCGCCGAGTACGACGCGGACCAGGCACCCGTGGGCGCCGCCGACGTCGTCTTCGACAAGGGCGAGGTCGACCAGGTCGTCACCGACCAGGTCGGCGGCTCGGCCCTCTTCGCCTCCCGGTTCCGTGAGTGCGCCGCCCGCGCGCTGCTGCTGCCGCGCCGCAACCCCGGCCGGCGCACGCCGCTGTGGCAGCAGCGTCAGCGCGCCTCCCAGCTGCTCCAGGTGGCCGGCGAGTTCGGGTCGTTCCCGATCGTCCTCGAGGCGGTCCGCGAGTGCCTCCAGGACGTGTTCGACGTCCCCGGCCTGGTCGAGCTGATGGGCGACCTGGAGTCCCGGAGGGTGCGGCTGGTCGAGGTCACCACCCCGGAGCCGTCCCCGTTCGCCCGCTCCCTGCTCTTCGGGTACGTCGCCCAGTTCCTGTACGAGGGCGACTCCCCGCTCGCCGAGCGCCGTGCGGCCGCCCTGTCACTGGACTCGCGGCTGCTCGCGGAGCTGCTCGGCCAGGCGGAGCTGCGGGAGCTGCTGGACGCCGAGGTGCTCACGGAGCTGGAGCGCGAGCTGCAGTGGCTCACCGAGGACCGGCGCGCGAAGGACGCGGAGAGCGTCGCCGACCTGCTGCGACTGCTCGGTCCGCTCACCGAGGCCGAGCTGGCCGAACGGGGCGCCGAGCCGCAGTGGGCGCGGGAGCTGGCCTCCGCGCGGCGCGCCATCCGGGTGCGCATCGCGGGCGAGGACCACTGGGCGGCCGTGGAGGACGCGGGCCGGCTGCGGGACGCGCTGGGCACGGCGCTGCCGGTCGGCGTGCCCGAGGCGTTCACGGAGCCCGTGAAGGACCCCCTGGGCGACCTCCTCGCGCGGTACGCGCGCACGCACGGCCCGTTCACCTCCGCGACGGCGGCCGCCCGCTTCGGGCTGGGCGTGGCCGTGACCGAGGGCGCCCTGCAGCGTTTGGCGGCGGCCGGCCGGGTCGTGCAGGGCGAGTTCCACCCGGCCGGGATCGGTCAGGAGTGGTGCGACGCGGCGGTGCTGCGCCGGCTGCGCCGCCGTTCCCTGGCCGCGCTGCGGCACGAGCTGGAGCCGGTGCCGCCCGCCGCGCTGGCCCAGTTCCTCCCTCAGTGGCAGCACATGGGCAAGGGCCACTCCCTGCGGGGCATCGACGGACTGCTGCGGGCCGTCGAGCAGCTCCAGGGCGCGTCCGTGCCCGCCTCCGCCCTGGAGAAGCTGGTCCTGCCGTCGCGGGTGGCGAACTACGCTTCGGCGATGCTCGACGAGCTGACCGCGTCCGGCGAGGTGATCTGGGCGGGCGCGGGTTCCCTGCCGGGCAAGGACGGCTGGGTCTCGCTGTACCTGGCGGACGCGGCGCCCCTGCTGCTGCCTCCCCCGCATCCGCTGGAGACGACCGCGCTGCACGAGTCGGTGCTGGCCGCCCTGTCCGGCGGCTACGGCCTGTTCTTCCGTCAGATCGCCGACCAGGTCCGCGCCACCACGCACCCCGAGGCGAGCGACGTGCAGCTGGCCGACGCCCTGTGGGACCTCGCCTGGTCCGGGCGTCTCACCAACGACACGCTCAACCCGCTGCGCGCCCTGCTCGGCTCCGGCCGCACCGCCGGGTCCACGGCCCACCGGGCCAAGCGTGCGGTCCCGCGCGGACGCTACGGCTCCCTGACGGCGGCGGCCCGCAGCGCCTCCCGCACGGGCCCGCCCACGGTCGCCGGCCGCTGGGCGCTGCTGCCCGACCGGGAGGGCGACACCACGGTCCGCGCCCACGCCCTGGCCCGCACCCTGCTGGACCGGCACGGTGTGGTGACCCGGGGCGCCGTCGCGGCGGAGGGCGTCGAGGGCGGCTTCTCGGCGGTGTACCGGGTGTTGTCCGCGTTCGAGGAGACGGGGCAGGCCCGTCGTGGCTACGTGGTGGAGGGTTTGGGCGCCGCCCAGTTCGCGATGGACGGCGCCGTGGACCGCCTGCGCGCGGCGGCCAACGCCCGGGAGCGCGGCGAGGGACACCCGGTCCCGGACGCGCCCGCTCCGTTCGGCGGACAGTCCGACCCTTACGGGCTCGGGCAGGGCCAGGACGACGTGTCGTACCTGCCCTCGCGGCCCGGTGAGTACGTCTCGCCGCGCGACCTCGCCGCCCAGGGCTCGCAGCCCTGGCAGAACGGCGGGGGTCCTTCGTACGACCCGTTCGCCGGACGCCGTTCGGGGCCGGACCGCGGCTCCCGGGCCGTCGTACTGGCCGCCGCCGACCCGGCCAACGCCTACGGGGCGGCCCTGGGCTGGCCGGAGCCGCCGGAGGGCGCGAGCCACAAGCCGGGCCGCAAGGCGGGCTCGTTGGTGGTGCTGGTGGACGGCGAGCTGACGCTCTACATGGAGCGCGGCGGCAAGACCGTGCTGGCCTGGCCCGCCGATCCCGGCGCCGACCCGGCCGACGACCCGAGGCTGCCGGTGGCCGCCGAGGCGCTCGCGAACGCGGCCCGCGCGGGCTCCCTCGGCACGGTCACCGTGGAGCGCGTCAACGGCACCCCGGCCCTCACGTCCCCGCTCGGTGCCCTCCTGGAGACCGCGGGTTTCGTGGCCACCCCGAGAGGGCTGCGGCTGCGCGCCTGACCGGGTGCGGGCCGGCCGTGTCACCCTTGACGCATGCCCGAAGGAGACACGGTCTGGCAGGCCGCGCGACGGCTGCACGACGCCCTCGCGGGCAGAGTACTGGTCCGCAGCGATCTGCGCGTGCCCCGCTTCGCCACGTCCGACCTCACCGGACGCTCGGTGCTGGACGTCACGGCGCGCGGCAAGCACCTGCTGACCCGGATCGAGGGCGGCCTGACCCTGCACTCGCACCTGCGGATGGACGGCTCGTGGCGGATCTTCGCGCCCGGACAGCGCTGGAACGGCGGCCCGGCGCACCAGATCCGCGCCGTCCTCGCCAACGCCGAACGCACGGCCGTCGGCTACCGGCTCCCCGTGCTGGAGCTGATCCGCACCGAGGACGAGGAGGACCGCGCGGTCGGCCACCTCGGCCCCGACCTGCTGGGACCCGACTGGGACGCCGACATCGCTCTCGCCAACCTCGGGAAGGACCCCGACCGGGAACTCGGCGAGGCCCTGCTGGACCAGCGGAACCTCGCGGGCATCGGCAACGTGTTCAAGAGCGAGCTGTGCTTCCTGCTCAACGTCACGCCCTGGCTCCCCGTCGGCGAGCTGCCCGCCGACCGGATGGCGAGCCTCCCGGAGCTGGCCAGGAAGCTGCTGGAGTTCAACCGCGACCGCCCGATCCGCAACACCACGGGCCGGCGTGGCCAGGACCTCTACGTGTACGGCCGCGCCCGCCGCCCCTGTCTGCGCTGCGGCACGCCGATCCGGGTGGCCGAGCAGGGCGACGGCTCACGCGAACGCCCCACGTACTGGTGCCCCGTCTGCCAGCCGGGACCGGCCCCGGATCCCGCGCCGCGAGACCGCCGAAGCCCCGCCCGCTAGCCGACACAGCCGCCCGGGGG
Source organism: Streptomyces griseoincarnatus (assembly GCA_014649575.1). GTDB lineage: Bacteria > Actinomycetota > Actinomycetes > Streptomycetales > Streptomycetaceae > Streptomyces > Streptomyces griseoincarnatus. Next base: position 19,059 of record BMTH01000004.1, on the reverse strand, counting down.
GGGGAGGGCGTCACTCCTCCCCGGGCTCACGACGAGCGGCGCGCCAGGCCCGCCGCCAGCGTCCCGCGGCGAGCGCCCCGTCCGCCCGTGCCTTGGGCAGACAGTGCACCGGAAGCACGCTCAGTCCCCATCCGCCGGCCGCGACCGTACCCTCCAGGGCGCCGGCGTCCGGCGCGAGCAGCAGCCGTGCCGCCGCCCACCACCACAGGGCGGTGAACGCCACGCAGGCGCCCCACCGGTACCCCGTGGGCCCGTTTCTCCGCGCCAGGGCTGGGCCCCGCGGCCGGGTCACCCGTTCGCGGCCTGGAACATCCAGTGGTGCTTCTCGAGGTCCGCGGTGATGGTGATGATGATGTCCTGGGTCACCGGGTCGGGCTCCTCGGTCGCCGCGATCCGCTCCCGCATACGGGCGATGACCGCGCCCAGCGCGTCCACCAGCGCGCTCACCGCCGCCGCGTCGTCGACCCAGCCCTCGGGCGTGACGCCGATGCCGCTGCCCACGGCCACGGTCGCGGCCCGCCCGTCGGGCGAGACGCCCAGCGCCGCGGCGCGCTCGGCGACGGTGTCGGAGTGACCCCGTGCGGTGGCCACGACCTCGTCGAGCTGGAGATGAACGGAGCGGAAGCGCGGTCCGACCACGTTCCAGTGGATCTGCTTGGCCACCAGGGAGAGGTCGATGAGATCGACCAGGGCGCCCTGCAGTGCCTCAGAAACAGTCTTCAGGTTCTCGTCGGACAACGGGCTCTTCACGACGTACATCCGCACCTCCGTGGCTGGTCCCCCGCCTCCGTCTCCACGATGACGGCCCACCGCCGCACCGGCAAACGCAGCCCCGCCCCGCTCCCCCACGTCCGTCCGGGCATGCGAAAACCCCGGTAGCACTCCTCCGGAAGCTTCCGGAGGAGCCCTCACCGGGGCATCTCACACCTTCACACCGCGCGGGCGCCGGACACCGCGCTCAGGCGGCGACGACGTCCACCGCCTCGGCGGGCGCCTTGATGGTCACCCGTTCCGGTGGCACACCGGTCACCGACACGGAACCCAGCATCGGTCGAACCGGCGTGGGTACGGGCTCGCTGGGGGTCGCTGCAGCAGACTGGGCCAGCTCGGCGAGAGCGAGTTCGTCGCTCACCTCCCGCATGAGCTCGGACATCCGTACGTCCAACGCGTCGCAGATCGCGGAGAGCAGCTCGGAGGAAGCCTCCTTCTGCCCCCGCTCCACCTCGGAGAGATAGCCGAGCGAAACTCGGGCGGACGAGGAGACTTCGCGCAGAGTACGGCCCTGGCGCTGGCGCTGCCGACGCAGCACGTCACCCAGCAGGCGACGGAGCAGAATCATCGGTGGCTCCCTCCTCGGACCGCGTAGCCGCATCCTTCTCGCCCCACCGTACCGCCTCGCGCCGCGGCCGTGCGGGGAGCGATGTCGTGTTCACTCTGGGCTGCAAACATCAAAACCCCCCGTTCCGTTCCGTATCCTGTGCTCGCTCATTCCCGGTCTGTTCGCCCGCAAGCTCCGCGAGGAGCAGTGCGAGTACGCTCCGTACACTCTCCATACGAATTTCCGCGCGGTCGCCGTTCAACCGCAGGCGGCGCACTTTTCCGCCAGAGGCGGAACCGTCACCGTCCGCGAAGGGGCCGTCCACGGCCACGTACACCGTGCCGACGGCCTGTCCGTCCTGGGGGTCGGGGCCGGCCACTCCGGTGGTGGCAATGCCCCAGTCGGCGTCGAGAGCCTTGCGCACCCCGGCCGCCATCTGGCCCGCCACCTGCGGATCCACCGCTCCTCGCTGGGCCAGCAGAGTGGCGTCCACGCCCAGCAGCCGGTGCTTCAGCTCCGTGGCGTACGCCGTCACCGAGCCTCTGAAGACCTTGGACGCCCCGGGGACTGAGGTGATCTCCGCCGCCACCAGGCCACCGGTCAGCGACTCGGCGACCGCGAGCGTCCCTCCGTTCACGGTGAGTAGTCGCACCACCTCGGTGGCCGTTGAACTCACTCTTCCGTCTCCTCCAACGCCGCCTTGCGCTCGGCGATTCCCTGACTGCGGAGCACAATGGCCTGTTTCACATAGTCGAGTCCGGTCGCCACGGTCAGCACCACCGCCGCGGCCATCACCCACCACCGCAGCGTCGCCAGCCACCCGGTCAGCGCCAGCACGTACATGCCGACGGCCACGCCCTGGGTGAGTGTCTTGAGCTTGCCGCCCCGGCTGGCCGGGATCACCCCGTAACGGATGACGAGGAAACGCAGCAGGGTGATCCCCAGTTCCCGGCCGAGGATCACGCCCGTGACCCACCACGGCAGGTCGCCCAGCGCGGACAGACAGATCAGCGCCGCGCCCATGATGGCCTTGTCGGCGATGGGGTCGGCGATCTTCCCGAAGTCGGTGACCAGGTTGTAGGTGCGCGCCAGATGACCGTCGAACAGGTCGGTGATCATGGCGATGGCGAAGGCCGCCCAGGCCAGCGAGCGCCAGGCCGGGTCGTAGCCGCCGTCGGCCAGCATCAGCATGACGAACGCCGGTACCAGCAGCAGCCGGAGCATGGTCAGCAGGTTGGCGATGTTCCAGACGCTGGCCTGGTCCACGGCCGCGGCCGCGATCTTGCCGCCGCGCGGGGCGCGCGTGGAGCCCTGTCCCTCGGCGGTCCCGGCGCTCCCCTGGGGGGACTGCGGTGAGGAAGGGGCCGCCGGGCGGACCTCCTCGGGGCTCGGCGCGTCACGCCGTGCCCGCCCGTCTCCGAAATCGCCCGGAGCCGTGTCCCTGGCCTCCCGCGCGAGCGCGCGGCCGGACGCCGGTGTCACGCCCCCGGACGCGGGGCCCTTCGCCCTTCTCGCGCCGGAGGGGCCACCTGCCGCCGATGCCGGGACACCCGTCATCTGCCCGCCTCCTCGATGCGCGCGGGCGAGCCCTCGAAGAGCGGCTCGGCCACCAGGTCGACACCTTCCGTGCCGACCACCTTCGCCTCGACCATACGGCCGACACTCAGTCCCTCGCCGCTCGTGAGCAGCACCTGGCCGTCCGTCTCGGGGGCCTGGTGCGCGGCACGGCCGTACACGCCCTCCTCCTCGTCGACGGACTCCACCAGGACGTGCACGGTCTCGCCGACCCGCTCCTCGGCGCGCTGCGAGACGAGTTCCTCGGCCAGCCGGGAGACGCGGGCCAGCCGATCGGCGACCACGTCCTCGTCGAGCTTGCCGTCGTAGCCGGCGGCCTCGGTGCCCTCCTCGTCGGAGTAGCCGAACACACCGATGGCGTCCAGCCGGGCGTGGCCCAGGAACCGCTCCAGCTCGGCGAGGTCGGCCGCGGACTCGCCGGGGAAGCCGACGATGAAGTTGGAGCGCACGCCGGCCTGGGGCGCCTTGCTCCGGATGGTGTCGAGCAGCTCCAGGAAGCGGTCGGTGTCGCCGAAGCGGCGCATGGCGCGCAGCACGTCGGGCGCGGAGTGCTGGAAGGACAGGTCGAAGTAGGGGGCGATCTTGGGGGTGGAGGTCAGCACGTCGATCAGGCCGGGGCGCATCTCGGCCGGCTGGAGGTAGCTGACGCGCACCCGCTCCAGGCCGTCGACCTCGGCGAGTTCGGGAAGCAGGGACTCCAGCAGGCGGATGTCGCCGAGGTCCTTGCCGTAGGAGGTGTTGTTCTCGGAGACCAGCATGATCTCCTTCACGCCCTGCTCGGCCAGCCACCGCGTCTCGTTGAGGACGTCGCTGGGGCGGCGGGAGATGAAGGAGCCGCGGAAGGAGGGGATGGCGCAGAAGGAGCAACGCCGGTCGCAGCCGGAGGCCAGCTTCACGGAGGCGACCGGGGAGCCGTCCAGGCGGCGACGCAGGGGCGCGCGGGGGCCCGAGGCGGGGGCGAGGCCGTCGGGCAGGTCGGCCGGGCCGTGTCCGGGCAGCGCGACGGCGGCGGCGGAATCCTGCCGCTCGGCCGGGCTGATGGGCAGCAGCTTGCGCCGGTCGCGCGGGGTGTGGGCGGCGTGGATGCCGCCGTTCAGGATGGTCTGCAGGCGGTCGGAGATGTTCGTGTAGTCGTCGAAGCCGAGCACGCCGTCGGCCTCGGGAAGGGCTTCGGCGAGCTCCTTGCCGTACCGCTCGGCCATGCAGCCGACGGCGACGACCGCCTGGGTTCTCCCGTGTCCCTTGAGGTCGTTGGCCTCCAGGAGGGCGTCGACGGAGTCCTTCTTGGCGGCCTCGACGAATCCACAGGTGTTGACGACGGCGACGTCCGCTTCCTCGGCGTCCTCGACGAGCTGCCAGCCGTCCGCCTCCAAACGGCCTGCGAGCTCCTCCGAGTCCACCTCGTTACGGGCGCAGCCAAGGGTGACCAGTGCGACGGTACGGCGTTCAGGCATGGGCTCAAGACTACTTCGTCCCGGCGACGCCCCACGTCGACGGGGTTGGCCGGACCCGGCCAACCCCGTGGTGAGCGCCTCTGCGGAAGCCGGTCACCCGGCCTGCGGGTCGCCCTTGGTGTAGGTGAGGCGCTCCACGGCGCCCGGCTGCCAGTCTTCCTCGATCTTCTTGCCGTTGACGAACAGGTCGAGGCCGCCCGCGTCGCCGAGGACCAGGTCGATCTTGGAGCTGTCCTGGAAGGTCTTGTCCTCGCCCTTCTTGAGCAGCTCGGCGAAGAGCACCTTGCCGTTGTGGTCCTTGGCCGAGATCCAGCTGGGTGCGTCGGCGGCGACGACCTTGACGGTCACCTTGTCCTGCGGGGCCGCGGCGATGGCGCTGTCCGACGGATCCGGCGCGGGCACGACGGGCTTGGCGGTCTTGGTGGTGGGGCTGGGCGTGGGCGACTCGGTCGGCTCGGTGTCGCCGGCGACGTTCGTCCCGCCCTCGTCGTCGCCGTTGACCATCGTGAAGCCGACGAAGCCGATCACGACCACGATCGCGGCGACCATGGCGGCGGTCCAGTTGGGTCCGCGCCGCTCCGGACGGATGCGCTCCGCCTCGAAGAGGGGCGCGGCCGGGGTGGGCGCCGGGCGGCCGCCGCCGTTCTGGGCCTCGTACTGGGCGAGCAGCGGGGCCGGGTCGAGCTTCACGGCCTTGGCCAGCGTACGGATGTGCCCGCGCGCGTACACGTCGCCGCCGCAGGGGGCGAAGTCGTCCTGCTCGATGGCGTGGACGATGGCGATGCGGACGCGGGTGGCGGTGCTGATGTCGTCGACGGTGAGCCCGGCGGCGATGCGCGCCTGCTGCAGCGCACGGCCGACCGAGACGGAAGGGCGGTCTTCCTCGGAAACGTCTTCGAACGGACGCTCGTCTTCAGGGGAGTTGCCGATGGACACGGGGGCGCCTTTCGAGCGTGTAGCCGCCTGTGCTGGAGGTTCAGTCTAGGTGGGGTACGAAGGGGTGGGGCAACCGGGCGTTCGTACTTTGTACGCCATCGGAATGGCCCGACATTCCGATGGTCGTCCTGCTGCCTGACACTTCGTTCAATGTGACGTGCGCCGACGGGATACGGTTGCTCGTTGATCGCTTACGGAAGGGTCACGATCACCCGGCCGGACGTCCCGGCGCGACGACCGTGCCCCCGCCGTCTACCCTTCAGACTCCCCGCGGATCAGCGCGAGCACGCCGTCCAGCTCATCAGGCTTCACAAGAACGTCACGAGCCTTCGAACCTTCGCTCGGTCCGACGATGTTACGGGACTCCATGAGGTCCATCAGCCGGCCCGCCTTGGCGAAGCCGACGCGCAGCTTGCGCTGGAGCATCGACGTGGACCCGAACTGGGTGGAGACGACCAGCTCGGCCGCCTGGCACAGCAGGTCTAGGTCGTCACCGATGTCCTCGTCGATCTCCTTCTTCTGCTTGGTGCCGACGACGACGTCGTCCCGGAAGACGGGCGCCATCTGGTCCTTGCAGTGCTGGACGACCGCCGCGACCTCCTCCTCGGTCACGAACGCGCCCTGCATACGCGTGGGTTTGTTCGCCCCCATGGGCAGGAACAGCCCGTCGCCCTTGCCGATCAGCTTCTCGGCGCCGGGCTGGTCGAGGATGACCCGCGAGTCGGCGAGCGAGGACGTGGCGAACGCCAGCCTGGACGGCACGTTCGCCTTGATCAGACCGGTGACGACGTCGACCGAGGGCCGCTGGGTGGCCAGCACCAGGTGGATGCCGGCCGCGCGGGCCAGCTGGGTGATGCGCACGATGGCGTCCTCGACGTCACGCGGGGCGACCATCATCAGGTCGGCCAGCTCGTCCACGATCACCAGCAGGTACGGGTACGGCTGGAGCTCGCGCTCGCTGCCCTCGGGCGGCTTGACCTTGCCCTCGCGCACCGCGCGGTTGAAGTCGTCGATGTGCCGGTAGCCGTAGGCGGCCAGGTCGTCGTAGCGCAGGTCCATCTCGCGCACGACCCACTGGAGCGCCTCGGCGGCCCGCTTGGGGTTGGTGATGATCGGCGTGATCAGGTGCGGGATGCCCTCGTACGCGGTCAGCTCGACGCGCTTGGGGTCGACCAGGATCATCCGGACGTCCTCCGGGGTCGCCCGCATCATGATCGACGTGATCAGGCAGTTGATGCAGGACGACTTGCCGGAGCCGGTGGCGCCGGCGACCAGCATGTGCGGCATCTTCGCCAGCGAGTCCATGACGTAGCCGCCCTCGACGTCCTTGCCGAAGGCGACCAGCATCGGGTCGTCGTCCTCGGCGGACTCCGCGAGCCGCAGCACGTCGCCGAGGTTCACCATCTCCCGGTCGGTGTTGGGGATCTCGATGCCCACCGCGGACTTGCCGGGGATCGGACTGATGATCCGCACGTCCGGGCTGGCGACGGCGTACGCGATGTTCTTGGTGAGCGCGGTGACCCGCTCGACCTTCACGGCCGGGCCGAGTTCCACGACGTACCGGGTGACCGTCGGGCCGCGGGTGAAGCCGGTGACGTCGGCGTCCACCTTGAACTCGGTGAAGACCTTCCGCAGCGCCTCCACTATGGCGTCGTTGGCCGCGCTGCGTGCCTTGCCAGGACCGCCGCGGTGAAGGAGGTCGAGCGAGGGCAGGGAGTAGGTGATGTCGCCGGAGAGCTGCAACTGCTCGGCGCGCGGCGGCAGGTCGCGGGGTTCGCGCGGCGGCGCCTTGGTCATGTCGAGCACGCCCGCGGGCGGCCGCTCCCGCTGCTCGGCCCCCTCGTCTTTCGCGGGCGCGTCCCGCCGGGACTTGCCCTTCTTGGGCGAGTCCTGCTGCGGGCGGGCGGACGGAACCGGCGTCGGGGTGGTCGGCTCGTGGTCTCCGGTGCTGACGCCCTGGGTGAGGTCGGCGACGACCGGGGAGGGCGGCATACCGTGCAGCACGGCGCCGTCGAGCGCGGCGGCCGCGGCGGCGGCCACGTCCACGGCGTCCATGGCCCGGTCGGCGTCGGGCTGCGGCACGGCGGACCGTCGCGGGCGGCGCTGCCGACGCGACAGCGCCTCCCCCTCCGCGCGCTCCGGGTCGTACTCCTCGCTCGCGGGGCGGCGCCTGCGGCGGCTCTGGGGCAGCGCCTCGCGCCACTGCTCCTCGTAGCGCTCGTCGTCCTCGCCGTACTCCTCCGGCTCGTGCACCAGGCCCAGCCGCACGCCGAGCTGACGCAGCCGCTGCGGGATCGCGTTCACCGGGGTGGCCGTGACCACCAGCAGACCGAAGACGGTGAGCAGCACCAACAGGGGCACGGCCAGCACGTCGGTCATGGTGGACGACAGCGGCGCGGCGGCTCCCCAGCCGATGAGGCCGCCTGCGTCCCTTATGGCCTGCATGCCGTCGGCGCGCGCGGGCGAGCCGACGGCGATGTGGATCTGCCCCAGGACGCCGATGACGAGCGCGGACAGACCGATGACGATCCGTCCGTTGGCCTCGGGTTTCTCCGGGTGCCGGATGAACCGCACGGCGACGACGGCGACGAGGATCGGCACCAGCAGGTCGAGCCGGCCGAACGCGCCGGTGACCAGGATCTCCACCAGGTCGCCGACGGGCCCCTCGAGGTCGGCCCAGGTGCCGGCGGCGACGATCAGCGCGATGCCGAGCAGCAACAGCGCGAGACCGTCCTTGCGGTGGGCCGGGTCGAGGTTCTTGGCGCCCTGCCCTATGCCACGGAACACCGCGCCGACGGCGTGCGCGAGCCCCAGCCACAGGGCGCGGACGAGCCGGTAGACGGCGCCGGTCGGATTCGGGGCCGGCGCGGGGGCGGGCTTCTTCGCCGGAGCCTTCCTGGCGGGCACCTTCTTCGCCGGAGGTTTCCTGGCGGCGGCCTTCTTCGCCGGAGCCTTCGCGGAAGCGGCCGCCTTCTTCGCGGGCGGCTTCTTGGCTGCGGAGGGACGTGAGGCCATGGTGTGAGGTTACCGGGGGAGACGGCACGTGACACGCGTGGCGGATGCTTCACCCGTTCGTGTCGCCCACTTCGAGGCGTGAGGCTGACGCGTGGTGTCCGCGAGGCGCCAAGTTGACGCCCCCTCAGGGAGAGGGCCGACTCCGGCGCCGGGCAAGGACCGCGCCGGCGCGGTCAGTTCTGCGAGGACACCGACGACGCGCTCCCCGTCCCGGGATCCAGGGCGTCCAGCGCACGCCGCAATCCGGTGAGCTTGCGCTCCAGATGGGCCGCCGTGGCCACCGCGGCCGCGTCCGTCGACTCGTCGTTCAGTTGCTTGGTGAGCGCCTCGGCCTGCTCCTCGACGGCGGCGAGCCGCGCCGACAGCTCGGCGAGCAGCCCCGCGGACTCCTTGGACTCCCCCGAGTCCTTCTCGCTGCCCTCGAGCTGGAGCCGCAGCAGCGACGCCTGCTCCCGCAGCTGGCAGTTCTTCATGTACAGCTCGACGAAGACCGAGACCTTCGCGCGCAGCACCCACGGGTCGAACGGCTTGGAGATGTAGTCCACCGCGCCCGCCGCGTATCCCCGGAAGGTGTGGTGCGGGCCGTGGTTGATCGCGGTGAGGAAGATGATCGGGATGTCCCGGGTCCGCTCCCGCCGCTTGATGTGCGCGGCGGTCTCGAAACCGTCCATGCCCGGCATCTGGACATCCAGCAGAATGACCGCGAAATCGTCCGTGAGCAGTGCTTTGAGCGCTTCCTCCCCGGACGATGCCCGCACCAGCGTCTGATCGAGCGCCGAGAGGATCGCCTCGAGCGCCAGCAGATTCTCCGGCCGGTCATCGACCAGGAGGATCTTGGCCTTCTGCACCATGGCCCGCCCTCCTCGCCCCGGCTTGGGGCCCTCCCTGTCCGCAGGACCTGGCACAGCACCCGCGGGTGCCGCCCCAGGGGACGACTCCCTTGCGCCGCCCGTCCTTGTGCCGGTCATCGTAGCCGCACCCCGCTCGTCGCCACACCCTGTCACCGCGATGTCACTGTGCACGTAGCGGAAACGCCGCAGGAGACCAGAAGGTTCCCCGTATACCGCACTTCTACACGACTTCGCGCACGACGCGTGGACAACTCCGCGCGCCCTCGGAAGCTTCCCGTCACCTTCGCACGCCCCGCCGGTCTCACTCCCCCCTCATCCACTGCTCCATGACCGTCAGCAGGTGATCGGGGTCGACCGGCTTGGTGACGTAGTCGGAGGCGCCCGACTCGATGGCCTTCTCCCGGTCGCCCTTCATCGCCTTCGCGGTGAGCGCGATGATCGGCAGCCCGGCGAACTGCGGCATCCGCCGGATCGCCGTGGTCGTCGCGTACCCGTCCATCTCGGGCATCATGATGTCCATCAGCACGACCGCCACGTCGTCGTGCTGCTCCAGGACCTCGATGCCCTCGCGGCCGTTCTCCGCGTACAGCACGGACAGGCCGTGCTGCTCCAGCACGCTGGTCAGGGCGAAGACGTTGCGGATGTCGTCGTCGACGATCAGCACCTTCTGCCCGCCGAAGCGGATGCCCTGGCGCGGCGTGCGCGCCGCCTGCGCCTCCTGCTCGACGGCCGGCCACTCCTCCAGCTCCGCGGAGGGCCGCTGGTCCTGCCGGAGCGAGACCCGGCGCCGGCGCCGGAACAGCGCCGCCGGACCGTTCTGCGCCTCCCGGTACGACGTCACCTCCGCCGGGGTCTCCTCCGGCGCCGCGGGCAGTTCGGCCGACGCCACCAGGTCCCCGGCCCCCAGTGCCGGCATGGGCGGCTGCTGGTAGCCGTTGGGCGGCAGCTCGCTCGGGTGCAGCGGCAGGTACAGCGTGAACGTCGAGCCGCGGCCCGGCTCGCTCTGCGCGTGGATCTCACCGCCGAGCAGCTGCGCGATCTCCCGCGAGATGGACAGCCCCAGACCCGTGCCGCCGTACTTGCGGCTGGTGGTGCCGTCGGCCTGCTTGAACGCCTCGAAGATCACCCGCATCTTGCCGGCCGCGATGCCGATGCCCGTGTCGCTCACCGAGAACGCGATCAGGTCCGCGTCGGGGTCGGCCAGCGAACCGGCCTCCAGCAGCTGCTCCCGGATGGCCTGCGGGACCTCGTCCCGGGCGGGCCGGATGACCAGCTCGACCGATCCGGAGTCGGTGAACTTCACCGCGTTGGACAGCAGGTTCCGCAGCACCTGGAGCAGCCGCTGCTCGTCGGTGTGCAGGGTGGCCGGCAGCTCCGGCGAGATCCGCACCGACAGGTCCAGCCCCTTCTCCGCCGTCAGCGGCCGGAACGTGGCCTCCACGTAGTCCACGAGCTGCACCAGCGCGATACGCGTCGGGGAGACGTCCATCTTGCCCGCCTCGACCTTCGACAGGTCGAGGATGTCATTGATGAGCTGCAGCAGGTCCGACCCTGCGCCGTGGATCGTCTCGGCGAACTCCACCTGCTTCGGCGAGAGGTTCCCCTCCGCGTTGTCCGCGAGCAACTTGGCCAGAATCAGGAGCGAGTTGAGCGGCGTGCGCAGCTCGTGCGACATGTTCGCCAGGAACTCGCTCTTGTAGCGCATCGACACCGCGAGCTGCTCGGCGCGCTCTTCCAGGACCTGCCGCGCCTCCTCGATCTCGGTGTTCTTCACCTCGATGTCGCGGTTCTGACGGGCCAGCAGCTCGGCCTTCTCCTCCAGCTCGGCGTTGGACGCCTGGAGCGCCTTCTGCCGCTGCTCCAACTCCGCGGAGCGCTCCCGCAGTTGCTCGGTGAGCTCCTGGGACTGCGCCAGCAGCCGCTCGGTCTTGGTGTTGACCGAGATGGTGTTGACGCTGGTCGCGATCATCTCGGCGATCTGGTTGAGGAAGTCCTTCTGGATCGCCGTGAACGGCGTGAACGACGCCAGCTCGATGACGCCGAGCACCTTCCCCTCGAACACCACAGGCAGCACGATCACCTGGGCCGGCGGCGCCTCCCCGAGCCCCGAGGAGATCTTCAGGTAGCCGCTGGGCGCCTTGTCCACCAGGATCGTGCGCTTCTCCATCGCGGCCGTCCCGATCAGCCCCTCACCGGGCTGGAACGACGTCGGCATCGACCCCATGGAGTAGCCGTACGAGCCGAGCATCCGCAGCTCGAACTGCTCCTCAGCGGCCGCGTTCAGGTCCTCGCCGTCCACCAGCGGCATCGCGAGGAAGAACGCCCCGTGCTGCGCGGACACCACCGGGGTCAGCTCGCTCATGATCAGCGAGGCGACGTCCTCCAGGTCACGCCTGCCCTGCATCAGCGCCGAGATGCGGGCCAGGTTGCCCTTCAGCCAGTCCTGCTCCTTGTTGGCGATCGTGGTGTCGCGCAGGTTGGCGATCATCTTGTTGATGTAGTCCTGGAGCTCCTGGATCTCCCCGGACGCGTCCACGTCGATCTTCAGGTTCAGGTCGCCGCGGGTCACCGCGGTCGCCACGCGCGCGATGGCGCGCACCTGCCGGGTCAGGTTCCCGGCCATCTCGTTCACCGACTCGGTCAGGTCCCGCCAGGTGCCGTCCACGTCCCGCACCCGCGCCTGGCCGCCCAGCTGGCCCTCCGTGCCCACCTCACGGGCCACACGCGTGACCTCCTCGGCGAACGACGACAGCTGGTCGACCATCGTGTTGATCGTCGTCTTCAGCTCGAGGATCTCCCCGCGCGCGTCGATGTCGATCTTCTTCGTCAGGTCACCCTTGGCGATGGCCGTGGTGACCATGGCGATGTTGCGGACCTGGCCGGTCAGGTTGGAGGCCATGCCGTTCACCGACTCGGTGAGGTCCTTCCACGTGCCCGCCACACCCGGCACATGCGCCTGACCGCCGAGGATGCCCTCGGTGCCCACCTCGCGGGCCACCCGGGTCACCTGCTCCGCGAACGACGACAGCTGGTCCACCATCGTGTTGACGGTGGTCACCAGCTCCAGGATCTCGCCCTTGGCGTCGACGGTGATCTTCTTCGACAGGTCGCCCTTGGCGACCGCCGTGGTGACCTCGGCGATGTTGCGCACCTGAAGGGTCAGGTTGTTCGCCATGCCGTTCACGGACTGCGTGAGGTCCTTCCAGGTGCCGGAGACGCCCTGCACCTCCGCCTGGCCGCCCAGGATGCCCTCGGTGCCCACCTCGCGGGCCACCCGGGTCACCTCCTCGGCGAACGACGACAGCTGGTCCACCATCGTGTTCAGCGTGTTCTTCAGCTCGAGGATCTCCCCGCGCGCGTCGACGGTGATCTTCTGCGAGAGGTCACCGCGCGCCACCGCCGTCGCCACCTGCGCGATGTTGCGCACCTGTCCGGTCAGGTTGGACGCCATGCCGTTCACGGAGTCCGTCAGGTCACGCCACACGCCGGCCACACCGGGCACCTGCGCCTGACCGCCGAGACGGCCCTCGGTGCCCACCTCGCGGGCCACCCGGGTCACCTGGTCGGCGAACGACGACAGCTGGTCGACCATCGTGTTGATGGTGTTCTTGAGCTCGAGGATCTCCCCGCGCGCGTCCACGTCGATCTTCTGCGACAGGTCGCCTCGCGCCACGGCCGTGGTGACCTGGGCGATGTTCCGCACCTGGGAGGTGAGGTTGCCGGCCATCGAGTTGACGGAATCGGTGAGCTCCTTCCAGGTGCCGGACACCCCGGGCACCTGCGCCTGACCGCCCAGCCGGCCCTCCGTGCCCACGTCCCGCGCCATCCGCGTGACCTGGTCGGCGAAGCTCGACAGCTGGTCCACCATCGTGTTCACGGTGTTCTTCAGCTGGAGCATCTCGCCGGAGACGTCCACGGTGACCTTCTGCGACAGGTCGCCGTTGGCCACCGCCGTCGTCACCTGGGCGATGTTGCGCACCTGTCCGGTGAGGTTGCGGAACGCGGTGTTGACGGAGTCCGTCAGGTCCTTCCACGTACCGGCCGCGCCCGGCACCTGCGCCTGGCCGCCCAGCTCACCCTCGACACCGATCTCCCGCGCCACCCGCGTCACCTCGGCGCCGAACGCGGAGAGCTGGTCGACCATCGTGTTGACGGTGTTCTTCAGCTCCAGCATCTCGCCGGCCACGTCCACGGTGACCTTCTGCGACAGGTCGCCGTTGGCCACCGCCGTGGTGACCGCCGCGATGTCCCTCACCTGGGTGGTGAGGTTCCGGAAGACCGTGTTGACGGAGTCCGTGAGGTCCTTCCAGGTACCCGCGGCGCCCGGCACGTTCGCCTGACCGCCCAGACGCCCCTCGGCGCCGACCTCGTTGGCGACCCGCGTGACCTCGTCCGCGAAGATCCGCAGCGTCTCGGTCATCTGGTTGATCGTCTCGGCGAGCTGCGCCACCTCGCCGCGCGCCGGCACCGTCACCTTGCGCGACAGGTCACCGTTGGCGACCGCCGTCGTCACCTCGGCGATCCCGCGCACCTGCGCGGTGAGGTTCCCGGCCATGGTGTTGACGGAGTCGGTGAGTTCCTTCCACACACCGTCGACACCCGGCACCTGCGCCTGACCGCCCAGGGCGCCCTCGGTGCCCACCTCGCGGGCAACGCGTGTCACCTCGGAGGAGAACGCGGAGAGCTGGTCCACCATCGTGTTGACGGTGTTCTTCAGCTCGAGCATCTCCCCCTCGACGTGCACCGTGACCTTGCGCGACAGGTCACCGCGCGCCACGGCCGTCGTCACCAACGCGATGTCGCGCACCTGCGCCGTCAGCCGCTCCGCCATCGTGTTCACGGAGTCCGTCAGGTCCTTCCAGGACCCGGACATGCCCCGCACCTGCGCCTGACCGCCCAGCTTGCCCTCGGTGCCCACCTCGCTGGCCACGCGTGTGACCTCGTCGGTGAACGTCGAGAGCTGGTCGACCAGGTTGTTCACGGTCCGCGCGACCTTCAGGAACTCGCCGCGCAGCGGATGCCCGGTCCCGTCCGGCGCCTGCGTCCGCAGCTCCATCCGCGGCGACAGATCACCCTCCGCCACCGCCGACAGCACCCGGCTCACCTCGGAGACCGGCCGTACGAGATCGTCCACCAGGGCGTTGGAGTGGTCGATCGCGGCCGCCCAGGAGCCCTCCGAGGGCCCCGTCTCCAGCCGTTCCGTGAGCTTTCCCTCACGCCCCACCATGCGGCGCACGCGCGCCAGCTCGCCCGTGAGGTGCAGGTTCCGGTCGGCGACCTCGTTGAAGACGGCGGCGATCTCCGCCATCACACCGTCGCCGGTCACCGTGAGGCGTTTGCGGAAGTTCCCGTCCCGCATCGACACCAGGGCGCCCAGCAGGCGGTTCATCGCGGCCGCCTCCACCGTCACCGTGCCGCCCCGGGCCTTCCCCGCCTTACTCAGGGACTGTCCGCCTTTCGCGCGCGTCGTCTTCGTGCTCCGCGTCGCTGCGCCAGACTCCACTGTGTCCCTCCCGCAGGGGTCGACCGTTACCGCTGTGCCCGGTCACACCGTCCAGGGTGCTCCCGTTGCTCCTGACTGCTTTTCCTGTTGGACCGAGATGCCCTGCCCGACGTTCCGAGGCGCGCCAGGAGGCTGCTGCCCACCCGGCCCCGGCGCCACACTGCCTGCCCGGACCTTCCCTACAAGCCTGCCCAGTGTTTCACCCCCGCGGAACCAGGCCATAACAGTTCGGCAGCTTCGCACATCGTCCGCACACCCGCCGGACGGCGAACACCTCGGACGGAAACACTGCAGACCGGCATCCGCTCGGACCGCGAAGGTAAGTAACCTTGCATGCGGCTGTCCAGCCACGCCGGCGCGTCCGGCCTGGGCGGTGGCACGAGCACGAGCGGGCATCGGAGGGGCGGCCGCACAACATGACCACCGGACTGATCCCGGGGGAGCAGCCCCCGGACGACCCACGGCCGACGGACGGCCTGCCGCACCAGCGGCACGAGCCGGCCGGCCAGGGAGCCATGCCCGTCGAGAACCGGTCGAGGAGTTCTGTGATCACCGCGCGCGCGGCCGCCAGCTTCGAGCCCGTCGGACGATCCGTCGCGAGTGCCCGGTCCTTCGTCCGTGACACCCTCCAGGGCTGGGGCTTCGGCGACATCGTCGACGACGCCGTGGTGCTGACCAGCGAGCTGGTGACCAACGCCGTCGTGCACGCGGGCACCTCCGCCGACCTGCTCTGCCTGCGCAGCGAGGACGGCGTCCGGATCGAGGTGGCCGACCGGTATCCCGAGCGTGAGGTCCCTCTCCAGGGCTTCCCGGTCGACATGGGCAACCCCGACCGCGAGGGCGGACGCGGCCTCCAGCTCTGCGCCGCCCTGGCCGGCCACTGGGGCGTCGACTACACGCCCACCCACAAGACCGTCTGGTTCCAGCTCGACCTCCCCGAGCGGCCGGTCGGCACCCGCGCCGCGGGCCCCGCCCTCCCCGCCCATCTGCTGCCGCTCGCCGACACCCGGGTCCGCGTCGCCGTCGTCCAGATCGACCGCTCCGGCTCCATCACCGCCTGGAACGAGGACGCGGAGGAACTGTTCGGCTACACCGCGGAGCAGGTCACCGGCAAGCCGCTCACCGACCTCGCCGCCTGGCCGCACACCCCCGGCACCGGCACCGGCATCGCCGACGCCCTCCAGCTCTCCCGCTGGGAGGGCTCCTACGGCGTCCGCGGCGCCCATGGCCGCGTCATCCCGGTGTACGCCTCCCACCTGCGCGTCCGGGACACCGACGGCGAACCGTCAACCGTGTGTCTCCTGGTACGCGACCACGAACGGGCGGTTCTGCAGACCCCGCTCCGGGCCCCCTCCACCGACTCCTCGGGCGGCTCCGAGGGCCCGAGCGCCGACCCGTTCGAGGTCTTCATCGGCTCCCCCGCCCCCGACGACCTCGACAGCCTGCTGCAGCGCACCGTGGAGCGCGCCCGCGACATGCTCGACGGCGATTCCGCCTTCCTGCTGCTCGCCACCGACGACGAGACGGAGCTGGAGGTCCGCGCCTCCACCGGCCTGCCCTCGGCCCGCCAGCGCTTCGCACGCGTCCCCGTGGAGGGCGGCCCCGGCCGCTACGGCTCCGCACGCATGCCGGCCGTCCACGAGGACCTCGCGGCCGTCCCGGGCGCGGTGCCGCTCCTCAACGGCACCGGGATGCGCTCGGTCGTCACCGTGCCCCTCAAGGTCGAGGGCCGCCTCACCGGCTCCCTCGGCGTCGCCGCCGAGGCCCCCGGCCGCTATTCCAACGAGGAGGCGCTGCGCCTCCAGTTCGCCGCGGACCGCATCGCCCTCGCCGTCGAGTCCGCCCGCCTGGGCGAGCTGGAGCGGCTGCGCCGCGGCTCCCTCAGCTTCCTCGTCGAGGCGTCCGACCTGCTGGCCGGCACCCTCGACCGCGACCAGACCCTGGCCCTGATGGCGCAGATGACGGTTCCGACGCTCGCCACCTGGTGTGCGGTCTACACGATCGCCGACCAGTCCTCCGAGCCGGACCTGTCCTACGTGCTGCACGAGGACGAGGAGCTCATCGACGGCATCAAGTCCCTGCTGTCCAAGATCGCCCCGCCGGACCCGGTACCCACGCCCGGCGCCCGCGTCTGGTCGGCGCCCGCGGAGATCGCCCACCAGGCGGCCCTGCGCACGTCCATGCGCAGCCTCGGCCTGAGCGGCGGCCCCACCCGGCACGTCACCACCGGCATCGGCCCCACCCTCGCCACGGCCTCCGCGGTCGGCGGCGAGACGGTGGTGCTGCCCCTGGTAGCCCGTAACCGCGTCATCGGCATGCTGACGCTGGGCAAGCCCACGGACGAGCACTTCCGCCAGGAGATCCTGGAACTGGCCGAGGACCTGTCCCGCCGGGCCGCACTGGCCCTGGACAACGCCCGCCTCTACTCGGAGCGCACGGCCATCAGCCAGTCCCTCCAGCGCAGTCTGCTGCCGCCGGAGCTGCCACAGATCGACGGCGTCGAGGTCGAGGTCATCTACCGCGCGGCCGGCGAGGGCAACGAAGTGGGCGGCGACTTCTACGACCTCTTCCCGATCAGCGACGGCGCCTACGGCTTCGCCATCGGCGACGTCTGCGGCACGGGCCCGAACGCGGCGGCCGTCACCGGCCTCGCCCGGCACGCGCTGCGTCTGCTCGCCAGGGAGGGCCTGAGCGGCCCGTCGGTCCTGGAGCGCCTGAACTCCGCGATCCTCGACGAGGGCGAGCGCAGCCGCTTCCTCACGCTTCTGTACGGCGAGATGCGCCCGCAGGAGGACGGCAGCGCGGAACTGAAGGTGGTCTGCGCGGGCCACCCGCTGCCGCTGCGCCTCCGCCAGGACGGCACGGTCGAACCGGCCGCCGAGCCGCAGCCGCTGCTCGGCGTCCTGGAGGACCTGGAGCTGCGCGAGGAAACGGTGACTCTGGACCCGGGTGACGTCCTGCTGTGCGTCACGGACGGCGTCACCGAGCGCCGTGAGGGCTCCAGGATGCTGGGCGACGACGGCCTCGCCGAGGTTCTGACGACATGTACGGGGCTGACGGCCGGCGCCGTCGCGGCACGCATCATGCGCGCGGTGGAACGCTTCGCCTCGGACGCGCCGTCGGACGACATGGCGATTCTCGCGATGCGCGTGCCGGGCCTCCAGCAGGACTGATCCCCCCACCGCGCCAGGGCATGAGAAAGGCCCCGCCCAATTGGGCGGGGCCTTTCTGGCTGAGCCCCCAAACGGAATCGAACCGTTGACCTTCTCCTTACCATGGAGACGCTCTGCCGACTGAGCTATAGGGGCCTGTCGCCGCTTCGGCTTCCCTCGCGGCAACGGAATAGATCATACCCTGTACGGAGCCGTGCTCCCAACCACGCTCAGAGGGCCGGCGCGAGCAGTCCTCCCAGCGCATTGCACACGGACGCGGTCCGCTGCATGTCCCGCTTCGTCAGGGAGCCGTCGACGGGCAGAGCGAGCGTCTCGTCGGCGGCCCTCTCGGTCTCGGGCAGCGACACGCAACGGCGGAACTCAGGCAGCCGGTGCACGGGCGTCTGCACGGGTATCCGGCACGCAACTCCCTTGGCTCGTACGGCGCGTGCGAAGGCGTCCCGGTCGGGCCGCCCGTTCCCGGGCACCCGCACGACGTACTCCAGACAGCTGTGGCCGGCGCCTCGCTCAGGAGTCCGCACGCCTCGCAGCCGGGTGTCGAGATACGCGGCCCGCTCCCGTCGCCGCGCCGTCTCGTCGCGGGACGCGTCCAGCTCCGTGTGCTCCAGCACCAGAAGACCGTGCCGCTGCCCGAGCGCGCGCAACTGCCCCAGGTCGGCGGGGTGTCCGAAGCGGTGGACGACAACGACCGCCGCGGTCCGTGGAGTCAACGCCGCGTCGACCGCGGCGGGGTCGAGGCAGTACGTCGCCGGGTCTATGTCCGCGAACGCGGGCAGCGCACCCGCAAGCGTCACGGCCTGCGCGACCTCCACGTTGCCGAAGGCCGGTACGACGACCTCGTCACCGGCTCCTACGCCGGCCGCCCTGAGCAGTGCAGCAGTTCCCATGCCGGAGATGCTCGGCGGGCAACGTGAACGTCAAGTGACGGACAACAAAAAAGGGTTGGTCCCTGAACCGAAGTTCAGGGACCAACCCTTGTAAGAATTGTTCGGCGGCGTCCTACTCTCCCACAGGGTCCCCCCTGCAGTACCATCGGCGCTGTAAGGCTTAGCTTCCGGGTTCGGAATGTAACCGGGCGTTTCCCCTACGCTATGACCACCGAAACACTATGAAACTGACAACCGCCGGCATGCCGTGACCATGGCATGGGGTTGTTCGTGGTTTCAGAACCAACACAGTGGACGCGAGCAACTGAGGACAAGCCCTCGGCCTATTAGTACCGGTCAACTCCACA
>BMTH01000003.1 GCA_014649575.1 Streptomyces griseoincarnatus | reverse complement strand
TGGCCGGAGTGCTTGTGCGCCCACATGCCGCCGTTCTGCGCGAAGCTCGCCGACAGCTTGTAGGACTTCACCGGGTCGATCCAGGAGGCGGCCTTCTTCTTGGCCGCGGCCTTCGCCGCCTTCTTGGCCTGCGCGGCCTTGGCGGCAGCGGCCTTCTTCGCCTCGGCGGCCTTCTGCGCCTTGTCGGCCTGCGCCTGGACGGCCTTCGCCTGCGCCTCGGCGGCCTTGGACTGGGCGGCCGCCTGCGCCTGTACGGCGCCGGCCGCACCGGAGGCGGCCGTGTTGTCGACGGCGGCCGCGACCCCGACTCCCAGGACGACCGAGGTACCCAGGCCGGCGGCCAGGACGGCCGCACGGGTACGGGTGGCGGACGTGCGGGGGAAACGGGACGTGACGCGCTCGAACATCGAAACCTCATGGGGGAGGGGGCAGAGGGAAACCACCGGCTCACGGGACCCGTGGCGTGGTGGCCATTCAGTGGTAACCCTTTCGCCCGAAACGCCGCAAAGGTGTGATCTACGACGGAAATTCGTAGATACCCACCGAGATATGCGGCCCCTGAGACGCGCCTCACAGGGGCCGAAAGCCCCATTTCAAGCCGATCGCTCGCGTTTTCGCCCTGAATGTCCGATGTGGTTTCGGTGTCCCGCTACTATTCCGGGCCGTACGTGACGTAGGTCCTGTGCGGCACATCACCGGCGGAGTGAAAAAGCGGGTGCAGAAATGTGGCGCAGGCCTCTGGTGACCTACCGTCCGGTAACCCTACGGTTCACCTCGCGTCACCCTCGCACACGAGCATGCACACGACATGTTGGCAGCGTCACGGACGTGAGAGGACCCCCACGACATGAGAAGCCGACGCTCCTGGTTGCGCCGCGTATCGGTGACCGCCGTCTCCGCGACCGCCCTGGTGGCCCTTGCCGTACCCGCCGAGGCCACACCCTCCGCAGCGGCACCCACGACGGCCACCGCCGCCCTCCCGGCCACCGCCCCCGCCCTCGCGGCGGACGTCGACTACGACACCTGGCAGCGCGACTGCCGTGCCGTCATGGACCAGGCCCTGCCCTATGTGAAGCAGCGCATCGCCGACGCCCGGCCGGGCGAGAAGCAGGCGATCGTCCTCGACATCGACAACACCGCGCTGGAGACCGACTTCGGCTTCAGCTTCCCGCAGCCCGCCAACAAGCCGGTCCTGGAGGTCGCCCGGTACGCCGAGGAGCGCGGGGTCACCCTGTTCTTCGTCACCGCCCGCCCCGGCATCATCTACGCGCCCACCGAGTGGAACCTCGACCACGTCGGCTACGAGTCCTCCGGCCTGTACGTCCGCAGCTTCATCGACCTCTTCCGGAACGTCGCCGAGTACAAGACCGCGCAGCGCGTCGACATCGAGCGCAAGGGCTACACGATCATCGCCAACATCGGCAACAGCGCCACCGACCTCTCCGGCGGCCACGCCGAGCGCACCTTCAAGCTCCCGGACTACGGCGGCCAGCTCTCCTGACCGCCCGCGGAAACAGCCAAGGGGCCGGCACCCTCGCGGGTGCCGGCCCCTTTCACAGGCCGTGAGGCAGGGCGCTTACGCGTCCTTGCTCAGGTTCGGACCGGCGCCGCCGGCCGCCTGCTCGATCGGCGGGACGTCGGGCAGGGCCGACTTCTCCTCGCCGCGGAAGGTGAAGGTCTGGTTCTCGCCCTCGCCCTCGGTGTCCACGACCACGATGTGACCGGGACGCAGCTCGCCGAAGAGGATCTTCTCCGACAGCGAGTCCTCGATCTCCCGCTGGATGGTCCGGCGCAGCGGCCGGGCGCCCAGGACGGGGTCGTAGCCCTTCTTGGACAGCAGCTCCTTGGCGGACTGGGAGAGCTCGATGCCCATGTCCCGGTCCTTCAGACGCTCGTCCACCTTGTCGATCATCAGGTCGACGATCCGCAGGATGTCGCCCTGGGTCAGCTGCGGGAAGACCACCACGTCGTCGACGCGGTTGAGGAACTCGGGCCGGAAGTGCTGCTTGAGCTCGTCCGAGACCTTGTTCTTCATGCGCTCGTAGTTGGTCTTCGTGTCGCCCGCGGCGGCGAAGCCCAGGTTGAAGCCCTTGGAGATGTCCCGGGTGCCGAGGTTGGTCGTCATGATGATGACCGTGTTCTTGAAGTCCACGACCCGGCCCTGGGAGTCGGTCAGGCGACCGTCCTCCAGGATCTGCAGCAGCGAGTTGAAGATGTCCGGGTGGGCCTTCTCGACCTCGTCGAAGAGGACGACCGAGAACGGCTTGCGGCGCACCTTCTCCGTCAGCTGGCCGCCCTCCTCGTAGCCCACGTAGCCGGGGGGCGAACCGAAGAGACGCGACACCGTGTGCTTCTCGCTGAACTCCGACATGTCGAGGGAGATCAGCGCGTCCTCGTCGCCGAAGAGGAACTCCGCGAGCGCCCTGGACAGCTCCGTCTTACCGACACCGGACGGACCGGCGAAGATGAACGAGCCGCCCGGACGCTTCGGGTCCTTCAGACCGGCGCGCGTACGGCGGATCGCCTTGGACAGCGCCTTGACGGCGTCGTCCTGGCCGATGACCCGCTTGTGCAGCTCCTCCTCCATGCGGAGCAGGCGGCTGGACTCCTCCTCGGTCAGCTTGAAGACCGGGATGCCGGTGGCGGTCGCGAGGACCTCGGCGATCAGCTCGCCGTCGACCTCGGCGACGACGTCCATGTCGCCGGCCTTCCACTCCTTCTCCCGCTTCGCCTTGGCGGCCAGGAGCTGCTTCTCCTTGTCGCGCAGCGAGGCGGCCTTCTCGAAGTCCTGCGAGTCGATCGCGGACTCCTTGTCGCGGCGGACGCCTGCGATCTTCTCGTCGAACTCGCGCAGGTCCGGCGGCGCGGTCATCCGGCGGATGCGCATCCGGGAACCGGCCTCGTCGATCAGGTCGATCGCCTTGTCCGGCAGGAAGCGGTCCGAGATGTAGCGGTCGGCCAGGGTGGCGGCCTGGACCAGCGCCTCGTCCGTGATGGAGACGCGGTGGTGCGCCTCGTAGCGGTCGCGCAGGCCCTTGAGGATCTCGATCGTGTGCGGCAGGGACGGCTCGGCGACCTGGATGGGCTGGAAGCGGCGCTCGAGGGCCGCGTCCTTCTCCAGGTGCTTGCGGTACTCGTCCAGCGTGGTCGCACCGATGGTCTGCAGCTCGCCGCGGGCCAGCATCGGCTTGAGGATGCTCGCCGCGTCGATCGCGCCCTCGGCGGCGCCCGCGCCGACCAGCGTGTGCAGCTCGTCGATGAACAGGATGATGTCGCCGCGGGTGCGGATCTCCTTGAGCACCTTCTTCAGGCGCTCCTCGAAGTCACCGCGGTAGCGGGAGCCGGCCACCAGGGCGCCGAGGTCCAGGGTGTAGAGGTGCTTGTCCTTGAGGGTCTCGGGCACCTCGCCCTTGACGATGGCCTGGGCGAGGCCCTCGACGACGGCGGTCTTGCCGACGCCGGGCTCACCGATCAGCACCGGGTTGTTCTTGGTACGGCGGGACAGCACCTGCATGACCCGCTCGATCTCCTTCTCGCGCCCGATGACCGGGTCGAGCTTGGACTCACGAGCGGCCTGGGTGAGGTTCCGGCCGAACTGGTCGAGGACCAGGGACGTGGAGGGCGTGCCCTCCGCAGGACCGCCGGCGGTGGCGGTCTCCTTGCCCTGGTAACCGGAGAGCAGCTGGATCACCTGCTGCCGCACGCGGTTCAGATCAGCGCCCAGCTTGACCAGGACCTGGGCGGCGACGCCCTCGCCCTCACGGATCAGGCCGAGCAGGATGTGCTCCGTGCCGATGTAGTTGTGGCCCAGCTGAAGGGCCTCGCGGAGCGACAGCTCCAGGACCTTCTTGGCACGGGGGGTGAAGGGGATGTGACCCGACGGGGCCTGCTGGCCCTGCCCGATGATCTCCTCCACCTGCTGGCGGACCGCCTCGAGCGAAATCCCGAGGCTCTCAAGGGCCTTGGCGGCGACACCCTCACCCTCGTGGATCAGGCCCAGGAGGATGTGCTCGGTGCCGATGTAGTTGTGGTTGAGCATCCGGGCTTCTTCCTGAGCCAGGACGACAACCCGCCGCGCGCGGTCGGTGAACCTCTCGAACATCGTTAATCGCTCCTCAGAGCGGTCAGGCAGTGGGGGGAACTTCCCCTCCCTGTCCTTCCGCAGCTTAGTCCCGCAAGCGGGGACCGCTCATTCCAACTGCCGACACCGTCGATGGCCTCCTGACCCCGCTCACGCCGACATCTGCTCCAACCCGATGGTGCGAGACGATGTTCCCGCAGGCCAGGCAGTTACCCCCTTCGCCAGTACGCCCGTGGCGAACGGGAGCCTTCCCGCCCTGCGTGTCGCCCCCTCCCACTAGGGATGTCTTACCCGCTGCGACTGACTGTCCATGCCGAGTGCACGGGTTCCCTCCGCTACGGGCGAACAACCTTGCGCCCTGCTTCACCCCCGCGCGCCCTCATGTTCGACACCGTGCGCGCACGTCCAGACACCCAGCGTAACTCCGAGGGTCGTCGTGCGTTGCCCCGGGCATGGCCGGTCTCCGCTCCGCCGCCCTCCCGTCGCCCCGCCGGCCGGACCTGTCCGCCCGCGAGGTGGGCGAGAGGCGTCACGGCGACCGGACGCGCTCCTGGTACGAGAACGTCCTGGGATGGCCCACGGTGCCCGGTGTTCCGCCGCGGCTGACGGTGGGCGTGCGCTTCGACGTCCTGGACGTGCCCGCGGAGGCGGGCCGTGCGGCGCTGGAGCGGCTGGGCCCGGCCGCGGAGGGTTTCCCGGTCGCCGTCCAAGGGGGCCGGATGCGGCTGCTGATCGCGGCGGGGGGCGCCGACGAGGTGCCGGGCCTGCTGGAGTGGCTGGAGTGGGGCGGGCTGGGTCTCGACCTGCGGGCGCTCGGCGGGGGCCTCATGGACGCCCCCGCCCCGTGGACCGCCGGGGCCGGGCCGGACGCACCGCGTGGACACCGGGCCGCGGGGCGTCCCGGAGAAGGGCGCGCGGGCAGTCCGCAGGGGGCCGCCGTCTGGCTGCGGCCCCCCGAGCCGGGTCGCGAGACGGTGGCCTCGCTGCCGACGCTGCCGGCGATGGGCACGAGGAGCCCGCGAGGGGTCGGTGACGGCCCCCCGGACCTCGTGCGTCTGGTCAGCACCGTGGCGACGCAGATCCACCGCGTACGCCTGCGGTGCTCCGGTACGGGCGCCGCCGTGCGGGGTGTGGGTCAGCCGTTGGCGCTCTCGTAGGCCTCGCGGATGGACGCGGGGACGCGGCCGCGGTCGTTCACCTCGTAGCCGTTCTCCTTGGCCCAGGCGCGGATGGCCGCGGTGTCCTGGCTGCCGCCCGAGGAGGAACGCGCCTTTCCGCGCCCGCCGGAAGCGCGGCCCCCGGTACGACGACCGCCCTTCACGTAAGGCTCGAGAAGGCCGCGGAGCTTCTCCGCGTTGGCGGTGGTGAGATCGATCTCGTAGGTCTTGCCGTCCAACGCGAACGTCACGGTCTCGTCCGCCTCGCCGCCGTCGAGGTCGTCGACAAGAAGGACCTGAACCTTCTGTGCCACCGGATTTCCTTTCATCGATAACTTGAGGGCCGGGGTGAGCCGGCGTCCGCCGTATCGCCGCCCCTTGTTATATGCAGTACTGCAGTACCTCGGAAAGCAAACCGCTTTTGCCGTAAAAACACAAACCCCCGGCAGAGGACAGACGGCCGCGCACACCCCGGAAACATGCGCGTTTCGGACATAGGGCACCCGCATAGGAGCCCTGACGCGGATCACAGATGCAGAAGCATCCGGCTGTTGCCCAGGGTGTTCGGTTTCACGCGTTCGAGACCCAGGAACTCCGCGACACCCTCGTCATAGGAGCGCAGCAACTCCGCGTACACATCGCGGTCGACGGGCGTCTCGCCGATCTCCACGAAGCCGTGCTTGCCGAAGAAGTCCACTTCGAAGGTCAGACAGAAAACGCGTCGAACACCGAGCCAGCGGGCCGTCTGCAGCAACTTCTCCAACAGGCGGTGGCCCACGCCCGCGCCCTTCAGGCCCGGCTTCACGGCGAGAGTGCGCACCTCCGCGAGGTCTTCCCACATCACGTGCAGGGCGCCGCAGCCGACGACCTCCGCGTTGTCGTCCCGTTCCGCGACCCAGAACTCCTGGATGTCCTCGTAAAGCGTCACCGTGGCTTTGTCGAGCAGGATGCCCCGGCGGACGTAGTCGTCCAGGAGGCGGCGTACAGCCGGAACATCGCTGGTGCGCGCCCGTCGCACGGTGAGGGCATTTGCGGTGACTTCGGGGCTGTCTGCTGACATGGACGGACGCTATCGCCCGCCGGGCTCGTCACGAGAGGCGGGGTTCTCGCCGGCGGGAGTGCCGGCGTCGCCGTCGTCGGTTTCGGGGGTTTCAGGGAGCTGGACGATCCGCATGGCGTCCTGGAGAGCCCGCCGCTGTTCCTCGCTCATCATGCCGAAGAACGCGACGAGAGCCGCGGCGGCGTTGTCGCTCCGTGACCACGCCTCGTTCATGAGGGCGGCGGCGTAGGCGGCGCGAGTGGAGACGGCCTCATATCGATAGGCGCGCCCTTCGGACTCGCGGCGCACCCAGCCCTTCTGATGGAGATTGTCCATAACGGTCATCACCGTGGTGTACGCGATGGACCGTTCCTTCTGGAGATCTTCCAGGACTTCCCGAACGGTCACCGGGCGGTTCCACTTCCAGACCCGCGTCATGACCGCGTCTTCGAGTTCTCCCAATGGGCGAGGCACAACTCAGAACAATAGTGGGAGATCCCGGCAATGGCGTGCCGGACGTGCGTGATACCTGGCGAACCACGACAAAAGGGGCGTACGACGGCGGGTCGTACGCCCCTGAGGGGCCGGGGTGGCCCCGGTCAGGCGTCGGGCTTGGCGGCGGGCGAGCCTTCCGCCCGGGCGAGGGCCGCGTCGACGGCGGCGTCCTCCTTGGTCTTGTTGGCGCCGCCCTGCGTCTTCACGATGACGCGGATCACGCCGATGAAGAAGACGGCCATGACGACCGGGGGCAGGAGCGCGGAGACGTAGTCCATGCGTCCAGAGTAGCCAGGCGGGCGGGTCAGCCGGCGGCCAGGTGCCGGTCCGGCGGCGGCGTGGCGGGTTTGCGCCGGGGGAAGACCTCGCCCGGCGTGGGCACGGGCCGCCGGGTCGGACGGGGGGTGCCGGGGGCGGGCGCGGGGCTGGGGTTCGGCGCGGGGTGCGGAGCCGAGGGCCGCTTCTCGGGCTTCTTCTGCGGCTCCCCGCGCTCCTGCTCCTGGCCCGCGGAGGCCAGGCCCCCGGGCAGGGCGGTCAGACGGACGCGTTCGCTGTGCCGCAGGAGGGTGGCGGCGGTGGGGTTGCCGCGCAGGGCGCGCAGGGCGGCCAGATCGTCCGGCTGGGGCCGGTAGCCGGCGCCCAGCGCCTCCTCGAGGAGCGCGAGGTAGCCGACGGCGGTACCGGGGAGGGCGGCGCGGTAGCGGCCGAGGTCGGCCACCAGAAAGGCGCGCAGCCGGGCGCTCTCGCGCGTCGCCTCGTCGAGGGACGCGGCGAGGCGCAGGCAGTCCTGGACGTCGTCGGCCGTGGCCGGGCTGGGGTGCAGGGCGAGGGCGAGGGCGCGGCGGAGCACACGCAGCTCCTCCGCACCGAACGCCAGGCCGCCGCGGGATCCGTAGGGCGTGGGCATGCTGCGACGATACGCGCTAATCAGACAAATCCACCCAAAGATCGTCAGTGTGGCGCGTCCACCACCCGGGTGGGCGGGGGTGTGGGGCACCTCCGCACCGCCGCAGAGGTCGCGCCCCGGGCACGAGGGCCGCCCCAGGGGCACGACTGCCCGCAGCCGCGGCGTCCCCCAGGGGGGCGCGGGGAACTGCGCGACCGGCCACCGACGACCCGCACCCGGCGCTGCAAAGGTGCCGCTGCGCCCACCCGTGCCGCCCCGGGGGCACGACTGCCCGCAGCCGCGGCGTCCCCCAGGGGGGCGCGGGGAACTGCGCGACCGGCCACCGACGACCCGCAGCGGCGGGAGCTGCCCGCCCGGCAGCGGCGCTCGCTACATCCGGGACACGTTGCGTTCGTAGACCAGGCGGAGGCCGATCAGGGTCAGCCAGGGTTCGTGTTCGTCGATGACCGTCGCCTCGCCCAGGACCATCGGGGCGAGGCCGCCCGTGGCGATGACCGTGACGTCGTCCGGGTCGTCGGCCAGTTCCCGCGCCATGCGGTTGACCACGCCGTCGACCTGGCCGGCGAAGCCGTAGACGATGCCGGACTGCATCGCCGCGACCGTGTTCTTGCCGATCACGGTGCGGGGCCGGGCCACCTCGATCTTGCGGAGCTGGGCGGCCTTGACGCCGAGCGCCTCGACCGAGATCTCGATGCCGGGCGCGATGACCCCGCCGACGTACTCCCCGCGCGCGGAGACCGCGTCGAATGTCGTCGCCGTGCCGAAGTCGACGACGATCGCCGGGCCGCCGTACAGCTCGTTGGCGGCCACCGCGTTGATGATGCGGTCGGCTCCGACCTCCTTGGGGTTGTCGAACTGGATCGGCACGCCCGTCTTCACGCCCGGCTCCACGAGGACCGCGGGCACGTCACCGTAGTAGCGGCGGGTGACCTCGCGCAGTTCGTGCAGCACGGACGGGACGGTCGCGCAGATGGCGATGCCGTCGATGCCGTCGCCCAGCTCCTCGCCCAGCAGCGGGTGCATGCCCATCAGGCCCTGGAGGAGCACGGCCAGCTCGTCCGCCGTGCGCCGCGCGTCCGTGGAGATGCGCCAGTGCTCGACGATCTCGTCGCCGTCGAACAGTCCGAGAACGGTGTGCGTGTTGCCCACGTCGATGGTCAGCAGCATGGCCGGTCCTACTCCGCGGCGCGCAGGTCGAGGCCGATGTCGAGAATCGGCGAGGAGTGGGTGAGGGCGCCCACGGCGAGGTAGTCGACGCCCGTGTCGGCGTACGCCTTCGCGCCTGCCAGGGTGAGACGTCCGGACGCCTCCAGCGCCGCGCGGCCGTCGACGAGGGACACCGCCTCCTCGCACTCGCCGGGCGTGAAGTTGTCCAGCAGGATCAGGTCGGCGCCCGCGTCCAGCACCTCGCGGAGCTGGTGCAGGGTGTCGACCTCGACCTCGATCGGGACGTCCGGGAAGCGGTCGCGGACGGCCTCGAAGGCCTGCGCGACGCCGCCCGCGGCCACCACGTGGTTGTCCTTGACCAGCGCCGCGTCCGACAGGGACATGCGGTGGTTGACGCCGCCTCCGCAGCGCACGGCGAACTTCTCCAGGCTGCGCAGCCCCGGCGTGGTCTTGCGGGTGTCGCGCACCTTCGCCCTGGTGCCCTCCAGCGCGTCCGCCCACGCGCGCGTGGCGGTGGCGATGCCGGAGAGCCGGCACAGCAGGTTTAGCGCGCTGCGCTCGGCGGTGAGGATGTCGCGGGTGCGGGTGGTGACGGACAGCAGCACCTGGCCGGCCTCGACCCGGTCGCCGTCCTCCACGTGCCGCTCGACCTCGAACTCATCGGTGCAGACGATCGACATGACCGCCTCGGCGACCCGGAGACCGGCCACCGTGCCCGCCTCGCGGGCGGTGAAGTCGGCGGTGGCGACGGCGTCCTCGGGGATGGTCGCGACCGTGGTCACGTCCACGCCGTGCGCCAGGTCCTCCTGGAGGGCCACGTTGGCGATGTCCTCGACCTCGACGGGGTCGAGCCCCGCGTCGGCCAGGAGCTGGGCGAGCGCGGGGTCGAGCCCGCACTCCAGGTACGTGTCCTCCTCGCCTGCGCCGCAGGCGCAGCCGTCGCCACAGCCGCCGGAGGAGACGAGGGGAAGGTCGGGGGTGGTCACTGCTGTCACTGCTCCTGGGCCTGAGGGAGGGTCGGGGGGAAGTCTGTGGTCTCGGTGGTGCGCACCGCCAGCGATCGGTCGGGATTCAGCCGTACGACGATGTGGCGGCGCCACGCCGTGTCGTCGCGCTCGGGCCGGTCCTCGCGCCAGTGGCAGCCGCGGGTCTCCTCGCGCAGCCGCGCCGCCGCCACGAGCACGCGGGCGACGCACAGCAGGTTGGTGGCCTCCCACGTGTCGACGCCGGGCTCGGCGGTCTTGCCGTTCTCGTCGAGGGCGTCGCGCGCGTCGGTGTGCAGCCGGTGCAGACTGTCGGCGGCCTCGGCGAGGGACGCCTCGGAGCGCAGCACGCCCGCTCCGCGGGTCATGGTCCGCTGGATGGCGAAGCGCGCCTCGGACGGGAGCAGCGGGTGCGCGGGGCGCTCCCCCGTGGGCAGCGGCTGCGGCACGCGCGCGCGGAGGCCGGTGGCGGCGATGTCGGCGGCGATGCGCTCGGCGTAGACGAGGCCCTCGAGGAGCGAGTTGGACGCGAGCCGGTTGGCGCCGTGCACGCCGGTGCAGGCGACCTCCCCGCACGCGTAGAGGCCGGGCACCGTGGTGCGGCCGTGGGAGTCGGTGCGGACGCCGCCGGAGGCGTAGTGGGCGGCCGGGGCGACCGGCACGGGCTGGGTGACGGGGTCGATCCCGTGGGCGCGGCAGGCGGCCAGGATGGTCGGGAACCGGTTCTCCCACATCTCGGCGCCGAAGTGACGGGCGTCGAGGTACATGTGCTCGGCGTCGTGGTCCAGCATGCGGCGCACGATGCCCTTGGCGACGACGTCGCGGGGCGCCAGCTCCGCCAGCTCGTGCTGCCCGAGCATGAAGCGCACGCCGTCGGCGTCCACCAGGTGGGCGCCCTCGCCGCGCACCGCCTCGGAGACCAGCGGCTGCTGCCCCTCCGCGTCCGGGCCGAGGAACAGCACCGTGGGGTGGAACTGGACGAACTCCAGGTCGCTCACCTCGGCGCCCGCGCGCAACGCGAGGGCGACGCCGTCGCCGGTGGAGACGGCCGGGTTGGTGGTCGCGGAGAACACCTGGCCCATGCCGCCGGTGGCGAGTACCACGGCGGGCGCGTGGACCGCGCCCACGCCGTCGTGCCGGCCCTCGCCCATGACGTGCAGGGTGACGCCGGCGGTGCGGCCCTCGGCGTCGGTGAGCAGGTCGAGCACGAGCGCGTTCTCGATGGTGCGCATCCCCCGTGCGCGGACCGCCTCGACCAGGGCGCGGGAGATCTCCGCGCCGGTGGCGTCCCCGCCCGCGTGAGCGATGCGGCGCCGGTGGTGGCCGCCCTCACGGGTGAGTTCCAGACCGCCGTCGCCGGCCTTGTCGAACTGCGCGCCGGTCGCGATGAGCCGCCGTACGGCGTCGGGGCCCTCGGTGACCAGGATGCGCACCGCCTCCTCGTCGCACAGGCCCGCGCCGGCGACCAGGGTGTCGTCGAGGTGCTGCTCGGGGGTGTCGCCCTCGCCGAGTGCCGCGGCGATGCCGCCCTGCGCCCACCGGGTGGAGCCGTCGTCGAGGCGGGCCTTGGTGACGACCACGGTCGCCAGCCCCGCGGCCTCGCAGCGGAGGGCGGCGGTGAGGCCCGCGACCCCGGAGCCGACGACCACGACGTCCGCGTCGATGGACCACCCGGGCGCGGGCGCGTACAGGCGGGGCCGAGCGTGAAGCGCTCCCGCCCGGGGGTCGTGGGCGACGGGCGGGCGTATGCCTGTGCTGGTCACGAGGCGTCTCCGAACGTTCCGAAGGTCAGGGGGATGTTGTCGATCAGCCGGGTGGCGCCCACCCGCGCGGCGACCGCGAGGACGGCCTCGCCGGTGAAGTCGTCGCCGATGTCGGTGAAGTCCGACGGGTCGACCAGCGCCAGGTAGTCCGGCGTCAGCGGCGGATCCAGGCGGGCGGCCTCGTCCAGCACCAGGCGGGCGGCGGCGCGGATCGCGGCGGGCCCGCCGGCGGTGGTGGCCACGGCGTGCGCGTCGGCCGCGGCGCGGGACTCGCCGATCGCGCTGAGCGCCTCGGCACGCGCCCGCGAGGCGGGCACCTCGCGGGCGCGTGCGCGCAGCGCCTCCTGTGCGGCGTGCCGGTCACGGCCCGCGAACAGGGCCTGCGACAGGGCGAGCGCGGTGCGCCGCTCGGCGGGCGACAGGTAGCGGTTGCGGCTGGACAGGGCGAGCCCGTCCTCCTCACGGACGGTGGGGACTCCGACGATCTCCACGCCGAAGTTCAGGTCGCGCACCATGCGCCGGATCAGGGCGAGCTGCTGGGCGTCCTTCTGCCCGTAGAGGGCGACGTCGGGGCGGGTGAGGTGCAGCAGCTTCGCCACGACGGTGAGCATGCCGTCGAAGTGGCCGGGGCGGGCGGCGCCCTCCAGCCGCTCGCCCATGGGGCCGGCGCTGATCCTCACCTGGGGTTCGCCGCCGGGGTACACCTCGTCGACGGACGGGGCGAACACGGCGTCCGCGCCGGACGTCCCGGCCAGCTCGACATCGGCGTCCAGGGTGCGCGGGTAGCGGTCCAGGTCCTCGCCCGCGCCGAACTGGAGCGGGTTGACGAAAACGGTGACGACGACCTCGCCCTCGGGCCCGGCGATCTTCCGGGCGGTGCGGATCAGCGTGGCGTGGCCCTCGTGCAACGCGCCCATGGTCATCACGACGGCACGGCGGCCGGTACGCACGCGGGCGTGCAGGTCGGCGGCGGTGCGCAGCAGGGTGGCGGTCATCGGGCGGCTCCGTTCCGGGACGCGCGCGGGAGCGTACGGGTGAGGTGGGTGTGGGGGGCGCGGGCGGTGCCGCTCATGTCGTGTCCCCCGGGGTGCCGCCGGCCGCGTCGGACGGTCCCGCGAGCACCCCGAGGAGGGGCTCGGCGAGCTCCGGCTTCAGCAGCCCGTGGGCGAGGGCGCGGTCGGCGGTGGCGCGGGCCATGGCCAGGTACCCGGCGACGGTCCCGGGAGCGTGCTCGCGCAGCTCGGCGACGTGCGCCGCGACCGTGCCGGCGTCACCCCGGGCGACCGGTCCGGTGAGGGCCGCGTCGCCGGAGCGCAGGGCGTTGTCGAGGGCGGCGCCGAGCAGCGGGCCGAGCATCCGGTCGGGGGCGCCGACGCCCGCGGTGCGCAGCAGCTCCAGGGACTGGGCCACCAGGGTGACCAGGTGGTTGGCGCCCAGGGCGAGGGCCGCGTGGTAGAGCGGGCGGTTCTCCTCGGCGATCCACTCGGGCTCGCCGCCCATCTCGATGACCAGTGCCTCGGCGGCCAGCCGCAGCTCGTCGGGCGCGGTGACGCCGAAGGAGCAGCCGGCGAGCCGCTGCACGTCCACGGGGGTGCCGGTGAACGTCATCGCCGGGTGCAGGGCGAGCGGCAGCGCGCCCGCGCGCAGGGCGGGGTCGAGGACCTTCGCGCCGTATCGCCCCGAGGTGTGCACGAGGAGCTGGCCGGGGCGCACGGCGCCGGTCTCGGCGAGTCCGGCGACCAGCTCGGGCAGGGCGTCGTCGGGGACGGTCAGCAGCACCAGCTCGGAAAGCTCCAGCACCTCGGCGGGCGGCACCACCGGCACGTCCGGCAGCATCTCCTCGGCGCGTCTGCGGGAGGCGTCGGAGACGGCGGAGACGGCCACCGGGCGGTGCCCGGCCAGCTGGAGGGACGCGGCGAGGGCGGGGCCCACGCGTCCGGCGCCGACGACGCCGACGGTGAGCCGCGCGGGGCGGTCCCGGGGATCGGGCTGTGGGGTTGTGTTCACGCGACGGCGGCCTTCCCGTTCCAGTCCGCTCGGGGTACCGGACGATTTCTCGTCATGTTAACGCGATCGGTTCCGGCGGCCACCGGTTGTCCACAGGCTGTGGGTTTCCGTGGACGCTTCCGCCCTCGCGAACGGACCGCGTCCGCCCCGCCCTCGTACGGAATTGGGGGTGACCGCTCGGCGAGGGCCGGGCATGATCGCGGGCATGACTGAGACGGCGGACCACGACGGCACCGGACCGACGACGGAGGAGGCCGCCGCGCCGTCGCCGCGTGAACGACGCATCGCGGCCTGGCGCAACGCCCCGCGCGTGCTGGCGCGCCTCGGCTTCCTCGCCCCGCTCAAGGAGCGGCTGAGGCTGCTGGAGTCGGCGGGCGACGTCCACGACCTCGACGAGACCTCCGACATCTACGGCAACGGAGTCGTGGAAGCCCTGGAGCGGCGGGTGGCGGAGCTGCTCGGCACGGAGGCCGCGGCCTTCTTCCCGACCGGCACGATGGCGCAGCAGGTGGCCCTGCGCTGCTGGGCGGGGCGCACCGGCGACCCGGCGGTGGCGCTGCACCCGATGAGCCACCCGGAGGTGTACGAGCGGAACGCGTTCAGCCAGGTCAGCGGCCTGCGCCCGGTGCACTTCGCGAACGAGCCGCGGCTGCCCACGGCCGAGGAGGTCCGCGACTTCGCGGAGCCCTTCGGGGCACTGATGCTGGAACTCCCCCTGAGGGACGCCGGGTTCGTGCTGCCCACATGGGACGAGCTGACCGAGGTGGTGGAGGCCGCGCGGGAACGCGACGCGGTCGTGCACTTCGACGGGGCGCGGCTGTGGGAGTGCACCGAGCACTTCGGGAAGTCCCTGGAGGAGATCGCGGGCCTCGCGGACAGCGTCTACGTGTCCTTCTACAAGTCCCTCGACGCCTTCGGCGGCGCGGCCCTCGCCGGGCCCGCCTCGCTGATCGAGGAGGCGAGGACCTGGCGGCACCGGTACGGCGGCGCGGTGTTCCAGCAGTTCCCGACCGCCCTGTCCGCGCTGGTCGGACTCGACCGGGAGTTGCCCCGCCTGCCGGAGTACGTCCGCCACGCGCGCGTGGTGGCCGCCGCGCTGCGCGAGGGCCTGGAGGCAGGGGGGCTGCCCTGGTTCCGGGTGCACCCCGAGGTGCCGCACACCCACGACTTCCAGGTGTGGCTGCCGTACGGGACGGAGGTCGTGGCGGAGACGGCGATCCGGGCGGGCGAGGAGACCGGGACGATGCTGTTCGCGAACCACTGGGACCCGAAGGGGCCCGGCCTGACCGCCACCGAGGTCTACGTCCGGGCCGCCGCCCTGGAGTGGACGGCAGGCGACGTCCGCGAGGCGGCCACGGACTTCGCCCGCCGCCTGACCGGCGCGCGGCCCTCACCGCGTCGCCCCGATTGACGGCCGCCGTCAATCGGGGCCCCGGTGTCGGTGGCCGGGTGCACCATGTGGGCATGGGCGTGCACATCGACATCACCGGGCTGCGGCCGGAGCGGATCGCCGTCGTGATCTCACCGCTGGCCGAGCTGGGCATGGCGCTGCACGCGCTGTCCGAGCCGGCCCACCACCCCGGCCTCCAGGCCTGGGTGACGGCGGTGACCGCACGGCTGGACCCGCATCTCGCGGACCGCATGTGCGAGGCGGACTTCCTGTGGCGGACGACGTTCTCCGACCTGTTCCTGGCCTGCGCCGGCATCCCGGGCCGCGCGGCGCTGCCCGGCGGCACGCTCGCCGAGGAGCTGGACCTCCTGGACAAGCTGTCGGATGAGCAGTTCGTGGACGGCGCCCTGGAGTTCACCTGCGCGCTCCCCTACGACGTGCCGGGGCGCGGCCCGCTCACCGACGAGGGGCTGCGCCGCCGTTCGCTGGAGCTGGCCGCCGCGCGCGGGCCGCGGCAACTGCTGTTCACGGAGCGGCTGCTGGCCGACCCGCCGCGTACCCGGGCGTGGCTGCGGCAGTTCCTCCAGGACTGCGACGAGGCGTTCTTCGCGGAGGCGTGGTCCCGGCTGCGGCACCAGCTCGCCGCGGACGCCCGCCTCAAGACGGACCTGCTGCGGCGCAAGGGGCTGGGTGAGGCGCTGACGTCGGTGTCGTCCGCCGTGACACTGGACGAGGCGGCGGGCCGGATCACCGTCGACAAGCTGGGCGACGGCCGCACCGCGGCCGGTGACGGCGGGCTGCTGCTGATTCCCACCAGCCTCGGCTGGCCGCATCTGATGGTCCTGCACCGGCACGGCTGGCAGCCCGTGCTGCACTACCCGGTGGGCTCCCCCGAGCTGGCCGCCCCGCCGACGGTCGGGCAGCTCGCCCTGCGGATGACCGCGCTGTCCCACCCGGTGCGGATGCGCATGTGCCGCAACCTCGCCCGCAGCGCGTACACCACCAGCGAGCTGGCGCAGGTGCACGGCATGACCGCGCCGGAGATATCCCGGCACCTGGGCGTGCTGAAGAAGGCGGGCCTGATCACCACCCGCCGCCGCGGCCGGTACGTCCTGCACCAGCTGGACGTGACGGTCGTGGCCCGCCTGGGCAGCGACTTCCTGGAGGGCATCCTGCGGTGAGCTCCCGCACGCCCCCGGCGTTCAGCCGAGGCGGATGTGCCGCAGCCCCACGCCCGCCTGGCGGAGCCGGGTGCGCAGCCGGCCCTCGTGGTTGGGACGCAGGGTGAGGCCGGCGAGGACGGCGATCCGGTCGGCCGTCTTCGGCACGGTGCTGTGGTCGGTCCACAGGTGCTCGGCGAACTCCGGCCCGGCGAGCCGCTCCAGGCAGTGGTCGAGCCGCTCGACCGCCCAGCTCTCCCGGCGCAGGCCGCCGCCGATCAGATGCCCGAGCCCGCGCTCCTTGAGCCGCCGCAGCACCGTCTCCCGCTCGGCGAGCAGCGTGAAGTGCCGTACGTCGTGGCCCAGTTCGCGCAGCCGACCCACGGTCTCGGAGAAGTGGCCGGGGTCGGTGACGGTCATCGGCGCGATCACCACGCCCTCGCGCCGGGTCAGGGTGAGGTCGAGGACCTCCACGACGCCCTGCCGCCAGGCCTTCAAGTCCTGGAAGTCGCCGCGCAGTCCGGGCGGCAGCATGCGGTGGAGGCCGTAGCCGGGCTGCTCGGGGTCGCAGACGACGCTGCCGGGAAGGCGGCGGCGTATCTCGTGTGCGGTCTGTGTCTTGCCGCCCCCGAAGGGGCCGTTGATCCACAGGAGCATGCGCGGCACCCTACCGGGGGCCGGGGCGCCGCTCAGCCGTGTCCGCCGGCCCGCACCAGACCCGTCTCGTAGGCGAGGACCACCACCTGCACCCGGTCGCGCAGCCCCAGCTTGGTGAGGATCCGGCCCACGTGCGTCTTCACGGTCGCCTCGGACAGCACCAGCCGGGACGCGATCTCCCCGTTGGACAGGCCCTGCGCGACCAGCACCATGACCTCGCGCTCGCGCTCGGTGAGCCGCTCCAGCTCCTTGTGCTCGGGCTGCTTGCCGCTGCTGGGCAGCATCGGCGCGAACCGGTCGAGGAGCCGGCGGGTGGTGGAGGGGGCCACCACGGCGTCACCGCTGTGCACGGCGCGGATCGCGGTGAGCAGTTCACCGGGCGGCACGTCCTTGAGCATGAAGCCGGACGCGCCCGCCTTCAGCCCGGAGAAGGCGTACTCGTCGAGGTCGAAGGTGGTCAGGATGAGCACCTTCGGCGGCTCGGCGTCCGCGCAGATCCGGCGGGTGGCCTCCACCCCGTCCAGCTTCGGCATGCGGACGTCCATGAGCACCACGTCGACGGAGGTGGTCCGCAGCACCTCCAGGGCCTCCACGCCGTTGCCCGCCTCCGCGACGACCTCCATGTCCGGCTGGGCGGCGAGCACCATCCGGAAACCGGTGCGCAGCAGCACCTGGTCGTCGACGAGCATCACGCGGATCGTCATCGGGGCCTCTTCCGTTCGGTCGTCTCGGTCGTCGGGTGCCGCAGGGGGCGTGACAGGTGTCAACAGGGGGCGTACGTGTGGGTCAATGCGCCGGTTTGAGCGGCAGCAGCGCGCTGATGCGGAATCCTCCGCCCGGGCGCGGTCCCGCGTCCAGGGTTCCGCCCACCATGCCGACCCGCTCGCGCATGCCGATCAGGCCGTGTCCCTGGCCGTCGAAGCCGCCCTCCTCGTACAGCTCGTGCGGGGCGCCCTTGCCGTCGTCCTCCACCAGCAGGCCGAGCCCGTCGTCGAAGTAGACCAGGCGGACGCTGGCGCCCGCGTTGGGGCCGCCGTGCTTGCGGGTGTTGGTCAGCGCCTCCTGCACGATCCGGTACGCGGTCAGCTCCACGCCCCGGGGCAGTTCGCGCGAGGTGCCCTCGACCTTGAAGTCCACGGGCAGTCCGGACTCCCGGCACTGCTCGACGAGGTCCTCGATCTGCTGGAGCCCCGGCTGCGGCACGTACTCCCCGGCCTCCTGGTGCTCGCCGGTGCGCAGCACGCCCAGCAGGCGGCGCATCTCGGCGAGGGCCTGGCGGCCGGTGCCGGAGATGGTCTCCAGGGCCTTCTTGGCCTGGTCGGGCGCCGTGTCGAGGACGTAGGCCGCGCCGTCGGCCTGCACCACCATCACCGACACGTTGTGCGCGACGACGTCGTGCAGCTCACGGGCTATCCGGGCACGCTCGGCGGCGACCGCGACCTTGGCCTGCGCCTCGCGCTCCTTCTCCAGCCGGGCGGCCCGCTCCTCCAGCTGCGCGAAGTAGGCGCGGCGGGTGCGTATGGAATCGCCGAGCACCCAGGCGAGGGCGAACGGCACGGCCAGGATGACCGACAGGGCGACGTTCCCGGCCGTGCCCGCCTCCTGACTGGGCCAGCGCAGCTGCGCGAGCGGGGCGGCGCACAGACCGGCGGTCAGCGCCACGCGGGAGGCCCAGCGGGCGCCCACGGCCGCGACCGTGTAGACGATCACCAGCAGGGCGAAGTCGGCGGGCGCCGTGGGCACGTCGAGGATCAGCTGGCCGAGACCCACGACCAGGGCGAGGAGCAGCATCCGCTCCGGCATCCGGCGGCGCAGCGCCACCACCACGGACAGCAGGAACATCACCGGCACGGTCAGAGCGGGCAGCTCGGTGCCCCGGCCCTCCTCCACGGTCGCTCCGCCGAGCACCGAGATCCCGAACAGGATCACGGCCCAGAAGCCGTCGACCCACGTCGGGTGCCTGCGGAGGAAGTCATAGAGGCGCTGCACGTAACCCAGCGTAGGGAAGCAAAATGCGTGCAGGGGTCAACCGGAGGGTCGATCCCCGCCCGCCATGTGTACTCCCCAAGGTGGAGGCCCGTCCGGTCCGCGCACGTAGCCTGGCCCGGTGAGGACGGCGACGGCGGACGCGGGGAAGCGGTGACGGCGGGGGCCCAGGGGACGGCGGAGGACGGTTTCCGTGGCTGGCGGGAGGCGGCCCGGGAGGCCCTGTACGGCCCGGACGGCTTCTACCGCCGGCCCGGCGCGGGCCCGGCCGGCCACTTCCGGACCTCCGTGCACGCCTCCCCGCTGTACGCGCGCGCCGTGGCGCGGCTGCTGTGCCGGGTCGACGAGGCGCTGGGCGGCCCGCCCGCGCTGGACTTCGTGGACATGGCGGCCGGACGGGGCGAACTGGTCACCGGCGTCCTGGGGGCGCTCCCCGCGGACGTGTCGGCCCGGGTGCGTCCGTACGCCGTCGAGCTGGCCGCGCGCCCCCCGGGCCTGGACGACCGGATCGTGTGGCGGGACGAGCCCCCGGAGGGCGTCACGGGGCTGCTGTTCGCCAACGAGTGGCTGGACAACGTGCCGGTGGACGTCGCCGAGGCGGACGCGTCCGGCACTCCCCGGTACGTGCTGGTGCGGGCGGACGGCGCCGAGCGGCTCGGGCATCCGGTCGCCGGCCCCGACGCGGACTGGCTGGAGCGGTGGTGGCCACTGCCTCCCGAGGAGGGCCTGCGCGCGGAGATCGGGCTCCCCCGGGACCGGGCCTGGACGGCGGCCGTCGGCACGCTCACACGCGGCGCCGCCGTCGCCGTGGACTACGCGCACACCGCCGGCGCGCGCCCGCCGTTCGGGACGCTGACCGCGTTCCGGGAGGGCCGGGAGACGGCGCCGGTGCCGGACGGCTCCCGCGACCTCACGGCGCACGTCGCGCTGGACGCGTGCGCCGCCGCCCCCGCCCTGCCGGGCGCGCGCCTGCTGACCCAGCGGGACGCCCTGCGCGCCCTGGGCGTCACGGGCGGACGCCCCCCGCTGTCCCTGGCGAACAGCGACCCGGCCGGCTACGTCCGCGCCCTCGCCGCGGCCGGGGAGGCCGCGGAGCTGACCGCGCAGGGCGGCCTCGGTGACTTCGGGTGGCTGGTACAGCCGGTGGGCGTCGGGGACGTCCTCACCGGCTGAGGGCTACTTGTCGATGTCGCCGACGACGAAGAACATCGACCCCAGGATCGCCACCATGTCGGCGACGAGCGTGTCCGGCAGCAGCTCGGTGAGGACCTGGATGTTGTTGTACGACGCCGAGCGCAGCTTCAGCCGGTACGGCGTCTTCTCACCCTTGCTGACCAGGTAGTAGCCGTTGATGCCGAGCGGGTTCTCGGTCCACGCGTACGTGTGGCCCTCGGGCGCCTTGAGCACCTTGGGGAGCCGCTGGTTGACCGGGCCGGGCGGCAGCTCCCCCAGCCGGTCGAGGCAGGCGTCGGCGAGGTCCAGGGAGTTGTGCGTCTGCTCCAGCAGGCACTCGAAGCGGGCGAGGCAGTCGCCCTCCTCGCGGGTGACCACCTTCAGGACGTCGCCCAGCTCGCCGTAGGCCAGGTACGGCTCGTCGCGGCGCAGGTCGAAGTCGACGCCCGAGGCGCGCCCGATCGGCCCGCTCACCCCGTACGCGTGCACCGCCTGTGCGGACAACGCCCCGACACCCCGGGTGCGGCCGCGGAAGATCTCGTTGCCGAGCACCAGGTCGTCGATACGGTCCATGCGCGAACGCACGTCGGCGACCGCGGCACGCGCGCGTCCCGTCCAGCCGGCCGGGAGGTCCTCCTTGAGACCGCCGACGCGGTTGAACATGTAGTGCATCCGCCCGCCGGAGACCTCCTCCATGACGTGCTGGAGCTTCTCACGCTCGGTGAAGGCGTAGAAGATCGGCGTGATGCCGCCCAGCTCCAGCGGGTAGGAGCCGAGGAACATCAGGTGGTTGAGCACCCGGTTCAGCTCGGCGAGCAGCGTGCGCAGCCACACCGCGCGCTCGGGGACCTCCATGCCGAGCATCCGCTCCACGGCGAGGACCACGCCCAGCTCGTTGGAGAACGCCGACAGCCAGTCGTGCCGGTTGGCCAGCATGACGATCTGCCGGTAGTCGCGGGCCTCGAACAGCTTCTCCGCGCCCCGGTGCATGTAGCCGATCACGGGCTCCGCGTGGACGATCCGCTCGCCGTCCAGCACCAGCTTCAGCCGCAGCACGCCGTGCGTGGACGGGTGCTGCGGACCGATGTTGAGCACCATGTCGGTGCTCTCCGCCGCGCCGCCGATTCCGACCATGGTCTCCGTCGTAGGAGTCATGGACACAGTCTGTCGTACGTACGCTGGCCCCATGGAGACGGGGAGCCCGCACGACACGGGAACAGCGGACGCGCCGGGGACGCCCACGCCGGCGACGGCGGACGTACCGGCGACGGACGCGGACGCGGAGCCGGGCGCCGGCACGGAGCCGGACGCCGGCACGGAGCCCGTCTGGCACGCGCTGCCGCCCGGGCTGCTGACGATGCGGCGACTGCTGCTGGTGGTGTGGCTGGGGCTGCTGACCCTGGCCACGGCGCTGGTGCCGGGCCTGCTGGCCGGGCCCGCCTGGGGCGCCTTCGCGGTGCTGCCCCTGGCCCTGCTGCTGTGGGGCTGGGTGATGCTGGAGCGCAACTGGCGCTCCTGGCGGTATGCCGAGCGCGCCGACGACCTGCTGATCAGCCGCGGTGTCCTCTGGCACGAGGAGACGGTCGTGCCGTACGGGCGGATGCAGCTCGTGGAGGTCACCTCCGGGCCCGTCGAGCGGCACTTCGGGCTGGCCAGCGTGCAGCTGCACACCGCCGCCGCGGCCACCGACGCGACCATCCCCGGGCTCGACCCGGACGAGGCGGAACGGCTGCGCGACCGGCTCACCGAGCTGGGCGAGGCCCGGTCGGCGGGGCTGTGACCGCGCCCGGCGTCCAGGAGGACGTGACCGGCCGGCCGCCCGTCGTCGAGCGGCGGCTGCACCCCGTCACACCGCTGCGGCGGGCGTGGGCGCCGGTGGCCGTCCTGATGGGCTGGGCCGTGCACGACCCCGACGGCGCGCAGCGCCAGCTCACCCGGCTGACCACGACCACGCTGCTGCTCGGACTCGGCGTGCTCATCCCGGCCGCCGCCCTCTACGGCTTCCTGAGCTGGTGGTTCACCCACTTCGCGGTGACCGACAGCGAGCTACGGGTGCGCACCGGGCTGCTGTTCCGGCGCACCGCGCACATCCGGCTCGAGCGGATCCAGGCCATCGACGTGACCCAGCCGCTGCTGGCGCGCGTCGCGGGCGTGGCGAAGCTGAAACTCGACGTCATAGGCGCCGACAAGAAGGACGAGCTGGCCTTCCTCGGGGCCGGCGAGGCGCGGGCGCTGCGCGCGGAACTGCTGGCGCGGGCGGCGGGCTTCGCCCCGGAGACCGCCCACGAGGTGGGCGAGGCGCCCTCCCAGCAGATGCTGCGGGTACCGCCGGGCGTGCTGGCCGTCTCGCTGCTGCTGACCGCGGCGACCTGGGTCTGGCTGCTGGTCGCCGCCGTCGCCCTGCCGCTGCTGTGGACGGCCACCCACAGCCTGTGGACGGTGCTCGCGGCCGGCATCCCCATGCTCGGCGCGGCGGGCGCGAGCAGCGTGGGCCGCTTCGTCGCCGAGTACGACTGGACGCTGGGCGAGTCGCCCGACGGCCTCCGCATCGACCACGGGCTGCTGGACCGGGCGCACGAGACGGTGCCGCCCGGCCGGGTGCAGACCGTGCGGCTGGTCGAACCGCTGCTGTGGCGGAGGCGTGGCTGGGTGCGCGTGGAGCTGGACGTGGCCGGGTCGTCCAACTCCCTGCTGCTGCCGGTGGCCCCGCGCGCGATGGCAGAGTCGGTCGTCGAACGCGTCCTGCCCGGGGTGACCGTGCCCCCGCCCGACGCGTTCTCCCGCCCGCCGCGTGGCGCGCGGTGGTGCGTGCCGGTGTGGTGGCGGGGCCACGGGCTCGCCGTCACGGACGCGGTGTTCGCCTCCCGGCACGGCCTGCTGCGGCGCAGCCTCTCGCTGGTGCCGCACGCGAAGGTGCAGAGCGTACGGCTGGCCCAGGGGCCCTGGCAGCGGGCGCACGGGGTCGCCGACGTCCACGTGGACACCGGCGCCAACGGCACCGTGACCGCCCGCCTGCGCCCCGCCGAGGAGGCCGCCGACCTGCTGGACGCCTAGGCGGAACGGTCCCGCACCGGGCGCAGGGACGCCCTGCCGGACCGCTGGATGGCCTGACCAGCGCAGACACGGGAGAGGGCCCCGCCTGGGCGGGGCCCTCTCCCACGACGGCCGCCGGTTCAGGACACCGCGCTGCGCAGTCCCTGGACGTCGATGTGCTCGGTCTCGTCGTGGGCCGTCAGGTCGATGACCTGACCAGCGCGCGGCTCCTCGGCGGCCGGCTTGTACCGCGCCTCGGCCTCCGCCTTGTGCAGCGCGAGCGCCTCCTGGCCGACGACGTCGGCGAGGTCCTCGTTCTGCACGGCGTCCAGCGCCTCGCGCCGGGCGTTCTTGGTGCCGAAGAAGTCGAACCCGTCGTCCCGCACCGGCCGCCGCACGGGCCGCGTCGGCGGGACGACCGCCACCGCGGTCGGCACCGTGAAGTGCCCGGCGGGCCGGTGCGGGGCAGGGGCAGCGGAGGCGGCCGGTGCGGTGGGGGCGGCCGCGCGCTCATGGTCGCCGGCCGCCCGGGGCTGCCCCCCGGCCTCGTCCTCCTGCGCCGGGTCGGGCTTGGGCCGCTTCGTCGGCTCCGGCCCGTCGTCCTCGGGGGTGCCGCCGCCGTGGCGAGCGGTGGTCCTCGCGGCGGGGCTCTTGGGGGTGTCCCCGGTCTTCTCGGCTCCGGGGCCGCTCTCCGCGCGTGCGGCCGGCACGGAGGTGCGCGCGGCCGTCTCCTCCGGCGCGTCGGAGTCCGCCTCGCTCTCGGTCTCCGACTCGGCCCGCGCGTCGGTGGCCGGCTTCTCCGCGAACCGCGCCAGCGCCGCGTCGGCCTTCAGGTACAGCTTCGAACCTTCCGGGGAGAAGACGCCGGAGGTCCTCTCACCCTGCTTCTCCTCCTGCCCGGCGTCCTCCGTCCGCTCCACGTCCGCCGTCACCTCGGGGGCCGTGGGTTCCGGCTCAGGCTCCGGCTCGGGCGTCGCGGGCGCGCCCGCGGGCAGGGCGCGTACCGGGACGGCCGCCTCGATCTCCAGCACCCGGCGCTCCTCGAGGACGTTCGCGCGCTCCGCCTCGGCCGCCGCGTACCGGCGCAGCAGCGCGGCGTGCTCGTTGCGCAGCCCCGCCAGTTCCGCGCGCTTGGCGCGCAGCCGCTGCTCCAGCTTCATGCGCAGTTCACGCGACTCCTCGAGGTCCGACTCCAGTTCCGCGACCCGCTCCTCGAAACGCCACTCGTCGCCGGCCCGCGCGCGCGTGAGGTCGGCGACGCGTTTGCCCGCCTGGGCGTCCCAGTGGCGCATCACGACGGCGCCCACGATCGCCGTGACCGCGGCGGCCGCGGCCAGGAGACGGAGCACCACCGGTTGGGTGAACACCCACGGCGCCAGGGCGCAGACGACGGACACGCCTGCGATCGCCGACGGGGGCAGCATCCTGTGCAGAGGCGGGGAATGACGGTGACGTCCACGTGGCATGGCCAGAAACTTACCGCGCGTAGGCGAATGATG
Organism: Streptomyces griseoincarnatus; assembly: GCA_014649575.1. Taxonomy (GTDB): domain Bacteria; phylum Actinomycetota; class Actinomycetes; order Streptomycetales; family Streptomycetaceae; genus Streptomyces; species Streptomyces griseoincarnatus. The sequence goes on along the minus strand of BMTH01000003.1, from coordinate 595,793 downwards.
GTGCCCCGCCCCGTAAAAAGAAAGCCACACACGATGTTTCACAGGCCGTCAGCGATCCGGGCCGCGCGTGAAAGGACGGGTCATTGAATCTTCGTCAAGATCTTTTATGGGCGCGCCCCGCGGACAACTCGCCCCCCGTGTATTCCGGTTAGCCCCTTCCCGGCCCCCGCCGGACACCCGCCCCGAGGCCCCGGCCATCCCCGCCCCCCGCGCGCCCCGGGCCCGTCCCGCCCTCCGGTTCCCCCCGCCGGCGTCCTTCCCTCCCGCCCCTTCCGAGCCGTTTCGGCGCCTCTCCCGCGACCGCTCGCCGCAGGGCGCGTCTCCCGGCGGAGATCCGCTTCTCCCCGACCCGCCGGGACCCCGTTTACGCCCCTTTCCCGCTCTCCCCGATCTTCCGCGCGTCTCCTTCACAGCAATACGGTCCGAAAGGTGCCGCCAATGTCGGCGCGCGGCGTTTCCCGTGCGGCGCTTCCGCGCGGCGGGCCCGTGCGGCACCGGGCACCCTCCCTGGGCCTACGCTGAACGTATGAGCACTCACAGCGGACGCCGTCAGATCGCGGGCCTCCCCCACTGGGACCGGTGCGCGGTCATGGGAGTCGTGAACGTCACCCCCGACTCCTTCTCCGACGGCGGGCGCTGGTTCGACACCTCCACGGCCGTCAAACACGGCCTCGACCTGGTGGCACAGGGCGCCGACCTGGTGGACGTCGGCGGCGAGTCCACCCGCCCCGGCGCCACCCGCGTCGACGAGGCCGAAGAGCTCAGGCGCGTCATCCCGGTGGTCCGCGGGCTCGCCGCGGAGGGCGTCACCGTCTCCGTCGACACCATGCGCGCCTCCGTCGCCGAGCAGTCGCTCGCGGCCGGCGCCGCCCTGGTCAACGACGTCAGCGGCGGCCTCGCCGACCCCGCCATGATCGGCGTCGTCGCCGCCGCCGGAGCCCCGTTCGTCGTCATGCACTGGCGCGGCTTCCTGGAGGGCGGCAACGTCCGGGGCGTGTACGAGGACGTAGTCGCCGAGGTCGCCGAGGAGCTCCACGCGCGCGTGGAGGCCGTCCTGGAGGGCGGCATCGCCGCCGACCGCGTGATCGTCGACCCGGGTCTCGGTTTCTCCAAGGACGCCGAGCACGACCTCGCGCTGCTCGCCCGCCTCGACCGCCTGCTGGGCCTCGGCCACCCCCTGCTCGTCGCGGCGTCCCGCAAACGCTTCCTCGGCCGGGTGCTGGCGGGCCCCGACGCCCCGCCCCCGCCCGCCCGCGAACGCGACGCCGCCACCGCCGCCGTCTCCGCCCTGTCGGCCCGGGCCGGCGCCTGGGCGGTGCGCGTGCACGAGGTCCGGGCCAGCGCCGACGCCGTACGGGTGGTCCGCGCGATACAAGAGGCGCGCCCCGACGACGACCCCACATCCCCCGAGCACGGTGCGGAAGGAGCCCGGTGACCGCACCCCACACCGACGTCGAGCAGGTCGAGGCCGCCAACACCGCCTTCTACGAGGCGCTGGAGCGGGGCGACTTCGAAGAGGTCGCCTCGGCCTGGCTCACCCCCGCCGACCTCGGCGTCGACGAGGAGTACCACGACCCCGCCGACGCGGGCGTCGTCTCCTGCGTGCACCCCGGCTGGCCGGTGCTCACCGGACGCGGCGAGGTGCTCCGCTCGTACGCGCTGATCATGGCGAACACCGACTACATCCAGTTCTTCCTCACCGACGTGCACGTCTCCGTCACCGGGGACACGGCCGTCGTGACCTGCACGGAGAACATCCTCAGCGGGGGACCCGCCCCCGAGGAGGGCGAGGAGCTGGGGCCGCTGGTCGGGCAGCTCGTCGTCGCCACCAACGTGTACCGGCGCACCCCGTCCGGCTGGAAGCTCTGGACCCACCACGCCTCCCCGGTCCTCGCCGAGGAGGACGACGACGAGGACGACGACACCCCGACCCCGCCCTGACCCGCACGTGGCGGAACTCACCCCACCCGTCACCGCCGCCCCCTCCGGCCCGTGAGACCCCGTTCACGCTGGGCAGACGGACGGAAGGGCCGGAGGGACCCGTCCGGCGGCCGCCACCCCGGACCGCAGGGCCCGGCGCCCGCCGCGGGTAGATTCGAGAGCGGGCCGGTGTGCCGTCCGCACAGGGCACCGACCGGCCGGACCGACGACAGCAGGAGTGATTCGCGTGGATCGTGTCGCGCTGAGCGGCCTGAGGGCCCGCGGGCACCACGGTGTGTTCCCGAAGGAGCGCGAGGAGGGCCAGACCTTCCTCGTGGACCTCGTCCTCGGCCTGGACACCCGCCCGGCCGCCGCCGACGACGACCTGACGAGGACCGTGCACTACGGAATCGTGGCCGAGGAGGTGGTGGCCGTCGTCGAGGGCGAGCCCGTCAACCTCATCGAGACCCTCGCCGAGCGCATCGCCCAGGTCTGCCTGAAGCACGACGTCGTGCAGGAGGTCGAGGTGCGCGTCCACAAGCCGGACGCGCCGATCACCGTGCCCTTCGACGACGTGACCGTCACCATCATCCGGAGCCGCGCATGACCAGGCCGACCACCACGGGCCACACCGACCCGACCGTGCAGCCCGTCCCCGCCTCCGTGGTCGAGCAGGTGGACGCCGCCGACACCACCCTCCAGAACCCGAAACGGGCCGTGGTGTCCCTCGGCGCCAACCTGGGCAACCGCCTGGAGACCCTCCAGGGGGCCGTGGACGCCCTGGAGGACACCCCCGGCATCCGGGTCAAGGCGGTCTCCCCCGTGTACGAGACGGAGCCGTGGGGCGTCGATCCCGGCAGCCAGCCGTCCTACTTCAACGCGGTCGCCGTCCTGAGGACGACCCTGCCGCCGTCCTCCCTGCTGGAGCGCGCCCAGGCGGTCGAGGAGGCCTTCCACCGCGTACGGGACGAGCGCTGGGGCCCGCGCACCCTGGACGTCGACATCGTCTCCTACGCCGACCTCCACTCCGACGACCCGCAGCTCACCCTGCCGCACCCGCGCGCCCACGAGCGCGCCTTCGTGCTCGCCCCCTGGCTGGACGTCGACCCCGCCGCCGAGCTCCCCGGACGCGGTCCGGTGGCGGAGCTGCTGGACGCGGTCACCCGGGACGGAGTCACGCCGCGCGCCGACCTGGAACTCCGGCTGCCCGAGTAGCCGTTAAGGTCGAGGACGGCCACAGCCCGGGCCACCGGCCGGGGGAACGCGAAGGGACACCGTGAAAGAGCTGCGCATCAGGGTGCTGGCCGGCGTCTTCGTCGTCGCCGGTGTCCTGTCCTGGGCCGGCGCCCGCCTGTGGAACTCGCTGGGGACCCTCCCGAGCGTCCCCGTGGCCGCGCCGATCGTCCTCGCCCTGATCGCCACGGTTCTCGCGGCCACCGCGCTCTCCCTGCGCGCCCGCCTCAAGGCGCAGCGCGAGCGCCGTCCGGACGCCAAGGGCGTGGACCCGCTGCAGGCGGCCCGCGCGGTGGTCTTCGGACAGGCCAGCGCCCTGGTGGCGGCCCTCGTCGCCGGCCTCTACGGCGGCACGTTCGTCGTGCTGCTGGGCTCCCTGGACATCCCCGCCCGCCGCGACCAGGCCATCTACGCCGGATTCTCCGTGGTGGCGGGCATCGCCGTGATAGCGGCCGCCAAGTGGCTGGAGCACGTCTGCAAGCTCCCGGAGGACGAGGACGACGACCACCCGGGCACGGCTCCGGCGAGCTGAGACGCCCGCACACGGAAGGGGCACGGTCCACCCGGACCGTGCCCCTTCCCTTTCTGTCTCTTCGGCGTCAGCTTCCGTCTCTTCGCCGTCAGCGCGCCATGATCAGGCTCATCGCCTCGTTGCGGGTGGCCGCGTCCCGCAGCTGGCCCCGCACCGCCGAGGTGATCGTCTTGGCGCCGGGCTTGCGGATGCCCCGCATCGACATGCACATGTGCTCGCACTCCACGACCACGATGACCCCGCGCGGCTCCAGAATCTCCATCAGGGAGTCCGCGATCTGCGTGGTGAGTCGTTCCTGCACCTGCGGGCGCCGCGCGTAGACGTCCACCAGGCGGGCCAGCTTGGACAGGCCCGTGATCTTCCCACTGGTCGACGGGATGTACCCGACGTGCGCCACGCCCCGGAACGGCACCAGATGATGCTCACATGTCGAGTACACCTCAATGTCCTTGACCAGCACCATCTCGTCGTGTCCGAGGTCGAACGTCGTCGTCAGCACGTCCTCGGGCTTCTGCCACAGCCCCGCGAAGATCTCCCGGTAGGCACGGGCCACGCGCGCCGGAGTCTCCTGCAGTCCCTCACGGTCCGGGTCCTCGCCCACCGCGATCAGCAGCTCGCGCACCGCGTTCCGGGCCCGCTTCTCATCGAACTCACCGATGGGGGCTATGCCGTCCAGCGTCACGGGGTCGGTCATGGGTGCCTCGTTCCTGTGCCTGCACGCGTGACGGGCACGCGTCTCGAACCGCGGGGTACGCAAAATGCCGCGTCCCCCAGGCTAAAACCTGGGGGACGCGGCATTCATTCCGGGCCCTGAGAGGGCTCCGAGGGCCTCGTGTCAGCTCTCGGGGCGCTCCTCCGGGGTCCGCTCCGGCTGCGGGGCGGGGTCCGTCGTGGCGCTCTTCGTGGTGGAGATGGCCGGCGTGGCGCCGTTCGCCCCGTTCGTCAGGGCCAGCTCCTTGGGGGAGAGGACCGGCGGGCGGGTGGACGGCGTACGGCGCGAGGAGCCGGTCCAGGCGGGCCTGGGCGGGCGCTTCACGATCGGCGCGAAGATCTCGGCGATCTCCTCCTTGCCCAGCGTCTCCTTCTCCAGGAGGGCCAGGACCAGGTTGTCGAGGACGTCGCGGTTCTCGACGAGGATCTCCCACGCCTCGTTGTGCGCGGTCTCGATGAGCTTCTTGACCTCTTCGTCGACCAGCGCGGCGACCTCTTCCGAGTAGTCACGCTGGTGAGCCATCTCACGGCCGAGGAAGGGCTCGGTGTTGTCGCCGCCGAACTTGATGGCGCCGAGCCGCTCGGTCATGCCGTACTGCGTGACCATCGCGCGGGCCAGTCCCGTGGCCTTCTCGATGTCGTTGGCGGCACCCGTGGTCGGGTCGTGGAAGACCAGCTCCTCCGCCGCGCGGCCACCCAGCATGTACGCCAGCTGGTCCAGCATCTCGTTGCGCGTGGTGGAGTACTTGTCCTCGTCCGGCAGGACCATGGTGTAGCCGAGGGCGCGGCCTCTCGACAGGATGGTGATCTTGTGGACCGGGTCGGAGTTCGGTGAGGCCGCCGCGACCAGGGCGTGTCCGCCCTCGTGGTACGCGGTGATCTTCTTCTCCTTGTCGGACATGATCCGGGTCCGCTTCTGCGGGCCCGCGACGACGCGGTCGATCGCCTCGTCGAGCATCTTGTTGTCGATCAGCTTCTGGTCGCTGCGCGCGGTGAGCAGCGCGGCCTCGTTCAGCACGTTGGCCAGGTCGGCACCGGTCATGCCGGGCGTGCGGCGGGCCACGGCGCCGAGGTCGACGTCCGGGGCGACCGGCTTGCCCTTCTGGTGCACCTTGAGGATCTCGAGGCGGCCCTGCATGTCCGGGCGGTCCACCGCGATCTGGCGGTCGAAGCGGCCGGGACGCAGCAGCGCCGGGTCGAGGATGTCCGGGCGGTTCGTCGCGGCGATGAGGATCACGCCGCCCTTGACGTCGAAGCCGTCCATCTCGACGAGCAGCTGGTTCAGCGTCTGCTCGCGCTCGTCGTGACCGCCGCCGAGGCCGGCGCCGCGGTGGCGGCCGACCGCGTCGATCTCGTCGACGAAGACGATCGCCGGGGCGTTCGCCTTGGCCTGCTCGAAGAGGTCACGGACACGGGAGGCGCCGACACCGACGAACATCTCGACGAAGTCGGAACCCGAGATCGAGTAGAACGGGACGCCCGCCTCACCCGCCACGGCACGCGCGAGCAGGGTCTTGCCGGTGCCGGGCGGGCCGTACAGCAGCACGCCCTTGGGGATCTTGGCGCCGACGGCCTGGAACTTCGCCGGCTCCTGCAGGAACTCCTTGATCTCGTGGAGCTCCTCGACGGCCTCCTCGGAGCCCGCGACGTCGGAGAACGTCGTCTTCGGGGTGTCCTTGGTGATGAGCTTCGCCTTGGACTTCCCGAAGTTCATGACACGGGAGCCGCCGCCCTGCATCTGATTCATCAGGAACAGGAAGACGACCACGATGAGGACGAAGGGAAGCAGGGACAGCAGAATGCTCACGAAGGGGTTCTGCTTCGACGGCGAAACCGTGTAGCCGTCGGAGATCTGCTTGTTCTGGAACTTGTCCTGCAGCGTGCTGGCGATGGTGACGCCCTGGTCGCCGATGTAGCTCGCCTGGATCTTCGAGCTGCCCTCGACCTTCTGGCCGTCCTTGAGCTGGACCTTGATGGTCTGCTCGTCGCCGGTGGTCAGCTTGGCCGACTCGACCCTGTTCTCGTTGATCGCCTGGACGACCTGGCCCGTGTCCACCGTCTTGTAGCCGCCGGACGAGCCGACGACCTGCATCAACACGACCACGGCAAGGACGGCCAGCACGATCCACATGACCGGCCCACGGAAGTATCGCTTCACGTCCATCCATACGGAGCGGTGCCGCCCCGTCCCTCCTGCCATAGTGAGTTTGATAAAGGCTGTTCTTCGGACGGTACCCCAGCATCGGCCCCCGACGCTGCGGGGGACAGCCGCCAATGGCGTCCACGCATGCTCCAACGCCGCGGAGCCCGCAGGGGTTCCCGATCACGTACGGCGGCCGGGGCCGCCGCGGCTCACCCGCCGTAGACGTGGGGCGCGAGCGTCCCGACGAACGGCAGGTTGCGGTACTTCTCGGCGTAGTCCAGGCCATAGCCCACGACGAACTCGTTGGGGATGTCGAAACCCACCCATTCGACGTCGATGGCGACCTTGGCGGCCTCGGGCTTGCGCAGCAGCGTGCACACCTTGAGGGAGGCGGGCTCGCGCGAGCCGAGGTTCGAGATCAGCCAGGACAGCGTCAGGCCGGAGTCGATGATGTCCTCGACGATCAGGACGTGGCGGCCCTTGATGTCCGTGTCGAGGTCCTTGAGGATCCGCACCACACCCGAGGACTGCGTGCCCGCCCCGTACGAGGACACGGCCATCCAGTCCATCGTGACGGGGGTGGACAGCGCCCTGGCGAGGTCGGCCATCACCATCACCGCGCCCTTGAGCACGCCGACGATCAGCAGGTCCTTGCCCGCGTACTCCGCGTCGATCTTCGCCGCCAGCTCCGTCAGCTTGGCGTCGATCTCTTCCTTGGTGATGAGCACCTTCTCGAGGTCGGCACCCATGTCGTTCGCGTCCACCCGCATCACTTTCGGTCGTCCCACCGGCCGGTCCGGTCCGCCCCGCGACCTGAAGCGGTCGCTGGGGTCCGGATTCAGCCCTGCCGAATCACCAGTCTGCCACCCTGCCGACGGGCGACGACCCGGCCGGGGAGATTGATGGCCCCCTGGCCACGCCAGCCGGTGATCAGCCGGTCGACCTCCTCGATGTGGCGGGCGAACAGCGAACCGGCCGGTGCGCCGGCCTCGATGGCGGCCCGGCGCAGCACCCGGCGGCGCACGGCGGGCGGCAGGTCGTGCAGGGCGGCGCACTCCAGGCGGCCGTCGTCGTCACGGACGCCGGCCGCTGCCTTCCCGGCCCAGGCGTCGAGGGCGTCTGCGTCGTCACGGGAGAGCTGGGCCGTACGGGCGAGGGCTTCGACGACGCCCTTGCCGAGGGCCTTCTCCAGGGCGGGCAGGCCCTCGTGGCGCAGCCGGGAGCGGGTGTAGGCGGGGTCGGTGTTGTGCGGGTCGTCCCAGACGGGCAGGGACTGGACCATGCAGGCCTTGCGGGCGGTCTGCCGGTCGAGCTGGAGGAAGGGGCGCCGGTAACGGCCGTCGGCCCCCGAGACCGCGGCCATGCCGGACAGGGAACGGATGCCGGAGCCGCGGGCGAGGCCGAGCAGCACCGTCTCGGCCTGGTCGTCGCGGGTGTGGCCGAGCAGGACGGCGGCGGCGCGGTGGCGCTCGGCGGCGGCGTCGAGGGCGGCGTAGCGGGCGTCCCGGGCGGCGGCCTCGGGACCTCCGTCGCGGCCGACGGTGACGGCGACCGGCTCGACGGGGTCCAGGCCGAGTTCGCGCAGCCGGGAGGCGACCTCGGCGGCGCGCAGGTCGGAACCCGTCTGGAGGCCGTGGTCGACGGTGACGCCGCCGGCGCGCAGACCGGCGCGGGGGGCTTCGAAGGCGAGGGCGGAGGCGAGCGCCATGGAGTCGGCGCCGCCGGAGCAGGCCACGAGCACGAGCGGGGAGGAGGACCGCTCGTCGGGCGTGAGGCGGCCGGGCGTCCGGCCGTGTTCGGCGAGGATGTCGTTCAGGACGCGGCGGACCGCCAGGCGTATCGCCGCGACCGCAGGATGGGGACCCATGTCCGGTTCCCTTCTGATGATGTCCGGGGGGCTGAGCCCGGGAGTCGGTCACGCAGAGTGTGTAGATGGTGACAGAACCGGGCCGTTCCCCGAGCATTGCACGCCTGCCCGGGGCCCACGGTCCCTCGGACGGGTGATTGGCGGGGCGTCCGTCTGCCGCCGCCCGGACGCCCTGTGCGACGGGGGCGCGGCGCCTACGCCTCCGGTTTGCGGTGCACCCGTGTGATCCAGTCCGCCGGTTTGCCGATCTCCGCCTTGGTGGGGAGGGTGTTCGGCGACGTCCACACCCGGTTGAAGCCCTCCATGCCGACCTCGTCGACGACCGCGCGGACGAAGCGTTCGCCGTCGCGGTACTGCCGGAGCTTGGCGTCCAGGCCGAGCAGCTTGCGCAGCGCCATGTCCAGGCGGGAGGCGCCCTTGGCGCGGCGCTGCTGGAACTTCTCGCGGATCTCCGCGACGCTCGGGACGACCTCGGGGCCCACGCCGTCCATGACGTAGTCGGCGTGGCCCTCCAGCAGCGACATCACCGCGGTGAGGCGGCCGAGGATCTCCCGCTGGGCGGGGGTCTGCACGATCTCCACGAGGGAGCGTCCCTCGTCGCCCTCCTCGCCCTCGGGACGCCCGCCGACCAGCGACTGCGCGGCCTCGCGCACCCGCTCCAGCACGGTCGTCGGATCGACGTCGGTCTCCGCCAGGAACGCCTGGATCTCGCCCTCGAGGTGGTCCCGCAGCCAGGGCACGGCCGTGAACTGGGTGCGGTGGGTCTCCTCGTGGAGCGTCACCCACAGCCGGAAGTCGTGCGGCTCCACGTCGAGTTCGCGCTCCACGTGGACGATGTTGGGGGCGACCAGCAGCAGCCGTCCGCCGCCGTTTACCCCGGCCGGGAGGTCCCGGGTGGCGGGGGCGAACGTCTCGTACTGGCCGAGGACGCGGGAGGCCAGGAACGACAGGAGCATGCCCAGCTCCACGCCGGTGACCTTGCCGCCGACGGCGCCCATCACCACGTTGCCGGGGCTCGTGCCGCGTCGTTCCTGCATCTTGTCGAGCAGGGGTTTGAGCAGCTCGCGGAAGCCGGCGACGTTGGCCCGCACCCAGCCGGGGCGGTCCACCACCAGGAGGGGCGTGTCATGGGTCTCGGGCGTGCCGAGGCTGGTGAAGCCGCGGACGTGTTCCTCCGCGGACCGCGCGTGGCGGCGGAGTTCCGCGACGACGGCGCGGGCCTCGTCCCGGCTCACGTCGGGGCCCGGCCGCACGAGCCTGGTCGCGGTCGCGACCGCGAGGTTCCAGTCGACCATGCCGGATGAGGCAGCACCACCGATGCTCGTCATGTGTCAACGGTACGTGAGGGGTGGGGAAACGGGCAGATCCTCACGGCGATGCCCCTGCCGGGGGGCCGGGGGGCTTCGCGCTCGGGGCGCGGGGACTTCACCCTCGAGGGCGCGGGCGCTTGGCGCTCAGGGGCGCGGGCGGTGCCTTGTGGGGGGGCGCGGGGAACTGCGCGAACGGGGGTCCGGGGGCGGAGCCCCCGAAGGCGGGAGGGCAGGACGCCGCACGTCCAGGTGCGCCGGTGCAGCCGCGCGCTGCGGAGGTGAGGGACCTCCCCTCGCCCATTTCGGGGGCTCCGCCCCCGGACCCCCGTCGCGCAGTTCCCCGCGCCCCTGAAGGCGTCTTCACCCACACCCCCCACAAGGCACCGCCCGCACCCCTGAAGGCGTCTTCGCCCACGCCCCTCACAAGGCACCGCCCTCAGCCTCTGATGGGTGTCGCTGTCCCGCAGCCCCAAGGAATGCGGCCTCCCCGCTCCCCGGGAGGAAGCACCGCTGCCCGCGTCCCTCCGAGTGCGGCCCCTTCACGCCCCCCCAAGGGGCGTTGCTGTCCCGTGTCGCTGAAGCCCCCTACGGCGTCCGGCAACCGCACCTTGCCAAGGCTGTCGCGGCCTTGTCCAAGGTCGTTTGGGCCGCCTCCGCCCCCGCCGTGTCGTTCGCGAGGAACGCGAACGCCAGCAGGCGGCCGTCGCGGTCCACGACCGTGCCGGCGAGCGTGTTGACGCCCGTCAGCGTGCCGGTCTTGGCGCGGACCAGGCCCGCCGCGCCGTCCGCGTAGCGGCCGGAGAGCGTGCCGGTGAAGCCGGCGACGGGAAGGCCCGTGAGGGCGGAGCGCAGTTCCGGGTGGGCGGGGTCGCCCGCCTTGACGAGGAGGGCGGTCAGCAGGTCGGCGGTGAGCCGCCCGCCGCGGTCCAGCCCGCTGCCGTCCTTGATCACGACGCCCTTCACCGGCAGCTTCAGCTGCTTCAGACGCGCGGTGACCGCCGCCCCCGCGCCGCCGAAGTCGGCCGGTTTGCCGGTGGCCACGGCGGTGTGCCGGGCGAGCGCCTCGGCGAGGTCGTTGTCGCTGTTGGTCAGCATGCGCTCGACCAGCGAGGAGAGCGGCGGCGAGGAGACCGTCGCGAGGGTGGTCGCGCGCGTCGTCGACTTCGACGGGCCGGGCGGCGTGGCCGTGATCCCGTGCTTCTTCAGCAGGTCGCCGAACGTCCGGGCGGCGTCCGCCGCGGGGTCGACGACACGCTCGACGGGTCCGCTGGAGGAGTCGTCGGTGCGGCCCTCGTCGGCCATCAGGGGGGTGACGGCGGCGAGATTCTCGTTGCGCCCGATCGGGTGGGCCGTGTCGCCCTTGTAGAGGGTCGTGTCGTACGAGAGCGTCACCTTGCGCACGCCCCGCTTGGCGAGGGCGGCCGCCGTGCGGGAGGCCAGGTCGCGCAGGCTCGCGGACCCCTTGGCGTTCTTGCGGGCGGTGAGCGTGGGATCGCCGCCGCCGACCAGCACGACCTCCTCGGTGTCGGGCTCGTAGACCGTGCGGGTGGTGAGCCGGTGGTCGGGGCCCAGCGCGGACAGCGCGGCGACCGCGGTGGCGATCTTCGTGGTGGAGGCGGGAGTGAGCGCGTTCCCGGAGTCCGCGCCGTAGAGGCGCCGGCCGGTGACGACGTCGACCACGGCGGCGGAGCGGCGGCCCAGCACCGGGTCCTTCAGCAGCGGGTCGAGGACCGCGGCGAGCGCCTTCCCGGCGGGCGCCGAACGGGCGGCGGTGGCGGTGCCGCCGAGGCCGGTGAGCACGGACGGGGCGGGCGGGGCGGCCCCCGGTCCGCGCGGCGGGGTGCCGGCGCGCGCCCGGGAGCCGTCGTGATCTGTGCCACGCGAGGCTTCCAGGGCCACGGCCCGGTGCCGCTCGGCCGTACGCTGACCCGAGGAGTCCCAGGGGCCGGCGGCGGTCGCCACTCCCGCGGCCAGCGCCAGACCGGCGGTGGCGGCGGTGGCGGTGTACCAGCCGGCTCCGGGCCGCGCGACCCGTGGGGCCTGCGGCGATCCCGGCCGGCGTCCCCTGGTGAACCACGGCCCGGTGGCCGCGGCGACCCGCGCCAGACGCGGTCGTACGGCGTCCGCGATCCGCACGACGTGCGGTCCCGCGGCCCGCCAAGGCCTCAGCTCTGGCACGACCACCAGCCCCTTTCGCGATCACACACCTGCGTGAGGGACACTTAACCACCAGAACGATGTGCTGATCATGGAGGAGCGTCCGGTGGAGTTCGACGTCACGATCGAGATCCCGAAGGGTTCGCGGAACAAGTACGAGGTGGACCACGAGACGGGTCGGATCCGCCTGGACCGTCGGCTCTTCACCTCGACCGCCTACCCGACCGACTACGGCTTCGTCGAGAACACCCTCGGTGAGGACGGCGACCCGCTGGACGCGCTGGTCATCCTGGACGAGCCGACGTTCCCGGGCTGCCTGATCCGCTGCCGCGCCATCGGCATGTTCCGCATGACGGACGAGGCCGGCGGCGACGACAAGCTGCTGTGCGTCCCGTCGACGGACCCGCGTGTGGAGCACCTGCGCGACATCCACCACGTGTCGGAGTTCGACCGTCTGGAGATCCAGCACTTCTTCGAGGTCTACAAGGACCTGGAGCCGGGCAAGTCGGTCGAGGGCGCCAACTGGGTCGGCCGGGTCGACGCCGAGGCCGAGATCGAGCGGTCCTACAAGCGCTTCAAGGAGCAGGGCGGCCACTGAGCCCCCACGCCACGGGACGTGACGACGGGCCGCACGCGTTGGCGTGCGGCCCGTCGTCGCGCTGTGTGCGCATACTGGCGGGGCAGAGGGCACACTGAAGGACGGTGTCGTCAGCAGGGAGAGAAAGGCACGTGACGGACGCGGAGGACCGCAAGCCGCAGTCGGACGAGGCGAGGAACGCCTTCCTACCCCCTTCCGGTGTCGCGGCGCCGGCCGACAACGAGTCGTCGACGACGTCCGAGTTCGCCCTGCCCGACGGGCTGGCCGTGCCGAGGACGGGGCCGGAGTCCGAGACCACTTCGGAATTCGCTCTTCCGGACGGTCTGGACGTCGCCCCGCACCCGCAGCACGAGCCGGAGGGCTCGGCGTTCAGCACGCCGAGGACGTACAGCGCCCGGCAGGCCACGTTCACCCCGCCGACCGGCGTCCCGCTGGTCCGGCTGACCAAGGACGTGCCGTGGCAGGACCGGATGCGCACGATGCTGCGCATGCCGGTGACCGAGCGGCCCGCCCCGGAGCCGGTGCAGCGGCACGACGACTCCGGCCCCGCGGTGCCGCGCGTACTCGACCTGAGCCTGCGTATCGGGGAGCTGCTGCTGGCCGGCGGCGAGGGCGCCGAGGACGTGGAGGCGGCGATGTTCGCCGTGTGCCGCTCCTACGGCCTGGACCGCTGCGAGCCCAACGTCACCTTCACCCTGCTCGCGGTCTCCTACCAGCCGTCCCTGGTCGACGACCCGGTGACCGCCTCCCGCACGGTGCGCCGCCGCAGCCCCGACTACACCCGGCTGGCGGCCGTCTACCAGCTGGTGGACGACATCAGCGACGACGAGACCCAGGTGACCCTGGAGGAGGCGTACCGGCGGCTGGCGGAGATCCGACGTAACCGGCACCCCTACCCGGGCTGGGCGCTGACCCTCGCGAGCGGGCTGCTGGCCGGCTCCGCGTCGGTGCTGGTCGGCGGTGGTCTGCTGGTGTTCGTCGCGGCGGCGGTCGGCGCCATGCTCGGCGACCGGCTGGCCTGGCTGTGCGCCGGGCGCGGGCTGCCGGAGTTCTACCAGTTCACGGTGGCCGCGACGCCGCCGGCGGCGATCGGGGTGGCGCTGACGCTGGCGCACGCGGACGTGAAGGCGTCCGCGGTGATCACCGGTGGGCTGTTCGCGCTGCTGCCCGGACGGGCGCTGGTGGCGGGGGTGCAGGACGGTCTGACCGGCTTCTACATCACGGCGTCGGCGCGTCTGCTGGAGGTGCTGTACTTCTTCGTCGGCATCGTGATCGGCGTGCTGACGGTGCTGTACTTCGGCGTGCAGCTCGGCGCCAATCTGGTGCCGGACGCCGCGCTCGGCGGCTCGGACCCGCCACAGCCGGTGCTGCAGATCGCCGCGTCCCTGGGCCTGTCGCTCGCCTTCTCGGTGCTGCTCCAGCAGGAGCGGGCCACCGTGCTGATGGTGACGCTGAACGGCGGGGTCGCCTGGGTGGTGTACGGGGCGATGCACTACACGGGTGACATCTCGCCGGTGGCGTCCACGGCGGTGGCGGCCGGTGTGGTCGGCCTGTTCGGGCAGCTGATGGCGCGCTACCGGTTCGCGTCCGCGCTGCCGTACACGACGGCCGCGATCGGGCCCCTGCTGCCCGGTTCGGCCACGTACTTCGGTCTGCTGGGCATCGCGCAGAACGAGGTGAACCGGGGGCTGACCTCGCTCACCAAGGCGGTGGCGCTGGCGATGGCCATCGCGATCGGGGTGAACCTCGGGTCCGAGATCTCCCGGCTGTTCCTGCGGATCGGCTCGGCGGAGAAGCGACGGGCGGCGAAACGGACGCGGGGCTTCTAGCCCGCGTGCCGCCCGCCGCCCGGCAGGGATCGCTCAGTAGCCGCCGTTGTACGGCTGCTGCTGGTCGTACTGCTGCTGGTTGTGCTGCTGGTCGTTGCCGTACGGCTGCTGGCGGGGCTGCTGCTGCGGGTAGCCGTTCGTCCGGCCGTTCGGGTGGCCGCCGTAGGGCGGGTGAGGCTGCTGCTGCGGGTAGCCGCCCTGGCCGCCGTACTGCTGCGGGCGGGGCTGCTGGGGAGCGGCGGCCGGGGTGATGCGGCGCAGCTGGGTGGTGGCGTCGTCCATGACCGGCGGCTGCGGGTACTGCTGCGCGGCCGGAACCTCGGCGGCGGCGCGCTTCTTCTTGCCGCGCTCGCGCAGGTACTCGACGAGTATCGGCACCACGGAGAGGAAAACGATCAGGATGAGGATCGCCTCGACGTTCTCCTTGATGAAGGAGATCTGGCCGAGCCAGTAGCCGGCGAGGGTGACGCCCGTGCCCCAGGCGATGCCGCCGATGACGTTGTACGTGAAGAACGTGCGGTACTTCATCCGGCCGGCGCCGGCCACGATGGGCGCGAAGGTCCGCACGATGGGCACGAAGCGGGCCAGGACGATCGCCTTGGGCCCGTACTTCTCCATGAACTCGTGGGCCTTCTCCAGGTTCTCCTGTTTGAAGAGCCTGGAGTTGGGCCGGTTGAACAGCCGGGGCCCGAGGGTCTTGCCGATCATGTAGCCGACCTGGTCGCCGATCACGGCGGCGAGCACGATCAGCGTGCAGACCAGCCACAGCGGCTGGCTGATGTAGGTGCCCTCGGCCACGAACAGACCCGCCGTGAACAGCAGGGAGTCGCCGGGCAGGAACGCGAAGAGTCCGGATTCCGCGAAGACGATCAGCAGGATGCCGGGAAGGCTGAAGGTCTCGATGAGGTAGTCCGGGCTCAGCCACTCGGGGCCGAGCGCAAGCGTGGTCACGGGGATGTGGCTCCTGCTGCTGGGGGTCAAGGGCGGGGCTGGCTGCCCAAATTATGAACGCAGCCGTCGAAGCCCAGGTTCCGCGGGGTACCCAGGATGCACTGTGCCCCGCCCCGGGGAAAGCCGCGAGCCGGCGCCGTGGGGCGGTCGCCGCTGGTCGTGGCCCGGTGCGGCCGGGCCACGACCGGTCAGGCGGTGTGCCGTACGGCGTTGGCGAGGATCGCGTCCCGCATGTACGCGGCCAGTCCCGGCTTCGCCTGGTCGATGGTGCGGGTGAACCGCTCGTCGTTGACGTACATCTCGCCCAGGCAGGTGTGCATCTCGTGGCCACAGTCGTAGTGGTTGCGGGAGATGCCCTGCCGGTGGTCCTCGGCGGCGTCCATCGCCGCCTCGGAGTCCGCCGGCTCGCCCGCCTCCATCAGGGCGACGAAGCGCCGGGTCAGCTCGTCGGCCTCGTTCTGGATCCGCTGCCAGTCCTCCTTGGTGTAGGAGGCCGTCCGCTCCCGCGACTGGCGGTAGGCGTCGGTGTCGCCCCAGCGCTCCTGGACCTCCTCCTGGTACTGGTCGGGGTCGAAGTCGCCGAAGACCTCGAACTTCTCCTCGGGCGTCAGGTTGATTCCCATCGTGCGTGCCTCCATGGCCTGTTCCACGGCCGCCGCCATCATCTGCAGCCTCTCGATCCGGGCGGTCAGCAGCTCGTGCTGGCGGCGCAGATGCGCGCGCGGGTCCGCGTCCGGGTCGTCGAGCAGCGCGGCGACCTCCTCGAGCGGGAAGCCGAGCTCGCGGTAGAACAGGATCTGCTGCAGCCTGTCGAGGTCGGTGTCGCTGTACCGCCGGTGCCCCGCATGGCTGCGCTCGCTCGGCACGAGCAGGCCGATGGCGTCGTAGTGGTGCAGGGTGCGCACCGTGACGCCGGCGAATCCGGCCACCTGTCCCACGGACCAGCTCATGTCCGCTCCTTTCCCTTGCGCGCTCCAGGCTGGGTCCTCACGCCACGTGAGGTGCAAGCGGGTTACCGATTTATCCCTTTCACCCCCTTTATCGTGTGCGCGTGGCCCAGGACAACACGCAGCCGGCGTCCGGCACCGCCCCGGCGGCCTCGGCACGCGCCCTGCTGCCGACCGTCGTGCCCGCGCTGCTGGTCGGCGCGGTGTCGAGCCTGGTCCTGCTGGGCGTGAGCGCGGCCGCCGAGGAACTGCAGCACGCGCTCTGGCAGGACCTGCCGGACGCACTCGGCGTGGGGCGTTACTCCGTGGCGTGGATGTTCGCGATGCTGACCGCCACCGGTGTCGCGGTCGGGCTCGTGGTGTGGAAGGTCCCCGGGCACGCGGGCCCCGACCCGGCGACCACCGGCCTGGAGGCGCCGGTGCTGCCGCTCGCGGTGCTGCCCGGGCTGGTGCTGGTGACCGCGCTGGTCCTGGCCGGGGGGCCCAGCCTGGGGCCGGAGAACCCGATCATCGCCGTGAACGTCTCGCTGGCGGTCTGGTTCGGCGCCCGCGTCTTCCCGAGGACGGCCCGGCGGGGCTGGGTGGCCCTGGCGGAGGCGGGGACCATCGGCGCACTGTTCGGCACGCCGGTCGCCGCCGCGCTGGTGATCTCCGAGGCGCTGGCCGGGCAGCGCGTCAAGGGACAGCTGTGGGACAGCCTGTTCGCCCCGCTGGCCGCCGCAGGGGCGGGCGCCCTGACCACCACGCTGGTGTCGGATCCGAGCTTCGACCTGCACCTGCCGCCGTTCGGGCAGCCCGGCTGGGCCGATCTGCTGGCGGCGCTCGTGGTGGCCTCGGCGGGCGCGCTGCTCGGCATGTGCGCCGTGTACGCCTTCCCGTACGTGCACGGCGCGTTCCGGCGGCTGCGGCACCCGATGCTGATGCTCCCGGCCGGCGGCGTGGTCCTGGGCGCGCTCGCGGCCCTGGGCGGGCACCTCACCCTGTTCAAGGGGCTCGACGAGATCGCCGAGCTGGCCGCCGACCCCGACGGCTGGACGGCGGGCGAGTTCGCCGTGATGACGGTGGTGAAGCTGGCCGCGCTGCTGGTCGCCGCGTCCTGCGGCTTCCGAGGCGGCCGGATCTTTCCGTCGGTGTTCGTGGGGACCGCGCTCGGCCTGTGCGCCCACGCGCTGGTGCCCGGGGTGCATCCGGCGGTCGGGGTGTCGGCGGCCGTCCTGGGCGTGCTGCTGGCCGTCACCCGGCAGGGCTGGGTGAGCCTGTTCGTCGCGGCCGTGCTGGTCGCCTCCCCCGGCATGCTCACCCTGCTCTGCCTCACCTCCCTCCCCGCCTGGCTGCTCGTCACGGGCCGCCCGCACATGCAGCTGCGGCCGGACGGGACGGCCGTCGGATGACCCGCTCCCCCGGCGGTCCCGCCCCGGGCCGCCCGACCCCCACGGAGGATCCATGCCGCTGCACCCCGGCCGGCCGGCCGGTGAGCGCCCGATGTCCGTCAACCCCTTCCTGGGGCCCGCGAACCCGGTCGGGGGGATGACCCAGGCGCCGCCCAGGCACCGCCTCCCGGACGGGCCCATGGCCCCGTCGACGGCGTACCAGCTGGTGCACGACGAGCTGATGCTGGACGGCAACGCCCGGCTGAACCTGGCCACCTTCGTCACCACCTGGATGGAGCCGGAGGCCGGCCTGCTGATGGCGGAGTGCCGCGACAAGAACATGATCGACAAGGACGAGTACCCGCGCACCGCCGAACTGGAGCGGCGCTGCGTGGCGATGCTCGCCGACCTGTGGCACGCGCCCGACCCGTCGAAGGCCGTGGGCTGTTCGACCACCGGTTCCAGCGAGGCGTGCATGCTGGCGGGCCTGGCCCTGAAGCGGCGCTGGGCGCTGCGCAACGCCGGCCGCCATCCCTCGCGGGAGGCCCGTCCCAACCTGGTGATGGGCGTCAACGTCCAGGTCTGCTGGGACAAGTTCTGCACCTTCTGGGAGGTGGAGCCCCGCCAGGTGCCCATGGAGGGCGACCGTTTCCACCTCGACCCGGCGGCCGCCGCGGAGCTGTGCGACGAGAACACCATCGGCGTCGTCGGCATCCTCGGCTCCACCTTCGACGGGTCCTACGAGCCGGTCGCCGAACTGTGCGCGGCCCTCGACGACCTCCAGGAGCGCACGGGCCTGGACGTCCCGGTGCACGTCGACGGTGCGTCGGGGGCGATGATCGCGCCGTTCCTCGACGAGGACCTGGTGTGGGACTTCCGCCTGGACCGGGTGGCGTCGGTCAACACCTCCGGGCACAAGTACGGGCTGGTGTACCCCGGGGTGGGCTGGGCGCTGTGGCGGGACGCGGCGGCGCTGCCCGAGGAGCTGGTGTTCCGGGTGAACTACCTGGGCGGCGAGATGCCGACCTTCGCGCTGAACTTCTCCCGGCCGGGCGCCCAGGTGGTGGCGCAGTACTACTCCTTCCTGCGGCTGGGCCGGGACGGCTACCGCGCGGTGCAGCAGGCCGCGCGGGACGTGGCCACGGGACTGTCCGCGCGGATCGAGGCGCTCGGCGACTTCCGGCTGCTCACCCGGGGCGACGAGCTGCCGGTGTTCGCGTTCACCACCGCGCCGGACGTGACGGGGTTCGACGTGTTCGACGTGGCGCGGCGGCTGCGGGAGAACGGCTGGCTGGTGCCCGCGTACACCTTCCCGGCGAACCGTCAGGACCTCGCGGTGCTGCGGGTGGTGTGCCGCAACGGCTTCTCCGAGGACCTCGCCGACCTGTTCGCCGAGGACCTGACCCGGCTGATGCCTGAGCTGAGGAGCCAGTCGCACCCGCTCACCCGGGACCGGAACGCGGCGACCGGGTTCCACCACTGAGCCGGCTGGTCCGGCCCCGTCCGGACGGGGCCGGACCAGCGTGCTCTCCCCCTGATCTCCGAACCGGAGGTGCTCTTCCTGAAACGCGTCACACGTGACTACTCGGCATCGCCCGGATGCCGCTGATCCGTCGCGTACGGGTTCTCCTCGCCCTCGGCGAGCACGCCGACGAACGGCTCGCCCTCGCCGGCGAAGGTGTACGCGCCGCCCCGGATGCGTGTGATGAGGCCCCGCGTCCACGCGGCGCCGGTGTCGGCCGAGTGGACCCAGAAGTCCATGATCTCGCCGATGTGCCCCAGCCGGCCGGGCCCGTCCTCGGGGACGTAGTACTCCGTGACCGCCTTGCGCCATTCCCCGATCGACGCCAGCCGCCGCTCCAGCAGCGCGAGCGCCTCCTCGCGCTCCAGGTCGACCATCAGGCCGAGCCCGGCGGAGAGCACGTCCGGCTTCTGGTCGTAGGAGGTCAGCGCCTCGCGCAGCAGCCGGAAGTACTCCTCCGTGCCCTGCTCGGTGACCTCGTACTCGGTGCGCGGCGGACCGCCGGCCGTGGAGGGGGCGGTCTCGTGCGCGACGAGCAGCCCCTGCTTGGCCATCTGCTTCAGCGCGTGGTAGATCGAGCCGGGCTTGGCGTTGGACCACTCGTGCGCGCCCCAGTACTCCAGGTCGTTGCGCACCTGGTAGCCGTGGGCCCGCCCGTGCTGGCGCACCGCGCCGAGCACGAGAAGACGGATCACTGACATGCCGACCAGCGTAGGCCGCGCCCGCACGGTGCCGGGAGCGGCCTGCGCGAACACACCGGACGGCTCGGAACCGGACGGCTCAGAACGGGACGGCTCAGAACGGGACGGCTCAGAACGGGACGGCTCAGAACGGGACGGCTCAGAACGGGACGGCTCAGAACGGGACGGCTCAGAACGGGACGGCTCAGAACGGGACGGCTCGGAACGGGACGGCTCAGAACGGGAAGCCGCTGCGGCCGTGCTGCACCGAGATCCACTTGGTGGTGGTGAAGGCGTCCAGCATCGTGTCGCCGTTCAGCCGGCCCACGCCCGAGTGCTTCTCGCCGCCGAAGGGGACGATCGGCTCGTCGTGCACGGTGCCGTCGTTGACGTGGAACATCCCGGTGTCGATCCGCTTCGCGAACCGCACACCCCGTTCGACGTCCCCGGTGTGCACGGCGCCGCTGAGCCCGTAGGGGGTGTCGTTCACCAGGCGCACCGCCTCCTCCTCGCCGTCGAACGGGACCAGGAAGGCGACGGGGCCGAACACCTCCTGCCGCAGCAGGGCGGAGCCGGCCGGCAGCCCGGTGATGACGGACGGCTCGACCAGGTTGTTGCTGCGTCCGCCGCGCACCAGGGCGGTGGCGCCCTCGGAGAGGGCCTGCTCGACGACGCCGGTGAGGGCGTCCGCCTGCCGGGCGTTGATCACCGGGCCGATGACGGTCTCCGGGTCGCGGGGGTCGCCGGCCTTCAGCGTGCGCACCTTGGCGACGAACTTCTCGGTGAACTCGTCGGCCACCGCCCGGTCGACCAGGAGGCGGTTGGCGGCCATGCAGACCTGGCCCTGGTGGACGTACCGGCTGAACACGGCCGCGTCCACGGCGTAGTCCACGTCGGCGTCGTCCAGGACCACCAGCGCGCTGTTGCCGCCCAGCTCCAGCACCGCGCGCTTGAAGAGGGAGGCGCAGACGGTCGCGACGTGCCGGCCGACCTGGTCGGAGCCGGTGAAGGAGATGACCTTCGGGACGGGGTGCTCGATGAAGGCGTCGCCTATCTCCGCGATGTCGGTGATCACGACGTTGAGCAGACCGGCGGGCAGACCCGCGTCCTCGAAGATCTTCGCGATGAGGGAGCCGCCGACGACCGGCGTGTTCTGGTGCGGCTTGAGCACCACGCCGTTGCCCAGCGCGAGCGCGGGGGCGACGGACTTCAGCGAGAGCAGGAAGGGGAAGTTGAACGGGCTGATCACGCCCACCACGCCGACGGGCACGCGGTAGACGCGGTTCTCCTTGCCGTCCACCGGCGAGGGGATGATCCGGCCCTCGGGGGCGAGCGCCAGGTGCACCGACTCGCGCAGGAACTCCTTGGCGAGGTGCAGCTCGAAGGCGGCCTTGAGGCGGGTCCCGCCCAGCTCGGCGACGATCGCCCCGGCGATCTCCTCCTCGCGCTCCTCGACCAGCCGCAGCGCCTTCTCGAACACCGCGCGGCGGGTGTACGGGTTGGTGGCCGCCCAGTCCTTCTGCGCGCGGGCCGCCGCCCGGTAGGCCTGGTCGACCTCGTCGACCGTGGCGATGGTGATCGACGCGAGCTTCTCGTCGTTGTACGGGTCGAAGTCGATGATGTCCCAGGAGCCGGTGCCCGCACGCCACTCACCGTCGATGTACTGCTGAGCCAGGTCGGTGAAGTACGACGACATGTGATCCCTCGATCCCTCGCTGCGTCAGCAGAAACACGATCAGCACACCGGGGTGCGGTCACACGTCATCGTACGTGTGTGGCAAGGGAGTTGAAGGGACTCTTGGGACAGGCACCGGTGTCCTTCAGGACAGTTGCAGCAGCCCACGGAGCAGGTCGCGGCTCTCGGCGGGACCCGGGCTGTCGTGCTGCAGCTCCTTGAGCGCCTTCTCGTACTGGGCCACGTCCTCGGGCTTGTCCAGGTACAGCGCACTGGTGAGCTGCTCCAGGTACACCACGTCCGAGAGATCGGACTCGGGGAAGCTGAGGATGGTGAAGGCGCCGGACTCCCCGGAGTGGCCGCCCATGCTGAACGGCACCACCTGGAGGCGGACGTTGGGCCGCTCGGAGACGTCGATCAGGTGCTGGAGCTGCCCGCGCATCACCGCGCGGTCACCGTACGGCCGGCGCAGGGCCGCCTCGTCGAGCACCACGTGGAACTCGGGGGCGTTCTCCGCGGCCAGGTACTTCTGCCGCTCCAGCCGCAGCGCCACCCGGCGCTCCACGTCGGCGTCGCTCGCGCTCTTCATCCCGCGCCGCACCACGGCGCGGGCGTACTCCTCGGTCTGCAGCAGTCCGTGCACGAACTGCACCTCGTAGGCGCGCAGCAGCGAGGCCGCGCCCTCCAGGCCGACGTAGGTGGGGAACCAGCTGGGCAGGACGTCCGAGTAACTGTGCCACCAGCCCGCCACGTTGGCCTCCTTGGCGAGGGAGACCAGCGAGGCTCGCTCCTGCTCGTCCGTGATGCCGTACAGCGTCAGCAGGTCTTCCACGTCCCTGGTCTTGAAGCTCACCCGGCCCAGCTCCATCCGGCTGATCTTCGATTCGGAGGCGCGGATCGAGTAGCCCGCGGCCTCGCGCGTGATCCCCCGAGCCTCACGCAGTCGCCTGAGTTGTGATCCGAGCAGCATGCGCCGCACCACCGATCCCGGCTCTCCCGCGCTCACGTTCGACAGCCTCCCCAACGTCTTCAGGGCCCGCAGTCTGCCACTAAAACACTCCGAGCAGTACTCGCCCGATTACACAAACGGAATTCGGCCGCTCGATCCGGTCAGGAAGCGGCACGGAACGGGCACCGCCACACAACGAGGGGGCAAGAGAACAGCCAGGAGGAGACACGGGGATGACGGAAAAATTGCCCAACAAACCAGAACGGTAGGGCGTATTTCGGTCAGCTGCACGTGCATCTGCCCTTGCATCTGCCGTGCGCATCCGAAACCATGGGCCCCGCACCACCGCAGCCTCGCCACGACCGCGATTCCCGGGAGTGCCTCGCATGGGAACGAATGGATCGACCATGCTCGAGCCGTTACGGCAGGGCCTTCCGCCGCTGAACCTCGCGGCCGCATCCGACGCCGCCTCCTGCGCCCTGCACGCCCGCTACGAAGCGGTGCGCGAGGCCCGGCAGTTCACCCGGGGCACCCTCGACCAGTGGCACCTCGGCGAACGGTTCGACGACGTCTGTCTGGTGGTCTCCGAACTCGTCACCAACGCCCTGCGTCACGCCCTGCCGGTGAACACCCCGCGACTCGCCGCTCCCGAGCCCCCGGTGCGGCTGCACCTGATGCGGTGGACCGGACGGCTGGTCTGCGCGGTGCGCGACCCCAGCGACGAGGTCCCGGTCACCCGGGAGCCGGACGACCTGTCCGAGGACTGTTCCGCCGAGTCGGGACGCGGACTGTTCCTGGTCGACTCCTTCAGCGACAGCTGGGGCTGGCACCCGCTGGCCGGCGCGCTCAGCGGCAAGGTGGTGTGGGCGCTGTTCCGGCTCCCGCAGCCCTGATCCCCGTACGGCGCACGCGCGCGCCGCTTGTCTACGCGCGTCGCGCCCGACGGGCCCGCGGCCGCGGACGCCCGAGCCCTCCGCGGTCAGCTCACGACCAGGTGGTCGAACTCGCCGTCCTTCACACCCAGCAGCATGGCCTCGATCTCCGCGCGGGTGTAGACGAGCGCGGGGCCGTCCGGGAAGCGGGAGTTGCGCACCGCGACCTCCCCGCCCGGCAGCCGGGCGAACTCCACGCAGGACCCCTGCGAGTTGCTGTGCCTGCTCTTCTGCCAGGCCACACCGTCCAGCCGCGTGGCCGCCATGCCGTTGTACACGCCGGACGCGCCGGCACCGTCGTGCCCGTCACCGTCGTACACGTCGTGGTCCACAGGTCGCTCCCCGCTGGTGCACTGGCTGGTGTGGCCATTGATGCAGTGGTCAACTGACCCGGATCATAGCTTCGTTCACGTGCATATGCATGGGCAGATGCACGTGCACGCGGGGTGGTGGGGCGGTTACAGCCCCACTCGCCGCACGGTGCCCGCTTTGACGGACGTTTTACCGAGCCCCGCTGCCTTAGAGACGCAAGCGGGGGCGATTGTGTTCCCTCCTGTGCCCTTCCGGTGGGTGGCCGGTGATGTGTTCCGGGCGGGCCGGGGTCGAGGGTGCGAGGTCCGTCACGCACCCCTGGCCGGGCGCGGGGCGGTTCCTGTTAGCTGACACCGGTCGTCCGGCCGCCCGGGCCGGAACCAGGGAGGGGACCAGCGGTGACTGTGGAGGTTTCGGTGGAGCGCACAGGTCCGGCACACACGCGCGGAGGGCGTTCCCGGCGGTTCCGGTGGACGGCCGCGGCCGTGGGTCTGGCCGGCGCGCTGACCCTGACGGCGTGCGGCGGCGACGACGGCGGCTCGGACGACGCCTCGGCCGAGCCCACCCCGTCCGTCACACGGACCGCGGACTCCGGCGGCGGCACGGGCGGCTCCGAGAACGCCCCGGCCGGCGGTCTCCAGGGCAGCTGGCTCACCACCGCGGATGGCAAGGCGGTGGTCCTGATGGTCAACGGCGAGGAGGCGGCCCTCTTCGCCACGGGCGGCACGGTGTGCAGCGGCACGGCGAAGGGGGACACCGAGCCGACGATCACCCTGAAGTGCCCGACGGGCAACGGCGACCGCGCGGAGGGAAAGGTGACGTCCGTCGACGGGAAGTCCCTCACGGTCACATGGGAGGGCGCGGCAGGCGAGGAAACGTACACAAAGGCAGAGGGCGGCTCGCTGCCCCCGGGCCTGCCGACGGAGGGCCTGGGCTCGTAGGCGCCCTACGCCGTCCGCCGCCCGCGCGCACCCGCACCGCACCGCCTGCGGGCAGTCGCACCGCCGCCGTCCGCGGGCACCCGCACCGCACCGCCTCCGCGCAGCCGCGCCACTGCCGCCCGCGGGCAGTCGCACCGCCGCCGTCCGCGGGCACCCGCACCGCAGGGCGGCACGGGTGGGCCAGACGGCGCCCGCAGACGGCGACGCGCGGCACCCCGACGTCAGCGGCGCCGCCCCAACCGCCCTCGCGTCGCGGTCACCGCCTCCTCGGCCGCACGGGCCCCTTCCTCCCACCCCGCCACGTCACTCACCCCCCGCAACCGCGTAGTCGTCGTGGACGGGAACAGCCGCTCCACCCGCTCCCCCACAGCGACCTCCCGCGACGCCAGCACAGGCAACAGCTCCTCCCCCACCGGCACCTCGGCCGCGGCAGCGGCCAACCGCACCCCCACCCGGTGGGCGTACGCCGCCAGGAAGGACTGCCGAAACGTCTTCGTCCGCTTCCGACCGCCCGCCCGCTGCGCCGCCTCCGCCTCGGTCATCGCACCGGCCGCCTGCACCAGCAGCGAGGTGTAGAGCAGCTCGACCGCCTCGAGGTCGGACGCGAACCCCACCACCGTCGAGAACCCGAACGCCTCGTTCCACACCGCCCGGCAGTGGTTCGCCGAGGCCACCGCGTCCAGCAGCACCGCCTTGGCCTGCTCGTACGGCGGGTCCACCCCGATCCGGACGGCGTCCGGCCCCTCCGCGACCGCCCCCTGCGCGGCGAGCAGCGCCTCGTCGACGCTGTGCCGCGCCATCAGCTCCTGCGCCTTGGCGCTCAGCGCCTCCGCCTCCTCCGGGAACCCGGTCGCCTCGGCCTTCGCCAGCAGCGCCCGGATACGCCCGAGCATGCGGGACTCCGGCTTCCGCTCCCGCCCGCCGGACGGTGACGCCCCCGCCGCCTGGTCGAGCGGCTCCAGCGCGGGCAGCCGCAGCAGCAGCCGGTACAGCTCCAGGACGGCGGTGGCGTACGAGAACCGGTCACCTCGCGCGGCCGCGTCGGACGACGGCACCTCGGCGACCTGCGCCTCCCACCGCGCACCCCGCGCCCGCCCGTCCCGCCGCGCCTGGGCACGGATCAGCGAGCCGGCCAGACGGACGTGCGTCTCGTCCAGTTCCCGCCGCACCACCCGGACGACGTCCGCGGGCTGCCACCCCCGCTGCCAGGCGGACGCGACGAAGTCCTCCCCACGGCGGGCGAGTTCGGCGTCCGCCGCGGGATCGGCGGCGAGCAGGGAGGCCCCCGCGTCGAGGGTGTCGTCACCCGTGTCGTAGAGGGCGGAGCGGAAGGCGCGGTCGACGGTGCCGGACGTACTCACAGGGCCGATCGTGCCACGCCGCGACCTGTCACCCTCAAGTGTCAACGACGGGTTGACACCCTCCCACTGTCAACTTACGGTTGACACATGACGACGAACCCCGCCATCAAGTCATCCGTCCGTCTCGACGACCTCATCGCGGCCATCAAGACGGTCCACGACGAACCGCTCGAACAGCTCCAGGACGCGGTGCTCGCCGGCGAGCACCTCGGCGACGTCGCGGACCATCTGATCGGCCACTTCGTCGACCAGGCCCGGCGCTCCGGCGCCTCCTGGACCGACATCGGCAAGAGCATGGGCGTCACCCGGCAGGCCGCCCAGAAGCGCTTCGTCCCCCAGGGCGGCAACGACCTCGACCCGAGCCAGGGCTTCAACCGCTACACGCCCCGCGCCCGCAACACGGTCATGGCCGGGCACAACGAGGCGCAGGCCGCCCGCAACGCCGAGATGGCCCCCGAGCACCTGGTCCTCGGGCTGCTGGCCGAACCGCAGGGCCTGGCCGCCAAGGCGATCACCGAGCAGGGCGTCACCGTGGAGGCGGTCCGCGAGGCCGCGCGCGCGGCGCTGCCGCCCGCCGCCGAGGACGCCCCCGAGCTGGTGCCGTACAACTCGGCGGCCAAGAAGGTGCTGGAACTCACCTTCCGCGAGGCGCTGCGCCTCGGCCACAACTACATCGGCACCGAGCACGTCCTGCTCGCCCTCCTGGAGCACGAGAACGGCACCGGTGTGCTCAGCGGCCTCGGCGTCACCAAGGACGCCACCGAGCGGTACGTGGCCGAGATGCTCGCGCAGTACGTGGAGACGAAGACGGGGGACGAACCGGCTCGGGAGGGCTGATCCGCGGCCCGGCCGGCCCGCTCCCACCAGGCCGTTGTCACACCCCCCTGCGACACTCGCGTACATGGCCGGCCGGTGGGCGCTCGCTCCGGCCGAGGACGGTGGCGTGGACGTCGCCCCCCTCGGCCCGGACGGGCTGCCCTCGGGCCCGGTGCGGCGCGAGGCGGACCTCGCCGAGGCCGTACGGAGCCGTCCGGGCGTCGCCCGGTGGGTGTGGCGGTCCACGGCCGAGGTCTACCCGCGTCTGCTCGCCACGGGGGTGCGAGTGGAGCGGGCGTACGACGTCGAGGCCGCCGAGACCCTGCTCCTCGGCCACGAGGGGCGGTACGGGGAGCCGCGTTCGGCCGCGGCCGCGCTGGCCCGGCTGCGCGGCGGACCCGTGCCGCCCGACCCGCCGCAGCGGCACGCGGACCCCGGCGCCCAGTCGTCGCTCTTCGACCCTCAGGCGGCCCCGCTGTCGCCGGCCGACCTGCTCGCGGTCTACGCCGAGCAGCAGCGGCGCACCGACGCCACCGCGCACCCGGACCGCATGCGCCTGCTGACGGCCGCCGAGTCGGCGGGCATGCTGATCGCCGCCGAGATGAACCGCGCGGGGCTGCCCTGGCGGGCGGACGTGCACCGCGCGCTGCTGCACGACCTGCTGGGCGAGCGGTACGCGGGCGGCGGCGAGCCGCGCCGGCTCGCCGAGCTGGCCGACGAGGTGTCCGCCGCCTTCGGGCGCCGGGTCCGGCCCGACCTCCCGGCCGACGTGGTCAAGGCGTTCGCGCAGGCCGGTATCAAGGTGACGTCCACGCGCCGCTGGGAGCTGGGGTCGGTGGACCATCCGGCGGTGAAGCCGCTCCTGGAGTACAAGAAGCTGTACCGGATCTGGGTCGCGCACGGCTGGTCCTGGCTCCAGGACTGGGTGCGCGACGGCCGCTTCCGCCCCGAGTTCCTCGCGGGCGGCACGGTGACCGGCCGCTGGGTCACCCACGGCGGGGGCGCCCTGCAGATCCCCAAGGTGATCCGCCGCGCGGCGGTCGCCGACCCGGGCTGGCGGCTCGTCGTCGCCGACGCCGACCAGATGGAGCCGCGGGTGCTGGCGGCGATCTCCCGCGACCCCGGGCTGATGGAGGTGGCCGGCCGGGAGAGCGACCTCTACCAGGCGGTGTCCGAGCGCGCCTTCTCCGGCGACCGCGACCGCGCCAAGATCGCCGTCCTGGGCGCGGTGTACGGGCAGACCTCCGGTGACGGCCTGAAGAACCTCGCCGCGCTGCGCCGCCGCTTCCCCAAGGCCGTGGCGTACGTCGACGAGGCGGCGCGCGCGGGAGAGGAAGGGCGACTGGTCCGCACCTGGCTGGGCCGCACCTGCCCGCCGGCCGCGCGGACGACGGACGACGCGGTGGAGGAGACGGGCATCCCGGTGGCGCGGGACGAGCCGGACTCCGAGGCCCGCCCGTGGGTTCCCGGCCACGCCTCGACCGACGCCCGCGCCCGGGGCCGTTTCGCCCGCAACTTCGTGGTGCAGGGCAGCGCGGCCGACTGGGCGCTGCTGATGCTCGCGGGACTCCGCCGGGCGCTGACCGGCATGGCGGCGGAGCTGGTCTTCTTCCAGCACGACGAGGTGATCGTGCACTGCCCCGAGGAGGAGACGGAGGCCGTGACGGCGGCGATCCGCGAGGCCGCCGAGCAGGCGGGGCGGATCGCGTTCGGACAGACGCCGGTGCGCTTCCCGTTCACCACGGCCGTGGTGGAGTGCTACGCCGACGCGAAGTGACACCCCGCCGGGGAGTGCCCGCAGGGTTCCGCCGCCCGTTCGCGGGCGTAGTCCCGCACGAGGTCGTACGGCTCGAAGCGCCCGTACGCGGTCTCCTCCAGCAGGGCCACGTCGGCCAGCCGCTCCAGCGCCGCCTCGGCCCGCGCCGCGTCGACGCCCGTGAGGCGGGCCAGCGACGGAGCGTCGCAGAACGGCAGGCCGAGGGCGCCGATGTGGCGCAGGACGAGGGCCGCGTCCTGGTCGGTGCGGCGGTCGGAGGCGGTGAGCGCGCCGAAGGCGGCGTCGAGTGAGCGGCGGACGCCGAGGTCGTCGTAGTCGAGGAGGTCCAGCCTGCTGTCGGCGGCGGCGAGCTGTGTGGCGAGGGCGTCCGGGGTGAGGGCCCGGCGGGCGGCGAGCCGGGCCGCGACGACGCGCAGCGCGAGCGGGAGCCGCCCGGTGAGGGCGACCAGCGGATGCCGGGCGGTGATGTCGTCCCTCCCGGACGCGGCGCGCAGCAGCGCGGCGCTCTCCTCGTCACTCAGCGGCCGGAGGGGGAAGCGGGCGGCGCCGTCGAGGGCGGTGAGGGGTGACCGGCTGGTGACGACGACGCCGCACCCGGGCCCGGCGGGCAGCAGTGGCCGCACCTGGGCGGCGCTCGCGGCGTCGTCCAGCACGAGCAAGGTACGGGTGGGGGCGAGCAGGGACCGCAGCAACGCGGAGGCGGCGTCGGGATGCCCGGGGACGTCGCCGGAGCGGACGCCGAGATCGCGGAGGAGCGAGGCGAGGGCCTCCTCGACTGTCAGCGGCGCCGAACCGGGTTCCGTGGCACGCAGGTTGAGGTGGAGCTGGCCGCCGCTGAAACGTTCCTCCAGGGTATGCGCGACCCGGAGAGCGAGGGCGCTCTTCCCGACGCCGGCCGTGCCGCTGACCACAGCAACCCCGCCCCCGACCGTCCCGGAGAGCGCCCGGGCGATTCCCTCCCGGACATCCGCCCGCCCGACGAAATGGGCGGGCGCGGGCGGCAGTTGCGCGGGCCGCACCCATCTGGACGCGCCGTCCCGCGTACCGCTCCCCCGCAGCACCTCGACGTGCGCCTCACGCACGGGCTTCCCCGGCTCCACACCGAGTTCGTCGGCGAGGCGGGCGCGCAGATCACGGTGGACGACGAGGGCCTCGGCCTGACGGCCGGTGCGGTGCAGGGCGAGCATGAGCTGACGGTGGTAGGCCTCCCGCAGCGGATGCTCGGCGGCCAGGGCTGACAGCTCGGGCACGAGGTCGGCCAGGCCGTCGTCGCCCAGGGCGAGTTCGGCGTCGTAGCGCCACTCGTGGAGCAGCAGCCGCGCCTCCTCCAGGCGGCGCACGAGGGCGTACCCGCCCACCTCGGGGGCCAGCCCGCCCAGCGGGCTCCCCCGCCACAGCCCGAGCGCGGCCCGGCACTCGCCGCGCACCCGCTCCCAGTCGCCCTCGGCGCGGGCGGCACGGGCGGCCGAGACGTGGGCGTCGAAGACCCACACGTCGAGTTCGCCGTCGTCGACGCGGAGGACGTACCCCGTAGGCACGGTGAGGAGCCGGCCGGGCTCGTCGAGGAGGCGGCGCAGCCGGGCGACGTGGTTGTGCAGCGAGGGCAGCGCGGAGACGGGCGGCCCCCCGCCCCACAGGGCGTCCTTCAGCACTTCGACGGAGACGACCCGTCCGGCGTCGAGCAGCAGGGCGGCGAGGAGGGTGCGGAGTTTGGGGCTGGTGACGGGGAGGACGGGGGCGCCGCCGCGTGTGCAGGGGGCGTGAGGGGGTACCGCGTCACCGGGACCCGCCCCGTCGGAGGAGGGCTCGCCGGGGGGCGGCTCACCGCCGTAGAGGACAGGCGTCCCCAGCAGTCCGAAGCGCAGGCCGCGCCGTGTCACGCCCCACCCCTGCCTTCCGGGTGACCCATGGGGAATCCATTGGCCTCATGTTAGCCATCCGTTGGCAAGGTTTGATGTGATCACTACATCGGATCCGGCCCGGGGGTGCGCGCGTCACGCGCAACTCGGGGGAGTGTCGCCGCCGGCCGATCCGCTTCACGAGGACCCGGTCGCCAGAGGTGAACGACCGGGGCCTCGTTCTTTTCGGCCGCCGTACCCGTCAGCCGGCCCGCGACGGCACCTCCGTGGCGGCGAGCCCTTCGACCGCCTGCTTGTGCTCCTTCGGGTACCTGTCGGCGCCCGGCACGGCCAGGGCGACGCGGAACTGCTCCCGGGCCTCGGCGGGCCGCCCCGCCGCCCGGTAGGTGCGGCCCAGCCGGCAGCGCAGGTCCATCTCCCGCCGGTCGTGGTCGGGATCGTCGAGCGGGCCCGGCGTCCCGTGCTGGGCAAGGGCACGGCGGAACACCTCGGCCGCCGCGTCCAGGTTCCCCGCCTTGTGCTCCGCCGTGCCGAGCCTGGCCAGCGTGAGGGTGTGGAGCAGGACGTCGCCGGTCCGCCGGATCAGGTCGGCCACCCGACGGAACAGAACCCTGGCCGCCGACGGGTCGAGATAGAGGTGCAGATCGAGATTGGAGGTCAGCGCCCTGCTCAGGGCACGCGGCCGTCCGATGGCCCGGCCGCGGGTGTGGGCATCACGGAAGCAGGCCAGCGCCTCCTCGTCCCGGCCCTGGCGGTGGCGGACGAACCCGAGGGCGAAGGAGGCCATCGCGACGAGCCAGTGGTCGTCGTACCCCTCGGCGAGCTCCCTCCCCGCGACGAGCACGGACACCCCCTCCTCGACCTCGTCGGCGTCCGGTCCGGCGGCCCCCAGCCCGGTCATCGCCCCCAGCCCGACGAGGGCCCGCCCTTCCTCGTGCCGCTCCCCGCGCTCACGGCTCAGGTCCAGCGCGGTCCGCAGATGACGGCAGGCGTCGGGGAAGCGCGCCCGGTGGGTGAGCGTGTAGCCGAGGCAGTTGTGCAGGGCGGGCGCCATGCGCCGGTCCGCCGCGGCGTCGACGTACGGCAGCGCGGTCTCGAGGGCCGCCTGGCACTCGTGCAGGCGGCCACGGCCGACGAAGTGGTCCGTCAGGGCCTCGGCGATCCAGCAGGCGTGGTCCACCTCGCCGGACGCCACCGCGTGGCCGACGACGTCCACCAGTTCCCCGCCGGCCTCGTCCAGCCACACCGCGGCCTCCCGCCAGCCGGAGAACGACGCCCCTGACCGCCCGGGACCGGTGGGATAGCCGCCGGCGCCCCAGTCGCTGGCCACGCGGGCCGCGTCCAGGTAGAGGCGCAGCGCCGCCTCCCGCGCCGGTCCTGCCTCGGCGTGCGCGGCCTCGGCCAGCCGGCGCGCGTGGACCCGCACCAGGTCGTGCATCCGGTAACGGCCCGGCCGCGGCTGCTGCAACAGGCTGGTGTCGACCAGGCTCTCCAGGATCCGCTCGGCGTCACGGGCGGGCCGGCGGAGCATGGCCGCGGGGGTGCGCACGTCGAACTCCACCGTCGGCGCCAGCCCCAGCGTCCTGAAACCCCGCCGCTGCTCCGGCGGCAGCTGGTCGTACGACAGCCGGAAGGCGGCCTCCACGCTGCGGTCACCCGTGCTGAGTTCGCCCAGACGCCCCTCGTCGTCCGCCATCCGCTCCACCAGGTACGCCAGCGTCCAGGCGGGCCGGGTCTGCAGGCGCGAACCCACGATGCGCAGCGCCAGCGGCAGTCCGGCGCACAGCCGGACCAGGTCCCTTGTCGCCTCGGGTTCCCGGTCCGTGCGCTCCCGGCCGACGATCTGCCGCAGCAGCGAGGCCGCCTCGCCGGGGCCGAGAGTCTCCAGGGTGGCCCGGCGGTCGGCGTCCAGGCCCGCGAGCCGCTGCCGGCCGGTGACGATCACCCTGCTGCCGGGCCCCGCGGGGAGCAGCGGGCGGATCTGACGGGTGCCGGCGGCGTCGTCGAGGACGAGCAGCAGTCGCAGCGGGCTGGTGACGGTCCGCCAGGCGGTCATGAGGTCGTCGAGGTCGTCCGGCACCTCGCTGCCGTCCGCCCCGAGGGCGCGCAGCAGCCGGCGCAGCACGCTTTCCGGTGCGGGCCTGCCGCGTTCGCGGCTGTGGGCGTGCAGGTCCACGAAGAGGCACCCGTCGGGGTAGCGGTCGCGGATGCGGTGGGCCGCCCGCACGACGAGGGCCGTCTTGCCGACCCCGGCGGGACCGTCCACGGCGACGACGGAGACCGCGTCGTCGGGGCCCGGGGCGGTCAGGACGGACAGCTCGTCCTCCCTCCCGACCAGTTGCCCGGTGTCGCCCGGCAGTTGGTTGACGAGGTGCCGGCGGGCAGGCGGCTGCACGGTGACGACCTGGCGCTCCGTGGCCCCGAGGAGCGCGGCGTCGTCCTGACGCAGCACGGCCTCGTGGATCCGGCGCAGTTCCTCACCGGGGTCGACGCCCAGCTCGTCGGCGAGGCGCCGGCGCATGTCCTCGTAGGCGTGGAGGGCCTCCGCCTGGCGTTCGCAGCCGTAGAGGGCGCGCATGCGCAGCGCCAGCACCGACTCGTCGTACGGGTCGGCCTCGGGAAGAGGGGCCAGGTCGTCCAGGGCGTCGCCGTACCGCCCGAGGTCGACCAGACAGGAGAGCCGGGCCAGCCGCAGGGTCCGCCGCCGCTCCGAGAGGCGCTCCCGCTCGGCCGCGGCGAACGGCCCGGAGAGCTGGGCCAGCGGTTCGCCCTGGAACAGCGCGAGGGCCTCGGTCAACTGCTCGGCGGCGCCCCCGAGATCACCGGACGCCTTCGTCCGCAGCCCGCGGTCGCCCAGCTCGGCGAGGTCCGCGAGATCGAGGCGGACGTCGTCCAGGACGAAGCGGTACCACCCCTTCCCGCTGCGGATCACCGACTCCGTATGACGGGTCCCCGCCCGGTCGAGCGTCCTGCGCAGCTGATTGACGTGACTGGCCAGCACCTTGGTGCCGGACGCGGGCGGGTCGGCTCCCCAGACGCCGTCGAGCAGTTGCTCGTGGCTCACCACCGCGCCGTCCCGGAGCAGCAGGGCGGCCAGCACGGTCTGCCGTCTGACGGGCCCCAGCGCCAGAGGGCCTCCGTCCCGCCACGCCCGCAACGGGCCGAGCACCTCGATACGCAGCCGCTGAGATTCCCCGCCCAACCCGAGCCTCCGCTCCCGCACTTCATCGCCAGTTCATCAGCATTGCAGCACCTGCGGACACAGTGACCGGTGCGAACGCGCACAACCCGCACATCCGAAGGGACCCATGGTGACCGGAGCGGAACTGGTGGCCACCGCGCTGACCACCGGAGCGGCGGCCGGACTGACGGGCACGGCCCGCGGAACCGTCCACGACCTGCACGACGCGCTGAGGCAGGCGGTCCGCCGACGCCTGACCGCCCCCGACGGCACGGGAGGAACCTACGGCGTCCGTGTCCTCGACGCCCACGCCACGGACCCGGACGTGTGGGGGACCCGACTGCTCCGCGTGCTCGTCGCCTGCGGTGCGGGAGAGGACGAGGACGTCCTCCGGGCGGCCCGCGCGCTCCTCCGCGCGGAACGCGGCCCGGCCGGACGAGCGACGGACGCGTCCCTACGACGATCTTCTCTGCCGTGACCCGTCGCCACCCGGGTCAGGCCGGCGGCATCCCGCGCTCCGCGATGCCGCTCTCGTAGGCGACGATGACCAGCTGGGCGCGGTCGCGGGCGTTCAGCTTCGAGAGCAGGCTGCTCACGTGGGTCTTCACGGTGGGCAGGCTGATCACCAGCCGGTCGGCGATCTCCGCGTTCGACAGGCCCTTGGCGATCAGCACGAGCACCTCCTGTTCGCGCCGGGTGAGCCCGACGAGCCGGGGGGCCGGCCGGGCGGCCGTGTCCCGGTGGGAGAAGTTCGCGATGACGCGACGCGTGACCGAGGGGGCCAGCACGCCCTCGCCGGTGGCGATGACACGGATGCCCGCGACGAGGTCGTCCGGCGAGGCGTCCTTCAGCATGAAGCCGCTCGCGCCCGCCTGGAGGGCCGGGTAGACGTACTCGTCCATGTCGAACATCGTGAGGGCCAGCACCCGCACGCCCGCCATGGACGCGTCCGAGCAGATCTCGCGGGTGGCGGCGATTCCGTCCATGACGGGCATCCGCAGGTCCATCAGGACCACGTCCGGCGTCAGTTCGCGGGCGAGCGCGACGGCCTCGGCGCCGTCCCCCGCCTCCCCCACCGTCTCCATGCCGGGAGTCGAGTCGACGAGGACCCGGAAGCTCCCGCGCAGCAGCGCCTGGTCGTCCGCGATCAGGACCCGGACCGCCTCGGCCATGCCGCATCCCTCGTACCTCGGGTCGCCGCCGTGTCCGGCGGTCCGACGCCTCGTCAGCCTGTATCCCCCGCACCTTATCGGCCGGGCCGGCGGCCGCCGTCAGGTTTCCGCCGCCACCAGTTCCCCCGTCCCGTCGTCGCCGACGGTGACGGTGACGCCGTGGGGCTCCGCGAGCCGCGCGAAGTCGGTGAGGATCTCCTTGGCGTCGACCGGACCGGCCAGCCGGGGCCGTCCCCGCCGGTGCACGGGCTGCCCGAAGCCCAGGTCAACCGGGTGCAGCCGGGCGCCGGTGAAGACCCCGTCGTCGAAGGTGAGCACCGGCACGAGCGACTGCCAGTACCGGCGGTGCGGGGCGAACATCCGCCGGCCGTGGGCGGTGATCCGCTCGAAGTACCCGCCGGGGGTCAGGGACTCGTCCGTGCCGGCCCGCGCGTAGTCCTCGGCGGGGATGCGGTCGGCCAGTTCGATCTGGCTGACGATGTTCCCCAGGCTGTGGAAGACGGGCCGGCCCCGGTGGAGCTCCACACCGCGCAGCATGTGCGGGCCGTGCCCGACCACGGCGTCGGCGCCGGCGTCGATCACCGCACGGGCGAAGTCCCGCAGGAACTCGGCGGGGGTCTCGGGCGTCGGGCCGGGTTCGTGGGAGTGGACGCTGACCAGGACCAGGTCCGCGCGGCGGCGCGCCTCGGCCACCCAGCGGGTGATGTCGTGGACGTCCCGGGGGTCGCAGGCGGTGGTCAGGCCCGGGGTGTCCGCGGTCTCGAACCGGGTGCCGAACAGCGCGAGCCGGCCCGGTCCGGGCATGGCGGGGTCGAACCCGAGCAGGGTGCGCGCCTCGGCCCGCCGGGACCGCAGCCCGGTGGCGCCGTCGATCTCCCGCAGCGCCTCCAGCTGCGCGGCCGTCACCCGGAGCGTCACGCCGTGCCGCAGCGGGCTGAGTCCCGGCCGGCCCGGCAGGTCGGGGGACGGGGCGGCCGCCTCCTGCCCGTCCCGGAAGGTGGCGGTGCACGCGATCAGCGCCAGGCTGCCGGCCGGCCGGTCCACGTAGACCGGGCGCCGGGCCGCGGTGAGGTCGGCGCCGATCCCCGCGAACGGCACCCCCTTGGCGCGCAGCAGGTCCACCGTGCCGAGGACGCCCTCCGTGCCCAGGTCGAGGGCATGGTTGTTGGCGCAGCTCAGGGCGGAGAAGCCCATCGCCGTCACGTCGTCGAGGACGGCGGGATCCGCGATCAGGCCGCCTCCGCTGGCCGCGTCGGGTACGGGGTGGCCGCGTCCGGTGGCGGGCGCGACCTCCAGGTTGGTGAAGGCGAAGTCGGCCGTGTGCAGCACCTCGCCCAGTCGGCCGGCGGCGGGGTCGGAGGTGACGGGCGCGCCCCGCGTCATCATGCAGTCCCCGGTCAGCGCCACGGTGAGGCGGCTCATGAACGGCTCTCCTCCACCGCTCGCACGAACGCCTTCGCCCGGTCGGGTCCGGAGAGGTCCACGCGCTTGCCGGCCACCTTCACGGTCGGGGTGAGGGCCACCCCGCGGGAGGCGGCGACGTCGGACACGTACGTCACCCAGGGCCGGTACGTGCCGTCGCGGACGCACCGCTCGAAGGACGCGCCGGTGATGCCGACGTCCCGGCCGAGGGCGACCAGGCGGTCGGTGTCGAGGCCGGGGCCCTGCTCCGGCGGCTGCTCGTCGAAGAGCGCCGCCGTGTAGGGCTCGAACTTGTTCCGGTCAGCGGCGCAGGCGGCGGCGGACGCGGCCCGGGTGGAGTAGCCGGCGGGGGCGCTGCGGTCGTCGAGGAAGGCGACCGGGTGGTGGACGACGCGCACCTCTCCGCGTTCCTGCATCTCCCTCAGTTCGGGCGCGAGGGCCTTCTCGGTGATGCGGCACTCGGGGCAGAGGTAGTCGAGGTAGAGGTCGACACGGACCGGACCCTCGGACGTGACGAGTCCGGCCCGGTCGGCGGCCACACCGGCGGGCACCTCCTCGGGCGCATCGCCGGGCTCGGTGTCGGTGGCCCGGACCAGGCCGGCGCCGACGAGCGCGGCGCCGAGCACCGTGACCACCGCCGCGAGCGACACCAGCACAGTGCGGCGGCGTCGCCGGCGCCGGTGGACCATTTCCCGGACCTGGGCGTCCGTCGACGGCTGCATGTCTATCGCTCCTTCGTTTCCAGGACCCAGCGGTCCAGGGCGTAACGGGTCCGCGGGCGGGTGATCAGGAACGCGGCGGCGCCGAGGAAGGCGAGGTCGCGCGCGATGTCGACG
Organism: Streptomyces griseoincarnatus; assembly: GCA_014649575.1. Lineage (GTDB taxonomy): Bacteria > Actinomycetota > Actinomycetes > Streptomycetales > Streptomycetaceae > Streptomyces > Streptomyces griseoincarnatus. Next base: position 558,790 of record BMTH01000003.1, on the reverse strand, counting down.
ACGTAGCCCCGTTCCGCGCCGCCGGTGAGGGTGCCGCCGCTGCTGAAGCAGCCGCAGTCGATGGACATCCCGCGCGCCCACACCGAGGCGATGGCCGCGATGTACGTGACCATCAGCAGGGCGGTGACGGCCGCCACGGCGCGGGTGGCGAGCCCGGCGAGAAGCAGCAGGGCAAGCGCCAGCTCGACGAACGCCACGGCGGCGCCGACGAGTTGTGCGCTTTCCTCGGGGACGAGCTGGTAGAGGGCGACGGTACGGCCGGCCCCCGTGAGGTCCTGGACCTTCACCCAGCCGGCGTAGCCCAGGACCGCCGCGAGGACGATCCTGGCCGCGGTGCCCGCCCATGTCCGCACGAACGTCACGGCCGGCCCCCTTTCACTGCGCCCGGGAGAACCGGTAGGTGGCGAGGCCCAGTACGGCGGCGGTGAGGGCGGCCAGCACGCCGAGTTCCGCGTACACGGGCGGGTTCCAGTCGCCGAGCATCAGCCGGGTCTGCTCCGAGGTGAGGACGTCGGGGCCGGGCAGTGTCCGGCGCACGGCGTCGACGCCGTAGGTCAGCGGGTTCAGCTTGACGACGGTGTCGAGCCAGCCCGGCAGCCCGTTGGGCGGGAACATCGCGCCGGAGAAGAACATCAGCGGCATGAGGCTGAGGTTCACCACGATCTGGAAGGTGTCGACCTGCCGGATGGTGACCGCGGCGAGAAGGCCGAACGAGGTGAAGAGCAGGGAGACCAGGAGCAGTTCGACGAGGACGACCAGCAGCATCGGCGTGTACCGGACGCCCGCGATGCCTCCGACCGCGAGCAGGGCGAGGCCGTAGACGGCGCCCGTGGTGGCTCCGCCGAGCGCGAGGCCGAGGACGATGCTCGACCGAGGGAACGGGGAGACGAGCATCTGGCGCAGCATGCCGAGCCGGCGGTCCCAGACGAGCGAGATGCCCACGGCGATGGCCGGGGCCTGCACGGACATCACGAGCGCGCCCGGGAACAGGTAGGCCCGGTAGTCGTTCAGCTGGGCCTTGCCGAGCGTGGACGACGCCGCTTCCAGCCCCGTGCCCAGCACGACGAGGAACAGCAGCGGGGTGACCAGACCCATGACGAGGCGCAGCGGATTGTGCCGCAGCCGGGTCATCTCACGCCGCCACAGCAGCGCGTAGGGCCGTACGGTGTGCCAGGTCCGCCCCTCGGACGAGGGCGGGGCCGGTTTCGTCACGGTGACGCTCGGCGGGATGTCGGTCCGGGTCATCGCAGTCCCTCCCCGAGGCTGTCGAGCGAGCGGGCGTCGGACCCGCTGTCCCTGATCGCGGTCCCGGTGTGGTGCAGGTAGACGTCGTCGAGCGAGGGCGGGGTGACGGTCACCGACCGCACGCCCAGGCCCAGCCCGGTGCACAGGCGGGGCACCATGGAGGCGCCGTCCTGCACCCTCAGCCGCAGTCCGCCGGGGGTGTTCTCGGCCGTCAGGCCGAAGCGGTCGGACAGCAGGTCCACGGCCAGCCGGTCGTCATCGGTGCGCAGGTCGACGACGTCGGCCCCGATGACGGACTTCAGCTCCGCGGGTGAGCCCTCCGTGACCAGCTTGCCGCGGTCGAAGATCGCGATGCGGTCGCAGTGCTCGGCCTCCTCCAGCTGGTGCGTGGTGAAGAAGACCGTGATGCCCTGCTCCTCGCGGAGCCGGTCCAGGTGGTGCCAGACGGCCGCACGGGTCTGCGTGTCGAGGCCGGTGGTCGGCTCGTCGAGGAAGAGCACGCGCGGGGAGCCGAGCAGGCCGCGGGCGATCTCCAGGCGTCGGCGCAGGCCGGTGGAGAAGTGCCGCACGGGGGTCCTGTCGCGTCCCGTCAGCTCCATCATGTCGAGCATCGCGGCCACCGCGGCGCGCGCCTCGGCCCGGCCCAGACCGCACAGGTCGGCCTGGAATCGCAGGTTCTCGGTCGCCGTGAGTTCCAGGTCGAGCGTCGACTCCTGGAAGACGATGCCGATCCTGCGCCGCACCTCGGCGGCGTGCGTGGTGACGTCGAACCCGGCCACCTCCGCGCGGCCCGCCGTGGGCCTGAGCAGCGTGGTGAGCATGCTGATGGTGGTGGTCTTGCCGGCGCCGTTCGGCCCCAGGAACCCGAAGGTGGCCCCCTCGGGGACGTTCAGGTGGAGGCCGTTCACGGCCGGCGTGGTGCCGTAGTACGCGTAGAGGCCCTCGGCCCGGATCGCCGTCATGAGCCGCCTCCGGTGCGGCGCACGGCCAGCACGGTGCGGAACACGCCGACCTCTCCGGGCTCGTCGACCGGGCGGCCGCCGGCCTCGACCCAGGCGTGCGCGGCGAAGGGCTGCACCCGGAAGCCGGTGCACCAGTCGGCCCACCTGCCCCGGACGCGGAGCAGCAGCACGGTGGCGACGGACCGCTGGAGGCAGCCGAGGCCCGCGCAGCGGGTGCTGACCGAGACGACGGACCGCCGGGCCCGCGCCACCTGGGCGTATCCGGCGGGCCGGGAACCCTTGCTCAGGACGCGCAGCACCCGGTGCAGCCGGGCCGGGGGCAGCCTGACCAGCAGACGGGCGGCGCCGGCCGCGCATCTGGGGGCGATCTGCCGGTGCAGCGGGAGGCGCGTGGCCTGTTCGGCGACGGCGGGCGTGGTCACTGTGTCACCTCCACGAGGTCGGCCTCGCTCAGCGAGCGGACCAGGGCCAGCACGTCCTGGTGCACCCGCTCCTCGCTGACGGGGGCGGACTCCGACAGGCTCGCGGCGGCCGCGGCGGGAGTGTCGCCGTCGAGCAGCTTGTGCAGGATCGCGGAGCCGGAGGCGTTCAGCTGGTAGTAGCGGCCGCGGCGGCCGTCGAGCAGGACCGCCCCGGAATCGACGGGCGTGAGGGTGACGTCGCGGGCAAGACTCAGTTTCATCGGTTCTCTCCGGTGTCCTGGGGGTGCGCCCGCAGCCAGCTCTCGCACGCCACCGTGGTCTGGATCGGCTGGAGGTGATGGGACATCGGCCCGGGGTTGAGCACCGCGGACCGGAAGGCGTGCGGGTCGACGAGGCCGAGCCGGGCCAGGAGCGAGTCCTCGCAGAGGTCCAGGATCCGGTCCCGGTTGCGTTCGATGCCCCGGAACGTCTCGGCGCTGAACTCTCCCTTGTCGCGACGGGCGAGGAAGTCGTCGGGCACGAGGCCCCGCACGGCGGTGGTCAGCAGCGGCTTGAACCGTCCGGCGGCCAGCCGCTCGTCGATCCGGGTGGCGAAGGCCGCCTCGAGAACCCGGTCGTCGAGGAACGGCGCCTCCCAGACCAGGCCGGTGCCGGCGACGGCGGTGTTGACCTGCCGGACGGTGTTCCCCTCGAACACGATGGAGGACAGCGCCTGGTGCCGGGCCCGGTCGGCGTCCAGCGGTTCCGGGGTCCGTTCGGCTGCCGTGGTCAGCAGGTCCCGCACGGCGGCCACCGCGTCCGGGGTGGCCCAGGCGGGCATGCGCGGCGCGAACACCCAGCCGAAGTCGGGCTCGTTGACCGGCGGGGGCGGGGCGGTGATCCGCCCGGCGACCTCGGTCAGGTTCTGCGCGAACGTCGAACGGTCCGCGAGCTGCCGCAGGGTGCTGCGCCAGGGCCAGCGGTTGGCCAGCCGGTAGCGGTTCACCAGCCGCAGGCCGTCGGCCGGGCGGAGGCGGGCGAGGGACCAGGCGCAGGCGGGCATCCGGCCGAAGAGTTCGTCCCCGCCGAACCCGGACAGGTGCAGGGCCGCCCCCTCGGCGGTGGCCCGCCCGGCGAGGTCCCGGATGTGCGCGAGTCCGGAGGCCCACGTCGAGGGGCCCTCGGGGGCCGCGTTGACGGTGTCGGCGGTGTAGCCGATGTCGAACAGGTTGGCGGCGCGGTCCGCGGCGAGCATGTGGTGGCGGGCGTGCGGCAGATGCGCGGCGGCCTTGCGGGCCCATGCGGTGTCCTCGTTGGCCTCGTCGAGCGGCATGACGTGGTAGGTGACCAGGTCGGCGCCGGCCGCGTCGGCGAGGAAGCACAGGGTGGTCGAGTCGAGTCCGCCGGAGAGGTCCGCGCTGACCGTGCGGTGCGGGTCCACACGGGTCGCGAGGGCGTCGGTGAGCGCGGAACGGACGGCCCCGGCACCCTCCTCCAGCGAGAGGGTCGCCTCGGGCAGTTCCCACCACCGGACGCTGCGGGCCCGGCCGTCGGCGCCGAGCTCCAGCCAGTGGCCGGTGGGCAGCGCGTCCACGCCGCGGCGGACCGGGCGCGGCGAGAGCGGCCAGGGCGCCCCGCCGGGCGCCAGCAGCCGTGCGGCCAGCAGGGTCTCGTCGAGTCCCGCGCCGGTGAGGCGCAGCAGCGGGTCCACGGCGCTCGCGGCGACCGTCACCCCGTCGACCCGGGCGGTGAAGACCTGCCGTACGCCGGCCACGGAGCCCTGGAGGCGGACCGCGCCGTCCAGGGAGGCCGCGAGGTGGAAGACCCCGGGCAGCCGGGACGCGACCCGGTCGACGTCGTGCAGCGAGCGCATCCGGCCGAGCGCGGAGGCCGTTCCCGCGTCGTCGGGCCGGGTGTGTCCGAACACCGCCAGGCGGCGGGTGCCGGCCTCGGTCACCGTCGTCCCGCCCTCGGGCCAGTCCCCCACGATCCAGGGCCGTCCCGACGCGTGGTCGATCCGCTTCGGCGCCGCCACCCGGTCCGCCAGCGCGGCGCCGGCGGGACAGTCCGGAAGCACTGTGAATTCCATGTCGCCTCACTCCCCCGGGCGGTGCCGGTGTGCCACGAGGGGCACACCGGCACCGGTGCGATCACCAGAAGCAGACGACGGCGTAACCGCAGCCGGCGAAGTCGTTGCAGCTCCCGATGCCGAGGCACTTGGTGAGCTCGTCGAAGTCGCCGATCTCCTGCAGGGCGGGCGGCTCGTAGATCGCGGTCATGGTTCCTCCCGTGGGTCGAACGGCCCGGGCCGACCTTTTCGGCCCCGTGACCTGTCCGGGAACCTACGAGGGGCCATGTCCCACGCGCATGGGGCACATGCCTCAGGCGCGTCCCGTCACCCGTCCCACGAACGGTGCCGGAGCCAGCCGGCCGTCAGGGCGGCCGCGGTCCACGCGAGCAGCACGACGAGGCCGGTGAGGGCGTCGCCGGAGTCGACGGTGAGCATCTGGGCGCCGGCCCGGTCGGGGAACCAGCGCGCCACCTCCTTGGTCGCCCCGATGACGGACAGGATCTGCGAGCCGACCAGCACCAGCGGCAGCAGCACGGCCAGCGGGAGGACGGCACTGCGGGCGGCGGCCGCCACCCCTACGGCGAGCAGGCTCATGAGGGTCAGGTAGACGACCGCGCCGGCCAGGGCGCGCGGGACGCCGTCCGCGTCGAGCGTCGACCCGTGGGGGCCCAGGGCGAGTTGGCTGACCAGGTACGACACGACCGTGACCGGAAGGGCGACGGCCAGGGCCGCGACGGCGGTGACGGCCGTCTTGGCCAGGTAGAGCCGGCCCCGCCGGGGCACCGCGAGCAGCGAGACCCGCATCATGCCCGAGGTGTACTCGCCGGACATCATCAGCACCCCGAACACGATCAGGGCGAGCTGGCCGTAGAGGATGCCGTCCAGGCCGGCCTGCTCGGGCGTGAAGTCGGAGCGCAGCCCGGGATTGCCGGACTCGATCGCGCCCTTGGCGGACCAGCCGCCCAGTGCGGCGATGAACACGCTGACGGCGACGAACAGCAGCAGTGCGACGGACGTGGCGCGCACCGCCCGCATCTTGGTGAACTCCGCCCGCGCGGCCGCGAGGGTCTCAGACATGCGTGGGATCTCCTCCGTCGTCGACGAGCTTGAGGAAGGTCTCCTCCAGCGAGCCGGTGTGGGTGCTCAGTTCCTCGACGGGGACACCGGCCGCCGCGGCGATGCGGTTCACCTCGCCCGCCGGCAGGCCGTCCACCTCCAGGCCGCCGTCCGCGGCCCGCCGCACCGAGGTGGCGCCCTTCGCCTGGAACTCCTGCGCGGCCCGCAGCGGTTCGGAGGTCCGGACCCGTACGAACGTCCGGCCGTGGCGTCCGAGGAACTCCGACACGCTGGTCTCGGCGAGGAGCCGGCCCCGGCTGATCACGATCAGCTCGTCGGCGACCTGTGCCATCTCCGCCATCAGATGGCTGGAGACGAGGATGGTGCGGCCCTCGGCTGCCTTGGCGCGCAGCAGTTCGCGCAGCCACCGGATGCCCTCGGCGTCGAGCCCGTTGACCGGCTCGTCGAGCACCAGGACCGGGGGGTCGCCGAGGAGGGCAGCCGCCAGGCCGAGGCGCTGTCCCATGCCCAGGGAGAAGGTGCCGACCCGTTTACGGGCGGCTTCCGTGAGACCGACCGCGTCGAGCACCTCGTCCACCCGCCGGCGGGGAACGCGGTTGCTGCGCGCCAGCCACGACAGATGGCCGACGGCGGTCATGCCACGGTGCGGGGCCGACGTCTCCAGGAGCGCGCCGACGTGCCGGAGCGGGTAGGTCAGGTCGCGGTAGGCGCGTCCGCCGACGGTGGCCGTGCCGCCGTCGGGACGGGTCAGGCCGAGCATCATCCGCATCGTCGTGGACTTCCCGGCGCCGTTGGGCCCGAGGAAGCCGGTGACGACACCTGGTCGCACCGTGAAGGACAGGTCGTCGACGACGGTGGCGGGCCCGTACCGCTTGGTCAGTCTCTCGGCAAGCATCACGTGTCGAGTCTCGCGGCGCGCACCCCGCGACCGCATCGGTCCGCGGTCGGGAACCCGGCGCGGTGCCGCGCGGGCGCCCCTCATACCCGAGGATGAGCCGGCGTCCGTCAGGTCCTAGAACGGCAGGGTGGCCGTCACCCGGAAGCCGCCGCCGGGCCGGGGGCCGGCGGCGAGGGTGCCGCCGTGCGCGGCGGCCCGCTCCTTCATGCCGACCAGCCCCATCCCGCCGCCGGGCACCGTGGTCCGGCGTCCGGGGCCGGGGCCGTCGTCGGTCACGTCCACCGTCAGCACGCCCTGCCGCGCCGTGACGTCCACCCGGCAGCCGGTCGGCGCGGCGTGCTTGAGCACGTTGGTGAGGGACTCCTGGACGATGCGGAACGCCGCCAGCGCGACACCCTCGGGCGGTTCCTGGTCGTAGCGGGTGCGCAGTTCGACGCGGACGCCTGCCGCCTCGGCGGTCTCGAGCAGCGCGGGCAGGTCCGCGAGGCCGCGGGCGGGCCGCAGGTCCCCGGCCTCGCTCCGGTCCTCACCGCGCAGCACGGTCAGGGTGGCGCGCATGTCGCGCAGCGCCCGGCGGCTGACGTCCTCGATGACCGCCAGGGCCTCCTTGGCCTCCTCGGGGCGGGTGGCCACCACGTGGTTGGCGATGCCGGCCTTGACGGCGATGAGTCCCACGCTGTGGGTGACGACGTCGTGGATGTCGCGGGCGATGCGCAGGCGCTCCTCGGTCTTCGCCTGCTCGGCGGCGTGCTCGATGGCGCGCCGGGTACTGCGTCTGCGTTCCCTGACCGCCGAGCCGGCCGCCCAGGTCGCGCCGAGCACGAGGAGGCCGAACACGGCCTGCACGGCGGTGCTGCCGCCCTGGTAGGACTGCCCGCCCGACAGCGTGAGGAGGGCGGCGACCGCCGCGCACAGCCCGGCGACGGCGACGGCCGACACCCCGGGGTCGCGCCGCCGGGTGGTGGCCACCGTGTGGACGGCGTAGGCGGCGGCCAGGAACGAGGCGGGTCCGAGGCCGGCGGCCAGCGCCCCGCAGGCGGCGGCCAGGACGAGGACGAAGACCGGGACGGGCCACAACCGCCTTACGGCGAGCGGGAGTCCGGCGGCCAGGGACAGCGTCCACAGGAGGCCGCCGCCCGTCCCGCCGTCGACGGCCGGCCGCAGCAGCGACACCTGCGGCAGGAGCGTGAACGCGCAGGCCGCCGCCGCGTCCAGCACGATCGCACGCCTCCGGGGCCCCTCACCCATGCCGTCGAACGTAAGCGCTCGCTCCACGGCCCGTCCAACGGGCGCAGGGCCGGACGTCCGCGTGTCGCGCCGGGCGGTGACCGTTTCGGACAGTGTCGTCCGCCCCGCACCACGGCCCACACGGGCGCGCGGTCCTGCGGGTCGCGCGCCCGGAGCCGCCCCCACCACCACCGACGCCGGAATCGCGGTGGTTCGGCGGGATCCGGCCGATACTCACCCCTCGGACGACACGGGTGCGTTGGCGACCTTGCGTTCTCTCCGGACGCGTCCACATACTCGGCACCACGAGCGCCTTGCGCGCTTTCGATGCACCACCATGCCTGCGCCGACAGGTCATGGCCACGGGGGCCGCTGAAAACCACAACTGACCACGTCACGCCCGGAGTCGGTCGCCTACGGACCGACCCTTCGTCGCGTGTGCCCCCGGGGACCTTCCGGCGCCGTCCGCACCACGTCGACGCATTTCTGGGGGATGTACGAGATGACCGTCAACCTGTTCGTGGTCAGCGACAACGCGGTGTCCCTCGCCGGGCTCGAAGCGATTGTCGATCAGGATGAGGAGTGCGCTCTTGTCGGCCGTGCCACGGACGACTCGGACGACCTCCGACGTCTGTCGGACCTGGCCGGCACCGCCCTCCACCCCGACGTGGTCGTCCTCAGCGAACCGTCCTCCAGCAGAACCGTCTCCGCACGCGTCCGGCACATCGCCTCCGCCTTCCCCGACGAGGCGTCCCGGCCGCACACGATCGTGGTGGCGCAGAACGACGACGACGAGATGATCGTCTCGGCCCTCCGCGCGGGTGTCAACGGCTACCTCTCCCGCCTCGGTTCGGCCGACGAACTGCTCCGCTCCCTGAAGGTCGTCGCCCGGGGCGGCGCCGCCTTCTGCCCCAGCGTCGCGGCCCGCATGAGCCGCTACTTCTCCGCCATGCAGGGCCTGCACGACGGCGCCGGGTTCCCGGGGCTCACCAGCCGCGAGCTGGAGATACTGGAGCTCCTGGCCGGCGGGATGGGGAACCGGCAGATCGCCCGCCGGCTCTTCCTGGCCGAGAAGACCGTCCGCAACTACGTCTCGCGCATCTTCGCCAAGCTCGAGGTGCACGACCGGGCGACGGCGGTGGTGATGGCCCGGGACGCGGGCTTCGGCGAGCCCGCCGGGGAACTGGTCCGGAACGGGGCGTGAGCGCACCGGAACGAGGAAGCCCCGCTCAGACACTGTCTGCGCGGGGCTTGAAGAAGAGCCGCCTTCGGGATTCGAACCCGAGACCTACGCATTACGAGTTGTCCGATCTTGGTCCGGGGGCGTCCGCGAGCGTCTGTGGAGTCGGCTCCGCGCCTGGTCACGAGGGTTGTCAAGCCCTGGTGGACATGAGCGGACAGACCCGGAACGGGTGGCAAGCGAGACCGCAACTGAGACCGCGCCGCCTTCGTCCCCTTCGGCAACAAGCCTCCAGCGTCGCCCGTCGACAGCTCCCAGCGGCGACGACCTACAAGGGCTTCTGATAGACCTCAGGCATCGGGTGCCCCGTACCTGCGCGCCACTGGTGCCGCTGGGCGTTGTACTCCGTGTCAGCCTTGATATCGCCGCCACGAGATTTGGCGCCGCACTCGCAACGCCAGTGCCAATTGGGCTCGTTCTGGTTCCAGTCGTACCCGGAGTCTGAGCCGGACTCTGACTGCGCCGCAGCATTCTGAAGCGCACGCCGAATGATCAAGGCCCCGGCCACGACCACTGCGGCCGTCGCGCGACCGGCCCACCTTGGAATCCCCATGCGCCGAACCGTAACGCCTCGCTGCTCTCTACACGGAGAAGGCCCCGGAACTGGTCCGAGGCCTCTGCGTCCTGCTGCAACCGTGCTGCGGCCCCGTACGGCCTGGTGGTCAGCCCTTCTCGCCGAGGCGCTCGGCCAAATTTCCGATGACTCGGTCACGGTCTGGCGTAGCCAGTCGGCGTGCGCGGTCGTATGCCTGGTCGACCCGGGACCGCGGTCGCTCGCCCTTCCGCATCCATTCGAGAAGCTGTCCTGCTTCCTTGGCGGTGAGCCGCTTGAGCCCAGCCAGGACTTCGTCGAGCTGTTCCGGGTCGGGGACCTCATCACGCACAGTCTCGTTGCAGCGGGAGCACTCAGTGCGCCAGTTGCTGAGATCGTCCCGGGCTCCTCGAGACTTCAGCCGCTCCTGCGGAACCAGATGACCGATGGTGAGCCGGACCCGTTCCCCGTCCTCGTAGTACGTATCGTCGGGCCCCAGCCCGCAGATCCTGCACCGCGAACCGTCCTGGTCCATGACCAGGCGGCGGATGCGGGCGCTGGGGGCGAACTTCTTGTACTTGTCCCTCTCACCAGGAAGCCAGATCTGTCCGCCCTTAGCCTTGAGCCGGTATTCGTCCTGAGCCAAGGTGCTGTCGGTCCGCTGGGAGGGGATGCTCCAGTCGCATTTGCGGAGTTCTCGCAGGCGCCGGTTGAGGTGCTCTGCGTTGTCGGCGATATCCGGCCCCAGGGCAGCACGCAGCTCCCGCATCGTGAACGTGTCACCCAGGATCTTGTTGAACCACAGCCAGGCGGCGAGGCGCTTCTCCTGGCCGAAGGGCTTCGCCTTTGTTCCGGGCTGGATGGTGAGGTCCCACCACGGCGTCCCGTCAGGCGCTCGGGTCTCGTCGTTTTCACTGGTCTCGACAGGCATATGCCAATCATCTGCCACGCGCAGGATCTTGCCCAGCGGTTCGATCGAGTCTCTGCTCCAAGCCCGCCTGAGTCCGAGGGAAGCTCCGTTGCAGCCAGTCCTTCACCGCCGCGGGAGTGGTCCTGCCGTGCTGGCGGAGCGCGTCTGTGATGTCACGCCCGCAGACCAGGGCGATCGGATGCCCGTCTTCGTGTACCTCGCTCTGGACCTGCTGGTTGAAGTGCGAGGTGGTGACGAGGACTCCGAAGTTCCGGTGTCGAATTCGGGAGATGAGCCGGGAGACTTCTCTGACCCCAACGCTGTTGCCCGGCCCATAGCACTTGGCCTCCAGGGCGAAGTCGATGCTGATGGGAGCTGCCGACGGCCCGAGGACGTACGAGCCGACGGCATCGCGGCCACCGTCCCGGCTGGGGCGTGTCACGTCCACCGTCCCGGTGGCCGGCGCAATCAGACGCCAGATAGCCACGGCACAGGCCTCGAACTCTGTTTCGCGCCCGCGGAAGTACTCCCGAATTTCCGACAGGATGGCTTCGCCGACCGGATCGCTGGGCAGCTGCTGAGCTGTCGAGCGTATGACCGTCGTAGCAGGGGCCAGCAGCGGCCTGTAGACACGGCTTTCGACCCAGGCCCGCCAGGCTTCCGGACAGTCGCCCCCGAGAGGATCTCCACCCGCCAGCAGGTGGCGGATCCAGGTACGCGGGACACTGGCTTCGTCCAACACCGTGAAGCGGGCGCGGTAGTTCTGGAACCGGCGGGCGCCAGATGCCCGCCAGATGGCGGAGAGTTCATCGTCCGGCGCCAGAGTCGGCCCCCCGGGCGCTAGCAACCCGCGGAAACGGACACTCCGGCCAGGCGCAACCTTCTCGAAGAGCAAGAACGGCGGCACGCCGCTGGCCCGTTGCTGTGCGGTGCCATGTGAGAGCTCGAAGGCATCGCGCAGCAGCACGTTACCCTTGCGCGGCGTCTCGTGAAGCCCCCTACCCGGGGTCCGGTTGTCGCCGTAATAAGTGAAGGTACCGGTCTCCGCATCCAGGTGGTCCGGCCAGTCCACAGCAGCGCCACTGGTGTACAGCACAGCCAAGCGGACGGTCCCCTGCGCCGGCGACCCGGCGTAGCGAAATCCTCCCTGGTTGCCGGTACCGGGGACCAGCTTGCTGATGGGGTCATCGCCAGAGTGCCCGAAGGTCCCACCGGCGTAGACCGCGTCAATCACCAGGTCAGCGTCACCAAGGTGCTCGAACCGGGTACTCGGCTCAGCTGAGCGGGGCGCAGGGATCATGGTGTACGTCTATCAAACGCAGTGCCCGAACACGGATGATCCGCCATAACGCATCCCGAGCCAGAGGCGCACATTACAAGTTGTCCGATCTTGGTCCGCGCACGTCCACGCGTGTCCGCGTCACCGCAGAGTGCCCTGGCCAGGCGTGGTGATGGACACCCACGGACATCAACGAACGCCACGGGGTCTTGTGTGAATCGAGACCGCAACTGAGACACGGCGGCCCCCACAGCGAAGAGGAGTGTGCCGCTTAGCACTCCCCGGTAGCGCGACAGCTGGACACTTCGCGAGAGGTGCCATGCCTCTGCCATCAAGGGATCAGCGCAACCACGACGGGCCACCGGATGTCTAAGTCCGATGTGAACAGTATCCAGACAGATCCTGATTGGCCGCAATGTGTCGGTTACGACCGCTCAACATCGTCAGGAATCATCGCCTGCCCAGGGCGCGCCGTATCCCCCGTCAACGCATGCCTAGAACATCTTGACGACGATGAATTCGCCAGTTATTGCCACTCACTCAGACCGGGTACAGACCTAGACCACCGCGGAACCCGCATAACTGAAGCCCGCTTGCGAGTCATGCTTAGCTTCATTCGAAACGTTAACGGAAAACCAGAAACAAGAGAGGCCCAGTTCGCGCATGCAGAGTTTTTAGGACGGGCCGACTTCAGGGGCAGCGTATTTTCCGAGCATGCGGACTTCAAGTACACCACCTTCGAAGCTGGCGCAGAGTTCGACAATGTCGAGTTCAAAGGTGGCGCGACTTTCTATAGCTCAAAATTCCTGACCCACACATCATTCGATCGCGTGAAGTTTCACGGCTCGGTCACGTTCGCCCTCACAACTTTCACGGAAAGAGTTGATTTTTCGGGTGCCACATTCGAGACGCTGGCCAACTTCCCAGAATGCGAATTCCTGACCGACTCTCACTTCTTTGGTGCTCGATTCAAGCACTATGCCAGTTTCGCAAGTTGCCTATTCGGCGGAAAAGTCGATTACACACTAGCCAAGTTCGACGGCCACGCCGATTTTTCACGAACTCGCTTCGAGGACACCGCCACTCTACGCTCAGTCACCTTTCGATCGAGGGCCAACTTCGATACAGCCGACTTCGCTGGCGACGTCGACCTCTCCTCTATATTCAACGACGAGGCTTATTTTGTGTCAGCTCGGTTCGGCGGCGAAGTCTCCCTAGAGGGTTCCCTGTTCCGCCATAACTTGCACCTAGTAGGGGCTGAATTTGTAGCATCTAGCACATTGGGTCCTTTTATGTGCGCAGGATCCATCAAGCTTTCTGGGGCGAAATTCAGTAGCCCTGTGACGATAATGGCGTCAACTTACCGTGTAGAAGCTCAACGAACACGTTGGGGCTCCACAGCTAGCCTGAGGCTGAGGAACGCGCAGGTGAACCTTTCAGGTGCCGTGTTCGAGTTTCCATTCACCATACTTACCGAGCATGACAACTTTAGCCTTCCTGACGGAAGAAGCCTGCCTGACGTATCATCCTCAAGTGGATCACGCGTTGCAGTCGAATCCATAAGAGGAGTCGATGCCGCACACTTGCTACTTTCTGATGTGGACCTCTCCAGGTGCCTATTTGCAGGAACAGTGCACCTAGATCAAGTCCGCCTAGAAGGAGACTGTCGATTCGACACAGCGCCAGATGGCCTCTACTGGCATAAAGGCCGCCCAACCAGGTTCACTCCAAGGCATGTACTTGCGGAAGAGCATTCTTGGAGAGCTAGCAGGGCCAGCACTATTCGCGGCTGGAATTTCGCAGTGTTGGGAACTGGAAGGAATGGGCCAGCACAACTAGCACCCGTCTACAGGGCTCTCAGGAAGTCATACGAAGACAACAAGAACGAGCCTGGAGCGGCAGATTTCTATTACGGCGAGATGGAGATGCGTCGGCACGCTACAGCAACTCCTCGCGCGGAGAGATATTTGCTAACATCTTATTGGGCCCTATCGGGCTATGGGCTTAGGGCTCTTCGCGCAACGATATGGCTGATTGCAGCCATGAGCACCACACTGCTCTCGCTAATGCTATGGGGACTCCCTATGGACGATCCCAAGCAAACGTCTAGCGGGAAGATCACAGGGGTGCATGTTCGACTCACGACTAATACACCAGACCCTGTAAATCCTAAAGGGCCTCCACTTGAAAGACTCACATCTGAGCGCTTTGAAAAAAGTCTCAGAGTCGTCGTAAACTCCGTAATATTTCGTTCATCAGGGCAGGATCTAACTACTGCTGGAACTTACCTGGAGATGTTGTCTCGCCTCTCAGAGCCTATCCTTCTTGGATTCGCCGTTCTGGCTATCCGTGGCAGAGTGAAAAGGTAGAGAATTTTGAACCTTCTATAAATTACATAAATTTCATATACCGAGAGGGAGGCCGCGAAAGCCAGCGCACGCTACTCTGGTACGCACCACTTCGGAATGGAGAGTGCTCTGCGGATGGGACCGAAGACAACTAAGGTCTATGAGACGCTTCGTGCATGGCTCGCATCGAGCAAGTACGCCCCCGGTGACAAGCTCCCCTCAGAGCGTGCATTGGTCGAAGAACTCGGCATCGGCCGAACCGCACTTCGGCAGGTACTCGCTCGCCTCGTCGCCGAGGGGGCCCTGGAGGTCCGAGGGCGGAGTTCATACCGAGTGCCGGGCGCAGTGAGCGTCGAACGTCCAGAAGGGCTGGCGCCGTGGCGCATCCACGGTGAGCGCGATTTGTACGACAACCGGTGGGTCAAGCTTCAGCTATGGGACGTGGAGCCACCCGGGATGGAGCGGTTCGAGCACCACGTGGTGAGACTGCACCACGTGGCAGTTACGGCCGTCCTGGACGACCAGGATCGCGTGCTCATGATGTGGCGCTACCGGTTCGTGCCAAGGCAGTTCGGCTGGGAGCTGCCCGGCGGGATCGTCGACGAGGGCGAGGAGCCGGCGGACGCGGCGCTGCGGGAGGTCGTCGAGGAGACCGGGTGGCGGCCGAAGTCGTTGGAGCACGTGGTGACCTATCAGCCCATGGTGGGCATGGTCGACTCACCTCACGAGATTTTCGTGGGCTACGGGGCCGAGAAGGTCGGTGAGCCGACGGACTCGGAAGAGGCAGCTCACATCGAGTGGGTTCCGCTGGCCGACATTCCGGGGCTCATGGCCCGTAGTGAGCTGATGGGCTCCGGCACCCTCGTTGCTCTGCTGCACGTTCTGGCGAACCGTGGCAAGCAGGGGGCTACAGCCGCCCACTGAGCAGGTCGACGCGGCGGCGCTGCCGCACCGAACCGGTGCGGCCCGCCAACAGCCGCGCCTGCCTCAGGTGAGTGTGGGCGTCGTCGTACTCTGCTCGGGTGAGGTGCGCCTGGGCCAAGTCTGCGTGGAGCCCGGCTCGTGCCCGCACGAAGGTCGGGTCCATCACGTCCAGCGCTCCGTAGAGGCTGGTCACTGCGCTCCCTTCGCCCAGTAGGGCCAGGACATTGCCCTGCCACCGGGTGAGGTGGGCGTCATTCAGGAAGATGCTCAGCATGTCCGGGTCCCGGTCCTCGGGGCCCGGCGGGATGCTGGCCATGGCGGCGTCGAGCGCGCGCCGGCAGTCATCCGGCATCCCGGCGTGGGCGCACATCTCCGCCTCAGCGGCGTACAGCCACGCTCTGAGCCGTCCGGAGGCGGATTGTGCCACAGTGCGCTGTGCGTCGCGGACCAGATCGACCCCGAGCGCCGGCCGTCCGGCCTCGCAGAGTACGTACGCCTGCTCCGCCATCGCGTGCGCCAGGTACATCGGGGCCTCAGCGTCGCGCGCCGCACGCTTGGCAAGCTCGTAATGCCGCCAGGCCCGCTCGACAGCGCCCGAGTCGATCGCCTGCCACGCTGCGAGCGTCGACGCGCCCGCGAGCGCGAGCGCCACGGGACGACGTGCGGACGGGAGCACGGCGAAGTTGAGTGCGTCTTCCAGTGCGGCGAGGTGGCCTGTCATCTGGTCGACGAGACCTGCTGCGCCCATCTGGCGGTCCATGGTGCGCAGCAGTTCGGTCTGGTCGTTGAACGTCTTCACCATGGATTCGCTGACGCTGCTGGCCGAGTCGATCCGGCTGAGCAGTTCGTCGTAGCCGTCCGCGGCCGGGGCCATCGAAGTCGACAGTGTGCCCCTCAGCTCCGTGTCCGTGACGCCTAGCAGCCGGCGCAGGATGCCCGCGTAGCGGTCGGAGAGGGCGCGCTTGCCGTTCTCCCACTCGGAGACGTACACCCGCAGGCTGGCGGTCGACGCAACGTCCGTGACGTTCCGCCGGGCATATTGCTCAATCTCGCGAACCAGTCGCTCTTGAGACCAGCCGCGCGCCGCTCGCGCGTTTCGAAGTCCTGTGCTCACAGGCCACCGTCCGGCGATAGATCCACTCACTGACCGTTCCAGCATGCCGCACATCACCGCAGGTCAACAGGGGTTAACAAGACGGACGTTAAGCCCTGTTGACTACCAGGACCCCTGGTGTGCGCGGTCTTCTGGAGAGGCACCGCGAGGGGTGAGCGCCAATCGGATCAGCGAACCACCTTGACTCTGGTGCGCACCAACTGCATGATTTTGGTGCGCACCAGATGGCGAGCTGTCGCCGACGGTGCAACGCCCGGAGGGCTCCGTGAAACGGGCTCGATGGAAGCGACGGCAGCTTGAGAACTGAACAGCGTGATGAGGATCTGCCACCTGTCCTTCGCGACAAGAAGGTGGCCGGCGCGGGGCAAGGCCCGCGCGACTCCGACCTCTCCGCAGTTCGCGCTGCGGGCCGGTTGCCTCCGCTGCTCGTCTCGTACGAGCAGCGCTGAGGGGAGCAGGTTCCCCGCCCGCCTCTGGCGGCGGGCCGGTCGTCCACCCTTCCCAACCGAAGAGGGGCAGGCATGCGCCGGATCACCAACCCCAAGCACATCTACGTCGACCAGGTCGGCACGGTCGTCGACTACGAGGGCGAGAAGCACCTGATCACCGACGTGGGCGGCGGCTGCTTCAAGGTCGTCCGCCTGCGCGACGGCTACGGCCGCAACGTCGAGATCCGCAAGATCCTCCACCGCTGACAGCGGACCCCATCCCACAACGGCGCGCCCCCGGAGTTGCAGCTCCGGGGGCACTGTTCGGGCCGTTTCACTGCTAGGGAGACCACGACCCATGAGCCACATCGTCACTGTTCAGGAAGCTGTTACCGCGTTCGGCGACTTCACGGAGCCGACGGACGCGGAACTGGACGCGATCGAGCGGGAGATGCCCGTCATCCTGGCGGACGTCGACCTGCTCGACGCCTACATCGTCACCCTGGACCGCACGCCGACCGAGCTGGACAACCGGCGCATCCGTCGGGCCCGCCGCCGCGCGCTCGCCGCCCGTCTCGCCCTGCTCAACCAGACGGACGGCGCGAGCCTGCCGGGAGGTGCCGCGTGAGCACCCCGGACCGGTCTCTGACCCGCGCACAGATTGCCGTCATCTCTGCCGCGTTCGTGCCGATGCTAGCCACGGGCGTGTTCGGCGGGATCGGCACCTACAGCAACATCGGCCACGCCTACGGCAAGGGCACCGCGCTCGGTGCGCTCGCCGCCGGCGAGGGCGCCACCGCCGTGCTCGCCCTGGTGCTGCTCGGACTGACCATGCTGGGCCAGTCCTCCCCGCGCATCGTCCGCGTCGGCCTGTGGGCGCTGCCGGCCGCCGCCGCCGTCA
Organism: Streptomyces griseoincarnatus; assembly: GCA_014649575.1. Taxonomy (GTDB): domain Bacteria; phylum Actinomycetota; class Actinomycetes; order Streptomycetales; family Streptomycetaceae; genus Streptomyces; species Streptomyces griseoincarnatus. The sequence goes on along the minus strand of BMTH01000003.1, from coordinate 541,233 downwards.
TGGGCGCGATGGCCGCCCCCGACCTCGGGCGCACGGTCATCTACGCCCTCACCCCGATGGGCATGTCCGTCTCCGCCGAAGGGATGGCATTCCTGGCCCGGCGGATCGTGGTGCACACCGACGGCCGGGACGCGGAGAGCGAGCGCCGCACCGCCGATCTGGTGCAGGCTCTCGCCTACCACCGGGCCCGCGCCGCCCACCACCCCAGCGATCGGATCAAGAAGCGGTCCGAGCGCAAGTCGTGGCGGCTGGCCCGCAAGGTCGGGGTCGGCGACGCCACGCTCGGATCGAGGCTGCTGGACGTGCAGCGCGACCGCGTCACCGCCGGCGCTGACGCTGCCCTCGCCTCGATGTTCGGCACCCCCGCCCTCACCGCCACCACAGGCACGAATATGGAGGAATGCACAGGATCCGTGAGAAAACGGTCTATGGCTGACATGCCGGAATCGGTTCCGCCCGCCACGGTGACGCTGACCCGGCTGACGGTGCCGGAACCGGTCGCGGTCGACCTGGGCAAGTCGATTCCGCCGCTCAAGCCGATGCCCGCCATCCCCGCCCCGATCGACCCTGCGCCCACCGCACGGCGGCCGGTGGCGGCGGAGTCGAGTCGGCCGCGTCGGGCGACCGGTCGACTGCCCGAGGTGGCCCGATCGCCCCGCCCCAAGCGCACCTGGGAGCAGTTGCTTGCTGAGGCGCGGGCGGCGACGGCCGACTGGCCGGACGCCAAGGTGTCGGCCGAGGGCATCCGCCGAACCATCCACACCTCGCCCGCGAACGCCCGCAAGTTGCGCGACACCCTCCTTGCCGAGCGCGCCGTGGTTGAGGCCGCGTGATGGGGGCGCTGCCGGTGTTCCGGTGGCGCCTCGCACCGGACGGTTACGCCACCCGCCGCCAACTCCGCGCGCTCGGGCTGCGGCCCGGCGGCCAACCGGTTGCGGCGCAGCTCGAACGGCCCCGCCGTCGTCGGGGCCCGCTGGTGGCCTACCTGTATCGCGTCGACCTGGCCGTGCCGGTTCGTCCGATGACCCGGGCACGGCGGGCGGCGCTGGAGAGGGCCAACCGCGCACGTCGTACGTGTCCGTCCTGCCGGCGTGATGCCGGATACGTCATCCCCGCAGCGCTGGGCACGTGCGTGCCCTGCGCCTTCCCCGACCCTGACGGGTCGGAAGGGAGCACTCAGTGAGCAACGCCGACATTCGCCGTCTGAACCGCGAGATCAGGCACACCAGCAAGAAGCTGGAAGCCGTGCGGCGGGGTGAGTTGTGGCCGCTGACTGGCCGTGAGCGCCGTGCGATGGCCCGGGCCGCCGCGAGCGGCACCTACCGCCTCGCCCGCGGCCGTTCCACGGGCCGCGCGGAGCAGCAGATCGAGTCCACCACGTCCGCTGCGGAGATGCGGCTGAGCGCGGAGTTGAACGCGCTGCACGGCGAGCGGCAGCGGCTCATCACCGAGGCCGCCCGCGCCAAGGCCGCCAAGAAGTCATCCGGCTGGTGGTGACCAGCCCAGAAACGCGCCTGGGTGGCCGCGCTTTCCACGGCCCCGGCCACCCCGGCTCTCCCTCACAACCGCCCCGCGAGGGGGCAGTCAGGAGCTCTCCCAGCATGTCTGAGAACGTCGTACGACTCCAGAAGGACGCCGACCCGCTCGACTCGACGGCCGTCACCACCCTCACCGTCGTGCCCGACGCGCCGACCACGCGGCCGGTACCGCTGTGGGTTCGCTCCGGCCGCGCCGTCAAGGCTGCGGTGACGCACGAGCGCACCAGGTCGGCCGGCCGTGCGGTCGCCCGGCACGGTCTCTACACGTTCAACGGCGGGCGGATTGTGGCCCGTCGGGCGTGGGACGGCCGGACCGGGGCCCGGTATGAGCGGATGATCCGGGCGGCGGAGGCCGCGGGGAACCTGGAAGCGGCGGAGGAGTGGGAGGAGCGGCTGAGCCGCTTCCGTGCTGCCCGCCACCACCGCCGCATGGACCTGCTCCACTCGCCCGTGGACGCCGCCAAGGGCGTGGCCGTCGGCGCCGGCATGAGCATCGGCGTCCTGGTCGCCCTCGGTGTCGTGATGGCCATCAGCACGGAGGACGTGGGGCACGTCATCACGCCTCTGTCGGCGACCATCGACTTCATCGCGTTACTGATCCGGATCGTGCAGATCGTCTGGGGCCCCGCGGTCACGATCGGCCCGTTCCTCGCGCTGCTCGCCCTGTGGGCCGTCGGCCGCCAGCAGCAGGCCGCACCTCACTGGGCGCTCCCGGCGAACGTCCGCAGCGGTGAGGGGGAGCCGATCACGCCGTCCATCGTGGTCAAGGCCCTGCGCGACCTCGGCGTACCCGCGCTCGCGCGGGCCATCAAGGAGATGGGCGACGCCGGCGCGAGCATGCTCGGGCCCATCACTATCGCCGGATGCGGCGTGGAAGTCGACGTGACCCTCCCGTCGGGGGTGTCGACAATCGAGGTGCAGAACCGGCGGCGGAAGCTCGCGGAGAACCTGACCCGCCACGAGCACGAGGTGTTCATCACCATCCCGCAGGCCGCCCGCACCGTGCGGCTGTGGATCGCCGACTCCGGCGCTCTGGACGAGCCGATCGGCCCGTCCCCGCTGGTCACCGACGAGACGATGACCGCCGACTACAAGAAGGGCAAGGCCCCGTGGGGCCAGGACCTGCGCGGCGACGCCGCAGCCATCTCCCTCTACCAGCGCCATCTGCTCATCACCGGCCTGTCCAACCAGGGCAAGACCGTCGCCCTGCGCTCCCTCGCCCTGTGGCTGTCCCTGGACAAGTCAGTGCAGTTCCTCATGGGCGACCTCAAGGGCGTGGGCGACTGGGCCATGTTCGACGGCCTCGCCACCACCCTCATCCAGGGCCCGACCGATGAGCACGTGATCCAGGTGACCGAGATGGTCGAGAGCGCGGTGGACGAAATGAACCGCCGCATCCAGGCCCCGCCCGGCACGCAGTTTCCGCCGCTGATCGTGCTGGTCGACGAGGCGCAGGTGGCGTTCATGTGCCCGGCCAAGGACGAGGACAAGCGCCCGTACGGCGGGTCGAAGGCGAACTCCCGGTACTTCATGGCCGTCCGCAAGATTCACAACCAGGGGCGGGCGGTGAATGTGCTGATGTGGCAGGGCACGCAGGACCCGACCAACGAGAACCTGCCCAAGCTCGTCCGGGAGGGCGCCCACACCCGTGCCTCCCTCGCCCTCGGCACCGAATCGCAGGCCCGCATGGCGCTGGGGGACAAGGCCGTCGACGGCGGCGCCGCCCCGAACCTGCTCCGGCCCGGCCTGGACCGGGGCACGCTGGTCGTCGCCTCCGACGGGATCACGATTCCGGCGGGGCAGTCGTCGATCACGGTGCGCACGCATTACATCGACGACGACGCGGCCACCGCGATCACCGACCGGGCCAAGGCCCTTCGCGACGGCGTCACCACCCTCCACGCCCTCGACCGCGGCGAGGACCGCGACCCGCTCGCGGACATCGCCGCCGTCATCGGCGACGCGACGCGAGTCCGCACCAAGGACGTCCTCGCCCGCCTCACCACCCGCAACCCCGGCCGGTATGGCGAGTGGTCGTTCATCGACCTCAAGCGCGTCCTGGACGACGCCGGCGCCGAGCCCTACAAGTCCGACGGCGTCATGGTCGTCTCCCGCGACCGCGTCGCCCGCGCCCTCGCCAACCGCGACACCGAAGGTTCCGCTTCCGCCTCCTGAGCACAGGGAGCCGACCGCGTGCGGGTCAGGGAGGCAGGGAGAACTCCCTGACCGCCTCCCTGACCCGCATCCCTGCCTCTGACCAGCAACGTTGATCAGTCAGGGAGTCAGGGAGGCCACCACGCCAGACGCCTGAGAACCCCCTTCAGGACGCCCCCGACAGGGGGTGTCTCCACCTCCCTCACCGAGCACCGGAAGGGATTCCGCATGCACCCCAACCACAACCACCAGTGGCCCACCGCACGGGCCGTGGAAGTCCATCAACCCACCCCGCTACCGCCCCCGGCCGTCCACCCGGCGCCGGTCGTGCCGGTGCAGCCGAACACGGTGCCGGCGGTGGCGAGCGTCGTCCTCCCGGACGGGCGGGTCGTCACCGGTTACGCCATCGACGCCGTCCGCCCCGAGCCCGCCACCGCGAAACCGGCCGTGTCCCGTGCGGCGGTGAACGTCGCCCTCGGGGGCGTCGGGTTCCTCGCGGTGTGCGGCGGCTTGCTGCTGCTCACCTCGTTCATCGCCGCCCTGACCGCGTTCATCGGCCAGCTCATCATCCTCGCCGCCGTCATCTTCGGCGGCTGGATCGCCATCCAGGTGCTCAGCGGGAGCGGCCACCAGGGCGGGACCACGGTGAACATCCGCCGGGCCGTGATCAAGCGCAACCACTTCCACAGCTAGCGATGCCAAGGGCGGCCCCCACCTCACGCCAATGAACGCGGGGCCGCCCTTGCCCAACCAATCCGCAACAGATCTGTTGGAGGTCTCCAGCATGACCGAACTCACCGCCATGCGGCGAGTGGCCGGCCGTCGGCCGCGCTTACTCGACCTGTTCTGCTGCCAGGGCGGCGCGGCCAAGGGCTACGCCGACGCCGGTTTCGACGTGACCGGCGTCGACATCAGCCCGCAGCCCCGCTACCCCTACCAGTTCGTCCAGGCCGACGCGATCGCCTACGCCCTGGAGCACGGGGCCGGCTTCGACTTCATCCACGCCTCGCCACCGTGCCAGCACGACAGTGAGTGCCAGCGCATCCAGGGCAACACCCACCCCGACCTCATCGCCCCCACCCGCGCCGCCCTGGAAGCCACCGGCCGGCCGTGGGTCATCGAGAACGTGCGCGGCGCGGTACCAAAGCTCTACGAGCCGGTGATGCTGTGCGGGCCCATGTTCCGTCTGGCGACCTACCGGCACCGGTTCTTCGAGACCGGCGGCAGCTTCCACCTCACCCAGCCCGCCCACCCGGCGCACCTGGTGCCGCAGGCAAAGATGGGCCGCCCCGTCCCGCCCGGCCACTACGGGCAGTTCGTCGGCAACTTCTCCGGCGTCGACCACGCCCGGAAGGTGATGGGCGTGCCGTGGATGAATCGCGACGGCATCCGCGAATGCATCCCGCCCGCCTACACCCACTGGATCGGCCACCACGCCCTCACCTACCTCGCGACGGCGTGGGAGGTGGCAGCGTGAGCGAGCACCTGCTGATTGCGGCCCTGGAGGCCGCAGAACGCGGCTCGCATGTCTTCCCGCTCCGGCCGGGCACCAAGCGGCCCGCCCTGCACGGGGAGAAGACCTGCGCCCGCACCGGCCCCTGCGCGGGCGGACACCTCAAGTGGGAGCAACGCGCCACCACCGACCCCGACCGCATCCGGGCCGCGTGGTCGCGGGCCCCGTTCAACGTCGGGATTGCCACCGGCCCGTCGGGGCTGCTGGTGGTTGACCTGGACACGCCCGAGCACAAGGGCAGTTCGGACGCGCCTTGCGGCGCGGCGACCTTCGCAGCGCTCTGCGAGCGCGCCGGACACGCCGTCCCCGACACCTACCGGGTGCGGACCGCGAGCGGCGGGACGCACCTGTACTTCACCGCCCCCGCCGGGGTGGAACTCCCGAACACCGCCGGTACGGTCGCGGAGTCCGTCGACACCCGCGCTGCCGGTGGCTACGTCGTCGCCGCCGGCAGCGCCGTCCCCGCCGGACGGTACGAAGCGCTGAACGCCGCCGTGGCCGCCCCGCTGCCCGGATGGCTGCTGGCCATCCTGCGTCCGGCTCCCACACGCTCTGCGGGCCCGTTGCGGCTGCCTACAGTCGACGGCAGCCGCGCGGCCGTGGTCGCACTGGAAGCCGAGTGCGCGACGGTGGCCGCCGCCCCGGAAGGGCTGCGCAACACCACCCTGAACCGCAGCGCGTTCAAGGTGGGGCGGTTCGTCGCGTGGGGCGACCTCCCCCGGCACATGGCAGAGGAGGCCTTCCAAGCGGCGGGCGAGGCGGCAGGACTCACCGCTGCCGAGTGCCGCACCACCATCCGCAGCGCACTGGACAGCAGCCTGCGCACCGTCCGCCCGCGGGAGGCCGCATGACCACCGCACCCCACCCCCGCTTGGAAGGCCAACCCGCCCCCACCAGCGGCCCGCACGCCGCCCCACAGCCGGTGGACGCGGCGGCCGTGGGCGAGCCGAAAGGCGCCGCCCGCAAGGGCGTCGTAACTGCACTTCCTCGCACGACGGGCCGGTTTCCGGCCGACGGCGCGCACCCCGGCGCCGACCCGACGCCGGAGCGGCCCGGCATCCGCATCTACGCCCCGCCGGTCTACCGCCACCACTACGACGGCGCGCGCTGGTCCAAGCGGCACGCCGGCGTCCCCACCGCCGCCTACGCCTGCCCCTGCGGCCACACCAACAAGGCGCGCGGAGCGGACGCGGTGGCGGCGCTGGTCACCGAGTACGCCGCGCACAAGCACTTCTGCCAGGGAGGTTCCGCCATGCAGGAACGGAGGAACGCCGCATGACCCCCACCATCGACGGGGCTGCGCTGCTGGACGAGGTGGAAGCCTTCCACCGACGGTTCAACGTCTTCCCCACCAAAGCCGCCTACGTCGCGGTCGTCCTGTGGGACGCGCACGCCCACCTGCTCGACTGCTTCGACTCCACCCCCCGCATCGCCTTCCTCTCCCCCGAACCGGGGTCCGGGAAGACGCGGGCGCTGGAGATCGTGGAAACCCTCGTGCCGCAGCCGATGGTGGCCGTCAACGCCTCCGCTGCCGCCCTGTTCCGGGCCGTCTCCGGGGCAAACGGTCGGCCGACCATCCTGTTCGACGAGATCGACACCGTCTTCGGCCCTAAGGCCGGAGACAACGAGGAACTGCGCGGATTCCTCAACGCCGGCCACCGCCGCACCGGGGTCACCTACCGGTGCATCGGCGACGGCGGCAACCAGACCGTGCAAGCCTTCCCCTCGTACTGCGCGGTCGCGGTCGCCGGACTCGGCTCCCTGCCCGACACGATCCTGACCCGCTCCGTCGTCATCCGCATGCGCCGCCGCGCCCGCAACGAACGCGTGGAACCCTTCCGGGCACGCATCCACGAAGCCGAGGGACACGCCCTGCGTGGCCGCCTCGCCACGTGGGCGGAACAGGCACGCGACCAGGTGGCGGGGGCGTGGCCGGAGATGCCGGACGGGGTGACCGACCGACCGGCCGACGTGTGGGAACCGCTGCTCGCGGTCGCCGACGCCATCGGCGGCCACTGGCCCGAGCGGGCCCGCGAGGCCTGCGTCACGCTGGTCACCGCAGCGCAGCACACCGACAAGCACAGTCTCGGCATCCGGCTGCTGACCGACCTGCGCGACCACGTGCTGATCGGCATCGACCGGTTGCCGACCGTCGCCATCCTTGACCGGCTCAACGCCCTCGACGACGCCCCCTGGGCCGACCTCGACGGCAAGCCGCTCGACAACCGGCGCCTGTCCCGGATGCTCGCGGAGTACATGACGGCCGACAACGAGCCGATCCGCTCCCGCAACATCCGCACCGCCGGCGGAGTGCTCAAGGGATTCCACGCCGCCGACCTGGCCGACGCGTGGGCTCGCTACTGCCCACCTCCCCAGAACTCCGCTACATCCGCTACGCCGCTACAGCCCAGCTCAGAGCCAGTGAATCTGTAGCGGCACCCGAGCGTGTAGCGGCTACACCCGCTACCCCGTAGCGCACACGTAGCCGCTACACGCCACCCCTCCGCTACAAAAATCCGCCCGCTGACCTGCGATGTAGCGCTGTAGCGGATGTAGCGGACTTCTGAGAGCAGGGTCACCCGCCAAGCAACCCCGCCTAGGAGACAACCGGATGAGCACAGTCATCGCCGCGCCTGTGGACCGGCTGCTCTACACACCGGAGGAAGCCGCCGAAGCTCTCGCCATCGGCCGCTCCACCCTCTACGAGCTGATGGCCGACGGAGCCTTGAAGTACATCAAGTTGGGACGCTGCCGGCGCATCCGGCGCTCGGACCTTGAGGCCTACGTGGCCAACCTCGCTCCCCTGCCCAACTGACCCACGCATCATCACCAGGCGGCCCCCGACCTCGCGTCTGGGGCCGCCTCTGCATGGAGGAACACATGAGCCCCCGCAGGGCGAACCTGGAATCGTCCATCTACTTCGGCAATGACGGCTGGTGGCACGGTCGCGTGACGATGGGCGTCAAGAACGACGGCAGCCCGGATCGTCGGCACCGTAGGGCACGCACTGAGGCCGAGGTGCGGCGCAAGGTCCGCGAGTTGGAAGCTCTCCGCGACAAGGGACGCGCGCCCAAGGCCGGACGTAAGCCGACGGTGGAGCAGTGGATGACCACCTACCTCACCGACATCGCGTCGCTGAAGCTCAAGCCCCGTTCCCTGGACGACTACTGGTCCAAGACCCGGAACGACATCATCCCCGGCATCGGCAAGCACAGGCTCGACAAGCTGGCCCCGGAACACCTTGAGCGGATGTACCGGGCCATGCTCGACGAGGGCCACGCTCCGTCCCACGTGCTGAAGGTCCACCGCATCCTGTCCCGCGCCCTGAAAATCGCTCACCGCCGCCGTCTCGTCGTCGAGAACGTCGCCACGCTCGTGGACCCGCCCAGCGTGGACGAGACGGAGGCCAACCCGTTCACCACCGAAGAAGCCAAAGCGTTCCTGGAGGCCGCCGCCAAACGACCTACGTTCATGCGGTGGTGCGTCGGGGTCGGCATGGGGTTCCGGCAGGGTGAAACGCTCGGCTTGCGGTGGCCGTACGTCGACCTCGACAACGAACTGTTCAGGCCCGAGTGGCAGCTCCAGCGCCTCACGTGGCGGCACGGCTGCAAGGACCCGCACGCATGCGGCGCCCAGTTCCATCGGTTCGAGCCCTGCCCCGCAGACTGCAAGACGCACAAGGGCTACAAGCGCGGGTGCCCCAAGCCGTGCCCGAAGGGCTGCACGCGGCACGCTCGGGCTTGCCCCGAGCGGCAGGGCGGCGGCCTGGTCTTCACCCGGCCTAAGACCAAGAAGAGCCGCAACGCCGTGCCGATCCCCCCGCCGTTCATTCCCTACCTGCGCGAGCACAAGGCCCAGCAGGACGAGATGCGCGCCGCAGCCGGGGAGCTGTGGCAGGAACACGGGCTCGTCTTCACCCGACCGGACGGACGGCCCCTGGACCCCCGGCAGGACTGGGCGGAGTTCAAGGAACTGCTCGCGGAAGCAGGCATCGACGACCGCCGTCTGTACGACGGGAGCCGCCACACCGCCGGCACGATCCTGAACGAGCTGGGGGTGGACATGCCCACGATCATGGAGATCCTGCGGCACACGCAGATCAGTCAGACCCGGCGGTACGTGAAGGGAAGGTCTCACCTCTCCAAGGACGCGATGCGCCGCATGGGAGACGCGTTCATGCCCAGCCCGAGAACCACTACTGAGACCAGAACTGAGACCCCGGACAACCGCGCGGCCCGCTCCCGCCGTCGGCGCCGTATCCGCTGAACGACAAAACCCCAGGTCGGATGCCTTCCGAGCTGGGGTTTCAGTGGAGCCGCCTTCGGGATTCGAACCCGAGACCTACGCATTACGAGTGCGTTGCTCTGGCCATCTGAGCTAAGGCGGCGCGCCGTGTGCACCATGGTGCGATCAGCGACGTCGGTAAGTCTACACAGTTTCCGGGGGTGCTTCGTACCGCCCCCGGAGGCGGGGCGGAACCCTCGCCTCCGGAGGTGGCCGTACCGGCTACGAGCAGCGCTTTCCGTCCGCCGGAGGGGTGCCGTCGATCAGGTACGTGTTGATCGCCGAGTCGATGCAGGAGCTGCCGCGGCCGTACGCGGTGTGGCCGTCGCCGTCGTAGGTGAGGAGGCGGGCCGAGGAGAGCTGGCCGGCCAGGCCCTTCGCCCAGCGGTACGGGGTCGCCGGGTCCCGGGTGGTGCCGACGACCACGATCGGCGCCGCGCCCTTCGCTTCGATGCGCCGCGCCTCGCCCGTGGCCCGCACCGGCCAGTACGCGCAGTTCAGCGCGGCCCAGGCGAGTCCCTCGCCGAACACCGGGGACGCCTTCTCGAAGTCGGGGAGCGCCTCCCGCACCTGCTCCGGGGCTTCGAAGGCGGGCGGCAGGTCGAGGCAGTTGACGGCCGCGTTGGCGGACATCAGGTTGCTGTACGCACCGCCCGCTTCCCGCTCGTAGTAGCTGTCGGAGAGGACGAGCAGTCCCGCGCCGTCGTTCTCCTTCATCGCCGACGTCAGCGCCTCGCGCAGCCGCTGCCAGGCCGCCTCGTCGTACATCGCGGCGATCACGCCCATCGTCGCCAGCGACTCGGTCAGCTCGCGGCCGTCGGCGTCGCCGGCGGGCAGCGGGCGGGCGTCGAGCTTCCCGAAGAACGTCTTCAGGTTCTCGCCGACCCGCTCCGGGCTCGTGCCCTTGCCGCCCAGGGGGCAGTCGCTCCGCCGCACGCAGTCCTTCGCGAACGCCGTGAACGCCGTGGCGAAGCCCTCCGTCTGCTCCAGGTTGAGGCGGCGCGCGCTCAGCGACGGGTCCATCGCACCGTCCAGCACCAGCCTCCCGGTCCGCTCCGGGAACAGCCCCGCGTACGTCGCTCCCAGCAGCGTGCCGTACGACGCGCCGACGTACGTCAGCTTCTCGTCGCCCAGCACCGCCCGCACGATGTCCATGTCCCGGGCCGTCTCGACGGTCGACACATGCCGCAGCAGCTTCGGCGCCTTCGCCCCGCACCCCTCGGCGAACGTCCGGTACGCGGAGACGAGCGCCTCGGTCTCCTTCTCGTCGTCGGGCGTGGTGTCCGTGCGGGTGTACGCGTCCATCGCACGTCCGTCCAGGCACTCGACGGGCTCGCTGCGGGCGACGCCGCGCGGGTCGACGGCCACCATGTCGTAGCGGGCGCGCACCTCCTCGGGGTAGCCGATGCCCGCGTACATCTGGAGGTAGTCGACCGCCGAGCCGCCGGGGCCACCCGGGTTGACCAGCAGGGAGCCCAGCCGCTTGCCGGGTCCGGTGGCCTTCTTGCGGGCGACGGCGAGGCGGACGTCCCCGGCGGACGGTTCGGCGTAGTCGAGCGGGGCCTTGACCGTGGCGCACTGGAACTCGGGGACGCCGCAGTCGCGCCACGCCGGTTCCTGTGCGTAGTACCCGGCGAGGGCCGCGGGGGTCGGGCCGGGCAGCGGGGCGAGGGCGGCGGCCGCTCCCGCCACCGGCGAACTGGCCGTGCTCGTCGAGGTCCCGGAGGAGCAGCCCGCCAGCGACAGCGCGGCCGCGGTGAACAGGGCTGCTGCGGTACGGGTCCTGCGTGGGGTGCGCCGTGTGTGCATACCGGGAGCGTAACGGTGAGCAACCGCACGGACGCTCTGCGCACACGGCGTGGCCCGGATGAGTGACAAGCTCCTCTCCCGTGCGGCCGGCTCAGCCCGCCCTGAGCGCCATCGTCATCGCCTCCACCGCCAGCAGCGGCGCCACGTTCCGGTCCAGCGCCTCACCGCAGGCCGCGATCGCCTCGATGCGGCGCAGGGTGGACTCGGGCGTGCTGTCGCGGGCCAGGCGCTCCAGCGCGTCCTCGGCGTCGGTGTTGGCGAGGGCGATGCGGGAGCCGAGCTGCAGGGCGAGGACGTCGCGGTAGAAGCTGGTGAGGTCGGCGAGGGCGACGTCGAGGCTGTCGCGCTGGGTGCGCGTCCTGCGCCGCTTCTGCATGTCCTCCAGGTCCTTGACCGCGCCCGCCGTGCCGCGCGGGAGACGGCCGCCCTGGGCCGCGCCCAGCGCCGCCTTCAGGTCCTCGGTCTCCTTGCCGTCCATCTCCTCGGCGAGCTGCTTGGCGTCCTCGGCGGCCGCGTCGACCAGCTCCTGGGCGGCCCTCAGCGCGCCGCCGACATCCTCGACCCGCTGCGGCAGCTTCAGTACGGAGGCGCGACGGGCGCGCGCGGCCGGGTCGGTGGCCAGACGGCGCGCCCGGTCGACGTGGCCCTGGGTGGCGCGGGCGACGGAGGCGGCGACGTCCGGCTCGATGCCCTCGCGGCGGACGAGCATGTCGGCGACGGCCTCCACCGACGGCGTGCTCAGGACGAGGTGGCGGCAGCGGGAGCGGATCGTCGGCAGGACGTCCTCGACGGACGGGGCGCACAGCAGCCACACCGTGCGCGGGGCGGGCTCCTCGACGGCCTTGAGGACGGCGTTGGCGGACTTCTCGTTGAGCCGCTCCGCGTCCTCGACGAGGATCACCTGCCAGCGGCCGTTCGCCGGGGCGGTGAACGACTTGCGGACGGTGTCGCGCATGTCCTTGACCAGGATCTCCGCGCCGACGGCGGCCACCGTGGAGACGTCGGCGTGGGTGCCGACGAGCGCGGTGTGGCAGCCGTCGCAGAAGCCGCAGCCGGGGGCGCCGCCGAGGGCCCGGTCGGGGCTGACGCACTGGAGGGCGGCGGCGAAGGCGCGCGCCGCCTGGTTGCGGCCCGCGCCGGGCGGGCCGGTGAACAGCCACGCGTGCGTCATGCGGGACGCCTCGGGCGGTGGCGCGTCGCTCGCCGCGGCGGTGACGAACGCGTCGGCGTCCCGGGCGGCGGCCGCGAGCTGCTCGCTCACCCGTTCCTGCCCGACCAGGTCGTCCCACACGGTCATGGGTCAGCCCGCCCTTCCGTCGCGTAGTGCTGTGCCGGATCCATTGTGCGGGTCGGGACCGACACCACCGTCCCGGCCGGCGCCCGGAGCTGGTTTCCACCGGACACGAAGAACAGCGCCGGGCGCGCCCGGAGGCACGCCCGGCACGGCACAGCCGCGTCTCAGCGCCGGCGCCACCGTCCGCCGCCCCCGCGGCCGTCGTCGTCGCCGTGGTCGTCCTCCTGCGGGCCGAGCAGTTCGTCGGCCAGCGACGGCAGGTCGTCCAACGGGGTCTCCTCCGCCCAGTCGGGACGCTCCCGGCGACGCGGGACGCTCTCCGCGTCGACCTGCGGCAGCTCACGCGTACGGTCCTCGGGCTCCTCGGCGCCGCCCGCGGGAGCGGGCTCGCCCTCGCGCACCGGCGGCAGCACCGCCGTCTCGTCGGCCGCGCCCGGCGGGACGGGAGGCAGCACCGCCGTCTCGTCCGCCGCGCCCGGCGCCTGCGGCCGGGGCAGCTCGGTCGTCACCTCGGCGTCGGCCGGCGCCGGGCGGTCCGCGTCCCGCGCGGCCTCCTCGTCCCGTACGCGCGGCAGGACGGCCGTCTCGTCCACGGGGCCGCCGGTCGCGTTGGTCGGCGTGACCACCGGCGTCGGCACGGTCATCGCCTCGTCGGCGTCCTGACCCGGGGCGGGCCGGGCCGGGGCCTCGGAGGGGGTCGCCGCGGTGCGCGGGCCCGCCTCCGCCGCGGCCGCCGCGCGCTCGGCGAGCTGCCGGGCCTGCTCGGCGCGCAGCAGGGCCTCCTCGGCCTTGCGCTGCTTCTCCAGGCGCTGCGCCTCGGCCTCGGCGCGCAGCCGTGCCTCTTCCTCCGCCTGCTTGCGACGGCGCTCCTCCTCGGCCTTGCGGCGCGCCTCCTCCTCGGCGCGCGCCTTCTCCTCGGCGAGCAGCCGCTGACGCTCCTCCTCCGCGCGGCGGCGGGCCTCCTCGGCGCGCTGCCGGGCCTCCTCCGCCTGGCGCTCGGCCTCGCGCCGCTGCGCCTCCTCCAGCTCGCGCCGCTTGCGCTCCTCCTCCTCGGCGCGCAACTTGGCGAGCTGCTCCTGGCGCTCCCGCTCCAGGCGCTCCTCCTCGGCCTTCCGGGCCGCCTCCTCCTCCGCCTTGCGGCGGGCCTCCTCCTCGGCCTTGCGGCGCGCCTCCTCACGGGCGGCGATCTCGGCCTCGGACAGCGGCAGGACGCGGTCGAGCCGGTGCCGGATCACCGTGGTGACGGCCTCCGCCTCCTGACCCGCGTCGACCACCAGGTAGCGGCCGGGGTCGGCGGCGGCCAGGGTGAGGAAGCCGGAGCGCACGCGCGCGTGGAACTCGGCGGGCTCCGACTCCAGCCGGTCCGGCGCCTCGGTGAACCGCTCCCTGGCGGTCTCCGGCGACACGTCGAGCAGCACCGTCAGGTTCGGGACGAGCCCCGCGGTGGCCCAGCGGTTGATACGGGCGATCTCGGTCGGCGAGAGGTCCCGTCCGGCGCCCTGGTAGGCGACGGAGGAGTCGATGTACCGGTCGGTGATGACGACCGCGCCGCGCTCCAGCGCCGGGCGCACGACGGTGTCCACGTGCTCCGCGCGGTCCGCCGCGTAGAGCAGGGCCTCGGCGCGGTGCGACAGGCCGGCGCTGGAGACGTCCAGCAGGATCGAGCGCAGCCGCTTGCCGACCGGGGTCGCCCCCGGCTCGCGGGTGAGGACGACCTCGTGGCCCTTGGAGCGGATCCAGTCGGCGAGTGCCTCGGCCTGGGTGGACTTGCCCGCGCCGTCGCCGCCCTCCAGGGCGATGAAGAAGCCGGTGCCGGCGGACGCGGGGGCGGGGTCGTCGCCGCCGAGCAGCGCGTCCCGCAGGTCCTGCCGCAGCGGGACGCCGGAGCGGTCGTCGACCTTGGCCAGCACCAGCGCGGCGACCGGCAGCAGCAGGGCGCCGACGAGCATGAGCGTGAAGGCGGCGCCGCCGTGGGCGAAGACGAACTTGCCGTTCTCCAGGCGGTGCGGGCCGATCGCCGCCGCCACGACGGGGGCGATCACCGCACCGAGTCCCACGTACACGCGGACGGCCGCGTGCAGGTGCTCGGTGACCCGGGACCGGCGCTGCTCCTCGGTCTCCTGGTCGAGCAGGGTGTGCGCGATGTTGGCGGACATGCCCGCCCCGGCGCCGGCGAGCGCCAGGATCAGCAGCACGCTGGTGACGTCCGGGACGAGCCCGGCGGCGAGCAGCGCGAGGCCCGTGAAGGCCAGGGTGAGGGCGAGCATCCGCCGCCGGGACAGCGACGGCAGCAGGGCGGGCGCCGTACGGATGCCGACGACCACGCCGCCGGTGAGCGCGCCCACCATCAGGCCGAACAGGACCGGCCCGCCGCCGAGGTCCTTGGCGTGCAGCACGGCCACGGCGACGGCGGCCGCCACGGCCCCGGCCACGGACGCGCCCGCGACGACCAGCAGCGCCAGCGCGCCGGTGCGGCCCTTGTCGGGTCCGGCGGCGTGCCGCGGGCGGCGCAGGCCCTCCAGCGGCGAGCGCGGGCGGGGCGTGCGGGTGCCGGGCAGTTCGAGGAAGGTGACGACGGACAGCGACGCGGCGAACAGTCCGGCCGCGACGTACGAGGCGAGGGCCGCCTGGTGCCGGCCGAACCACTCGATGCCCGTGCCCAGCAGGTTGTTGCAGAGGGCGGCGACGACGAGCGTCAGGGCGGCGAGCGGTATCGCCACGAAACCGGTGCGCAGCGACAGGCGGCGCAGGGCGTCCAGATGGTCGGGCAGCGGCCGGATGCTGGCGCCCTCGGGCGGCGGACCGGGCAGCAGCGCGGGCGCGGCGCCCTCACGGGACACCGTCCAGAAACGCTCGGCGACGCCGGCCACGAACGCGGTGACGAGCAGGAGCGCCAGGGCGTTGTCGGGCGTCCAGTCGATCCACAGCGGCGCGACGATCAGCAGGGCGGCGCGCAGTCCGTCCGCGCCGACCATGGTCCAGCGGCGGTCCAGCGGCCCGTCCTGCGAGGTGAGCGAGGTGAGCGGGCCGAGGAGCACGGCGCCGAAGAGCAGCGTCGCGAGGATCCGCACGCCGAAAACGGTCGCCACTGCGAACGCCGCTCCGCGGTACCCGCCGCCGAACGCCTGCTCGGCGACCGACGCCTGGAGGACGAGAAGCACGAGCACGAGGAGGGCGAGGACGTCGCCGACCCCGCCCACGAGCTGTGCGCTCCACAACCGTTTCACCTGCGGTCGGCGCAGCAGGGCGCGGACGGCACGCTCGCGGGAGTCCGCGACCAGGGCGTCGTCGGGGGCCGGTGGGGAGGCCGTGGGCTGCTCGGCTCGCGTCATGCGTTCAGCCTATCGGCCCGGGAGGACACCCCGGGGCCGACGCGCCTGACATGCACACGTCCCGACACAGAACCGTGCCGGGACGTTCGCATTCCGAACGCCGGGCGGTGGAACCCGGCGTCAGGTGACGGAGGTTCCACTGCCCGGCGGGACGGGAATCAGTCCTCCGCGCCGTTCGCCGCGGCCGTCTTCTTGGCGGCGGTCTTCTTCGCCGTCGTCTTCTTGGCGGCCGTGGTCGTCTTCGCGGCGGTCGTCTTCTTCGCCGCCGTCTTCTTCGCCGGGGCCTTCTTGGCCGTCGTCTTCTTGGCGGTCTTCTTCGCCGTCTTCTTGGCGGGACCCTTGGCGCGCTTCTCGGCCAGCAGCTCGAACCCGCGCTCCGGCGTGATCGTCTCCACACTGTCGCCCGAGCGCAGCGTCGCGTTGGTCTCGCCGTCGGTGACGTACGGGCCGAAGCGGCCGTCCTTCACCACGACCGGCTTCTCGCTGACCGGGTCGGTGCCCAGCTCCTTCAGCGGCGGCTTGGCCGCGGCCCGGCCACGCTGCTTGGGCTGCGCGTAGATCGCCAGAGCCTCCTCCAGCGTGATGGTGAACAGCTGCTCCTCCGCCGTCAGCGACCGCGAGTCCGTGCCCTTCTTCAGGTACGGGCCGTAGCGGCCGTTCTGCGCGGTGATCTCCTGGCCCTCGGCGTCCACGCCGACCACGCGCGGCAGCGACATCAGCTTCAGCGCGTCGTCGAGCGTCACCGTGTCCAGGGACATCGACTTGAAGAGCGAGGCGGTGCGCGGCTTGACCGCGTTCTTGCCGGTCTTCGGTGTGCCCTCGGGCAGGATCTCCGTCACGTACGGGCCGTAGCGGCCGTCCTTGGCGACGATCGTGTGCCCGGTCGCCGGGTCGGTGCCCAGCTCGAAGTCGCCGCTCGGCTTGGCGAGCAGCTCCTCGGCCAGCTCGACCGTCAGCTCGTCGGGCGCCAGGTCGGCCGGGATGTCGGCACGCTGGTGCTCGTCGGTGTCCTTCTCGCCGCGCTCGATGTACGGGCCGTAGCGCCCGACCCGCAGCACGATGCCGTTGCCCACCGGGAACGACGACACCTCGCGCGCGTCGATCGCGCCCAGGTCGGTCACCAGCTCCTTGAGGCCGCCGAGGTGGTCCCCGTCGCCGTTGCCCGCGTCGGCGGCGCCGCCGTTGCCCGCGCCCTCGCCGAAGTAGAAACGCTTCAGCCACGGCACGGCGCGGGCCTCGCCGCGGGCGATGCGGTCGAGGTCGTCCTCCATCTTCGCGGTGAAGTCGTAGTCGACGAGCCGGCCGAAGTGCTTCTCCAGCAGGTTGACCACGGCGAAGGAGAGGAACGACGGCACCAGGGCCGTGCCCTTCTTGAACACGTAGCCGCGGTCGAGGATCGTGCCGATGATCGACGCGTACGTCGACGGGCGGCCGATCTCCCGCTCCTCCAGCTCCTTGACCAGCGAGGCCTCGGTGTAGCGGGCCGGGGGCTTGGTGGCGTGGCCGTCGACCGAGATCTCCTCGGCGCTCAGCGCGTCGCCCTCGGCGACCTGCGGCAGCCGGCGCTCGCGGTCGTCCAGCTCGGCGTTCGGGTCGTCGGCGCCCTCGACGTAGGCCTTGAGGAAGCCGTGGAAGGTGATGGTCTTGCCGGACGCGCTGAACTCGACGTCCCGGCCGTCCGCGGCGGTGCCGCCGATCTTCACCGTCACGCTGTTGCCGGTCGCGTCCTTCATCTGCGAGGCGACGGTCCGCTTCCAGATCAGCTCGTAGAGCTTGAACTGGTCGCCGGTCAGACCGGTCTCGGCGGGCGTGCGGAAACGGTCCCCCGAAGGACGGATCGCCTCGTGCGCCTCCTGCGCGTTCTTGACCTTGCCGGCGTAGGTGCGCGGCTGGGGCGGCAGGTAGTCGGCTCCGTACAGCTGCGTGACCTGGGCGCGGGCGGCGGCGACCGCCGTCTCGCTCAGGGTCGTCGAGTCCGTACGCATGTAAGTGATGTAGCCGTTCTCGTACAGCTTCTGCGCGATCTGCATCGTGGCCTTCGCGCCGAAGCCGAGCTTGCGACTCGCCTCCTGTTGCAGCGTCGTCGTACGGAACGGCGCGTACGGCGAGCGGCGGTACGGCTTGGACTCGACCGAGCGGACCGCGAACCGCGTGTCCTCCAGGGCGGCGGCGAGCGCACGGGCGTTCGCCTCGTCGAGGTGGAGGGTGCCCGCGCTCTTCAGCTGTCCCAGCGAGTCGAAGTCGCGGCCCTGCGCGACCCGGCGTCCGTCGACCGTCTGCAACCGCGCGACCAGCGTCGACGGGTCGCTCGCGTCACCGGCGCGGCCGGTGGAGAAGGTGCCGGTCAGGTCCCAGTACTCGGCGGAGCGGAACGCCATGCGCTCGCGCTCCCGCTCGACCACGAGCCGGGTGGCGACGGACTGCACGCGGCCGGCGGACAGTCGCGGCATGACCTTCTTCCACAGGACCGGCGAGACCTCGTAGCCGTAGAGACGGTCGAGGATGCGGCGGGTCTCCTGGGCGTCGACCAGCTTCTGGTTGAGCTCGCGCGGGTTGGCCACGGCCTCCCGGATCGCGTCCTTGGTGATCTCGTGGAACACCATGCGCTTGACCGGGATCTTCGGCTTGAGCACTTCCTGGAGGTGCCACGCGATGGCCTCGCCCTCGCGGTCCTCATCGGTGGCGAGGAAGAGCTCGTCGGACTCCTTCAGCAGGTCCTTGAGCTTCTTGACCTGCGCCTTCTTGTCCGCGTTGACCACATAGATCGGCTGGAAGTCATGGTCGACGTCCACACCGAGGCGGCGCACCTCGCCCGTGTACTTGTCCGGAACCTCGGCAGCGCCGTTGGGGAGGTCGCGAATGTGCCCGACGCTCGCCTCGACGATGTAACCGGGGCCGAGATAGCCCTTGATCGTCTTCGCCTTGGCAGGCGACTCGACGATGACGAGTCGGCGGCCGCCGTTCGCGGTCTCGCTGGTCGGGGACAACTTCGCTCTTCTCTCCGTCGACGCTCGGGCCTCCCCAGGCGCTTCTCCCCGGGGTCGGGTCATGGTGACGCTGCGGAGTGTGACGGTACATCCCGCCCCCGTGTCAAACGGGAAAAGCCCGCAACGGCCACTCGAACGGTAACCCGACTACCACCGTTCCTGCCGCCCGGAGTGTCCAGACTCCGCCCGCTCTCATGCGGAGGGCGACCCTTCGGTTACTGCGGGGTGCGGATCCCGGCGCGCCTCAGAGACGGCCGAAGCACCAGGCGCCGAGGGCCAGGGAGACCAGCGCGACGGCCCCGGCGACCGTGGCCGATGGGACGCGGCTCACACCGAGCGCGACCGGGCGGTGCTGCCGCGCACGGGACACCGTCCAGGCCAGCAAACCGGCACCGAACAGGCAGAACACCGTCCCCGCGTAGATCGCCGGCCCGCTCTCCATGGTCGCCCGCGCCCCCTCTCGTCCGTCCCTGCGCCGACTGCTCGGGACGCTGCCACGCGTGGGCGGCGGGAGGACGAACCGGAGGTGAACGGAGCGGCTCGGGAGGGCGGCGAGGCGTCCGGAAGCGGGCGCGCACGGTCCGCTTCCGGAAATTTTCACCGGGATCCGGACGGTCCCGCGCCGGGACCGACAGGGGCGTGAAAGATGCGGCGCACGACACAGGGGCGTACGGGACCCGGTCACCGTGGCGTGTGTGCTTCGAGGGGCGCGTGTGGGTTGGCGTGGCGCGGTCTCGTTGCCGTCCGCGGGGCGGTGGGGGCTGGTCGCGCAGTTCCCCGCGCCCCTTGCGGGTGCTGCGGTGAACGCGACCCGAAGGGGCGTGGCGAACTGCGCGAGCAACCCACGACTGCCCGCACTCGGCCGGACCGCCCGTGCCGGACCTCTCAGTCCACCGGGTCCAGGAACCCCTGCTCGACCAGCAGCCGGATCTGCGCCGGGGTGCGGTCGCGCAGCAGGACGGGGTCCTCGCCGAGAAGCTGGGCGATGGCGTCCAGGATCCGGCCCGCGGTCATGGTGCCGTCGCAGACGCCGGCGAAGCCCGCGCCGATGGTGTCGACCTTGGTCGCCCGGCGCATGCCGCGGTTCTGCCGCAGCACGACATGCTCGGGGTCCTCGGCGCCCGGCAGCCCGACCTGCTCCTGCACCACCTCGGGCGCCAGCGCGAAACGCGCCTCCAGCAGCGCCGCGTCGTCGTGCGACCGCAGGTAGTCCAGCCGATCGAAGTGGGCGCGGACCGTGTCGCCGAGCGGCTGCTCCACCGGGTGCGGCCACTCCTCCACCGTGACCGACGGCACGGCCGCGTCCGACCGGCGCAGGGTGATCCACCCGAAGCCGACCGCCTTCACCCCGCGCGCCTCGAACTCGTCCAGCCACGCGTCGTACCGCGCCCGGTACTCCGCCTCGTCCCCGCGGTGGTCGCCCGCGTCCCGCAGCCACAGCTCGGCGTACTGCGTCACGTCCTGCACCTCGCGCTGCACGATCCACGCGTCGCAGCCGCGCGGCACCCAGGAGCGGAGCCGGTCCTGCCAGTCCTCCCCCTCCACGTGCTGCCAGTTGGCGAGGAACTGCGCGTACCCGCCCCCGTTGAGCCGCCGGCCCGCCTGCTGCACCAGCGTGCGGCAGAGGTCGTCCCCGCCCATCCCGCCGTCGCGGTAGGTGAGCCGCGCCCCGGGCGAGATGACGAACGGCGGGTTGGACACGATCAGGTCGTACGTCTCGTCGTCCCGCAGCGGGGCGAACAGCGACCCCTCGCGCAGACCGGCGGCCGGGACCCCGGACAGCGCGAGGGTGAGCGCCGTGATGTGCAGGGCGCGCGGGTTCACGTCGGTGGCGGTCACGCGTGTGGCGTGCCGGGCGGCGTGCAGCGCCTGGATGCCGGAACCCGTGCCGACGTCGAGCGCGGAGTCGACGGGCGTACGGACGGTGATGCCGGCCAGGGTCATGGAGGCGCCGCCGACGCCGAGCACCACGCCCGCGTCCCGGCTGCCGATGCCCCCGGCACCGCCGACCGCGCACCCGAGGTCCGACACCACGAACCAGTCCTCGCCGTCGGACCCGCCGTACGGCCGGACGTCCACGGTGGCCGCGAGCGTGTCGCCGCCCACGGGGCGGAGCCAGCCGCTCTCCAGGCACACGTCCACGGGCAGGACGCCGTCCAGGCCCGCGCGCGGCACCGGCTGCTGGAGCAGGAACAGTCGTACGAGCAGCTCCAGCGGGGTGTCCCCGCGCGTGGCACGGAGCGCGGGCACGGTCTCGCTGCGGGCCAGCGCCGCGTACGCGGGGGCGCCGAGCAGGTCGAGCAGTCCGTCGGCGGTGAAGGAGGCGCCGAGCAGCGCCTCCCGCAGCCGGGCGGCGGCGTCGGTGCGGTCGGACGAGGGCAGGGGCGGCAGGCTGGCGTCACTCACGCCTCCCATTGTGGCCGCCGCCCCCACCCGGCGCGCACCCGCGGCCGCTGAGCCGCCGTCAGCCGGGCGGCCCGTACCGCGCGAGCCGCCGTCAGCTCTTGGTCGCGCCCGCCGACGCGGTGGCGGTCTGGCAGCTGGCCTGACGGGACATGGCCTCGCCGACCTCGCCCTCCTCCAGGGTGCTGAGGGCGTCGCTGCCGCTCTTGCTCAGCTTGTCCAGCTCGGCCGCGATGTCCTTCAGACCGTCGGCGAAGTCCGCCTGGTCCTCGGTGTTGAGGCCGTCGACCTGCTTCTTCAGGCCGGCGTAGGACGCGGAGATGCTGTTGAGCTCCTTCACGGCGTCCTGCTGCTTCTGCTCGCCGTTCTCCACGTCGGGCGCGCCCGCCTTGTTCACGGCGGCGCCGATGGCCTTGTAGGCGTCGGACATGTCCTGGAAGGCCTTCGAATCGGCCTGCTGGACCGCCTGCGGCGTGCTGTTGTCCGAGGTCTCCTTCTGGATGGCGGTGTTGGCCGCCTTGATCTTGGCGGCCTGCGGCTGCACGGCGTCGCAGACCTCCTTCGCCCATGCGTCCAGCTTCTCGTCGCTGTCGTCGCCGCCGCATCCCGTCAGCGCCAGTACCAGTACCGCACCGCCGGACAGTGCGGCCGCGAGCTTCTTGTTCACCGGATTGGTCCCTTCCATGGCCTTCGGCCCCGGAACATACACGCCGGATGGCCTACACCCACGTGGCGAACGTCCGGTAAGAGACTTTTGTAACCATTTGCACCAGGCGAGACAAGGGTCACGGACCGGAAACCGTGCGGGCGGGCGGCGCGCCAATCCGCGCCGCCCGCCCACGCCTTGAACCGGTGTCCGGCTCGCCCTACCGGGAAACCACCGCCGGGTCGGGCGAGTTGGGCCTCGGCTCCGCGTCGCCCTCCTCGTCGTCCACGGCGATCCCGCGCCGCTTGGACACGTACACCGCCGCGATGATCACCAGCGCGGAGACGACCGCGATCAGCACCCGCATGCCGACGCTCTTGTCGGCGCCGTAGGAGAACTTGATGACCGCGGGCGCGATGAGCAGCGCCACCAGGTTCATGACCTTCAGCAGGGGGTTGATCGCCGGTCCTGCGGTGTCCTTGAACGGGTCGCCGACCGTGTCGCCGATGACGGTGGCCGCGTGGGCCTCGCTGCCCTTGCCGCCGTGGTGGCCGTCCTCGACGAGCTTCTTGGCGTTGTCCCACGCGCCGCCGGAGTTGGCGAGGAACACCGCCATCAGCGTGCCCGCGCCGATGGCGCCGGCCAGGAAGGCGCCGAGCGCTCCCACACCGAGCGTGAACCCGATGAAGATGGGCGCCGTCACCGCGAGCAGACCGGGCGTGGCGAGCTCCCGCAGGGCGTCCTTGGTGCAGATGTCGACGACCTTGCCGTACTCGGGCGTCTCGGTGTGGTCCATGATCCCGGGCTTCTCACGGAACTGCCGCCGCACCTCGTAGACCACCGAACCCGCCGACCGCGACACCGCGTTGATCGCCAGCCCCGAGAAGAGGAAGACGACCGCCGCGCCCGCGATCAGGCCGACGAGGTTGTTCGGCTGCGAGATGTCCATCATCAGGCTCAGTGGCGCGCCCTCGCCGCTGAGCCGTTCGCCCACCTCCCGCGCGCCGGTGGTGATGGCGTCCCGGTACGAGCCGAACAGCGCCGCCGCCGCGAGGACGGCCGTGGCGATGGCGATGCCCTTGGTGATGGCCTTGGTGGTGTTGCCGACGGCGTCCAGGTTGGTGAGCACCTGCGCGCCCGCGCCCTCGACGTCGCCGGACATCTCGGCGATGCCCTGCGCGTTGTCGGAGACCGGGCCGAAGGTGTCCATCGCGACGATCACGCCGACCGTGGTGAGCAGACCGGTGCCGGCCAGTGCCACCGCGAACAGCGCCAGCATGATCGACGTGCCGCCGAGCAGGAACGCCCCGTACACGCCGAGTCCGATCAGCAGGGCGGTGTAGACGGCCGATTCCAGACCCACGGAGATACCGGCGAGGATCACGGTGGCCGGCCCGGTCAGTGAGGTCTTCCCGATGTCCCGCACGGGGCGCCGGGTGGTCTCGGTGAAGTAGCCGGTGAGCTGCTGGATCAGCGCGGCCATCACGATGCCGATGGCCACCGCGACCAGCGCGAGGATCCGCGGGTCGCCGCTCTTGGCCAGGACCGCCTCGTCGGTCACCCCGGTGAGGTCGGCGTACGACGACGGCAGGTAGACGAACGTCGCGATCGCGACCAGCGCGAGCGAGATCGCCGCGGAGATGAAGAACCCGCGGTTGATCGCGCTCATGCCGCTGCGGTCGGCGCGCCGGGGCGCCACCGCGAAGATGCCGATCATCGCGGTGATCACACCGATCGCGGGGACGAGCAGCGGGAACGCGAGACCCGCGTTGCCGAACGCCGCGGACCCGAGGATCAGCGCGGCCACCAGCGTCACGGCGTACGACTCGAAGAGGTCGGCCGCCATGCCCGCGCAGTCGCCGACGTTGTCGCCCACGTTGTCGGCGATGGTCGCGGCATTGCGCGGATCATCCTCCGGAATGCCCTGCTCGACCTTGCCGACCAGGTCGGCGCCGACGTCGGCGGCCTTGGTGAAGATGCCGCCGCCGACCCGCATGAACATCGCGATCAGCGCGGCCCCGAGACCGAATCCCTCGAGCACCTTCGGCGCGTCGGCCGCGTACACCAGCACGACACAGGCGGCGCCGAGCAGACCCAGCCCCACCGTGAACATGCCGACCACACCGCCCGTACGGAAAGCGATCTTCATCGCCTTGTGCGAAACGGTGGTGAGATCCTTTTCCGGCTCGCCCTCGGCCGGAGTGGCTTCCCGGGCCGCGGCTGCGACCCGGACATTGCTGCGTACCGCGAGCCACATGCCGATATAGCCGGTGGCCGCCGAGAACGCCGCTCCGATCAAGAAGAACACCGACCGCCCGGCACGCTGATTCCAGTCGTCCGCGGGCAACAGCATGAGCAGGAAGAAAACGATCACGGCGAATACGCCGAGCGTGCGCAGTTGGCGGGCCAGATAGGCGTTGGCGCCCTCCTGGACCGCGGCCGCGATCTTCTTCATGCTGTCGGTGCCCTCGCCGGCCGCGAGCACCTGGCGCACCAGGACCGCCGCGACGGCCAGCGCCGCCAGGGCCACGATGCCGATGGTCACCACGAGCACGCGGTTCTCGTCGGTCAGCACGGCGGCTGCGAGGGATGTGGGTTGGCCCGACTCGTATGAGATGGAAAGCCCCGCCATTCGTCCTCCTTGACGCTTGGGCTGAGCTCAAGATGTGGACGGGATTGTAGGTACCGGAACCTGATCTAAACAGACCGCGAGAAATGTAAATGGCGTGCAGTCGCTCTTCACCATTGATCTCCGATGACCGGCCGACCGGAAATCGGTAATGCCTTTGAGGCATTCTCGTGATCGCATATCCCGGGCGCGGAGGATCGTGAACGAATTCACGCGATCTTCCGCTGGGAACCACTGTAAGCGCGGTCCCCGGCACCCGCACATGCCGAAGGGCCCCCATGCAGGGGGCCCTTCGGAAAACGGTCGGCGTACGGGTGAACCGGTCAGGTGAACGTCGCGGCCGGCGGCGTGGTGGGCCACCTCATGCGGATCGATCCGCCGTTCTCCCCGGCACTGACCTCGACGTCGTCGACGAGGCCGCTGATGACCGCGAGGCCCATCTCGTCCTCCTCGGTCTCCGCGTCGGGGTCGCCGAGCACCTCGTCGGCCGAGCGGGCTTGGACAGGGGCGTGCGGGGCCTCGTCGCCGACCTCGATGGAGAACTGCTTCTCCTCCTCGATCAGCAGCACCTTCACGGGCGCCGAGATGCCCCCGTGCTGGTGCAGTCCGACGGCCCGGGTACAGGCCTCGCCGACGGCGAGTCTCACCTCGTCGAGGACGGCCTCGTCCACTCCGGCCCTGCGCGCCACCGCCGCCGCCACGAGCCGGGCGGTCCGGACGTGCTCGGGCAGCGCGCTGAAGCGGAGTTCGACGGTGGCCATGCATCCCCCTCGCGACTACGGGCGTGCGGTGAAGGGGCCGGGCCGCCGAACGCCCGGCCCCCTTCGGTGTCTCTCGTGCTGCCCGGGCACGACCGCCCGGGAGCGGGTGGTCAGTCGGTCGCCGCCACCGCTTCCTCGACCGAGGTGTGGATCGGGAACACCTTGGTGAGGCAGGTGATGCGGAAGATCTTCAAAATGCGCTCCTGGTTGCAGACCAGGCGCAGCGAGCCCTCATGGGCTCGTACCCGCTTCAGGCCGCCGACCAGCACGCCGAGACCGGTGGAGTCGAGGAAGTCCACACCCTCCATGTCGACGACAAGGTGGAAACTGCCGTCGTTCACCAGCTCGACCAGCTGCTCGCGCAGCTTGGGCGCGGTATATACGTCGATTTCGCCACCGACCCTGACGATCGTGCGATCGCCCACGGTCTCGGTCGACAGGGACAGGTCCACGGATCCTCCAGCACCTAGCTATCGAGCGGTCGCCCTTGGGACATCTCGGCTCAGCCCCCGGGACGGTTCGCCAGCCGCCATGGCATTCAATCACTTACCGGCAGGCGTGCACGACGCCTTGGCCCCATTGTCCGTCACGCCGGTGACACACTCGGTGCCGATGGCCAAGAATCACCGATCCGATCGACCCCCGACGGACACGCGATCCGGGACCGCCGCGCCGGGCGACGTCCTGGACCGGCTCGCGTCCGGAACGAGCCGGGCTTCGCGCATTACTCATACGGAGCACTTGCCCCCGCGTGCGGGTCGCCATGCCGTCTGGCCGGACCGGATCCGCGCGGAGGTGATCGCCGCGGTGCATGCCGCGGGAATCGAACACCCCTGGGCCCACCAGGCGCGGGCCGCCGAGCACGCTCTGGACGGCGACTCGGTGGTGGTCGCCACCGGCACGGCCTCCGGCAAGTCCCTCTCGTACCTGGTGCCCGTGCTGTCCACGCTGCTGGACGGGGCCGAGGCGCCGAACGGCAGGGGCGCCACCGCCCTCTACCTCGCCCCCACGAAGGCCCTCGCCGCGGACCAGTGCCGGTCCGTGAAGGAACTTTCACAGCCACTGGGCCATTCGGTGCGCGCGGCGGTCCACGACGGCGACACTCCGTTCGAGGAACGCGAATGGATCCGCCAGTACGCCAACTACGTGCTGACCAACCCCGACATGCTGCACCGGGGGATCCTGCCGTCCCACCCCCGCTGGTCCTCCTTCCTCAAGGCGCTCAAGTACGTCGTGATCGACGAGTGCCACACCTACCGGGGCGTGTTCGGCTCGCACGTCGCCCAGGTGCTGCGCCGGCTGCGGCGGCTGTGCGCCCGCTACGGCGCGTCGCCCGTGTTCCTGCTGGCCTCGGCGACCGCCGCCGAGCCTGCCGTCGCCGCCCGCCGCCTCACCGGCCTGCCCGTGGTCGAGGTCGCGGACGACGCCTCACCCCGCGGTGAACTGGTGTTCGCCCTCTGGGAGCCGCCGCTGACCGAGCTGCACGGCGAGAAGGGCGCCCCGGTGCGGCGTACCGCCACCGCCGAGGCCGCCGACCTGCTCACCGACCTCACCGTGCAGGGTGTCCGCTCGGTCGCCTTCGTCCGCTCCCGGCGCGGCGCCGAACTGATCTCCGTGATCGCCAAGGAACGCCTCGCCGAGGTCGACCGGTCCCTGACGGGGCGGGTCGCCGCCTACCGGGGCGGCTACCTCCCCGAGGAGCGCCGCGCCCTCGAACGCGCACTGCACTCCGGCGAACTCCTCGGGCTCGCCGCCACCAACGCCCTCGAACTCGGCATGGACGTCTCCGGCCTGGACGCCGTCGTCATCGCCGGCTATCCGGGCACCCGGGCCTCCCTGTGGCAGCAGGCCGGCCGCGCGGGACGATCCGGGCAGGGCGCGCTCGCGGTGCTCGTGGCCCGCGACGACCCGCTGGACACCTTCCTCGTCCACCACCCCGAGGCGCTCTTCGACCGTCCCGTGGAGTCCACGGTCCTCGACCCCGACAACCCCTACGTCCTCGCCCCGCACCTGTGCGCGGCCGCCGAGGAACTGCCCCTCACCGAGGACGACCTGGCCCTCTTCGGCCCCACCACGGAGGAACTGCTGCCGCAGCTGGAGGCCGCGAAGCTGCTGCGCCGTCGGACGCGGGCCTGGCACTGGACGCGCCGCGAGCGGGCCGCCGACCTCACCGACATCCGCGGGGAGGGCGGGCGCCCCGTCCAGGTCGTCGAGGCGGGGACGGGCCGGCTGCTGGGCACGGTCGACGCGGGCGCCGCGCACACCAGCGTCCACGAGGGCGCGGTCCATCTGCACCAGGGCCGCACCTACGTCGTCCGCTCCCTCGACCTGGAGGACTCCGTCGCCCTGGTGGAGCAGGCCAGCCCGTCCTGGACGACGGTGGCCCGGGACACGACGTCCATCTCCGTCCTGGAGACCGACACCGAGATCCCCTGGGGCGACGGACGCCTCTGCTTCGGCTCCGTCGAGGTGACCAACCAGGTCGTCTCCTTCCTGCGGCGGCGGGTCATCACCGGCGAAGTGCTCGGCGAGACCAAACTCGACCTCCCTCCCCGTACGCTGCGCACCCGCGCCGTGTGGTGGACGGTCACCGAGGACCAGCTCGACCGGGCCCGGATCAACCCGGAGATCCTCGGCGGCGCCCTCCACGCGGCCGAGCACGCGTCGATCGGCATGCTGCCGCTCTTCGCCACCTGCGACCGCTGGGACATCGGCGGCGTCTCGATCCCGCTGCACCCCGACACCCTGCTGCCCACGGTCTTCGTCTACGACGGCCACCCGGGTGGCGCGGGCTTCGCCGAACGCGCCTTCCACACCGCCCGCTCCTGGCTCACGGCCACCCGCCAGGCCATCGCCTCGTGCGAGTGCGAGGCCGGCTGCCCCTCCTGCATCCAGTCACCCAAGTGCGGCAACGGCAACGACCCCTTGCACAAGCGGGGCGCCGTGCGGCTCCTGGACGTGCTGCTGGAGGGGGCGCCCGAGGAGAAAACGGACGGGGCGGAGGACGGGGCCGAGGAAGGAACCGAGGAGGCGGAGGCTGTGGCGGGGGCTTCCGAGGGGCGCGGCGGCCGGCTCAGCGCGCCGGCCGAGGGGGCGGCGGAGGCTGCGCCGGACCGGGAGGTCCCGCCCGTGCCCTGACCTCCGCGCTGAACGGCCCCGCGCCGGACGCCACCGACACGTCCGACACCTCGCCGGTCAACACGCACCGCACGAGCAGCGCGTCCTGGGCCCGGGCCACCCGGCCCGCCCGCGCGCACGCCTCCGCCGCACCGTGCGCCCAGTGGTCGGCGGCTGCGAGCGCCGCAAGGTCCGCGCCTCCCGCCGCCCGGTGCCGGACCACCACGGCGTGCCCCAGGGCGAGCACCACCCCGAACACCACGCACAGCACGGCGACCGCACCGACGCACCAGACGGAGGCGGAGCCGCGGTCCTGCACCGGCGAGGCGTCGCTCACCTCACCGCGCCCACGGCCACCACCGCCTCCTCGACCGCCGCGACGGCCTCCTCCCTCAGCTCGAAGGGCAGCGCCCGCAGCATCGGCGCCCTGGCCACCACGGTCACCGTGACCTGCTCGGCGTCCCGGCCGACCGTGACCCGCGCACCGGCCGGCGCGGCCTCCCGGGTCACCTCGACCACCGCGTCCGGTGGATCCTGCCGCGCCGCCGCCCGCGCGCCTGCACGTGCCGCGTCCACACACTGGATCTGCGCGGCCACCACCATCAGCCCCCACACCAGCGCCGTCACGAACAGCACCAGCACGGGCAGCACCAACGCCGACTCCGCCGTCACGAAGCCGCGGTCGCGCCACCTGTCGCCCCGTCCACCGCGCCGTCTGCCGCGTCCCCTGTCGTCCCGTACCCCGCGCCATCTGCCGCGTCCCCGGTCACATGCGGCCATCGAGGGCCTGCTGCACGATGTTCCGCAGGGCCGTACTGACCGGGCCGCTGTTGACCACCCGGTAGAGCACCACGGCGAACGCCACCGCGGCCACGATCCCCATCGCGTACTCCGAGGTCACCATCCCGGTGTCCCTCCGCGCCCCGCGCACCCTCGCCGTCAGGGCACGCAGCCGCGCCCGCACCACCTGATACATCCGAACCTCCATACGTGCCATGTCTGTTGTCCTCGCCGGTCGTCGCCGGTCCTCGTTGTCTGCTGTCGTCCTTCGCCGTCCGCCGCGCCTCCTCACCCACCCCCGCCCAGCACCCCGCCCGCGAGCCCGATCACCACGGGCAGGACGCCGACGGCGATGAAGGCGGGCAGGAAGCACAGACCCACCGGCGCGCTGATCAGGACCGCCGCCCGCCGGGCCCGCGTGGTCGCCGCGCGGGACCACGCGGCCCGCGACTCGGCGGCGAGCCGGCCCACCGGTGCGGCGAGCGGAAGGCCCGACACGTCGGCCCGCTCCAGCAACCGGGCCAGCGGGACCGCGCCGGGTAGGGCGGCCAGCCGGCGCCAGGCCTCCCCAGGCTCACCGCCGAGCCGCACCTCCGCGGCGCCCCGCACCAGGGCCTCCCCGACCGGGCCGCCCAGGGTCTCCCCGACGGCCTGCGCCGCCGGTACCGGTCCGGCGCCCGCCGCGATGCAGGCGGACAGCAGGTCGGCGGCGAGCGGGAGTTGGCGGGCCGCCAAAGCCGAGTCGGGCGCGCTCCCGTCAGGGGCCGCCCGCGTCTGCCGCCGGCGCCACCGCCACAGTCCCGCCGCCAGGACCAGTCCCAGCCCGACACCGCCGATCCCGCCCACCGTCACCAACCCGGCGCCCACCACCGCCACGTACGGCAGCCCGCCGCGCGCGGTCCTGAGCAGCGGGAGGCGCACTCCCGTCCTTCGCCGCTCCCGGGCCGCGAGCGCGCCGAGTCGCCGCCGTGTCCGACGCTCGTGCCGGAGGCGGCGCCACCAGGCCCACGCCACCATGAGCACGGCGGCGACTCCCACGACCGTCCCCAGCCTGTGGACGACGTCATCACTCATGGCGCCGCCTCCTCGGCCCCGCGCATGATCCGCAGCGCCCACCACAGGCCCAGCCCTTCCAGCACCCCGCCGGCCGCCAGACAGACCGTCCCCGACGGCGTGTGCAGCAGGACGTGCAGCGGATCGGCGCCCAGGGCCGCGCCCAGCGCCAGCCCGACCACCGGGAGCCCCGCGAGCATCACCGCCGTGGTGCGGGCCCCGGACAACTGGGCGCGCAGGTCGGCCCGCTGGTCCCGCTCGGCGCGCAGGGCCGCTTCCAGCCGGTCGAGGCCGTCCGCGAGTCCCGCGCCCTGGTCCACCGCCACCCGCCAGCACGCGGCGAGTCCGCGCAGTCCCTCGGCGCCGGGCTGCCGGGCGGCCGCCGTGAGCGCGCCCGGCACGTCGCCGCCGAACCGCGCGGCCGCCAGCACGGCCGCCTGGTGGTCGCCGAGCCCTTCGGAGTCCCGGGCGGCCGGCAGCAAGGCCTCGCCCGGCTGCCGTCCCGCCCGTAACTCCCCGGCGAGCGCCCCGCACAGCGCGACCACCGCGTCCGCGCGGCCGTCCCGCTCCTTGCGCGCCGCGGCCGCCCGCCGCACCCTGCGCAGCACAGGCACCCCGGCCGCCCCCGCGACGACCGGCAGCACCGACGCCCCGAGGACCGCCAGCACCACGCCGACGGCCAACGACACCCACTCGACGCGAAGTCGCGCCCGAAGCCGGTCCGCCGCCGGTGCGAGAAGCGGCCGTCCCGCCGAACCCCCGTCGTCCCCGGTGAGCGCCCGCGCCCGCCTGGCCTCCCCGTGTCCGCCGCCCAGCATCCAGGCCGCCGTCCCCAGGCACGCCACCGCACCCACCGTCGTCCCGCTCACCCCGCTCATGCGCCGACCGCCTCTCGCCCCGCCCGGGCCTCCTCGTCGCGCGCGGCGCGCAGCAGATGCCGCAGGCGCGGCCAGGCGGGCTCGGCGACGAAGGTCTCCGGTCCCCACCGCAGCGCCGGGGCCGTCCGCACCAGCCCCGAAGGGTCGCGTTCCAGGACGTGCACCTCGGCGATACGCCGCCTGCCGCTGCGGTCCCGCACCAGGTGCAGCACCACCGACAGCGCGGCCGCGAGCTGGCTGTGGAGGGCGAACCGGTCCAGGCCCGCCGCCGTGCCGAGCGCCTCCAGCCGGGCGGGGACGTCGCTCGCAGCGTTGGCGTGCACCGTGCCGGAGCCGCCCTCATGTCCCGTGTTGAGCGCGGCGAGCAGATGCACCACCTCGGGCCCGCGCACCTCGCCCACGACGAGTCGGTCCGGCCTCATCCGCAGGGCCTGGCGCACCAGGTCCTCCAGGGTCACCAGTCCCGCGCCCTCCTGGTTCGCGGGCCGGGTCTCCAGTCGCACGACATGGGGGTGGTCGGGCCGCAGCTCGGCCGAGTCCTCCGCGAGCACGATCCGCTCGTCCGGCCCAACCAGGCCCAGCAGAGCGCTGAGCAGGGTGGTCTTGCCGGTGCCCGTGCCGCCGCTGACCAGGAAGGACAGCCGGGCGTCCATCAGAGCCCGCAGTACCTGGTCCCCGCCCGGTGGCACCGTCCCGGCGGCCACCAGTTCGTCGAGGGTGAAGGCGCGAGGCCGTACGACCCGCAGGGACAGGCAGGTGCCGCCCACCGCGACGGGCGGCAGCACCGCGTGCAGCCGGGTGCCGTCGGGGAGCCGGGCGTCCACCCAGGGCCGCGCGTCGTCCAGGCGCCGGCCGGCCACCGCGGCGAGCCGCTGCGCCAGGCGCCGCACGGACGGCTCGTCCGGGAAGGAGACCGAGGTGAGCGTCAGGCCCCCGCCGCGGTCCACCCAGACCCGGTCCGGCGCGGACACCAGCACGTCGGTCACGGTCGGGTCGGACAGCAGCCGCTCCAGCGGTCCGCTGCCGACCAGCTCGGACCGCAGCTGCTCGGCCGCGCCGAGCACTTCCGCGTCGCCGAGCACCCGGCCCTGTTCGCGCAGGGCCTGCGCCACCCGCGCGGGCGTCGGCTCGGCGCCGCTCTCGGCCAGCCACCGCCGCACACCGTCGAGCAGCCCGGGAGGCATCGCCGCCCCGGTCGTCCGCGTGCCGCTCATGCCGCCCTCGCCTCCACCAGCGCGCGGTCCCAGAACTCGCGGCAGAAACGGGCCAGCGGGCCCCGTCCGGTCACACCGGGCGGACGTCCCGTGCCGTACGGGCGCTGGAGGGCCGGTTCGACGGGCACGTCACCGACGAGGGGCAGGCCGAGCAGCCGGGCCACTTCCTGGCCGTCCAGGCCCGGTGCGTACGGCCCCCGGACGGCGACGCGCAGGTCGCGCAGGACCATGCCCACGGCGGAGGCGACGCGGCCGGCCGCCGCGACGGCGCGGAGCTCGGCGGGGACCACGAGGAGCGCGAGGTCGAGCTGGGCGAGGACCTCGGCGACGCCCTCGTCGACGCGTCGCGGCAGGTCGACGACGACGGCTCCGCCGCCGCGCCGGGCGGCGGCGAGGACCGCGCGCACGGCCCGGGGCGGCACCGAGAGACAGTCGCCGCGGTCCCAGCTGAGCACCCGCAGCGAGTGCAGCTCGGGCAGTGACTCCTCCAGCGCGCCGCCGCCGACCCGGCCGTGCGACGACGCGAAGGCCGGCCAGCGCAGCCCTTTCGCGGTCTCGCCGCCGAGCGCCACGTCCAGCCCGCCGCCCAGCGGGTCGGCGTCCACCAGCAGGGTGCGCAACCCTTCGCGGGCGGAGGTCACGGCGAGGGCGCACGCCAGGGTGGACGCGCCCGCGCCGCCCCGGCCGCCGATGACGCCGACGGTCAGCGCGGGCCGTCCGACGCCTTCGGCGACGTCGGCGATGCGGTCGACGAGCCATTGCTCGCCGTCGGGCAGCATCAGCACGTGGTCGGCGCCGATCTCGACGGCACGCCGCCACACGCCGGGGTCGTCCTGGTCGCGGCCGACCAGCACCACCCCCTGTCTGCGGGGCACGCCGCGGGCCCGCCGGGCGGCGTCGTCACCGACCAGGACCAGGGGCGCGGCCTCCCAGCTCCCGCGCGGCCCGGGCAGCCCGTGGTGGACCTCCGGTGTGGCGCCGGCGGCCGCGCACAGGCGCAGCAGGTCGTCGAGGAGACCCGTGTCCTCGGTGACGATCAGCGGTGCGCCCGGCCGGTTCCCTCCGGGCGGCGGGTCGTGTGTGACGGTTCCGGTCATGTCGTCCCCAGTGCTCCCTACCTCGCGCGGCCCTCGGGCCCCGCCGGTTCCAGGTGTGGGAGGACCGCGCTGCGGCCTCCCGCGGACCGGCCGGAGGAAACCGGCCGGGCGCGTCCCGGCCGAGCGCAAGCGGGTGTGCACTCGCGGCGATCGGGACGCGTGGGAATGACAGTGCAGCGGTCCCGGAAATCGTGGGGATCTTGGTGGAAAACTGTGGACAGGGCGATGGCTGTGAATATCGCGGTCACCCATACCGGTGAGACCGCCACGGCGTCTGTGCGCCAACCGCAGAGCAGCCCGAGCGCTACCCTCCGTCACCAGTCACGCACATGACAATCAATTCCTCATGCGGACCCGCACGGGAGGAAGAAGGAGAGAAAGCGGCGGAAAACGCGTCCGGACATGCGACGACCCCCGCCGGGGGGGAGAGCGGGGGTCGTCCCCACGGCCGACTCGGGGGGGGAGGAGTCGGACCGGGTTAGCACGGTCGCGAACGATCCGTGACTTCCATGGTGTACCCGAGGGCCCTCTCAGGCAAACCCACGCGCCACACACTACGCCGAATGGGCTGCGCCTATGCTCAAGGGCGTGGAAAACCACTTGTCGCCCCGCACAGCCGCCTTCTTCGACCTGGACAAGACGGTCATTGCGAAGTCGAGCACACTCACCTTCAGCAAGTCCTTCTACCAAGGCGGACTGATCAACCGCAGGGCCGTTCTGCGGACCGCGTACTCCCAGTTCGTGTTCCTCGCCGGCGGCGCGGATCACGACCAGATGGAACGGATGCGGAAGTACCTGTCCGCGCTGTGCCGCGGATGGAACGTCGATCAGGTCAAGGAGATCGTCGCCGAGACCCTCCACGACCTGATCGACCCGATCATCTACGACGAGGCCGCCACCCTCATCGAGGAGCACCACACCGCCGGCCGGGACGTGGTGATCGTGTCCACCTCGGGCGCCGAGGTGGTCGAGCCGATCGGCGAGCTGCTGGGCGCCGACCGGGTCGTGGCCACGCGCATGGTGGTGGGCGACGACGGCTGCTTCACCGGCGAGGTCGAGTACTACGCGTACGGCCCGACCAAGGCGGAGGCGGTCCGGGAGCTGGCCGCGTCCGAGGGCTACGACCTGTCCCGCTGCTACGCCTACAGCGACTCGGTGACCGACATCCCGATGCTGGAGGCCGTCGGGCATCCCCACGCCGTGAACCCGGACCGCGCGCTGCGCCGGGAAGCGCTGGCGCGCGAGTGGCCGATCCTCGATTTCCACCGCCCGGTGCGGCTGAAGCAGCGTTTCCCGGCGTTCTCCGTACCGCCGCGTCCCGCTCTTGTCGCGGCGGCCGCGATAGGTGCGGCGGCAGCCACCGCGGGCCTTGTCTGGTACGCGAGCCGACGCCGCTCGACTGTCGCCTGAACGTACTTCCCTCTTCGCCGCGCGTCCCCGTTCCGGGACGCGTTCGCCATTTCGGCGTCCGTTTACTGCTTGTTTGAGACCAAAAGTAAAGGAACGCGGGCAGGACTTCCCCTCTCCGTGAAGCCGGAGTACAAAGGAGTTGACGGCCCGCGAGACCAAGGACGTCCGAGAGGACGACCTCCAGAACGCTTTAGGCCCCACGGACCGCGCATGGAAACCGCGCACCCACGCGACGTCGACCCGTCGATTACGGGCCAGCCGCACCAGGCCGGGCAAAGTCCCCGGCCTGATGGGTACACATCGAGGACGCTTGGTAACGCGGTGGACATGCCAGCGGCGGTACGAGTATTCGTACCGCCGCATTCTCGCGCGGAGCCCCTCCGCCCCGGCCCGCGTGCCCCTTCGGCCGGTCAGGCGGCTCCGCGCTGCAGCGCCTCGCACACCGCCGTGGACTCGCGCGCGCCCAGCGTCACGGCCCGCCCGCAGTGGGCGATCCAGGCGGCCATGCCCTCCGCCGTGCCGGACAGATAGCCCCGCAGCGCCTCCCGATAGGCGTCCTGGCCCAGCTCGGCGTGCCCGACCTCGGCGGGGCACACCGACTTGGGGTCCAGGCCGCTGCCGACCAGGACGATCCGCTCGGCCGTGCGCGCGACCAGGCCGTTGTGCGACGTGAAGGGACGCAGCGCGAGCAGCTCGCCGTGCACCACGGCGGCCGTCACCAGCGCCGGCGCGGAACCGCCCGCGATGACGATCTCGGCCAGGCCCTCCAGGCGGCCGTGCATCTCGTCGGCGCCCGGCAGGGGCAGGTCGGTCAGGGGCTCGTCGACCGGCTCGCCCGCCCGGCGGGGCCGGCCCACGTGCTCGGCCTTGTCGGCAGCGGCGACCAGGTGCAGCCGCGCCAGCACCCGCAGCGGCGACTGCCGCCAGATCGACAGCATCTGACCCGCCTCGGCCGTCAGCCGCAGCGCGGCGCCCACGGTGCGCGCCTCGGCGTCGCCGCTGAAGTCGCTGCGCCGCCGCACCTCCTCCAGAGCCCAGTCGGCGCCGGACAGCGCCGCCGAACCCCGGGCTCCGCGCAGGGCCGCCTCGGAGGTGATCTCGTTGCTGCGCCGCCGCATGACCCGGTGCCCGTAGACCCGGTCCACGGCCTTGCGCACGGACTCCACGGAGTCGGCCACACCGGGCAGGTCGCCCAGGGCCGCGAGGGGATCGGCGGTCGCGCCCGTCGTACTCATGAGTACGACCCTACGCACCTCGGACGCCCGCCCCACGATGGAGTGGTCTTCTTCACGCCCCACTGTGACATACAGCTATCAACGCACTACGCTTCGTGAACATGAAAATTGCTTTCGTTGGGAAGGGCGGGAGCGGAAAGACGACTCTGTCCTCCCTGTTCATCCGTCACCTCGCGGCCGAGGGCGCCCCGGTGGTCGCCGTGGACGCCGACATCAACCAGCACCTCGGGGCCGCGCTGGGCCTGGACGAGTCCGAGGCCGCCGCGCTCCCCGCGATGGGAGAGCACCTCCGGCTGATCAAGGACCACCTGCGCGGCAGCAACCCACGCATCGCGTCCGCCGACACAATGATCAAGACGACCCCGCCCGGCGAGGGCTCCCGGCTGCTGCGGGTCCAGGAGGACAACCCGGTCTACGACGCCTGCGCGCGTCCCGTGGAGCTGGACGGCGGCACGGTCCGCCTACTGGTCACCGGCCCCTTCACCGACGCCGACCTGGGAGTCGCCTGCTACCACTCCAAGACCGGGGCGGTGGAGCTCTGCCTGAACCACCTGGTGGACGGCCCCGGCGAGTACGTCGTGGTCGACATGACGGCCGGCTCGGACTCCTTCGCGTCCGGCATGTTCACCCGCTTCGACATGACGTTCCTGGTCGCCGAGCCGACCCGGAAGGGTGTCTCCGTCTACCGCCAGTACAAGGACTACGCCCGTGACTTCGGCGTGGCGCTGAGGGTCGTCGGCAACAAGGTGCAGGGCCCGGACGACCTCGACTTCCTGCGCGCGGAGGTCGGGGACGACCTGCTGGTGACCGTGGGCCACTCGGACTGGGTGCGGGCCATGGAGAAGGGCCGCCCGCCGCGGTTCGCCGCGCTGGAAGGGTCCGACCGGCTCGCCCTGCGCACACTGCGCGAGGCGGCCGACGCGACGTACGAGCGGCGGGACTGGGAGCGGTACACGCGCCAGATGGTGCACTTCCACCTCAAGAACGCCCAGTCCTGGGGGAACGAGCGAACCGGGGCCGACCTGGCGGCGCAGGTCGACCCCGGTTTCGTGCTCGGCGAGAGCGTCACCGCCGGGGCCTGAGCCTCACTCCTTCGGCGCGGGGGAGCCCGGCGCACCCTTGGGAGCCGGGGCGGGGCCGGAGGCCAGGAAGGTCTTCCAGCCCTTCTTCGGGGCCTCTCCGACACCCAGCGAGCGCAGCTTCTCCAGGGTCGCCGGGTCCTGCGCGTCCAGCCAGTCCACCAACTGGCGGAAGGAGACGCACCGCACGTCGGACTTGGTGCACACCGTCTCGATGACCTCCTCGACGGCCCGCATGTACGTGCCGCCGTTCCAGGACTCGAAGTGGTTGCCGATGATCAGGGGCGCCCTGTTGCCGTCGTAGGCGCGCTCGAAGCCCTGGAGCAGGCCGTCCCGCATCTGGTCGCCCCACATCTCGTGCTTGGAGGGGTCGCCCTGGGTGGTGGTGCCGGACTGGTTGACCATGAAGTTGTAGTCCATGGTGAGCTGCTCGAAGGAGTGCCCGGGGAAGGGCACGAGCTGCATCGACACGTCCCACAGCCCGGACTTCTTCTCGGGCCAGACCTGGTTGTTGACACCGCTGGTGTCGTAGCGGAAGCCCAGCTCCCGGGCGGCCTTCATGAAGTTCTTCTGCCCTTCCAGGCAGGGCGTACGGGCGCCGATGAGCTCCTTGTCGTAGTCGAAGGGCAGCGGGGCCTCGTTCTCCATGCCCGCGTTGGTCTTCCAGGTCTTCACGAACTGCTTGGCCTGGGCGATCTCCTCCTTCCACTCCTCGACCGACCACTCGCCGACCCCGCCGTCGCCGCCGCAGAAGTGGCCGTTGAAGTGGGTGCCGATCTCGTTGCCCTCGAGCCAGGCCAGGCGCAGCTGCTTCACGGTGTCGGCGATGCCCTGCTGGTCGTTGAAGCCGATGTCGGACCGGCCCGGCGAGTGCTGCGGCGGGTTGTACAGGTCGCGCTTCTCCTCCGGCAGGAGGTACACGCCGCTGAGGAAGTACGTCATGGTCGCGTCGTTCTCCTTGGCGACCTTGCGGAAGTGGGAGAACAGCTTCTGGCTGTCCTCGCCCGCGCCGTCCCAGGAGAACACCACGAACTGCGGAGGCTTCTCGCCGGGCTTCAGCCGCTCCGGCTTCGGCAGGTGCGGCTGGGCGCCGGTGTAGGCGGTGGAGCCGTCGCCGATCAGCCGGACGACGTTCTTGGGCGCGGGGGCCGGCTGCGCCTTCTCCTTTTCCGGCCCGCCCTGCCCACCTCCGCCGCCGGTTCCGCAGCCGGCGAGCGTGGCGAGGCAGACCGCGGTGATCACGGTGCCCGTGGCGATCCTGTGGGTGGCGGCCATTCGCCCACCTTCTTCCTTCTCTCGGGCCGAGCTCGATGAGGCGTTGTGCGGTGCCGGGCCGGTCCATGCCGACCGCGCCGTCAACGTCGCACGGAAAGAAGAAGTGAATTAATACGACAAGCCGATGAAATAGCTACTTCATCCCTCAGAGTGATGCCTGCCGCCATTTGCCCGGAAAGTCTATGCCGGTCCTTTACTCGCAATTACGATCTGTTTACTGAGAGTTGCCATCCCGCCGTTCTGGGGCCGTTCCCCACGGCCGCGACCGCTCCGCCAGAGCGGGCCCCCACCGTCACGCGACCGCGCAGACCCGAAGGAGACGGGAGTCCATGTCAGCCTGCGTTCCCGCCGGCGCCACCGAATCGGCGCACATCGAGCGAGCCCATCCCCCGCACAGCCCGCCACCCGGCCGCCGTCGCCGCTTCCGCGTCGCGGGCGCCGACCTCTCGGCCGCCGTGGCGGTCTTCCTCATCGCCCTTCCCCTGTCCCTCGGCATCGCCCTCGCCACCGGCGCGCCCCTCCAGGCCGGCCTGGTCGCCGCAGCCGTGGGCGGGCTCGTCGCCGGACGGCTCGGCGGCTCCCCGCTCCAGGTGAGCGGCCCCGCGGCGGGACTCACGGTCGTCACCGCCGACCTCATCCACCAGTACGGCTGGCGCACCACCTGCGCCATCACCGTCCTCGCCGGCGTCGCCCAGCTCGGCCTCGGCTGCCTGCGCGTGGCACGCGCGGCCCTCGCCGTGAGCCCCGCGATCGTGCACGGCATGCTCACGGGCATCGGCGTCACCATCGCAGTCGCCCAGGCGCACATCGTCCTCGGGGGCGAGCCGCAGAGCTCCGTACCCGACAACCTCCGCGCGCTGCCAGCGCAGTTGGCGCGTCTCGACACCGCCGCTCTCGCGGTGAGCGTGCTGACGCTGGCCGTCCTGCTGCTCTGGCCCCGGCTGCCCGGCCGCGCCGGACACCTGCTGCGCCGGATGCCCGCCGCACTGGTCGCCGTCACGGGCGCCACCGCGGTCGCCGCGGCGGCCGGCCTGGTGCTGCCCGTGGTGGACCTGCCGTCGTGGCACAGCCACGCGCTGGCCGGGCTGCCCGACGGTCCGGTGCTCGGTCTCGTCGCGGCCGTGCTGACCACGACGCTGGTGTGCAGCGTGCAGTCGCTGCTCGGCGCGACGGCCGTGGACAAGCTGGCCGCCGCCCGCCCCGGTGCGGGGCACGTCGTCCGCTCCGACCTGGACCGGGAGCTGCTCGGCCAGGGCGCGGCCAACGTGGTCTCCGGCACGCTCGGCGGTCTGCCCGTGGCCGGCGTCGCCGTCCGCAGCACGGCCAACGTCCACGCGGGCGCCGTCAGCCGCAACTCCACGATCATCCACGGCGCCCTGGTGGTGGCGGCCGCGCTGCTGCTGGTCCCGCTGCTGGAGCTCATCCCGCTCGCCGCGCTCGCCGCGCTCGTCATGGCCGTCGGCCTGCGCATGGTGTCCCTGCACCACATCCGCACGGTGACGCGCCACCGCGAGGTCCTGGTCTACGCCGTCACCGCCCTCGGGGTGATCTCCCTCGGGGTGCTGGAGGGAGTGGCGCTCGGCATCGCCGTGGCCGTGGGCGTGGCCCTGCACCGTCTCACCCGGACCCGGATCACCCACGAGGAGGAGAACGGCGTCCACCACGTGCACGTCCGCGGGCAGTTGACGTTCCTCGCGGTGCCGCGGCTCAGCCGGGCCCTGCACCTCGTCCCCCAAGGCGCGGACGTGGTGGTGTCGTTGAACGGGTCCTTCATGGACCACGCCGCGTACGAGACGCTGCAGGACTGGCAGAGCACGCACACCGCGCGCGGCGGCACCGTGGAGATCACCGGCCGGCGCACCGGAGTGCGGATCGCCGAACCCGGCGAGCTCGCCACCGAACCGACGCACGGCGGGGAGTCCGGCACCTCCGGCGACTGCCGCTGCCGCCCCTGGACGGCCTGGCGCAACCACCAGTGCGAGCGGCCCTCCCCCGCCCCGGACATCGCGGCCGGACCGGACGGGACGCCCGGGGCCGACGAGGGGGATCGCAGGACCGACCCGGCGTCGAGCGCCCCGGCCCGCGGACGCACCCCGAGCGGCCGTCAACTGGTGCGCGGACTCAGCACGTTCCAGCGCCGCACGGCACCCCTGGTGCGCGGTGAGCTGGCCCGGCTGGCGCGGGAGGGGCAGCAGCCGTCGCAGCTGTTCCTGACGTGTGCCGACTCCCGGGTGGTCACCTCGATGATCACCTCCAGTGGCCCCGGCGACCTGTTCGTGGTGCGCAACGTCGGCAATCTGGTGCCGCCGCCCGGAGTGGAGAGCGGCGACGACTCGGTGGCCGCCGCCATCGAGTACGCCGTCGACGTGCTGGCGGTGCGGTCGATCACGGTGTGCGGCCACTCGGGATGCGGCGCCATGCAGGCCCTGCTCGGCTCCCGCCCCGGCTCCCCCGCCGTCACGCCGCTCGGCCGCTGGCTGCGGCACGGCGGGCCGAGCCTGGAGCGGCTGCGCGACCCCGGTGCGCCCGCGCCCCGACTGGCCGGGCGGGCCCCCGCGGACGACGTCGAGCGGCTCTGCCTGACCAACGTGGTGCAGCAGCTGGAGCACCTGCGCGCCCACGAGGCGGTCGCCCGCGCCCTGGAGGAAGGGAGCCTCGAACTGCACGGGGTGTACTTCCACGTGGGTGAGGCACAGGCATACCTCCTCGCGGAGCAGGAGGAGGCAAGGGTCTTCGACCGGGTACGCGAGGTGGATCTGGTGGTGTGACGCGCGCCAGGTGTGAGAGGCGTTACACCACTTGAACCAGGTTGCCCGGCGCCCCGTGGGAAGGGGTGTCGGGCAACCGCACGACACGACCCCGACAGGTCTAAACCAATTTCCCGTCGACCCTTGTCAGCGTGCCCCCAGGTCTGATGAGCTGTGGCCTGGGACACAACGGACACCCTGGGAAAGGCAGATGCCGTGAGCAATGAAAGCCTGGCCAACCTCCTGAAGGAGGAGCGACGCTTCGCACCCCCCGCCGACCTGGCCGCGAACGCCAACGTCACGGCGGAGGCGTATGAACAGGCCAAGGCTGACAGGCTCGGCTTCTGGGCCGAGCAGGCCCGCCGGCTGACCTGGGCCAAGGAGCCCACCGAGACCCTCGACTGGTCGAACCCGCCGTTCGCCAAGTGGTTCCAGGACGGCGAGCTCAACGTCGCCTACAACTGTGTCGACCGGCACGTCGAGGCCGGGCACGGCGACCGGGTCGCGATCCACTTCGAGGGCGAGCCGGGCGACAGCCGCGCCATCACCTACGCCCAGCTCAAGGACGAGGTCTCCAAGGCCGCCAACGCCCTGCTGGAGCTGGGCGTCCGCAAGGGCGACCGGGTCGCCGTCTACATGCCGATGATCCCGGAGACCGCCGTCGCGATGCTGGCCTGCGCCCGCATCGGCGCCGCGCACTCGGTCGTCTTCGGCGGCTTCTCGGCGGACGCCCTCGCCACCCGCATCCAGGACGCCGACGCGCGGGTCGTCATCACGTCCGACGGCGGCTACCGGCGCGGCAAGCCCTCCGCCCTG
The DNA here is from genome assembly GCA_014649575.1 of Streptomyces griseoincarnatus. GTDB lineage: Bacteria > Actinomycetota > Actinomycetes > Streptomycetales > Streptomycetaceae > Streptomyces > Streptomyces griseoincarnatus. Next base: position 499,182 of record BMTH01000003.1, on the reverse strand, counting down.
AAGCCGGCCGTGGACGAGGCCGTCAGCCGCGTGGAGAGCGTGGAGCACGTCCTCGTCGTCCGCCGCACCGGCCAGGACGTCGCCTGGACCGAGGGCCGCGACGTGTGGTGGCACGACGTGGTCGACCGCCAGAGCAGCGAGCACACCCCGGAGGCGTTCGGCGCCGAGCACCCGCTGTTCATCCTCTACACCTCGGGCACCACGGGTAAGCCGAAGGGCATCCTGCACACCTCCGGCGGCTACCTGACCCAGACGTCGTACACGCACTGGTCGGTGTTCGACCTCAAGCCGGAGACCGACGTGTACTGGTGCACGGCGGACGTCGGCTGGGTCACCGGGCACTCGTACATCGTCTACGGGCCGCTCGCCAACGGCGCCACGCAGGTCATGTACGAGGGCACGCCGGACACGCCCCACCAGGGCCGCTTCTGGGAGATCGTGCAGAAGTACGGCGTGACGATCCTCTACACGGCGCCCACCGCGATCCGGACGTTCATGAAGTGGGGCGACGACATCCCCGCGAAGTTCGACCTGTCGTCGCTGCGGGTGCTCGGTTCCGTCGGTGAGCCGATCAACCCCGAGGCGTGGATCTGGTACCGCAAGAACATCGGCGCGGACCGCACCCCGGTCGTCGACACGTGGTGGCAGACCGAGACCGGCGGCATCATGATCTCCCCGCTGCCGGGCGTGACCTCCGCCAAGCCCGGCTCCGCCCAGACCCCGCTGCCGGGCATCTCCGCCACGGTCGTGGACGACGAGGCGAACGAGGTGCCCAACGGCGGTGGCGGTTACCTGGTGCTGACCGAGCCGTGGCCGTCGATGCTGCGCACCATCTGGGGCGACGACCAGCGGTTCATCGACACCTACTGGTCGCGCTTCGAGGGCAAGTACTTCGCCGGTGACGGCGCGAAGAAGGACGACGACGGCGACATCTGGCTGCTCGGCCGGGTCGACGACGTGATGCTGGTGTCCGGCCACAACATCTCCACCACGGAGGTCGAGTCCGCGCTGGTCTCCCACCCGTCGGTCGCCGAGGCGGCCGTGGTGGGCGCCGCGGACGAGACGACCGGCCAGGCGATCGTCGCCTTCGTCATCCTGCGCGGCACCGCGGCGGAGACCGAGGACCTCGTCGGCGAGCTGCGCAACCACGTGGGCACCACGCTCGGCCCGATCGCCAAGCCGAAGCGGATCCTGCCGGTGGCCGAGCTGCCGAAGACCCGCTCCGGCAAGATCATGCGGCGTCTGCTGCGGGACGTCGCGGAGAACCGCCAGCTCGGCGACGTCACCACGCTGACGGACTCCACGGTCATGGACCTCATCCAGGCGAAGCTTCCGGCTGCGCCGAGCGAGGACTGACCGGCACCCCTGCCCGCGCAGGGGCGACGGCGGCGGGCCCAAGCCCGCCGGCACCCGTCCGGCCCAGTGCACCGCCGCCCGTGCCCCGCTCGTGGGGGCACGGGCGGCGTCCTGTGCGGCGGGTCCCCGCCCTGTGAGCCAAACCACGTCAGGCCCCGCGCGGCGGCCGGGCGCGGCTGGGCGCACCCGCCCGCCGGTCACCATCTCCGCAGGTCAGGGCCCACGACCCCGCCCGTTCCCCTGCCAGGGGCCCGTCGGCCGCTCCGCGCCCGGGTCGCTGATGCTGCTGGTGCGGTCCGTGAGCACGTTAGCTAAGCTAAAGAACGGCAAAAAGTAATCTCATGGGGCGCCGGGAAGTCTGGTCGGCACACGATTTGTGCTGCCCGTCTACCAGAGGACATGCCTGTGAGCGCCCCTACCCCTTCCCCCCGCAAGACCTTCGGCCGGCTCTCCCTGCCCGAGCGGAACTTCGTCGCGGAGGCCCTGCGCACGGAGACCGTCGGCGGCGTCCTGCTGCTGCTCGCCGCCGTCGCCGCGCTGGTGTGGGCGAACATACCCGCACTGGGTGACAGCTACGAGACGGTGAGCCACTGGCACTTCGGCCCCTCCTCGCTCGGACTGGACCTGTCCGTCGCGCACTGGGCGGCCGACGGCCTGCTCGCGATCTTCTTCTTCGTCGCCGGCGTCGAACTCAAGCGGGAACTCGTCGCGGGTGACCTGCGCGACCCGAAGGCCGCCGCCCTGCCGGTCGTCGCCGCCCTGTGCGGCATGATCGCGCCCGCGCTGGTCTACGCGGTCACGGCCGGAGTGGGCGGCGGCTCCCTCGCCGGCTGGGCCGTGCCCACCGCCACCGACATCGCGTTCGCGCTGGCCGTGCTCGCCGTCATCGGCACCTCGCTGCCCAGCGCGCTGCGCGCCTTCCTGCTCACCCTCGCGGTCGTCGACGACCTGTTCGCGATCCTGATCATCGCAATCTTCTTCACCGACCAGCTGAACTTCGCCGCACTCGGCGGCGCGGTGGCGGGCCTGGCCCTCTTCTGGCTGCTGCTGCGCAAGCGGGTGCGCGGCTGGTACCTGTACGTTCCGCTGGCCCTGGTCATCTGGGGGCTGATGTACAACAGCGGCATCCACGCCACCATCGCCGGTGTCGCCATGGGCCTGATGCTGCGCTGCCACCGTGAGGAGGGCGAGGAGCACTCGCCCGGAGAGCACATCGAGCACCTGGTCCGGCCGGTGTCGGCCGGTTTCGCCGTGCCGATGTTCGCGCTGTTCAGCGCCGGTGTCGCGGTCTCCGGTGATGCCCTCGGCAAGGTGTTCACGCAGCCCGAGACGCTCGGCGTCGTCCTCGGCCTGGTCGTCGGCAAGACGCTCGGCATCTTCGGCGGCACATGGCTGACGTCCCGGTTCACCCGCGCCTCCCTCAGCGACGACCTGGCCTGGGCGGACGTGTTCGCGGTGGCCGCCCTCGCCGGTATCGGCTTCACCGTGTCGCTGCTCATCGGCGAGCTGGCCTTCGAGGACGACGCGACGATGAGCGGCAGTGTGAAGGCCGCCGTCCTCACCGGTTCACTCCTCGCCACCGTCCTGGCGACCGTCCTGCTGAAGATCAGGAACGCCAGGTACCGCAAGTTGACCGAGGAGGAGGAGCGGGACGAGGACCTCAGCGGGGTACCGGACGTCTACGAGCAGGACGACCCGGAGTACCACCTCCGTATGGCAAGCATCCTGGAGAAGAAGGCCGCCGAGCACCGGCGGCTCGCCAAGGAGAAGGCCGCCGCACGCGACGCGCTTGCACAACTGCCGGGCGGGGCAGGCGATCGGCACGACGGTCCGGCATGATCTGACGGGACGGTACAAACGAACGGGACCGTCCCGCGCAGGCACGACGGACGTACGCGAGGCGTACGGAGAAGAGGGAGACCGCGATGAGCGCACCCGACGGCAGCCCGGTCGGCGCCGAACGCAGCATCGGCCAGTTGTTCGCCACGGCGACGGCGGAGATGTCGGCGCTGGTGCACGACGAGATCGCGCTGGCGAAGGCGCAGCTCAGGCAGGACGTGAAGCGGGGCGCGACCAGCGGCGGCGCGTTCACGGCGGCGGGCGTGCTGCTGTTGTTCTCCCTGCCGATGCTGAACTTCGCGCTCGCCTACGGCATCCGCACCTGGAGCGGCTGGAACCTGGCGGTGTGCTTCCTGCTGTCCTTCGCGGCGAACTGCCTCGTCGCCGGGCTCCTCGCCCTCATCGGCGTCGTCTTCGCCAAGAAGGCCAAGAAGGGCCGCGGCCCGCAGAAGGTCGCCGCCTCGGTGAAGGAGACGGCCGGCGTGCTGCAGAAGGCCAAGCCGCACCCGCGTCCGGCCCTCCCCGCGCACCGTGGCCCCGAGGCCATCGAGGCTGTGGCACGCTCGTCCTCATGACGGACCCCGCCACTCCTTCGGCGCAACCTGCATCGGTCGTACGCCTGGACCTCCCGGACGCCCCGGGACTCGTCCACCGGGACGTCGCCGCCAATGGCGCCCGCTTCCACATCGCGGAGCTGGGCGACGGCCCGCTGGTGCTGCTGCTGCACGGCTTCCCCCAGTTCTGGTGGACCTGGCGGCACCAGCTCACGGCGCTCGCCGGCGCCGGGTTCCGGGCCGTCGCCATGGACCTGCGGGGCGTAGGTGGCAGCGACCGCACCCCGCGCGGCTACGACCCGGCCAACCTCGCGCTGGACATCACCGGCGTGATCCGCTCCCTGGGCGAGCCGGACGCCGCGCTCGTCGGCCACGACCTGGGCGGCTATCTCGCCTGGACGGCCGCGGCGATGCGCCCCAAGCTCGTCCGGCGGCTCGCGGTGTCCTCGATGCCGCACCCGCGGCGCTGGCGCTCCTCGATGCTCGCCGACGCCCGGCAGACGGCCGCGCAGTCGCACATCTGGGGCTTCCAGCGGCCCTGGATCCCGGAGCGCCGGCTCACCGCGGACGACGGGGCGATGGTGGCGCGGCTCATCCAGGAGTGGTCGGGGCCGCAGCCGCCCGACGAGAAGGTCCTGGAAACCTACCGGCGGGCCATGTGCATCCCGTCCACGGCGCACTGCTCGATCGAGCCGTACCGGTGGATGGTGCGGTCGCTGGCCCGCCCTGACGGCATCCAGTTCAACCGCAGGATGAAGCGCCCGGTGCGGGTGCCGACGCTGCATCTGCACGGCTCGCTGGACCCGGTGGTGCGCACGCGCAGCGCGGCGGGTTCGGGGCAGTACGTCGAGGCGCCGTACCGCTGGCGGCTGTTCGACGGGCTGGGGCACTTCCCGCACGAGGAGGACCCGGTGGCCTTCTCGACCGAGCTGATCAACTGGCTGAAGGATCCCGAGCCGGACCGGTGACGGGTCACCGGTCATACGAACGCCAATTGCCTGGCGCATAGGCCAATTGGCGGCCCCTCAGGCGGTTATCGACCTTGGGGCGGGGGCACACGTCCGGGTATGGGCTGGACGCACGACTACAGTGACGCAAGCCGCAATCGCCGCTCGGCGAGCGGTGTGGGCTCCCACCAGCGAGGCGGTGCACCACAGATGGCAGCTACGGATCTCAGGGTCGGCATCCCGCGCATTCTCCGCCGCCGTGCGCGCTGGGTATCGGTCCGGCTCCGTCACCCGCGGGGCTGACGGTCCGACCGGCCGTTCCTGACGTCCCGGCAGCTCCGGTTTCCGCTCAGAGCGCGCACTTGTCGCTGTCCACCTCCTGGGCGGCGCTGCGGCCCCTGGCGATGTCCTCGCGGATCTCGTCCACGGTCAGCGCGTATCCCGTCTGGGCGTCGTCCAGCGACTTCGCGAAGATGACGCCGTAGACCTCACCCTCGGGGGTGAGGAGCGGGCCGCCGGAGTTGCCCTGACGGACCGTCGCGAACAGCGAGTACACGTCGCGGCGCACCGTGCCGCGGTGGTAGATGTCGGGGCCGTTGGCCGTGATGCGCCCCCGCAGCCGTGCCGCGCGGACGTCGTACGCGCCGTTCTCCGGGAAGCCGGCGACGATCGCGCTGTCCCCGCTCCCCGCGTCCTCGGTGGCGAACCGCAGCGCGGGCGCGTCCATGTCGGGCACGTCGAGCACGGCGATGTCGCGCTTCCAGTCGTACAGGACGACCGTGGCGTCGTACGTGCGGCCCTCGCCGCCTATCTGCACGACCGGCTCGTCGACGCCGCCCACCACATGGGCGTTGGTCATGACGCGCCGGTCGTCGAAGACGAAGCCGGTGCCCTCCAGGACCTTGCCGCAGCTCGTCGCCGTGCCCGTCACCTTGACGATGGAGCGCTGCGCGCGGGCGGCGACAGGGCTGCCCGCGAGCGCCGGGTCGGGCGGACGGACGTCCGTGATGGGCTCGTTGGCGAACGGGCTGAAGACCTGCGGGAAGCCGTTCTGAGCGAGGACGGACGAGAAGTCGGCGAACCAGATGTCCGCCTGGTCCGGCAGTGCGCGGGAGACGCCGAGCAGGACCTTGGAGCCGCGCACCTCCTTGCCGAGCGTCGGCAGCGTCGTCCCGGCGAGGGCGGAGCCGATCAGCCAGGCGACCAGGAGCATCGCGACGACGTTGACGAGGGCCCCGCCGGTGGCGTCGAGGGCGCGGGCCGGGGACCAGGTGATGTACCGGCGCAGCTTGTTGCCCAGATGGGTGGTCAGGGCCTGGCCTACGGAGGCGCAGACTATGACGACCACGACCGCCACGACGGCGGCGGTGGTGCCCACCTCGGCGTTGTCCGTCATCGCGTCCCAGATGACGGGCAGCGTGTAGACGGCGACGAGGCCGCCCCCGAGGAATCCGACCACCGACAGGATGCCGACGACGAAGCCCTGTCGGTATCCGACCACGGCGAACCACACGGCTGCCACCAGCAGCAGGATGTCCAGCACGTTCACCGATTCACGCCTCGCCTCGTCCTACGCAGCACGGCGCCCACCCTGTCACGCCCTCCAGTCCAGCGGGACCTGCTTGTCCCGATCCCAGGGACGCTCCCAGCCCGCGAAGTGCAGCAACCGGTCGATGACCCCCGCGGTGAACCCCCACACGAGGGCCGATTCGACCAGGAACGCGGGTCCGTGGAAGCCGCTGGGGTGGATCGCGGTCGCACGGTTGTCCGGGTGGGTGAGATCGGCCACGGGCACGGTGAACACCCGCGCCGTCTCGTTCGGATCGACGACGCCGACCGGGGTGGGCTCGCGCCACCAGCCGAGCACGGGCGTCACGACGAAGCCGCTGACAGGGATGTAGAGCCTCGGCAGCACGCCGAAGAGCTGCACGCCGGACGGGTCGAGCCCGGTCTCCTCCTCGGCCTCGCGCAGCGCCGCCCGCAGCGGTCCTTCACCCTGCGGGTCGCCGTCCTCGGGGTCGAGGGCGCCGCCCGGGAAGGACGGCTGCCCGGCGTGCGAGCGCAGCGAACTGGCCCGCTCCATGAGCAGCAGCTGGGGTCCGCGCTCGTCCTCACCGAAGAGGATCAGAACGGCCGACTGCCGTCCCGAGCCGTCCTCGGGCGGCAGGAAGCGGCTCAGCTGTGTGGGCCGGACCGTCTCGGCGGCGCGGACCACAGGGTCCAGCCACGCGGGCAGCCCGTCCCTGCTCAGGGCCACCGGGCCCCCCTGCGTCCCACTCGTGCGCGTCATGCCCACCCCCGTCGTCCGGCCCCGTCCCACGCGTCCAACGCGCGACGTTCCCGAGATCGTTCCGGGGCACGCGAGGGCTCCCGGCCTGCCCTCATCCGGCCCCCAGCGGCGGGGCCGCTCTGCCCCCGGCGTCCAGATACGCCTGCGGAGGCTTCAGCCGCTGGCCCGGCCGGCCGGCCTTCTCGTACTTCAGCAGCTTCTCCGCCTTCTCCGGGTCCGTCTCTCCCTCGCCGTACGCCGGGCAGAGCGGGGCGATCGGGCAGGCGCCGCAGGCGGGCTTGCGGGCATGACAGATACGGCGGCCGTGCCAGATGACGTGGTGGGACAGGTCCGTCCAGTCGCTCTTCGGGAACAGCGCGCCGACCGCCGCCTCGATCTTGTCCGGGTCGGTCTCGTCGGTCCACTTCCAGCGGCGCACCAGGCGCTGGAAGTGGGTGTCCACGGTGATCCCGGGGCGACCGAAGGCGTTGCCGAGCACGACGAACGCGGTCTTGCGGCCCACACCGGGCAGCTTGACCAGGTCCTCCAACCGGCCCGGCACCTCTCCGCCGAACTGCTCCACCAGCGCCTTCGACAGCCCGATGACCGACTTGGTCTTGGCGCGGAAGAAGCCGGTCGGGCGGAGGATCTCCTCCACCTCCTCCGGGTCGGCGGCCGCCAGGTCCTCGGGGGTGGGGTACTTCGCGAACAGCGCGGGGGTCGTCTGGTTGACGCGCAGGTCGGTGGTCTGGGCCGACAGCACCGTGGCGACGACGAGTTGGAAGGGGTTCTCGAAGTCCAGCTCGGGGTGGGCGTACGGGTACACCTCGGCGAGCTCGCGGTTGACACGGCGGGCCCGCCGCACCAGCGCCGTACGGGACTCGCCCTGCGGGTGCGCGGCGACCGTCTTCGCCGGGGCGGCCGGGACGGAGGCGGTCGCCTTCTTGGGCGCGACGACCTGCTTCCTGGGCGCGGGGGCCTTCTTGAGAGCGGCGGAGGACTTGGCGGGAGCGGCCTTCCTGGCGGACGCGTTCTTCGCGGCGGGCTCCCGGGCGGGAGCGGCCTTCTTGGCGGCGGGCTCCTTCGCCGTGGCCTTCTTCGCAGGCGTCTTCCGCGCAGGCGTCTTGCGCGCAGGTGCGGCCTTCTTCGCGGAGGCGGATCCTCCGGCGGCAGCCGTCTTCGCGGCCTTCGCCGTCTTCCTACCGCCATCGGAGATCTGTTCGCCCACGGCGGAATCGCGTTCTGCACTCACCCGCGCAGCCCCCTCGGCCTGTGCTCTCACCGGCGATTTGGACACCCGGCCAGCCTACGACCCGGCACGGACATCCGCCCCGGACCCAGAAGATCGGCGTCCAATTGGACCCCTGCCGCATACCCCGGCCGACCCGTGCGGCATCCTTGTGACAGATCACACTGTTTGGACGGTCCGGCAAAATGGGAACCACGGTCCCCTGGCACGCAGGAGAACCAAGATCCCCTGAGCAGGTCGAATAGGAGAGAACTCGTGGACGACGTTCTGCGGCGGAACCCGCTTTTCGCGGCGCTCGATGACGAGCAGGCCGCGGAGCTTCGCGCCTCCATGAGTGAGGTGACCTTGGCACGGGGCGACTCACTGTTCCACGAGGGGGACCCGGGCGACCGCCTGTACGTGGTCACCGAGGGCAAGGTGAAGCTGCACCGCACCTCCCCCGACGGCCGCGAGAACATGCTCGCCGTGGTCGGCCCGGGCGAGCTGATCGGTGAGCTGTCCCTCTTCGACCCGGGCCCGCGCACGGCGACCGCCACGGCGCTCACCGAGGTGAAGCTGCTGGGCCTCGGCCATGGCGACCTGACGCCCTGGCTGAGCGCCCGCCCCGAGGTGGCCACGGCGCTGCTGCGCGCCGTCGCCCGCCGGCTGCGCAAGACCAACGACGCCATGTCCGACCTCGTCTTCTCCGACGTCCCGGGCCGTGTCGCGCGCGCCCTGCTGGACCTGTCGCGCCGCTTCGGCGTGCAGTCGGAGGAAGGCATCCACGTGGTGCACGACCTCACGCAGGAGGAGCTGGCCCAGCTGGTCGGCGCCTCCCGCGAGACGGTCAACAAGGCCCTGGCGGACTTCGCCCAGCGCGGCTGGCTGCGGCTCGAGGCCCGCGCGGTGATCCTGCTCGACGTGGAGCGGCTCGCCAAGCGCTCCCGCTGACGCGTCACCCCCGGCTTTCCCCGCGCCCCCATGGCCTGCCGGCCGTGGGGGCGCGGGCGTGCCGTCAGATGAGGCCGTGCTCCTTCAGATACTCCAGCTGGGCGCGTACGGAGAGTTCCGCGGCCGGCCAGAGGGAGCGGTCGACGTCGGCGTAGACGTGGGCGACGACCTCGGGGGGTGTGCGGTAGCCGTCCTCGACGGCCGTCTCCACCTGGGCGAGCCGGTGGGCGCGGTGCGCGAGGTAGTACTCGACGGCGCCCTGGGCGTCGTCGAGCACGGGACCGTGTCCCGGCAGGACCGTGTGGACGCCGTCGTCGACGGTGAGGGACCTGAGCCGGCGCAGGGTGTCCAGGTAGTCGCCGAGGCGGCCGTCGGGGTGGGCCACGACGGTCGTGCCGCGTCCCAGCACGGTGTCGCCGGTGAGGACCGCCCGGTCCGCCGGCAGGTGGAAGCACAGGGAGTCGGCGGTGTGGCCGGGGGCCGGTACGACACGCAGTTCCAGGCCGCCCACGGTGACGACGTCCCCGGCGGCCAGCCCTTCGTCGCCGAGGCGCAGCGCCGGGTCCAGGGCGCGCACCTTGGTGCCGGTCAGCTCGGCGAAGCGGGCGGCACCCTCGGCGTGGTCGGGGTGACCGTGCGTCAGGAGGGTCAGGGCGACGCGCTTGCCGGCCTGCTCGGCGGTGCCGATGACGTGCCGCAGGTGCCCGTCGTCCAGCGGCCCGGGGTCGACGACGACGGCGAGGTCGGAGTCCGGCTCGGACAGGATCCAGGTGTTCGTGCCGTCCAGCGTCATCGCCGAGGGGTTCGGGGCGAGCACGTTGACGGCCCGCGCGGTCGCGGGGCCGGAGAGGACCCCGCCGCGCGGCTGGCCGGGAAGGGCGGTGGCGTCCGTCATGCGAGGGCTCCCCCGGTCGGGATGTGCTTGGTGAACTCGTCGTGCCCGGGCCAGGAGAGGACGATCTCGCCGTCCACCAGGCGCGCGGAGGCCAGCACCGGCGTGAGGTCGCGCGCGGGCGCCGCGTCGAGCGCCTGCGCGGCCGTGCCGTACGCGACGAGCTGGCGCAGGGTCGCGATCGTCGGGGGCATCATCAGCAGCTCGCCCCGGTCGTAACCGTCGGCCGCCTCGCGCGGGGTGGTCCACACCGTGCGGTCGGCCTCCGTGGAGGCGTTGCGGGTGCGCTGGCCCTCGGGGAGGGCGGCGACGAAGAACCACGTGTCGTAGCGGCGCGGCTCGAACTCGGGGGTGATCCAGCGGGTCCAGGCGCCCAGCAGGTCGGAGCGCAGCACCAGGCCACGGCGGTCGAGGAACTCCGCGAAGGACAGCTCGCGCGCGACGAGCGCGGCGCGGTCCGCCTCCCAGTCCGCGCCGGTGGTGTCGCCGACCACGGCGTCCGGGGCCGGGCCGGCGAGCAGCACGCCCGCCTCCTCGTACGTCTCCCGCACGGCCGCGCAGACGATCGCCTGGGCGCCGGCACGGTCCACGCCGAGCCGGTCGGCCCACCAGTCGAGCGAGGGCCCGGCCCAGCGGACGTGCCGGTCGTCGTCCCGCGGGTCGACGCCGCCGCCGGGGTAGGCGTACGCGCCGCCCGCGAACGCCATGGACGTACGGCGGCGCAGCATGTGCACGGCGGGTCCGTCCCCGGTGTCCTTGAGAAGCATGACGGTGGCCGCGCGTTTCGGCGTGACGGGTGCCAGCTCACCGCTCGCCAGCGCTCGGATCCGCTCGGGCCACTCCGGCGGGTACCACTGTCCGCCAGCCTGCGCATTCGCCATGGCCGGAGGCTATCCCGAGACGCCCGGATGTTCGAGTGCCCCTCGGGACGGAGGGGGCGCCGACGCAGGCGTGGGGTGCCCCCTCCGTCCCGAGGAAGGGGCGCCGACGCAGGCGTGGGGTGCCCCCTCCGTCCCGAGGAGGGGCGCCGACGCAGGCGTGGGGTGCCCCTGGCCGGCCTGGGGATCACCGGTCGGCCGACGGGCCGGGGGGCCGCTCGCGGCCGGGGCAGCCGGACGACCGAGGCACCCGTCACCGGCGCCAGGTGGTCCGCCCCGGGGCGGGACTGGGGCGGGCGGGACGATCGCCGGCCGGCCGCAGCAGGGAACAGCGGCGGCGACTGGCGGCGGCCCGGCGGGTCGGGGCGTCACTCGCGGAAAGGGCATGCAGGCCGGGCCCACAGCCCACGGGAGCGGACGCCGGGCCCACAGCCCACGGGAGCGGACGCCCTGGGCCGGCGCAACCGCCCCGAGGAAGGGGCATCAGGGCCGACGCCCACAACCCCCGACGACGAAACCCCGGGCCGGCGCAATCGGAGCGAGCACCCGGGCGGGGACGTCGCCCACAGCCCTCGGGCAGCGGAAGCCCCGGGGCCGGCGCAACCGGGACGAGCACCCGGGCGGGGCCGGCACCCTCCGTCGAAGGTCCGGACGTACCGCCCCCACCGGAGTCCGGACGTGCCGCGCCCCGGCGGGCGCGGGGCCGGCCGGGGCGGCGTTGGGCGCGTGTGGGGCGTTCCCCGAGGACATCCGGGACGGCGCCCGGAGGGCTCACGCCTCCGTGAGTTCCACCTGCATCTCGACCTCGACCGGCGCGTCCAGCGGCAGGACCGCGACGCCGACCGCGCTGCGGGCGTGCACGCCCTTGTCGCCGAGCACCTCGCCCAGGAGTTCGCTGGCGCCGTTGACGACGGCCGGCTGTCCGGTGAAGTCCGCGGCGGAGGCGACGAAGCCGACGACCTTCACCACGCGCGCGACGCGGTCCAGGTCACCGACGACGGACTTGACCGCGGCGAGCGCGTTCAGCGCGCAGGTGCGGGCCAGGTCCTTGGCCTCCTCGGGGGTGACCTCCGCGCCGACCTTGCCGGTCACCGGCAGCTTGCCGTCCACCATCGGCAGCTGGCCGGAGGTGAACACGTACCGGCCGGAGACGACGGCGGGCTGGTACGAGGCGAGCGGCGGGACGACCTCGGGCAGGCTCAGGCCCAGCTCGGCCAGCCGGGACTCGACGACGCCGCTCATGCCTGCTTCTCGCGCTTCAGGTAGGCCACCAGCTGCTCGGGGTTGTTCGGCCCGGGCACGACCTGGACGAGCTCCCAGCCGTCCTCGCCCCAGGTGTCCAGAATCTGCTTCGTCGCGTGGACGAGCAGCGGCACAGTCGCGTATTCCCACTTCGTCATGCGGCCGACTCTAGCCGCTGCCGCGTCCGCCGCCCGCGTCGCCGTCACCCCGCCCGGGACGGCACACGGAGGCGGGAACATCACCCGGAGCCACCGCCACGCGCGGTGAGCATTTAGGCTCGAAGGCGTGAGCAGGCTCCAGGTCGTGAGTGGCAAGGGCGGAACCGGCAAGACCACGGTGGCCGCCGCTCTGGCGCTGGCCCTGGCCGAGGAGGGGAAGCGGACGCTTCTCGTCGAGGTCGAGGGCCGGCAAGGCATCGCGCAGCTCTTCGAGACGCAGGCGCTGCCGTACGAGGAGCGGAAGATCGCCGTCGCTCCCGGGGGCGGGGAGGTGTTCGCCCTCGCCATCGATCCCGAACTGGCCCTTCTGGACTACCTCCAGATGTTCTACAAACTCGGCAGCGCCGGCCGGGCCCTGCGCAAGCTCGGCGCGATCGACTTCGCCACCACCATCGCCCCCGGCGTGCGGGACGTGCTGCTCACCGGCAAGGCGTGCGAGGCGGTGCGGCGCAAGGACCGCGGCGGCCGGTTCGTCTACGACTACGTCGTGATGGACGCCCCGCCGACCGGCCGCATCACCCGCTTCCTCAACGTCAACGACGAGGTGGCCGGGCTCGCCAAGATCGGCCCGATACACAATCAGGCGCAGGCCGTGATGCGCGTGCTGAAGTCGCCGGAGACGGCCGTGCACCTGGTGACCCTGCTGGAGGAGATGCCGGTCCAGGAGACCGCGGACGGCATCGCGGAGCTGCGCGCGGCCCGGCTGCCGGTGGGGCGGGTCATCGTGAACATGGTGCGACCGCAGGTGCTGGACGCCGCCGACCTGGAACTCGTCGGGAGCGTCTCCCGTTCCGCCGTGGCGCGCTCGCTGTCCTCGACGGGGCTCGGCGGCGCGCGGCGCGGCGGGCACGCGGAGCGGCTGGTGGAGCCGCTGCTCGCGCAGGCCGAGGAGTACGCCGAGCGGTACGCGCTGGAGACCGAGCAGCGCGCCGTGCTGGCGGAGCTGGACGTGCCGCTGCACGAACTGCCCTTGCTGGCCGAGGGGATGGACCTGGCCGGGCTGTACGCGCTGGCGCGGAAGCTGCGCGGACAGGGCGTGTCATGACCGGCCGCGCCCTTGCCTCCGGCCGTGCCCTTGCCTCCGGCGACCACCCGCACCACCGTCACCCTCACCACCGCCATCCGCACCCGCACCACCGCCACCGCCGTACCGGCCCCGTCGTCATGTGCACGAGTCGGATCCACCGGAAGCAGGGGATGTCATGAGCCGTCGTCCGGAACCGGCACAGGACCAGGACCCGGTCCGTGAGCACCTCTCGCCCGCCCACGCGCTGGAGATCGATCCGCTGATCGAGGACCCGGACACCCGGATCGTGGTGTGCTGCGGCTCGGGCGGCGTCGGCAAGACGACCACGGCCGCGGCGCTGGGCCTGCGGGCGGCGGAGCGGGGCCGCAAGGTGGTGGTCCTCACCATCGACCCGGCCCGCCGGCTCGCCCAGTCCATGGGCATCGACTCCCTCGACAACACCCCGCGCCGGGTGAAGGGCATCGACGACTCCGCGGGCGGCGAACTGCACGCGATGATGCTCGACATGAAGCGCACCTTCGACGAGATCGTCGAGGCGCACGCGGACCCGGAGCGGGCCGCCGCGATTCTGAACAACCCCTTCTACCAGTCGCTCTCCGCGGGCTTCGCCGGCACACAGGAGTACATGGCGATGGAGAAGCTGGGGCAGCTGCGGTCGCGGGACGAGTGGGACCTGATCGTGGTCGACACCCCGCCGTCGCGTTCCGCGCTGGACTTCCTGGACGCGCCCAAGCGGCTCGGCTCCTTCCTCGACGGCAAGCTGATCCGGGTGCTGCTGGCCCCGGCCAAGGTGGGCGGCCGTGCGGGGATGAAGTTCCTGAACGTCGGGATGTCGGTGATGACCGGCGCGCTCGGCAAGGTGCTCGGCGGTCAGCTGCTGCGGGACGTGCAGACGTTCGTGGCGGCGATGGACTCCATGTTCGGCGGGTTCCGGACGCGCGCGGACGCCACGTACAAGCTGCTGCAGGCGCCGGGGACGGCGTTCCTGGTGGTCGCGGCGCCCGAGCGGGACGCGCTGCGGGAGGCCGCGTACTTCGTGGAGCGGCTGGCCGCGGAGGACATGCCGCTCGCGGGTCTGGTCCTCAACCGGGTGCACGGCAGCGGGGCCGGCCGGCTGTCGGCCGAGCGGGCGCTGGCCGCCGCGGAAAATCTTGAGGAGTCCCGCATTGTGGATCAGCCGGACGGGAAAGCTGGACTTCGTAACTCTCCCGACACGTACGGCAGTTCAGAATCACCCGCGCGTAACGTCACCGACGGAGGCTCCCCCGCCACCGAGGACGTCGACGGCGCGGCTCCCGAAGACGAACCGACAGCGACGGACGGCGAGCGCTCGGTCGAGCGTCTCACCGCCGGTCTGCTGAGACTGCACGCGGAGCGGATGCAGCTGCTCGCGCGCGAGCGGCGGACGCGTGACCGCTTCACGGCGCTCCACCCCGAGGTGGCGATGACCGAGGTGGCCGCCCTGCCCGGCGACGTCCACGACCTCGCGGGGCTGCGCGACATCGGCGAACGACTGGCGGCGGGGCACGCGGAGCTGTCGGGTGCGTCCTGAGGGGCGTCCGGCCTGTCGAAAGGTGCCGTGAGCGCGTGCGGGCACGGTGCGTGCAGCAGTGCGTGCCGCAGACACTGTGTGCAGCTGGCGCACGGTTCCTGGATGCGGGCGCCGCGTCGCCGCTGGCGCACGGTGTGCAGTTGCGGGCGCCGTGTTGCCGATGGGCGCGCGCCCGGCGCACCGGTCGGCGGCCACGTGTACGCCACGCGTGCCAGCGTACGCCTCAGGCGTCACCGCGCTCGGGCGTGACCGTGGAAACGGCCGTTGGAACGGCCGTAGGCACCCTTCAGGTGCCCGCACGTCACCCGGCAGGCGTCAGCGCCCGCGCACACCCCAGGCGCACAGGGCACCCCCGCGCACGACGAGGCGCCCTTGACCGTCCGGGACGCCCCGCGTCCACGGACCGGACCTGCCCACCGCCGAAGGTGAACGCGTGGGCCCGGTCACGGGACCGGCCACGCCGAGGACCCCCCGAGAGCCCTCACCGAGAGCTCAGCTCACGGCGGCGTAGTCCTGGTAGACCTCGTCGTCGTCGAGCGGCACGACGCCCGTGCCACGCTCGTACTCCGAGCGCGCGGTCTCCAGCAGCCGGCGCCAGGAGGTCACGGTCGGCCGCCGGCGCAGCAGCGCACGGCGCTCACGCTCCGTCATGCCTCCCCACACGCCGAACTCGACGCGGTTGTCGAGCGCGTCGGCCAGGCACTCCGTACGCACCGGGCAGCCGGTGCACACCGCCTTGGCCCTGTTCTGCGCTGCTCCTTGAACGAACAGTTCATCCGGATCGGTAGTGCGGCAGGCAGCCTGCGCACTCCAGTCGGTAACCCAGCCCATACCGGCGCCGTCCTCTCCCGAATCGAGGCTCCCCCACGGCGGCAGCGGCATATTCACCGCCGCCAGTTGAGGACGTTACGGAAGGTGGGCACAGCGCAACACCCCCAGCGGGCCCAATCTTGAATGGTCCGAACGGACTATGGGTAAGCGGCAGATCACCCGGGGGAGTGAGGGGGCGACATGCGTGACAATGGGGGCATTACGGGTCAGTTCACTTGCGTCACAACGGGCACCGCGTGACACACGAGGCGATCCGGACACGGCCTCCACGCCCCTCGACTCAACTGGTACGAAGAAAGTCGAGAAGATCCGGAACGATTCGGGGTCGCCGGACGTATTGATACGTGGCCTCACTGCTGTGACAGTTGAGTGCAGCTTAGGCCAAGGCATATACGCTTGTCCGGCGAATGAGAACGTAGGCTGCTCCCATGCCAAAGAAGCGCTCGGGCGGTGGTCTGTCCTCCACGCAGCAGGCCGCCAAGTTCCTCGGTGTCAGTGTCCTGGCCGGTGCCGTCATGGCCGGCATCGCGCTCCCTGCCGTGGGCGCGCTGGGCTTGGCGGCCAAGGGGTCGGTGGAGAGCTTCGACGAGCTCCCGGCCAACCTGAAGACGCCGCCGCTGAGCCAGCGCACCACCATCCTCGACGCCGACGGCGGCCTGATCGCCACCGTCTACTCGCGCGACCGCACGGTGGTGGGCCTCAAGGACATCTCGCCGTACATGCAGAAAGCGATCGTCGCCATCGAGGACTCGCGCTTCTACGAGCACGGCGCGGTCGACCTGAAGGGCGTGCTGCGCGCGCTCAACAAGAACGCCCGCACCGGCGAGGTCTCCGAGGGCGCCTCGACGCTCACCCAGCAGTACGTGAAGAACGTCTTCGTCGAGGAGGCGGGCGACGACCCGACGAAGGTCGCGCAGGCCACCCAGCAGACCATCGGCCGCAAGATCCAGGAGCTGAAGTACGCGATCCAGGTCGAGGAGGAGCTGGGCAAGAAGAAGATCCTCGAGAACTACCTGAACATCACGTTCTTCGGTCAGCAGGCCTACGGCGTCGAGGCCGCGTCCCAGCGCTACTTCTCCAAGCCGGCCAAGGACCTCAACATCCAGGAGGCCGCGCTGCTCGCCGGCATCGTCCAGTCGCCGAGCCGCTACGACCCGGTCAACGACGAGGCGGAGGCGAAGAAGCGGCGCAACGTCGTGCTGAAGCGGATGGCCGAGGTCGGCGACATCTCGCCCGAGGAGGCCGCCGAGGCCATGCGCTCCCCGCTCGGCCTCAAGGTCAGCAAGCCGCAGAACGGCTGCACCACGGCCGTCAAGGGCGCCGGCTTCTTCTGCAACTACGTCAAGAACGTCTTCCTCAACAACCCGGTCTTCGGGAAGGACAAGCAGACCCGGGCGCAGCTGTGGAACCAGGGCGGCCTCACCATCCGCACCACGCTCGACCCGAAGGCTCAGAAGTCCGTGCAGCAGTCGTTGAAGGACCACGTCAACAAGAGCGACGAGGTGGCGGCGGCGGTCACCCTCGTCGAGCCCGGCACCGGCAAGATCGTCGGTATGGGGCAGTCGAAGCCGTACGGCTCCAACATCAAGGAGCACGAGACCGAGATCAACTACTCGGTGGACTACAAGATGGGGACAAGCGCCGGCTTCCCCACGGGCTCCACGTTCAAGCCGTTCGTGGCGGCCGCCGCCCTTGAGGCTGGTCGCCCACCGACGCAGGAGTACCCGTCGCCGTACGAGCTGACGGTCCCGAGCCCCATCCAGACGTGCGACAAGCCGTACACCAACGAAGACGGCACCAAGATCCCGAACGAGGACGAGTCGGAGAAGGGCCCGTACCAGCTGAAGGAGGCGATGGCCCTTTCGGTCAACACCTACTTCATCGAGATGGTCGCGGACATCGGCCTGTGCCCGGTCACCGAGATGGCCGAGAAGCTGCACGTACGACAGGGCAGCGGCAAGAAGATGCCCCAGGTCCCGTCGATCGCCCTCGGCACCGAGTCCGTCTCGCCGCTGACCATGGCCTCCGCGTACGCCGCCTTCGCCAACCGCGGCATGTACTGCACGCCCATCGCCGTCGAGTCGGTCACTCAGCGGGTGGGCAACAAGAACGAGAGCCTCGAGGTGCCGAAGTCCTCGTGCTCGCGGGCGATGTCGGAGAAGACGGCCGACACCATCAACTCCCTCCTCCAGGGCGTGGTCGACTCCGGCACCGGCAAGCAGGCCGGCCTCTCCGACCGGGACAACGCGGGCAAGACCGGTACCACCGACGAGCGCCGCAACGCCTGGTTCGTCGGTTACACGCCGAACCTGTCGGGCGCCGTCTGGGTCGGCAGCGCCACCCAGCAGGTCAAGATGCAGAACATCACCATCGGTGGCGTTTACCACGACCTCGTCTACGGCGGCGACACCCCGGGCCCCATCTGGAAGGACGCCATGACCGGCGCCTTGGAGGGCGAGGAGGCCGACTCCTTCGTCCCGGTGCACATCCCGGACCCGAAGAAGCCGGAGGACCGCGACCGGGGCCGTGGCCGTGACGACGGGGGCAACGGCGACGGCGGCTTCATCGGCGGCCTGATCAACGGCGGCAACGGCAACGGGGGCGGTGACGGCGGCAACGGTGGCAACGGCGGAGGCGAGCCCGACCCGGGCTTCAGCATCCCCGAGGGTTTCATCCAGGGCCCGGGCAACGGGCCGGGCGGCCGGGACTGACAGCGCCGGCGGTCACCTGACAACAAGGTGCGGCCCCTTCCCTGTACGGGGAAGGGGCCGCACCCCATTGTGGTCCTGTGCCGCGTGGCGGCGTCTCAGCCCGCCAGCAGCTTCTTCACGGCGGCCGCCACGCGGCCGCCCTCCGCCTGACCGGCCACCTTCGGGTTCACGATCTTCATGACGGCGCCCATGGCCCGCGGGCCCTCGGCGCCGGCGGCGCGGGCCTCCTCGACGGCCTGGGCGACGATCGCGTTCAGCTCCTCGTCGGACAGCTGCTTGGGCAGGTAGCCGGCGAGCACCTTGCCCTCCGCCTTCTCCCGCTCGGCCTGCTCGGCGCGGCCGCCCTGCGCGAAGGCGTCCGCCGCCTCACGGCGCTTCTTGGCCTCGCGGGCGATCACCTTCTGCACCTCGTCGTCGGAGAGCTCGCGCTTCTCCTTGCCCGCGACCTCCTCCTTGGTGATCGCGGCGAGCGTCAGCCGGAGCGTCGAGGAGCGGAGCTCGTCGCGCTCCTTGATCGCGGCGTTGAGGTCATCCTGCAGCTTCGACTTGAGCGTGGTCATGACTTGATTGTCGCAGGTGCGGTTGTGACCGCGCCTGCTGATTTGCGGCGGGCCTCGGTACGCCTGCGGGTGAACTCCCGGGAGGGGCGGCCCCCGTGGGTCGTGCGGAGGAACCCTCAGGGTCTGACACGATGGGCGCATGCGCGCGCGATACCGAATCCCCCTGGGAATCACGGCGGCCGGCACCGCCGGGCTGCTGTACGCCGCGGGCTTCGAGGCCCGCTCCTTCCGCCTCCGACGGGTGACCGTGCCCGTCCTCCCCTCCGGGATGCGCCCCCTGCGCGTGCTGCAGGTGTCCGACATCCACATGGTCGGCGGCCAGCGCAAGAAGCAGCGGTGGCTGCGCTCGCTGGCGGGCCTGCGCCCCGACTTCGTGATCAACACGGGCGACAACCTGTCCGACCCCGAGGGCGTCCCCGAGGTCCTGGACGCGCTCGGCCCGCTGATGGAGTTCCCCGGGGCGTACGTCTTCGGCTCCAACGACTACTACGGCCCCCGGCTGCGCAATCCCGCCCGCTACCTGCTGGAGAAGGTGCAGGGGCGGCACGGCCTGAACGGCAACCCGCCGGTCGTCGACGCCGTCCACAACCCGTGGGAGGACCTGCGGGACGGCTTCGACTCGGCGGGCTGGCTCAACCTCACCAACACGCGGGGCACCCTGAAGATCGAGGGCACGTCGATCGAGCTGACGGGACTGGACGACCCGCACATCAAGCGGGACCGGTACCCGGAGGTGGCGGGCGGCCCGTCGACCGGGGCGGACTTCTCGATGGGCGTGGTGCACGCGCCGTACCTGCGGGTGCTGGACGCGTTCGCGGCCGACGGCTACCCGCTGATCCTCGCCGGCCACACGCACGGCGGGCAGCTGTGCATCCCGTTCTACGGCGCCTTGGTCACCAACTGCGACCTGGACACGGACCGCGTGAAGGGCCTGTCCACGCACACGGCGGAGGGCCGCAGGTCGTACCTCCACGTCTCGGCGGGCTGCGGCACGAGCCGCTACACGCCGGTGCGCTTCGCGTGCCCGCCGGAGGCGACGCTGCTGACGCTGGTGGGGCGCTGAGGCGGGTCAGCATGTTGGTGGGCTGGCGGGTTGGCGGGTTGGCGGGTTGTCTGATGTACGGATAACCCGACCGGCCCACGCCACATCGCCGCGTCCCTGCCCTCGCCCCACGCTGGGGGCATGACCGCCCCGATACCCAGGGACATCCCGGACCTCCCCGCCCTCCCGCGGACGGCTCCGCAACTGCTCCCCTCCGTCGTCCCCGCCCGAGCCGTCGTACCGCCGGTGCGCCGCCCGCTGACCGCGGTGTACCGGCTGGCCCTGGCCGTGCTGGCGACGGCGGCCGCGCTGACCGAGATCCTCCTCGGCAGCCCCACCCGGGTACTGAGCTACTTCGTGATCCAGAGCACGGCGCTGCTGGCCCTGGTGACGTTCGCCTCGGCGCGCCGCGCTTGGACGGCCCGCCACCCCCTGCCGGGCGCCGTCACGGGGGCGGCGCTCCTGTACGTGGTCGTCGCGGCCCTGGTCCACCACATCGCCCTCGCGGACGCCGCGCCGGCGTACGCCATGGCGGCGGGTTCCGGCGGAGGCGCGACGTGGCTCGAGCCGGTCGCGGGCCACCTGCTGCACACGGTGCTGCCGGTCGCAGCGCTGCTGGACTGGCTGGTCCTGACACCGCCGGCCCGTATGCACCTGCGCCATGCCACGACATGGCTGCTGTACCCCTTGGCGTACCTGGCCTTCGCCCTCGCCCGGGGCGAGCTGCTCCCCGGCTCCGCCGGCCGCTACCTCTACCCGTTCCTCGACGTGGCCCGCCACGGCTACCGGAGCGTGCTCGCCAACGCGCTCCTCGTGGGACTCGCGATCTACGCCGTGGCGGTCCTGCTGGTGGCACTGGACCACACCCGCCCGAAAACCAGATTTCGTCTCTAGCCACCAGTGGGCTAAAGTAAACGTCGTCGCCGCGACAGCGAGCGGCACCGGGGTGTGGCGCAGCTTGGCAGCGCGCTTCGTTCGGGACGAAGAGGTCGTGGGTTCAAATCCCGCCACCCCGACAGCCATAACAACAGGTGAGGCACCTACTCAATTGAGTAGGTGCCTCACCTGTTTTCGTGTGCGTGTCTATCTGCGTGACTAACGCGTCCCGCGTGTCTACGGCCGCTGCGGATCAGCACCGAAGATCCCGTCCATGACCACAGCGCCGGTCTGGATCACGGGCCGGATCTGCTTCCGGTAGACCTCCTCGGTCACGGCCGTCCCCGAGTGCCCCACGAGGCGTGAGATCACTTCCAGCGGGACGCCGCGGTCGGACGGCAGGGACACGAAGCTGTGCCGGAGTTTCCGGGGCGTCCACTCGTCGGGGTTGATCCCGTCGATGCCCTTGAGCGCTTGCCGGAAGGCACGACGCACATTGGCCGCGTCCAGCGGCTTGCCCACGGCCGAGGAGAAGACGAGTCCGTGTTCCTCCCACTTGTCGCCGGCCGCCAACCGATCCCATCCCTGATCCTCGAACTGCTGCCACAGGGCTTCGACGCAGCGAGCCGGCAGCGCGAGCGTCCGCCGGGACTTTCGAGTCTTGGTGTCCCCGCCCCGCCGGACCGAGCGCCACACCGCAATGTGCGGCGCCTACGGCGGGGCGGCGGGATCCCCGGATGCGGGAGCAGGTCCTGACGGCATACGAGTACCAGTGCGCCTTCTGCGGCTACGACGGCAGGATCGGCACGGTGCCGGTCGGACTGGAGGCCGCGCACGTGCGCTGGTGGGCGTTCGACGGCCTAGCGCTTCGTCGGCCACAGTCCCGCCGCCCGCGAGCACGTCATAGCGCTCGCAGGCCGCCCGCTCATCGGACCTCAACCGGGTGCCCGTTCCGTCGCGGCGGTCCACCGCTCCTGGCCACACCAACCAGGTCTTCCACGGCAGCCCACGCCTCGCCCCGGCCGCCTGATCGCCGAGCGTCGATCACGTGACCCACTGGTAAGGAGTGTGATACCAGGAGTATGGTCACTTGTATGGCGACGAAGAAGGTAACGGTGACGATCCCCGAGGATCTCCTGGACGAGATCCGCGCGGACGCGGCAGAGCGGGGCCTGTCGGCGTACGTTGCCGAGGCGCTGCGCTTCAAGCGTGACCGGGACCGGCTCCTGGAACTGGTCGACTGGCTGCAGGAAGAGCACGGCCCCGTCACCGAGGACGAGCATGCGGCAGCGCTCGTCGAGCTGGACGAACTCGACGCCGAACACGAGCGGCGTCGAACCGCCGCAAAGCACGCCGGAGAGGCTGCGTGAAAAAGCGAGCCGGTGAGCACGGACAGCGGCCACTCCGTGTCTTCGTACTGGACTGTGAAGCCCTGTCCCTTGCGGTGCGCGGCGACCGGAAGATGATCGCCTGGCTCGACCTGGCGGCACGCGGGGAAGCCGAAGTGGTGACGTCCCCGATGACACTGGTCGAGGCGTACGACGGCAGAACGACCGAGCAGCGCTGGGACTGGGTACTGTCCCGGCTCCAGGTCGTCGACATCGGGAAGGACGAGGCCCGCCAGGCACGCCGGCTCCTGGCCGACGCCAAGTTGCACGGCCACAAGTACGCGATCGACGCCGTGCTCGCCGTCATCGCGCGACAGCAGAAGGGACAGGTCACCGTCTTCACCTCGGACGTCGACGACCTGGAGAAACTGGTTTCGGACACGATCGTCGTCAAGAAGGTGTGACCTCGCCCCCTCCAGCGCCCACATCCACACTGGTGAGCACCCGCGACCCTTGGGAGCCATCTGGGAGCCGACCCGCTCCCGAAGTCCTCTCCACGCCTCCCGAGACCAACCAGGACCACCGACCTGACCTGCGCAAACACAGTCCATGCGGGAAAGATCATCAACCGATCCTCATTCGGGACGAAGAGGTCGTGGGTTCAAATCCCGCCACCCCGACAGCCATACAGCAGGTGAGGCGCCTACTCAAATTGAGTAGGTGCCTCACCTTTTGCGCTTGCGTGCCTGTCTGCGTGAACACCGACGACGCGATCCCCGTCCTCCGGGCCGACGACGCCGCTGTCGAAGCCCGCCCGAGAACCGGTCCCCCGTCTCGGCCGTGCGCGCGGGTGCGTCGTAAGGGTTTCGTCACCTCCCTGCGGTGCGGGGACGGCCGCCCGGCTAGTTGGATGGGGGACGACAATCTGACCGGAAAAGGGGAGAGGCGGGCGGGCATGACACGCGTACGGAGGCTGCTCGGCAGGCCGTTGGGCCTCGGGGTGCTGCTGGTGACGGTCGCCGCGGCAGGCTTCGGGCTGTACTGGTTCCAGCCGTGGAAGCTGTGGCAGGACCAGACCGTGGAGGAGGCCCTGCCCACGGCCCAGGCGACCCCTGATCCCGACCAGGAGCAGCAGCCGGCCGGCCCGGAGGCCGCCGGGACGGAGCCGTCCGGGGCACCCTCCTCGCCTGCCGGACCCCGGACGCTGGCCGACGGTGAGCTGATCAGCCATGAGCACGCGACCTCGGGCACGGTGAAGCTCGTACGGCTGGACGACGGCTCGCATGTCGTCCGGCTGGAGAACCTCGACACGAGCAACGGACCGGACCTGCGGGTGTGGCTGACCGACGCGCCGGTGAAGGAGGGACGGGCCGGCTGGCACGTCTTCGACGACGGCGAGTACGTCAGTCTCGGCAAGCTCAAGGGCAACAAGGGGAGCCAGAACTACGCGGTGCCCAAGGACGTCGACCCGTCCCGTTACACCAGCGTGAGCATCTGGTGCGACCGCTTCGACGTGTCCTTCGGCGCCGCGGAGCTCGGCCGCGCCTGACGTCGGGCCCCCTGGCCGCCCTCAGCCGGGAAACTGGCGGGGGGCGGTCTGCCCCTTCTGTTGCGGCGTGCCGGGCGTGCCGTTGCGCCCACGGCGACGGCCGTCTCGATCTCGGGCCCGGCGGGCCGCGTCACGGAGTCGGCGAAGGAGCGGATCGTGCCGGTGCTGCACCAGGTATGGCCGTGCGGAGCAGACGCGCCGGCCTGCCACCCGGCTACTTCAGGTCGATCATCCGGACCGGCTGGCCCGTGGCGCGCGCGATTGTCTCGAAGTCGCGTTCGTAGTGCAGCAGCGTGAGTACCTACGTATCAAGGGGGTTCGGTCGTCGAGAGCTGCCGCTCTCTCCCTCCCCCCACCCGGATGTCGTCCCCCACCCCCCGTGTCGTAGGGTGCCGTCGGTCATGGCCCGTAGGTGAATCCGAGACGGTGCAGGGGGACGGTCATGGGCGGCGTCGGGCGTATGGGGCACACTCCGCTGCCGGGGATCGGGGTGCGGTACGACCTCGTGACGCGGGAGCGGCGGCGGTTGTCGGTGATCGCCCACCTCGACGGTTCCCGGACGCTGAACGTCTACCGCGGGGACGACCCGGACGACACCGCGGTGTGCCTGAAGCTGAACGCCGAGGAGGCCGACACCGTCGTCGACGCGCTGCTTCCCTCGCACCACAGCCCGAACCTGCTGGCGACGGCCGAACTGGGGCTGGTCGCCGAGCGGATCGAACTGCCGTCGACCTCCTACTGGAACGGGCGCCTGCTCGGCGACACCCGGATGCGCACCGAGACCGGTGTGTCCGTCGTCGCCGTACTGCGCCGCGCCGAGGCCATTCCCTCCCCCGGACCGGACTTCCGGCTGGCCGGCGGCGACACCCTCATCGTCATCGGCACCCGTGAGGGTGTCGGTGTGGCCGCCGGCGTCCTCGGTCGCGAGTGACCCGCAGCCCCGAGGTCCTCACACCTTCACCGGCTCCGGCGCAGCCCTCCCCGGCTCCACGGGCGTCTCCGGACGGCCGGTGACCTTGCGGGCCAGCGGCTCTGTCCAGCGCGCGGTCAGCGGGCCGACGACGACCAGGATCAGGACGTACGCCGTGGCCAGCGGGCCGATGCGGGGCTCCACGCCGACCGCGAGACCCGCGATGACGACGGAGAACTCACCGCGCGCCACCAGCGTGCCGCCCGCCCTCCAGCGGCCGGCGCCCTTGATGCCCGCGCGCCGGGCCGCGTACCAGCCCGTCGCGATCTTCGTTGACGCGGTGACGATCGCCAGGAGCAGCGCCGGGACCAGGACCGGCGGGATGTCCGACGGGTCGGTGGACAGGCCGAAGAAGACGAAGAAAACGGCGGCGAACAGGTCCCGCAGCGGGGTGAGCAGGTTGCTCGCGCCCTCGGCGACCTCCCCGGACAGGGCGATGCCCACGAGGAACGCGCCGACGGCCGCCGACACCTGCAGTTCCTGTGCGACACCCGCGACGAGGAGCGTCAGGCCCAGCACGACCAGCAGCAGCATCTCCGCGTTGTCCGAGGACACCGCGCGGCTGATCAGGCGTCCGTGGCGCAGTGCCAGGTAGAGGACGGCGCCCACGGTGCCGAGCGCGATCAGCAGGGTGACCGAACCGCCCGCCAGACCCGCGCCCGCCAGCACGGCGATGAGGATCGGCAGGTAGACCGCCATCGCCAGGTCCTCGATGACGAGGACGCCGAGCACCACCGGTGTCTCGCGGTTGCCGAGCCGGCGCAGATCCCCGAGCACCTTCGCGATCACACCGGAGGAGGAGATCCACGTGACGCCGGCCAGCGCGACCGCCGCGACCGGGCCCCAGCCGAGGATCAGCGCCGCCACGGCGCCCGGCACCGCGTTGAGGACGAAGTCCACCGCCCCGGACGGATACTGCGTCCTCAGGTTGGTGACCAGCTCGGACGCGCTGTACTCCAGGCCCAGCATGAGCAGCAGCAGGATGACGCCGATCTCGGCGCCGACGGCGATGAACTCCTCGCTGGCCTGCAGCGCCAGGATGCCGCCGTGGCCGAAGGCGAGTCCGACGAGCAGGTACAGCGGGATGGGCGAGAAGCCCACGCGTCCGGCGAGGCGGCCCAGCAGGCCCAGGACGAGGATGATCGCGCCCAGTTCGATGAGCATGGTGGCGGTGTCGTGCACGGGCGTCGGTCCTCCGGGTCGGTGACGGCGGCGTCAGTGCCTGAGAAGGGTTCGGGTGAGATGCGTGCGGACGGCGGGGCGCCGGGTCGCGCGCGGGATCCGCGGGTGTGCGGTGAGAGGTGACGGCGGGTGGGCCTGGTCCGCGAACGGCGCGACGCCGGGGGGCCCGGGTCAGGCGGGCGGTGGCGTACGGGCGGGCTGCCGCGCCCCTGACGGAGGGTGGGCGGGCGGCCGGGCGTCAGGCGCCGGAGACGGCGGTGCCGGGTTCGGGAACGCTGTCGCGAGGGGTGATGTCGATGCGCACGGGCCGGTTCGTGTCACGACGTACTGTGCGTCGGTTCATGTCACGTCCCCCCTCGCATCCAGGTCCGCTTCCCGCGGGCTGAGCGTTCGTCATCTCGGCAGAGCGCCAAGGCGAGGCAAAGTTTACCGTACGACAAATTTCGTGTAAGTCGCATACATGTATGAGACGCGTTAAACGCCTGTCAGCGCTCGGTGTCCAGGTGGTGACGCAGCGCCGCACGCGTCCGACGTCCGTGGTCGCGTACCGCCCGCCTCGGTGTACGGCGTCCACCTCACCTGTGCGCCCGTCATGCCGGTCGTGCGCCCTGGAACCACCCGCCACGATCAGGCAGTCTTCTGCCCTGTGGTGAGCCTCCTTCCCAACCCCGCCCCGCCCAGCGATCCGTCCACCCACATGGTGGTGTGCGGCGACGACGGGCTGGCGCACCGCCTCGCCACCGAACTGCGCGGCGTGTACCGGGAACAGGTGGTCCTCGTGGTGCCGCCCTCGCGGCGCACCCCGCCCCAGCCGATGGCCGGACGTGCCCGGGCCGCCTCCGCCGCGCTGTTCGGCCGGATGGTGACCGCGGTCAACCGCGGCACGGGCGACTCCGACGACACCCTCGTCCCCGACGAACGGGTGATGGAGGCCGCCGAGCCCACCGAAGCCGTGCTCGCCGACGCGGGCGTGGACCGGGCCGCCGCGCTCGCCCTCGTGTACGACGACGACGAGACGAACATCCGCGCCGCGCTGACCGCCCGCCGGCTCAATCCGCGGCTGCGCCTGGTCCTGCGGCTCTACAACCGGCGGCTCGGCCAGCACATCGAGGAACTGCTCGACCAGGCCGCCGAACTGGCGGCCGGCACGACCGCGGGCCACCGCGACGGCCACGGAGGTCACGGGGGCCACCACGGGGGCCATGGCGCCGATATCGCCACCACCGTGCTGTCCGACGCCGACACCACCGCGCCCGCGCTGGTCGCCACCGCCCTCGTCGGCACCAGCAAGGTCGTCGACGCGGAAGGGCTGCTGCTGCGGGCGGTGGAGCGCCGGCCGCCGCGGCCCGGGGAGGTGGCCGACCCGGGGCTGTGCACGCTGGCGCTGCTGTCCGCGACCAGCAACGACCCTGCGGGCGCGGAAGGTTCGGAGGACAGCGGCGACGGACCTCGACTGCTGCCGGACGCGGAGGCGGTGGCGGCGGCGACCGGGCGCGGTGCGGTGGTGCTGGAGCAGGTGTCGTACTCCGGTCCCCCGCTGCCGGCCCGGCGGGCCGGTGTGATGCCGTTCGCCTCGCTGTTCTCGGCGCGGCTGCGCTGGTCGCTGGCGGGGCTGGTGGCCGCGGTGGTCGCGCTGGCGGTGGCACTGATCGTGGTGACCGACGACCATCCGCTGCACGCCATCTACATCACGCTGCTCGACCTGTTCGCCATCAACGATCCCGCGGTCGACGCGCCGCTCGGGCAGCAGGTGCTGCAACTGCTGTCCGGGCTGGTCGGGTTGCTGCTGCTGCCGGTGCTGCTGGCGGCGGTCCTGGAGGCGCTGGGGACCTTCCGCACGGCGTCCGCGCTGCGGAAGCCGCCGCGCGGGCTCAGCGGGCACGTGGTGCTGCTGGGGCTCGGCAAGATCGGCACCCGGGTGCTGACCCGGCTGCGCGAACTGCACATCCCTGTGGTGTGCGTCGAGGCCGACCCCGAGGCGCGGGGCATGGCCGTCGCCCGGCGGTTACGCGTACCGGTCGTGGTCGGGGACGTCACCCAGGAGGGCGTCCTGGAGTCGGCGAAGATCCACCGCGCGGACGCGCTGCTCGCGCTGACCAGCGTCGACACCACCAATCTGGAGGCCGTCCTCTACGCCCGCTCCGTACGCCCCGACCTGCGGGCGGTGCTGCGGCTGTACGACGACGACTTCGCCAAGGCCGTCTACCGGACGCTGCGCACCGCCCACCCGGCCGCGCTGACCCGGAGCAGGTCCGTGTCCCACCTCGCCGCGCCCGCCTTCGCCGGGGCGATGATGGGGCGCCAGATCCTGGGCGCGATCCCCGTGGAGCGGCGGGTGCTGCTGTTCGCGGCGGTCGTCGTCGACGGGCACCCGCAGCTGGAGGGGCGCACGGTCGCTGAGGCGTTCCGGCCAGGCGCCTGGCGGGTGCTGGCCCTGGACACGGCCGCCCGGGGCGACACCGCGGGTGCCGAGCCGCCGGGCTCCGGCCTGGTGTGGGACCTGCCGGACACCTACGTCCTGCGCGCCGGCGACCGCGTGGTCCTGGCGGCGACCCGCCGGGGGCTGGCGGAACTGCTGGGGCGGCGGACGCGGAGCCCACGCTGATCACGGCGCGGGGCGCCGCCGTTCCGGGGTGACCGGACTCCCGTCAGCCCTTGGGCAGCAGTACAGGGGCCTCGCGTCCGGCGAGGGTGCGCCGGACCCTCCTCGCGGTCCCCGCCCGCGACGGGTGTGCGGCACGCGGCGTGCCGAGGGGCCGGCCCTCCGGCGGACACCATGACTGGGGCAGCACACGCGGGCCGCCACGCGCGGGTGAGCTGGGGTCCCGCCCCCCCGGGGTCAGCCCCGGCGCACGGCGAGCCGGCGGCGAGGGACCTGAGCCTCGGCGGACGCGGGGCCGCAGCCGCACACCCCGCGCCACGGAGCGCGTCGTCGTTCCGCCCGGCAGGCGCGGAGCCGCGCGGTCACGACGTGGAGCCGGCACGCGGCCGAGGAGGGCCCGGGGGCCGCTCCCGTCATGACGGGCTCGGGGCCTCCGCGCGCCGGAGGGAGCCGGAGCTCTCCCCGGCGCGCGGGGGCGCCGTCACATCGGCAGGTGCCGGGCCGCGAAGTCGAGTTCCAGGCGGATCTGCTTGATCCGTTCGTCCACCACCAGCGAGCCGTGCCCCGCGTCGTAGCGGTAGACCTCGTGGACCGCGTCGCGCGACTCGAGCCGCTTCACGTAGTTCTCGATCTGCTGGATCGGGCAGCGCGGGTCGTTCACCCCCGCCGAGATGTAGACCGGGGCCTTCACCTGGTCGACGTAGGTGAGGGGGGACGACGCCTCGAAGCGCTCGGGGACCTCCTCGGGCGTGCCGCCCAGCAGGGTGCGGTCCATGGCCTTCAGCGCTTCCATCTCGTCGTGGTACGCCGTGACGTAGTCGGCGACCGGGACCGCCGCGATGCCCAGCGCCCAGTGCTCCGGCTGCGTGCCGAGGCCCAGCAGGGTCAGATAGCCGCCCCAGGAGCCGCCGGTGAGGATCAGCCGGCCGGGGTCGGCCAGGCCTGAGGTGACGGCCCACTCGCGGACCGCCGCGATGTCCTCCAGCTCGATCAGGCCCACCCGGTGCTTCAGGGCGTCCGTCCAGGCGCGGCCGTATCCGGTGGAGCCGCGGTAGTTGACGCGGACCACCGCGTAGCCGTGGTCGACCCACGCCGCCGGGCCCGCCGCGAAGGAGTCGCTGTCGTGCCACGTCGGGCCGCCGTGGATCTCGAAGACGGTCGGCAGCGGGCCGGTCGCGCCGGCCGGCTTCTGCACGAGCGCGTGGATGCGGCCGCCCGGCCCCTCCACCCACACGTCCTCCACCGGCACCGAGCCGGGCGACTTCATGCCGGGCGGGTCCAGGACCACACCGCCGGACGTGGAGCGGACCGCCGGCGGCTGCGCGGCCGACGACCACAGGTACTCCACGGTGCCGTCGGGCCGGGCCGTCGCACCGGAGACCGCGCCGCGCGGCGTGGGGATCTTCTCCAGCCGGCGCGCGGCGAGGTCGTAGCGGAAGAGCTCGCCGCGGGCCTCGAAGCCGTGGGCGATGAGCAGGGCGCTGCCGTCCGGGTACCACTCGGCGCTCACGTCGCCGGGGAGGTCCAGCTCCAGGTCGGTCTCCTCGCCCGTCGCCACGTCCCACACCATGGGCTCCCAGCGGCCGCGGCGCTGGTGGCCGATGAGCAGCCGGGTGTCGCCCGCCACGGGTGCGAAGCCCAACACCTCCAGGCCCAGCTCCTCGGTGCCGCCGCGGGTGTCGTCCATCTCGGCGACCGTGGTGCCGTCGGGGCGCATCACGCGCAGGGCCGAGTGCATCGCGTCCCCGTGCTCCGTGTGCTCCACGGCGATCAGCGAGCCGTCGTGGGAGAGGTCGCCGACGCCCGCCGACTCGCGGTGCCGGTACAGCTCCACCGGCGCCTCGCCCGTCCGCACCAGGTGGATCGTCGTACCGTCCTCGTCGGTGGAGCGGCCCACGACCGCCGTGCGGCCGTCGCGGCCCAGCGCGAGGCCCGCCGGGTACGAGGGGTCCAGGCCCGGGGCGGCCAGCTCGTCCTCGCCGCCGGAGAAGCGCTGGCGGCGCCACACGCCGAACTCGTCGCCGTCCTTGTCGTCGAACCACCAGATCCACTCGCCGTCCGGCGAGAGCACCCCGTCCGTCGTGCCGTTCGGCCGGTGGGTCACCTGGCGCTGCTCACCGGTCGCCCGGTCCCATGCGTACAGCTCGTACGTCCCCGTCGCGTTCGACACGAACAGGGAACGGTCGGGGGCGTCCTCCGCCCAGTCGGGAAGGGACACCCGGGGCGCGCGGAAGCGCTTCTCCCAGTCCGGCATCTCCCCGGTCTGCTGCACTCGCTCGGTCTGGTGGTCCGCCCGGTCCGGCGCGTCGGACCCGTTGCTCTCAGTCATGACCCCATACTGCCCGTCCGGACGGGCATCGCGCGTCCTCGGTCCCCAGCCTGTGGACAACTTCCTGCGGAACTTCCACCGGACCTGTCACACGAGGTGACGAGCGGACCGCGTACCGCCCGTCACCGGACGCTCGCGCGGACGCTCCGAGGGCCGCCCCGCCGACGACCCCGCGGGACGGGAACCGTCCGCGGGCCCGTACCGTTGAGGGCGTGTACCGGTTCTTGCTGACCCCCCGCTGGTGGGCGATCAACGTCTTCCTGCTGCTCTCGATCCCCTTCTGCGTGTTCATGGGGTCCTGGCAGCTGGGCCGGTTCGAGGACCGGGTGGACAACCACCGCGAGGCGGAGGCGCAGGTCGCCGACGCCAAGAAGGACAAGCCCCGGCCGTTGGACGACCTGCTGCCCGTGACCAAGGCCACGTCCGGCAAGCAGGCCACCGCGACCGGCCGGTACGACAAGCAGCTCCTGGTCCCCGACCGCGCGCTGGACGACAAGGGCGGCTACTACGTCCTGACCCTGCTGCGCACCGACACCGGCCGCGCCCTGCCCGTCGTACGCGGCTGGCTGCCCGGCGAGCCCGACCCGGCGAAGGCGCCCGCGCCGCCCGCCGGCGAGGTCACCGTCACCGGAGCGCTCCAGGCCTCCGAGACCCCCGGCAGCAACGGCGTCAGCGCCCGCAGCGGCCTCCCGGAGGGCCAGACGGCCGCGATCAGCGCGGCCTCCCTGATCAATCTCGTCCCGTACGACGTCTACGACGCCTGGGTCACCCTGAACGACGGCGACTCGGGCATGCGCGCGGTTCCCGCGTCCGCGCCCGGCGGCACCGGCCTCGATCTGAAGGCGTTCCAGAACCTCGGCTACACCGCGGAGTGGTTCGCCTTCGTCGGCTTCGCGATCTTCATGTGGTTCCGCCTGTTCCGCCGCGAGGTGGAACTCGCGCGGGACGCGGAGCTGGGGATCCTGCCGGACGAGGCGGAGGCCGAGACGGCGGAGGCCGCCACGGAACCCAAGGCACCGGCGACGGAGCGGGAGCCGTCCAGCACGACGGGGGTGTGACCCCCCGAGGCCCTCTGGGCCCTGGGCCACTTGGTCCCCTCACGGTGCGCGGACCACGCCGCCCGACGAGTTCCCTCATGGCCGGGCAGCGGGCTGCTCCCCGGCCGTCCGCCGCGTCCTAGGCCTGGGGCAGCAGCCCCGTCCAGTAGACCGTCCCCGCGCAGGCGTTGGGGACCGTTGCGGTGGCCGTGCCCGAGCCGGTGGTCGTCGTGTAGGTCACCGCCACGCTGCCCTCGGTGCCGCCGTCCTGGCGGAGGAGCTGGGTCGTCGTGCCGGGGGCGGTGCCCGTGCCCGTGGACGCGCCGGTCGTGTTCGTCGGCTCCTCGGTCGGGGTCGGGTCCGCGGACGGGCCGCCGGTGCCGCCGCCCGCGGTGTCGCCGGGGACCGGGCAGGTCTCCGAGGGCACCCACGCGAACCGCACCTCGTACGCCTCGCCCGGCTTCAGGACCACGGTCGCCGCCTCCAGCGACGGGTCCGGCAGGGCGGCCGCCGCGTCCCCCGCGACATGCCGGGCCGTGCCGATCCTCGCCGCGTCGGCCGCGCCCTGCGGGGTCGCGCTCACGGTGCCCGGGCCGTCGACGGCGCACGCCGCGCCGGAGACGTTGGTGACCCGGAAGGAGCCGTATACCGCGCCCGCCGAGTCGGGGGCGGCGCTGGTCGCGGTGGCCGGGCCGAGCTGCTCGGCGGTACAGGCGGGGGCGTCCGCCGTGGTGCCGGCCGAGGGGTCGGCGCCCTCGGACGCGCCCGTACTCGTCCCGGTGCTCGCGCCGGCCTTGTCCCCCTCCTTCGTGGGGTCCTTCCTGTCGCCGCCGACCTCGTCGGAGGCGCCGCCGGCGGTGGTCTCGCCCTTGTCGGCGTCCTTGCCCTGGCCGGTGCCGCCCTGGGCCTGCGAGGCGTGGCCGACGGCGGACGGGTTGGCGTCCGGGCCGGAGGCGGTGGAGACGTGGACCAGCGCGGGGACGGCCGTGCCGAGGAAGAGCGCGGCCGCCGCCGCGCCGACGAGTGCCTGGCGCTTGCGCGCACGGCGGGCGGGGACGGCTCGGCGCAGGTAGTCCAGGGTGCCGTCGCTCGGCTCCACGTCCTGGACGGCCTGGTGCAGCAGGGTGCGCAGGTGCAGTTCGTCCGAGGCGAGCCCGTCGGGGCTCTGTTCGTCCCGGCCGTCGTTCACAGTTCCGTTCCCAGCGTGCGTGTCTGTCGGGTTCTGCCCGTGCGGTGTCACGAGCGCGCGCAGCCGCGCGAGCCCGTCCCCCTCGGGCACGCCCCCGTGGTCCGGACCCCGTACGGGGTCCGGACGGCGTTCCGCGGCATCCGTTTCCGGGTCCGGTTCAGGTTCCGGAGCCTCTTCCGGTTCCGGGTCCGGTTCGGTGTCCTCCGCGTCCTCGGCCCGCGGCTCCGGGGCGGAGCCGTCTTCCCCCACGGCGTCCGCGGTACGTCCGGATCCGGCCGGGCGCCGGTCGCCCTCGGGTCCGCCGTCGCCGTCGCCGTCTGCGGAGTTCTCGCCGGCGCCGGCCGTACGGCCGTCCGCGGGCTCCCGGCCCTTCGCGGTGTCCGACGCGTCCCCGGAGGAGCCCCGCGAGCCCTCCGGCTCGCGTTCCTCGGGGCGCGGGTCCCGCGCGTCCTGGCCGTCGCTCATGCCGACGCCTCCATGGCCACCCGCAGCGCGGCGATGCCGCGTGAGCCGTACGCCTTGACCGAGCCGAGCGAGATGCCGAGCGTCTCGGCGACCTGGGCCTCCGTCATGTCGGCGAAGTAGCGCAGCACCAGCACCTCGCGCTGGCGGCGCTGAAGCCCTTTCATCGCCTTGATGAGGGAGTCGCGTTCGAGCTGGTCGTACGCGCCCTCCTCCGCGCTCGCCATGTCGGGCATGGGCTTGGACAGCAGCTTCAGGCCCAGGATGCGGCGGCGCAGCGCGCTGCGGGACAGGTTCACGACCGTCTGGCGCAGATAGGCCAGGGTCTTCTGCGGGTCACGGACGCGTTTGCGGGCGGAGTGGACGCGGATGAACGCCTCCTGGACGACGTCCTCGCAGGAGGCCGTGTCGTCGAGGAGCAGCGCGGCGAGGCCCAGCAGCGAGCGGTAGTGCGCGCGGTAGGTCTCGGTGAGGTGGTCGACCGTGGTGCCGGCCGCCACGGTCTCGTCGGCGCCGTCGCGCTGACCTGGGATGCGGGCGGGGCGCGCTGCGGGCATGGGCGCGATCACCGGCATGCCACCGGACGCGCCGGCCACGCGGGGCCGGAGCGTGCCGCGAGGCGGCCGGAACGCCGTGCCACGGGGCGCTGTGAAGTCGAGTACTTCTGCCACGCCAGTTGGACACACTTCCCCCCGGGAGGGTTGTACGTGCCGGGCGTCACGTCTGCGCCGACCGGTACCGTCCACCGCCCACCCGCGTCAGGCAGCACCACCGACAGCACACCGAATGCCCTCATGCGTCCCGCTCTTCCCCTGTATTTCATATGAACGGACGTCCCCACGCCCGGCTCCAGACGTCCCCACGTCTGGGAAGCAGCGTCCCCACGCCCCGGAGGGTGACCGCAAAGACGCTCCCCGCCCTCCGCTCGGTTGCGGCTGGCGGGGAGGTGAATCCTCGTCTGCAATCCTCGGCCCAGGAAGTTGCATGTTCAAGTGGCTCGACCGACCGGCCCGGCCCACGAGCTCCTCACAGATCCTACAAATGAATCCCCTGTGATCCAGCGCTTTTACCCGCGGCCACCGGGCCGTCCGTCCCGGGTCAGACCGCCTTGCGCTCCGCGGCCACCAGCTCGGCGATCTGCGCGGTGTTGAGCGCGGCCCCCTTGCGGAGGTTGTCCCCGCACACGAAGAGCTCCAGCGCCGTGGGGTCGTCCAGGGCCCGGCGCACCCGGCCGACCCAGGTGGGGTCGGTGCCGACGACGTCGGCGGGCGTCGGGAACTCCCCGGCGGCCGGGTTGTCGAAGAGGACGACGCCGGGGGCGGTCGCGAGGATCTCGCGCGCCTTGTCGACGGTGACCTCGCCCTCGAAGCGGGCGTGGACGGTGAGGGAGTGCACGGTGACCACGGGGACGCGGACACAGGTGACGGCGACGGGGAGGGCGGGCAGGCCGAGGATCTTGCGGGACTCGTCCCGGACCTTCATCTCCTCGGACGACCAGCCGTCCTCGCGCAGGGAACCCGCCCACGGCACGACGTTCAGCGCGACCGGCTCCGGGAAGGGCCCGGTGTTGTCGCCGACGGCCCGCCGCACGTCGCCGGGGTTCGTGCCCAGCTCCGTGCCGGCGACCAGGGAGAGCTGGTCGCGCAGGGTCCGCACGCCGGCCTGACCGGCGCCGCTGACCGCCTGGTACGACGAGACGACCAGCTCGCGCAGGCCGAACTCGGCGTGCAGCGCGCCGAGGGCGACGATCATCGACAGGGTGGTGCAGTTGGGGTTGGCGACGATGGAGCGGGGGCGGCTGCGCACCGCGTGCGGGTTGACCTCGGGGACGACCAGCGGCACGTCCGGGTCCATGCGGAAGGCGCCGGAGTTGTCGACGACGACCGCGCCGCGCGCGGCGGCGACGGGCGCCCACTCGGCGGAGACCTCGTCGGGCACGTCGAACAGGGCGACGTCCACCCCGTCGAAGGCGTCCTCCGTGAGCGCCACGACCTCGACCTCCTCCCCGCGCACGGCCAGCTTGCGGCCGGCCGAGCGCGGGGAGGCGATGAGCCTGATCTCGCCCCAGATGTCCGCGCGCTGGGACAGGATCTGGAGCATGACCGCGCCGACGGCCCCGGTCGCCCCCACGACCGCCAGCGTCGGCCGCCCGGAACGTCCGGGTCCCGCGGTGCCGGTCATCAGCGGCCGGTGCCTCCGTAGACCACGGCCTCGTCGCTGTCGGAGTCGAGACCGAAGGCGGTGTGCACGGCGCGCACGGCCTCCGGCACGTCGTCCTTGCGGGTGACGACCGAGATGCGGATCTCGGAGGTCGAGATCAGCTCGATGTTCACACCGGCGTCGCTGAGCGCGGTGAAGAAGTCGGCGGTGACCCCTGGGTTGGTCTTCATGCCCGCGCCGACCAGGGAGATCTTGCCGATCTGGTCGTCGTAACGCAGCGAGTCGAAGCCGATGGCGCCCTTGTTCTTCTCCAGGGCGTCGATGGCCTTGCGGCCCTCGGTCTTGGGCAGCGTGAAGGAGATGTCCGTCAGGCCGGTGGACGCGGCGGACACGTTCTGCACGACCATGTCGATGTTGATCTCGGCGTCCGCGATGGTGCGGAAGATCGACGCGGCCTCGCCGGGCTTGTCGGGCACGCCGACGACCGTGATCTTGGCCTCGGAGGTGTCGTGTGCGACACCGGAGATGAGAGCCTGCTCCACCTGCTTGTCCCCTTGCTCGATCGGCTCGCTGCTGACCCACGTGCCCTTGAGTCCGCTGAAGGACGAGCGGACGTGGATCGGGATGTTGTACCGGCGGGCGTACTCCACACAGCGGTGGAGCAGCACCTTGGAACCGGAGGCGGCCAGTTCGAGCATGTCCTCGAACGAGATCCAGTCGATCTTCTTGGCCTTCTTCACCACGCGGGGGTCGGCGGTGAACACACCGTCGACGTCCGTGTAGATCTCGCACACCTCGGCGTCGAGCGCCGCGGCGAGGGCGACGGCGGTGGTGTCGGAGCCGCCGCGGCCGAGCGTGGTGATGTCCTTGGTGTCCTGGCTGACGCCCTGGAACCCGGCGACGATGGCGATGTTGCCCTCGTCCACCGAGGCCTTGATGCGGCCCGGCGTGACATCGATGATGCGGGCTTTGTTGTGGACCGAGTCGGTGATGACACCTGCCTGGCTGCCGGTGAAGCTCTGGGCGTTGTGGCCCAGGTTCTTGATCGCCATGGCCAGCAGGGCCATGGAGATCCGCTCTCCGGCGGTCAGCAGCATGTCGAGCTCGCGGCCGGCAGGGATCGGGGAAACCTGCTCGGCGAGATCGATCAGCTCGTCCGTCGTGTCGCCCATCGCGGAAACCACGGCGACCACCTGGTGGCCGTTCTTCTTGGCTTCCACGATCCTCTTGGCGACGCGCTTGATGCCTTCGGCATCGGCTACGGAGGAGCCTCCGTACTTCTGCACGACAAGGCCCACGTGCGCTCCTCGCTCAGTCCGTCGTTGTCCACAGTCCGCCCACGTATGTGTGCGCTGCGGTCCGCTCAGTCTATCGACGTCCGAAAATCCCCCCTTCGCGATATCGCATGGTGAGACATCGGACGCTCGCGAAGGGCTCCTGCCCAGCCCCACGCCGACCACTCGGAAAGTGCCCTGCGTCACACCGGGCACGGTCCTTTTCGGCCGGTACCACCACCCCACGGGCAGCGGGTGGTTCAGCACGCAACAACCGGATTGCCGGCCGTGTGACGTTCCTGCCGCGTTGAACACACCGGGCCTGACCAGCCAGGTCGACGCGCACAGGCCGCCGTCGCCCGGCCGGCGCGGCGGCACGAGGGGCACGTTTCACGGGGGACACATCCATGACCGACCCGGGCACCCCACAGGCGCTGCGGCACCTGTGGGCGTCGCCGGCGCTGTTCGCGCTGGGGGCGTTCGTCGCGTTCGACGCCGTCGGGAGCCCGGAGGCGGGGCGGGCCCTGATGGCCGGGGGGCTGTCGGGGCCGGTCGTGGTACTCCGGTGGCAGACGGTAAGGCGGGAGCGCCCGGAGACGGCGTTCGTCGTCGTACCGCTCGCCCTGCCGGCGCTGATGACGGTGCTGTTCGCAATGGACGAAGGGCTCCCCGGCACCGGTGCGGGTGGCTCATGATCGGGGCATGACGGGTCTGAGGGAGAGGTCGGAGGCGCTGCCCCCGGCGGCGAGGGACAACCGTCCGGCGGAGGTCGCGCGGCTGCTGGCCTCGGGGGTCGGTGTCGACGCGATCGACCGGGAGGGGCGCTCGGCGCTGGATCTCGCCGTGCAGGAGGGGCACGCGGACGTGGTCCGGTTGCTGCTCGCCGCCGGGGCCGACCCGGAAGGACACGCGGGTCCGTACCACGAGCTGACGCCGATGACCGAGGCGGCGATGTTCGGCCGCGCGGCGGTCGTCGAGGCCCTGATCGACGCCGGGGTGTCCACGGGGGCCCAGCGGGACCGCATCCCGTACGTACCCTTGGTGCTGGCGGCGACCCTCGGTCACACGGACGTCGTGGACGTGCTGCTGGACCGCGGGGCCGACATCGAGGACCGGGACTTCAAGGGGCGTTCGCCTCTGGAGTGGGCCGTTTCGTTCGGGCAGCCGGCCGCGGTGCGGCTGCTGCTCCGGCGCGGTGCGGAGCCCACGGAGAAGGCTCTGGCGTCGGCGCGCGAGGGCGCGGAGAGGTGCCCGGAACGAGCCGGGGACCGCGCGCTGGTCCTCCGGGCCCTGGAGGCCGCCAGGGCCGAGGGCCGGTGACGGTTACTGGACCGGGCGCATGCCCAGATGGGTGCCGATTTCCTCGGCCATGACCTTGCCGGCCTCCGCCTCCAGGGTTTCGTCGCCCAGGCCCTGGTCCGTGTCCAGGCCGTCGAGTTCGGCGAGGGGCTGGTTCAGGCGGACGTGGGCGACGACCGACTGGAGGGCGCGCAGGGTCGCCGACGCCGTGGAACCCCAGTTGGAGAAGTAGGAGAACTGCCACCACCACAGCGCCTCCGACGTGCGGCCCGCCTTGTAGTGGGCCATGCCGTGACGCAGGTCGGTGATGACGTCGGTGAGGTCGTCGGAGATGCGGGCCGGGACCGGGGCCTTGCGCGGCTCGTACGGGTCGAAGACCTCGGAGTAGACGTCGATCGGGTCGAGCAGCCGCGCCAGGTTCTCGCGCAGCTCGTCCACGTCCGGCTCGGGTCCCATGTCCGGCTCGTAGCGCTCCTCGGGGACGATGTCCTCGTGGGCGCCCAGCCTGCCGCCGGCCAGGAGCAGCTGGGAGACCTCCAGGAGGAGGAAGGGCACCGCCGAGTCCGGCTCGTCGCCCTTCGCGACCTCCGTGACGGCCACCAGGAAGCTCTCGATCTGATCGGCGATCTGGACCGCGAAGTCGTCCGGGTTCCGGTCGGTCGCGTGCAGCGTGGCGTCAGACATCTAGGAGTCGTCTCCCCTCGAAGGCGCGGCCGAGCGTGACCTCGTCCGCGTATTCCAGGTCGCCGCCCACCGGGAGGCCGCTGGCCAGGCGGGTGACCTTCAGGCCCATGGGCTTGATC
Source organism: Streptomyces griseoincarnatus (assembly GCA_014649575.1). GTDB lineage: Bacteria > Actinomycetota > Actinomycetes > Streptomycetales > Streptomycetaceae > Streptomyces > Streptomyces griseoincarnatus. The sequence continues at coordinate 460,025 of BMTH01000003.1, read as the reverse complement.
ATGCGGGCGAGGTACGTGGCCGTGGCCTCGCCTTCGAGATTGGGGTCCGTGGCGAGGATCAGCTCGGTGACCGTGCCGTCCGCCAGCCGGGCCAGCAGCTCCCTTATGCGCAGATCGTCGGGGCCCACCCCGTCGATCGGGCTGATCGCGCCGCCCAGCACGTGGTAGCGGCCCCGGAACTCACGCGTGCGCTCGATCGCGACGACGTCCTTCGGCTCCTCCACGACACAGATGACCGCGGGGTCGCGCCGGGTGTCGCGGCAGATGTTGCACTGCTCCTCCTGCGCGACGTTCCCGCACACCGCGCAGAAGCGGACCTTCGCCTTGACCTCCATCAGCGCCTGCGCCAGACGCCGTACGTCCGTCGGTTCCGCCTGCAGGATGTGGAAGGCGATCCGCTGCGCGCTCTTGGGACCGACGCCGGGAAGCCGCCCCAGCTCGTCGATGAGGTCCTGGACCACGCCTTCGTACAACGGACTGCCGTCCTTCCTGATGTGCCTTCACTACGTACGGTAGAGGGCCGCGGCCCTGCTTAGAAGCCCTGGAGGAGCGGGAAGCCCCGGCCGGCCGCCCTTCGTCAGAAGGGGAGGCCGGGGATGCCGCCCCCGCCGAGGCCCTGGGCCAGCGGTCCGAGCTTCTGCTGCTGCAGCGTCTGCGCGTTCTCGTTCGCCGCCTGGACCGCCGCGACGACCAGGTCCGCGAGGGTCTCGGTGTCCTCCGGGTCCACGGCCTTCGGGTCGATCTTCAGCGCCCGCAGCTCGCCGGAGCCGGTGACGGTGGCCCGCACCAGGCCGCCGCCCGCCTGACCCTCGACCTCCGTACGCGCCAGCTCCTCCTGGGCCTTGGCCAGGTCCTGCTGCATCTTCTGGGCCTGCTGGAGCAGCTGCTGCATGTTGGGCTGGCCACCACCGGGGATCACGATTCGCTCCTAGGTCGGTATGTCGGGTCGTTACGTCGGTCCGGGTGCGGGGGCCGCACCCTCGGCACGAGCCTACGTGCTCGGGACGGCCGTTGCCCCGGCACTCTTTCGGGTGAGTCCGGTCCGGGGCCCTATACCCGATGACCGCCTTCTTCCGGGCGTAAAAGCGCGCGAACCCCCGACGCGCCCACCCGTTGGGCGGTAGGAAGGGCCCGGCGCGCGAGCACCACGCGTGACCGGCCGAACGCGCACGGTGCGTGCGCGGGGGGTCGGTCAGGTCGGTTCAGGAGGGGAGATACCGGGTGGGTCAGCCGGAGATGCAGCCCGAGGGTCGGCCTCACGACGGGCGGGGCGAAGGCGCGGCGGGGCTGCGTCCGGGCGACCCCGTCGGCCGGGCGTTCCCGCTCGGGGACTGGGGCGAGCCGGCCGCGCGGCTGGACGAGCTGTACCGGTGGGTGGAGCGCGGGGCGCTGGACACCGCCGCCTGGTACCTCGAGGACCGGATGTGGAAGCGGCGGTGCGCCTGGGCGCTGCGCGCCGGTACGGCGTTGGGGGCGCTGGCCGGGGCCGCGTTGCCGCTGCTGGATCTGACCGGGGCGGTGGACGGTGTCACGGCGTGGGGGTATCTGGCGTTGCTGGTCGCCGTGGCGTGTGTGGCGGCCGATCGATTCTTCGGGATGACGTCCGGGTGGATGCGGGACGTGGCGACCGCGCAGGCCGTGCAGCGGCGGCTGCAGGCGTTCCAGTTCGACTGGGCGTCGGAGTGCGTGCGGGAGGTGCTGGGGCCTGCCGAGGGGACGGCGAGTGAGGCCGCGGAGCGGTGCCTGACGGTGTTGCGGCGGTTCACCGAGGACGTGACGGAACTGGTTCGGGTGGAGACTGCGGACTGGATGATGGAGTTCCGGAGCGGGGTGCCGCTGGGGGTGCGGAACGCGCTGGCCGGCGGGGGGCGGCCGGAGGTGGCGCTGCCTGTCGGGCGGTTCGCCGCCGCGCCGAACGGGGCTCGGCCGAACATGCCTCGGCAGCGGCCGCCGGAGGCGCGGTGAGGTTCGGTTGGGGGCGGTTTGGGGGCGCGGTGCGGTGAGGCGCGCTCGGTGTAGGTGAGAGGTGCGGTGCGTGTCCGATGCGCGTCGGTGTGGGCGTGGACGCGGTGCGTTCGATGCGCGCCGGCGTGGTCGCTGGGCGCGGAGGGTGTCGCGCAGCCCGGCGCTTGCGGGGTGCCGTCCGCGCCCACCCGTGCCGCCCCATCGGCACGACTGCCCGCGGACGGCGGCGGTAGCCGTCAGTCGCGTGTGTACGTCAGTTGCTCGCCCGTGCCTGTGCTTTCGCGGCGGAGGGTGCCGTCCGGGAGGAGGGTGATCTCGCTGGCCGAACCGGGGGTGCAGGCGGATCGGGGTTCGCCGGCGGTGACGGTGGAGGGGCCGATCCGGAGGCGGCCGTCGGAGGTGCCGGTGAGGCGGGCCTCGAAGACGCAGTGGTAGGTGCCGTTGCCGGTGGGGCCGTCGGCCACCAGGGACATCACCGTGTCGCCGACCTCGCCCTGCTGCACGGTGAGGCGGCGGCCGTGGGAGCCGCTGTCGTTGTCGATGGTGGTGGACCAGCGGCCCAGGAACTCCCCCGGGACCGTCCCGTCCGCGGGCGCGCTGCTGCTCGGTGAGCGCGTCTCCGCGGGCGGCACGTCGTCGGTGGCGGCCGCGTCGCCGGTGCTCTGCGGTGCGCTGCTCGGCGCGGCGGGCGTCGACGGGTCGCCCCCCGCACGATCGTCGTCCCGGGCGCCGCTCATCAGCGCGTACACGCTGCCGCCCGCGGCGAGCGCCACCACCAGCGCGATCACCACGAGCAGCGCGGTGGAGCGGTTGTCGCGGCGCGGCTCCTGCTGGGGCGGGACGTACGGCGGGGCCCCGTAGGGCGGTGGGCCGTAGGGCGGGGTCGCGCCCGCGCCGTGACCGCCGTACGGGTGGCCGTACGCGGGCGGCTGCGGGTGCTGCTGCGGCCCGCCGTAGGCGCCTCCGCCGTACGCGCCACCCGGCGCCGGTCCCGGAGTCGGCCCCGACGGCGGGGCCGGGTCGCCGCCCTGGCCGGCCACGACCGTGGGCAGGTGGTTCACGCCGTCCTGCCCCGGCGGGGGCGGGGCCGCGCCGTCGTCGGCGGCGCGCGCGTGCTCGGCGGGCGCGTCCCCTCCGGGCTCCCCGGAGGGCGCCGGCGCCTGGGGGTCCTCCGCGTCGAGGAGCCGTACGGCGTGCCGGCCGAGCTGGGCGACCAGCGCGCTGGGCAGCCACGGGTCGCGGGAGCGGCCGTCGGCGACCGTGTCCTCCGCGCCGGTGGCGGCCAGCACCTCGTCGAGCGTGGGCCGGGCCGCCGGGTCCTTGCGCAGGCATGCCCGCACCAGGTCGGCGAGCCCCTCGGGCACCTGCGTCAGGTCGGGTTCCTCCTGCGCGATGCGGAACATCAGCGCGTGCACCCCGCTGTTGGCGGTGCCGAACGGCAGCGCGCCGGTCGCCGCGTAGGCGAGCACGGAGCCGAGGCAGAACACGTCGCAGGCGGGCGTGATGCGGTCGCCGCGCACCTGCTCGGGCGCCATGAAGCCGGGCGAGCCGACGAGCGCGCCGGTGCGGGTGAGCCCGCCGTCGGTCACCGTCTCCAGCGCGCGGGCGATGCCGAAGTCGATGACGCGCGGCCCGTCGATGGTGACGAGGACGTTGGACGGCTTGAGGTCGCGGTGGATGATCCCGGCCGCGTGGATGTCCTTGAGCGCGTACGCGAGGCCGGCGCCGAGGATGCGCACCGACCGCTCGGGCAGCGCCCCGTGGTCGTGGCCCACCACCTGCTGGAGGCTCGGCCCGGCGACGTACCCGGTGGCCACCCACGGCACGGCCGCCTCGGTGTCGGCGTCCAGCACGGGCGCGGTCCAGTCGCCGCCGACCTGCCGGGCGGCCCGCACCTCCTGGCGGAAGCGGGCGCGGAACTCCTCCTGGCGGGCCAGCTCCTCGCGGACCAGTTTCACGGCGACGGTGCGTCCCCGGTCGGAGCGGGCGAGGTAGACCTGGCCCATGCCGCCGGCGCCCAGCCGTGCGAGCAGCCGGTAGCCCCCGATCGACTGCGGATCCCCGGTCCCGAGCTGGTCCATCGCTGCGCCGCCTTCCCCCCGCAGTGAGCAACGGATCGAGGATAGTGGCGGGCCGGTGCCGGGTGAGCCGGCCGACGCCTACGGTTCCGTAACAGGCGGGCCGAGGCCGTCGAGCACCGTGGACAGGCGTTCCAGCGCCCGCACCGCCTCCGCGAGCCCCTCCTGCCCGTGGGTCTCCCGGTACGCCGTCGCGAGCCGTGCGGCGAAGGCCGCGTGGCCGGGGTCGATGCGGCGGACGGCCGCGTACCCCTCCTCGGTCGGGGCGAGGAGTTTGGCGCGGCGGTGGGCGGGGTTGGGCCGGTACTCGGCGAGCCCCTGCTCCACCAGCAGGTCGGCGACGCGCTGCACGCTCTGCCGGGTGACGCCCATGGCGCGGGCGATCCCGGACACCGGCAGCGGCTCCCGGAGCACCGCGCCCAGCACCTGCCACCGTGCGGCGGTGATCCCGGCGGGCCGGGCCAGTTCCTCGGCGACCGCGAGGAACTGGCCGTTGAGCCTGAACGCGCCGAGCGCGGCCCGGCTGAGCAGGTCCTGTTCCTCCTCGCTCACCTGCTCACCGCCTCCGTCCACTCGGCGTACGCGGCCGGGTCGGAGTGGTGGAACAGCCGGTACCAGGCGTCGACCGCCTTGTCGTCGTAGGCGCCGAGCAGGCGGAGGATCTCGCGGGCGAAGGCGACGGGTTCGGTCGGGCCTGCGGTGACGAGCGGGCCGTCGGTGACGGCGTCGGCCTCCACGTACCGCCCGGCGCCCGCGTACCCCGTCGCCGCGAGGTAGGGGACGGCGGCACTGGTGTGCGCCCGGTCGTCGAGCAGGCCCTCGCGGGCGAGGCCGGCGGTGGCGCCGCAGATCGCGGCGACCGGCACGCCCGCGTCGAGGAAGGCGCGGGCGGTGCGCGCGACGGGGGCGAGGTCGTCGCCCTCGTCCCATGCGGTGGCGCCGGGGAGGATCAGCAGGGAGCTGTCCTCGGGGCGCAGCTCCTCCAGCGCGAGGTCGGGCCGGGCGTGGAGGCCGCCCATGCTGGTGACGGGCCTGCCGCCGGGGGTCGCGGTGCGCACCTCGAAGCCCGCGAGGGCGAGGTGGGCGGTGGCGTGACCGGTCTCCCAGTCGGCCCAGGTGTCGTAGAGGGCGAGATGCACGGGCTTGCGGGTCATGACCGCTCCCTGGGGTCGATTCCTCTGGCGAGCTACGACAGTAGCCTGTCAATATGACAGCAAGCTGTCAATAGCTCGCCCGGTCACTCACCCCCCCCCCCGCCCTCCCCCTGGTCGACAACCTGTCGCGGAAACCCCCGCACCGCAGACACCCCGCCGATGTCGCTCGTCCACCGCCGCCGCCTACGCTCGGGCGCATGACCCCTCAGCCCGACCCCGAGGCCGGCGCCGCCGTCAAGGCCGCCGACCGTGCGCACGTGTTCCACTCCTGGTCCGCGCAGGAGCTCATCGACCCGCTCGCCGTCGCCGGGGCGGAGGGGTCGTACTTCTGGGACTACGACGGCCGCCGCTACCTGGACTTCACCAGCGGCCTCGTCTACACGAACATCGGCTACCAGCACCCCAAGGTCGTCGCCGCGATCCAGGAGCAGGCGGCGCGGATGACGACGTTCGCGCCCGCGTTCGCCGTCGAGGCGCGCTCGGAGGCGGCCCGGCTGATCGCCGAGCGCACCCCCGGCGACCTGGACAAGATCTTCTTCACCAACGGCGGTGCCGACGCCGTGGAGCACGCCCTGCGCATGGCCCGGCTGCACACCGGCCGCCCCAAGGTGCTCTCCGCGTACCGCTCGTACCACGGCGGCACCCAGCAGGCGGTGAACGTGACCGGCGACCCGCGCCGCTGGGCCTCCGACAGCGCCACCGCCGGGGTCGTGCACTTCTGGGCGCCGTTCCTCTACCGCTCGCGCTTCTACGCCGAGACCGAGGAGCAGGAGTGCGCGCGGGCGCTGGAGCACCTGGAGACGACGATCGCCTTCGAGGGGCCCTCGACGATCGCCGCGATCATCCTGGAGACCATCCCGGGCACGGCCGGCGTCATGCCGCCCCCGCCCGGCTACCTCGCGGGCGTCCGCGCGCTGTGCGACAAGTACGGCATCGTCCTGGTGCTGGACGAGGTGATGGCCGGGTTCGGCCGGACCGGCACCTGGTTCGCGGCCGACCTGTACGACGTCGTGCCGGATCTGATGACCTTCGCCAAGGGCGTGAACTCCGGTTACGTCCCGCTGGGCGGTGTCGCCATCTCCGCGGAGATCGCGGCCACCTTCGCCACCCGCGCCTATCCGGGCGGCCTGACCTACTCCGGGCACCCGCTGGCCTGCGCCGCCGCCGTCGCGACGATCAACGTGATGGAGGAGGAGGGCCTCGTCGGGAACGCGGCCTCCCTCGGCGCGTCCGTCGTCGGCCCGGGTCTGCGGGAGCTGGCCGAGCGTCACCCGAGCGTGGGCGAGGTGCGCGGCACCGGCATGTTCTGGGCGGTGGAGCTGGTGCGCGACCGGGAGACCCGGGAGCCGCTGGTGCCGTACAACGCGTCCGGCGAGGCGAACGCCCCGATGGCCGCCTTCGCCGCCGCCGCGAAGAAGGCCGGCCTGTGGCCGTTCGTGAACATGAACCGCACCCACGTCGTGCCCCCGCTCAACACGGGTGAGGCCGAGCTGAAGGAGGGCCTGGCGGCCCTGGACGCGGCCCTGTCGGTGGCCGACGAACACGTGAGGTGACCGGCCGGGTCACCGGCGTTCCAGCGGGCGCGAGGGGTCTCCCCTCGCGCCCGTTCGAACATCCGGCGCCGCCGTCGAACCGCGTAAGGTGGCGTGCCCGTGGACTTCTGTGAGCACGCCACTCGAACGCGATGAGGGAGACGCCCCGACCATGCCCCGCCTCGGCAACGTCGCCGTGACCCGCAGCACCCTGCGGCAGCAGATCGCCGACGCGCTCCGTGACGAGGTGCTGGCCGGGCGGCTCCAGCCGGGGCAGGAGTTCACCGTCAAGGAGATCGCCGACCAGTACGGGGTGTCCGCGACTCCCGTGCGGGAGGCGCTGGTCGACCTGTCGGCGCAGGGACTGCTGGACGCCGACCAGCACCGGGGCTTCCGGGTGCACGAGTACTCCCCCGACGACTTCCGCGGCATGATCGAGGCGCGCAGCCTGGTCACCGAGGGGATGTTCCACGCGCTCACCCACGGCGGCGCACCCCGCCTGCGGCCCGACGAGCCACGGCTGGCGGCGCTCCTCGCCGGGGTGCGGCGGCGCGGCGAGGAGGCCCGGCGCGCGGCCCTGGCCGGCGAGGTCACCGTGCTGATCGGCTACGACCTGCGCTTCTGGCGGGAGCTGGCGTCCGCGTTCGGCAACCCGTACCTCACCGACTTCCTGCACCGGCTGCGGGTGCAGATGTGGGTGTACGTGGTGCAGCACCTGCGGCAGCTGCCCGATCCGCGGGGCCGGCTCTGGGCGCGTCACACCGAGCTGGTGGACGCCCTGACCGAGGGCGACACGACCGCCGCGCGCGCCGTCCTCGACACGTACACCGCGTACTCCCTGTCCCTCGTCGAGGGCCTGACGGCCGACGCGGCGGGTAAGGGACCTGTACGACGGCCCGCACAGGAGGATCCGCCCGCCCGGGACGCCGATACGCTTCCCTGACCCCTGTCCCGAACCGTCTTCCCGGACCCGGACGTCCCACCCGACGACCGCGCGATGCGAGGAGTCCTCTTTTGGCCTGTGACCTGTGGCTGGTACCGCTCGTCGACGTGTTGTGCCACACGCCCGACAACCCCTTCGCCGAGGAACTCGCGCAGTACAACACGGTGCTGGCCGACGCGGGACTGCCGCCGGTGCCGGTGTACCAGTACATGCCGGGACTGACCGGCGACGTCGCCCCGGTCGCCGGGTTCGACTACGACGCCCTGCACTTCCTGCGGCGCGTGCACCTGCTCCAGGTCTGCGGCCTTCCCGTCACCCCGGTGGACGAACTGGGCGGTGACTACGAGCAGTTGCTGGAGATGTTCGAGGCGACGGCCCAGCAGTCGCACCTGGTGTGGCACTACGACCACGCGGGCGCGTACGTGCCCGTGGACTTCCCGAGCCCGCTGTCCAGCGACGAACTCCTCGCCGGGGGCGGCCCGTTGGGGTCCTCGCACGCGCTGCTGCGCGAACTGGAATCGGTCGCGCCGTCGATCGGCATCGACCCGGCGAACCCGCCGGCCGCGCCCGAGCCGCCGCGGGCCCCCACCGAGCTGGAGGAGCCGGCGGTCCCCGCGCCCTACGACCCGAGCCCGTTCGCCCGTGAGCGGCATGTATGGCTCGGCCTGCACGCGGCGGCCACCCGGAGCCTGGCGCAGGGCTCGATGATCGTCTTCAGCTGAGGCCGGACACGCGTCGGCCACCGGCGCCCCTTCCCGGGGACGCCGGTGGCCGGTCGCAGCGGGTGCTCCTAGAGGAACGAGTTGATCTCGATCGTCTCGGTACGGCCCGGGCCCACGCCGATCGCGGAGATCGGGGCGCCGGACATCTCCTCCAGGGCCTTCACGTACGCCTGGGCGTTCTTCGGCAGGTCGGAGAAGGACTTCGCCTTGCTGATGTCCTCGCTCCAGCCGGGCAGCATCTCGTAGACCGGCTTCGCGTGGTGGAAGTCCGTCTGCGAGTACGGCAGCTCCTCGACGCGCTTGCCGTCGATCTCGTACGCCACGCAGACCGGGATCTGCTCCCAGCCGGTGAGGACGTCGAGCTTGGTGAGGAAGAAGTCCGTCAGGCCGTTGACCCGGGTCGCGTAGCGGGCGATGACCGCGTCGAACCAGCCGCAGCGGCGGTCACGACCGGTGGTGACGCCCCGCTCGCCGCCGATGCGGCGCAGCGCCTCGCCGTCCTCGTCGAACAGCTCCGTCGGGAACGGTCCGGCGCCGACACGGGTGGTGTACGCCTTGAGGATGCCGATGACCCGGCTGATCTTCGTCGGGCCCACGCCGGCGCCGGTGCAGGCGCCGCCCGCGGTCGGGTTCGACGAGGTGACGAAGGGGTACGTGCCGTGGTCGATGTCGAGCAGGGTGCCCTGGCCGCCCTCGAAGAGGACCACCTTGTCCTGCTCCAGCGCCTCGTTCAGCACCAGCACGGTGTCGGCGACGTACGGCGCCAGCTTGTCCGCGTAGTCCAGCAGCTCCTCGACCACCTGGCCGACGGCGATCGCGCGCCGGTTGTAGAGCTTGGTGAGCATCTGGTTCTTGACGTCGAGCGCCGCTTCCACCTTCTGGGTGAGGATCGACTCGTCGTAGAGGTCCTGCACCCGGATGCCGACGCGGTTGATCTTGTCGGCGTAGGTCGGGCCGATGCCGCGGCCGGTGGTGCCGATCTTCCGCTTGCCGAGGAAACGCTCGGTCACCTTGTCCACCGTCACGTTGTACGGCGTGATGATGTGCGCGTTACCGCTGATCAGGAGCTTGGACGTGTCGACGCCGCGCTCGTTCAGACCGCTCAGCTCGGAGAGCAGGACCGACGGGTCGACGACGACGCCGTTACCGATGACCGGCGTGCAGCCGGGGGAGAGAATCCCGGAAGGGAGCAGGTGAAGGGCGTACTTCTGATCGCCCACGACCACCGTGTGGCCGGCGTTGTTGCCGCCCTGGTAGCGCACCACATAGTCGACGGAACCACCGAGCAGGTCCGTCGCCTTTCCCTTGCCTTCGTCACCCCACTGAGCACCGAGCAGCACAAGTGCGGGCACGCGCGTACACCCCTTCCGGGCGGGGCATGTCCAAGGTCAGGGGCGCACACGGAGGATCTCCGCCGCGTGCACCGCGACCACCGTTGGCCGCCAACCGTCGGACCGGATGCCCCGGAATAGACGAAGCCCCTGGCGCAATAGCGCAAAGGGGCTCTTGCACAAAGATGCTACCCGAGGAAGCGAGGCATGGCCGAGGTGGCGACATCCGGGACATCTTCCGCGACGTCCGATCAGCTCCTGGTGGTCATCGATCCGGTCGCCCGGCGGGCGGACGGCGAGTCGGTCCGGATCGCGCGGGACGTGCTCCGCGCCGGTGCGGCCGGCGCGAAGGTGTGTCTGCCGGACGGCCCGGAGGAGTTCGCCCGGGCGCTGGCCCGGCGCGGCTCACGCCGTCCGGTGGTGGTGGGCGACGACCGGGCGCTGGTGCGCGCGGTGGAGCTGCTGCACCGGCACCGGGAGCTGGCCGGGTGCGCGCTGTCCCTGGTGCCGGTCGGGGGCGCGGTGTCGCTCGCCCGGTCGCTGGGCGTCCCGTCGGGGGCGGTGGCCGCGGCGCGGGCCGTGCTGGACGGGGCGGAGCGCCGGATGGACCTGCTGGTCGACGACAGCGACGGGGTGGTGCTGGGCGCGCTGCGGATCCCTCCGCTGGGCTCGCCGTCCCCCGAGCGGGACTCCGCCGACGGGGTGACCCACCCGTGGCTGCGGACCTGCCGCTCCCTGGTGCGCACGCTGGCGCCCGCCCGGCCGCCCGCCACGCCGGGGTCGGGGCCGACGCGGCTGCGGGTGGAGGTGGACGGGGAGACGCTCGTCGACCTGCACCAGTCGGTGGAGGCCGTCTCGGTCGTCCCCGGCGCCCCGGGCACGGCCCACGTCGAGGTCCGCCCGGCCTCGGTCGGTGCGGAGGCGTCCCCCCTGTCGGCGGAGGGCCGCACGGTCACCGTGTCGGGCGCGCATTTCCGCTACCGGGCGGACGCGGTGGTGTCGGGGCCGGTGCGGACGCGGACGTGGGAGGTGCGGGAGGGGGCCTGGGGGCTGACGGTGCCGGGGTGAGTCACCTCCGGACGTCACTCGTCGTGCCGGACCGGCCGCTGCCCGGGGGCTGCTCCCGGGTCTTCCCCGGCATCGCCGAACAGGTTCCGCCGGTGCCCGTGCCAGCGCTCCATCATCGCCTCGAGCTCCTTCTCCATGAACTCGAAGAAGGCCAGCGTCTCCGCCAGCCGCCGGCCTGCCGGGGTGTCCCGTCCCAGACTGGCGATGCCTTCCCGCAGGGCCCCCTCCCAGCGCCTGATGACGGCCTCGCGATTGGTGAGGGCCTCGTACCACTGCTCGCCGTGGACCCGGTAGCGCTCCCGGCGGGAGCCCGGTTCACGCTCGCGGGACACCATGTGCTGGCGCGCCATGTAGCGCACCGCCCCCGACACCGCGGCCGGTGAGATCCTGAGCCGTTCACTCAGCTCGGCGGAGGTCAGGACGCCGTCGTCGGAGGCGAGCAGGGCCACGAAGACGCGGGCGGGCATCCGCGGCAGCCCGGCCTCCACCAACTGCGCCGCGAAGTTCTCCACGAACCGCGAGACCGCCTCCGGGTCCCGGACCGTCCCGCCCGGTTCCGCCATGTCCGACCCTTTCCCCTGCTCAGGCACCACCGGTTCAGTCTAGTCAGCGTTTATACGCTTCCTTAACTTCACAAATCCGTGAACGAAGCGTACGTTCCCAGGCATGACGAAGGCCATCTCCGTGTCCGGGCTGCGCAAGTCGTTCGGCCGGACCCACGCACTGGACGGGCTCGACCTGACCGTCGGGACCGGCGAGGTCCACGGCTTCCTCGGCCCCAACGGCGCCGGCAAGTCGACCACCATCCGCGTGCTGCTCGGTCTGCTGCGCGCCGACTCCGGCACCGCCGAGGTGCTGGGGCAGGATCCGTGGCGCGACGCCGTGGCGCTGCACCGCCGCATCGCCTACGTCCCCGGTGACGTGGAGCTGTGGCCGGGGCTGACCGGCGGCGAGGCCATCGACCTGCTGGCCCGGCTGCGCGGCGGGCTCGACGAGCGGCGCCGCGCCGAACTCGTCGAGCGGTTCGACCTCGACCCGACCAAGAAGGGCCGCGCCTACTCCAAGGGCAACCGGCAGAAGGTCGCCATCGTCGCCGCGCTCGCCTCCGACGCCGAGCTGCTGCTGCTCGACGAGCCGACCGCGGGGCTCGACCCGCTGATGGAGGTCGTCTTCCAGGACGTCATCGCCGAGGCCAAGGCGGCCGGCCGGACCGTGCTGCTCTCCAGCCACATCCTGGCCCAGGTGGAGAAGCTCGCCGACCGGGTGAGCATCGTCCGCCAGGGCCGGACCGTCCAGTCCGGCACCCTCGGCGAGCTGCGTCATCTGACCCGCACCACCGTCGAGGCGGAGACCGAACGGCCCGCCGCGGACCTCGCCCGTCTGCCCGGCGTCCACGACCTGCGGACCGTCGACGAGGCCACCGGCCGGATCCGCTTCACCGTCGACGGCGCCCAGGTCGGCGCCGCCGTCCGCGCGCTCACCGACCTCGGCGTCCGCAGCCTGGTCAGCCATCCGCCCACCCTGGAGGAGCTGATGCTGCGCCACTACGGCGACGAGCTGGCCGCCAACGGGCACGGCGCCGGCGCCGACGGGCACACCACAGGACAGGGCACGAACGGAGAGCCGCGATGACCTCCGTCACCGCCGACCCCGGCACCCGTGCGCCCGCCGCACCGGTCGCGGGCGGCAACGCGCTGGCCGGCACGAGGACCCTGATCCGCTTCGCCCTGCGCCGGGACCGGGTCCGGCTCCCGGTGTGGATCCTGGCCCTGTTCCTCTCCACCCTCATGACGGCGAACAGCTTCAGGACGCTCTACAGCGACCCCGAGGACCGGGCGAACGCCGTCAAGAGCGTGGACAGCCCGGCCGGTCTGGCCATGTCCGGCCCCCGCCACTACCTCACCGACGACGGCTTCGGCTCCATCCTCAGCCACCAGATGATCGGCTTCACGGCCGTCCTCGTCGGCCTCATGAGCGTGCTGATCGTCACGCGGCACACCCGCGCGGAGGAGGAGACGGGCCGCGCCGAACTGGTGCGCTCGACCGTCGTCGGCCGGCACGCCCACCTCGCCGCCGCCCTGGCCGTCGCCACCCTGGCCAACCTCGCACTCGCCCTGCTGCTGGCCCTCGGCCTGGCCGGTCTGGGGATGGAGGGCATCGACACGGCGGGCTCGCTGGTCTACGGCTCCGCCCACGCCGCCGCCGGTCTCGTCTTCGCCGCCGTCGCCGCGGTCACCGTCCAGTTCACCGCGCACACGCGCGGCGCGTCCGGAACGGCGCTCGCGGTCATCGGCATCGCCTACGTGCTGCGCGCCGCCGGCGACAGCGGCACGAACGACACCCTGTCCTGGCTGTCCCCGATCGGCTGGGTGCAGCGCAGCTACCCGTACGTCGACAACCGCTGGTGGCCGCTGCTGCTGTGCCTGCTGTGCGCGGCGGGGTGCTCGGCCGCGGGCTTCTGGCTCTCCACCCGCCGGGACGTGGGCGCGGGGCTGCGTCCGCAGAAACCGGGCAGCCCCACCGCCTCCGCCGCGCTCACCACACCGCTCGGCTTCGCCCTGCGCCTGCACCGGGGCCTGCTGGCCGGTTTCGGCGCCGGCCTGTTCCTGATGGGCGCGATGTACGGGTCGATCCTCGGGGACGCCGAGGAGATGCTGGCGGGCATCGACGAGATCGAGGAGGCCCTGGAGCGCATCGGCGGGGCGAGCGTCGCCGAGTCCTTCGCCTCGATGGTCATGGTCGTCCTGACGGTCGTGGCGTCGGTGTACGTCGTGATGGCGGCCCTGCGGCCCCGGTCCGAGGAGACGGCGGGCCGCGCCGAGCCCCTGCTCGCCACCGGCCTCTCACGCTCCCGCTGGGTCGGCGGTCATCTCGCCGTGGCCATGGGCGGCGGCACGGTCGTCCTGCTGCTGGCCGGGCTCGGCTTCGGCCTGGCCGGGGCGGCCTCGACCGGTGACGCCGGGCTGGTGCCCGACCTGACGGGCGCGGCCCTCGCGTACGCACCGGCCCTGTGGGTCACGGTCGGCGTGGCGGTGGTCCTCTTCGGCTGGTTCCCCCGGGCGAGCCAGACGGCCTGGGTCGTGCCGGTGTACGCGTTCGTGGCCGGCTATCTCGGCCAGATCCTCCAGTTCCCGGACTGGATGAACAACCTCTCCCCCTTCGGCCACATCCCCCGCCTGCCCGCCGCCGGCATGGACTGGACCCCGCTGTTCCTGCTGACCCTCGTCGCCGCCGCCCTGGTGTGGCTGGGCCTGACCGGCTTCCGCCGGCGGGACCTGGAGACGAAGTAGCCGTCATGGTGCTGATCAGCCGGGCGGATGATCAACCCAGTTCCACGGCCAGCCCCTCCAGCCCCCGGATCACGAAGTTCGGCTTGCGGACCGGCTCCGCGGCCGGACGGAGGGTGGGGGCCCGCTCCAGGAGGGCTGTCATCGAGGCGGCCAGTTCGATGCGGGCCAGGGGCGCGCCGATGCAGTAGTGGATGCCCGCGCTGAACGAGATGTGCGGGTTGTCGCGGCGGGCGAGGTCCAGGCGGGACGGGTCGGCGAAGACGGCCGGGTCGTGGTTGGCGGAGCCGAACAGCATCGCGATCTCCGCGCCGCGCGGGATCACCTGGCCGTCGATCTCGATCTCGTCCAGTACCCAGCGTTCGAAGAGCTGGAGCGGGGTGTCGAAGCGCATCAGCTCCTCGACGGCGGTGGGGACGAGGGAGTGGTCGGCGCGCAGGGCGGCGAGCTGGTCGGGGTGGCGGAACAGCGCCCACCAGCCGTTGACCGTCGAGTTCACGGTCGCCTCGTGGCCCGCGTTGAGCAGCAGGACACAGGTGGAGATCATCTCCTGCTCGGTGAGCCGGTCGCCCTCGTCGTGGGCGGCGATCAGACCGGAGATCAGGTCGTCGCCGGGGTTCTTGCGGCGCTCGGCGATCAGGTCGCGCAGGTAGTCCGAGAACTCGGCCGACGCGCGGACCGCCTTCGCCGCGGCCTCCTCGGACGGGTTCAGCTCGTACATCCCGCAGATGTCCGCCGACCAGGGGCGCAGCGGCGCGCGGTCGGACTCAGGGATGCCCAGCATCTCCGCGATCACCGCGACCGGCAGCGGCTCGGCGACGTCCCGCAGCAGGTCGCCGCCGCCCGCTTCGACGAGGCCCGCCACCAGCTCGTCGGCGAGCGTGCGCACGTACGGCCGCAGGCGCTCGACCGTGCGCGGGGTGAACGCCTTGGACACCAGGCGGCGGATGCGGGTGTGGTCCGGCGGTTCGAGGTCGAGCATGCCGTGGTCGTTGAGCGTGTGGAACGGCTCGTGCTCCGGCGGGGGCGGGGTGCGGCCGAACTCCTCGTGGCTGAACCGGTGCAGGTAGGTGCGCCCCAGGCGCCGGTCGCGCAACAGCGCCGAGACGTCCGCGTGGTGGGCGACCAGCCACTGGTCGGTCGGCTCGAAGTACCGTACCCGGCCCTGTTCCCGCAGCTCGGCGTAGGCGGGGTACGGGTCGGCGACGAACGCGGGGTCCCACGGGTCGAATGCGAGGTCGGAAGCGACTGCCATGGACGGACGGTAGTCCGCCGCCCCTCCCTCTGACCAGGGGTGCCGGGCGGTCCGTCAGGCGGCGCCGAAGTCGGGGAGGGTGACCGTGCCGTCCTCGGCGAGCGGGAGGCCGGGGTTGTGGGCGACCTCCCAGGCGTGGCCGTCGGGGTCGGTGAAGACGCCGGAGTAGAAGCCGATCTCGTTGAACACGGCCGGCTTGGTGACCGTGCCCCCGGCCAGGTCGGCCGCCGCGAGCAGCTCGTCGACCTCGGCGTCGGAGCGGACGTTGTGCGCGAGGACGATGCCGCCGAAGCCGCCCGGTGTCCCGGGGGCGAGGCCGGAGTCCCGGGCCAGCTTCTCCCGGCCCCACAGGACCAGTCCGAGACCGCCCGCCTGGAAGAAGACCGTCTCCTGGACCTCCTGGCCCCGCCAGCCCAACGCCTCGTAGAAGGCCTTCGAGCGGGCGAGGCCGGTGACGCCCAGCGTGATCAGGGTGATGCGCTGTTCCATGCGCCTCACCCTAGGCCGCACCGGCTCAGCCCGGCGTGACGAGACGCGCCTCGTAGGCGAAGACGGCCGCCTGGGTGCGGTCGCGCAGGCCCAGCTTCACCAGGATGCGGCTGACGTGCGTCTTGATCGTCGACTCGGCGACCACCAGCCGTCCGGCGATCTCCGCGTTCGACAGGCCCTGCGCGATCAGCACCAGCACCTCCGTCTCCCGCTCGGTGAGGTCCCCGTACGCGGCCTGCGCGGACGGCAGCACCCTGGGCACGTCGGACAGCTTGGAGAACTCGGTGATCAGCCGCCGGGTGACCGACGGGGCGAGCAGCGCCTCGCCGGCCGCGACGACCCGGACGCCGTCGGCGAGCCGGCGGGCGGAGGCGTCCTTGAGGAGGAAGCCGGAGGCGCCCGCGCGCAGCGCCTGGTAGACGTACTCGTCGAGGTCGAAGGTGGTCAGGACCAGCACCTTGGCCGCGCCGTCCGCGGCGACGATCTCGCGGGTCGCCTCGATGCCGTTCAGCTCCGGCATGCGGATGTCCATCAGGACGACGTCGGGGGCGAGTTCGCGGACCTTGTCGACCGCCTGACGGCCGTTGACGGCCTCGCCGACGACCTCGATGTCCGGCATCGCGTTGAGCAGCACCGAGAAGCCCTCGCGGACCATCATCTGGTCGTCCGCGATCAGCACGCGAATGGTCATGCGTCACCCTCGTTCACCGCGGCGACCGGCAGGAACACCGCGACCTCGTAGCCGCCGTCCTCGGTCGGCCCGGCGGTCATCTCGCCGTCCAGCATGGCGACCCGCTCCCGCATGCCGGTGATGCCGTGACCGGCGCCGATCGGAGAAGGCGGGCGAAGCCCTCCGTCAGGGGCGGTGGCCGGGTGACGGGTGGGCTTCGCCAGGCTCGCCTCGGGCATCGGGCCGTTGACGACCCGGACCCCCAGACCGCCGAGGACGTACCCGATCTCCACGCGGGCGCTCGCGCCGGGCGCGTGCCGCAGGCTGTTGCTCAGCGCCTCCTGCACGATCCGGTACGCAGACAGCTCCACGCCCTGCGGCAGCTCCCGCACCGCGCCGGTCACCACCTTCTCCACGGTCAGCCCGGCGCCCCGCACGTTGACCAGGAGGGCGTCCAGGTCGGCGAGGGTGGGCTGCGGGGCGTCGGGAGCCTCGTAGTCCTCGGCGCGGACCACGCCGAGGATGCGGCGCAGCTCGGTGAGGGCGGCGACGGCGTTCTCCCGGATGGTGGCGAAGGCGCGTTCCAGCTCCTCCGGCGGGTTCTCCACCCGGTACGGCGCGGCCTCGGCCTGGATGGCGACCACCGACATGTGGTGAGCCACCACGTCGTGCAGCTCGCGGGCGATGGTGGTGCGCTCCTCCAGCAGCGTACGCCGGGACCGCTCCTGCGCGGTGACCGTCTGCTGGGCGGTGACCTCCTGCTGCGCGGTGTGCCGGACGTGCCAGAGACAGACCAGGAGCAGGGCGAACGCCGAGAGGACCAGCATCGGGGCGCCGTTGGAGTAGTAGTACGACCCGCCGAAGATGATGTCCCCGAACACGGCGTACAGGGCGGTGACGCCCCACATCCACACGGCGGTGCGGGGCCGGGTGCGCAGCGCCACCACCACCAGGACGGTGAGGTGGGAGACGAACGAGCCGGGCATCCACGGCCAGTCGGACCCGGCGCCGTTGAGCAGCGCGGTCAGCGGGCCCGACGCGAGGGACAGCCAGAACGCGCCGACCGGCCGGGACAGGGTGACGACCACGGGGACCGCGCACAGCAGTCCGGCCAGCAGGGCCCGCCCGTCGCCGCCCGGCTCGCTGCCGGAGACGGCGCCGACCATCAGGGTGAGCAGCGCGATCGCCCCCACCACCGCGTGCGGGAGGCGCTCCGCGGCCGTGCGCATCCGCGCGGGCAGCCGGCGCAGGAGCGGGCCGTCCGCGGGACGGCGCCCCAGCGGGCGGTAGGCGAAGGGGTCGTGGAACAGGTCCTGGCGCAGCCCCTGGAGGGCGTTCTGGGCCAGCCGGTACTCCGGGCTGCGGTCACCGTCCCCGGTGCGCGGGGACTGCTGGTGCGTCGTCTCGGTCACGCTCACACGGTAGGCCGAGCGGGTGAGCCCGGTCGTCCCCGCTGAGAGGGGTTCCGGGGCGTCCGTCTGAAGTACTACGCAGGCCACGCGGGGTTACGCCACGGTACGCGCGGGCTCAGTAACCGGAGGGACGCACCAGCCCCGACTCGTAGGCGAACACCGCCGCCTGGGTGCGGTCGCGCAGGCCCAGCTTCACCAGGATGCGGCCGACGTGCGTCTTCACGGTCTGCTCGGCCACCACCAGCCGTACCGCGATCTCCGCGTTCGACAGGCCCTGCGCGATCAGCGACAGGACCTCCGTCTCCCGCTCGGTGAGGTCGCCGACCCTCTGGCGCAGGGGAGTGCGGGGCCGGGGGTCGAGCCGGGAGAACTCGGCGATCAGCCGCCGGGTGACGCCCGGCGCGAGCAACGCGTCCCCGGCGGCCACCACCCGCACCGCCTCGGCGAGCTGCTCGGCGGAGGCGTCCTTGAGGAGGAACCCGGAGGCGCCCGCGCGCAGCGCCTCGTACACGTACTCGTCGAGGTCGAAGGTGGTCAGCACCAGCACCTTCACCTCGGGGTGGGCGGCGGTGATGCGGGCGGTGGCCTCGATGCCGCCGAGTTCGGGCATGCGAATGTCCATCAGGACGACGTCCGGGGGGAGTTCACCGACCTTCTCGACCGCCTCGATCCCGTTCACCGCCTGGCCGACGACCTCGATGTCGGGCTGCGTGTTCAGCAGCACCGTGAAGCCCTGCCGGACCATCTGCTGGTCGTCGGCGATCAGTACGCGGATCATGCGGCGCCGTCCTGGGGAAGGGGGTCGGTGGCGGAAGGTGCGGACACGGGAAGGCGGGCCGCGACGCGGTAGCCGCGTCCTGACCAGGGCCCGGCGGTGAGCGTGCCGCCCAGCATGACCGCCCGCTCCCGCATGCCGAGCAGCCCGTGCCCGGCACCGGCGGACGGCGGCGCCTCCCGGGTGGGGGCGGTGTTCACCACCTCCACCCGCAGGGCGCGCGGCCCGTAGGCGAGGGTGACATGCGCGGTGGCGCCGGGCGCGTGCCGCAGCACGTTGCTCAGCGCCTCCTGCACGATCCGGTACGCGGACAGCTCCACGCCGGGCGGCAGCGGCCGGCGTGCGCCGGTGACCTCGGTGGTCACGGTGAGTCCGGCGGCGCGGGTGTTCTCCACCAGCGCCTCCAGCCGGCCCAGGGTGGGCTGCGGGGCGTGCGCGCGCTCGCCGGGGGCGGGGTGTTCGGAGCGCAGCACGTCGAGGACGCGGCGCAGTTCCGTGAGCGCCTCGACGGCGTTCTGCCGGATGCCGGCGAGGTTCTCCCTCAGCTCGTCGGGCGGGTTCCGTACGAGGTGCGGAGCGACCTGCGCCTGGATGGAGATGACCGACATGTGGTGTGCCACCACGTCGTGCAGCTCCCGTGCGATGCGGCTGCGTTCCTCCAGCAGCGTGCGACGGGCCCGCTCCTCGGCGGTGAGCGTGGTCTGCTGCTCCAGCTCGGCGCGGGCCTCGCGGCGGCCGCGCAGGGCGATGCCGAGGACGACCACGACCGCTGACAGCGCAACGGTGACCTGGCCGGTGGGCGCGTAGTTCCACGCCCCCCACAGGCCCTGGAGGGCGTAGGTGAACAGCCCCGTCAGGAACAGCGCCTCGACCGACACCCGGGTGGGCACGCGCAGGGCGACCAGCAGCAGCACGAGCAGGTGGGCCACGACGGCCCACGCGGTCCAGGGCCACGCGAAACCGTCGATCTGGCCGGCCATCAGCATGCGGCGCGTCAGTGCGGCGACGGCCAGCGTGGCGCCGAGCGACAGCCACAGCGCCGGCACCGGCCGCCGCAGCGCGAGGACGGCCGCACAGCCCTGCCCCACCCCGAGCAGCATGGAGTAGCCGAGGTCCAGCCCTCCCTGATCGTTCAGTTGAACGGCTCCCACGATGGTCAGGACGACGGCGACGATCCATACGACCCCGTGCGGCAGCCACCGCAGCCACATCGACGGCGGCATGGGGTCGACCCGCGCGGTCAGCAGGTCGTCGCGCAGGACGCCCAGCCACCGCCGTATGTGCTCCGCCCCCGTGTCCACCACGCCGTTCAGACTAGACATGCGGGGCCCTCCCGGTCACAGGGTGGTGTGCGCGGACCACCTTCGACGGCCGCAGGCGCCGCCGGCCTCCGCCCCGTTCCCAGGTGCGGAACGCCGCCCCGCACACCGCGAGGGCGAGGACGAAGGCGACCAGCCAGGGCAGCCGGGCGGCGGCCCAGCCCAGGCCCTCGGGGACGGTGTGCAGGCCGGGCAGCGGGCCTGCCGGGAGAAGCGCGGCGGTGGTGGCCATCAGGGCGGTCTGGTGCCACAGGAAAACCGTCATCGCGGACAGGTTGACCAGCGCCACCGCCGCCCACGCGACCGGACTGCGCATCGCGTGGCGCAGCCGGTCCCGCAGCAGCAGCGCGAGCCCGCACTGGGCGAGACCGAAGGTGACGGCGGCCAGGGTCGGCGGGTTGAGGTTGGACACCTCGGCGCCCGGCACCCCGACCATCGCGGCCGGATACCCCGCCCATGCGACCAGTGCCGCCGTCGCCGCCGTACCGCCGCCCAGCAGCACCCACCCGGACCTGCGGCCGTCCAGCTCGCCCCGGGTCCAGGCCGCGCCCAGCGTGTACGGCACCAGCCAGCCCGCGGCGAGGTTCAGCCAGCCCAGTCCGTCGGGGGCGCCGAGGCCGAAGCGGAGCACGTCGACGTGGAGGACGACGGCCGACGGCCACAGCGGATGCAGCCGGGCGACCAGCGGGGTCGCGGCCGTGAGGACGGCGAAGACCAGCAGGAACCACATCGGGGACAGCGCCAGCTTCACCAGCGTCCGCACGGTCCCGTACTCGGCGTCGGACAGCAGCAGCGCGAGCGTCACGACCGTCCACAGGGTGAGGAGTGCGACGACCGGCCCGAACAGCCGCGCCAGCCGGGCGTGCAGCCACCGCCGGTACGGCGTCCCGCGCTCCCGCGCCGAGGCGTACGAGCGGGTCGCGACGTGCCCGCCGACCAGGAAGAACACGGCGAGGGTCTGGAAGGCCCAGGACACCGGGGCCAGCCAGGGCATGTGCTGGAGCGGGCTCGCGGCGCGCAGGCTGCGCCCGTCCGCGACCAGCGCGGTGACCAGCCAGTGCCCGAGGACCACGCCGAGCACGGCGAAGGCACGCAGGGCGTCGACGGCGCGGTCACGGTGGGCGGGTGTGGCCGCGTCGACGCGGGCGGCGGTGTCGCGTAGCGCGACGGTGAGGCGGGTCATCGGGTCACCTCCTGGGTGTGGCCGAGGACGATGCGGGTGAGGGTGGCCAGGGAGAGGGAGCCGGGGGCGAAGTAGTCGCTGTGTCCGCCGTCGCCGGCGGCGAAGACGCGGGCGCCGTACTCCTCGGACACGGGGTCGGTGCCGAAGCCGACGGTGGTGCCGAACAGGGCGGCGTCGAGGTGCGGGACGTGCTCGACCCAGTCGCCGGCGCCGCGCGCGGCCCACACCCGGGCGCGGGTGCGCAGATCGGCGGCGGTGTCGGCGCCGGTGCCGGGGCTGCCGAGGAAGACCAGGTCGTCGACGTCGAGTCCGGCGGCGGCCCGCGCGCAGACGACGGAGCCGTAGGAGTGGCAGAGCAGGGAGACACGGGCGCGGGGGGCGGCTACCGACCGCAGGTCCTCGACGAACGCACGCAGTTCGGGTGCCGCCTCCTCCGCGCGGCCGGTCGTCGCGACGGAGGGGCTGACCGTGCCGGGTGTCTCGTAGCCGAGCCACGCCACGACCGCCGTGCGGACTCCGGTGGGCGCTTCACGGTTCAGCCGCTGGTGCAGGGCGAGGGCGGTGGCGCGGAAGCGGTCGTAGGTGTCGATGCCGGTGTCGGACCCGGGGACCAGGACGGCGACGCGGTCGGCGTGCGCGAGGTCGCCGAGGACCTCGGTGACCAGGCCGGCGCCACGTCCGTCGAAATACAGCAACTGCGCTTGGGCCAGGGCGTGTTCGACGGCCGCGCGGTCCCGGTACCCGTGGTCGGCCGCGGTGCGGGCCGCCTCGGCGGCGTTGGCCCGGTGGGCGGCGTAGGTAGCGTCGAGTCCGGCGACGGCCGGGGGCGCGAGCTGGGCGGGCGGCGGGGCGGGCGCCTGCGGGCCGGCGGCCCCGGCGAGGGGCACGGCCACGGCGGCGGCGACGAGCGCGGCGAGCAGACCACGCCGCAGCCGGCCCGCCGGGCGGTGTGCCGTGGTCTCCGCCCCGTCCGGTCTCGTGCCGGGAGTCCCCCGCTCGCGCCCCTGTTCCATCGTCGCCGCTTCCCTTCCCGTCCGCCCGCCCATCGGGCCTGTCAGGAAGGGAAGTTACGGAGCGTGGTCGGTAACCCGCGTCCCACCGGGGGACTCATCCGCGGGGTAGCTCTCAGGTACTAGGGGTACGACGAAGCTTGCCTGTAGGCGGAGTTGGGCTCACCACGCCAGCTGGGCGATCTCCTCCGCGACGACCGCGCAGGCGTCCGCCGCGGGATCGATGAGCGGGAAATGGCCGACGTCCGGCAGCAGGGTGACCCCGACGACCTCGCCGGCCTTCGCCGCCGCGTCCGCGTACGACTCGGCGACCGCGTGCGGGACTTCGATGTCGGCGCGGCCCTGGACGAGGGTGGTGGCGATACCGGTGGGCAGCAGCAGCGCCGGGTCGGCGTGCGGCCTGCGCTCGGCGAAGTGGTCGTCACCGCCGAGGAGTTCGCGGATGGCACCGCCGCACACGCCGAGCTTGTCGGCGACCTCGAGGTCCGCGACGGGGGCGAGGGCGACGACCCCGCGCAGGGGCGCCGGGGCGTCGGTGCGCCAGGGCGAACCGGCGGGCAGGACGTGCCGGGCGGCGGCCCACAGGGCGAGGTGCCCGCCCGCGGAGTGGCCCGTGAGGACGACGCGGCGCGGGTCACCCGCCGGGAGGTGCTCGCGTATCAGCGCGGGAAGGGCGTCCAGCGCGGCGGCGACGTCGTCGAAGGTGTCGGGCCAGCGTCCGGCCACCGGGTCGCCGCCGTCCGCCCCGGCCGCTCCGCGCCGGTACTCGACGCTGGCCACGGCGAAGCCGCGGTGCGCGAGGAACGCGGCGAACGGGCTGATGTGACGCCGGTCGTAGGGGGCGCGCCAGGCGCCGCCGTGCAGGACGACGACCACCGGCGCGGATCCGCTCCCGCCGCGCGGCGTCCAGAAGTCGATGACGTGGTCGGGGTCGTCGCCGTAGGCCGCCGTGGCGTCCGGATCGACCGGCGGGTGGGAGAAGGCCGACTTCTCCTCGGCGGCGGCCCGGGCGGCTGCGACGTCGTCCGTCATGCTCCAACCTCTCAGCGATACAACGTGGTTCGACCGGACCGGGCGTGTACACGGCCGTTCGGGCGGGACGGTACCAGCACTGCACCCGCCCCTCTCACCAGGAGGCCCCGCCTGACCGGCGGGAACGGGGCCGGAACACCGCCGTCCCGGCCCCGTCGGGTCAGCCCAGCTCCTCGGCGAGTGCCCGCGCGGCCCGTTCCACGTCGGCGAAACCGACGTAGAGCGGGGTGAATCCGAAGCGGAGCACGTCCGGGTGGCGGAAGTCGCCGACCACGCCCCGGTCGATGAGCCGCCGCATCACCGGTCCCGCGTCCGGACAGCGCAGGGCCACCTGGCTGCCCCGCTCCGTGTGCGGCAGCGGGGTGAGGCACTCCACGCGGCCCTCGGGGACGTACTCCCCGACGCACTCCAGGAAGAAGTCGGTCAGGGCGAGGGACTTGGCGCGGACCGCCTCGACCGTCACCCCGTCCCACACCTCGAGCGCCGCCTCCAGGGCGAGCATGGAGAGGATGTCGGGGGTGCCGACCCGCCCGCGCACCGCGCCCTCCGCCGGCGCGTAGTCGGAGCGCATCCCGAAGGGCTCCGCGTGCGAGTTCCAGCCCGGCAGCGGGGAGTCGAAGCGGTCCTGGAGGTCCGCCCGCACGTACAGGTACGCGGGCGATCCGGGGCCGCCGTTGAGGTACTTGTAGGTGCAGCCGACGGCCAGGTCAACGCCGTGCGCGTCCAGGCCGACCGGCAGCGCGCCCGCACTGTGGCACAGGTCCCAGACGGCGTACGCGCCCGCCGCGTGCGCGGCCGCCGTGAGCGACGGCAGGTCGTGCAGCCGGCCGGTGCGGTAGTCCACGTGGTTGAGCAGCACGGCGGCCGTGCGCTCCCCGAGCGCGCCCGGCACCTCCGAGGGCTCCACGGGACGCAGCGTGCAGCCGGTCATGCGGGCCGTCGACCCGGCGATGTAGCCGTCCGTCGGGAACGTGGTCGCGTCGACCAGGATCTCGTCCCGGCCCGGACCGGTCTCCTGGGCCAGCCGCACCGCGCCGACCAGCGCCTTGAACACGTTGACGCTGGTGGAGTCGCCCACCACGATCTGCCCGGCCGCCGCGCCGACCAGCGGGGCGATCCGGTCGCCGATCCGCTCCGGCGCCGTCCACCAGCCGCTCTCCGTCCAGGAGCGGATGCGCATCTCGCCCCACTGGCGGCCGACCACGTCCGCGACCCGGCCGGGCACGGCGACGGGCAGCGCGCCCAGCGAGTTGCCGTCCAGGTAGACCGCGCCCTCGGGCCCGTCGAGGACGAACTCCGCGCGCTTGGCGGCGAGCTCGTCGCCCGCGTCCAGCTTCTCCGCCTTCCGTGTCAGCTCAGACATAGGACCGCGCCGTCCACAGCTCGGGGAAGACGCTCTTCTGCGCCCGCTTCTCCAGCCAGGCCACTCCGGCGGACCCTCCTGTCCCGGTCTTGGCTCCCATGGCCCGGCGGGTGGCGACCAAGTGGTCGTTGCGCCAGCGCCACACCAGTTCGGCGACGTCGGTCAGCGCCTCGCCGAGCCGCGCCACCTCGTCCCGCTCGTCGCCCGCGTAGACGGACGTCCAGATCTCCTCGACCTCACGCGACGGCTCGTACTTCCGCGACACGTCGCGCTCCAGCACGTCCTTGGGCACGGGGTGGCCACGCCGGGCGAGGAACCGCAGCACCTCGTCGTAGAGGCTGGGCTCGTGCAGGGCCTTCTCCAGCTCGGCGTGCACCCGCGGCGCTCCCCGGTGCGGGACCAGCATCGACGCGGACTTGTCACCGAGCAGGAACTCCATGCGCCGGTACATCGCCGACTGGAAGCCGGAGCCCTCGCCGAGGGCGCTCCGGTAGGAGTTGAACTGGGCCGGGGTGAGTCCGGCCAGCGGCCGCCAGGAGGCGTTCAGCGCCTCCAGTTCGCGCCGTGAGCGGCGCAGCGCGTCGACCGCGGTCGGCACGTCGTCGCGGCGCAGCGCCTGCGCCGCGGTCTCCCACTCGTGCACGATCACGGTGAACCACAGCTCCATCACCTGGGTGGTGACCAGGAAGACCATCTCTCCGGGATCGTCCGAGAGGGTGTGCTGGAGGTGGGTGAGGACGTCGGCCTTGACGTAGTCCTCGTAGGGGGTCGTCCCTTGGAAGTCGAGATGCGGGGTCTCGGGCTCGTGAGCCTCGTGGGACATCGCTGTCTCCTGAAATGTTCTCCGGGTAGCGGTCCGCCCCTGCCGTTACCGGCACGGGGGCCCCGGTCCCCACGGTGCATCCTGCGCAATCGTCCCCCACCGCCGCAAGGCCCGCCTGCCGAGCAGACGGGCCTCGCGGTGATCACATTCCGTTTTCCGGCCGGTTCAGCCCAGGACCTGGGCCGCCGTGGGCGAGGAGTCCTTCAGGAACTGGCTGCAGCGCTCGTACTCCTCCTGCTCGCCGATCGCCTGCGCGGCGCGGGCGAGGGCGTGCAGGGCGCGCAGGAAGCCGCGGTTCGGCTCGTGCTCCCACGGCACGGGGCCGTGGCCCTTCCAGCCGTTGCGGCGCAGCGCGTCCAGGCCGCGGTGGTAGCCCGTGCGGGCGTACGCGTAGGACTCGACGACGCTGTCCCGCTCGAACGCCTCGTCGGCGAGCCGCGCCCAGGCAAGCGAGGAGGTGGGGTACCGGCCGGCGACCTCGGCGGCGGTGGCGCCGGACGCCAGCAGCTCACGCGGCTCGGGGTCGTCGGGGAGGTGGGTCGGGGGCGGGCCCCCGAGGAGGTTCTCGTGAATGGACATGGGTCCAGTCTCGTACATCAGGCGATGCTGCTCCCCCGGCGCGGGTCCGCCTCCAGCGGGGGCACGGCCACACTGCCGTGGGTACGGCACTCGGGGCGCCGGCAGCCCGGTGCGGGACGGCGCACGGTCGCCGCGGCGAGGAGCGCGCCGATCACCAGAATGCCCGCGCACAGCAGCATCGCCCGGTCGAAGGCGGCGTCGAACCGCTCCGGCTGCCGGAACGCCTCCGGGCCCATCCCGGCGAGCAGCGGCAGCGCGGCCACCGCCAGCAGTCCGGCGGCCCGGGCGGCCGCGTTGTTGACCCCGCTGGCCAGGCCCGCCCGCGCGACGTCCACGGACGCCAGCACGGACGCCGTGAGCGGCGCGACCAGGGCGACCATGCCGAGGCCCAGCACGAGCAGCGCCGGCAGCACGTCGGCCGCGTACGAGGCGCCGGGCCCGACCCGCAGCATCATCAGCACCCCGGCGGCGCACAGCAGCGGGCCTACGGTGAGGGGCAGGCGCGGTCCGATCCGGTCCGCCAGCTCGCCCGAGCGGGCGGAGAGCAGCAGCATCAGGGCGGTCGTCGGCAGCAGGGCCGTCCCCGCGGCGAGGGCGGACCAGCCGACTGCGACCTGGAGCTGGAGCGCGGCGAGGAAGAAGAACCCGCCGAACGCCGCGTACACGCACAGGGTGACGCCGTTGACGGCGGAGAACTGGCGGGACGCGAAGATCTCCAGCGGCATCATCGGACCCGGCCGCCGCTTCTCCACCAGCACGAAACCGACGGCGGCGGCGAGCCCCGCCACCGCGGACACGACGACCAGCGGCGACCCGTCACCGGCCCCGATCAGCGCGTACGTCACCAGCGCGAGCGCGACCGCGCCGAGCGCCGCGCCGAACACGTCGAAGCGTCCCTCCGCCGGTCCGCCCGACGACTCCGGCACATGGCGCAGGGCCACCGGCGCGCACAGCAGGGCGAGCGGCACGTTGATCAGGAACACCCAGCGCCAGCCGGGCCCGTCCACCAGCCAGCCGCCGAGGAACGGGCCCACGGCCGCCCCGATGCCGCCGAAACCGGACCACAGGCCGACCGCGCGGCCCCGGTCGTCGGGGTGGAAGGACGCCTGGATCAGCGCGAGCGAGCCGGGGGTGAGCAGCGCCCCGCCCGCGCCCTGGAGCGCCCGGGCCGCGATCAGCACGCCCTCGTTCGGCGCGATCCCGCACAGCAGGGAGGCGGCGGCGAACCAGAGCACACCGACGACGAAGACCCGGCGCCGTCCGAACCGGTCGCCCAGCGCCCCGCCCAGCAGGATCAGCCCGGCCAGCGTGACCAGATAGGCGTTGACGGTCCACTGGAGCGCGGCGAGGTCGGCGTCGAGGTCCTCGCCGATGCGCGGCAGGGCGACGTTGACGACGGTCGAGTCGAGCAGGGCCATGCCGGAGCCGAGGACCGTGGTGAACAGGATCCACCTGCCCTGGGGGGACGCCAGCCGGACATCGGGCATACCGGGAGCATACGGAAGAGCCCGGCACCTGGGCAGGTGCCGGGCTCATTCGTGTGCGTGCGTGCGGGCCGGGCGCGCGGGTTACTTGATGCGGGTGCCCGTCGAGCGCAGGTGCTTGCAGGCCTCCAGGACGCGGGCGGCCATCGACGCCTCGGCCAGCTTGCCCCAGGTGCGCGGGTCGTAGGTCTTCTTGTCGCCGACCTCGCCGTCGACCTTGAGGACGCCGTCGTAGTTGCGGAACATGTGGTCCGCGACCGGACGCGTGAACGCGTACTGGGTGTCGGTGTCGATGTTCATCTTGACGACGCCGTTCTCCAGGGCGGTGCGGATCTCCTCCTCGGTGGAGCCCGAGCCGCCGTGGAACACGAAGTCGAACGGCTGCGCGCCGGCCGGCTTGCCGTACTTGGCGGCGACGCCCTCGTTGAGCTCCTTCAGCAGCTCGGGACGGAGGACGACGTTGCCCGGCTTGTACACGCCGTGCACGTTGCCGAAGGAGGCGGCGAGCAGGTAGCGGCCCTTGTCGCCCAGGCCCAGCGCCTCGGCGGTGCGGATCGCGTCGTCGACCGTCGTGTAGAGGGAGTCGTTGATCTCGTGGGAGACGCCGTCCTCCTCGCCGCCGGTCGGGGTGATCTCGACCTCGAGGATGATCTTGGCGGCCTGGGCGCGCTCCAGCAGTTCCTGCGCGATGGACAGGTTGTCCGCGAGGGTCTCCGCGGAACCGTCCCACATGTGGGACTGGAACAGCGGGTTACGGCCGGCCTTGACGCGCTCCTCGGACACCGAGAGCAGCGGACGCACGTACCCGTCGAGCTTGTCCTTCGGGCAGTGGTCCGTGTGCAGGGCGATGTTGACGTCGTACTTCTCGGCGACGATGTGCGCGAACTCGGCGAGCGCGACGGCGCCGGTCACCATGTCCTTGTTGTGCTGGCCGCCCAGGAACTCGGCACCGCCCGTGGAGATCTGCACGATGCCGTCGCTCTCCGCCTCGGCGAAGCCGCGCAGAGCCGCGTGCAGGGTCTGGGACGAGGTGACGTTGATGGCCGGGTAGGCGAACTTGCCTGCCTTCGCCCGGTCGAGCATCTCGTTGTAGACCTCGGGAGTTGCGATGGGCATCTGTCCGCTCCTTAAGAGTGCGGGGTGGGGTGCTGCGTACTGTCGGCCCTGACCTGGAACCTTGGATGCGACGTCATTGTCGGTCACATCCTTCCAGACTCGGCCGGAACGTCCATCCTGCCGTCCGCCCTGTGGAAGGCGGGGCCGGTCAGTCCAGGCCGAGTTCGTCCTTGGAGAAGGCGAACAGGTACGGCACACCGGCGCCTTCGCGGATCTTCTCGGCGGCGCCGGTGGCCCGGTCGACGATCGTCGCCACGGCCACGACCTCGCCGCCGGCCTCACGCACGGCCTCCACGGCGGTGAGCGGGGAGCCGCCGGTGGTGGAGGTGTCCTCCACGACCAGCACGCGGCGGCCCTCGATGTCCGGGCCCTCCACGCGGCGCTGCAGACCGTGCGCCTTGGCGGCCTTGCGCACGACGAACGCGTCCAGCTTGCGGCCGCGCGCGGCGGCGGCGTGCAGCATGGCGGCGGCGACGGGGTCGGCGCCCATGGTGAGCCCGCCCACCGCGTCGAACTCCAGTTCCTCGGTCAGGTCCAGCAGCACCTGACCGACCAGCGGGGCGGCCTCGCCGTCGAGGGTGATGCGGCGCAGGTCGACGTAGTAGTCGGCCTCCAGACCGGAGGAGAGGGTCACCTTGCCGTGCACCACGGCCTTGTCCTTGATCTGCTGCAGCAGCGCGCCGCGAGTGTCCGTCATGCCTGTCAGCTTAAAGCCGGGTCCAGGTCCAGGTCGTGGAGGCCTCCAGCGGCTCCAGCGGGGTGACCAGGCGCGGGTGGGTGTTCAGCCCGTCCGGCGGCCCGGTCTGCGGCTCCACGCAGACGGCTTCCCGCTGTTCGTCGTAGACGACGACCCAGTGCTCGCGGCTGGTCACCTTCAGCTTCAGCTGCCCCGGCCAGGTGAGGGTGACGTCGACGCCGTCGGGCATCCCGAAGCAGTCGTCCCACGGGCCGGGCCTCGGGTCGATGCGGCGTCCCGTGGGCAGGTGGTCCTCGCCGCGTTCCTCCTGCCAGGCGGGGTCGAAGTCGAGCGTCACGTCCTCCCCGCCGAGGTTGCGCAGGAACCACGGGTGCCAGCCGATCTGGGCGGGGAACGACGAGCCGTGCGTCTCGACGCTCATGGTGAGCGTCAGGGCGTCCCCGGTGAGCGACACCTGCTGGGTGACCCGCCCCGGGTACGGCCACGGGTCCGTCAGGTCGTACGTCAGCACGGCCTCGTCGCTGCTCTTGCGCGCGGTGCGCCAGGGGGCGTTGCGCGCGGTGCCGTGAATGGCGTGCGGGGGCGCGTTGAGCGGCATCTGCCGCACGGCGGCGCCGTCCCGGAACCGGCCGTCGCGCAGCCGCCCGCACCAGGGGACCATCGGGAAACACCCGAACCGCTCCCCCTGCCGCAACAGCTCCACACCCCCGAGCCGCAGCCCCCCGACCCGCCCGCCGTTCCCCGGCAGCACGTCCACCTCCGCGTCACCCGCGGTCAGCGTGATGTGTTCGTTACTCACGCCTCGACCCTACTGGGGCGATCACTCACGTGGGGTACGCCTCCGGCGGGACGGTGGGAGGCGGGCGCCTCCGCCACGGGCGCGGGCAGGGTCCGCGCTTCCGGCGCGGGGAAGACCGGGGGCCTGGCACGAGGACCGCAGGGTCCGCCTTCCGGGCTGAACCCCGGCGCCCCGGCGCGGGGTGAGGCGTGCGGCGCACCTGGCACGGCACCTGGGGGCACCTGCGCTCACGGCATGGGGCTCGGCGCCGGCGGCTGGAACGTGCGCGCCTCGAAGCACCAGGGAGAGCGCGGTCCCGGTGCGCGACCTGGGCCGGGCTGGTCCCCGCCGCCCGGCCCGCCGGGGTCGCCGTTGCGGCCGTGCGGCGCGCCAAGGTCGCCGATACGGCCGTGCGGCGCGCCGGGGTCGCCGAGGCGGCCGTGCGGCGCGAGCCCGGCCCCGGTGCGCGACCCGGGCCGCTCGTGCCTGCGAAGTCCTGGGCCAGGCAGGGCGCCCGGCGGGTGGCAGACAGCCCGTCGCCTCGGCGGCGTCAGCGGCGGCGGCGCAGGGCGCGGATGGCGACCACGGCCGAGGCGACCGCCAGCGCCGCTGCGGGGGCCGCCCAGCGGAGGGGGGCGGAGGACGCGACCGTCTGGGGGGCCGGGACCGGGGCGTAGCGGCCGCGCGGGGGTGCGTGGTCGACCTCCTCGGCGCTGCGCCCGATCATCGTCCGCCGCGCGTGCGCGGCCTCCGCGAGGGAGTCGTCATCGTCGTCACCGGGGAGCGGCCGCCCGTCGATGCCGCCTCCGAACTCCGCGTCGAGCGGCTCGGGGGTGGGCGGCACGGGACCGGTGCCGGAAGCCTCCGGCTCGGGGGCGGACTCGGCGTCCCGAGGGGACGCGGGTTCCGGCCCCGTCCCGGCCCCCGGGCCGGGCACGGCGTCAGGAGCGGACTCGCCCCCCTGGCCGTCCCCCTCCGGGGCGGGCGTGGTGTCCGAAGCAGGCTCGGTCCCCGGCGAGGCGTCGCCCTCCGGACCGGACACGGCGCCCGGTCCCGGCTCGGACCCGGGGCCGGAGTCGCCCTCCGGTGCAGGCGCGGTGCCCGCGGCGGGACCGCCCTCGGCGCTGGGGCCGGAGGCCGTCGCCGGTTCGGACGGCGTGTCCGGGACGGTGTCGCTCGGCTGTTGCGGTGGTGGCGGAGGGGCGTCTTCCGCGTCGGGGGTCGTCTCGAAGTCCGTCGTGGCGCCGGGTTCGAAGTCGCCGACCGCGAGCTGCTCGGGGGACTCCGGCGGACCCGGCGTATTCTCCGCCTCGTTCCCGGCCGCCAGCTGCTCCGGAGACTCCCGCGGACCCGGCGTATCCTCCGCGCCGCCGACCGCGAGCTGCTCGGGGGACTCCGGCGGACCCGGCGTATTCTCCGCCTCGTTCCCGGCCGCCAGCTGCTCCGGAGACTCCCGCGGACCCTGCCTATCCTCCGCCGCGTCCCCGGCCGTCAGCTGCTCGGGGGACTCCGGCGGGGACGACTCCTCCGCCGCCGTTGCCAGGTTTTCCGCGAAGCGGTTCAGGAGGCGGGTGACCGCCGAGGTGACCGCGTCCTGAGGGAGGTCCGTCACGCGGCCGTCCGCCGTGGCGGTGCCCGTGACGACGAGCGCCGTGCCCGCGTCGGCGGGGCGCGGGGTCAGCCGCAGGGACAGCCGGACCGTCCCGTCGCCCCGGGACTCGGACGCCTCGCCCTCGACCGCATAGACGCCGTCGTCCTGCGCGGACACCCGTACCGACCCGCGGTAGGTGATGGAGGAGCCGCCGATCCGTACCTTCAGCCGTCCGGTGACGGGTTCCGCACCGGCGTCGTGCTGGAGCCCGGGCACCGCCCGGGCGACCCGCGCGGGGTCGTCCAGCACCTCCCTGAGCCGCTGCGCCTCGACCGGAACGAACACCTCGTGCTCCATGAGTGCGGAGCCTACCCACGCCACGCCGTACCGCACCCCCGTCCGTGAGAAGTCGCGGCGCGTCAGTCGCTGTACCGGGGGTGGACCAGGGTGGACGGCGGGAGTCCGGGGACGCGGGTGCGTTCCGCCGCTCGGACGTCCGCGGCGAGGGACGCGTCGGTGAGCGTCCGGGGCCGGGGCCCGGCCGGGTCGAGGCGGGGCCGCGGGGTGTGCCGGTCTGCGGCCAGCACGAACCCCCAGTCGCGGTGGGCGCGGGCCCCGTCCGCGGGCCCCCGGTCGGGTCCGGCCGCGTACCCGGCCTGCCGTCCGCGCACCCGGTACGCGGTGGTGCGCAGGCCGGCCGCGCGCAGGGTGGCGTCGAGGGTCCAGAAGTCACGGGGCCGGGACTCCACCGCGCCCCCGTGCACCATGAGCCGCCCGCCCGGGGCGAGCACCTGCCGGGCCAGCCCGTAGAACTCCTGTGCGTACAGCTTGGTGCTGGCGGTGATCCCGGGGTGCGGCAGGTCGGACACGACGACGTCGTACGCGGCCGTCGGCGCCGTCCGCAGCCAGTCGAAGGCGTCGGCGGTGACCACGTGGACGCGGGGGTCGTCGAGGGAGTGCGCGTTGAGCCGGGACAGGGCGGGGTCGGTGCGGGCCAGCCGCACCACGCCCGGGTCGAGCGCGACGACGTCGACCCGCCGGACGCCCGGATGGCGCAGCACCTCGCGGGCGGCGAGCCCGTCACCCCCGCCGAGCACCAGCACGCGCGCGTGCCGCCCGGTCATCGCGGGGTGCACGAGAGCCTCGTGGTACCGGAGTTCGTCGCGTCCGCTGACCCGCAGCCGCCCGTCGAGGAACAGGTTGAGCGGCCGCCCGTCCCGCCCGCCGGTGAGCAGCACCTCCTGCACGTCGGTGTGCACGGCGACGCGGACGTCCGCGCCGTACAGCGCGTGCCGGGCGGCCCGTTCGAAGTCGTCGACGAGGACGGCCGCCGAGGCGAGCAGCGTGAGCACGCAGATGTTGGCGGTGAGCAGCAGGCGGCGGGCCCGCCGGCTGAGGTCGTGCCGGAACAGCCCGAGGACCAGCGCGCCTCCGACGACGGCGTTGACCGCGCCGGTGATGAGGGCGCCCGTCAACTGGCCGAGTACGGGCAGGAGGAGGAAGGGAAAGGCGAGTCCGCCGACCAGCGCGCCGACGTAGTCCGCGGCGGACAGGTCGGCGACCGCGCCGCCCGCGTCCTGCCGCCGGATCCGCTGGATCAGCTCCATCAGCAGCGGCACTTCGGCGCCGATGAGCAGCCCGGTGGCGAGGGAGAACGCGACGAGCAGACAGCGCGGGCCGTCGGCCCACATCCCGCCCCAGTCGCCGGTCCAGGCGAACACCGCGTACAGCGCCATCGCGCTGCCTCCGCCGACCAGCGCGAGGGTTGCCTCGATCGCGCCGAACCCGGCCGCCGCGTGCCGCCGTAGCCGCTTCGCGGCGAGGGAGCCGATGCCCATGGCGAAGACCATCACGGACAGCACGACGGAGGTCTGGGCGATGGAGTCGCCCATCAAGTACGCG
Source organism: Streptomyces griseoincarnatus (assembly GCA_014649575.1). Lineage (GTDB taxonomy): Bacteria > Actinomycetota > Actinomycetes > Streptomycetales > Streptomycetaceae > Streptomyces > Streptomyces griseoincarnatus. Next base: position 426,467 of record BMTH01000003.1, on the reverse strand, counting down.
GCGAGTGCGACGAGTTCCAGCTCGTACACCAGACCGCACGCCGCGCAGACGAACACCCCGGCGAGAACCAGCCACCGCCCCGTGCCCTGCCGCACGGGCAGCGGCACCACGCTCCCCGCGTCGCCCGGGCCGTCCGCCAGGGGGCCGTCCGGCCCGTCCCAGGTCTGCGTGGAGCCTGGCGGAACGGGGGCCTGCCGATCGATCACCCCAGGGACGTTACGTCACGCACTCATCGCACAACGTCACCCACACGCGTGATAATTGTTTACGTCCGCACGGCCCCGGCGTGGGCGGTGACGCGCGCTCCGACCCGGGTCCGGGTGGCCACGAGCTGGCCGTCCTGCGGGTAGGCGTGCCAGGTGCGCCAGTGAACCTGACCCTCGTGACAGCGGGCGAGCATCGCGGTGAACGCGTGCGGGCTCCCGGGGAAGACCCCTGCGAGGCCCTGCGGGTGGTCGGAGACCAGGGCGAGCAGCTCCTGCGCCCGGCCGGCGAAGGCTCCCGGAGGGAGCTCCTCCACCCGGGCGGCGAACTCGTACTCCCAGTCGTCCACCCGCTTGGCCACGCCGAGCGGCAGCGGCGTGCTGCTGCCCGGGATGCACGCCACCGTCTCGGAGCAGAGGCCCCGCTCCTCCTCCAGAAGCACCTGGTGGGAGGCCCCGAGCAGCCTCAACTGGAGCTTGAGGCCGTGGAGTTCCAGGTCGAGGGTGGCCAGCGCCGGAAGCGGCTCGCGGCCCAGAGCCCAGGCGAGATCGGCGGCGCGCGTATCTGAGTAGGCGGTGTTCAGGGTCGTGAGCATGGATCGGCTCCGCAAGCACACAGGGGAGAGATTCGGGTCCGCGCACCCCGGGGACCGGGGACTCGGCCCGTCAGCCCGGTCACCCGGCCGGAAGAGGGTCCGCGGGGAGATCCGATGGCTGCGATGGTTGTTTTATAGGGAATCATGAACTGTGCCGCCACCACAGCGTTTTTACCCAACTTCGTGGGCTTTCCATCCCCTCGGGGGCTCCACAGCTCACGTGTTCAACTCCGGCGTACGCCGCCGGTTATGGCGCAGCCCGGCGCACAAGACACCAACCGGAACCGAATGCTTCACCACCTCCGGAGACACCACAGCGGGGCCCGCCCCAGGTGCGGACCCCGCTGCCGCGGATGCGTTCTCCCGAAGTGGAGCCGCGCTGCCCCGTGTCAGCTGCCTCCACCGCCGCATCCGCCCCCTCCGCAGGACGACCCGCCTCCGCAGGACGAGCCTCCGCCGGAGGACGATCCGCAGCTGTGGCCGCCCCCGCTGTCCCCGGCCCACCAGCCGCCGCCGGAGTCCCCGCCGGAGTAGCTGCCTCGGCGCCTCGACCCCGCTCCGGAGCCCCGGGACGCCCGCGCGGCGAACATCACGAGCAGGACGAACCCACCGACCAGGATGATGCCGACCATCATGGCGTCACCCTCCTTCCGTGTCCCCCCGTGATCCCCCGTGGCATCCCCCCGTGGGTGCCTGGTTCACGGTGTGACCGGGTCATGCCCTCCCCGCTTCCGGGCCAAAGCAGAGTTGAGGAACTCCAGAGGTTCCACACGCACGCGTCGGTGCGGGCGAGTTGAGGACGGCTCCGATCCGGCGGAGGATGGCCCGCATGACCTCCAGTGATCGCCCTCTTCTCAACCGTCGCCTCGCGGAGTTCGGGACGACGGTCTTCGCCGAGATGTCGGCGCTGGCCCTGCGCACCGGGGCCATCAATCTCGGGCAGGGATTCCCCGACACCGACGGCCCGGAGGAGGTCAGGGAGGCCGCCGTGCGGGCGCTGCGGGACGGGCGCGGCAACCAGTACCCGCCGGGGCCCGGCATCCCCGAGCTGCGCACCGCGGTGGCCGCCCACCAGCAGCGCCGGTACGGCCTGTCCTTCGACCCCGACACGGAGGTGCTGGTCACCGCCGGCGCCACCGAGGCGATCGCCGCCTCCCTGCTGGCGCTGGTCGAGCCGGGCGACGAGGTGATCGCGCTGGAGCCGTACTACGACTCCTACGCGGCCAGCATCGCCATGGCGGGCGGCACCCGCGTCCCCGTCACGCTCCGTCCGAGCGAGGGCCGCTTCCGTCTCGACCTGGACGAGCTGCGTGACGCCGTCACCGACCGCACCCGCCTCCTGCTGATCAACACCCCGCACAACCCGACCGGCACGGTCCTCACCCGCGAGGAGCTGGCGTCGATCGCCGAACTGGCCGTCGAGCGGGATCTGCTCGTCGTCACCGACGAGGTCTACGAACACCTGGTGTTCGACGACGCCGAGCACGTCCCGCTGGCCTCCTTCCCCGACATGCGGGACCGCACGGTCACCATCAGCAGTGCGGGCAAGACGTTCTCGTTCACCGGCTGGAAGGTCGGCTGGATCACCGCCTCCCCCGAGCTGGTCACGGCCGTCCGCTCGGCCAAGCAGTACCTCACCTACGTCTCCGCGGGCCCCTTCCAGTACGCGGTCGCCGAGGCACTCGCCCTGCCCGAGTCGTACTTCACGGACTTCCGCGCGGACATGCTCGCCAAGCGGGACGTCCTCGCGGCCGGTCTGGAGGACGCCGGACTGACCGTCTACCGCCCGTCCGGCACCTACTTCGTCACCGCGGACATCCGTCCCCTGGGCGAGTCCGACGGCGTCGCCTTCTGCCGCGCCCTCCCGGAGCGCGCGGGCGTCGTCGCCATCCCCACGGCGGTCTTCTACGACCACCGGGAGATGGGAGCGCCGTTCGTCCGCTTCGCCTTCTGCAAGCGTGCGGATATGTTGCGCGAAGCGAGCGACAGACTTTCTGACCTGCGCAATCGGACGTAGTCAGCTACTCCGCACGGGATACAGAGGGAGCGGCGGGCCGACCCTGTCCGCCGCGTGTCCGTCGTATCCGGCGATGGCTGCCCGCAGACGCCCCCCTTCGGGACTCCAAGGTGCCGGACGGGTCGGCGGTGCTCTTCTCGTGAGTCGGACGAGCCGCGTTCGTCGCCGCCCTCGAGGAGTGACACCCTCACCGAAAAGCGTGAACACTTCGGCTCTCGCTGTTCACGCATCGCTCATCTGAGTGGTCGAACGACATTCCGCCGTCCACTGTTCACGCCTTTCAGCACAGTGGCCGACATGAGCTCGCGTTTCAGCTACGGCCACAACCCCTACAGCACCGGGCACGTCATCAGCACGGTGCGCGCCCTCATGCGCACCGGTGGCCTGGACGTGTCCCTGACCGCCATCGCCCGCGGCTGCGGCACCACACGGGCCTTCCTCTACAGCAACTGGAAGACCGCCTCCGCACTCCACCTGCGCGCGCTGCGGGCGGAACTGGCGCAGGCCTTCGTCACGGCGCAGCGCACCTGCCCGAGCGACGGCACCGTTGCGGGCATCACCGCGCACCTGACGGAGGTCGTCCGGACCGTCCGACGTCACCCGACCACGGCGGCCGTCGCACGCTCCTCCCCTGAGGTCTTCTCGGCGGCGTACACGGCGGCGACGGGCCCGCTGACGCAGGACGCGGTGGAACGCATCGGCGACCTGCTGCACCCCCTCCACCCGCACGGGGGCGTCTGGGGCGATTCCGAACTGGGCTCCAGACCCTGGAAGATCCTGTGGATCGCCCGGCCGGCCGCCCTGTGCCCCGACGCCGTCGGCGACCGATGCCGGGAGGACACCCTGGACAACGCCTTCGCCGAGCTGCTGCGCGACCTGCTCGCCCCCTGGGCCCCCGCCCCACGGTGACGACGGCGGACCACCGACGGAACCCGCCTGGACAGGACGGAACGGCTCAGTGCCCGGCCCAGGCAAGCACGGCCCGCGGCCCGCACCTGGAGTCCGCCACACGATCACGGGCGGCTCTCTTCACCACGATGCGATGCGATGCGACAGGCGAACTGCAGTCGGCCACCTGGGCGACGCCCCCTGTCCACGCCCGCAAGCGGCCGGCAAACCGGCCGGGACAGGTATTCCGCTTCGCCTTCTGCAGTCAGCGTCACGTGCCGGAGGAGGCTGCCGCCCGCCTGACGGCCGTGGGAACCGCTGAGGAACCCCTGCGTCGGCACGTCCCGGACCGAGTCCCCACCTCACCTGGACTTGAGTACCGGTACTCATGTCCGGGCAGGCCCGCCGGATCACCCTGGTGATCACCAACCCGCACCGGCTCCAGGAAGGGCCTTCGATGCCGACCTCCGACCGCTTCCGCCCGCGGCGCCTTCTCGCACTCGCCACGGACAGCTTCCCCGCCCGCGCCTACCTGGGCCTCGTCGCCGTCGGCGTCGCGGTGCTGTTCCTCGCCCCGGACAGCCCGTACGCCATGGCGCCGGCCCTGCTCACCGCACCGCTGTCCTTCCTGCCGGTGGTCCTGCCCTTCGGGGCCGGCACGGTGGGAGGCGGGGCCGCCGAGGCCGGGGCCGCGGTGCTGTGGGGCGGGTGGCTGCTGCTGTGCGCCCTGGTGAACGCCGCCGCGTTCGGCGCGCTCGCCCGCAGACCGGACCGGACGCCCTCGGCGCGCCCCAGACGTACGCTGCTCGCGGCCGCCGTGGACAATTGGCCCGCGCGGGTCTACGTCGCCGTGGTCGCGGCGGCCCTGGGCACCTTCCTGTACGCCGTGCTGCTGTCGCCGGACCCCGGGTTCGCGGGCATCTGGCCCCTCCTCGCGGCGGCGCCGCTCAGCTTCCTCGCCGCGGCGGCCTCGGCGCCCGCCGAGTACCACTCGCTCCCCTGGCTCGGCACGCTGGTCTTCTCCGCCGGCGTGGTCCTGGCCGCACTGGTCAACGCCGTGCTGATCGGACGCCTCGCCCGCAGGATCGGGAGCACGCCGGCCCGCGGCTAGTCCCGCGGCGGGTTGCTCGCCAGCTTCCGCCGCTCCCACCGGTTCGGATGCCTGACCACCACGCCCGCCATGCCGCCGGAGCCGACGACGCGGATCAGGGGGGTGCCCGGGAGGCGGTCGGGGGTGGTGGTGTCCTTGAGGCCGCCGATGCCGGGGTCCATCGCGGTGGTGTCGGCAGCCCAGCCGTCCGGGAGGACGATCGTGACGCCCGCCGCCTCCCCGTACGCCTCCACCGTGACCTCGGGCAGCCGGCACTCGGCGCGGCTGAAGTCGAGCTTCACGCCTGCCAGGCCGCCGCGCGCGATCACCTGTGCGGGGACCTCCCAGCGGCCGGGGCCGCGGGACACTCCGTGGAGGCCGCCCTTCAGCTCCAGGGGCGGCAGGTCGGCGGGGGCCGGCGGCCTCGGCAGGTCCACGGTGAGGGCGTCCAGCTCCGCGTAGGTCTTCGCGGTGAGCGCCCGCTCCAGCCGCTCGTCCAGCTCGTCGAGGTCGATGCGCCCCTCGGCGGCCGCGTCGCGCAGCTGCTCCACCACCGCCTCCCGGTCGTCGTGGGAGGCGCGCAGGCCGCCTCGGTCGTCGTCGCGCGGGGCGGGCTGGACTGTCATGTCCCCAAGAATAGGCGGGCCCGGCGGGCCGGTGGCCGGGCATGAGAGAGCCCGGCCCCGCGACCGGCCACGTGGGCCGGCTTCCGGGCCGGGCTGGGCTCCCCACGGCGTGCGCCTGGCCGGCGCAGCCGCTCGCGCGCGAGGGCGCTTACGCGTCGTCGTCGGGCTTGTCCGCGTCGTTGATCTCCTGCTCCAGGCCGAGCTGCTCGACGAGCCACTTGTCGAACTCGATGGCGGCCCGCACCCAACTGACCGTCGAGGAGACGAAGTGCTCCAGGCTGACGCCCATGCCGATCAGCATCTGGGCCTCACCGATGAGACGGACCGTGCCGTCGTCATGGGTGTGCGTGTACACCTTGGGCCACAGCGTGCGGCGGTTCCAGTCGTCGACGGACTCGAGCAGCTGGGGCTTCTCGTCGATCTGGTGCGGCCGGTCGTAGAACGTCCGGACGGAGAAGATCTGCTGGTCGCCTTCCCCACGGAACATGAAGTACGTGCGGAACTGCTCCCACGGCGCCGCGAGGTCACCCTCGTCGTCGACGACGTACTTCAGCTCCATCTGGTCGAGGAGCTGCTTCACGAGGTCCTGATCCGGGACGACGGGGCCCGCCGGTCCTTGGGGCTGCGGCTCGGGCTGCTGGCCCCCGAAATTCGGAATCGAGGACGGGTCGATGGTCACCGTGAATTTCCCTTCGTACGGATCCCGCCATCCTCCCCCATGCGGGGAGGGGGGTGGCAAGCCCCGACGGGCCTGTCAGCCGAGGGCTGACTCGATCCGGTCAGGTCCGGGGTACCCGGAAAGGCTCCGGGCCCAACGTGCGCGCGGAAGATCCGCACGTCACGTCGGGCCCGGTAACCGGAACCGTGATTCAGAGTGTCTTGCCCGTGGCGGGGCCGACGATCAGCTCGTCCCCGAAACGGTCCACCCGGACCGTGTCGCCGTCCTTGATCTCGCCGGACAGGATCTCCTTGGCGAGCCGGTCGCCGATCGCGGTCTGCACCAGCCGGCGCAGCGGCCGCGCGCCGTACGCCGGGTCCAGGCCCTCGTCGGCCAGCCACCGAAGCGCCTCGGGTGTGACGTCCAAGGTGAGCCGCCGCTCGGCGAGCCGCCGCCCGAGCGCCTCGATCTGCAGCCCCGCGATCCGCTCCAGCTCGGCCTTGCTGAGCGCGGAGAAGACGACCAGGTCGTCCAGGCGGTTGAGGAACTCCGGCTTGAACGACGCCCGGACCACCTCGAGCACCTGCTCCCGCTTCTCCTCCTCGGAGCTGACCGGGTCGACCAGGTACTGGCTGCCCAGGTTGGACGTCAGCACCAGGATCGTGTTGCGGAAGTCCACCGTGCGGCCCTGACCGTCGGTGAGACGGCCGTCGTCGAGCACCTGGAGCAGGATGTCGAAGACCTCCGGGTGCGCCTTCTCCACCTCGTCGAGCAGCACCACGCTGTACGGCCGGCGCCGCACCGCCTCGGTGAGCTGGCCGCCCTCCTCGTAGCCGACGTAACCGGGGGGCGCGCCGACCAGACGGGCGACGCTGTGCTTCTCGCTGTACTCCGACATGTCGATGCGGACCATCGCCCGCTCGTCGTCGAAGAGGAAGTCCGCTAGTGCCTTGGCCAGCTCGGTCTTGCCGACACCGGTCGGGCCGAGGAACAGGAAGGAGCCGGTGGGCCGGTCCGGGTCGGACACCCCCGCCCGCGAACGCCGCACCGCGTCGGAGACGGCGCGCACGGCCTCGGACTGCCCGATCAGCCGCTTGCCGATCTCGTCCTCCATGCGCAGCAGCTTCTGCGTCTCGCCCTCCATCAGACGGCCGGCGGGGATACCGGTCCAGGAGGCGACGACGTCGGCGATGTCGTCGGCGCCGACCTCCTCCTTGACCATGGTGTCCTTCGCCACCTCTTCCTCGGCCTCCGAGGCGGCCTCCAGGTCGCGTTCGACGCCCGGGATCTCGCCGTAGAGCAGCTTGGAGGCGGTGTCGAAGTCGCCGTCGCGCTGGGCACGCTCGGCCTGGCCGCGCAGCTCGTCCAGCTTCTCCTTCAGCTCACCGACCCGGTTGAGGGACTGCTTCTCCTTCTCCCAGCGGGCGGTGAGGCCGCGCAGCTCCTCCTCCTTGTCGGCGAGGTCGCGGCGCAGCTTCTCCAGGCGCTCCTTGGAGGCCTGGTCCGTCTCCTTGCCGATGGCCAGCTCCTCCATGCGCAGCCGGTCCACGGCGCGCTGGAGCTCGTCGATCTCGACGGGCGAGGAGTCGATCTCCATGCGCAGCCGGGAGGCGGCCTCGTCGACCAGGTCGATGGCCTTGTCCGGCAGGAAGCGGGAGGTGATGTACCGGTCGGAGAGGGTCGCGGCGGCGACGAGCGCGCTGTCGGCGATCTGCACCTTGTGGTGCGCCTCGTAGCGGCCCTTGAGGCCGCGCAGGATCGCGATGGAGTCCTCGACGGACGGCTCGGCGACCAGCACCTGCTGGAAGCGCCGCTCCAGCGCCGGGTCCTTCTCGATCCGCTCGCGGTACTCGTCGAGCGTGGTCGCGCCGACCATGCGCAGCTCGCCGCGCGCGAGCATCGGCTTCAGCATGTTGCCCGCGTCCATCGCGGAGTCGCCGCCGGCGCCCGCGCCCACCACGGTGTGCAGCTCGTCGATGAACGTGACGACCTGCCCGTCGGACTCCTTGATCTCCGCGAGCACGGTCTTCAGCCGCTCCTCGAACTCGCCGCGGTACTTGGCGCCCGCGACCATCGCGCCCAGGTCGAGCGCGACCAGCCGCTTGTTCTTCAGCGACTCGGGCACGTCGCCCTTGACGATCCGCTGGGCGAGGCCTTCGACGACGGCGGTCTTGCCGACGCCCGGCTCGCCGATCAGCACGGGGTTGTTCTTGGTGCGGCGGCTCAGCACCTGCACCACCCGCCGGATCTCCTGGTCCCGCCCGATGACGGGGTCCAGCCTGCCCTCGCGGGCGGCGGCGGTCAGATCGGTGCCGAACTTCTCGAGGGCCTTGTACTGGCCCTCCGGGTCGGGAGTGGTCACCCGGCGCGTCCCCCTCGCCTTCTGGAAGGCCTCCTGCAGCTTGTCCGCGGTGGCGCCCTGCCGGGACAGTACCTCCCCGGCGGCCCCGCCCTTGGCGGCGATGCCGATCAGCAGGTGCTCGGTGGACAGGTACTCGTCGCCCAGCTCCTGCGCGCGGGCCTGCGCGTCCGCGACGACGGCGAGCAGCTCACGGTTGGGCTGGGGCGGCGCCACCGTGGATCCGGTGACGCTCGGCAGCCCGGCGAGGACGCGCTCGGCCCCGGCGCGCACGGCGGCCTGGTCGGCGTCGACCGCGGCGAGCAGGTCCGTGATGTTCTCGTTCTCCTGCCCGGCGAGCAGGGCGAGCAGCAGGTGCGCGGGGGTGAGGTCGGGGTGTCCCTCGGTCACGGCCCGGTTGCCGGCGGCGGCCAGTGCGTCCCGGCTCCGGTTGGTCAGCTCGGCGTCCACGTGTCCGTTCTCCTCCTTGGTGCCCTTCGATGACCCTCGGCGTGTGTCTGGCTGACTGTGCCAACGTCCACAAACTTGAGTCTATTCCACTCAAGGCAGTACCCGCGAGAGGCCAAGGGCTAAGTTCCGGGGCATGACCCTCACGTATTCGGTCGATCCGGGCGATCCGGACGCCTCCTATCTCAGCTTCTGGCGCGAGCGGCACCTGTGCACGCTGACCACGCTCCGCCCGGACGGCACGCCGCATCTGGTACCCGTCGGGGTCACCTACGACCCGCAGCAGTCGCTGGCGCGGGTGATCACCAACCGGACCAGCGCGAAGGCCCGCCACGTCCGGGCGGCCGGGGACGAAGGAGCACCCGTCGCGGTCTGCCAGGTGGACGGCCGCCGGTGGGCGACGCTGGAGGGGCGGGCGCGGGTGCGCACCGAGCCGGAGCGCGTCCGGGACGCGGTGGAGCGGTACGCGGAGCGGTACGGGCGGATGCCGGGACCCAACCCGGACCGGGTCGTCATCGAGATCGCGCTCACGCGGGCGATGGGGCGCGGGTGAGGAGCGGTGTGATCATCACCGGAAAGCGGCGGCTTCCGGCCATCACCCGATCCGGCCGATACCCGGAAATGTCCCCTAAAACTGCAGCGGCGTCACCGTGTTCAGGTCACGGTGACGCCGCTGCGGGGGGAAGCACCTGAGCGATCTGTTACGACGGGGGAATCGCGTCAGGCACTGCGGGGGGTGGCCGAGATGGTCCGGGGGGACCGGGTGTCGGGCTCCACCTGCCGGTGGTCCCGCTGGTCCAGGTTCACGAAGATCATGCCGTACCGGACGGCACACCGGACGGGCTTCGGCGCCCCCCTGGGCCGGCGCAGGCACCGGTACGCCCGCACGTCGCCGTCCTCGTCACGGGTGACGACCACGGGCTCACCGAAGACGGTCACCATCAACGAGTCACCGTTGTGGGGGATGGCGGTGACCAGGTCGATGAAGTGCCATCCGGACCGGTAGGCGGTCGCCATCTCACGCCGGAAGGAGCGGTCGTCTGGTGGGGTGGTCACGTCAGCTCCAGACGGTGTCTGCCGGGAAGTAGGCCACGTCCTCGCCGTCGCCCGCTCCCGCGACCCCGGTCGACCAGACGGTGTCGCCCTCCGTGTTACCACTGTCCTGCGCGCCGGAGAGGCCACTCAGCGCGCCGAAGGCCACAACGGCGGACAGGGCGGCGACAAGCACCGAGCGAAGCATTCTCTTACGCATAGTCGGCTTCGTCCTCACTTGAAGGTCCCCTTTTCCCCCGTCAAGTAAGACGATGGCTCATTCGGGCACGTCATGGCCACACGATCGGTGCATCATGTTCCTGCATGTTCAGGAGCCTGGGGGGTGGAGATTTGACAACGAATCGGACCAAAACCGTGCATCCCCATCCCATGACGGAGCTGTGCGCGGAAGGAAGTCGTCTGTACGCGAACGCTCTGCGCACGGGACGTATCACCCGGGCCGAGGTCGAAGCCGCACCCTGTCTGGTCGACTTCGCCCTGCTCCACCCCGATCCGGACGACCCCGACTGGCTGCGCCCCGTACCTCCCTCCGTCGTCCTGGCCCAGCAGCTGGACCCGATCGAGCGGGAGATCACCGAACGCAGGCGCCTGACCATGGACCTGGCGGAGGCATTCGAGCCGTTCATGGCCCTCGGCGTGCCCATGACGGAACCGGTCCACTCCATCACTGTGCTCGAAGGACTCGACCGCATCAACGAGGCGCTCGACCTGGCGACCTCCCAGTGCCGGCACGAGGTCCTCACCGTCCAGCCGAAGAACCGTCACCCGGAGCAGCGCCTGATCGAGGCGCTGGAGCGCGACCGGCCCCTCATCGAACGCGGGGTGCGGATCAGGACGCTCTACCAGCACACCGCACGGTACAACCCCGAACGCATCGCCTGGACCGAGCAGTTCGCCGACGGCAAGGTGGAGTACCGCACCATCGACGAGCTCGTCGAACGCCTCATCATCTGCGACGACACCGTCGCCTTCATCCCCGTCCGGGACGACCGCCAGGTCGCCCTCGAACTGCGTCACCCGGGCCTGGTCCGCTACCTCATCAAGGTCTTCGAGTTCATGTGGGGCCGGGCGGTCCCGCTCACCGCCGGAACTCCGTACGAGACCGCCGCGGACGGTCTCACCGACATCCAGCACTCGATAGCCAAACTGCTCGTCGAGGGCCACGTCGACGAGGCCATCGCGCGCCGCCTCGGCATGAACGTCCGCACCTGCCGGGCGCACATAGCGAAGCTGGCCACCGCGCTCGGCAGTGGCAGCCGTGCCCAACTGGGGTATTTGATCGCACAGTCGGGCATTCTCGAGCAGGACCACTGACCGGGGGGCGACCAGCATGAGCGGCGACGCGCCACACGAGGGGACGGACGCGCTGCGGGATGAGGCACTGGACCTGTACGCCCGCGCCCTGGACGAGGGCCACCTCCCCGCCGCGTCGGACGCGCAGGCACCCCTCCTGCTCGACCTGGGGCTCCTCCGTCCCGCACAGGACGACCCCGCGCGGCTGGAGCCGGTCGCACCGCACCACGCCCTGCACCGGTTGCTGCGCGCCTCCGAGGACCGCGTCGCGGAGGAGCGGCGGCGTCAGGAACGACTCGCCAAGACCCTGGCCCCGCTGCTACGCGCCCCGGAACCGGAGGAGCAGGGGTCACCGTCCGTCACCCGGCACAACGGCATGGAGCGCATCGGGCAGGTCATCGGCGAGGCGATGACCGACGCCACGGAACTCCTCGCCGTCCAGCCGTACCGCAGCTACGTCAGGTTCGATCCGGCCGTCCACGAGCCCGCAGTCCGGCGCGACCAGGCCCTGCTGGACCGTGGTGGCCGCATCCGCGCCCTGTATCAGCACACCCTGCGTCACGCGCCCTCGCTGGCCTGGCGGTACGAGCGCCTCAGCGGCGACGTCGAGGCCCGCTCCCTGGACGAGATCACCGACCGTCTCGTCATCGTCGACCGTGAGGTCGCCTTCATCCCGGCCGGCCCCGAACGCGCCACGGCCCTGGAGGTCCGCCATCCGGCGATCGTGACGTTCCTGGCCACCACCTTCGACCGGCTGTGGCGCCTCGCCACGCCCATGTACCCGGAGGCGGACCAGCAGCCCACCCTCAACGGCGTCACACCGCGCCAGCGCGCCATCGCCGCGCTGCTCGTCGAGGGACACACGGACGCCGTCGTCGCCGACCGGCTCGGCATGAACATCCGCACCGCGCGGGAGCACATCGCCAAGCTCGCCGCGGTTCTGGGCAGCGGCAGCCGCGCTCAGCTCGGCTACCTCATCGGGCAGTCGGGGATCCTCGACCAGGGGGAATGACCACCGGGGGCCGTGCTCCGTCCAGCCCCGCCTGGGCGATCCGCACGCCCAGCTGTGTGCGGCTCGCCGCGCCCAGCGTCTCCGAGAGGCGGGCGATGTGGGCGCGGCACGTGCGGACGCTGATGCCCAGGCGCTCCGCGATGACCGCGTCCTGGTGACCCTCCGCCAGCAGCGCCGCGATGGCCTGCTCGCGGTGCGAGATGCCCTCGATGCCCGTGTCGGGGAGCGGCGCGGTCAGCGGGATGGCGAGCCGCCACAGCCGCTCGAAGACCGTGCCCAGGTACTCCACCAGCGCCGGGTGGCGCAGCTCCAGGGCCATCGTGCGCTCGGCGTTGGCGGGGATGAAGGCGACCGTGCGGTCGAAGAGGATGAGCCGCTCGATGACCTCGTCCAGCGTGCGCGCCTCCACCGCACCGCCCATGAGCTCGAGATAGCTGAGCAACCCGTGCCCGTGCCGGGCGACATGGGTGTACAGGTCCCGCATCCGCACGCCCCGCCCGCGCAGCGCCATCGCCCGGTGCAGGCCCTCCGACAGCTCGGCCTCGCGCCGGATACCGCCGGGCTGCACGGTGAGCACCTCCGTGGTGCACGCCTGCGTCGCCTCGTCCATCGCGGCCTGGATACGGGCCAGTCCGTCCAGCACACGGATCGCGGGGCCCTCCGAGGCGCCGCCCGGGGCCGGCACCTGACGGCCGAGACCGGCGTACCACTCGAAGGCGGCGACCGCCGAGCCGACCCGGCGCTGACTCGCCCGCACCTCGTCGTACATGCCGCGCAGCAGCCGCGTCATGACCTCCTGCGGGGAGGTGGGGACCAGCCAGTCCATGTCGTCCGGGTCGGGGTGCAGCAGGGCCAGCTCCATCAGGCAGGGGACCCGCTCGGCCTCCCGGCGCGGCAGCCGTCCGCGCCGTACGGCCCGGGAGTACACGCGGTCCCCGGCCTCGCACAGTCGGTCAGCACCGTGCGGATGCTCGTCCGCCCCGTGCCCGGCCATCGCCCATCCCACCCCCGGTTCAGCGTCTTTCCGCAGCGCAACTATGCGCGGCCGGAACCTGCTGTGCAACACGGGACCGGCCACCGCACCGGCCCAGGGGCCGGCGGATGGCCGGATTCGTACGCAGATGTGCGGGAGTTACTTGAGCCCGATCTCCGCGCAGGCGTCCTTGAACTCGCCGGTGCAGATGTCGGCCACCTCGTAGAAGCCGTCGGCGATGACGGTGTCCTGCAGGCTGTCCTGGGTCAGCGCGACCACCGGGACCAGCTGCGCCGGGATGTCCTGCTCGGTGGGGCTGTCGACACGGTCGCGGGTGAGCGCGTCGAACTGGATGTCCCGGCCCTGGACCTTCGCCACGGCCATCTCCGCGGCGTTCTCCGCCTCTTCGGGGTAGGACTTGTAGACGCTCATGTACTGCTCGCCGGTCACGATCCGCTGCACCGCGGCGAGTTCCGCGTCCTGGCCGGTGATGGGCGGCAGCTTGGTCACGCCCGCGGCGCGCAGCGCCTTGACGATGCCGCCCGCCATGCCGTCGTTGGCGGAGTACACGCCCTCGATGTTCTCCAGGCCGATCTCGGTGATCGCCTCTTTCATGTTCTTCTCGGCGTTCTTCGGGTCCCAGTCCTTGGTGTCGAAGGACTTGGCGATGGTGACCTTGCCCTTGAGCTCGGAGAGCGCGCCGGCCTTGAACTGCTTGGCGTTGGGGTCGGTGGACGAGCCGTTCATCATCACGATCTTGTCGGTGATGGACAGGTCGTCGCCCAGCGCCTCCAGCAGGGAGCGTCCCTGCACCTCGCCCACGAGGGAGTTGTCGAAGGAGATGTACGCGTCGATCGGGCCCTCGGCGAGCCGGTCGTAGGCGATGACCGGGATGCCGGCCTCCTTCGCCTTGGTGACGCTCTCCGCGATGCCGTGCGCGTCCACCGCGTCCAGCACGATGACGTCGACCTTCTTGTCGATCATGCGCTGCATCTGGCCGGCCTGCTTGTCCGCGTCCGCCTCGGCGTTGGCGTACTCGACCTTGCCCTTGTTGTCCGTGAGCGACTCGACCTTCTTCTTGAACATGGGGTAGTCCCACTGCTCGTAGCGCGTGTTGGCCTTCTCCGGGAGGAGCAGGCCCACCGTGATGTCGTCGCCCTTGACAGGGCTGGCGTCGTCGCTGCTGCCCGTCGCGTCGAGCATGCCGCAGCCGGCGAGCGTGACGGACATGGAGACGGCGGCCACGGATATGGCGATACGACGCATGCGAGGGCTCACTTCAGGTGCGTTTTGGACGTGGGCACAGCTTTGCGGCCCATGTGACTGAAAAGCCAACGCTTCGGCGTCCACCGCGTCAAGAGGCAGCCACCTAACGAGATGAACACGACACGGTGCGCTGAACTCGTGAAAGTCCTGCGGACACGCTGCGGGGATCACCTGGACACGCAGGCATACCATAGCCACAGGTGTGCTCGTGGATAAGAGAAGGGGCCCGTGGGTTCTGCGAACCCACGGGCCCCTCTTCGCCTTCGCGCGCCGTCAGTCGGACTGCTGCTGGCGCTTGGGACGCCAGACCACCAGCGCGCTGGTCTGCTGCACCTCCTGGTAAGGCACCAGGTCACGGCGGTACGAGGCGTGCACGGCGGCCTCGCGCTGACGCATGGCCGCCGCCGCGCCGTCGAGCGCGTCCTCCAGCTCGGCCACACGGGCCTGGAGGGCGGCGACCTGGTTCTCCAGTTCGATGATGCGCTTGATTCCGGCCAGGTTGATGCCCTCGTCCTGTGACAACTGCTGCACCTGACGGAGCAGTTCGATGTCACGGGCCGAGTAGCGCCGGCCCCGGCCCGCCGTACGGTCCGGCGACACGAGTCCCAGACGGTCGTACTGACGCAGCGTCTGCGGGTGCAGACCGGAGAGCTGGGCCGCCACCGAAATGACGTAGACCGGGGTGTCCTGGGTCAGTTCGTACGGGTTGCGTCGACGGCCGTCCATCGCATCAAGCTCCCTTCGCGGCCTGGAACAGCTCCGCCCGCGGATCCTGGTCCGCGGTCGCCTCGCGATACGCCTCCAGGGCGTCACGAGCCTTCCCCGACAGGTCCTTGGGAACACTCACCTCTACGGTGACCAGCAGATCACCGCGGGTGCCGTCCTTGCGGACCGCTCCCTTGCCGCGGGCGCGCATGGTGCGCCCGTTGGGTGTGCCCGGCGGCAGCTTCAGCGTGACCGGTGGACCGCCCAGCGTCGGGACCCGGATCTCGCCCCCGAGGGCCGCCTCGGGGTACGTCACCGGCACCGTGACCGTCAGGTTGTCGCCCTTGCGGCCGAACACCGGGTGGGCGCCGACGTGCACGACGACGTACAGGTCGCCCGCGGGACCGCCGCGCTCGCCCGGCGCGCCCTTGCCGCGCAACCGGATCCGCTGGCCGTCGCTGACCCCCGCGGGGATGCGCACCTGCATCGTCCGCGAGGACTTGGCCCGCCCGCTGCCCTTGCAGACCTCGCAGGGCTCCTCCGCGATCAGGCCGCGGCCCTTGCAGTCCGGGCAGGGGTCGGTCAGCGAGAAGCCGCCGCCGGAGCCCCGCGCCACCTGTCCGGTGCCGACACAGGTCGGGCACACGCGCGGCGTGCCGTTCTTGTCGCCGGTGCCCGAACAGGCCTTGCAGGGCGACTGCGACGACATCCGCAGCGGGACGGTCGCGCCCTCGATGGCCTCGGTGAAGCTGAGCGTCACCTCGGACTCGATGTCCTGGCCCCGGCGCGGCTGGGTCCGGGTGGTCCCCGGGCCGCCCCGGTTGAACAGGCCCCCGAAGACGTCACCGAGGCCGCCGCCGAAGCCGCCCGCCTGGCCGCCGGCCTGACCCCCGAAGAGGTCGCCCAGGTCGAAGTTGAAGGAGCCGCCGCCCGCGCCCGGCCCCGGGCGGAACCCGCCGTTGCCGAAGAGGGCGCGCGCCTCGTCGTACTCCTTGCGCTTCTTGGGGTCGCCGAGGACGTCGTTCGCCTCGGAGATCTCCTTGAACCGCTCCTCCGCCTTGGTGTTCCCCTTGTTGGCGTCCGGGTGGTACTCGCGGGCGAGCTTCCGGTACGCCTTCTTGATCTCGGCCTCGGTGGCGTCCTTGGGGACGCCGAGGACCTTGTAGTAGTCCTTCTCGATGAAGTCCTTGGTGCTCATCCCCGACGTCCCTCCTTCCCTGCGTCAGCTATAACGTCAGCCCTCCTCCGGGCCACCGCTCTCCTTGTTCTCCCCGTCGGCCTGCGCCTCGGAGCCCTCCTCGGCCGGCAGGGCCGTCTGCGCGCCGGGCTGCGGCTCGGCGACGGCCACCCGCGCGGGGCGGATGGTGCGCTCGCCGATGCGGTACCCCGGCTGCAGAATCGCCACGCACGTCGTCTCGGTGACGTCCGGCGCGTAGGAGTGCATCAGGGCCTCGTGGATCGTCGGGTCGAAGGGCTCGCCCTCCTTGCCGAACTGCTGGAGGCCCAGCTTGGCCACCGTGGTCTCCAGCGACTCGGCGACCGACTTGAAGCCGCCCACCAGCTCGCCGTGCTCACGGGCCCGGCCGATGTCGTCGAGTACCGGGAGCACTTCGGTCAGGAGATTCGCCACGGCGGTCTCCTTCACGGCCGCCCGGTCCCGCTCGACACGGCGGCGGTAGTTCTGGAACTCGGCCTGGAGGCGCTGGAGGTCCGCGGTGCGCTCGTTCAGCGCGCTGCGGGTCTGGTCCAGCTGGGCCACCAGAGCGGCGTTCTGCTCGGTGTCCCCGGCCGGGGCCGCCTCTTCCTCGGGAGAGGGAGCGGCGGCCTGCGGCTCGGCGTCGTCGGACGGTGCGCCGGAAGGGACATCGGGCTGCTGCTCGTCGAAGCCCGGGGTCTCTTCCGTCACGCCGCACCGTCCTTCCGGTCCTCGTCGACGATCTCGGCGTCGACGACGTCGTCGTCGGCCTTGGCCTCACCGGCGCCGGCGGAGGCGCCGCCCGCGGCCTGCGCGCCCTGGGCGTCGGCGTACATCGCCTGGCCCAGCTTCTGCGAGACGGCGGCGACCTTCTCGGTGGCCGTGCGGATCTCGGCGGTGTCCTCGCCCTTGAGCTTCTCCTTCAGCTCGGCGACGGCGGCCTCGACCTCGGTCTTGATCTCGCCGGGCACCTTGTCCGCGTTGTCCGTGAGGAACTTCTCGGTCTGGTAGACGAGCTGCTCGCCCTGGTTGCGGGACTCGGCGGCCTCGCGGCGGGCGTGGTCCTCCTCCGCGTACTTCTCGGCCTCCTGGCGCATGCGCTCGACCTCGTCCTTCGGGAGCGACGAACCGCCGGTGACGGTCATCTTCTGCTCCTTGCCGGTGCCGAGGTCCTTCGCCGTGACGTGCATGATGCCGTTGGCGTCGATGTCGAAGGAGACCTCGATCTGCGGGACGCCACGCGGCGCCGGCGGCAGACCGGTCAGCTCGAACATGCCGAGCTTCTTGTTGTACGCCGCGATCTCGCGCTCGCCCTGGTAGACCTGGATCTGCACCGACGGCTGGTTGTCCTCGGCCGTCGTGAAGATCTCGGAGCGCTTGGTCGGGATCGTGGTGTTGCGCTCGATCAGCTTGGTCATGATGCCGCCCTTGGTCTCGATGCCGAGGGACAGCGGGGTGACGTCCAGCAGGAGGACGTCCTTGACCTCGCCCTTGAGGACACCGGCCTGGAGCGCGGCGCCGATGGAGACGACCTCGTCCGGGTTGACGCCCTTGTTGGCCTCCTTGCCGCCGGTCAGGTCCCTGACCAGTTCGGCGACGGCGGGCATACGGGTCGAGCCGCCGACCAGGACGACGTGGTCGATCTCGCTGACGGAGATGCCGGCGTCCTTGATCACGTTGTTGAACGGGGTCTTGCAGCGCTCGAGCAGGTCCGCGGTCAGCTGCTGGAACTGGGCGCGGGTCAGCTTCTCGTCGAGGTGCAGGGGGCCCTCGGCGGAGGCGGTGATGTAGGGGAGGTTGATCGACGTCTCGGTGGACGAGGACAGCTCGATCTTCGCCTTCTCGGCGGCCTCACGCAGACGCTGCAGCGCCATCTTGTCCTTGGCCAGGTCCACGCCGTGACCAGCCTGGAACTGCTTGACCAGGTAGTCGACGACGCGCTGGTCCCAGTCGTCACCACCGAGGTTGTTGTCACCGTTGGTGGCCTTCACCTCGACGACACCGTCGCCGATCTCCAGGAGGGAGACGTCGAAGGTACCGCCACCGAGGTCGAAGACGAGGATCGTCTGGTCGTCCTTGTCGAGGCCGTACGCCAGGGCGGCGGCCGTCGGCTCGTTGACGATGCGCAGCACGTTCAGACCGGCGATCTCGCCGGCCTCCTTGGTCGCCTGGCGCTCGGCGTCGTTGAAGTACGCCGGGACGGTGATGACCGCGTCGGTCACCTTCTCGCCCAGGTACGCCTCGGCGTCCCGCTTCAACTTCTGCAGCACGAAGGCGCTGATCTGCTGCGGGTTGAAGTCCTTGCCGTCCAGGTTGATCTTCCAGTCGGTGCCCATGTGGCGCTTGACCGACCGGATGGTCCTGTCGACGTTGGTCACGGCCTGACGCTTGGCCACCTCACCGACCAGCACCTCACCGTTCTTGGCGAAGGCGACGACGGAAGGCGTGGTCCTGGCGCCCTCGGCGTTGGTGATGACGGTGGGCTCGCCGCCCTCCAGAACGCTGACGACGGAGTTAGTCGTGCCCAGGTCGATGCCGACCGCACGTGCCATTTCGATTCCTCCAGCTGACTTGAGTGGAACAGACTCAAGCATGCATGACGGCCGCCATCGGGTCAACAGAGCTGAGTCGAGCGGACTCAACTCTTATCCGCTCCTTACACGCAACCGCTCGCTGACCTGCGGCGACGCGCTGGCGACACGTTGACGCGGACGGAAAACAGGGGTGACGGGACGCCTCACGAGCACCAGGACGGGCACCGCGGCGGCCGCCGCGACCCACCACGCCGCCCCGGGGGACAGCCTGCCGGTGTGCACGCACACCGCGACGAGCACCCCGCCCGCCGACCCGGCGCCCAGCAGCACCGGCACCGCTCGGGGCGCGAGACCCAGCCGTCGCATCCGGTGCCCGAGATGGTCGGGGCGTCCACGGGTGACCGCCCGGCGGTCGAGCCGCCGCCCGAGTACCACCAGGGCCGCGTCCGCACACGCGATCGCCGTCAGCGCGTACAGCACGGCCGTCCCGGCTCCGATGCCCTGCCCGGCCCGCACGAAAACCGCCGACGAGGCCAGCAGGAATCCGGTGAACAGCGCGCCGGCCGACCCCAGGCCCGCCCGCGCGGGGAACCAGTTGTGCAGCAGGAACCCCGCGAGCGCGGCCGCCAGCACGCCCATCAGCGCGGCGAGACCGTCCATCAGCTCGGCCGTGGCGCACGCGGCGACCCCGAACGCGCCCACCGCGCCGACCGCTCCGGCCAGCCCGTCGGCGTGGTCCAGCCCCCGGAAGACGGTGGTCGCGACCGCGATCCACGCCACGGCCGCCGCTCCGGCGGCCGCACCGGTCTCCTCGTACGGCACGACGAAGCCCGCGGCGACCGCCGTCCCGGCCGGGGTGACCCACCAGCGCAGCCGCCGGAGGTCGGCGGCCAGTCCGAGCAGGGCGACGCAGCCGGCGGCCGCGACCACCCGGCCCACCCCGGCGCCGAGGGGCAGCAGACCGGCGGCGTCGGCGCCGGCCGCGACCAGGACGGTGGCCAGTGCGACGGCCGTTCCCCCGGACAGCGGCAGGGGCCGGCGCCGCCTGCGGTCGGTGATCCCGAGACGCAGGGCGGGGGTCCGCAGCACCCCGGCGAGGAGGGCGGAGAGCAGCAGGGCGGTGGCGGCGGCGGTGATCCCGTAGAGCACGGATATAAGTTAGGGGCGTATGGACTGATTTAGCGTGAATAACACGATCGACTCCGGGACGCCATCACGGGCCGCCCGCATAGGTGACCCTCAGCGACTCAGATCACCCTGTGCCCGGCTACAGTGCGGCCGGAGATGGGGGTAGTCTCAGACGGACTGCATAAGTTACCGCTTAGTAATCTCGGGGAAGCCGAACGGCACCCCTGGCGAAGCCCCCGACAACCCACTCCACACCCTGAACCCCTCGCAGGCCCGAGGAGCCCCCATGCAACTCGCCGCGATCATCGTGTCGCTGGTCCTGACCGTGGTCGGCGTTGCGCTGCTCGCACGCGCGATCGGCCAGTTCGTCCGGTACTTCAAGCTGGGCCAGCCGGTCCCGGCCGGCACCCGGACCGACAATCCCTACCAGCGCAGTGTGACCCTGGTGCGGGAGTTCCTCGGCCACACCCGCATGAACAGGTGGGGCATCGTCGGCATCGCCCACTGGTTCGTCGCCGTCGGCTTCCTGACCCTGCCGCCGACCCTCGCCCAGGCCTTCGGCCAGCTCTTCCAGGCCGACTGGGTGCTGCCGGTCATCGGCGACTTCCTGCCGTTCGAGATGTACATCGAGTTCATCGGTGTCATGACGGTCCTGGGCATCGCGGTGCTCATCGTGATCCGTCTGCTCAGCCTGCCGTCCCGTCCCGGCCGCAAGTCCCGCTTCACCGGCTCCAAGGCCGGCCAGGCGTACTTCGTCGAGTACGTGATCCTCACCATCGGCCTCGCCATCTACGTGCTGCGCGGCCTCGAGGGCGCCTTGCACCACGTCGACGGCTACTCGGCGTCGTACTTCGCGTCGTACCCGCTGGTGCAGGCCTTCGACGGGCTGTCCACCGGGACGCTGCAGAACCTCGTCTACCTGACCGCGATGATCAAGATCGGGACGTCGTTCGTCTGGATGATCGTCGTCTCGCTCAACACCAACATGGGTGTGGCCTGGCACCGCTTCCTCGCCTTCCCCAACATCTGGTTCAAGCGCGAGGCCACCGGCGGCACCGCGCTGGGCGGCCTGCAGCCGATGACCTCCGGCGGCAAGCCGATCGACTTCACCGACCCCGGTGACGACGACGTCTTCGGCGTCTCCCAGGTCGAGCAGTTCTCCTGGAAGGGCCTGCTGGACTTCTCCACCTGCACCGAGTGCGGCCGCTGCCAGTCGCAGTGCCCCGCGTGGAACACCGGCAAGCCGCTCTCCCCGAAGCTGCTGATCATGTCGCTGCGCGACCACGCGCACGCCAAGGCGCCGTACCTGCTGGCCGGCGGCGGCAAGACCATGGAGGGCGAGGAGAAGGCGTCCGAGGAGCAGCTGGCCGGGGTGCCCGCCGCCGCCCTCGCCGAGGCCGAGCGCCCGCTGGTCGGCACCGCCGAGGAGAACGGCGTCATCGACCCGGACGTCCTGTGGTCCTGCACGACCTGCGGCGCCTGCGTCGAGCAGTGCCCCGTGGACATCGAGCACGTCGACCACATCGTCGACATGCGTCGCTACCAGGTGATGATCGAGAGCGCCTTCCCGTCCGAGGCGGGCACGATGCTCAAGAACCTGGAGAAGAAGGGCAACCCCTGGGGCCTGGCGAAGAAGCAGCGCCTGGAGTGGCTCAAGGAGGTCGACTTCGAGGTCCCGGTCGTCGGCAAGGACATCGAGGACCTGTCCGAGGTCGAGTACCTCTACTGGGTCGGCTGCGCCGGCGCCCTGGAGGACCGTGCCAAGAAGACCACCAAGGCCTTCGCGGAGCTGCTCCACATCGCCGGCGTCAAGTTCGCGATCATGGGCGGCGACGAGAAGTGCACCGGCGACTCCGCCCGCCGCCTCGGCAACGAGCCCCTGTTCCAGGAGCTCGGCATGGAGAACGTCATGTCCCTCAACGCCGCCTTCGGCGAGGAGATGGACGACGACGGCAAGGTGACCGAGGAGTCGCGCAAGCCCAGGTCGGCGAAGAAGATCGTCGCCACCTGCCCGCACTGCCTCAACACCCTCGGCAACGAGTACCCGCAGCTCGGCGGCGACTACGAGGTCATCCACCACACGCAGCTGCTCCAGCACCTGGTGGACGAGGGCAAGCTGATCCCGGTCACCCCGGTCGAGGGCCTCATCACCTACCACGACCCGTGCTACCTGGGCCGCCACAACAAGATCTACACGCCTCCGCGCGAGATCATCGGCAAGGTCCCGGGCCTGCGCAACGAGGAGATGCACCGCCACAAGGAGCGGGGCTTCTGCTGCGGCGCCGGCGGCGCGCGGATGTGGATGGAGGAGCGGATCGGCAAGCGCATCAACAACGAGCGCGTCGACGAGGCCCTGTCCCTGAACCCGGACATCATCTCCACCGCCTGCCCGTTCTGCCTGGTCATGCTGACCGACTCGGTCAACGGCAAGAAGAACGAAGGCAAGGCCAAGGAGTCGACCCAGGTCGTCGACGTGGCCCAGCTCCTGCTGGAGTCGGTCAAGACCCCGATCGACCCGGCCGGCGAGGAGGAGTCGGAGCCGGCTCCTGAGCCGGAGCCGGTGAAGTGACACACGCCGCGCAGTGAAGGGGCCGCCCGCGAGGGCGGCCCCTTCGCCGTTTCCGTACTCCGTCGGCCGGCGCGGACCGCGGGGCCGTACGGGTCCGGGGGAGGGCCGCCGGAGTTCCGTGCGGCGGGTGACTCGATCGCCGAGACCGAGTTCTCCGGTCCGTCCCGCGACAACCCCTGATCACCCGTCCGGACCTGCCCCGGGGCGGGTCCGGGTACTCCCCTTAGGGGATGTCACAGCTCGGCAGCAAAGCCCGTCCGCGTGGCCGGGGCCCGGCACACGGCCGCCCGGGAACAGGTACGTTCGAGGACGTGGCTGGATTCAGGATCGGACGCGGACGGAACAACGACGGTGCGCCTCAGGGGCGCCCGCCTCACCCCCCGCACGGGCGGCAGACACCGCAGGCGCCGTCGTACGGCTACCCGCAGGCACCGCAGCCGCCCGCCTACGGGCAGGGCACGGGCGGCGGAAGCCCCTGGCCGCAGCCGCACGCCGGTCACGGCGGCCCGGGCGGCTACGGCGCGCGCGGGGTACACGGCGGTCACGGCGAGCCCGAGTACTTCGGTGACGGCGGCTACCCCGCCGGACCGCAGGGCGCCCCCCACGACCCCTACGCGGCCAACAACCCCGGTCACACGCAGGCGTTCTCCATCGACGACCCGTACCACCAGGACGACGCCTACCAGCCGCCCGCCGGCCCCGTCGGCCCGCGGCTGCACTGGAAGGCCCTGCTGAAGGGCATCGTCCTCGCGCCGCCGCAGACGTTCCTGCAGATGCGCGACTACACGATGTGGGGCCCCGCCCTCGTCGTGACGTTCCTCTACGGCCTGCTCGCCGTCTTCGGCTTCGACGGCGCCCGCGAGGACGCCATCAACGCGACGCTGTCCAACGCGATCCCCATCGTGCTGACGACGGCCGTGGCGATGGTGATCAGCGCGTTCGTCCTCGGTGTGGTCACCCACACGCTGGCCCGCCAGCTCGGCGGCAACGGCGCCTGGCAGCCCACGGTCGGCCTGTCCATGCTGATCATGTCCATCAGTGACGCCCCGCGTCTGGTGTTCGCCACGTTCGCGGGCGGCGACGCCACGTTCGTGCAGCTCCTCGGCTGGGCCACCTGGGTGGCGGGCGGCGTGCTGCTCACCCTGATGGTGAGCCGCTCGCACGACCTGCCCTGGCCGAAGGCCCTGGGCGCGTCGTCCATCCAGCTGATCGCGCTGCTGTCGATCGTGAAGCTCGGCACGTTCTAGAACCTGCCTGGTCGGGCCCCCGGTGTGCGTGTCACGCCGGGGGCCGTCCCGGTTCCTGCCGCCTCACACCTCAGGCGTCGAGCACCTGCCCGTCCCGGCGTACGACCGGAGGCAGGACACTCCACGGGAAGTTGATCCACTCGTCGGTGCGCTTCCACACGTACTCGCACTTCACGAGCGACTGCGGCTTCTCGTAGATGACGGCGCTGCGCACCTCGGCGACGGCGTCGAGGCAGAAGTCGCGGACCAGCTTGAGGGTCTTGCCGGTGTCGGCGACGTCGTCGGCGATCAGCACCTTCTTGTCGGTGAAGTCGATCGCGTTGGGGACGGGCGCGAGCATGACGGGCATCTCGAGGGTCGTCCCGACGCCGGTGTAGAACTCGACGTTGACCAGGTGGATGTTCTTGCAGTCGAGCGCGTAGGCGAGACCGCCGGCGACGAAGACGCCGCCGCGGGCGATGCTGAGCACCACGTCCGGCTGGTAGCCGTCGTCGGCGATGGTCTGGGCGAGGTCGCGGACGGCGACGCCGAACTGTTCGTAGCTGAGGTTCTCGCGCATGCCGCTCACACCTGCGTCCGGTGGAAGTTGAGGTAGGACCGCGAGGCCGTGGGCCCGCGCTGCCCCTGGTAGCGGGAGCCGTACCGCTCACTGCCGTACGGGTGCTCGGCCGGCGAGCTGAGCCGGAACATGCAGAGCTGCCCGATCTTCATTCCGGGCCACAGCTTGATGGGCAGCGTGGCGAGGTTGCTCAGCTCCAGGGTCACGTGCCCGGAGAACCCGGGGTCGATGAACCCGGCGGTGGAGTGGGTCACCAGCCCGAGGCGGCCCAGCGAGCTCTTGCCCTCGAGGCGCGAGGCGAGGTCGTCGGGCAGGGTGATGACCTCGTACGTGCTGGCCAGCACGAACTCGCCCGGGTGCAGGATGAACGGCTCGTCGCCCTCCGGCTCCACGAGCCGGGTGAGGTCCGCCTGCTCGACCGAGGGGTCGATGTGGGGGTAGCGGTGGTTCTCGAACACCCGGAAGTAGCGGTCGAGACGTACGTCGATGCTGGACGGCTGCACCATGGATGCGTCGTAGGGATCGATACGCACCCGCCCGGCGTCGATCTCGGCCCGGATGTCCTTGTCTGAGAGAAGCACGCCCCGAGAATACGCAAGGCGCGCGTGGCGACCGAACCCGGCCGCCCCGCGCGCCTGCGCCCTCTGTCTGCGGGTTTCCCTGCCGACCTTGCCCGGCTACCTCTTCTGCAAGGACACCGGCACGACGCTGCGGAGCCGCGCACAGCGCGGACACCGCAGCAGCCGGCCGGGGCCGAGGCGCTCGGCCTGCTGCATCGGGAACGAGGCGGCGGTGAACACGTGCCCATCGGCACAGCGGACGACGGTGCGCTCCATCAAGTCCAAGAGTCCCTTCCCCAAGAGCCGCGTCTGGCTTGCTGCCCTGACGACAAAAGCCACGTTACGGGATGAAAGGAACGGTCCTCCAGGCGGCACCCCGGACGCACGCCACGGCCTCACGGTACGCCCCGCCGTGTGCCCGCCGCAGCCGCTTCCACACCCTGAAACACCGTCAGGCCCCCGGGTCTTGAACACCGGGGGCCTGCGATGAGGTACAGTGAGCGAGCGTCCGGACCACTCCCGGTGGAGCGGTTCTGGATCTTACGCGGGTGTAGTTTAATGGTAGAACATCAGCTTCCCAAGCTGAGAGCGCGAGTTCGATTCTCGTCACCCGCTCCACTCTGAACCCCCAGGTCATCGGCCGGGGGTTTCTTGTTGTCTAGTCCAATCGCAGGGTGGCGCGCCCTCCGCGTGCCCTAACTGCAGGTGGGTGACGCGCAGCTGGGTCCTGGCGCGCCGCTCCAACCCACTCGACGCCAGAATGTCTCGAATCGTGAGACGCGTTTCCGTGGCCTGCGCCACTCTTTGCACTGTCGGGTGGGAAGTGGCTGCCGCAAAGCAGCAGTTCGCTGCGAGACGGCGGCAAGGCGTCGCTGCGCGATTGCGGCCGTGGTGGAAACGTGACGGGTTGGCCTAGAAGAGCAGCAGGCACCGGAGGACCGCGGCGCGCCTGGATTTAACGGTGCTTCAGCGCGGGTGGGCAGTGCACCGGCGGTCAGCCGCAGGATGCACGTGGCGCCCGCAGATTCATGAGCTCCTGAATTCAGGATCTGATGTACTGTCGGGGCGTGCTGACTGTTGCCTCCGACATCGAGGTGCTGGCCCGGTTCGGTCGCGCGCTCGCCGACCCGATCCGCTGCCGCATCCTGCTCGCCCTGCGTGAAGCGCCCGCCTACCCCGCTGACCTCGCCGATGCCCTCGGCATCTCGCGGACCCGGCTGTCGAACCACCTGGCGTGTCTGCGCGACTGCGGGCTGGTCGTCACCGTGCCCGACGGCCGACGCACCCGCTATGAGCTCGCCGACGAACGCCTCGGGCATGCCCTGGACGACCTGCGCACCGCCGTCGTGGCCGTCGAGACCGGCCGGACCTGCAGCGAAGCCGCAAAGAAGGGATGCTGCTGATGGCCGCCGGGATATCTATATCCCTCGGACCGTCTCCAGCCCGCCGCGAAGCGCTGGCTCGCCGGATACGCCTCCTGGTCGCCGCAACCATCACCTACAACGTCATCGAGGCAATCGTCGCCATCACCGCAGGCACGATGGCGTCCTCCACCGCCCTGATCGGCTTCGGACTCGACTCGGTCATCGAGGTCTCGTCCGCCGCCGCGGTCGCCTGGCAGTTCTCCGCGGCCGACCACGCCGTCCGCGAGGCACGCGAGCAGCGCACCCTGCGGATCATCTCCGTCTCCTTCTTCGCGCTCGCCGCGTACGTCAGCTTCGACTCCGTCCGCGCGTTGACCGGCAGCGGTGAAGCCGAACGCTCCGTCTCCGGCATCGTCATCGCCGCTCTGTCACTCGCGATCATGCCGTTCCTGTCCGCCGCCCAGCGCCGGGTCGGCCGGGAGCTCGGCTCCACGAGCGCGGTCGCCGACTCCAAACAGACGCTGCTGTGCACGTACCTGTCCGCCGTTGTCCTTCTCGGCTTGGTCCTCAACGCCACCCTCGGCTGGTCCTGGGCCGACCCCATCGCCGCCCTCGTCATCGCCGCAGTCGCCGTCAGGGAAGGCTACGACGCGTGGCAAGGAAAGGGCTGCTGCGCGCCCACGTCCGCCGCACCGGTCCCGTCCGCCGCGGCCGAGACAGACGCCTGCGGCTGCCGCGCCGGCTGCGACTGCTGCGGCTGACGTCCAACG
Organism: Streptomyces griseoincarnatus; assembly: GCA_014649575.1. Classification (GTDB taxonomy): domain Bacteria; phylum Actinomycetota; class Actinomycetes; order Streptomycetales; family Streptomycetaceae; genus Streptomyces; species Streptomyces griseoincarnatus. The sequence continues at coordinate 399,355 of BMTH01000003.1, read as the reverse complement.
CGAAGCGGGCCCCGGCGTGCTGCCGGGGCCCGCTTCGCGTTCAGGATTACGCGCTTGTCGTTGATGGCTGTTCCGCTGCCCCTCCGAAGCCGCGATAGGCACCGCGGAGCTGGCGCCCTCGTCGACTCATCGGACGACGGACAGGTGGGACCGCCGGCCGGTCTTTCCGGTGCGCTGTCGCCCCTCACCCTCCTGCGTGGTGACGACGAGGCCGAAGACGAGGTCATTGAGGTCGGCAGGCTGGAGATGCAGCTCACGGGCGATGTCGGTGAGTCCCGTGCCCTCACTTCGCAGGGTCGCGAACACCTTGCCCAGGATTTGGGAGGTCTCGCGGACCACGCCGCTACGCGGCTCAGACCTTCGGTAACCGAGGCGGCCGAGCTCCACGCAGTGGGTTCGGTACTGCCACTCGGTGGTCAGGCCCAGTTCGTGCAGCCGGTGGGCCAGCGCCATGGCGGCGACCTTCCAGCGACGCTTGGCCTGAAGGATCCAGTTGGTACTCGCCCCGCGCGGGGCGTGAGCGAGAACGTCCGCGCGTGGCATCAGAAGCGCTGCCGCGAACCGATGGGCCTCCGCCTCAGCCTGCGGACCATGCGGCATCTGCTCCTCACCGTGGAGGACAAGATGCCCGAGTTCGTGGGCCGCGTCGAAACGTCCGCGCTCCGCGGTCTTCTCAGTACTCAACAGCACGAACGGAACCCCACGGTCCCAGAAGGAGAACGCGTCGACCTCCGGACAGTCGCGGGAGAGCGAGAAGACACGCACCCCGTGCGCCTCCAAGAGGTGCACGGCGTTCGGGATCGGTGCGTTGCCGAGACCCCAGCGGGCCCGCACCAGCGCGGCAGCTTCCTCTGCCGGAACGTCTGTGCCCGTAGCCTCCCCGGGGTGAGGAATGCGGTCCTCGTCCGAACCAAGACGGCTGAAAGACGTGAGCGTCGGGATATCGGGAGAGGGCAAGCGGAAGCGCGCGCCGATCCAGTCCTGGAGGACCCGCGCCAACCGTCCAGAGCTGAGGGCGATGTCCCGCTGTGAGGCGGTCATCTTGCTCAGTGCGCGGAAGCTCACCGAATCCACCGTCAGCTCGGCGACGTCCTCGGCGGTGAAGAAGGACGACGGGAACTCCAAGGCCGCCGCGAGTGCCTCCAAGGACGGCGGGCTGGGAACAGCCCGCCCATTCTCGAAGTCGGACAGCCTGCGCGGCGTCAGGCCGGCCATCTGGGCAAGTCGGGTAACGGTCAGCCCTCGACGCTTGCGCGCCAGGACCAGCCGGGATGCGGTGGTCATGGAAGGAGCCAAGTGTTGGTCGTGCTGAGTGGTCAGGACAGGCGCTCGATCGGAATGTCGATGGCCCCCTGGTCGTCGTCGACATCGTCGACGAACGGAGTGAAGCCCTCGAAGTCGATCCAGGGAAGGATGATCCGCTCGTACCAGCTGCTGATCTTGCCACGGCTGCCGGTGTCATTGGGGAGCGACAACTCGGCGTGGAGCCGGGTTCCCTGATCGGTCTTCGAATGGTGGTAGAGGAGGAACCAGGTGGGGATCCCGTCACCGGCGTCTTGCTGCTCAGGCTCCGTCTCCACCTCGCCGAACAGCAGCAACTGGCGGTTGGCCTCCACCCGCTTCATCACCGCGTTGCCCTTGGGGTAGCGCGTGGAGGGGGTCAGCGCGGCATAGCCGGTCTCCGCACTGCCACTGGATGCCGTGATTGCGAAGTCGCCGGAGGGCGCGAGGAGGAGAGGAACGTTGCTCGGGCTGATGCTGGTCCACCCGACCGGCTTGTAGGTCTCTCGCAGGAAGCGGATCGTGCGGCCCCAGAAAATGTTGCCGGGCAGCGAGACGGGATCCAGTGGCGTGCAAAAGCTACGTTCCGCCTCGGCTCGGCGCAGGACGTCCTCAATCGCTTCGACCGACAGTCCCAACCTGGCGAGCCGATCACGGACCCGAGGACTCTCCGCGTGCACAACAGTCATGGCCAGCCCCTCCACGCACCCACTCGACTTCCGGAAACTCTCCCTCATTTGAGGGAGGAAATCAAGAAACGAGGCAGGTCAGTGACGCCGCAGAGAAGGCCAGGCCAGCGACCTCGGGTCACTGTTCCTGCAAACTGCGCAGCTCAGCGCGGGCACAGCCCGGTCGAAACACTCGGCCGAGCCGACGTGCGGGTGGAGCGTGTCACACCTCGCAGACCCCCTTCTCAGCGGCAGGACCTTGCCTCTGGGCCCGGATCTCCGCGTCGATCCTCTGGGCCAACTTCCGCTTACGTTTGGCCGTTGAGTGCTGTTGGATGAGCTGCGCCCGCTCCGAGGACTGGCCGGCGCGCACCATGAGGCCCTTCAGCCTGGCGCCGGTGTCGGCGGCAAGAGTGTTGCCGGTGTGCCGGAGGTCGTAGAAGCGGAAGTTGTCGGGCATCCCCACCTTCGCCCTGGCCTTGCGCCACTTCCGTCCGAAGGTCGAGCGACGGAACGGGGCGCCCTTTTCTCCGATGGAGAGGAGGCCGTCCGGCTCCTTCTCCGTGAACCACTGCACATGGCGGCGCAGCTCGGGCAGGAGGAAGTCGGGCAAGTACACGGTGCGCTTGCCCGCTCGCGCTTCGGGATCGCCGGTGACCCTCCTGCCGTTGGTCAGCTCCGGTGACGCATGCGTGATCCGCAGGGAGCATTCGTCGAGATCGACACTGCGGCGGCGCAGCTCGGCCAGTTCCTCGGGGTGGAGCGAGGCGAAAGCACCGACCAGGACCGATAGGCGCCAGCGCGGGCCCATGGCGTCGGCGAGGTCGAACCCTGCTCCACGGTGGCGGTCGACCGCTCGTCGGCTTCCTCTCGACCGACGCCCTTGATCCGGCACGCGTTGGTCCGCAGGAGGTCGTCGTCGACCGCGGTCTGCAGGATGGCCTTCAGCAGCCGGTACCACTTGGCGACCGTCGTGGCACCCGTTGCTTTGAGCCGCTCGGCTCGCCAGGTGCGGACGGAGGGCGGTGTGATCTCGTCCAGGTTCTTGCTGCCGAAGGCCGGCAGGAGGTACAGGCGTAGCAGGCCGTCGCAGCGGTCGACCGTGGTCGGGGCCAGGCCGCGCTCCTCCACCCAGCGGAGGGCGCACTTCTCGAAGTTGATCGCGCCGGCGTCCGGGGCGCGCCAGTGGACACGTTCGATGTCGGCGCGGACCAGGTTCAGCCAGTCCTGCGCGTCGGTCTTCGTGGCGAAGGTCTCGGGGGCCTTGTGGCGCTGCCCGTCCGGGCCCAGGCCTGCTCACCCAGGCCGACGACCAGGGCCGCTACCTCGACCACGCGGCGATCATCGCCGGTCAGCTGTGGGTTCTGCGGCCGGAGCACACTCCCGCCGAGGTCGAGAAGGATCTCGCCCAGCTCGCCGAACGGCTCGCCGGAGACAAGCCGACCGACCGCCCGGAAGACGCGGCGTCCGGACAGACGGGCGGGATGACGACTGCCCCTGGTCCGGACACTCCGGGCCGGCCCGTGGGCCGTGCCGCGCGGTATGCGCCGACCGCCCCGATGCCGTGCGAGCAGGACCGCGTCGGAGCACCATCGACGGGAAGGCAGCCTCTGGAGGGTCCGTGCGAGATGCGGTGGGTGATGACGTGGGGCGGTGGCCGGCGGGTGAGCCGGGTTTCTGGCGGCAGGTCGTCGAGCAGCTGGGCACGGCGCTGCTGGTGCTGGACACAGCCGGACGCGTGATCGCCGCGAACCCGGCGGCCGAGCGGCTGCTGGGCCGCACGACCGCGGCGATGCGGGGCGCCGACGCACACGATCTGCTGCACCGGGACGCGGACGGCAACAAGGTGCCGCGGGACCGGTGCCCCCTGCTCCACGCGCTGGCCGAGGGGAAGGACGCGCAAGGGGAGGGTGGCACATATCTGCGGGATGACGGTCGCCTGCTGGCTGTCTCCTGGTCCGCGTCCCCCTTGACGGCTGACGGCTCCGTCACGGGCATGGCACTGCTGTTCACGGACGCCACCGGGGACCGCCGCATCTACCGGGAGCGAACGGCACGCACACGCGCCCTGGAGGACCTCAACGAGCGGCTGTCCCTGGTCGCGGAGATCACGGACGTCCTGGGGCAGACCCTGGAGACCGACGAGGCGCTGGCCCGCCTGGTGCGCCTGCTCGTGCCCCGTCTGGCCGACTGGGCGGCGGTGGACCTGCGGACCGGTTCCGGCGAGGTCCACCGGGTGGCGGTGACCGGCCCAGAGGGACGGGACGCCGGATTCCAGGGCCGGCGCGCGCCTGCCCCCGAGGAGGCCGGTGCGGGGGAGGACTCGCCACTGGAGCGGGTGCTGACCGGGGGCGGATCCGTACTCCAGGAGCGGGTGGCTGCCGTCACCCCGACCGCCGGGCATCCTCTTCTTGCGGCTCTCCACAGTGGCTTCCTGGCTGCGGTGGGCGCAAGCTCCGCCGTCACGGTGCCGCTCGGCGCCCGGGACCGGGTCACCGGGGCGCTGACGGTGGTGCGCACCGACCCGGCGCATCCCTTCGACCAAGGAGACCTGGAGGTGGTGGGTGACGTCGGCCGCCGGGTCGGCATGGTCATCGACAACACCCGCCGCTACGGCCGTCAGCGTGCCGTCGCCGAGGCCATGCAGCGCAACCTGCTCGCCCCGCTGCCCCGGTCCGGGCACCTCCAGCTGGCCGCCCGCTACCAGCCCGCACCTGCGGGCTCGCAGGTCGGCGGGGACTGGTACGACGCCTTCATGCTGAAGGACGGTGCGCTCGCCCTGGTCATCGGTGACGTCGTGGGCCACGACCTGACCGCGGCGGCCGGCATGGCCCAACTGCACGGCATCCTGCGTTCACTGGCCTGGGACCACACGGGACCGCCCGGCGCCGTCGTCGACCGCCTCGACGACGCCATGCCAAGCATCACCACCGTCCCGCTGGCCACCCTGATCCTCGCCCGCGTCGAGGGCGACCCGGACACGGGACCCTGGACGCTCCGCTGGGCCAGCGCGGGGCACCCGCCTCCGCTGCTCCTCTCCCCGGACGGCACCGCGTGCTATCTGGAAGCCGGCCAGGGATTGCTCCTCGGCACCGGACCCGTCGGCGGCACGGGCCGACCGGACGCCACGCATCCCCTGAAGCCCGGCTCCACCCTGCTGCTGTACACGGACGGGCTCGTCGAGACACCGGGCAGTGATCTCGGCACGGGCCTGGACCGGCTGCGCCGGCACGCCCTCGCGCTCGCCCACGAACCGCTGGACACGTTGTGCGGAGACATACTCGCCCACCTGCCGCCCGGCAGCACCGACGACGTGGCCCTGCTCGCCCTGCGCGTGCCGCCGCCCTGAGACGTGGTGGCCGTCGGTCCGAGCCAGTGCCGCAGAGGCGCCCGCCGCTCCCACGGAACCGATGACCTGCTGTCACACCGCCCATACACACCGAGGAGTAGTCTGAGGAGACCGAGGGCATCAGGCACGCCGGTGGCGGACCGGCTCCACCCCGGTATCCACCGGCGTTCGTCACGCGGGAGGGTCTCCCCCTCCGCCCCGCACACGCCCGCCGACTCCCTTCCCACGAACTCGCGGCGGTCGTCGGCGAATTCTTCCGGCAAGAGCAGCCAGGCGCGACCTCAAGCACCTGGTTCCCACTGGCCACGTCCGGCGCTGCCCCGGCGGGGCAGGCGGGCCGCCGGCCGCCTGCCCCGCCGAACCGGCCAGCACCCAACTCGTCAGAAAGATCCCACGTGATCACCACAGTCCCCACCGCGCCGTCCGCCCTGCCCCCGCCCCTCGTACGCCTGCGTCTCGCGCCACACGGCGCGCTGCCGCGCCGGATCGACGGGGTGTGGTGGCCCTACTCCCGCGATCTTCTGACACAGCTCCCGAAGATGCTCGCCGCGCTGCCGAGAGCGTGGGGCGACATCACCGGCGTCACCGTGGACGCTGCGGCCTGGTCGGCGGCGCCGGGGCGCATGTTCGTCGCCAACCAGGTCGTACGTCTGCACAAGGCCCCCGCCTCTCCGCACGCCCCGGACCGGGTCGTCCTGCTCTCCCCAGGGCTCGGCCGCTGGGACCTGCAGGTGATCCCGCCGGAGGCGACGAAGGAAGCGGCCGCTCTCCTCACGGCCACCGCCCTGGACGACGGACGGCCCGGCGCCGGTGGAGAAGCCCGACTCCCGGCTCCGACGGCGGCGGCAGGGCCGCGCGGCCGGGTGGGACCCGCCGGGCGGGGAACCCACGCCCCTCGGTGGTAGGGCCACCGCAGACACCTGCGTGTACGCGCCCGCTCCCCGCGCCCAACCCGCCCTGGGGCCGACCCGAGTCATCCGTCCGCTTCTCAGAGAGACGTCCTCATGACCATGGCCACCACCACCGCCACGCGCTCCGACACTCCCGGCAGCGACTTCGCCCGACTGTCGAAGAAGATCACGGATGCCGGACTGCTGGAGCGCCGCCCCGGCTACTACACGTTACGGATCACCGCGGTGACCGGGCTCTACGCCGCCGGATGGGCCGCGTTCGTCCTCGTCGGCGCCTCCTGGTGGACACTGGCGATCGCCGCGTTCTTGGCCGTCATGTACGGTCAAGTCGCCCTGGTCGCCCATGACATGGCCCACCGGCAGGTGTTCCGCCGCCGCCGAGCCAGCGAGCTGTCCGGACGGATCGCCGGCGCGTCGATCGGCATGAGTTACGGCTGGTGGCAGGACAAGCACACCCGTCACCATGCCAATCCCAACACCGCGGACCTCGACCCCGACATCGGACCCGACCTGCTCGTCTGGTCGCCGGACCAGGCCCGCGCCGCCACCGGACTGCCCCGCCTGCTCGGCCGCTGGCAGGCGTTCATCTTCTTTCCCCTTCTCACGCTGGAGGGCTTCAACCTGCATGTGGCGAGCGGCAGGGCCGTCGCCAACCGTCGGCTCAAGCGCCGCGCGCTCGACGGAACGCTGCTGCTCGCGCACTGCGCCGTCTACCTGACCGCTCTGTTCTGGGTGTTGCCGCCCGGTATGGCGTTCGCCTTCCTCGCCGTCCACCAGTGCCTGTTCGGCGTCTACCTCGGTTCGGCCTTCGCACCCAACCACAAGGGGATGCCGATCCTGTCGGCCGACGACCGCCCCGACTTCCTCCGCCGCCAGGTGCTCACCTCGCGCAACGTCAACGGGGGCCGGTTCACCGACCTGGCGCTCGGTGGCCTGAACCACCAGATCGAGCACCACCTGTTCCCGAGCATGCCCAGCCCCAACCTGCGCAAGGCCCGCGCCATCGTCCGGCGGTACTGCCGGGACCTGGGCGTGGACTACGCGGAGACGGGCCTGGTCGCCTCCTACCGGCTGGCGCTCACCAGCCTCCACGACGCTGGCGCCCCGCTCCGACGGACCCGCGTCCGCGCCTAGGGGTGTCGTGGGTACGGCGTCCAGGGCGCAGCCGTCCGCGTGCGCCGTACCGGGGGCCCCGGCGCTCGTCGGCGTCGTTCGCGACGGGGGACCGGCTGCGTGCGACCGGCCCGTCGTTGGTCTTCTGATCCGGTGCGACCACACCGCCGCGGTCGTAGTGGAAGGCGGCGCTCCTGTCCCCGTGCTGAGCGTTCAGCCGGCGGATGAGGAACGCGCCTGCCGCGATCACCGCCAGCAGCACGATCACCGTCACCAGGATGTCCATGGTCCTCACGCCCTTTCCGGCCGGTCCTCCGGCGCGGCGGCGGCGACGCGAAGCCATGGAGAAGTGACGAAAGCATCGGCTCCATGTCCACCTTCGGACTCCCACACCGCTTCCCTGGTGCGGTCGGCCTCGGCGGTCACCGTCAGACGCGCGGCATCCGCCAGCAGGCTGCTCGCGGTCACCGCCCGGCGCGGGTCGCTCGCGGCGGCCATCAGCCAGGCGGCCGCGGCCGGAGGCATCTGCGGGGGAACGACCAGCAGGTTCCAGCGGCCCACGTGGTAGGAGAGCAGCAGCAACTCGTGCTCGTCCTGCTCGAAGCGGAACCAACCCACCTTCACCACATGACCGGCGACAGGCACCTTGCGCGGGACGGCCGGCCACTGGGCGGGATTCACCGTGACCCGGGTGATCCGCCCCCACAGCGGATCGAGAACGGCCGCCAGGGCCGGCAGTTCGGCGGCGAGATCACGCGAGCGCGGCCACCAGGCTCCGTCCAGCAGGAGCGGTGCCGAACCGGCGGGAGCGAGCGACAGACGTACGGCGGACGTGGGACGCCGGTCTTCAGAGGTCGTCGGAGGAGAGACGGTCGCAGTCATGACGCGAACCCTGCCCCGGGCGGGCCTGAGCCGACCCGGCGTATTCGATCACCGAGGGACGGCACAGGCGCGAATGTCCGTGCGCGGAGTGTCCCCGGTTCCTCCAGCCTACTCTTCACGGCGCCCGAGCAGGCCGTACGCCGGGGGCAGTCCGGCCGATGAGGCCGAAGCCTCTTGTCGGGGCTCGTCGAGGAGTAGCCTGAGGATGCCGAGGGCTTTCGTGCACCGGCGCCGCCGGTCCCGTCCTCGCTCACCCACCACCGGGCGCTCCGTCAGTCGACGCAGGCCCGCAGTCAGGCTTTTTCCTCATGATCATGGACACCACCCAGCTCCGTCCGCACGCAGCACCGTTCCGACCACGTGCCGCGCGCCTCGTCCTCGGATCCGCCAGCCGCTTCGGCCGTCCGGACGGCGCCTGGTGGCCACGGACCCGCGACCTGGCACGAGAACTCGGCGAACTGGCCGACGTGATCGATCCGCTGTGGGGCCGGCTCACCCACGTGGCCGTCAATCCCCGGCACTGGCAGCCTGTCCCGCACGGCGTGGTAGTCGTCAACGGTCACGACGTGGCGGTCGACCGTTTCACCGAGGTGCTCAACCCGCACAGGATCCTGCTGCAGTCCTACACCGCGGGCCGTTGGGATCTCCTCGTGGTGCCGCCCCCTACGAGCGCGTCGTCAGCGGCCCGGCTCATGGCGGCCGTGGCGTAGAGCTGACTGGGGGGCATGCCCCAGGCCCACACGCTCCGTGCCGGTGTCGATGAGGATCTGCTCCGCCGACGTCTGACTGCCGGCGCGCACGGCCGCGGCCATGGCCGCGCGCGCCGCGTCGGCCGCGGTGTGCGGCGGAACCACCAGCAGCGAGAAGAGATCATTGCCGCCCCGCGTGATGAGGACGGTGTCGTCTCCGATCGGGAAGGAGTCGATCTGGACGACACGGCCGTCGATAGGCTCTGCACGCCCCGAGTCGCCGACAGGAGCAACAGGGACGACCGTCGTACCGACTGGATGGTATGCAGCGGGAGCTCTTTCCTCTAGCCTTCTGTCGTCCACCGGCGCGTTGCGGGACCGAGCCATCCGCTGCCCGTGCCGGCCCTCGAAGACCGGGAGGCCTCCATGGCTGTCGACCCCTCGGGAGCCGCGCTCGCGGCACTGCGCGCACACGCCCCGGACGAGCCCGTCGTCATGCTCAACCTGCTGCGTTTCGCACCCGGCGGCCGTGACTCGTACCAGGAGTACTCCCGCCGAGCCGCGCCCTTCCTGCAGCGGTACGGCGGCGAGCTGCTCTACGCCGGTGACGGCGGCACACCGCTGGTCGCCGAAGACGGGCAGGCGTGGGACGCCGTGCTGCTTGTCCGTTATCCCAGCCGGGAGGCGTTCAGCCGTATGGTGTCCGACCCCGAGTACCAAAGGATCACGGCGCTTCGGAGCCAAGCCCTGGCCGAGGCCGTGCTCCAGCCGACCGCACCCTGGACGCGACCCGGCAGGGACTGACCCCCCTCCCGACCGGCCCGCCCGCCTCGCCCCCACGACGTTGCATCGGCGACCGGGCATCCTGCGCAGTCGCGGAGGATGAGGGCGGAGGCGGCGCCTTCACGGCCACGTTCATCGACATGGCTCTCCTCGTCGCGGCCGCCGCGGCGCAGTGGCCCGCCCGGAAGCGCCGCCCACGCCTGCGCCAGGCGGCTGCTCATACAGCGAGCACGGCGACGATGCTCGCGTAGAGGGCGACGAGGAGGACGCCGTCGAAGCCGATCTTGAGCCAGCCGCGCCTCTGGCGGACGAGAAGGCCACCGAGCAGCACCGCAGTCATCACCATCGCTCCGCTGGTGAGGAAAAGTTCGTCCGGGTCGGCGGCGTGGAACAGGGACCCGCCTCGGTAGGCGGCGTCGCCGACGACCAGGTTGAGCGCGTCCAGGCAGTTGCCGCCGATGATGGCGGCGACGGCCAGGGTGACGGCTCCGCGCCGGACGGCGGCGATGGACGTGACGGTCTCCGGCAGGGCGTTGACAAGGCCCATGAACACGGCGCCCACAAGGCCGGCGTTCAGGTCCGTGTGCTCCACGATGCCCTCGGCCGCGCGGGCCACCGCCCAGCCTCCGACCATGACGAGGACCGCGACGGCCGCGAACTCGGTCCACAGCCGCGAGGTCGTGTGCCGGGCCAGTCCCTGGGTGTCTTCCTCCGGCACGTCGGGAAGTGTGTCCTCCGTTCGCACCGCTCGCCACATGGGTGCGCCGTAGTTGTTGATGAGGCGCAGGCCGCCGATGTAGAGGGCCACCATCACCGCGGAGGCGGGGTGCAGCCCCAGGAAGGTGACGGCCGGGCTGAACGCTGCCATCAGAGCGAGTCCCAACAGGCCGATGAGCAGGCACCCGAAGAGCATGTTGGACACCGATGCGGCGGCGTGTTCGAGGTTGACCTTCCGCAGGAAGGCATCGGCGACCACGAGCGCGACCGTCTGCGCCGCGATACCGCCCACGGCGTTGCTGTACGCGAGGTCGGGCTGATCCGCGGCGGCACTGACGGCGGTCATCACGATGCCCGAGAGGGACGTCACGAGCCCGAACAGAACGGCCCCGAACAGGGCCTCGCCCCATCCGGTGCGGTCGGCGAGGGTGTCACCCACACCGGCGAGCCGGATACTGCACACCACGGTGACCGCCGTGGCCAGGAGGAAGACGCCGATACTCCAGCTCAGAGGCCACAGGTCGGTCAGCACGATGTGCATCATCCTTCATCGGTGTCAGGCGGTGGCGGAAGTCGACTGTCATGTACCACCGAGGAGCAGCCGGACACGACACGCCTTGCCCTGGTGGCGAGGGCCGCTTTCGTCACGATCGAGCCGCGTGCCGTCACGGCCCTCTCCGTCCGCTCATGCCTGCCTCCGGGCGACGGTGGCCGTCGACCGGAGCGGTCGGCGTCGGTGGGTGGGGCACGGAGCGGGTGAGTTCCTGCTCCAGTGCGTCCAGGGCCCGGCGGGCGTCATCGATACGTCGGCGCAGGGGTGAGCCGTCGGCCGCGCCCGAAGGGATACGTGCGAGCGCCCCAGGATGGCCTCGGGCGCTCGGGCATCAGGTGGCTGTTCAGGCCGGGCGGGGCTGGAGGTAGCGGGCCAGCAGGTCGTCCAGGCTCACCATGCCGACGAGGTCGCCTGAGCCGTCGCGGACCACCGCCAGGGTGGCCCGGCGGCGGCGCAGCAGCTCGATCGCTTCGGCCACCGTGGTCTCGCCGTGCAGCTCGGGCACCGGGCGCGCCAGGGCACGTGCGGTGGTGGGCCGGCCTTGGGAGCGGGCGACCAGGACATCGCGGACGTGCACCGAGCCGAGCACGGCGTCGCCCTCGCGGACCAGAAGCCGTGTGCGGTCGCTGGCGGTGGCCAGGGCCAGGATCTGTTCGGCGTCGGCGTCGGCGCGGGCCGCGGTGATGGCGGCGGCCGGGATCTGGAGCTCGCGCACCGGGGTTTCCGGCTCGGTGAGCGAGCGGGTGAGCAGTTCGGAGTCGGTCTCGTTGATGAGGCCGAGCCGTTCGGACTCTTCGACCAGGTGAGTGAGCTGCTCACGGTTGTGGACGGAGGCCAGCTCGTCGCGCGGGGTGACCCGGCAGAGCCGGACGAGCGCGTTGCTGACGCGGTTGAGGATCCGGATGAGCGGGCGTACGGCGGTGGCGACGGCCCGGAAGGCCGGGGAGAGCAGCATCGCGGCACGCTCGGGATGGGCGATGGCCCATGACTTGGGCGCCATCTCGCCGAGCACCATGTGCAGGAAGACGACCACGATCATGGCCACGGCGAAGGCGATGCCGTAGCTGAGCGCGGTGGGCAGACCGAGCTTGTGCAGCAGCGGGTCGAGTTCGTGGGAGATCGCGGGCTTGGAGACAGAGCCGAGGCCCAGCGTGCACACGGTGATGCCGAGCTGGGCACCGGCCAGCATCAGGGACAGCTCACGCATCCCCGCCAGTGCTGCCTTGGCGCCGCGCCGCCCCTCAGCGACCGCCTGTTCCATGCGGTGCCGTTTGGCGGCCACCAGGGCGAACTCGGCGGCGACGAAGAATCCGCTGCCGATGAGCAGCAGCACGGTGACGAAGAGCGCCATCGGGAAACTCATGCCTGTTCCTCCGCCTTGTCGGCCAGCCGCTCGATCCGGACCCGTTCCGGGACGTGCCGGTCCAGCGTGCGTACGTCGATCAGGACGCTGCCGCCGGCGTGAAGCTCCACGGTGAGCCGGTCACCGATGGTGGGGAAGCGGCCGAGCCGGTCGACGACCAGGCCGGCCACGGTTTCGTAGTCGTCCTCCTCGGGCAGCTCCACGCCGGTGACACCGGCCACCTCGTCCAGCCGGCGCCCGGCGTCCACCAGCCAGCCGGCCCCGTCCGGCACCGCGACGGCGATGACGGTGTCCGACTCGTCGGCGATGTCACCCACCAGCTCCTCGGCGACGTCCTCGTAGGTGACGACGCCCGCCACCCCGCCGTGTTCGTCGAGGACGACGGCGAACTCGTCGTCCCGCTCCCGCATCCGCTCCACGGCGGCCGGCAGGGGCAGGGTGTCCGGCAGGAGCAGTGGCCCCCGGGCCAGCGAGCCGGCCCTGCTGGAGGTCAACCGCTCGGCGGCCACGCCCATCAGCTCCCGTACCCCGAGCACGCCCGCGACGTCGTCCGGGTGGTCTCCGAGCACGGGGTAGTTGGAGTGGCCGTACCTTCCGACGAGCTCGATGGCCTCGGCAGCCGTGGCGTCCTTGCGGACGAACACCGCGTCGACGCGCGGCACCATCACTTCGCGCAGCGTCCGCTCGGAGAACTCCAGTACGTGGTCGACCAGCTCGGCCGTCTGGCGGGGCAACTGTCCCTGGTCGTGGGACTCGCCGATCAGATGGCCCAGCTCCTCCAGTGTGGCGCCGTGGTGCAGCTCCTCGACCGGCTCGATACCGATCTTGCGCAGCAGCCTGTTCGCCGAGCCGTCGAAGACGCGCACCACCGGGCCGACCACCTTCAGGTAGGCCAGCGTGGAGCCCGCCAGTGCCTTGGCCAGCTGTTCCGGCACGGCGATGGCGAGGTTCTTCGGCGCCAACTCCCCCAGCACCATCTGCACGACCGTGGCGAGGACGAACGCCAGCACCACCGAGATGCCGGTGACGGCGCCGTCGGGAACACCGAGACCGGACAGCACCGGCCTCAGCAGCGCGGAGACGGCCGGCTCGGCGATGAAGCCGACGACCAGGCCGGTCACCGTGATGCCGAGCTGGGCGCCCGAGAGCATGAACGACAGCCGCTCGAGCACCTTCAGCGCACGGCCGGCCTTCCTGTCGCCCTCGTCGGCCTCCCGCGCGAGGGCGAGCCGGTCGGCCGAGACGTAGGCGAACTCCTGCGCGACGAAGTAGCCGGTTCCCGCGGTCAGTACGAACACGGCCAGCACACCCAGCCACGCTTCCACAGCACTCATCCCTCATCACCCCGCCGCGGGCCCTGCTCGACAAACCGTGTGCGGAACGGCTGAGGACCGAGCCCCGAAGGGCCCGTCGATCTGGCGGACAAGCGCCGGCTCCTTACCTGTACGTGCAGACAGCAGAACGTTTCTGGCTGGACCAGGTTCCCACCCCCGGCATGCGTCCCCTCATTCCCGGCACACCACCACCAGCGAACGGCCGTCGCGCCGAGCAGCCTCTGGTCGGGCCAGGGGCGGATTTCGGCCTTTCCCGGCGAGGCAACCCGCAGGGCGCTCCTGATCCGCCGTGGCAACTCTATGCTTCTACTCGTTTGTAGAAACAGGCCCTGGGGCGACCCGGGCCCGCGCCCTATGGAGACGACACACATGGCCTCGATCGACCTGGACAAGGTGCTGGACAAGACATGGGCGGACAAGAGCCTGCAGGAGATACTCGCCGCCCCCGTGGCGGCGCTGAAGGGTGTCTCCGACCGCGACGGCGAGCTGCTCCAGGAGGCGTTCGGCGTCAAGACCGTCGCGGACCTGGCCGACTTGAAGTACGTCCGCTGGGCGCAGGCCCTCGCCGCGCTCGAAGCGGCCAAGTAGCCGGCCGGGGCAAGGGACGTAGTGCCGTCTGTCTCCGGGCGGACGGCACCTTCCTGCTGAATCACACGCCCGTATGCGGAGCCTTGTCCTTGCCGGCACCCGTGGTCCGGCACGGGTTGCGCCGGACCGGCTCAGCTCGTCGTACAGGTGGACGTGCTCAGTTGATGACGCGCTGACCACCGGTCCTCGCCAGTCCGCAGGGGCGGCCGACGGCGTCGGACGGCCGGGCGCTTCTCATGCCACCTTGATGACGACCTTGCCCGAGGTGTGACCGTTCTCGACGGCGGCGAGGGCGGCCGGGGCGTCGGAGAGCGGATGGACCGCGGTGATGACGGGTGCGAGGAGTCCGTCGAGGGCCAGCCGGGCCGAACGCTCCAGGTTCTCGCGGTCGACGCGACGCTCGACGAAACGCCCACCGAGATCGGTCACCGACATATCACCCACGGCGATGACGGTGCGGGGATCCCGGGCCAGCGGAGCGACCGTCCGCAGCGAGGCGCCTCCGGCCAGGTCGACGATCCCGTCGAAGCCGTCCGGAACCAGCTCGCGTGCCGCGGCGGCGACGTCCTCGGCGGTGTAGTCGATGAACCGCACCCCGATGGCCTCGGCGTGCTCGCGCTTGCCGGCACTCCCGGTGCCGATCACACGCAGCTCGCGCCCGACGGCCAGCCGGGCGACGGCGAGACCGACCCCGCCCCCGACCCCGTTGACCAGGACCGTGGCACCTGCCGGAAGGCCAAGCTGGTCGAGCACGTCCACCGCGGTCGTCCCGGCCACTGGCAGCGTTGCCGCCACGGCCGCGGACAGACCCTCCGGGATGCGCGCGGTGTTCGGCGCGGACAGCACCGTCGTCTCGGCGTAGGTGCCGCCACCGGTGAGCGCGAAGCCGAAGACCGGGTCACCCAGCTGCAGTCCGTTGACGTCCTCGCCCAGGGCGAGCACGGTTCCGGCTGCCTCCATGCCCAGCACGCGGGGAAACGGACGTCCGCCGTCGAGCCCGTCGACCAGACCCGAGCGCAGAAGGTGGTCGAGGGGGTTCACGCCGGCGACGCCGACCCGGATCAGCACCTCGCCGCGACCGGGGACAGGGTCGGGACGATCGAAGAACTCCTGCACCTCGGGCCCGCCATACCTGCCGAAACCCCACGCCTGCCCCATCTTCCGCCGCCTCTCGTACGACCGGCCCGGTGATTCCGGGCCTTGTCGCCATCCTCACCTCTGACATTGATGTGAGGGGCAACCGGCTGAGACGCAGATCACAGCATCAGGTCGCCTGTGCCACCGCTTCCGGGGCCGTGGACAGCTCCGCCCGGTGTCGGCTGTTGGCCCTGATCAGCACGTCGAGTGCCTCCCGGGTCTCGACCAGGTGCGCGATGTCGGCGTCGATCCGGTCGCGCTCGCGCATCATCGCCGTGAACGTCTCCTCGGCGACACCCAGGTCACCCGGAACGTCCACACACGGCAGCACAGTCGCGATCACCCTGCTGGACATACCCGCGTCGAACAGCTGCCGGATCAGGGAGACGCGCTGGACCGCGGTACCGGAGAAGTGACGCTGCCCCGCGTCGGAGCGTGAGCTGGTCAGGAGGCCCTGCTCCTCGTAGTACCGAAGTGAGCGCGGACTCACGCCCGTGCGCTTGGACAACTCCCCTATCCGCATCCCGAAGAGCCTACGCCCGCGTGTTCCAGCTTCAGGCCGCCGTCGAGTCAGGGACGCTCGCGTGCCGACGCGCATGCCTGCGACCGCCGACACGACAGGGCTGTGGAGAAGACGCCGGTACGCACAGGGCGGGCGGGGCGGCGCGAGGCCGTGACCGGTCCCCTGTTCCGGTCACGGCCTCACTGGTGTGCGGGTCGGCCGTCGGCGGGTCAGCAGCAGCCGGCGGCGGCCGGTTCCCCGTCACCGGCATCGGTGTCGGCGTCGGCAGGGCCGGCGCTCCGCTTGGTCAGGGTGCCGGCGTCGGCCTTGACCACGTAGACCTCCCAGGGTTCCTGGCCGGGGCCGTGGACCCAGACCTTGTCCTGGAGGGCGTAGCAACAGGCCGTGTCGTTCTCCTCGGCCGTCGCCAGTCCCGCTTCGCTCAGCCGGGTGGTGGCCGCGTGGACGGCTTCCGTGCTGTCGACCTCGACCCCGAGGTGATCCATACGCGTCGGCGTGCCCGGCTCTCCCTCGATCAGAACGAGCTTGAGCGGGGGTTCGGCGATGGCGAAGTTGGCGTAGCCGTCGCGCAGTTTGGCGGGCTCGACTCCGAAGAGCTTGGTGTAGAAGGCGAGGGAAGCGGAGAGATCCGGGACCCGTAGGGCGAGTTGCACGCGGGACATGGTGAACCTCCTTGAGGGAGTGGTGTGTCAGCAGCCGCCGGAGGCGGCCGGGGCGCCGGTGCCGATCCGCAGCGTGGCCGGGGCAGCGCAGCAGCCGCCGCCCTCGTCGCCCTGCGCGGTGCCGGGCTCGTCGAACAGGCCGGCGCCGCCGCACACACCGGTCTCCGGCAGGGTCAGCTCGACGCGCTCGGCGGCCTCGTGGTCGCCGGCCAGGGCGGCGGTGACGGAGCGGACCTGCTCGTATCCGGTCAGGGCGAGGAAGGTGGGGGCGCGGCCGTAGGACTTCATGCCGACCAGGTACACGCCCTGCTCCGGGTGGGACAGCTCCTTCACGCCGTGCGGGTAGACCGTGCCGCAGGAGTGGACGTTCGGGTCGATCAACGGGGCCAGCGCGGTCGGGGCCTCAAGGCGCTCGTCGAGCGCCAGGCGGAGCTCGGAGAGGAAGGAGAGGTCGGGGCGGAAGCCGGTCAGGACGATGACCTCGTCGACCGGCTCCAGGCGCCGGCCGTCCTCGGCGACCAGGACCAGCCGCTCGTCGTCCCGTTCGACCGCCTCGGTGCGAAAACCGGTGACGGCACTCGCGTGTCCGTCCTCGACGGCGGCCTTGGCCCGCAGGCCGAGTGCCCCCCGGGCCGGGAGCTGGTCGGCCTCACCACCGCCGTACGTGGCCTCGCCGATGCCCCGGCGCAGGACCCAGAGCGCGTGCGTGCCCGGCTCCTCCTTCGCCAGGTCGGCCAGCAGGGCGAGCGCGGTGAAGGCGGAGGCGCCGGAGCCGACGACCGCCGTGCGCCTGCCGGCGTGGCGGGCCCGGACCGCCGGGTCCCTGAGGTCCGGGACGCGGTAGGAGATGCGGTCGGCCGCCGTCCTCTCCCCCAGGGCGGGCAGGCCGTTCGCGCCCATCGGGCCGGGGGTGGACCAGGTGCCGGAGGCGTCGATGACGGCGCGGGCGGTGATCCGCTCCTCGCCGCCGTCCGCGGTCCGGATGTGCACGGTGAAGGGCTGCTCCTCGCGGCCGGAGTCGACGATCCGGTCGCGGCCGGCCCGGGCCACGCCGGTGACGGTGGCCCCGTAGCGGACCTTGTCGCCGAGGGCGTCGGCGAGCGGCTGGAGGTACTGCCCGGTCCAGTCGCCGCCGGTCGGGTACGTCGTCCCGTCGGGGCGCGTCCAGCCGGTCGGGGCCAGCAGCTTCTCGGCGGCGGGGTCGGTGACCTCGGCCCAGGGGGAGAACAGGCGGACGTGCGCCCAGTCCTGTACGGCCGTCGCGGCCGACGCGCCGGCCTCCAGCACCAGCGGCTCGATACCGCGCTCCACGAGGTGCGCGGCGGCGGCCAGCCCGACCGGGCCGGCTCCGACCACCACGACGGGCAGGTTCTGCTTCTCCATGACGGTGCTTCCTTCGGTTCGTCGCTCGGGGGAGTCGGAACGGGGGCGGCTCAGCGGAGGGGGGCGTGCGGTGCCGACGCACGCTGTGCGCTGCGGCGCTGAGTCCGGGCCCGGCGGGCGCTGTCGCACACCTGGGCGCAGCTGTCGCAGAAGTGGACGCCGGCCATCCGGCGGGCGGCGGAGCGGGTGAAGACGCTCCGGTTCGAGGCGGCCGCCATCTCCCGGCTCCTTACTTCGATGTTCGTCGATAGCTTGTGCCGCCAGCATGACACTTGTTTCGATGAGCGTCAAGATAGACATGCATCGAAGTCGGGAGGGTGCGGCCATGCAGTACGCGGACGCCGCAGCGATCGGAGGCGCCAGCCGCATCGTCGGCCGTCTCGCCTACCGATTCCACACCCGCCGACCCTGGGCACCCTGGTTCGACGTGTGTCAACATAGACGTATGTCGAACGTCAAGGCGCTACCGCTTCTGGAACCTGAGGGCCCCGACGCCGTGGCGCCGTGCTGCCCGCCGTTGAGTGAGCGCCCCTTCACCGCCGAGGAGGCCGAGCGGACGGCGCGCATGTTCAAGGCGCTCGGGGACCCGGTACGGCTGCGCCTCTTCTCGGCCGTCGCCTCCCACGAGGGCGGTGAGGCCTGCGTGTGCGACATCTCCGACGTCGGCGTCTCCCAGCCGACCGTCTCCCACCACCTCAAGAAGCTCAAGGAGGCCGGCCTGCTCACCTCCGAGCGGCGCGGCACCTGGGTCTACTACCGGGTCGAACCGTCGGTGGTGGCCGCGATGGGACAACTGCTCGCCGTCCGGTAGCCCGCTCGGTCACGCCCCTCACCGCCGCGCCCGCGCCCTCGCGCCTGTTCGCACGCGGATCACTGTGCCGCGCCGGGGAGTTCGGCGGCAGCGCGGGCCCCGTCATGGGCCGGTCGTCCGACGCCGACGAGAGTCGCGGAGGCGGCGCCGGTCCAGTCGCCGTGGCCGCGGGGGCGCGCAGACGTGGCTCGTCCACGCTCCCCGGACGCGGCAGTCCAGGCAGGGCGCTCAGCGGTCAGGGCGCTCAGTGGTCAGGGCGGGCGAATTGAACTTCTTGCGCCAGGCCAGGGACACGTGGACCAGGCCGATCAGGACGGGCACCTCGATGAGCGGTCCCACGACGCCGGAGAGGGCCTGGCCGGAGCTGACGCCGAAGGTGGCGATGGCGACGGCGATGGCCAGCTCGAAGTTGTTGCCGGCGGCCGTGAAGGCGAGGGTGGCCGTCCGGTCGTAGGCGAGGCCGATCGCCTTGCCCAGCAAGAAGGTCCCGGCCCACATCACGGCGAAGTACACCAGCAGCGGCAGCGCGATGCGGGCGACGTCGAAGGGCTGGGAGGTGATGGTCCCGCCCTGCAGGGCGAAGAGGACGACGATCGTGAAGAGGAGGCCGTAGAGCGCCCAGGGGCCGATCTTCGGCAGGAAGCCGGACTCGTACGTCTCGCGGCCCAGCTTCCTCTCGCCGATGCGGCGGGTGAGGAAGCCGGCCAGCAACGGGACGCCGAGGAAGATGACGACGTTCAGGGCGATCTTCCACATGGAGATGTCCAGGTGTTCGCCGTCGCCCAGGCCGAGCCAGCCGGGCAGCAGGTCGAGGTAGAACCAGCCGAGCAGGCCGAAAGCCAGCACCTGGAAGACCGAGTTCAGCGCGACCAGGACGGCCGCCGCCTCACGGTCGCCGCAGGCGAGGTCGTTCCAGATGATGACCATGGCGATGCAGCGGGCCAGTCCGACGATGATCAGACCGGTGCGGTACTCGGGCAGGTCGGGCAGGAAGATCCACGCGAGCGCGAACATCACCGCCGGGCCGACGATCCAGTTGGTCACCAGCGACGAGGCCATGAGCCTGCGGTCGCCGGTGACGGCGTCGAGCCTGTCGTAACGGACCTTGGCCAGCACCGGATACATCATGATCAGCAGGCCGACGGCGATCGGCAGGGAGATGCCGCCGATCTCGACCTTGGCGAGGGCGTCGTCCAGCGCGGGGACGGCTCGGCCCAGGCCGAGGCCCACCGCCATGGCGATGAGGATCCAGACGGCGAGGAAGCGGTCGAGCGTCGACAGCTTCGCGACGACGGAGGACTCCCCGGCGGTCGTCGCGGGTGCGTCGGTGCGGGTCACGGACAGGCCCTCTTGTTCTCGGCGGCGGTGCGGGCGGACTCGGCCAGCTCGGCGAACTGGCCGGCGAGCGAGGCGATGACGTCCGGACGGAGCCTGTAGTACGTGTAGCGGCCGCACGGCTCCGTCTCGACGACACCGACCTCGCGCAGCACCCTGAGGTGGTTGGAGAGGTTGGTCTGCCGGGCTCCCGTCTCCTCCACGAGGTGGGTGGTGCACAGCGTCTCTTGGGCGAGCAGGGTCACGATGCGCAGCCTGAGCGGGTCCGCCAGAACCCGGATCAGGTCAGTGTCGACTGACATCATCATGCGCTGATACTGTCACATCAGTGGTGACTGACATCACCGGGCGTCGGCCTCATCGGTGTTTGATGCCGTCGCGAGACAAGCGAGACGAGAGAGACCTCCTGATGTCCGACAAGCCCTCCGTGCTGTTCGTCTGTGTCCACAACGCCGGCCGCTCGCAGATGGCCGCCGCGTGGCTGACCCACCTGGCCGGGGACCGCGTCGAGGTCCGTTCCGCCGGCTCGGACCCGGGCGCCAACGTCAACCCGGCCGCCGTAGAGGCGATGCGCGAGGTCGGCGTCGACATCTCCGCCGAGGTGCCGAAGTTGCTGACCGTGGACGCGGTCAGGGAGTCCGACGTCTGCATCACCATGGGCTGCGGCGACACCTGCCCGGTCTTCCCGGGCAAGCGGTATCTGGACTGGCAGCTGGACGACCCGGCCGGCCAGGGCGTCGAGGCCGTCCGCCCGATCCGCGACGAGATCAGGGTGCTGGTCGAGGACCTGATCAAGGAGATCGCGCCGCAGCCGCAGTCATGAACACGGCGACGGACGTCCGCGAAGTACTCGTCATCGGCCCCCGGCACCGCGCTGCCGACCGCCGCCTCCAGGATCGCGCGGACCTCGTTCAGTCCGTCGTGGTCCACCGTGAACCAGGCCCGGGTACCGCGGCGCCCAAGGCTCGGCAGGCCGGCCTCCGTCAATCTTCAGGCGTTGACTGACGGCCAGGTGCCGGAAACCCCGGCCCTCGACGAGACCGCGGACACACGCTTCGCCAGCCGGCTCGCGCGCGGTGCGGCTGCTGCCGCCGGCGCTGCCGGTCCTCGTCTTCACCCAGCTCGGCTCGCCGGCCGGTCTGCTGATGTCCGTCCCGGGCGGGGACGCTGACGCAGACGGCATACGCCTGGCCGGCGTTGGTGGTGCTCGTGGGGGGGGGAGGGGCGCTGGCGGCGGGGGCGGTCGCGTCGCGCGGGGGTCGCGTCGGTCAGGCGCGGGCGGAGGGAGGGCGGGGCGCTCGGGCGCGCCTTGGCCGGCACAGCGGAAGGGTCCGGGGCGACGACCCCGGACCCTTCCGCGCCGAGGCGGACGCGCCGTCAGCCGTGGTACTTGATGTAGCCGTTGCCGTCCTTGTCGTGCGCCTTCTTGGTGTAGGCGTGGATGTCGGCCGGCGTGCCGCCCGGCTTGTAGAAGTAGATCGTGTCCTTGTCGTTGTTCCACATGAAGTTGCAGTTCTGGCGGTACACGACGTTCTTGCCGTCCGAGTCGGTGCCCCGGCCGCCGCGCAGGTGGACGTAGTCGCCCGGCTCCAGGATGTGGTTCGACTTGAAGACGAAGGTGTTGCCGGCCTTGTCCCTGACCTTGTAGCCCTTCAGGTTCACCTTCGACTTCTTCGAGTAGTTCTTGATCGTCAGGTACTCGTTCTTCGTGTTCCCGCCGGAGCACTTGTTGGAGTCCCGCCCGGGGGCGTCGTACTGCACACCCTTGATCTTGAGCGCCGAGGAGTACTCGGCCGCGTGCGCCGGTATCGCCGCGGTGAGGGCGAGCGCGGCCACGGCGGCGGCGGTGGCGGCAGCGGAAACGGTGCGCCGGATGATCATGAGGTTCCCCCCTCAGTGGTGCGAATGGAGCATCCGGAGCCTACATAAGGTGTTCATACGATGATGTCAGTGTGAAGAAGTTGTGACAGTCGGCCACTGAGGAAGTCCTCAGGCGCTCCTGACTGCCCTGCAACTGCCGTCCCGGAACGAGCAGTCGGCTGAGCGCCGCCGCGCCACGGGCCGCACGGGTTCGAGTCGCCGGTCAGCCGCCCCCGTGGAACGGCTCACCGCCTCCCGGCCTCGGCCGACGGTTCCGTCCGGCAGGCCGAGGTCGGGGACGTCATCGTCCAGGACGTGCCCGTGACCTGGAGGGTGGGGACGGGGCGGGCCGCTTCCTCGGGGGTGTCCGACGGATGGGGGACCACCGTGGGGGACGGTGGGGAGGCGTAGCGGACCGTGCAGGTCAGCTGGAGGAGGGCCTCGCGGGTCACCGGCGTGGGAGTGTCCGGGAGGGTCACCGCGATCGTGAAGCCGTCGGTCACCGTCACCGACGGGGCGCCCGACAGGCGCGGGAGGTCCGTCGTCGCCGACATCGCCTCCTCCTTCTCGTTCGGGCCTTCGAGGAGGAGGCGGACCACCGAGGTCAGGTCGGCCGCGTCCGTCGCCGGGCGGGGGTACGCCGTCAGCTCGCCGTCCGTGAGGAAGAAGAGCGGGACGGTGGCCGGCGCCGCCGGTTCCTCCGCCGGGGCCGGCCCCGGCATCCCGGTCGCCGGGGCGCCCGCCTCGATGACGTCGGACGTCGGGACTCCGCACCCAGTCAGCGCCGTGAGCCCCATGAGGGCCACGAACAGCTTCGCCCCGCGTCCCTCTCCCCGCCCCACTCCCCGTCTCACTCCGCACCTCCCTCGTCGTCCAGGTCCAGCGGCAGCTCCACCGTGAAGACCGCCCCGCCGCCCGGGTGGTTCGCCGCGTGGATACGGCCGCCGTGGAGGCGGACGTTCTCCGCTGTGATGGCCAGGCCGAGGCCGCTGCTGTCCCCGTCCCCGCTGCCGTTCCCGCTCCTCGTCCGTGAGGTGCTCGCCTTGTAGAACCGCTCGAAGATGTGCGGCAGCACCTCCTCCGCGATGCCCGGGCCGTTGTCGGTCACCTCGAGGACGGCCCTGTCCTCCCGCCCTCGCAGGGTCACCCGGACCGGCGGTTCGCCGTGGCGCAGGGCGTTGCCGACCAGGTTGGCGGTCACCACGTCGAGCCGGCGCGGGTCGACGCGGGCGCGGAGCTCGCCCGGGGCGGGCAGCCGCAGTTCGACCTCCTCCGGGCGCCAGCGGGAGGCGACCGTGCGCCGGACGGACTCGGCGAGGTCGATGTCGTCGCGGTTGAGCCGCGCCGCGCCTGCGTCGAAGCGGGAGATCTCCATCAGGTCCTCGACCAGCACGCTCAGCCGCTGCGTGCCCTCGCTGACGAGCCGCAGCGCCTCACCCGTCTCGCCCTCCACCCGCTGGTCCAGCACGTCGGTGACGGCCGTCATCGCCGCCAGCGGGGTACGCAGTTCGTGGGAGACGTCCGCCACGAAACGGCGGCCGCGCGCCTCCAGGCGCCGCAGCTCCGCCACCGTCCGCTCCAGTTCGGCGGCCGTCTCGTTGAACGAGCGGGAGAGGTCGGCCAGTTCGTCGGAGCCGGTCACCTGGAGCCGTACGTCGAGCCGGCCCGCGGCCATCTTGCGCGTCGCCCCGCGCAGGGCCCGTACGGGGCGCAGTACGCCGCTCGCGGCCAGCAGCGCCAGGACGACGGCGAGACACAGCGCCACCAGGGTCGCCCGTTCGATGCCGCTGACCATCGCCTCGACGTACCCCTCCTCCGCGGTCTGCGGCACCTCCAGGTACATGACCACCCCGGAGAGCCGCTGCACCTGGTCTTCGTCCGCCGTGTACGTCATGGGCATACCGACGAGGAGACGCGGGCTGCCGTCGACGTTCACCCGCTGGAACACCGCCGCGCGCCGCGTCCGCACGGAGCGCAGCATCTCGGGGCTGGGCTGGGTGAAGCGGGGCGTGGGGGCGTACGCGCGGCGGTCGCCGTAGGTGGCCATGACCCGCCAGCCCGACAGCCGGTTGTCGTGGATGATCTGGTTGACCGTCCACTGCAGGTCCGAGGCGGCGGGGGCGTGCGGGACGGCGGGCGCGACGGCCTCGACGCTCGCGCGGAAGCGGTTGATGACGGAGTCCTGGCTCTGCTGGAGGACTCCCGTGCGCGCCTCTCGGAAGGCGAGGGCGCCGGTGCCGAGGGAGCTGGCCATGGCGACCAGGACGAAGGAGATCAGGAGGCGGGAGCGCAGGCCGCGCAGGGGGAGCGGGATGCGGGACACCACCGCGCGGAGGAGGCGGCGGGGGCCGGCGAGCGGCGCCAGGCCCGGGTCCGGGCCCGGGTCTGAAGTGTTCCGCGCATGCGGGGTGTTCCGCGGCTCCGGGGTGTTCCCCTGCTCCAGGGCGTTCCGCGGCTCCGCGGACGGGTCGACCCTCACGCGCGGCCGGCGCCGAAGCGGTAGCCGAAGCCGCGGACGGTCTGCACGTAGCGCGGGTCCTTGCCCTCGCCGAGCTTGTTGCGCAGGCGCTTCACGCAGGCGTCCACGAGGCGTATGTCGCCGTGGTAGCCGTGCTCCCAGACCGCTTCCAGCAGTTGCTGGCGGCTGAACACCTGGCCCGGGGACGCGGACAGGGTGAGCAGCAGGCGCAGTTCGGAGGGGGCGAGGGTGACGGGCTCGCCCCGGTGGGTCACCTCCAGCCCGGCGCGGTCGACGACGAGGTCGCCGTGCGTCTCCGGCCGGGGCCGGGCGCCGTCCGGCGGGGAGGCGTCCTGTCTGCGCAGGACGGCGCGTATACGCGCGTCGAGGACCCGCGCCTGCACGGGCTTCACCACGTAGTCGTCCGCCCCCGTCTCCAGGCCGAGGACGACATCGATGTCGTCGCCCCGTGCCGTGACCATGATGACCGGCACCTGGTCGCGCTCCCTGATCCGGCGGCACACGTCCAGGCCGGACATGCCGGGCAGCATCAGGTCGAGCACGACGACGTCGGGACGGACGGCGCGGAGCTGCTCCAGCCCCTCCTCGCCCGTCTCCACCGCGACGACCTCGTGCCCCTGGTGCCGCAGGCCCAGACGCACGGCCTGTCGCACGATGGAGTCGTCCTCGACGATCAGGATCCGTGGCATTGCGGCAGTGTAAGCAGGGCGGGGTGAGCAGGAGACGCGGACGCCCTGGATCCCGGACAACGGACCGCCGTTACCGTTCCGTGATCTCGCGGGCTCAGGGCGATCAACTGGGACGACCAGATTGACCTGCCATGCGTTCAGCACGAGATTCGGTGCGTGAGAGGTCATCCGCACCCCCCACCGGCAGAAGCGCGGCCGCTCGCCGCACCGGCGGGCGACGGCCGTCCTCCCGCCGCCGCGTACGCCCCCGCCGACGGGGGCGTGTGCTGCTGACCGTGCTGCTCGCGGTGGCGCTGTTGGGCGCGGGTGCCTTCCTGCGGGACGGGCTGTGGAACGGGGGCGACGCACGGCAGGGTGCTCCGGACGCACGGCCCTCGCGGGCCACCACCACGCCTGCCTCTCCTCCGTCACCGCCCCCCGCCCGCACTACGCCCTCCCCCTCCCCGACCCGGACCACGACCGAGGTGCCGGAGCAGGGCAGCGGGACGTTCGTCACCGCGCGGTCGGGCGGGGAGACGGTGGGCGAGGGGTCCCGGCCGCTGCGGTACGTCGTGGAGGTCGAGGAGGGGCTGGACGTCTCGCCGTCGGAGGCGGCCGACGAGATCGCCGGGATCCTTGCCGCCCCGCGCGGCTGGACCCACGACCCGGACAACGCGTTCCGGCTGGTGGGCGCGGGCGCCCCGCACGACCTCTCGATCAAGATCGCCACCCCCGCCACGGCGGACGCCCTGTGCTGGGAGGGCATCGGGCAGGACACCGGGGGCGAGTACAACTGCGAGGTGCCGGACGGGGTGGTGGTGAACCTCCGGCGCTGGGTCGAGGGCTCCCCCACCTTCGACGGGCCGATCCACGACTACCGCGCGCTGATCATCAACCACGAGATGGGCCACTTCCTCGGCCACTCCCACATGACCTGCGGCGGAGAGGGGCGGCTCGCGCCCGTGATGATGCAGCAGATCAAGGGCCTCCACGGCTGCGTGGCCAACGCCTGGCCGTACGACGAGGACGGCCGCCTCGTCACCGGACCGGCCGCGTGACGCCCTGCCCTCGTCGGGGCGGCCCCGACCGGCCCACCTCCGCCGTGGAATCTGAGTACCCGTACGGATGCGCGCCGCGCCGGGTGCGGCGCAGGGTGGGCGTATGCGTCGACTCCTGCTGCTCACACCGGTGTTGCTGGCTCTCACGGCGTGCGGACTGATCGAGTCGGGCGACGAGAAGGCGGCCGGCGTCGCACGCGCGGAGGCCACGGACGTCGGCAAGCGCCTGGACAGCCAACGGCCGCGCACGGCCGACGAAGTGGGGTACGCGGCGTCGGCCATGGACGGGGTGGAGGTGCTGCGGGTCACGGGCGCCGAAACGCACGAAGGGGAGGGTGTCGAGCTGATCGTCCGCACCACCGGTTCGGCGCTCGAGTCGGGCCTCGACCCGCAGACGATCACCGTGCGGCGGTGCTTCTCCCTACGGGTGTCGCCGAGCGTGGAGTGGGGCGAGGAGGCCCGGGAGGCCGACTGCCCCGAGGGCCCGCCCCTCCGCTTCGCCCCGCCGCCGGAACCGCCCCAGGTGCCATTCGACGCGGTCGGCTCGCACCTGCCGCGCGTCCCGGAGGGCGGCCGCGTGGACGAGGCCGAGGTGCGCCGCGTCCTCGCCTCACTGGACATGGACCCGGCGATCACGACAGAGGTGCGGACGGAGGACGGCCGCGTCGGCATCCTGCTGTCCCCGCCGTCCGACGGCTACTCCCCCACGGACTGCGTCCTGGCCGTCGTCGGCCCCGGCGAGACGGACGTCTGGATGCCTCCCCGCGTCCAACGCATGCCCGGCGAAGGCGGCTGCTCGGCCGGCAACGCCCTGCACCCACTGCCGCCGCCGCACTGAGCCGTCCCGGGGGCACCCCGAGCAGTGCCGCGGGCGCGCTGGTCACGACCTGGACCTCCGCGACTCCGCGAGCGACGCGGCGACCGGCGTCGGCGTCGGCGTCGGCGTCGGCGTCGGGCTCGTCATCGCCCTCCGGGCCGCCGCCGACGTCGTCCTCGGCACCACCTACGGCCTCCACCGCCCAGCCTCGCCACCCGGGGTACCTGAAACAACGCGCGCCCGTGTGGGGCCGCCCCGCTGCACAACCGGGGCGGCCCCACACGGGCGCGCGCCAAGCGGGTCAGTGCTTGAACGCGTCCTTCGTCTTCTCCTTGGCCTCCCGGGCGTCACCCTTGCTCTTCGTGGCCTGGCCCTCCGACTCCATGCGCTCGTCCCCGGCGGCGCGTCCCAGGGCCTCCTGGGCCTTGCCCTTCGCCTGCTCGGTCTTCGCCTTGGCCTTCTCACCGGCACTCACGGGACATGCCTCCTCGTAGCGTTCGGGCACTGTGTCGTGAGCTGACGGGTGCCCCCACTTCTCCTTCACAAACAAGGCGACGGAGAGGTGTGTGGCTGCGGGTCGAGGGCAAACGGAGCGGCAGGAGGTCGATAACTATGGTTCCCTTGCTGCTCGTTCTGCTTCTCGCCCTGATCCTTTTCGGCGCCGGCTTCGCCGTGAAGGTCCTGTGGTGGATCGCCATCGCGGTCCTCGTGATCTGGCTGCTCGGCTTCGTCATGCGCTCCACGAACGCGGGCGGTGGTCGCGGCCGCTGGTACCGCTGGTGACGCGCCGCACCGCGCCACCGCACCACCCCCCGGGGGCCCGGTCACCACGGTGACCGGGCCCCCGGTCCGTGCGAGGCCCCCCTTCTGTCCGCGAACGTCCCCGGATGTGTCCGTGATCCGTAACGGACGCATCCGGGGACGTCCGTGTCCCGTCCTGCCCAGTGGTTCCCGGAGAAGTCCGGGACGCGGGCGACGAGCGACAGCAGGAAAGCGGGGCGGGACATGGCGCGGCACGGCGGTGGACGGAGCTGGTACGGCAAGGTGGTCGGGGCCGCGCTCGGGGTGACGATGCTCGCCGTCGGCGCCTCGGTGTACACCGCCCAGGCCGACGTCGTGAACGGCACCCCGGAGGCCGGCGCGTCCGCGAAGCCCGCCGCCGTGAAGCGGGTCTCCTCCACGATCGCGCACGCCTCCGACGCGGGCCCGCGCGGCGTCAACATCACCATCGACGACGGCCCCGACCCGCGCTGGACGCCCCAGGTGCTGGAGCTGCTGCGCGAGGAGGGCGTGAAGGCCACCTTCTGCCTCACCGGCATCCAGGCGCAGGCCCATCCCGACCTGGTCAAGGAGATCGTCGCGGACGGGCACGTGCTGTGCGACCACTCCGTCTCCCACGACACCGCCATGGACCGGAAGTCCGAGGCGTACCAGTCGAAGGAGATCCTCGACGCCGAGCGCATGATCACCGAGGCGTCCGGCGGCGTCCGTCCCCTCTACTACCGCGCGCCCGGCGGTGCGTTCACCCCGCACAGCCGCGCCGTCGCCGCCTCCCGCGGCATGCGCCCGCTGGGCTGGAACGTCGACACCAAGGACTTCGAGCAGCCGGGCGCGGACTCCATCGTCGAGACCGTACGGCGGGAGCTGCCCAACGGCCCGACGATCCTCTTCCACGACGCCGGAGGCGACCGCGCGCAGACCGTCGAGGCGCTGCGCCGCGTGCTGCCCTGGCTGAAGGAGGAGGGCCGCTCCTTCGGCTTCCCGGTGCGTTGACCGTCCGCAACAATCGCGTTTCAGGGCAGACCCGCCTGTTCAGGATGGAGCGGCGCCAGGCAGACTCAGGGCCGTACACCCGTCGACGAAGGATGGCTCGTTCATGATCACGCTGACCAAGGAAGACGGCCCCGCGGACCTGGACGGGGTCACGCACCTCTCCATCGGCGTCTCCTGGGACCCGACCGCCGGAGCCAGCGGCGGAGTGCTCGGCAAGCTGCGCCGCAAGACCGGTACGGACCTCGACCTGATCGCCATCGCCATGTCCGGCAGCGACCCGGTGCGGCTGGCCGGCCTGGACTCGCTCGACCCGATGGGCAACGGCTCCCTCCTGCACAGCGGCGACAACCAGACCGGTCACGGTGACGGCGACGACGAGACGGTGACCGTCGAGTTCTCCCGCCTGCCCGGCGCGATCACCGCGATCGTGTTCGTCGCGGCCGCCTACAAGAAGGGCAGCTCCTTCCAGAAGGCCCGCAACATCAGCTTCAAGGTCTACGACTCCACCGGCGGCAGCAGCCAGCAGGTCGCCGACATCTGGCCGAGCATGCTCAGCCAGGACAACGGCTGCGCCGTCGCCAAGGCCGTGAAGGTCGGCAACAGCTGGAAGCTCCAGGTGATCAACGAGACCGGCAAGATCAAGCAGGGTGACGAGCACGCCCTGATGCGGTTCGCCGTCAGCAAGTAGGCGCGTGGGCCAGCAGGGAAACGGGCGGCCACGACACCGGCTGGGGGGTGTCGTGGCCGCCCTCCCCCGTTCCCCCGTTCCCCCGTTCCCCCGTTCCCCCGTTCCCCCGTTCCCCCGTTCCCCCGTTCCCCCGTTCCCCCGTTCCCCCGTTCCCCCGTCAGGGAAGCGTGGCGTAGACGCGGCCTTCCGTGTCGCGGACGGTGACCGGCGCCTCGACACCCGAGTGGGTGACGGCGTACCAGACGCCCCACCCCGGCCGGCCGGGCAACTCCAGCAGCTTGCCGCGCACCGGGCCGTCCTCCGACGCGACCTCGACGACCGACGCCGTCCCCTCACCGCCGTAGTAGACGCCCGAGGCCAGCACCCTGCCGTCCGTCCCCTCGATCTGCAACGAGACTCCGGGCCTCGTCCTGTCGATGTTGCCGTCCACCACGCTTCGGAACTGGTCCTCCTCCGGGACGTCCGGCGTCGTCCAGTGCTTCCCCTCCTCCGTCAGCCACAGCACGAACCCCGGCGCCGCCGTCACCCGCTCGCCCGGTTCGACGATGCGCGGCGTCGGCGCGGACACGGTCGGTGAGGCGGACGGCGCGGGCGAGGCGGACACCGTGGCGGCCGGGCGCGTCACCCGGTCGCCGTCGTCCGGGCCGTGCAGCGTGACGAAGGCAAGCGGCGCCAGGAGCACGGCGCAGCCCGCGCCGAGCACGGTCGTACGGCGCCTGCGGCGGATCATCCGGCCGCGGCGTTCCACTGCGGCCAGCGGCACCCGGGACGGGGTGACGTCGTACGCGGCGGCGGCCAGGGCCTCGCGCAGGCGTCCGGTCTCGGCGGGCTCGGCGTCCCGTTCCGCTCCGGGGTCGAGGTGATTCATGGGCGGGCTCCGGGAAGGGGGTGCGGGCGCTCGGCGGCGGCGAACGCGGGATGGGAGCGCAGGGCCTCGAGACCGCGCCGCGCGTGCGTCTTGACCGTGCCGGGCGAGCAGTTGAGCACCTCGGCGATGGCGGTCTCCGGCAGGTCCTCCCAGTACCGCAGCACCAGCACCGTCCGCTGCCGGGTGGACAGCGAGCCGAGCGCCTCAGTGATCGCGGCGCGGGACTCGACGGACTCGGCGTGACCCTGGTCGGACTGGTGCACCCGCTCCGGCAGGAACGGCATCAGCAGATGCGTGACCCGGCGTCTGCGGGTCCGGCTGATGTTGTTGTTGACCAGGGAGCGCCGGACGTAGAAGTCGACGTCGTCCGGCGGGAGGCGTCCCCAGCGGGCGTACACCTTGGCCAGCGTGGTCTGCACGAGATCCTCGGCCTCGTGGAAGTCCCCGGTGAGCAGGAGGGCGGTCCGCACCAGACGGGCCCAGGCCGCGCCCGCGTAGGCGGCGAAGTCGGGGTGTTCCGGCATGGCGGCGGACGTCTCGTGCGGCACGGACAGGTTCCTCTGCGTCGGGTATGGGGGAGTCGGCCGGGGCGGGGGACCGGCCGGTCCCCCGCCCGCGGGGTCAGCGCAGCGAGATCGAGGCGTAGACCTTGCCCTTGGTGTTGCGGACCGTCACCTTCGAGACGAAGCTCC
Organism: Streptomyces griseoincarnatus; assembly: GCA_014649575.1. Taxonomy (GTDB): domain Bacteria; phylum Actinomycetota; class Actinomycetes; order Streptomycetales; family Streptomycetaceae; genus Streptomyces; species Streptomyces griseoincarnatus. The sequence continues at coordinate 368,370 of BMTH01000003.1, read as the reverse complement.
AGGAGCCGTCGTTCGGTACGGGCTCGGCGACGGCGTACCAGACGCCCCACCCGGGACGGCCGGGCAGCTCGATGAGCTCGCCCTGAAGGGTTCCGGCGGCCGTACGGAGCTCGACGCTGGACGCCGTGCCCTTGCCGCCGTAGTACAGGCCGGAGAGGTAGACGCGCTCCGGGGTGCCCTCGGACTGGACGGAGACGCCGGGGCTGCTCAGGTCGACGTTGCCGTCGACGACGCTGCGGAACTGGCCCTCCGGCATGTCCGGCGTGGTCCAGTGCTTGCCCTCGGGCGTCAGCCACAGCTCGAAGCCCGGCGCGCCGGTGACGCGCTCGCCCGGCTGGACGATGCGAGGCGTGGGGGCGTGCTTCGCCGCGGCCGCGGGGGCGGCGGCCGGGGCGGCCGCCGTCACCGTCGCGGAGTGCGGTGCCCGGCCGGCCGTGTCGTGGGGCGCCGCGTACGACATCGTGGCCATGCCGGCCACCGCGGCCGTGACGGCCGCACCGGCCAGGTACTTCAGGGTCCGCTTCATGCGGGCAACTCCTCGTGGAACACGGGGCCCTTGCGGGCCCAGGCGGTCTGTCGGACGGAGGGCGCCTCTCCATCCGTACAAACCCCGGACCCCCGCCCGCCGGATGACACCCGCCGGGGAGTTTTCCACCGGGCCGCCGTGTTCGGCCGCCGGCCCACGTCGTTCACCGTGCACCCGCGTCGACCCGCCGCCCGGCTCCGTGCCGGTCCTCTCCACCGACGGGGTCGAGGCGCCCGGCACCGGCCTCCTGGACCCCGTCGACGCGCTCGCCGCGCGGCCTGCCGGCGCCGGTGACCTGGAGGCGGAGGGTCTCGCCGACGCGCTCGTCGACGACGTACGGCGCGGCGCGCACCGCGGTGACGACGTGGCGGTGCCGGTGCTGCGGGCGCGGTGACCCGACCGGCCGAGTTGCCGCGCGCGGGTGATGCGAGAAGGTGAGAAGGCCGGAAGGGGAATGGCCCGCGAAGGGAGTGTGCCGTGCCGGACGGTCCCGTCGACGACGCCGCGGTGCTGGACGCGCTGTTCGCCGGCTCACCCCAGGGGTTGTTCGTGCTCGACGCCGACCGCAAGGTCACCCGGTACAACCCGTCCGCGCGCGGCGTGCGCGCCCTGCCGTCCGAAGACGTCGTCGGCCACGACGTGCGGGACTTCGCGCCCGACACGGAACCGGTGCTGGGGCTGCTGATCGACGAGGTGCTCACGACCGGTGAGCCGGTACGCGGACGGCTGCTGCGGGGCCGTTCCCCGTCCGACCCGGGCCGGACGCTCGCCGTGGAGGTGTCCCTGTTCCCGCTGCGCGGCGGGCCCGGTCTGGTGGGGGTGGTGGAGGACGTGACCGAGCGGCAGGCCTCGGCGGACCGCCTCGCCGTGCTCAGCGCGGTGCACCGGACCGTCGGCGCCACGCTCGACGTGCGGGCCACGGCGGACGCCCTGGTCGACGCGCTGGTGCCGGACTTCGCCGACGCGGCCTCCGTGGACCTGCTGGACGACGACCTCTCGGGGGCGGCGCCCCCGTCCGGTCCCCTGCCGACGTCCGTGCCGCTGCGCCGCATCGCGTTCGCCGCCCCCGACTCCGTCGAGCCGTCCCGGCGCACCGGCGACAGCCGTCCCTTCCCGTACCCCACGCCGTACACGCAGGCCCTCAGCGACGCGCAGGCGCGGCTGGTGCAGGTCACTCCGGAAGACCCGTGGCTGGCGACGGACCCGGACGGCTTCGCCGCCCTGCTCGGGCGGAAGGTCCACTCCATGATCGTCGCGCCGCTCACCGCGCGGGACACCGTGCTGGGGCTGCTGACGCTGTACCGCGGCCGCGTCGACGCCTTCGAGGACGCCGACCTGGACGTGGCCCGGCAGGCCGCCGCCACCGCGGCCGTGCACCTGGACAACGCGCGCAGCTACCGTCGTGAGCACGCCGTGGCGTCCACCCTCCAGCGACGGCTCCAGCCGGGCGTGACCCCGCGGCTGTCGGCGGTGGAGACAGCGCACGTGTATCTGCCGGAGAGCGCGGGCGGGGCCTGGTTCGACGTCATCCCCCTGTCCGGGACCCGGGTGGCGCTGGTCGTCGGGGACGTCGCCGGTCACGGCATCGAGGCCGCGGCCGCCATGGGGCAGCTGCGGGTCGCGCTGCGCACCCTGGCGCTGCAGGACCTGGAGACCGACGAGGTGCTGACCCATCTGGACGAGGTCGCCGGGCAGCTCACGGCCGTCGACTCCAGCGGGGCACACCCCTACCTGGCGACCTGCGCGGTCACCGTCTACGACCCGGTCTCCCGGCAGTGCACCATGACGCGGGCCGGACACCCCGCCCCCGTCCTGGTCGATCCGGACGGCTCGCCGATCCACGTGGAGGTGCCGCTCGGCCCGCCACTGGGCTCGGAGGGCGGCGCCGCGTACGTCCCGGCGGTCACCCAGCTCCCGCCGGGCTGCCTCATCGCGCACGTCACCAACGGGCTGCTGGGAGCGGAGGAGGACGGCGACGGCGACGCGGACGCCGTGCACCGCCTGCAGCACGTGCTGGCCACCCCGTCGCGGCCGCTCCAAGAGCTGTGCGACACCGCCGTCTACCGCATGGCACCCTCGCGCCACGACGACGCCGTCCTGCTGCTCGCCCGCACCGAGTGCCTGCCGCCCGACCGGATCGGCGACTGGACGCTGCCCGCGGACGCCTCCGTCGTCGGCACGGCCCGCCGGCTCGTCGGCCAGCAGCTCGCCGCCTGGGGTCTCGACGACTGCGCCTTCACCACCGAGATCATCGTCAGCGAACTCGTCACCAACGCGATCCTGCACGGCGAGGGCCCGGTCCGGCTGCGCCTCATCCACGACGAGGGACGCCTGCTCGCCGAGGTGACGGACGCGAGCAGCGCGGGCCCTCACCTCCGCCACGCCCGCGCCGGCGACGAGGGCGGACGCGGCCTGTACATCGTGATGCGCCTCAGCGCCCACTGGGGCGTACGCCACGGCCGCCAGGACAAGACGATCTGGTCCGAACAGCGCCTGGGCGAGAAGACGCCGGATGACCTCTTCGCGGCGGTGGACGTGTTCGACACGGCGGGGATGTGAGGGGCGCTTCCGAGTCACCTCGTCCGCGCGATCACCCGGGGCGCGGGGTGAGGGCGCCGGGGCGCGGAGTACAGCGAGCCGTCCGGACGGGGCCCCTCCGCCCGGGCTCCGCGTGCCCGAGCGCCCGGGTGCGGGTGCGGTGCGCGCAGACCGTGCGCGCGGCTCCGGTCCACACGTGCGCCATGTGGTGCGGACAGGACCCCTCCGCCTGCGCTCCGTGCGCCCGGGTGCGGATGCGGTACGCGCAGACCGTGCGCGCGGCTCCGATCCACACGCACACCATGTGGTGCGGACGGGACCCCTCCGCCTGCGCTCCGCGTGCCCGAGCGCCCGGGTGCGGGTGGGGTGCGCCGCGATGCGCGCAGGCCCTGCGCGCGGCTCCGGTCCACACGCGCGCCATGTGCAGCGGCGTCTCCCGCACGCCTGGGGTGCCGTGTCGCTCCCAGGTGTCCGGCGGGCCGTCGGGACCGGCGCCGGTCCGCGGGTCCCTCGCGCGCGGCAGCTGCCGCCCCCGGGTGCGCGCGCTGTGCCGCCACGGCGCCCAGCCCCTCGTCGGGCAGGCATCGGCAACGGCCCTCCTTCCCGTGGACGCCCGTGCGTGCGCCGAGGTGGGCGCAGGCGGACCGACGCCGGGCCCGACATGCACCGCGTGCCGCGGCGGCTCCCGCGTCCCGGTGCCTGTCGACAGCGGCGGGGCGAGCGCGGCGCCGTCCTCGGCAGGTGCGCCCTCGCCTCCTCCCGCGTCAGCGCTTCCCGCCGCGCAGGCGGCGGGAGCACCAGGCGATGAGCGCCGCGTTGACGAGTGCTCCCGCCGCCACGGCGAGGACGAAGGCGGGCGGGCCACCCGGGAGGGCCAGGGCGGCGATGCTGACCGGGGCCGTGGCGAGGACCGGGATGACGCCCGCCAGGGACGCGTCCTCGTTCTCACCCGCGCTCGCTGCGAACGCCCACACCGTGAGGGCGGCGCAGATGCCCAGGTAGGCGAGGGCGAAGGCGTCGCCGTAGAGGCGGCGGAGGAGCGGGCGGTCCGGGTGTCCGGTCATGGGGAAGGACTCCTCGTCGGCGCCTGGGTCGGCATGTTCATGTTCCCCGGTCGGATGCCCGCACACCTCACGGCCCGCCGGAGCGGCGGGCCGTGAGGTGCGGACCGTGAGGGGCAGTCAGGCCGCCGACTCCGGTGCCGGGGCCGGTGCCGGGGCCGCGGATCCCGCCGGGGCGGGGTGGGTGACCCGGCGACGGCGGCCGGGGAGGCCCAGGGTCGGGTGGGCGACACCCCAGGCCGCGCCCTTGCAGACCAGCTCCTTGTAGAGGGCCGCGACGCGGCCGGTCAGCGCGGCGCTCTTCGCACGGTCGTCGGCGGTGACGTACTGGATGAGTCCGTCCTTGCGGCCGAGCGAGATGCACTGGTTGAAGTACCGCAGCGGCACGTGCGGCAGCTTGCCGCCGGTCAGGCGGGCCGCGATCGCGTCGGCGGCCTGCCACGCGGTGGGTGTTCCGGTCGCGCACGACATCCGCAGCGGCTTGTCGCCGGGCCCCTGCACCAGCGCCGCGTCGCCGACGGCGTACACGTCCGGGTGCGAGACCGAGCGCATGGTGTCGTCGACCACGATCTGACCGGTGTCACCGACCTTCAGGGTCGTCGCGCGGGCGATGGGGTGGACGGCGAAGCCGGCGGTCCACACGGTGAGCGCGGACGGCAGGACCGTCCCGTCCGCGGTGACTACACCACCGTCCTCCACGGCCATGACCTCGGCGTCCTCCCGCGCGGTGATGCCGAGCCGGTCGAACACCGCCCGCAGATGGCCCTGCCCCTTGGGCGACAGCCAGTCGCCGAGGCCGGTGCGGGCGGCGAGGGTGACCTCCAGGTCCGGTCGCGACTCGGCGATCTCGGTGGCCGCCTCCAGGCCGGTGAGGCCGCCGCCCACCACGACCACGGGCTGCCCGGCGGCGAGAGCCGCCAGCCGCTCACGCACCCGCAGCGCGCCGGCCCGTCCGGCGATCTCGTGGGCGTGCTCGGCGGCGCCGGGGACGCCGTGGTCGTCCCAGCGGCTGCCGAGGGCGTAGACGAGCGTGTCGTACGCCAGTTCCTCGGCGCCGCCGTCGGCGGTGACGGCGACGACCTTGCGGTCGACGTCGACGGCGGTGACCCGGGCGACTTTCAGGTCGACGCCGGTCCCGGCGAGCACGTCGGCCAGCGGCCGGTGCGGGAGCTCACGTCCGGTGGCCAGCTCGTGGTTGCGGACCCGCTCGACGAAGTCGGGCTCGGCGTTGACGAGGGTGAGGGAGACGTCGTCACGGTGCAGCCGCCTGGCCAGGCGTCCGGCGGCGGAGGCTCCGGCGTATCCGGCTCCGAGGACGATGATGCGGTGCTGCATGGCAGGCTCCTGTCGTCGACTGGTTCGCCCCTTGAACCGGGCAGCCCGCCGATCCCTGACACCTCCCGTATGTGACCTACGTCACATGACACTGGGGTCAGTAGACGGCCCTCACCAGCGGCTCCCCGTGGTCGGCGGCGGCCCACCGCTCCGCCACACGCTCCAGCTTGTCGGGGTTGACCTGGCTGCGGACCGCCGCGATGCCGTCCTCCGCGACCTCCAGGCACATCACGCCGATCACCCGGCCGTCGACGACCGCCACGACGGCCGGATCGCCGTTCGCGGTCGTCGCGTACAGCTCGGGCGACCCGCCCGCCACGGCGCGCTTCCCGGCTCCCGGCGTGAACAGGCCCCGCAGGAACGTGGCCACCGCCTTGACACCCTCGAACGCCTTCGCGCGCGCCGGCACCTTCCCGCCGCCGTCGCCGACCGCGACGGCGTCCCGCGTGAGCAGCGCGACCAGCGGCTCGGTCCGTCCGCTGGTCGCGGCCGCGAGGAACTCCTCGACGACCCGCCGCGCCTCGGCCTCGTCGATCTCCCGGCGCGCCCTGCCCCGCGCCACATGCTTCCTCGCCCGGTGCAGGATCTGCTGACTGGCGGCCTCGCTGACGTCGAGGATCCCGGCGATCTCCTTGTGTGCGTAGCCGAACGCCTCCCGGAGCACGTACACCGCGCGCTCGTCCGGGGACAGCCGCTCCAGCAGCACGAGCATCGCGTACGACACCGACTCCCGCTGCTCGGCGGTGTCGGCGGGCCCCAGCATGGGGTCCCCGGCGACCAGCGGCTCGGGCAGCCACTGACCCACGTACGTCTCGCGCCGGGCGCGCGCCGAGGTGAGCTGGTTGAGGCAGATGTTGGTGAGCACCTTGGTCAGCCACGCCTCGGGCACCTCGATCCGCCCGGTGTCCGCGCCCTGCCAGCGCAGATACGTCTCCTGCACGGCGTCCTCGGCCTCGCTCGCGGAGCCGAGGAGACGGTAGGCGATGGCCTCGAGACGGGGCTTGGCGGCCAGGAACCGGTTCACGTCGCTCGTGGGCGCAGACATGCCGTGATCCTAAGCACGACCCCGGCGCCCGCGCCCGCCCTCACGCCCGGCCGCCCGGCCCGCCCTCACATCCGGCGCCCGCGCCCACGGCCGCACCCGGCCGCCGCGCCCGCCCTCACGCCCAGCCGCCGCGCCCACCTTCACGCCCGGTTGCCGGGCCCGCCTTCACGCCCGCCCTCACGCCCGGCGCCCGCGCCCACGGCCGCACCCGCCGCGGCGCCGCGCGGTCAGCGGACCGCACCCGCCGCCGCGCCGCGCGGTCAGCCCTTCTCCGCGAGGGTGTGGGCGACCAGGGCGTTGGCGTGCCCGTGGCCCAGGCCGTGCTCGGTCTTGAGCCAGGCGACCAGCTCCATGTGCCGGGTCAGCGGCGAGGAGCGGACGAGCTCCTTCCACTCGGCCACGGGACGGCCGTACTTCTTCTCGATGGACGGGAAATAGCCGGCGGGGCCCTTCACCTGTGCGCTCATGACGACCGGTCCTCTCTCCGCTCGCGGACACCTACGCCCATGAAGACCGGAGGGAGGACCTGAACTGATCGGCGGGCGGACGTGACCCGCGTCACTCTCAGCCGGTGAGCCCGATCTCCGCGCAGTCGTCCGCGTGCGCCGGGGTGCAGATGTCCTTGACGGTGTAGACGCCGTCCGCGATCACCGTGTCCTCGATGTTCTCCCGGGTGAGGGCGACCACCGGCACCAGCATCGCCGGGATGTCCTTCTGCGACCGGCTGTCGACGTCGTCCTGGGCGAGCGCGTCGAACTGGATCGCCCGGTCCTGCACCTTCGCCACCGCCATGTCCGCGGCCCCGGTCGCCTCCAGCAGGAACGACTTGTACACCGTCATGTACTGGGTGCCGGAGACGACCCGCCGCACTGCCTCCAGGTCCGCGTCCTGCCCGGTCACCGGCGGCAGTTCGCTGAGCCCCGCCTGCTGGAGCTCCTCGATGACGGCGCCGGCCATGCCGTCGTTCGCGGAGTAGACGGCGGCGACGTTCCCCGCGCCGACCTTCTTGATCGCCTTGCGCATGTTCTCCGCCGCGACCTCCGGCAGCCACTTCTCGGTGTCGTACGACGCGGCGATGTCCACCGCGCCGTCCAGCTCGCCCAGCGCGCCCCTCTTGAACAGCGCGGTGTTCGGGTCGGCGGGCTCGCCGTTCATCATGACGACCTTCTTGTTCTCGGCCTTCTCACCGAGCGCGTTGACCAGGGCGCGGCCCTGCACCTCGCCGACGAGTTCGTTGTCGTGCGAGACGTACGCGTCGATCGGGCCCTCGGCGAGCCGGTCGTAGGCGATGACGGGTATGCCCGCCCGCTTGGCCACGCGCACGTCGGGCGCGACGGCGGACGCGTCCACCGCGTCCACGAGGATGACGTCGACCTTCCGGCCGATCATCTGCCGGAACTGCTCGCTCTGCTTCTCCTTGCTGCCGTCGGCGTTGGCGTAGAGGACCTCGCCCTGCTGGTTGGTCTGCGAGGCGATGCGCTCCTTGATGAGCGGGTAGTCGAACTGCTCGAACCGCGCCGTGTCCCGGTCGGGCAGGAGCAGGCCCACGGTGATGTCGTGGTCGACGCGCGCGTCCGGGCTGTCGTCGGCGTCACCCGATCCGAGCGCACCGCAGGCGGTGAGGGAGAGGGCCGTGAGGGAAGCGGTCAGCAGCAGGGCACAACGGCGTGCGGCGGCAGCGGTGGTACGGGGCTTCAAGGTGGGGGTGCCTTCCGGGCGGGGCGTGCGGCATGGGCGTGCGGCATGGGGGTGGGGCTGGACGGCCGACGCGGTACTCCGTGCGGCGTCGGGGCCGGCGTCCGGCCAGGCCCAGAACGTTGCTCAGCAGTGTGTCCGGTGTGCGGTGGTGCGGCACGCGTGCTCACGACCTTCACCCCGGGCACGCCGAGAATGTGCGCAGGAGCGGCACACGGGCTGCACACAGCGGGCCGTGGGCCTGGCTAGCGTGGCTGTTCCCTGCCCGGACCCGGCCGGCCGCGCCTGCGTGGACGCCCGGTACGACACCTCAGGAAGACAGCGGATGGACTACTGCTCCACGTGTCGCCGGCACCTGAACGGCGCCCTGGTCTGCCCGGGTTGTGGCGCCTACGCCCCCGACATCGCCCCCGACACGGTGGGCGGCCACCGCGTCCCCGGACGGGCGGCGACGGCGGGGCCGGCCTACCGCGCCGCCGAAGAACCCGCGGAGGGCGGGTGGTTCACCGCTCCCGCCCGGTCCACGGAGACGCCGTGGCCCCACGACGGTCTGCGGCCCGTCGGTTCCGCACGGCCCACCGGCTCCACGGGGCCCGACGAGGTCGCGCCACCCGTCGGGTCCGCAGGCGCCACGCGACCCCTCGACGGCGCACGGGCGGGCGATGCCCCGCGCCCCGTCGGCGCCGGCCGGGCGGGTGGGACGTCCCCGCGCTCCAGCGGCGCCGCACGGTCCGCCGAGACCGCGCCCCCCGCCGAAGGCATACGTTCCGTCGTCCCCGCCCGCCGTGCCGAGGCCGCGGTGTTCGCCGCCCCGGCGCGGCCCGCCGAGACCGCGCGGCCCGAGGAGACCGTCGGCCCCGCCGCCGACACCCCGCGTGCCCTGCCGGCAGGCGCCGGCACCGGACGTGCCGCGCGGCGGCGGCAGTCGGCGCGCTGGAAGAAGACGCAGCGACGCGCCCTGGTCGCCACGGCCGTGGCGCTCGTCGGCGGCGGCATCACCCTCGCCTCGACGGACCGGGGCGGCAGCGACCGTACCCAGGCCGCCCCCGCGCCCGACCTGCACGGCATGGGCGGCACCGGCGGCACCACGGACGAGGCGGCCGACGCCCCGTCCGCCTCCCCGGACCGTACGACCGCCCCGCCGCGGACCGAGGACCGCCGCGGCACCGCGCGCCCCGAGGCCGCGCCCACCACCACACCCCCGTCCGGCACCCGCACCGACGGCGCCGCCGCCACCGAGGTGCCCGCCGGGGGACGTGCGGACGCGTCCGAGTCGGTGTCCCGTTCCGGTGACCGCTCCGGGGCGAGCCAGGGCACCGGCGGCACGGCCCCGAGCTCCGGCGGCTCGACGGCCCCCACACGCCCCTCCTCGCCCCCGCCCTCCGCCGACGACGGCAGCGGCGACACGGACGGCGACGGCGGTTCGGGCCAGGGCGGCGGTTCGGGCCAGGGCGACGGTTCGGCCGCCCAGCCGGCGCCCGGCACCCCGCCGCCCGCCGACGAGCCGCGCGATCCCCGTCTCTGCCTGCTGGTGATCTGCCTCGGCTGACCGCACCGCCCCGACCGGCGGTCCGGGCGGGGACTGCGGGACAATCGCGACATGAGCGTCGTCAAGATCAACGTACTCACGGTTCCCGAGGACCAGCGCGAGACCCTGGAGAAGCGGTTCGCCGCGCGGGCCGGGGCGGTGGAGAGCTCGGACGGCTTCGAGTGGTTCGAGCTGCTCCGCCCGGTCGAGGGCACCGACACCTACCTCGTCTACACCCGCTGGCGCAGCGAGGAGGACTTCGAGCGCTGGAGGGACGGTCGCGGCCAGGCCGCCCACGCCGGCCCGCAGGGCGACAAGCCGCGTCCGGCGGCCACCGACGCGACCCTGTGGTCCTTCGAGGTGGTCCAGCAGGCGGCACCGCGCCAGGGCTGACCGGCGGACGTCACCGCAGCACGTCCAGCACCCGCCGCGCCGCCTCCGCCACCAGCTCGTCGCTGGGGGACGCGGCGCGGTCGGGGCGTTCCGTCAGCACCGACAGCATCAGCGGCGGACGTCCGCCGCCGGGCCACAGCACGGCCACGTCGTTGCACCGGCCCCAATCGCCGCTGCCGGTCTTGTCGCCCACCTTCCAGCCGCGGGGCGCGCCCGCCCGGATGCGGCGGTCGCCGGTCTTGTTGCGCACCAGCCAGTCGGTGAGCAGGGCGCGCCCGGCGGCGGGCAGGGCGTCGCCGAGGATCAAGGCCCGGTAGTCGGCGGCGATCGCGCGGGGCGTGGTGGTGTCGCGCGGGTCGCCGGGCGGGTTGCTGTTCAGCTCGGGTTCGGTGTGGTCCAGCCGTGTCACCCGGTCGCCCAGCCGGCGCGCGTACGCGGTGACGCCGCGCGGGCCGCCGATGTCCCGCAGCAGCAGATTGGCGGCCGTGTTGTCGCTGTACCGGACGGCCGCGTCGCACAGCTGCCGCAGTGTCATGCCCTCCCCGGTGTGCTTCTCGGTGACGGGCGAGTACGGCACCAGGTCGGCCGTGCCGTAGGTGATCCGTCCGTCCAGGCGGACGCCGGGGTGGCGGTCCAGGACCGCGGCGGCGGCGAGGGTCTTGAACGTGGAGCAGAGCGCGAAGCGCTCGTCGGCGCGGTGGACGACGGTGGCGCCGGTGCCGGTGTCGACGGCGAACACCCCGAGCCGGGCGCCGTACTCGCGTTCCAGCGCGGCGAGGTTCCGGGGGCTGACCGGGGACGGTGTGCCGCGGCCGGCGGTCGCGGAGGAGCCGGAAGCCGGGGCGCGGTCGGGGGCGTCGGTGGCGCAGCCCGCCACGGGGACGAGGGCGGCGGTCAGCAGAAGCGAGCGGCGGGAGAGGCGTGCGGTCATGACGGGGCGTCCTTCGACGGTGGGGTATGGCTCAGGAGCTGGGGGCGGCGGACAGCAGGGCGTGCAGCACGGGTCCGGCCGAGCCGCCGCCGGTGACGCCCTCCTCGACGACGCAGGCAACGGCGACTCCGTCGCGGTGGGCCACCATCCAGCCGTTGTTCTCCTGCTCGTCGGAGACCTCGGCGGTGCCGGTCTTCCCGCCGACCTCCCCGGCCAGCGGGGCCAGGGCGCGCGCGGTGCCCTCGGTGACCGTGGCCCGCAGCAGTGTGCGGAGCTGGGTGACGACGCGGGGCGGCAGCGGCTCGGTGTCAGTGGTGTCCTCGGTGCCCTCGACGAGCGCGGGCTGGTGGAAGCGGCCGGAGACGGCCGTCGCGGTGACCGACGCCATGATCAGCGGGTTGGCCTGCACCCTGCCCTGGCCGATCATCGACGCGGCCTTCTCCGTCGCGTCCCGCGGCTCCGGCACGGACCCGTCGTACGAGGGGATGCCCACGTGCCAGGTCTGGCCGACCCCGAAGTACGTGCGCGCCACGTCCCCGAGCTCGCCGTCGCCGAGCCGGCCGCGCAGGCCGATGAAGGCGGTGTTGCAGGACTCGGTGAACGCCTTGCGGAAGGTGGCGCCCGGGTGGGCGGAGGTCTCGACGTTCTGGAACCGCTTGCCGACGGTGAGGTAGCGGGGGCAGTCCACGACGTCGTCCGGGGCGACCGCGTCCTTCAGCAGCAGGGCGCCGCTGGTGACGATCTTCCAGGTGGAGCCGGGGGCGTAGGTGCCGGAGACGGCGCGGTTGAAGCCGTCGGCCGGGGAGTTCGCCACGGCGAGGATCTGTCCGTCGTCCACGCGCAGGGCGACCAGCGCGGCGTTCTTCCCGCCGGCCTTCTTCAGCGCCTGCTCGGCGGCCGACTGCCAGCGTGCGTCGAGGGTCGTGCGCACGGGTCCCTCGTCCTCGGGCATCCGGGAGCCGAAGGACGCCTCGGTGCGGCGGACCTCCCCGGTGACGCGGTCGACGAGCAGCACCGCCCCGCGCGGCCCGCCGCCGTCCGTGGAGCGGTCGAGCTGGGCGAGGACCGGGCCCAGGGAGGGGTGGGCGGCGGCCGACAGGGTGCGGCCGTCACGGTCGTTCGCGCGGACCGGCTCGGCCTCCTCCCGCTCCAGGCGGAACTTCTCCGTGCCGCTGAGCCGCGGATGCACCAGCGACAGCCGCCAGTCCACCTTCCACTCGCCACCCCGCTTCCGCAGCGGCAGTTCGGCGGTGTACGTCCACGTGCCGAGGCCGGTGACGGGCATCCGCGCGGTGTACGGCACGGTGACGGCGCGTCCGTCGGACTCCTCGTCCTCCACGGGCTTCCCCGCGGTGAGCACCGGCTTCTCGATGTCGAGCCCGGCGGTGAAGCTGCTCAGCACCTCCTGGGCGCGGTCGGGTCCGGTGGTGCGGGCGGCGGCGTCCGGGAGGCGTCCGGCGGCCCAGTCGGCGAGGAACGCGCGGGCCTCGGCCACCGCCTCCGGGTCGGGTCCGGACTCGCCCGCGAAGGGGCCGAGCCCGGCGCCCCAGGCGCCGCCGACGGCGACCGCGGCAACCGTCGTGACGGCGACGAGCGCCTTGACCGCCGTGCGGGGACGGCGGCGGGGGCCGGTACGGGGAAGGTCGGGAAACGTGTGCATGCCCCGACCACAGCAGCGTCGAGGGCCGTCCGTCCAAGTCCGCTATCAATCATGGACCGATTAACACTCGATATGATTACTGGTCGTGGACCTGGTGCGGCACCTGGAGTGCTTCGTGGCTGTTGCAGAAGAGTCACACTTCGGCCGTGCCGCCGCCCGTCTCGGCATGGCCCAGCCTCCTCTCTCGCAGCGCGTCCAGCGGCTCGAACGAGAGCTGGGGGTGCGGCTGTTCGAGCGCACCAGCCGTCAGGTGCGGATCACGGAGGCCGGGAGGCTGCTGCTGGCCGAGGCGCGGGAGGTTCTGTCCCGCACGGAGTCGTTCCTCGCCGCCGCCCGCCGGGTGCGCGACGGCGAGACGGGGCTGCTGCGCGCCGCGCTGCCCCCGGACCTCTCCGGCGAGACCGTGGCCGCCCTGCTCGCCGACTTCGGGGAACGGCACGCCGGACTGGAACTGGAGCTGCACGAGCTGTCCACTGCGCAGCAGCTCGACCGGCTCGCCGTGCACGACCTGGACGTGGGCGTCGTCCACCACCCGTGCGACGTGACGGGTCTGGAGCTGGGCCCGGTGCTGCGCAGGGAGATGGGCGTGCTGTTGTCCGCCGGCGCCGCGGCGGCCGCCCTCGACGAGGTCCCGCTGCCCGCGCTGTCCGGCCGCGACCTGATCCTCTTCCCCCGTACGGCGGCCCCTGCCCTCTACGACGAGCTGCTGACCACCTGTGCCCGCGGCGGCTTCACCCCCGCCGCCGTACGCCACGGCCAGGGCACCAGCTTCGTCAAGGGCCTCGTGCTGTCCTCGGGGGCGGTGGCGCTGTGCCCGCGTGACGCGGCCCCGTCGGGGCAGGGGGACGGGGAGGCGGACGTCGTGTGGCGACCGCTGACCGGCGGGGCGCCCGCGCTGCGGCACTCCGCGGCCTGGCCGAAGGGGCGCGGCGACGCCGCCGTGCAGGCGTTCGCGGAGGCGGCCACGCACGCCCTGCGCACCGCCGCCGGCGCGGTCCCTGACGGGCCGGCCCGTCCCCTGCATCTGCGACCGGCATCGGAGTACTGGCTGTGACGGACGCCGTCGCCCGCATCCGCGCGGCCCTCACCGACGCCGGGGTCACCGGCTGGCTGCACGCCCTGGACATCGACTCCGGTGAGCAGCTCGACGCCGGGGCCGACCAGCCGGTGTGCACGGCGAGCGTCCACAAGCTGTGCCTGCTGGTCGCGCTGCACGAGCAGGCCGCGCGGGGCGCGCTGGACCTGGCCGAGCAGGTGGAGAGCGTGCCGGAGGGGCGGACGGCGGGGCCGACGGGGGTGGCGGCGATGCTGGACACCGCCCGGATGTCCCTGCGCGACCTCGCCTATCTGATGATGGCGGTCAGCGACAACGCGGCCGCCGACCTGCTGCTGCGCCGGGTGGGTCTGGACGCCGTGAACGCGACGACGGACCGGCTGGGCCTCACCCGGACGCGGGCCGTGCACTCCTTCGGCGAGATGCTGGCCACCGTCAAGGAGGACGCCGGGCCGGAGGGGGCGCGGGCGCTGGCCGATCCGCGGGTGGTGAGCCGGCTGCGGGCGCTGGACCCGGCGCGCACCAACCGCAGCACCCCACGGGACATGACCCGGCTGCTGGGTGCGGTGTGGCGGGACGAGGCGTGCACCCCGGAGCACGGCGCCGCCATGCGACGGATCATGGGACTTCAGGTGTGGCCGCACCGCCTGGCCTCGGGTTTTCCCTTCGACGACGTCCATGTCGCCGGAAAGACCGGCAGCCTGCCGACCCTGCGCAACGAGGTGGGCGTGGTCGAGTATCCGGACGGTGGCCGTTACGCGGTCGCCGTCTTCACCCGTACGGCGCACACGGCGGCCACGCTGCCGGCGGCCGACGCGGTGATCGGCACGGCGGCGCGGATCGCGGTGGACGCGCTGCGCGCGAGGGCGTTCCGCTCGTCGCGCTGACCGTCACGCCGGGAACGGCGGAGAACGTACCGGAGAAATGTCCGTGAACAAACGAGAAGCGGGTGCCCGCACATAACGTGCGAGCACCCGCTCATCCAAACCTGCGTGCAGGTCAGGAAGGTCAGGCGGGAACGATGTTCTCCGCCTGCGGGCCCTTCTGGCCCTGGGTGACGTCGAAGGTCACCTTCTGGCCTTCCTGGAGCTCGCGGTAGCCCGAGGTGGCGATGTTCGAGTAGTGGGCGAACACGTCAGCGCCGCCGCCGTCCTGCTCGATGAAGCCGAAGCCCTTTTCCGAGTTGAACCACTTGACCGTACCGGTGGCCATAATTTTCTCCTGAGACAGTGCGGGAATCGCACTTTACGAATCCCTACATCGTCGCGATGATCACCTGCCCGGAGAACCGGTTCAAACTGGCAACCACAACTGCAACTGACGTCAGCCTAGCACGGAGAAGCCTTTCGGCAAGCAAGGAAAATCACCGGAATAAACCCGGACGGCAGGTTTAGCGAAAGGAATTTCTCGCGGTCGGGGCGGAAATCCTGCGCCGGCCGGGACAGGTTTTCACCGGTGTCCGTGGACCGGGTCGGCACCCTGCCGACGGAGCTCCTCGTTCGTCCGTTCGGCCCGCTCGAGCTGATCCTCCAGGCTCACGATGCGGCACGCGGCGTCGACCGGGGTGCCCTGGTCGACCAGCTCCCGCGCGCGGGCGGCGAGGCGCAGCTGGTGGCGGGAGTAGCGGCGGTGGCCGCCGTCCGAGCGGGTCGGGGTGACCAGCCGCGCCTCACCGAGGGCGCGGAGGAACGCGGGTGTGGCTCCGACCAGTTCGGCGGCCCTGCCCATGGTGTAGGCCGGGAAGTGGTCGTCGTCGAGCCGGTCGGCGACGGGCGGCCGGTCCTGGTCCGGCTGCCGGCCGTCGGCGTACGGCTGACTTTCCGAGGGCATACGCACCTTTCCGCGGACCACAGCGTCACGGTCCGCCACGGGGACAGGTTCCCCACCGACAAACTCTAGTCGCCTCGGCGGAGAATCTGTCGTGGCGCGTACAGATGTCCTCGGCTACGTCTCGCCGTCCGCCACGGCCCCGCCGGTTGACCCGTCCGTGGGTCCGGCCCGGTGGGGTCCCATCTCCCCGAGCACCTGACCCAGTTCCTCCTCGTCGAGCGGCCGCCCGGGCAGCGGGCGGGGCTCATGCGCGGGGCCGCGCAGTCCTTCGAGGAACAGGGCGAGGGGGCGTCGCCAGGCGTCGGGGCCGGCGGCGACGGCCAGCGGCGGCACGGCGCGGCCCAGTGCCGCCAGGGTGAAGAGAAGGTCCTCGGTGGTGACGTCGGCGCGCACGCTGCCCTGCGCGCGGGCGCGCTCCAGCAGCACGTCGACGGTCTCGCGGTTGTGCGCGTGCACCGCGCCGAGCGTCTCGACGTCCGGCAGACGGGTGGTCATCAGGTCGTTGGTGCCGCGATCGGCCGCAAGGGTGGCGAACACGGCGTCGAGATAACCCGCAAGACCGGCCCACGCGTCGGGCGCGCGGCGCGCGCGCTCACCGGCCTCCATGGTCCCCGTGAGCTGGTCGCGGAACACGGCGTCCACGAGCGTGGCCCGGGTGGGGAAATGGCGGTAGAGCGTCGCGTTGCCCACCCCGGCGCGCCGCGCGATCACGTCCAGCGGCGCCTCGAGCCCTTGCTCGGCGAACACGGCGTGCGCCGCCTCCACCAGCCGCTCCCGATTCCGCCGCGCGTCCCGCCGCAGCCGAGGCGGTGCGGGCGTCTCGGGTCCTTCACCGACGGTCATGGGTCCCTCCGTACGAACCGGGGAGCGCTCCCCGGGCGGATGCTATCGTCCCGAAGGAAATCGGGGAGCACTCCCCGCTTAAGGCCTCGCCGCTCACCGAGAGGACACACCGTGTGCGCCGAAGGACCCGCGCCCCTGGAGTGGGCGCCGACGCCCTTCCCCTTCGACCGGCTCGCGGCCCTGCGCGCCGAGGGCCCGGTGCACCGGGTGCGCGTCCCCGGCAGCGGGGACGCCTGGCTGGTGGTGACCAGGGACGCCGTGCGCGCCGCGCTCGCCGACCCCCGGCTGCGCAACGACATCCGGCACTCGGCCGGCTGGGAGACCGACGGCGGGCACGCGGTGGGCCGCAACATGCTGCAGAGCGACCCGCCGCACCACGCCCGGCTGCGACGGCTGGTCGCGGGCCACTTCGCCCCGGGCCGGGTGGCAGCGCTGCGCCCACATGTCGAGGCCGTGGCCCGCGACCTGCTGGACCGGATGCCGGAGGCGGGCCGCGCCGATCTGGTGGGCGGGTACGCGCTGCCGCTGCCGGTCACCGTGATCTGCGACCTGCTCGGCGTGCCCGCGGGCGACCGCGAGGACTTCCACACCTGGTCGAACGAACTGGTCGTGCCCACCGGAGCGGAGGCCGCCGCCTCCTCGGCCGCCGCGCTCACCGGCTACCTGACCGGCCTGATCGCCCGGAAGGCCCGCACCCCCGACGGCACCCTGCTCGCCGACCTGGCCGCCGCGGACGCGTCCGGCGGACTCTCGCCCGAGGAGCTGCTCGGCATGGCGTTCCTGCTGCTGGTCGCCGGGCACGAGACGACCGTCAACCTGATCTCCGCGACCGTCCTCAGCCTGCTCACCCACCCGGACCAGCTCGCCCTGCTGCGCGCCCGCCCGGAGCTGGCCGGCGCGGCGGTCGAGGAGTCGCTGCGGCTCGACTCGCCGGTGCACGCGGGCGCGTTCCGGTTCGCGGCGGAGCCGCTGGAGCTGGCCGGCACCCGCGTGGCCGCCGGGGACGCCGTGCTGGTCTCCCTGGCCGCGGCCTCCCGTGACCCGCTCGCCTTCCCCGCCCCGGACCGCTTCGACGTCACCCGGCGCCCCCGGGGACACCTGGGTTTCGGACACGGCGTCCACCACTGCCTCGGCGCCCCGCTCGCCCGTGCGGAGGCCACCGTCGCCTTGCGCCTCTTGCTTGAACGGCACCCCGCTCTCGCCCTCGACGCCGCCCCCGAGGCTCTCACCTGGCGCGCCGGCACGCTGCTGCGCGGGCTCACCGAACTCCCGGTGCGCCTCGGCTGACCCGGTGCCCTTCGGGGCCTCCCGGAGCCGACCCTGAGGGATCCCCCATCCGACCCTGAGATGTGTCAGAAATCTTTGACAGGTGTCTCCGGCCCCTGTCAGCCTTTTCTGACAGGTACGAGGGAAAGGGGGCCTGATGCCCGAGGTCCCGCCGCCGGCGCCCACAGGTGACGCACTGCTGAAGATCCTGACCGCGCTCGGCAACCCGCACCGGATGCGGATCGTGGCGGCGCTCGTGGAGAACCGCACGTACGTCAGCGCGCTGGCGCGCGAGATCGGCATCAGCCGGCCGCTGCTGCACATGCACCTGCAGCGGCTGGAGGCCGCGGGCCTCGTCACCGGCACGCTCGAAGCCGCGGACGACGGCAAGACGGTGAAGTACTACGACGTCACGCCGTTCGTCTGTGAACTCACCCCGCACACCGTCGCCCGCGCGGCCGCGACGCTCACCGACGACGGCGCGGGCACCGCCGACCGCGGCGCGGGCCGCTCGGACCGAGGCGCGAAAGAGGAAGCGAAGTGAACGACGAACTGGTGACGCAGGCCGCCGGCGCCGAGGAGCTCGGCGTGCTGGTCGGGGCCGTCGGCGCGGCCGGGTTCTTCAGCCTGATGATCGTGATCGTCTGGCAGGTGGCGGCCACCTGGCGCGCCCGCATGCTGGCCGCGCGCGAGGAGCAGTACAAGGAACTCGCCACGCGGTACGCGCAACTCCTCGAGGACACCGTGGAGTTGCAGCACCGCACCGCCGAGGACCAGCGCCGGCTGCTGGAGGACCTGGCACAGACCCGGCTCGCCGTCGGGTCGATGGAGAAGATGATGCGCGAGATCGAATGACCCGGTCCGCGGGTGCGCGCAGGTGTACGGCCGGGAGCGGCAACTCCCGGCCGTACGGAGGAAGCACACGCCCCGGACACACCCCGACCCGAGCACCACGGCAGGTCGTCACACCCTGAGCGCCGTGGTGCGGGATCCGTGCGCCCCGCGCCGGCCGTCACCGGCCGGCGGTGCGCCTCACCCCTAGGAGAGTACTCATGCGCGCCCTGTTGCAGCGCATCGCGCGTGCGCCCGGCGGGCGCCGCGGGAAGTGGGCCGTGCTCGCGGCCTGGCTGATCGTCGCCGTCGCCCTCGGCCCGCTGGCCGGGAAGCTCGGCGACGTGGAGGACACCAGCCCCAACGCCTTTCTTCCGCACGGCGCCGAGTCCGCCCGCGTCAACACCGAACTGGAGAAGTTCCGTACGGACACGGTCATGCCCGTGGTCGTGGTGTACACCGGCGCGGGCGCCCGGGAGGCGGCGGACGCCGACCGCTCCGCCCTCGACCGGTTCACCGCCGAGGGGCAGCGGATCACCGGCCCGGTGCCGTCGGACGACGGCGAGGCGCTGATGACCGTGGTCCCGCTGGACGCGGAGGAGGAGGTCACCGACACCGTCGACGCCCTGCGCGACATCGCGGGGGCCGACGCCCCGCCCGGCACGGACGTCGAGGTCGGCGGCCCCGCCGCCTCCCTCACCGACAGCGTCGCGGTGTTCGACAGCCTCGACGCGACCCTGATGATCGCCACCGGACTCGTCGTGACCGCCCTGCTGCTGATCACGTACCGCAGCCCGGTGCTGTGGCTGTTCCCGCTGCTGTCGGTCGGCTTCGCCGCCCTGCTCACCCAGGCGTCCACCTATCTGCTCGCCAGGCACGCCTCGCTGCCCGTGGACCCGCAGAGCGCGGGTGTGCTGATGGTGCTGGTCTTCGGCGTCGGCACCGACTACGCGCTGCTGCTCATCGCCCGCTACCGCGAGGAGCTGCACCGGCACGAGGACCGGCACCGGGCGATGCGTATCGCCCTCACCCGCTCAGGACCGGCCGTGCTCGCCTCGGCCGGAACCATCGCCGTGGGCCTCGCCTGCCTCGCGCTGGCCGACATCAGCTCCTCGCGTTCGCTGGGCCTGGTCGGCGCGGTCGGCGTGGTCTGCGCGTTCCTCGCCATGGTCACGGTGCTGCCCGCGCTGCTGGTGCTCGCCGGGCGCTGGGTGTTCTGGCCGTTCGTCCCCCGCTTCGGCACGCCCGCGCGCAAGGAACACACGGTGTGGTCCCGGATCGGCGCCCTGGTGGCGCGGCGTCCGCGCTGGTCGTGGCTGATGTCGGTGGCGGTCACCGGGGCGCTCGCGCTGTCCGCGGCCGGGATCTCCCTGGGACTCACCCAGTCGGAGATGTTCCAGGACAAGCCCGAGTCCGTCGTCGCGCAGGAGCGGCTGTCGGAGCACTTCCCCTCCGGTGCCTCCGACCCCGCGCAGATCGTCACCCGCACCGCCGACGCGGGCGAGGTGCGGACCGCCGCGGACGGCGTCGACGGGGTGGCCCGGGTCGAGCCGGGCGGCGACCGCACGCCCGACGGCTCCCTCACCCTGCTGTCGGTGGTGCTCGAGGACGCCCCGGACAGCGACGCCGCCAAGGACACCGTCGACGCGCTGCGCGCCGCCGTGCACGCGGTGGCCGGCGCGGACGCCCTGGTCGGCGGGACCACCGCGGAGAGCCTGGACACCGCGCGCGCCGCGGACCGGGACCTGACGACCGTGGTGCCCGTGGTGCTGCTGGTCGTCCTCGCCGTGCTGATCGGACTGCTGCGGGCGCTGGTCGCTCCGGTGCTGCTGCTGGCCACCGTGGTGGTGTCGTACCTCGCGGCGCTCGGCGCGTCCAACCTGCTCTTCGAGCACGTCCTCGGCCACGCGGGCGTGGACTGGTCGATCCCGCTGATGGGCTTCGTGTTCCTGGTGGCCCTGGGCATCGACTACAACATCTTCCTCATGCACCGGGTGCGGGAGGAGACCGCGCGGCTCGGCGTCGTCCGCGGTGTCCTGGAGGGCCTGACCAGCACGGGAGGGGTGATCACCTCGGCCGGTGTGGTGCTGGCGGCCACCTTCGCGGTGTTCGCCGGGCTGCCGCTGGTGACGATGGCGCAGATGGGGGTGCTGGTGGGGATCGGCGTCCTGCTGGACACGTTCCTCGTGCGCACGGTCATGGTGCCGGCGCTGGCGCTGGACCTCGGCCGGCGGTTCTGGTGGCCGGGGAGGCTGTTCCGGGACGCGCCGCGGCTTGACGGTGACGCCGGTTCCGGCCGGGCGGCGGAGGCGCCGGAGCAGGTCGCCGGGAGGACGTCGGTGTAGCGGCGAGACGGAGACGGGAAGGCCGGGGCCGGGCCCCGAGCTGCACACGTGGGGACGCGACGGCCCGTCCCGGCCTTCCCTCTGGCCGCAGCCTGCCACCCGGTGCGGGGCGCCGCCTTCCGGCAGAGCCGAATGGGGGCTGCACCCCAATTCGGACATCTAGGGCGCTTTATCACATTTCCTGGTCCATACTCGGAAACATGAACACGGCAACGCTTGTACAGCTGGCCGCCAGCGACCACCAGTGGGCCGTGGCAGCGGCCTTCATCGGCGGCATCTTCGTGGCAGGTGCCCTGGTCTGGGCCGTCCGCGCGGGAATGCGGTACATGGACCAGGAGTCACCGCGTCCCCAGCCCGACGAACAGCCGAGGCTGCCGGACGGCGGCGCGGTGCGCGAGATGCGGGAGATGCGTGAGCCCGACGAGATACCCCTCACGCCCCGCACCGGCTCCCGGCTCATGCCGTACGAGCTGCACCATGCCAGTACCAGGACGGGGAAGGACCAGCAGAGGAAGCGGTGGCTGCCGGGGTCCAGCGGGGCGTTCGGCAGTGGTGGGCCCGGGCACGTCTGACCTCCCGGTCGGGCGGGTGGGATCAACGGCGGTTCCCCAAGGCGCCTCCGGAAGGGGCGCGGGGAACTGCGCGACATGAGAGTCGGACGCGGCACGCTGTCAGCGGGCCGGGACCGGAGACGCCTCCGCGGAAGACGGCCCGACGCTGATCTGGATCTGCTCACTCGACGCGGACACGCCGTTCATCGTCGCCGTGGCCTGGAGCCGGTTGGCCCCGGCGGGCAGATCGCGGCCGGGAGCGCAGCTCCACGCCCCGTCGGCCCCCGCCGTGTCCACGCACACCTCGTTCCCGTCCTGGTCGGACACCGTCACCTGCGCCCCCGGGTACGCCGTGCCCGACGTCGTCGGGCGGTACCCCAACGGCACCCCCGACTCGGGCCGGGACAGCACCGGCGACGGCAGCCCCACGGTCACCTGGCACCCGCCGCTCGCCCGCTCGACGCCCTCCGCGTCCGCGAGCCGCAGCACGCATCCGTCGAGCCGGGCCCCCGGCACGGCGTCGGCGGGCACCGCCAGCACGAAGGGGAAGGTCCCGGTCTGCCACGGGCTCTCCACCGACGTGGCCGTGTACGCGGCGGTACGGCCGTCGGCGGCCACCTCACCCCGGTAGCCGGCGGCGGCGAGCGGGACGCCGGTGGCCTTGGCCCCGCTCGGGGCGGTCAGCGTCAGGCTGGAGCCGAATCCGAGGGCGGGCCCGGACAGCCCCGACGCCTCGACGATGCCGTCCCGTCCGGGCGGAATCGTCACGGAACCCCAGAGCACCCGCTCGCGCGGCGGCGGGGCGGCCCCGTCGACTGCGGACGCGGGCCCGGCCGCCGCCCACCCGCCCGCGAGAATCCCGGCCGCCGTCAACGCGGCGGCCGCTGCCTTGCTGGACCTGTTCATCGTGGACGGGCTCCCTGTACGCCGGACGTCGGACACACCTGCGACCGACTGTGGCGGCCCCCCTCACCGCCCGCCCGCCCACGACCCCCGTCCGGGTGGCGACCGCCCCCGCCACGACGGCGAGTCCTCGGGGCCACGGTCCCCGGCGCACGAGTCGTCCGACCGCCACCGGACGTGAGACCCGAGAGGGTGGCGGCACCGGCAAAGGGGCCGCCACCCGTCACCGCGCCGGAGACGCACCGGCACCGCCGGCGCCGTCGCCTCAGCGCGTCAGCCAAGCCGTCGTGTCCGGGGGGAGGTGGCCGCCGGAGAGCGGGGCGCTGGTGAGGGCGACCTCGCCCGCCGGGAGGGGGACCGGCTCGGTGGACAGGTTCGTCACGCAGCGCCAGCCGTCCCCGCGGTCGAACAGGAGGACACCCTCCGGCGTCCCCTCCACCCAGCCCAGCGTCTCGCCGTCGATCAGCTTGCGACGCAGACGCAGGGCCGTGCGGTACAGCTCCAGGGTGGAGCCCTCCACCCCGTCCTGCGCCTCCACGGCGTACGCGGCGAAGGACGGCGGCTGCGGCAGCCACGCGCCGTTCGCGCCGAAGCCGTACGACGGGCCGGTCGTGGTCCACGGCAGCGGGACGCGGCAGCCGTCACGGCCCTTGCGGACGTGGCCGGTCTGCTCCCAGATGGGGTCCTGGAGGACCTCCGCGGGCAGATCGGCGACCTCGGGAAGGCCCAGCTCCTCGCCCTGGTAGACGTACGCCGAGCCGGGCAGCGCCAGCATCAGCAGGGTGGCGGCGCGGGCCCGCCGCAGTCCGGCCTCCGGGTCGACGGCGGGGGCGTTGCCGCCGGACAGCAGCCAGGCGTTGGTGTCCGTGCCCGGCGGCAGCATCAGCCGGGAGGCGTGCCGGACCACGTCGTGGTTGGACAGCACCCAGGTCGCGGAGGCGCCGGCCGCCTGCGCGGTCGCCAGCGAGTCGGTGATGACCTGGCGCAGTTCGTCCGCGTCCCACGCGGCTTCGAGGTACTCGAAGTTGAAGGCCTGGCCCAGCTCGTCCGGGCGGGCGTACAGGGCGCGCCGCGCGCCGGGCACCCACGCCTCCGCCACGGCCGTACGCGGCGGGGTGTACGTGTCGAAGATCTTCCGCCAGTCGCGGTAGATCTCGTGCACCTCGTCGCGGTCGTAGAACGGGTGCGTGCCGGGTGCGAAGTCGACGAGGGCCGCCTCGCCGCCCGCCGCGTGGTCGCCGAGGTCGCGCAGCGGCTCCTCGAGGTCCTTGGTGAGGGCGTGGGCCACGTCGACGCGGAAGCCGTCCACACCCCGGTCGGACCAGAAGCGCAGGGTGGTGCGGAAGTCCTCGCGGACGTCCGGGTGGTCCCAGTTCAGGTCGGGCTGCTCGGCGGCGAACAGATGCAGGTACCACTGCCCGTCCGGCACCCGCTGCCACGCGCTGCCGCCGAACACGGACTGCCAGTCGGTGGGCGGCAGCTCGCCGCTCCCGCCGCGGCCGTCGCGGAAGACGTAGCGGTCGCGGGCCGGGGAGCCGGGCCCGGCGCGCAGCGCCTCCTGGAACCAGACGTGCTGGTGGGAGGTGTGGTTGGGGACGATGTCGACGATCACCTTCAGACCGAGCCGGTGCGCCTCGCGGACCAGCGCGTCGAAGTCGTCGAGGGTGCCCAGGCGCGGGTCGACGCCGCGCGGGTCGGCGACGTCGTAGCCGCCGTCGGCCAGCTCGGACGGGTAGAACGGGCTGAGCCACAGGGCGTCGACGCCCAGCGCGGACAGATGCGTGAGGCGTCGCGTGATGCCGCGCAGGTCGCCCAGGCCGTCGCCGTCGGCGTCGGCGAAGCTGCGGGGGTAGATCTGGTAGACGACGGCCTGCCGCCACCAGTCGGGGTCGCGGGAGGAGAGGTCGGGCGTGGCGTCGGGGGCGGGGTGCGGCGGCCGGGGGTCGGGCGAGGTGGGGCGGTCGGTCACGCGGGGTCTCCTCTGGGTGTGCGGGTACCGGCGGAGAAACTGACCAGAACACCGTAAAAGCGAACGCACCGGTAACCGGGTGCCATTCCCCCCGGTGTGGCGGACCGCACGCCCGCCGGGCCCGCTCGGATCGAACTGACGTGCAACTAGGGAGTGAGGTGTTCGACCGTCGTCAGGTAGAGCTTCACGTAGCGCTGCACGTCCACGTCCAGGCCGACGTCGACCAGGGTCTGCTCGCGGGTGCCCTCGTGCAGCTCCGACTCCCCGGCACGGGGGCGGCGGTCGACGATCGTCTGGCCGCGCGCCGGGCCGGGCGCCAGGGACACGTCGACCGGGAGGCGGTGCGTGGTCAGCCCCTCCGGATCGGCGACCGCGCACAGCGCACCCGCGTCACCGAGGCCGCCGGAGTCCTCGCCGGGGTCGTCGGGACGGCTGTCCGGGTGGGCCGGGCGGTGGGCGAGCAGGTCGCCGGCCAGCCGGGCCCCCGGTTCGTCGCTCGCGCGCAGCCGCCGCACGTCGTCGCCGGGGACGACGACCCGGGTGAACACGTCCAGCCCGTACATGGTGATCGGCACACCCGCGGTGAGCGTGATCGCGGCGGCCTCCGGGTCGTGCCACACGTTGAACTCGGCCACCGGCGTGGCGTTCCCGGCGCCCGCCGCGCCGCCCATGAACACGATCCGCTCGATGTTGCGGGTCACCTCGGGGTGGGTCCGCAGCAGCAGGGCGATGTTGGTGAGCGGCGCGGTCGGCACGAGGGTGACCGGGCGGGGCGAGGCGAGGATCTCGCGGCGCAGCAGCGTCACCGCGTCCGCGTCCACCGGGGTGCGGCGCGGGGCGGGCAGCGCCAGGTCGCCCATGCCGTCGTGGCCGTGGACATGGCGGGCGGAGCGCGGCGCCTCGATCAGCGGACGCTCGGCGCCCCGCGCCACCGGCACGTCCGCCGCGCCCGCCCGCTCCAGCACGGTCAGCGTGTTGCGTACGACGCCGTCCACGTCCGTGTTCCCGGCGACGCAGGTGACGGCCCGCAGGTCGATCCCGGGGTGCCGTACGGCGAACAGCAGGGCCAGGGCGTCGTCCACGCCGGTGTCGCAGTCGATGATCACCGGGACCTGCTGCCGGCCGTTGGGCACGACGGACTCCTTCTTCGGGCGAGGTCTGCCCGTCGACCTTACGCGGGCTCCCAGAGCGCGGTCCCGCGAGCGCGCACCCGCCCCTCCACGCGTCGCAGGAATTCCGCCACCGGCAGCACGCCGGGCCGCCGTCCGTCCCGCAGCCGCACGGCGAGCAGGCCGTCCGCGGCCTCCCGCGCGCCCAGCACCGCCTGGTACGGCACCAGCCGCGCCCGGCGGATCCGGGCGCCGAGACTGCCCTCGGCCAGGCCGCTCACCTCGGCCCGCAGCCCGAGCGCGGCCGCCTCCCGCACGACGGCGTGAGCTTGTTCCTCCTGCTCCTCGCCCACCGGCAGCACCACCAACTGCAGCGGGGCGAGCCACGGCGGGAAGGCGCCGCCGTGCTCCTCCAGCAGATGCGCGACGGCCCGCTCCACGCTGCCGATGACACTGCGGTGCACCATGACCGGCCGGTGCCGGGCGCCGTCCGGGCCGATGTAGCGCAGGCCGAAGCGCTCCGGCTGGTGGAAGTCGATCTGCACGGTGGACAGGGTGGACTCACGGCCCGCCGGGTCGGTGATCTGCACGTCGATCTTCGGTCCGTAGAAGGCGGCCTCGCCCTCGACGGCCTCGTACGCCGCACCGGACGCGTCCAGCACCTCACGCAGCAGCGCGGTGGCCCGCCGCCACAGGGCCGGGTCGGCGACGTACTTCCCGCCGCCGCCCGGCAGCGACAGCCGGTGCCGTGAGGCGCGGATGCCCAGGTCGGCGTAGGCACGGGAGATGAGAGCGAGCGCCCCGGCGGCCTCCTCGACGGCCTGGTCCGGGGTGCAGAAGATGTGCGCGTCGTTCAGCTGGATGGCCCGCACCCGGGTCAGACCGCCGAGCACGCCCGACCGCTCCGAGCGGTACATGCCGCCCAGCTCGGCCATCCGGTACGGCAGGTCGCGGTGGCTGCGGGTGCGGGAGCGGAAGATCAGGGCGTGGTGCGGGCACAGGCTGGGACGCAGCAGCATCTGCTCCCCGCCCACGTCCATCGGCGGGTACATGTCGTCGCGGTAGTGGTCCCAGTGCCCGGAGAGCTCGTACAGCTCGCGTTTGCCGAGCACGGGCGAGTACACGTGCCGGTAGCCGGCAGCTCGTTCCGCCTCACGGACGTACTCCTCCAGGGTGTGCCGTACGACGGCGCCGTCGGGGAGCCAGTAGGGAAGGCCCGCGCCCA
Source organism: Streptomyces griseoincarnatus (assembly GCA_014649575.1). GTDB lineage: Bacteria > Actinomycetota > Actinomycetes > Streptomycetales > Streptomycetaceae > Streptomyces > Streptomyces griseoincarnatus. The sequence goes on along the minus strand of BMTH01000003.1, from coordinate 341,732 downwards.
TCAGCGGGTCGGTGTCGAACAGGCCGAGTTCACGGCCGAGGCGTCGGTGGTCGAGGTCGCGCACGGCGTCCTCCTCGGGATCGGGAGGCGAGCACCACGCGCGGCGAAGCCCCGGGGCACTCGCCCCGGGGCTTCGTCAGTGGTCAGCTGTCAGCGCGCCGGGACGGTCTCCGGCGTCGTCGTGCGGGACACATGGGCGCGCTGCATGACGCGGAGGGTAGCAACGGGCGACGGGCGGGCGCACGCGGTTTTCGCGGCGGCGACAGGCGTGCGGACCGCTCACCCGGACGGCTCGCCGCGCTGGTGGGAGGCCCCTGCCGGTGGTGCCGTAGGAGCACGTCCACCACGACCGCCACGTCCGCCCGTGGACGGCCGGCCCCCAGGAGGCATCCCGATGACCCGTGCCCCGGCCCGCGCCCGCACCTTCATCGCCTCCGCCCTGTCGGTCACCGTCCTGCTGATCACGGCAGCCTGCGTGGCCTACGAGCGGGAGGTGCCGCGGGCTCTGCCCCAGGGGGTGTCCGAACCGCCCGCCGCGACGACACCCTCCCCGTCGGCCACGGCGTCGCCCTCCGCGGTGACCGGGCGGTCCACGCCCGTGCTGAACGACGAACAGCTGGAAGCGGCGCTGATCACCGAGGCGGACCTGGGCCCGCCGTGGGCCGCCGCCCAGGGGCCCGCGCTGTGGCGGGACGGCACGCTGAAGGCGACCGCGGACGACGGTGACTGCCGGCGGCTGCTGGAGGTCCTCTACACGGAGGAGCCGTTCGGCGTGCCGGCCGGGCCGCGTGCCTCGGTCACCCTCGACGACACCGCCGAGGGCACCCAGCTGCGCGAGCAGATCGGCGCGCACGGGCCGGAGGACGTGGAGCGCGCGCTGGAGTGGCTGCGCACGCTGCCCGAGAGGTGCGAGCGGTTCCGGGCGAAGACGGCCCGCTCCGGCGCGCAGGACGTCGAGGTGACGGAGCTGCCGCTGCCGGACACCGCCGGCGACGCCCGCGCCGCGCTGCGGGTGACACTGACCGGCGGTGGGCCTGACGGCGCACCGGCCCGGCTCACCGTGGACCTCGCGGCGATCCGTGTCGGCGAGGACGCGATCGTCCTCACCAACGGCGGGTTCGGCGAGGTGCGGGCGGAGGTCACCCAGGCGATGGCCCAGCTCGGCGCGGACCGGCTCGCGGAGGTCGCGCGACAGGGGCGGCTGCGGGTCTGAGCGCCGGTGCGGGGGCGACACCGTCGGGCCGACGGTGCCGCCATGGCCGGGGACGTCGCCCCGGCCACCCCGACTCACGCGCGGCACGCGTGCCGGCCGTGGGGTGGGCCCGTGGGGGCGTCCCCCTCCGCCCCGGCACGCGCGCCCTCCGTCCGGCCTACGGCACGGCGAAGACAACCATCACCGCCGCTCCAGCACCGCCCGGGGGCCATGGGACGGGCCCGTGCAACCCGTGCACCCGCCCCCACCACCCGCGGCACGCGCCCTCCGCCCGGCCTGCGGCACGGCGAAGGCAACCATCACCGCCGCTCCGGCACCGCCGGGGGCCATGGGACGGGCCCGTGAAGCCCGTGCACCCGCCCCCACCACCCGCGGCACGCGCCCTCCGCCCGGCCTGCGGCACGGCGAAGGCAACGATCACCGCCGCTCCGGCACCGCCGGGGGCCATGGGACGGGCCCGTGTAGCCCGCCCCCACCCTCCCCGGCACGCGCCCTCCGTCCGACGTACGGAACGGCGAACGCGGCGGCAGATGGTCCCGGCGCCGCCGGACCCGCCGCGCTCAGCTCATCGCGTCGACGGCCTGCTTGGCCTCCACCAGGCCCGCGCCGGTGGCCTCGCGGTACAGCTTGATCGCCTGCACCTGCTTGCCGTCCCGCACCAGGGTGAGGATCTCGTCCTTCCTCGGCACCTCCTCCTCCAGGCCCAGGTGCCGCATGACCGCGTCGAGTTTGCGCTCCACCCGGGCGACGCGGCGGTCGGAGCGGGTCAGCTGGGTCTGGATCGAGGCGACACCGAGGACCACGACACACGTGCAGAAGAGGATGGCTATGTCCATGGCCCCAAAGCCTAGGCCGCCCACGGCACTTGATCACCGGGCCGGGCGGGTCAAGGCGTGTCGAAACGGCGCCGGCGGGCGACCACGTCGAGGGCCGCCTCCAGCACGGTCAGGCCGTGCGCGAAGGCGTCGCCGCGCAGCCGGGCCAGGGCCTCGTCGGCGCCCACGCCCAGCTGGGCCATGATCATGCCGACCGCCTGGTGCACCCGGTCGTGGTCGGCGGCCAGCCCGCTGAGCCAGCCGTCGCCGGCGTCCCGCGCGTCGTACGGCAGGTCGGTCAGCGCGACCGTCATCACGCCGGCCACCAGCAGGGCCACGTGCAGCTGGTGCGCGGTGAGGCTGCCGGGGGAGGCGCGGTAGAGGTCGAGGGTGCCGACGCAGACGGCCGTGGAGCCGAGGGGCAGCGCGTACACGGCGCGCACGCCGGAGCCCAGGGCCTGTTGCGTGAACACAGGCCAGCGGTCGGCGCAGGAGCCGTCCTCCAGGTCGCGGGCGAGGACGGGCGCGCCGGTGCGCAGCACATGGTGGCAGGGGCCGTCTCCTAGGGTGGCCTGGAGCTGCGCGAGCCGTGCGGCGCGACCGCCGGACGCGGCGATCTGGAGGGGCATGCTGTCCCCGCGCAGCGACGCGGAGGCGCCGTCCACGGGCAGCAGGTCCACGGCCACCGCGCACAGCCGTCCGGGCGCCTCGGCGGGCCCGGCCCCGCGCAGCCCCGCCGCGATGGCCCCGACCGCCCGCTCGTACTCCGCGCCACCCCGCCCACCCCCCGGGCCGTCCCCGGGCCGCACGCCAACCACATCCCCTCACCAGCAGAAACGCGGACCGACTACCCGAGGTGGGGCACCCGAAACCGGCGGCACGCCGGGCCGGGACCGCTGTCCGGGGACGCGGGGCGTGCGCGGGGCGTGGGGGTACGGGCGGGGCTCCCGGGACGCCCCGCCCGGGCGCGCGAGCACGCCGGGGTTGCGGCTGGGCAGGCCGCGAGCACACCGGGGTTGCGGCCGAGCAGGCCGCGAGCCGCGCACAGGGGCGAGCACGGGTGAAGACGTGCGGGTTTACCGGCCGGAAGCGCCCACGCGGCCGCCGACATGACGGCCGGGGCCGACCGCGAGCCCTGCGCCGGAGCGGGTGCGGTGCGGGTACGGGTGCGGTGCGGGCGCGGGTGCGGGTACGGGTGCGGCGCGGGCGCGGGCGCGGGTGCGGTGCTGGCGCGGGCGCGGGTGCGGGCGCGGTGCTGGCGCGGGCGCGGGTGCGGGTGCGGTGCTGGCGCGGGCGCGGGTGCGGGCGCGGTGCTGGCGCGGGCGCGGGTGCGGGCGCGGTGCTGGCGCGGTGCTGGCGCGGGCACGGGTGCGGGCGCGGTGCTGGCGCGGTGCTGGCGCGGGCACGGGCACGGGTGCGGTGCTGGTGAGGGCACGGGCGCGGGTGCGGGCTGAAACGCCCGGGACGCCGGCCGGGGGCTCCCACGCCCCGGTGCGCGAGCCGCACGCCGTCAGTCGTCCCGAGCCGCGAGGGCGGGACGCCGGCCGGGGCGGCCCTCGCGGGCGGCCGCGGACGACGGACCGGGGCATGTTCCGTGTCCCTCGCCGGGGCCGGGCACCCCGGCCCGGGCGGCGCACGAGCGGCGCGACGTCGGTCGTCCCGAGCCGCGAGGGCGGGACGCCGGTCGGGGCGACCCACGCGGCGGCCGGCCCCCGTCGCGCGCCCCTCCCCTCACACCGGAGGCTGTGCCGGTGCGGGGCCCAGGGTCGTCGTGCCCGGGGCCGTGCGGTGGCCCAGGCCTGTGCGGTAGGCGTCCAGGGCCGCCTCCACGCGGCCCGTCCGGCGCAGCAGGTCGCCCAGGAGGCGGCAGAGGTCGGCCAGGTCGCCCGCCGCGCCCGCGCGTTCCAGCAGGCTGAGCGCGCGCACGTAGTGCTCCTCCGCCTGGTCCGTGTCGCGGGCGTCCTCCGCGATGATGCCGAGCAGCCGGTGCGCGGCCGCCGCGTGCACCGCACCCCGCTCGGGGGAGAGCCCGCCCAGCACGTCCCGCAGCAGCTCGGCGGCCTCCTCGGAGCGCCCGCGCCGGTGCAGTACGTCGGCCAGTTCCACGGTGAGCTGGCTGCTGTACAGGGTCGCGCGGGCCGCGGACAGCATGTCCAGCGCCTCCCGCATCTCCGCCTCGGCCCGCTCCAGTTCGCCGTTCTGCGCGTACACGTAGCCGCGCATCCAGTGGCAGTTGGCCAGCTCGGTGCGCAGCTGAAGGCCCCGGTACAGCTCGGCCGCCTTGGCCAGTGACGCGTCCGCCTCCGCGAGGCGGCCCTCGGCGAGCAGGGTGCGGGCCACCGACCGGTGCATGCGCGCCACCAGCGCCGGGTCGCCGGACTGCGGGGCAAGGGCGAGCGCGAACTCCGCCGCCTGCGCGGCCCGCGCGTGCGCGCCCATGTCCATGTAGGGCCCGATGACGCTGGCGTACAGCAGGAGCAGCGCGTCCGGGTCGTGCAGCCCGCCACGGTTCAGCTCGTCGATCGTGCTCTCCAGCAGGTACACCGCGTACCGCAGCTCCCCCGCGAGGTAGTGCGCCACGGCCCGGCCGCGCAGCGCCGGCACCCGCGCCGGCAGTGGGGCGTCCGCGAGCCGCTCCTCGGCCTCCTCGAAGTACCGCCGTCCGTCCACGAGTTCGCCGGTGTCCAGTGCGCACTCCCCGAGTCCGAGCAGCGCGGCGGCCTGCTCCTCCGGCAGCTCCTGCGCCTCCGCCTCGGCCAGCAGCGCCGTGTACTGCTCCACCGCCGACTCCGCCTCCCCGACGGCGAGGACCCGCTGCGCCTCGGTCAGCCGCAGTCGCATCTCGGTCACCTGGCGCGCCGAACGCCCGGTCGCCAGTTCGTCGAACTCGACTCCGAGCCGTTCGGCGAGGTGCCGCAGCGCGTCGTCGGAGGGGCGCACCCGGCCGGCCTCCAGGGTGGAGATGTAGGCGGGGGTGTACACCGGCTCCGCCAGCTGTTTCTGTGTCAGTCCGCGCGCCACGCGCAGCTGCTGCACCCGCCGCCCGATCGTGCCCGGCTCGTCCCGCTCCCCCATGCCAACTCCCCCAGTGCCCCTTGCCGTTCGCGTCGGACAGCCCCTAGGTTAAACCGCGAATTAAACCTGCTTAACCCGTCGCTGTTGCGAGGTCGCCGTGCTGCAACGCACCCACCCCACCGAGCATTACGCCCGAGGCTTCATCGCGGCTCTCGCCGCGGTCGCGGCGCTGGTCCTGGCGGCGAACGCCGGCCCGAAGGCCGTCGGCCCGGACGCCGGCTCCGGGACCACCGCACCGGCGGGAGTGGAAGCCGCCGAGCGGTAGGCCCCCCGCCAGGTCCCGCTCATCCGGGCAGGGCTCTGCGCAGCGCCTCGTCGAGGCTCCGCGCCAGCGCGTCCTGGTTGGCCGAGCCGCTCTCGACGAGCGGGCCGAGCTGCGTGATGAGAGTCTGCGTGAAGGCGCCGTAGAGCGGAGTCCTCGGGCGGTGCACGGCCCGCTCCAGCGCCCTCCTGAGCATCGCGTCCGTGAGCCCGGGGCGTCCCTCGTCCCCGCGCGGCACCTCGTCGGCCTCCCCCGTCGGGGAGGGGGCGGGCGCGGCGGAGATCTCCGCGGGGCACCGCAGCGAACGTCCGTAGGCCGAGGCGCGGGTCGCCGCGAACCCGGCCTCCAGCAGGCAGCGTTCGCTCTGCCGGCCGGTGAGGAACCGGATCAGCTCGGTCGCCTTCCGTGCCCGCTCCGACGAGGTGGTCACCGCCAGGTTCTGTCCGCCGAGCACCGCCCGCCCGGGCAGCGGCGCCACCCCGAGCCGTGCCCCGAACACCCGGTACAGCGTGGGGTAGGCGGAGGGCCAGGCGCGCAGGAAGGCCGTACCCCCCTCGGTGAACTCGCTCGTCGAGCCGGTCTCGTCGTGCTCCTTCGCCTGCGAGGAGACGGAGAGCGGGACGACGCGGTGGGCGAGTTCCTGCACGCCCCGTCTCAGCTGCTCCACGTTCCCCGTGTAGCGGCCGTGCTCGTCCACCAGTCTCAGGCCGGGCACGGCCGTGGCGAACGCCTCCATCGCGTTGACCGTGCGGCCCTCGTACGGGGCGAGCTGGGTGGTCCAGCCGTTCCGGTAGTCGGGGGTGTTGAGCTTCTCGCCCAGGGTGAGGATGTGCCCGCGCAGCTTCTCCCAGGTGAAGCCCTCGGGGACGTACGGCTCCTCGACACCGGCCTTCCGCAGGAGGTCGGCCCGGTAGTAGAGGAGGCCGACGTCGCTGTTGAACGGCACCGCGTAGACCTTCTCGTCCCACCGGGCGGTCTCCGCGACCGGACCGATGACGTCCGCGTCCACGAGGTCGTCCGGCAGCGCCCGCACCAGCCCCGCCTCCGCGAACTCGGGCACCCAGGTCACATCCAGGTTCACCACGTCGTACCGGGCGCTGCCGGACTGCAGGGCGCCCAGCAACTGGCTGCGCTGCTCGTCGGCGCTGCCCGGCAGCTCCACCAGCCGCGCCTGGTAGAAGTCCGAGCCCGTCGCCTTCTGTCTCTGTTCCCGGTTCCAGGCGTCGATGAGCCGCTGCCGCACACCGTTGCTGCCGGTGACGTCCCGGCCGCTGGCCACGACGATCGTGCCGGGTTTCTCCTCGGCGGCCGGTTCGGGCGTCCCGCCCCCGCCGCCCGTGCAGGCGGCGAGCAGCAGCAGTGCGAACAGCGCGGTGAGCCGTCGCGGCATCAGTCGTCCCCCGTTCCGATACGGGCGATCTCGTCGTGCAGGGCCGCGCCGACGTCGTCCCCCGCGTCCAGGCAGCGCCCGCCGCTCACTTCGGCGATCCGCTGGTCCGGGCGGCCCTCGTCACAGCCTCCGCTTCCCAGGACGGCGACGGTCACCGGCACCTCGCTCGCCCCGGCCCGGTCCAGCACCTCCCGCAGCCGTCCGCCCGTCAGGTACTCCCCGTGCTGGCCGTCGGTGATGTGCACGACCATCTGGGGCCGGCCGTCGTCCCCCCGGTCCTCCATCTCGTCGAACGCCGCGAGCAGAGCCGCGTGCGGGTCGGCCGAGGCGTCCCGCACCCGGGCCCGCTCGTCGACGGCCTCCTCGGCGTCCTTCCGCCCGTGCCTGCCGAACCCCAGCAGCGTCTCGTACGGGCCGTCACCGGTGTCCGCGACCGCCCAGACGCCGTACTCGTCCTCGGCGCCCAGCCCGCCCAGCGTCTGCCGCAGCAGCCCGGGGCCGCCGCTCGGCCCCTGCCACAGATCGGCCATGGAACCGGAACTGTCCAGCAGGAACAGCACCCGGCCGGGACCGCCGTACGCCTGGTAGGCGCTCAGGGCCTGCTCCATCTCGTCCCTGCCCGCCGACTCGTCGAGCGGGCTGGGCGCGAACTTCACACCGTCGGGCTTCCGTCCGGGGGCGAGCAGCTCCCCGTCGCCGGGGTCGCGGAAGCCCTGCCGGGCCAGCACCTCGCGGCCTCCGGCACCGGCCAGCCAGTCGCGGAAGGCGGCCGCCGCCGCGTCCCGGTCCGTCTCGTCGTCGCCTGAGTCGTCGTCGCCGTCGGCATCGTCCCAGCGCACCCGCACGAACACCGGGTCCATCCCGGGCACGTCGGCGGGGTACAGGGCCCAGCGCGGGGTGCGGGTGTTGTCCTCGCAGTCGACCCCGCTGACGAGGAGGAACTCCGGGACGAGGGCGGCGGTGTGGTCGTCCACGGCGTCGTCGTCGGGCAGGTCGCACAGCAGGTCGCCGGCCGTGGGGGAGGGTGGTCCCTGCTGCCGGACCATGCGCTCCCCTTGGGCCACGGAGGCCGGGTCGCCGTACAGGCCGACGGTGGCGAGCAGTCCGGAGTCGGTGAACTCGGGGTCGGGGCGGCGCACGGCCGCGTCGTCGGCGTGCCCGGTCAGAGCGTCGATCATCTCGGTCAGGGGCCGTCCGGTGATGTCGTTCAGCGCCTCGGGGGCGAGGCGCTCGGGCACGGCGAGCACGACGGGGGAGTGGGCGAGGGGCGACTCCTCCGGCTCCAGCTCCGCCACGGCGTCCGTGTCCTGCTCCTCCAGCACCCGGTCGGCCTCGGCCCGGGAGGCGGGGATCCACACGTCGGGCTGCGGGCCGATGTCCCGCTGCGGGTTGACCTCGGCGCCCTCGGGCTCCTGCCAGGCGTCCGTGCGCCGACGCAGCGCGTCGACCACATCGGAGGAGCCCGCGCTGTAGACGGTGATGCCGGTGCGCCGGCAGCCCGCGTCGGTGGTGTTCGCGTCCGAGGTCAGATAGGCGGCGGCGGCCGTGCGGAAGGTCTTCTCCAGGTCCGGGTCGGTCAGCACGCGCAGTTCGAGCGGCGGGGCGCAGTGGGTGTCGTCCCTGCTGAACGGACCCAGCAGCAGGTACAGGCCCACGCCGAGCAGGCCGAGGGCGAGCAGCACGGGCAGGGCGGGCCGGAGCAGGATCCGGCGGGACGACCGCTTCCCCCCGCCCCGGTCGGTCCGGGAGAGCTTGCGACGCCACGCGCGGGACCACTTCGCCGCCAGGGCGCGCGGGCGCTGCCACGACGCCGCCACCCACACCGGCAGCCGAGGGCGCGGGCCGGGCCCCGGGTCCGCACCGGACGAGCCGGGTCCGTCCGGTGCCAGGACCGGAAGCTGCGGGCCCTCCCCCAGCTGTACGTCGGCGCCCGCGTCGGCGCGCAGCTGCGGCTCCCAGGCTTCTTTGCGCATCGTGCGGCGCTTCTGCTCCGCCATGCGCTCCCGCAGCCGGGTGGCGAGCCGGGAGACGGTCGTGCCGTCCTCCTCGCCGAGCAGCTCCGCCAGGTTCTCCGTGAACGGGGTGGGCGTCCCCGGGTCGCCCGCGTCGATGCGGTGGTTGGCCTGCACGCTCATCAGGAGCCCGACGCGCCGCTTGTCCTCGAAGTGCTCCCACACCCGGGCCGCGTTGCCCGCGAAGCAGCAGTCGAGGATCACCACGATGCGGTCCGCACGGCTCGTGACCAGCACCGTCCCCATCAGGTCGCTGAACGACACGGCGCCGTTGAACACCGTGTGCTCCCCGGCCAGCACGTGGGCGTCGCGCAGCTGCAGGTACAGTTCGTCGCCGCCGCTGGGGATCGCCCCGTGCCCCGCGAAGTAGACCAGCAGCAGCCCACGGGCCTCCCTGGCGACCCGCTGCAGCTCCTGTGCCGCCTCGGCGAAGTCCGGCGACGGCAACGAGGTGATCTCCTCGTCGGTGAACACCCCCGCACGCACCAGCGCCTCGCGCAGCACGGGCAGGTTCTTCTCCACGGCCGGCAGCTTGCCCGGCACCGCGTGCGGGCCCTTCGTGAAGCGGTAGTCGGACACCCCGATCAGCAGCGCCCGGTCCATCGGCTCCCCCGCGTCCTGAGACCGCACCGGCCTACCTGTCGTCGCGGTTCACCGGTTCGACTCTGCCCTGCGGCGGCTCGCCGTCCTCGACCTGGCGGCGGTTGTCCCGCCAGGCCGTCACACCCCGCTTGACCTGCTCCAACAACTCCTGGAACACCACGGTCGCGCCCGCCGACGTAACGGCGATGACGATCTCCTGACTCGTCCCCATCGGCGCGCCGCCGCGGTCGGCGGCGGGCCTCTCGAAGAGCCGCAGCCTCCCGTCCCGCAACAGGTCGTCCAGCGGTTTCTCCCGCTCCAGCCAGTTGCGCAGGGCGGTGACGTCACCCTCCGTCGCGCTCCCGTCCAGCCGTATGCAGATGTCCTGGTCGGCCACTCCGCCCCCCTCAGCCATAACTCCCCATCATGGCACCGTGGTTGCTCCCTGGGGAGGGTCCGTACGCAGGCGCCCTGCCGGCATCGCCCCGCGCCCCTGCACCACACGCAACCGGCGCCGCACGTGCTCCACGGCCCCCTCCCTGCGACCCGGCACCCGGCTCCTCAACTCCACCAGCTGCACACCCAGTTCACGCACCCGCACCGGATCGTCGACCCGGCCCCACTGGTGGTGGGCACGGTCCACGGCCGCCTCCACGGCGGGCGCGTCGGCCGGCTGCCCTGCGGCCAGCCGGGTGCCCGCCAGCGCCATCCACGCACGGCAGCTGCGCGCCGCGTCGCCCGCCAGCATCGCCAGGTCCGCGCGGACCTCGCTCCAGTGCAGCGCCTCCTCCGACACCGTGCCGTGCGCGAGCCCCGCCGCCTGCTCCAGGCGCGCGGCCAGCGCGTCCGCCTCCGCGTGCCGCCCCGCGCGCACGGCCGCCGTGACCGCCGCGTGCGGGTCGCCCGGCAGCGGCCCGCGCTGCGCCAGCACCAGGTCGGCGCCCACGCCCTCCGGCGCGATCCGTGCCAGCGTCCGCTGGTGCAGCTCCTCGTCCGGCAGCCGCCGCCCGCTGCGCAACAGCGTCGCCAGCGCCTTCATGTACGCCGGCGCCGCCACCCCGCGCCGCGACGGCGGAGGGGCGACGCGACCGTAAACGGCGGCGTCACGGCCGCAGTCCAGCGGGAACGGCCGGCCCGGCACGGGCGGCTCGCACAACGCCCGCCAGGTGTCCGCGTCGGCGTGCAGATCGAGGAACAGCGTCGTGGCGCCCGCCGGGCGCAGCCGCAGCTCGTCCCGGAACCAGTGCCAGGGCAGCGCCGTGTACCGCACGGTCGCCGGGGTGGTGCGGGCGAGCGCCAGGTGCGGCAGCCGCTGCCTGCGGTCCAGGCGCAGCTCCCCCGCCACGTACACGGTCAGCGGGCCGGGCGCCGCTGCCGCCGCGCGCAGCCGGGTCAGCACCGCCTGCGGCTCCAGGGGGTCGGCCAGCTCCACGACGTTCGCGGTGTCCGCGCCGGACAGCACCGACGGGGGCACCGCCGCGAGCACGGGGAGCACGGACGCCGCGTCCACCAGCCGTCCACGGCCCAGTGGCGACGCCGCGAGCAGCAGCACGGTCCCGGGCATGGTCCCCTCCCCCTGTCGATCACCCACGGCAGCACCGTAACCGCTGCGGTCGCAAACGGGGGCGTCACAGCGGTGAACGTCCCCCTTCGCGGCGTTCGACCCCCCTGTCCCTGGCGCGCCGCACCGCGAACACCGTGGTGTCGTCCGCCAGATGCCCCCGGCAGTGCCGCAGCGTCCCGTCCCGTACGACCAGCACCAGCCAGCCGGGAGCCATCAGCCGCGGGTCGGCGGCCACCGCCCGCCGCACCTCCTCCGCGACCTGGAAGAAGCGGCCCTCCCGGTCCCGGGCCTCCGTCACCCCGTCCGTCACCACCAGCAGCGTCTCGTCGAGGCCCAGACGCACCCGGCGCACGGGGAGGCCGCCGGGCGCCAGGTCGCGGTAGCCGAGCGGCAGCCCCCCGCCCACCGGCAGGCGCCGCACCCCCGACGGGCCCACCGCCAGCGGCGGCTCGTGCCCGAAGACGACGGTGTCGACGGCGTCGTCCTCGTCCGCGGGGAACGAGAGCAGCACGGCCGTGGCGAACCGGTCGCCGTCCGCGCGGCCGAGCGCGGTCGTGTACGCACGGTGCAGCACCATCCCCGCCTCCAGCCGGTCGGCGACCGACGCCAGGTCCGCCTCGTGGAAACCCGCCTCACGGAACGTGCCGAGCAGCACCGCCGCCGTCTCCACCGCGCCCAGCCCCTTGCCCTGCACGTCCCCGACGAAGACACGGGTGCCGTGCGGTCCCGGCTGGATGTCGTAGAAGTCGCCGCCGACCCGGGCCTGGGCGTCGGCGGTGAGATACACGCCCGCGTGCTCAAGGCCGCCCCAGCCGGGCGGCAGCGGCCGCAGCACGGTACGCCGCACCGTGTCCGTCACGTCCCGCATGTGCAGCGCCCGCCGCTCGCCGCGCACCCGCACCGCGCACGCCAGCGTGGCGAGGACGCCGCCGAGGGCGACCAGGATGAAGTCGGGCAGGCCCGCCTGGAACTGGTGCGGCCAGGCGTTGTCGACGACGGTGTACGTGCTCATGGACAGCACCGCGAACACCGCCGTGGCCCACACCCCGCACAGCGCGGCCGCGATGCCCGGCACCAGCACGATCCAGGAGATGATCCGGAACTCACCGGTGGTGTTGTAGTCGGTCACCGCGATCGCGACGAGCAGCAGCAGGGGCGGCACCCAGGCGACGCTGCGGCCCCGTGCCCGCAGCAGCATCTGCCGCTGCACGACGTCGCCCGGGCCGGCCGCCGGGTACGGCTCGGGCAGGGCGTGTCCTGTGGTGGCCGGACTCACGGCCCCAGCGAAACACGCGCCCGTGACGGCCGCATCCCCTCCCACCGGGCGATCGAGTTGCCGCCCCGGCGCGGCAGGTGTGCCCTGGAGGGACGGGGGACGGAGGAAGGAGTGCTCCCATGGCGCACGCTGCGCCCCGGAACCGGGGCATGCTCGAACAGGGCCGCACCACCGACGTCTTCGACGCCCGCACCCATCGCATGGCCCGGATCGTCCTGCCCGTTCTCGCGGCGCTGGTCTACGGCTTCTGGGCCGCGGCGAACCGGCGCTACGGCGGCCCCATCACCGGCTGGAACCTGCTGTTCGGCTTCCTCACGGCGCTCGTCTTCGCCGTCGTCCTCATCACGCTGCTCACGGTCGCCCCGAAACTCCACCGCGGACTCCACGCCGTGGCCTGGGCCGCCTTCGCCGGCTGCGCGGTCGGCTTCCTCTTCAGCCAGTCCAACGGCAGCATCTACCGTTCGGTCGCCCTGGGCGTGGGCGTGATGATCGGCACGTTCCTCGTGCTGTTCTATCGCTACTACACGAAGGAGGACGCGGAGGGGCACCGCCTGGAGTGAGGCGGTCTCCCTCTTCGGCGGGGGGCGGCTGGGGGCGCCTGCCCCCGATGCCGGTGCGCGTGCCGCGGGGGGGCGTGGTGCGGGGCGGCCGTGGTGCGGGGGGCGCCGATCCCCGCCGCCTGCGGGCAGTCGTGCCGCTGGGGCGCGGGCGGCACCTTTGCAGCGCGCCTCGCTCGGACCCGCACCCCCTGAGCCTGACGGCTGCCCGTCTGCTGGGGCCCGCCGTCCGCCGACTGCGGCCCGTCGCGGACTGATCGCGCAGTTCCCCGCGCCCCTGGGGTGTCTGGTCTGCGGGCAGTCATGCCGCTGGGCGCACGCGGCACCTCTGCGGTGGGCCTCGCTTGAACCCGCACCCCCTGAGCCTGACGGCTACCCGTCTGCCGGGGCCCGCCGTCCGCCGACTGCGGCCCGTCGCGGACTGATCGCGCAGTTCCCCGCGCCCCTGGGGTGTCTGGTCTGCGGGCAGTCATGCCGCTGGGCGCACGCGGCACCTGCGGTGGGCCTCGCCCCACACGCGCCGGGCTCCGGACACCCCGACCCGTTCGGGGGCGCCCCGCTCGCGGCTGTAAGGGCAGGCGGGTTGCCTGGAAGGGTGGGTTCGTGGAGCGGCACCCGGCGGGTGCGGGACAGGATCGGGGCGGCGTGCGTCGCCGTCGCCTGCCTGCTCGTACCCCTCTGCGTCCTCGCCGCCTGGGCCGCCTTCGGCCTCGCCGACACCGGACGCTACGTCCGCACCATGGCCCCGCTCGCCACCGACCCCGCCGTACGCGAGGCCGTCGCGGACGCCGTCGGCGACGAGGTCGTAAGGGAACTGGAGACGCGGACCGCAGGCGACGCCGCCGTCGGCCCGTTCGTACGGGACGCCATCGAGTCGTTCACCCGTACGGACGCATTCCGCACCGCGTGGGAGGCGGGGAACCGCGCCCTCCATGACGCGGTGCTGCACGCCCTGCGTGACGACGCGCCCTCCGCCGGACCCGTCACCGTCGACCTCGCCCCCGTCACCGCACAGGTCAAGCAGCGGCTCGAGGCCGACCACATGCCCTACGCGCACCGCATCCCCGTCGCGCACACCGACGTCCCCGTGGTCCCCGCCGAGGAGGTGGCCGGGCTGCGCCAGGGTTACCGGCTGCTGGACGCCGCGGCCCTGTGGCTGCCCCTCACCGCCGTCGCCCTCGCCGTGACCGGCGTCGCGGCCGCCGCGTCCCGGCGCCGCACCCTCACCGCCGCCGGTCTGGGCACCGCGCTGGGCGGCGCCCTCCTCGCGCTGGCGGTCGCGGCCGGCCGCCGGCTGACCCTGGCCGACCTCCCGGACGACGTCCACCGCCCGGCGGCGGGCGCCGTCTACGACGCCCTCACGGCCACCCTGCGGACGGCGTCCTGGTCGCTCCTCGCCGTGGGCGCGGCGGTGGCCCTGACCTGCTGGCTGACCGGTCGCCCTGTCCTCCGCCGCAGGCGCGGCCCTTCGCCCGCACCGCCCACGGCAACACCGGCCCCGGCCACTCCGACCAACGCCCGCACCTGACAGGCGGCCGACCCGATACGGCGAGGCGCGCCGCAAAGGGCCACCCGCGCCCCAGCGGCACCACTGCCCGCAGACCAGACACCCCACGGGCGCGGGGAACTGCGCGACCAGCCCGCGACGAACCGCAGTCGGCGAACGGCAGGCCCCAGCAGCCGGGCAGCCGTCAGGCACAGGGAGTCCGACCCCAAGCGAAGCGCCCTGCAAAGGTGCCGCCCGCGCCCCAACGACTGCCCGCAGACCAAACACCCCAGGGGCGCGGGGAACTGCGCGACCAGCCCGCGACGAACCGCAGTCGGCGAACGGCCGGCCCCAGCAGACGGACAGCCGTCAGGCACAGGGAGTCCGAGCCCAAGCGAAGCGCCCTGCAAAGGTGCCGCCCGCGCCCCAACGGCACGACCGCACGCTGCTCGTCCCTGAGGGAAGATGCGGGTTCGAGCCCGTTCGACAGGAGGCGGCCACGTTGGAAACTGCGGGGGACGGGGCGGAACAGCCGCGGCGACCCGGCGCCTGGCTCGCGGCGCTGCTGTTCGCCGCGGTGAGCGTGGTCGTCGGCTGCCGCGCGGCCGACACCGACGCCGTCACCCCCGTACCCCAGCTCCTCGCCTTCCTGCCCTGGCTGCTGCTCCCCACCGCCGCCGGCCTCCTCCTCACCCTGCGGGCCCGCTGGTGGACCGGCGCCGTGTGGGGCGTGGCCCTGCTCGGTCTGCTGGCCTGGTACATCGAGCCGTACGGAAAGACGGACGACCCGGCCGGCCCGCCCGTCGCCCGGCTGCGGGTGCTGACCGCGAACGTCGAGTACGGCAGGGCGACCGGCCCCCTCGTCGACGCCGTACGCCGTGAGAAGCCCGACCTCGTCTTCGTCCAGGAGTGCGACCGACGCTGCGGCGCCGTCCTGGAGCGCGACCTGTCCGCCACCCACCCGCACCGCAGCGCCGTCGAGGGCGACGGCTCCAAGGGCTCCGTCATCCTCAGCCGTCTCCCGCTCACACCCACCCCGCCGGTACCCGGCACGATGGGCATGCCCGGCGCCACCGCCGACGTCGGCGGCCGCACCGTACGCCTGCAACTGGCGCACCCCATGCCGCCGCTGCCCGACCAGGTGCCGGTGTGGCAGCGGGAGCTGGCCGGGATCCGGGACGCGGCGAAAGCCGCACCCGGCCTCCCGGCCGTCCTCGCCGGCGACTTCAACGCCACCCAGGACCACGCCGCGTTCCGCCGCATCCTCGACACCGGACTGCGCGACGCGGCCCGGCTCGACGGCGCCGACCGCACGCCGACCTGGCCCGCCCGCACCGCCCCGGCGTTCGGCGCCCAGATCGACCACGTCCTGGTCTCCGAGGAGTTCACCGCGGACCGCGCCCGCTTCCTCGACCTCGGTGACACCGACCATCGCGCGGTCCTGGTCGACCTCACCCTCCACACCGGCCGGTGACACGGCGGTGCGGGCCGCCCCCCGCGGAAGGGACGGCCCGCACCGGACGGGACACTCGCGGATCAGCGGCCGGACTTCTCCAGCGCCTTCTCCGCCTGGTCGAGCGCGGCGGCGAAGCCGTTGGCCCACAGCTGGTTCACCCGCGACCGCTCGGCCGAGTTCGGGTAGGCGTTGGTGCAGGACGGGCCGGGGCCGCCGCCGGACATCAGCTCGCTGCACGGACCGGAGTAGTGGTCCGGCAGACCCAGCACGTGACCGGTCTCGTGCGCGGTCACGCGCGTGGAGTCGTAGATCTGGTTCTGCCGGTAGTCGAGGAAGATGTACCCCCGGCCGTGACCGTCGGTGGACGCGTACGAGCCGCGCGAGTCGTTGCCCTCGTAGTACGAGAAGTCCGCGCCCGACGTGCCGGCCTGGAGTCTCACGTTCGAGACCGAGCTGTTCCAGATCTGCGTGCTGCGGGCTATCTGTGTGGCGAACGAAGGCGCCCGGGAGGCGTTGTAGACGACGGTGACGGCCGCCGCGCTCGACGGGTTCGCCGCCCGCTTCTCGGCCGCCGACTTCAGCACGGCCTCGAAGAACGCGCGGTTCGCCGCCGCTTCCTCCGAGGAACCGTCGTACGCGGCGATCGAGGCGAGCGACCCGGTGTCGAGCGGGGCGGGGGCCGCCGTGGCCGGGGCGGTGCCGAAGCCGAGGGCGGTGAGGCTCAGGCCCGCGGCGGTGACAACGGACATGGGCATGCGCATGCGCATCGATGACTCCTTGTGGTGGGGGTGAGTCACACGTCATCGGTGAGTGTCCGCGCCCTCACGGCGGCTGTGATGATGGCAACCGGTGATAGGACCGCGTTATCACCGGACTCCGGCCATGCCGTCGCGCCCGCCCGACTCCGCCTGAACGGACGGGATTTGTATGTCTGGTGAAACCTGAACTTCCCGCCTACCCTCCCTGGACATGGAGCTTGAGGTCCGGCACCTCAGGGCGCTGTGCGCGATTGCCGACACCGGCAGTCTCCACCGCGCCGCACGCCAGCTCGGCGTGGCCCAGCCCTCGCTGAGCACGCAACTGCGGCGCATCGAACAGGAGCTGGGCGGTGCCCTGTTCGTCCGCGCGCGCACGGGCTGCCGTCCCACCCCGCTGGGCCGGCTGGTGCTCAGCCGCGCCCGCCCGCTCGTCACCGAGCTGCGCTCCCTGGTCACCGAGGCCCGCGCCGCCGCCCTCGGCGGCCGCCAGCTGCGCCTCGGCTCGACCGCGAGCCGCGCGCTGGCCGGCTGGCTGCGCCGCCTGCGCCGGCACTGGCAGGAACCCACCCTGCACATGGACGTCTCCGCCAACGCCCTGCTGCGCATGGTCGCCGACGGCCAGCTCGACGTGGCGTTCGTGCACGAGGTGGAGGGCTGCCCGCTGCGCGTCCCGGACGGGCTGCGCTCCCGCGTCCTCATCGCCCGCGAACCGCAGTTCGTGTCCCTGCCCGCCGACCACCCGGCCGCCGCCCGCCCGGTCGTCGACCTCTCCGACCTGGCCCACGACCGCTGGATGATCGACCCGGCGGTCGACGGCGAGTGGGACGCGGTACGGCGCATGCTGCGCGAGGCGGGGATCGACCCGCCCGTGCTGCACGGCGACTACCACACGGCCGCGTCCCTGGTCGCGATCGGCGAGGTCGTCACCGTCTGCCAGCCGACCTCCCCCTCCCGCCCCGACACGGCCGTCCGCCGCATCGCCGGCGACCCGCTGGGCGTACGGCTGCTGCTGGCGGCGCGCACGGACACCGAACTGGAGGGCGTCTACCCGCACCTGGCCGACGCCTACCAGGAGGTGGCCCGGCAGGCGCCCGCGTACCGGGAGTGGCTGGAGGAGCTGGTGCCGGGGGCCTGAGGCCGCCCGGCACCCTCCGTGCGGCGTCAGACGCCGATGTCCCGCCCGTCCGCGCGCCACACCGCGACGACGGCCGGGCGGACGTACGAGCCGGGGCCGTCGGGCCAGGTGCTGGCGGGCCGCTCCACGGTCGCCCCGTCCACCTCGCCCGGGTGCTGCACGGCCACCAGCACCCGTCGGTCCTGCACGACGGGACCGCAGGTCTCGGCGCCCGTCGGCACGGTCAGGAACTGCTTCAGCTCACCGCGCCGCTCACCGCGCGTGGCGACGCCGAACAGGCCGTCGTGGGAGCCGAGGGCGCTGCCGTCGGTGGAGATCCACAGGTTGCCGTGCGCGTCGAAGGCGACGTTGTCCGGGCAGGAGATCGGGCTGACGGCGTCCTTCGGGAACCCGGCGAAGTAGGTCGACGGGTCCTCCGGGTCGCCCGCGACGAGGAACAGCGACCAGGCGAACCGGGTGCTCTCCGGCCGGTTCCACCGCTCGGTGAGCTCCAGGACGTGGCCGTGCTTGTTGGCGTGGCGCGGGTTGGCCTCGTCCGCCTTGGGGTTGGCGCCGGTGCCGCGGTTGGAGTTGTTGGTGAGCGCGACGTACACCTTGCCGGTGACGGGGTTCGGCTCGATGTCCTCGGGACGGTCCATCTTCGTGGCGCCCACCTTGTCGCCGGCGAGCCGCGTGAAGACGAAGACCTCCTCGGCGGTCATGCCCTCCACGTGCGAGACGGCGCCGTGCGCGGTGGCGGTGGCCAGCGGTATCCACTCGCCGCTGCCGTCGAACTCGCCGTCCTTCGGCAGCTTGCCCGTGCCGTCGATCTCGATCGCGGGCGAGTCGCCGGTCAGTTTCGCGACGTAGAGGGTGCCCTCGTCGAGCAGCGACAGGTTGTGCTCCCGGGCGGCGCGGCTGTTGCCGTGCCGCATCCGCTTGCTGCCGACGAACTTGTAGAAGTAGTCGAACCGCTCGTCGTCGCCCGAGTAGACGACAGGCCGCCCGTCGTGCGTGAGCCGCACGGTCGCCGCCTCGTGCTTGAACCGGCCGAGCGCGGTGCGCTTACGGGGCGCGGACTGCGGGTCGTACGGGTCGAGTTCGACGACCCAGCCGAAGCGGTGGGCCTCGTTCGGCTCCTGGGCGAGGTCGAACCGCTTGTCGAACCGCTCCCACTTGCGCTCGGTCGCGCCGGTGCCGATGCCGTACCGCTTGTCGGTGGCGCTGCCGCCGTTCGCGAAGTACTGGTTGAAGTTCTCCTCGCCGTGCAGGGTGGTGCCCCACGGGGTGGTGCCGCCGGAGCAGTTGTTGAGGGTGCCGAGCACCCGGGTGCCGGTCGGGTCGGCGGAGGTCTTCACCAGGTCGGACCCGGCGACGGGACCGGTGAGCCGGAACTCGGAGGTGGCGGTGAGCCGCCGGTTGAGGTGGTGCCGGCTCACGGCGGTGAGCCGGCCGTTCCCGCGGTCCTCCTCCACGGCGACGACGGCGAGACCGTGCGCGGCCCAGGCGATCTCCACCTGCTCGCGGGTCGGGTTCTCCGGGTCGTAGTCCCGGAACATCAGGATTTCGTCGGTGTACTCGTGGTTGGCGACCAACAGCTGCCGGTTCCGCTCACCCTTCAGGGGCAGCAGCGCCAGGAAGTCGCAGTTGTACCCGAACTGTCCGGCCTGCGCGCGGGCGCTCTGCCGCTCGGGGTCGAAGGCGGGCGCGCCGCGCAGGATGGGCTCGCCCCAGCGGATGACGACGTTCTGCCGGTAGCCGTCCGGCACGGTGACGGCGTCACGGGTGTTGGGCGGGACGGGGGTGAAGCGCAGGCCTCGGGCGCCCTTCTGCGGCCGGGGCCGTCCCTTCGCGGCCGGGGCCGCTTCCGCCTGGGGCGCGGCGGCGACACCGGCGGCACCGGCGCCCGCCGCGGCGACGGTCACGACGGCGGCGGCCCGCATCACCGAACGGCGGCTGAGGGCGCCGGCGACGACATCACCGACGTACTCGTTGTCACTGGTGTTGGGCACCTCGTGGAAGCAGGCGTCACCACACCGGAAACGACAGGTCAGGGCGGACCGCCCGGCGGGGTGTGAACCGGACGGCGTTCCGATCAACGGCAGCAGCTTGCGCACGTGTTCTCTCCTTGGCGTGCCCGTGGTGTCAGCGCGACCGTAGGAGCCCACGGGTGCGACGACCGGGCGCGGGAGTGAACGGCGGGTGAACCCGGAACGGCATCACGGGCGTGCGCCGGAGCGGAACATCGACCCCGCACAGGCCGGATCACGCCCTTGACAGATACGATCCCGCACATCCCACCCTGCCCAAGATCGCCCCCAAGGGCCGCTAACCTTACGTGTCCGTCCTGGCCAGGGTTTGACGGGCATCAACTCACGCGAAGGGTTGCGCACATGGGCATTCTCACTCTCCTGCGGAACGCGTTCGGCCGGTCACGGAAAGCGAGGTCGGCCGAAGCGGAGGGTG
The DNA here is from genome assembly GCA_014649575.1 of Streptomyces griseoincarnatus. GTDB lineage: Bacteria > Actinomycetota > Actinomycetes > Streptomycetales > Streptomycetaceae > Streptomyces > Streptomyces griseoincarnatus. Next base: position 321,706 of record BMTH01000003.1, on the reverse strand, counting down.
CGGCGCCGGCCGCCGAGGTGACGGAGACGGCGGCCCCGACGACGCCCGACCCGTCCGCCACCGCGACGGTCCCGGAACAACGCGACAGCGACGAACACGACCTGGTGAGGTCGGCCTTCGACAAGGTGGAGGTCCCCCGGCCCTCGCGCCTGTCGACGACGGAGGAGGCCGAGGCGGAGAAGCCGGGGAGGCCGGAGAAGCCGGCCGCCGAGGCGGAGAAGCTGCAGCAGGCTTCCGGCGTCGAGCCCCAGACGGCCCCGGCGCCGGAGGAGTCGCCCGAGGCGACGGCAGCAGCGGAGACCGAGCCGAAGCCGGCGGAGCCCGTCGCCGAGCCCGAGGAGCCGACCAAGCCGGAGGCGGCGGCGCGGCCGAAGGCCGGCGAACCGGAAGCCAAGAAGCCCGAGGCCGAGGCAACCCCTGACCCGGAGCCGACACCCGCAGCGGCTCCGGAACCGACGGCGGAGGCCGAACCGGAACCGACCCCTGAGCCGGAGTCCGAGGCCGAGACCCAGCCGGAGGCCGAGGCCCAGCCGGAGGCCGATTCTGAGGCCAAGGCCGAGCCGGAGTCTGAGACCAAGCCGGAGGCCGAGAGCACAGCCGAGCCGAAGCCCGAGGGGAAGGCCGAAGCGGATGCCGAGCCGAAGGCAACCGCCGAGCCTGAGGCGAAGCCGGAAGCGGCCCCGGAACCGAAGGCAGCCGCCGAGCCGCAGCCGGAAGCGAAGCCAGAGCCGAAGGCCGCGGCCGAGCCCGAAGCGAAGACGGAAGCGAAGCCCGAGCCGAAGGCAACCGCCGAGCCCGAGGCGACCGTCGAGCCGGAGGCGAAGGCGGAACCGGCGCCGGAGCCGGAGCCCGCCGCTCAGGCACCAGAGCCCGAACCCGCGGCGGAGGCGACCCCCGCGGCCGCCGACGGCGAGCAGGCCCCCCAGGGGCCACCCGCACCCGACAACGAGACCCGCACGGGTGGTGCGGGCGGGAACGAGAACCCGGCCGAAGGCGAAGCCGAGGCCGGACCCAAGGCGACCCCCGCCACCCCCGCCTCCGCCCTCCGCAACACCACCCTCACCACCGCCTACAAAGCAGCTGGCACCGTCCTCGAGAAGAACGGCCTCACCGGCGCCCGCGCCAAGATCCACCTCGTCCTCGACCGCTCCGCGTCCATGCGCCCGTACTACAAGGACGGCTCCGCCCAGGCCCTCGCCGAGCAGACCCTCGCCCTGGCCGCGCACCTGGACCCCGAGGCCACGCTCCACGTGACCTTCTTCTCCACCGAGCTGGACGGCACCGGCGAGCTGACCCTCACCGACCACGAGGACAAGATCGACGAGCTGCACGCGGGCCTCGGCCGGATGGGCCGTACCAGCTACCACGCGGCCGTGGAGGCCGTCCTCGAGCAGCACGCGAAGGAGCCCGCCGGCACCCCCGCCCTGGTGATCTTCCAGACGGACGGCGCCCCCGACGCGAAGACCCCGGCCACGAAGGCCCTCACCGAGGCCGCGAAGAACCACCCCAACGTGTTCTTCTCCTTCGTCGCCTTCGGCGAGCACGACAACAAGGCGTTCGACTACCTCCGCAAGCTCAAGACGGAGAACACGTCGTTCTTCCACGCCGGCCCCACCCCTCGCGAGCTCACGGACAAGGAGCTGTACGAGGGCGTCCTGGCGTCCTGGCGCCCGTAGGGACCCCTGCCCTCACGCACCCCTCGGGGGGTGGACGGAGGAACGGACGGGAACCCCGTCCACCCCCCGTCCACCCCCCGAAACGCGTGTGAGTCGATCTCCGCGGGACCAGTAGGATTTCGACCATGGCGGCCACTGGATCAGAGAAGCAGGGGGCGAAGGCGTACTACGTCACGACCCCCATCTACTACGTCAACGACGCTCCTCACCTGGGCCACGCCTACACGACCGTCGCAGGCGACGTGCTCACCCGCTGGCACCGCCAGCGCGGCGAGAAGGTGTGGTACCTCACCGGCACGGACGAGCACGGTCAGAAGATCATGCGCACGGCCGAGGCGAACGGGGTCACCCCGCAGGCCTGGGCCGACAAGCTCGTCACGGAGGCCTGGCAGCCCCTGTGGGAGCACCTCGACATTGCGAACGACGACTTCATCCGCACCACGCAGAAGCGGCACACCGACCGCGTCCAGGAGTTCGTGCAGGACCTGTACGACAAGGGCGAGATCTACAAGGGCGGCTACGAGGGCCCGTACTGCGTGGGCTGCGAGGAGTACAAGCTCCCCGGCGAGCTGCTCGACGGCGAGGGCGAGTACGCGGGCCAGAAGCTGTGCTCGATCCACAAGAAGCCGGTGGAGATCCTCAGCGAGGAGAACTACTTCTTCAAGCTCAGCGAGTACAGCGAGAAGCTCCTCGCGCACTACGAGGCCAACCCGGGCTTCATCCAGCCCGAGTCCGCGCGCAACGAGGTCGTGAACTTCGTGCGCCAGGGCCTGCAGGACCTCTCCATCTCGCGCTCGACGTTCGACTGGGGCGTCAAGGTCCCGTGGGACGACAAGCACGTGATCTACGTGTGGGTCGACGCGCTGCTGAACTACGCGACGGCGGTCGGCTACAACGAGAACCCGGAGAAGTTCGAGTCGACCTTCCCCGCCGACGTGCACCTGGTCGGCAAGGACATCCTCCGCTTCCACGCGATCATCTGGCCGGCCATGCTGATGGCGCAGGGCCTCCCGCTGCCCGGGAAGGTCGCCGCGAACGGCTGGCTGATGGTCGGCGGCGAGAAGATGAGCAAGTCGAACCTGACCGGCATCAAGCCGCAGGACCTGACCTCGCACTTCGGCGTGGACGCGTACCGCTGGTACTTCCTGCGCGCCATCGCGTTCGGCCAGGACGGCTCCTTCTCCTGGGAGGACTTCTCCGCCCGCTACACCAGCGAGCTGGCGAACGACTACGGCAACCTCGCCTCCCGCGTGGCGGCGATGGTCGGCAAGTACTTCGGCGGTGAGCTGCCGGCCGCGACGGCCGACGGCGACGCGGAGAAGGCGATCCACGAGGGCCTGGCGAAGGCCGTCGCGGAGGCCGACCGGAAGATCGGCGAGGAGCTGGACTTCCAGGGCGGCATCCTGGCGGTCTTCGACTTCGTGAAGCAGGTCAACGGCTACATCACCGAGCAGGAGCCCTGGAAGGTCGCGAAGGACGATTCGCCGGAGGGCAAGGCCCGCCTGGCGACGATCCTCTACACGGCCGCGGAGTCGCTCCGCGCGGTGGCGGTCCTGCTCAACCCGGTGATGCCGGAGACCTCCCAGAAGCTGTGGGACTCCCTCGGCGCGGAGCCCGCCCTGGGCGCCCTCGCCGGCCAGAAGGTCCAGGAGGCCGGCACCTGGGGCCTCCTCCCGTCCGGCTCCACGGTCACCAAGGGCGCGGTCCTCTTCCCCCGCCTGGAGGAGAAGCCGGCCGCGTAACACGCACGACGCGCGTCGAAAGGCCCGGGAACCCTGTGTTCCCGGGCCTTTCCGGGTATAGCTGTGGTGACGGCAGGCCTACGGGTGGGGGCTATGGGGGGCATGGGGGAGACGGAACAGACGCGCCCGGACACGGGCACCACGGACTCGGCGGACTCCGGGACGCCGGACACCGCGGCCCTGCGCAACGAGCTCGCGCTGGAGCGCTACCGGTACGTCCTGCAGCAGATCCAGACGGTGAACGAGAACGCACACCGGTTCCTCGCGATCTACCAGACCCTTGCCACCACGCTGGTCGCCGCGGCACTGGCGCTCTTCGTCGGCTACCGCACATGGGAGTTGGAGGCGGACACCGCGCGCGGCGGAGTGATCGGCCTGCTGACACTGACGACCGTCGTGGCCGTCTTCACCGGCATCCTGATCGTCGTAGGGGCGCTCTCCTGGCTCGACTACCGCCACGAGGAGTGCGACATCACCGACGAGCTCGTCGGCCCCGGCTTCCGCACGCGTCCCCGCCCCGGCAATTTCCTGCGCTGGTACGAGACGTACGTGGTGCTCTTCATCCTCGTGTCGGTGATCACCATGTGGGTGCTCGCCGGCCTGTTCCTGCTGCCCGCGATGAGGTGACCGTCCCCCGTGACCCAGCACGTCCACACGAACACGTCCCTGTGGAAAAACACACTCGCCGCCCGCCCGGGGCCCGGCCCCGACCCGCACGCGGAGCAACGGGAGCAGTTGCGCACGTCGTACACGGAGTTACGGCGGAAGGCCGCCGTCCTCCTGGAGGAGAACGCCCGGAGCATGCCGGACTTCACCGTGCACGACATCAGCCACGTGGACGCGCTGTGGGAGACGGCCGACCTCGTCTGTGGCGACGCGGTCACCCTGAACCCGGCCGAGGCGTACGTCCTGGGCTGCGCGTTCGTGCTGCACGACGCGGCGATGGGAACGGCCGCCTACGGGACGACCGTGCCGGAGGCGCTGGGCGAGAAGCGCTGGCGCGACCTGGTGTCGCTGGCCTACTACGAGCAGGAGGGCTGCTGGCCGGAGCGCGGCGAGCTGGAGGAACCGCCCGCGGAGATCGCCGAGGCGTGCGTGGCGACTGCGATCCGCGAGACCCACGCGGAGCAGGCGAAACGGCTGGTGGACCAGCCGTGGAGGAGCAGCACGGGCAACGAGATCCATCTGATCGACGAGGTGCAGCTGCGAGAGTGGTACGGCCCACTGACCGGGGACCTCGCCGCCAGTCACTGGTGGCCCGTGGACCGCCTGGCCCGGGAGTTCCGGCACTCGATCGGGTCGCTGCCCTGGCAGCCCAGTGAGTGGATCATCGAACCGCTCAAGCTGGCGTGCATCCTGCGTCTCGCCGACGCCACGCAGGTCGACAGCCGCCGCGCCCCCAGCTTCCTGTTCTCCCTGCGACGGCCGCGCGGAGTGTCCCGTGAGCACTGGCGGTTCCAAGAACACATCAGCCGCCCGTACCGCAACGGCGACCGCGTCACCTACAGCTCCCTGCGCCCCTTCCCTCCACAGGACGCGACCTCCTGGTGGCTGGCACTGGAGTACCTGCGCGGCATCGACCGCGAGCTCAAGGCCGTCGACGCGCTGCTGCACGACCTCGGCCGGGACCGGCTCGCGGCGCGCGCCGTCGCCGGCGTCGACTCCCCGGAACGCTTCGCCGAACTGTTCCGCGCTCAGGACTGGCGCCCCATCGACGCGACGGTCAAGGTCTCCGACATCCCGTCCCTGGTCGGCACACTCGGCGGCCGGCAGCTCTACGGGGACGAGCCGGAGGTCGCCCTACGGGAACTGGTGCAGAACGCCCAGGACGCCGTGCTGGCCCGACAGACGCTCCAGCCGGACTTCCCGCTGGGCCAGGTGGAGGTCCGCCTGACCGAGACCGACGGCGACTGGTGCCTGGAGGTACGCGACTCCGGCACCGGCATGGACGAGGAGACCCTGGTCCACGGACTGCTCGACTTCGGCACCAGCGGCTGGAGTTCCACCAGCGTCCGCAACCGGCTGCCCGGCCTGGCCGACGGCGGCTTCCGCCCCAGCGGCCGCTTCGGCATCGGCTTCTTCTCGGTGTTCCTCCTGGGCGACGAGGTCGAACTGACCACCCGCCGCTACGACGCCTCCCTCGCCGATGCCCGCCGCCTCACCTTCCACGGCCCCTCGCACCGCCCGCTGCTCACCCCGGTGCCGGGGCAGGGGTGGGTGCCGGAGGGGACGACGGTGCGGGTGAGACTGGCGAAGAGTCCCTATGCGTCCGACGGGTTGTTCCACCGGACCGACGACGAACGGCTGGCCCAACTCGCCCAGCGTCTCGTCCTGGAGAACGCGGTGCCCATCCACACGTGGGAACCGGGCGCAAGCGGTCCGGAGATTCTCCCGCCCTTCTCCCTCGACTCCGGCTCACGGGAGGAGGTGTTCGACCGCCTCTACCCGCCGCAGGCGGTGAAAGGGCGCGCCGGGGAGGAGAAGGTTCGCCTCCAGATGCGCGACGACTTCGTCAGCAGGGCGACGGAGGTCTGCGACGACAAGGGACGGCGCGTCGGGCTCGCCATGCTGTGGAGCAGCCTGAACCATCAGGGACAACGCGATCACCCGGGCGTGGTCACGGTCAACGGGTTCCTCTCCGACACGTCGCTCGCGTTCGCCGGATACCTCACCGGACAGCCCAGCCGGGCGTCACGGGACAAAGCCGCTCTTGTCGCCACCCGAGATCAGATGCGGCGGTGGATACACGGTCAGACACGACGCCTGCGCGATGCCGGGCTCTTCGACGACTCGCTGCAGATGGAGCTCGCCTACACCCTGCACTGTGCGTCCGCCCCGCTCTCCGACGACATCGCCTTCGCCTGGAGCGCACAAGGTGTGCTGCGGTTGTCCGACGTGCCCGCATGGGCAGAACGGCATGATGACATCTTCCTGTGTTTCGGCTGGCCTCTCATCTGGCAGTCACGGCCGCCCGCGGTCCGTCACCCGATGTCCGGAGAACCCGTCCGGCTGCCCGACAACTGCCTCGTCATCTGCCAGTACGGAACCACGTCACCGTTGACGGAGGTGTTCCCGTACGCCGCCAACCGTGATTCCGCCTACGAGTTCGCCCGCGACCACCCCACAGTCTCCTGGCAGAAGGTCTGGTGGCGCCTGTCGAGCAGCCTGTACGGACCGTTCATCCGTGCATTGTGTGAGGTGTGGTCCTGCACCCTTGAGTCACTCCTGGCCCCCCTCGAGCGACGCGACTGGTCGGACAGCATCGACGTGGACGGCGAACGCCTCGGCCCTGTGCCCGGCTACCACCTGCGCCGCCCGACGTCCGCGTAACACACGCGCTACAACACGGCCCCGGGAGTGAACCCCCTCTTCTCCGGGGCTGCGCCCTTTGCGAAGATCGCGTCAAGGCGGCCCCAACGTCCGGCCGCGCTCACGACACATGGGGGGACCCGCACCATGGCACTCTTCGGCAACGCGCACACCGTCGACCCGGCCAAGGCCCAGCAGGACTACGCCCGGCTCCTGGGCCACGGCGAGCAGGTGCACGCGGCGTTCCTGCTGATACGCGACACGATCCTGTTCACGGACCGCCGCCTGATCCTGGTCGACAAGCAGGGCATCACCGGCAAGAAGACCGAGTACCACTCGATCCCGTACCGCAGCATCTCCCACTTCGCCGTGGAGACCGCTGGCCACTTCGACCTCGACGCCGAACTGAAGATCTGGATCTCCGGCGCCCCGACCCCCATCCAGAAGACCTTCACCAAGGGCGTCGACATCTACGAGGTCCAGGCGATCCTCACCCAGTTCGTCGCCCGCTGACCGGAGGGAACGTTCCTTCCGTCCTCGAACGGGTGAACGCGCCCGCTCGGCAGCCGACTCGGGACCATGAGCGCCCTAGCGTGCCGCTCATGGTCACCGCTACACACGAGGCCTCCCACCGGCTCTTCCAGGAGCATCCGGAGGCCCTCGCCCCCGTCTTCGAGGCACTGGGGCTGCCGCCGCCGGCCAAGACGGACTTCCACGAGCTCTCCCCGGACGCGACCGAGATCCGTCCGGTGGAGCGCCGCGCCGACACGGTCCTGATGTTCGAGCCCGACATGGGAGAGCACTTCGTCCTGGCCGTCGAGGCCCAGACGAAGAAGGACCCGGAGAAGGCGAGGAACTGGGCGTACTACGTCTCGTACCTGCGCGCCAAGTACGACCTGCCTGTGCTGCTGGTCGCGGTCTGCCGTGACCCGTCGACGGCGGCCTGGGCCATGGGTCCTTTCGAGTGCGCGGTCGGTCCCTGGACGACGCAGGTCACCCGCCCCTTCGTGCTGGGACCGCAAAACGTCCCGGAGGTCACCGACGAGGCGGTGGTGGCCCAGCAGCCGGCTCTCGCGGTGCTGTCGGCCATCGTGCACAGCCAGAGCAAGCGGGCCTCGGCCATACTGGAGGCGGTCGCCCGCGGACTCGTGTCCTTCAAACCGAGCGTCACGGAGTACTGGTTCGAAGTCGTGGAGGTCGGGCTGGAGTCCACTCCGGCCAGGGACAGCTGGAGGAAGCTGATGCAGAACGTCGTCACCCACTTCCCGGGACACGGAACACTCTTCGAGGAGAAGTACCTCGAAGGAAAGAGCGAAGGAAAAAGCGAAGGGAAGGCCGAGGGCAAGGCGGAAGACATCCTGCGTGCGCTGACAGTGCGCGGTGTCCCCGTCTCGGACGACGTCCGGCAGCGAGTAACCGCCTGCCTCGATCTCGACACCCTCACCGCCTGGTTCGACCGCTCCCTGACCGCCTCCAGGGCCGAGGACCTCTTCGCCGACGAGACGCCTGCGCCCTGAGGCGCCGTCGGCGGCAACGGCAAAGGCCCGGAACCCAAACGGTTCCGGGCCCTTCGCGCAAGCGGCGACTACTTCGGCTGAGGCTTCCGCACCGACAGGTGCAGCTCCTTCAGGCGGGCCTCCTCCAGCTCCGTCGGGGCGCCCATCATGAGGTCCTGGGCGTTGCCGTTGAGCGGGAAGGCGATCGTCTCGCGGATGTTCGGCTCGTCGGCGAGGAGCATCACGATGCGGTCCACGCCGGGGGCGATGCCGCCGTGCGGCGGGGCGCCGAAGCGGAACGCGCGGAGCATGCCGGCGAACTTCTCCTCGACCGTCTCGCGGTCGTAGCCCGCGATCTCGAACGCCTTGAGCATGATCTCCGGCTCGTGGTTCCGGATCGCGCCGGAGGACAGCTCGACGCCGTTGCAGACGATGTCGTACTGCCAGCCCAGGATGTCCAGCGGGTCCTGGGTCTCCAGGGCCTCAAGGCCGCCCTGCGGCATCGAGAAGGGGTTGTGCGAGAAGTCGATCGCGCCGGTCTCCTCGTCCTTCTCGTACATCGGGAAGTCGACGATCCAGCAGAAGCGGAAGACGTTCTCCTCGAAGTGGCCGGCGCGCTTGGCGGCCTCGACGCGGACCGCGCCCATGATCTTCGAGACCTCGTCGAACTCGCCCGCGCCGAAGAAGACCGCGTGGCCGGGTGCCAGGGCGAGCCGCTTGGTCAGCTCCGCGACGTTCTCCTCGGTGAGGAACTTCGCGATCGGGCCGGTCAGCGAGCTGTCCTCGCCGACGCGCACCCACGCCAGGCCCTTCGCGCCCTGCGTGACCGCGTAGTCGCCGAGCTGGTCGAAGAACTTGCGCGGCTGGCCGGAGACGTCCGGCACGGGCAGCGCGCGCACGTGCTTGCCGGCGAACGCCTTGAACTCCGAGCCCTCGAAGACGTCGGTGATGTCGACGAGTTCCAGCTGGGCGCGCAGGTCCGGCTTGTCGGAGCCGTACTTCAGCATCGCCTCGCGGAACGGGATGCGCGGGAACGGCGACGTGACGTGACGGCCGTTGCCGAACTCCTCGAACAGCTCGGTCATGAGCTTCTCGATCGGCTGGAAGACGTCCTCCTGCTCGACGAAGCTCATCTCGACGTCGAGCTGGTAGAACTCGCCCGGCGAGCGGTCGGCGCGGGCGTCCTCGTCACGGAAGCAGGGCGCGATCTGGAAGTAGCGGTCGAAGCCCGAGATCATCAGCAGCTGCTTGAACTGCTGCGGGGCCTGCGGCAGCGCGTAGAACTTGCCGGGGTTCAGACGGGACGGGACCACGAAGTCGCGCGCGCCCTCGGGGGAGGTCGCGGACAGGATCGGCGTGGTCATCTCGTTGAAGCCCAGGGCGGTCATCTTCTGACGGATCGCCGAGATGACCTGCGTGCGCAGCATGATGTTGCGGTGCATGCGCTCGCGGCGCAGGTCGAGGAAGCGGTACTCCAGGCGCCGCTCCTCGTTGACACCGTCCTCGGTGTTGATGGTGAAGGGCAGCGGGGCCGCCTCGCCCAGCACCTCGACCGCGGAGACCTCGACCTCGACCTCACCGGTCGGCAGGTCGGGGTTGACGTTCTCCGCACCGCGCGAGACGACCTTGCCGTCGACGCGGACCACGGTCTCCTTGGAGAGCTTGTCGAGCGCCTCGTACGCCTCGGTGCCCGGGCGGGCCACCAGCTGGGTGATCCCGTAGTGATCGCGCAGATCGATGAAGAGGATGCCGCCCAGGTCGCGCCGATTGTGCAGCCAGCCACTCAGCCGGACGTCGGTGCCGACGTCAGAGGCGCGGAGCTCGCCGCAGGTGTGGGACCTGTACCGATGCATCGTCGTTCATCCAGCCTTCGCGGATCGGGGTCGTTGTTTCACGTGAAACTCCCCCCAAGCCTACCGGCCGGGCCAAGATCGCCGCTCCGCCCTTTCCCGGGGGCGGCCAGGGGTCACCGAGAGGGTCGGCCGAACGACATGGGTGGAAGTTTCCGGGAGCATCTTCATAAAGTGGTGCAATGCGCACTGGTGAGCCCCTGCCCGCCCTGGGGGACGTCCTCGCCGCCCTCGGAACCGGCGTGTGGCACTGGGACACCGCATCCGGAGAGGTCACGGTCGATGCCGTCGCAGCCGGGCTGCTCGGGCTGCCCGCCGAGCCCGCCACCCTCACGCAGGCCCAGGTCCGGGCCCGCTTCCACCCCGTCGACTGGAACGAGATCACCGGGATCATCCAGCTGGCCGTCGCCGAGGGCACCCTCGCCGAGGTGCGCATCCGGATCATGGACGACCAGAACAACGTCGTCCGCGTCGCCCGCAGCCGCTCCAAGCCCTCCTACGAACCCGAACGCAAGGCCTACGTCCTGACCGGGACCCTCCAGGAGGTGACCGAGCCGACGCCGGGCACACCCGCCGCGCGCAGCGCGGTCACCGGCGACTGGAGGCGATCCCGTGAGGCGTTCCTGCTGGACGCCGGCCGCGCGCTGGCGGAGGCGCGCTCCACCCAGGAGGTGCTGCGGGTCGCCGCCAACCTGTCCATGCCGGGGTTCACCCCGGACGGCCTGGCCGTGTTCGGCGTGGAGGGCGACCGGCTCACGATCATCGGCCACCACGGGCACGAGCCCGGCGCCGACAGCGCGTTCTACATGCCGCTGGACACCGACTACCCGGCCGCTGAGGTGGTGCGCACCGGCCGCGCGGTCTACATCTCCTCCCCGGAGGAGTACAAGGCGCGCTACCCGCTCACCTGGCCGCTCGCCCAGCGCTTCGGGCGCCAGTCCTGGGCGTTCCTGCCGCTGACCGCCTCCGGCCGCACCATGGGCGCCTGGCTGGCCGCCTTCGCCTACCCGGTCGCCTTCACCCCCGACGAGCGGTCCGTGCTGACCACGGTGGCCCGGATGCTGGCCCAGGCGCTGTCCCGCGCGGGCACGGCGGAGACCGAGAAGGAGCTCACCGAGGGCCTCCAGCGCACGATGATGCCGAAGCTCGGGCCGGGCATCCCGGGCATGGACGTCACCGCCCGCTACGTCCCGACCGGCGGCGGCCTCCAGGTGGGCGGTGACTGGTACGACGTGATCCCGCTGCCCCAGGGCGCCTCCGGGACGACGTCCGGGGGAGGGCGGTTCGCGCTGGTCATCGGTGATGTGCAGGGTCACGACGTACGGGCGGCGGGGCTGATGGGCCAGTTGCGGATAGCGCTGCGGGCGTACGCCTCGGAGGGGCACCGGCCGGACGCCGTGCTGGCCCGCGCCTCCCGCTTCCTGCACGGCATCGGCGAGGACTCGGCCGATCTGCGCTTCGCGACCTGTCTGTACGCCGAGGTCGACCCGGCGACGGGTGTGCTGGAGGTGGCCCGGGCCGGGCATCCCGAGCCGGTGATCCGGATGGACGACGGGACGGTGCTGACCCGGCCGACGGCGGGCGGGCTGCCGCTGGGCATCGACCCGGACGCCGACTACCCGACCACCCGGCTGATCCTGGAGTCCGGCGAGACGCTGCTGATCTGCACGGACGGGCTGATCGAGACCGGCGGGCACGACCTGGACAGCGGCTGGCAGCGGCTGCGGGAGATCCTGGAGCGGCACCACGGCACGCAGGAGGAGCTGGCCGACGCGCTGGTGCAGGCGGTGCACGGTCCCTCGTCGCACCACACCACCGGGCCGCTGGCCGACCGCCGCGAGGACGACATAGCGTTGCTGCTGCTCACCCGGCAGGGTGCCGCCTGCGGCTGCGGCGCGGAGGACACGGCGCCGCCCCCGGTGCGCCGCACGGCGCTCACGGTGGCGCAGGCCGAGCCGGAGCGGGTGTCCGTCGCCCGGCAGCAGCTGCGGGAGCTGCTGCACGACTGGGACTCGCCGGACCAGGTGGACTCGGCGGTGCTGCTGCTGTCGGAGGTGCTGACCAACGTGCTGGTGCACACCGACTCCGACGCGCTGCTGCTCGCCGAGGTCACGGACGGCGGCGACGGCCGCCGTATCCGGGTCGAGGTCACCGACTCGGGCGACGACCTCCCGCATCCGCGCCGCCCGGGCGAGCTGGCGTCCTCGGGCCGTGGCCTGCTGCTGATCGAGCTCCTCGCCCACACCTGGGGCGTCGCCCCGCGCGGCCGCGGCAAGAGCATCTGGTTCGAACTCTACGAACCGAGGAACGGCGACGGCCCCGGGTGACCGGGGCCGTCGCCGCGACATCCCGCGGGCGGACCAGGGCTCAGTCCTGGTCGGGGCCCTTCTCCGTCATGCCGTGGACGGCGGGGACGGTGCCGAGGCGCCCCTTCTGGAAGTCCTCGAAGGCCTGCATCAGCTCGTCCTTGGTGTTCATCACGAACGGCCCGTAGTGCGCCATGGGCTCGCGGATGGGACGGCCGCCGAGCAGGACGACCTCCAGGTCCGGCGTGTGGGAGTCCTGCTGCTCGTCCGCGCGGACGGTCAGCGAGCCGCCGGCGCCGAACACCGCGGTCTGGCCGAGGTGGATCGGACGCCGCTCGGCGCCCACCGAGCCGCGGCCGGCCATGACGTACGCCAGGCCGTTGAAGTCCTCCCGCCAGGGCAGGGTGACCTCCGCGCCGGGGGCGAGCGTGGCGTGGATCATCGTGATCGGCGTGTGCGTGATGCCCGGGCCCTCGTGGCCGTCCAGCTCGCCGGCGATGACGCGGAGCAGCGCGCCGCCGTCCGGGGAGGTGAGCAGCTGGACGCTGCGGCTGCGGATGTCCTGGTAGCGGGGCGCCATCATCTTGTCCTTGGCGGGGAGGTTCACCCACAGCTGGAGGCCGTGGAACAGCCCGCCGGACATCACCAGGTGCTCCGGCGGCGCCTCGATGTGGAGCAGGCCGGAGCCGGCCGTCATCCACTGGGTGTCGCCGTTGGTGATGGTGCCGCCACCGCCGTTGGAGTCCTGGTGGTCGAAGATCCCGTCGATTGCAGGCATCGGTACCTCCTTGGGTACGCCCAGTTTAGTTGAGCGTTGAACTTCCTGCCACCTCGAACCGGCAAAGCCCGGAGGGAATTCCCTCCGGGCTCCGTGCGGCGGTCACAGGGTCTGGCGTCAGCCGTACATGCGGCGCATCGCGAACTCGACCATCTGCTCCACGGCCTTGGCGTCGAACACCATCCGGTGCTCGCCCTCCATGTCGAGCACGAAGCCGTAGCCGGTGGGCAGCAGGTCGATCACCTCGGCGCCGGTGATCACGAAGTACTTGGACTCCTTGCCGGCGTACCGCCTCAGCTCCTTGAGCGACGTGAACATCGGGATCACGGGCTGCTGGGTGTTGTGCAGGGCGAGGAATCCGGGGTTGTCACCGCGCGGGCAGTAGACCTTGGACGTCGCGAAGATCTGCTGGAAGTCCTCCGCCGCCATCTGGCCCGTGGTGAACGCGCGCACGGCGTCGGCGAGCGAGGGCGCGGACGGTTCGGGATACGCCGGCGCCTGCTGCCCGTACCCGCCCGGCATCTGCTGCTGCGGCGGCACGTAACCCTGCTGGGTCCCCGCACTCTGGTCGTAGCCGTACATGGCGCACAGACTACTGACCCCGCGCGAGGGCTGGGTCACAGATGTCCGGATCGGGGTTGCTTCTTATTACCGACGGGTAGCATCATCGGAGCTACTTGTCGGTACGTGAATCAGTCGCGAGGAATCAGTCCCTCGCCGATCCCTCTCAAACGGAGCCGTCGCCATGGGGCACTACAAGTCGAATCTCCGCGACATCGAGTTCAACCTCTTCGAGGTACTCGGGCGCGACAAGCTGTACGGCACGGGCCCGTTCGAGGAGATGGACGTCGACACCGCGAAGAGCATCCTGGAGGAGCTGGCCCGCCTCTCCGAGAACGAGCTCGCGGAGTCCTTCGCCGACGCCGACCGCAACCCGCCGGTCTTCGACCCGGAGACCAACACCGCGCCGGTCCCCGCGTCCTTCAAGAAGAGCTACCAGGCCTTCATGGACTCCGAGTACTGGCGGCTCGGCCTGCCCGAGGAGATCGGCGGCACCACCTCGCCCCGCTCCCTCATCTGGGCCTACGCCGAACTGATCCTGGGCGCCAACCCGGCCGTGTGGATGTACTCCTCGGGCCCCGCCTTCGCGGGCATCCTCTTCGAGGAGGGCAACGACGTCCAGAAGCACATCGCGAAGATCGCCACGGAGAAGCAGTGGGGCTCCACGATGGTGCTCACCGAGCCGGACGCCGGCTCGGACGTCGGCGCCGGCCGCACCAAGGCGGTGCAGCAGGAGGACGGCTCCTGGCACATCGAGGGCGTGAAGCGCTTCATCACGTCCGGTGAGCACGACATGTCGGAGAACATCCTCCATTACGTGCTCGCCCGCCCCGAGGGCGCAGGACCCGGCACCAAGGGCCTGTCCCTCTTCCTCGTCCCGAAGTACCTCTTCGACTTCGAGACCGGCGAGCTGGGCGAGCGCAACGGCGTCTACGCCACGAACGTCGAGCACAAGATGGGCCTGAAGGCCTCCAACACCTGCGAGATGACGTTCGGCGACAAGCACCCCGCCAAGGGCTGGCTGATCGGCGACAAGCACGACGGCATCCGCCAGATGTTCCGCATCATCGAGTTCGCCCGCATGATGGTCGGCACGAAGGCGATCTCCACGCTGTCCACGGGCTACCTGAACGCGCTGGAGTACGCCAAGGAGCGCGTCCAGGGCCCCGACCTGGCGAACTTCATGGACAAGGCCGCCCCCAAGGTCACCATCACCCACCACCCCGACGTGCGCCGCTCGCTCATGACGCAGAAGGCGTACGCGGAGGGCATGCGCGCCCTGGTGATGTACACCGCCTCGGTCCAGGACGCCATCCAGCTCAAGGAGGCGAACGGCGAGGACGCCTCCACCGAGCACGCGATGAACGACCTGCTCCTGCCGATCGTCAAGGGCTACGGCTCCGAGAAGGCCTACGAGCAGCTCGCCCAGTCGCTCCAGACGTTCGGCGGCTCCGGCTTCCTCCAGGAGTACCCGATCGAGCAGTACATCCGGGACGCCAAGATCGACACCCTCTACGAGGGCACCACCGCGATCCAGGGCCAGGACTTCTTCTTCCGGAAGATCGTCCGCAACCAGGGCGCCGCGCTGAACTCGCTCGCCGAGGACATCAAGAAGTTCCTCGCGGTCGGCGAAGGCGGCGAGGAGCTGGCGGGCGCCCGCGAGCACCTGGCCAAGGCGGCCGTCGAGCTGGAGGCCATCGTCGGCCTGATGCTCACCGACCTCGCGGCCACCGAGAAGGACACCAAGAACATCTACAAGGTGGGCCTGAACACCACCCGCCTGCTGATGGCCTCCGGTGACGTCGTCGTCGGCTACCTGCTGCTCAAGCACGCCGCGATCGCCGCCGAGAAGCTCCCGACGGCCTCCGCCAAGGACAAGGCGTTCTACACCGGCAAGATCGCGGCGGCGAAGTTCTTCGCGGCCAACGTCCTGCCGGGCGTCACCCTCGCCCGCAAGGTCGCCGAGGGCGTCGAGCTGGACCTGATGGAGCTGGACGAGGCGGCGTTCTAGCCGCTTCCCACCCCGAGAGGGCCCGCTCCCACGCAGGGAAGCGGGCCCTCTCGCTCGTTAAGGTGAACCCATGAGCGAACCCCCCCGCTTCGACCGCGGCCACACCGATGACCTCATGTCCTTCCTCGCGGCGAGCCCCACGCCGTACCACGCCGTGGCCAACGCCGCCGAGCGGCTGGAGAAGGCGGGCTTCAGGCAGGTCGCGGAGACGGACGCCTGGGACGGCACGGCAGGCGGCAAGTACGTGCTGCGCGGCGGCGCGATCGTCGCCTGGTACGTCCCCGAAGGGGCCGAGGCGCACACCCCGTTCCGGATCGTCGGCGCGCACACCGACTCCCCGAACCTGCGCGTCAAGCCACGGCCCGACAGCGGGGCGCACGGCTGGCGCCAGGTGGCCGTGGAGATCTACGGCGGGCCGCTGCTCAACTCCTGGCTCGACCGCGACATGGGCCTGGCCGGGCGGCTGTCCCTGCGCGACGGCACGACCCGCCTGGTCGACGTGGACCGGCCGCTGCTGCGGGTCCCCCAGCTCGCCATCCACCTGGACCGCGCCGTCAACTCCGACGGGCTCAAGCTCGACAAGCAGCGGCACATGCAGCCGGTGTGGGGCCTGGGCGAGGACGTCCGCGACGGCGACCTCATCGCCTTCCTGGAGGAGACCGCGGGGCTCGACGAGGGCTCGGTCACCGGCTGGGACCTGATGGTGCACCCCGTCGAGCCGCCCGCCTACCTGGGCCGCGACCGTGAACTGGTGGCGGGCCCGCGCATGGACAACCTGCTGTCCGTGCACGCCGGCACGGCCGCGCTCGCCGCCGCGGCCGGACGCGGCCCGGAGCTGCCGTACATCCCCGTGCTCGCCGCCTTCGACCACGAGGAGAACGGCTCCCAGTCCGACACCGGCGCGGACGGCCCGCTGCTCGGCAGCGTCCTGGAGCGCTCGGTGTTCGCGCGCGGCGGTTCCCTGGAGGACCGGGCCCGCGCCCTCGCCGGGACCGTCTGCCTGTCCTCCGACACCGGTCACGCCGTGCACCCCAACTACGCGGAGCGGCACGACCCGACGCACCACCCGCGCGTCGACGGCGGCCCCATCCTCAAGGTCAACGTCAACAACCGTTACGCCACGGACGGTTCGGGACGCGCGGTGTTCGCCGCGGCCTGCGAGAAGGCCGGGGTGCCTTTCCAGACGTTCGTCTCCAACAACGCCATGCCGTGCGGCACCACGATCGGCCCGATCACCGCGGCCCGGCACGGCATCAGGACGGTCGACATCGGCGTGGCCATCCTGTCGATGCACAGCGCCCGCGAACTCTGCGGCGCCAAGGACCCGTTCCTGCTGGCGAACGCGCTGACGGCCTTCCTGGAGGGTTAGTTCGGCCCGCCTCCCACCAGCGACTTCCTGAGTGGCGGTCAACTCCCGTGCGCCCCGCGGCGCATGGGAGCCCTCCCTCCGGGTACCCGGGTCGCACCGGAAAGACCGGACAGGGAGGCGACACCTATGGGCCTCGGCGGATGCATCATCCTCATCGCCGTGGGAGCAATCCTCACGTTCGCGACCGACTGGGACATGCAGGGTGTCAACCTTGACCTGGTCGGCATCATCTTCATGATCGTCGGACTGATCGGCGTCGCGACCTTCAGCAGCATCGCCCGGCGTCGGCGGGTCGTGGTGCCCCCCGCCACCCCGGTGGTGGACGACCCGGCCCGTCCGCACCACCACATCCGCGACGGCTACAGCGACGGGTACGGCGCCTGACCGGACGCCCGGCCCGGGCCGTCCGCACCGGACAGCTCCAGGACCAGCCGGTCCGCGCCTCCCGCGTCGGGACGCACGGGCAGCCGCCACTCACGGCGGTGCACATGGCAGGCCGGATGGAGCACCTCCGGGTCGGCGTCGCACGCAGCCGCCGTCACCACGACATGCAGCACCCCCTGCCCCACGGCGGGGTCGGTCTCGAGGGCGCGGGAGAGGTCACTCCCCGCGCCCTCTCCGCTGCGCAGGAGCGCGGGCGGTGAGGCGGACACGAGCAGGCGGGTCGCGGGGCCGTCCCGCGTGTCCAGCTTCTGGCCGGGCGGCGGGGTGAAGACCACGTCCAGGTGGACGGGGCCGACGGCGATCCCCGTGACGGACCGCTCCGCGTCCGCGTGCGGACGCAGAACCTCCGCGGGCAGCCGCAGCCGGGTCAGCCGGTGCCGCGCCGACTCCACCACCACGACGTCCTCACCGACGACCACGGCCCCGCTGGGCTCGCGCAGGTCGCCGGCCAGGGTGGTCACCTCGCCGGTGGCCGGGTCGTAGCGGCGCAGTGCCTGGTTGTAGGTGTCACAGACGGCCAGGGAGCCGTCGGGCAGCGCGGTCACCCCGAGCGGGTGCTGGAGCAGCGCCCCGTCCGCGGGCCCGTCCCGGTACCCGAAGGCGAACAGTCCCGCCCCGACGGCGGTACGCACCTCCCCGTCCGTGTCCAGCAGGCGCAGCGCGGAGCTCTCCGAGTCGGCCACCCACAGCCCCTCCGCCGTCACCGCGAGCCCCGAGGGCTGCGCGAACAGGGCCTCCCTCGCCGGACCGTCGACGAGCTGCTCCCCGCCGGTCCCGGCCTCGCGGGCGACCGTGCCGGCTGCGGGGTCGTAGGACCAGAGCTGGTGGATGCCCGCCATCGCGATCCACACCTTGCCGCGCCACCGCACGACGTCCCAGGGAGAGGACAGGCGCACCTCCCGGGCCGGGCCCTCCGTCGGGTTCCCGGGGCGCCAGGGGGAGCCGGTGCCGGCGAGGGTGGTGACCTCGCCCGACTCCGGGTCGAGGCGCCTCAGGGCGTGGTTGACGGTGTCGGCGACGACCACGGCGCCGTCCGGGAGCAGGGCGAGGCCCTGCGGCTCCTGGAAGCGCGCCCGGGCGGGCGGTCCGTCCACCAGGCCCCGCTCGCCGCTGCCGAACCGCCTGAGGACCGTCTCCCCGTCCTCGGCCAGCTCCACCACCTGGTGCCGGGTGGTGTCCGTGACCAGGAACGTCCCCGACGGCAGCCGCAGCACCTTGCCGGGGAACCGCAGCACCGTGGGCTCCGGCTCCGGCGGCGCGTACGGGAGGTCGCCGCGCCGGAGGGTGCCCTTCGCGGCGTGTTCGGCCTCCAGCTCGGTCACCAGCCGCTCGATCTCGGGCACGTGCCCCTCGCCGGAGTACGTGGCCACGACGTACCCCTCCGGGTCGACGATCACCAGCGTCGGCCAGGCCCGCACCGCGTACTGCGTCCACGTCGTCAGCTCGGGGTCGTCCAGGACGGGATGCGCGACCCCGTACCGCTCCACGGCGTCCGCCACCGCCGCGTGCTCCGCCTCGTGCGGGAACTTCGGCGAGTGCACGCCGATCACCACGAGCGTGTCCCGGTGCCGTTTCTCCAGCTCACGCAGCTCGTCGACGACGTGCAGGCAGTTCACACAGCAGAACGTCCAGAAGTCGAGCAGTACGACGCGTCCGCGCAGGCCGGCGAGGGTGTACGCGGCGCCGCCCGTGTTGAGCCAGCCGCCCTTCCCCGCGAGCTCGGGCGCCCGCACGCGGGCGGAGCGGCGGACGGGGGGAGCGGAGGCGGTGTCGTCCATACGTCCAGCGTGCCACCGGCGGGCGCCGGGCGGGGGTGGGGCGGGGCTCCGCCCGTCGGCCTAGTGGCGGCGTCGGACGGGGCCGAGCGGGGAACCCCTCGGCGCATGAGACTTCTCGTACGGGACCGGATCCTCGGCATCGGGGACGACTACTGGATCGAGGACGACCGCGGCACCAAGGTCTTCCTCGTCGACGGCAAGGCGATGCGGCTGCGGGACACCTTCGAGCTGAAGGACGCCGAGGGGCGCGTGCTCATCGACATCCGCCGGAAGATGTTCGCGCTGCGGGACACCATGGTGATCGAGCGGGGCGGGGAGCCGCTCGCGACGGTGCGGCGCAAGCGGCTGTCGCTGCTGCGCAACCACTACCGGGTGTCCCTGGCGGACGGCGGCACCGAGCTGGACGTCAGCGGGCGGATCCTCGACCGGGAGTTCGCCGTCGAGTACGACGGCGAACTCCTCGCGGTGATCTCCCGCCGCATGCTGTCCCTCCGCGACACCTACGGCGTCGACATCGTGCGCGACGACGCCGACCCGGCGCTGCTGATCGCGGTGGCGGTGTGCGTGATCCATCTGGCGGAGAAGGAGCGGGAGGGGTAGTCCCGCGCCCTCCCGGTCAGGGGCGGGGGCGGTCCAGGCCCAGGACGCGGTCCTTGAGCGCCGGGAAGCGGTCCCGGGTGCCCGCCACCGTCGCCGGGTCGAAGTCGACCGTCAGGACCTCCTCGCCGGGGCCGGCCTCGGCGAGGACCTCGCCCCAGGGGTCCACCACGACCGAGTGGCCCGCCTGCGGAACTCCCGCGTGCGTCCCGGCCGTTCCGCACGCGAGGACGAACGCCTGGTTCTCCACCGCGCGCGCCCGGGCCAGCAGCGTCCAGTGCGCGCGGCGCCGTTCGGGCCAGCCCGCCGGGACGACGAAGGTCTCCGCGCCGGCGTCGACCAGACCCCGGAAGAGCTCGGGGAAGCGCAGGTCGTAACAGGTCGCCACGCCCATGACGGTGTCCGGCAGACGGACCGTCACCAGCTTCTCGCCCGCCCCCATCAGCACGGCCTCGCCCTTGTCGAAGCCGAAGCGGTGGATCTTCCGGTAGGACGCGGCGAGTTCGCCGGAGGGGGAGAAGACCAGGGAGGTGTTGTACAGGGTGCCGTCGGGGTCCCGCTCCGGGACGGACCCCGCGTGCAGCCAGACGCCGGCCTCGCTCGCCGCCTTGGCCATCGCCTCGTGCGTCGGCCCCTCCAGGGGTTCCGCCTCGGTGCCGAACCCCTCGTAGGCGAAGGCGCCCGTGGTCCACAGCTCGGGGAGGACGACGAGGTCCGCCCCGGCCTGATCGCGCACCAGGGCGGCCACCCGGCGCCGACGCGATTCGACCGATTCGTCCTCGTTCACGGCGACTTGCAGCAAGGAAGCGCGCACACTACCACCGTCCTGGCATTCGACCCGCGTCCACGGGCCTACGATCGTCACACGAAAGCACTGCCGGGGTGCCTGTCAGCAGCGTAACTTGGGGGTCCCGCCGGTTCGAGCGAAGCCGAGAACCGGGGGAGACCCGAGACACCCGCGCAGTGCAGCCACCGCCCACTGGCACCGCCGCCACAACCTGCCCGTGTACCGACCGCCGAGGGGTCCCGTTCCGTGAGTCTGCATCCCGCCCTCCAGCCCTACGCCGACGCCTGGTCCCACTCCATCGAGGCGATATCCGAGCTGGTGCAGCCGCTGCCGGAGGCCGACTGGAACCGGCGCACGCCCTGCCCGGGCTGGTCGGTCCGTGACGTGGTCTCGCACGTCATCGGCCTCGACTCGGAGATGTACGGCGACCCCCGGCCGATCCACACGCTGCCGCGCGACCTGTTCCACGTCACCAACGACCACCAGCGGTACATGGAGATGCAGGTCGACGTGCGCCGCCACCACACGGCGCCGGAGATGACCTCCGAGCTCGAGCTGATGATCATCCGGCGCAACCGCCAGCTGCGGAACGAGTCCCGCGACCCCGGCACCAAGGTGCGCGGGCCGCTGGGCACGGAGCTGACGCTGGAGGAGTCGATGCGCCGGCACGCCTTCGACGTGTGGGCGCACGAGCAGGACCTCCGCACGGCCCTCGGCCGCCCGGGCAACCTCGACTCCCCCGGCGCGCTCGTCGCCCGCGACGTCCTGCTCGACGAACTCCCGCGCGTCGTCGCCGACCTGGCTCAGGCGCCGCGCAGCTCCGCGGTGGTCGTGGACGTCCACGGCCCGGTGGAGTTCCTGCGCACGGTCCGCGTCGACATCCAGGGCCGCGGCACCCTCGAAACCGCCCCCGCCCTGGGCCCGGCCGTGACCCTCACCCTCGACTGGGAGACCTACGTCCGCCTGGCCTGCGGCCGCGTGGCGGTGGACTCGGTCACGGACCGCATCAAGACGGAGGGCGACCAGGACCTGGCCGCGGCAATCCTCCGGCACTTCGCGGTGACGCCGTAGTCAGGGGCGGCCCCTGACCCCGCGGGCACCCGGCCCGGGCAGCCCGCGGGCACCCGCTCCGCCGGCCCGCAGGCCCGCGGGCCCCGCAGCGCGGGCAATGGCCTCCCCAGTGCCTTCAGGGCCCTGGGAGGTCCCCAGGGCGATGGGGGCCCCGCTCGGGCGAAGCCGAGAGGTGGAGGGTGAGCGCGGGCGGCACCGCGGCGCCCCGGCCAGGCACGGACGCACCTACCCTCGGCGCATCGGCGCCGGCTCGCCGGCACGCCGGCGAGCATCCCGGCACCCACAGCCCGCGGGCAATCGTGTCTCCGAGGGCGATGGGGGCCCCGCTCGAGCGAAGCCGGGTGTGGGTGAGGGTGGGCGCGGGCGGCACCCCGGCGCCCGGTGGGGTGAGCAGCCCGCCGCAAGCCAGGCACTCGGCCCCCCTCCGGGCCGTCAGGCGGGGACGTGCACCGTCTCCACCCTGCTGGCGACCAGCCGCTCCCGCTCCCGCCGCGCGGCCCGCCCCCGGAGGCGGAGGATCTGGGTGACGCCCAGCGCCTGGAGGACGAAGACCGCCGAGAAGGCGACCGTGTAGTCGTCGCCGGTGGCGTCCAGCAGCACCCCGATCGCGAACAGCGTCGTCATCGAGGCGACGAACCCGCCCATGTTGGTGATGCCGGACGCCGTGCCCTGCCGTTCCGGCGGGTTGGCCGGACGGGCGAAGTCGAAGCCGATCATCGACGCCGGGCCGCAGGCCCCCAGCACCGCGCAGAGCACGATCAGCAGCCACATCGGCGCCCTGTCCCCCGGCCAGGCCAGCGTGACGGCCCACAGCACGGCCGTAGCGCCCACCGTGCCGAGCGCCAGCGGCAGCCGCGCTCCGTGGTGCCGGGCGACGACCTGGCCGTACACGAGGCCGACGGCCATGTTGGCCAGCACCACGAGGGTGAGCAGCTCACCGGCCGCCGCGCGGGACAGCCCCTGCGCCTCGACCAGGAACGGCATGCCCCACAGCAGCAGGAACACCATCGCCGGGAACTGCGTGGTGAAGTGCACCCACAGCCCCAGCCGGGTCCCCGGCTCCCGCCAGGACGCGGCGATCTGCCGGCGGACGTAGTCGGCGCCCTGGTGGGGGACCGGCTCAGGCTCGTGGCCCTCGGGGTGGTCCTTCAGGAACAGCAGCACCAGGACGAGGACCACGACCCCCGCGAGCGAACTGCCCGCGAACGCCTGCGTCCAGCCGACGCCGTGCAGCAGCCGGGCCAGGACCAGCGTGGAGACGAGGTTGCCGGCCATGCCGATCAGTCCGGCCATCTGGCCGACCAGCGGCCCGCGCCGCGCGGGGAACCACCGCGTGCCCAGCCGCAGCACGCTGATGAAGGTCATCGCGTCGCCGCAGCCGAGCAGCGCGCGGGCGGCGAGCGCCATGCCGTACGACGGGGAGAGGGCGAAGCCGAGCTGTCCGAGGGTGAACAGCACCGCGCCCAGGCTCAGCACCTTCTTGGTGCCGAGGCGGTCCACCAGCAGGCCGACTGGTATCTGCATGCCCGCGTAGACCAGCAGCTGGAGGATGGAGAACGTCGACAGGGCGGAGGCGCCCACGTCGAAGCGGTCGGCCGCGTCGAGCCCGGCCACGCCCAGGGACGTGCGGAAGATGACGGCGACGAAGTAGACGGAGACGCCGATCCCCCAGACGGCGAGCGCGCGCCGTCCTCCTGGGGGCGCACCCTCCGGGGGAGGGTCGCCGGGCAGTGTGCCGGCGCCGCGCGTGGTGGCGCCGCTCATCGCACCTCTCCCCGGGCGAGGTGGGAGAACCAGCCGACATGCCGGTGGACGACGTCCACGGCCGCGTCGGCGTCACCGGAACGCAGCGCGCCGAGGATCTCCTCGTGCTCGGCGAGCGTCTTGGCGATGCGGTCGGGGTGGGAGTGCATCACGGCCTGGCCCATGCGCAGCTGACGGTCGCGCAGCTGGTCGTAGAGGCGGGAGAGGATCTCGTTGCCGCCGCTGCGGACGATCTCGGCGTGGAAGCACCGGTCGGTGACGGAGGCCGCCGCGAAGTCGCCGGCGGCCGCCTCCTCCTTCTGGCGCGCGAGCAGCTCCTCCAGGCGCGCGATGAGACCGGGGGGCGCGGGCACGGCCTTGCGCGCCGCGTGCTCCTCCACGAGCAGCCGGGTCTCGACGACGTCGGCGATCTCCTGCGCGGAGACGGGCAGCACGAGCGCGCCCTTCCTCGGGTAGAGCTTGATCAGCCCCTCGGCCTCGAGCCGCAGCAGGGCCTCGCGCACGGGCGTGCGGGAGACGCCCACGGCCTCGGCCAGCTCCCCCTCCGTGAGCAGCGTCCCGCCCTCGTACGTGCGCTCGAGCACGCCCTGCTTGACGTGGGCGTAGACGCGGTCGGCTGCGGGGGGACGTTTCGCGGGGGCGGACACACTCATGCGGACAGCATAGATACAACAGGTACGCATGGAAGCGTCCGTCCACGATGCGAAACACCGCATGCCGGGAAAATGCGCCCTTCTCCCGTACAACCATCCCTTCGGCGTACGCGTCAGACTCGTGCGGCCTCTTCCGTGCGGCCGCTCCTCAACCAGGCCGCGCAGCACGGCCATTCACGGTAAATCGGGGTATCTGACTTGAATATCGCCATCCAGGGCATCCGTTTCCGCAGAGCCGCCGGCGTCGTCGTGACCACCGGCGCCGTGCTCGCCTCCGGAGCCCTCTACGCGGCGCCGGCGCAGGCCGCCGCCCCCGTTCCGTCCGTCGTCGCCAAGGGCGGCTTCGTGATCAACAACGCGAACGGCAAGACGCTGTACACGAAGCTCGGCGACACCCGCCGCGCCACCGGCTCCACCACGAAGATCATGACCGCGAAGGTCGTGCTCTCCCAGAAGAACCTGAACCTGAACGCCACGGTCACGATCCAGAAGGCGTACAGCGACTACATCGTCTCGAAGAACGCCTCCTCCGCGCGGCTGATCGTCGGCGACAAGGTCACCGTCCGCCAGCTGCTCTACGGGCTGATGCTGCCGTCCGGCTGCGACGCCGCGTACGCGCTGGCCGACAAGTTCGGCACCGGCTCGACCCGCACGGCCCGTGTGAAGTCCTTCATCGGCAAGATGAACGCCGACGCCAAGAAGCTGGGCCTGAAGAACACCCACTTCGACTCGTTCGACGGCATCGGCAACGGCAAGAACTGGTCCACGCCGCGCGACCTGACGAAGATCGCGAGCAGCGCGATGAAGAACGCCACGTTCCGCGCGATCGTGAAGACGAAGAAGTACACGGCGAAGACGAGGACCAGGACGGGCGGCACCCGCACGATGGCGCCGTGGGTCAACACCAACACCCTGCTGAACAGCTACAGCGGCACCCTCGGCGTGAAGACCGGCTCGGGCCCGACGGCCAAGTACTGCCTGGTCTTCGCCGCCACCCGCAACGGCAGGACGGTGGTCGGCACCGTCCTCGCCTCCTCCTCCGCCGCCCAGCGCGAGAAGGACGCGAAGGCCCTCATGAACTACGCCTTCAGCAAGATCTGACCGGTCCAGGTCCCCGGACGCGCGAAGGGGCGCCGCACACCAGGTGTGCGGCGCCCCTCCTGTCGTCCGACCGGCCGTCAGGCCCAGGTGATCAGCCGCTTCGGCTGCTCCAGGACCGCCGCCACGTCGGCGAGGACCTTGGAGCCGAGCTCGCCGTCGACCAGGCGGTGGTCGAAGGACAGGGCCAGGGTGGTGACCTGGCGCGGCTTGACCTTGCCCTTGTGGACCCACGGCTGGGGCTTGATCGCGCCGACCGCGAGGATCGCGGACTCGCCCGGGTTGAGGAGGGGCGTGCCCGTGTCGACGCCGAAGACGCCGACGTTGGTGATCGTCACCGTGCCGCCCTGCATGGCGGACGGGGAGGTCTTGCCCTCCCGGGCCGTGGACACCAGTTCACCCAGGGACGCGGCCAGTTCGGGCAGCGTCCTGGCGTGGGCGTCCTTGATGTTCGGCACGATCAGACCGCGCGGGGTGGCCGCCGCGATGCCCAGGTTCACGTAGTGCTTGACCACGATCTCCTGCGCCGCCTCGTCCCACGAGGCGTTGATGTCGGGGTTCCGCCGGATCGCGACCAGCAGCGCCTTGGCGATCAGCAGCAGGGGGTTCACGCGCAGGCCCGCGAACTCCTTGTCCTGCTTCAGCTCCTCGACCAGCTTCATCGTCCGGGTCACGTCGACCGTCACGAACTCCGTGACATGCGGCGCGGTGAACGCCGAGCCGACCATCGCCGCCGCCGTCGCCTTGCGCACGCCCTTGACGGGGATGCGCGTCTCACGGGCGGAGTCGTACGACGCCGGGGCAGCCGGCTGAGCCGCCGGGGCGGAGGCGGCCGGGGCAGCCGGCTGGGCCTCGGGAGCCGTCTGCTGCGGGGCCTGGGCCGCGGCGACGGCCGCGTGGACGTCCTCGCGGGTGACGACGCCGTCCGGGCCGGTCGGGGTGACCGTCGCCAGGTCGACGCCCAGGTCCTTGGCCAGCTTGCGCACCGGCGGCTTCGCCAGCGGACGCTGAGCGGGAGCCGCGGGAGCCGCAGGGGCGGCCGGCACGGCGGGGGCCGCAGGAGCCGCCCCGTGGCCGTTCAGCTCGGACTGGACCGCGGAGGCGGCCTGCTGGGCCGCCGGGTCCTGCGCCTGCTTGCGCGGGCGCCGGCGGGTGGAGGACGTGGCGACGCCGTAGCCGACCAGCACCGGCTGACGCGCCGCGGGCTGCTCGGCGGGCTGCTCCGGCTCCGCGGCGGGGGCGGGGTCCACCGCGGCCTCCTCCTGCGCCGGGGCCGCTCCGCCCGCCACCTCCACCGCGATGATGGAGGTGCCCACGTCGACCGTGGTGCCCTCGGGGAAATGCAGGGCACGGACCACGCCGTCGTAGGGGATGGGCAGCTCGACGGCGGCCTTCGCCGTCTCGACCTCGCAGACCACCTGGCCGTCGGTGACGGTGTCACCGGGCTGGACGTACCACTTGAGGATCTCGGCCTCGGTGAGGCCCTCGCCCACGTCCGGCATCTTGAACTCGCGTACGGACGCGTTCGTCATCGTCGTCACGACCCTCTCCTCAGTACGCCAGCGAGCGGTCGACGGCATCGAGCACCCGGTCCAGGTCCGGGAGGTAGGACTCCTCCAGACGGGCCGGCGGGTACGGGGCGTGGTAGCCGCCCACCCGCAGCACCGGGGCCTCCAGATGGTAGAAGCAGCGCTCCGTGATCCGGGCGGCGATCTCCGCGCCGGAGCCGAAGAACACCGGCGCCTCGTGCACGACGACCAGACGGCGCGTCCTCTCCACCGACGCCTGCACCGCGTCGAAGTCGATCGGGGAGACCGAGCGCAGGTCGAGCACCTCCAGACTGCGCCCCTCCTCGGCGGCCGCGTCCGCGACCTCCTGGCAGAGCTTCACCATCGGGCCGTAGGCGGCGAGGGTCAGGTCCGTGCCCTCGCGCACCACCTTCGCCTTGTGCAGCGGGCCGGGGATCGCCTCGATGTCGACCTCGCCCTTGTCCCAGTAGCGGCGCTTCGGCTCGAAGAAGATCACCGGGTCGTCGCTCTGGATGGCCTGCTGCATCATCCAGTACGCGTCCGACGCGTTGGACGGCGACACGATCTTGAGACCGGCCACGTGCGCGAACAGCGCCTCGGGCGACTCGGAGTGGTGCTCCACCGCGCCGATGCCACCGCCGTAGGGGATGCGCACGACGACGGGCATCTTGACCTTGCCCAGCGCGCGGGCGTGCATCTTCGCGAGCTGCGTGACGATCTGGTCGTACGCGGGGAAGACGAAGCCGTCGAACTGGATCTCCACCACCGGGCGGTAGCCACGCAGGGCCAGGCCGATCGCCGTGCCGACGATGCCCGACTCGGCGAGCGGGGTGTCGATGACGCGGCTCTCGCCGAAGTCCTTCTGCAGGCCGTCCGTCACCCGGAACACGCCGCCCAGCTTGCCGACGTCCTCACCCATGACGACGACCTTCGGGTCCGCGTCCAGGGCGCGCCGCAGCGACTCGTTGATCGCCTTGGCCAGAGCCATCTTCTCAGCCATGTCACTTACCCCCGTCTTCGTCCGCGAACGATGCCTGGTAGGCGGCGAACTGCGCCCGCTCCTCGTCCACCAGCGCGTGACCGTCCGCGTACACGTTCTCGAAGATGGCGAAGTGGTCCGGGTCAGGCATGGCACGGACCGCTTCGCGCACCCGTTTGCCCAACGCCTCGGACTCGGTCTCCAGTTCCGCGAAGAATCCCTCGTCCGCGTGGTTTACGGCCTCGAGGTAGCGGCGCAGGCGCAGGATCGGGTCCTTCGCCTCCCAGGCCAGCCGCTCGTCGTCCGTGCGGTAGCGGGTCGGGTCGTCGGAGGTGGTGTGCGCGCCCATGCGGTACGTGAACGCCTCGACGAGCGTCGGGCCCTCGCCGGCGCGGGCCCGCTCCAGGGCCCACTTGGTGACGGCCAGGTTCGCCAGCACGTCGTTGCCGTCCACGCGCACGCCCGGGAATCCGTAGCCCTGCGCGCGCTGGTACAGCGGCACGCGGGACTGCTTCTCGGTCGGCTCGGAGATCGCCCACTGGTTGTTCTGGCAGAAGAACACCACGGGCGCGTTGTAGACCGCGGAGAAGGTGAAGGCCTCGGCCACGTCGCCCTGGCTGGAGGCGCCGTCGCCGAAGTACGCGATGACCGCGCTGTCGGCGCCGTCCTTGGTGATGCCCATCGCGTAGCCCGTGGCGTGCAGCGTCTGGGAGCCGATGACGATCGTGTACAGGTGGAAGTTGTTGCTGTTCGGGTCCCAGCCGCCGTTGTTGACGCCGCGGAACATGCCGAGCAGGTTCGTCGGGTCCACCCCGCGGCACCAGGCGACGCCGTGCTCGCGGTAGGTGGGGAAGACGTAGTCGTCGTCGCGCAGCGCCCGGCCGGAGCCGATCTGCGCCGCCTCCTGCCCGAGCAGCGAGGCCCACAGGCCCAGCTCGCCCTGGCGCTGGAGCGCGGTGGCCTCGGCGTCGAAACGACGGGTGAGCACCATGTCGCGGTACAGCCCGCGCAGATCCTCGGCCGTGACGTCGGCGACGTACTTGTCGAACTCGGCGTTCTTGACGCGCTTGCCCTCGGGCGTCAGCAGCTGGACGAGGGCGGGCTCGGCGCTCTTCCCGGCGCCTGCGGCCTTCTTGGCGGTGCTGGTGGTGCGCTTGGTGCCGGTGGTGCCGGCCTTGTTTCCGGCGCTGCGTCGCGGTGTGCGCGCGGCAGTGCTCTCCACGGTCACGTGTGCTCCTCCGTCGGTCCGGCCCCCGGGGTTGCCGGTAGGCCAGTGCGGCTCACCTGTTCCGACCACCGGGCACGGGGTGGGTGCCACTCGACCGGGAACAGGCGTGACAGGTGCCCCGGCGAGCGCCCTGCACACAGCACGTTACCCAGTGCTCCACATTTCTGTGAAACCCCCTCTGACCTGCGATTTTGCTTGGATATCCAAGTAAATCGGGGTAGGCCCGGAAGGCGCGCTGGTCACAGCCTTGCAGGAGGCCGGAGCAACGGCACGTTATCCCGGCCGAGCCGGGCACGGGAAGAGCAGACGTCCCCGGCGGCACGGGGTGCCGCCGGGGACGTCACGGGGTGCCCTCGGCGAGGGCGAATCGTTCGGTTGGGGGACGGTGACGCCGGTCAGCCGCCCGAGCCGCCGGGCACTCCGGCGTTGGCCCCGCCCGCGTCGGCGCCGCCGGCGCCCGCACCGCCGGGACCGGTGCCGCCGGTCTCGGTGCCGCCGGTCTCGGTGCCGCCGTTGTCGCCGCCGCCGTCCTCGGTGCCGCCGTTCTCCGTGCCGCCGTCGTCGGTGCCGCCCGTCTCGGTGGACTGCGTCGCCGTCGGCTCCTGCGTCGGCTCCTCCGTGTCGGGCTGGGTCGGGGTGTACGACGGCTCGTAACTGGGGGTCCAGCCGCCGTTGCCGCCGGAGCCGGAGCCCGGGTCGGTGTCCGGCCCGGTGGTCTCCTCGGTCTCCTCGTCGGTCGGCGACGCGCTGGGCGACTCTTCCTTCGTGCTCTGCGAGACGGACGGCGAGGTGTCGGTCTTGCCGCCCTCGCCCCCGCCGCCGCCGTTGTTCAGCGCGAGGGCGACGCCCGCCGCGACGGCGATCACCGCGAGCACCGCGAGGATCCACAGCTTGCCGCGGCCGCTGCCCCGGTTGCCGTGGCCCTCGAAGCCGCCGTCGTCACCGCCGCCGTACCCGCCCGGCAGGATCGGCTGCGGGATGGCCGTGGTGCCGGAGTGCTCGGGGTGCGGCATGGCCGCGGCGCCGGCGTACCCGGCCGCGGGCGTGCGCGGGCCCTCGTGCATGTCGACCGGGCCGGTGTTCCAGGTGCCGGTGTGGCCGCCCTGCTCGTAGAGCATCTGCAGCGCGTACTGGACGAGACCGCGCATCTCCTCGGCCGTCTGGAACCGGTCGTCCGGGTCCTTGGCGAGGGAGCGCATCACGAGCCCGTCCAGCTCGGGCGGGGAGGCGTCCGAGGCCTCGGAGGGAGGCGTGGGAATGTCCTGGACGTGCTGGTAGACCACCGACAGCGGCGTCTCGCCGGTGAACGGCGGACGCAATGCCAGCAGTTCGTACATCAGGCAGCCGGTCGCGTACAGGTCGGAGCGGTGGTCGACGGCCTTGCCGAGCGCCTGCTCCGGGGAGAGGTACTGCGGGGTGCCCATGACCATGCCGGTCTGCGTCATCGTCGTGGACGCGCCGTGCATGGCGCGGGCGATGCCGAAGTCCATCACCTTCACGGCGCCGTTGTCGGTGATGATGACGTTGGCCGGCTTGATGTCGCGGTGCACGATGTTGTGCTGGTGCGAGTAGGCCAGGGCCTCCAGGACGCCCGAGACGATGATCAGCGCCTGCTCCGGGCCCGGCGCCTCCGCGTTCATCAGCAGGTCGCGGATGGTGCGGCCCTCGACCAGCTCCATCACGATGTACGGCACGGACTGGCCGCCGATCGTGTCCTCGCCGGAGTCGTACACGGCGACGATCGCGTGATGGTTGAGTCCGGCCACGGACTGCGCCTCGCGCGTGAAGCGCGCCTTGGACACCGGGTCCTCGGCCAGGTCGGAGCGCAGCAGCTTCACGGCGACGGTACGCCCGAGGCGTACGTCCTCCGCGGCGAACACCTCGGCCATGCCGCCCCGGCCGAGCCGGTGCGTGAGCCGGTACCGGCCGTCGCCGACCAGCCCGCCGTTGCCCCAGTTGTCCGGCGCGTCCGACATGCCGCCGCCAGTCGCCTCGGGGTCGGACGGGCCCTGAGCGCGCTGCTGCTGTGCCATCAGTCCTCGCCGTCGTTTCTGCCCGCGGTGCGCGCGGTGTTGTTACGGTCTCCGTCGGCCACGCTACAGCCTTTGCCGGGGCCTCCGGTCCGGGACGGGCTGCCGGATCCGGCACGCGACGGACCGGTCATCAAACCCGCTGGCCGTACCGTCGTGCAAATTCCGTGTACCGGTCGTACGACCGCTGTAACGCTTCCGCGACGCTTCTTTCGCGTACGGTCACGGAACGGGCACCACGCTTGACGTGTCGGTGACCTGGGGCAGACTTGGCCGGGAATAGCACTTTCGATCTACGACTAACGACAAGTCACGACGAGACAGGTCACCGACGGCGGCGCCGGACGCCGGGGAGGCTACGGGGGACGCGGAACATGAGCCAGGACGGCGCACAGGGCCGGCACACGGGGCGGGCGCTCGCGGGCGGACGCTACCAACTGCGGGACCTGCTCGGCCAGGGTGGCATGGCCTCGGTGCATCTCGCCTACGACACGGTGCTGGACCGCCAGGTCGCCATCAAGACGTTGCACACGGAACTCGGCCGGGAGCAGGCCTTCCGTGAGCGCTTCCGCCGCGAGGCCCAGTCCGTGGCGAAGCTCACGCACACCAACATCGTCTCGGTGTTCGACACCGGCGAGGACACGCTGCCGATCGACGGCTCCGCCGGCGGCGACGGCATGCCGACGCCGTACATCGTCATGGAGTACGTCGAGGGCCGCCCGCTCGGCTCCGTGCTCGACGAGGACGTACGGCAGCACGGCGCGATGCCCGCCGACAAGGCGCTGAAGATCACCGCCGACGTGCTGGCGGCGCTGGAGATCAGCCACGAGATGGGCCTGGTCCACCGCGACATCAAGCCGGGCAACGTGATGATGACCAAGCGCGGCGTGGTCAAGGTGATGGACTTCGGCATCGCCCGCGCCATGCAGTCCGGCGTGACGTCGATGACGCAGACCGGCATGGTCGTCGGCACCCCGCAGTACCTCTCCCCGGAGCAGGCGCTCGGCCGGGGCGTCGACGCCCGCTCCGACCTGTACTCGGTCGGCATCATGCTGTTCCAACTGGTCACCGGCAGGCTGCCGTTCGACGCGGACTCGCCGCTCGCCATCGCCTACGCGCACGTGCAGGAGGAGCCGCCGGTCGCCTCCTCGATCAACCGCTCGCTGCCGCCGGCCGTGGACGCGCTGATCACCCGCGCCCTGAAGAAGAACCCCAACGAGCGTTTCCCCAGCGCGGAGGCCATGCGCGGGGAGTGCCTGCGGGTGGCGCAGTCCTTCCAGGCGGCCCCGCCGAGCATCGTGCCCGGCAGCCAGACGCCCAGCGGCGCCGGTGTCGGCTCAGCGGTGTTCCCACCGGTCGACCAGTCCGGGCAGACGCCCGCCGGCAGCGTGCAGACGCCGTACCGGCCGACGCCCCCGCCGAACCCGTACGGCACCCCGGCCCCGGCCACGCCCGCCCCGTCGTACGGCTACCCGCAGCAGGGCGGCTACCCGACGGCGAGCCCGTACGCCCCGCAGGGCCCCTCGACGCCCGCGCCGTACACGATCTCCCCGCAGGGCTCCGGCGGCGGTCAGGGGCGCGGCCGGAACACTCCCGTGATCGTCGCGTCCGTGCTGGTCGCGGTGCTGGCCGTCGGCGGTCTGATCACGGCGATCGCCCTGAACAACGGGGGCGACAAGGACCCGAAGGCGGGCGGCGGCGGCAGCGCCTCCGCCACGGCCAAGCCCGAGGGCTACCGGGGCCCCGACACGTCCAAGACGATCGACCCGGAGAAGTGCGAGGAGCCGCAGGAGTCGTACAACGACCCCGAGCTGATCCGGCTGCCCGACTTCAAGTTCAAGCACATCTCCTCGGTGAAGGCGTGCTTCCAGGCCGCCGGCTGGGGCGGCAACCTCAAGATCGTGAAGGTCGACGAGAACACCTACGGCGACGGCTCGGTCCGCGAGCAGTTCCCGCCGGCCGGCACCGACGTCGACCCGGAGGACATGCCGGAGATCACGCTCAAGGTCTCCACGGGCAACCCGCCCACCTCCTGACGCCACCGGAACATACGGAAGGGGCCCGGCATCCGTGCCGGGCCCCTTCGTCCGTCAGGGGACGGGGAGGCGCCCCCGCTCCGTGCGGCGTCCTACAGGTAGGGACCGCCCGAGCGACCGCCCGTGTGGTGGGCGTCCTCGGGCCCCTCCGCGACACCCGGCGGCAGAGCGCGGCGCATCTGCTCCAGCTGGGCCCTCGCCGCCATCTGCTGGGCGAAGAGCGTCGTCTGGATCCCGTGGAAGAGCCCCTCCAGCCAGCCCACCAGCTGGGCCTGCGCGATACGCAGCTCCGCGTCGCTGGGGGTGCCCTCGTCCGTGAAGGGCAGGGAGAGCCGCTCCAGCTCCTCGACCAGCTCCGGCGCCAGGCCGTCCTCGAGCTCCTTCACCGAACTGGCGTGGATCTCCTTGAGGCGGTTGCGGCTGGCCTCGTCGAGAGGGGCCGCCCGCACCTCCTCCAGCAGCTGCTTGATCATGCTGCCGATCCGCATGACCTTCGCCGGCTGCTCCACCTGCTCCGTCACCGGGGTCGGACGGGAGTCGTCGTCCCCCTTGCCGCCGCTCAGCGCCATACCGTCCTGGCCGACGACCAGGATCTGCGGGTTCTCCGGCGACCGTTCGTTCCTCGGCATCTCCATTCGACCATTGTCGCGCACACCCCTTCCACGGCGCGGTGCGCCCCCGGAAGCGGCCGCGGCGGCGGGTCCTCCGTACGGCCCTGTCCGACATGCCGGTCCCGTCCCCCGGTGCGAGGCTGTTGCGCGTCCATCCGTCCCAACTTGCCGACGGTGCGGCCGAGCACCGGCCGGCGCGGGAGGTACCGGCCGTGACTCCGTGGCTGCGCACACTGGGGGCGACGCTCGTTCTGGGGGCGGGGGCCGTGCTGCTGCCGTACGGCCCGTTCCCGGCCCCGCCGGGTGCGGCCGGCGTGGCGTACGGGGCGGAGCGTACGCCGGGCCCCGACGCGAGCGACCGGACCCGCACCGCGTCCCGCTCCCCCTCCGACCCGGCCTCCCCCTCACGCTCGGCCTCCCCCTCCGCGACCCGCTCCGGGAACGGTCCGGGCGAGGGGCGGGACCGGCCCGGACGGCAGGAGACCGCGCAGGGCGGCTCCCGGGACACCGCGCCGCACTGGCGGGACCACACCGAGGAGGAGGGCACGGGCCCCCGCGAGGCGGCCGGACGCCCGGACGACGACGGGGTGCGGCGGCCGGACGCCCGGCACGACACGTCCACGCGGGCGGAGGACGACACGGCCGAGGGGTCCCCGGCCGGCTCCGACGGCGTGACGCCGTCGGGCCCCGCTTCCTCGGCGGCGGCCCCGGCGCCCGCCACGTCCTCGCGGGCCGCCGAGCCGGGCGCGGCCGCCGGCACCGCCGTGGGGCCGGTGCTGCGGATCCTGCCGCTGGGCAGCGGCCTGGTCCTCATGGGCCTCGGGTTCGCCCTCGCCTTCCTGGGGCTGCGGATGCGTCAGGAACGCGAGGCGCGCTGACCGTTGCCCCGCACCGTCCTCAACTGGGTGTGACCAGCAGGACCTTGCCGATGTGGGAGCTGTCCTCCACGACCCGGTGCGCCTCGGCGGCGTCCGGCATGGGGATCTCCCGGTCGATCACCGGCCGGACGTGCCCCCCGGAAACCAGCGGCCACACGTGCTCCCGTACGGCCGCCACGATCGCGGCCTTCTCCTCGACCGGCCGGGCGCGCAGCGTGGTGGCCGTGACGGCGGCGCGCTTGGCGAGCAGGGCGCCGATGTTCAGCTCGCCCTTCACCCCGCCCTGCATGCCGATGATCACCAGACGGCCGTTCACGGCGAGGGCCTGGACGTTGCGGTCCAGGTACTTGGCGCCCATGTTGTCGAGGATGACGTCCGCGCCCTTGCCGTCGGTGGCCTCCCGCAGCTCGGCGACGAAGTCCTGCTCGCGGTAGTTGATCAGGATGTCCGCGCCCAGTTCGGCACAGCGCTCCAGCTTCTCCCGGGTGCCCGCGGTCACGGCGACCTTCGCCCCGACCGCCTTGGCGAGCTGGACGGCCATGGTGCCGATGCCGCTGGAGCCGCCGTGCACGAGGAACGTCTCGCCGGGGCGCAGATGGGCGACCATGAAGACGTTCGACCAGACCGTGCAGACCACCTCGGGCAGCGCGGCGGCCCGGTCGACGGTGATCCCCTCGGGGACGGGCAGCAGCTGCCCGGCGGGCACGGCCACCTTCTCGGCGTAACCGCCGCCGGAGAGCAGCGCGCAGACCTCGTCGCCGACGGCCCAGCCGCTCACCCCCGGCCCGACCTGCGCGACCCGGCCGGAGCACTCGAGACCGGGGTAGGGCGAGGTGCCGGGCGGCGGGTCGTAGAAGCCCTGCCGCTGCAGGATGTCGGCCCGGTTGACGGCCGTGGCCACCACGTC
Organism: Streptomyces griseoincarnatus; assembly: GCA_014649575.1. GTDB lineage: Bacteria > Actinomycetota > Actinomycetes > Streptomycetales > Streptomycetaceae > Streptomyces > Streptomyces griseoincarnatus. The sequence continues at coordinate 286,218 of BMTH01000003.1, read as the reverse complement.
GACGAGGACCTCCCCCTCACCGACCACCGGATCGTCCACCTCTCCCCACACCAACGCCTCGGGCCCACCGGGTTCGGGAATCGTGATCGCATACATGAGGGGGACGGTACTCCGGCCCCCACCCCTACGCCGGGGACGCCCCGCATCCCCCGGGAACACGGAGGACCACGGGGGCTGCACACCTTCAGGGGCGCGGGGAACTGCGCGACGGGGGTCCGGGGGCGAAGCCCCCGAAAGCCCGCACCCGACACGGTGAAGCTCCACGCAAGGGGCGCGGGGAACTGCGTAAACAACGCGGGGCCCGGGGCGGAAGCCCCGAGAACACCCCACACCCGGCGCAGGCGCCAAAAAATCCGCGTGCGGTACCGATGAGTTTGCGCGACGGTAAAAGTCTCCCCATGCGTAGCCCAAGCACGCGGAAGGACCCGAAGCATGAGCACGCAGACGTCCGGCCCAGCGATCGAGACCGCTGGTCTGGTCAAGACCTTCGGCGAGACACGGGCCGTCGACGGGGTCGACCTCACCGTGCCCACGGGCACGGTCTACGGCGTCCTCGGCCCGAACGGCGCCGGCAAGACCACCACCGTGAAGATGCTCGCCACCCTGCTGCGCCCGGACGGCGGCGAGGCCCGCGTCTTCGGTCACGACGTCGTGCGCGACGCCGACGCGGTCCGCTCCCGGGTGAGCCTCACCGGCCAGTACGCGTCGGTGGACGAGGACCTCACCGGCACGGAGAACCTGATCCTGCTGGGCCGGCTGCTCGGCCACCGCAAGGCCGCGGCCCGCGAGCGCGCCGCCCAGCTGCTGGAGGCTTTCGGCCTCACCGATGCGGCCGGCAAGCAGGTCAAGCACTACTCGGGCGGCATGCGGCGCCGCATCGACATCGCCGCGTCCATCCTCAACACTCCCGACCTGCTGTTCCTCGACGAGCCCACCACCGGACTCGACCCGCGCAGCCGCAATCAGGTGTGGGACATCGTGCGCGCGGTCGTCGCCCAGGGCACCACCGTGCTGCTGACCACGCAGTACCTGGACGAGGCCGACCAGCTCGCCTCCCGGATCGCGGTGATCGACAAGGGCCGGGTGATCGCCGAGGGCACGAAGGGCGAGCTCAAGGCGTCCGTGGGCGCCGGATCCGTCCATCTGCGGCTGCGCGACCCCGAGCGGCGCGCCGACGCCGCGCGGCTGCTGCGCGACCTGCTGCTCGCGGAGGTGCAGCTGGAACCGGATCCCGTGGCACTCACCGCCCGGCTCAACGCCGCGACCAGCGACAGCGCGGCCGACCAGGCGGCACGGGCGCTCACCGAGCTGTCCCGGGCCGGCGTCACCGTCGACAACTTCTCCCTCGGCCAGCCGAGCCTCGACGAGGTCTTCCTCGCGCTGACCGGCCACGACACCGGCGCGGACGACGCCGCCGGCGACACGAAGGACGAGGTGGCGGCATGAGCACGGCCACGAGCACGGAGACCAAGGAACTCGCACCCGTCCGCACGGAGTCGCTGGCGGCGCTGCTGGTCGCCAAGGAGCGGCCGCAGCGGCCCAGCTCGCTGTCCACGTCACTGACGTTCGGCTGGCGCGCGATGCTGAAGATCAAGCACGTGCCTGAGCAGCTGTTCGACGTCACCGCCTTCCCGATCATGAACCTGCTGATGTTCACGTACCTCTTCGGCGGTGCGCTGGCGGGGTCGCCGACGGACTACATCCAGTTCGTCCTGCCGGGCATCCTCGTGATGTCGGTCGTCATGATCACGATGTACACCGGCGTCTCGGTGAACATCGACATCGAGAAGGGCGTCTTCGACCGCTTCCGCTCGCTGCCGATCTGGCGGCCCTCGGCGATGGTCGGCTACCTCCTGGGCGACGCCCTGCGCTACACCATCGCGTCCGTGATCATGCTGTCCGTGGGCCTGCTGCTCGGCTACCGCGCCGACGGCGGCTTCCCCGGGGTGGTCGCGGGCATCGCGCTGCTGCTGCTGTTCTCGTTCGCCTTCTCGTGGATCTGGACGATGTTCGGGCTGCTGCTGCGCACCGAGAAGTCGGTGATGAGCGTCAGCATGATGGTGATCTTCCCGCTCACCTTCCTGTCCAACGTCTTCGTCGACCCACGCACCATGCCCGGCTGGCTCCAGGCCTTCGTCAACAACAGCCCGGTGACCCACCTGGCGTCGGCGGTCCGCGGCCTGATGGCCGGTGACTGGCCGGCCGCGGACATCATGTGGACGCTGGGCTGGTCGGCCCTGTTCGTGCTGGTCTTCGGACCGGTGACGATGCGGCTGTACAACCGCAAGTAGACGATTCACGGCACGGCGACGGCCCCGGGGAACGCGTCCTCGGGGCCGTCGCCGTGTCACGTCGGCGGGAGGGCTCTCAGCTGCGCAGCGGGCGGACGTCCGGCGCGATCTGCGTGACCGGTGTGGCCCGCACGATCGTGATCAGCCGGTCCGTCAGCTCCAGCGTCCCGACGCTCCGGTCGTCGTAGCCGAGCACCCGGTGCCCGCGCACCACGCTCACCACCAGGTCGTCCAGCTCCCGGGGGGTCTTGCCCACCTCGGCCTTTATCACCGGCCGTTCCACGACGTCGAGACCGCTGCCCTGCTGGATCAGGTCCTCCATGACCATGCCCGCGGCCGGGCTCAGCACGGAGAGGCCCAGCAGGCGTCCGGCCGCGCTGGCGCTGGTGATGACCGCGTCGGCGCCCGACTGCTTGAGCAGCGGCGCGTTCTCCTCCTCGCGGACCGCGGCGACGATCTTGGCGTTCCGGTTGAGCTGGCGTGCCGTCAGCGTCACCAGGACCGCGGTGTCGTCGCGCTGGGTGGCGATGATGACCTGACGGGCCCGCTGGAGCTCGGCCCGCTTCAGCACCTCGCTGCGCGTCGCGTCCCCTATGACGCCCGCGTACCCGTCCGCCGTGGCCGCCTCGATCGCCTTGGCGCCGGGGTCGACCACCACGACCTGCTCCTTGCGGAGCCCCGTCGCACAGACCGTTCTGATCGCGGACCTGCCCTTGGTCCCGAACCCGACGACTACGGTGTGATCGCGCAACGTGGACCTCCAGCGGTTCAGTCGCCATTCCTCCCGGGTGCGTTCGGTGAGGGCCTCGAGGGTGGTGCCGACCAGGATGATCAGGAACATCACCCGCAGCGGCGTGATGACGAAGATGTTGGTGAGCCGGGCCGCGTCCGTCACCGGCGTGATGTCGCCGTAGCCCGTGGTGGAGAGGGTGACGGTCGCGTAGTAGAACGCGTCGAGCAGGTCGAGGGAACCGTCCGAGTTGTCGGTGTACCCGTCCCGGTCGGCGTACACGATGAACGCCGTCACCACGAGCACCAGCAAGGCCATCGACAACCGCTTGGCGACCTGGCGGATCGGATGTTCCACCAGTTTGCGCGGCAGCTTGACCCGATGGGTGACCAGATGTTCGTCGGCCTGACGGGCAATGGCGTCCTGGCCCGGAAGTTTCACGTGAAACACACCCCGATTCCTCCGGACGCCCAGGGCAGGTCCAGCAGTTCCGCCTCGTACCCGGGCTTCGCACCCCCGGGCGGTACGACGGCCAGCGCGTCCGCCGCGGCGATCCCGCGCAGCATCGCCGGCCCGTTGTAGAGCAACGGCAGTGCCCGGTCACCTCGCAGGGCGACGGGTACCAGCCGCGTGTCGTGCGGATGTCCCTGCACCGCGTCCCTGAGCGGCAGCGTGTACCCCTCCGGGGCGGGCCGGGCCGCAAGGGTCCTCAGCAACGGCTCGGCGAGCGTGACCAGGCCGGAGACGGCGGCGAGCGGGTTGCCCGGCAGGCCGACGAGGTACTGCTGCTCCGCGAACCGGGCCAGCAGCATCGGATGCCCGGGGCGCACCGCGACCCCGTCCACCAGCAGCTCGGCCCCGAGACGCCGCAGCGTGGGGTGCACATGGTCGACCGGGCCCGCGGCCGTGCCGCCCGTGGTGACCACGATGTCGGCATCACAGGCCGTCAGCGCCTGGTGCAGGGCGTCCTCGTCGTCCCCGACCCGCCGTACGTCGACCACGTCGGCGCCGAGCGCGCGCAGCCACGGCGGCAGGAGGGGGCCCAGCGCGTCCCGGATCAGCCCGTCGTGCGGCAGTCCCTCCCCGAGCAGCTCGTCACCGAGCACGAAGACGGCTGCGCGGGGCCGGGGGACGACGGTGAGCGTGTCGTACCCGGCCGCCGCGGCCATACCCAGCACCGGCGGAGTCACCAGCGTGCCCACCGGCAGCAACTGGTCGCCGTTGCGGCACTCCTGGCCCCGGGGCCGGATGTCCTGGCCGTGCGAGACGGTGTGCGGCGCCCGGGTCGCGGCGGTGGCGTGCAGCCGGCCGTTGTCGTCGGTACGGCCGTGCTCGCTGCGGAGCACGGCGGTGGTGTCCGGCGGGATGCGCGCACCGGTGGCGATCCTGACGGCCTCCCCGTCGGTCAGCGGGGCGTGCGCGGTGTGCCCGGCGAGGACGCCCTCCTCGCGCACGTCCCACGGGCCGGGGCCGGAGACCGCCCAGCCGTCCATCGCGGAGGTGTCGAACGACGGCAGGTCGGTCAGCGCGATCAGCGGGCCGGCCAGGGTGAGGCCGAGAGCGGAGGACAGCGGGACCGAGACGGGCGTGAGATGTCCGCCGCGGTGGCCGCCGCGCAGGCGCGGGGCGCGCTCGGCGGTCGCGCGGGCCTCCGCCCAGTCGGTGCCGTCGCGGTGCACGGGGGCGCCGGAGGCGGGGGTACCGTGCGAACCCTCGTTGCCGTGGGTGCCGTGGGTGCCGTCGTTGGGGCGCCTGCGGTCGCCGGAGGGCCGGTCGCCGGGGGTGTGGGCGTCGTTCACGAGGGCGAGTGCCTCCTCGACGTCGAGGTCGTCGGCTTCCTCACCGGCCCGGGGCGTGCGCGGGGTCATCCGGCGTCCGTGCGGGTTTCGGGTGCCGCGCCGGAGGCGGGGGCGGCGGGCTTCGCGTCCTGGGTTTCCTCCTCGGCCCAGCGGTTGGCCAGCGCGACGGCCTTGCGGGCCGCCTCGGCCACGGCGTCTGCGTCACCGCCCGCCCGCGCGGCCGCGAAGCCGACCAGGAAGGTGGTCAGCGGGGCGGCCGGCCGTGCCACGCCGTGGGCGGCGTCACGGGCGAGGTCGAGCAGCACACCGGTGTCGACGTCCAGGTCGATGCCCAGCTCGTCCTTGACTGCGGAGATCCATTCGTCCAACACGTGTCCATGCTCCCTGATGCGTGCCCTGGCAGTGGCGATGTCGTCCCAGGTGTCGCAGTCGAAGGACGCGACCGGGTCGGAGATGCGGAGAAGGTCGAGGGCACCGGTGAGCCGGCGCAGGGGGAGCCCGGCCGTACCACCGTGCGCGGCGGAGAGCGCGGTCAGTTCACGGCGCAGGGACGGCGTGCGGTACGCGGCCACCAGCGGCTGGTCCCGGCCGTCGGAGTCGCTCAGCAGCACGCCGTCGGCCCTGCCCCGGCGCAGGGTGTCCAGCAGCGCGGCGACCGTGCGGCCGTCGAGGAAGGGCAGATCGGCGGAGAGCAGCACGACGTGCTCGGCGGTGACGTGCCGCAGTCCGGCGTCGAGCGCGGCGAGGGGGCCGCCGCCCGGAGGGGCCTCGCGGGCCCAGGTCACGGGGCGAGCGGTGGGGCGGGGGCGGGCCACGACCACCGTGGTGCGGGCGTCGGCGCAGGCCGCGAGCACCCGGTCGAGCAGGGGCCGCCCGCCGACCCGCACGGCCGGCTTGTCGGCGCCGCCCAGCCGCCGGGCCGCACCACCGGCGAGCACGACGGCGTCGTACGCGGCGGCGGGTGGCTGGTTCTCGGTCACCCCCCGAGTATGCGTGCCCCCGCGATCACAGGGAACGCAGGGGCACGCGGGAAGAGGCGACCGGGCCGCCCGGGGGCCGGTGGGGCCGGGCGGTGACGGTCAGAGTGTCCGCAGCAGCACCGCCGGCTGTTCCACGCAGTCGGCCACGTACCGCAGGAACCCGCCCGCCGTACCGCCGTCGCACACCCGGTGGTCGAAGGTGAGCGACAGCTGCACGACCTGCCGGACCGCCAGCTCGCCCTCGTGCACCCACGGTTTGGGGACGATGCGGCCGACGCCCAGCATGGCGGCCTCGGGGTGGTTGATGATCGGCGTGGACCCGTCGACGCCGAACACCCCGTAGTTGTTCAGGGTGAAGGTGCCGCCGGTGAGCTGCGCGGGCGTCAGCGTGCCCTCCCGCGCCGCCTCGGTCAGCCGCGCGAACTCCGCCGTCAGCGACTCCGCGTCCCGCGTGTGGGCGTCGCGGACCACCGGGACGACCAGCCCTCGCTCGGTCTGCGCCGCGAACCCGAGGTGCACGTCCGCGTACCGGACGATCTCCCTGGCCTCGGTGTCCACCGAGGAGTTGAGCTCCGGGAAGCGGGCGAGCGCGGCCGTGCAGATCCGGGCCAGCAGCGCCAGCACCGAGATCTTGGGCCCGCCCGCCGCGTTCATCGCGGCCCTGGTCCGCATCAGCTCCGTCGCGTCGGCGTCCACCCAGCAGGTCGCGTCCGGGATCTCGGTGCGGCTGCGGGAGAGCTTGTCGGCGACGGCGCCCCGGATGCCCTTGAGCGGGACGCGGGTGACCGAGGCGGTGCCGACGCCCGAGGCAGCCGCGGCCGGGGCGGCGGTGGCCTTCGTCGTGTCCGGGCGGTCCCGGGTGTCGCCGGCGCGCAGCGCGTGCTCCACGTCCGCGCGCAGGATCAGCCCGTCGGGACCGGAACCGGTCAGCTTCCTCAGGTCCAGGCCGTTCTGCCGGGCCAGCCTGCGCACCAGCGGGGAGATCACGGGGACCGGGCCGTCGGCGGGCGCCGCGCGACCGGTCGGGGTGCTCGGGGTTTCCGTCGGCCGCGTGTCCCGTACGGGCTCGGGCGCCTTCGGCCGCCCGTTCACCCCGGGGGCCGCGGGGCGGACCCGACGGCGCCGGGCGGGAGCCTCGGAGGTGCCGTAGCCGACCAGCACGTTGCCGGAGCCCTCGGCGGCCGGCTCCCGGCCGCTCGCGCCGTCCTTCGCGCCGTCGGTGCCCGCACCGCTGCCGTCGCCGGCGGGGCGGCCGTCCGCCGTCCGGCCGACCGCCACCGTCAGCAGCGGGGCGCCGACCGGCAGTTCGGTGCCCTCCGCGCCGAAGCGGGCGGTGACCACACCGCCGTAGGGGCAGGGCACCTCCACCATCGCCTTGGCCGTCTCGACCTCGACGACCGGCTGGTCCACGGCGACCACGTCGCCGACCTCGACCAGCCAGCGCACGATCTCGGCCTCGGTGAGCCCTTCACCGAGGTCGGGCAGCTTGAACTCCAGCACCTGTGCCATCAGCTCTCGGCCTCCCACTGCAGACGCCCCACGGCGTCCAGGATCCGGTCCACACCGGGCAGGTGGTGACGCTCCAGCATCGGCGGCGGGTACGGCAGGTCGAACCCGGCCACGCGCAGCACCGGCGCCTCCAGGTGGTGGAAGCAGCGCTCCGTGACGCGGGCCGCGATCTCCCCGCCCGGGCCGCCGAAACCGCCCGACTCGTGGACGACGACCGCGCGTCCCGTCCGCCGCACCGAGGCGCACACCGTCTCGTCGTCGAACGGCACCAGCGAGCGCAGGTCGACGACCTCGAGGTCCCATCCCTCGGCCTGGGCCGCCTCCGCCGCTTCCCTGCAGACGGCGAGGGACGGCCCGTAGGTGATCAGGGTGGCGCTCCGCCCCGGGCGCCGCACCACGGCACGGCCTATCGGCTCCACGGCCGTCGGCTGCTCCGGGTTCCAGGCGTCCTTGGACCAGTAGAGCCGCTTGGGCTCCAGGAAGACCACCGGGTCGTCGGAGGCGATGGAGGCCCGCAGCAGGCCGTAGGCGTCGGCGACGGTCGCGGGCGTGACGACATGGAGCCCCGGAGTCGCCATGTAGTACGCCTCGGACGCGTCGCTGTGGTGCTCGACGCCGCCGATGCCGCCGCCGTAGGGGATGCGGATCGTGAGGGGGAGGGGCATCGTGCCGCGGGTGCGGTTGCGCATCTTCGCCACATGCGAGACGAGCTGCTCGAACGCGGGGTAGGCGAAGGCGTCGAACTGCATCTCCACGACCGGCCGCAGCCCGTACATGGCCATGCCGACGGCCGTGCCGAGGATGCCCGCCTCGGCCAGCGGCGTGTCCGTGCAGCGGTCCTCGCCGAACTCCTTGGCCAGGCCGTCCGTGATGCGGAAGACGCCGCCGAGCGTGCCGACGTCCTCACCCATGACGTGCACGGACGGGTCGTCGGTCATGGCGTCGCGCAGCGCGCGCGTGAGGGCCTGCGCCATGGTGGCGGGCTTCACGGCGACGGTGGTCATGGCCGCGCTCCTTCCGACTCGGCCTCGGCCGCCAGCTCGGCCCGCAGCTGCTCACGCTGCTCCAGCAGCTGGGGCGTGGGCTCGGCGTAGACGTGCGTGAACAGGTCCATGGGATCGAGCTCCGCGTCCTGGTTCATACGGGCGCGCAGATCGGCGGCCATGGTCTCGGCGTCCTCGCGGGCGGTCTCGGCGCCGGCCTCGTCCAGCAGGCCGCGGCCGGTCAGCTCCCGCTCCAGCAGGGCGATCGGGTCGTGCTCCCGCCACGCCTCGACCTCGGCGTCGCCCCGGTAGCGGGTGGCGTCGTCGGCGTTGGTGTGGGCGTCCACGCGGTAGGTGATCGCCTCGACCAGGGTCGGGCCGCCGCCGGCGCGGGCGCGGCGCACCGCGTCGGCGAGGACCTCGTGCACGGCGGCCGCGTCGTTGCCGTCGACCAGGCGGCCGGGCATTCCGTAGCCGACGGCCTTGTGGGCCAGCGACGGGGCCGCGGTCTGCTTGGCGAGCGGGACGGAGATCGCGAAGCCGTTGTTCTGGACGAGGAAGACGACCGGGGCCTGCCAGACGGCCGCGAAGTTGAGAGCCTCGTGGAAGTCGCCCTCGCTGGTGCCGCCGTCGCCGACCATGGCGAGCGCGACCACGTCGTCGCCCTTGAGGCGGGCGGCGTGGGCCAGTCCCACCGCGTGCGGCAGCTGGGTGGCGAGCGGGGTGCTCAGCGGGGCCACCCGGTGCTCGTAGGGGTCGTAGCCGGTGTGCCAGTCGCCGCGCAGCAGGGTGAGCGCCTCGACGGGGTCCACGCCGCGCGCGACGACGGCGAGGGTGTCGCGGTAGCTCGGGAACAGCCAGTCATGCTCCTCGAGCACCAGGGCGGCGGCGATCTCGCACGCCTCCTGGCCCGTGCTGGAGGGGTACACCGCGAGACGGCCCTGCTTGGTGAGGGCGGTGGCCTGCGCGTTGTAGCGGCGGCCCTTCACCAGCTCCGCGTACAGCCGGCGCAACAAGTCCGGGTCGGCCTTCGCCGCGGCCTCCGTGCCGAGCACGCGGTACGGCTCCGCGTCGGGCAGCAGGGGGGCGGGGTCGGTACGGGGCTGCCAGGCGGGCGGCGGGGTCGGCCGGTAGGTCCCCCGCTGCTCCATGACCGTCATGACGGCACCTCCTCGTGGGACGGCTGACGGAGGCGCGGCGTCTGTGACGCGCCTCACCAACCGATTGTTCGGTCGCCGGCACATTTTGGCTACGGGTGGCGTCAGGCTGTGGACAAACGGTTCTCCACATCGTGGGATGGATGCAGGACGTCCACGGCTGAGAGGTGGGGGCGGGTGGCATCTGAACAAATGGCCGAGGGTCAGGAGGGGACGGGGCCGCTGCCGCCGGCGCGGCCCCTCGACGCGATCGACCAGGACATCCTGCGCATGCTGCAGGCGGACGGCCGCGCGTCGATACGGTCGGTCGCCGAGCGGGTGCACGTGTCCCGCGCGAACGCCTACGCGCGGATCAACCGGCTCGTCGAGGACGGTGTCATCCGGGGTTTCGGCGCCCGCGTCGACCACGAACGCGCCGGTCACGGCACGTCGGCGTACATCACGCTGAAGATCGTGCAGAACACCTGGCGCACGGTGCGCGAGCAGCTCAGGCAGCTGCCCGGCGCCTCGCACATCGCCCTGGTCGGCGGCGACTTCGACGTGCTGCTGCTGGTGCACACGCCGGACAACCGGACGCTGCGCGAGCTGGTGCTGACACGGCTTCAGGCCATTCCCGAGGTGCTCAGCACCCGCACGCTGCTGGTGTTCGAGGAGGAGGACCTGGAACCGCAGTGGTGACCGGGGACCGTTGGGGACGACGCAAAATCCGGCCCCGCGGGACCGACCCGGCCATCAGGCCCCCAGGGCCTTTCGTTTGGATCAGGCCGGGCTGATCCAAACGAGAGACCCTGACCAGCCGTCCACTCCCCAGCGCCACACCAGTTCCCCGCCGAGGGGCACGGCGGCCCAGCGCCTCGCGGCGGCGTCCGGGCGCGCCCCTGTCCTGGCCAGCGCCTCCGCGTCGAGCGGCGCCGACCCCACTCCGCGTCCCTCGATGGGCAGGCCGCACCACGCCCGGTAGGCCCAGGCCACGCGCAGCTCGGCGTCCATCACCGCGTCGCCGCCCCGGCGCAGCACCTTCACCCCGGACCGGCGGTGCCGGCCGGGGGTGACGAGCTCGAAGCCCTGGAAAGTGGCGCCGCGCGCCGTCGCGCCCCAGAAGCCGCCGTCGACGCCGAGCGCCGTCTCCACCACCGCGTGCACCAGGTCGTGCGGCATCGACGGTCCGGCGGGCTGGGCGGGGAGCCGGACGTGCGGCCCCCTGTCACGCCGTACCAGGATCTCGTGCTGGTTGTCCGGCAGCTTCCGGAAGGACATCTCCATCGGCAGCGAGGCCAGGCCTCCGGCCGCCCGCCGCCCACCGGTTTTCCGCCGCCGTCATCCGCGCCCGTCGCCCGCCTCGCGCAGTCCTCCGAAGGCGAGCTGCGCCACCGCGTCGGCCACCTCGCGCTCGTTCATGCCGCGTCCGTCCGGCCGGTACCACTCCACGATGGAGTTGATCATGCCGAAGACCAGCCGGGTCACCAGCCGCACCTCTATGTCCTCGCGCACGTCCCCGTCTGCCGCCGCGGCCTTCAGCAGCTCGGCCACCCGGTGGTCGAACTCGCGCCGCCGCTCCAGCGCCCAGCGCTCGGTGTCCGTGTTGCCCCGCACCCGCAGCAGCAGCGTCACGTACGGCAGCTCCGCGATCAGCACCTCGACCATGCGCCGTACGACGTACTCCAGACGCTCGACGGGACGCCCCACGCGCGCGTCCTCCTCGTCGAGGATCCCGAAGAGACCGTCGAGCGCCCGGCTCACCGCGCGGCGCAGCAGCTCCTCCTTGCCGGCCACGTGGTGGTAGATCGACGACTTGGAGATGCCTGCGGCCCTGGAGAGGTGCTCCATGGACGTGCCGTCGTAGCCGCGTTCGTTGAACACCTGGACCGCCACGGACAGCAGCGTCTCCGGGGTGTAGGTGTCCCGCTTGGCGGTGGTCATGGGGTGTCCTCCCGCTGGTCGGTGGCGCACGCGTACCGATGGAGCGCGAGGGACGGCGCGTACCTGCCGCACGGGTCCACCTCGTGCATCTCGTCCAGCAGGGCTCCGGCCCAGCCACGGCCGAGGCGACGGCTCCACTCGAACGGTCCGAGGGGGTAGTTCACACCGAGGCGCATCGCGGTGTCGACGTCCTCCTCGGTGGCGACGCCCTGGGCGACCGCGTCGACGGCGAGGTCGATGATCCGGGCCACCGTCCGCGCCACGATCATCCCGGGGACGTCCCCGATGACGCTCACCTTCTTGCCGAGCGCCTGGAACAGCCCGGTGGCCTGGGCGACGGTCGCGGCGGAGGTGTGCGCGGCGTGGGACAGCGCGATGCGCGTGGACTTGCGGTAGTCCAGCGCCAGGTCGAAGTGGACGACGTCGCCGAACTCCGCGGAGAGCTGCCCGTCGGCCAGGACGAGTTGCCCGCCGCTCGGCAGGACCAGTCGGGTGCCTTCGTCCTCCTCGGCCTCACGCACCTCGATGCCCGCCTCGCGGATCAGGTCCAGCAGCTCCTCCGCGGGTCCCAGAGCGCCCTCGGCGACGACGTACGCGGGCGGCTCGGCGGGGTCGGCGGTGTGCGGCTCGGGCCGCTCGGCGCCCTCCCGGTGGTCGTACCAGCCGTGGCCGGTCTTGCGGCCGAGCCGGCCGGACTCGACCAGCCGGCGCTGGGCCAGGGACGGCCGGAAGCGGACGTCCTGGAAGAACGCCTGCCACACCGAGTGCGTCACCGACTCGTTGACGTCCTGCCCGATGAGGTCGGTCAGCTCGAAGGCGCCCATCCGGAAGCCGCCGGACTCGCGCAGCACCGCGTCGATGGTCGCGGGGTCCGCGCCCTGCATCTCGTACACCGTGAAGGCCTCGGCGTAGAAGGGGCGCGCGACGCGGTTGACGATGAAGCCGGGGGTGTCGGCGCAGGCGACCGGCGTCTTCCCCCAGGCGCGGGCGGTCTCGTACGCGCGCGTGGCGGCGTCGACGTCGGTGGCGAAGCCGGAGACCACCTCGACGAGCGGCAGCAGCGGCGCCGGGTTGAAGAAGTGCAGGCCGACGAAGCGGCCCGGGACGCGCAGCGCGCCGCCGATCGAGGTGACCGACAGGGACGAGGTGTTGGTGGCGAGGAGGCAGTCGTCGGCGACGGCGTCCTCCAGCGCCCGCAGCAGCTCCTGCTTGACGTCGAGGCGCTCCACGACCGCCTCGACGACGAGGGAGCAGCCGGCGAGTCCGGAGAGGTCGTCGACGGGAGTCAGCCGGGAGCGCGCCGCGTCCCGTTCGTCCGCGGTGAGGCGCTCCTTCTCCACCAGCCGGTCGAGCCGGGAGCCGATCGTGTCGGCGGCCTTGCGGGCCAGGCCCGGGGCGGCGTCGTAGAGCCGCACGGGATGGCCCGCGACCAGCGCGACCTGGGCGATTCCCTGCCCCATGGTGCCGGTGCCGACCACGGCCACGGGACTGCTGAGGTCGAGTGCTGTCATGTGCGCGATCCTCCCGCACGGTGTTTTCCACAGATGCGGCGGACCCCCTTGTCCCGACCGATCGTTCGGTTACTCTAACTCTGACCGCCCGTTCCTGACTACGTTTCCGCACAGGTCCAAGAGCTCGACGAAGAGTTCTCCAGACGAGGAGTTGGTCCCGCATGGCCGCCGAACTCACCGCGCACGAGCTGATCGCCCGCCACCGTCCCACCCTGGACCAGGCCCTGGAAGCGATCCGCACGCGCGCGTACTGGTCCCCCCACCCCGAGCACCCGAAGGCGTACGGGGAGAACGGCAGCCTGGACATGGCCGCGGGCAAGGCCGCCTTCGACGCCCTGCTCGGCAACCGCATCGAGCTGGACCAGCCCGGGACGGACGGCTGGGTGGAGGGCGAGACCTCCCCGTACGGCGTCGAGCTGGGCGTCAGCTACCCGCACGCGGACCTGGACGTGCTGCTCCCCGCCATGAAGGCCGGGATGCGCGCCTGGCGGGACGCGGGCGCGGAGACCCGCGCGGTGGTCTGCCTGGAGATCCTCAAGCGGATCAGCGACCGGACCATGGAGTTCGCCCAGGCGGTCATGCACACCTCCGGCCAGGCGTTCATGATGGCCTTCCAGGCCGGCGGCCCGCACGCGCAGGACCGCGGCATGGAGGCCGTCGCCTACGCGTACGTGGAGCAGGTGCGCACGCCCGACACCGCGGAGTGGACCAAGCCGCAGGGCAAGCGCGACCCGCTCGCCCTCACCAAGAGCTTCGTCCCGGTGCCGCGCGGCATCGGCCTGGTCATCGGCTGCAACACCTTCCCGACGTGGAACGGCTACCCGGGCCTGTTCGCCTCCCTGGCCACGGGCAACGCGGTCCTGGTCAAGCCGCACCCGCGCGCGGTGCTGCCGCTGGCGCTCACCGTCCAGGTCGCCCGCCAGGTGCTCGCCGAGGCCGGCTTCGACCCGAACCTGGTGGCGCTGGCCGCCGAGCGGCCCGGCGAGGGCATCGCCAAGACGCTCGCCACGCGCCCGGAGATCCGCGTCATCGACTACACGGGCTCGACGGAGTTCGGCGACTGGCTGGAGAGCAACGCGCGCCAGGCGCAGGTCCACACGGAGAAGGCCGGCGTCAACACGGTGATCGTCGAGTCCACCGACGACTACAAGGGGATGCTGTCCAACCTGGCGTTCTCCCTGTCCCTGTACAGCGGCCAGATGTGCACCACCCCGCAGAACCTGCTGGTCCCCCGCGACGGCATCACCACCGACCAGGGCCCCAAGTCCTTCGACGAGGTGGCCGCCGACCTGGCCAAGGCGGTCGACGGCCTGCTCGGGGACGACGCCCGCGCCAACGCCCTGCTGGGCGCGATCGTCAACCCGGACGTGAAGGCCCGCCTTGAGGCCGCCGCCGGTCTCGGCGAGGTCGCGCTCGCCTCCCGTGAGATCACCAACCCGGAGTTCCCGGGCGCCGTGGTGCGCACGCCGGTGATCGTGAAGCTGGACGGCGCCAAGCCGGACGCCGAGGCCGCCTACATGAGCGAGTGCTTCGGCCCGGTCTCCTTCCTGGTCGCCGTGGACTCGGCCGCCGGCGCGACGGAGCTGCTGCGGCGCACCATCCAGGAGAAGGGCGCGATGACCGTCGGCGCGTACACGACCTCCCCGGAGGTCGAGGAGGCCGTGACGGAGGTCTGCCTGGAGGAGGCCGCGCAGCTTTCGCTGAACCTCACCGGCGGGGTCTACGTGAACCAGACGGCCGCCTTCTCCGACTTCCACGGCTCCGGCGGCAACCCGGCGGCCAACGCCGCCCTGTGCGACGGCGCCTTCGTGGCCAACCGCTTCCGGGTCGTCGAGGTGCGCCGGGAGGCCTGAGCCGCCTCAGGCGGGTGCGCCCCCGGCGGCGCTCCAGTGGTACAGCGTCATGGCCACACTGGTCGCGAGGTTGTAGCTGGAGACCTGGGGGCTCATCGGCAGCGCGACCAGATGGTCGGCCCGCGCCCGCAGCCCGGCCGTGAGCCCGGTACGCTCGGATCCGAAGGCGAGCAGCGCCTCGTCCGGGAGCTTCACGGAGCGGATGTCCTCGCCCTCCGGGTCCAGCGCGAAGAGCGGCCCGGGCGGCAGCTCGTCCACGGTCAGGCGTTCCACGGCGGTGGCGAAGTGCAGCCCCGCCCCGCCGCGCACCACGGTGGGATGCCAGGGGTCCAGCGTCCCTGTGGTGACGACGCCGGTCGCCCCGAATCCGGCGGCCAGCCGGACCACGGCCCCCGCGTTGCCCAGGTTGCGCGGCTGGTCCAGGACCACCACCGGCGCTGTGCGCGGCGCGTGCGCCAGCTTCGCCAGGTTGCCCGCGCGGTCCGGGCGTACGGCGAGCGCCGCGACGGCGGTGGGGTGCGGTCGCGGCACCAGCGAGGAGTACGTCGCGTACGGCACCTCCGTGAGCAGCCCCGCCACCGTGTCCCGTACGTCCGCGGCCAGCTCGTCGGCGAGCGCCAGGGCGGCGGCCCGGTCGGCGGTGACCGCGACGAGCACCTCGGCGCCGAAGCGCACGGCGTGCTTGAGCGCGTGGAAGCCGTCGAGCAGCACCGCGTCCGGTGCGGCCCGGCGCCATACGGCCACCGGATCCACCGGGCCCACCGGGCTCTCGGGGGTCGCGGCGGACGGGTCGTGGACGGGGTCGGTCATGCCGAGCAGCCTACGTGCGCGGGCCGGGCACCCTGTCGGTCACCGGGGCGGCCTCCGCCGGACCGACGGCGGGCGGACCACCGGGCGCACCGTCCGGGCGTAGCTGCGGCGGGACGAGTTCCGCGTCCTCGCGCGGCCGCAGCCGCTCCCGCGCGCGTGCCGCCACGCGGCCGGTCCGGCGCAGGAAGGACGTGGGGAGGAAGACGGCGTCGGCCGCGATCATCGCCAGGGAGAAGAAGGGCAGCCCGAGCACCACGGCGATCACCGCGTGCTCCAGGATCATGAAGCTCAGCAGGACGTTCTTGACCCGCCGGTTGAACAGCGTGAACGGGAAGGCGACCTGCACCGCCACGGTCACATAGGTCACCAGCATCACCAGGGTGCCGCTCGCGGTGAACAGCTCCGCCAGCGACGGCCAGGGGGAGAAGTACTCCAGGTGCAGCGGGTAGTGGACCGCCGTACCGTCCTGCCAGCGGGAGCCCTGCACCTTGTACCAGCCGGCCGTGGCGTAGATCAGGCAGGCCTCAGCCATGATCACCAGCAGCGCGCCGTTGTGCACGACGTTCGCCACCACGTCCAGCAGGATGCGCGGCTGGTCCGTCCTCGCCAGGCGCCCGACCAGCCACCACACCGCCTGCCCGAGCCACACCGCCCACAGCAGCGCGGGTATGAACCAGTCGCCGTCCGTCCGGCCCGACAGCGACCCCAGTAGCAGGACAAGGCCGAGGACCGCCCACAGCGCGGGACCCGCCCGGTCGGGCGTCCGCTCCCCACGCGCGCGTGCCTCCGCGGCCCGGCGCGCCCGCCGCGCGTCCAGGGACCAGACCTGCCCGCAGCGGGTGAAGACGAGGTAGATCGCCATGATGTGCAGGACGTTGTCGCCGCCGTCGCCCATGAAGACGCTGCGGTTCTGCAGGGTGAGGACGCCGGCCATGAACAGCGCCGCCGTGGTGCGGGTGCGCCAGCCGAGCAGCAGCAGCAGGCTGAACAGCACGGCGAGCGCGTAGACCGCCTCGAACCAGATCTGGCTGTCCGACCAGAGCAGCACGGTGAAGGCGCCGTTGGACCCGACCAGCTGGGCGGCGAGGTCCCAGGACCAGGGGCTGTCGGGGCCGTAGAGCTCCTGCCGGTGGGGGTACTCCCGCAGCAGGAACAGCAGCCAGGTGAGGCCGAGACCGATGCGCAGCACGGCCGTCTGGTACGGGCCGAGGGCGGAGCCGGTGACCCGGGCGATGGCCTGGGAGACCGCCAGCGACAGGCGGTTCATCCGATGCCTCCCCGGGTCTCGTCCTCCGGCAGCAGCCACCAGGGCAACACCCGGTGGACGGCCTTGTCCGACACCTTCTCCCCGCTCCACGACGGCGGCGGCACCTGGGTGGTGCGCGAGCGCACCTGGACGCGCGCGACCTCGCCGTCCCGCCCCGCCGCGTCCGCGCGGTCCAGGCGCATCACCATGATCCGCCGCAGGTACGACTCGGACAGGGCCCCGCGCAGGCCCACCGGGCGGTTGTCGTCGTCGTGCGTGGAGACGTAGAAGTCCCAGGCGCGGCGCAGCTCGTTCTGCTGGGTGTGGCTGGGCACCGGGTTGCCGTCGATGGCGCGTCCGTCCTGCGCCGACAGGTCGTACCAGCCGGTGGTGCGGCTTCCGCCGTCCGGCGTGCGGATCTCTGCCCTGACCTGCACGGACACGTTCTGCTGGAGCGGGTTCGGGGCGAACAGCTTCCAGTTCTGCTCGAACTCCGGGTAGATCCAGTCGGAGATCGTCCCGCTGTGCTTCTTGCTCACTGTGTTCGCCGGCGCCACGTGCAGGAACGTCATGCCGAGGTGCACGCAGACAGCGACGGCGACCACCGCGAGGGCGAGCGCGGCACCGATCTGATAGCGCAGGGACAGGGCGGCGACGCCGGTGCGGGGCCCGTCGGCGGGGTCGCACGGCGGCTCCTCGGCGGCGGCCGTCTCCTTGCCGTCCGGGGACGGCGGCTCCGCCGCCGACGGTTCGTCCGCCGGCGCCGCGGGTCCCGGCAGCGGGGCGCGCGGTCCCGGCACGCCCGGCTCCGCGGGCCCGTGCCGGGCGTCCGAGCCCTTGTCCTGCGCGTCCATCCCGCCCCGATCCCCGAGTCCCGGTCCCTTGCCGCGTCCGCCCGGCCCTGAGGCCTTCGCCGTACGGGGCCACGGCCGCTCCGCCGTGTCGCACGGAACGGTACTCAGCCCCGGCCGCCCGGGCACAGTCCCGTCGGCGCTCCGTCCCGTGGCGGTCGCCACATCCGGCCGCCCCACGGCCGCCCCACGGCCGTCGTCGGTCGGCACCGGCAGGTTATCCACAGCGGTTGACACCTCGCGGCCCCCGTCTCACCATGGAACCGCACGAACCGAACGATCGGTCGGGAGCGTGCTCAGGGAAGCATCCAGGTCGAGGGGGACCCCATGGCGACAGCAGCCGCCCGCGATACGGCCGGCAGTCCGACGGCGTACGACGCACCGGCGGGCCCGGTCGGCACCGAAGCCTTCCAGCGCGCCTTCGACGCGGCCGTCGCCGCCGAGGAGCGGATCGAGCCGCGCGACTGGATGCCGGACGCCTACCGCGCCACGCTCGTGCGGCAGATCGCCCAGCACGCGCACTCCGAGATCATCGGCATGCAGCCGGAGGCCAACTGGATCACCCGCGCGCCGTCCCTGCGCCGCAAGGCCATCCTCATGGCGAAGGTCCAGGACGAGGCCGGGCACGGCCTGTATCTCTACAGCGCGGCCGAGACCCTCGGCGTGAGCCGCGACGAGCTGCTCGACAAGCTGCACGCCGGCCGCCAGAAGTACTCCTCGATCTTCAACTACCCGACGCTGACCTGGGCCGACGTCGGCGCCATCGGCTGGCTGGTGGACGGCGCCGCGATCACCAACCAGGTGCCCCTGTGCCGATGCTCCTACGGCCCCTACGCCCGCGCGATGGTCCGCATCTGCAAGGAGGAGTCCTTCCACCAGCGCCAGGGGTACGAGCTGCTGCTGGCCCTCAGCAAGGGCACCCCGGAGCAGCACGCGATGGCGCAGGACGCGGTGGACCGCTGGTGGTGGCCGTCGCTGATGATGTTCGGCCCGCCCGACGACGAGTCGCAGCACTCCGCGCAGTCGATGGCCTGGAAGATCAAGCGGCACTCCAACGACGAGCTGCGCCAGCGCTTCGTCGACATCTGCGTCCCGCAGGCCGAGTCCCTCGGCCTCACCCTCCCGGACCCGGACCTCCGGTGGAACGAGGAGCGCGGGCACCACGACTTCGGCGCCATCGACTGGTCGGAGTTCTGGGACGTCCTCAAGGGCAACGGCCCGTGCAACGAAGAGCGCCTGTCCCGGCGCAGGACGGCCCACGAGGAGGGCGCCTGGGTCCGGGAAGCGGCAGCGGCGCACGCCGCCAAGCACAGCAACGACACGACGGGAGCGACGCGCGCATGACCCACACCGACTGGCCGCTGTGGGAGGTCTTCGTGCGCTCACGCCGGGGCCTGTCCCACACCCACGCCGGCAGCCTGCACGCCCCGGACGCCGAGCTCGCCCTGCGCAACGCGCGCGATCTGTACACCCGCCGCGGCGAGGGCGTCTCCATCTGGGTCGTGCCGTCCTCCGCCGTCACGGCCTCCTCGCCCGACGAGAAGGACCCCTTCTTCGAGCCGGCCGCCGACAAGGCCTACCGGCACCCGACCTTCTACGAGATCCCCGAGGGGGTGCAGCACCTGTGACCACGACACCCCCCGCGGACACCGTCCCCACCGCCGCCGCGCTCGCCCTCGGCGACGACGCCCTGGTGCTCTCCCACCGCCTCGGCGAGTGGGCCGGCCACGCCCCCGTGCTGGAGGAGGAGGTCGCCCTCGCCAACATCGCGCTCGACCTGCTCGGCCAGGCCCGGGTGCTGCTGTCCATGGCCGGCGACGAGGACGAGCTGGCCTTCCTGCGCGAGGAGCGCGCCTTCCGCAACCTCCAGCTGGTGGAGCAACCGGGCGGCGACTTCGCCCACACCATCGCCCGCCAGCTGTACTTCTCGGTCTACCAGCACCTTCTGTACGACCGGCTCGCCTCCGGCGACGGCCCCTTCGCCCCGCTGGCAGGCAAGGCCGTCAAGGAGGCCGCCTACCACCGCGACCACGCCGAGCAGTGGACCCTGCGCCTCGGCGACGGCACGGACGAGAGCCACACGCGCATGCAGCGGGCCGTGGACGCGCTCTGGCGCTTCACCGGCGAGATGTTCCAGCCCGTCGAGGGGATCGACGGCATCGACTGGCCCGGACTGGAGAGCGCCTGGCGGGAGGCGGTCGAGTACGTGCTCGGCCGCGCCACGCTCACCGTGCCCGACGGCCCCCGCTCGGGAGCCTGGAGGGCCGGCGCCGGCCGTCAGGGCCTGCACACCGAGCCGTTCGGCCGGATGCTCGCCGAGATGCAGCACCTTCACCGCAGCCACCCGGGGGCGACATGGTGACCACCACGCCCCTGGAGGAGCAGTTGCTGGAGCTCGCCGGCTCGGTGCCGGACCCGGAGCTGCCCGTGCTGACCCTGCGCGAGCTGGGCGTGGTCCGCGCGGTCCGGGCGCACGGCACGGACAGCGTCGAGGTCGACCTGACGCCCACCTACACCGGCTGCCCGGCCGTCGAGGTGATGAGCCTCGACATAGAGCGCGTGCTGCGCGAGCACGGCGTCCGCGAGGTCACGGTGCGCACGGTCCTCGCCCCCGCCTGGTCGACCGACGACATCACCGACGAAGGCCGCCGCAAACTGCGGGAGTTCGGCATCGCCCCGCCGCGCACGGGCGCCGCGTCCGGGCCCGTGCGGGTCGAGCTGGGCCCCACGCGCACCGGCGAGGGCGGCGCCGCCGACGGGACGCGGGAGCCCGTCCGCTGCCCGCACTGCGGCTCCCCCGAGACCGAGCTGCTCAGCCGCTTCTCCTCCACCGCGTGCAAGGCGCTGCGCCGCTGCCTGGCCTGCCGTGAACCGTTCGACCACTTCAAGGAGTTGTGATGGCCCGCTTCCACCGGCTCCGGGTGGCCGCGGTCGACCGGCTCACCGACGACTCCGTCGCCCTCACCCTCGCTGTCCCCCCGGAGCTGCGCGAGGAGTACCGCCACGTTCCCGGGCAGCACCTCACGCTGCGCCGCGTCGCCGACGGCGAGGAGATCCGCCGCACCTACTCGATCTGCTCCCCCGCCCCCGACGGCGAGGCGCCGAGCACCCTGCGGGTCGGGGTACGGCTCGTGGAGGGCGGAGCGTTCTCCACGTACGCGCTGAAGGAGATCGACCTCGGCGACGAGCTGGAGGTCATGACCCCGGCAGGACGCTTCACGCTCCCCCCGGCCCCCGGCCTGTACGCGGCCGTGGTCGGCGGCAGCGGCATCACCCCGGTGCTGTCGATCGCCTCGACGCTCCTGGCGCGTGAGCCGGAGGCCCGGTTCTGCCTGATACGCAGCGACCGGACGACCGCGTCGACGATGTTCCTGGAGGAGGTCGCCGACCTGAAGGACCGCTTCCCCGACCGGTTCCAGCTGGTGACGGCGCTCTCCCGGGAGGAGCAGCAGGCCGGGCTGCCGTCCGGCCGGCTGGACCGCGAGCGGCTGTCCTCACTGCTCCCGGCGCTGCTCCCGGTGGACCGGGTCGACGGCTGGTTCCTGTGCGGGCCGTACGGACTGGTGGAGGGCGCCTCGCGGGCGCTGCGCGGACTGGGCGTCGCCCGCTCCCGCGTCCACCAGGAGATCTTCCACGTGGACTCAGGACCGTCCGCCTCCACCGGAGCCTCGGCCGCCCCCGCGCACAGCACGGTGACGGCACGGCTCGACGGACGCGGCGGCACCTGGCCCGTCCAGGCGGGCGAGTCCCTGCTGGACACGGTGCTGCGCAACCGCCCCGACGCGCCCTACGCCTGCAAGGGCGGCGTGTGCGGCACCTGCCGCGCGTTCCTGGTCTTCGGCGAGGTGCGCATGGACCGCAACTTCGCCCTGGAGTCGGAGGAGACGGAAGCGGGATACGTCCTGGCCTGCCAGTCGCATCCGGTCACGGAGAAGGTCGAGCTGGACTTC
The DNA here is from genome assembly GCA_014649575.1 of Streptomyces griseoincarnatus. Taxonomy (GTDB): domain Bacteria; phylum Actinomycetota; class Actinomycetes; order Streptomycetales; family Streptomycetaceae; genus Streptomyces; species Streptomyces griseoincarnatus. Next base: position 264,628 of record BMTH01000003.1, on the reverse strand, counting down.
GACCGCTGAGGCCGTGAGGATCGGAGGCCGTGAGGCCCGGAGGCCCTGACACCGCCGAGGCCCTGGCATGACTGAGTCCGCTGGTCCCGTCCCGCGGGGCGGGACCAGCACACGGCACGTCTTCCGAGGCGTGCCGGACGACCGTCAGAGCACGTGACCCGGCTGTCCGTCGTCCGTGACGACGGGACGCCCCGCGGCCTCCCACACCTGCATCCCGCCGTCCACGTTCACGGCGTCGATGCCCTGCTGGGCCAGATACATGGTGACCTGGGCCGACCGTCCGCCGGAGCGGCAGATCACATGAATCCGGCCGTCCTGCGGGGCGGCTTCGGTCAGCTCGCCGTAGCGGGCGACGAACTCGCTGATCGGGATGTGCAGCGCGCCTGCGGCGTGACCGGCCTTCCATTCGTCGTCCTCACGGACGTCCAGCAGGAAGTCGCCGTCCTTGAGGTCGCCGACCTGGACCGTGGGCACACCAGCTCCAAAACTCATGCCTCCGACGCTACCGGACCGGGCACGCCCGCCGGCCGCTGTCCGCCGGCCGCGAGGCCGGGTCAGTCCTGCAGCGCCGCCAACTGCGCCTCGCGCTCGGCCACCTGGGACCGCAGCTGCGCGGCGATGTCCTCGAGGAGACTGTCGGGGTCGTCGGGCGCCAGCCGCAGCATGGAACCGATGGCGCTCTCCTCAAGCGTCCTGGCGAGCACCGTGAGCAGCTCCTTGCGCTCGGAGAGCCACTCCAGGCGGGCGTACAGCTCCTCGGCCGGGCTGGGGACGCGCTTCAGCTCCGGCCCGGTGGCCCACTCCTCGGCCAGCTCGCGCAGCTCGTCCGCGTTGCCGCGGGCGTAGGCGGCGTTGACGCGGGTGATGAACTCCTCGCGGCGGGCACGCTCCTTCTCCTCCTGCGCCAGGTCGGGGTGCGCCTTGCGGGCCAGCTCGCGGTAGAGCTTGCGGGCCTCCTCGCTGGGCCGCACCCGCTGCGGGGGACGCACCGGCTGGTCCGTGAGCATGGCGGTGGCCTCGGGGAACAATCCGTCCCCGTCCATCCAGCCGTTCATCAGCTCCTCGACGCCGGGGATCGGCATCAGCCGGGCGCGCGCCTCGTCTGCCTTCCGCCGGTCCTCGGGGTCGTCGCTGCGGGCCGCCTTGATCTCGAGGATCCGGGCGTCCAGCTCCTCGAGGAGGGCGTACATGGGGCCCAGCTTCTGTTCGTGCAGCCGGGAGAAGTTCTCGACCTCGACGCGGAACGTCTCCACGGCGATCTCGAACTCGATCAGCGCCTTCTCCGCCGCCCGCACGGCCTGTTCCAGCCGCTCCTCGGGCCGCGTCGCACTGTCGCCGGCGGGCGTACCCTGCGCGCCGGCGCCTTCACCCTGGTCACCTTCCGAGGTCGTCACCCGGACAGCGTAGGCCACCTGCGGGGACGGCACGTCCCGTGGCGGACCGGCTCAGACCCCCGTCTCCGCGGCGATCCGCCCCGCGCGGACGGCAGCCACCAGGTCCGTGTGGTCGGCCTCGGAGCGGTCGGCGTAGGCGACGGCGAACGCGGCGACCGCCTCGTCCAGCTCGTCGCTCTTTCCGCAGTACCCGGCGATCAGGCGGGGGTCGGCGCTGTGGCTGTGGGCGCGGGCCAGCAGGGCGCCGGTCATACGGGCGTAGTCGTCGACCTGGTCGGCGGCCAGCGCGGCCGGATCCACGCTGCCCTTGCGGTTGCGGAACTGCCGCACCTGATACGGACGCCCGTCGACCGTGGTCCAGCCCAGCAGGTTGTCGCTTATCACCTGCATCCGCTTCTGGCCCTCGACCACCCGGCGTCCCTCGTGCTCCGGCTCAGGCGCGTCGAAGCCGGCGGCCGGGAGGTGCGGCGTCAGGGCGGAGGGGCGGGCCTCCTTGACCTGGAGGACGAGCGGTTCGCCCCGGTGGTCGAGCAGCAGCACGACGTAGGAGCGGGTGCCGACGCTGCCGGTGCCGACGACGCGGAACGCCACGTCGTGCACCGCGTAGCGGGAGAGGAGGGGGTGGCGGTCGGCCGGGAGCGTGGCGAGGTACTGCTCCAGGGACGCGGCGACGGCGGACGCCTCGGCGTCCGGGACGCGGCGCAGCACGGGCGGGGCGTCGACGAAGCGGCGTCCGCCGTCCTCGGTGCGTTCCGTGGACTTGGCGGCGAAGCGGCCGCTGGTGTTGGAGCGGGCCTTCTCGGCGACCCGTTGCAAGGTGCCGACGAGGTCGTGCGCGTCGGTGTGGGAGACCAGTTCCTCGTCCGCGATCGCGTTCCACGCGTCCAGCGCCGGCAGCTTGGCCAGCAGCCGCATGGTGCGGCGGTAGGCGCCCACCGCGTCGTGGGCGGCGGCGCGGCAGACGTCCTCGTCCGCTCCGGCCTCCCGCCCGGCGAGCACGAGGGAGGCGGCGAGCCGTTTGAGGTCCCACTCCCAGGGGCCGTGCACGGTCTCGTCGAAGTCGTTGAGGTCGATGACCAGGCCGCCGCGGGCGTCGCCGTAGAGGCCGAAGTTGGCCGCGTGGGCGTCGCCGCAGATCTGGGCGCCGATACCGGTGACGGGCGTGCGGGCGAGGTCGTGGCCCATGAGGCCGGCGGAGCCGCGCAGGAAGGCGAACGGGGTGGCGGCCATCCGGCCGACGCGGAGGGGCGTCAGCTCGGGCAGCCGGCCGCGGCCGGACTCCTCGACGGCGGTGACGGCGTCGGGCCGGGACGCGTCCAGGTCCAGGGCGGCGTGGACGCTCCGGGGGACCCGTGCGCGCAGCGCCTTGCCCTCGTGCTTGGGCGTGCCTGCGGCGGGCCAGCGGCCGAATCCCGGCACCTGCGGCAGCCGCGGTCCGGTCCCGGCGCCCGCGGCTCCGGACACCCCGGCGTCCCCTGCAACCCCTTCGGCTCGGGCGTCGCTCGTCACGACCGCCTCCCCCCTGCACATGTGTGCATTGCACACCTGCCGACATCGATCGAGCCGACCGTACAGCCGGCGGGCTCGTGGGCGGCAGCCCTGTGGACGACGCACAGCCTGTGGAAAACCGAGGACAAAGGCTCTTCCGGTCCGTCCGTCCGACCATGCCCGGCCCCCAGCCTCGAACCGCACCCCGCCCCCGGTCCGGTACGACCGGCATCCCCCCTCTTGCCGCCCCTGCGCACGCAGTCCATTCATGAGATGTTCCTCACACGCACCACGTCGCACAGTGACCCGCACGCGGAACGGCCGAGGCTCAGAGGACCGGCTCCCACGCCCGAGGCGAGCGTTGCCCTCCGTGCAGGTAGCCCTCACGTCGCTTCCCACAGGCGGAGGACCTCCAAGACGCTGACGGTCAGAAAGGGCTGACCATCCTCGCCACTCCCGGTGGTGCCGGGAGCGGCAGCCGGTCGGGGTTGTTTCGTTCCTCGGCGTCCGGGGCGGCCTTGCAGGTCACGTCCTTCGCGGGAAGTCTGCCGGTGGTCAGATAGGTGGTGGCCATCTTGTCGGCGCACGACTTGGTGCCGTAGACGCCGTGTCCGACACCTCCGGCGACCGTCACCATCTTCGAGCCCCTCATGGCGCGGCGCAGGCCCCGGCCGCTGTTCAGCGGCGTCTGGGAATCCCACTCGTTCTGGAGGATCAGCGCGCGCACCTTGTTGGCGATCCTGGTGGCGGGCTCGCTGCCGGTCTTCTTCCAGAAGGCGCAGGGCTTGATGTGGGAGGCGAAGTCGCCATACAGCGGGTACTTCGCCTTGTCCCGGGTCGCGTCCCTGCCGTACTGCTCCGGATCGCGCGGCCAGGCACGCGAGTCGGCGCAGACGACGGCCCAGAAGTCGGCGTCGCCGTTGTCCTCGGGCACGGTCCGGCCGAAGGGCGGCGCGACGTGCTTGGGCGTCCTGGGTGCCCGGTCGGCGGCCTGAGGACCTCCGGCGGCGGCCTTCTTCAATGCGGCGACCGCTTCGGCGGCGTCGCGCGTGCCGAAGAACATGCCCCGGAAGCCTTGGCGGATGTCGTCGCCGGTCAGCAGCGTGCCGTCGAGGTCGATCGGCTTGCGGTCGGCCTGGGCGACCAGGCCGGAGAAGGTCGTGCGGACCGCGTCGGGAGTCCGGCCCAGCATGTAGGTGGCATGCCGCGCGGTGGTCCACTCGGCCCATCGGGTGAAGGCGGGCTCGGCGCCCTCCGCCCGGACCTGGATCATCCCGCGCCAGACCCGGGCCGGGTCGACGGCGCTGTCCAGCACGAAACGGTCGGTGCGTTTCGGGAACATCTGCGTGTAGACGGCTCCGGGGTAGGTGCCGTAGGAGTATCCGAGGTAGGAGATCTTCTTCTCGCCCAGCACGGCGCGGATGACGTCCATGTCCCGGGCGGTGTTGCGGGTGGTGACGTGGCGCAGCTTGTCACCCTGCTTCTTGTCGCACTTCTCGGCGACGGTCCGGGCCCACTTCACGTCCTGGGTGAACGTCTCGGCCTTGTACGGGCGTTCCCAGTTCCGTTCGTCTGCCGTAGTCGAGCGGCACTTAGAGCGTGGCGCACTGGAAAGAGGCGGGCAGCTCCGTGTCGCAGCGGTGCCAGGCCGGTTTCTGCTGGAGACAGGGGCGAAGGGGGTTCTCGGCGGCGGATGCGGTGGCGGGCGTCAGCGCGGTCACCAGCGGGGTGCCGGCGCCGACCGCCAGGAACAGGGCTATTCGGCTGTTGCGCACGCGCGTTGGGTCCTTGGGTCGATGCGTAGGAGACGCACCCACCCTGCCGTGCGCGTCGTGCGGATTGATCCCTCCGCAGGGCAGTGTTTCTCCCACCGTGGACGGACGGGAGTTGGGGCGGACAGTGCTGGAGTCGGACAACCGCGACCAGCCCTTTGCCATCTGCCTCAAGTGGCGCTCCGACATTGAGCACCAGGCCGGGACCGACTGCCCTGCCCCACGGCGAAGACCGTGTTGGCGCCCGTGTGCGCCGCGAGGGAGCTCGGCCACGACGTCGTGAGGGCGGATCGGACCGGTCCTCGGTTCACACCCGGACCGGTCCGTCCCGCTCGGCACCGGTCTCCCCGCCCCTGGGCAGACGCCAAGCCCTGGGCGGCGAACGGCCCCGCCTACCGCCCACTCGCCGACGCAGGACCAAGCCGCAAGGCGCATGGCCTGCCAAGGGCCAGGACCACCCAGCGCTGAGACCTTTCTCACAGAGCGTGCCCCGGGAGCTGCTCAAGTAAGACGCACGGAACGAACGCGGACCGCCGACGGCCTCAGCCGCCGACGGTCCGCTTCAGCGTGCCCGGAGACAGACATCACACCGCACAAACAGGAGTGGGCGGCATCGCCATCACGATGCCGCCCACTCCGTCGGTGGAGCTGGAGCACTTTCGTCGGTGCTCCGTTGTGCGCGAGGGGGGAGTTGAACCCCCACGCCCTTTCGGGCACTGGAACCTGAATCCAGCGCGTCTGCCTATTCCGCCACCCGCGCATTGGGTGTGTCTTCCGGTCCTTGCCCCGTGGGGCCTGGCGCCTTCCGACATCGAGAACATTAGCACGCTGGCCGGGGTGGATTCACATCCCATATCCGGGGACCGCCTCCGACCGGCGGCGACGCCGCCACCACCCCCACAGGGCGTCCCGTTGCCGCCCGCCCGGGCCGCCGGCCTGCCGTCCCCGTGCTCCCCACCTGAGCCCGCCGCCGTTCACAGAGGCGAGCCGCACCCGCGTTCATGTCGCGGCCATGACCGCCCCACGTATCAACCTCGTACCGGTGCCGTCCGTCTCCCCAGGAGAGGGACGGAGTCCTCCGCCGGGTGCGGGACACTGGTCTGAGGCCCCCTCTACGATCCATGGCAGAACGACGAGCACCACCACGGCCGGTGAAGTTCGAAGTGGAGCCTCGGAGGGAACGTCGTCAGGCGTCGACACCCGGCGACCGGGCGGACGGGGGGAACCAGCCGATCGGGCGGCGCGTGGATACGATCAGTAAGCAGTACCAGGTAAGCGGTGCACGCAACGGTGCACGGGGCAGTACACAGGACGGCAGTGACGGAGGAGGTGCCCCATGGGAGTCCTGAAGAAATTCGAGCAGCGTCTCGAAGGTCTGGTCAACGGCACCTTCGCCAAGGTGTTCAAGTCCGAGGTCCAGCCCGTGGAGATCGCCGGTGCGCTCCAGCGGGAGTGCGACAACAACGCCACCATCTGGAACCGCGACCGGACCGTCGTGCCCAACGACTTCATCGTGGAACTGAGCACACCGGACTTCGAGCGGCTGAGCCCGTACTCCGGGCAGCTCGGCGACGAGCTCGCGGGCATGGTCCGCGACTACGCCAAGCAGCAGCGCTACACGTTCATGGGTCCGATCAAGGTGCACCTGGAGAAGGCCGAGGACCTCGACACCGGCCTGTACCGGGTGCGCAGCCGCACGCTCGCCTCCTCCGCCAGCCAGGCGGCGGCCCCCGGCGCGGCCGCTCCGCCCCCGCCCGCCGGCCGTCCCGGAGGCTACGGCTACCCGCCGGCCGCCCCCGCGGGCGCCCCGCCCATGCCCGCCGCGCCGCCTCCCGGCCGCCCCGGCGGTTACGGCTACCCGCCGGCCGCGGCCCCCGGCCCGGTGCCCGGCGGACGCACCCGCTACTGGATCGAGATCAACGGCACCCGCCACCAGATCTCCCGCGCCACCCTGGTGATGGGCCGCAGCACCGAGGCCGACGTCCGGATCGACGATCCCGGCGTCTCCCGCCGGCACTGCGAGATCCGGACCGGAACGCCCTCGACGATCCAGGATCTCGGCTCCACCAACGGCATCGTGGTGGACGGGCAGCACACCACCCGCGCTACGCTCCGCGACGGCTCGCGGATCGTCGTGGGCAGCACCACCGTTATCTATAGGCAAGCCGAAGGGTGAAGCGGGGGCAATGTCAGAGCTGACCCTCACGGTCATGCGGCTGGGTTTCCTGGCCGTACTGTGGCTGTTCGTGATCGTGGCCGTGCAGGTCATCCGGAGTGACCTGTTCGGCACTCGCGTCACCCAGCGCGGAGCCCGGCGGGAGGCCGGCCGGCAGCAGGCGAACCGCCAGGCACCGCCGCAGCAGCGCCAGCAGTCCGGCGGCGGCGGCCGCCGCGGCCGCAACACCCCCACCAAGCTGGTCGTGACCGAGGGCACCCTCACCGGCACCACCGTCGCGCTCCAGGGCCAGACCATCACCCTGGGCCGGGCGCACGACAGCACGATCGTGCTGGACGACGACTACGCATCCAGCCGCCATGCCAGGATCTACCCGGACCGCGACGGTCAGTGGATCGTCGAGGACCTGGGCTCCACCAACGGCACCTACCTGGACCGGACCCGGCTGACGACCCCCACACCGATTTCGCTGGGCGCACCGATCCGCATCGGCAAGACCGTCATCGAGCTGCGGAAGTAGTACGAGAATGAGCGAGCGGAGCGAGCACGCGGTGGGGGTCCTCACCCAGGGTCCCGGCGCGCTCCCGACCGGAGGGTGGGCAGTGTGGCTCGACACGACCGGCTGTACCCGGAGCCGACGGGCGAGGTGCGCATGAGTCTGTCCCTGCGCTTCGCCGCCGGATCGCACAAGGGCATGATCCGGGAGGGCAACGAGGACTCCGGTTACGCCGGTCCCCGCCTGCTCGCCATCGCCGACGGCATGGGCGGCGCCGCCGCCGGTGAGGTCGCCTCCTCCGAGGCGATCTCCACCATCGTCGCCCTCGACGACGACGTGCCCGGCTCCGACCTGCTCACCTCCCTCGGCACGGCCGTCCAGCGGGCCAACGACCAGCTGCGCATGATGGTCGAGGAGGACCCCCAGCTCGAAGGCATGGGCACCACCCTGACCGCGCTGCTGTGGACCGGCCAGCGCCTGGGCATGGTGCACGTCGGCGACTCCCGCGCCTACCTCCTGCGCGACGGCGTCCTCACCCAGATCACCCAGGACCACACCTGGGTGCAGCGGCTGGTGGACGAGGGCCGGATCACCGAGGAGGAGGCCACCACCCACCCGCAGCGGTCCCTGCTGATGCGGGCCCTGGGCAGCGGCGAACACGTCGAACCCGACCTCTCCATCCGCGAGGTCCGGGCCGGCGACCGCTACCTGATCTGCTCCGACGGCCTGTCCGGCGTGGTCTCCCACCAGACCCTCGAGGAGGCCCTGGCCGGTTACCAGGGCCCCGAGGAGACCGTCCAGAACCTGATCGAGCTGGCGCTGCGCGGCGGCGGGCCCGACAACATCACCGTGATCGTCGCCGACGTGCTCGACCTGGACACCGGGGACACCCTGGCCGGTCAGCTGTCCGACACCCCGGTCGTGGTCGGCGCCGTCGCGGAGAACCAGAACCAGCTGCACGACAACGGCATCATGCAGACGCCCGCGGGCCGTGCCTCCGGCCTCGGGCGACGGCGCGGCGGGGGCGGCGAGTTCGGCCCGCCCGGCAGCGGCGACGTCACCGGTTTCATCCAGACCGACGGCTTCGACTACGGCGACGACGACTTCGTCAAGCCCGCCAAGAACCGCCGGTGGATCAAGAGGTCCGTGTACAGCCTGCTCGCGCTTGCCGTGATCGGCGCCGGCATGTACGGCGGCTGGCGCTGGACGCAGACGCAGTACTACGTCGGCGCCAAGGGCGAGCACGTCGCGCTGTACCGGGGCATCAACCAGGACCTGGCCTGGGTGTCCCTCTCGAAGGTCGAGAAGGACCACCCCGAGATCGAACTCAAGTACCTGCCGCCCTACCAGCGCAAGCAGGTCGAGGCGACGATCGTCGAGGGCGACCTCTACGGCGCGCGGGAGAAGATCGAGGAACTGGCCGTCCAGGCCTCCGCGTGCAAGAAGCAGGCCGAGCGGCGCGCCGCCGACAGCGAGAAGAGCGCGCGCACCGGCGAGGGCGAGGCCGGAGGCACCACGGGAACCACGCCCGCCTCCTTCACGTCCAAGGCATCGCCGTCGCCGAACCCTTCCGACTCGGCGAAGGCCCCTAACCCGGAGCAGTCCACGACCCCGTCCACGACCGCACCCACTACCAGCCCCGGCCCCAGCCTCTCGGAGGAAGAGCAGAAGGTCGTCTCGCTGTGCGGTAAGCAGTAGGCAAGCCGTGAGAGGCCCTGTCACACGATGAGCAGTACTTCCAACCCGTCGACGCAGCACACGTCCACGATCGGTGCCATCGGCGCGCCCAGCCGCCGCAACACCGAGCTGGCGCTGCTGGTGTTCGCCGTCGTCATCCCGGTCTTCGCCTACGCCAACGTGGGTCTCGCCCTCGACGACCAGGTGCCCGCCGGGCTGCTGAGCTACGGCCTGGGCCTCGGTCTGATGGCGGGCCTCGGCCACCTCGCCGTGCGCAAGCTCGCCCCGTACGCGGATCCGCTGCTTCTCCCGCTCGCCACGCTGCTCAACGGCCTGGGACTGGTCGCCATCTGGCGCCTGGACCAGTCCGAGCGCCTCCAGGCCAGCCGGACCTTCGTGGAGGCGGCGCCGCGCCAGCTGATGTACTCGGCGATCGGCGTGGCCTTCTTCGTGGCCGTGCTGTTCTTCCTCAAGGACCACCGCGTCCTGCAGCGCTACACCTACATCTCGATGGCCGGCGCGCTGGTGCTGCTGCTCCTGCCCCTGGTGCCGGGCCTCGGCCACAACGTCTTCGGCGCCAAGATCTGGATCAAGATCCCGGGTCTCGGCACGCTCCAGCCCGGTGAGTTCGCCAAGATCGTCCTGGCGGTGTTCTTCGCGGGCTACCTGATGGTGAAGCGCGACGCGCTGGCGCTCGCCAGCCGCCGCTTCATGGGCCTCTACCTGCCCCGCGGCCGTGACCTCGGCCCGATCATCGTGGTCTGGATCATCTCCATCCTGATCCTGGTCTTCGAGACCGACCTCGGTACCTCGCTGCTGTTCTTCGGCATGTTCGTGATCATGCTGTACGTCGCCACCGAGCGGACCAGCTGGATCGTGTTCGGTCTGCTGATGTCCGCGGTCGGCGCCGTCGGCGTCGCGAGCTTCGAGCCGCACATCCAGACGCGTGTGCAGGCCTGGCTCGACCCGATGCGCGAGTTCGAGCTGAGCCGCGCCGGCGTCCAGGACGGCATCGTCCACTCCGAGCAGGCCATGCAGGCGCTGTGGGCGTTCGGCTCCGGCGGCACGCTCGGCTCCGGCTGGGGCCAGGGCCACTCCGACCTCATCGGCTTCGCCGCCAACTCCGACTTCATCCTCGCCACCTTCGGCGAGGAGCTGGGCCTGGCCGGCGTCATGGCGCTGCTGCTGCTCTACGCGCTGATCGTGGAGCGGGGCGTGCGCACCGCGCTCGCCGCCCGCGACCCGTTCGGCAAGCTGCTCGCCATCGGCCTCTCCGGCGCCTTCGCGCTCCAGGTCTTCGTGGTGGCCGGCGGTGTCATGGGCCTCATCCCGCTGACCGGTATGACGATGCCGTTCCTGGCCTACGGAGGTTCCTCCGTGATCGCCAACTGGGCGCTGATCGGCATCCTGCTGAGGATCAGCGACACCGCCCGCCGTCCGGCGCCCGCACCCGTCTCCAACCCCGACGCCGAGATGACCCAGGTGGTCCGCCCGTGAACAAGCCCCTGCGCCGGGTCGCCATCTTCTGCGGCCTGCTCATGCTCGCCCTGCTCGTCCGGAACAACTGGATCCAGTACGCCCAGGCCGACAAGCTCCGGACGGACGAGAAGAACCGCCGGGTGGCGATCGAGCGGTACGCCACCCCGCGCGGCGACATCATCGTCGACGGCGAGCCCATCACCGGCCACAAGGCCACCGGCGGCGACTTCGCCTACAAGCGGACGTACAAGGACGGCGCCATGTGGGCGCCGGTCACCGGCTACGTCTCCCAGGCCTTCGGCGCCAACCAGCTGGAGTCCATCGAGGACGGCATCCTCACCGGCAACGACGACCGGCTCTTCTTCCGCAACACGCTCGACATGCTGACCGGCAAGAGCAAGCAGGGCGGCAACGTCGTCACCACGCTCAGCGGCGCCGCCCAGAAGGCCGCCTACAACGGCCTGAAGAAGCAGGGCGGCAAGGGCTCCGTCGTCGCCCTGGAGCCGTCCACCGGCAAAATCCTCGCGCTGGCCTCCTACCCGTCGTACGACCCGTCCACGATCGCGGGCAACAGCCTGGAGACGGACGCCAAGGCGTGGGAGAAGCTGCAGAAGAAGAACAACCCGGACGACCCGATGCTGAACCGGGCGCTCCGTGAGGTGTACCCGCCCGGCTCGACCTTCAAGGTCGTCACGGCGGCCGCCGCGCTGGAGCACGGCATGGTCGAGGACGCGGACCAGAAGACCGACACCCCGCTGCCCTACATCATGAAGGGCACCACGACCGAGCTGAAGAACGACGGCGACCTGCCCTGCAAGGACGCCAGCCTCCGCGAGGCGCTCCGCGTCTCCTGCAACACCGTCTTCGGCAAGCTCGGCACCGACCTGGGCAACGACAAGATGCTGGAGACGGCCAAGAAGTTCGGCTTCGGGCAGGAGCACTTCACGCCGGTCCGCACCAGCTCCTCCCTGTTCGACAAGGACATGGAGCCGTCGCAGGTCGCGCTGTCCTCCATCGGCCAGTTCAACACCGCGGCCACCCCGCTGCAGATGGCCATGGTCGCCGCCGCCGTCGCCAACAACGGCACGCTGATGAAGCCGTACATGGTCGACGAACTGCAGACGCCGAGTCTGGACACCGTCGAGAAGACGGACCCGGAGAAGCTGAGCGAGCCGCTCTCTCCGGAGAACGCCCAGATCCTCCAGTCGATGATGGAGACCGTCGTCAACGACGGCACCGGCGGCAACGCCAAGATCGACGGCGTCACGGTCGGCGGCAAGACCGGCACCGCCCAGCACGGCGAGAACAACAGCAAGAACCCGTACGCCTGGTTCATCTCCTACGCCAAGGGCGGCGACGGCAGCGCGCCGGTCGCCGTGGCGGTCGTCATCGAGGACGAGAACGCGGTGCGAGGTGACATCTCCGGTGGCGGCCTCGCGGCTCCGATCGCCAAGAGCGTGATGGAGGCGGTCCTCAAGAGCAAGCAGTGACCCCGGTCACGTCCGCTTCACATCGGTGCACGTTGCGGTACCGGTCCTGTATCGGCTGACGCACTTTGCCAGGGCACAGAAAAAGAGCCGGGTACGGTAGGCCCGGAACGCAGCCTCCGATCGCACAAGGGTGCCGGTCGGGACCGACGGAGAGGGCTGGTAGGTAGCTATGGAAGAGCCGCGTCGCCTCGGCGGCCGGTACGAACTGGGCCAGGTGCTCGGTCGCGGTGGAATGGCGGAGGTCTACCTCGCGCACGACACCCGTCTCGGCCGCACCGTGGCAGTGAAGACGCTCCGCGCCGATCTCGCGCGTGATCCGTCCTTCCAGGCCCGGTTCCGCCGGGAGGCCCAGTCGGCCGCCTCGCTCAACCATCCCGCGATCGTCGCGGTCTACGACACGGGCGAGGACTACATCGACGGGGTCTCCATCCCGTACATCGTCATGGAGTACGTCGACGGCTCCACGCTCCGTGAGCTGCTGCACAGCGGTCGCAAGCTGCTGCCGGAGCGCACGCTGGAGATGACCATCGGCATCCTCCAGGCGCTCGAGTACTCCCACCGGGCCGGCATCGTCCACCGCGACATCAAGCCCGCGAACGTCATGCTGACGCGCAACGGCCAGGTCAAGGTCATGGACTTCGGCATCGCCCGCGCCATGGGCGACTCCGGCATGACGATGACCCAGACCGCCGCCGTCATCGGCACCGCCCAGTACCTCTCCCCTGAGCAGGCCAAGGGCGAGCAGGTCGACGCGCGGTCCGACCTGTACTCCACCGGCTGCCTGCTGTACGAACTCCTCACCGTGCGGCCGCCGTTCGTCGGCGACTCCCCGGTCGCGGTCGCGTACCAGCACGTGCGGGAGGAGCCGCAGCCGCCGAGCGTCTTCGACCCCGAGATCACGCCCGAGATGGACGCGATCGTGCTGAAGGCGCTGACCAAGGACCCCGACTACCGCTACCAGTCGGCCGACGAGATGCGCGCCGACATCGAGGCCTGCCTCGACGGCCAGCCGGTCGCGGCGACCGCCGCCATGGGCGCCGTCGGCTACGGCGGCTACCCGGACGACCAGCCGACGACGGCGCTGCGCTCGGACGCCGGCCCGGGCGGGGGCGCCACCTCGATGCTGCCGCCCATGAACCCGGACGACGGCGGCTACGGCTACGACGAGCGCCAGAGCCGGCGCCGCCCGCAGAAGAAGAACAACACCAGCACGATATTGCTGGTCGTGGCCGGTGTCCTGGTCCTGATCGGCGCCATTCTGATCGGCCGGTGGGCGATCAGCGGCGAAGGCGTGGACAACAGCACCGTCGCGACCCCGAACTTCATCGGCGAGACCAAGGCGAACGCCCAGAAACTCGCCGCCAACAGCGACTTGGAGCTGAGCTTCACGGAGGAGCCCTGCGAAAAGCAGGCCAAGGGCAACATCTGTGAGCAGGACCCGACGGCCGGGACCAAGGTGGAGAAGGGGGACACCGTCAACCTGGTGGTGTCCACCGGTGCGCCGAAGGTCGCGGTGCCGAGCGTGATCGGCGACCAGCTCGAGGACGCCAAGGCCGAACTCGAGGGCGAGAAGTACGGGTTCGTCGTCGAGGTCGAGGAAGAGATCAGCGGCGAGGAACCGGGCACGGTCATCGAACAGAAGCCGGACCTGGGCGAAGAGGTGGAGAAGGGCACCACCGTCACTCTCACGGTCGCGAAGGCCGAGGAGAAGGCCACGGTCCCGGACGTCCTCACCAAGAGCTGTGAGGAGGCCAAGGCTCAGATGACCGCCAGCACCCTCACCGGCAATTGCGTCGAGGAGGAGACGGACGACCCGAACCTGGTCGGCAAGGTCATCCGCACCTCGCCCTCGGCGAACACCGAGGTCTCCAAGAACACCCAGGTGCAGATCTTCATCGGCAAGGCGAAGGCAGCCGAGAAGGTGGCCGTGCCCAAGGTCAACGGCCAGCGGCTCGAGGACGCCCAGCGCATGCTCTCGGAGGCGGGACTCTCCGTCGCCGGTGTGCAGGGCCCCAACGATCCCAACGCCCGCGTGCTCGGCTCCAACCCGTCCCAGGACAGCCAGGTGGACAAGGGCACAGGAGTGACCCTGTTCACGGTCGGTGGTGGCGGTAACGGCGGCGGCTTCTTCGACTGACCCGCGGGCCCCGTCGGCAAGGAGCCCCGGCCCTCTCTTCGGAGGGGACCGGGGCTCCTGCCGTTCCGTAGGGAAAGCGCTCAGCGCAGCTCCTCCGGAGGAGTCCTGTTCTCGTCCACCTTCTCCTTGCGGACCAGTTCACCCCACACGATGTAGCGGTACTTGCTGGTGTAGACCGGCGTGCAGGTCGTCAGCGTGATGTAGTGGCCGGCCTTCTCGCGGCCGGACTCCGCGGGGACCTTGGCGAGGACGCCAACGTTGTACTTCGAGGTCTCCGGGAGGATGCCGTAGACCTTGTAGACGAACCACGTGTCCTTCGTCTCGAAGACGATCGGGTCGCCCTCCTTGATCCTGTGGATGCCGTGGAACTTGGCGCCGTGGCCGTCACGGTGCGCGGCGAGGGAGAAGTTGCCCTTCTTGCCGGACGTCGGCAGCGTCGCCTTCACGGGGTCCGTGTAGTAGCCGGCCACACCGTCGTTGAGGACCTTCATCGACGTGCCCTTCTCCACGAGGATGTCGTCGCCGCTCATCGTGGGCACGTGCAGGAAGCCGATGCCGTTCTTGCTGTCGTAGACGGCGGGCGCGTCGCGTTCGGCGCCGTCGGACTCCTGCGCCCAGGAGTCGCGGACCTCGTCCGCCTGCCGGTCCGCCGCGCGGTCCGCGACGACGTTCGTCCACCACAGCGAATAGACGACGAACAGGCCGAGCAACACCCCCGCGGTGATGAGCATCTCCCCGAAGAAGCTGATCACCATGGCCACCGGCCCAAGACGGCGGCGCCCCCGGGGAGGCGGGGACGCGTGCGTGTGCTGTGCGGTGTCGTCGGCGGTCGCTGCCACGTTTCCTCTGCCCTTAACTGACGAGCGCATCCGGCTTGCCCTTGCTGCGCGGCCGTTCCTCGACCATCTGACCCCAGACGATCAAGCGGTACTTGCTGGTGAACTCAGGTGTGCACGTGGTCAGCGTGATGTAGCGGCCCGGTCCGGTGAAGCCCGAGTCCTTGGGCACCGGGTCGAGGACGCTGACGTTGCTCGGCGGCGTCACCGGCAGCATCGACGCCGTCTTGTAGACGAAGTACTTGTCCTGCGTCTCCACGACGATCGGATCGCCCGGCTGCAGCCGGTTGATGTACCGGAACGGCTCCCCGTGCGTGTTGCGGTGCCCCGCCAGACCGAAGTTGCCGGTCTTGTCGTACGGCATCGCCGTCTTCAGCGCGCCCTCCGCGTAGTGGCCGACCATGCCCCGGTCGAGCACCTTCTTGCTGTTGATGCCCTCGGCGATCGGCACCACCACGTCCAGCTTCGGTATGTGCAGCAGCGCGAAGCCCTGCCCTGGCTCGAACGCGCCGGGCTTGCGCTCGCCGTTCGCCCAGTCCTGCTGGAGGTCGCTGGCCTCCTTGCCGGCCTGAGCCTGCGCGCGCACGTTCGTCCACCACAGCTGGTAGGTGACGAACAGCAGCATCAGCACGCCGGTGGTGATGAACACCTCGCCGATGGCGCGGCTCGCCATCACCGCCGGGCCGGGCTTGCGCGCCCGCGCCTGGCGGCGCGCCTCGACCCGGGACAGCGGAGCCCGTGGCGCCCCCTCAGAGGCGTTGCCACCTGCTCCTCCGGTCGTCGACCCGTCCCCGGCCTTGTGGGAGCCTCCACGGCGTCCGTGGCGCTTCCTGGCGGCCTTCCTGCGGGCCGCCCGGCCCCCGGTCGGCGGGGGCTCCTCGCGCGTCGTCCGCGGGGGCGGGTCCGGGACGCGCAGCGCGACGGTCTCCTCGTCGATCGGCGGGAGCTGCGCGGTCGCGTCCTGGGCGCCGCCCGCGTAGGGGTCGTGCGTCGCCGCCTGGCCGTACCAGCCGTCCCCGTACGCGCCCGGGACCCCGTACGGCTGCCCGCCGTACGAGGTGCCCTGGTCGCCGGCGCCGTATCCATGGGCGCCGGACTCGCGCTCGGGGCGCAGCGCCGTCACGCCGAGGACCTGCCCACCACCGGGGCGAGCCCCGCCGACCTCGCCACAGCATCCGGGTCGCCGCACTCCGCGAGCCAGTTGGCCAGCATCCGGTGGCCGTGCTCGGTCAGCACCGACTCGGGGTGGAACTGCACCCCCTCCACCGGAAGTTCACGGTGCCTCAGGCCCATCACGATGCCGTCCTCGGTGCGGGCCGTGACCTCCAGCTCGCCCGGCACCGTGGCCGGCTCGGCGGCCAGTGAGTGGTACCGGGTGGCGGTGAACGGGGAGGGCAGTCCGGCGAAGACGCCCTTGCCCTCGTGCGTCACCGGGGAGGTCTTGCCGTGCAGCAGCTCGGGGGCGCGGTCGACGACACCGCCGTACGCCACCTGCATCGACTGCATGCCGAGGCAGACGCCGAAGACGGGCACGCCGGTCGCGGCGCAGTGCCGCACCATGTCCACGCAGACCCCGGCCTCTTCCGGGGTGCCGGGACCCGGGGACAGCAGCACGCCGTCGAATCCGTCCTGGGCGTGCGACGTGGACACCTCGTCGTTGCGCAGGACCTCGCACTCGGCGCCCAGCTGGTACAGGTACTGGACCAGGTTGAAGACGAAGCTGTCGTAGTTGTCGACGACGAGAATGCGCGCGCTCACTGGTTGTCCACCGTCACATCGTTGAAGGGCAGCAGCGGCTCCGCCCACGGGAAGACGTACTGGAAGAGCACGTAGACCACGACGGTGATCAGCACGAGTGAGATGAGTGCCCTCACCCATCCGTTGCCCGGCAGATGCCGCCAGATCCAGCTGTACATGCCGTCCCTTCCGTCGTACCACGGCACCAGACCCACGCCGTACGCCACCAGACTAACGGCGCAACGCCCTCTGTTTCCCGGCCTCCACAGGCTGTGTGACAAGCCGACCGGTCCGCTGTGCGCACCCCTCAGTACGTGCCGCGGGGCCGATCGCCTCGATACCGCGCGCATGTTCCACGTGAAACCGGCCGGGAGGGAGGACGGCGGGTGTCAGTCCACGGGTTCGGCGTAGTGCAGGTCCACCGTGCCGGAGTAGCCGGGCAGGGTGGCGGTCCCCTCGTCCTCGACCTTCCAGCCGAGGCCGTAGACGTTGACGTAGACCATGTAGTTCTGGATCGCCGGCGAGGCGGCGAGCGCCTTCTTCAGCTTCTCCGGGTCCCCGACCGCGGTGATCGTGTAGGGCGGGGAGTAGACGCGGCCCTGGAGGATCAGGGTGTTGCCGACACAGCGGACCGCGCTGGTGGAGATCAGCCGCTGGTCCATGACCTGGATGCCCTCGGCGCCGCCCTGCCACATGGCGTTCACCACGGCCTGGAGGTCCTGCTGGTGGATCACCAGATAGTCCGGCTGCGGCTCGGGATAGCCGGGGAGCTTGGCGGTGGCGTCCGGCGGCGCGTCGTTCAGCGTGACGGTGATCGCCTCGCCCTTCAGCTCCTGGGTGCCGGCGTGCTCCTCCAGCGCGGCGAGCCGGGCGTCCTCGGCCTCGGTGCTGCCGTCGTCCCGCTCGGCCAGGGCCTCTATGTCCTCGCGCAACGCGCCGTTCGACTCGTCGAGCTCGGCGTTCTTGCGGCTGCGCTCGTGGATCAGATCGGACAGCTTCAGCAGGGAGGCGTCCGTGCGGATGTTGGTGCCCTTGGCCGTGTCGAAACTGACGAAGAAGAGGAGGCCCGCGAGGGCGAAGATGCCCACGGTGAGCACCCGCACCGGACGCAGACGGCGTGGGCGGGCCGTGGGACTGGATTCCGTCCCCGGGGAGTCGGCAGAATTGCTCAACGTACCCTTATCTCCTTCGGCGCCGTAGAAGCACTACGCTAACGGACGCCCGGGGGAGCACTCAGAGTCCCCTTGTACGCTGCCCCGAGCCCGACCCAGACCCTGCGCGGCCACGCAGCGCATCGACAGGAGAGACCCTCGTGCCGAAGTCACGTATCCGCAAGAAGGCCGACTACACGCCGCCTCCGGCCAAGCAGACGGCCGCGATCAAGCTGACCAACCGCGCCTGGGTCGCGCCGGTGATGCTGGCGCTGTTCCTCATCGGCCTGGCCTGGATCGTCGTCTTCTACGTCACGGACGGCTCGCTGCCCATCGACGCGCTGGGCAACTGGAACATCGTGGTGGGCTTCGGCTTCATCGCCGCCGGGTTCGGCGTTTCCACGCAGTGGAAGTAGCGCCGGACCGGGCTCCGTGCTCGGCTCCGGCCGGCCGCTGAGCCCTGCCCTGCCCGGAGGTGTCCACAGCTCTGGGCAGGGTTATCCCCTGAGTTATCCACAGCCCTTGTCCACATGTGGATAGGCGACCCGATCTGTGGATAACCCCCTTCGAGGTTGACGCCGGTGTGACAGAAACACCACCAACCGAAAATCTGTTCGCATGCAGCGTGACCTGCGGCAACGTCGGTCGGTGACCGAACACGGCACGCTTCTCGCACGATGTGCACAAGATCCGACACCGTCTGTGGACAAACCCCCGGCTCAGGCGAGCTGCGCGGTCCTCACCAGGGTGAGCAGCACGACCACACCCAGCACCAGCGCACAGGTGCCGTACTGCACCAGCGCCCGCCGCTCCCGCGGGGCGTGCACCATCGCGTAGCCGATGACGACACCGGCGACCAGCCCGCCGATGTGGGCCTGCCAGGCGATGCCGGTCCAGCTGAAGGTGATGACGAGGTTGATCGCCAGCAGGGCGATGATCGGCCGCATGTCGTAGCGGAGGCGGCGCATCAGCACGGCCGTCGCGCCGAACAGTCCGAAGACCGCGCCCGACGCGCCGAGCGACGCCGTGCTCCCCCCGGCCAGCAGATACGTCAGGGCGCTGCCCGCCAGACCGGAGATCAGATACAGCGCGAGATAGCGCGCCCGGCCCAGATGCTGTTCCAGCGGTCCGCCCAGCAGCCACAGGCTGAGCATGTTGAAGCCGATGTGCCAGATCTCCTCGTGCGTGAACATCGAGGTCACCAGGCGGTACCACTCGCCGCCCGCCACGCCCTGGGTGGGTGTGAACGGCGCCGGCGGCCAGGCGCCCACCAGGTAGAGATCGGACAGCAGCGACTTCTCGATCATCACGGCGAGGAAGACCGCGGCGTTGATCCCGATGAGGATCTTGGTCACCAGCCGGGGATCCGCGGCGATGGTTCCGCCGGCCAGCGTGCGGGGCATGGAGGCCGACGGCCCGTGCCCCGTGCCCCCGCCGCCACGGACGCACTCCGGGCACTGGAAACCGACCGAGGCCTCGATCATGCACTCCGGGCAGATCGGCCGCTCGCACCGGGTGCAGCGGACGCCGGTCTCGCGGTCCGGGTGGCGATAACAGCCGGGGACGCTCTGGGCGTCCTGCCGGCCGTCGGCGGCCTGGTCGTCCATGAAGATCCCCTAGGTCGTTGGAAAAGCCCCGCCCCGCCCATCCTTACGGATGGGCGGGGCGATTGGTTCCCTTGGAGGCTTTCGCGCCCCGGGGAGCGAAGGGCTCAGCCTTCGCGGATCTCGACCGACTCGATGACCACGTCCTGCACCGGACGGTCGGTGCGCGGGTTGGTCTGCGTCGAGGCGATGCTGTCGACGACCTTCTGGCTGGCGGCGTCGGCGACCTCGCCGAAGATCGTGTGCTTGCGGTTCAGCCAGGCCGTCGGGGAGACCGTGATGAAGAACTGCGAGCCGTTGGTGCCCGGGCCCGCGTTGGCCATCGCCAGCAGGTAGGGCTTGTCGAAGCGCAGGTCCGGGTGGAACTCGTCCCCGAACTGGTAGCCGGGGCCGCCGGTGCCGTTGCCCAGCGGGTCACCGCCCTGGATCATGAAGCCGCTGATCACCCGGTGGAAGACCGTGCCGTCGTAGAGCTTGTCCGTGGTCTTCTGCCCGGTCTGGGGGTGGGTCCACTCCCGCTCGCCCTTGGCGAGCTCGACGAAGTTCTTGACCGTCTGCGGCGCCTGGTCCGGGAAGAGCTGGACCTGGATGTCGCCGTGATTGGTCTTCAGGGTGGCGTAGAGCTGCGTAGCCACGATGTGCCTTCCGTTGTCTTTCCGTGACTCCCTGATCCTCGCACGGACCGGCCGCACAGTCGCCCGGCCTCGGCGCACAGACGCCGTCCGGGACCGCACCGCTTGCGGAAACCGTCACGAGTCCTTCCGCGTCGGGGGCACATCGTGCCGATCCGTGGCATCGTCGGCGACAAGCACCCGTTGCACCGTATTCGCCCTCCTTGCCCTCGATACCGTCGTCGGCCACCGAGGACGGCACCCGTTCGCCCGTCCACGCATGCCGCTCGCCGACCCGGCAGGCATGATCCGGAAAAGGGTGGAAAGTCGAAATACCGTACGCCACCGAGGAGGAGGAACTCGTGACCCGCATCGACAGCGTGCGCGCCGCGACCGGTTCGGCGAAGGACAGCGTGCTGCACGCCGCGGAAGCGGTGGCGCCCTACGCCGACACGGCCAAGGTCAGGGCCGCGCACTACGCACAGGAGGCCCGCGTACGGCTCGCGCCCAAGGTGTCGCAGGCCGCGGATCAGGCACGCGTGGCCGCCGGACAGGCGCGTGTGCAGTACGACGCCCGTGTGCAGCCGTATCTGGAACAGGCGCGGACCCACGTGCCGCCGAAGGTCGACAAGGCCGCCCAGCAGGCCGCCGTCCGCACGCGCCTCGCCGCGCGCCAGGCCGCGGAGTACTCCCGGCCGGTGCTCGAGCAGGCGGTGGCCGCCGCCGGACCCGCGCGGGAGGAGGCCGCGGCCAGGAGTGCGGCCGCGCTCG
The DNA here is from genome assembly GCA_014649575.1 of Streptomyces griseoincarnatus. Classification (GTDB taxonomy): domain Bacteria; phylum Actinomycetota; class Actinomycetes; order Streptomycetales; family Streptomycetaceae; genus Streptomyces; species Streptomyces griseoincarnatus. Next base: position 243,809 of record BMTH01000003.1, on the reverse strand, counting down.
CCGCTCTGCGGGGCCAGGTCACGGCCCGGCAGATCCAGAAGCTCGTGCGCAAGCAGCAGCGGCGGGCCGCGGCCGGCCGTGCGGCCAAGGCCGTGCTGATCCTGGGCACCGTGGCAGGAGGCGCCTACGCCGCGTGGAAGTGGTGGGACAAGCAGGCCAACCCCGACTGGCTGGTGGAACCGCCGGCCGCGACGGACGTGTCCGGCTCGACCACCCTGACCTCCGTGGACGGCAGCGACGTGGGGAGCCTGGACCCCGAGGTCGCGGCCAAGGAGGCCGAGGAAGAGGCCGCCAAGCGCGACGAGGAGTGACGGCGGAAACTGGCCGCCAGCACGAGGAACGGCGCGAACGACGCGGCGGGACAGAGGATGTGAGGCCTCTGTCCCGCCGCGTCGTTTCACGTGAAACAAGACCCCTCACACCGCACTTCCGCAGGTGGAGGGGTCTTCTCTGTGGAGCCTAGGGGAGTCGAACCCCTGACATCTGCCATGCAAAGACAGCGCTCTACCAACTGAGCTAAGGCCCCGGAGGGAATGCGTCCACCAGGACGAACAGGTCCCGGCGGGCGTCCGGGACCAGAGTACCGGGTCTCCCCGGGGATTCCGCAAAAAGATTGGGGGTCCCCGTGACCAACCACTCTCCGTAAGATGCGTGGCGTGGTTCGCTCTAGCGAACCCACGGGTCATGGGGAAGCGATGGGGAGACGCAATGGACGCCGCACAGCAGGAAGCCACCGCCAGAGCGCGGGAACTGCAGCGGAATTGGTACGGGGAGCCGTTGGGGGCGCTCTTCCGTAGGCTCATAGACGATCTGGGCCTCAACCAGGCCCGTCTGGCGGGGGTGCTCGGACTGTCCGCTCCGATGCTGTCGCAGCTGATGAGCGGCCAGCGGGCGAAGATCGGCAACCCGGCGGTGGTCCAGCGCGTGCAGCTGCTCCAGGACCTGGCGGGGCAGGTCGCGGACGGCAGCGTCAGCGCGGCCGAGGCGACGGAGCGCATGGAGGAGATCAAGAAGTCCCAGGGGGGTTCCGTCCTCACCAACACCACGCAGACCACGAGCAGTTCAGGTGCTCCCACGGTCAAGCGCGTGGTCCGTGAGATCCAGTCCCTGCTGCGGTCGGTGGCTGCCGCCGGCGACATCCTCGACGCCGCGGACTCCCTCGCGCCCACCCACCCGGAGCTGGCGGAGTTCCTCCGGGTCTACGGCGCCGGCCGTACGGCCGACGCGGTCACGCACTACCAGGCGCACCAGAGCTGATGCACCGCCCGGCGGCCGATGGGGGTTCGGCCGCCGGTGACACGTGGGGGCCGGGGGGACACCGGGACACAGGGGGAGTCGTATCGCGCGTCGTGGGGGAGAGACAGGGGGACACCTCAGGGGGAGGAGCGACGCACAGTCATGGGTGAGGTCTTCGCCGGCCGGTACGAGCTGGTCGACCCGATCGGACGCGGGGGTGTGGGCGCGGTCTGGCGCGCCTGGGACCACCGCCGTCGCCGCTATGTGGCGGCGAAGGTGCTGCTGCAGAGCGACGCCCACTCGTTGCTGCGCTTCGTGCGCGAGCAGGCGCTGCGGATCGACCACCCGCATGTGCTCGCCCCCACCAGCTGGGCCGCCGACGACGACAAGGTCTTGTTCACCATGGACCTGGTGGCCGGCGGTTCCCTGGTGCACCTGGTCGGTGACTACGGTCCGCTGCCGCCCGCGTTCGTCTGCACCCTCCTCGACCAGCTCCTCTCAGGGCTCGCGGCGGTGCACGCGGAGGACGTGGTGCACCGCGACATCAAGCCCGCCAACGTGCTGCTGGAGGCCACCGGCCGGGGCAGGCCGAAGCTCCGGCTGTCGGACTTCGGCATCGCGATGCGGCTGGGCGAGCCCCGGCTGACCGAGACCGACCTGGTCGTCGGCACCCCGGGGTATCTGGCCCCGGAGCAGATGATGGGCGCCGAGCCGGACTTCCCCGCCGACCTCTTCGCCGTGGGTCTGCTCGCCCTGTATCTGCTCGAGGGCGCGAAGCCTGACGCCAAGGCCCTCATCCAGTACTTCGCCGACCAGGGGACGCCGGGTGCGCCGCAGGGCATCCCCGAACCGCTGTGGCAGGTGGTGGCCACCTTGCTGCAGCCCGATCCGGAGGCGCGCTTCCGCACGGCGACGGGGGCACGGAAGGCGCTCGCCGCGGCGGCGGAGCTGCTGCCGGAGCCCGGTCCCGACGACGAGCTGATCGAGATCTTCGACCAACTCGGCCCGCTGCCGCCCGGGTTCGCCGAGGACGGCCCGGAGAAGAGGGCCTCCGGGCTGCGTCCGGCCGCCGGTGGGCCGCCGGTGGGCGAAGGCGGGACAGCGGGGGAGAGCGTCGGGGACGGCGGGGAGTCCGCGCCTCGCCCCGCCTGGAGCACGGCTCCTCCCGACCCACGGCACGGCACGGCCACCCCCGCCACTCCGCCGGCCGCCACGCCGCCCGACGCCGTGCCGCAGCCCGCCGCCCTGTCGGACACCGGCAGTTTCCCCCTGCCGCCGCCGCAGCCCGCCTCGGTCCCCACGCCGCGCTCCCCCGGGCACCTCCCGCAGTACGCAGCCCACCCCCCGTACGGCCACCAGCACCAGGCACCCGAGGCCTCCCCCTACGAAGCGACCCAGCAACTGCGCTCCCCCCTGCCGCCACCGGCCGTGCGTCCCGACCCCTCCACTGCTGAATACACCGCACGGTCGTCACAGGCTCCGCCTCCGGACACGGTGACCGCACAGCGCACACCGGCCCCCCGCTCCCACCGCCGACGCGGAACCCGTAGGCCCGGTCCTCCGGCGCGGGTCGCCGTCCCTGTGCTGCTGCTGGCTCTCGCGTGCTACGCCGTGGGCTTCTGGGCGCTCACCCGAATCTGACCGCTCCCCCGCATGACGGGCGCCGCACGCCCCACCGACGTCGCACGGACCACCGCGACAGTGTCGACGTCACCGGTTCACTCGGGAAGGGCCGCGCCCCGACGCCGGGCCACCACCGTCCACACCCCGAGCCCCACCACCAGGGCGCTTCCGGTGCCGATGCCACCCGCCGCGAGGACCCGGTACAGGGTCTCGTCGCCCGCGCCGCCGGTCTCGCCCGAGGTCGCACCGCCGTCGACGGTGAAGACGTCCGCCGGCACGGTCCCGCCCGCGTAGTCCGGCCCGTTCCGCGCCGCCCCGCCCAGCCGCACTCGCAGCGTCAGCGGCACGGGCCCGTCGCCGTAGTCCTCGGCGACCTCCGGGGAGAGGTGCGCGACGAGGTAGTAGGCGCCGGCGAACCGCACCGCCGAGACCTGCTGCCCGGAGGCGTACCGGTTCTCGTACGCGACCGGCGGCAAGGGCTTGAGCGCCTTGGATTTCTGGCCCCCGTTGTAACCGACGGACAGGTCCTCGACGTGGCCGCGCACCGGGTTGTAGACGTCCAGAGTGAGCGCGGAGGCGACGTAACGGGAGGCGTCCGTGCCGGAGCTGCCCAGTTCGGCGGTGGCGTGGAGCTGCCGGCCCCAGTCGACGGGAACCTGGTAGAAGAGCGTCTGGCCCGGCCGTACGTCGTCGCGCCACACGCCCTCGCCGAGCCGGGCCGCCTGCGCGAACCCCGCGCCGCCCGAACGGCGTTGGGCGGTTCCCTGGACGGGGGCCGGCGTGGCCGAGTCCCACGCCCCGGGCGCCGCCGTGCCGTCCGGCGTCTTCGTCCCGGGCTCCGACACCGTGTGGAGCTCCAGCTCCCAGGGGTCGGGGGAGGCGCCGCGCGCGTCGGGGGAGGCGCGCTCGACCGTCACGTAGTACGTCCCGGCCTCGGCGCAGAGGCTTCTCCTGGGGGATATCTCCCGCATAGCCCACGCGGCGACCGGATGAGGGCTGCCCGGCGCCCCGAAGATCGCCGTGTCCCCGTCGCAGGAGCGGCCGTCGGCGTCCTCCACGGTCACCTTGACGCCGTCGGCGACGGCAACGCCGGTTCCGGGCGGCGGGACGGCGGTGGCGGAGGCGTACGCGGTCTCGGTGTCGTCCAGTTCCAGGCGGAAGAAGACCTTGGCGTCGGGCGGGAGGGTGCTGCGGTAGGTCCGGCCGGGCTCCAGTTCCACGGCGTCGGCGGTGCTCCCGGCGCCCTCGATCCGGCGCGCGTCCTCGGTGAACGCGTACGTGGGGACGGTGTCCTGTCCGGCGGCCCGGGCGTGCTGTCCCGTGAGAGTGATCCCCAGTCCGAGCACGGCCGCCAGGACCGGACGAGCCACGGCGCCGTACCGTCGCCGTGCCGTCGTACGCCGCGCCGTGCTCTGCCGTCCCCTCACGCGCCCCCCTCATCGCCGCCGGGTCCCGCTCCGTGCCGCCGCCCATCCTGCACCGGGGACGCGGCCCGCCCACAAGGTCCCGGACGCACAAAACCCCGACCGCAGGGGCGGCCGGGGTCTGTTCAGCGTCGTATGTCGGTACTCACGAACCCGTGGGCACGGAGTCAGTCGCCTCCGTCCACAGATCCTGCTCGGCGCGATCCGCCTGGATCTGGCGGTACACGAGGAGCCCGCCGATGGCGGCCAGTGCGACCAGGAGAAGCTTCTTCACCGCGCGACCTCGTCTTTCCTTGACGTAGGGGACCTCTGGCGCCCGACTATACACACCGGCCGATACCGATCGGTGACCTGCGTCGCCGCCTCCAACTGCCGCCCGAGGCAACCGGATCGACACGACGCGGACGGTCCGATCGGAGGGTGATCACACCCGCACGCACGGTGTTTTCGCTCCGTTTCCTCCCGTAACCAGGGATTTCCTGCCTTCATGCGCCCATCCGAGTGGTGTTCATCTGAACATCCACGCGGCACGGGCGTCGGTCCACCACTTCGAGGCCCTCATACACATCATGAGGAAAGTACGCAAATCGCCCAACCCGAAAGTGAGGGGCCATGGCCAGGAACAAGGTCATGCAGCTGTGGAACGCCGTTGTCACCGCCTTCCTCGCGCTGTGCACGGCGCTCGGTCTCGTCACCACCGCCGCCGCGGCGGCCGTACCCCAGACCCAGAAGACGCGCAACAGCGACAGCGCTCCGAAGACCGAGGCGCCCGCGCCGACGGCCTCCCCGTGGTCCTGGTCCTTGATCAGGGCACTGCCCCCCACGATGAAGCAACGCATCCACGCCGAGGCGCACGGCAAGTCCCCCAGCTGCCGGCACCGGCCCCTCCCGGACACGGCCGAGGAGGACACCGAAGCGGAACAGGACAGTTCCACGGAACGCCGCCCCGAGTCCGAACTGGTCCCCGCGCACTGCTCCCCGGACACGGCGACCACCCTGCCCGCACCCGCCTCGGCCCGGATCCCCCTGCAGCGCTGAGGCCGCCGCGCCCCGCCGCCCCGCGGACCCGACCCTCCTCGTGCCGTCGCTGCTTCACCGGAGTCCTGGCGAACTTGCGTACAGCACAACGGCACGACACGAGCAGAGAGAACCAAGACCCCGGTCGCCATCCGACCGGGGTCCGGGTCATGTCCGGACCCGGCGCCCGCACACGGCGGCGTGATGCTTGGTGAGGCTCACCTGGAACTTCCCACACCGCAGGGCCCTCGACAGGCTCTCAGAGCGGGTCGAGACGCCTCCTCAGCAGGCAGAACACGTTCCCCTCGGGGTCGGCGAGCACATGCCACGTCTCCTCGCCGGTCTGCCCCACGTCGGCCGGCCGCGCCCCGAGCGCCAGGAGACGCTCCAGCTCGGCGTCCTGGTCGCGGTCGGTGGCGTTCACGTCGATGTGCAGCCGTGTCCTGTCCGGCTGCGGCCGCTCCTGCTTGCTGAGGATCAGAGTCGGCCGGGCCCCGCCGAACCCCTCGCGCGGGCCGATCTCGATGTCCTCCCCGTCTCGGTCCAGCTCCACGAAGTCGAGCACCTCGCACCAGAACCGAGCGAGCAGCTCCGGATCGCGGCACTCCAGCACCAGTTCACTGATCCGACTCGCCATGAGGCCCCACCTTCCCATCGGAAGCACGAGCCCGCGACCGTAGCGCCCGGCCCTGCGTCACGCGAGAGGTGCCGAGGCCCAGACGGCGCCGCGCAGGTCGGCGACGACACGGAAGCGCTCCAGGACGACCGGCGTCGTGTCGTCCACGGCGAAGTCCGCGTCGCCCAGAGCCGCGCGCATCTCCGCGCTGCCCCAGAACCGCTCGTGGCCCGCGCGCCACTCGGCCACGCCGGCGTACCCCTCCCCCTCGTCCACCGCGTGAGCGGTGTCCACCCGCGCCAGCGGGACGACACGCACCCCGGTCACCTCGAGGACCGCGACCGGCCGGTCCTCCGAGTCGACGAGCACCGAACGGTCCCCGACCGCCGGCAGGGGCTCCCCCTCGCGCTCGTACTCGGCGACGAGTCCGGTCGTGGCGGTCTTGGAGCCGTCCAGGACCGCCGCGACCAGACGGTCGCGCAGCGGGCCGGGGAAGGCGAACTCCGCCTTGGGCAGCTCAGCGACGTCCGCGGCGAGCGACGTGGGGTCGGATGTCATCCGGCGACGGTAACCGCCTGACGCCGACCACGCACGGCAAAAACCCCCGGTCCGAGTGGACCGGGGGTTTCCGTGCTGTGGGGCTAACAGGATTTGAACCTGTGGCCTCATCCTTATCAGGGATGCGCTCTAACCAACTGAGCTATAGCCCCGCCGCGCTGTGCGGGGGTGTGTCCCGCGCGCTGACTCCTGAAGATTAGCGCACGACCGGGGCAGTCCCAAAATCGGTTCCCCGCGGACCGTCAGCGCGGCCCGGGCGCGCCCGGTGAGCTGGTCACTCGTCCTCGGCCAGGGTGAGCTCGACGCCGCCCACGAAACCGGCCGACAGGTTGTAGATGAACGCGCCGAGGGTCGCCAGCGCCGTCGCCAGGATGACGTCGATGACGGCGATGACCGTCGTGAACATCAGAACGTTCGGCAGCGACAGGAACGACTGCAGGTCGAAACCGTTCGAGCCCTCCGAGCCGGTCGCCTCGGAGATCGTGCCGCCGACGGTCGAGAAGACACCCATGGCGTCCATGACCATCCACAGCACTGCGGCCGCGACGATCGTGCAGATGCCGAGGGCGATCGACAGCAGGAAGCTGACCTTCATGACCGACCACGGGTCGGCCTTCGCCACGCGCAGGCGCGCCTTGCGCACGCGCGGGGTGGTGCTGGCGCCCGTCCGGGGACGGCGCACGGCGCCGGTGCGGCCGGCTGCGGCGCCGGCCTGGGCCGGGTAGGCCTGCGGCGGGTGGTACGGACCCGCCTGCTGCTGCGGCTGCCGTTCCCCCGGCAGCGGTGAGGCAGCCTGGGCGCCACCCTGACCGGGTGCGGCCTGCGTGCCTCGGGTGTCCGTCACGGTTCCCCCCTGGGATCCCTGTCTGGTGGACGAGGAGGCGTCGGGGACCGGCGCCTTGATCGCTTTGAGATTGGTCGTGTGCGGGTCTGTCGCCCGCGCGGCGGAGCCACGGCCGCCGCCGTCCGTTCCCGTACTGGTTCCGGCCGGTCCGGCGCCCGTGGCTCCGCTCACGCTGACTCACTCCTCGTGCTACTCGGACGCGGGCGCCTCGCCCTGGTCCGTACCGGTGGTCGCGTCCCCGTCGGCGGACTCGTCCACGACCACGTCGCCGTCGACTTCCTCCGCCTCGCGTCCTGCTTCGGCGTTACGGGCGATGCCGACCACGGCATCGCGCTTGCTCAGGTTGATCAGTTGGACGCCCATGGTGTCACGGCCGGTTTCCCTGATCTCGTTGACTCGCGTACGAATCACACCACCCGACAGCGTGATGGCGAGAATCTCGTCGGTTTCCTCGACCACCAGCGCGCCGACGAGGGAACCGCGGTCCTCGACGATCTTGGCGGCCTTGATGCCGAGGCCACCGCGGCCCTGGACGCGGTACTCGTCGACAGCGGTCCGCTTCGCGTACCCGCCGTCTGTGGCAGTGAACACGAACGTACCGGGTCGAACAACATTCATCGAGAGCAGCTCGTCCCCTTCGCGGAAACTCATGCCCTTGACGCCCGAGGTGGCACGGCCCATGGGCCGCAGCGCGTCGTCCGTCGCCGTGAACCTGATCGACTGTGCCTTCCGGCTGATCAGCAGCAGATCGTCCTCGGCCGAGACGAGTTCGGCGCCGATCAGTTCGTCGTCGGTTCCGTCCCCCTGCTCGCGCAGGTTGATCGCGATGACACCGCCGGACCGCGGGGAGTCGTAGTCCTTCAGCGGGGTCTTCTTCACCAGGCCGGCCTTGGTGGCCAGGACCAGGTACGGCGTCGCGTCGTAGTCGCGGATGGCGCGGATCTGGGCGATGGTCTCGTCCGGCTGGAAGGCCAGCAGGTTCGCCACGTGCTGCCCGCGCGCGTCGCGGCCCGCGTCCGGCAGCTCGTACGCCTTCACCCGGTACACGCGGCCCTTGTTGGTGAAGAACAGCAGCCAGTGGTGCGTGGTGGAGACGAAGAAGTGGTTGACGATGTCGTCTTCCTTGAGCTTCGCCCCGCGCACGCCCTTGCCGCCGCGCTTCTGCGCCCGATAGTCGTCGGTCTTGGTGCGCTTGATGTAGCCGCCCCGCGTGACCGTGACGACGATGTCCTCCTCGGCGATCAGGTCCTCGATGGACATGTCGCCCTCGTAGGGGATCAGCTTCGTCTTGCGGTCGTCGCCGAACTTCTCGACGATCGCGGCCAGCTCCTGGCTGACGATGCCGCGCTGGCGGACCGGGGAGGCCAGGATCTCGTTGTACTCGTTGATCTTCGCCTGGAGTTCGTCGTGCTCCTGGACGATCTTCTGGCGCTCCAGGGCGGCCAGTCGGCGCAGCTGCATCTCGAGGATGGCGTTGGCCTGGATCTCGTCGATCTCCAGGAGGTCCATCAGACCGCCGCGCGCGACCTCGACGGTGTCGCTGCGCCGGATCAGCGCGATGACCTCGTCGATCGCGTCCAGGGCCTTCAGCAGACCACGCAGGATGTGCGCCCGCTCCTCGGCCTTGCGCAGCCGGAAACGCGTACGGCGGACGATGACCTCGATCTGGTGCGTCACCCAGTGGCGGATGAACGCGTCCAGCGACAGCGTGCGCGGCACGCCGTCGACCAGGGCCAGCATGTTGGCGCCGAAGTTGGTCTGCAGGTCGGTGTGCTTGTACAGGTTGTTCAGCACGACCTTGGCGACCGCGTCCCGCTTCAGCACGATGACCAGGCGCTGGCCGGTCCGCGAGGACGTCTCGTCGCGCACGTCGGCGATGCCGCCGATCCTGCCGTCCTTCACCAGGTCGGCGATCTTCTGCGCGAGGTTGTCGGGGTTGGTCTGGTACGGCAGCTCCGTGACCACCAGGCACTGGCGGTTCTGGATCTCCTCGACCTCGACCACCGCGCGCATGGTGATCGAGCCGCGGCCCGTGCGGTACGCCTCCTCGATGCCCTTGCGGCCCACCACCAGCGCGCCGGTCGGGAAGTCGGGGCCCTTGATGCGCTCGATGAGCGCGTCCAGCAGCTCCTCGTGCGACGCCTCGGGGTTCTCCAGGTACCACTGGGCGCCGGCGGCGACCTCGCGCAGGTTGTGCGGCGGGATGTTGGTCGCCATGCCGACCGCGATACCGGCCGAGCCGTTGATCAGCAGGTTCGGGAAGCGGGCGGGCAGGACGGTCGGCTCCTGGGAGCGGCCGTCGTAGTTGTCCGTGAAGTCGACGGTCTCCTCGTCGATGTCACGGACCATCTCCATCGACAGCGGCGCCATCTTGCACTCGGTGTAGCGCATGGCCGCCGCCGGGTCGTTGCCCGGAGAGCCGAAGTTGCCGTTGGAGTCCACCAACGGCATGCGCATCGACCAGGGCTGCGCGAGGCGGACCAGCGCGTCGTAGATCGAGGAGTCGCCGTGCGGGTGGTAGTTGCCCATGACGTCGCCGACGACACGGGCGCACTTGTAGAAGCCGCGCTCGGGGCGGTAGCCGCCGTCGTACATCGCGTACAGCACGCGGCGGTGGACGGGCTTGAGGCCGTCACGGACGTCGGGCAGCGCACGCGACACGATGACGGACATCGCGTAGTCGAGGTACGAGCGCTGCATCTCCGTCTCGAGCCCGACGGGCTCGACGCGCATACCGGCCGCGTCCGGGTCCTCGAGAGGCGTGACGGGAGTGTTCTCGTCGGTCATTGCTGGTGAAGGTCCTTCCTGGTGCGGTCAGCTGAGACCGACTCAGATGTCGAGGAAGCGGACGTCCTTGGCGTTGCGCTGGATGAACGCGCGGCGGGCCTCGACGTCCTCGCCCATCAGGACGGAGAAGAGGTCGTCGGCCTGGGCGGCGTCGTCCAGGGTGACCTGTCCGAGGACCCGGTGCTCCTGGTCCATCGTGGTGATGCGCAGCTCCTCTGCGTTCATCTCACCGAGGCCCTTGAAGCGCTGGACGGAGTCCTCACGGATGCGCTTGCCGGCGTTGCGGCCCATCTCGATCAGCGCGTCGCGCTCGCGGTCGGAGTACGCGTACTCGAAGTCGTCCTTGCCCCACTTGATCTTGTAGAGCGGGGGACGGGAGAGGAACACGTGCCCGGCCTCGACCAGCGGCCGCATGAAGCGGAACAGGAACGTCAGCAGCAGGGTGTTGATGTGCTGGCCGTCGACGTCGGCGTCCGCCATCAGGATGATCTTGTGATAGCGGAGCTTCTCGATGTCGAAGTCCTCGTGCACACCGGTGCCGAACGCGGAGATCATCGCCTGGATCTCCTGGTTCTGCAGGATCCGGTCGATGCGCGCCTTCTCGACGTTGAGGATCTTTCCGCGGATCGGGAGGATCGCCTGGTACTCGGGGTTCCGGCCGGACTTGGCCGAGCCGCCCGCGGAGTCACCCTCCACGATGAAAATCTCGCACTTGGTCGGGTCGTTCGACTGGCAGTCGGACAGCTTGCCCGGCAGCGACGCCGTCTCCAGCAGGCCCTTGCGGCGCGTCAGGTCGCGCGCCTTGCGGGCCGCCACGCGCGCGGTGGCCGCCGCGATGCCCTTGCGCACGATGTCCGCGGCCTCGTTCGGGTTGCGGTCCAGCCAGTCGGCGAGGTGCTCGTAGACGACCTTCTGCACGAAGGTCTTCACCTCGGTGTTGCCCAGCTTGGTCTTGGTCTGGCCCTCGAACTGCGGCTCGCTCAGCTTGACCGAGATGATCGCGGTCAGACCCTCGCGGATGTCGTCACCGGTGAGGTTGTCGTCCTTGTCGCGGAGCAGCTTCTTGTCGCGCGCGTACTTGTTGATCAGCGAGGTCAGCGCCGCACGGAAGCCCTCCTCGTGCGTACCGCCCTCGTGGGTGTGGATGATGTTGGCGAACGAGTACACGCCCTCCGTGTAGCCGCCGTTCCACTGCATGGCGACCTCGAGCGACAGGTGCCGCTCCTTGTCCTCCGCCTCGAGGTCGATGACGGTGGGGTGAACCACCTCGCCCTTGCGGGAGTTGAGGTATTTCACGAAGTCGACGATGCCGCCCTCGTAGTGGTACGAGACGCTCTTGACCTCGTGCTTCTCGTCCTCGCCCGCCTCGTCCGCGCCGGCGGTCGCCTTCGCCGACTCGCGCTCGTCGGTGAGGTTGATCCGCAGGCCCTTGTTCAGGAACGCCATCTCCTGGAAGCGCCGGGAGAGCGTCTCGAACGAGTAGTCCGTGGTCTCGAAGATGTCGCCGTCGGCCCAGAAGGTGACCGACGTGCCGGTCTCCTCCGTCGCCTCGTGCCGCTGCAGGGGGGCGGTGGGGACGCCCAGCTTGTAGTCCTGCGTCCAGCGGTGGCCGTCGGTCTTCACCTCGACGGCGACGCGCGTCGACAGCGCGTTGACCACGGACACGCCCACGCCGTGCAGACCGCCGGAGACCGCGTAACCGCCGCCGCCGAACTTGCCGCCCGCGTGCAGCACGGTGAGGACGACCTCGACGGCGGGCTTGCCCTCGGAGGGGACGATGCCCACGGGGATGCCACGGCCGTTGTCGACGACGCGGACGCCGCCGTCGGCCAGGATCGTCACGTCGATGGTGTCCGCGTGGCCGGCCAGCGCCTCGTCGACCGAGTTGTCGACGACCTCCTGCACCAGGTGGTGCAGGCCCCGCTCGCCCGTCGACCCGATGTACATGCCGGGTCGCTTGCGGACCGCGTCCAGGCCCTCGAGGACGGTGATGGCACTCGCGTCGTACGACGTGGCGTCTCCGGTCGAGGAGCCTGCCGCGTCGCCTGCGGCGGTGTCGGTGGACGGGATGTTCTCGTTGGGGTTGCCGGAATCGGCCACGAAGCGCCCTTTCTGGCACAGCACGAGCCGGGCTCGTCGGCAGGTTGCCGGAGCGGCTGCGGCATGTTGCGTTGGTAAGCCTTGATCAGCGTTGCTCAGCGTCTTCCCGGGCGGTCCCCACGATCGGGGCGGGATTGTCTTCCAGTCTACCGGTAGCGCTGACATCGATGGGGGTTTGCGGGCACCTGAGTCCGCATGTGCCGCCCGGAAACGGCCTCTCCCGACTCCCGATATGCGGATGGGGGCTCCAGAGGCCCCACGAGGGCGCTCAGCGCTTCCGGCCGTCAACCCTTGGCTACTTAGGAGTCAGGTGGCGATTCGCACCCGCGTCCGGTGGCACGACGACGTGGGCGTCCGGCCCGCGAACGCGGTGCTCGGACGCCCGGATGTGATGTCTCTCACGTATGCGCGGCGGGACGGAAAAAGCCCCCGGATCACCCGTACGTGTCGCCCGGACCGGTGCTTCCCGGGGCGCGCAGCGGCCCGTAACGGCGGGCCGGACCGGACGGTCCCACCACCTTGATCAGCCGCACGGTGCCGTGCCCGAGGTCGTCGTTGAGACGAGCCACGAGCGTCGGCGCCAGCAACCGCAGATTGGTCGCCCAGGCCGTCGAGTCGCAGCGCACCACCAGCACCCGCTCGTCCTCGTCGTACCGCTCCGGCTCGCAGTGCTTGGCGACGTCCTCGCCGACGATCTCCGGCCAGCGCCCCATCACCCCGCCGACCGCCGCCGGGGCCTCCCAGCCGCGCTCGGTGAGCAGCCGGTTGATCGCCGCGCCCAGCGCCATCGGATCGCGCCGGTCGCCACGCGCGCCGGAGCGCAGCCCTCCGCGTCGCGCCTGCTTCTTCTGCTGCGCCGCGTCCCCCCGCGCGCGTGCCGCCTCCCGGGCCGCGCGCAGCGCCACGCGCGCCAGGTCGACGCCCGAGGGCTCGGGGTCCTTGCCGGCGCCGCCGGCGGGCGGCCGCTCCCCGCTCACGCGCGCTCCACCGTCCCCTCGGACACGGCGAACCGCGCGCCCGCCAGCACGTGCGGCACGTCGTCGTCGACGGCGGCCGTCACCAGCACCTGCTCGCCGGGGGCCACCAGCTCCGCCAGCCGCTCCCTGCGGCGCGTGTCCAGCTCGGCGAAGACGTCGTCGAGCACCAGCACCGGCTCGTTGCCCTCGGCCCGCAGCAGGTCGTAGGAGGCGAGCCGCAGCGCCAGCGCGTACGACCACGACTCGCCGTGCGACGCGTAGCCCTTGGCGGGCATCTGGCCCAGTTTGAGCAGCAGGTCGTCGCGGTGCGGGCCGACCAGGGTGACCCCGCGCTCGATCTCCTGCCTGCGGACCTCCGCGAGCGCGGCGATCAGCTGCTCGAAGAGATCCTCACGGGTGTGCGCCTCCCCCGGCGCCGACGGCTTGTACTCCAGCGCCACCGGGCCGCCGCCGGGCGCCAGCTGCTCGTACGCCTTGTCGGCCAGCGGCTGGAGCGCGGCCAGCAGATCCAGGCGCTGCGCCAGCAACTCCGCGCCCGCGCGGGCGAGATGCTGGTCCCACACGTCGAGCGTGGACAGGTCCAGGGTGCGGCCGCCGTGCCGGCGGGCCAGCGCCGCCGACTTGAGCAGCGTGTTGCGCTGCTTGAGCACCCGGTCGTAGTCGGAGCGCACGCCCGCCATGCGCGGGGAGCGCGCCGTGATCAGCTCGTCCAGGAAGCGCCGGCGCTCACCCGGATCGCCCTTGACCAGCGCCAGGTCCTCGGGCGCGAACAGCACGGTCCGCACGATCCCCAGCACGTCACGCGGCCTGACCTGCGAGGACCGGTTGACGCGGGCACGGTTCGCGCGGCCGGGGTTGAGCTCCAGCTCGACCAGCTGCTGCCGGTCGCCCTGCCGGACCTGGGCCCGGACGATCGCGCGGTCGGCTCCCATGCGCACCAGCGGCGCGTCCGAGGACACCCGGTGGCTGCCGAGAGTGGCGAGGTAGCCGACCGCCTCGACGAGGTTCGTCTTGCCCTGCCCGTTGGGACCGACGAAGGCCGTCACCCCGGGGTCGAGCGGGACCTCGACCCGGGGATAGGAGCGGAAGTCGGCCAGCGACAGATGCGTGACGTGCATGGGTGTTCCGCCGACCTCCTCGGGCGTTGTGGACCGCCGAGCGGCCCTGTGGACAAATGACGTGCCTGTGGACTACTTCTTCTCGACCGCGTGGCCGCCGAACTGGTTCCGCAACGCCGCGATCATCTTCATCTGCGGCGAGTCCTCCTGGCGCGAGGCGAACCGCGCGAACAGCGAGGCGGTGATCGCCGGCAGCGGGACCGCGTTGTCGATGGCGGCCTCCACAGTCCAGCGTCCCTCACCGGAGTCCTGTGCATAACCCCGGAGCTCGTCGAGGTGCTCGTCCTCGTCGAGGGCGTTGACCGCCAGGTCGAGCAGCCAGGAGCGGATGACGGTGCCCTCCTGCCAGGAGCGGAAGACCTCCCGGACGTCGGTCACCGAGTCGACCTTCTCCAGCAGCTCCCAGCCCTCGGCGTAGGCCTGCATCATGGCGTACTCGATGCCGTTGTGGACCATCTTCGCGAAGTGGCCCGCGCCGACCTTGCCCGCGTGCACCGACCCGAAGTCGCCCTCCGGCTTGAGGGCGTCGAATATCGGCTGCGCCTTGGCGACGTCCTCCTTGGAGCCGCCGTACATCAGCGCGTAGCCGTTCTCCAGGCCCCAGACGCCGCCGGAGACGCCGCAGTCGACGAAGCCGATGCCCTTGGCCGCCAGCTCCGCGGCGTGCTTCTCGTCGTCGGTCCAACGGGAGTTGCCGCCGTCCACCACGACGTCGCCGGGCTCCAGCAGTTCGGCCAACTCGTCGACCGTGGACTGGGTCGGCTCACCGGCCGGGACCATCACCCACACCACACGGGGGCCGCTGAGCTTGCCCACAAGCTCCTGCAGGCTGTGGACGTCGGCGAGGTCCGGGTTGCGGTCGTACCCGAAGACGGTGTGGCCCGCGCGGCGCAGCCGCTCGCGCATGTTGCCGCCCATCTTGCCGAGACCGACGAGACCGAGCTCCATCAGATGTGTTCCTTAAGGTTGCGACGGGACGTGCCGGCACTTGCGTACCGGCGTCCGAGCCTAAACCCTGGGGGTACCACCCACGCTTTTCGGGCAGTGGGGGAGCGCGCGCACATCTGTGGGCATACGCGCTCACACGCCCGTCCCCACCTGCGGCCTCGCCGCGGGCGGCGGATCAGCCGCTGAGCCGCACCGGCATGATCAGGTACTTGTAGGCCTCGTCCGCCTCCGCGTCCATCGCCGGGCGGCCGCTGAGCAGCGCCGGCTTGGTGGACGTGGTGAACGACAGCTGGGCCACCGGGGAGTCGATGGCGCTCAGGCCGTCCAGCAGGAACGTCGGGTTGAAGGCGATGGAGATGTCGTCGCCCTCGAGCTGGGCGTCGACCCTTTCCACAGCCTGTGCGTCGTCGCTGGAACCGGCCTCCAGGATCAGCACGCCCTGCTCGAAGCTGAGCCGCACCGGGGTGTTGCGCTCGGCGACCAGGGCCACGCGCTTCACGGCCTCCACGAAGGGGGCGGTCTCGATCACGGCGACGCTGTTGAACTCCGTCGGGAACAGCGTGCGGTACTTCGGGAGGTCGCCCTCCAGCAGACGCGTGGTGGTGCGGCGGCCCGCGCCCTCGAATCCGATCAGGCCCTCACCGGCGCCGGAGCCGGACAGCGCCAGAATCACCTGGTCGCCGCTGGTCAGCGCCTTGGCCGTGTCCAGCAGGGTCTTGGCGGGCACCAGGGCGACCGCGGAGGCCTCCGGGTTCTCCGGCTTCCACAGGAACTCGCGGACCGCGAAGCGGTAGCGGTCGGTGGAGGCCAGCGTCACCGTGTCGCCCTCGATCTCGATGCGCACACCGGTGAGGACGGGCAGGGTGTCGTCGCGGCCGGCCGCGATGGCGACCTGCTGCACGGCGGAGGCGAAGACCTCGCCGGGGACCGTGCCCGTCGCGTTCGGCATCTGCGGCAGCGCCGGGTACTCCTCCACAGGCAGTGTGTGGAGCGTGAACCGCGAGGAGCCGCAGACCACCGTCGCCCGTACACCGTCTGTGGAGATCTCGACCGGACGGTTGGGCAGGGCGCGGGAGATGTCGGCGAGCAGGCGGCCGGAGACCAGCACCGTGCCCTCCTCCTCGACCTCGGCCTCCACCGACACGCGCGCGGAGACCTCGTAGTCGAAGCTGGACAGGCTCAGCTGACCGTTGTCGGCCTTGAGCAGCAGGCCGGCGAGGACAGGCGCCGGCGGACGGGCCGGGAGGCTGCGAGCCGCCCAGGCCACTGCCTCCGCGAGTACGTCGCGTTCCACCCGGATCTTCACTGTTGCCGCCTCCTGCTGTTGCCGGCGCTTCTCGCCCTGTGCCTGGCTTCGTCGTCTGACTCGGTGTCGTCGGCCCCTCGGAGGGGAAGGACACCGGGGTCCAGTCTGACGCACCGCACTGACACTAGGCGCCCGTCGGGGTCAAGTCGTGACGGGTGGCAGGCGGGGCCGAGACAGCGAGTTGTGCACAGGACCCTCTTCGAAACGAATTCCTCGCTCTCTATGGTCGGGAGTAGTAGTAGGGCCTGTGGATACCGTGGATAACCGCGTTTTCGCAGCTCAGAGCCGGTTTTTTGTCCACGTCCCCTGTGGGCGGAGGCGGTGGACAACCGGGCCTCACTGTGGAGAACAGAAAGTTCTGCACATCCCGTGCACAGGGGAGGCCGACTTCTCCCCAGACGCGTCCCCAGGTTTGAGCTCCTTTCCCACAGCCCTCTCCGGCAGCTCGATGTGACGGCTTTCACTCGGGGCGGTGAGAGGACACGTCGCGTTGCCGAACAGTGGACAGCCATGTGGAGAAGCGGCCGATCACTGGGGACAACCGGCCACAGCCTGTGGGAAGCCCGTGGACAACTTGGTGCACAGGCTGTGGATCGTCGTGTCGTCCACAGTCTGTGGAGATCGTTCGTCCACGGATCCACAGGCAAGTGACCTGCGCAGACAGCTTTTCACCAAGGGCGGCTGTGGACGGTGTCGGGACAACTTTCCGGTCCCCAGCGTGTGGACGGGAAAAAGTCGCCGAATCTGTGGAGGAAGGCCGTAACCCGCGGTGGAAATCGAACAGTGCGCTCGGTCCGGCGTAGGGGGACGCGCGTCCGGAGGGCGCGGGTCGGACCCCGGGAGGGCGTGAATCGGGCTCCGGAGAGCCGGGGGCGGGCTCCGGAGCACGAAGAAGGGCGCCCCCGGATCTCTCCAGGGGCGCCCTCAAGGGTGCGTGCGGGCCGTCAGCCGGCCTTGATGCGGTTGGTCAGCTCGGTGACCTGGTTGTAGATGGACCGCCGCTCGGCCATCAGATTGCGGATCTTCCGGTCGGCGTGCATCACCGTCGTGTGGTCACGCCCGCCGAACAGCGCGCCGATCTTCGGCAGCGACAGGTCCGTCAGCTCACGGCAGAGGTACATGGCGATCTGCCGGGCTGTCACCAGCGCGCGGCCCCGCGACGTGCCGCACAGGTCCTCGACGGTGAGCCCGAAGTAGTCGGCGGTCGCGCTCATGATGGCCGTCGACGTGATCTCCGGGGCCGAGTCGTCGCCCCCGGGCATCAGGTCCTTGAGGACGATCTCCGTGAGCCCCAGGTCCACCGGCTGCCGGTTGAGCGACGCGAAGGCCGTCACCCGGATCAGCGCGCCCTCCAGCTCGCGGATGTTGCGCGAGATCCGGGAGGCGATGAACTCCAGCACCTCCGGCGGGGCGTTGAGCTGCTCCTGCACCGCCTTCTTGCGCAGGATCGCGATGCGCGTCTCCAGCTCCGGCGGCTGGACATCGGTGATCAGGCCCCACTCGAAACGGTTCCGCAGCCGGTCCTCCAGCGTCACCAGCTGCTTGGGCGGCCGGTCGGAGGACAGCACGATCTGCTTGTTGGCGTTGTGGAGGGTG
The DNA here is from genome assembly GCA_014649575.1 of Streptomyces griseoincarnatus. Lineage (GTDB taxonomy): Bacteria > Actinomycetota > Actinomycetes > Streptomycetales > Streptomycetaceae > Streptomyces > Streptomyces griseoincarnatus. Next base: position 225,659 of record BMTH01000003.1, on the reverse strand, counting down.
TTGAACGTGTGGAAGAACTCCTCCTGCGTCGACTCCTTGTCCGCCAGGAACTGGATGTCGTCGACGAGCAGGATGTCCATCTCGCGGTAGCGCTTGCGGAAGCTGTCGCCCTTGCCGTCGCGGATGGAGTTGATGAACTCGTTGGTGAACTCCTCGGAGCTCACGTACCGCACGCGCGTGCCCGGGTAGAGGCTCCGCGCGTAGTGCCCGATGGCATGCAGCAGATGCGTCTTGCCGAGGCCCGACTCCCCGTAGATGAACAAGGGGTTGTACGCCTTCGCCGGCGCCTCCGCGACGGCCACCGCGGCCGCGTGCGCGAAGCGGTTGGACGCGCCGATGACGAACGTGTCGAAGAGGTACTTCGGGTTCAGCCGCGCGGTCGGCTCGCCGGGACCCGTCGCCGGGGCCGGCTGCGCCGCCAGGGGGCCGGGCGCGCCGGTCGTCGGCAGGTTCGGGCCGACCGGGCCGCCGCGATGGACGTGCCCCGAGCCGGGCGGCGGCTCGGGCAGGTCGCGGCGGCGGTCGTCGCGCTGGTCGTAGTCGCCGCGGGACGGCTCGTAGTCGGAGCGCTGGTCGTAGGACGGGCGCTCCACAGGCTGGGGACGGTAGTCCTGGGAGGACGGACCGCCGTAGGAGTCCGAGCCGTACGGGTCCTGGGTGCCGTACGGATCCTGCGAGCCGTACGCGTCCTGCTGCGGGGAGCCGTAGGCGTCCTGGGACGGCGAGGCGTACGGGTCGCGGTCGGGGAAGCCGAGCCGCTGCTGCTGCCAGCCGTAGTCGTCCTGGGAGGGACGCGGCCAGGAGCCGGGCTCGTGACGCTGGTACTCCGACGGGTAGGCGGGGCGCGCCGAGGGCAGCTGGTCGTCCGGCCGGCCCTGCTTCTGGTCGCCGCCGCGGCGGCGGTCGTACCCGCCGTACGGCTCACGGTCCTGGTAGGACTCGCGCTCCTGGTACGGCTCGCGGTCGCGGTGGTCCGGACGCTCGCGGTGGTCCTGCCGTTCCGGGTGCGCGGAGGGCAGCTCCGGCTCCTCGTAGCGCGGCTGCGGACGGGAAGCGGGCGCGGGCGTGGCCGGCGGCTCGCCCGCGGTCTCGTCGACCGTGATCGCGATGCGGATCGGACGGCCGCATTCGCGGCTCAGGCTCTCGCTGACGACCGGGGCCAGACGGCCCTCGAGCACGCCCTTGGCGAATTCGTTGGGCACGGCGAGCAGGGCGGTGTCGGCGACCAGGGCCAGCGGCTGGCAGCGCCGGATCCAGTGTTCGTCCTTGCTCTCGACACCTTGTCCGCGTCCCTCGCCGAGCAGTTGCTCCAGTACGCGTGGCCACACTGCGGCAAGATCGGCAGGTACGTCAGCCACAGGGCACGCTCTCTCACAGGTCCCTCGATCGTGTGATGCGGGGGACGGGTCGGGATGTAAATCGGGTGGTGGAGGGTCAAGGGAACGAATCGGAGTCCAGTCACGGTAGTCAGCGCGACCGGTACGGTTCAAGTTGTTGTCCCCAGGCTGTGGACAAGTGTCTCCCGACGCCCGTCGGTTTGACCGAATGGCGCAGTCGCGCGTACCGTAACCAGGTCGAGTTGTCGATGGCTGCTGCCGCCTGCCTCCGATGGGCACAGATCGCGCAAGATGATCGGTCAGCGGTGCACTCGGGCGTAACGCGAGCTACTCGTGGGCGCACGGTGACAGCCAGGACGGCACCCCGCAAACACCGATTCTTTCTGGAGCCCCCGAGTGAGCAAGCGCACCTTCCAGCCGAACAACCGTCGTCGCGCCAAGACCCACGGCTTCCGGCTGCGTATGCGCACCCGTGCCGGCCGCGCGATCCTCGCGTCCCGCCGCAGCAAGGGTCGCGCCCGTCTGTCCGCCTGATCCCGATCAGGTCATGACGTCGTGCTGCCCACCGAGAACCGGCTGAGGCGGCGCGAGGACTTCGCGACCGCGGTACGACGAGGACGCCGGGCCGGGCGCCAGCACCTCGTCGTCCACCTTCGTAGCGGTGCAACGGACCCGCATGCGCCTGGGGAGAGCGCTCCCCCGACGCGTGCGGGTTTCGTCGTGAGCAAGGCCGTGGGCGGAGCGGTGGTGCGCAACAAGGTGAAGCGGAGGCTTCGCCATCTGATGCGCGAGCGAGTCGACCAGCTGCCCCCCGGTAGCCTGGTAGTGGTACGAGCGCTGCCCCCCGCGGGCGACGCCGACCACGCACAGCTGGCCCGAGACCTGGACGCCGCTCTGCAGCGGCTGCTGGGAGGGGGCGCGCGATGAAGTACCCGCTGCTGGCACTGATCAAGCTCTACCAGTGGACGATCAGTCCGCTGCTGGGCCCGGTGTGCAAGTACTACCCGTCGTGCTCCCACTACGGCTACACGGCCATCGACCGGCACGGTGCCGTCAAGGGCACAGCACTCACGGCCTGGCGCATCCTGCGGTGCAATCCGTGGTCGCTCGGCGGTGTGGACCATGTCCCGCCGCGCAAGCGCCCGCGGTGGCACGAGATGCTGCGTAACGCCTGGCGTGCACGCAAGGGCGGGACCTCCGCCGCCGAACCGGCCACCGAGGGACAGACTTCTCCCACGAGTCCTACGAGTCCGTCGGGCCCGGCCGCAGAGACCTCGTCCCATGCCCAAGGAGCATGATTAGTGGACACGATTGCCAGCCTCTTCAGCTTCATCACGACACCTGTCTCCTGGGTCATCGTCCAGTTCCACAGCGTGTACGGCTCCCTCTTCGGGCCTGACACAGGATGGGCCTGGGGCCTGTCCATCGTGTCCCTGGTGATTCTCATCCGCATCTGCCTGATCCCGCTCTTCGTGAAGCAGATCAAGGCGACGCGCGCCATGCAGACGCTCCAGCCGGAGATGAAGAAGATCCAGGAGCGCTACAAGAACGACAAGCAGCGCCAGTCCGAAGAGATGATGAAGCTCTACAAGGAGACGGGCACCAACCCGCTCTCCTCGTGTCTTCCCATCCTGGCGCAGTCGCCGTTCTTCTTCGCCCTCTACCACGTGCTCAACAGCATCGCGTCGAACGACACCATCGGCGTGATCAACGAGCGACTGCTGGAGAGCGCTCAGAAGGCCCACATCTTCGGCGCCCCGCTCGCGGCCAAGTTCACGGACAGCCCCGAGAAGGTCGAGGCGCTCAACTCGTCGCTGACCGACGTGCGCGTCGTCACGGCGATCATGATCGTCCTGATGTCGCTGTCGCAGTTCTACACGCAGCGCCAGCTGATGACGAAGAACGTCGACACCACGGTGAAGACGCCGTTCATGCAGCAGCAGAAGATGCTGATGTACGTCTTCCCCGTCATCTTCGCCGTCTTCGGCATCAACTTCCCTGTCGGTGTCCTCGTCTACTGGCTGACCACCAACGTGTGGACCATGGGCCAGCAGATGTACGTCATCCACAACAACCCGACCCCGGGTTCCAAGGCCCAGGCCGCCTATCTGGAGCGCCTCTCCAAGCACATCGCCAAGCACGGCAAGACCCGCAACCGCCGGGAGCGCGCCATCGTCAAGGCGATCGTCGCGAAGGGTCGCGACCGCAACGAGTACGAGCGCAAGTTCATCAACGGCCTGAACAAGGCGGGCCTCGCAGCCCAGACCGACGGCGTCGTGATCAAGAGCGAGAACGGCGCCGACGCCCAGGCCGAGGACGGCACGACGACCACCGCCGCCGCCCCCAAGCGACAGCAGCCCAAGCGGCAGCCCAAGTCCAAGCGCCACCACTCCGGCGCGGCCAAGCCTGCGGGTGAACCCACCTCGCTGACCAAGGCCGACGACCCGCAGGATGCCAAGCCGAGCGGCAACAAGGGCAACGCCAAGCCTGCCGGCAACGGGTCCACGCGCAGCAGGGCCCAGTCCGGACAGCGCAAGGGCCCGCAGCGGCCCAAGTCCCCGTCGAAGAAGTAAGAAGGAGTCCATCCCGTGACGGAAGGCACCACCGCGGCCGCTGCCGAGGGCGCAGACACCCTGACCCGCCTCGAGCAGGAGGGCGAGATCGCGGCGGACTACCTGGAGGGTCTGCTCGACATCGCCGATCTCGACGGCGACATCGACATGGACGTCGAGGCCGACCGCGCCTCTGTCTCGATCATCAGTGACACGGGCACCCGCGATCTGCAGAAGCTCGTGGGCCGTGACGGTGAGGTGCTGGAAGCTCTCCAGGAGCTCACGCGCCTCGCGGTCCACCGGGAGACCGGCGACCGCAGCCGTCTGATGCTCGATATCGCGGGCTACCGCGCCCGCAAGCGCACCGAACTCGCCGACCTCGGCGCCAAGGCCGCGGCCGAGGCCAAGAGCAGCGGACAGCCAGTGCGGCTCGACCCGATGACCCCGTTCGAGCGCAAGGTCGTGCATGACGCGGTCAAGGCGGCCGGCCTGCGCAGCGAGTCCGAGGGCGAGGAGCCGCAGCGCTTCATCGTCGTGCTTCCCGCCTGATCGGCTCCCCCGTTCCACCGGCCCCGTCTGTTGCGCAGGCGGGGCCGCTCTTTGTCAGCCTGGTAGTTCTGGTTCTGGTGTCGGCGCCCCGCGCCGGCACGGTACGGAAGGACGGTCCCCCCGTGACGGAGGCAGCGGAGCTTCCCCCCGCGCCCGAGCAGGCCCGTGAGGTGTTCGGTGAACGCTTCGCGGACGCGGTCCGGTACGCCGAGCTGCTCGCCGAGGCGGGCGTGCAGCGCGGTTTGATCGGACCGCGCGAGGTGCCCCGCCTGTGGGAGCGGCATCTGCTGAACTGCGCGGTGCTCTCGGAGGTCGTGCCCGAGGGCGTCACCGTGTGCGACGTCGGCTCGGGTGCCGGTCTGCCGGGCATCCCGCTGGCGCTGGTCCGGGAGGACCTGAAGATCACCCTGCTGGAGCCGCTGCTCCGCCGCACCAACTTCCTGACCGAGGTCGTGGAGCTGCTCGGCCTGGACCATGTGACCGTGGTCCGGGGACGCGCCGAGGAGGTCATGGGCAAGCTGCCTCCCGTGCATGTGGTGACCGCTCGGGCCGTGGCGCCGCTCGACCGTCTGGCCACCTGGGGCATCCCGCTGCTGCGGCCGTACGGGGAGATGCTCGCGCTCAAGGGAGACGCCGCGGAGGAGGAGCTGAAGAGTGCCGCCACCGCCCTGACCAAGCTCGGCGCCGTGACCACGTCGATCGTGCACGTCGGCGAGGGCGTCGTGGATCCCCCGTCCACGGTGGTGCGGGTCGAGGTCGGGGAGAGCCCCGGCGGTGTGCGCTTCGCCGCCAAGCGTGCCAAAGCCGCTCGCACCGGACGTGCCCGACGCCGGCGAGGATAGCCGTATCCCTTCGTCGTGGAGAGCGAGGGGTCCCGTAGGGCGGAGACGCCCGTCGGGACGACCTGCCCGGTCCTCGGGGCCGGGCGTACTCCACACAAGCTGCCTCACCCACACATGCCGGAGTGTCGCGGCAGCGCCGCCTCCGCCGCTGTGCATCGTGTTTCACGTGAAACGTCGCTCACTGCTGCACGGCATCATCAGTCGGGGCCGCGCTGCGGCCGAACCTCGTGAACGGAAGCCTCTGGGCTCCCTCGGCGAGAGCTCCGCTCCACGCGAGTCACCTCCGCCCTTGCGGGGCACGGAGATGTCCACAGAGGTGGATTTCTCCACAGAACGTCAGGCCTCACTGGTTCGCGACCCCGAAGGCATGGGAGGCTCTGTTCATTGCGAGCCTGAAGTCGAGGAGAGTGAATCCTTGCGGTCCGACGCCAACATCGCGGGACCGATGACCGATCCGGTCCCCGGTCCCCGTACCGAATCGATGGGGGCGGATGTTTCACGTGAAACACCGCCTCCGATGGACGACACTCCCATCGGTCGCGCTGCCCAACTGGCGGTGGAGGCTCTGGGCCGTGCCGGTGAAGGGCTGCCGCGACCCGAGCAGACCCGTGTCATCGTGGTCGCCAACCAGAAGGGCGGCGTCGGGAAGACGACGACCACCGTCAACCTGGCTGCCTCGCTCGCTCTGCACGGTGCCCGCGTTCTGGTGATCGACCTCGACCCGCAGGGCAACGCGTCCACCGCCCTGGGGATCGACCACCACGCCGAGGTGCCTTCCATCTACGACGTTCTGGTGGAGAGCAAGCCCCTGTCGGACGTCGTCCAGCCCGTCCCCGATGTCGAGGGTCTCTTCTGCGCCCCCGCCACCATCGATCTCGCCGGTGCGGAGATCGAGCTGGTGTCGCTGGTGGCGCGCGAGAGCCGGCTGCAGCGGGCCATCCAGGCCTACGAGCAGCCGCTGGACTACATCCTCATCGACTGTCCGCCGTCGCTCGGCCTCCTCACGGTCAATGCCCTGGTGGCCGGCCAGGAGGTGCTCATCCCGATCCAGTGCGAGTACTACGCGCTGGAGGGACTCGGGCAACTGCTGCGCAACGTCGACCTCGTGCGGGGCCACCTCAACCCGGCCCTGCACGTCTCGACGATCCTGCTCACCATGTACGACGGCCGTACACGGCTCGCCTCCCAGGTCGCGGAGGAGGTGCGTACCCACTTCGGCGACGAGGTCCTGCGCACCAGCATCCCCCGCTCCGTCCGTATCTCCGAGGCACCGAGCTACGGACAGACGGTGCTGACTTACGATCCTGGGTCGAGCGGTGCTCTCTCGTACTTCGAGGCGGCACGCGAGATCGCGCTGAGGGGCGTCGGCGTCCGGTACGACGCGTCGCAGGCGCACATCGGCGCACAGCAGACTGATCCGAACATGGTGGAGGGCGTGCAGTGAGTGAGCGACGGAGGGGGCTGGGTCGTGGGCTCGGAGCACTGATCCCCGCTGCCCCGACAGAGAAGACGGTGCCGCCGGCCGCATTGGGCGGGACGGCCTCCCCGTCGCCCGCAGCGGTCCCGGTACTGCCGAATGAGCGCGGAGTGGCTGCCGCCAAGGTGGCCACCCTGGCTTCCGTTTCACGTGAAACGGAAGACACTGCAGCGGCGAGCCCTTCGGTGCCGGCTGCACCGATGGGTGCGCATTTCGCCGAGATCCCCCTCGACGCCATCACGCCGAACCCGCGGCAGCCCCGTGAGGTCTTCGACGAGGACGCTCTGGCCGAGCTCATCACCTCCATCAAGGAGGTCGGTCTGCTCCAGCCCGTCGTCGTCCGACAGGTGGGCGGCGGCCGCTACGAGCTCATCATGGGTGAGCGCCGGTGGCGTGCCTGTCGCGAGGCCGGCCTCGACGCCATCCCGGCCATCGTGCGCGCCACTGACGACGAAAAGCTCCTCTTGGACGCGCTGCTGGAGAATCTCCACCGTGCGCAGCTGAACCCGCTGGAAGAGGCCGCCGCCTACGACCAGCTGCTCAGGGACTTCAAGTGCACGCACGACCAGCTGGCCGACCGCATCGGCCGGTCCCGGCCGCAGGTGTCCAACACCCTCCGCTTGCTGAAGCTGTCCCCGACCGTGCAGCGCCGGGTGGCTGCCGGAGTGCTGTCCGCCGGGCATGCCCGAGCCCTGCTCTCCGTCGAGGACGCCGAGGAGCAGGACCGGCTGGCCCACCGCATTGTGGCCGAGGGCCTCTCGGTGCGAGCCGTTGAAGAGATCGTGACCCTGATGGGCTCGCGGCCGCAGAAGACTCAGCGCTCCAAGGGGCCGCGGGCAGGCGCCCGGGTGTCCCCGGCCCTGTCCGAACTGGCGACGCGTCTTTCGGACCGCTTCGAGACGCGGGTGAAGGTCGACCTCGGCCAGAAGAAGGGCAAGATCACCGTCGAGTTCGCCTCGATGGAGGACCTGGAACGCATCCTCGGCTCCCTCGCCCCAGGAGAGGGCCCGGTGCTTCAGAAGAGCCTCGTGGACGAGGACGACACCGCGGAGACCGACTCCTGAGGAGTCGCTCCGATCGGCCTGAGCCCTGTCAGGGCGGACCGTGTTCCGGTACCTACCGGAACACGGTCCGCCCTTTGCCTTGTGGCGGTATCGGGGGAATCGCTTCATGGATACGATGCGTTCGTATATGGCGCATCCACCCGGCAACACGTCTGAGAGCTAGGCAGGGGCCATGCGAATGACGAGCCGCACCGGACTGATGAGCGCGGGGCTGGGGGTGGGCGTCGTCAGTGGCTTCATCGGCAGTCTGCTCAGAGAACGGAGTGCTCTGACCGCCGCCCGTGTAGCAGCGGGCGAAGGAAGCGAGGAACAGCCTCCATGGGCCGTCGGCTCGTACCGCTCACGCTGGACAACCTCCCGGACCTCCCCGAGCGCTGCCGGTCGTGCGTCTTCTGGGAGCTCGACCCCGTCAGCGGCGAAGCAGCCGTAAAGGCGGGCACCGCGGCGCTGGAGAAGGAGTCCTGGATCTCGGCGGTCCTGCTCGACTGGGGCTCTTGCGGACGCGTCGTCTACGTGGACGAGGTCCCCGTCGGCTACGTCCTCTACGCGCCCCCGGCCTATGTGCCGCGCTCCACGGCGTTCCCCACCAGCCCGGTGGCCGCCGACGCGGTTCAGCTGATCACCGCGTTCATCCTGCCCGACTATCAGGGACAGGGACTCGGTCGCGTGATGGTGCAGACGGTGGCCAAGGATCTGCTGCGGCGAGGGTTCAAGGCGATCGAAGCCTTCGGCGACACCCGCTGGAAGGAGCCGGCCTGTGTGCTTCCCGCGGACCATCTGCTCGCCGTGGGCTTCAAGACGGTCCGCCAGCACCACGCCTACCCCCGGCTGCGTCTGGAGCTGAGGTCGACGCTCTCGTGGAAGGAAGATGTGGAGATGGCACTCGACCGTCTGCTGGGGGCCGTGCAGAAGGAGCCGGCGCTGCGGCCGCTCTGATTCCACTCACACGAATGGGCCGACCCAAGAGGGTCGGCCCATTCGTGTTTCACGTGAAACATCGACCACCGTGGAGGCGGCTCACCGTACTACTCGGCGATGAAGTCCTCGAGGTCGCGGACGATCGCGGCCTTCGGCTTGGCACCGACGATGGTCTTGGCGACCTCGCCACCCTGGTAGACGTTCAGGGTCGGGATGGACATGACGCCGTACTTGGCGGCCGTGCCCGGGTTCTCGTCGATGTTGAGCTTGACGACCTCGATCTTGTCTCCGTACTCGGCGGCGATGGCCTCGAGGGACGGGGCGATCTGGCGGCACGGACCGCACCAGGCGGCCCAGAAGTCCACCAGAACAGGCTTGTCGCTCTTGAGGACGTCCTGCTCGAAGGAGTCGTCGGTCACGTTCTTCAGGGTGCCGGCCACAGCGGGCTCCTTAATCGTTGATGCGTGGGGAGGGGGTCAGACAGTGGTCTTCTCGGGCTCGGCCTTGTCCTCGTCGGCGAGAGCGGCGAGGAAGCGCTCCGCGTCGAGGGCCGCCGAGCAGCCGGTACCGGCCGCGGTGATCGCCTGGCGGTAGGTGTGGTCCACCACGTCACCGGCCGCGAAGACGCCCGTGATGTTGGTGCGCGTCGAGGGCGCGTCGACCTTCAGGTAGCCCTCCTCGTCCAGCTCGAGCTGGCCCTTGAAGAGCTCGGTCCGCGGGTCGTGGCCGATCGCGATGAACAGGCCGGTCGCCGCCAGGTCGGAGAGCTCACCGGTCTTGACGTTGCGCAGCTTCAGCCCCGAGAGCTTCTGGTCGCCCAGGACCTCAGCGACCTCGCTGTCCCAGACGAACGAGATCTTCGGGTCGGCGAAGGCGCGCTCCTGCATCGCCTTGGAGGCGCGCAGGGTGTCACGCCGGTGGACGATCGTCACCGACTTGGCGAAGCGCGACAGGAAGGTCGCCTCCTCCATGGCAGTGTCACCGCCGCCGATGACGGCGATGTCCTGGTCCTTGAAGAAGAAGCCGTCACAGGTGGCGCACCACGAGACGCCGCGGCCGGAGAGGGCGTCCTCGTTCGGCAGGCCGAGCTTGCGGTGCTGCGAACCGGTCGTCACGATCACAGCCTTGGCCTGGTGGACCGTGCCGGCGGTGTCCGTGACGGTCTTGATCTCACCGGTCAGATCGACGGCCACGACGTCGTCCGGAACGAGCTCGGCGCCGAAGCGCTCCGCCTGGGCCCGCATGTTGTCCATGAGCTCCGGGCCCATGATGCCGTCCTGGAAACCGGGGAAGTTCTCCACCTCGGTGGTGTTCATCAGCGCACCGCCGGCGGTGACAGCGCCCTCGAACACGAGGGGCTTCAGCGACGCACGGGCGGTGTAGAGCGCCGCCGTGTAGCCGGCGGGCCCCGAGCCGATGATGATCACGTTACGGACGTCGCTCACGGCTGAATTCCTCGTCTCTGGTCTGGCGTCGTTCGACCGGTGGGAGCTTCTTTCGGAACTCTCACCCCACCCAACGGATCCTAAGGGGCCCGCATTCCCGCCGTGCCCGGGCACGACGGGACCGTGCTCCGGCGGGCACGCCGGGGCCACACACCGTACGGGATACCACGCAGGGCCAAGACCACGCGTGTGCGGTCAGCGCGCGTAGGAGTGCTCCAGCAACACCCTCGCGGTGGTGGACGGAGAGGTGTTCTCCACGCAGGTCGCGTCGACGATGTACGCGGTCACCCGCGTGGCGTCCGAGGCGTCGGGCAGCACGACCAGCAGAGCGGCCTTGCCCTGATAGACACCCTGCTCGGTGGCCAGCGCGGCATCGTTGCGGCCGATGCCCTCCTGGACGCAGTGCGGGATCTCGGGCTTCGTCAGCACCCGGGGGTTCGCCTCGGAGGAGTCCGACTCCATGCCGAAGGTGTGAGGCGAGCGGGCTCCCTTGTCCTGCTGGGGGCTGCGTGCGAGCAGATCGTCGACCTTTTTCTCCAGCTTGCCCTCGGAGAAGGTGTCAGCAGCGGTCGTCGTCCGCTGCTCGTCGCCCGGGCCTTCGCCACCGTTCAGCGACGACAGCACCACGGAACCGAGACCAAGTGCGGCCACGGCGAATGCAGCCCCCAGGACGGCTCGGCGGCTCCTGCCCCGTAGCCGCGTTTTGCGGCCCGGCCCCGTGGTCGAGGAGCGAGGGCGGCCCGTAGGACGGTCGGAGTGGGGCGCCGATGTTTCACGTGAAACATGCAGTGGCCCGCCGTCGGCCGTCGCTGTTCCGACGGAGGCGTTCTCGTCCTCACTGTCGGTCGCCGGTGCCGTGGCATGCAGGAGCGCTTCGGCGGCCAGCGCCGCGTCGATGCGTCCCGCGACGTCCGCCGGCATCCGCGGCGGGCCCGGAACCGAGCCGAGCAGTCCCCGGATCTCCTCCAGGGAGGCCTGGACGTCGGCACAGAGCTCGCACCGTTCCAGATGCTCGCGGATGTCGTCCCTGCGGTCCGTCGGGAGGAGACCTTCGGTGAGGTCGGAGATCTCCGTGACGTCCGGGTGCTCCGCCTTGTCGGTCGTCGACGTCACGCTCGCCCACCTCCGCCCTTCACTGCAGCCGGGTCGTTCGATCCTGTGTCGGGTGGGTCCGGTCGTCGCCGTGGACCCGCTGCGGGTGGGACGGATGTCCCCCCTTTCCGGTTCCGTCCCGCGCCTCTGTGCTCCTCGTCACCAGTGCCTCCCGGGCGCAGGTGGGTGAGCAGGGGCAGGAGTCTCGCACGGCCCCGGGCACACCGGCTCTTGACCGTGCCGGTGGGCACGTCGAGGATGCGGGCCGCCTCGGCGACCGGGTAGCCCTGCATGTCCACGAGGACGAGTGCGGCCCGCTGGTCGGGCGGGAGGGTGCCCATCGCCTCGATCAGCTGCCGGTGCAGATCGTTGCGTTCCGCGGGGGCCGAGGCCGACTCGTGCGGCTCGAGCAGCTGCTCCAGACGCTCTGTGTCGTCGACCGGCGCGGTCTTCCGGGAGGCTGCCTTGCGGGCGCGGTCCAGGCAGGCGTTCACCGTGATGCGGTGCAGCCACGTCGTGACGGCCGACTGGCCGCGGAAGGTGTGGGCGGCCCGGTAGGCGGAGACGAGGGCGTCCTGGACGGCGTCAGCGGCTTCCTCTCGGTCCCCCAGCGTCCGGAGGGCCACGGCCCAGAGCCGGTCGCGGTGCCGCCGCACGATCTCACCGAAGGCATCGGCGTCGCCCTCGACATGCCGGGTGAGCAGATCCTGGTCGCTCACTCCGTCGTATGCGGCGCCGTCCGCCATCGGACCCCCTCCCTCGACGCAACCGGCCTCAGCTGGTCACCTTGATGTCCGCGATCCGGCCACGCCACTGCCCGACGTCGGTCTGCATGGGGAGCTCGGTCAGCCAGACCAGGAGGTAGCGGGTCTTCACCGTGTCCTTGGGCGCGAGGGAGACCGTGCTGCCCGACCCTTCGGTGACCTTGTCGTACGAGTCGAAGGAGGTCGGGCGGGACTGCGCGTCCCCGGGCGCGGCACGGAGTTCGACGGACGTGCTGCCGACGAAGGTGACGTCGACCTTCCCGACGTCCTGGCTCCTGCCGAGGTCGACGACGACGCCCACGCCCGGCTTCAGCCGGCCGAAGTCGGAGCTCGCGTAGTAGCTGGTCTGCCAGTAGCTCGCCGGATCGCCGTCCAGGATCTTGGGCAGGTTCTCCGGGTACTCGGACCCGTCCTGGCCGAACGGGTCGAAGTCGTGCAGCTCCGAGATGGCGATCGGCTTGCCGCGCACCGGCTTCGGGTCGTTCTTCTCGTCGCCGTCCGTCGTCTGGGTGTTGGTGGTGTCGTCGCTCGTGCCGCCCTGATCCATGAGGGCGTCCGCGAGCTGCCAACTGCCCAGTCCCAGCGCGGCGATCAGCAGCGCCGAGACCGCCCACTTCAGGGCCTTGCCGGTGCGGCTCTGCAGCGGAGGAGGCGGCACCGGCGTCGGCTGGGTGACGCGGGGAGAGGCGGCGGGGCGACCGTAGGAGCCTTGCTGGTACGTGGTGCGCTGGTAGTCCGGCGGGGTGGTGAAGGCGGGCTCCGGCGGACGGATGCGGGGCATCTCGCCGATCGCCTTCACCAGCTCCTCGGGCGTGGTGCACGGTGACTCGTGACGGGAGGCGGTGGCGCCGTCGTTGGCGAGGGCGCGCATGGCCAGTTCGGACAGGCCGCGGTGGACGCCGGCCCGGACCTGGTCGGGCGGGATCAGACCGATGTCCTTCGGCAGACCTGACATGCCGTAGGCGTCGTTCTCGTACGGCCAGCGCTGGGTCAGCGCCGCGTACAGCAGGGCGCCGATCGACTCGGTGTCCGTGCGCTGCGGGGTGTCCGAGCTGGCCCCGCGCAGCGCCGCGTTGACGGCGAGACCGCGGATACGCCATTGGCCGGTCGAGGTGCGCAGGACGGCATTGGGGTTGAGACGGAGATGGGCGAGGCCCTCACGGTGGGCCGCCGCCATGGCGCTCGAGACCTGACTGACCATCTGGTAGGCGTCGTACACCTCCAGCGGACCGGAGGCGAGAAGGGTGGTCAGCTCGGTGGCGTCGGGCAGCCATTCGTGGACGACGTAGACCAGGTCGTTCTCCTCGACGGCGTCGAGGACCTGGACGAAGCGCGGGTCGCCCAGCAGGGCCGACGAGCGGGCCGCCGCCAGCACGGACCGGGCGCGCGAGTGGTCCGCGGGCAGGACGTGCACGCCGACGGCACGGCGGAGCTTCTCGTCCACGGCACGCCAACTGCTGAACCCGTCCAGACGGGTGACGCACTCCTCGAGGCGGTAACGTCCGGCCAGCTTGTGGCCGCTGTGCAGCTCCGGTGGCGAGGTCGTCGCGGGGCCCTCGGTCCCGGTGCTCTCCTGTGCCTCGTCGTTGTCCGTGTCCTGCTCCCGGTTCTTGGCCACCCCGTCGGCCGTGGACTGGTCCGCCTCCGCGGTCAGCGACTGCTCGCCGCTGTTGTCTGCCACGTCGACGGCAGCTGTGCTCCGTTCCGCCACCGTCGTTCCCTGCCTCCCCATCCGTTGCGCGCCGGCCCGGCGTCCGTCGCGCGCAGTCCGACGCCGAACCCAATTGTGCCCACAGTCCGCCGCTATGCACGACACGCGGGGGCCGGTGATGGTTGTGCGCCTACCCCCTGCCTCAGCGTCCCAGGCGTCCCCGGACCATACCGACCAGCGAGTTGACCTCCTCGATGCGCATCCGGCGCGCGGCGACGTAGAAGACGCCCAGCAGGATGGCCCCGCCGCCGAGCAGCGCGGCGAACGAGCCGAGGACTCCCTGGCCCAGCACCTTGCTGATGCCGTAGCAGGCCGCGCCGCTGAGCAGGGCGGCCGGGACGGAGGCGATGCACAGGCGGGCGTAGGTCCGCAGCACCCGGGCGCCGTCCAGGTCGCCGCCCAGCCGCTTGCGCAGCCGACGCCAGGCGACGCCGACGCCGAGGGCGTAGGCGACCCCGTACGAGGCGGCCATGCCGACGACGGCCCAGCGGGCCGGCAGCACCAGGAAGCAGAGACCGGAGGCGATCGCGTTCGCGGCGGCCACGATGACCGTGTTGTAGAAGGGGGTCCGCGTGTCCTCGTAGGCGTAGAAGGCGCGCAGGACGACGTACTGCACGGAGTAGGGGATCAGACCGAGGCCGAACGCCATCAGCATGTAACCCATGTTGGTGGCCCCGCTGGTGCCCGAGGACCCGAAGATCAGGGTGCACATCGGGATGCCGAGCGCGAGGAAGCCGAAGGCGATGGGCACGATCGCGACGGCGGTGGTCCGCAGACCCTGGGAGATGTCGTCGCGGACGGCGCCCCCGTCGTCCTCCGCCGCCGAGCGGGAGATGCGCGGCAGCAGGGCGGCCATCAGGGACACCGTGATGATGGCCTGCGGCAGACCCCAGATCAGCTGGGCGTTGGCGTAGGCGGCGAAACCGGTGCCCTCGACGTGCGAGTCCAGACCCGCGGCGGTGGACAGCTGGGTGACGACCAGCGCGCCCGCCTGGTTGGCGAGGACGAACAGGATGGTCCACTTGGCGAGCATCGCCGCCTTGCCGAGGCCGTGGCCCTTCCAGTCGAAGCGCAGCCGCATGCGGAAGCCGGTCTCCCGCAGGTACGGGATCATCGCGAGGGCCTGCACCACGAGGCCCAGCAGCACGCCGACGCCGAGGAGCCGCATGCCCTCCGGCGGGATGTTCGAGACCTGCATCTTCGAGTCCGCGGCGGTGCCGTAGACCCAGATGAACGTGCCGAGCGTGACGATGATGACGATGTTGTTCAGGACAGGGGTCCACATCATCGCGCCGAACCGGCCGCGCGCGTTGAGGATCTGACCCATCACCACATGGACGCCCATGAAGAAGATCGAGGGCAGGAAGTACCGGGTGAAGGTGACGGCGACCTCGTTGGCAGCGGGGTCCGAGGCGACGGGGTTCGACAGCGCGCGCACCAGCAGCGGGGCGGCCAGCCAGGCGGCCGCGGTGAGCAGCGCCAGCGCCACCATCACCAGCGTCAGCAGCCGGTTGGCGTAGGCCTCGCCGCCGTCGTCGTCATCCTTCATGGCACGCACGAGCTGCGGCACGAAGACCGAGTTGAGGCCGCCGCCGACGGTGAGGATGTAGATCATCGTCGGCAGCTGGTAGGCGACCTGGAAGGAGTCGCCGAGCAGGCCGAGGCCCAGGGCCGACACGATCAGCGCAGACCGGATGAAGCCCGTGAGACGGGACACCATCGTGCCCGCCGCCATCACCGCGCTGGACTTCAGCAGACCGCCGGCGCGGCCGCCCTTCTTCGGCGCGGGCGTGGACGCGGGCTCCGGGGCCGCCGGCTCCGCGGCGGGGGGCGGAGTGGCGCCCGCGTAGTGGCCGGGCGTCGGGGACGCGGGTCCGGGCACCGGTGCGGCGGCGTACTGCTGCGGGCCGCCCGCCGGCTGCCCGGGGTGCGGGCCGCCCCGGGGACGGGCCTGACCGCCGTGCTGGTCGGGGAAGGCGCCGCTCTGTTGCTGGTCGCGGAAGAGGTGCGCGAAGGCGTCCGGCTCGTGGCGCTGCTCCCCCGCCTGACCGACGAGGTCGTCCACGCCGACGTACTGCGTGGTGCGCGGGTCGTCGCCGTACGGCAGGTGCTGGGTGGGGCCGTCGGGCTCCGGGGCGGGCGTCCGGGCCCACACCCGGGGGTCGGGCGCGTACGGCGACTGGGGCGGCTGCCCGTAGAGGGGCTGCTGCGGCTGGTGCGCGCCCGGCGGGGGCGGCGGGTGTGCCGACCGGTCGTAGAGCGCCTCCGCGACCGGGTCCTGGGCGTCGATGTCCCGCGCCCGGTAGGGGTCCTGGGCGTAGGCGTCCTGGACGTACGGGTCGGCGGGTGGCTGTGACGCCTGGTCGTGCCCGGGCGGCGGCCCCACGGCGGGGTCCGACTCGGGATGGCCCGAGTTGGCCGCGGCA
Source organism: Streptomyces griseoincarnatus (assembly GCA_014649575.1). Classification (GTDB taxonomy): domain Bacteria; phylum Actinomycetota; class Actinomycetes; order Streptomycetales; family Streptomycetaceae; genus Streptomyces; species Streptomyces griseoincarnatus. Next base: position 209,482 of record BMTH01000003.1, on the reverse strand, counting down.
TCGCCACGGTCACCGTCGTACGGCGCGTTCATGGTTACCCCACCTCATCGTCCCTGGCCCACCGGCCACGACCTTCTCAACGGTCCACTCTCTCACCCGTGCCGGACGGGTCGGCGCTTTCCGGTGCGGTGTCCCGGGCCGGGTCACTCGGCTGCTCCGGAGCGTCCTCCCGGGTCCTCGGCGCGGACTCCCCGGTAGGACGCGTCTCGGAGACTGCGGGGTTCTTCGCGCCCTTGTCGGCGGCGTCGGCGTCCGCCTCGTCCGACGCGTCGTCCTGCTCCCGCTCCTCGGCCTGCCGGGCCGCGGCGCGCTTGCGCTGGGTGTACATCCTGAAGCCGGCCAGGACGAGCAGCAGCACACCGCCGCCGATGACCAGCATCACCGTCGCGGTGATCTCGGTGACCTTCACGTCGAACGTGACGGGCTGACCGTAGGGCCGTCCGTCCTGCGTGTACAGCTGGGCGACCACGGTGGCCCGGCCGTTGGCGTTGGCGTTCGTGGTGAACTTCACCGACTGGCTGTGGCCGCCGGAGACGGCGACGGGCTGCTCCTCGTAGGCGTCGCCGTCGATCTGCAGACGGGTCGGGTTCGTGGAGGTGAGCCGGAGCACCAGGTGCTCGACGCCCTGCACCAGGTTGTTCTGGACCGTCACCGGGATCGTGGCGCTGCGGCCGGAGAGCTTGGTCTCCGACTTCTCGATCAACCGGACCTGGCTGCTCAGCGTGTCCAGGTACGTCTCGACGCCGCTGCGGTAGATCGCGGCCTCGGCCGGCCGGCCGCGCCAGGACACCGCCATGCCCCTGTTCAGGGCGCGGCCGAAGGGCGTCACCACGCGGGACTGGTCGGACAGGATCACCTTGAAGCGGTCGAGCTTGTCCTGCGTCCTGGCGATCTGCTCGAAGGCCGACCGGGGGAGCTCCTGCTTGCGCAGAGACTTCGGGTACGCGGACGCCGGGGGCACATCGGTGCCGGCGGCCGGGTCCGGCTTGGACTTAGCGGCCGCCGTGAGGTCCTGGGGCTGCGACCAGGTGCTGTCCTGGAGAGCACCGATGGCCTCGGCCATCGTCTGGGCCTGGGCGGCGGACGGGGTGCGCTGCGGGGCGACCACGACGCTGCGCGGGCGGTCCGTCTGCAGGGCGAGGGTGAGGCTCTGGGCGAGGAAGCGCTGCACCGCCTGGGTGGAGGCGGAGGCCCTGGTCATGTCGCCGTCGAACACGGTGGACAGCCGCGCGTCTGCCACCACGGCCGTGGTGCCGCCGCCGATGGGACGGGGCGCCGTGGGCGTGTAGGTCAGGTCACGGCCGCCCTCGAAGGTGTCGCCGCGGACGATCACCTTGTCGGCGCCGGCCGAGGTGGCGACCTTGATGATCGAGGGGTCCACGGCTCCCTCGACGGGCCAGGCGTAGTCCGTGCTGGGCACGACGTGGAGGATCGACTCGACGGTGCGGGCGGCGACGTCGGTCGCCTCCTTGAGGTGCCGCAGCGAACCCGTGACCGACGTGCCGTGGTGGGCGAGGGAGGCCAGGTCGGGGTCGCCGAACGGCAGCGCGACGACCTCCTTGTCCGCCACCGCCTTCTGCACCTCGGTGAGCCAGCGCTTGGCGACCTCCTGGTGGCCGCCGACGACGTCCTGGTCGTCCGTGTTCTCGCCGGGGATCTCGTAGCGGGTGGTCATCGCCTCGACGGAGGCGAGCAGGTCGGGGTCGATCACCCAGGTGACGTCGAGGTCCTTGCCGAGGGCCACCATCCGGTCCAGACGACCGCCGGGTGAGATCTCCGCGGCGAGCTCGTCGTCGTGGAAGACGGGAGTCTGCTCCTCGTCGGAGCCCGTCTCCGCCGTCATGTGGACGGTGGAGACCAGCGGCCACATGAAGGTCGTCTTCGTCTTGGCGTCCAGCTCGTCCGGCTGCCACGGCAGGAAGGTGTGGCGGACGCCGAGCGTCTGCTCCCAGGGCTGGTCGGAGGTCTCGCCGGTCAGGGTGACGGACAGGTCGTAGACGCCGTCCTGGCCGAGGTCCAGCTCGTCGGCCGGCACGGAGATCGTGTAGGGCTGCGAGACGCCGGGGGTGAGCTTGGAGAACTTCTCGGTGTACTTGTCGTCGATCTCCGCCCCGGCAGGGCTGTCGACGTCACCGGAGTTCTTGGCGGCCGTGTCGATGCTTGAGCGGGTGTCCAGCAGAGAGCCCACCCGCAGGCCGACGGAGGCGTCGGTGACGGCCTTCTTGCCCTTGTTGGTGACCGTCCCGGAGACAGTGACGGTGTCGCCCTCGCTGGGGGCGCCGGGTGTGAGGGAATCCACGGAGACGGCCACGGATCCGTCGGCGGAGGCGGCCCGGGGCGCGGCCGGGGTCGCCGCCTCCGCGGGGGACCCCGCGGGCAGCTGGAGGAACCCGGCCAGGAGGGGTGTCCCGGCGAGCACGGCACCGGTGCGCCGCAGCCAGCGGCGGGCAGGTGAGGGACTGGTCCCCTGGAAGTCTGCCGCCTCGGCCACGCGCTCGCCCGTCCCTTGTCGTCGTCAGTGGTCGTCGGAATGTGCGTCCAGGCATGGTAACGAGGTGCGAGGAGGGGAAGTGCCGCGGACCGGCGGCCAAGATCGAGGGGCGCACGCCTTGTCCATGATCGCCACAGGTGTCCGTCCTGGCGTCTTTTTCCGGACGCTCGGGGCCGTGCGGGCCACGTACCCTCTTCTGTTGTGCCGAACGCCAACGAAGCAACCAGTGCCCTGAGCCAGGTGCAGGACCGCGCCGTGAGTGAACTGCTGCGGGTCGCCCCTGTCGCCGACGACCTAGCCCGCCGTTTCCAGGAGGCGGGGTTCTCACTCGCTCTGGTCGGCGGCTCGGTGCGGGACGCGCTGCTCGGCCGCCTCGGCAACGACCTGGACTTCACGACCGACGCCCGCCCGCAGGACGTCCTGAAGATCATGCGTCCCTGGGCGGACACCGTCTGGGACGTCGGGATCGCCTTCGGGACGGTCGGCGCCCAGAAGGAGGCGTGGGTCGGGGACACCGACCGGAGCTTCCAGATCGAGGTGACCACCTACCGGTCCGAGGCGTACGACCGCACGTCGCGCAAGCCGGAGGTGTCCTACGGCGACTCCATCGAGGACGACCTCGTCCGTCGTGACTTCACCGTCAACGCGATGGCCGTCGCCCTCCCCGAGAAGAGGTTCATCGACCCCCACGGCGGTCTGAAGGATCTCGCCGAGCGCGTACTGCGTACGCCGGGGACGCCCGAGGAGTCCTTCTCCGACGACCCGCTGCGGATGATGCGGGCCGCGCGCTTCGCCGCCCAGCTCGACTTCGAGGTGGCCCCCGAGGTCGTCGCGGCGATGAAGGACATGGCGGGACGCATCGAGATCGTCTCCGCCGAGCGGATCCGGGACGAGCTGAACAAGCTGGTCCTCTCCCCGCATCCCCGTAAGGGCCTCACCCTGCTCGTGGACACCGGGATCGCCACCTCTGTACTGCCGGAGCTGCCGGCCCTGCACCTGGAGCGTGACGAGCATCACCGGCACAAGGACGTCTACGAGCACACCCTGATCGTGCTGGAGCAGGCGATGGCCCTGGAGGAGGACGGCCCCGACCTGACTCTGCGCCTCGCCGCCCTGCTGCACGACATCGGCAAGCCCCGCACCCGCCGCTTCGAGAAGGACGGCCGTGTCTCGTTCCACCACCACGAGGTGGTCGGGGCGAAGATGACCAAGAAGCGCATGACCGCGCTGAAGTACTCCAACGAGCTGGTGAAGGATGTCTCCCGGCTGGTCGAGCTGCATCTGCGGTTCCACGGCTACGGCATGGGAGAGTGGACGGACTCCGCCGTCCGCCGCTACGTCCGGGACGCGGGACCGCTGCTCAGTCGGCTGCACAAGCTGACCCGCTCGGACTGCACCACGCGGAACCGTCGCAAGGCCGCCGCGCTCTCCCGCGCGTACGACGGGCTGGAGGAGCGGATCGCCCAGCTGCAGGAGAAGGAGGAGCTGGACTCCATCCGTCCGGACCTCGACGGCAACCAGATCATGGAGATCCTGGATATCAAGCCGGGCCCGGAGGTCGGGAAGGCGTACAAGCACCTGCTGGAGCTCCGGCTGGAGAACGGCCCGATGGAGCATGACGAAGCGGTGAAGGCACTCAAGGAGTGGTGGGCCGAGCAACAGGGCTGACAACGGAAGCGGGGTCACGTTTCACGTGAAACTTGACCCCGCACACGGTTCGGGGGCGGTGTTTCACGTGAAACACCGCCCCCGGCGTCGTTCTTACTTGTCCTTCAGGCAGAGCAGGAAGCTCTTGCTGCCGTTGGTCTCCGTGTAGACGTACGCGAAGTCTTTGGCCTCGGCCTCGCACTTGCTCTGGGCGGTCAGGCCGGAGTAGTTGCCCTCGACCTTGGCCAGCACCTTGTACTGCGCCTTCGCGTCACCGCAGTCGACGACCTCGAGGTCCGGGTCGTTGTCGTCCGTGCTGCCACGGTGCATGCAGTCGCCCACGGCGGCCGTGTTGGCGTCGTCGCGGCTCGCGAGGAACCCACCGATGGCCACACCCGCGACGATCAGAACGATCACGATGTTCTTGATCATCTTGAAACTGATCTTGCGGCCCTGCGGCTGCGGGGGCACCGGGGCCCCCGGCGGCGGGAAGCCGGGCTGACCGGCCTGCTGCGGGAAGGGTGCCTGGCCCTGGGGCTGGCCGTAGGGCTGCTGCTGGCCCTGTGCGAACGGGTTGCCCTGGGGCGGCGGAGTGGTCACTTGGGGGTCCCCCTGTTACGTAGGCGCATGACGCGAAAGGCGTGTCGATAAGACCCACGTAAGTTATCGGTCCGCACCGACAACTCTGTAGTCAGTTCCCGCTTCGTGGCACTGATGTGACACTTACTGGCGTTCAAACCGGGCCATAGCCACCGCTACCGCTCCGTAGATAACGGCGATTGTTACCACCAGCGTGACTGAACGGCCGTCAGGTGGGAGCACCAGGGCGGCCACGGCCGCGGCTCCGACGAACGCGACGTTGAACAGCACGTCGTAGACCGAGAAGATCCGGCCGCGGAAGTCGTCCTCCACGGAGGCCTGGACGATGGTGTCCGTGGAGATCTTCGCGCCTTGGGTGGACAAGCCGAGCACGAACGCCCCCGCCAGCAACGGGCCGGTGGCGAACGGCAGGCCGAGCGCCGGCTCGAGCACGGCCGCCGCAGCGGCGCACGTCACGATCCAGCGGCCGGGTCCCCAGCGCCCCGCGGCCCACGGGGTCAGCACGGCCGCGGCGAAGAAGCCGGCGCCGGACGCCCCCAACACCAGTCCGAGCAGCGCGAGTCCCTCGTCCGTGGTCGATGTCAGGTGATACCGGCAGAGCATCAGCAGCATGACGAGCATCCCGCCGTAGCAGAAGCGCATCAGAAACATGCCCGTGAGCGCCCAGGCCGCGTCCCGGCGCGCGGGTGCCGCGAGATGACGTACGCCCGCCACGAGGTCGGCGACCGTGCCGGAGAGAGCGGTGGACAGCCGGGGGTGCTCCCACGCACGCTCCGGGCCGAGCAGTTCCTTGGCGATGCGCAGGGCCGACAGGGCCGCACACAGGTAGAGGGCGGCGCCCACCAGCACCACAGCCGCGTCCGAGTCCGAGACGGCCAGCCGGACCACGAAGGCCAGTCCGCCGCCCGCGGTCGCGGCGAGCGTCCCGGCGGTCGGGGAGAGGGAGTTGGCGATGACGAGCCGCTCGGCGTCCACCACGCGGGGCAACGCGGCGGACAGCCCCGCGAGGACGAAGCGGTTGACGCCCGTGACGCACAACGCGGCCACGAACAGAAGCCAGTCGGGGACCCGGACGAGGATCAGGAGGGCGGTCACCGACGCCATCAGGGCGCGCAGCAGATTGCCGTAGAGGAAGACCTGGCGGCGGCGCCAGCGGTCCAGCAGGACGCCGGCGAAGGGGCCGACCGCGGAGTACGGCAGGAGCAGGATGGCCATGGCCGAGGCGATGGCCGCGGCGGAGGTCTGCCGCTCGGGCGAGAAGACGACGTAGGCGGCGAGCGCGACCTGGAAGACGCCGTCGGCGCCCTGGGAGAGCAACCGGACGGCGAGCAGGCGCCGGAAGCCTTGGAAGCGCAGCAGAACGCGCAGGTCACGGACGACGGCCATGGAGCACAGCCTCACATACGGCGGGGGTCTCCGGGACATACGACCCGGAGACCCCCGACTGCCCGCGGTGGTCGCGCTTAGCGCTCGACCTCGCCCTTGATGAACTTCTCGACGTTCTCACGGGCCTCGTCGTCGAAGTACTGCACCGGCGGCGACTTCATGAAGTACGAGGAAGCCGACAGGATGGGGCCGCCGATGCCCCGGTCCTTGGCGATCTTCGCGGCGCGCAGGGCGTCGATGATGACACCGGCGGAGTTCGGGGAGTCCCAGACCTCGAGCTTGTACTCCAGGTTCAGCGGGACGTCACCGAAGGCGCGGCCCTCGAGGCGGACGTAGGCCCACTTGCGGTCGTCCAGCCAGGCGACGTAGTCGGACGGGCCGATGTGGACGTTCTTCTCGCCGAGCTCCCGGTCGGGGATCTGCGAGGTGACGGCCTGGGTCTTCGAGATCTTCTTCGACTCGAGGCGGTCGCGCTCGAGCATGTTCTTGAAGTCCATGTTGCCGCCGACGTTCAGCTGCATCGTGCGGTCCAGGACGACGCCCCGGTCCTCGAACAGCTTCGCCATGACCCGGTGCGTGATGGTGGCGCCGACCTGCGACTTGATGTCGTCGCCGACGATCGGGACACCCGCCTCGGTGAACTTGTCCGCCCACTCCTTGGTGCCGGCGATGAAGACCGGGAGGGCGTTGACGAAGGCGACCTTGGCGTCGATGGCGCACTGGGCGTAGAACTTCGCCGCGTCCTCGGAGCCGACGGGCAGGTAGCAGACGAGGACGTCGACCTGCTTGTCCTTGAGGACCTGCACGACGTCGACCGGCTCGTCGGCGGACTCCTCGATGGTCTCGCGGTAGTACTTGCCGAGACCGTCGAGCGTGTGGCCGCGCTGGACCGTCACGCCGGTGCGGGGGACGTCGCAGATCTTGATGGTGTTGTTCTCGGAGGCGCCGATGGCGTCCGCGAGGTCGAGGCCGACCTTCTTGGCGTCCACGTCGAAGGCGGCGACGAACTCGACGTCACCGACGTGGTAGTCGCCGAACTGGACGTGCATGAGGCCCGGCACCCTGGCCGCCGCATCGGCGTCCTTGTAGTACTCGACTCCCTGCACCAGCGATGCGGCGCAGTTGCCCACGCCGACGATGGCTACGCGAACCGAACCCATTCCGGTTGCTCCCTGTGTGTACGAGTGAGGTCCTCGCGGACTCTCACGTGGCGGTGTCGCCGGGCGTATCCGGCCGGGGGTCGTCCCCGGACCGGGGCAGGTCGCCCGTCGCTCCAGATGTGGTGTCCTGCTGAGCGGGCCCCCCGCCGGCGGACCCCTTGAGGTCCCGGCCGGCCCGCTCGCTCTCGATGAGCTCGTTCAGCCAGCGCACTTCGCGCTCCACGGACTCCATCCCGTGGCGCTGGAGCTCAAGCGTGTAGTCGTCGAGGCGCTCCCGGGTCCGGGCCAGGGAGGCGCGCATCTTCTCGAGGCGCTCCTCCAGTCGGCTGCGGCGGCCCTCGAGCACGCGCATACGGACGTCTCGCGACGTCTGCCCGAAGAAGGCGAACCGCGCGGCGAACGTCTCGTCCTCGTACGCGTCCGGTCCCGTCTGGGCGAGCAGCTGTTCGAAGTGCTCCTTGCCCTCCGCCGTCAGGCGGTAGACGATCTTGGCGCGGCGCCCGGCCAGCGGTGCGGCGAGGGCGTCCTCGGTGGTGTTCCCCGGTTCCTCGATCAACCAGCCGTTGGCGACCAGCGTCTTGAGGCAGGGATAGAGCGTCCCGTAGCTGAACGCACGGAACACACCCAGTGACGTATTGAGTCGCTTGCGCAGCTCGTACCCGTGCATCGGGGCCTCGCGGAGCAGGCCGAGTACGGCGAACTCAAGGATTCCGGAACGCCGGCTCATCGTCGCCTCCTCTCTGCCCCGGTCGTGCCGCGATGGGCTCGTGTGCGGCTCGTGGCCGCCTTTATGTCGCGCTGATGTATCGACTCGATACATCACGACGATAGAACGACCTTCCGGGAGCGACAAGAGGGGGGAGAGTGAACGGGATCACATCACCGTTTCATTGCGAGCAAGTTGCCTGATTTGAGGTGAACTTCTGCGCCCGGGGGGTTTCGGCGGTGCGTAGTCTGTGCGCCATGCAGACCACCGGGAACCGAGTGACGACTGGGGGCGTCCTTGTCCCCGGTGCAGTACGGATGAATGTGCCGAGCGCCGCATCCGTACTTCGGGGGGACCGGAAACCAGCCGCCGTTTCCAGGCGCGCAGAGATGCGCCTGCCCGAGGAGTAGTCGTTCGATGAGCGAGCACCGTCGCAAACCGCCGCAGCCGCAGGGAGGCGGACGTGCCGCGGCCCGACGCGGCCAGTCCGGCTCGTCCTCCGGCCGCCGCGCGGCACCGCGAGGCGCCACCGGATCTCCGTCCGATTCCTATGGGACGGGAACCCGCGGTGCGGGGGGTGAGGCCCCTCCTTACGGCAGCCGTGCCGAGGCACGACGCGCGGCACAGCGGGGAGGGTCCCGTCGCGCCGCCGGGCCAGGCCGCGGACGTGGACGCGCGGCCCCTCCGGCCAGCAAGAAGATCATCGACTATCCGCGCTACGACAAGGACGGCTGGCGCCGCTGGATGCCGTCCTGGAAGCTCGTGTCCGGCCTGTGCCTCGCCTTCTTCGGCGGCCTCGTCGCCGTGGCCGGGATCGGGTACGCGATGGTGAGCGTGCCCAGCGAGGAGAACGCCGCGGCGCTGTCGGAGAACAACGTCTACTACTGGGAGGACGGCACCCAGATGGTAGCCACTGGCAGCGGCCAGAACCGGCAGAACGTCACGCTCGACCGCATCCCCGAAGCGATGCGCTGGGCGGTGATCTCGGCCGAGAACAAGAGCTTCTACAAGGACTCGGGCATCGACCCCATGGGAATCGCCCGCGCGCTCGGCAACATGGCGACCGGTGGTGACACCCAGGGCGGATCGACGATCACCCAGCAGTTCGTGAAGAACACCTACCTGACCCAGGAGCAGACGGTCTCCCGGAAGTTCAAGGAGATGTTCATCTCGATCAAGGTGGGCACCAAGCTCTCCAAGGACGAGATCCTCCAGGGCTACCTGAACACCTCCTACTACGGCCGCGGCGCCTACGGCATCCAGGCTGCCGCCCAGACGTACTACGGCAAGGACGCGGTCGACCTCACGCCGAGCGAGTGCGCCTTCCTCGCGGCCCTCCTCAAGGGCCCGACGTACTACGACCCGGCCGGCAACCAGAGCATCGACAGCTCGGCCTCCCCCGAGGCCAACCGGAAGCGTTCCGAGGAGCGCTGGTCCTGGATCCTCGAGCAGATGCACAACGACGAGCACCTCTCGGCCGCCGAGTACCAGCAGGCGATCAAGAGGTACCCGCTGCCTCAGGGCCGCAAGGCCACCAAGGGCATGACCGGCCAGGTCAGCTACCTGGTCGACACGGCCAAGCGGTTCGTCCTGAAGAACTCGGAGATCACCGAGGCGCAGTTCGACCAGGGTGGTTACCAGATCTACACGACCTTCGAGAAGGACAAGGTCGAGGCGCTGGCCAAGGCCGTGAAGAAGGTCGAGAAGGAGAACATCGACCCGAAGCGCGAGAAGGACCAGCACGTCCAGTTCGGCGCGGCCACGGTGAAGCCCAAGGACGGCGCGATCGTCGCCCTGTACGGCGGCCCCGGGTTCGAGAACGGCCACTTCGTCAACAACGCCGACACCTCCGGTGTCCCGGTCGGTTCGACGTGGAAGCCCTTCGTGCTCGCCGCCGCGATGCAGCACGGCACGTACAAGACCAACGGTGTGGGCGTCTCGCCGGCCAGTAAGTACAACGGCAACGACCACCTGAAGATCCTGAACAACGACGGCTCCTACGTCCTCAAGAAGGACAACACGCCGTTCTTCCAGGAGAACGAGAGCGACAAGCCGTGGGGCTACATCAGCCTGCGGAAGGCGATGGAGCAGTCCGTCAACACCCCGTTCGTGCAGCTCGGCATGGACGTCGGGATGAAGAAGGTGGCGGACGTCGCACAGAAGTCCGGCATCCTCAAGGACAGCTTCGCCGGCCTCAACGCCTCGTTCGCCCTCGGTACGTCCACGCCCAGCGCGATCCGTATGGCGGACTCGTACGCGACGTTCGCGGCGTCGGGCAAGCAGGCCGACCCCTACTCGGTGACCGAGGTCAAGTACCGGGGCTCGGAGCTGCCCGGCTTCGAGAAGCCGCGGGTCAAGCAGGCGATGCCCGAGAAGGTGGCGAACAACGTCACCGACGTGCTCGAGAACGTGATCGAGAACGGTACGGCCCAGCACGCCAAGGAGCTGGGGCGCCGGGCGGCCGGCAAGACGGGTACCACGGACGAGAACAAGTCCGCCTGGTTCGTCGGCTACACCCAGCAGCTGTCGACCGCGGTCGCGATGTTCCGTGAGGACCCCAAGAGTCACAAGCTCCTCTCCATGAACGGCACGGCGGGCAAGGACTCGATCCACGGTGGTGACATCCCCACCGAGGTGTGGACCGAGTTCATGAAGATCGCGCTGAAGGGCGAGTCCGACCCCGGTTTCCCCAAGGCCGAGAAGATCGGCGAGATCGCCGACGGCGTCGGCGCACCGTCGCCGACTCCGACCGAGACGGAGACCGAGGAGGCGACGCCGTCCGAGGAGCCGACGCCGTCCGAGACGGTGACCACCTCGCCCCCGCCCACGGAGACCGAGACCTGCGGTCCCTTCGACTTCCGTTGCCGGGACGAGGAGGAGGACGACGGCGGGACAGGAAACGGCGGTGGTGACAACGGAGGCACCGACGGAGGCGTGACCACGTCGCCCGATCCCACCGAAAGCGAGGACCCCGGAGACTCCCGGGGCGGCGGCAACGGCGGCGGCTTGTTCGGAGGCACCGGCGGCTGAGCCGTCCCCACCGCCCGATGTGGGTGTTTCACGTGAAACATGGGCCGCCGTACCCGATGGGTACGGCGGCCCTCGCCGTATCACCGGACAGGTACGGCAGGATGTGCGGCATGCCCAGTGGAAAAACGACGAGCGTCCACGAGCCGGACCCGGTGCGGCCGACGGAGGAGGACCGGGTCGCAGCGGCCGGCAGCGAGCTGATCGGGGGACCGATCGGGCGGCGTGCCCTGCTCGGCAGATCCTGGTGGACCCCGGTGCGGGTGATCGCGCTCGTGGCGATCGGTGTGTTCGCCCTCGGGCTGGTGCAGAAGGCGCCCTGCTACAACGGCGCCTGGTTCTTCGGCGCCAGTTCGCAGTACACGCACGCCTGCTACTCGGACATTCCGCACCTGTACCAGGGGCGCGGCTTCGCCGACGGGCTGGTGCCGTACTTCGACCGGCTTCCCGGGGACATGGAGTACCTGGAGTACCCGGTCCTGACGGGCGTGTTCATGGAGGTCGCGGCCTGGCTCACCCCGGGCAGCGGCAGCATCCAGCACCAGGAGCAGTGGTACTGGATGGTCAACGCCGGGATGCTCATGGCGTGCGCGGCCGTCATCGCCGTGTGCGTGACGCGCACCCATGCCCGGCGGCCCTGGGACGGACTGTTCGTCGCTCTCGCCCCGGCCTTCGCGCTGACCGCCACCATCAACTGGGACCTGCTGGCGGTTGCTCTGACGGCCGCCGCGATGCTGATGTGGTCGCGGGGCCGGGCCCTCGCCTTCGGGGTCCTGCTGGGCCTCGCCACGGCCGCCAAGCTCTATCCCGTACTGCTCCTCGGACCCTTGCTCGTGCTGTGCTGGCGCGCGGGCCGGTGGCGGCAGTACTGCACGGCGCTCGGCGGGGCCGCCGTCGCCTGGATCGTCGTGAACGGGCCGGTCATGTTGTTCGCCTTCGACGGTTGGTCGAAGTTCTACACGTTCAGCCAGGAACGCGGCGTCGACTTCGGGTCCTTCTGGCTGATCCTGGCGCAGAACTCGGACGACCCGATCGCCACCGAGACGGTGAACACGCTTGCGACGCTGCTGATGCTGCTGTGCTGCGTGGGCGTGGCGGCCCTGACGCTCACGGCGCCCCGCCGGCCGCGCTTCGCCCAGCTGGCCTTCCTGATCGTCGCGGCGTTCATCCTCACCAACAAGGTCTACTCGCCGCAGTACGTGCTGTGGCTGGTGCCCCTCGCGGCGCTGGCCCGGCCCAAGTGGCGTGACTTCCTGATCTGGCAGGCCTGCGAGGTGGCGTACTTCCTGGGCATCTGGATGTACCTCGCGTACACGACCAGCGGGGACGCCCACAAGGGCCTGCCCACCGACGGCTACCACTGGGCCATCGGTGCGCACCTGGCGGGGACGCTCTTCCTCTGCGTCATGGTCGTCCGCGACATCCTGATGCCGGAGCGGGACCCGGTGCGCCGCTCCGGCGATGACGACCCCTCAGGTGGTGTGCTGGACGGCGCCGACGACGTCTTCGTGCTCGGCCCCGCGGCGCGTCCCGCGCGGCACGCGGCCCACTTCGAGGCGCCTCAGGTCGAATGGGGCAGGACGCAGGCCGGCGGTTCGCTCTGAGCGAACCACCGGGAGGCGCCCTCCGGGCCACGCGAAGGGCCGTGCACGGAACGTCCGTGCACGGCCCTCCGTGATGGGGTCCGGTGTCGTCTCAGCGGTCGACGAGCCGGTCGAACTGGGTCGTGGTGTGCCGCAGATGGGCCACCAGTTCCTCGCCGACCTGGGGCTCCGGGGCGTCGGACGGCACGAACAGGATGGACACCTGCATGTGCGGCGGCTCGGCGAACCAGCGCTGCTTGCCGGCCCACACGAAGGGCGAGAGGTTCCGGTTGACGGTCGCGAGGCCCGCCCGGGCGACGCCCTTGGCGCGCGGCATGACGCCGTGCAGGGCCTTGGGGGACTCCAGCCCCACCCCGTGGGACGTTCCGCCCGCCACGACCACCAGGTAGCCGTCCGAGGCGGCCTTCTGCTGCCGGTAGCCGAACCGGTCCCCCTTGGCGACCCGGGTGACGTCCAGGACCGCGCCGCGGTACTCGGTGGCCTCGTGGTCCCCCAGCCAGAGCCGGGTGCCGATGCGGGCGCGGAAACGGGTCTGCGGGAACTGCTGCTGGAGGCGGGCCAGCTCGTCGGCCTTGAGGTGGCTGACGAACATCGTGTGCAGCGGCAGACGGGCCGCCCGCAGCCGGTCCATCCAGCCGATGACCTCCTCGACGGCGTCGGAACCGTCGGTGCGGTCCAGCGGGAGGTGGATGGCGAAGCCCTCCAGCCGGACGTTCTCTATCGCGGCATGCAGTTGGGGCAGGTCCTGCTCGCTGATGCCGTGCCGCTTCATCGAGGACATCACCTCGATGACGACGCGGGCGCCGACCAGGCCGTACACGCCGTCGACCGACGACACCGAGCGGATGACCCGGTCGGGCAGCGGCACCGGCTCCTCACCCCGCCGGTACGGCGTCAGCACCAGCAGGTCACCGCCGAACCAGTCCTTGATCCGTGCGGCCTCGTACGTCGTTCCGACGGCCAGGACGTCCGTGCCCAGCCGTGTGGCCTCCTCGGCGAGACGCTCGTGGCCGAAGCCGTAGCCGTTGCCCTTGCAGACGGGGACGAGCCCCGGGAACTGCTCCTGCACGTGCTTGTGATGCGCCCGCCAGCGCGCGGTGTCGACGTAGAGCGTGAGCGCCATGGCCGGACCTGGAACCTTTCTCGTGGCTGCGGTGTAGCAGAGGTATGGGGCGGTGAAGCCGTCGGGCTACGAAGACGGATACGGAAGCGCGGATCAGCGACGGGACATGTACATGTCGAGCGCCTTGTGGAGCAGCTTGTTGAGCGGGAAGTCCCACTCGCCGAGGTACTCGGCCGCCTGCCCGCCGGTGCCGACCTTGAACTGGATCAGGCCGAAGAGGTGGTCGGTCTCGTCCAGCGAGTCGGAGATGCCGCGGAGGTCGTAGACGGTGGCGCCGAGCGCGTAGGCGTCGCGCAGCATCCGCCACTGCATCGCGTTCGAGGGGCGGACCTCACGGCCGATGTTGTCGGAGGCACCGTAGGAGTACCAGACGTGCCCGCCGACGATCAGCATGGTCGCCGCGGACAGGTTCACGCCGTTGTGCCGGGCGAAGTACAACCGCATACGGTTGGGGTCCTCGGTGTTGAGGGCCGTCCACATCCGCTGGAAGTACGACAGCGGGCGCGGCCGGAAGTGGTCGCGCACGGCGGTGATCTCGTACAGCCGCTGCCACTCGGCCAGGTCCTCGTAGCCGCCCTGGACGACCTCGACGCCGGCCTTCTCCGCCTTCTTGATGTTGCGGCGCCACAGCTGGTTGAAGTTCTTGTGGACCTCTTCGAGCGAGCGGTTCGCCAGCGGCACCTGGTAGACGTAGCGCGGCTGGACGTCGCCGAAGCCGGCGCCGCCGTCCTCGCCCTGCTGCCAGCCCATGCGGCGCAGCTTGTCGGCGACCTCGAAGGCGCGGGGCTCGATGAAGTCGGCCTCCAGGTCTCGCAGGCGCTTGACGTCCTGGTCCTGGATGCCCCGCTTGATGGTCGGAGCCTCCCAGCGGCGGATGATCACCGGCGGGCCCATCTTCACGGAGAAGGCGCCCTGCTGCTTCAGGTGGGCGAGCATCGGCTCGATCCACTCCTGGAGGTTCGGCGCGAACCAGTTGATGACCGGGCCCTCGGGCAGATAGGCGAGGTAACGCTTGATCTTGGGCAGCTGCCGGTAGAGCACCAGACCCGCGCCGACCATCTCGCCGGTGCGGTCGTCGAACCAGCCGAGGTTCTCCGAGCGCCACTCCGCCTTCACGTCTGCCCAGGCCGGGACCTGCATGTGGCTCGCCGACGGCAGGCTCTGGATGTATGCCAGATGCTGCTCGCGACTGATGGTCCTCAGGGTCAGGCTCATTCGGGGCGCTCCTCGGGCTGGTGTGTCCCCATGGGTTCAGGGGCTCCGGCTCTCGCGCGAAGCCTACTGCGCCCCGGGTGTGGCCCGTCTGGGCGCACGGGACCTTCGCCCCGGCCGGCGGTCGGCCGGGGCGTACGACGATGTGTGGAAGGGCGGGGAAGGGGCGGGTGGTGGCGACGTCAGTCGACGACTCCGCCGAAGAGTCCGCCGTGCGCCATGCCCAGGAAGAAACCGACCGCGGCCAGGCCGAGGCCCAGGATCAGCCCGAAACGCTCGCGCGTCGTGACGGAGATCCACTGGCCGTACGCCCCGGCGAGGATGCCGGCCAGGCCGGTCCAGGAGCTGAGCAGGTGCAGGTGGTGGAACTGCGCCGAGATGAAGGCGGTGAGCCCCAGCACCAGGGTCACCGCGAGCAGGGTGTCCTGGAGCGGATGGGGCTTGCCGTCGGTGGCGAAGAGTCCGCCGGCGGTGTTGGGTCGCATTGCCTGTGCCATGGGCACCTCCTGCGAAGGGCGGCGCATCGTAGCGCCGTACACACCCGATGTGTCCAGATTGACGGTCCTCACGGCCGGATTTCAACCGGAAGCCGCTGTGCGGGTACTCTGTAGCGTCTGCACCGGTGTCTGTCCGGACAGAGCCAGGCGGGAGCAGGAGAAGGCCACGGCCCCTCCGTCCGGCCCGGAAGCCCGCCGCCCGACCCCGTTGTCAGTGGCGGCTGTTCTACTGACAGGCAACGTTGCGCAACGCATCACGACCCTCCTGCCACGGAACGACCGTGGCCGCTGAGTCCAAAGGAGGTGGGTTCCACATGCGTCACTACGAGGTGATGGTCATCCTCGACCCCGATCTCGAGGAGCGCGCTGTCTCCCCGCTGATCGAGAACTTCCTCTCTGTCGTCCGTGACGGCGGCGGAAAGGTCGAGAAGGTCGACACCTGGGGCCGTCGTCGTCTCTCGTACGAGATCAAGAAGAAGCCCGAGGGCATCTACTCGGTCATCGACCTGCAGGCCGAGCCTGCGGTCGTCAAGGAGCTCGACCGCCAGATGAACCTGAACGAGTCGGTCCTCCGGACCAAGGTCCTCCGTCCCGAGACCCACTGAGCTCCGCTCAGCTGATCCCGGGATCCGAGTAGCAGCACAAGCAGCCAGCAGCAAACCCGCCGAGAGGTTCCCCCATGGCAGGCGAGACCGTCATCACGGTCGTCGGCAATCTTGTCGACGACCCCGAGCTGCGCTTCACCCCGTCCGGTGCGGCCGTCGCGAAGTTCCGTGTCGCGTCGACCCCCCGCACCTTCGACCGTCAGACGAACGAGTGGAAGGACGGCGAGAGCCTGTTCCTGACCTGCTCCGTCTGGCGTCAGGCGGCGGAGAACGTCGCCGAGTCGCTCCAGCGAGGCATGCGCGTCATCGTGCAGGGCCGGCTGAAGCAGCGGTCCTACGAGGACCGTGAGGGCGTCAAGCGCACGGTCTACGAGCTGGACGTCGAGGAAGTCGGCGCCAGCCTGCGCAACGCCACGGCCAAGGTCACCAAGACCACCGGCCGCGGCGGCCAGGGCGGCTACGGCGGCGGCGGTGGCGGCGGCCAGCAGGGCGGCGGCTGGGGCGGCGGCCCCGGCGGCGGCCAGCAGGGCGGCGGCGCTCCTGCCGACGACCCGTGGGCGACCGGTGCTCCCGCCGGTGGCCAGCAGGGCGGTGGCGGTGGCTGGGGCGGTGGCTCCGGCGGCAGCGGCAGCGGCGGCGGCTACTCGGACGAGCCCCCCTTCTAGGGCGGGCCGTACCCACACTTCTTGATCACACAGGAGAATCACCATGGCGAAGCCGCCTGTGCGCAAGCCGAAGAAGAAGGTCTGCGCATTCTGCAAGGACAAGGTCACGTACGTGGACTACAAGGACACGAACATGCTGCGGAAGTTCATTTCCGACCGCGGCAAGATCCGTGCCCGCCGCGTGACCGGCAACTGCACGCAGCACCAGCGTGACGTCGCCACGGCCGTGAAGAACAGCCGTGAGATGGCGCTGCTGCCCTACACCTCCACCGCGCGATAAGGGAAGGGTGACCCACTCATGAAGATCATCCTTACCCACGAGGTCTCCGGCCTCGGTGCCGCGGGCGACGTCGTCGACGTCAAGGACGGCTACGCTCGCAACTACCTGATCCCGCGGAAGCTCGCGATCCGCTGGACCAAGGGTGGCGAGAAGGACGTCGAGCAGATCCGTCGTGCTCGCAAGATCCACGAGATCCACACCATCGAGCAGGCCAACCAGGTGAAGGCCCAGCTCGAGGGCGTCAAGGTCCGCCTGGCCGTCCGCTCGGGCGATGCCGGCCGTCTCTTCGGTTCCGTCACCCCGGCCGACATCGCTTCGGCGATCAAGGCGTCCGGTGGCCCCGAGGTCGACAAGCGCCGCATCGAGCTCGGTTCGCCGATCAAGACGCTGGGCGCCCACGAGACGTCGGTGCGTCTGCACCCCGAGGTTGCCGCCACGGTCAACATCGAGGTCGTCGCCGCCTGAGGGCAGCGCTCGCTGAAGCAGTGAGCATGGGGGCCGCATCCGTCAGGGTGCGGCCCCCATCGCTGTTCCTCACAGGAACGCTTCACTTGTCACCGGCATGAGCGCGGTGCTCACGAGCAGTGCGGTGTTTCACGTGAAACGGTCAGCGTGCCGCGCCTGTCACGACCCAGCGGCCGGAGCGGGAACGCAGCCACAACGTCAGCATCCGCACGGCCATCATCAGCGTCATCGTGGCCCACAGTGCGGTGAGCCCGCCCCCGAGGACGGGCACCAGCAGGGCTGCCGGGGTGAAGACGGCGAGGGTCACGAGCATGGCCCAGGCCAGGTACGGTCCGTCGCCCGCGCCCATCAGGACACCGTCCAGCACGAAGACGATGCCGCAGATCGGCTGGGACAGCGCCACGATGATCAGCGCAGGCAGCGCCGCTTCCTTCACGGCGGAGTCGCTGGTGAAGAGCGGCAGGAACACCGGCCGCGCCAGTACGACCAGCACGCCCAGGACGACACCGACGGCCATGCCCCATTCGACCATGCGGCGGCACGCGTCCCGCGCTCCCTGCGCGTCACCGGCTCCGAGATAGCGCCCAATGATGGCCTGTCCCGCGATGGCGATGGCGTCGAGGGCGAAGGCGAGCAGGCTCCACAGGGAGAGGATGATCTGGTGGGCCGCGATGTCGGAGTCGCCCAGCCGGGCGGCGACCGCCGTCGCGATCATCAGGATCGCCCGCAGCGAGAGCGTCCTTACCAGAAGCGGAGCGCCCGCCTGGGCCGACGCCCGGATACCGGCGGCGTCGGGTCGCAGGGACGCCTCGTGCTTGCGAGCGCCGCGCAGCACCACGGCCAGATAGACCGCGGCCATGCCGCATTGAGCGATCACGGTGCCCCAGGCGGACCCGGCGATACCGAGACCGGCGCCGTAGACCAGGACGACGTTGAGGATGCCGTTGGCGACGAAGCCGGCGACCGCCACATAGAGCGGGGTCCGGGTGTTCTGGAGTCCGCGGAGCACTCCGGTCGCCGCGAGCACGATCAGCATGGCCGGGATGCCGAGCGACGAGATCCGCAGATACGTGACGGCGTACGGGGCGGCGGTCTCTGAGGCGCCGAAGAGGTCCACGAGCGCGGGCGCCGTCGGGAGGACGAGGGCCATGACGGCGGCGCCGAGCAGCAGCGCCAGCCAGATGCCGTCCATGCCCTGACGGATGGCGGCGGGGAGGTCACCGGCGCCCACCCGCCGGGCGACGGCCGCCGTGGTGGCGTAGGCGAGGAAGACGAAGATGCTCACCGAGGTCACCAGGAGGGCCGACGCGACGCCGAGTCCGGCGAGCTGTGGCGTGCCGAGATGGCCGACGATGGCGCTGTCCGCCATCACGAACAGGGGCTCGGCGACGAGGGCGCCGAAGGCCGGGACGGCCAGCATGACGATCTCTCGGTCGTGCCGACGGCGGGCGGCCTTGGGGCGCGCGGGGGCCTGTGTCATGTGCACCAATCTAATCATCCACAGGTAAGAGATGTCAGCAGTTTGTGCCCCTTACTTTGTGGCTCTGGGTGTGGGGTTGCGTACACCTGTCGAACGGATTGTGATCCCCGTGGGGAAGTTTTTCTTCTGCACAGCCCGTGGATGGCAAACCGCCAGGTCAGGAGCTTCTTCACAGGGCGTTCACGGGCTTGTTCACAGCGCTGTCCACCGCCTCGTGCACAGGTTTCGCAGAGTTCTCCACAGCTCTGGGCTCGTCGTCCACACGGCCTGTGGATAACCAGATTGGCTGACGGTGCCGACGGGCCTACGGTGGTCCGGCACCTGCTCCGTCCACCGGTTCTGGAAACGTCACAAAACCGGCGTCCGCCAAGCGGAGCTGGGCCCCTTATTTGTCAGTGTCGTGCCGTAGAACTGAGAGGCACGGCGAGATCCGCTCCGGCGGACGGGAGGAGGTGGCTCGGTGAGCATTTCCGAGCCCTTGGACGACCCGTGGGCCGACAGCGGTCCCAGTGATCGTCTGCCCGCCTCCCGCCGTACGGGCGAGCACGGCAGAGGACGCGACGAGCAGCACGACCGCGGCCCGGACCGGGGCGTATGGGACGGCGGGGGCTCCGCCTTCGAGCGGGTGCCGCCCCAGGACCTGGAGGCGGAGCAGTCCGTGCTGGGCGGCATGCTGCTGTCCAAGGACGCCATCGCCGACGTCGTCGAGATCCTCAAGGGTCACGACTTCTACAAGCCGGCCCACGAGACGATCTACACCGCCATCCTCGACGTCTACGCCAAGGGCGAGCCGGCCGACCCGATCACCATCGCCGCGGAGCTGACCAAGCGCGGCGAGATCAACAAGGTGGGCGGGGCGTCGTACCTGCACACCCTCGTGCAGATGGTGCCCACGGCGGCCAACGCCGCGTACTACGCGGAGATCGTGCACGAGCGGGCGGTGCTGCGCCGCCTGGTCGAGGCGGGCACCCGTATCACCCAGATGGGATACGCGGCCGACGACGACGTCGACGAGATCGTCAACCGCGCCCAGGCGGAGATCTACGCCGTCACCGAGCAGCGCACCAGCGAGGACTACCTGCCGCTCGGCGACATCATGGAGGGCGCCCTCGACGAGATCGAGGCGATCGGGTCGCGCAGCGGCGAGATGACGGGTGTGCCCACCGGGTTCACCGACTTCGACTCGCTCACCAACGGACTGCACCCCGGTCAGATGATCGTCATCGCCGCGCGTCCCGCGATGGGCAAGTCGACGCTCGCGCTGGACTTCGCGCGAGCCGCCTCCATCAAGAACAACCTGCCCAGCGTCATCTTCTCGCTCGAGATGGGCCGCAACGAGATCGCGATGCGTCTGCTGTCCGCGGAGGCCCGCGTCGCCCTGCACCACATGCGGTCCGGCACCATGACCGACGAGGACTGGACCCGCCTGGCCCGGCGGATGCCGGACGTCTCGGCCGCCCCTCTGTACATCGACGACTCGCCGAACCTGTCGATGATGGAGATCCGGGCCAAGTGCAGGCGGCTGAAGCAGCGCAACGACCTGAAGCTGGTGGTCATCGACTATCTCCAGCTGATGCAGTCGGGCGGCTCCAAGCGTGCCGAGAGCCGTCAGCAGGAGGTTTCGGACATGTCCCGTAACCTCAAGCTGCTCGCCAAGGAGCTGGAGATCCCGGTCATCGCGCTCTCCCAGCTGAACCGTGGTCCCGAGCAGCGCACGGACAAGAAGCCGATGGTCTCCGACCTGCGTGAGTCGGGCTCCATCGAGCAGGACGCCGACATGGTCATCCTGCTGCACCGCGAGGACGCGTACGAGAAGGAATCCCCGCGCGCGGGCGAGGCCGACCTGATCGTCGCCAAGCACCGTAACGGCCCGACGGCCACCATCACGGTCGCCTTCCAGGGCCACTACTCGCGGTTCGTGGACATGGCTCAGACCTGAGGCGCCCCGTCACACCGCGGGCATGTCGGCCCGACTCACCTGCTGAACTGGTGGCATGACGTCACCTCAGGAAGAACTGCTGCCCGGTACCCGGCGGGCGCTGCTGCACCGGATCGCCGTCGCGCAGCGGGAAGGGCGGGCGCCGTCGCTCGTCGCGGCCGTCGTGCGGGACGGGAGGGCCGTGTGGAGCGGGGCCCGGACCTCGGTGGAGGGCGAGGTCCCGGACGGCGACGTCCAGTACCGGATCGGTTCGATCACCAAGACCTTCACCGCCGTCCTGGTACTGCGGCTGAGGGACGCGGGCCTGCTCGACCTCGCCGACCCGTTGGAGAAGCATCTGCCCGGCACCGGTGTGGGCGAGGTGACCGTCGTCGACCTGCTGGCGCACCGCGCCGGACTGGCCGCCGAGACGCCCGGCCCCTGGTGGGAGCGGACCCCCGGCTCC
Organism: Streptomyces griseoincarnatus; assembly: GCA_014649575.1. Classification (GTDB taxonomy): domain Bacteria; phylum Actinomycetota; class Actinomycetes; order Streptomycetales; family Streptomycetaceae; genus Streptomyces; species Streptomyces griseoincarnatus. The sequence goes on along the minus strand of BMTH01000003.1, from coordinate 188,150 downwards.
CTGCGTCCCGGACTCGCCGACGTCCTCGGTGAGCGCCCCTTGGTGCACCCGGTGGGGCGGCGCTTCCACTACTCGAATCCCGGCTACGCGCTCCTGGGTGCGCTCGTCGAGAAGCTGCGCGGGGCGCCCTGGGCGGACGTCCTGCGGCGCGAGGTGCTCGACCCTCTGGGGCTGCACCGCACCACCGTGGAACCCGTGGCGCCGCACGCGGGCGGCTGGGCCGTACATCCGTGGGCCGACGTGATGCAGCCCGAGCCCTTGGAGAACCTGGGTGTGATGGCTCCTGCCGGGCAGTTGTGGTCCACCACCGGCGACCTGGCACGCTTCGCTGCCTTGCTGGCCGCAGGGGACGAGCGGGTGCTGAGCGCCGAGTCGGTGCGGGAGATGAGGACGCCGGCGGCGCCGGCCGAGGCGGCGGACGTGGCCGACGGATACGCCTACGGCCTGGGGCTGGAGTTGCGCCATCAGCAGGGCAGGGCGTTCGTCGGGCACACCGGCTCGCTCCCGGGGTTCCTGGCCTGCCTGACGATGAGCCTTGCGGACGACGTCGGCGCCGTGGTCCTCGCCAACTGCACCTCCGGACCCGCGCCGTTCACCGTCGCCGCGGACCTGGTGCGGATCGTCGCGGAGGCGGAACCGCGCGTCCCCGCGCCCTGGCGGCCGCTCCGCAAGGCCGATTCCGCCGTGCTCGACCTGGTGGGCCAGTGGTACTGGGGGACGTACGCCTTCGGGCTGAGGCTGTCGGCCGACGGGCTGCTCGCGCTGGAACCCCTCTCCGGGAAGGGACGACGCTCGCGTTTCCGTCCGGACGGTGACGGCGGCTGGGTAGGGCTCGAGGGCTACTACGCCGGGGAGGTGCTGCAGCCCGTGCGACGCCCGGACGGCACGGTCAGCCACCTCGACCTGGGCTCGTTCGTGTTCACCCGGCAGCCGTACGAGGAGGGCGCTCCGTTGCCCGGCGGCGTGGACGCGGAGGGGTGGCGGGGCCTCCCGTAGCCCGAGGGGCTCCCGACGTACGCGAGTGGCCGTGTTTCACGTGAAACACGGCCACTTTTCTCACAGCGTCAGCTTGAAGCCCACGTGCGACGCCGTGAAGCCCAGCCGCTCGTAGAAGCGGTGGGCGTCGGTGCGGGTGTTGTCCGAGGTCAGCTGAACCAGATGGCAGCCCTCGCGGCGGGAGGTGTCGATCGCCCACTCCATCATCAGGCTGCCCAGACCGCTGCCGCGTTCGTCCGCGTGGATGCGTACGCCCTCGACGACCGAGCGCGTGGCGCCGCGCCGGGACAGTCCCGGAACGATCGTGAGCTGGAGCGTCCCGACGACCCGCTCTCCTCGGACGGCGACGACAAGATGCTGGTTCGGGTCGGCACGCAGCCGTTCCATCGCGGTCAGGTAGGGCGTGAGGTCGTCCGGAGACTCGCGCTGCGTGCCCAGCGGGTCGTCCGCCAGCATGGCGACGATCGCTGGGACGTCGTCGGTGGTCGCGGGCCGTATCTCAAGATCTCCCATGCCCGCACCTTATGCGGGCACCGGCGCCTTCAGCGTCTCCACGGCGCGGACCAGCGGGGCGAGTTCGGGGTTCTTCGCTGCCTCGTCGAGCGCCTCGCGCAGCGCGGTGTCGTTGGTGGGCCGCGCCTCCTCCAGCAGCTTGAGGCCGGCCCCGGTGACGTCGGTGTAGATGCCGCGCCGGTCAGTGGGGCAGAGGTACCGCTCCAGCAGGCCTCGGTCCTCGAGGCGGGTGACCAGCCGGGTGGTGGCGCTCTGGCTGAGCACGACCGCGTCGGCGACCTGCTTCATCTGCAGATGGCCGCCCTCGCCGGTGTGCTGTCGGCTCAACACGTCGAGCAGGGAGTACTCCCGCACGCTCAGATCGTGCCGGGCCTGCAGGACGCGCTCGATGTGGGCCTCGATCTTCCCGTGCAGCAGCGAGAGAGCGCACCAGCCCTGAGCAAGGGCGGTGAGTGCGGGATCTGTGGCTGTCATGGGGTGATTCCTCCGTCCAGCAGCGTCTGACACCAAGGGTAGACCACCGATGCAATATCCCGCGCTTGCAAATATCCCGCGTCTGCAATTATTGTCGGGACTCGTTAAGTGCTACCGCAATCTCTGGAAGGTCTGTTCCCTCATGCCTCTCGCGCTTCTGGCCCTCGCGATAGGGGCCTTCGGGATCGGCACCACCGAATTCGTGATCATGGGCTTGCTGCCCGAGGTCGCGGACGACTTCGGTGTCTCCATCCCCACCGCCGGTTACCTGGTGACCGGCTACGCCCTGGGTGTCATGTTCGGCGCCCCCCTGATGACCGTGCTCGGCACCAAGATCTCCCGGAAGCGCATGCTGATGCTGCTGATGGGCCTCTTCGTCGTCGGGAACCTGCTCTCGGCGCTGGCTCCCAGCTTCGGCCTCATGCTGACCGGACGGGTGGTCGCGTCGCTGGCCCACGGCGCCTTCTTCGGCATCGGTTCCGTCGTCGCCGCCGATCTGGTCGCCCCCGACAAGCGGGCCGGCGCCATCTCCCTGATGTTCACCGGTCTCACCGTCGCCAACGTCGTCGGCGTGCCGCTGGGCACCCTGGTCGGCCAGTCCCTCGGCTGGCGCGTCACCTTCGGCATCGTCGCCGCGCTCGGCGTGGTCGGCCTGCTGGGCGTCGCCAAGCTGGTGCCCGACATGCCGAAGCCCGAGGGCGTGCGGCTGCGCCACGAACTGGCCGCCCTGAAGAACGTGCAGGTCCTGCTCGCCATGGCGATGACCGTGCTCGGCTTCGGCGGCGTCTTCGCCGCGATCACGTACATCGCGCCGATGATGACGCACGTCGCGGGCTTCGCCGACGGCTCCGTCACCTGGCTGCTGGTGCTGTTCGGCCTCGGCATGGTCGGCGGCAACCTCGTCGGCGGCAAGTACGCCGACCGTGCCCTGATGCCGATGCTGTACGTGTCCCTCGGCGCACTCGCGGTCGTCCTGGCGCTGTTCACCCTGACCGCCCACAACAAGATCGCCGCGGCCGTCACCATCGCCCTCGTCGGCGCACTCGGCTTCGCCACCGTTCCCCCGCTGCAGAAGCGGGTCCTGGACCACGCGCACGGCGCGCCCACCCTGGCCTCGGCACTCAACATCGGCGCCTTCAACCTGGGCAACGCGCTGTCCGCCTGGCTGGGCGGCCTCGTGATCGCCGCCGGACTCGGCTACACCGCCCCCAACTGGGTCGGCGCCGTCCTCGCCGCGGCCGCCCTGGCGCTCGCCGTCCTCTCGGCCGGCCTCGAGCGCCGCGAGCGGGCGGCCGGCACACCGCCCGCCGGCACGGTCACCGCGGAGCGGCCGACCGTCGCCACGCACTGAACCGCGGCGCCTCCGGGCGCGGGGCCAGGGCCGTCCCCGCGCCCACCGTTCCCCCTCCCGTCCGTCACGACGGACACCGCACCCACCGCAAGGAGAACCACCTCATGACCACCACCGCCGTCGCCCCGCTGACCACCGCGGACGCCGAAGCCCTCGTCACCACCGCGGTCGAGGCCGCCGAGAAGGCCGGTGTCACCGTCAGCGTGACCGTCCTCGACGCGGGCGGGCACCTGCTCGCCTTCCGCCGGGACGACCGGGCCGTGCTGATCTCCGGCGAGACCAGTACGCGCAAGGCCTACACCGCGTTGCAGCTGAACTCGCCCACCGCCGACCTGGTGGACGCCGTGCAGCCCGGTGGTCTCTTCCACACCCTGCCCACCGCCCTCGACCGGCCGCTGCTCTTCATCGCCGGCGGCGTGCCCGTACGGCGTGACGGCCGGCTGATCGGCGCCGTCGGCGTCGGCGGCGGCGCCCCGGAGCAGGACCACGGCTTCGCCACCGCCGCCGTGGAGTCCCTCGCCTGACGACGGAGGGGCGCCACGCCCCGGACGACGCACAGGACAGCCGTACAACGCACAGCACGTGGATACGGAGCACCGCACGGCGACGCCCGTCCCGCACAGCACAGGGGACCGGCGTCGCCGTCTGCGTGCCGTCAGGAGGCCGCCACCGTCACCGGGGCGAACCGCCGGCTCCAGTCGCCGGGAAGTTCCGTGATGCCGTGCGTCATCACGGCGTTGAACGCGACCGGTGCGAGGCCTCGCGCCTTCACCCAGTCGAGCAGCTCGCGGTGGCGGACGTCGATGTCGGTACGCAGCGGACGGTTGGTGTGGGCGGCCAGGGAGGCGATGAGCGCCTGGGCGGTCGCGGTGTCCCGGGCGATCAACGGGCCCACGACGTGGGTGTGCATGTTGGGCCATGCGGCGGCGTAGCCGATGATCCGGCCGTCTTCCTCGGCCACCCGCAGCTGGTCCGCGAAGGCGGGCAGGCGGGTCACGATGTGGGTCCGGTCCATGCCGAAGACCTCTTCGTCCAGCCGCAGGAGCGCGGGGAGGTCGTCGGCGGTGGCCGTGCGGGTCAGGACGTCCGGCCGGCCTGACGGGACGAAGAGGCCGCGCACCATCTCGGCCTGCCCGGTGACCTTGAAACCGAGCTCTTCGTACAGCGGCCGTCCGAGAGGCGTGGCGTGCAGGGTGAGGGGAGTGGTGCCCGCCTCCTCGAGGACATGGCGCATCAGCCGGCGCCCGAGGCCCTGACGGGAATGGCGTTCCGCGACGAGGACCATGCCCACGGCAGCCAAGGAGGGCCGCTCCCGGGGTCCGTACTCGGTGACGACGCAGGCGGCCGCCAGACCCCCGTCGGGGGCGTCGACCCCGTGGCCGCGTCCGGCCGCGAGCAGGAGTCCCCACTTGTGCTCCTCCCGGGGCCACCCCCGGTCCTCGGACAGGTCGGCGCAGGCGGTGAGATCGCGGAGCGTCAGACGGCGGATGGGCAGGGCGTCGAGAGAAGGTGTCGGCACGCAGGTCAGGCTGTCCGACCGGAGCCTTCGGCGTCCACCTGTTTCCGCAGATGCGTACGTGCTTTTGGCCATCCCGTTTCGGGCTCGGATCAGCCCAGGTCGGAGGCGTGCAGGGCGCGCACCCCTTCGATGTTGCCGTCGAGGTAGTGCCGCAGGGACAGCGGGACGAGGTGCACGGAGGCGATGCCGACCCGGGTGAACGGCACGCGCACGATCTCGTACTCTCCGGCGGGTTCCTCGACCTCCGGGCCGTGCCGCAGGGACGGGTCCATGGACTCCAGACGGCAGACGAAGAAGTGCTGCACCTTCACACCGGTGGAACCCTCGTCCTCGCCGATGTGCTCCACGGTGTCCACGAAGCACGGCACCACGTCGGTGATCTTGGCGCCGAGCTCCTCGTACACCTCGCGGTGCAGGGCGTGGACGACGGTCGCGTCCTCCGGATCGACCCCGCCGCCGGGGGTGACCCAGTACGGGTCCACACCGGGTTTGGTGCGCTTGATCAGGATCAGGTGATCGCCGTCCAGGAGAACGGCTCGGGCGGTGCGCTTGACCACGGGTCGGACGGTCATGGGGGAAATGTGGCCCAGCCGGTTCCACGTGAAACATCGCCGGGCGCCCTTGCTCCGGCCGCCGGGACACCGCGCCGCCCCACCTCCTTCAGCACCAAGCGACGGCCGCCCGCTCCAGCCATTCATGGGCCCGTGCGATGTGCGGCATCGCCAGCGTGCCGGTGCGGACGGCCAGGAAGTAGGTGCGCAGCGGAGGCACCGTGGGCTCGTACAGGGCCAGCACGTCGCCGCGCTCCAGTGCGCCCGCGCACAGGTAACGCGGCAGCACGGCGAGGCCCGCCCCCGCGGTGGCGCATGCCAGCACGGCGCGCAGGTCCGGGACGATCACCGTGCCGGGACAGACCGGGCGGGAGTCGAACACGGAGGCCCAGTAGCGGGCGACGAAGGGCAACGACTCGTGCACCTCCACGACCGGAACCCGCTCGAGGGCGGCCGGGCCGTCCCGGCGGAGCGTCGCCGCGCCGATCCGCTCGGCCCAGCCGGGCGCGGCGACCAGCACGTGCTCCTCGTCGCAGAGCGCGGTTGCCGAGAGCAGCGCGCCGCGTGGGCGGACGGTGCTTATGGCCAGGTCGTGGTGGCCGGCGGCGAGCCCTTCGAGGACCTCGTCGGCGGTGCCGAAGGAGGCGCGGAGCGCGAAGCCGTGGCCGTCCTCGCCGGTCAGCTCCGTGAGCGCGGGCAGTGCTCGCTCGGCGGTGAACTCGGGAGGCCCGGCCAGATGCAGGGTGCGTAAGGAGGAGTCCTCCTCCAGCCTGGACTCGGCTATCTCCACCAGCGCGTCGAGGTGCGGCGCCGCCTTGTGGGCGAGCTCGTCGCCGATCGTCGTCGGCGTCACCCCGCGCGCCTGCCGCAGGAACAAGGGCCGTCCGACCTGCCGTTCCAAGGTCCTGATCTGTGAGGTGACGGCCGGCTGCGAGAGGCCCAGCAGGGCCGCCGCGCGCGTGAAGGAACCGGCCCGGTGCACGGTCACGAAGGTCCGCAGCAAGGCCAGATCCACGGCACGCACCCCTCTCTCGTCGGCCCGCCGCAGAACGGACGGAACCAACTATAAATTTGTCGATAGGTCGCTGTCGCTACTGTGATTGGACACTGACAGTGAGTCAACTAGCCTGAGTCGCGCGGTTCTTCGCGCGCAGAACCGAGGACGGTCCGAGCCACGAGGGGGGAGGCTCGGACCGTCCGCAGAGGGTGTCGTAGGTCGGATGTCCGCAGGTCAGCCCGCGGTCGCGTCCAGCGCCCGCAGCACGTCCGCGATCAGGTCCTCCGGGTCCTCGGCGCCGACGGAGAAGCGGACGAAGCCTTCCGGAACCGCGTCCCCGCCCCAGCGGCCGCGCCGCTCCGCCGTGGACCGCACGCCGCCGAAGCTCGTCGCATCGTCCACGAGCCGCAGGGCCTCGAGGAAGCGGTCCGCCCGCTCGCGGGACGGCAGCGTGAAGGACACGACGCACCCGTAGCGGCGCATCTGCTGCGACGCGATCTTGTGCGACGGGTCGTCCGGCAGTCCCGGGTACCGCAGACCCGTGACCTCCGTCCGCTCCCGCAGTGCCTCCGCGAGCCGCATCGCCGTCGCGTTCTGCCGCTCCACCCGTAGTTGCAGCGTGGCGATCGACCGGTGCGCGAGCCACGCCTCCATCGGCCCCGGAATGGCACCGGTGATCTTGCGCCAGCGCCGCACCGCGGCCATCGCCTCGGCGTCGCGGCCGGTGACGTACCCGAGGAGCACGTCGCCGTGGCCGGTCAGCTGCTTGGTGCCGCTGGCCACCGCGAAGTCCGCGCCGAGTTCCAGCGGACGCTGGCCCAGCGGCGTCGCCAGGGTGTTGTCGACGGCGACCAGGGCCCCCCGCGCGTGGGCCGCTTCGGCGAGCCGCCGCACGTCGCACACGTCGAGTCCGGGGTTCGAGGGCGTCTCGATCCACAGCAGCTTCGCACCGTCCAGCACCTCCAGCTGGGCGTCGCCGCCGGTGGGCGCGGTGCGCACCTCGATGCCGTACGCCTCCAGCTGGGCGCGCGCCAGCGGCAGCGCCTGGTAACCGTCGTCGGGCAGGACGACCGCGTCCCCCGCGCGGAGCTGCGAGAACAGCACCGCGGAGATGGCGGCCATGCCCGAGGCGAACACGAGCGTCTCGACGCCGTCCCGCCCCGGGGCCTCCAGCTCGCCCACGGCCCGCTCCAGCAGCGTCCATGTCGGGTTCTCGTCCCGGCCGTAGGTGTACGGGCCGGTGGGGTCGCCCGGCAGATGGAAGTGGGCCGCGAACACCGGCCCGGGCAGGGTCGGCTCGTGCTTCACCGGTTCGGGCAGCCCGGCCCGCACCGCACGAGTGCCGTCGCCCGGTCCGCCCGTGCCCCTGGTCGCGTCGTTCATGCCGCCCGTCCTTCCACCCGCTCACGTACCGCGGCGAGCAGTCCGTGGCTCGCCGCCTCCACCATCTCAAGACACGCGTCGAAACCCTCGGGACCCCCGTAGTACGGGTCGGGCACGTCGAGATCGTCACCGGCCGCCGGGTCGTACGACCGCAGCAGCCGGACCTTCTCCGCGTCCCGTTCCGTGGGGGCGAGGCGGCGCAGCGCCCTGAGATGGCCGGCGTCCAGGGCGACGACCAGATCCAGCCGGCCGAACCAGGACGGGTCGAACTGCCGGGCCGTGTGCTCGGCCTCGTAGCCGTTCTCCCGCAGCACGGTGACGGTGCGGGGGTCCGCGCCCTCGCCCTCGTGCCAGCCGCCGGTACCGGCGCTGTCGACCTCGACCAGGTCCTCGAGACCGGCCTCCGCCACGCGGGCGCGGAAGACGAACTCGGCCATCGGAGAGCGGCAGATGTTGCCGGTGCACACGAAGCAGACGCGGTAGGTCATGGTGGTCAGTCCCCGTCGGGCAGGATCACGTTCAGGGCCCAGGAGACCACGGAGACGATCAGACCGCCCAGGACGGCCGTCCAGAAGCCCTCCACGTGGAAGCTCAGGTCGAGCTGGTCGGCGAGCCAGGAGGTGAGCAGCAGCATCAGGGCGTTCACCACCAGGGTGAACAGGCCCAGGGTCAGGATGAGCAGGGGCAGGCTCAGCAGCTTGACCACCGGCTTGACCAGGAAGTTCACCACGCCGAAGATCAGCGCGACCAGGAGGAGCGTGCCTATCTCCTTGCCGGTGCTGTCCCCGGTCAGCGTGATCTTGTCGAGGAGCCAGACCGCGACGGCGAGTGCTCCCGCGTTGGCGATCGTCTTGACTAGGAAATTCTTCATGTGTCTGATCGTGACAGACAGCATCGTGACCGGGCAGTGAGGGCAGGGGCGGGACCCGTGAAGGCATTCAGGCTGGACGAACTCGAAGCGGAACGCGCCGCGAACGACGGGGCGTACCTGCAGTTCCTGCGGGAACGGAACATGTCGGTCGGTCTCTACGCCCTGGACGCGGGTGCCCAGGACCCGCAGCAGCCGCACGGCCAGGACGAGGTGTACTTCGTGGTCAGCGGCCGCGCCTCGATCACCGTCGGCACGGAGACCACCGAGGTGGCACGCGGCAGCGTCGTCTACGTGCCGGCCGGGGTGCCGCACAAGTTCCACCACATCAGCGAGGACCTGCGGGTCCTGGTGGTGTTCTCTCCGCCGGAGAGCTGAGGCAGTGACTCGGGGTTCCCTAGGGGACGGGTCAGGGGAGGACAAGGGATCCGAGGCCCCCGTCCGACCCTGGGCAGCCCTAGCATCGAGAGCGGACATCATCGACACGACCCGGCAGGCAGCGGGCGGAGAGGTAAGGACGAGGCCATGCGAGAGATCTTCACGGGACTGCCGTGGTGGGTGAAGTGGATCGCCGTGCCGGTCATCGCCCTGGTGGTGTTCGGCGGCCTGATAGCGAGCGTGGTCGGTTTCGTCATCGGCCTGCTCTTCAAGGCGCTGGTCTTCGTCGCCCTGGTCGGCGGACTGATCTACGTGGTGCGCAAGTTCACGGCGAGTTCCTCGTCGCGCGACTGGTGAGCCGGCGGGAACCGGCGGGGCGGTAACGGGACACGCCGGTTCCCTCGGGTGGGGGAAGTTTCCGCGCAGGGCCTCCTGCGTGCGGTGACGGACGGTTAGAGTCCGGAACTCGACGCGGGGCAGGTCCCCGCGAGCGGCGACCCCACCACCCGTGTTTCCCGCACGGGCTGCCCCCTCGCGTTACGGGAGTGACCCTTGGCCACGACTGGCACCGCCCCCGCCCCACGGACCGCGGTCCCCCCGCAGCCCCGTTCGCCGGCGCCGCACACGTCGGCTCCCGGCGCGACCCTCATCGGTTCGGTCCAGCGCGCCATGCGCCTGCTGGAGACCGTCGCCGCGCACGAGCACGGCGCCCCCGCCAAGCAGCTCGCCCGGGAGACCGGACTGGCGCTTCCCACGGCCTACCACCTGCTGCGCACCCTGGTGCACGAGGGCTATCTGCGGCGCGACCGCGGGCTGTTCTTCCTCGGGGACGCCGCCGAGCGGCTCAGCAGCAGCGGAGCCCAGCAGAAACGTCGCAGCACGGTGACCGACACCCTCGCCCGCTGGCGGGACGCGGTGGGCGTCCCCGTCTACTACGCGGTCTACCGCGACGGCGAGATCGGCCTGATCGGCGTCGCCGACACCCCGGCCAGCCCGGCCGTCGAGGAGTGGGCCGACTTCCGGGAGACCGCCCACGCACACGCCCTCGGCCAGTGTCTGCTCGCGCAGCTGGACGACGCGGCCCGGCGCGACCACCTCGACCGCTACCCGGTGCGCCCGGCCACCCCCTACACGGTGCGCGACGCCGCGAGCCTCCTGCGGCGCCTTGAACGCGCTCGGGAGACCGACGTGGTGATCGAGCGTCAGGAGTACGCGCTGGGGACGGTGTGCGCCGCGATCCCTCTCAGGGTCGGCGCCGCGGCGGCCTCCGTGGCCGTCTCATTGCCCGTGCACCAGGCCGACCGTCTCCTCCCGACGATCCAGCGGCTGCAGGCCGAAATGCGCTGCCTGCTGGGCTCGCTGGCGCTGTCTATCAGTATCTGAAAACTCACTCCTTGTGATCTGCTGTGTACGTTCAGCAAGATTCCCTTTGGTGCCAGGGGCCATGTCCGGCCAGTCCGCGGCGAATGACGGGGTAGGCGATGCGCGAATCCGTACAGGCAGAGGTCATGATGAGCTTTCTCGTGTCGGAAGAGCTTTCCTTCCGCATTCCGGTGGAGCTGCGTTATGACACCTGCGATCCCTACGCGGTGCGGCTGACCTTCCATCTTCCCGGGGACGCCCCGGTGACGTGGGCGTTCGGCAGAGAGCTGCTGGTCGACGGCGTGGGCAGGCCCTGCGGCGAGGGCGATGTGCGGGTCGCGCCGGTAGACCCCGACACCCTGGGCGAGGTGCTGATCCGGCTCCAGGTCGGGAGCGACCAGGCGCTGTTCCGCTCGTCGACCGCCCCGCTCGTGGCCTTCCTCGACCGCACCGACAAGCTGGTGCCGCTGGGGCAGGAAGGGGCGCTCGCCGACTTCGACGCCCACCTCGACGACGCGCTCGACCGCATCCTCGCGGAGCAGAGCGCCGGCTGACGCGTTGAGCCGACCGGGTGGGCCGGTGGCGTAGCACTTCAGTGAGCCCCGGCGCCCGCACCTGTGGCTGGGTCAGCGTTTGCGGCGGCGACCGCGTCCGCCGCGCGCCATGGTCGGCCGGGGACCCGGCGCATGGCCGACGGCCTGGTCGTGCGCCGCCGTCTGCCCGGGCACCGGGGTACGGTCCGCCGGGCGGTCCGCCGACACGACCAGCGCGGCCAGGGCCGTGGTCACCGGTACCGAGGCCACCAGGCCGATCGAGCCGATCAGCGTGCGCACGATCTCCTCCGCGACCAGTTCGCTGTTGGCGACCGTTCCCACACCGCTCTGCGCCACGGAGAACAGCAGCAGCAGCGGCAGCGCGGCGCCCGCGTAGGCGAGGACGAGGGTGTTGACCACGGACGCGATGTGGTCGCGGCCGATGCGGATGCCCGCGCGGTACAGCGCGCGGCGGCCCATCGTCGGGTTGGCCTCGTGCAGTTCCCACACGGCCGACGTCTGGGTGACCGTCACGTCGTCCAGGACGCCGAGCGAGCCGATGATGACACCCGCGAGCAACAGGCCGCTCATGTCGATGTCGGGATAGAGACCGTGGATCAGGCCGGTGTTGTCGTCGGTGTTGCCGGTAAGGGCCGACCAGTCGATGAACACCGATCCCAGGATGCCGATCAGCAGCAGCGAGACCAGGGTGCCGAGCACCGCCACCGAGGTGCGGGCCGACAGCCCGTGACAGAGGTACAGCGCGAGCAGCATGATCAGGCTCGCTCCCACGACCGCCACGACCAGCGGGTTCGAGCCCTGCAGGATCGCCGGCAGGATGAAGAAGTTGAGCACCAGGAAGCTGACCGCCAGCGCGACCAGCGCCATCACGCCCCGCAGCCGGCCCACGGCCACCACGGCGAGCGCGAAGACACCGGCCAGCAGTGCCAGCGGGAAGCGGCGGTTCACATCGGCGACCGAGTACTGGAGGTCCTCCGGCGCCGAGGGCTCGTAGGCGACGACGACCCCCTGGCCCTGGCTCAGCTGCCGCGACTGGTCCGGCTGCACGATCTCGGTGAACGTCCGGCCCTTGTCCTTGCCGGTGTCGACCCGGATCGTCGCCTTCTTGCAGGTGCCGTTCGCCTGCTGCTGGGCCGAGGACCCTTCGGCGGTGGAGGTGTCACCGGTCGGGACGCCGGCCGAAGGGTTCGCGGAGGCGCAGTCCACCGCGACCACCTCGGTGACCGTGCCCTGCTGCGTCTGCCGGTCGAAGCCGACGCCGGTGCGTTCGTGGGCGGGAGCGCCGCCCGGCCACAGCACGGCCAGGCCGACGAGGACCGCCGCGGTGAAGGGGATGAGGACCGCGGCGATGACCTTGCGGAGATGGCGGGAGACGGGGGCGGCCGGACCGTGACTGTGGCTGTGCCCATGGCTGGGGACCGGAGCATGACCGTGGCTGCGCCCACGGTCGTGCCCCGTCGTCGTGGGCGGGGTGTCACCTGGCGTCCCTGACGTGGCCGAGTCCCGGTGCGAACCGGTGTGTTCGTGCGATCCCGTGCGTCCCGGCCCGGGACCGTGCCCATGCCACTGCCCGGGGCCGTGCCCGGGCTGGGCGTCGGCACCGTGCGGTGGCTCGGACGGCGGGAACGGAGGCGGAGAGTTCGAGGTCACCGACCGATCATCGCAAGAAGGAAGGGGGCCCTCTGTTCAGCGCGCCAGAAATGACGCTAGCGTGGAGGCACCTTTTGTACACGCGGGAGCTCGGAGCACCGGGCTGAGAGGGCGCTGACCTCCGTCCCAGCGATGTTCCACGTGAAACATCACCGACAGCGGGTGATGTTTCACACGGGGCGTCGGCAGACGGAAGCCGCTGCGTCGACCGCCGAACCTGTTACCGGGTAATGCCGGCGTAGGGAGTAGGTCTCATGACCAACAAGGACGCACGCACGCCTGCCTCCACGCAGAACCCGACGGAGACGTCGGAGGCCGCGGAGGCCGGGAAGTCCATCGGCTGGCACAAGGCGTACGTCGAGGGCAGCCGCCCCGGCCTGCGGGTGCCGGTCCGTCAGGTGCACCTCACCAACGGGCAGTCGGTCACTCTGTACGACACATCGGGCCCGTACACCGATCCACTCGTCGACACCGACGTCCGCCGGGGACTGGCCCCGCTGCGCGAGAACTGGATCGTCGCCCGCGGCGACACCGAGGAGTACGCGGGCCGTCCCGTCCGTCCTGAGGACGACGGGATCAAGCACACCTCGCCGCGCGGGGGACTGCGCAACCTCGACGCGGTCTTCCCCGGCCGGCCGCGACTGCCGCGCCGGGGCCGTGAGGGGAAGGCCGTCACGCAGCTCGCGTACGCGCGCCGGGGCGAGATCACGCCCGAGATGGAATTCGTGGCGATCCGGGAGAACGTCTCCCCCGAGGTGGTCCGCGAGGAGATCGCAGCGGGCCGCGCGGTGCTGCCGGCCAACGTCAACCACCCGGAGAGCGAGCCGATGATCATCGGCAAGCGGTTCCTGGTGAAGGTCAACGCCAACATCGGCAACTCGGCGGTCACGTCCTCCATCGAGGAGGAGGTGGAGAAGATGACCTGGGCGACCCGCTGGGGCGCCGACACGGTCATGGACCTCTCCACCGGCCGCAACATCCACACCACCCGCGAGTGGGTCCTGCGCAACTCCCCCGTCCCCATCGGCACCGTGCCGCTCTACCAGGCGCTGGAGAAGGTCGACGGCAAGGCCGAGGAGCTGACCTGGGAGATCTACAAGGACACGGTCATCGAGCAGGCCGAGCAGGGTGTGGACTACATGACGGTCCACGCGGGCGTCCGGCTCGCGTACGTGCCGCTCACCGCCAACCGCAAGACGGGCATCGTCTCGCGCGGCGGGTCGATCATGGCGGCGTGGTGCCTGGCGCACCACAAGGAGTCGTTCCTGTACGAGCACTTCGAGGAGCTGTGCGAGATCCTCGCCGCGTACGACGTGACGTACTCGCTCGGCGACGGTCTGCGGCCGGGGTCCATCGCGGACGCCAACGACGAGGCGCAGTTCGCGGAGCTGCGCACGCTGGGCGAACTGAACCGGATCGCCAAGCGGCACGACGTGCAGACCATGATCGAGGGCCCGGGACACGTCCCGATGCACAAGATCAAGGAGAACATCGACCTCCAGCAGGAGATCTGCGAGGAGGCGCCGTTCTACACGCTCGGCCCGCTCACGACGGACGTCGCGCCCGCGTACGACCACATCACCTCGGGCATCGGCGCAGCGATGATCGCCTGGTGGGGCACGGCCATGCTCTGCTACGTCACGCCGAAGGAGCACCTGGGGCTGCCCAACCGGGACGATGTGAAGACCGGCGTGATCACCTACAAGATCGCGGCCCATGCGGCCGACCTCGCCAAGGGGCATCCGGGCGCCCAGGAGTGGGACGACGCGCTGTCCGACGCGCGCTTCGAGTTCCGGTGGGAGGACCAGTTCAACCTGGCCCTCGACCCGGACACGGCCCGTGAGTTCCACGACGAGACCCTCCCGGCGGAGCCGGCGAAGACGGCGCACTTCTGCTCCATGTGCGGTCCGAAGTTCTGCTCGATGAAGATCTCCCAGGACATCCGCCGCGAGCACGGCGGAAGCCGCACGGAGATCGAGGAGGGCATGGCCCAGAAGTCCCGCGAGTTCGCGGAGGCGGGCAACCGCGTGTACCTGCCCATCGCGGACTGACGGAGGTGAGGCGGTGCCGGCGGCCACACGGATGTCGGCACCGCCGCCCTGCCGGCGGCTCAGAGCACGTCGGCTCTCCAGACCACCAGACCCGCCCGCTCCGCCTGGTCGAAACCCACCGCGAACGGCTTCTCAGCCTGGCCCGTCACCACGTGAATGCTGCACTGCGTGACGCTTTCGCCCGTCGGGACAGTCGCGAACATCCAGTCGGAAGGGCAGCCGGGGACCTCCGAGTCCACGAAACTGTGGCTCTTCTCCGGGATCTGCCGACCGTGCTGCGTGAGGAGGCGAATGCGACCGGACTGGTCGTTGTAGAGGTCCGACGTACCGGTGTTGGTGTAGGTGACCGAGACGTAGTACGGCACGCCGTGCCGCTCCTCCGCGGTGAGCGGGAGATCCGGGCCCTTGAGGTCTGCCGTGCTGCCCCGGCGTACGGACACCAGCGTGGCCGGCAATTCGAGGATGCCGTCCGCGTCGGCGTCGTGCCGGACGGGGATGACGTCCCCTGGCTCCGCAAGCCCGGCGGACACTGTCTCCAGGCCGCCGTCGACGGGCCAGACCGCGACGGCGCCCGTCTCGTCGAGGTAGCCGCCGGCGTAGTGCATCACCGACAGCACGCCGACGCCCTCGGGCAGTGCGTAGGTCACGCAGGTCTCGTAGGAGGCGCCGGGCGCCAGTGTCTCCGGCGGGAGATTCGCGCACGGCAGATCGACGCCCCCCGGCCTCCCGCCACTGACGTGGACCTCTTGCCCGTGTTCCCAGTCGGTGCCGATGAGGAGGAGATCGCTGTCCACCATGAAGGCGTCGGGGATCGTCCTCGGGCTGGTGTTGGTGACCTCGAAGGTGAGGTAGTGGGGAACCGTCCCCTTCAGCCCCTCGTCCACACGGTCCCCGCGCATGTCCTCCTCGGTGCCCCGGACCAGGCCCCTGACCGTGATCCGGACCGCGTGCGGCCGGTCGTCGGCGTCCGTGTGGACGACGTTCCGCGCGTCGGCCTTCACCGGCAGGTCGATCCAGGAGGTCGGCCTCTCCGGAGTCCGTTCCGGCGCCCCGCCCGCGTCGCTCTCCCCTGCGCACCCGGCGAGGAGAGACAGCGCCACCACGCCGACGGCGGCCCTCCCGAGCTGGCTGGACAGGCGCATCGAGCTTCCTTGCTGTACAGGTGACCGGGAGGCGCCCGGAGGACTGACGCATCGTAGGACGCCGTGAGTGACCCGACGGCCGGGGTGGGGGGACTGCCGGTCCCGGTTGCACGACGTGCCGGGGCGGCACCCGTGGGTCACCTCGTGGAAATCGGCGGGTGTGGGCAGACTGGGGCCATGGCTGTGTGGGCGATGAGCAAGGGGTCCAACTGTTCCGTCGAGGCGCCCGTGGTGCGGGCCGAGCTCGTATGGGCGGCGGGGCC
Organism: Streptomyces griseoincarnatus; assembly: GCA_014649575.1. GTDB lineage: Bacteria > Actinomycetota > Actinomycetes > Streptomycetales > Streptomycetaceae > Streptomyces > Streptomyces griseoincarnatus. The sequence continues at coordinate 172,098 of BMTH01000003.1, read as the reverse complement.
CGGGGTGCCCGACATCGACGCGTCGGCCCTGTTGCTGACGTCGGTGGGGCGGGTGCGTGACGACGGGGACTTCGTGTTCTACAACCAGCCGCGGCACGCCTCCGGGGCCGTGCGGTACCTGGGCAAGCAGCATGCCGACGGGACCGCCACCGACACCGTCGAGGTGGACCTGCGTTCGGTGGAGCCGGCCGTCGAGCGGATCGTGCTCGGGGCGTCGGCCGACGGCGGGACGTTCGGGCAGGCGCCCGGACTGGTGCTGCGGCTGCTGGACGCCGCCTCGGGCGCCCCGATCGCCCGCTTCGACATGGCGGCCGGGTCCGAGACCGCGTTCATCGGCGGCGAGCTGTACCGGAGGCAGGGCGCCTGGAGGTTCCGCGCGGTCGGCCAGGGGTACGCCTCCGGCCTCGCCGGACTCGCCACGGACTTCGGCATCACCGTCGACGACCCTGCCCAGGCGCCCCTCGTCGCCGTGCCGCTGCTCCCTCCACCGGCCGCCCCGGCGCCGCCCCCGTCCGGCGCCACCCGCCTCAGCAAGGGCGAGGAGCAGCTGCCCGTCGACATGCGCAAGCGGCTGTCGCTGCGCAAGGAGCAGGTCGCGGTCAGTCTGCGCAAGCACGGGGCCGCCGACGTCACCGCGCGCGTGATCCTCGTGCTGGACGCCTCCGGGTCGATGTCCTTCCTGTACTCCAAGGGCGTCGTCGCCGACGTCGTCGAGCGGATGGCGGCGGTCGCCGCACAGCTGGACGACGACGGGGAGATGCAGGCCTGGACGTTCGCCACCCACCCCGCCCGGCTGCCGGACCTGCGGCTCGGGGAGCTTCCCGAGTGGCTGCGGCTGCACGTCCGCGTGGGGGAGATCTCCCTGTTCCGGCGCAAGCGCAAGAGGGGCCTCGACCCGAGCCAGGCCGACATGCGCGACGTGGGCATCCAGAACGAGGAGCAGAAGGTCATCGCGGAGGTGCGCGCGTACGTACGGGAGAACCCGACGTCCGCCCCCACGCTCGTGCTGTTCTTCTCCGACGGCGGCGTCTACCGCAACGCCGAGATCGAGACGCAGCTGCGTGAGGCCGTCGAGGAGCCCGTGTTCTGGCAGTTCGTGGGACTCGGGCACGCCAACTACGGCGTGCTGGAGCGGTTCGACACGCTGCCCGGGCGGCGCGTGGACAACGTCGGCTTCTTCTCCGTCGACGACATCAGCATGGTCCCTGACGCGGAGCTGTACGACCGGCTGCTGTCGGAGTTCCCGCAGTGGATCAAGGCGGCGCGCGGGGCGGGCATCCTCTGACGCCCCGGCCCCGGGACGTACGCCGGCCGTCCGGCGTGCGCCCCGTCGCGCTGCCGTGTCGGCTATTCCGGCTGGTGTTCCGGACCTCCGAAGTCCGGGCTCGAGTAGTCCGGGCTGGAGTAGCTGGGGCGGGTGCCCCGGTGCCTCCCGTCGTCGGGGCTGGAGAAGCCCGGCCGGTCGTACCCCAGGTGCGGGATGCGGCTGGTCGGGGCGTTCGGCGCCGTGTGCTGCAGCGCCGTGGCCCCCGTCGGGTCGGCGAGCGCCTCCCGCAGGAACGGCACGATGCCCCGCTCCAGCAGCGCCTCGCGCCAGGCGTCCCTGGCCTGGGCGACCTCCTCGTCGAGTTCGCGGTACGTCCCCCCGAGCGCCGAGGGCTTGTTGCGCAGCGCGGTGAGCAGGAGGCCCGCTCCGGCGACGAGGATGGCGACCGCCGTGACCGCGCCGAACACCCAGCCGGTGGTCAGCATCGTCCCGGCGAACTCGTTCTCGGAATCGAGCGTCCGCAGCACGAAGCCGACGAGCAGGAATATCGCGGCGGCGGTCCCGGCCAGGACCGGCGCCAGGACGGCGACGACCGCCGCCACCCCCGCTCCGGCGGCCTCGGCCATCTCGCCCATCGACGCGGCGAATCCCGCCGCGCCGCCGGCGCCCGGCTCACCGGTGCCCGCGTCGCGCACGGACGGGTCGACCGTGGGCGGCCTGCGGGCCTCCTCGCGGACCTTCACGTAGTGCTGGTACTCGGTGGCCGCGGCCGCGCTGATGAGCGCGGTGGCGCTGAGCGCCATCGTGCGCAGTTGCTCCGAGTTGAGCCGCTGTCCCACCGCGGCCAGCTCCGGGTTGTGTGGTGCGGAGCGCAGCGCCTCATCGAGAATCCGCTCGTAGTCCTGGCGGTCCTCGCTCAGCAGGTGCTGCGGAACGCTGTTCATGTGCATCCCCCGATGCTCCGTAGGGCTTGGGGCTCGGCATGCTGACGAGCCGTCGGGCAGAAACGGAGGGGAGCCTGCTACGGATAAGCCGATGGTAGAGCGGTGACGGCGCGCGGTGACAGGGGGTCTGCGGAAATTGCCGTCCCCGGGATGCGGCCGAGGGGCGTCTCAACAGGGCCCGCGCACCCCTCAGTTGGTCAACGGCAACTTCCGTACCAGCAGTTTTCCTGCCATCGTCACACCGCCGTCCATCGCGATGGCGAGTCCGTCGGCGTACACGTGCGGTTCGGCCACCGTGGGGCCGCCGTCGTCCTCGCCGTCCTCGGAGCCGACCTCGCCCAGCAGATACGGGATCGGGCTGTGGCCGTGAACGACCCGGGTGCCGCCGTACGTATCGAGCAGGGAACGCACCGCGTCGGCGCCGCCCTCGTCCCGGAAGGAGAACCGCTTGGTGAACTTGCGGAACAGGTCCCAGACCTCGTCGGCGTCGTTGCGGGTGAGGGTCTCGCGGACCGTGTCGTTGACCTCTTCGATCGAACGGCCGTAGTCGAGGTAGGCGGTGGTGTCGGAGTGCAGCAGCAGATGGCCGTCGACCTCCTCGACGGCGTCGAGGCGTGCCATCCACTGCAGGTGGTGGTCCTGGAGGCGGTCCATGTCGGTCTTCTGGCCGCCGTTCAGCAGCCAGGCGGCCTGGAAGGTGGCGGTGCCCGCGCCGGAGTTGACGGGCGTGTCGCCGAACCGCTTCGCGCCGAGCAGCAGCAGCTCGTGGTTGCCCATGAGGGCCTTGCAGTACCCGCCGGCCGCGGCGGCCTCGGCGGACAGCCGCATCACCAGGTCGATGACGCCGATGCCGTCCGGACCGCGGTCGGTGAAGTCGCCGAGGAACCACAGGCGCGCGGTGCCGGCGCACCAGTTGCCCGCGGAGTCGATGAGTCCCTGCTCCTGGAGGGCGGCCACCAGCTCGTCCAGATAGCCGTGGACGTCGCCGACCACGTACAGCGGGCCCTTGCCGGTGGCGGGCTGCGGGGCGGGCGCGGTCACGGGGTCGACGGTCACCTGGACCGTGTCACCCCGGTTGATGACGGGGAGGTCCCGCTGGGTCGGCGTGTACCCCTCCGGGTACGCCTCCTCGGCCGGCGGGACGACGTCACCGGGGTGGGTGCTGCTGTGGACGTACGGACCGGTCTCGTGGACGTACGCGGGCACCCGGAAGTCGCGCAACGTCGCCGTCCGCTCTACCTCGGGTCCCTGACCGGCCCCCTGAGTCATCGACCCCTCCACCATCGCGCCGCATCTGCACCGCGTCGGACTGCCTGGTCGCAGCGGCCCGCGGTGTCGTGGGCCCATCATAGGAATGCGGATCGCGCCGTGTGATGACCCAGGGGTGGTGAATCAGAACAGGACTCCGGTTCATCGGGGTTTTCGCCCCGTTTGCGGGGGTCTCCGGCCTGTCGAATGGTGTTCGACACCGACGCCCGGGCGTCCCCCGGACGCTCCACGAACGTCCGACCGGGGTTCGCCCGGTGCCCGGCCGGTGGTCCGGATTCCGCTTCTGGGCCGGTCCCGCCGCCCGAGGCCGTCGTCCTGCTTCCGGTTCGTCCCCTCGTCATTCCTGCGGCGCGCACTCCGCGTGTCGCCCCCCCCCCGGGGGCGCGCATCCCCGAGCCCGCCTCCGTCGACCGGACCGTTCCGCAGGACGGCCGGTCCGTCTTCCCCGGGAGCCCTGAGCGGGCCGGGTTCCGCCTCGCCTCACCCCTCCGGAAGCGGGGCCTCCTCCCTGGCCCTCCGGCCTTCGCGCCCCCGGGTGTTCATGTGCCCTGCGGCGACCTCGGCGGGCTGACCGTCGTGCGGGGCGGCCGGCGCTGCGACGACCTGCGCACGATCAGCTCGGTCGGTATCACCTGCTCGACCGGCTGGTCCGAGTCGACGCCCTCGATGGCGTCGATCAGCAGCTGCACCACCGCCGTGCCGATGCGGCGGGGTTTCAGGGAGAGTGTGGTGACGGGCGGCTCGGTGTTGGCGTACACCGTGGACTCGCTGCAGCAGACGATGAGCAGGTCCTCCGGCACGCGCAGCCCGTAGCGGCGAGCTGCGGCGAGCAGATCCGTGCCGTTGGGGTCGAAGAGGCCGTAGACCGCGTCGGGGCGGTCCGGGCGGGCGAGCAGCCGGTCGGCGGCGACGGCGCCCGCGCACGGGTCGTGCGCCGGGTACGCCTCGTACACCGGGTCCTGCCCCATCCGCTCGCACCAGCGCAGGTACGCGGTGGTCGACAGGTGGGTGTACGTGTCGGTGGTGGTGCCGGTCAGCAGGCCGATGCGACGGGCGCCGGCGTCGGCGAGGTGGTCGAGGATGCCGAGCACGGCGGCCTCGTGGTCGTTGTCGACCCAGGCCGTGACCGGCAGGGAGCCGGCCGGGCGGCCGTCGGAGACCACGGGTAAGCCCTGGCGGACCAGCTCGCTGACCACCGGGTCGTGGTCGGAGGGGTCGATCACCACCGTGCCGTCCAGGGCCACGTTGGACCACACGTCGTGACGCGAGGTCGCGGGCAGGATGACGAGGGCGTAGCCGCGGGCGAGCGCGGCGGACGTGGCAGCCCGCGCCATCTCGGCGAAGTACGCGAACTCGGTGAAGGTGAAAGGTTCATCCCCGTATGTCGTCACGGTCAGGCCGATGAGTCCGGACTTCCCGGTGCGGAGCGTACGGGCGGCGGCCGAGGGGCGGTACCCCAGTCTGTCGGCCACCTCGCGGACGTGGCGCCGGGTGGCGTCCGGGAGCCGGCCCTTGCCGTTGAGGGCGTCGGAGACGGTCGTGATGGAGACTCCGGCGGCGGCGGCCACGTCCCTGATGCCCGCTCGACCCGGCCGGCTGCCTCGGCGTGAGGTTTCCGCGCGGCTCACCTGGTGCTTCCCTGCTGCTGTCATGGCGAGCCGATAGTAGGGCTCATACGGTGGGGTAGGGCGGACGCATATGCATGCGTTGACAGGCACGTTTCTGCATGATCATTTCGCATCGATCACCATGGAAACCATGGGTGTTGAACGGTTCAATGCCAGTCCCTGACGTGTCCGTGCACGCGTGCCTGGCGAGGGTGCGATGTTGCGAAGAGGTCTCAACTCACCTGCACGGGTGACGCGCGCCACGGCGCGAACCACCGGCGCATAGATATATGTGCGGCGCGCCCCTGACCCGCACGCCCTTCGTACCCGTACGAGCGATGTTTCCCGTGTTGTCCATGTGACGCAGGAGGAGGAAGGCCCGGTCGTCGCCCCTGTACGCAGCGAGGCCGAATCCTCATAAGGTGAGCAGTATTGGATGTCGGCGGCGGTCATGGGCCGCCGGTCTTCGCGAGGAGGACTGCGGTGAGCGAGACGAGCCCCAAGCTGCGCGCCGAGCTGGAGGGGATCCCCACCTACAAGCCGGGCAAGCCCGCGGCGGCCGACGGGCCGGTGGCGTACAAGCTGTCCTCCAACGAGAACCCCTACCCGCCGCTGCCGGGCGTGATGGAGACGGTGACGGCCGCCGCCTCCTCCTTCAACCGCTACCCGGACATGGCCTGCACCGCCCTCACGGCCGAGCTGGCCGAGCGGTTCGGTGTGCCGGCGTCCCACGTGGCGACGGGCACCGGCTCGGTCGGCGTGGCCCAGCAACTGCTGCAGGCCACCTCGGGCCCCGGCGACGAGGTGATCTACGCCTGGCGCTCCTTCGAGGCGTACCCGATCATCACGCAGATCAGCGGCGCCACGTCCGTCCAGGTCCCGCTGACCGAGGGCGACGTGCACGACCTGGACGCGATGGCCGACGCGATCACCGGGCGGACCCGGCTGATCTTCGTCTGCAACCCCAACAACCCGACCGGCACCGTGGTGCGCCGCGCCGAGCTGGAGCGGTTCCTCGACCGGGTGCCCCGCGACGTCCTGGTGGTGCTGGACGAGGCCTACCGCGAGTTCATCCGCGACCCCGAGGTGCCGGACGGCGTGGAGATCTACCGCGAGCGGCCCAACGTCTGCGTCCTGCGCACCTTCTCCAAGGCCTACGGTCTCGCCGGGCTGCGGGTCGGTTTCGCCATCGCCCACGAGCCGGTGGCCGCGGCGCTGCGCAAGACGGCGGTGCCGTTCGGCGTGAGCCAGATCGCCCAGGAGGCGGCGGTCGCCTCGCTGCGGGCCGAGGACGAGCTGATCGGCCGGGTCGGCTCCCTGGTCTGCGAGCGCAACCGGGTGGTGGACGGGCTGCGCGCCCAGGGCTGGACGGTGCCCGAGACCCAGGCCAACTTCGTGTGGCTGCGGCTGGGGGAGCGCACCGTGCCGTTCGCGCAGGCGTGCGAGCAGGCGGGCGTGGTCGTCCGGCCGTTCCCCGGCGAGGGCGTTCGGGTCACCATCGGTGAGACGGAGGCGAACGACATCTTCCTGAAGGTCACCGAGGAGTTCCGCGCCCGGGGCTGACCTGCGGCGACAGCAGACCCGACCAGCACGGACGAGGAGCGGCCGACGGTTGATCCGCCGGCCGCTCCCGTGCGTCGGGGACCGGCCGCGAGGCCTCGTCGGGGCTTGCCCGGAGAAGGGGCTGACGTCACACAGGACCCCCCTTCCAGGTCGGAAAAGCAGTAGGTCATAATTGCTTGTGAATGTGAACGCGTTCACAAGCGCATCCCGTTTCTCCCGAGATGGCCGGGGATGGAGCGGGCCCCGCGCGGCTGCTGCACCACGGCGAAGTAAGGAGCGACGACGTGGATCTGGCTCTGGCGCCGGAGACCCTGGCGCGATGGCAGTTCGGCATCACCACCGTCTACCACTTCCTCTTCGTTCCCCTGACGATCTCGCTCGCCGCCCTCGTCGCCGGGCTGCAGACCGCCTGGGTGCGGACGGAGAAGGAGAAGTACCTCAGGGCGACGAAGTTCTGGGGCAAGCTCTTCCTGATCAACATCGCGATGGGCGTCGTCACCGGCATCGTGCAGGAGTTCCAGTTCGGGATGAACTGGTCCGACTACTCGCGCTTCGTCGGTGACGTCTTCGGCGCCCCGCTCGCCTTCGAGGCGCTGATCGCCTTCTTCTTCGAGTCCACCTTCATCGGCCTGTGGATCTTCGGCTGGGACCGGCTGCCGAAGAAGATCCACCTGGCCTGCATCTGGATGGTGTCGATCGGCACGCTGCTGTCGGCGTACTTCATCCTCGCCGCCAACTCCTGGATGCAGCACCCGGTCGGCTACCGGATCAACGGCGAGAAGGGCCGCGCCGAGCTCACCGACTTCTGGCTGGTGCTCACCCAGAACACCACGCTCAACCAGGTCTTCCACAGTTTCTCGGCGGCCTTCCTCACCGGCGGCGCCTTCATGGTCGGCATCGCGGCCTTCCACCTGATGCGCAAGAAGCACATCCCGGTGATGCGCACCTCGCTGCGGCTCGGCCTGGTGACCCTGGCGGTCGGCGGACTGTTCACCGCGATCAGCGGCGACACCCTGGGCAAGGTCATGTACGAGCAGCAGCCGATGAAGATGGCCGCCGCCGAGGCCCTCTGGGACGGCGAGGAGCCCGCGCCCTTCTCCGTCTTCGCCTATGGCGACGTCGACAAGGGGCACAACGAGGTCGCCCTGGAGATCCCCGGCCTGCTGTCCTTCCTCGCCCACAGCGACTTCGAGTCCTATGTGCCCGGGATCAACGACACGAACGAGGCGCTGCAGGAGAAGTTCGGGCCCGGCGACTACAAGCCCATCGTGCCCGTCGCCTACTGGGGCTTCCGCTGGATGATCGGCTTCGGCATGGCCTCCTTCTCGGTGGGCCTGCTGGGGCTGTGGCTCACCCGGAAGAAGTTCTTCCTGCCGGCCGCGTACCGCACCGGCGAGGACGAGGTGCCGCACCTTGTGCTGCTGAAGAAGCCGCTGGGATCCCGGCTGACCCGGCTCTACTGGCTGGCCGCGGTGTGGACGACGGCCTTCCCGCTGATCGCCAACGCCTGGGGCTGGATCTTCACCGAGATGGGCCGTCAGCCCTGGGTCGTCTACGGCGTGATGCGCACCGAGGACGCGGTCTCCCCCGGCGTGTCCCAGGCCGAGGTCATCACCTCGATGACCGTCTTCACCCTGCTCTACGCCGTGCTGGCCGTCATCGAGGTCCGGCTGCTCGTCAAGTACGTCAAGGCGGGGCCGCCCGAGCTGAGCGACTCCGACCTCAACCCGCCCACGAAGCTCGGCGGCGACGTCCGTGACGCCGACAAGCCGATGGCCTTCTCGTACTAGGCCGAGGGAGCTGCACTGTCATGGAACTGCACGACGTCTGGTTCGTCCTCATCGCCGTCCTGTGGACCGGCTACTTCTTCCTCGAGGGCTTCGACTTCGGGGTCGGTGTCCTCACCCGGCTGCTGGCCCGGAACCGGGCCGAGAAGCGGGTGCTCATCAACACCATCGGCCCGGTGTGGGACGGCAACGAGGTCTGGCTGCTCACGGCCGGCGGCGCCACCTTCGCCGCCTTCCCCGAGTGGTACGCCACCCTCTTCTCCGGCTTCTACCTGCCGCTGCTCGCCATCCTGATCTGCCTGATCGTCCGCGGGGTCGCCTTCGAGTACCGGGCCAAGCGGCCCGAGGAGAACTGGCAGCGCAACTGGGAGACGGCGATCTTCTGGACCTCGCTGCTCCCGGCGTTCCTGTGGGGTGTCGCCTTCGGCAACATCGTGCGGGGGGTCAGGCTCGACGCCGACTTCGAGTACGTGGGCACCGTCTGGGACCTGCTCAACCCGTACGCCCTGCTGGGCGGTCTGGTCACGCTCACCCTGTTCACCTTCCACGGCACGGTGTTCACGGCGCTCAAGACGGTCGGGGACATCCGGGAGCGGGCGCGGAAGCTGGCTCTGAAGGTGGGTCTGGTCACCGCCGTGCTGGCGCTGGTCTTCCTGCTGTGGACGCAGGTCGAGAGCGGCGACGGGGCCAGCCTGGTCGCGTTCGGTGTGGCGGTCGCCTCCCTGGTCGCCGCCCTGGGAGCCAATCAGGCGGGACGCGAGGGATGGGCGTTCACCCTGTCCGGCGTCACCATCGTGGCCGCGGTGGCCATGCTCTTCCTGACGCTGTTCCCGAACGTCATGCCCTCCACCCTGGACCCCGAGTGGAGCCTGACCGTCACCAACGCCTCGTCCAGCCCGTACACGCTGAAGATCATGACCTGGCTGGCGGTCGTCGCCACCCCGCTGGTGCTGCTCTACCAGGGCTGGACCTACTGGGTCTTCCGCAAGCGGATCGGCACCCAGCACATCGCCGACCTCGTGCACTGAGGGTGTGTTTCACGTGAAACCAATCGACCCCCGCCTCCTCCGGTACGCGCGTGCCACCCGGGGTTTCCTGGCAGCGGTCGTCGGCCTCGGAGCCGTCGGCGCGGGGCTGGTCGTCACCCAGGCCATGCTCATCGCCGAGATCGTGGTCGGCTCGTTCCAGGACGCCCGGCCCGCCGGTGAGCTGCGCACGCCCCTGTTGCTGCTCGTCGCGACGGCGGCCGGCCGGGGCCTGGTCGGCTGGCTGACCGAGCTGGCCGCGCACCGGGCGAGCGCCGCCGTGAAGTCGGAGCTGCGGGGGCGGTTGCTGGACCGGGCGACGGCCCTCGGGCCGGGCTGGCTGGACGGGCAGCACACCGGGTCGCTGGTCACCCTGGCGACCCGGGGAGTCGATGCCCTCGACGGCTACTTCTCGCGGTATCTCCCCCAGCTGGGTCTCGCGGTGGTCGTCCCGGCCGCCGTGCTGGCGCGCATCGTCACGGAGGAGTGGGTGTCGGCGGCGATCATCGTCGGCACCCTGCCGCTCATCCCCGTCTTCATGGTGCTGATCGGCTGGGCCACCCAGAATCGGATGGACCGTCAGTGGCTGCTGCTGTCGAGGCTGTCCGGGCACTTCCTGGATGTCGTGGCCGGGCTGCCGACGCTGAAGGTCTTCGGGCGGGCCAAGGCACAGGCCGAGTCGATCCGCGCCATCACCGCCGAGTACCGGCGCGCGACCATGCGGACGCTGCGGATCGCCTTCATCTCCTCGTTCGCGCTGGAACTGCTCGCCACCCTCTCCGTGGCGCTGGTCGCCGTGACCATCGGCATGCGCCTGGTCCACGGCGAGCTGGACCTCTACACGGGTCTGCTCATCCTGATCCTGGCGCCGGAGGCGTATCTGCCGCTGCGCCAGGTGGGGACGCAGTACCACGCGGCCGCGGAAGGGCTCGGCGCGGCCGAGGAGATCTTCACGGTGCTCGAGACGCCCGTGCCCACGGAGGGGCAGGGCACGGTGCCACAGGGCCCCCTCGCCTTCCAGAACGTGACCGTCCGTTACCCCGGCCGGGTCACGGACGCCGTGACGGACGTATCGTTCACCGTCGCCCCCGGTGAGACGGTCGCCCTGGTCGGGCCCAGCGGGTCCGGGAAATCCACCCTGCTCAGCGCGGCGCTGGGTTTCGTCCGTCCCGACGCGGGCCGGGTGAGCGTCGGCGGGGCCGACCTCACCGGACTCGGCCTGGCCGAGTGGCACCGCCGCGTCGCCTGGGTGCCGCAGCGGCCCCATCTGTACGCCGGGACGATCGCGGAGAACGTCCGGCTCGCCCGCCCCGACGCGGACGACGCGGCGGTGCGGCGCGCGCTGCGGGACGCGGGCGCGCTGGACTTCGTGGACGCCCTCCCCCACGGCGCCGGCACCGTACTCGGTGAGGACGGTGCGGGGCTCTCGGCCGGGCAGCGGCAGCGGCTCGCGCTGGCCCGCGCGTTCCTCGCGGACCGGCCCGTGCTCCTGCTCGACGAGCCGACGGCCGCCCTCGACGGGGCCACGGAGGCCGAGGTCGTGGCGGCGGTACGGCGCCTGACGGAGGGCCGGACGGTGCTGCTCGTGGTGCACCGACCGGCGCTGCTCGCCGTCGCCGACCGTGTGGTCAGGCTGCCGATGCCCGAGGCTCGCGACGAGGCCGTGGCCGTCGCCTCGGGCCGGACGGAGGCACACGCGACGTCCGGCGCGGCGCCCGAAGCGGGCTCCGGGACGACCGAGCCGGTCACCGACGCGCCCGCCGGGCCGGCTCCCGGCCGTGTGCTCGCCCGGGTCCGTGCCCTGTCGGGCGCCCGGCGGGGGAGGATCACGCTCGCGCTGCTCCTCGGCGCCCTCGCCCTGGGCAGCGCCGTCGGCCTCATGGCCACGTCCGGCTGGCTCATCTCCCGTGCCTCGGAACAACCGCCGGTGCTGTACCTGATGATGGCCGTCACCGCGACGCGCGCCTTCGGCATCGGCCGGGCCGTGTTCCGCTACGCCGAGCGGCTGGTGTCCCACGACGCCGTGCTGCGCATGCTGGCGGACACCCGGGTCGCGGTCTACCGGCGGCTGGAACGCCTCGCGCCCGCCGGACTGCGCGGCACCCGCCGGGGCGACCTGCTCACCCGGCTGGTCTCCGACGTGGACGCGCTCCAGGACTACTGGCTGCGCTGGCTGCTCCCGGCCGGCGCCGCCCTCGCCGTGTCCGCCCTGTCCGTCGGCTTCACCGCGTGGCTGCTGCCCGAGGCCGGTGCCGTGCTCGCGGCCGGGCTTCTTCTGGCGGGCGCGGTCGTGCCGCTGCTCACCGTCGCTGTGGCGCGGCGCACCGAGCGCCGGCTGGCCCCGGCCCGCGGCGACCTCGCCACCCGGGTGACCGACCTGCTCAGCGGCACCGCCGAGCTGACCGTCGCCGGGGCGCTGCCCGCCCGGTCCGAGGGGACGCGGCGGGCCGACGGCGTGCTGACCCGCATCGCGTCGCGCTCCGCCGCCGTCACCGGACTCGGCGACGGGCTCACCGCGCTGATCTCCGGGCTGACCGTGGCGGCCGCCGCGCTCGTCGGCGTGCAGGGCGTGACCTCCGGGCGGCTCGACGGCGTGGCCCTGGCCGTGGTGGTCCTCACCCCGCTGGCCGCGTTCGAGGCGGTCCTCGGCATGCCCCTCGCCGTGCGGTACCGGCAGCGGGCACGCCACAGCGCGGAGCGCGTGTACGAGGTGCTGGACGCGCGGCCGCCCGTACGCGAGCCGGAGACGCCCCGACGGGCGCCCGTCTCACCGTTCCCGCTCACCCTCACGGGACTCACCGCCCGCCACCCCGGGCAGGACCGGGACGCGCTCGCCGGGCTCGACCTGACGCTGGAGCGGGGCCGCCGCGTCGCGGTGGTCGGTCCCTCCGGCTCCGGGAAGACGACGCTCGCCCAGGTGCTGCTGCGGTTCCTGGACCCCGGCGCCGGCAGCTACACGCTCGCGGGTGTGGACGCCCGCGCCCTGGACGGGGACGACGTACGGCGCATGGTGGGGCTGTGCGCGCAGGACGCGCACCTGTTCAACAGCTCCGTCCGGGAGAACCTGCTGCTGGCGCGGAAGGACGCGACCGAGGCCGATCTGCGCGACGCGCTCCGCCGGGCCCGGTTGCTGGACTGGGTGGACGGGCTGCCGGACGGGCTGGACACGCTGGTGGGCGAGCACGGCGCGCTGCTGTCCGGGGGACAGCGGCAGCGGCTCGCCCTGGCGCGGGCCCTGCTGGCGGACTTCCCCGTGCTGGTGCTGGACGAGCCCGCCGAGCACCTCGACCTGCCGACCGCGGACGCGCTCACGGCTGATCTGCTGGCCGCCACCGAGGGCCGCACCACCGTTCTCGTCACCCACCGGCTGGCCGGGCTGGACGCGGTGGACGAAGTGATCGTGCTGGAGGCGGGACGGGTGGCGCAGCGCGGACCGTACGAGGAACTGCGTGTCGTCGACGGGCCGTTGCGGGACATGGCGCTGCGGGAGGAGGAGGCGGGGACACTGGTCGCGGTGTCCTAGCCGACCCCCGCGCACACACGAGGGGGCCGCCCCGGCACAGCGTCGGGACGGCCCCCTCCGGCACGTCAGACGAGCCAGCCCACGAGGTGGACGACACCGGCGAGCAGCTCGGTCAGAACGTTCATGGCAGATCCTCCTGTGAAGGTGCATCGCGTACGTGGGACTACGCACGCTCCACGCGCCGGAACGCGTGGGGGACATGCGCAAGACACCGGTCTGCAGCCCGTTGCTTGCGCCCTACAAGGATCATCGAGTCACGCGGGCCACGGCAGCCACATGAGCATCGGGCACCCGATCCGGGGAGCGCCTGACCGCCAGTTCGATTCCGGAGGGACGCGGCAGCGAACGGACGTTGACGCCTCGTCAGCGTCGCCGGGCTTCCGGCGGCCGCCGAAGCATCCGTCCGGGGGCGTGTCCTCCCCCATGTGTACGACGTGAACGCGCCGCCCGGCCCGGAGCGGGGACAGGATCGCAGGCATGCGTCTCACCCGCCGTCGTCCGCTGCTCGTCGCCGTGCTGTTCTGCGCGCTCGCCGTGCTCGCCGCCCGGCCCGCCGAGGGCGACGGATCCCACGCCCCCGGCCACGGCTCGCCCTCCGTCAGCGCCGAGGTGGCGCGGCTGTACGAGGAGGCGGCGAAGGCCACCGAGCGGTACGAGGCCGGGCGCGAGGAGGCGGAGAAGCAGCGCGAGCTGGCGCAGCAGCTGGAGGAGCGGCTCGACCACGAGCGGCAGGAGGCCGCCGTGCTCCGTGAGGACCTGGGCCGGATCGCCAGCTCCCAGTACCGGGACGGCGGCGGGCTTCCGCTCACCGCGCACATGCTTCTCGCCGACGACCCCGAGCAGCTGATGCGTGGTCAGCGTGTGGTGCACCACGCCGAGGTCGCGCTGGACCAGGCGCTCGGCCGCAGTCAACGGGCCGAGGCGCGGCTCGCCCGGGACGAGGCGAAGGCGGCGGCGGCCTGGAAGAAGCTGGAGGAGCGGAACGAGGAACTCGCCGCGCTGCAGCGGGACATCGAGGACAAGCTCGAGACGGCGCGCCGGCAGCTCCAGGGCGAGGCGGACGCCTCGGTGGCGGCTGGCGCCTGCCGTGGTGCCGTACGTCTCGACCAGCCGCCGGCGCAGTTCACCACCCCGTGGGTGGCGCCCGTGGAGGCGTACGAGCTGTCCGCCTCCTACGGCAGCGGCGGCGCGCGCTGGGCGAACCGGCACACCGGACAGGACTTCGCGGTGCCGATCGGGACGCCGGTGCGGTCCGTGGGCAGCGGCACCGTGGTGAAGGTGTCCTGCGGCGGCGCGTTCGGCATCGAGATCGTGGTCGAGCACCCGGGCGGCTACTACACCCAGTACGCGCACCTGGCCGCCGTCGCCGTCGACCAGGGGGAGCGGGTGACTCCTGGGCAGTGGATCGGGCAGTCCGGCACCAGCGGCAACTCCACCGGTCCGCACCTGCACTTCGAGGTACGCGTGACCCCGGAGATGGGGTCGTCGGTGGACCCGGTGTCGTGGCTCACCGCACGCGGGGTGACCCTCTGAGCGGCGGCCCCGGCCGGCCCGACCCGTCCCGTGAACCGCAGGACTCAGATCCGCCCGTTCAGCAGCTGCTCGATCACCACGGCCACGCCGTCGTCGTTGTTCGCGACCGTGTGACCCGAGGCGGCGGCCAGCACGTCCGGGTGGGCGTTGCCCATCGCGTACGAGCGGCCCGCCCAGGTCAGCATCTCGACGTCGTTCGGCATGTCGCCGAAGGCGACGACCTCCTCGTGCGAGATGCCCCGCTCGGCGCAACACAGCGCGAGGGTGCTCGCCTTGGAGACGTCGGGTCCGCTGATCTCCAGCAGGGCGCTCGGGCTGGAGCGGGTCACGGTGGCGCGCTCACCGACGGCGAGCCGGGCCAGGGTGAGGAACGCGTCCGGCTCCATCTCGGGGTGGAACGCCAGGATCTTGAGCACCGGTTCGGCGGTGGTGGGGGAGCCGTCGGCCAGCAGGTCCTCGGCGGGCGCCAGGTCGTCCGGGACCTCCATGTGCAGCTTCGGGTACGCGGGCTCCTGGTAGAAGCCGTAGGTCTGCTCCACGGCGTACACCGTGCCCGGGGCGGCGTCGCGCAGCAGGCCCACCGCCTCCAGGGCGTTGTTCCGGGGCAGCTCGCGCACCTTGACGAAGCGGTGCGCGCCCGGGCCGCCGTGCAGGTCGACGACGGCGGCGCCGTTGCCGCAGATGGCGAGGCCGTGGCCGTGCACATGGTCGCTGACCACGTCCATCCAGCGGGCCGGGCGGCCGGTGACGAAGAAGACCTCGATGCCGGCCTCCTCGGCGGCGGCCAGGGCGGCGACGGTCCGTGGGGACACCGACTTGTCGTCGCGGAGCAGGGTGCCGTCGAGGTCGGTGGCGATGAGCCGCGGTGGGGTGGTGGCGGCCGGGGTCTCGGGCTCTCGGATCGCTGAGGTCACCCGCTCATTGTCCCGCATATGCCCGCACGGTCGTGCGGGACTCCGCACATCTGAGTGATTACCGATGTCACCAGCGGCTTCTCGTCCCGCATCGGAGGGGCGGCACCCATTCTCGTTCACCGCAGCTGCGCCGGGGCCTCCATCGCGATCCGTTCGAAGACCTTCTGGTCAGCCGCGAAGTCGGAGCCCGGGATGGGCCAGTGCACCACGATCTCGTTGAATCCCAGCTCGACGTGGCGGCCGGCGAAGTCGACGAAGGCGTCCAGGGACTCCAGCGGGCGGCCCCGGTCGGGGGTGAACCCGGTCAGCAGGATCTTGTCCAGCTCGGTCACGTCCCGGCCGATCTCGGCGCAGGCGCCGGCGAGCTTCTCGGCCTGACCGCGAATGGCCTGAACCGACTGCTCGGGTGTGCCGTCCTCGTACAGCTTCGGGTCGCCGGTGGTCACCCACGCCTGTCCGTACCGGGCCGCGAGCCGCAGTCCCCGTGGGCCGGTCGCCGCCACGGCGAAGGGCAGCCGGGGCCGTTGGACACAGCCGGGGATGTTGCGCGCCTCGTGCGCCTGGTAGAAGTCGCCCTCGTACGACACGGCGTCCTCGGTGAGCAGCCGGTCCAGCAGGGGCACGAACTCGGCGAAGCGGTCGGCGCGCTCGCGTGGGGTCCACGGCTCCTGGCCGAGGGCGGTGGCGTCGAAGCCGGTGCCGCCCGCGCCGATGCCGAGGGTGACGCGGCCGCCCGAGATGTCGTCGAGGGAGATGAGCTCCTTGGCCAGGGTGACCGGGTGCCGGAAGTTCGGCGAGGTGACCAGAGTGCCGAGCCGCATGCGCTCGGTCACGCCCGCGGCGGCGGCCAGGGTCGGGACGGCGCCGAACCAGGGGCCGTCGCGGAAACTCCGCCAGGACAGGTGGTCGTAGGTGTAGCCCGCGTGGAAGCCCAGCTCCTCGGCCCGCACCCAGGCGGAACGGCTGCCTTCGTGCCAGCGGCGGTACGGGAGGATCACGGTGCTCAGACGCAGGCTCATGCCCCGAGCCTAAGCGGCGCGTCCGGTTTCACGTGAAACACGTGAGGCCTCCCGGGCCCCCGCTGCTCGCCCGTCACCGTACTCGGGCGCTCAGCCAGGGAGTGAGCACGACCATCGGGATGAACTCCTTGTGCGTCCGGTCCCCCGGCAGCGGCACGACGAGGAAGTAGCCCGGCGGGAAGCGCCGCGCCTTCACATACGCCAGCCCGTCGAACAGCGAGCGCAGAAAGGCGGGTACGTCGTCGCGGGGGATGTCCGGGCATTCGACGCCCTCGACGTCGATCAGCGCGTCGTCCTCCGGGAACAGGCGCGCCCGCACTCGGGGCAGGCCGCCGAACTCGGCATGAGCCTCGTGCGGCAGGGAGCCGTCGGGGTCGGTGGTCACACCGACGCCGGCCGCGGTGCGGCGCGAGGTCTGGTCGGCGCCGATGTCGTGGGTGACCTCGATCTCGCGTCCGTACCGCTCGGCGAGGGCACGGAGGGCGGTGACGGCGGCCTCGGTGGTGGGCAGATGCTCCATGCCGTCGATCATGGCCTACCGGCTCTCGCCGAAGCTCAGATACCGGCTGGGAACGGCCTCGGTCAGCCAGACGCCGTTGGCGCTGACGTGGAAGACATGGCCGTCGCGGTGCATGGCGCCCGCGTCGACCGACAGCACCACCGGCCGTCCCCGGCGGGCGCCGACGCGGGTGGCGGTCTCGCGGTCGGCGGAGAGATGCACGGCGTGCCGGTCCATGGGCCGCAGGCCCTCGCAGCGGATCGCGTCCAGGTTCCGGGCGACGGTGCCGTGGTAGAGCCAGGCCGGGGGCACGGCGGTAGGCAACTGAAGGTCCACGGGGATGGTGTGGCCCTGGCTGGCGCGGATCCGGGAGCCCTCGACGGCGAAACGCCGCTTGTCGTTGGCGGCGACGACATGGTCCAGTTCGTCCCGGGTGATCGGGAAGCCGTGGTCCGCCGCCGCGGCGATCAGCGCGTCGATCTCCACCCAGCCGGCCGCGTCGGGGGTCAGCCCGATCCGCTCGGGCTGGTGGCGCAGATGCTTCGCGAGGTACTTCGACACCCGCACGGTGCGTCTTTCGTCCATCTGTTCAGACTGCCGGGAGAGACGCGCATCACGCGATCGATTTACATCCGAAGGTTTGATCCACAGATAAGTGAGGTTATCCACAGCGGAACGAGGGGTTCTGTGGACAACCGGCCCTCTCAGACCGGCGGCTTCACCCGCGCGACCCTCCGCGCCGCCCCCGGCAGCCAGCGCGCCAGCGCGTACGCGGCCCGCGCCTCCGGGGTGACCCGCACGACCGCCTGGTCGCGCACCACCGCGCGCAGTACCGCGGCGGCGACCTTCTCCGGCGGGTAGTTCCGCAGCCCGTACAGCCGTGCCGCCTTCCGCCGCCTGCGCCGCTCCTCCGCCGCGTCCGTGCCCGCGAAGCGCGCGGTGGACGTGATGCCCGTGTTGACGAATCCCGGGCACACCGCCGTCACACCGATCCCCCGCTCCGCCAGCTCGGCCCGCAGGGACTCGCTGAGCATCAGCACCGCCGCCTTCGACGCCCCGTAGGCGGGCAGCGCCCGCGACGGCTGGAACGCCGCCGCGGACGCCACGTTGACGATGTGGCCGCCCTGCCCGCGCTCCGCCATCCGCCGTCCGAAGTACAGACAGCCGTGGATCACGCCCCACAGGTTGACGTCGAGGACCCGCTTCCAGTCCTCCGTCGTGGTGTCGAGGAAGGCGCCGCCCAGGCCGACGCCCGCGTTGTTCACCAGCACGTCCACCACCCCGTGCGCGGCGGTGACCCGCTCGGCGAGCTTCTCCACGGCCTGCTCGTCGGCCACGTCGGCCGTCTCCGCCCAGGCGTCCGCCGCGCCCCGCGCCCGGGCCTCCCCGGCGGTGCGGAGCGCCGCGCCGGTGTCCCGGTCGACCGCCACCACCCGCGCGCCCGCCTCGGCGAACGCCAGCGCGGTGGCCCGCCCGATGCCGCTCCCCGCGCCCGTCACCAGCACCAGCCGCCCGCCGAACCGGTCGGCGTACCGGCCCCCGGCCCGCCCCTCGGGCCGTCCGTCCTCCACGGACGTCACGAAGTCGGCGATCCAGGTGGCCAGCTGGTCGGGCCTGCTGCGCGGCACCCAGTGGCCCGACGACAGCGTGCGCCGGGTCAGCCGGGGCGCCCATTGCTCCAGGCCGTCGTGGAGCCGAGGCGAGAGGAACCTGTCCCCCAGCGGCGTGACGAGCTGCACGGGTACGTGCGCGTAGGCGTCGGGACGCGGGTCGCCCAGCCTGGATCGCACGTTGTCCCGGTAGAGCCAGGCGCCGTGCGCCGCGTCCGACGGCAGGGACGCCGTCGGGTAGCCGTCGCCGGGTGCCCGTTCCATACGCTCCAGCAGCCGCGGCCAGTACCGGCCGAGCGGCCCGCGCCAGGCCAGCTCGGGCAGCACGGGCGTGTGCAGCGCGTACACGTACCAGGACCGGACGCCCTGGCCCAGCAGATGCCCCGCCCGGCGTGGGGTCGGGCGGGACACCCGGCTCTTGATCCAGTGCCCGAAGTGGTCCAGCGAAGGGCCCGAGACCGAGGTGAAGGACAGGATCCGCTCCCGCGCACGCGGCGCCGTGACGAACTCCCATCCCTGCACCGAGCCCCAGTCGTGCCCCACCAGATGTACCGGCCGGTGCGGACTGACCGCCTCCACCACGGCCAGGAAGTCGTCCGTCAGCTTCTCCAGCGTGAATCCGCCGCGCAGCGGACGCGGTGCCGTGGACCCGCCGTGCCCCCGGACGTCGTAGGCCACCACGTGGAACCGCTCGGCGAGGCGCGGCGCGACCCGCGACCACACCTCCTTGCTGTCCGGGTAGCCGTGCACCAGGACGACCGCCGGCCGCTCCGGGTCGCCCAACTCGGCCACGCACAGCTCGACCCCGCCCGTCCGCACCCACCGCTGCCGCGCACCCTCGATTCCCGTCACAGCGGCGAATCTCGCAGCTGTGAGACAAGCCGTCAACAGTGCGCCCCGAGCTGTGCATAACTCTCAGGCAGGGCGTCCCCTACGGGCGCGTACGACTCCAGACGGACCCCAAGACGGCCCCGGGGTCTGACGACCGCAGTGGTACGGGTCACTACCTTCATGGATGTGACTGTGATCGCGACCGAAAGCCTGAGCAAGCGGTTCCCCCGGGTGACCGCGCTTGACCGGCTCTCCGTGGACGTCGGGCCCGGTGTGACCGGGCTCGTCGGAGCCAACGGGGCCGGCAAGTCCACGTTGATCAAGATCCTGCTGGGTCTGTCTCCCGCCACGGAGGGCCGCGCCGAAGTGCTCGGACTCGACGTCGCCACCGAGGGCGCCGCCATCCGGGAACGGGTGGGCTACATGCCCGAGCACGACTGCCTCCCCCCGGACGTCTCGGCCACCGAGTTCGTCGTCCACATGGCGCGCATGTCCGGCCTGCCGGCCACCGCCGCCCGGGAGCGCACCGCGGACACCCTGCGCCACGTCGGCCTGTACGAGGAGCGCTACCGCCCCATCGGCGGCTACTCCACCGGCATGAAGCAGCGGGTGAAGCTGGCGCAGGCCCTGGTGCACGACCCGCAACTGGTCTTCCTGGACGAGCCCACCAACGGCCTCGACCCGGTCGGCCGCGACGAGATGCTCGGCCTCATCCGCCGCATCCACACCGACTTCGGCATCTCGGTCCTGGTCACCTCCCACCTGCTGGGCGAGCTGGAACGCACCTGCGACCACGTCGTCGTCGTGGACGGCGGCAAGCTGCTGCGCTCCTCCTCCACCCGGGACTTCACGCAGACCACCACGACCCTCGCGATCGAGGTCACCGACACCGACGAGCACCCCGACGGCACCCGCGCGGTGCGCGAGGCGCTCCACGCGCGCGGGGTGACCGTCCAGGACGGCAGCGGACTGCCGGGCGCCGGCCACATCCTGCTGCTCACCGCGCAGGGCGAGGACACCTACGACCTGGTCCGCGACGTGATCGCCGACCTCGGGCTCGGCCTGGTGCGCATGGAACAGCGGCGGCACCAGATCGCCGAGGTCTTCACGAACGACGACGACGCACAGCGGAAGGAGGCGGTCGGTCATGGCGGCTGAGCAGTCCCCGCAGGCACTGGCCACCCCGGCGGGTGACACCCGTATCCACAACATCGGCTACCGCTCCTACGACGGCCCCCGCCTGGGCCGCTCGTACGCCAGGATGTCGCTGTACTCGCAGTCCCTGCGCGGCGCCTACGGCCTCGGCCGCTCGGCCAAGTCCAAGGTGCTGCCGATGCTGCTGTTCGTCGTGATGTGCGTGCCGGCCGCCATCATGGTGGCCGTCGCCGTCGCCACCAAGGCGAAGGAACTGCCGCTCGACTACACGCGCTACGCGATCGTCATGCAGGCCGTCATCAGCCTGTACGTCGCCTCGCAGGCGCCCCAGTCGGTCTCCCGCGACCTGCGCTTCAAGACCGTGCCGCTGTACTTCTCGCGGCCCATCGAGACCGGCGACTACGTCCGCGCCAAGTACGCCGCGCTGGCCTCCGCCCTGTTCATCCTCACCGCCGCCCCCCTGCTGGTGCTGTACGTCGGGGCGCTGCTGGCCGAGCTCGACTTCACCGACCAGACCAAGGGATTCGCACAGGGACTGGTGTCCGTGGCCCTGCTCTCACTGCTCTTCGCCGGCATCGGCCTGGTCATCGCGTCGGTCACGCCGCGCCGCGGCTTCGGCATCGCCGCCGTGATCGCCGTCCTGACCATCTCCTACGGCGCCGTCTCCACCCTCCAGGCCATCGCCGACGTCCAGGGCAGCGGCGACGCGGGCATCCTGATCGGCCTGTTCTCGCCGATCACCCTCATCGACGGGGTGCAGTCCGCCTTCCTGGGCGCGAGCTCCGCCTTCCCCGGCGGGGTCGGCCCCGACCGGACCGAGGGCATCCTCTTCGTCCTGGTCACCCTGGGCCTGATCGTCGGTTCCCACGCTCTCCTGATGCGCCGTTACAAGAAGGTGGGGCTGTGACAACCCTCAGCATCGACCACGTCTCCCGCTGGTTCGGCAACGTGGTCGCCGTCAACGACGTCACGATGACCATCGGCCCCGGCGTCACCGGCCTGCTCGGCCCCAACGGCGCCGGCAAGTCCACCCTGATCAACATGATGGGCGGCTTCCTCGCCCCCTCCACCGGCACCGTCACCCTCGACGGCGAGCAGGTGTGGCGCAACGAGAAGATCTACCGCCACATCGGCATCGTCCCCGAGCGCGAGGCGATGTACGACTTCCTCACCGGACGCGAGTTCGTCCTCGCCAACGCCGAGCTGCACGGCCTGGGCGCCAAGGCGGCCCAGAAGGCGCTCGCCACGGTGGAGATGGAGTACGCACAGGACCGGAAGATCGCCACCTACTCCAAGGGCATGCGGCAGCGCGTGAAGATGGCGTCAGCGCTGGTCCACGACCCGTCGCTGCTGCTGCTCGACGAGCCGTTCAACGGCATGGACCCGCGCCAGCGCATGCAGCTGATGGACCTGCTGCGGCGCATGGGCGACGAGGGCCGCACCGTGCTGTTCTCCTCGCACATCCTGGAGGAGGTCGAGCAGCTCGCCTGGCACATCGAGGTCGTCGTGGCCGGACGGCACGCGGCCAGCGGCGACTTCCGCCGGATCCGCCGTCTGATGACGGACCGCCCGCACCGCTACCTGGTGCGCTCCAGCGACGACCGCGCCCTCGCGGCCGCGCTGATCGCCGACCCGTCCACCTCCGGCATCGAGGTCGACGTCACCGAGGGCGCCCTGCGCGTCCAGGCCGTCGACTTCGGCCGCTTCACCGCGCTGCTGCCGAAGGTCGCTAGGGAGCACGGCATCCGCCTGCTCACGGTCTCGCCGTCCGACGAGTCCCTCGAGTCCGTGTTCTCGTACCTGGTCGCGGCGTAGGAGGCCCTGATGTACGACCCCACAGTCGCCCGGCTCACCTACCGGGCCCTGCTCGGCCGTCGCCGGGCCCTCATCCTGGGCGCGCTGCCCCTGCTGCTGATCGTCATCTCGCTGGCGGTCCGCGCCCTCGCCGGCGCCGACGACCAGACCGCCGCCGACGTCCTCGGCGGGCTCGCGCTCGCCACGATGGTGCCGATCATCGGCGTCATCGCGGGCACCGGCGCGATCGGCCCGGAGATCGACGACGGCTCCGTGGTGTACCTGCTGTCCAAGCCGATCAAGCGGCCCACGATCATCTACACCAAGCTGATCGTCGCCGTCGCCGTCACCATGGTGTTCTCCGCGGTGCCGACGCTGATCGCCGGCCTCATCCTCAACGGCAACGGCCAGCAGGTCGCCGTCGCCTACACGGTGGCGGCGCTGGTCGCCTCCATCGCCTACGCGGCGCTGTTCCTGCTGCTCGGCACGGTCTCGCGGCACGCCGTCGTCTTCGGCCTGGTGTACGCGCTGATCTGGGAGGCGCTGTTCGGCTCCCTGGTGCCCGGCGCGCGCACGCTCAGCGTCCAGCAGTGGTCCCTCGCCGTTGCGGAGAAGGTGGCCGGCGGTGAACTGGTCACCTCGGACGTGGGCCTGACCACGGCGACGGTCGCGCTGGCCGCCGTCACGGTGCTGGCCACCTGGTACGCCGGCCAGAAGCTGCGCACGCTGACGCTCGCCGGCGAGGAGTGAGGGGCACACGCCCCGAGGTGCGCGAGGGCGGTGCCGCCGGTGTCGGCGGCACCGCCCTTCGTCATTTCCTGCGGTGATTTATTCGGTGGCGCCGGACGGGCCCGGCCGGGCACAGTGAGGTGTCCGCGCCGCCGGGAACGTCCGGCGGCCGAGAGCCGGGAGAGGAGCGGGACCATGCCCATGCACGGCAGTACGTTCCGCTTCCGTCGGGGCGGCCCGAGGCGGACTCCGGAGTAATCCCTACTGCTCCGTCGAGTCCCCCCGAGGACCGCCCGGGGCGGCCGCTTCGAGCGCGCGCACCGCGCGCGGGCCGCCCACCCGGAGGATTGGCCGAGTGGTAAGGCACCGGCTTGCTAAGCCGTGGTCGGGTGAGAGCCCGCGCACGTTCGATCCGTGCATCCTCCGCCGAACGCCGGACGCCGGACGCCGGACGCCGGACGCCGGACGCCGGACGCCGGACCTGTATTCGTGGGACGCCGGGCGTCAGCCCAGCAGGCGTTCCAGCACCACCGCGATGCCGTCGTCCTCGTTGGACGTCGTCACCTCGTCGGCGACCGCCCGCAGCTCGCGGTGGGCGTTGGCCATGGCGACGCCTTGGCCGGACCAGGCGAACATCGGGATGTCGTTGGGCATGTCGCCGAAGGCGATCGTCTCCGCCGCCTTCACGCCGAGCCGACGGGCGGCGAGCGACAGGCCGGTCGCCTTGGACAGCCCCAGCGGCAGCAGTTCGACGATGCCCTCGCCCGCCATGACGACGGTGACGAAACCGCCCGCGGTGCGCTCGGCCGCCGCGGCCAGCTCGTCCGAGGTCAGCTCGGGATGCTGGATGTACAGCTTGTTCAACGGAGCGGCCCAGAGGTCGGAGGCGTCCGTGAACGGCGTCGCGGGCAGCTTGCCGACGACGTCGTAACCCGGCCCGACCAGCACCTCGCCGTCCAGGCCGTCCCGGCTCGCCGCCAGGTGCAGCGGGCCGACCTCCGCCTCGATCTTCGCGAGCGCCACCCCGGCGAGCTGCCGGTCCAGCGTCACGGAGGTCAGCAGCCGTCCCGCGCCGGCGTCGTACACCTGGGCGCCCTGGCCGCAGACCGCGAGGCCCTGGTAGCCGAGGTCCTCGAGTATCGGACGGGTCCAGGGCACGGCGCGGCCGGTGACGACGATGTGCGCGGCACCCGCCGCGGTGGCCGCGACGAGCGCCTCACGGGTGCGTGCGGACACCGAGTGGTCGTCACGCAGCAGCGTGCCGTCCAGGTCGGTGGCGACCAGCCGGTACGGGAAGGTGGACGACGCGCCGCTCACTTGGCGACCGGTTCCAGGATCTCCCGGCCGCCCAGGTAGGGACGCAGCACCTCGGGCACGCGGACCGACCCGTCGGGCTGCTGGTGGTTCTCCAGGATCGCCACGATGGTGCGCGGTACGGCGCACAGCGTGCCGTTGAGCGTGGCCAGCGGGCGCACCTTCTTGTCCTCGCGCATCCGGATCTGCAGGCGGCGCGACTGGAACTCCGTGCAGTCCGAGGTCGAGGTCAGCTCGCGGTACTTGCCCTGGGTCGGGATCCACGCCTCGCAGTCGTACTTACGGGCGGCCGAGGAGCCCAGGTCTCCCGAGGCGACGTCGATGACGCGGAACGGCAGCTCCAGCGAGGTCAGCCACTGCTTCTCCCACTCCAGCAGCCGACGGTGCTCCTCCTGCGACTCCTCCGGGGCGACGTAGGAGAACATCTCCACCTTGTCGAACTGGTGGACGCGGAAGATGCCCCGGGTGTCCTTGCCGTGCGAGCCGGCCTCGCGGCGGAAGCAGGGCGAGAAGCCCGCGTAGCGCAGCGGCAGCTTGCCGGCCTCCAGGATCTCGTCCATGTGATAGGCGGCCAGGGCCACCTCGGACGTGCCGACCAGGTACAGGTCGTCCTTGTCCAGGTGGTAGACGTCCTGCGCGGCCTGGCCGAGGAAGCCGGTGCCCGCCATCGACTGGGGGCGTACCAGCGCCGGGGTCAGCATCGGCGTGAAACCGGCCGCCGTGGCCTGCGCCATCGCGGCGTTCACCAGGGCCAGCTCGAGCAGCGCGCCGACACCGGTGAGGAAGTAGAAGCGGCTGCCGGAGACCTTGGCGCCGCGCTCGACGTCGATCGCGCCGAGGAGCTGGCCGAGCTCCAGGTGGTCCTTGGGCTCGAAGCCCTCGGCGGAGAAGTCGCGGACGGTGCCGTGGGTCTCGAGCGTGACGAAGTCCTCCTCGCCGCCGACGGGCACGTCGGGGTGGACGAGGTTGCTCAGCTTGAGCAGGAGCTCCTGGGTCTCGGTGTCGGCGGCGTCGCGCTCGGCGTCGGCGGCCTTGACGTCGGCCTTGAGCTGCTCGGCCCTCCTGAGCAGCTCGCTCTTCTCGTCGCCGGTGGCCCGGCCGATGAGCTTGCCGAGCGACTTCTGCTCGGCGCGCAGCTCGTCGAAGCGGACGCCGGACGACCTGCGCCGTTCGTCGGCGGAGAGGAGGGCGTCGACGAGCGCGACGTCCTCTCCACGGGCGCGCTGCGAAGCGCGCACACGGTCGGGGTCCTCACGGAGCAGGCGAAGGTCAATCACGCGGTCAAGGCTACCGGTGCGGGATGACGGCTCACGACTCACTATTGCGGTGACGCCTTCCGTGTCCCTTTCCTGAAGAAATATCCCTTGTGTTCCTCAAGGTCAATAAAAGGTGCGTGACCGCTTGAAAGAGTCGGTCGCAGGGATCAGGGTTGACCGGAAACCCTTGTGCGGAACGGGACTTGGAGCCGTGCTGTCCACAGCTGTCCACACCGCACGAAAAGTTATCCACAGGTTGTGGGGAAGATCTGTGGACGCCGGAATTGATCACTCCGAAACGCTCGGTCGACGACGGGCATTCACCGCACGAACTCGCTCCGCCGCCACTTTCGAGTGGAAAGGCCTCCCCCTAAAGGATTGATCCCTTCAAAAAGGTGGACGAAGGGTGAGGTGCGGCGCAATGAACGTGATCATGGCTCGTAGGGCGATTTGTCGACCGAAGGCCGCCTCGGTGTCGACTTGTCCCCAGGTCGAGAAGCGGACCTGTGGATAACTTCTGTGGATAACGACGATCGGCAGGGAGGACCGGCGGCGGACCGGTCAGAACCGGCCGTCCTGGCAGCGCGCCACCCAGTCCGCCGCCCCCACGAACTCCTCGTCCGAGGTCCCCGGGAACGGCGGCCGCACCTCGCCCGGCTGCACGTCCGCCCTCGGGTACGAACCGAGATAGCGCACCTGGAGGCAGATGCGCTTCAGCCCCATCAGCGCCTCCGCCATCCTGCGGTCCGAGATGTGTCCCTCGGCGTCGATGCAGAAGCAGTAGTTGCCGATGCCGGCGCCGGTCGGCCGCGACTGGAGCAGCATCAGGTTGATGCCCCGGGTGGCGAACTCGCCCAGCAGGTCACGCAGACCGCCCGGGTGGTCGTCGCGCTGCCACAGCACCACCGAGGTCTTGTCCGCGCCCGTCGGCGCCGCGGGACGCGCGGGCCGGCCCACCAGCACGAACCGGGTCTGGGCGTTCTCCGCGTCGTGGATGCCCGTCTCCAGCGCCTCAAGCCCGTACCGGGCCGCCGCGAACTCACCGGCGAAGGCCGCGTCGTACCGGCCCTCCTGGACCAGCCGCGCGCCGTCCGCGTTCGAGGCGGCCGACTCCCAGAGGGCGTCGGGCAGGTGGGTGCGCAGCCAGTTGCGCACCTGCGGCTGCGCGGCCGGGTGCGCGGTCACCGTCTTGATGTCCGACAGCTTCGTACCCGGGCGGACCAGCAGCGCGAAGGTGATCGACAGCAGCACCTCGCGGTAGATCATCAGCGGGGTGCCCGCGACCAGCTCGTCGAGGGTGGTGGTGATCCCGCCCTCCACCGAGTTCTCGATGGGGACGAAAGCGGCCTCGGCCTCGCCGGCGCGCACCGCGTCGAGCGCGGACTGCACGGACACGTACGGGACCAGCTCACGCGTGGCCGCCTCGGGAAGCGTGCGCAGAGCGACTTCGGTGAAGGTGCCCTCTGGGCCGAGATACGCATAGCTCGCTGGCATGACCTCACCCTAATGGGCCCACGCCGACAGCCCCTCCCGAGAGAGCTCCGGAGAGTGACTCCGGGCGGTTCTCACCCCTCCAGCAGCGCCTGACCCACATACTCGCCCTCCGCCGCCCCGCCCGGGACCGCGAACAGCCCGCTCGCCTCGTGGCGGATGAACGGCGTCAGCGCGTCGCCCCGGTCGAGCTTGCGCTGCACCGGCACGAAGCCGCGCAGCGGGTCCGCCTGCCAGCAGACGAACAGCAGGCCCGCGTCCGGAGTCCCGTCCGCGTCGATGCCGTCGTGGTACGAGAACGGCCGACGCAGCATCGCGGCCCCGCCGTTCTGGTCGGGCCGGGTGATCCGCGCGTGTGCGTTGACGGGGACGACCAGATTGCCCTTGGCGTCGGTCTTCTCCAGGTCCATCTCGGTCGTCTCGTCACCCCCGGAGAGCGGGGCGCCGTCCGCCTTGCGCCGCCCGATGACGCCCTCCTGCTTCCTGAGTGACAGCTTCTCCCAGTCGTCCAGCAGCATCCGGATCCGGCGGACGACCACGTAGGAGCCGTTCGCCATCCAGGCGGGCTCGCCCTGCGCGGGCACGAAGATCCGCTCGTCGAAGTCGGGCTCCTCGGGCTTCGGGTTGCGGGTGCCGTCGACCTGGCCCATGAGATTGCGGGTGGTCATCGGGCGGGCGGTGGCGCCCGGCGAGCGGTTGAAGCCGTTCATCTGCCAGCGCACCCGGGCCGCCGCGCCCGCGTCCTTCTGCACCGCGCGCAGGGCATGGAAGGCCACGAGGGCGTCGTCGGCGCCGATCTGCACCCACAGGTCCCCGTCGCTGCGGGCCCGGTCGAGACGGTCGGAGGAGAAGGCGGGCAGCGGATCCAGGGCGGCCGGACGCTGCTTCTCCAGCCCGGTGCGCGCGAAGAAGCTGTGCCCGAAACCGAAGGTCAGGGTCAGCGAGGAGGGCCCGGCGTCACGGGCCACGTCGCTGTCGCCCTCGGCGCCGAACTCCCCGGCCATCAGCCGACGGGCGGTGTCGGACCAGCGGCGCAGCAGTGCGGCCGCCTCCTTGCGCCCGGCGCCGGGCGCAAGGTCGAAGGTGAGGAGATGGCCGCGCGACTGGAGCGGGTCGGTGATGCCCGGCTGGTGTTTCACGTGAAACGGCACCTCTGTGGCGCCGACCGAGGTGAGCGGGGTGGCGCCGGAGGGCGCCGACGCGTACCCGACGGCACCGCCGGCCGCCCCGAGTACGAGCCCGGTGGCGCCGGCCGTGCCGAGCAGGCGTCGCCGCGAGATGCCCGTCCCGGAGGCGGCGGATTCGACCCGGGGCTCCTCAGGGGTGCGGGTCTGTGACAGGGAAGTGTCAGCCATGGTGGTTCAGCCGATCTGAGCGTTCTTGGAGACGGTCACCTGGTCGATGTCGGAGGTCCGCACGGTTACCTCGACCTTCCAGTCGCCCGCCATGGGGATCTGCACCCGGCTCGCCGACCAGTGTCCGGTGGTGACGTGATCGGGTGCGACGGGCAGCGGCCCGATGTTCTGGGCGGCGAGTGTGAGCGCGATCTTCACCTCGGGCACGTCGACGGGCGTGCCGTCCGGTCCCTCGACGTAGACGTGCAGGGCGTTGTCGCCGGCCTGGGCGGGGTCGAGGTCGATCGAGACGACACCCTTGCCGCTCTTGCCGCCCGTGTCGAACGGCATGGTCAGGCTCACCGCGCCACTGCCCTGCCCGGTCGCCGAGGCCGAGGACGAGGCGGCGGTGGCCGCCCGCGCGTCCTGCTCGGTGCGCCCCGGCTCGGTCTGCGTCAGCACGGTGGTCACGGCCAGCAGTACGAGGGCGACGCCCGCCTCGGCGAGCACCGAGCGGCGCAGTCCGAAGCGGTTCGGGTCGGCGTCCCGCAGCCGCTTCTGCCGGGCGGCCTCCGCCGCGGCCCGTTGCCGGGCGAGCTGCGCGGCCCGCACGGAGTCCTGTCCTGCCTCGGCCTTCTCCGCATCGGACGCATCGGACGCCTTGGGCGGCTCAACCGCCATGGACGCCCCGGGCACCTCAGAAGTCCCGGACGCCTCGGCCGGGGCGGTGCCGGCCGGCTGCTTCTCCTCCTCGGCCCGCTCGGTCGCCTCGGCTCGCACGGCCTCCTTGGCCCGCACGGTCGCCTTGGCCCGCACGGCCTCCTTGGCCCGCACAGCTTCCTCGGCTCGCACGGCCTCCTCGGCTCGCACGGCCTCTTCGACCCGCTCGGTCGCCTCGGTCCTCTCCGCCTCCTCGGCCGCCTCGGAGACGCGCGCGTCCGCCAGCCGCTGCGTCCAGCGGCGCGACAGGAAGGCGACGGCGACCATCACGGCCACCAGCGCGATCTTGACGAGGAGCAGCTGTCCGTACCGGGTGTCGGTGAAGGCGGACCAGGAGCCGAGCTGCCGCCAGCTCTGGTAGACGCCGGTGACGGCCAGCGTCACCACGCTGCCGAAGGCGAGGCGCGAGAACCGCCGGACGGCGTCCCGCCCGACCGGCGTCTCCACCGGCGCGCGGTAGAGCGCGACAAGGAGGGCGGTCAGCCCGCCCAGCCAGGCGGCGACCGCCAGCAGGTGCACCACGTCGACCGGCATGGCCACGCCCGCCTGGAGACCCTGCGAGGCGTGCTCGGACATGGCCCAGCTCGCGGCCAGCCCGGCCGCGACGACCGTCCCGCCGAGGGCCAGCCCGAAGGTCAGGTCCCGTTTGTCCGGCCCCCCGTCGTCGCCCCCGCCGTCGTCCTCGGCGTCGCGGTCCGGCTCGACGGCGTCCGCCGTGCGGGCGTACGCCCCGAACAGCACCGCTATGAACAGCGCCGCCGCCGCGAGCAGCAGCAGCCGCGACACCAGGGCCGCGCCCGTCTTGGTCTGGAGGACGTCGCCGAGCAGTTCCAGGTCGAAGACGTCGCCGACCTTGCCGGAGGTGGTGTACGAGCCGCGCAGCATCAGCAGGCCCAGGGTGGCCGCGGTGAGCGCGAGCCAGCCGGAGACGACCAGACGCTGGACCGCCCGCACCCGGGCGCCCGGCGCCCAGCAGGCGAGGACGAAGGCGGCGCCGCCCGCCAGGACGACGAAGCCCGCGTAGGAGACGTAGCGGCCGAAGCCGTAGAGCCACCCCACGAGGCCGTCGTCGGAGCCCTGCGCGGAAACCGAGACGGTGGTCTCCGAGGGGGCGCCGATGGAGAAGGTGAAGGCGCCGGCGACGGGGTGGCTGTCGGCGGACACCACCTGGTAGGCCACCGTGTAGGTGCCGTCGGGCAGGCCGCTCACCAGCCGCACGCTGTACGTGGTGCCGCTGGGGTTGGCCGGGTCGCCCTTGTCCACCCGCTCGCCCTTGGGGTCGAGCACCCGCACGGAGTCGTCGCCCACCGCGATCGGCTCCGAGAAGGTGAGCGAGACCTGCGAGGGCGCGGTGTCGACCACCGCCCCCTGCGCGGGGTCGCTGCCGGTCAGCGCGGCGTGCGCGGAGGCGGGAGCGGCCCCGGCGAGGAGCGCGCCGGCGACGGCCAGGATCAGCAGCACCAGGGTCCGCACGCGGGGGGCGATGGTCTGGGTCACAGGGGTGTCTCCCTCAGTGTCCGGTCGTCGGGCGGTAGGTGGCCGGTTTCACCGGGACCTCGACCGTGACGGGGTCGGAGTGGGCGAAACGCAGCTCGACGGAGACCTTCTGACCCTGCTTCGGCTTGCGCTTCAGCTGCTCGAACATCAGATGGTTGCCGCCGCTCTCCAGCACGAGGCTGCCGTGGGCCGGGATGTCGAGGGACTCGACCTCCCGCATCGACCCGTCGACGGTCTCGTGCACGGTGACCTGGCCGGCGACGTCACTGCTGACCGAGGTCAGCCGGTCCGCGGCGTCGCCGTCGTTGGTGATCGTGAGGAAGCCCGCCGCCAGGTCCGACACCGGCTGCGGCATGTACGCGGCGCCGACCGACAGCCGTGCCGAGCCGTCGTCCGAACCGCCGCACGCGGTCAGGGCGAGCGCACCGGCCAGAGCCAGGGCGGCGGCCGCGCGGCGCCTCACGGGTTCTCACCCTTGATGATCCTGGGCAGGTCCTGGGTGTAGTCCTCGACGGTGGCGTCCTCGCCGTAGAGGACGTAACCGCCGTCCGTCTTGGGGGAGAAGGCGATGACCTGGGTGCCGTGGTCGGAGACGGTCTTGCCGTTGTCGTCCTTGCGCGGCGGGTCGATGGAGATGCCGAGGGTGCGGGCGCCGGCCTGGATGGTGGCGAAGTCACCGGTCAGACCGACGACCTGGGAGTCGATGCCCTTGAGCCACTTGCCGAGCTCGGCCGGGGTGTCGCGCTCGGGGTCGGTGGTGACGAAGACGATCCGCAGCTGGTCCTGCTGCTCCTTCGGGAGCTGCTTCTTGGCCACCGCGAGGTTGTTCATCGTCAGCGGGCAGACGTCGGGGCAGTGCGTGTAGCCGAAGTAGATCAGCGTGGGCTGCCCAGCGGTCTGCTCGCGGAAGTCGTACGGCTTGCCCTGGGTGTCGGTGAGGACGAGGTCGGGCTTCTCGAAAGGCTTGTCGAGGACGGTGGCCGCCTTCTGGCCGCCGGACTCCTCGGACACCACGGAGACGGGCGAGCCGCCGGTGCCGTCGTCGCCGCCGCAGGCGGTGAGGGTCAGCGGGACGACGGCGAGCAGAGCCGCCGCCGCGAGGGTCTTCTTGCGCATGGAATGGTCCTGGAGGTGGGTGTGCGGCGCGCACCGGGAGGCCGCGGGGCCGGGCCCGGCGCGCGCCGTGGAGAGGGGAGGCTCAGGCGGAGCGCCGGCGCCCGGCGAGCACGCCGTACGCCACGCCCGCGGCGCCGACCACGATGCCGACGACGCCCAGCACGCGGGCGGTGGTGTCGGTGCCGCCGGAGTCGTCGGACGCGGCGGTGGTCTCGGCGGAGGCCTGCTCCGCGTCGTCGGACGCCTTGTCGTCAGCGGCGGCGCCGTGCCCGTGGCCGTCCTCGGCGGGCGCGGACAGGGCCAGCACCGGAGCCGGGTTGTCGGGCTCGTCCTGGCCTTCCTGCGGCACCTCGATCCAGCGGACTACCTCCTTGTTGGAGTACGTCTGCAGGGCCTTGAAGACGAGCTGGTCGGTGTCCTCGGGCAGCGTGCCGACGGACACCGGGAACTTCTGGTAGAAGCCCGGCTCGATGCCGTCACCCTTGGCGGTCCAGGTGACCTTGGTGACGGCCTCGTCGATCTTCTTGCCGTGCACCTCGAGCGGCTCGGCCAGGCGCGACTTGGTGACCTTGATGTCCCAGCCCTCGACGGGCTGCGGCAGCACGGACGACAGGGGGTGGTCCGACGGGAAGGTGACCTCGAGCTTGGTGGTCGAGGCGTTGTCCCGCTCGTTGGGGACCTTGAAGCCGACGACCGCGTAGCCGCCCTTCGCGGCCTCCCCTTCGGGCTGCACGCTGACGTGCGCGAAGCAGGGGGAGGACACGGCGAGGACGGCGGCGCCGGCGACGGCACCGGCGGCGGCGATACGGGAAGCCTTCATGGCAGAAGCACTCCGCTTCGTAGAGGTTTTCACGGACGGTGAGGGATGCGCGGCGCGGACGGCGGTCGCTCCGCTCGGCGGGACGACGGCCGGGCGCACGCGGCGGGACCGGCGCACACGCGTGCCGCACGGAGGCGTCCCTCGTCCCGTCCGGAATGCCGGACCGGTGGGTCGCCCCGCGTCAGGCGGCGAGCGCGAGTGCGGAGGCGGGGGCCGGGGGACCCCGGCGGATCACCGTGTGGTGCAGGCCCGCGGAGCGCGGGGGAAGCGATGGGAGCAGAGCGGTGCGCGGGGTGACCGGGCCGGCCTCGGGAGCGCCGGGGAGTCCGGCGCGCAGGGCCCGCACCAGGGCCAGCGCCCCGCGCAGCGACCGCACGAGGGCGCCTTCGGCGACACCCTGCGCGGACAGCTCGGCCAGACGCAGCAGCGCCAGGTCGCCCCGGCGCAGCAGCCAGCCCGCGACCATCGCGGCGAGGACGTGCCCGAGCAGCATCGGCAGCGACGGCAGCAGCGACCCCACGGGGCCCGCCGCCACGGCATCGGGCCCGTGTGCGCCGGCCCCGTGCGGCACGATCCGGGCGTCGGCGAGGAGCCGCTCGGCCTGGGCCGGGCTGAGCGTGCCGGGACCGCACCACAGACGGGCCGCCTGGGCGACCAGCGCGGCGTCGGACGAGCCGGCGCCGTGCTGTCCGAGCCCGAACAGCGTGTGCAGCGCGGTCTGCCCGCCGGCCAGCAGGGCGGTGATCACCGGCAGCGGGCGGGTGCGCCCGGCGAGCGGCACGGCGACGGCGACCGCCGCGAGGAATCCCGCGCCGAGCGTCCACAGCGGGACGGCGTCGCAGGAGGCGAGCGAGTGGCCTGCCCCGGCCAGCACGACGCAGACCGCGGCGAACACCGCGGCCCGCAGGATCCGGAGTCCTCGTCCGGCGCGCGTCGTGCGCGGATAAGGGGCAGACATGGCGGCCTCATCATCGCACCAGCCCCCGGGGCGCCGTACGCCAGGTCCGCAAGATGAGGTACGACCGTAAGATCACCTGTGCGGTGCGGCGTCCCACATACACCGATCGGCTCCCCGGTACACCCGCCATATGGGCGGTGTCACGTCAACTTCGCGCTTACAGGTCACCACTCAGGGCAATACGTAACGGTATGTCGAGCCGCAGCCAGGAGGCTGGAGCATGAGCATCTGGTGGTCACTCCATCTGCGGCGTGATGCCGCCAGCGTGCCGCTCGCCCGGCGCCTGCTGCTCGGCACCATGGAGACCGCGGGCGTCGATCCCGAGATCTCCTACGACCTGTCCGTCGCCCTCAGCGAGGCCTGCGCGAACGCCGTGGAGCACGGCGGCGGCGCCGCACGCGACCACACCTCGGAGGCGTTCCGGGTGACCGCCTACCTGGACGGCGAGAAGTGCCGCATCGAGGTCGCCGACGCCGGCCCCGGCTTCCCCGCCGCCGGGCCCCGCCCCCGCCCCCAGCCCGTCCCCGCCGAGGCGGAGCACGGCCGCGGCCTGTGCCTCATCGAGCAACTGGCCGACCACGTCCACATCGGCAACAAACCGGGCCGCGGCGGCGCGGTGGTGAGCTTCGACAAGATCCTCAAATGGCGCGAGGACGCGCCGCTGACGGCGGTCTAGCCCATACGACGAGGGCCCTCCCGGCATCCGGGAGGGCCCTCGTTCATGCGTACCGGGTGCGACTCAGCCCTTGAGGCCCGCCATCCATGCCTCCACCTCGTCCGAGCGGCGGGGCAGGGCGGAGGACAGGTTCTTGTTGCCGTCCTCGGTGACCAGGATGTCGTCCTCGATGCGGACGCCGATGCCCCGGTACTCCTCGGGGACCGTCAGGTCGTCGGCCTGGAAGTACAGGCCCGGCTCCACGGTGAGGACCATGCCGGGCTCCAGCGTGCCGTCGACGTAGGTCTCGGTGCGCGCGGCGGCGCAGTCGTGGACGTCCATGCCGAGCATGTGACCGGTGCCGTGCAGCGTCCAGCGGCGCTGCAGACCCAGCTCCAGCACCCGCTCCACCGGGCCCTCGACCAGGCCCCACTCGACGAGCCGCTCGGCCAGCACGCGCTGTGCGGCGTCGTGGAAGTCGCGGTACTTGGCGCCCGGCCGCACTGCCGCGATGCCCGCCTCCTGGGCGTCGTACACCGCGTCGTAGATCTTCTTCTGCAGCTCGGTGTAGCGGCCGTTGATCGGCAGGGTGCGGGTGACGTCGGCGGTGTAGTACGTGTGCGTCTCCACGCCGGCGTCGAGCAGCAGCAGGTCGCCGGAGCGGACCGGGCCGTCGTTGCGCACCCAGTGCAGGGTGCAGGCGTGCGGGCCGGCGGCGCAGATGGAGCCGTAGCCGACGTCGTTGCCCTCGACGCGGGCACGCAGGAAGAACGTTCCCTCGATGTAGCGCTCGCTGGTGGCCTCGGCCTTGTCGAGGACCTTCACCACGTCCTCGAAGCCGCGCACGGTGGAGTCGACGGCCTTCTGCAGCTCGCCGATCTCGAAGTCGTCCTTGACCAGCCGCATCTCGGAGAGGAAGACGCGCAGTTCCTCGTCGCGCTCGGCGGTGACCTTGTCGGTCAGCGCCTCCTCGATCCCGGCGTCGTAGCCGCGCACCACACGGACCGGGCCGGTGGCCTCGCGCAGCGCGCCGGCCAGCTCGCGGACGTCGGAGGCGGGGATGCCGTACCGCTTCTCGGCCTCGGTGAGGGAGTGGCGGCGGCCCACCCACAGCTCGCCCTGGCCGTCCAGCCAGAACTCGCCGTTCTCGCGGTCGGAGCGGGGCAGGAGGTAGATCGTCTCCTGGTGGCCGTCCGCCGTCGGCTCCATGACGAGGACGCCGTCCTCCGTCTGGTTGCCGGTGAGGTAGGCGTACTCGACGGACGCCCGGAAGGGGTACTCCGTGTCGTTCGAGCGGGTCTTCAGGTTGCCCGCCGGGATCACCAGGCGCTCACCGGGGAAGCGGGCGGACAGCGCCGCGCGGCGGGCGGCCGTCTCGGCGGCCTGGGCGATCGGCTCCAGGTCGTGCAGTTCGGTGTCCGCCCAGCCGCTCTTCATGCTCTCGGCCAGCTCGTCGGACACGCCCGGGTACAGGCCGTTCTTCCGCTGCTTGACGGGCTCCTCGTCGGCAGTCTCCGGGGTCTCCGGCAGCTCCTCCGCCACGGTCATCCTCCTCGATACGGCACTGGACCACCCCCATCGTACGGTCGGGCGGAAACGGACGAACCGGGGAAGCGCCTGTTACCTCGCAGGCACGCGCGGTGAGCGGTGCACGGGACGGGCGGCTCAGTCGAAACGCGCCGCGAGCAGCACCACGTCCTCCGAGGTGTCCGCGTCCTCCCCGCCCTCGGGCAGCACCGCGCGCAGCACGTGGTCGGCGACGGCGCCCGGGTCGCGGCGCAGCGCCCGCGGCACCCCGGCGGCGGCGGCGTGCAGCCGGGCGAAGGCGCGGTCGGTGGGATCGCCGGTGCGGTGCAGCAGACCGTCGGTGTACAGCAGGACGGTTTCACCGGCCTCCGCCTGCACCTCCACGCTGGGCGCCTCCCAGCAGGCGAGCATCCCGAGGGGGGCCGAGACGGAGGTCTCCACGAACTCGGTGCGGCGCTCGCCGAGCAGCAGCGGCGGGCTGTGCCCGGCCCCGGCCAGGGTGATCCGGCGCACCGCGGGCTCGCAGTAGCCGAACAGCGCGGTGGCCGACCGGGCCGGTTCGGTCAGCCGCAGCAGCAGCTCCAGGTCGGACAGGACGGCGACCGGGTCCTCCCCCTCCATCACGGCGTACGCCCGCAGGGACGCCCGCAGCCGGCCCATCGCGGCGACCGCGCTGGGGCCGGAGCCGGTGACGGAGCCGACGGCGAGTCCGAGCGCGGCGTCCGGCAGCGGCAGCGCGTCGTACCAGTCGCCGCCTCCGCTCGGGCAGGTGCGATGACGCGCGGCGAGCTGCACGCCGGCCACGCGCGGCAGGCGGGAGGGCAGCAGTTCCTCGGTCATCGTGGCCATCGACGCGCGCGTGTGCTCCAGTTCGAGCAGCCGGGCGAGATGCTCCGCGGCGTGCCGGACGTACAGGCCGACGAGGTGGCGCTGCCGCTCGACGGGTTCGGCGGGCTCGTCGTAGAGCCAGACGACCGCGCCGAGGCGTCCGGCGGTGTCGGTGGCGAGGGGCATGGCGTAGCTCGCTGCGTAGCCGAGGCGGGCGGCCACCTCACGGTGCCGGGGGTCGAGGCCCTTCTCGGCGAACAGGTCGGGCTCGGCGACGCCGTCGTCCCCGCCGGGCAGTCCGTCGAGGATCCGGCCGTGCGGCAGGGCGCCGCGCGGCACCGTTTCCATGTGGCCCAGGTCCGCGCGGCCGAGGCCCAGCCCGACGGTCGTGGACGGCCCGCGGCCGTCGGCGGGCTCGAGGGCGACGAGCCCGCGCCGGGCGCCCACCAGGGCGGCGCCCGCGCGCAGCAGTTCGTCCAGCGCGGCGTCGAGCGTGCCGGCGCGGACCAGGCGCTCGGTCAGTTCGTGCAGGGTGGTGAGGTCCGAGACCCAGCCGGCGAGGCGGTCCTGGAGCAGCGCTCCCGGGGCGTTCTGGGGGTGTGCCGCGGCGGACGGGGCGGTACCCGTGGCGGGCGCGACAGTGTGTGCGGGGGCGGGAACAGTTGAATCGATTCCGGCCACTTTCGGAGGGTGCGGAGCGTTCATGGCGTCCGGCTTTCCGGCCGGTACGTACTGCTCAAAAGCATCGCAAACCCCCATGTCGTTCTGCGTCGCCGGCAGTGTCTCCACATGTACACGTACTCGTGAGGAGATGTCCAGCATTGTCCTGCTGGGATTCCTGGTGTCCGTGGGGCCGAGGAGAACTCCCGGCAGAACTCTTGCCGAAATTCGAAGTTGGCTTGAAACTGCCTCAGGGGGAGGCTTACTGCGGTCGACTGGCCTTGCTCGACGGAGCGTCACAGCGGTCGTGATGGGTACGTACTCGGAGAAGGCCAGGGGTGGTTGGGAACCGCCCGGGAACCTGGCGACGGACCCGGGCGTCTTAACCACCGACGACCGTGCCCCATCCTCCCGTGGCGGAGGCGGAGAGAACCACGCGCGACGGTAAACGCCAGACTTCGCCACCCCACGCCGTACCCGTACTTCTGATAGACGCTGTATGGGTGGAACGGCCGCGGAGGCAGCCCATGCCCGGCCTATAGGGGTTCTCCCTGCCCGGCGCGGGGGTGTGATGCGCCAACAGGTACGCACAGTGAAGTGATCGACACATGACGTGAGTGGTCCACGGTGTTGCCAGGCGTGCAACGGAAAGGAACGAGCGCTCATGCGCGAGATCCTCGGAAGGCGACGCAGGCTCCTGTCCCGGCGCGGTGACGAAGGGCCCGATCTGATCGGTGCGGCCCTGGCCTTCGCCGCGGAGTGGCAGTGGCCCGTACTCCCCGGCGTGGCGGCCGACCCGCAGGACGGGTCCCGCTGTGCCTGCCCCGACCCGGAGTGCACGGTGCCGGGCGCCCATCCGTTCGACCCGGGTCTTCTCGCCGCCACCACCGACGCGCGGATGGTGCGCTGGTGGTGGACCAACCGGCCGACGGCGCCGATCGTGCTCGCCACCGGCGGCAAGGCCCCGTGCGCGGTGTCCCTGCCCGCCCTGCCGGCCGCCCGCGCCCTCGCCGCGCTGGACCGCCGTGGGATGCGGCTGGGCCCGGTCGTCGCCTCGCCGACCCGCTGGGCGATCCTCGTCAAGCCGTACTCCCTGGAGCAGCTGGGCGAGCTGCTGTACGCCCAGGACTTCGTCCCCGGCTCCCTCCGCTTCCACGGCGAGGGCGGCTACCTGGCTCTGCCCCCGTCCGTCACCGCGCAGGGCGAGGTCCGCTGGGAGCGGGCGCCGCTGCCCGGATCGGCGTCGCCCTGGGTGCCCGACGTCGAGGCCGTGGTGGACGTGGTGGTCGACGCCCTCACTCGTACGGGTGTGAGCGCCCCCGAGATGTAGGCGGCGCCGTCGCGCGCCGCGCCCGGCACCCGGTGCCGGGCCGCTATCTTCCCGGGGCATGCCGCGTCATGCCGGGGGCCGTGCCCGGACGTCCCGCAGAGCCCGTGCGACCGCCCTCGCGGGCGTCGCGGCAGCCTGCGCGCTCGCGCTGCCACTGGCGGTGGCCTGCGCGGGCCAGGACGACGGCCGGCGCCACACCGCGGCCGGGCCGGACGATCTTCGTCCGATTTCCGTCCCCGGGCCAGGCGCTACGGAACTCCGCGCTCAGGAGAGAGGCGCGCCCGATGGACGCGTCCCCGGGAGACACGCCCCCGAGAAGGGTGCCAAGGAGATCCACGTCCCGGAGGACGGGGACGTCCTGGTGCGGGCGCCGACGGTGGACGAGGCGCCTCCGGGCGGGCCTGTGTCGACCGCCCTGCGCTGCGGCACCGCCCTGTCCTCGCCCGACGGCGTGGAGGCGCAGACGTGTGTGGCGGTGCGAGGGGAGGACGTGTGGGCGCGGACGTACTACCGCAACACCACCGGGGCGCGCCTGGACGCGGCCCTGTCCCTGCTCGGTCCGGACGGGCACAGCGTCCGGAGCCGGTGTGTGGCG
The DNA here is from genome assembly GCA_014649575.1 of Streptomyces griseoincarnatus. Classification (GTDB taxonomy): domain Bacteria; phylum Actinomycetota; class Actinomycetes; order Streptomycetales; family Streptomycetaceae; genus Streptomyces; species Streptomyces griseoincarnatus. The sequence continues at coordinate 132,928 of BMTH01000003.1, read as the reverse complement.
GGGCCCGGGGACGATCCGTCCCTGTGCGAGACACCGCGCGTACGCCTGGAGGGCGAGCCGCTGCGGTACACGGCGGTCGCGGAGTTCGCGGCACAGGCGGGCGGTGCGCAGGAGGGGCGGCTGCTGCTGCGGGCCGGGAGCACCTCCCGTCGGTGACGGACCGGTGAGGCGCGCAAGAGCCTGTGCCGACGCCTGGGGACGCGCCGGGTGCCGGAGTTCGGAGCGGCTGACGCCGGAGCGGCCGACGCGGGAGGGCCATGCGGAGGCCCGTACGCAGGGCGCGCGGCGGGCATGTAAAGACCCGGTTGCTGGCGACGGGGGATGCACCAGCAACCGGGCTACTGGAACGGTAACAAGAGATCGGCGGTAAGCAAATTCGATCTCGGTGTTTCCGGTCACCGACTGGCTTGCGCGTATGGGGAGTTACGCGAGCGTAAGGAGATTCGTCCCGGGCGGTTCAACCGCCCGGGACGCCTGCGGGAAACCGGGTGCGGAGCGACTCAGCTCAGCGTGACCTGGCGGTTCGTCAGACCGCCGCGCGCCCGGCGCTCGTCCGCGGTGAGCGGAGCGTCGGTCGCCAGTGCGGCGGCGAGCCGCTCGGCGAACTCGGCGGCCGGCTTCTCCACGTCCTCCGCGCGGACCTCGCTCGGCAGGTCCCAGACCGGCACGGTGAGCCCGTGAGCGCGGAAGGAGCCGACCAGACGGGTGCCCTCGCCGAGGGAGGAACGGCCCGCCGCGTGCAGCCGCGCGAGCGCGTCCAGAAGCTGCTCCTCCGGGTGCGGCATGACCCACCGCAGGTGGTTCTTCTCGGGCGTCTCGCACCAGTACGCGGAGTCCACGCCCGTCAGCTTCACGGTCGGGATCGCGGCCGCGTTCGCCCGCTCCAGAGAGGCGGTGACGTCCGGGGAGGCGTTCTCCGGGTCCGGGACCCAGAACTCGAACCCGTCGTGCACGACCGGCTCGAAAGCGCCCTTCGGGTCGAGCAGGTCCTGCAGCCGGGGGCCGTCGGCGGGCGCGCGGCGGGCCTGCACCGGGGTGCCCGGCTCGGCGGTCAGCGCGCGCTGCAGCGTGTCGGCGAGGTCGCGGCTGAGGTCGCCGGAAGGCGTGTCGTTCTGCAGGCCGAGCAGCACCGAGCCGTCGTCGCGGCGCAGCGCCGGCCAGGCCATCGGAAGCACCGTGGCCAGGGTGACGGACGGAACTCCCTCGGGCAGGCCGTCCTTCAGGGTCAGCTCGACGGTCGCGGCGGGCACCAGCTCGCGCAGCGCCACCCAGTCGCACTCGCCCGGAAGACCTTCGAACGGGCGGTGCACCAGCTCGGTCACCGCCTGCGCGGCTGCGCGGCCGTGGCACGCCTTGTAGCGGCGGCCGCTGCCGCAGGGGCAGGGCTCGCGGGCGCCGACGACCGGGATCTGCCCGTCCGTGAGCTGCGGGCGCTTGGCCTTCGTCTGGGGTCGCTTCTTGGCCATCGTGGGTGTCTCCCGGTTACGGCTCGTCTCGTACGGCGCGAGCCTAGCCGTTCGCGCCACGGCCGACGGGAACCTGTGGACGACGGGGTGGTCCGTGGACAACCTGGGGCGCGTCGGCGCGACCCCTTCCGGAGAGCTGTATGCGGTGCCGGCTGTCTGGGGAGCCGGACCGGATGCCGGATGCCGGATGCCGGATGCCGGATGCCGGATGTCGGGGGAGCCCGGTCCTGTGTCGGTGGTGGGGGAGCCGGAACCGGTGCCGGTGCCGGTGGCGGCTGTCGGGAAAGCGGGCAGGGGTGTCGGCTGTCGGGGAGACGGACCGGATGCCGGCCGTCGGGGGGAACCCGGTCCCGCGTCGGTGGTCAGGGGAGCGGGAACCGGTGCCGGTGCCGACCGTCGAGGGGGCGGACCCGTGTCGGCGGTCGGGGAACCCGACACCGGTGCCGGCCGCTGCGGGAGCCGGAACCGGTGTCGGCTGTCCGGAAAGCCGGACGGTGTCGGCTGTGGGAGAGCCGGGCCCGATGCCGGCTGTCGCGGAGCCGGCTCCGGCGACCGTCTTCCGGAAGGGCCCGGCCGGTACCGGCCGCGATCCGCCCGGGCGGCCGCACCGGTCCAGGCGATCAGTCCAGGTCGTCGAAAACGTCCGCGAAGTCCAGCCCCGTGAGGCGCGCGACCGGCGGGGCGGTCACCCGTGCCGCGAAGTCCTCACGGCGGTAGCAGCTCCCGGCGTCCGGGTCGTGCACGTCCTCGTGGACGACGACCCACACCGTGACCTCCCCGGGCACCTCGTCGCGCACGCCCCAGTCGTCGGAGAGCGCGGAGATGATGTTGAGTCCACGGCCGCCGTGCGCGGTGACCGACGGGGTGGCAGGCGCTGGGCGGGTCGGACCGCCCCCGTCGGTGACCTCGACGACGAGCCGGCCGCGCGGGTCCACCCGCCAGGCCGCACGCACGTCGCCGTCGCCCGCCAGGCTGTCGCCCAGGGGCCGGCCGTGTTTGCACGCGTTGCTCAACAGCTCGGAAAGGATCAGTACGGCATCGTCGACGACCGATTCCGGGACGCCTCCGTCACGCAACTGCGTGCGCATCCGGCGCCTCGCCTTCCCCACGCCCGCAGGGCCATGGGGCACGGCCATGCTCGACGACGTGGGCACCTCCTGTGCCACCACCAACGCCACCCCCGAGACCTCCTTCGCCCCACGCCACGGTGTGGATGCCCCATCGGCCTGAACCGGAAACCGGCCCATCCGTGCGCGGTGACGCATTCGGAACGATCGAACACGCACCGAACGCGCCGGAGCACTCCCCGTAGTCGCATGGCTGGATTTCGTCGATGTGGCCGAGATATGAGGATGTGGGTGACCGGTCCCGTGGGTCAAGAGGTGGGTGATAACCACTGGGACACAAGGGGCGGATGCGACGGCCGAGGGCGCGAGGCCCCGGGGTGCGCCTCCGGCCCGTCCGCCGGGTCCGGCGCGCTGAAGCGCGCGGATCGCCCCGCATCGCGCCGCGTCGATCCGTACCGGCAAGTGTCTCCGTCGGCCCGTCGGCTCAGCGCCCGAGCCGGTCCAGCACCGCGCGCGGCCGGTTGGTGATGATGGCGTCCACGCCCAGGCCCACGCACAGGTCGACGTCCGCCGCTTCGTTGACCGTCCAGACGTGCACCTGGCGCCCGGTCCGCTTCAGACGCTCGATGTAGGCGGGGTGGCTGCGCAGGATGCGGATCGACGGGCCCGCGATGTCCACGCCCTCGGGCAGCCGCCCGTCGCGCAGTCGTGGTGTGACGAACTGCATGAGGTACACCGTCGGCAGCGTCGGGGAGGCGGCGTGCACGCGGTGCAGGGAGCGCGCGGAGAAGCTCATGACGCGCACCGGCGAGTCCTCGCGGGAGGCGGGCGCGTCCAGCCCGAACCGCTTGAGCAGGACCAGAAGTCGTTCCTCGACCTGCCCCGCCCAGCGCGTGGGGTGCTTGGTCTCGATCGCCAGTTCCACCCGGCGCCCGGCGTCGGCGACGAGCTCCAGCAGCCGTTCCAGGGTGAGCACGGAGGTGGCTTCGCGGTCCTCCGGGCGGTGCTCCCAGTCGGGCTCCTCGACGCGGGGCCCGCCGGCCGCGTCCCGGGTCTTCCACGAGCCGAAGTCGAGCGCGGCGAGGTCGGACAGCTCGAGCGCCGAGACGGCGCCGCGCCCGTTCGACGTACGGTTGACGCGACGGTCGTGTACACACACCAGGTGTCCGTCGGCGGTGAGGCGTACGTCGCACTCGAGTGCGTCCGCGCCGTCCTCGATCGCCTTGCGGTACGCGGCCAGGGTGTGCTCGGGGGCGTCCTCGGACGCCCCGCGGTGCGCGACGACTCGGGTCAGGTGCTGACGTGCGTGGGTCACCGCGTCATGGTGCCACCGCTCGCCGGTCGGCGGGCGGGCGGTGTGGCGCGATCGGTACGGCAGTCCGGTCGGAGCCATCGAGTGGCACACCTTACGTGAGTAATGCCCTATATAAAGAATGACCCCGGACCCACAGGAACGGCTTACGGTGCCCTGACGGCGCGTGGGAAAAGCTGACGTCATACAAAGAGACGTGCACAGCTCCATCTGCATCGCGCCGGACTCAGGCGCGCGTGACATGCGGGCCCGAGTGCGACCGAGACCGAACAGCCGTGGATCGAGGAGAGAAGCTGTGAGCACCGAGAACGAGGGCACCGCGGTACCCCCGGCCCCGTCGGCTCCGCCGCCCCCGGCGGATGCTCCCGCTGCTTCCGCACCCCAGGGCGCACACCCGGGGTCGGCTCCGGCGGCCGGCGACCCCTACGGCCCCCCGGCCTCCCAGGTTCACCACGACCCGGGCGAGTCCACCTCCGCCCCCGACCCCTCCTGGCCGCCGCCCCCGCCACCGTCCACCCCGGCGTACGGCGGTGACGGCGGCGCGGGACACGGCGGCGCGGGCCAGGGCTGGGGTGGTGGCGGCTGGGGCGCCGGCTGGGGCGCCGCGCACCAGCAGCCCGCGCCGAAGAACGGCCGCGGACGCGGCGGGCTCGTCGCCGCCGTCCTGGCGGCCGCGCTGGTCGCGGGCGGCCTGGGCGGCGGCCTCGGCTACACACTCGCCCGGGAGAACGACAGCGGCGGCTCGACGACCGTGTCGGCGGGCACCACCGGCGGCAACGTCAAGCGCGACCCGGGCACGGTCGCCGCGGTCGCGGCGGCGGCGCTGCCCAGCACGGTCACCATCGAGGCGGCGAGCAGCAGCGGCGAGGGCGGCACGGGCACCGGCTTCGTCTTCGACAAGCAGGGCCACATCGTCACCAACAACCACGTGGTGGCGGACGCCGTCGACGGCGGCAACCTCTCCGCGACGTTCCCCGACGGCAAGAAGTACGAGGCGGAGGTCGTCGGCAACGCGCAGGGGTACGACGTCGCCGTCATCAAGCTGAAGAACGCGCCGTCGGACCTCAAGCCGCTCACCCTGGGCAACTCCGACGACGTGGCGGTCGGCGACTCGACCATCGCGATCGGCGCGCCCTTCGGCCTGTCCAACACGGTGACGACCGGCATCATCAGTGCGAAGAACCGCCCGGTCGCCTCCAGCGACGGCAGCGGCGACAAGGCCTCCTACATGAGCGCGCTGCAGACCGACGCGTCGATCAACCCGGGCAACTCCGGCGGTCCGCTGCTGGACGCGCAGGGCAACGTGATCGGCATCAACTCCGCGATCCAGTCGACCAGCAACGGCGGCTTCGGCACGGGCCAGGCCGGCTCCATCGGCCTCGGCTTCGCCATCCCGATCAACCAGGCCAAGTACGTCGCCCAGGAGCTGATCAAAAACGGCAAGCCGGTGTACGCCAAGATCGGAGCGTCCGTCTCCCTGGAGGCCACCACCAACGGCGCGAAGATCACCGAGCAGGGCGTGGGGGGCACCGAGCCCGTCGATCCGGGCGGCCCCGCGGACGAGGCGGGCCTGAAGCCGGGTGACGTCATCACCAAGCTCGACGACCGGGTCATCGACTCCGGCCCCACGCTGATCGGCGAGATCTGGACCCACAAGCCCGGCGACGAGGTCACGATCACCTACGAACGCGGCGGCAAGGAGCGCACCACGGAACTCACCCTGGGCTCCCGCGTGGGCGACAGCTGACCCCACCCGCCACTCCCGAACCCGTTACCCTTGTCCCCGCGCCGCCGATCACCGGCCGGCGCGGGGAGGCGTGCCCGAGCGGCCGAAGGGAACGGTCTTGAAAACCGTCGTGGCAGCGATGTCACCGTGGGTTCAAATCCCACCGCCTCCGCGCTGAGAGCAGTGAGAACGGCCCCTGACCTGGGTTGATGGTCAGGGGCCGTTCTCGTGCTCGGTTCTCTGCGGCTGACTGCGGCTCCCCGTGGTTTCCCGCTCGATCGGGCACGGCAGGGGCACGGGCTCCGGAAGGCTATGACTTGTCGGCGGCAGGTTCGTCGGCTTCTGCGTTCTGCTGGGCGGGGATGTGCGCCACGGCGTCCCGGCGGCTCTCGATGAGACTCCGCAGTTCCTTCGGGGTCGGCCAGGGCGCACAGCGGTGGATCATGCGGTGGCAGTTCGCGCAGATGAGTGCAAGGTCGCTGATCCTGGTCCGGCCCTCGCCGGCCTCGTGCAGGGGTACGACGTGATGGCACTCGATGTAGCCGCTGCCGCGGTCGCCGTAGACCTCTTCGAAGTCGAAACCGCATGCCTCGCAGGCCAGCGTTCCGCCTTGCCTGAGGACTGCGGCGATCTTCTTCTTCCGCAGGCCCTTGTTCCGCTCCCGGCGCTTGTGCCGACTCATCAGCAACCGGCCTTCGGGCGCGCTGTAGTCGTCCAGGTCCTCGTCATCGTCCAGCGGCAGCGCCTGGAGGTCCCCCGCGGTGACGCCCTGCCGGATGAGCTGGGCCACCTCGGTCATCTCGGCCGGCCGGGCCAGGAACTCGTGCAGCACCTCGACATCGAGGGCACCGCCGTTGGTGGGCTTGCCCCGGTAGTCCGGGTGGCGCGTGGCGATGTCGAACGTCTTGCGGGCCACCCCGTTGGGGTTGCGGAACTTCTCGTTGCGGTCGGCCTCGGCGTGGATCGGCATGAGCTGCAGGAGGCCGGACAGCTCGATGACGCGCGGGTCGTTGGCGTCCAGCCCCTTCCACCCGTTGGCCATCACGAGGTGGCAGGCCAGGATGATCTCATCGCGGGCCCAGTCGGGGTTCTTTACGGACTTGACCTCGAACCCGGCTCGCTTGAGCCAGGCCGCGGCGTGGTCCTTTCCGCCGCTGAACTCCTCCGGCAGCAGCACACGGCCGTGAGCCCACCTGTGTGCCACCCCGGCGATGGCCTTCGAGTCGTACTCCCGCCCCTCGTGCAGGAGGAGATACGAGCGGGCCTCGCTGAAGCGGTACTTGGCCAGGAACTCGGACCGGCCTAGCTCGTCGTACTCGGCAATGGCCTTGAGTACGGCATCTCGTGTGATCGCACCCTTGCGCATGGCGGAAGGGTACGTGTGGCTACTGACAGCACGGAACGAAAGATGGACAAGTGCTCCGCTGAGGGAGGCGCTACTACTAGAGTTGCGTTATGACAGACAGTCAGAGCGTCACAGCAGCAGCGCCCGAGTCGGATGAGGACCCACAGGAAAGCCTCGTCAAGGCGGATTCAGATGTTCTGGATCCTGAAACGGACGAGGTCGACAGTGCGCCCGTTCGGGCAGATGATGCCCTGCGGTACTTCGGAGCGGACTTCGACGTCGATGGACTGGTCAAGCGGCTCAATAATGGCACTTTCATAATCCCGACCTTTGAACCGCTCGCCGAAGATGATATTGCAGGTTTTGAAGGCTTTCAGAGGGGCCTCGTTTGGAAGAAAAAGCAGATGGACCGCTTCATTGAGTCCATTCTGCTTGGTTACCCAGTTCCAGGCATTTTCCTCGTCGAGCTAGCAGATCGACGATACCTCGTCCTAGACGGTCAGCAGCGTCTCACAACCCTCCAAGCCTTCAAGCGAGGAACTTATCGATCGGTCAGAGGGCTGAGCAAGTTCGCCCTTCGTTATGTGGGCGATGAGTTTAAGGGGCACACCTATGAGAACCTGGAGCCCACTCAGCAGCGCATCTTCGATAACACCTTCATTCAGGCGACTATTGTCGTACCTAAGGGGGCGGAAGGGAAGCGAGGAGTATATTCGCTATTTGAGAGGATCAACAGTGGTGGGACGAATCTGAAGCCGCAGCAGATTCGAGTTGCTCTATATGCCGGTGAAACTGTAAATTTCGTAAGAGATCTGAACCAGGATCCAAACTGGAGGACCTTGTTTGGGCCGCAGAATCGTGACCTCAAGGACCATGAATTGATTCTGCGGGCTATCTCCCTGATGCCGACAGCGCGCGGCATTCAGGTGTTCCGGCCTCCCATGGCACGTTTCTTGAACGACTACCTGGAGGTCAGCCAGGATCAACTGCCGGCGGACGCTGAGGTGATCCGGGCCCGCTTCACTAAGGCAACTGCACTGCTCAATGAGGCTCGAGGGGTGAGGGCCCTCAAGATTCGTGGCACTCAGGTCAACGCGGCTCATACGGATGCTGTGCTGGTAGGCCTGATGTCTGCATTGGAGCAGCGTGCCGATATCTCCGCCCAGGATGTTTCGGCAGCACTAACGGCTCTTCTGGAGAATGAAAGGTACCAGTACGCCATCTCGGAAAGTACCTCACATGCGGAACAGGTGAGTGCCCGCATCAAGCTCGCGGCCATGGCGTTCCGGGGGGAATCACTTGCCGACGAACAAGAATAGTGCCCGGGTTGAGATACTGAAACTAAAGACGGACTTAGATTCTTCGTATAAGAGATACAGAGAGGGTCTACTGTCGGTCGACATTCCACTGCAGGAGGATATGCATAAGTACATGTGTATTCGCCTGTCGGGGTACATGGAACAGCTGATATTTCAGGCTGTCTGTGGGTATATCTCCAGTACCACCACTGGCGCCGCGCGGAGTTTCGCACTGTCATCCTTCAATAAGGCGCCGAACCTAACTCCTGAAGCTTTGGAGAAGGTTGTGGGAAGGTTTGGGGATGCCTGGAAGGCCGAAATTATCTCATTTCTGGATGCCGACGAGCGTCGAAATTCTTTGGGCAATTTGTTGGCGGTCCGCAATAAGACTGCACATGGGGAGAACTACCGTGGCGGACAGCTGAACGTCGCTACGTACAAGCGCCTCGTCGATGATCTTCACTCGTGGGTGCTATTGCGTATGTTGGCCTAGGTCTGGGAGCAGAGGGGACAGAGCAACCTCTAACCCACCACTCACCCAGCTTCCATCCCGTCCGCCGTCGACCCACACACCGTGGAGCGGGCGTGGTTCAGGGCGTCCAGGTGGAGCGCGCCACTGTACGAACGACCTGGACGCCCTGGGCCGCGTCTGCTCGGCTCTGCCTGGGTCGACGGTGGACGGGATGGAAGCACCTCACGCACGCCACTACGGGTCCGCGGTCGGCGACGGTGCCCCCTCCATCCCGGTGCCGGCCGATCCCCCGCCGGAGGCATCGTTTTGACCGCGGGCCGCTCTGTGGGGTGTTTGCCTCATGGCCTCCGGCCCTATCCACGTGTGGGCGCGCGTCGGCGCAGCGCGGGCGGAGCGGGCCGAAGGCAGGAGCGGCGCCCGGAGCGGAGCCGGGAAGCGCGCCCGGCGGAGCGGAGCGCAGCCGGGGCTTGATGAGGTAGAGAAACCTGTAACAGCTCTCGCTCTTACCGGGTCAAGCCGAAGGCGCGTCGGTGGTCAGGAGTCGGCTCGTGAATCCGGCTTGGCACAGGCGCTCGTACGCATCGAGCACGTCGGCGGGTACCGGTTGGCTGATCATGAAGCCCTGCTCGGGGTAGATCATCAGTCGCTGAAGCGCGCCGACCAGCATGTCGATCACCAGGCGGGCGTCGCCGATGGAGTCGACGTACTCATCGAGCGTCATCGGAGTGGAAGCGCTGACGACCTCGACTTCGGGCCAGAGCTTGCGTGCGGTGGCGTACGCTCGCCGCTCCTCGTACGGCTTGCTGATCAGGAGCACTGAGGACACCTCCATCCCCCTCTCCTCCAACAGCTGCCGTGAGAAGCGGATGTTCTCGCCCGTGTTGCGTGCGCGCGGCTCCAGGAGAACGGCCGTGCTGGGGACACCGAGCTCCAGTGCCCGCTCCTGGTAGTGCACGGCTTCGCCGCGGGGCATGCGTTCCCGTGTCGTGGAGCTGGTGGCGCCGGTGAACAGGAGCAGGGGGGCCATGCCGCGCTTGTACAGGTCCACTGCCGTGTCTGCCACGCCCAGGTCGTGGCTGCCGAGTCCGATGGCAACCGAGCACGGCCGGGGCGAGTGGCCCATCTGGTGGTACTCCCACACGCGCCGGGCGTCTGCCCAGTCCTGTGTCGAGATCACTGCTGTCCTTCCCCGTCCTTCGCCGAGTCGGGCACCTTGAAGTCGTACTCCCACGCGAAGCGCGATGCCGCGTGTACCCCGATGGCGAACTCCACGACGGTGCCGTCGGCCGTGTAGGTCGTCCGGTGCAGCTCGACGACCGGTTCGCCCGGCGGTAGCTGGAGCTGCTTCACCTCGTCCGGGGTGGCGGCACGGGCGAACAGTCGCTCCCTCATGTGATCGATCTCGTAACCCGCGTCGTACAGCACGCGAAATCCGCCGCCTCGGCCGGCGGGCCCCGGCGTGGGATCCACCAGTCGCGTACCTTCCACATGCTCGGGCCGGTAATAGCTGGTCAGCGTGTGCGTCGGCTGATCGCCTTCCTTGACCAGCCGCGCGCGGGCGTAGACCTCGGCGCCTTCGGGGAGTCCATGCGCGGCTGCCACCTCCGGCGGTGCTACGACGCGACTGACCGTCTGGGTCTGCTCGTTCCGGCGGTACGCCCGTCCGGAAGCCACGCGGTCCGCGATGAAGGCGACCTCGTCGCCGTCCCGCCATTTGGCCTTGTCGTAGCGGGCGATACCCAAGCGCTTGAGGGGAACTTGCTGGCGCACGACGGTGCCGTGGCCGCGCGACGAGGTGACCAGGCCTTCGGCTTCCAGCGCCTTGTAGGCGGCATGCACGGTGGCCTTGGAACCTTCGCCTGCCTCGACAAGCGTCCTGATGTGCGGAAGCTGCTGGCCAGGGGCGTATTCACCCCTTCTGATCTGCTCGGCCAGCTTGTCGGCCAGCTCTCGCCACTTGGGCGCCATCTAGAACCCCTCTCGACGAGATCCAGTGAAACATAGTCCTAGGACTGTTGACAGTCCTAGGACTGCGGTGCACTATCTCTCTCAGCGGTCCGCAGTCCTAGGACAGCGGGCATCCTGCGGCCCTATTGGGCTGCTCCGACATTAACGCTGGGAGTACTGATGCCGTCCTTCAAGATCGACCTTTCGACCGCCGTGGTGTTCGTGGCGACCGCGCCGGAACCGAAGATGGCGAACAAGAAGACCGGGGAGCGGGCGCTGGACCGGGAGACCGGGGCGAGCCTGTCGACCGTGGGCCTGCTGGTCTCGGACGAGGGGGAGGGCAACCTCTACCAGGTGACCGTTCCGGAGACGGGTTACCCGGAGGGCCTGACGCCGGGAATGCCGGTGCGGGTGGTCGGCCTCAAGGCCCGCGACTGGGAGAACGAGTTCAACGGCCAGAAGAGGCACGGGATCTCGTTCCGCGCGGTCGCGATCACCCCGGCGGCCTGACCATGGCTGACCTGACGATATGGCTGGAGGCCACGGGAGCCTTAGCGGGCGCTGGAGGCCTCGGGTACGCCAAGGTCCGGGCTCCGCGCGTGTACTGGTCGCTGGTCGGGATGCCGGTCACGTGGGGCCGGTTCGCCTTCTCCTACCGGTCGACCATGGACGTGTGCGGGCTGACGGTGCAGCCGTCCGGCCTACGGGCGTTCATGACCCGTAACGTCGCCCGCCGCGAGGTACAGCCGGTCCCGCCGAAGATCCGCCGGGTGCGGCCCACCTCGACCGGCCTGCGGGTCACCCTGCGTCTTCCGGCCGGCCTGGAGCCCGCCGACGTGATCGCCTCCTCCGAGCGGCTGCGGCACGCCTGGGGTGTGCACTCGGTCACCGTGGTGGAGACCAAGCCAGGGTTCGTCGAACTGCGCATGACCGGCTATGACGTGCTGCGCCGGGTGCGCATGCCGCGCCATGCTGCTCCGCACGACCTGGTGGTGCCGGTGGCACTGCGGGAGGACGGGACCGCCTTCGAGCGGGACTACCGCAAAGCCCCGATGGCGCTCACCCTGGGCGCGAACCACTCGGGCAAGTCGATGTACCTGCGGAACCTGATCAAGGGCCTGGCTCAACTGCCGGTGGCGCTGGTCGGAATCGACTGCAAGCGCGGTGTCGAGCAGAGGGCGTTCGCACCCCGGCTGTCGGCGCTGGTCACCACCCCCGATGACGCCGCCGCGCTGCTCACGGTGTTGGTGTCGGAGATGGAGGACCGTTTCGACCTGCTGAGCGGGCACGGCGTCTCCGACGTGTGGGAGCTGCCCGCCGGCCTGCGGCCGGTACCGGTCGTGGTCCTGGTCGACGAGGTGGCGGAACTGTTCCTGATCTCCTCGAAGAAGGACGAGGAACGCCGCGAGAAGATCGTGACCGCGTTGATCCGGCTGGCGCAGATGGCCCGCGCGGTCGGGATCCACCTGGAGATCTGCGGGCAGCGCTTCGGCTCCGACCTGGGCAAGGGCGCCACCATGCTCCGCGCCCAGCTCACCGGCCGCGTGGTGCACCGCGTCAACGACAAGCAGACCGCCGAGATGGGCCTGGCCGACGTCGCGCCGGACGCGGTGCCGGTCGCGAGCCTGATCCCGATGGAACGTCCCGGTACGGCTGTCGCGGCGGACTCCACGGGCGGCTGGTCGAAGATCCGCACCCCGAACACGTCCCGCGCGGTCGTCGTCGCGACCTGCCGAGAGTTCGCCCATCTGGTGCCGGACTTTCCTGCCCTCGAACCGTTTCGCCCCTACGTGCCCGCCGAGGCTCCGGCGACCGGTCCGTCGCTGGTCAAGCCCCGCCCGGTCACCGACTGACACCGCCTGGGGCCGGGCGGCCGAACACCTGCTCCCCGCCCGCCCCCGGCCCGACACCCCCTCGAAGGGAGGTGCCCCATGACCCGCTCGATCCGCCTGGACGCCGTACTCGTCCAAGCCGTCATCGCCGGTGCGTTGTCCTTCGCCCACCTGCACGACCTGGCCGCCGCCGCCGGACAGACCGGCTGGAAAGCCTGGGCCTACCCGGTCTCGGTTGACCTGCTCCTTGTCGCCGCCTGGCGCCGACTGCGCACCGCCCGCCGGGACCGCTCGGCCTGGACCTGGTTCGTCATCGCCCTGACCGCATCCCTCGGCGCGAACGTCGCGACCGCCGGACTCCTCGACCTCGACCAGGTGCCCGCCTGGCTGCGCATCCTCGTCGCGGGCTGGCCCGCGCTGGCCTTCCTCGGCGGAACCCTCCTGGTCCACACCCCCGCCGAACCGGCCACCTCCGCACAACCCGTGGGCGACGAACCGACCGCACCGGAAGTCGAGATGCACCGCACCGACGAACCCGACCCCGCCCCGCCCGCGGATCCCGCGCCGGAACTCGCACCGGCCGCACCGCCGCCCGTCCCGACCACCGTGCCGGTCGTCCCGGCCGCGTTGCTCGACCACGCCCGGAAGATCGCCGACGCACACCGTGCCTCGACCGGCGTACCGATACCCGCCGACGTCCTGTCGGCCCGGCTCGGCCTGCCCGCCCCGATGACCGACGCCATCGCCGCACAACTCCAACTCACCTAATCGCAAGGGAATCCGTCTCATGTCCCGGTCCTTCGACTGCGCCGCCGACTTCATTGACGCCGCCCGCGAGATGGCCGCCACCGGCCGTCCCGCCCTGGCCCGGATGCTCGCCGAGGAAGCCGCCGACCGCACCCCGGACGCCGACGCCGCCGCCCGCATTCTCGCCGAGTTCCCCGGCCCCAGCCTCCGACAGGAGGGCTGACCTCATGGCCGTGTACCGCCGCTTCCGTGACCGCGTCCGCATCGGCCCCGTGCAGGTCGCCACGTACTACGACGGCCGGGGCCGTGACCGGCACACCGCCGCCTGCACCGCCCCCGGCTGCGGCTTCTCCGCAGACTACCGAGACCGCGCCGGCGCCGAACTCGCCGCCCGTACCCACCGCTGCAAGGCATAGGAGGGCCCCGCGCCATGGACGTTCCGCTCTGGCTCACCCTGCTCGCCGTCGGCTTCCTCGGCGTCAAGCTCATCCGCCCGCCGTGGTGGCTCGTGGCCGTGCTCCTCCTGGGCGGCTACCTCCTCGCCGACAGCGTCCTTGCTCCCGCCCTCGCCACCGTCGTCAAGTAAGGAGACCCGCTCATGTTCCGACCCAAGCTCCCGACCATGCCCCAGCCCACCGGCCGGGTCACCCCAGCCGCGGTCGTCGTCGAGCCGACCACCATCACCCCCGGCACCCCGGCCTCACCGCCTGCACCGGTCACCCCGGCTCCAGTCGCGTCCCGGCCCACGGTTCAGCTCACCCTCGGCAGCGTGCTCGCCCTTGCCGCCGGTGGTGGCGCCGCGGTCCTGGTCGTCGGCGCGGTCCTCGTCTCCATGCTCCTCGCGGTCGCCATCACCGGCGTGTCCGTCGCCCTGGTCGCCGTCGTCCTGCGCCTGCTCGTCAACGACATGCACAAGGGGCGGTGAGCCATGGAAACCGTGATCGCTGCCGCGTTACCGGTACTCGGCTGGGCCCTCCACGGCGGACTGCTCCTGCGCCGCTTGGCCACCGCTCGCCGCGACCCGCTGACCGGCCTGCACACCCGCGCCGGGTGGACCGCCCGCGCCGAACACCTGCTCACCCGGCACCCGGCCGCGCTGGTCGTCCTGATCGACCTGGACGACTTCAAGGCCATCAATGACACGTACGGCCATGCCGCCGGTGACGCCGTCCTCGCCGCTACCGCCTGCCGCCTGCGCGACTGGTGCGGACGCCACGGCGTCGCCGCTCGCCTCGGCGGAGACGAATTCGCCGCCATCGTCACCGACCCCGCTCACACCCTCGGCACGACCGCGCTGCAAACGGCCCTCGCCCGGCCCGTCGCCCATGACGGGCGCCTGCTGCCGGTCTCCGCCTCGGTCGGCTTCTGCCACCGCACCGACCTGCCGATCGCTGCCCTCACCGACGCCCTGTCCCACGCCGACGCCGGCATGTACGCGGCCAAGGGCCACGGAAGGCGCAACGTCCACAACTGAACGGCCCCCGGAGCGGCCTCGGTCGCCAAACTTCCGCCGCTCCGGGCGCCTGCACCCATTCCAGATCCAACGGACCCGAAAGGGAGACCTCATCATGCCCCAGCACGCCCGGAACACACGCGTCTGCCGCGACTGCGACGGTTTCGCCAACGCCTCGATCACCACCGGCACTCGCCACGCCGACGGCACCCGCGCCACCCTCCGTGTCGCCTGCCCCGCCTGCAAGGGCACCGGCCACACCGCCCCCGCCGGTGTCGTCCGGGTCGGGAGGTGACCGCGTGACCAACGCCGCCACCATGGCGGGCCTGGACCCGGCCACCCTCGCCGACGTGCTGAGGCTGGCCGGGTCCACCGGCTTCGACCGCATCCAAGACCAGATCCGCCGTACCGGCGGCTGCTCCGACCCGATCCACCTGATGGGCTCGACCGTCACCCGCGACGCTGCCACCGGGCACGTGCTGCACGCGTACTCGACCGACACCGAACCCGGCGGACGGCTCCGCATCGCCTGCGGCAACCGCCGCGCCTCCCGCTGCCCCGCCTGCGCCTGGACCTACGCCGGCGACACCTACCACCTGATCCGCGCCGGCCTCGTCGGCGACCCCGCCAAGGGCACCCCGGAGACGATCCGCGACCACCCGCGTGTGTTCACCACTCTCACCGCGCCCTCGTTCGGCCCGGTCCACAACCGGCCCGGTGACCGGCCCTGCCGCTGCGGCGTCCGCCACGGCGAGGACGCTCCCGAGCTGGGCACCCCGCTCGACCCGGACGCTTATGACTACGCGGGCGCTGTGCTGTGGAACAACCACGCCTCCGAACTGTGGCGCTACTTCACGATCTACCTCCGCCGCGAGATCGCCAAGCGGGCCGGGCTTACGCAGAAGGACGCCCGCGAACAGTCGTGCGTCGCCTTCGGCAAGGTGGCCGAGTACCAGAGGCGCGGCGCGGTGCACTTCCATGCCGTGATCCGCTTCGACGGTCCCGCCGGGCCTGACGACCCGCCCCCGGCCTGGGCCACCGTCGACCTGCTCACCGACGCGATCCAGGCTGCCGCCGCCCGCGTGGAAGTCGACGTCCCCGCCGCCGAGGATCAACCCGCCCGCGTCCTGCGCTGGGGCACTCAGCTCGACGTCCGCACCATCCGGGCCTTCGGCGACGGTGAGGAGATCACCGAACAGGCCGTCGCCTCCTACGTCGCCAAGTACGCCACCAAAGCCGCCGAGACCACCGGCACCGTGGACCGCCGCATCGGCAACAAGGAAGCCCTCGCCCTGCTCGGCGTCCCCGACCACCCCGCCCGGCTCATCACCGCTTGCCTCGACCTCCACGCGCTCTACCCGGACCGCAAGCTCCGCGACTGGGCCCACATGCTCGGCTTCCGCGGCCACTTCTCCACCAAGTCCCGCCGCTACTCCACCACTCTCGGCGCTCTCCGCCAGGTCCGCGCCGACTACCGCGCCGCCCAGCAACGCGCCGCCCTCGGCCTGCCCGACCCTGACGACGAGGAGGCAACCACCCTGACCCTCGCCCACTGGACCTACGCCGGCCACGGTCACACCCCCGGCGAATCCTGGCTCGCCGCGAACATCCGCAGGGACCTGCAAGCAAGCCGCGAACTCGCACGTGAAGCGCTCACAGACATGCGCTCGGAAGGGGAGGACTGGTGACCGTGGACCGACTGCTCACCGTGCAGGAAGTCGCCGAACGCCTCGGTACGGGCGTGCGGTTCCCCCGGCGGCTCATCGAGGAACGACGGATCACCTTCGTCAAGGTCGGCCGACACGTCCGTATCCCTGAGAGTGCGGTGAACGCCTTCGTGGATGCCCACACCGTGCAGCCGGTCCCCCTGCGTCCGGTGGCTCTGCGGGGTGCTGCCTGATGGCGCCGAAGCGTAGATCCCGCCGACCGTTCGGCCGGGTCCGTAAGCTCCCGTCCGGTCGCTTCCAGGCTCGCTATCCGGGGCCGGACGGCGTGCTTCGACCTGCGGATCGGACGTTCGCCACGTCGACGGATGCCGACCGGTGGCTCATGCGGAAGCGCATCGAGATCGAAGAGGGCCGCTGGCTCGACCCCGCCGAGGGGCGGACGACCGTGCGGGACTGGTCCGCTCGCTGGCTGGCCGCCGTCGCTCCGCAGCTGAAGCACAAGACACAAGCGACGTACCGTTCGCTGATCAACTCACGCATCAATCCGGTGTTCGGCGACCGGGAGTTGTCGAGCCTGCGGCCGATCACGGTCACTGAGTGGGTGGCCGCGATGCGTACCGAGGGTCTGAGCGCTTCGCGCATCCGCCAGGCGTACCGAGTGCTGTCGCAGATCATGGCGTCGGCCGTGGACAACGACCTGATCCCGCAGACTCCGTGCCGTGGTATCCGGCTTCCGCGCATGCCGCAGACCGAACCGCACATCGTCACGCCGTTGGAGGCTTCGGGCATCGTCCGCGCTGCGGAGAAACCGCACGACTTGCTGATCGCGCTGCTCGCCTTCACCGGTCTGCGGGTGGGGGAGGCGTTCGCGCTTCGGCGCTCGGACGTGGACGTCGCCGGCGGATTCCTCCTGGTCGACGAGAACCTGGCCGAGGCGAACGGCACCCTCGTCTTCGACACCCCCAAGTCTCATCAGAAGCGACTCCTGCGGCTGGCTCCCTCCCTGGTGAAGCGGCTTGGGGCCTACCTCGAGGAGCTGCCCGGCGGGGAGGACGCGCTGTTGTTCACCACGCCCGCGGGCAAGCCGCTGCGCTACAACCATTGGCGCAAGGCGTACTTCGACCCTGCCGTCTCGGCGGCCGGCCTGACCGACGTAACGCCTCACGACCTCCGGGCCTCCCACGGAACGTGGGTCGCCGACCGGTACGGCGTCATGACCGCCGCTCACCGCCTCGGCCACTCGAACGCGAGCGTCACCACCCGTCACTACGCCCGCCCCATGGTTGGTCGCGATGATCAGGTGGCTGCTGCAACGGATGCTTGGTTCAGGGGGCATGAACACATGTCGGCGACTGGCAGTGCGTACGACGAAGAGGACGGGCCTACCGAGTAACTCGCGCCCGTAGGACCTGCGGCTTGACCGCATTGCCTTCCCCCCCTTCACTGAACGCTCGACACCACGGAATTGAACAGCCTCTGACCAGGATTCATGGTCAGAGGCTGTTCGGCTGCAGCTCCATCTCGCGCAAAACCGAAATGTTTACGTGGTCACGCTTGCCAGTGGATTATCGGATTCTGTCGATTTCGATCAAATTTGATTATGTGGGTTACCTGAGGCGGTTGTGTGCGCTATTACTTTTCCAGCATCATCACGAAAACTTAGGAGTGAGTGTGAGCTACGCTGATGCGTTCAATGAGTTGAGGCAGGATCGGGAAGAGGTTCTGAAGGATTTGCATTCCCGGGTCATGCGCCTTCATAGGGAGGCGGACGTTGCGTTGTCCAAGATCTCTTTGAAAGCAGCCAAGGTGGCGAGGGAAAGTGAAGAGATTCCCTGCTTGGTGCGCTGGACGCCGGGGCCGGAGCTGACCATCTATCACTCGGCTGATGCTCCCTGTGGACGTGTCAGGGATCGTCAGAACTTCAGGCGGCTGAGCGAGAAGGCGGCAAAGGATGCCTCGCCGCATAGGTGGCTTGAGCGCTGTAGCGCATGTTCGTGGTCTCAAGCCGCCATGATTTATGGTAAGGGAAAACTGGGTCAGGAGTAGGGTCGCGTAAATCCTTTTGCAGTCTTGGCGGGAGTAGTGGTGGAACGATGCTTGCGAAGTGATCTTGGCTTGCTAGTGCGGACGTGCCGCCCGTGGTGGTTACGCTGTCCCTTCGAACCGCCCAGGGCGCCCGTTGATGGGGCACGTAGCGGGCACGGCGAGGATAAGGGCGGGTGCGACTAGGTAGGTTTCAGCGCCTGGCCTGCGAAAGAGCTGAGTGATTGTCTCGCCTGCGAAAGGTCTTGAAAACCGTCGTGGCAGCGATGTCACCGTGGGTTCAAATCCCACCGCCTCCGCCCAGGTCAGCGTAAGGGCTGGTCAGAAGGGGTGCCCCGGTCATCGGAGCACCCCTTTCGAGTGCAGGCTGTCTCACCCTGGCTCGCCCGTATCTCACCTGTGACCAGTGCCTATGGGCCATCTGTGGGCCAGGATCAGGGGGCGTCTCCCTCCTCCAGGGCACGAGAGATCAGGTTGTTGGAGTGCTGTTGACCGCCCTTGAGGATTTTCGCGTAGAAGCGATACAGCACAGCGATGCTGTGGCCGGCGCGAGCGGCGACCTCCGCCGGATCCACCCCGACTTGATCCACAGGACCGTCATCCGTCCACCCGCCGCCCACTTCCGGGCGACTCTCGCCTAGCAGCAGCTCACCCCACTCGCTCACGGTCTCGGGTGAGTTGGGGGCAAGGTGCAGTCGGATTCTCTGAGTGCGACGATTTCACCGGGCCGCATGGCTGCGTAGTAGAGGCACCCGAAGAACGCGTGCAGGTGCTCACCACGCGCCCCGGAGTCACGAACAGCCCCGAGCAGCGACCGCGCCAAGGCGGGGTCCGGTACGTACCTGAAATTGATCTCGTCATCGCTCTCAGGAGGAGTCCAGTCGACGCGTGGGAGAGGGCTGGCGGTGAGCAGCCCCTTTTCCTCCACTGTGTAGCGCAGCACGTTGCTCAACACCATGCGCTTACGCCTGGTCGTGTTCTCCGCAGCTTTGCCCCCGTCCAGGCGGAGCGACAGGGCTTCCAGCGCCGGCCGCAGCAGCGCGGGGTCTTCGAGATCCCTGACCTTGATGGAGTGCGCGGCGATCCACTCCAAGGCGGCGCGTACGTCCTCCGGCGGCTGCTCCACCGCATGGCGCTGGACCCAAGCACCCTCGGGGAGCGGACCGCGCGGAAAGCCCATTGGTACAGGGCGGCGCGCTGGACGGATGGGCTCGGCGCCCCCCTCTTGCTGGTGACGAGCACGGAAGTCACAACGGCCAGGGACTCCGCGATGCTCGCGCGGTGCTTGGCGGCGGCACGCGGCCACTTCATGAGCACGTATTCCGTGACGTGCTCGTACCAGGACGGGGAGGTGCGCGAGGCGAGTTCGCTCGCGGGGAGCCCCGTTTCCTCGTCGAACTGCTGGCGGTCGCGCAGTGCGGCCGGCAATTCCGCCCGCCGGCCGTCAGCCTGCGGCTTGAGTTTGAGACTGCGCGAGTGTGGTCGCTCGCCCACTCGCCAACGCAACTCCCACGGCTTGGGTCGTCCGGCGCGCTTGCGGATGGACCAGATATCGACGTCGTACGTCAGCATGTGTCTCCAAGAAAAACGAGGGGCCCGCGCTCAGCGCGGGCCCCGGTGAAGCGGTCGTGTCTTACGCGGCGTGCTGCTCGCAGCGCTCCCACCACGCGTCAAGGTCACTGCGGCGGCAGCGGAGCTGTCCGTTCGGCAGCTTGATGAGTTTGGGAGCCTTGCCGCGGGCGCGCATCCGGTAGAAGGCGGCGCGGCTCATCTCGATCTCTTCGAGGACTTCGGGGAGCTTGAGCATCTTGGTGCCAGCCAAGGCAGAGACTCCTTTCAGGGTTCGCCGGGGGAGCGGTCGTCCGGTCGGAGGACATCTGTCCGAGGTGGGGATTTCTGCGTCACCTGCGTCATCTGCGTCACTCGCTGCTCTGACCTGCGGTTTCGCGGTGACACAGCGCGGTGGGGATGCGTCACCGGTGACGCAGACCTGCGTCATCGTGGTGACGCAGGTGACGCGGGGTGACTTAGGAATCGGCTGTCTGCCTCACCTCTCTTTCGGCAGGTCAGCGGCCGTTTTCAGGGTGCTGGTGACGCAGGTGACGCAGCGTCTCTCTACTTGGGACAAAGGGGGTGGTGTCTGTTGTGGTACGCGGCTCAGGACGTGAAGGAGGAGCCGCTTCGCGGCGCGTCTATCGCAGGGCGGCGCCGCCGCCGAACTGCAAGAGGAGCACGCGGGGCGGGTGCTCGGTGAGGGCTCATAAGGCCCGAGTTCTTGATCGCGCAATAAGGCGAGCTAATGGTGAGCTGGATGCCTCGGACTCTGGAAAGTCGCGTGATCAGCCGTCCGACGGCGCCGAATAGTTAGGTGTCCGCGCCTTTGTCGAATGCCTCCCTGTGTCGTTCAACTTCGGGGAGGTGCTCGGCGGTCCAGGAGCGCAGGATCGAGAAGGGCTCCTCAAGCGTCCGGCCCAGCGGCGTGATCCGGTACTCCACAGCAACGGGGCGTTGCATCAGTACCCGGCGCTCGACGAGGCCGTTGCGTTCCAACCGTCGCAGTGCCTGCGTCAGCGATTTTTGAGTGACTCCGTCGAGCTCTCTCTTGAGCTCGTTGAAGCGTCGCGGCTGTCGGCACAACGCGGCCAGCAGCAGATGACCCCACTTGTCCAGGAGCTGATCCAGGAGCTCGCGCTGCGGGCCAACGATGGTCTCGTGACCGGCCCGATCTTCGCGGATACCAGGTTTCTTTGAAGTACCTGCCATGTACCAGGTATACCAGAGATACCGGCAACCCAAAGGATTCTCATGACCGAACAGTCCCTGCCCAGCCTCAATCTCAAGCGCCAGGACGGAGTGCTATGGGTCTCGATTGATGTTCCGCCCGTCAACCTGATGACGCCGCAGCTCATGCTCGACCTGGACGCCGTCGCCGCATCGGCCGAGAATGACTCCGATCTGCACGTCATCGTGGTCCAGAGCGCTAATCCGGAGTTCTTCCTGGCGCACGGCGACCTGTCATTCGTGGACGACCCCGCGACCTACGCCGCCCTCCCTGTCGCGGAGGAGACGCTTGTCGGGACGGGCCCGATGATGCGGCTTCATGAACGCTGGCGGCGTCTGCCTCAGACCACCATCGCCAAGGTCGCGGGACTCGCCCGTGGCGGTGGAGCCGAGCTGGTCTCCAGCCTGGATCTGCGCTTCGCGGCCCTCGAGACTGCGGCGTTCGGCCAGTTCGAGGCACTGATCGGCATCGTCCCTGGAGCCGGTGCAACTGCCCACCTGCCCCGCCTCGTGGGCCGCGCTCGCGCTCTCGAGATCGTGCTGACAGGCGGGCTCGTCGACGCGGCGACTGCCGAGCGGTGGGGTTGGGTGAACCGAGCTCTGCCCGCCGCAGAACTGGATGAATATGTTGAGTGGGTAGCACTGGCCATCGCGTCTCTGCCCGACGGTGTCCGAGCCGCGGCTATCGAAGCAATCGACGCGGCCGACGGCACGCTTGAGGACGCACTGCGCGCGGAAAACCGCCTGCTCGGCGAAACGTTCACCCCCGCGTCTGGAGAGCTTGCCCGTGCAGCGCTTGCGGCCGGGGCTCACACGCGCGAGGTGGAGCTGAACCTCGAAAGGGTGCTGCGCGCGAACCTCGTCCGCCATTCGTAACAGATCGCCCTGCGCGGGTTGAGTGCAGAAGTTGTCCGTTGGTGGCGATGCCCAGGATCCGCGAGAGGTGGCCAACTTCCGACACATGTACCACCCTGACGCAACCGGCACCGGATGACGCCCAAGAGCGGCCTGCGACGCCTTTGGTGGCAGTGCACCAGTGCGGGGCGACACCTGAGCAGACGACTCACAGCAAGAGGCGACGGGAAGGGACCTTCCGAAGCCCATGGGCCATGTGTGGGCCATGGGTCCCTCGCGGGAGTCGAAGCAGCCCCTGACCAGGAGGTACGTACTGCATGCTTGACGCTCTTGAAAACCGTCGTGGCAGCGATGTCACCGTGGGTTCAAATCCCACCGCCTCCGCGCGATGAGCAGTGAGAACGGCCCCTGACCCGAGTAGTTGGCCAGGGGCCGTCCGTATGCCCGGGCTCCGACGCCGTCCGGCTTTCCCCGTGGCTCACCACTCGATCGGGCACGGCCGGGGCACGGCCGGCCGGACACCGGGCCGACTCGCCCGGGGCGTGTCGTCTCCAGTGCACAGGTCGGGTCAGGCTCCGGAGGAGAGCAGGGAGGCGTTCTCACCTCTGGAATCGCTTGCTTCGCGCTTCTCCGCACCAGTACGGCACCGCTCGGCCCTCTCGTCGGGCGTCCAGTTGCTCGGTGCAGGGCGCATCAGAAGTCGGCGGCGTCCCCCACTGTCCGTCGTACCTCCAGAACTCTGTCGACACCGGTGAGCTCACAGAGCCGCCGGACCTGCCGTGACGGCGAGACCACGCGCAGGGTGCCTGTCTGATGGTTGAGGATCAGCAGATTCAGAAACGTCGAGTCCGCGAAGGTGACGCCGGAGGCGTCCAGCACCACTTTCGGATGCCGTCCGACAGCGGCCTTCAGTGCATCTGCCAACGGCCTGACCGTGTGCATGTCGAAGGAGCCGTGCGCGGTGACGACCCAGGCGCCGCGGTATTCGTACTGGTACACCGAGGCCTGTTCCGGGACACGCTCGATGGCCCGTCTCGGCGTCGGCTTCTCGTCGGCGTCACTCATGAGTGTCGGCGAGACAGCCTCGTCCCAGGGCACCATCGGGCTCCTCCTGCTGTGCCGCTCCCTCGCGGGAGTGGGTCATCGATTACCTGAAAAGTATGTCATGTATCTGTGTTCCGGCAACGGTGGGCCGTAAAATGCAGAGCATGGTTGGAGTGCCCGAACCTCACACCGGATGGACGTTCATCACCAATCACGCGCGTGTGCTTGCAGCCATCGCCGACAACCCGAACGTCCGGATCCGCGACATCGCCGCCCACTGCCGACTCACCGATCGTGCCGTCCAGCGGATCATTTCGGATCTCGAGCAGGATGGTTACCTCTCCCACACCCGCGACGGGCGCACCAACACCTACCGCATCGAGCCGGACAAGGTGCTGCGCCACCCGGCAGAAGCCGGCCTCCCGGTGGCCTCTCTGCTGTCCCTGCTCGTGCAGGACGAGACCGAACGCGTCAGGAAACCGGTCACTCAGTACGGACGGTCCGGGTCAAGCGCTGTGAAGTAGTGCCGGGTCGGATGCCGTCCGTCGCGTCCCGTGCTCGCCTGTACCGGTGGTTGAGCCGATGCAGCCGAACGCCTTCGGGCACGTAGAAGGGCACGGTGGCGATGACGGAGGCCGGGTCGGCAGAAGCACGCGCTCGTGACCCGCGGCATCGTCAAGCGGCTTCTGACCTGAGTCTCAGGTCGAGGGCCGTTGCCATGAACCGGCGCCGATGCGACGGCACACCTGAGTATCTGAACTCATGTGCGACACCCGCCGCAACACCACACTGACCGCATGAGCTCAGGAGAAACGCCACCGGCGGATGAGCCCTCCACCGGCACGCAGATCGGCGTCAGCGCGGCGCTGCTTCTTGTCGACCTCATGCTCGTCGCCGGGTCGGTGTACTGCGTCGGAACAGCGGGCTGGGCCGGCAGCTACGAAAGTGGCGGCTCGGCCGCGTCGGGTGCGTCACGGACGGCGGCGCAGGCGATGTGGCTTCTGGGCGGCGGCGCAGTCCTGACAGGCGGCGGCCTCCTCGCCCTGGGGTGGCGCATCCCCGGCATCGTGCAACTGGTCGTCCTCGGCGTCGGGGCCGTGCTGGTGTCCGCCATGGGGGCCGGTTGAGTGCTCCGGCAAGCGGTCGTTGCCTTCAGCCGGCGCCGGTACGCGGCCACCCCCTCCGCCCCCTGGCGGCGCCTGGCCGCCGCCCGCCGACGGCAGCGGACCCAACTGCCGTGTCAGGCGGGCGCGGAGGAGTTCGTACTCGGGGTGGCGGCGGGGCGGCGGGCCCGGAGGCCGTGTCACCGTGCGGGGTGGGGAGAGGGTCTCACCCGCTCGGAACTGGTCCAGCGTCAGGTCGAGTTCGACGCCGTTGGGGAGGCGGTTCCACCAGTGGTAGCCGTGCGGGGATCCGGCCCGGCGGACGGCGGCGACCAGGAGGTCGCCGCCGAAAGGTCGTTGACGACCAGCGTCGTGATGTCGCAGTGGCCCACGGACGGGTTGTCCGGGCGCCAGTCGGGCAGATCGTCGGGCGAGCAGGTGTCGGCCGCCCAGCAGGCGCGGAACGCCCTGTCGAGGGCGAGCAGGGACCATGGCGGCCGGGTGGCGGCGGCGTCACCGTTCATGACGCCGCCCGTATCAGGCGGAGCTGGCCGATCTCCGTCGCGTTCTTCATCAGCTCCGCGTTCACCCAGGCCAGCATGTGCGCCTTCGTGTGGGACGGGTCGTCGGGCCAGGGGAAGGGCGCCGGAGTGTCCAGGTCGGCGTCCGTGAGGGTGTCGAGGTGGGCGAGCCACTCCGTGCGCAGGAAGCGGAGCCAGGTGAGCGTGGGTTCGCCCGCGCCGGGCCACAGGATCTCGGTCCGCTCGCGCGGACGCTCCCCTCGCGCGTGGTCCAGCGTCACGCTCCACCACCAGCCGATGTGCCAGCTCACCCACGCGACGGTGGGCACCGGTACGGGGTCGGGCTCGGTGTCCGCCCAGTCGGGGACCCACGAGCCCTCGGGCGACCGGCGGAGAGTCCAGCAGAGCGGGGCGGGCTCCCAGAGGAAGTCCTCCGGCACCAGGCGTTCCAGGTGGTACTCGAACAGGGACCAGGTCAGGTCGAACTGCCGGCGGAGGAGGCCGACCCGGCCGGCGGCGGAAGGGGTGGGCGCGGTCACAGTTCCTCGTCGGCGGCGAGTCGCTCCCAGTCCATGTCCAGCAGCTCCGTCTCCGCGTCGTACCCCGCGGGGATGCACGACGTCGGCTGGAACCAGACCACGGTGAGGCGGGAGCGGTACAGGGCACGGTCGTGTCCCGGGTCGAGGGCCTCGGAGCGGAAGCTGCCGACGCAGGTCACGGCGGGCAGCACCTCCACCGGGCCGAAGGCGCCCGCGAACTGGTCGGGGTACTCGCGCGGCGGTGGAATCAGATGCACCGGGGCGCCCGGGTGGAAGCGTTCGGCGGACCGGAGCAGCCCGGCGATCGCGTGGTCGTTCAACGGCTTGCACGGGTATCCCTCGAGCACGTTCGCGTACGTCGCCGACAGGTGCAGCCCGGTCAGGTCGACGGAGCGGCCCGAGGTGAGGACGACGCGGGAGAGTGCCATGGTCGGCACTTTAAGACGCTGGTGCATGCGGGTCTTTCGATTTTCGGGCGCGTGCGCGGGAGGGCGTGGGGGGGCGGGGAGAGAGGAAGGGGAGGGCCGGCCGGGCCTCAGCGGGCGGTCAGGCGCGCGGCCGACGCGATCGTCGCGCGTGCCTCGCGTTCGGACAGGCCGGTGGCGCGGGCCGCGTCGACCAGGGGTTCCACCAGCTCGGGGCCGATGCCGTTCTCGTAGGCACGGCAGGCCGCCCAGAACAGGCGGGTGTTGCGCTGGCCCTCGTGCGCCGCGAGGACGAACTGGACCAGGCCCTGGCCGTGGTCACCGGCCGACGGGGGCGTCGGGTGGTGGGCGCGGGGCGGCGGCAGGAGCAGGCGCAGCAGGGTGGGAGGGCAGGGCGCGGGGGCCAGGCCGGCGGTGCCGGGCGCGGCCCGGTACGTGCCGTGCTCCGTACGGGAACCGGGGCCGACGAGGTACCCGCCCGCGCCGCGGATGTCGATGCCGGGGGCGAGGCGGCCGGCGGAGTTGGGGACGACGACGTCGGGCGGGCCGCCGAGCCACAGGTGGCGGCCGCCGCTCGGGGTGAGGACGACCACCGTGGGCGGGACGGTGAAGCCGTGCCGTGAGGCGAGGGCGCGCAGGGCGCCGCCGGGATCGGTGCCGTTCTTGGTGTCGAGGTCGACGCCGACGAGGTGGTGCGGGGGCAGACCGCAGGCGATGCCGTAACCGGTCGCGCGGGGCGCGGCGGCGAACAGGGCGCGGATGCGCGTCGGGTCGGTGGTGGCGTCGTACACGCCGTGGCCGAAGCGGCCGCACTCGCCGCGGCAGGGCGGGTGGGAGGGGTCGTCGCGGTGGGGGGAGCGCAGGGCCGGGAGCTTGGTGCGGGACAGCGGGATGACGGCCAGCCCGCGTTCGGCGGCTGACAGGGCGTGTGCGAGGGCCAGCGTCGTGGCCTGCCGGTCGGTGGTGGCCATGGTCCTATGTTCGTACATGCGTTCGAAGAAGGGAAGGGGGTGAGAGGTGCCACCCAGGGGGTGAGAGGTCCGGCCGGGCGGACGCAGAAACGCTTCCGCCCTTGGGGTGCCGGGATCGTCACCACCCCGGGGCGAACAGGCCCCGAATCAGGGTCGACTCGGGGTTTATCGGCGTCTTCTCACGCTTGCGTGCGAATCACGGCTTCCGAGGTGGTTCTGCGGCGTCCGGTGGGCAATCCTGATCTTGCGACGTCGTGCACAGCGCCAGGGCGGGGGGCCAACTTCCCTGGTGAAAGCCGTAGTTCACGCATGGACGGCCTTGACCCGGTGCGTCCTTGGTTCTGGAGGGAACACAACATGGCAACCATCCGTACCGCCCGTGTCATCGCCGCCGCCGCCGCTCTCCCGCTCGCGGCCGCGCTCTTCGCGGGAGTCGCGACGGCGGACAACGGCGTCGGCGCCCTCGGTACCGGAGTCGGCGGGGACAACTTCGGGAACTCCGCCACCACACAGCAGCAGGCCGTAGGGGCCGGCGCCGAGAACGAGAGCAACACCGCCCAGGTCAACGGCTCCGCGTTCACGACCGTCAACCAGGGCGAGGACAACGTGGCCGTCAGCTTCGCCCCCTTCTGGTGGCCGGCGCTCTGACCGCGTAGGCAGGGGGGAATCCGGGGGAGAAGGGGGATGCCGGACAGGGGGAGGACGTCGGTCGCGGCGGCGCTTCGGCGCCGCCGTGCCGGACGGCCGGTCATCAAGACGGCGCGCCGTGCGTCAGGGGGGACCCGCAGGACCCCTCATCCGCTCGTCCACCTCTGGGAGGTGAGGCGGGCCCCACCCCTACAACCTGAGGGGGACCCGGCTTCGGGACCTGCGGGCGATCCGCCGGGCGGGCCTCGCTCCTAGCGTGGACGACATGACCACACCCGTCTGCACCAGCGCTTCGAACGCCGCCGCCCCGGCGACGCAGACCCTCCCGTACGCGTCGTTCTCGTCGTACATGAGGGCCCGCCAGCCGGTGCTCCTGCGGACCGCCCGGTCGCTGACCGGAAACCCCAGCGACGCGGAGGACCTGCTGCAGACCGCGCTCGCCAAGACGTACGTCGCCTGGGAGCGGATAGAGGACCACCGGGCGCTGGACGGCTACGTCCGCCGGGCGCTGGTGAACACGCGCACCTCGCAGTGGCGCAAGCGGAAGGTCGACGAGTTCGCCTGCGACGAGCTGCCCGAGCCGGACCCGCTGCCGGCCGGCGACGACCCCGCCGAGCAGCAGGCCCTGCGGGACGCGATGTGGAGAGCGGTCATGCGGCTGCCCGCGCGTCAGCGGGCGATGGTCGTGCTGCGGTACTACGAGGACCTCAGCGAGGCGCAGACGGCAGAGGTGCTCGGTGTCTCGGTCGGGACGGTGAAGTCGGCCGTGTCGCGGGCGCTCGGCAAGCTCCGCGAGGACGCTGAGCTGGGACTTGTTCGTGGTTGAGAGGATATGAGCGGGTCCTGACGGAAAATGTCGTCCGCCGGAGGGTGATCGATCATCCGCTCCCCTAGTGACATACCGCGCGGTATGTGCGCAGAATCAGCGCACACCGTACCGACGCCAGGCAATGTCGCCCAGGAGGACGCCGTGCTGAGCACCATGCAGGACGTACCGCTGCTGATCTCGAGGATCCTGACCCACGGGTCGTCGATCCACGGCACTTCGCAGGTGATCACCTGGACCGGCGAGGGGGACCCGCAGCGCCGCTCCTACGCGGAGATCGGCTCCCGGGCCGCCCAGCTGGCGCACGCCCTGCGCGAGGATCTCGGCGTCCGCGGCGACGAGCGGGTCGCCACCCTGATGTGGAACAACGCCGAGCACGTCGAGGCCTACTTCGCGATCCCCTCGATGGGCGCCGTGCTCCACACCCTGAACCTGCGCCTGCCGGCCGAGCAGCTCGCGTGGATCGTCAACCACGCCGCCGACCGCGTGGTCATCGTCAACGGCTCGCTGATCCCGCTGATCGCCCCGCTGCTGACGCACCTCAAGACCGTCGAGCACGTCGTCGTCTCCGGACCCGGCGACCGCTCCGCCCTGGCCGACACCCACGTCCAGGTGCACGAGTACGAAGAGCTGATCGCCGGACAGCCCGTCGCCTACGACTGGCCGGAGCTGGACGAGCGGGCCGCCGCGGCCATGTGCTACACCTCCGGCACCACGGGTGACCCCAAGGGCGTGGTCTACAGCCACCGTTCGATCTACCTGCACTCGATGCAGGTCAACATGACCCAGTCGATGGGCCTGACCGACCAGGACACCTCCCTGGTCGTCGTCCCGCAGTTCCACGTCAACGCCTGGGGCCTGCCGCACGCCACGTTCATGACCGGCGTCAACATGCTGATGCCGGACCGCTTCCTGCAGCCCGCCCCGCTCGCCGAGATGATCGAGGGCGTGCAGCCGACGCACGCCGCCGCCGTCCCCACCATCTGGCAGGGTCTGCTCGCCGAGCTCACCGCCCGTTCACGGGACGTCTCCTCCCTCACCCAGGTCACCATCGGCGGCTCCGCCTGTCCGCCCTCGCTGATGGAGGCGTTCGACAAGCTGGGCATGCGGGTCTGTCACGCCTGGGGCATGACGGAGACCTCCCCGCTCGGCACGATCGCCCGCCCGCCGGCCCACGCCGTCGGCACCGATGAGGAGTTCGCCTACCGGCTGACCCAGGGCCGCTTCCCGGCCGGCGTCGAGGCCCGCCTCACCGGCCCCGGCGGCGAACGCCTTCCCTGGGACGGCGAGTCCGCGGGCGAGCTGGAGGTGCGCGGCCCCTGGATCGCCGGCGCCTACTACAACGGCCCCGACGCCGAACCGCTGCGCCCGGCCGACAAGTTCAGCGAGGACGGCTGGCTCAAGACCGGCGACGTCGGCACCATCAGCGCCGACGGCTTCCTCACCCTGACCGACCGCGCCAAGGACGTCATCAAGTCGGGCGGCGAGTGGATCTCCTCGGTGGAGCTGGAGAACGCGCTGATGGCGCACCCGGACGTCGCCGAGGCCGCCGTGGTCGCCGTCCCCGACGACAAGTGGGGCGAGCGCCCGCTAGCCACGGTCGTCCTCAAGGAGGGCGCCGCCGCCGACTTCGGCACGCTGCGCGCCTTCCTCCAGGAGGAGCGGAAGATCGCCAAGTGGCAGCTGCCGGAGCGCTGGACGTTGATCGAGGCGGTGCCCAAGACCAGCGTCGGCAAGTTCGACAAGAAGGTGCTGCGCCGCCAGTACGCCGAGGGCGCGCTGGACGTCACGCAGCTCTGACCGACGCCCGGTCCCGGACACGCGCCGGGCGGTGAGCGCGACACCCGCGCCCACCGCCCGGCGCGGTGCTGTCCGTGCTGTCCGTGCTGTCCGTGCTGTCCGTGCCCACGGCCCGTACCCGGACCGTCAGTTGGTTCCGATCCGCGAGAGCAGGTCGACGATCCGCTCCTGCACCTCGGCGCTGGTGGACCGCTCCGCGAGGAACAGCACCGTCTCGCCCGAGGCCAGCCGCGGCAGGTCCGCCGCGTCGACGGCGGCCGTGTAGACGACGAGCGGGGTGCGGGTGAGCTGACCGTTCGCCCGCAGCCAGTCGATGATCCCGGCCTGTCCGGCCTGGCGGTGCACCTGCATCAGGTCCATCACCACTAGGTTCGGCCGGAACTGACCTGCCAGCGTCACCGCGTCGGCGTCGCTCGCGGCCCGTGCGACCTGCATCCCGCGCCGCTCCAGCGTGCCGGTCAGGGCCAGCGCGATCTCCGCGTGCTCCTCGATCAGCAGGACGCGCGGCGGGTGCTGCTCGCTGTCACGCGGCGCGAGCGCCTTCAGCAGCACCGCCGGGTCGGCGCCGTAGGCGGCGTCGCGGGAGGCCTGGCCGAGTCCGGCCGTGACCATCACCGGCACCTCCGCCACGCCCGCCGCCTGACGCAGCGACTGCAGGGCGGTACGGGTGATCGGCCCCGTCAGCGGGTCGACGAACAGCGCCGCCGGGAAGGCCGCGATCTGCGCGTCGACCTCCTCACGGGAGTGCACGATCACCGGCCGGTAGCCGCGGTCGCTCAGCGCCTGCTGCGTCGACACGTCCGGCGCGGGCCACACCAGCAGCCGGCGCGGGTTGTCCAGCGGCTCCGGCGGCAGTTCGTCGTCCATCGGCTGCGGACGCGGCGTGTCCGCGACCTCCACGGCCCCGCCCGGACCGTCCAGCGGCTCGGGACCCTCGGCGGCGTCCGCGTCCGGGGCCCCTATCGCGTACGAGCGTCCGGCGGCCTCCGTGGCCGGCGCGAGCCGGGACTGCCCGGCCGGCGTCGGCTGAGCCGCGGGCTGGGCGAGGGCGGCGGCCGGGGTGAGGTCCTGCTGCGGCGCGGGAGCCTGACCGGCGGGCGGTACGGGCTCGGCCTGCTGCGGGTGCGGGCGGGCCCCCTGGACGGCGCCGGGAGTCTGCCCGCCGGAGGTCTGGCCGTTCGCCGCGGCCTGGTCGTTGCGGGTGCCGAGCTTGCGACGGCGTCCGGAACCGCCCGGCTGGTGCGGGGGCGGCGTGGCCGACGCCGACGGCTGCTGGACCTGGGCGGCCTGCCGGTTGAACGGCACACCCTGCCCCAGCGTCCGCACGCTGATCGCACGGCCCTGCGTCGAGTTCGGGTCCACCGGCGCGGCGGCCTCGGCGGGCAGCGGCTGGGCGGCGGGCCTGGCCGACGCGGGCGCGCCCTCGGGCGGCAGCGGGGTGCCGCCGGACGGCGTGGGCTGCGGCGCGCTCGGTACGGGCGCCGCACCGGCGCCGGAGGTGTCACCTGCGGCGGGCCACTGCTGCGGGGCCGGCGACCCGGCGGGCGGGGCGGCAGCGCCCGGCGAGGGCTGGGCGGGCTGCGCCGTGCCCTGGGCGGTCGGGGCGGTCGGGGCCTCGGCGGGCAGCGGCTGGGCCGGAGGGAGCGGGGCCGCGGTGCCTTGCGGGGGCGGCGCCCCCCACTGTTCGGGAGCACCCGGCGCCTGCGCGGCATCGGCCGGCGGGGCGACCGCACGCCGACGGCGTCCGGTGGGCGCGCTGGTGGGGTGCGGCTGCGGCGGGGTGTGGTCCTCGGACTGGTCCACCGGCACGGCGTCGTGCTGCCCGGCATCGGCGGCGGGTCCGCCCTGCGGCGCGGGAGCGGGGGCGGGGTGCGCGGCCGCCTGCGGCGCGGGAGCGGGTGCGGGGTGCGCACTCGCCTGCGGCGCGGCTGCACCAGGCTGCTGCGGCTGTGCGGTGGCGTCGGCGGGCTGCGGGGCCGACGGGTTCGGGTTCGGGTCAGGCGGTACGACCTGCGGAGCCTGCGCGGCGGCGGCCGGCTGGGGACCGGGCGCGGCGGGCTGGGGCGCGGGCTGGGCATGAGGACCGACGGGCTGAAGTCCCGGTCCGGCCGGCTGGTGCGCGGCCGGCTGCGGTGCCTGCGGGTTCGGCGGGACCGGCTGCGCGTTGGGGCCGACGGGCTGGAGGTTCGGCCCGGCTGCCTGGGGCGCGGCCTGCTGGTTCGGCGGTACGGGCTGCGGAGCCTGCGGATTCGGGCCCACGGGCTGGAGGCCCGGCGCTGCGGGCTGAGGCGCGGTCTGCTGGTTGGGCAGCACGGGCTGCCGCCCGTCGGGCGCGGCGGGCTGGAGGTTCCAACCGGCGGGCTGGGGCGCGGCCGGCTGCGGTGCATGCCGGTTCGGCGGCACCGGCTGCCCGTCGGGCCCGGTCGGCTGAGGCGCGCCCGCAGCCGGGGCGTTAGGCCCGGCGGCCTGCTGGTGCGGAGGTACGGCCTGACCCGCGACGGGAGCCACAGGATGCGGAGCCGGACCGGGAGCCACGCCGTTCGGCGCGGCACCCGGAGCCACCGGAACGCCCCCCTGGGCACCCGGAAGCTCCTGGGCCCCCGGCACCTGACCCGGAGCCACCGGCGCGCCCCCCTGGGCACCCGGAGGCTCCTGACCGGCCGGCACCTGACCCGGCGCCACAGGTGCCTGCCCCGAGACCTCGGCCTGCGCGGGCTGCCCGGCGGTCTGCCCCGCCTGTTCGTCCTGGTCCGCCCCGGCCGGAGCCGCCGGCGGCAGCGCGAACACCGTGCGCGGCGCGGCCTCCTGCGCCGCCGCCCGCTCGTTCGCGGCGGCCAGCGCACGCCGGCGCCGTCCGGTCGGCTGCGGCTGCTGGTCCGGTCCCGCGCCCTGGGCGGGCACGTGCACGGCGACCGCGCCGGGCGCGCCGTTCGCCTCGCCCCCCGCGGGCAGCGCCGGCGCGAGCGCCTGCTGCTCACCGGCCGCGCGCCGGGCCCGGCGTCCGGACGGCGCGGGCACACCCTGCGGCGGTACGGTGCCGCCCAGCGCGGTGTTGGAGGCCGCGGCGCCCGCCGCGTGCTCGGCCGCGGTGACGACGGCGCCCTCGGACACCCCCGCCCCTGCCGCCGCACCGGCGAGTTCGACCTCGGCGCCCGCCGCGGGGGCCGCGCCCTCGGCGGGACGGCCACGTCGCCGCCCGGTCCCGCCGGACGCGGCCGCGCCCTCACCGGACGCCTGCGCCGGAAGCTGTGCCTGCGGCGCCTGCGCGGGCTCGGCCGGAGCCGCCCGCCGCCTGCGCCGCCCGGTGGGCTGGGGCGCCTCCGCGGCCGGAGCAGCCGGGGCCTCGCCGTCACCGCCGGACGCGTCGCTCTCCAGGAACGCGTCGACGGAAGCGCGCCGCGCCCGTCGCCGGCCTCCGCCCGTCGCGGGCTCGACGGGAGCGGAGGCCTCCTCGGCCTGCGGAGCCGCCGCCTGCGGTACGGATCCCGCCCCGCCGCCGATCGGCACCTCGAGGACGAACGCGCTGCCGCTCATCCCCGGCACCTCGTGCGTCTGGAGCACCCCGCCGTGCGCCCGGACGATCCCGCGCACGACCGGCTCGTGCACCGGGTCGCCGCCGCCGTACGGGCCGCGTACCTCGATGCGGACGACCTCGCCGCGCTGGGCCGCCGCGACGACGACCGTGTTGTCCAGGTAACCGCCCGCCGACAGGGGCGTGTTGCCGGTCGCGTCGACGCCCGCGACGTCCGCGACGAGATGGGCGAGGGCGGTCGCGAGCAGACGCGGGTCCACCTCGGCCTCGATGGGCGGCGCGTGCACCGCGAACTGCACCCGGCCGGGGCCGATCAGCTCCACGGCGCCGTCGACGCCGGCCGCGACGACCGCGTCGAGCATCACCTTCGTACGGGCGATCTCCTCGGTGCCGGCGTCGAGCCGCTGGTAGCCGAGGACGTTGTCGATGAGGGTGGTGATGCGGGAGTAGCCGGCCGACAGGTGGTGGAGCACCTGGTTGGCCTCGGGCCACAGCTGGCCTGCGTCGTCCGCGGCCAGCGCGGCCAGTTCGCGGCGCAGTTCGTCGAGCGGGCCGCGCAGGGAGCGGCCGAGGAGGGTGAGCAGCTGCTCGTGGCGAGCGGCGAGGGCCTCGTAGCGGTCCTTCTCGCGCTCGCCGAGGGCCGCGTACCGCTCCTCGTGCGCGGCGAGTTCCTCCGCGTGCTTCTCGCGGAGCTCCTCCACCTCGGTGACATGGCTCTGGCGCAGGGCGGTCAGCTCGGAGCCGTGCTCCTCGGCGAGCCGCTCCAGCTCCTCGGCGTGCTCCCGCTCGGCGTCCTCCTTCTCCTTCAGGAGGGCGTCGTAGGGGCGGCGGTCGAGGAACGTCATCACGGCGCCGACGAGCTGGTCGCCGTCGCGCACCGGGGCGGTGGTGAGGTCGACCGGCAGCTTGTCGCCGTTCTTGGCGTAGAGGACCTGGCCGCGCACGCGGTGCTTGCGGCCGGAGCGCAGGGTGTCGGCGAGCGGGGACTCGGAGTACGGGAAGGGGGAGCCGTCGGCGCGTGAGTGCAGCACCAGGGTGTGCAGCTCGCGGCCGCCGAGTTCACCGGCCCGGTAGCCGAGGATCTGGGCGGCGGCCGGGTTGACCAGGACGATCCGTCCGTCGGTGTCGGTGCCGACGACGCCCTCGGAGGCGGCCCGCAGGATCATCTCCGTCTGCCGCTGCGAACGGGCGAGCTCGGCCTCGGTGTCGACGGTGCCGGAGAGGTCCCGGACGACGAGCATCAGCAGCTCGTCGCCGGTGTAGCCGTAACTGTCGTAGGTGTGCTGCGTGTTCTCGAGGCTGGCGCTGGTGACCTCGACGGGGAACTCGGTGCCGTCGGTCCGCCGGGCGGTCATCCGGGTCGGCTTGGTGCGTCCGCGGGGGTCGATGTGGTCGGGTCGCCGCATGGAACCGGGGATGAGCTTGCTGTCGAACTCCGGCAGCAGGTCCAGCAACCCGCGCCCCACCAGGGCGGTGCCCGGAGCCTCGAACGCCTCGAGCGCGATGGTGTTGGCGTTGACGACCGTCCCGTTGGCGTTGACCAGCACCAGGGCGTCGGGAAGCGCGTCCAGTATGGCTGCGAGGCGAGCAGCGCCTCGGGATGGCCTGCTGCTCACGAGACGCTTCCTCCCTGTTACCGCGACGTGCCGACCGCTCGGGCCATCTTGCCAACGGGCCCGCAACGTGTCACGGGAGGGAGTCTAAGGGCTGGGGGTGCGCCGGGGACGCCGGATGGGACGCACATCGCACCCCGAGGTGACGGTGATGTGACGCCCGGTACGTCCGGAACCGCGCCTGCCTGGGCCGACGCACCACGAACCTTCGCGGGACCTTTACGCCCCGGGTGCACCCGGGGCCCGGCCCACCTCGGGCAGCAGCGGCACCAGCCGGTCCCACCGCTCGATCGCGCACCCGTTCGCCCGGTCGTACGCCGCGTCGACGCGGCGGCCCGCCCAGGTGCCGGTGATGCGGGCGGTGGCGGGGCCGCCGTACTGCATGGTGCACACGGCGTCCCGCGGCGCCGGCGCGAAGGCGTCCTGCCCCCACCGCGTCCGCCGCTCGACGGCCGCGCAGGCGCCGTCCGGATCTGGGTGCGTCCCGCCGCTCGGCCGGCACCGCACCTCGTACGTCCCGTCCGCCCCGCCGCCCGCGTCCCTCACGGTGACGGTGAGCCGGTCGCCCTCCGGCGCCGGTTCCCCGGCCCGGGCCGGGGAGGGCGACGCGGCGAGCGAGGCGAGGACGGCGACGAGCGCGACGAGGCCGCGTCGCCCGGGCAGGGAGGAGAGGGAGGAGCACAGGGCAGTCATGCCGTGACCAACGCGCCGGAAGGCGGGACGTTGCGCCACGACGGCGTGCCGGTCGTCCGGGCTTTGCCCTGCGGGCTCCCCGCCTAGTACCGTGGGGACCGATTGGTGACACGCCACACGGTTGTGTCATCATCGGCACGCACCACCCACTCGCGCCCGCGCGCAGCAGGTTGTGCATGGAGGCGTCGCCTAGTCCGGTCTATGGCGCCGCACTGCTAATGCGGTTTGGGCCTTAAAGCCCATCGAGGGTTCAAATCCCTCCGCCTCCGCCTCGGACACGAAGCCCCGGCCCCAGCGGCCGGGGCTTCGTCGTTCCCCCGCCGTTCGTGCCTCACGCCGTGTTTCCGCAGGTCACAAGGGGTAGGGCAATCGGATTTCACATGGCGGCGGCAGTCATGTAATGTTCTTCCTGTCGCCGCGAGCGGGCCGAAAGGGCCGGGAGCGGCGAGACAAATGAAGAGACAAGCACTCGTAGCTTAACGGATAGAGCATCTGACTACGGATCAGAAGGTTGCAGGTTCGAATCCTGCCGAGTGCACACAGACCGAAGGCCCCGGAGAGATCCGGGGCCTTCGGCGTTCCACGGGCCGCGTGGGCTCCGGAGGTCGCGTCCGTCGCATCGGCCTCATGGATAGGGTGCCCGCACATCGTGCGACGACCGGGGGGTCGGGCTTCCGTGCGGTGCGGGAGGGGAAACCATGAGGATCACGACGGCCGGGGCGGGGATCGCCGCCGTGGCGTTGGTCGCCACACTCGCGGGATGCGGCGGCAGGGCGGCCACGGCCGAAGGACGGCTCTCGTCCGAGGAACTGCAGGGCCGGTGGTGGACCTGGGCGTCGACGGAGCCCGCACCGACCAACCCGGTCGGCGACGAGGACGGGAGCGCGTGCGGGCGGAACCAGCCGGAGGACGTGTGGTTCCTGGCCGGCACGTTCGGCACCCAGGCTAAGCGGACGTGCGCCGTCCCTGAGGGGGTGCCCCTGGCCTTCCCCCTGGTGAACATGTTCGGCACACCGGCGGACTGCGCGGACTTCATGTCAACCGCCGAGGGGTCCGCCGTTCTGGACGGCGAGAAGGTCGACGCGGACGCCCATCAGGCGGAGTCGATCGAGATCCGCAGCGGTGCCGGCAACCCCGTCACGGGCACGGACGGGTCCTTCACCGCTCACGGGTGCGGACTGTGGGTCCAACTGCCCGCGCCGGAGCCCGGCGAGCACTCGCTGGAGATCCGCGGCCGGTCGGGCGGCTTCTCGGTCGGGGTGGACTACACCCTGACCGTGGACGCGGCCTAGATGTGCTGAGCCGCGACGCCGGGATCAGGGCCGCACGGCGGCGCCGGTCCCCTCGACCTGCCCGTCCGGGAGCCGCGTCACCGCCAAGGCCGCGGCGTCGTCGTCGAGTTCGTCGGTGTGCCGGAACAGGGCGGTCAGCATGGTGTCCAGCACGGCCCCGGGGTCCGGTGGCAGGGGGCAGGTGAGCGGGGGGACGGGGTCGAAGAAGGCGCCGGTGCGGTCGCGGGCCTCGATGATGCCGTCGGTGAACAGCACCAGCGTGGCACCCGGAGGCAGGTCGTACCGGTCCACAGGGACGACGGGACCGGCCAGGTCGCCCAGGCCCAGCGGCAGCGACGGCTCCTTCGGCTCCAGCGTCGTCACCCGGCCCCCGTGGACCAGCAGCGGTGCCGGGTGCCCCCGGTTCGCCATGTGGAACGCCGACCGGTCGGGGAGGATCTCGACGAAGACGGCGGTGACGAAGTCCTCGTAGGGCGCGTCCGCCTCGCGGGCCTTCAGGTCCTGCACCTGGATCTCCGCGGCCTGGACGACCGACGGCAGGTCCGGCGTCTGCAGGGCAGCCGCGTGGAAGACGCCCAGCAGGGTGTTGACCAGGGTGGCCGACTGGGTGCCCTTGCCGCGGACGTCGCCGATCACCATGCGCAGCCCGTGGGACGTGTCGTGGACCGCGTACAGGTCGCCGCCGATCAGGGCCTCCACCTGCGCGGCCTGGTACCGGGTGGCCATGGCCAGCCCCCGGACCCGCTCGGGCACGGTGGGCAGCATCGCGCGCTGAACCGCCTCCGCCACCTGGCGCGACGTCCTCAGCTGCTCGCGTTCGCGCGCGAACATCCGGTTGAGGAACGCAGCGACGACGGTCAGCGTGACGAGGGTCGTGAAGCCGATGACGTTCGGCCGGGAGATCACCTCCCCGCTCTCACGGAAGGACAGGAGCCAGCCCGTCAGGAGGGCCACCGCACCGCTGGTGACCGTCCAGGCCAGGGAGTACAGGGGCGCCGCCGTCACCGACACGGTCGCCAGCAGCGGGAAGGTGTTGAACGGCGGCCAGACGAGGTCGATGACGACCGCGACGGCCACCACGGCGGGCGGCAGCGCATGGGGCCAGACGATCCGCCTGAAGCGCCGCTCGCGCTGGTACCGCTCCATCCGCAGGGCCCCCGGTCGATCCGTAGCGTCCTGCGCCCCAGTCTTCGGCATGCCCTCCCGCGCAGCCACCGGGCGGGTCCGTCCGCGACCCGCCCGGCGCGGCGCGGCTCAGGCCGCCGGCGGGATGTTCTGGTTGGCGTGGAAGAAGTTGTCCGGGTCGTAGGTGTGCTTGACGGCCGCGAGGCGGGCGTAGTTGTCGCGGTAGGTGGCGCGGACGCTGTCGGCGTCGCCGGTCTCGCCGAGGAAGTTGACGTAGGCGCCGCCCATGGAGTGGGGGTGGAGCGCCGTCGAGTAGTCGACGCACCACCGGCGGATCAGGTCGGCGTTGGCCGGGTCGGGGTCGATGCCGGCGATGACACCGGACCAGGTCGCGTCCCGGTACGCCCAGGCCGTCTCGCCCGGGGCGACGTCGTGGGCCGCCCCGTCCACCGGGTACAGGTGCATGGTCGACAGGCCGGTCGGCAGCTCCCGCCCGAACCGCTCGTGCACCGCGAGGGCCTCGTCGGTGACCGTGTCGAAGAAGTCGCCGCGCCAGTACCACTGGAGCCCCTTGGGGACGAGGTCGTCGAACATCGTCTGGAGCATCGGGTACGGCATCGGCGTGGCGAAGTGGAAGGCCGGCGGGGCCGGGTCGTTCACCACGGACAGCACGTCGTCCAGGCGTCCGCCCCCCAGGTCGCCGGTGTAGCACCAGATGACGCCGCACACCTTCCGCCCGTGGAGCGGCTCGGGGAAGGGCGGTGCGGGCGGGACGGCCATGACGGCGAAGAAGCCGTTGAGGTCCTCGGGTGCCGACGGCAGGAACTCCCGGTACCAGCGCAGCACCTCCTGGGTCTGCTCGACCGGCCACACGGTGACCGCCACGCCGACCGTGTGCACCGGGTGCAGCCGGAAGGTGAAGGACGTGACCACGCCGAAGTTGCCGCCGCCGCCCCGCAGGGCCCACAACAGGTCCGGGTGTTCCTTCTCGCTGGTGGTGACGACGCTGCCGTCGGCCAGGACCACGTCCGCTGCGACCAGGCTGTCGATCGTCAGTCCGTACTTACGGGTGAGGTGGCCGTGGCCGCCGCCCAGCGTGAGACCGCCCACGCCGGTGGTGGAGTTGATGCCGGCGGGCACGCCGAGCCCGAAGGTGTGCGTCTCGTGGTCCAGGTCGCCGAGTTGACTGCCCCCGCCGACCTGGGCCGTCCTGTTCACCGGGTCGACCCGCACCCAGCGCATCAGGGACAGGTCGAGGGTGAGCCCGCCGTCGACCAGACACAGGCCGGGCCCGCTGTGCCCGCCGCCGCGCACGGCCAGCTCGACGCCCGTCTGCCGGGCGAAGGCGATCGTGGAGCGCACGTCCGCCGTGCCGCTGCAGCGGGCGATGGCGGCCGGACGGCGGTCGATCATGGCGTTGTAGACGGAGCGGGTCTCGTCGTACTCGGCGTCCTGCGGCGTCACGAGCGGGCCTCGCAGGGCCTCGCGCAGATTGTCCAGTGCGGTTGCGTCCATGCCGCTCATGTGCGGACACCCCTTGGAGCAGTGCGGAACCGGATGCGGGCCCGCGGGCGGACGAACCGGCGTGATGCGCCTCGGCGGCGTCCCGGCCCCGCGAGGCGTCCGGCCGGTGTTCGTCCGGGGTCCTGGGGCGCGGTCCCCGGGTGTCCCGGGGAGCACCCCGCTCCTTTCAGTGTGACGCCGGTCACATGACTGCGCGACGTGGGCGCGGGGTCAACGCGGCGGGTCCGCACTCCGGTCGCGGCGCACGGCGTTGCGCAGATGGGTGGTCAGGGCGGTGGCCGCCGCCGTGAGGAAGATGAAGCTGTAGAGGATCTGCAGGATCGCGACCAGGCGCGCGGACTGTCCGCGCGGGGTGATGTCCCCGTACCCGACGGTCGCGAGCGTGACGATCGTGAAGTAGAGGGCGTCCAGGCGCGTGGTCAAGCCGTCCAGTTCGCCGGGCCGCTGGGCGAGCCCCTGGTAGGCGGTCGCGAAGACCAGCACGGACAGGCACATCAGCGGCGGGATCGCCATCCCCGGACGGACGCCCGGGACGTTCAGCAGCACCCGGGCGACCTGGATCAGCAGCAGGACGGCGATCAGTGCGAGAGCCGCCCCGAAGAGCACCCAGCTCAGCACCGGCCGGTGCGGGCCCAGCCGGTCCAGCGGCAGCAGGAAGAACGCGGTGACCATCGCCGTCAGCCCGGTCGCCTGGGTCACCCAGGGCCAGGCGCCGGACCGGCCGCCGGGCGCGCGCTCTACGCCGGGGACTCGCGGCGGGGTGCGCACAGGGCCCAGATGATGAAGCCGTCGATGACGATGAGGACGATCGACCACACCGGCTGGTAGGGCAGCCACACGAAGTGGGCGATCATGCTCAGCCCGGCCAGGCCGACGCCCACGGCGCGGGCCCAGGTGGCCCCCTTGAACAACGCCAGGCCGGCGGCGACCACCAGGGCGCCGAGGATCAGATGCACCCAGCCCCAGCCGGTCAGGCTGAACGAGTACGTGAAGTTGGGTGTGGTGACGAAGACGTCGTCCCGGGCGATGGCGGCGATGCCCTCGAAGACGGCCATGACGCCGCCGAACACCATCAGGAACGCGGCGGCCACCGTCCAGCTCGCCGCCCAGGGGCTCTCGGCCTCCCGGCCCGCCCCGCGAAAGCCCGTACCGCTGACATTGCTGGCCATGTTTCCCGACCTTCCGGATGTCCCCGAGCGGTTCGATCCCCTTCAGACTGGCACCGCATGCCTTGCCCGGCACCTCGGGCGGTGATCCCGGGTCAGTTCCCGTACCGGTTCCTGTGCGGGTCAGCTCTTGCTGCGGCTCTCCTCGCGGAAGGCGTCCGCGAGCGCGGTGGCGCGCCGGAACCAGTCGTTCGGTACGGCGGGGCCGCTGCTCGCCGCCGGAGCGGCGGTCGACGTGCTCGCCCTGCTCGTCACCTGGGCCCTCCACCTCGCCGGATGGGGCAAGCCGTCGGGGCCCCGGCCGCGGGAGGAGTGGAGCCGGCGGGTGCGGGACAGCGGGGCTCGCACGGGGCATGCCGAGTGCCTGGGGTGCCGGATGGCGGGACGGAGGGGCGGTACGGCCGTGGTGCCCGCACGTCCGGTTCCATCCACGCCGGCCACCCCCGTCGAGACGGACGCGGTGCGCGTGGGCAGCTGAGCCGGCCGTTGTCAGTGGTCCCCTCTACTCTCGGCCGGGATGGCACAGGCATGGCGGTGCGCGGGGCTGAGCTGGACGGCGGGCGGTCCCGTGCTGATCTGGGACGGGGGCCGGCGCTCCACGCTGGCCTG
The DNA here is from genome assembly GCA_014649575.1 of Streptomyces griseoincarnatus. Lineage (GTDB taxonomy): Bacteria > Actinomycetota > Actinomycetes > Streptomycetales > Streptomycetaceae > Streptomyces > Streptomyces griseoincarnatus. The sequence continues at coordinate 91,486 of BMTH01000003.1, read as the reverse complement.
GGGGAAGACGGTGGCCTTCGGGGTCGCGGAGGGAGGAGCGCGGACCTGTGTGGGGGCACGGGGGAACATGTGTCCGCTCGCCGCGCGGGTGTCCGCGCGGAGCACCGGGCCGCGCTGCGAGGAGTGCGCCCGCCTGGACCGGGCGCACTCGGTGGCCGCCGACACGCTCGCGGACGACCCGCGGCCCTACCGGGTCTACCTGGCGTGGTTCGGGCCCGGGATGACCAAGGTCGGGATCACCGCCGAGCGGCGGGGACCGGCCCGGCTGCTGGAACAGGGCGCGATCTGCTTCAGCTGGCTGGGCACGGGGCCGCTGATGGCGGCGCGCCGCACCGAGGAGCTGCTGCGTGCCGCCCTGCGGGTGCCCGACCGCATCCCCTACGCCGCCAAGCGCGCGGCGCGGGCGGCGCTCCCGTCGGCCGGGGAGGAGCGGGCCGCCGAGATCGCCGGGCTGCACGCGCGGGCGCTGGTCCTCACCGGCTGGCCGGAGTCGCTCGAACCCGCCCCTTTCCGTCCCGTCGACCATGTGGAGGCGTTCGGACTGGCGGAGGCGCCGGAGCCGGTGGGCGTGGTGGGGGAGTTGGCCGCCGGAGGTGCGGTGAGCGGTGAGCTGGTGGCGGCCGCCGGTCCCGATCTGCATCTGGCGACGGACCGGGGTGTCCTCGTGCTGGACACCCGCCTGCTGCCCGGCTGGGAGCTGCTCCCGGGCGGGGGACGCCGGGTCGAGGTGCCGGTGCGGGCACTGAAGGAGCGGCCGACCGCGCAGGACGGGCTGTTCTGAGGCGGGGGAAGGGAACGAGGGCTGGACCGCCCTCGCCCCCTCGGGTGATCGTGTCCGGCATGAGCGCGCACCCTCCGACCCGGCCGACCCTGCCGACCCGGCCGGCCGAGACCGACGAGCCCCCGGCGACCGACGAGCCGGCCGAGACCGACGAGCCGCCCGCGACCGACGGGCTCCCGGCGACCGACGAGCCGGCCGAGGCCGACGGGCTCCCGGCGACCGACGAGCCGGCCGAGGCCGACGGGCTCCCGGCGACCTACGAGCCGCCGGCGACCGACGAGCCGCCCGCGACCGCTGAGGCCGCCGCGACTGCCGGGGATGCCGGAACCGCCGCGTCCCCCGGGACCCATAGGACTGGCGGAACTTCTGGGACCCCCAAGGGCGACAGAACTGCCGGGGCTGCCGTGACCGACGGAACGGGCAGGACCGCCGCGATCGCCGGGACCGCTGAGGCCGCCGCGACCGCCGGAATCGCCGCGTCTTCCGGGACCGATAGGACTGGCGGAACTTCTGGGACCCCCAAGGGCGACAGAACTGCCGGGGCTGCCGTGACCGACGGAACGGGCAGGACCGCCGCGATCGCCGGGACCGCCGCGACCGTCGAGACCGCCGGAACTGCCGAGGCCACCGAAACCACCGACACTGCCGCGACCGCCGGATCCGACGAAGCCGCCGAGGTCCGCCGCTTCTGGCAGGACCTCGGCCTGCCCGGCCTCGTCGACGTGCACACGCACTTCATGCCGGAGCGCGTGCTCCACAAGGTGTGGGCGTACTTCGACGGACTCGGGCCGCTCACCGGCGGTATCGAGTGGCCGATCACGTACCGCGAGGAGGAGGCCGAACGGGCCGCGCTGCTGCGGGCGTTCGGCGTGCGTGCCTTCACGGCGATGCTCTACCCGCACAAGCCGGGCATGGCCCGCTGGCTCAACGGCTGGGCCGCCGGCTTCGCCCGCCGCACCCCCGACTGCCTGCACACCTCCACCCTCTTCCCCGAGCCCGGCGCCGCCGCCTACGTCCGCGAGGCCCTCGAGCACGGGACGCGCGTCTTCAAGGCGCACGTGCAGGTAGGCGGGTACGACCCCGCCGACGAGGCGCTCGACGCCTGCTGGGGCCTGCTCGCCGAGGCGGGCACACCGGTGGTGGTCCACTGCGGCTCGGGCCCCGCCCCCGGCCGGCACACCGGACCCGGACCGATGGCGCGCGTACTGGCCCGCCACCCCCGGCTGCGGCTGATCGTCGCCCACCTGGGCATGCCCGAGTACGAGGACTTCCTCGACCTGGCCGAGCGGTACGCGGAGGTCCGCCTCGACACCACCATGGCGTTCACCGGCTTCAGCGAGCGGATGGCGCCGTTCCCCCGGAGGGCGCTCCCCCGCCTCGCCGCCCTCGGCGACCGTGTCCTGCTGGGCACCGACTTCCCCAACATCCCCTACCCGTACGCCCATCAGCTCGACGCCCTCGCGGAGCTCGCGCTCGGCGACGACTGGCTGCGGGCGGTGTGCCACGACAACGCGGCCCGGCTGTTCGGCCTGCCTCACACACCGGAGCCGCCTCCCTGAGAAACGCCTGTGGATTTCTCAGGGAAAACACAGACAGACGCAAGGGTGCTCTCAGGGGACGCCCCGATCGTGTCCGGTATGACCACGATCTCGCCCCAGGGGCGCACCGAACTGCTGAGGCCGGACGGGAGCTCCGTCCGGGTGCTGGTGGTGGACGACGAGCAGTCGATCACCGAGCTGCTCTCCATGGCCCTGCGCTACGAGGGCTGGCAGATCCGCAGCGCGGCCGACGGCCAGGGCGCCCTCCGCGCGGCGCGCGAGTTCCGGCCCGACGCCGTCGTCCTGGACATGATGCTGCCCGACATGGACGGGCTCACCGTCCTCGGCCGGCTCCGGCGCGAACTGCCGGACGTGCCGGTGCTGTTCCTCACCGCGAAGGACGCCGTCGAGGACCGGATCGCGGGGCTGACGGCGGGCGGCGACGACTACGTGACCAAGCCGTTCAGCCTGGAGGAGGTCGTCGCGCGGCTGCGCGGGCTGATCCGCCGCTCCTGTGCGACCGACCGCCGCTCCGACGCCCTGCTGGTGGTCGGCGACCTCACCCTGGACGAGGACAGCCACGAGGTGACCCGCGGCGGGCGGAGCATCCACCTGACCGCCACCGAGTTCGAGCTGCTGCGCTTCCTGATGCGCAACCCGCGCCGGGTGCTCAGCAAGGCGCAGATCCTCGACCGCGTCTGGTCCTACGACTTCGGCGGCCAGGCGAACGTCGTCGAGCTGTACATCTCCTACCTGCGCCGGAAGATCGACGCGGGCCGGGAGCCGATGATCCACACCCGGCGCGGCGCCGGTTACCTGCTGAAGCCCGCGGTGTCGTGAGCGAACCGGGGCGTCCGCGCACGCTGCGGACGCGGCTCGTCGTCACGTCCGTCACGCTGATCGCGGTGGTGTGCGCGGTGATCGGCACGGTGACCGCGCTGGCCCTCCGCTCCCACCTGTACGAGCAGCTCGACGGACAACTGCGCGAGGTGGCGATGCGGGCCACGGGCGGCCCGCTCGGCGACGGACCGCGCCCCGGCCCGCCCAGGGACCCGCTCGACTTCGTGACGAGGGGCCCGCAGATGTTCGGCACCGTCGGCGCCACCGCCGTGAACGGCACGGTGACCGACGGGGTGGTCAGCACGTCACGCGAGGTGAACGGCGTCCGCACGCCCGAGGCCGGCCGCCTCACCGACGCCCAGCTCGCCGCCCTGGAGGGCGTGCCGCGTGACCGGCGGGAGCACACCGCCGACCTCCCCGGCCTCGGCGGCTACCGCGTCCTCTACGCGGAAGGGCCCAACGGCGCCTTCTACGTCGCCGTCCCCACCGCCGACGTAGACGCCACCGTCACCACGCTGATCCTGGTGGAGATCAGCGTCACCACCGCCGGGCTGGTCGCCGCGTCCCTGGCCGGGGCCGTCATCGTCGGCGTCGCCACCCGCCCGCTGCGCCGGGTCGCCGCCACCGCCACCCGCGTCGCCGAACTCCCCCTCCACCGGGGCGAGGTGACGCTGAAGGAGCGCGTCCCCGAGTCCGAGTGCGATCCGCACACCGAGGTCGGCCGTGTCGGCGCCGCCCTCAACCGCATGCTCGACCACGTCCACGGAGCCCTGTCCGCCCGCCAGCTCAGCGAGACCCGGGTACGGCAGTTCGTCGCGGACGCCTCCCACGAACTGCGCACCCCGCTCGCCTCCATCCGCGGCTACGCCGAACTCACCCGGCGCGGCCGGGAGGAGACCGGCCCCGACACCCGGCACGCGCTGCGCCGCATCGAGTCCGAGGCCGGCCGGATGACCCTGCTGGTGGAAGACCTGCTGCTGCTCGCACGCCTGGACGCCGGACGGCCCCTGCGGTACGAGGAGACCGACCTGCTGCCGCTGGTCGTGGACGCCGTCAGTGACGCCCGCGCCGCCGGCCCCGGCCACCACTGGCGCCTGGACCTGCCCGACGCGCCCGCGCCGGTCACCGCCGACGCGGCCCGGCTTCAGCAGGTCCTCGTCAACCTGCTCGCCAACGCCCGCACCCACACCCCGCCGGGCACCACCGTCACCGCCCGGGTGCGTCACGAGGGCCCCTGGCTGCGGGTGGACGTCGCCGACGACGGGCCCGGCATCCCGCCCGAGCTGCTCCCCCACGTCTTCGAACGGTTCGCGCGCGGCGACTCGGCCCGCACGCGGGCCACCGGATCGACGGGGCTGGGGCTGGCGATCGTGCGGGCGGTGACGGCCGCGCACGGCGGCTCCGTGACGGTCGGGAGCGTCCCCGGGCGGACGGTGTTCACCCTGCGTCTGCCCGCCGCCGTGCCGGCCGCGCCGGACTCACAGCTGCGGCACAGCCTCACCACAGAGGTACGACAGGGCAGTTGACCAGGGTCGCTCCCATGCGAAGCGACCTCTGTTCCGGCACGCTGCCGGCTCGGAAGCACCTCCCGGCCGCCTGGGCCGGCACACCGGTCCTGGACGTCGTCGTCCCCGTCTTCAACGAGGAGGATGACCTCCGGCCCTGCGTCCGCCGGCTCCACGAACACCTCACCCGGACCTTCCCGTACGCGTTCCGCATCACGATCGCCGACAACGCCTCCACCGACGGCACCCCGGCCGTCGCCACCGACCTGGCGCGGCGGATCGAGGAGGTGCGGTCCGTCCGACTGGAGCGGAAGGGTCGCGGGCGGGCGCTGCGGACCGTCTGGTCCGCCTCGGACGCGCCCGTCCTCGCCTACATGGACGTGGACCTGTCCACCGACCTCAACGCCCTGCTGCCGCTGGTCGCCCCGCTGATCTCCGGGCACTCCGACCTCGCCATCGGCTCCCGGCTGAGCCGCGGCGCGCGGGTGGTGCGGGGCGCCAAGCGGGAGGTCATCAGCCGCGGCTACAACCTGATCCTGCGCGGCTCGCTCCAGGCGCGCTTCTCCGACGCGCAGTGCGGGTTCAAGGCGATCCGCCGTGACGTGGCGCAGGTGCTGCTGCCGCTGGTGGAGGACAGCGGCTGGTTCTTCGACACGGAGCTGCTGGTGCTCGCCGAGCGGGCGGGGCTGCGCATCCACGAGGTGCCGGTCGACTGGGTCGACGACCCCGACTCCACCGTCCACATCGTGCGGACGGCCGCGGAGGACCTGAAGGGCGTCTGGCGGGTCGGCAGGGCGCTGGCCACCGGTGCGCTGCCGCTGGACCGGCTCGCCCGGCCCTTCGGCGACGACCCGCGCGACCGGGGGCTCGCGGACGTGCCGCGCGGACTGGCCCGCCAGCTCGTCGGCTTCTGCGCCGTCGGCGTCCTGTCCACGGTGTTCTACCTGCTCCTCTACAGCGCCTTCCGCGCCGTCACCGGCGCCCAGCTCGCGAACGGGCTCGCCCTGCTCGTATCGGCGGTCGCCAACACGGCAGCCAACCGCCGGCTCACGTTCCGGGTGCGGGGGCGCGGCGGGATGGTCCGCCACCAGGCGCAGGGCCTGGTCGTCCTCGCCATCGGCCTCGCCCTGACCAGCGGCTCGCTGGCCGCCCTCGACACGGCGAGCAGTGACCCGGCCCGCTCCACGGAACTGGCGGTCCTGGTGGCGGCCAACCTGGCGGCGACGGTCCTGCGGTTCCTGCTGTTCAGGGCCTGGGTCTTCGCTGACCGGGGGCAGGCCCGCGCCGGTGACACGGATCCCCGGCAGACCGGGGTGACGCCCGCGCGGACGGCGACGGGGTACGGCGCCACGGCACCCGCGCCCGGCCCGCCGGGGGCCTCGTCGGCCACGCAGGCGGCGCCGCCCCGGCGAGGTGCCGCGTCCGCCGCGCCGCCGGGGCGGGCGGCTCCCTGGACCGCCTCGGAAGCCGGACCCGCTCCCCGGCCGGACACGCCAGCCGTCACCCCGGCCCGCCCGCCACTCCCCTCCCGGCCCGCCCCGCAGGCCGACGACGACCCGAGGACCACCCGATGACCACCCCACCCGACCCGCAGCCGAGCCCCGCCGCCGACGCACCCCACCCCGCGCCCGCACCGCACGACGGGCGAGCCGCGGTCGATGCCGCTGACGGCGGCCGAGAGCCCGGGGTGCGGGGTGTGCGAATTCGAGCGGAGGCCGCCGCCGACGGTGCCCGCCCGGCGTCCGCACCGCACGGCACGGGTGCCGAAGCCGGTGCCGCCACCGGTGATCGTCGGCTCACGCCCCCGCCGCACGGCGGTCAAGCCGCCGCGAGCGGCCCTCAGTCCGCGCCGCACGGCCCGCACGCCGGAGTGGATGCCCTCGTCGGTGACCCCCGACCCGCACCGCCCCGCGGACAAGCCGGTGCCGAGACGGCCGGCCCCGCATCCCCGTCCGGCCCGGCGGCCGGTGTCCCACCGCACGGCCCGCACGCCGCACCCGTCCCCGGTGACCAGCCCCCCGCGCGCACCTCGGCGGCCGCCGGAAACCTCGCCGCCACGACCGACGGCACCCCCGTCACCCCCCGCTGGGCCCGTCCCGCCTTCTTCGCGCTGCTCCTCTCCACCGGCCTGCTGTACCTGTACAACCTCAACGCCTCCGGCTACGCCAACTCCTTCTACTCCGCGGCCGTGCAGGCGGGCAGCCAGTCCTGGAAGGCCTTCTTCTTCGGCTCGCTGGACGCCGCGAACGCCATCACCGTCGACAAGCCCCCGGCCGCGCTCTGGCCGATGGCCCTCTCCGTACGCATGTTCGGGCTCAACTCGTGGGCGATCCTCGTGCCCGAGGTGCTCATGGGCGTCGGCGCCGTCGCCGTCGTGCACGCGTCCGTGCGCCGACGTGCCGGACACGGCGCCGCCCTCCTCGCGGGCGCGGTCCTCGCGCTCACGCCGGTCGCGGCGCTGATGTTCCGCTTCAACAACCCGGACGCGCTGCTCGCGCTGCTGATGGCCGTCGCCTGCCATCTCGTCGTCCGCGCACTGGAGGACGGCCGCACCAAGTGGCTGGTGTGGGCGGGCGTCGCCATCGGTTTCGCGTTCCTCACCAAGACGCTCCAGGCGTTCCTGATCCTCCCGGCGCTGGCCGCGGTGTACGCGGTCTGCGCCCCCGTCCGCCCGCGCAAGAGGTTCGTCCAGCTCGCGCTCGCGACCGTCGCGCTCGTGGTGTCCGGCGGCTGGTGGGTCGCGGTGGTCGAACTGTGGCCGGCGTCCTCACGGCCGTACATCGGCGGCTCGCAGAACAACAGTTTCCTGGAGCTGACCTTCGGCTACAACGGACTCGGCCGGCTCAGCGGCGACGAGACCGGCAGCGTCGGCGGCGGGGGCGGCCCGGGCGGCGGCGGACGCTGGGGCGAGACCGGCTGGGACCGGATGTTCAACGACGACATCGGCGGCCAGATCTCCTGGCTGCTGCCCGCCGCGCTGGTCCTTCTCGTCGCCGCCCTGGTCCTGACCCGTAAGGCGGGCAGGACCGACGTCACCCGCGCCGCGTTCCTCGTGTGGGGCGGCTCGCTGCTGACGACCGCTGTCGTCTTCAGCTTCATGGCCGGCATCTTCCACCAGTACTACACGGTGGCCCTGGCCCCCTATCTGGCCGCCGTGACCGGCATGGGCGCGGCGGTCCTGTGGCAGAGGCGACGGGAGACCTGGGCCGCCCTCACCCTGGCGGCGGCCGTCACGGCGACGGCGGCCTGGGGCTACGTCCTGCTCCAGCGCACGCCCGACCACCTGCCGTGGCTGCGGTGGCTCGTCCTGGTGGGCGGGCTGACCGCCGCGCTCGGGCTGGTCTTCGCGGGCCGGGCGGGGCGCCGGGTGGTACTCGCGGCGGCCGGGCTGGGCGTCGCGGCCTCCCTGGCCGGCCCGACGGCGTACACCCTGAGCACCGTGCGGGAGGGCCACTCCGGCTCCATCGTCACGGCCGGTCCCGCGGCGACGGGCATGGGAGGCGGCGGCCGTCCCCCGGGCGGCGCCCAGGACGCAGGCCCGGGCGGCGGTCCCGGCGGAGGGGGAACACCCGGCCAGGGCGGCGACCCCGGTGGGGGCGGAGGCCCGCAGAACGGCACCCCGCCGGGCGGCGCCCCGCCGAATCCGGACGGCACCGACGGCACAGGCGGCTTCCCCGGCGGCGGCCCGACGGGCCGGAACGGCACGGGCTCCCCGCCCGGCGCAGCCGGAACCACCACGGAAGCCCCCGGCGGGGGCTCGGGCGCAGGCCCCGGCATGGGCGGTCTCCTCGGCGGCACCGACGTCGACGCCGAGGCACGCGAGCTGCTGGAGAGCGACGCCGGCGACCACACCTGGACCGCCGCGGCGGTCGGCGCGCAGAACGCCGCGAGTTACCAGCTCGCCATCGGCGAACCGGTCATGGCGATCGGCGGCTTCAACGGCACCGACCCGTCCCCGACCCTCGCCCAGTTCCAGCGGTACGTGAAGGACGGCCGCATCCACTACTTCGTCTCCGGCGGAGGCGGCGGCCGAGGAGAGGGCACCGCCTCGCGGATCACCGCCTGGGTCGAGGCCAACTTCACCCAGGTCACCGCCGGCACCGCCACCTTCTACGACCTCACCCGCCCCGAGTCCGAAAGCTGACCCCGCCCCACGGCCCCGCCCCACGACCCCGTGCCGTACGCCGTAAGGGAGGTGTTCTACGGTGTACGGCATGACCACGTCCTCGCGGGAGCAGCCCGCCGCGGCCCCCGACCCGTCCCCGGACTCCGCACCGGCGGACGGGGCTCCCCGGGGGCACGCGCGGCGCTGGCTGATTCTCGGAGTCATCTGCCTCGCCCAGCTCACCGTGCTGCTGGACAACACGGTGCTGAACGTGGCGATCCCCTCCCTCACCCGGGAGATGGACGCCTCGACCGCCGACATCCAGTGGATGATCAACGCCTACTCGCTGGTGCAGTCGGGCCTGCTGCTCAGCGCGGGCAACGCGGCCGACCGCTACGGCCGCAGGAAGATGCTGATCGTGGCCCTCGCCCTGTTCGGCGCGGGGTCACTGGCGGCGGGGCTGGCCCAGTCCTCAGGGCAGCTGATCGCCGCGCGGGCGGGCATGGGCGTCGGCGGGGCGCTGCTGCTCACCACCACCCTCGCCGTGGTCATGCAGATCTTCACGCCCGAGGAGCAGCCCAAGGCCATCGGCATCTGGAGTGCCGTCAACTCCCTGGGCTTCGCGGCCGGTCCGCTGGTCGGCGGGTTCATGCTGAACCACTTCTGGTGGGGCTCGATCTTCCTGATCAACCTGCCGGTCGCGGCCCTGGCGCTGGCCGCCGTCGCCGCGTACGTCCCGGAGTCGCGGAACCGTCAGGGCGACCGTCCCGACCTGGTCGGCGCGGTGCTCTCCACCATCGGCATGACGGCCCTGGTCTACGCGATCATCTCCGGCCCCGAGCACGGCTGGACGTCCGGCACGGTGGTCACCAGCGCGGGCACGGCGGCCGTGGTGCTCGTCGTCTTCGCGTACTGGGAGAGCCGGATACCGTACCCGATGCTCGACCCGCACTTCTTCCGCAACCGGCGTTTCACCGGCGCGGTCGGCGGCCTGGTGCTGATCACCTTCGGGATGGGCGGTGCGCTCTTCCTGCTCACCCAGTACCTGCAGTTCGTCCTGGGCTACGGCCCGTTGGAGGCGGGCCTGCGCACCGCGCCGATGGCGCTGACCGTGGTCGCGCTGAACTTCACCGGCGTCGGCACCAAGTGGTCGGCGAAGATGGGCACTCCGCTGTCCATCGCGGTCGGCATGGGACTGATGGCGGCCGGGCTGGTGTCGATCGCCACGCTCACCGGCCACGGCTACAGCGGCACGCTGCTCGGCCTGGTGCTGATCGGCGCCGGCACCGCCATCGGCAGCCCGGTGATGGCGCACGCCGTGATGAGTTCCGTGCCGCGCGAGAAGGCGGGCGTCGGCGCCGGCATCAACGGCACCCTGGCCGAGTTCGGCAACGGACTCGGCGTGGCCGTCCTCGGCGCCGTGCTCAACGCGCGCTTCGCCGCGCTGGTGCCGGTCGCGGCGGCCTCGCTGCCGGCGGCGCTGGCAGCGGCCGGCTCGGACCGCGAGCGCGCCGAGATCACCGGGGCGTTCTCCTCCGGACTGGAGACGAGCCTGCTCGTCGGCTCGGTCGCGGTGCTGCTCGGCGGACTGCTCGCGGCGTCGCTGCTGCGCCGTGCCGACCGCGCCGACGCGCGGGCCGCGCAGGGACGGGCGGACGCCTAGCATGAACCGGCGTCGGCGAGTCGAGGAAGGTGCGCCATGGTGAGGGCAGACCAGCGGTCCGGGAAGACACCGCGGCCCAGTGTCTGGCTGGAGGACCGGGAGCGGGGCGGCAGACGCGGCGGAGGCCAGCCCTCCGGCCTCGACCGGGACCGGATCACCGGAGCCACCGTGCGGCTGCTGGACGCCGAGGGCCTGGAGAGGTTCTCCATGCGCCGCCTCGCCGCCGAGCTGGACGTCACCGCGATGTCCGTCTACTGGTACGTCGACACCAAGGACGACCTGCTCGAACTGGCCCTGGACCGCGCCTTCGGCGAACTCGCCCTGCCCGAACCGGACTCCGGCGCGGACTGGCACGACGAGCTGCGCGCCCTGGCCCGCGAGTACCGGGCGCTGCTGGTGCGGCACTCCTGGCTGCCGGCGCTCGTCGGACGCTTCCTCAACATCGGCCCCCACGCGCTGCGGTTCTCCGGCGCCGTCCAGCGGGTCCTCGGCCGCACCGGCCTGCCCGAGCACGAGGTGACCGGGGCGATCGCCGCCGTGTTCCAGTTCGTGTACGGACACGGCACGGTGGAGGGCCACTTCCGTGACCGGGTCGCCTCGACAGGCCTGACCGCCGACGAGTACCACCACCGCGCCATGACCGAGGTGCTGCGCGACCCGGACGCCTCCGAGGTCATCGGCCGGTCGGCACGGATCATGGAGGCGCGGGGCGGCGACACGGTCGAGGAGATGCTCGAACGGGACTTCACCTTCGCCCTGGACCTGCTGATCGCCGGCATCGAGGCGATGGTCGCCCGCAGCCGCCGCTAGCCGCGCGCGAGCCCGGCCGGATCCAAACGCAAGACCCTTTAATCGCCTTCCGCCAGCCGTGCCGGGAAACCGCCCGTCGCCACCGGCCCCCAGCGCTCCGGGGTGATCCGGATCAGCGACTTGCCCTGCTTCACCATCGCCGCGCGGTACTCGTCCCAGTCGGGGTGCTCACCGGCGATGTTGCGGTAGTACTCCACCAGCGGCTCCACCGAGTCGGGCACGTCCAGCACCTCGGCGGTGCCGTCGATCTGCACCCAGGGGCCGTTCCAGTCGTCGCTGAGGACGATGAGGCTCACCCGCGGGTCCCGCCTGGCGTTCCGGGTCTTGGCGCGCTCCGGGTAGGTGGACACCACGATCCGCCCGGAGTCGTCGACGCCGCAGGTCAGCGGCGACCCCTGCGGCCCGCCGTCGGCACGGCGGGTGAGCAGGACCGCGCGGTGCCGGGGGCGTACGAAGTCGAGCAACTCGTCGAGGGAGACGCGGGTGTTGGTCGCGATGTCGGGTGCCATGGCGTCAGCTTAGGCGGCCATCGCCTCGGGGAGGTTGTCGTACACGGGCACGTCGCGGCGCAGCCCGGTCACCTCCAGGACGCGGCCCGCGACGCTCTCCGGGAGGGCCACCAGGTGCACCCGGGTGTGGGGGAGCAGCAGCCTGCGGGCGTCGTTGATCAGACGGATGCCCTGGGAGTCCATGAAGCGCGTCCCGGACAGGTCGAGGACCATCACCCGGGCGGGCCCCTCGGAGCCGGAACGGGCCTGGTACATGATCAGCGGCAGCAGGCCGTCGGCGTTGCGGAAGTCGATCTCCGACGGCAGCGGGAGCATCACGCGCTCGGAGGAAAAGGGCGGAGGGGTCACGGGATTCACCTGGAATCGGTCGTCCGGCATCGGCAAGGCCGCTTCCTGACCCTCCGCCCATTGCACCACGTCGGGGACGAGACCGGTAGCGGTGCAGGTCCGGGCGTCGCGCTCAGTCCTCCGGGAGCTTCTCGCCCTGCACGGCCTGGACGTCCAGCTCCACCCGGAGCGTGGTGCCGACGGCGGCGATGCCGGCCTGGACGACCTGGTTGTAGTTCATCGCGAAGTCCTCGCGGTGCAGCTCGGTGGTGGCCCGGAAGGCCGCCCGGGTGCCGCCCCACGGGTCGGCGCCGGTGCCGAGGTACGCCAGGTCCAGGTCGACCGGGCGGACCACGCCGCGCATGGTCAGCTCGCCGTGCACGGTCCAGCGGTCGGTGCCCGCCTGGGTGAGCCCCGTGGACCGGTAGGTGATCTCGGGGTGCCGCGCGACGTCCAGGAAGTCCGGGGACCGCAGGTGGGTGTCGCGCATCCTGTTGCCGGTGTCGATGGACCCGGCCCGGATCACCGCCTCCACTCGGGACTTGGTGACGTCGTCGGGCGCGATCTCCACCAGGGCGGTGAAGTCGGTGAACCTGCCCCGCACGCTGGAGATGCCCAGGTGCTGGGCGACGGCGGCCACGCTGGAGTGCGCCGGGTCGACGGCCCACGGGCCGGGCGGCGGCAGCTCCGTGCCCCCGGCCCTGGCCAGCGTCACCGTCCCGACCTCCGCGCGCCCGCTCGCGGTGACGAGGGCGCTGGCGGCGGCGGGCGCGTACCCGACCGCGGTCACGACGACGGTGTACGCGCCCGGTGCCAGCTCGGTGGCGTCCCGGACGGCGCCCTCGGCGTCCGCCTCGGCGCGCAGCACCTGGCTGCCGGTTCCGTCGGTCAGCGTGACGACCGCGTGCGACACGGCCCATCCGTCCCGGGTGCGGATCCTCGCGGTCAGTGGCATCCCGTCTTCTCCCTGCGAAGGCTCATGAAAAGGTCGTGATACGACCGGCCCGCGGCGGGGCGCGTCTCCGCTACAGGACGCGCGAACCCGCCACGGGCCGGGACTCGGGTTACTCGCCCGGGTGGGCGAGCTCGATGTCGTGGTCGTCGACACCGGGGCCTGCGACCGTCAGGGCGCTCGCCACCGGCGGGTAGCCCGTGGCGATGACGGTGTACTCGCCGCCGTCCAGGTCGGCGAAGGCGTACGCCCCGTCGTCGCCGGTCGTGGCCGTGCCGACCACGTTGCCCGCGGCGTCGACCAGGGTGACCCGGGCGTCGGCCAGCGGCCCGTGCGGGGCGCGGACCACGCCCCGGACGTGGGCGCCGGTCTCCAGGTCGGCCTCGACCCGGGTGACGCCCGTGGCGCCGATCTCGACCGGCAGGGCACGCGGCCGGTACCCGGCGGCGTTCACCGCCACGGTCACAGCGCCCGGCACCAGCTCGGCGAAGGAGAACTCGCCCTGCTCACCGGTGGTCCCGGTGGCCAGCAGGTCCCCGCGTACGTCGGTGACGATCACCATCGCGTCCTTCACCGGCTGCCCGGTGTCCGCCGCGCGGACCGCACCGGTCATGCCGCTGGTGCCGCTGAGCAGGACGTCGTAGGACACCGGCTCGCCGTTCACCACGACTGTCGACGCCTGCGGCTGGTGCCCGTCGGCGGCGGCGATCAGGACGTACGACCCCGCCGAGGGCGCGTCCACCGCGTAGGAGCCGTCGTCCTGGGCCACGGAGCGGCCCAGCTGGCGGCCGCCCAGGGAGATCAGCGTGACGGCGGCGCGGGGCACCGGGGTGCTGTCGGCGCCCCGGACGAAGCCGCGCACCGGGATGCCGGAGGAGGCGGACCCCTCGGGCCGGACCGCGGTGGCGACGGCGGACACCGGCTGGGCGAAGGTGTCCTCCGCGGCGGCCTGCGTCTCCGCGGCGGCGGAGCCCGCGGGGGCGGCGTCCCCGACGGGGACGGACGCGGCCTCGGCGGCGGTCGGGGCGACCGGGTCGCCGGCCGCGGCGGCCTGCTCCTGCGCGGCCTGGGCCAGCGCGCCGGTGGTCCGCAGCGGGACCTCCTTGATGAAGACCGTCACCAGGAAGCCGAGCAGGGCGATCGGCGCGACGTACAGGAAGATGTCGGCGATGCCGTGGCCGTAGGCGCTCTCCAGCCAGGTGCGGATGCCCGGGGGCAGCAGGTCCATGTCGGGGATGGTGCCGCTGCCGGAGGCCTTGGCGGCCGCCGCCTGCTCCTGCGGGCTGAGCGTGCCGATGGTGTCCGCCGCGTAGTGGCTGATCCGGGACGACATCACCGAGCCGAGCACGGAGACGCCCACCGCGCCGCCGAGCGAGCGGAAGAACGTGACCACGGAGGAGGCCGCGCCCAGATCGCTCGGGGCCACCTGGTTCTGCGTGCAGAGCACCAGGTTCTGCATCATCATGCCGACGCCCAGACCCATCAGCGCCATGAAGACGCCGACGTGCCAGTACGGGGTGTCGTAGCGAATGGTGCTCAGCAGGCCGATACCCGCCGTGAGCAGCACGCCGCCCGCCAGCAGCCAGGCCTTCCAGCGGCCGGTCCTGGTGATGACGATGCCGGAGACGGTCGACGATATGAACAGACCGCCGATCATCGGGATGGTCATGACGCCCGACATGGTCGGGGACTTGTCCCGGGCGAGCTGGAAGTACTGGCTGAAGTAGACGGTGCCCGCGAACATCGCGATACCGACGAACAGCGAGGCCAGCGACGCCAGCGTGATGGTCCGGTTGCGGAACAGGCGCAGCGGGATGATCGGCTCGCTCGCCTTGGACTCGACGAGCAGGAAGATCAGCGTCAGCACGAGCGCGCCGCCGACCATCACACCCGTCTGCCACGACATCCAGTCGTACTTGTCGTCGGCGAAGGTGACCCAGACGAGCAGCAGGGAGACGGCCGCGGTGACGAAGAAGGCGCCGGCCCAGTCGACCTTGACCTCCCGCTTCACCAGGGGCAGGTTCAGCGTCTTCTGCAGCACGACCAGCGCGATGAGCGCGAAGGGGACGCCGACGTAGAGGCACCAGCGCCAGCCGAGCCAGCTGGTGTCGGTGATGACGCCGCCGAGCAGCGGGCCGCCGACGGTCGCGACCGCGAAGGTCGCGCCCAGGTAGCCGGAGTACCGCCCGCGCTCACGCGGGGAGATCATCGCGGCCATGATGATCTGGGCCAGCGCGGCGAGACCGCCGCCGCCGAGGCCCTGGATGGCGCGCGCGGTGATCAGCATGCCCGGGTTCTGCGCCGTGCCGGCCACGATCGAGCCGATCACGAAGATCACCAGGGCCGTCTGGACCAGGGCCTTCTTGCTGATGAGGTCGGCGAGCTTGCCCCACAGGGGGGTGGAGGCGGTCATCGTCAGCAGCGAGGCGGTGACGACCCAGGTGTAGGCGCTCTGGCCGCCGCCGAGGTCGGAGACGATCTCGGGCAGGGCGTTGGTGACGATGGTCGACGACAGGATGGCGCAGAACATGCCGAGCAGCAGCCCGGACAGCGCCTCCATGATCTGCCGATGGGTCATCGGAGCGTCCGTGGAGGAGCCTCCCCCGTGCTTGGCATGAGCCCGCACACCGTTCGGTGTGGTCGTTGCCATGGACTTCCTTCTCTTAGGTGCTTGCGGGTGTACGGGTGGTCTGTTCGAGTGACGGAGACGCCTGCCGGGGCACGGTGCGCGGGTCGCCGAAGCTGTCCCTGAGCCGGGCCATCAGCCGGGTGAGGTCGTCGACCTCCTCGTCCGACCAGTCGCCCAGCCGCTCCGCGAGCAGCTGGCTCGTGCGCCGGAACAGCTCGTCGAGCCGGGTCTGGCCGGCCGGGGTGAGGCGCAGGATGCGGGACCGCTTGTCGGCGGGGTCGGGGGAGCGCTCGATCCAGCCGCGCTCCGCCAGATGGGTGACGTGCCGGCTGGTGACGGACATGTCGACGGACAGCAGCTCGGCGAGCCTGCTCATGCGCATGTCGCCATGGCGGCCCAGCACGGTCAGCGCGGCCGCGGAGCCGCTGGGGCAGTCCGACGGCATCAGCCGGCTCATCTCCCGTTTGACGGCGCCGAAGGCGCTGAACTGCCGGACCAGCTCCTCGTACTGTGCCGACTCGGCCATGGCACCTCCGTTTCGTTGCTTAAAGCAACCGTAGGTATCGATGGTTGCTGAAGGCAAATAAAATCAGACTGTCCGAGCCAAAAACTTGGCAAAGGCAAGTAATCGCGTCAGTAAACACGCAGGTGGGAGCGGCCTACCCCGTCGATCCCGCCCCGCTTGGGGCGCCGGACGCTGATTCGCTAGGGTCTCGGTCCATGGCTAACACCCAGGGCCCGCAGGGCCATCACGACCCCGCCGGCAGCACCCAGATGTTCCGCGCGTTCGTCGACGAGGCTCCCCAGGCCGGTCAGCCGGCGGCCACGGGCGGCGGCCCGCGGATCGGCCTGATCATCGGCATCGTCGCCGCGGTCGCCGTCGTCGCCGCGGTGGCCTGGCTCGCACTGAAGTAGAGAGTGAGCCGCCGGGGCGACCCCCTCGGCGGCCACACCCTTGGGGGCGCGGGGAACTGCGCCACCGGCCCGCACGGGCACGTGGCCGTCCCGGTCCGCTCTCCCGGCACGGCGACGACCACACTCTCAAGGGGCGCGGGGAACCGCGCGACCGGCCCCCACCGGCCCGCACCCGCGCCCGCCCGGAGGCGCGCCGAAGCGGTGCGCGGCGCTGCCCGCAACGAAAGAGCGCGAAGGCACCCGGCCCCGAAGGAGCCGAGCGCCTCCGCGCTCACAGGCAGGTCCGCGGACGTCAGTCCGAGATGAGCCCCTCCCGCAGCTGGGCCAGGGTGCGCGTCAGCAGACGAGAGACATGCATCTGCGAGATGCCCACCTCCTCCCCGATCTGCGACTGCGTCATGTTCGCGAAGAACCGCAGCATGATGATCCGCCGCTCACGCGGCGGCAGCTTCGCCAGCAGGGGCTTCAGCGACTCCCGGTACTCCACGCCCTCCAGCGCCGTGTCCTCGTAGCCGAGGCGGTCCGCCAGCGAGCCCTCGCCGCCGTCGTCCTCCGGGGCGGGGGAGTCCAGCGAGGACGCCGTGTAGGCGTTCCCCACCGCGAGGCCGTCGACGACGTCCTCCTCGGACACGCCCAGCACGGCGGCGAGTTCGCTCACCGTCGGGGAGCGGTCCAGCTTCTGTGAGAGCTCGTCGCCGGCCTTGGTCAGCGCCAGCCGCAGCTCCTGGAGCCGGCGCGGCACCCGCACCGACCACGACGTGTCGCGGAAGAACCGCTTGATCTCCCCGACCACCGTCGGCATCGCGAACGTCGGGAACTCCACGCCCCGTTCGCAGTCGAAGCGGTCGATCGCCTTGATCAGCCCGATGGTGCCGACCTGGACGATGTCCTCCATCGGCTCGTTGCGCGAGCGGAACCGCGCCGCCGCGTACCGCACGAGGGGGAGGTTGAGCTCGATCAGCGTGTCCCGGACGTAGGCGCGCTCCGGGCTGTCCTCGTCGAGCACGGCGAGCCGCAGGAACAGGGAGCGGGACAAGGTGCGGGTGTCGAGGGCCGCCGTCTCCGGGACCTCCGGAGCGGGTGTGGCGACGAGGGCCGGGCCCTCGTCGATGGGGCCGAGTGCGTCGAGAGCATGGGGAGCTGACTCGCTCTCCGCGAGCGTGAGCACCTTCGAGCTGCCCTGTTCTGCGGACATGCCACCCCCTTTGGGTCGCGGGACGGTCGCGGCGAACGCTCCCGAACCGGGGAACGCAGCCTTCACCTGAATACCGGCGCCGAGGCTCCGGCAAACGCGCTTCCGGCAGAATGTCACATGTCGGCAACGCGCTGTAGTGACATGTCGACATGCGAGACGCGAATCAGCCCTGGAAACAAGGGGTCTGACGGAGTATCGGCCGGAAAGAACGCAGATTCGCACCCTCGGGTGATTCGCTCTTCACGGTTACGCGTCGATCCTGTTTGCGGACCTCAGCCGCTGGAAGCTGCGGGCCAGCAGCCGGGACACGTGCATCTGCGAGACGCCCAGCTCGGCGCTGATCTGGGACTGCGTCAGGTTGCTGTAGTAACGCAGCAGCAGGATGCGCTGCTCGCGCTCCGGCAGCTGCACGAGGAGGTGCCGGACGAGGTCGCGGTGCTCCACGCCGTCCAGGGCGGGGTCCTCGTAGCCGAGCCGGTCCAGCAGGCCGGGCATCCCGTCGCCCTCCTGCGCGGCCTCCAGCGAGGTGGCGTGGTACGACCGGCCGGCCTCGATGCAGGACAGCACCTCCTCCTCGGAGATGCGCAGCCGCTCGGCGATCTCGGCGGTGGTCGGGGTGCGCCCGAAGGCGGTGGTGAGGTCCTCCGTCGCGCTGTTCACCTGAACCCACAGCTCGTGCAGCCGGCGCGGTACGTGGACGGTGCGGACGTTGTCGCGGAAGTACCGCTTGATCTCGCCGACGACGGTCGGCATCGCGAAGGTCGGGAACTGCACGCCCCGCTCGGGGTCGAAGCGGTCGATGGCGTTGATGAGGCCGATGGTGCCGACCTGGACGACGTCCTCCATCGGCTCGTTCCGGGAGCGGAAGCGGGCGGCCGCGTAGCGCACGAGCGGGAGGTTCGCCTCGATGAGCGCCGCCCGCACGCGGGCGTGCTCCGGCGTGCCCGGCTCCAGGTTCTTGAGCTGACCGAACAACACCTGGGTCAGGGCCCTGGTGTCCGCGCCGCGGCGCTTGGCGGGGGTCTGGACCGCGTCGGGGGACACCTCGTCCTGGGGCGGCGCGGAACTGGCCGACACGGTCAACGCCACCTCTTCATTCGCTTACATCGTCCGTCAACTCATCCGTCAAAAGCGGTCATAGCATCACAAGACTGACTCACTGTGTGCAAGCACCGCATATTCCGTGTTGAGGGCGGGAGGGGGCGCCTGACGCGGCGAGGCCCCCTGCAGCGGCAGGGGGCCTCGCCGCACGGAGTGCGGAGGGGGCGTCAGAACTCGTAGTCGGCGATCACCCACGTGGCGAACTCGCGCCACAGTCCGACCCCCGTCCGGTGGTCCGGGTGCTCGACGTAGCGGCGCAGCGCCTCGGCGTCGTCGAACGCGGAGTTGATCGCGAAGTCGTACGCGATGGGGCGGTCGCTGATGTTCCAGGCGCATTCCCAGAAGCGGATCTCCGGGATCTTCCCCTCCAGCGCGCGGAAGGCCTCCACGCCTTCGACGACCTTCGGGTCGTCGCGGCGGACGCCCTCGTTCAGCTTGAAGAGCACCAGGTGCCGGATCATCACTCGCCTCCTGCGGCCAGCCAGGTCATGAAGTCGCCGATCGCCTTCGCGGCGTCCGAGATGCCCTGGAACCCGATGGTGACGTAGTCGCCGGCGGTCTCGGGATCCGTGATGATCACGTACAGCACGAAGACCACCACCAGATAGACGGCGGCCTTCTTCGCGTTCACCGCCATCGCGGCCCTCCCCTGTCACGGATCCCACTGCTGTCACGCGTGCATCGAGCGGGCCCATGATCGCACGAAGGGCCCCGCCTGACGACGGGGCGCTTCTGGGGCGGTGGCGGGGGAAGGTGAAGGGTCGTTACGGAGCGACCCGGTGCGGCGCGCGTCACCGAGGGGCGGACCTCTCGACGGCGCGGTCAGGCGCGGCGGGCGCGGATCGCGATCACTGTGCCCGCGGCGACGGCGAGCACCGCCGTGCCGCCGAGGACCGCCGTCCGGCCGCTCGTGCCGGTCTTGGCGAGACTGGGCCGGGAGTCGCCCGCGGCACGCAGGATCAGGTGGGTGACGTCGTCCGGGTTGGTCTCCATGACGGCGTGCGGCGCGTCGACCTCGACGGTGGTGGCCTTGGCCCGCTCGGCCATGAAACGCAGGTTGTCGGTGCCGATGGTGCGGTCGTCGGTGGGGACGAGGTACCAGGACGGGACGGTCTTCCACGCGACTGCCTGCGTCGGCTCGTTGCCGGAGGCGGCGGTGGCGGGCCGCTGGGTGGCGGCCAGGACCCGGGTGCGGGTCGCACCGAGCCGGTCGCTCAGGAAGACGTCGCCGAACTTCTCCGGCTTGAGGTACAGATCCACGTTGGTCGCGTCGCCGCCGAGCGGTACGGCGTTCAGCGCGGTGGGCACCGGTGCGCTCGGGTCGTCCGTCACCCGGCTGCCCGGGTACTTGGCCGCGAGCTGGAAGGCGGTCTCGCCCTTGTCGGGCGCGAACCCGGCGATGTAGACGAGGGACTCCACGTTCGGGATGTCGGCGGCGGCGTTGGTGATGACGGCTCCGCCGTAGGAGTGCCCGACCAGGACGATGGGACCCTCGATCGACCTGAGCCGGGCAGCGAGGTGGTCGGCGTCGCCGGACAGGCTGCGCAGCGGGTTCGCGGTGGCCACCACGGGATGGCCCTGCGCCTGCAGGCTCTCGACGATCCGGTCCCAGCCGGAGGCGTCCGCCCAGTACCCGTGCACCAGCACGATCGTCGGTTTGGCGCTCCCTGATGTCCCGTCAGTGGGCGGGGCACTGCCTCCGCCCTCCGACGCCAGGGAGGGGCCTGCGGCCATCACGGCGGCGGCCGGAAGGAGGACGGCCAGGGGAAGTGACCGCCGGGCGAGGATGCGTCGTATGTGTGCCATGACCCTTCTTCCTCGAGGGAGAACCTGCCGGCAACACTGCGTTCGGATGACGGACGCGGCACCCCGGCTTGGCCATGGGAGTGAAGATCGGTCACGGAGCGTACCGGGCGGAGAGGGACCGGACGACGACGAGGGGCCCGGTCCATCGGACCGGGCCCCTCGTTCACCAGCGGTAGCGGAGGGATTTGAACCCTCGGTGACTTGCGCCACACTCGCTTTCGAGGCGAGCTCCTTCGGCCGCTCGGACACGCTACCGAGGGAGACCTTACAGCACGGTGGCGCGTGGATCGAAATCGGTATTCAGCGCCCCCGGAAGAACTCCGTGAGCAGCCTCGAGCACTCCTCGGCGAGCACGCCCTCGATCACCTCGGGCCGGTGGTTGAGGCGCCGGTCCCGGACCAGATCCCACTGGGATCCCGCCGCACCGGCCTTCTCGTCCCGGGCGCCGTAGACCACCCGGTCCACCCGGGACTGCTGGACGGCGCCCGCGCACATCGTGCACGGCTCCAGTGTGACCACCAGGGTGCAGCCGGCCAGCCGCCACTCCCCGGCCCGCTCGGCGGCCCGGCGCAGCGCGAGGACCTCCGCATGCGCCGTGGGGTCGCCGACCGCCTCGCGCTCGTTGTGCGCGCGGGACAGCACGGTGACCCCGTCCGCGGCCAGCACGAGGGCGCCGACGGGGACGTCCCCGCCCGGGACGGCCCGGCGGGCCTCGTCCAGGGCGAGTCGCATCGGTTCCCGCCAGCGGTCGCGCACCGGGTCGGGGAGGCCGGGCGCGGGGGTGGTGGTCGGCACGGTCAGCGGACGGTCTCCAGCACCTCGGAGGCGCCCAGCGCCTCGGCGATCTCGGAGACCGCGTCCTGCGTCATCGAGCGCAGCTCCTTCTCGGTCACGCCCAGATCCTCCAGAACCTGCGCGTCCCCGACGGGGCCGTGCGGTACGGACTCGCCGGACGCGGTGTACGGGGCGCCGTCGGCGTCCTCGTCGTCCGGCTCACCGTCCTCCGTGCCGTCGAGGTCGAGGGCGTCCAGGTCGGGGCCGTCGTCCCCGGGCTCCCGGCCGAGCAGTTCGTCGGTGAGCAGGATCTCCCCGTAGCTGCTGCGGGCGGCCGCCGCGGCGTCGGAGACGTAGATCCTGGGATCCTCCTCACCGTCCACGCGGACGACGCCGAACCAGCCGTCCTCCTGCTCGATCAGCACGAGCACCGTGTCCTCGTCAGGGGAGGCTTCCCGGGCCAGGTCGGCCAGATCCGACAGGGTTTCCACATCGTCGAGCTCTGTGTCGCTCGCTTCCCACCCGTCTTCGGTGCGCGCGAGCAGTGCGGCGAAGTACACCGTGACTCTCCCACTGGTCATAGGCGTGCCGGTTGGGGGTCCCCCCGGCGGAGGTGTGCGGGCGGGTGTGCGGAGCTGAGACCCCGCCCACTGGGAATCGTGGCAGAAACAAGGCCGTCAGGGGATGTCTTCGGGTCCCTGTGTCCGGCAGTTTCGATCGCGGTCCAGCGCGCTTGTCGCCGCCACGACCGGATCGTACGCGCCCAACCCCGCCACGGGAGCGCGGCACGTCAAAGGGACCCGCGGGCCCTTTCCCCCACGGGCCACCCCGCGTGTCGCGCCCATGCGACGGCAACCGGCCTGCCGCCGACGGCAACCCGCCGGCCGCAGGACACGGCTCACGCGATCCGCGGGCACGGCTCCCGCCATCCGCCGGCGTAGGTGTCCCCCAGTGCCTCAAGGGCCTGGGAGGTTCCACCAGGGCGATGGGGGCGCCTCCCGCCCGTGGGGGCCCAGCTGGAGCGGAGTCGGAAGTAGGGGGAGAAGCCGAGAGCGGGGGAGGGTGGGCGCGACGGCGCCCTACGGGCGCCAGGTGCGCAGACACTCCCCGTCCGCACAGGCGAAGCACCTGGAAAGGCCGGCACCGGGGGCCAAGCACGCGGACGCCCCGCCCCGCACAGGCACAGGCGCCTGACGAACCGCTACCAGCGAAACGTCCGCATCCGCATCGCGTGCCGCAACCGCGCCGCCTTCGCCCGCCGGGGCTGCACCCGGTCCCGCAACGCCCGAGCCTCAGCCAGCTCTCTCAGAAACCGCGCCCGCCGCCGCCGGCGCTCGGCCTCCCAGTCCACCTCGCCCCCGGCGCCTTCGGCGTCCCGGGACGCCCGGGACGCCCCGGCCGACGGATCGCGATCCTCCTGCTCAGGCATTGCTTCATCACCCCAATCCGTCCCTCCCACCTTCCCCCGACCGGGCGGTTTGACGCCAGCGAAGGGGTGACGGGCGCCCCATACCCTTGCCACGCACGGGGACGCCGACCCTCCGTGTCCCGGTTAGGGTTGAGGCCATGCGTCTCCACGTCGTCGACCACCCCCTGGTCGCCCACAAGCTCACCACGCTGCGCGACCAGCGCACCGACTCCGCGACCTTCCGCCGTCTCGCCGACGAGCTGGTCACCCTGCTCGCCTACGAGGCCACGCGCGACGTGCGCACCGAACAGGTGGACATCCAGACGCCGGTGGCGCGGACCACGGGCGTGAAGCTGTCCCACCCCCGCCCCCTGGTGGTGCCGATCCTGCGGGCCGGCCTCGGCATGCTGGACGGCATGGTCCGGCTGCTGCCGACCGCCGAGGTGGGCTTCCTGGGCATGGTGCGCAACGAGGAGACGCTCCAGGCCTCCACGTACGCCACGCGCATGCCGGACGACCTCTCCGGGCGTCAGGTGTACGTCCTGGACCCGATGCTGGCGACCGGCGGCACGCTCGTCGCGGCCATCCAGGAGCTGATCAAGCGCGGCGCCGACGACGTGACCGCCGTGGTGCTGCTGGCGGCGCCGGAGGGCGTCGAGGTCATGGAGCGCGAGCTGGCCGGCACACCGGTGACGGTCGTGACGGCGTCCGTCGACGAGCGCCTCAACGAGCTGGGCTACATCGTCCCGGGCCTCGGCGACGCGGGCGACCGCATGTACGGAGCCGCGGAGTAACCCCGAGGCTCACACCCCGCGCGCCCGACGGCCCGGAGGTTCAGCAGTTCTTCTTCGAGGCGGGCGCCGGCTCGGGGTTGGCCAGTGCGGTCAGCGCCTTGTCGGCGTCCGTCTTCGCCGTGAGCCCACGGAACGCGTCGCCGATGATCAGATCGAGTTCGACGCCCTTGCGCGCCGGGTCCGTGCGGCGCTCGGCGCCGGCCAGCTGGGTGCCCAGCACCGGCAGCGCCGTGTCCAGCGCGGTCGCCGGGCCGAGCAGCACGCCGGTGCCCTTGACCTTCTTGTCGAACGTCTCGGGTGCGTTGGCGACCTCGCCGATCCTGAAGCCGCGCTTCTTCAGCTCGTCGGCGGTCTTCTGGGCGAGCCCGCTGCGCGTCGTGGCGTTGAGCACGTTGACGGTGATCGTGCCGGGGAGGGGCAGCGGCTTGGCGGCCCCCGCTGGACTCGCCGAGGGCTTCACCGTGGTGCCGCAGGCGGCCTTCGTGCCGGCCGCGGAGGCGGAGTCGCCCCCGCCGGTGAACACGTCGATGAGTTGCAGCGTGCCCCAGCCGCCCACGCCGAGCACGGCGACGGAGGCGACGGTCAGCACGACGAGCTTGCCGCGCCGCCGGGGCCGGCGCATCCGCGGGTACTTGTCACCCGTGATGCGGTACTGGCCGCCCATGCCGGGTGGAGTGAGCATGCTCATGAGCGCAGCGTAGTGCGCCCGGGCTGCTATGCCTACTAGATGATCATTCGACTGGGTGCAGTCCAACCCGAAAGGGCCAAACCGGGCCGTCAGAGGGTTCGACGGGTGTCAGTCGAGTTCGAGGACGCGCGCGTGGAGCACCTGGCGCTGCTGGAGCGCCGCGCGCACCGCGCGGTGCAGTCCGTCCTCGAGATACAGGTCGCCCTGCCACTTCACGACGTGCGCGAAGAGGTCGCCGTAGAAGGTCGAGTCCTCGGCGAGGAGGGTTTCGAGGTCGAGTTGCTGCTTCGTCGTCACGAGCTGATCGAGGCGGACCGGGCGCGGCGCCACGTCCGCCCACTGCCGGGTGCTTTCCCGGCCGTGGTCGGGGTACGGCCGGCCGTTTCCGATGCGCTTGAAGATCACACGGAAAGCCTACCGGTCGAGACGTTCCGGGCGCAGCCATGGCGACGCAGTACGCCGCCGTAAAAGATGCCGGAAACCATCAGAAAACGGTCCGCGCGCCCGTCGCGCGCCCTGACGGGCCGCCCCGTACGCCACCCCCGGCTCACATACCCGCCCCCGGTACGCCTCGGAAGCGGACCCGCGGCGCCCGTCACGCCCCCGTCTTCTTCGCGGCCTTCGCCGCCGCCTTCATCTCCTGCTTGTGCGCCCGCACCTTCGCCAGCGACTCCGGGCCCGTGATGTCCGCGACCGAGCGGAAGGACTCGGGCTCGCCGTACGCCCCGGCCGCCTCCCGCCAGCCGGACGGGCGGACGCCGAGCTGCTTGCCCAGCAGGGCGAGGAAGATCTGCGCCTTCTGCTTGCCGAACCCGGGCAGGTCCTGGAGCCGCTTCAGCAGCTCGCGCCCGTCCTCCACGCCCCGCCAGACCGCCTCGGCGTCACCGTCGTAGTGCTCGACGAGGTACCGGCACAGCTGCTGGACGCGGCTCGCCATCGACCCCGGGTAGCGGTGCACCGCGGGCTTCTCGGAGAGCAGCGCGGTGAACGCCTCGGGGTCGTACGCGGCGATTTCGTGCGCGTCGAGGTCGTCCGCGCCGAGCCGACGCGCGATCGTCGCCGGGCCCTTGAACGCCCACTCCATGGGGATCTGCTGGTCCAGCAGCATCCCGGTCAGCGCGGCGAGCGGGCTGCGGCCCAGCAGCCGGTCGGCGTCGGGGTCCTGGGCGAGGTGCAGTGTGACGTCCATGCTCCCGATGATCGCGCGTCCCCCAGTTGATCGCGCGTCGCGGGTCAGCTCGCGCGCCAGTACCCCAGCGCCTGCACCCGCTGCTTGGGCAGGCCCAGCTCCTTGCGGACGAAGGCGCCCAGCGCGCGGGTGGTCGCGGTGTCGCAGGCGATCCACACGTACGGGTCGGGGCCGGACGCCAGCAGGTCCGGCAGTTCGGCGCGGACGCGCTCCACCAGGGCCGCGCCCGCGTCCCGCCGGGGCACCTCGCGCACCTCGTGCCGCGCGGGGTCGGCCGCGCAGGGCAGCCCGTCGAGGGAGCCCTCGAACCAGATGGTCGCCGGGGCGTCACCCAGGGCGCCCAGCAGGGAGTTGACGGCCGGCAGCGAGGCCGGGTCGCCGACCACGCAGACGTGGGACGGGGAGGGGTCGGGGTGCTCGAATCCCGTGCCCTGCACGGTCGCCTCGACGGTGTCCCCGGCCTTCGCCGCCCGCGCCCAGTCACTGGCGCAGCCCTCGTGCAGCGCGAACTCCAGCGCGAAGGTGCCGGCCTCCGGGTCGGGGTCGACCAGGGTGTACGCGCGCTGGTGGGGCTTGCCCGCGTCGTCGAACCACAGCCGTACCCACATCGTGGGGTGGACGCCGGTCGTCGCCAGCATCCCGCCGTCGGTGAAGGTCAGCCGCCGGTAGTCGACGGTGACGTCCTCGGCGCCCGTCACCGTGAACGTGAAATCCTTCGCGCGCAGCAGTTTGAGGACCGCGCCCTCCCAACCCCGCCCCTGCCCCATCGCGTTCTCACCCTTCGCGTACGATCCCGTCACGTCACGGGTTAACTTAGGGGAGCCTAACCTAAAGTGAAGTGGGGGCACAGTGTCCGGTGCGATCTTCCGGGATGCCTGGGGGATTCCCCATCTGCGGGCGGACGGCCCGCGTGAACTCGCACGCCTCCAGGGCCTGGTGACCGCCCGCGA
The DNA here is from genome assembly GCA_014649575.1 of Streptomyces griseoincarnatus. Taxonomy (GTDB): domain Bacteria; phylum Actinomycetota; class Actinomycetes; order Streptomycetales; family Streptomycetaceae; genus Streptomyces; species Streptomyces griseoincarnatus. The sequence continues at coordinate 65,007 of BMTH01000003.1, read as the reverse complement.
CCGAGGCTGGCAGATCGAGGTGGAGCGTCACCGCGCCCAGGGTGCCTCGGCCTCCTTCCTCGGCGCCGGCGAGCTGTCCTGGGACGTGCTGGTCCGGCGCGCCCGGATCGCCGACACCGCCCGCCGCTGCTTCGCCCGCCTGGAGGAGCGCGACCCGGAGACCGCCGACTGGATCCGGGCGTACGTCACCGGCGTGAACGAGGGCCTGCACGGGCACGGCGCCCCGGAGTTCGCCCGCGCCGGTGTCCTCCCCGGCCGCTGGGAGCCGTGGACGCCGCTGGCCGTGTGGCTGTCCACGCACCTCCTCTTCGCCGGCTTCCCCGCCAAGCTGTGGCGCGACCACGCCGCCGCGCGCCTCGGGGCGGACGCCGTGGGCCTGTTCGCCACCGACGGTCCCGGCACCTCCGGCAGCAACGGCTGGCTGGTCGCGGGGGAGCGCACGGTCACCGGGCAGGGGGTGATCGCCGGCGACCCGCACCGGTTCATCGAGGACCCCGGTGTCTACCAGCAGATACGTCTGTCCTGCCCGGAGTTCGACGTCGTCGGCCTCGCCGTGCCGGGCGTCCCCGGCATCGCCCACTTCGGCCACACCGGCACGGTCGCCTGGGCCATCACCAACGCCATGGCCGACTACCAGGACCTCTACCGCGAGCGGCTGCGCCGCACCGGCGCCGGGATGGAGGCGCTCGGCCCGGACGGCGTCTGGCGGCGGGCCGCACGGCACACCGAGACCGTCGAGGTCGCGGGCGAGGACGCCGTCGAGGTGGAGGTCGTCGAGACCGAGCGCGGGCCCGTCGTCATCGGCGGCCCCGAGGGCCTCGACGGCGGGGTGCCCGAGTCCGGCGGACCCCCGCTCGCCGTCGCCCTCCGTTACCCGCCCCGCGTCACCGGCGACCTGGGCTTCGGCGCCCTGCTGCCGCTGCTGCGGGCCCGCAGCGTGGCCGACGTGGACCGTGCCGCCGACCTGTGGGCCGAGCCCGTCAACGTCGTCCTCGCCGCCGACACCGAGGGCGGCACCCTGCACCGGGTGGCCGGCCGCGTCCCCGTACGCGCCGACGCCAACCGCGTCCGCCTCGTGCCGGCGTGGGAGCCCGGCCACGAGTGGCGGGGCTGGCACGAGCCGCCGCGCGCCGGTCTCGACGACGGCGTCGCCGTGATGGCCAACCAGCGCGGCCCCGCAGCCCCGCTCGGCGTGGAGTTCGCGCCGCCGCACCGCGCCCGCCGCATCGCCGCCCTGCTCGCCCGGCGCGACCGCTGGTCCGCCGCCGACATGGCCGCGATCCACACCGACACCCATCTCGCCTCCGCCGCACCCCTCCTGGACCACCTGGCCGCGCTGAACGCCCCGGACCTCACCGGACCCGCGTCCGCCCTGCGCGCGCGGCTGCTGGCCTGGGACCGGCACATGGACGCCGGCAGCGCGGACGCCGCCGCCTTCGCGGCCCTGCGCGGTGCGGTCGTCCGCCGTCTGGCCGCCGAGCCCGCCCTCGCCGCCGCCGCGACCCCGCCGCCGTACCCGGACGTCTTCCGCCCCTGGCTCGCGCTGGTCCCGCGCATCGGGTTCGCCCTGGAGCACCTGCTCGCGGCGAAGGACCTGTTCGGCATCGACCGCCCCGCCGTCGTCCGGGCGGCCCTGGAGGAGGTGGCCGCCGCGCCGCCCTCCGGCGCCTGGGGCGACACCCACCGCCTCGCGCCCTGGCGCGCCCTGCCGCCCGGGGACCCGCGGGAGGAGCCCGGCCTGTCCGGCGACCACGACTGCGTGCTGTGCACCTCCGCCGTGCCCGGCATCACCGACCTCGCCGCCCGCGGCCCCGCCGCCCGCTACGTCTGGGACCTGGCCCGGCGCGAGGACAGCCGCTGGGTCGTGCCGCACGGCGCCTCGGGCCGCCCCGGCTCCCCCCACCACCGAGACCAGCAGCCCCTGTGGCTCGCCGGAGACCTGGCCCCGGTCGTCACCGACTGGGCGCAGCTGACGAAGGAGACCGATGTCTGACCCGTACGCCTCCCGCCCGGCCGTCCACGAGCAGAAGGTCGACGGCTTCGGCACCGTACGCGTCCTGCCGCTGGACCCGGCCGCCGACGCGCCCCTGCTGCACCGCTGGGTGAGCGAGGAACGCGCCGTGTTCTGGGGCATGAACGGCCTCACCGAGCAGCGGGTCCGCGAGATCTACGCGCACATGGAGACCCTCGGCACCCACCACGCGTACCTCCTCGTCAAGGACGGCGCCCCGTCCGGGCTGCTCCAGACGTACGAGCCGGAGGCCGACCGGGTGGGCGCGTGCTACCCCGTCGAGCCGGGTGACATCGGCATGCACCTGCTGCTCGCGCCCGCGGAGCCGGGCGAGACCCGCTCCGGCTGGACCGCGGGCCTGGCGGTCGCCGTCTCCGCGTACGTCCTGCTGGGCCTGGACAGACGGCGGATCGTCGTCGACCCGGACGTCGCCAACGAGAAGGCGATCGCCCGGTTCGCGCGGCAGGGCTTCACCACCGGACCCCGGGTCGTGCTCCCCGAGGTGGACCTGCCGGACGTGTACCTCCCCCAGAAGCACGCACAACTCGCGTTCCTCACGCGCGAGGTAGCCTTCGGAAGGTGACCCCCGACGACCTCGTCGCCCACTTCCGACTGGAGCCGATCCCCCGGGAGGGAGGCCGGTTCCGGCAGACCTGGGCCGGTCCCGCCGGGCCCGACGGCCGCCCCGAGGGCACCGCCATCGTCGCCCTGCTCACCGACGGGCCCGGCGACTTCTCCGCCCTGCACCGCCTGCCCGCCGACGAGACCTGGCACCACTACCTCGGCGACCCGCTGCGGATGCTGCTGCTCGCCCCCGACGGCACCAGCAGCACGCCGGTGCTCGGCCCCGACGTGCTCGGCGGCCAGCACGTCCAGCTCACCGTCCCCGCCGGCACCTGGATGGGCGCCCGTGTCGCGGACGGCGGTGCCTGGACCCTGTTCGGCTGCACGATGGCCCCCGGCTTCACCTACGAGGGTTACGAGCACGGCGACCCGGCCGAGCTGGCCGCGCGGTACCCGGACCGGGCCGCTCTCGTCGCGGAGCTGGGCCGCGCATGAGCGGGCGGGGACTGCTGCACGGCCAGGTCGCCCTGGTCACCGGCGCCGGCGGCGGCATCGGCCGGGGCGTCGCCCGCCGGCTCGCCGAGGAGGGCGCGGCCGTCGCCCTGCACTGCCGCACCTCGGTCGCGTCCGCCCAGGAGACGGCGGTCGCCATCCGGGAGGCGGGCGGCCGGGCCGTCGTCCTGCGGGCCGACCTCACCGACGAGGACGCCTGCCACCGGCTCGTCGCGGAGGCCGCCGAACGGTTCGGGGGCCGGCTCACCGCGCTGGTCAACAACGCCGGGGTCCAGCCCGTCCAGGAGCTCGCCGGGATGACGGCGGCCGAGTGGCGCGCGGTCGTGGACACCAACCTCACCGCCGTCTTCGCCTGCACCCAGGCGGCGGCGGCGCTGATGCGGGACCAGGGCGGCGGCTCCGTCACCCACGTCGCCTCCGTCGAGGCCCGCTTCCCCGCCCCCGGCCACGCGCACTACGGCGCCTCCAAGGCCGCGGTGGTGATGCACGCCCGCACGGCTGCCCTGGAGTACGGCCCCTGGGGCGTGCGCGTCAACACGGTGTCGCCCGGCCTGATCGACCGGGAGGGCCTGGAGGACGCCTGGCCGGAGGGCGTGCGCCGCTGGCGTGAGGCGTCCGCCGTGGGCCGCCTCGGCCGCCCGGAGGACGTCGGCGACGCCTGCGTGTTCCTGGCGTCCCCGCTCGCGTCCTGGGTGACCGGCCACGACCTGGTGGTCGACGGAGGGTCGACCTCCCGCCCCACCTGGTGAAGACGTCCCCGCCGCGTTGAGCGGACCGGGCGTCCCGTCCGTACTCCACGGGAGGCGAACGGCCGGGAGGCGGGTACGACGTGGAGCGACGGCGCGACGGGGCGGCGGGCGGCCGGGGCGGCGGGTCGCCGGTCCTGCGGGCATGGGTGCTGCTGGGCACGCTGCTGGTGCTCCTCCTCGCGGGCGCGGCTCCGGCGAGCGCCCACGCGGCCCTGCGCGCCAGCGACCCCGAGGACGGAAGCGTCGTCAGGACGGCGCCCACCCACGTCACCCTGACGTTCACCGAGTCCGTGGGCCTGCTCGAGGACTCCTTCCGGATCTACGGCCCCGACAACCGCCGCGTCCACATGGAGGAACCCGAACACGCGGCCGGCGCCGCCGACACGGCCCGCGCCGCCCTGCCCCAAGACCTTGACGAAGGCACCTACACGGTGGCGTGGCGGGTGGTCTCGGCGGACAGCCACCCGGTGTCGGGCGCGTTCACCTTCTCCATCGGCAAGCCGTCCCCCACCCCGCCGGCGGCCCCCCAGGACCACGCCGAACACCCGGTCACCAAGAGCCTCTACGACACCGGCCGCTACCTCGCCTACATCGCGGCCGCGCTGCTCATCGGCACGGCGGCGTTCGCGGCCCTGTGCCGCCCGCCGGACACGGGCCCGCTGCGGGCGCCGCTGCTGTTCGGCTGGTGGACGCTGCTGGTGACGACGGCGGGGCTGCTGGTGCTGCGCGCGCCCTACGAGAAGGGCGCGTCGCCGTTGACGGCGCTGGACGTGTCGACGTTCCCGGACACGCTGAGCGGCCGTCCGGGCATGGCGCTCCTGGCCCGCGTGCTGCTCCTCCTGACGGCGGCCCTGCTCCTCCCGGTCCTGCGCCACCGGACCCTCCGCACGCGCGTGACGGCGGGCGCGGCCTTCTCCGTGGCTCTGGCCCTCACATGGGCGTCGGCGGAACACGCCTCGGCCGGCATCCAGGTCCCGGTCGCCATGACGTCGTCGGTGCTGCACCTGCTGGCGACGGCGGCCTGGCTCGGCGGCCTCACCGCCCTCCTGCTCACCCTCCACCGGGCGAAGACCCCGCCCCCGTACGACACGGTGGCCCGCTTCTCCCGCCTGGCGTTCACATCGGTGACGGTCCTCGTCCTCACCGGCGCCTACCAGTCCTGGCGCGGCCTCGGCTCCTGGTCCGCCCTCACCGGGACGGCGTACGGCCGCACGCTCGCCGTGAAGCTGGCGGCGACGGTGTTCCTGCTGCTCGCGGCGGCCCTGTCCCGCCGCTGGACGGCCCTGCTGGCCCGCCCGGCCGTGGCCGAGGAACGCGTACCGGCGCTGGTGGGCGCGGCGGGCCCGCCCCCCGAACCGAGGACCACGCACGTGACCACCGCCCCGCCGGAAGCCGTCGAACCGGAAGCCGTCCACCGCCGCGCCCTGCGCCGTTCCGTCCTGGCGGAGGTGGTGGTCGCGGTGGCCGTCCTGCTGGTCACCACGGTGCTGACCGGAACCCTGCCCTCCCGGGCGGAGGCCGAGGCCGCGAAGGCGCCCGCGCCGCAGGTGGCGGGCCTGCCCGGCGCCCAGGCCCTGACGGTCCCCTACGACACGGGGACGCCCGGTGGCAGCGGCACGGTCCAGCTCACGATGGACCCGGGCCGCGTCGGCGAGAACGGCCTCCAGGCGGTCGTCTTCGGCCCCCAGGGCGCCCTGTCCTCCGTCCCGGAGCTCCGCGTCACCTTCACCCTCCCGTCCAAGGACGTGGGTCCCATCGACGCCGGCCTCACCGACCGGGGCGGCTACTGGGCCACCAACGACCTCACCCTCCCACTGGAGGGCGCCTGGACGATGAAACTGACGGTCCGCGTCTCGGACATCGACCAGGTGACGGTGGAGCGGGGGGTGCGGATCGGGCGGTGAAGGGGCACGCACATCGCCGCGACGACGGTGATCTCACCGGCGGCGGGGAAGTGCTCGCGCCACACGTGCTCCTCGCCGACAACCTCCCGCACCTGACCACGCCGGACCGTGAGGTGGACACGGGCGCCCGCCTCGAACCCCTGGGAGCACCCAGCCGTCGGGAAGCCCACCCGTGATCACGAGGCGGGCCACCACCAGGATCAGCCCGGCCGCACCGGTGCCGACGAAGAGCCACGGAAGCCGCTTCGGCCGGGTACGGCACGTCACTTCGGCCACGCCGCTCATGCGGGGAGCGTGCCATCGCCTCACCTAGGCGGGCTTGTCCCGACCACGGCAGTTCCTCCGTGCGCGGCGCCGCCGGTTCGGCACAGTCGCTAGGCGGACTCGGGCCGCCGCGCGTGGGTGTCCGGGGCGGCCTGCTGCGCGTCCTCGGTCCAGAGGGTCTCGTCCTCGCCGAAGTCCGGAGCCTGGAACGGCTGCGTCGTCGGACGCGGCGATCCGGTGGAGCTGCGTGTCTGCCCGGTCGGGGCCGAGAACAGCGATGTGGAGTCGATGAGAGGTCTGCCTTTCGTCACAGGCCGCTGAGCGGGCCTGGCGTGCCCGGAGCGGGCACGGTGGTCCTAGAGCTTGGTCATCTTGGGGTACGGGCTCAGGATCCGCATCTGCGCCGAGCCGAAGTCCACGAGTGCCGCGACTCCGTCCTCGATGCCGACCACCCGGCCGAGGCCGTACACGTCGTGGGTGACCTGATCACCGGTGTCGAAGTGCTTGGGCGCCGGCGCGACCGGGGCCTTGAAGGGGCTGGTGGGCAGATGACGCTTCGGCGTCGAGGGCTTGGTCATGGCTCAGTATGCGCCTTCGCGCGCCGCGCCCGCTGTGTCCATGGGCACAGACCCGGACGACAGAGACCGCGGCACGCCGCTGACCTGGGAAGGCGCGGAACCGGGCCCCCTCCGTACACGTGACGGGGGTCACGCTCTGCGGGCCGGGGGTGGGCAACGCCGGACAACGTCGAAGGGCCCCACCGCGAACGGTGGGGCCCTTCGACATCGTGCCCGGTGAGGCACTGGCGGAGGATACGAGATTCGAACTCGTGAGGGGTTGCCCCCAACACGCTTTCCAAGCGTGCGCCCTAGGCCTCTAGGCGAATCCTCCGCCGGAAACATTACATGACCGAGAGGAGTGCTCGCGAACTCGTTCCCGGCCCGGGGGATGAGGTAGCCTCTGCGTAGCCCCTCACGCGGCGCTATCTGACTGAACTCCCCCAGGGCCGGAAGGCAGCAAGGGTAGGTTGGCTCTGGCGGGTGCGTGGGGGGCGCTTGCGTTCCCCGGCGGGCCGGTCCGGTTGTCGGTGCGCGCCTATAACCTCGTAGACGTGTCGTCTCTCGCGCTGTACCGCCGCTACCGACCCGAGTCCTTCGCCGAGGTCATCGGGCAGGAGCATGTCACCGACCCGCTGCAGCAGGCGCTGCGGAACAACCGGGTCAATCACGCGTACCTGTTCAGCGGACCCCGCGGCTGCGGCAAGACGACCAGTGCGCGGATCCTCGCGCGATGCCTGAACTGCGAGCAGGGACCCACCCCCACCCCGTGCGGCACCTGCCAGTCCTGCCGCGACCTCGCGCGCAACGGGCCCGGTTCGATCGACGTCATCGAGATCGACGCCGCGTCCCACGGCGGTGTGGACGACGCCCGTGACCTGCGGGAGAAGGCGTTCTTCGGGCCCGCGTCCAGCCGGTACAAGATCTACATCATCGACGAGGCCCACATGGTCACGTCGGCCGGCTTCAACGCGCTGCTCAAGGTCGTCGAGGAGCCCCCGGAGCATCTGAAGTTCATCTTCGCGACCACCGAGCCCGAGAAGGTCATCGGGACGATCCGGTCGCGTACGCACCACTACCCGTTCCGGCTGGTGCCGCCCGGCACGCTCCGCGAGTACCTCGGCGAGGTGTGCGAGAAGGAGGGCATCGCCGTCGAGGAGGGCGTGCTGCCGCTGGTGGTGCGGGCCGGCGCCGGTTCCGTGCGTGACTCCATGTCCGTCATGGACCAGCTGCTCGCCGGCGCCGGGGCGGAGGGTGTGACGTACGCCATGGCCACCTCCCTGCTCGGCTACACGGACGGCTCGCTGCTCGACTCCGTCGTCGAGGCCTTCGCCACCGGTGACGGCGCCGCCGCCTTCGAGGTCGTCGACCGGGTGATCGAGGGCGGCAACGACCCGCGCCGTTTCGTCGCCGACCTGCTGGAGCGGCTGCGCGACCTCGTCATCCTCGCCGCCGTTCCCGACGCCGCGGACAAGGGCCTCATCGACGCCCCCGCCGACGTCCTCGAGCGTATGCAGGCGCAGGCCGGCACGTTCGGGCCCGCCGAGCTCGGCCGTGCCGCCGACATCGTCAACGAGGGCCTCACCGAGATGCGCGGCGCCACCTCGCCCCGGCTCCAGCTGGAGCTGATCTGCGCGCGCGTGCTGTTGCCCGCCGCGTACGGTGACGAGCGCTCGCTGATGGCCCGGCTCGACCGCATCGAGCGCGGGGTGCAGTTCTCCGCGGGCGGTGCCGCCGCCGGCGTGCCCGCCATGGGGTACGTCCCCGGTCCGGAGGCCCACCAGGGGGCGGCCGCTCCGGCTCCGCACGACGTCGTCGAGCCCGGCGGCGGCCCCGCCGCGGCCCGCGCCGCCGTACGGGCACAGGGTCAGCCGACGCCCCCGTCCCCCCCGGCTCCGGCTCCTCCGGCCCGGACGCAGCCCCAGCCTCAGGCGCAGGCTCCCGCGCCGACCCCGCCCCCCGCCGCCCCTCAGGCGCCCCCAGCCTCCGCACCGGCGCCCGCTCCGTCGGCGTCCGCCACCCCCGCCCCCGGCGCCTGGCCCACCTCCGCCCCCGCGGGCGGCGGCGGCGCGGGCCGGCGGCCAGGCGGCTGGCCCACGGCCGCCTCCGCGGGCGGCGGCGCGAGCAGGCCCCAGGCGCCGCAGCCCACCGCCCCGGCGGCCCCTGCGGCCCCGTCCGCGCCCTCGGCGCCCGCCACACCCTCCACGCCCCCCGGCGGCGGAGGCGGCGGCCTCGACCCCCGCATGCTCTGGCCGAACATCCTGGAGACGGTCAAGAACCGCCGCCGCTTCACCTGGATCCTGCTCAGCCAGAACGCCCAGGTGACCGGCTTCGACGGCACGACGCTCCAGCTCGGTTTCGTGAACGCGGGCGCCCGCGACAACTTCCTCAGCAGCGGCAGTGAGGACGTGCTGCGTCAGGCGCTGACCGAGCAGTTCAACGTGCAGTGGAAGATCGAGGCGGTCGTCGACCCGTCCGGCGGTGGCGCCCCGGCCCCGTCCGGTCCCGCGGGCGGCCCGTCCGGCGGCCGCAGCGGTGCCGGTGGCTACGGAGCACCGAGCGGCGGTGGTTACGGAGCGGCGAGCGGCGGCGGCCCCGGCGACGCCCGACGCCCCGCCACCCCGCAGGCGTCGGCCCCGGCGTCTCCGCCCCCCGCGTCCTCGGCGCCCGCCCCGGCGGCTCCCTCCCGGCCTGCCGCCCCGGAGCCGCCCCCTCCGATCTCGCCCGAGGACGACATCCCGGAGGACGACGACCCCGACCTCGACGAGTCCGCCCTCTCCGGGAAGGAGCTCCTCGTCCGCGAGCTGGGCGCGACGGTCGTCGAGGAGATCACGAACGAGTAGTACGGGAAGTACGAGGAGCACGAGCAGTACGGGAAGCACGACGGGCCGGGCACAGCCGTCCGGCTCCGGTCCCGGCGTCGCCCTGGCCGGCGCGTTCGGAGGAACACACAACAGCACGCTCCCCGCCCGTTCGGAAGCCCGCACAAAGAGCGTCCGCCGGCTGCCGTTAGGCTGACCCCCGTGAAGGTCCTCGTCATCGGCAGCGGCGCCCGCGAACACGCCCTGTGCCACTCCCTGTCCCTCGACCCCGATGTCACCGCGCTGCACTGCGCGCCCGGCAACGCCGGCATCACCGAGGTCGCCGAGCTGCACCAGGTCGACGCCCTCGACGGCGCCGCCGTGTCCGCGCTGGCCGTGCGGCTGGGCGCGGACCTCGTGGTGGTCGGCCCCGAGGCGCCCCTGGTCGCCGGGGTCGCCGACGCCGTGCGCGAGGCGGGCATCCCCGTCTTCGGCCCCTCCAAGGAGGCCGCGCGGCTCGAGGGCTCCAAGGCCTTCGCGAAGGACGTGATGGCGGCGGCCGGCGTGCCCACCGCCCGCTCCTACGTCTGCACCACCCCGGACGAGGCCGACGAGGCTTTCAAGGCCTTCGGCGCCCCGTACGTCGTGAAGGACGACGGGCTCGCGGCCGGCAAGGGCGTCGTCGTGACCGACGACCTGGAGGCGGCCCGCGCGCATGCCGCCGCCTGTCTGGGGGCATCCCCCGCGCCGTCCGGGCAGCGGGGGAGCGTCGTCGTCGAGGAGTTCCTCGACGGCCCCGAGGTCTCCCTGTTCGCGATCACCGACGGCGAGACGGTCGTTCCCCTCCAGCCCGCGCAGGACTTCAAGCGCGCGCTGGACGGCGACGAGGGCCCGAACACCGGCGGCATGGGGGCGTACTCCCCGTTGCCCTGGGCCGACCCCAAGCTGGTCGACGAGGTCGTCCAGACCGTGCTGCAGCCGACCGTGGACGAGATGCGCCGTCGCGGCACGCCGTTCTCCGGTCTGCTCTACGCCGGCCTGGCGATCACCTCGCGCGGTGTGCGCGTGATCGAGTTCAACGCCCGGTTCGGCGACCCCGAGACCCAGGTGGTCCTGGCCCGGCTGAAGACCCCGCTGGCCGGGCTGCTGATGGCCGCCGCCACCGGCAACCTCGCCCACCTGGAGCCGGTCCGCTGGAGCGACGAGGCCGCGGTCACCGTGGTCGTCGCCTCGCACAACTACCCCGGCACCCCGCGTACCGGCGACCCGGTCACCGGCCTCGACGAGGTCGCCGCCCAGGACGCCCCGCACGCGTACGTCCTGCATGCCGGGACCCGGCTCGAGGGCGACACGGTCGTCAGCGCGGGCGGGCGCGTGCTGTCCGTGACGGCGACCGGCAAGGACCTCACCGAGGCCCGCGACCGTGCCTACCGTGCCGTGTCCCGTGTCCGCCTCGACGGCTCCCAGCACCGCACCGACATCGCGCGGAAGGCGGCGCGGGGCGAGTAACCGACGCGCACGACGCCCAGGTCACCACAGGCCCCGGATCCCTCCAGGATCCGGGGCCTGACCCTTGCCGTCCGTCGACCACCTCTCCCCAAAGCCATTCCATCGAGTGAGCGATGTGCCATCCGGCTGACGGGGGCCGGGGCCCCAACTAGGGTGCCGCGCAAGCGCTCCGGCACTTGGCCCACCGGCATTGCGATGTCGGTGGCGGGTGCCACAGTGGGGGCATGGGCAAGCCAGGGACCGTGTCAGGCGCCGGGAGGGGGTGAGGGCGGGCCATGAGCATGAGCGGTGCGGGAAGGGAACAGGGTGCTCCGGGCGCCAGAGCCCGTGCGCTGGCCGTCCTGCGCGTCCGCAGCCGGGCGCTGGCCGTCGCGCTGCTGCCCGCCGCCGCCGCGGTGATCCTCCTGGTCGGCGGGTCCACCGGCCATCTGACCGGCCCGGGCTGGGACCTGGCCCGCCGGGTCGTCACGCCCCTCGCCGTGCTGGTGCTGCTGCTCGCCGCCGGTGTCGCCCTGGTCGTCGCCCGCGCCCGGCCCGCCGTCACCCCCACCGTGCCGATCGCCGAGGAGTCGGCGCCCGACCTGTACCGGATGGTGCGGGACCTCGCCGACCGCCTCGGCGTCCCCGCGCCGTCCGCGATAGCGCTCACCCCGGACTGCGACAGCTGGCTGGAGGACCGTACGCATCCGGCGCACGCGCCCCCGCCGCCCGAGGAGCACGACGACGTGGCCCACGCGGGCCGGCCGTCCCGCCGCGCGCCCGCCGCGCCCGTGCTGGTCATCGGCTCGCCGTTCCTGTGGTGGATGCGGGTGGCCGAGCTGCGCGCCCTGCTCGCCCCGGTCGTCGCCGGCACGGGACCGTCGGCGCACCCGGACATAGCCGCCGCCCGGCGCTTCGTCCGGGGCCTGGACGCCGCGGTCGCCGTCACGTCGGCGCCGGACCGCGGGCCGGTCTCCCGCGCGGTGCTCGCCGGGGTCGGCCGGGTGGCCCGCCTGCTGCTGCACGGCAGCCGGGTGCACGCCGCCGAGATGGAGCGTGGGGTCGCCGCCGCCGCCGCCGAGCGCGCCAAGGCCGTGGACTACGGGCTGCGGATCGTCGCCCAGGAGCAGGTCGGCCTCGCCTACGCGGGCTGGGACCGGCTGCTGACCCGGGTGGCGCTGCCCGCCTGGCGGATGGGCCGCTGGCCCGCCCGGCTCAACGCGGGCGTGGTCGCCGCCCTGACCGAGCTGTCCCGCCGGGACCGGCTGGCCGAGGGGTTCGCCTCCCGGCTCGGGGAGCGCCCCGCCTGCGACCTGCTGGAGGAGCCCGGCGCGGTCGACGAGGCCACCTCCCTGCTCGCCGCCCGCCTCTTCCACGGCGGCCCGGCGGAGACCGGTCCCGACTGGTCGCCGGTCCACTGGGGCGACTATCCGGAGGAGGTCGTCGACCGCAAGTGGCGCGCCGACGCCGCCCGCCTGCACCGGATACTCGACGCCCTGCGCGTGCCGCCCGCGGACGAGGAGACCCGGGTCGCCGACGGCCCCACCCTCGCCCGTGTCCTGACCCATCTGACCACCGCGCCCGACCTGCCCCCGGCGCCCGTCCCGGCCGTCGCCCCGGACGAGGACGACCTCGGCGGCGGCACCGCCCGCAGCGCCGCCCTCGCCGCGCGCCTCACGGCCGAACTGGCCCGCGAGGAGTCCGCCGCGGCCGCCGTCCCCGCCGGTCCCCAGGGCACCGCGGCGTCCGATCCCGACCCCCTCCGCGACGACCGCGCGCTCCCCCTCTTCCCCCTGCAGCCGCCCCGCACCGGACGGGAGCTGCTCGCCGACCACATCACCGCGATGGTCTGCTGTGCGGCGATGGACACCGTGGGCGCCGTCCCGGGTCTCGACTGGCTCGACGGACCCACCCTCCTCGTCGGCGGCGCCCGTGCCACGGACCTCCCGCCCCAGGTGCTGACCCTCATCGAGGACGGCGACCCCGCGGGCCTCGGGAACTGGCTCACCCGGCAGGGCATACGCCCGGAGAAGCCCGTACGCCTCGCCTGAGCCGCGCCCGGCCCACCCGCCGGAGCGCGTTCCTCCACTTCAACGCACGCACGACGAACGGTGACGACACCCGTGCGGAATGTGATGTGCTGGGGCCGTTCACGCTCAGGGGAGGGGGAACGGCATGCGACCGGAGCGGACCCGGCACGAAGCGACAGGGGCACCGGCACCCGACGGCGGCGACCCCTTCGCACCCGTCGCCTTCCCCTGGCCGGCCCCGTCGCCTCACGACGCCGACGGCCGCATCGAGGGCTTCGCCTCCCCTTCCGCCGTCGCCCCCGGCGACTCCGTCGACTTCCACGTCACCGTCGAACCGCCCCGCCCCTTCCGCGTCACGGTCCACCGCGTCGGCCACTACGACGGCCGGGGCGCCACCGAGATCACCACGAGCCCCCGCCTCCACGGCACGGCGCAGCTCCCACCGCTCACCGCCGGACGCACCGTCTCCTGCCACCACTGGTGGCTGTCCTGGCGGCTGCCGGTCCCGACGTACTGGAGCACCGGCGCGTACGTCGCCGTGCTGGCCACGGAGGACGGCCGGCACCGGGCGCACGTCCCGTTCACCGTGCGGGACGACCGCCCGGCGGACCTGCTGCTGGTGCTGCCGGACCTCACCTGGCAGGCGTACAACGCGTACCCGGCGGCGGACGGCCGCGCCGGCGCGAGGCTCGCCCCCGCCCACGAGGAGGACGAGGCGGACGACCCGGTCACCACCGTCACCTTCGACCGTCCCTACGCGGGCGACGGGCTCCCGCCGCACGCCGGGCACGCCTACGACGTGATCCGCTGGGCGGAGCGCTACGGCTTCGACCTCGCCCACGCCACCGCCCGCGACCTGCACGCGGGCCGCGTCGACCCGGCCCGCCACCGGGGGCTCGTCTTCCCCGGCCGGGACGAGTACTGGACGGCGGAGATGCGCACGGCCGTGGAGCGCGCCCGCGAGCACGGCACCTCGCTGGTGTTCCTCTCCGCTCGCACCCTGCACCGGCAGATCGAGCTGGCCCCTTCCCCGTCCGGCGCCGACGGCCTGCTGACCTGCGGCAGACGCCGGGGCCGGTCCGGGCCCGCGCTGTGGCGGGAGAACGACCGGGCCGAGCAGCTGCTGCTCGGCATCCAGTACGCGGGTCCCGTGCCGGGACCGCGCCCGCTGATCGTCCGCAACGCCGGCCACTGGCTCTGGGAGGGGACCGGCGCGCACGAGGGCGACGTCCTCGACGGCCTGGTCGCGGGCGGGGCCGACCGCTACTACCCGCGCACCCCGCTGCCCGCCCACGAGGAGCGGATCCTGCTCGCGCACTCCCCGTACGGCGACCGGCAGGGCGCCCGGCGCCATCAGGAGACGTCCCTGTACCGCGCGCCGTCAGGGGCGTGGGTGTTCGCCTCGGGCACGCTCGCCTGGTCGCCGGCGCTGGACCGGCCGGGGCACGCCGACCCGCGCATCCAGCGGGCCACCGCGAACCTGCTCGACCGCATCTGCAAACGCGACTGACGGGGTGCACGGGACCTTGCCCGTCGAACCCGGCCGCACCACCCCGACCGCCGTCCCGTCCGCACATACGGGAGAATCGACGTACCGTCCGGCCCCCTCCCGCCACCGCCCTCCGGGAGCTCACGCGGGAGCCGGGAGCGCTGCGGGCGTCCCTTCTGTTCAACCACGCGGAGGAACCGTGTCCGGATTCGTCGAAAAGCCCGAGCCGATCCAGGTTCCGGGCCTGGTGCATCTGCACACCGGCAAGGTGCGCGAGCTGTACCGGAACGAGGCGGGCGACCTCGTGATGGTCGCCAGCGACCGCATCTCCGCCTACGACTGGGTGCTGCCCACCGAGATCCCGGACAAGGGCCGGGTGCTCACCCAGCTCTCCGTGTGGTGGTTCGACCAGCTCGCCGATCTGCTCCCCAACCACGTCCTGAGCACCGACCTCCCCGAGGGCGCCCCCGCCGACTGGGCGGGCCGCACCCTGGTGTGCAAGTCGCTCAACATGGTCCCGGTGGAGTGCGTGGCCCGCGGCTACCTCACCGGCTCGGGCCTCGCCGAGTACAACGAGAGCCGGACGGTCTGCGGGCTGGCCCTGCCCCACGGTCTGGTCGACGGCTCCGAGCTGCCCGCCCCGATCTTCACCCCGGCCACCAAGGCCGCCGTCGGCGAGCACGACGAGAACGTCTCCTACGAGGAGGTCGCCCGCCAGGTCGGCGCGGAGACCGCCGCCCAGCTGCGCCAGGCCACCCTCGCCGCCTACTCCCGCGCCCGCGACATCGCCCGGGACCGGGGCATCATCCTCGCGGACACCAAGTTCGAGTTCGGGTACGACGGGGACAGCCTGGTCATCGCGGACGAGGTGCTCACCCCCGACTCGTCCCGCTTCTGGCCGGCCGACCAGTGGGAGCCGGGCCGCGCGCAGCCGTCGTACGACAAGCAGTTCGTCCGGGACTGGCTGACCTCGGCGGAGTCTGGCTGGGACCGCAGGAGCGAGCAGCCTCCGCCTGCGCTGCCGCAGCAGGTCGTGGACGCCACCCGGGCGAAGTACGTAGAGGCCTACGAGCGCCTGACAGGCATCCCCTGGAGCTGACGCCGGGGCCGGGGCCGGGGCGCACTCCCGGTCCCGGGGCCGCACGGCGGCACGCACGACGAAGGCCCCGGTCATCGACCGGGGCCTTCGTCCTCTGAGCGAACGACGAGGTTCGAACTCGCGACCTCAACCTTGGCAAGGTTGCGCTCTACCAACTGAGCTACGTTCGCCTGCTGCGCCGTGGCGCGAGCACCACTATACCCAACCGCGCTCGCGGGCGAGACGCACCGCGGTGTGGCGGTTCTCCGCGCCGAGCTTCGAGACGGCGGAGGAGAGATAGTTCCGCACGGTCCCCTGCGACAGCCGGGCCCGCTCCGCGATCTCCGCCACGGGCGCCCCGTCCGCCGCCAGCTCCAGCACCTCCGCCTCGCGCGCGGTCAGCGGCGAGTCGCCGGCGGCGATCGCGTCGGCGGCCAACTCGGGGTCGACGTAGCGGTTTCCCGCGTGCACCGTGCGGATGATCTCCGCGAGCCGCTGGGCGCTGACGGTCTTGGGGACGAACCCCCGCACCCCCGCCGCGAGCGCCCGCTTGAGATGGCCCGGGCGCCCGTGCCCGGTCACGATCAGCACCTGGCAGTCGGGCAGCTCCGCCCGCAGGGTTGTGGCGACCTTCACACCGTCCGCGCCGGGCATCTGGAGATCGAGGACGGCGACGTCCGGGACGTGCGCCCGCGCCATCGCCAGGGCCTCCGGGCCGGACGCGGCCTCGGCGACCACCAGCAGGTCGTCCTCCAGGGACAGCAGGGCGGCCAGCGCCCCGCGGATCAGATGCTCGTCGTCGGCGAGCAGCAGCCGCACCACACCGGTCACGAGACGACCTCCAGCGCGGGTCGCGCGGTGAGCGGGACCTCCGCGACGAGCCGGAACTCGCCGTCCCCGGCCTCCCCGGCGTCCAGCGTGCCGCCCACGGCGGACAGCCGCTCCCGCAGCCCGGCCAGCCCCGTTCCGCCCGTGCGGGACGACCCGTGCGGGGCGGTCGCCCCGTCGTTCCGCACCGTCAGCACCACACGCCCCTCCGGCCTCCGCACCGTGACGGTGCACTTCTTCGCGTCCCCGTGCCGCAGCACGTTGGTGGTCGCCTCCCGTACCACCCAGCCCAGCGCCGACTGCACCTCGGCGGGCAGCCCACCCGTTTCGCCGCCGACCTCGCAGTCGATCCCGGCCGCGCGCAGCACGCCACGGGCGCCGTGGAGCTCGGCCTCCAGGTCGGCCCGGCGGTAGCCGCGCACCACCTCGCGCACCTCCCGCTGGGACTCCTGGGCGATGCGCTGCACCTCGATCATCTGCTCGACCGCCTCGGGCCGTTCACGCCGGGCGAGCTGGACGGCCAGCTCGCTCTTGAGGGCGATCACGGCGAGGTTCCTGCCCATCACGTCGTGCAGGTCGCGTCCGAACCGCAGCCGCTCCTCGGCGACCGCGAGCCGGGCCCGCGTCTCCCGCGCCTCGTCGAGGGCGTAGACGGCGTTGAGCAGCCAGATGGAGAAGGCGGAGGTGGCGGCGAAGAAGCCGCTCGCGGCCGTCACGAACGCGGCCGTGGCCAGCGCGGCCAGTCCGGGCATGCCGACCGCCCAGGCCACCAGGCCCGCGCCCGTCCCGAACCCGAGGACGAGCCAGACGACGCGCCGCCGGTCCTTCAGGCCGAGTGCCGTCAGACCCACTCCGTAGCAGAGTGTGGCGCCGAAGACGGAGCCCAGGACGGTGCCGGTGTCCTCCGCGGCCCCGCCGGGTCCGTGCCGGCCGAGGGCGACGGCCGCGACCGCGACCACGGCGGTCGCGGCGCCGAGCGCCCACAGCAGCCGCAGTGGCTGGGGACGCCGGCCGACCGTCCAGTCCAGGGCGCGGGAGGCGGTCACCATGGCCAGCGCGACGTGCGCCGTGACCGGCGCCATCACGAGCAGCGCGAACCGCGCCTCCATGTGCCCGAAGGCCGTCACCCCGACCACCGTCGGCTCGGACAGCGCGATGAAGTGGAACGACCACCGCGTGTACGTCTCGACCTTCGCGGGTGTGCTCTTGCGCCCCCACCAGCTGCCCGGGCCCGCCATCCGCCGCTCCTGTTCCCGCCGATCTCCGACGCCGCACCGGTCACAGCCGTGCGGGCGTCCTTCGCCCCTGGTCAGCGCCTCAGCGCCGCGGCTCCCAGCGGAACCGCCGCCGTACAGCAAACACCGCCACCGCGGTCCAGGC
This sequence comes from Streptomyces griseoincarnatus, assembly GCA_014649575.1. Classification (GTDB taxonomy): domain Bacteria; phylum Actinomycetota; class Actinomycetes; order Streptomycetales; family Streptomycetaceae; genus Streptomyces; species Streptomyces griseoincarnatus. The sequence continues at coordinate 47,351 of BMTH01000003.1, read as the reverse complement.
CAGCGCCACCGCGAGCGCACCGAGGGCGTCCCCGGCCGAGAGGCCGCCGGTCCAGCCGCCGCGCACCAGGGTGACGACCGGGGTCAGCGGCAGCAGCTCGCAGACGGACGCCAGACGGTCCGGGAACAGCTCCAGCGGGACGAACATTCCGGAGCCCAGCATCGAGGCGAACATCAGCGGCATGGGCGTGACCTGGGCGCTCTCGCCGGTCCGGGTCCAGCTCGCGGTGGCGGCGGCCAGCGCCGCGCTCATCACGACACCCAGCAGAAGGCCGAGCACGGCCAGGTGCGGCGCGGAGGGCGCGGACAGGTCGAGCAGCACCGCGCAGCCCGCGATCAGCAGCAGGCACTGCAGCAGCCCGGTGAGGACGGCGGGAAGCGCGGCCCCGGAGAGGATCTCCGCGTCCCGCAGCTCGCCCGTGCGCAGCCGCTTCAGCACCAGCTCCTCGCGCCGGACGACGTAGACGCCGACGAGGGTGGAGTACACGGCGAAGAGCAGCGAGAAGCCGACGGCGGCGGGCAGGACGAGCTCACCGGGGGTGAGCCCGGCCTTCGCGAGGTCCATCTCCTCGGCGGCGGAGCGCACGCTGAGCGGCAGGACCAGCGGCACGAAGAGCCCGGCGACCAGGGCGCCCTTGTTGCGTCCTAGCAGTGTCAGTTCGGCCCGGGCCAGGGAGGCCATCCGGCCGGCCGGGGTGGTGGTGGCGATGCTCATGCCGCGTACTCCTCCGTGGTCACGCCGTTGTCCTCCGGGGCCGATGCGTCCTTGGCAATGGTGAGGAAGGCCTCTTCCAGGGAGGCCGAGCGCACGTCGAGCCGGCCCAGCTCCACGCCCGCGTCCCGCGCCCACAGCAGCAGCTCGGTGGCCGAGCGCTGCAGGTCGCGGGTGCCCAGCCGGACGGTGCGGCCGTCCACGGTGTGGTCGCCCACGCCCATCGGGCCGAGCGGCGGGAGGTCGCCCAGGTGGTAGCCGTCGGGCAGGTCGAAGGTGATCCGGGACGGCTCGTTCGCGGTGACCTCGGCCGGGGTGCCGGTGACGGCGATCCGGCCCTCGTGCATGATCGCGAGCCGGTCGGCGAGGTTCTCGGCCTCCTCCAGGTAGTGCGTGGTGAGCAGCACGGTGGTGCCGGAGTCGCGCAGGGCGCTCACCAACTCCCAGGTGTCGCGGCGGCCTTCGGCGTCGAGTCCGGTGGTCGGCTCGTCGAGGAACAGCACCTCGGGGTCGCCGAGCAGCGCGAGCGCCAGGTCCAGACGCCGCCGCTGTCCGCCGGACAATTGCTTGACCCGGACGTCGGTCCTGGAGCCGAGGCCCACCATGGCCAGCACCTCCCGCTCGGGGCGTGCGCCGCTGACGGAGCCGGCCCACATGCGGGCGGTCTCGGCGACGGTCAGCTCGGAGGGGAAGCCACCCTCCTGGAGCATCACGCCGGTGCGGTGCCGTACGGCGGCCCGCTCGGTGTAGGGGTCGTGTCCGAGCACCCGGACCTGTCCGCCGGCCGGCGGGGCCAGTCCTTCGAGGAGTTCGACGGTGGAGGTCTTCCCGGCGCCGTTGGTGCCCAGCAGGGCGAAGATCTCCCCGCGCCGCACGGTGAAGTCGACCCCGCGCACCGCTTCGAACCCGCCCCCGTAGACGCGTCGCAGGCCTGTGACCTCGATCACGTGCTCAAGTCCGTTCGTTTCCATGACTCGAGCATCGCGGCGGACGGAGGAGCTCGGCAGTGCGCGGTGTCATCACCGGACATGACAAATGTCAGACCCGGCAGGCCTGTTGGACCGGACCACGAAAAGACCCCGGTCCGAGGGACCGGGGTCTTCTTCCCGAGCGGACGACGAGGCTCGAACTCGCGACCTCAACCTTGGCAAGGTTGCGCTCTACCAACTGAGCTACGTCCGCATTGCCTCCGACCGGCTCTCACCGATCGGCGCGGGCACCAGCTTACCTGATCCACAAGCGTGGTCGGAGAGGTGGTGCAGAGCGGGTGACAGGAATTGCACACTGCGCCTTCCCCCTGGAAGGGGGATGTTCTACTACTGAACTACACCCGCATGTCCTCGGACCGGGCCTTTCGGCCTCGCCCCTCGGCGTGCTCCAGACTTTAGCTGATCAGCAGGGGGGCTGCGCAAGTCGGTTGCCCGCAGCGCCCGGTGACCGCCCGTCGGCGGGGTCACCCGGCCGGGGCCGGCTCCGCACGCGGGTGCGGTTCCGGGCGCCGGGCCGGGTGCGGTTCAGCGGGCGGCGGCGAACGCCTCGTAGACCTTCTTGGGGATGCGGCCGCGGGCCGGGACGTCCATCCGGTGCGCCTGCGCCCAGGCGCGCACGGCCGCCGGGTCCGGGGCGACCTCGGTCTGCCGGTAGGCCTTGCCGGAGCGGGCGCGCTTGCGGCCGGCGTCCACGTAGGGCTCGAGCGCCTCGCGCAGTTTCCTGGCATTGGTTTCGTTCAGGTCGATCTCGTACGACGTGCCGTCGATCCCGAAGGCGATCGTTTCCGCCGCTTCCGAGCCGTCGATGTCGTCGAAGAGAGTGACCACGACCTTCTGCGCCACGAATATCGGTCCCTTCGTGCGGCACCTCTTCCGTCCGGCCGTCCGTGATGACGTGCCGGTACGGTCGCCGAGATGTCGGCTGTCCGCCTGTAATCGGGCAAAGTATCTGCTAATGACAATTCATTTGTACAGTGCCCGGCAATGCAATGGGAAGCCCGACTAAATCTGCCCGCGTGTCCGGGCGCAATAGCGATGTGCGAGAGATCGCGAATCTTTCCCGGATCTTTTCCGGCGCGTCTCCCGCCGATGCCGAATCGTGACGGCGCTCACGTAGTTTCCTACAACTCTACTCGCGTAGAAATTTTGTGCGGGTAGTCTGAAGGGACCTGCTCAGCACCACACACCGGGAGTGCCAGTGGCACGCGTCGTAGTCGACGTCATGCTCAAGCCGGAGATCCTCGACCCCCAGGGCCAGGCGGTGCAGCGCGCACTGCCGCGTCTGGGTTTCGAAGGGATCTCGGACGTCCGTCAGGGAAAGCGATTCGAACTGGAAGTTGACGGGCCGGTCGACGAGGCCGCGCTCGCCCGTATCCACGATCTTGCGGAATCCTTCCTCGCCAACACCGTGATCGAGGACTTCACCGTCCGGGTCGAGGAAGTCGCGGAGGCGGCCAAGTGACCGCTCGTATTGGCGTCGTCACTTTCCCGGGCAGCCTCGACGACCGGGACACCCAGCGCGCGATCCGCGTCGCCGGCGCCGAACCCGTCGCCCTCTGGCACAAGGACAAGGACCTCAAGCAGGTCGACGCCGTGGTGCTCTGCGGCGGTTTCAGTTACGGCGACTATCTGCGTGCCGGCGCCATCGCGCGCTTCTCGCCGGTCATGGACACCGTCATCGACCAGGCCAAGGCCGGTCTTCCGGTGCTCGGCATCTGCAACGGCTTCCAGATCCTCACCGAGGCCCACCTGCTCCCCGGCGGCATGCTGGGCAACGACCACCTGCACTTCATCTGCCGCGACCAGAAGCTGCGGGTGGAGAACGCGGACACCGCCTGGACCACGGACTACGAGGCCGGCCAGGAGATCCACATCCCGCTGAAGAACATGGACGGCCGCTACGTCGCCGATCGGCGGACGCTGGACGAGCTGGAGGCCGAGGGCCGCGTCGCCTTCCGCTACCTCGACTTCAACCCGAACGGCTCGCTCAACGACATCGCCGGCATCACCAACGCCGCCGGGAACGTCGTCGGCCTGATGCCGCACCCCGAGCACGCCGTCGAGTCGCTGATCGGTACGGGCCGTACCGACGGCCTGCCCTTCTTCACGTCGATCCTCAAGAAGCTGGTCAACGCATGAGCAAGACGCCCCTGGACACGGTCGACAACGCGGCCGCGACCCCCGACGTCGAGCTGCCCTGGGCCGAGCTGGGCCTGAAGAAGGACGAGTACGAGCGGGTCGTGGAGATCCTCGGCCGCCGCCCGACCGGCGCCGAGCTCGCCATGTACTCCGTGATGTGGTCCGAGCACTGCTCGTACAAGTCCTCCAAGGTGCACCTGCGCCAGTTCGGCGAGAAGGCCCCCGAGTCCGACGCCCTGCTCGTCGGTATCGGCGAGAACGCGGGCGTCGTGGACGTCGGCCAGGGCTACGCCGTCACCTTCAAGGTCGAGTCGCACAACCACCCCTCCTACGTCGAGCCCTACCAGGGCGCGGCCACGGGCGTCGGCGGCATCGTGCGCGACATCATCGCGATGGGCGCCCGCCCGGTGGCCGTGGTCGACCCGCTGCGCTTCGGCGCGGCAGACCACCCCGACACCAAGCGCGTGCTGCCCGGCGTGGTCGCCGGCATCGGCGGCTACGGCAACTGCCTGGGCCTGCCCAACATCGGCGGCGAGGTCGTCTTCGACGCCTGCTACCAGGGCAACCCGCTGGTCAACGCGGGCGCCATCGGCGTCATGCGGCACGAGGACATCCACCTGGCCAAGGCGTCCGGCGCGGGCAACAAGGTCATCCTCTACGGGGCCCGGACCGGCGGCGACGGCATCGGCGGCGCCTCGATCCTCGCCTCGGAGACCTTCGACGACGCCAAGCCGTCGAAGCGCCCCGCGGTGCAGGTCGGCGACCCCTTCCAGGAGAAGCTCCTCATCGAGTGCACCCTGGAGGCGTTCGCCGAGAAGCTGGTCGTCGGCATCCAGGACCTCGGCGCGGCCGGCCTGTCCTGCGCCACGTCCGAGCTGGCCTCCAACGGCTCCGGCGGTATGCGCGTCACCCTCGACGACGTGCCGCTGCGCGACTCCACGCTCTCGCCCGAGGAGATCCTCATGAGCGAGTCGCAGGAGCGCATGTGCGCGGTCGTGGAGCCCGACAAGGTCGACCGGTTCCTGGAGATCTGCGACAAGTGGGACGTCATCGCCACCGTCATCGGCGAGGTGACCGACGGCGACCGCCTGGAGATCTTCTGGCACGGCGAGAAGATCGTCGACGTCGACCCGCGCACGGTCGCCCACGAGGGCCCCACCTACGAGCGCCCCTACGCCCGCCCGTCCTGGCAGGACGAGCTCCAGGCGGACGACGCGAACAAGCTGCCGCGCCCGGCGACGGGCGAGGAGCTGAAGGACCAGGTCCTGAAGCTGGTCGCCTCGCCCAACCAGGCGTCCAAGCGGTGGATCACCCAGCAGTACGACCACTTCGTGCAGGGCAACACCGTCCTCGCCCAGCCCGAGGACTCCGGCATGATCCGTATCGACGAGGCGTCCGGCCTCGGCGTCGCGATCGCCACCGACGGCAACGGCCGGTACGCCAAGCTCGACCCCTACACGGGCGCGCAGCTGGCCCTCGCGGAGGCCTACCGCAACGTGGCGACGACCGGCGCCAAGCCGCTCGCCGTCTCCGACTGCCTGAACTTCGGCTCGCCGGAGGACCCGGCGGTCATGTGGCAGTTCGCGGAGGCCGTGCGCGGCCTGGCGGACGGCTGCAAGCAGCTCGGCACGCCGGTGACCGGCGGCAACGTCTCGCTCTACAACCAGACGGGCGAGGCGGCCATCCACCCGACGCCGGTGGTCGCCGTCCTCGGCGTCATCGACGACGTGGCCCGCCGCACCCCGGTCGCCTTCCAGGAGGAGGGCCAGCTGCTGTACCTCCTCGGCGACACGCGCGAGGAGTTCGGCGGCTCGGCCTGGTCCCAGGTCGTCCACGACCACCTCGGCGGCCTGCCCCCGAAGGTGGACCTGGAGCGAGAGCGGCTGCTCGGCGAGATCCTGATCTCCGCCTCCCGCGACGGCATGATCGACTCCGCGCACGACCTGTCGGACGGCGGTCTGATCCAGGCCGTGGTCGAGTCGGCGCTGCTCGGTGGCAAGGGCGCGCGTCTGGTCGTCCCGGACGGGCTGGACGCGTTCACCTTCCTGTTCTCCGAGTCGGCCGGCCGCGCGGTCGTCTCCGTACCGCGCTCGGAGGAGGTCCGCTTCAACGACATGTGCGGTGCGCGCGGCCTGCCGGCCGCTCGCATCGGCGTCGTGGACGGCGACACGGTCGAGGTCCAGGGCGAGTTCTCCCTCCCTCTGACCGACCTGCGCGAGGCCCACGAGGGGACGATCCCGGCGCTGCTGGCCTGAGCCCCGGCACCCCTTTCACGCGAAGCCCCCGCCCTCTGCGGCGGGGGCTTCGTCATGTCCGGCCACCGGGCCGGGTCCGGTTGTCCACAGGTCCGCTTGTCCACAGGGCCGGTTGCCGGTCCGGTTGTCCACAGGTGTGCACCGGCCCTTGCGCAGAATTACGTAGTTACGTAATCTCGACATCGTGGAACTGGAAGAGCGCATGACCGAGCTCGAGCGCCGCATCGCGGCGCTCGAAGCGGCCGACCGCACGGCTGCCCCCATGGGGGAGGGCGACTTCTGGGCTCTGGAGGGGCTCAAGGAGCAGCTCGCCGAGCTGAAGGCCGCCGACGGAGGCGTGCTGTTCACCGGCGCGGTGCGGTTGCCGACCGGCGAGCGGTACGACTGGCAGCACGGCGCGCTCACCTCGGACCTGCTCACCTACGAGTGGCCGGACGCCGCGGAGTCCTTCGCGGCCCTCGGCCACCCGGTCCGGCTCCGGCTGCTCCGCGAGATAACGGGCGGCCGCCGCACCGCCGCCGAGCTGGCGGAGCTGGACGACATCGGCACGACCGGGCAGATCTACCACCACCTGCGCCAGCTGACCGCCGCCGGCTGGCTGCACAGCACCGGCCGGGGCCGGCACGAGGTCCCGGCGGGCCGGGTGGTGCCGCTGCTGGTGGCACTGGCAGCGGCGCGGCCCTGACCGCACCGACGAGCACTGGGGGAAGCATGTCCGCACGCAAACTCGCCAAGACCGCCTACCGCGCGCTCCTGATCGCCTTCTTCGCGTTGGTGACCGCCCACGTGGCCCTGGACCTCGGCCATCCGGTGTGGTGGGACTTCCTGCCGCTGCTGCTCGCGTACGCCGTGCTGGTCGTCGCCAACCGGTGGGGCGGAGCCCCGGACAGCCCCCGGGCCGCCCGGCCGTCCGTCGAGGTCGAGCCCCCGGTCGCCGGCCGCTGGATTGCGCTGAACAGCCCGGCGGACCACACCCCGAGCCACCACACCCACGCCTACGGCCAGACCTTCGCCATCGACGTGGTCGCCGAGCCCGAGCCGGGCTCCCGTCCACCGTTCCGCGCGCTGTGGCCCGTGGCCCGGCGCAACGCCGACTTCCCCGCTCACGGCGCCCCGCTGCACGCGGTGGCCGACGCCACCGTCGTCCGGGCCACCGACACGGCCCGCGACCACCTCAGCCGCGGTTCGCTGCCCGCCCTCGCGTACCTGATGCTCCTCGAGGCGAACGTCCGCGACCTGCTCGGCGCCGGAAGAATCCTCGGCAACCACGTGGTCCTCGACCTCGGTGGCGGCGCCTACGCCCTCTACGCCCACCTCCGCCGAGGCTCCCTGACCGTCCGTGAGGGCGACCGCGTCCACGCCGGCCAGGTGCTCGCCCAGGTCGGCAACTCGGGCAACTCCACCGAGCCTCACCTGCACTTCCAGCTCATGGACGGCCCCGACCCGGACACCGCGCGCGGCATACCGTTCACCTGGCGCGGCATCGGTGTCCCCCGTAACAACGAGGTGTTCGAGGTCCCGGCCCGGTCTGTCGGCGCCCGCGCATAGGCTTCCGCCATGCCACCGGCCAGGAAACGCCCCCGCTCCTACGACCCCGCCAAGACCCGAGCCGCCGTCCTGGCCCAGTTCGGGCACGTGCGCACCGCGGTCGGCACCCTCACCCCGGAGCAGCTCGCCGCGCCGACCCGGCTCGGCGACTGGACCGTCCGGGAACTGGTCGCCCACATCGGCGTCGCGCTGCTGGCCGTCGACCGCCTGCTGGACGAGCCGGAGCCCGCGAAGCAGGACGCCCGGCTGACCGACTGGCCCGCCGCCATCGCAGCCGACGCCGGAGCCATCGCGGACACCGCGCACCGGCTCGCGGCCGGCCACGCCGATCTCGACGCCTACCTGGCGGACGCCGAGCGGCGCTTCACCGCCCGCCTCGACGCCCACCCGAGCGGCAGGCTGCTCCCGACCAGCGCGGGCGCCCTGCCCCTCACCGACTACGTGGTCACCCGCGCCGTGGAGCTGGTCGTCCACACCGACGACCTGAACGCCGCGCTCCCCGGCCTGGACGTCCCGTACGACCGGCAGGCGCTGGCCACCTGCGTCCGGCTGCTGGCCGACGCGCTCGCCGCGAAGGCGCCCGGCGGCTCCACGGAGGTGCGCGTCCCGCCCTTCGCGGTGGTGCAGTGCGTCGAGGGGCCCCGGCACACGCGCGGCACCCCGCCGAACGTGGTGGAGACCGACCCGCTCACGTGGATCCGGCTGGCCGGCGGGCGGCTCTCCTGGACGGACGCCGTGGCCTCCGCCGAGGTCGGCGCGAGCGGCGAGCGCGCCGACCTCGGGCCGTACCTGCCGCTGCTCGGCTGAGGGAGGGGCGCCGAGGGACGGGCGCCGACACCGGGAGGAACCGCTCGCTCCGCGCTTCCGTCGAAGCGGCATGGACCGACAGAAGCACACCTCGCGCAGGACCCTGGCGGCCGTCGCCGTGCTCGTCGTCCCGTTCGCCGCGGCCTGCGGCAGCGAGAAGGCGGGCGCCGGCAGCGGCGCCGCCGAGGCGGAGCGGCCGGTCACCGGCGTCCGCTGGACCGTCGACAGCGTCACCTTGGACGGCGCCACCCACCGCGCCCCCGACGGCGCCCACCTCACCCTCGGCGAGGACGGCCGCGCCACCGGCAGCTACGGCTGCAACCTCTTCGAGGCCCGCGTCCGCACCGACGGCGACCGGGTGCGCCTGACCGCCGCCGAGACCACCCTGCGAGCCTGCGACGACCGGATCATGGCGGGCGAGAGCGCCGTCGCCCGTGCCCTGGCCGCCGGAGAGCTGAAGGCGGACGTCGAAGGAGACCGCCTCACGCTGACCACCGCGTCCGGCGACACCGTGCGCCTCAGCGAGGCCCAGGACAGTCCGCTGCACGGCACCCGCTGGAACGTCACCACCCCGGACGGCGCCGGCCGCGCCCACCTCACGTTCGACCGGGAGCGCGGCGCGGTCTCCGGAAACCTGGGCTGCAACCAGGTCCGTGCGAAGGCCACCGTGCGCGACAGCCATATCACCCTCGGCGTCCCGTCCCTGACCCGAATGATGTGCGAAGACTCACTCATGGACGCCGAGAAGGCCTTGACGAAGCTCTTCAACGGCGCCGCCCGGTACGCGGTCGACGGCGACACCCTCACGCTGACCAGCGAGAACGGCACCGAGGTACGGGCCGTCGCGGCCCGCTGACCCACCCGCGCGGCCACATCCCGCATTCGGACCAGTGGTCGATCTCGCCTACACTCGGAGGCGTGCCACGTGGTGACGGACGACTCAACCACGACCTGCTCCCCGGTGAGAAAGGCCCTCAGGACGCTTGCGGCGTCTTCGGTGTCTGGGCTCCGGGCGAAGAGGTCGCCAAGCTCACGTACTTCGGGCTCTACGCCCTCCAGCATCGGGGCCAGGAATCCGCGGGAATCGCGGTCAGCAACGGCTCCCAGATCCTCGTCTTCAAGGACATGGGCCTCGTGTCCCAGGTCTTCGACGAGACCTCTCTCGGCTCCCTGCAGGGTCACATCGCGGTCGGTCACGCCCGCTACTCGACCACCGGTGCGTCCGTGTGGGAGAACGCCCAGCCGACGTTCCGCGCCACCGCGCACGGATCGATCGCGCTCGGCCACAACGGCAACCTGGTCAACACGGCGCAGCTCGCCGACATGGTCGCCGAGCTCCCCAAGGAGAACGGCCGCGCGCCCAAGGTGGCCGCGACCAACGACACCGACCTGATCACCGCCCTGCTGGCCGGCCAGCGCGCCGCCGACGGCGAGCCGGTCACGGTGGAGCAGGCCGCGCACGTGGTCCTGCCGAAGGTCAAGGGTGCCTTCAGCCTCGTCTTCATGGACGAGAACACCCTCTACGCGGCCCGTGACCCGCAGGGCATCCGTCCGCTGGTCCTCGGCCGGCTGGAGCGCGGCTGGGTGGTCGCCTCCGAGTCCGCCGCCCTCGACATCTGCGGCGCGAGCTACGTCCGGGAGATCGAGCCGGGCGAGTTCGTCGCCATCGACCAGAACGGACTGCGAACGTCCCGATTCGCGGAAGCGAAGCCCAAGGGATGCGTCTTCGAGTACGTGTACCTGGCCCGCCCCGACACCGACATCGCCGGGCGGAACGTCTACCTCTCGCGCGTCGAGATGGGCCGGAAGCTCGCCGAGGAGGCCCCGGTCGAGGCCGACCTGGTGATACCGACCCCGGAGTCCGGCACCCCCGCCGCCATCGGCTACGCGGAGGCCTCCGGCATCCCCTTCGGCGCCGGCCTGGTCAAGAACGCGTACGTCGGCCGTACGTTCATCCAGCCCTCGCAGACCATCCGGCAGCTCGGCATCCGGCTGAAGCTGAACCCGCTCAAGGAAGTCATCAAGGGCAAGCGCCTGGTCGTCGTCGACGACTCGATCGTGCGCGGCAACACCCAGCGGGCCCTGGTCCGCATGCTCCGTGAGGCGGGCGCCGCCGAGGTCCACATCCGGATCTCCTCGCCGCCCGTGAAGTGGCCCTGCTTCTTCGGCATCGACTTCGCCACCCGCGCCGAGCTGATCGCCAACGGCATGACCATCGAGGAGATCGGCACCTCGCTCGGCGCCGACTCCCTGGCGTACATCTCCCTCGACGGCATGATCGAGGCGACCACCATCGCCAAGCCCAACCTGTGCCGCGCCTGCTTCGACGGCGAATACCCGATGGAGCTGCCCGACCCCGAGCTCCTCGGCAAGCAGCTGTTGGAGACCGAGCTGGCCGCCGGCACCGCCGCCCCGGCCGCGGTCGACGCGATCCGCCGCCCGTAAGCCCTGACGGACGACACGAAAGCTCTCACAGCCATGTCCCAGAACACTGGTGCCAGCTACGCAGCGGCGGGCGTCGACATCGAAGCGGGCGACCGCGCGGTCGAACTGATGAAGGAATGGGTGAAGAAGACGCAGCGCCCCGAGGTCCTCGGCGGCCTCGGCGGATTCGCCGGCCTCTTCGACGCCTCCGCCCTGAAGAACTACGAGCGCCCGCTGCTCGCCTCCGCCACCGACGGCGTCGGCACCAAGGTCGACATCGCCCGCCGGATGGGCGTGTACGACTCCATCGGGCACGACCTGGTCGCCATGGTCATGGACGACATCGTGGTGTGCGGCGCCGAGCCGCTGTTCATGACCGACTACATCTGCGTCGGCAAGGTCCACCCCGAGCGTGTCGCGGCGATCGTCAAGGGCATCGCGGAAGGCTGTGTGCTGGCCGGATGCGCCCTGGTGGGCGGCGAGACGGCCGAGCACCCGGGTCTGCTGGGTCCGGACGACTTCGACGTCGCCGGCGCCGGTACGGGCGTCGTGGAGGCCGACCGGCTGCTGGGCGCGGACCGCATCCGTCCGGGTGACGCGGTGATCGCCATGGCGTCCTCCGGACTTCACTCCAACGGCTACTCGCTCGTCCGCCACGTGCTGCTGGAGCGGGCGGGGCTGTCGCTGGACGCCCGGATCGACGAGCTGGGCCGCACCCTCGGCGAGGAGCTGCTGGAGCCCACCAAGATCTACTCGCTGGACTGTCTGTCGCTGATCCACACCACCGAGGTGCACGCGTTCAGCCATGTCACCGGCGGCGGACTGGCGGCCAACCTGGCCCGGGTGATCCCGGACGGGCTGCACGCCACGGTGGACCGCTCCACCTGGACGCCCGCCCCGGTGTTCGACCTGGTCGGACGGACCGGCTCGGTCGAGCGGCTGGAGCTGGAGAAGACGCTGAACATGGGCGTCGGCATGATCGCGATCGTGCCGCAGGAGTCCGTCGACGTGGCGCTGAGCACGCTGGCCGACCGCGGCGTGGACGCCTGGGTGGCCGGCGAGATCACCGAGCGCGGTGACCACGCCACGGGTGCCGCTCTTGTCGGTGACTACGCGAACTGAGCACGGAGGTGGCGCCCGCCCGGTGAACGGGCGGGCGGCGCACCGGCCGACGTGGCCGGCCCGGGCAGCACTGAACCCGGCGGGTGACCTAGGTCACCGACCGGGCTCATGCACCACGCAAGGTCAAGCGCCGCGACGCTGTTGCGAGGACGGGCCGTCCTCGTCCTCCTCGTCGTCCTCGTAGAGGTCGGCGTACTTTGCGTACAGGTCGTCGTCTTGCTCATCGTCCTCGAAACGATCACCGTTCGGTGACTGATTCGACGTCGATGCGCCCAGCTCCTCGGCCAGGCGTGAGAGGTCAGTCCCACCGCTGTTGTACTTCAGCTGGCGGGCGACCTTCGTCTGCTTGGCCTTGGCCCGGCCGCGCCCCATGGCTCGACCCCCTCAACGACGGGGCTCGACGGCCCCAGAGTCTTGACACGCGTTCATGGTCCAGAACGGGCTCTCCATGGAGAGACCGGTCCGTAGGGCTTCCACGGTACCTGAGCCCGCGCCCATACGGTACGTCGCCCGCATGACGTGCCCGCGCCCGGGACCGTCGAGGCGCCCTGTCCTCGCTGGTCAATCGCGATTTTAACCACTTATCGACGGTCGACCCGCCGGGAGAAGTGAGAGTTCTCTCCAAGTGCCCCCCGGCGGGTACCGCTCAGGTGTGCGAAGCGCCCCGATCGGGGGCGCCGCGCACGGACCTCATCGCGGCGGACGCGCCTCCGCCATCCGCTGCTCGGCGATCCGGTCGGCCGCGGCGGCCGGCGGAATACCGTCCTCCTTCGCACGTGCGAATATGGCGAGCGTGGTGTCGAAGATCTTCGACGCCTTCGCCTTGCACCGGTCGAAGTCAAAGCCGTGCAGCTCGTCCGCCACCTGGATCACGCCGCCGGCGTTCACCACGTAGTCCGGCGCGTAGAGGATCCCGCGGTCCGCGAGGTCCTTCTCCACGCCCGGGTGGGCGAGCTGGTTGTTGGCCGCGCCGCAGACCACCCTGGCGGTCAGCACGGGCACGGTGTCGTCGTTCAGGGCGCCGCCGAGCGCGCACGGGGCGTAGATGTCCAGGCCCTCGGTGCGGATCAGCGTCTCGGTGTCGGCCACGGCCGACACGCCCTCGGGATGCCGGTCGAGGATCCGGCGGACGGCGTCCTCGCGCACGTCGGTGATCACGACCTCGGCGCCCTCGGCCCGCAGGTGCTCCACCAGGTGGTGCCCGACCTTGCCCACGCCCGCGATGCCGACCTTGCGGTCGCGCAGCGACGGGTCGCCCCACAGGTGCTGGGCGGCGGCCCGCATGCCCTGGTAGACGCCGTAGGAGGTGAGTACCGACGAGTCGCCCGCGCCGCCGTTCTCGGGGGAGCGGCCGGTGGTCCAGCGGCACTCCCGGGCCACCACGTCCATGTCGGCGACGTAGGTGCCGACGTCGCACGCGGTGACGTAGCGGCCGCCGAGGGAGGCGACGAACCGGCCGTAGGCCAGCAGCAGCTCCTCGGTCTTGATCCGCTCCGGGTCGCCGATGATCACGGCCTTGCCGCCGCCGTGGTCGAGACCGGCCATGGCGTTCTTGTACGACATCCCGCGCGCGAGGTTGAGCGCGTCGGCGACGGCCTCCTCCTCGGAGGCGTACGGGTAGAAACGCGTGCCGCCCAGGGCGGGGCCCAGAGCGGTGGAGTGGATGGCGATGACGGCCTTGAGGCCGCTGGCACGGTCCTGGCAGAGCACGACTTGTTCGTGGCCGCCCTGGTCCGAACGGAACAGGGTGTGCAGGACGCCGTCAGATACGTCGGTCACTGTGGTGACTCCTGAGTAAGTAGCGGCGGGTGGGACGGGCTCCCGTACGGGTGGCGGGGGCTGTGGCACGAGAGTAGATCCTTACTTGCCGGTCGGCGGCACTGTGTCCCGGATCACCTCCGTCCGGAGTACCGCGTGCGACGATTTGCCGGGGTTTCCCACCCGTCCGGGCGGAGGCCGGACAGGTTTTCGCGGCGGTCCGCGGGGGAGGGAGCAGAGCGTGACCAAGGTGTCCTCGGTGATCGTCCCCTACGCCGCCTACCTGCGCGTGTACGAACCGCTGGCCGCCTTCCCCGAGCCGGAGCGCGGCCACTGGGAGCGGTACGCCCGGCGGGACGACCTCCCGTCCTACCAGGAGGAGCTGCGCCGGTCGCTGGCCGACCTCGCGGCGGTCCCGCCTGCGCCGGTTCCGGTGCACGAGAGCGACGACGCCTTCGTGCTGGAGACGGACGGCGAGGTCCGCGTCTGCCCGTGGCGCACCAGGCTGCGCGGCTGGCAGGCACTGGAAGGGCTCGCGGAGGAGTACCCGCTGCCGGTCCTGGACGCCCTGCTGCCCCCGGTCGTGCGGAACGAGACGAGCCGGGACTACGAGCGCTGGCTGGCCGAGCACCCCGACGCACGTCCGTGGATCCGCACGTCCACCTGGCAGGTGCCGATCAACTGGTTCGTGCTCTTCGCCGACGAGGAGCGCGAGTACGCCAAGGGCTCCGCGGGCGAGGTTCCGGTCCTGCGCTACCGCACGCCCATGGTCCAGGCGCGGCGTCGGGTGGCGCGGGGGCTGCGGGCGCTGCGGGACTCCGTGGACGAGAGCCTGCTGATCGACGGCCTGGTGGACGTCGGCCGCTGGCTGGAGGAGTTCCACCCGCGCTCGCTGGTCGAGCTGGACTACGGGGGACTCGTGCACGCCCTGCCGGCCGGCGCCCTGGAGGACGACCACTCGGCGGCCGACGTGGGCGAGGGGATCGCGGCGCTGCGGCGGGGCGACGAAGGGGGCGCCGCGGAGGCGTACGGGCGCCTCGTCGAGCGCTGGCGCGCGGTCCGTGACCTGCGCTCGGCGAACTGACGTTTGACCAAACGCCTTTCTTGGGGTTTTGTCTTCGCCCTGAGGTTGGTTGAAGTCGCGTCAATCCGGATGCGACATCGGACGTAGCGACCGTTCCGGGCGTACGTCTCAAGTGTGTCAAGCGTGATGGACCGCACGTACAAGGCCCTTGCGCCCCTTGCCCCTCCTCATGCCAAAATAGGACAAGGAGTCCGGGGAGGGCTCCTCCGTCCTGTTGTGCTCCACTATGGGCGGTATCTCAGCATTGCACGCTATGGGGGGTCCGGTGACTCCTGCACGCTGCTGTGACTGATCGTCACAGGGGCGTGACTGTCCGCTATGGCATGGTCCATCGGCTTCCGCGGCTGATGAACACCTGGGAGGGCAATTCCATCGGTTTGGCCGACGTGGCTGGACAGATGGTGTAGTTGTAGTGCCGAGGACAAGCCGTTCGTCCTATAACCGACTCGACTCGCGTCCGCCATTTCGGGCAACGCGGGTCAAGGTGCAGAATTTAGAGGAAAGAACCGAGAAGGTTCGGTTCTCCCGAGGAGGCCGCTCATGACCGCTCGCACCCCTGATGCCGAGCCGCTGCTGACCCCCGCTGAGGTTGCCACCATGTTCCGCGTCGACCCGAAGACGGTCACGCGCTGGGCGAAGGCCGGCAAGCTCACGTCGATCCGCACGCTCGGCGGGCACCGCCGCTACCGCGAGGCCGAGGTCCGCGCGCTGCTCGCGGGCATCCCGCAGCAGCGCAGCGAGGCCTGAACCTGCATGAACCGGGCAGAACCGGCTGGTCCCCCACCGGCCGCGACGCCCGGGACTTTTAGCTCCAAGCGACGCGGGGACTGCCCCAACAGCCCTCTCGCCCAACCGAATCAGAGCTTCACCGCCAACTGAACACCGGGTGCGTCGTTGATCGCGCTGGACTCCGCCGGGTCCAGCGCGATCTTTTTTGTGCGCCGGCGGTGGGTCCGTGCGCGGGGCCGGGCGGCCTCAACGGCCTTCTGTGCGCGGGCTTGTCGGACCCTGAGGAGGCCTGTGGGATCGGCTCCGAAGGGGCCGGGGCGGAGCACTCGGGGGAGTGCAATTGCACATATTAAATTGACCTGTTGTAGGTGAGGCGTAAGTTCCGCCCCGGTGAAAACTCATGCAGTGACACCCGTCACATACCAGCTGGGTTGTTGGGCCGACGGCATATGCGCTAGACGGAACGCGCGTCGGCGGCGGCTTGTTCCTGAGGATCCCCGACGGGCTCGGACGGCTCCACGCGCGCGGTGTCGTCGGCGGGCGCCGAGTCCATCGCCAGGCGCTGGAGACGGCGGCAGACCGGGCAGTGACGGGTGAGATGCCGGTACGACGACGCGGCAGCCAGATGCGCGCGGAGCAGTGCCCTTGTCTCATGCCTGGCCGATGCCGTCATGCGCCACCTCCGGTCCCCCCGCGGACACGTGCCCTGTTCCTGGAGTACCGAGGGACCGTGAGGCCGTCAAGACGGCGCAGGAGCCCCGGACTGGGCCGTGGGGCCCTTCCCGGGCCTACAGGCCTGCGGAGGGGCCCTTACGGCGCCTCCGGGGCGCCCGCACAGATCCGCACGGGTCCGCACATGCGGAAGGCCCGCCATCCCTTACGGGGGGCGGGCCTTCCGGTATGCGGTCCTGACGGGATTTGAACCCGCGGCCTCCACCTTGACAGGGTGGCGAGCACTCCAAACTGCTCCACAGGACCAGAATCGCGGCGCTTTCCTGCGTTGCGCTGCGAGAAGGACTGTACAGGAGCGGGAGCCCCCTGGTCGAACTCACCCTGCGTGCGGGGCCCGTCACGGTGCCACGGCGTCGATCGCCTTCACGATCCGCTTGTCCGACACGGGGTACGCCGTGCCCAGCGCGTGGGCGAAGTAGCTGACCCGCAGCTCCTCGATCATCCAGCGGATGTCCCGCACCTGCTGCGGCACCGGCCGGCCCTGCGGCATCTGCTCCAGGAGCCAGGCGTACTCGTCCCGCATCTCGTGGACCTTCGCCATGCGCGTGGTGTCCCGCTGGACGTTCGTCGGCATCTGCTGGAGCCGGCGGTCGGCGGCCACCAGGTACCGCATCAGGTCCGGCATCCTGCGCAGCCCCGCCTCGGTCACGAAACCCGGCTTCACGAGCCCGTCCAGCTGCGTGCGGACGTCCTGGAGGTTCGGCAGCAGCGCGGGGCTGCGGACGCCCTTCAGACGGCGCTCACAGGCCTGCCAGGCGGCCAGTACCTGCTGCACCTGCCCGACCGCGCGGACCGTCGTGTCGACGATCTCCGCCCGCACCTTGTCGAACAGCTTCCGGTACGACTCCTCGTCCCACACCGGGCCGCCGAAGTCCGTGATCAGCTTGTCCGCCGCGGCCGTGGCGCAGTCGTCGAACAGCGCCTGCACCGAACCGTGCGGATTGGCGGACAGGGCGAGCTTCTGAGGGTTGGTCAGCTTCTCGGACGCGAACTTCGCCGGGTTGACCGGGATCCCCAGCAGGATCAGCCGCCGGGTGCCCTTCCACATCGCCTCCGCCTGCTCGGCCTCCGAGTCGAACAGCCGCACCGACACCGAGTCGCCGTCGTCCACCAGCGCCGGGTACGCCTTCACCGGCTGGCCGGCCCGGCGCGTCTCGAACACCCGGGTGAGCGAACCGATCGTCCAGTCCGTCAGCCCCTTGCGCTCCAGCGACTCCCCGCCCTGACGCTGCGCCGTGGCGGCGGCCGCCTGCGACAGCGCCTTGCGCGCCTTGGGACGCAGCGTGAGCTTCAGCGCCTCCAGGTCCTTGTCCTCGGCGAGCGTGCGGCGCCGCTCGTCGACGATCCGGAACGTCACCTTCAAGTGGTCGGGGACGCGCGACCAGTCGAAGTCCTCCGCCTCGAACGGCACCCCGACCATCCGCTTCAGCTCGCGGGCCATGGTGACGGTGAGCGGCTCCTGCAGCGGCACGGCGCGCTCCAGGAACGCCTTCGCGTAGTTCGGCGCCGGCACGTAGTTGCGCCGGATCGGCTTGGGCAGGGAGCGGATCAGCTCCGTGACGACCTCTTCGCGCAGACCCGGGATCTGCCAGTCGAAGCCCTCGTCCGTGACCTGGTTCAGCACCTGGAGCGGGATGTGGACGGTCACGCCGTCCGCGTCCGCCCCGGGCTCGAACTGGTACGTCACACGGAACTTGAGCGGGCCCTGCCGCCAGGTGTCGGGGTAGTCGGCCTTGGTGACCGCGTCCGCCGACTCACGAATCAGCATCTCCCGCTCGAAGTCGAGGAAGTCGGGCTGCTCGCGCCGCTTGTGCTTCCACCACGAGTCGAAGTGCGCACCCGAGACCACATGGTCGGGGATCCGCTGGTCGTAGAAGTCGAAGAGGGTCTCGTCGTCGACCAGGATGTCCCGGCGCCGCGCCCGGTGCTCCAGCTCCTCGACCTCGGTCAGCAGCTTGCGGTTGTCCGCGAAGAACTTGTGGTGCGTGCGCCAGTCGCCCTCCACCAGGGCGTTGCGGATGAACAGCTCCCTGGACAGCTCCGCGTCGATCCGCCCGTAGTTCACCTTCCGCTGCGCCACGATCGGCACGCCGTACAGCGTGACCTTCTCGTACGCCATCACGGCCGCCTGGTCCTTCTCCCAGTGCGGCTCGCTGTAGGTGCGCCTGAGCAGGTGCTCGGCGAGCGGCTCGACCCACTCCGGCTCGATCTTCGCGTTGACCCGCGCCCAGAGCCGGGACGTCTCCACCAGCTCCGCCGACATCACGAACCGCGGCGGCTTCTTGAACAGCGCGGAGCCCGGGAAGACGGCGAACTTGGCGTTGCGCGCGCCGAGGTACTCGTTGCGCCCGCCGTCGCGCCGGCCGCCGCCCTGCCCGGAGTCCTTGGACTCCTTCACGTCCTTCATGCCGATGTGTGAGAGCAGACCGGCCAGCAGCGAGACGTGGACGCGGTCGGCGGGGGCGTCCTGTTCGTTGAGGTGGATGCCCATCTGCTTGGCGACGGTCCGCAGCTGGGCGTAGATGTCCTGCCACTCGCGGATGCGCAGGAAGTTCAGGTACTCCTGCTTGCACATCCGCCGGAACGACGACGAGCCGCGCTCCTTCTGCTGCTCGCGGATGTACCGCCACAGGTTGAGGTAGGCGAGGAAGTCGCTGGTCTCGTCGCGGAAGCGGGCGTGCTGCTGGTCGGCCTGCGCCTGCTTGTCGGCGGGACGTTCACGCGGGTCCTGGATGGACAGGGCGGCGGCGATGACCATGACTTCGCGGACGCAGCCGTTGCGGTCGGCCTCCAGCACCATGCGCGCCAGACGCGGGTCCACCGGTAGCTGGGCCAGCTTCCGGCCGGTCTGGGTGAGGCGCTTGCGCGGGTCCTTCTGCGTGGGGTCCAGCGCGCCGAGCTCCTGGAGCAGCTGGACGCCGTCGCGGATGTTGCGGTGGTCCGGCGGGTCGATGAAGGGGAACTTCTCGATCTCGCCCAGGCCGGCCGCCGTCATCTGGAGGATGACCGAGGCGAGGTTGGTCCGCAGGATCTCCGCGTCGGTGAACTCGGGACGGGAGAGGAAGTCGTCCTCGCTGTACAGCCGGATGCAGATGCCGTCCGAGGTACGGCCGCAGCGGCCCTTGCGCTGGTTGGCGCTGGCCTGAGAGACCGGCTCGATCGGCAGCCGCTGCACCTTGGTGCGGTGGCTGTACCGCGAGATGCGGGCGAAGCCGGGGTCGATGACGTACTTGATGCCGGGGACGGTGAGGGAGGTCTCGGCCACGTTGGTCGCCAGCACGATCCGGCGCCCGCCGTGCTGTTGGAAAACCCGGTGCTGCTCGGCGTGCGACAGCCGGGCGTAGAGCGGCAGCACCTCGGTGGAGCGGTAGCGCTTCTTGTTCAGCGCGTCCGCCGTGTCCCGGATCTCGCGCTCGCCGGAGAGGAACACCAGGATGTCGCCGGGGCCCTCGGCCATCAGTTCCTCGACGGCGTCGGTGATCGCGGTGATCTGGTCCCGGTCGGCGTCGTCAGCGTCGTCGGGGTTCTCCTCCAGCAGCGGCCGGTACCGCACCTCCACCGGGTACGTCCGCCCGCTGACCTCGATGATCGGGGCGTCGTCGAAGTGCCGGGAGAAGCGCTCGGGGTCGATGGTCGCCGAGGTGATGACGACCTTGAGGTCGGGACGCTTCGGCAGCAGCTGCGCGAGATAGCCGAGCAGGAAGTCGATGTTCAGGGACCGTTCGTGCGCCTCGTCGATGATGATCGTGTCGTAGGCGCGCAGTTCGCGGTCGGTCTGGATCTCCGCGAGGAGGATGCCGTCCGTCATCAGCTTGACGAACGTGGCCTCCGGGTCCACCTGGTCGGTGAATCGGACCTTCCAGCCGACGGCCTCGCCGAGCGGGGTGTCCAGCTCCTCGGCGACCCGCTCGGCCACCGTGCGGGCCGCGATCCGGCGGGGCTGGGTGTGCCCGATCATGCCGCGGACGCCGCGTCCCAGCTCCATGCAGATCTTCGGGATCTGCGTGGTCTTGCCCGAGCCCGTCTCACCGGCCACGATCACCACCTGGTGGTCACGGATGGCCTCGGCGATGGCGTCCTTCTTCTGGCTGACGGGCAGCTGCTCGGGATACCTGACCTCCGGCACCCTGGCCCGGCGCGCCGCCATCCGTTCCCCGGCCGCGGCGACCTCCGCCTCGATCTCACCGAGCACGGCGGCGCGCGCCTCCGGTTTACGGATCTTGCGGGCGCCCTCGAGACGCCGCCCGAGCCGGTGCGCATCGCGCAGCGACAGTTCGGAGAGGCGGGAGGCGAGGGAGCCGAGGGCGGGGGCAGAGTGCGTAGACATACGGACTCCAGGATCTCAGACCGCGGAAAAACGCGGCGAGCCATTTTGCCGGGGCACACAACAAGGCCCCGATCTGAGATCGGGGCCTTCGCTGTGGCTGGGGCCGGGGTCGAACCGGCGACCTTCCGCTTTTCAGGCGGACGCTCGTACCAACTGAGCTACCCAGCCGCGATGTTTCACGTGAAACATCAGCGGTCCTGACGGGATTTGAACCCGCGGCCTCCACCTTGACAGGGTGGCGAGCACTCCAAACTGCTCCACAGGACCAAGCTTGTGTCGTACGACAGTGTCGCACAGGGTGGTGCGTGCCCCCAACGGGATTCGAACCCGTGCTACCGCCTTGAAAGGGCGGCGTCCTAGGCCGCTAGACGATGAGGGCTATCGGCCCGCCTGGGCGCTTCTCAGCGCGTCGGGGACGTGAGAAGCATATGGGATGGCGGGATGGTTCGCCAAAACGGTTCAGGAACGGGGTCGCGACGGCGTGGCGGAGGGGGACGAGGGGGCCGTCCCCGACGGGCTGCCGGACGAGGCGCCGGGGGAGCTGCCCGAGGGGGACGGGGAGCTGTCCGCGCCCGGCTGGTTCTCCTCGGGCAGGTGCCGGCTGACTTCCGCCGTGGTGAGCCCGAGACCGCCCAGCTCGATCGAGTCCCAGGCCTGGAGGCGCTTGGTGTCCCGGTCGAAGTAGAGGATCGACGTCTCGATCGGGTCGGGGTACTTGCCCTCGATCGCGCGCAGGCCGCTGCCCCCGGTGGAACCCTCGACGCGCAGCCGGGTGCCGTACCGCATGACCTCGGTGTCCTCACGGTGCAGATGGCCGGAGAGGACCAGCGGCACGGTGCCGTCCACCTCGCGGGCCGCCGAGGGCTCGTGGACGACCGCCACGTCCACCGGGGTGCCGGCCCGCTTCTGGTCCCGCATCGCGGAGGCGAGCCGGGCGCCCGCCAGCTCCTGGGACTGCTCGGCGCCGGTCCTCTGCGTGCGGTCGGGGGTGAACTGCGGATCGCCGATGCCGGCGAAACGCAGGCCCGCGATGGTCCTCGCCCGGCCGTCGTCCAGGACGTGCACGTTCCTCATCCGGTCGAGGTAGCGCTGGGTGACGAGCGAGTCGTGGTTGCCGCGCACCCACACGTACGGGGCGCCCAGGTCCTCGACCGGGTCCAGGAAGCCGTTCTCGGCGGCCGTGCCGTGGTCCATCGTGTCGCCGGAGTCGACGATCACGTCCACCTTGTACTGCTCCACCAGCGAGGCGATGATCTTCCAGCTCGCGGGGTTGAGGTGGATGTCGGAGACGTGCAGGACGCGGATGGTGGTCGGGTCCGGCTGGTAGACGGGGAGCGTGGACGTGGCGTCGTAGAGCTTGGTCACGTTGGTGACCAGACGGGCCAACTCCTGCTGGTAGACGTCGAACTCGGTGACGATGCTGCGCGCGTCGCCGACCAGCGAGGGCGCGGAGGAGAGCAGGCCGGAGAACTTCGGCTCCAGCACCGAGTCCGGGTTCCAGCTCGCGTACGCCGAGCCGCCGGACGCGGCCAGCAGGCCGAGGGCGAGCCCTCCTGCGGCCAGGGCGCGGCGCGGGCGGCGGTAGACGAGGAGCCCGAGCGTGGTCGCGCCGGTGACGACGGCGACAACGGAGCGCACGGCGAGGTCCGCGGTGCCGCGGGCGACGTCGTCGGTGACCTCGTCCTGGAGCCCTGAGAGGCGCTCGGGGTGGTCGACGAGGGCCCGGGAGCGCTCGGGGTCGAGCTGGTCGACGTTGACGTCGAGGCGTACCGGGGCGATGTGGCTGTCGAGCTGCAGCGCGCCCAGGGGGGACACGTTGATCTTCGTGCCGCCGGTGAAGGACGGGCGCAGGGCCATGGTGGTGTCCATCGGGCCGACCGGCACACGGACGTTGCCGACGACGAGAAGGCCGAGCCAGGCGCCGAGCAGCACCACCGCGACCAGACCGAGGGCGGGCACCCAGGGGCGCGGCCGTGCGCCGGGGCCGAGGGCCGGCCCGGCCGGGGGCCGTGCGCCGGCGCGTTGGCGGCGGGCCGGGGCCTGCGGGAGCCGTGGGAAGCGGTGGATCAGGTTCATGACGGCAGTCGGGACGCGGGCCATTGATCCCCTATGCCCGTACAGGCGGCCGGATATGCGGGTGTCGCCCGCCTCTCGTACGGACCGATCGTCCCCGACAATGGCTTCGTGCTGGAGATGACGCGCGAGGAGTTCGAGGAGCTGGTCGCCGAGGCGCTCGACCGGATCCCCCCGGAGCTGACGCGGCTCATGGACAACGTCGCGGTGTTCGTGGAGGACGAGCCGCCGGCGGACGACCCGGAGCTGCTCGGGCTCTACGAGGGGACGCCGCTGACCGAGCGGGGGGAGTGGTACGCCGGGGTGCTGCCCGACCGGATCACGATCTACCGGGGGCCGACCCTGCGGATGTGCGAGTCCCGGGAGGACGTGGTCACGGAGACCGAGATCACGGTGGTGCACGAGATCGCGCACCACTTCGGGATCGACGACGCCCGGCTGCACGCGCTCGGCTACGGGTAGGCCGTCCGCGTGTCCTCTTGCGGGTGAGGGGAGTTGGGGTTGTCGACCCTGTACTCCGACCGGAGGTGGCCCCGTGCGCCGCTTGTACGTACCCGTCCGCCTGGCCGCCACGGTCGTGGCCGTCGCCGCTGCCGCCGGATGCGTGAGCGTGGGTGACGACGACGCCGGAGGGAAGGCCGCGCCGTCCCACTCCGCGGGACGCTCGGGCGGCGAGGCCCCGGACGGCGGCACCGACCGGGTGGGCGGCAAGGCCGGCCACGGGGCGGCCGGGGTCGACGGCGGGCGCGACGAGAAGGACGGCAAGGACGAGGACGGGAAGGACGGGAAGAAGAAGCGCAAGGGCGAGCGCCCGTCCCCGTCCGGCGACCGGCCGTCCGCCGAGGAAAGCCGCCCCCCGTCCGACGGCGGCGGCCCGGACGAGCCCGCGCGTCCGACCCCCGACGACCGCCCCGACCCGCCCGAGCCCAGCCGGACTCCGGACCAGCAGCCCTCGGACCCGCCGGGGGACCCGGGGCCGACGTCCGAGCCGACCCAGGCCGAGCCCTCCTCGTCCGCCCACCAGCCGCCCGACACCCAGCTCGCCCAGCGGGAGCCCGCGCCACGGGCGGGGGCGCCGGCCTAGCGTCGCCGCGGCCCCGCCCCACGCTTCTCACCTGCTGATTTGCATCCGAGGGGACGGGGTGCGTATGGTGGCAGATCGTTTGATCCTATTTGCCCGGCGCCACAACAGAGCGCGCCGTGTGGCGCGTACTCTCTCCCTTGCCGTGGTGGACCGCATTGAGGCGGTCGTAATTGCGAACTGCGAATCACGGAGTTGACGGGCGCGTGCCGAAGAGACTCCGGAAGGTTTCGCATTCGTATGCCCATCGCCAGTACTGATCACGTCGTCGTGCCCGAGAACACCGAGGACACCGACACCACCGCCGCCGGGACGGCGGCCCCCGAGACCACCTTCGCCGACCTCGGTCTGCCCGAGGGCGTCGTGCGCAAGCTCGCGCAGAACGGCGTGACCAGCCCCTTCCCGATCCAGGCCGCGACCATCCCGGACGCCCTGGCCGGCAAGGACATCCTCGGCCGCGGCCGCACCGGCTCCGGCAAGACCCTCTCCTTCGGTCTGCCGACCCTGGCGCAGCTCGCCGGCGGCCGCACCGAGAAGCACAAGCCGCGCGCCGTCATCCTGACGCCGACCCGCGAGCTGGCCATGCAGGTGGCCGACGCCCTCCAGCCCTACGGCGACGTCCTCGGCCTGAAGATGAAGGTCGTCTGCGGCGGCACCTCCATGGGCAACCAGATCTACGCCCTCGAGCGCGGCGTCGACGTCCTCGTCGCCACCCCGGGCCGGCTGCGCGACATCATCAACCGCGGCGCCTGCTCCCTCGAGAACGTGGAGATCGCGGTCCTCGACGAGGCCGACCAGATGTCCGACCTCGGCTTCATGCCCGAGGTGACGGAGCTGCTCGACCAGGTCCCCGCGGGCGGTCAGCGCATGCTCTTCTCCGCCACCATGGAGAACGAGATCAAGACCCTCGTCGACCGCTACCTCGACTCCCCGGTGTCGCACGAGGTGGACGCGGCGCAGGGCGCGGTGACGACCATGTCGCACCACATCCTCGTCGTGAAGC
This sequence comes from Streptomyces griseoincarnatus, assembly GCA_014649575.1. GTDB lineage: Bacteria > Actinomycetota > Actinomycetes > Streptomycetales > Streptomycetaceae > Streptomyces > Streptomyces griseoincarnatus. Next base: position 22,569 of record BMTH01000003.1, on the reverse strand, counting down.
CCAAGGACAAGGCGCCGGTCACCGCGGCCATCGCCTCCCGCAAGGGCCGCACCATCATCTTCGTCCGCACCCAGCTCGGCGCCGACCGCGTCGCCGAGCAGCTGCGCGACTCCGGCGTGAAGGCCGAGGCGCTGCACGGCGGCATGACCCAGGGCGCCCGTACCCGCACCCTCGCCGACTTCAAGGACGGCTACGTCAACGTCCTGGTCGCCACCGACGTCGCCGCCCGCGGCATCCACGTCGACGGCATCGACCTGGTGCTGAACGTCGACCCGGCCGGCGACCACAAGGACTACCTGCACCGCGCCGGCCGCACCGCGCGCGCCGGCCGCACCGGCACGGTCGTCTCCCTGTCGCTGCCGCACCAGCGGCGCCAGATCTTCCGCCTGATGGAGGACGCGGGCGTCGACGCCACGCGCCACATCATCCAGGGCGGCGCGGCCTTCGACCCGGAGGTCGCCGAGATCACCGGCGCCCGCTCGATGACCGAGGTGCAGGCCGAGTCCGCCGGCAACGCCGCGCAGCAGGCGGAGCGCGAGGTCGCCCAGCTCACCAAGGAGCTGGAGCGCGCCCAGCGCCGCGCCACCGAGCTGCGCGAGGAGGCCGACCGGCTGCTCGCCCGCGCCGCGCGCGAGCGGGGCGAGGACCCGCAGGCCGTGATCGCCGAGGCGGCCGCCGTGGTGGCCGAGGCCGAGGCCGAGGTGACGCTGCCGGAGCAGCCGACCGCGCGGGACGTCGAGCGGACCGAGCACGCCGAGCGCCCGGCGGCCTCGGCCCCGTACGAGCGGCGTGAGCGCCGGGACGACCGGGACGACCGCGGCGGCTTCCGCCGTGACGACCGTGGCGGGCGTTCCTTCGAGCGTCGTGACGACCGGGGCGACCGTGGTGGCCGTTCCTTCGAGCGCCGTGACGACCGCGGTGACCGCGGTGACCGTGGCGGCTTCAACCGTGACCGCGGTGACCGTGGCGGCTTCCGTCGTGACGACCGTCGTGACGACCGTGGCGGGCGTTCTTTCGACAGGCGGGATGACCGGGGCGACCGTGGTGGCCGTTCCTTCGAGCGCCGTGACGACCGCGGTGACCGGGGCGACCGTGGCGGCTTCAACCGTGACCGCGGTGACCGTGGCGGCTTCCGTCGTGACGACCGTCGTGACGACCGTGGCGGGCGTTCTTTCGACAGGCGGGATGACCGGGGCGACCGTGGTGGCCGTTCCTTCGAGCGCCGTGACGACCGCGGCGGCTTCCGCCGTGACGACCGTCCCGGCCACCGGGGCAGCGACCGCCCGTTCAACCGCGACCGTCAGGGCGACCGCCCGGGCTTCCGCTCCGGCGGCCACGACCGCCCCTACGGCCGTCGTGACGACCACCGCGGCGGTGGCTCGTTCCAGCGCCGCGAGGACAAGCCGCGCTGGAAGCGCAACGGCTGACACCGCCTCACCGGAATGACCGCCGAGGGCCCGCGCGACACCCGTCGCGCGGGCCCTCGCGCATGTGTGCCCCCTCCGTCCGCAACGCGCCTGCCGATACCCGATCGGCTCTCCGGCCACGTCCGGCTATGCTCGGGGAGGCAACATCGCCAGGGGCCCTTAGCTCAATTGGCAGAGCAGTGGACTTTTAATCCATTGGTTGTGGGTTCGAGTCCCACAGGGCCTACCTCCCGCGGGAGGGGGAGCCCCCCCGACGCGGCGAACGGCGCTCGCACCGGCCCGGCCGGTACGAGCGCCGTTCGCGTTCTTCGGGAAGGGCGGGTCAGCGAGGTGACGGGCGCCGGACGTCGTCGTCGCCCGGCCGCTCCTAGGGGTCGATGAGCTGCACGCCGATGCCGCTGGTCACCAGGCCGGCCGCGATCAGCAGCCCGTCGGGGACGACGATGCCCGCGACCAGCATGCCCAGCCCCACGATCAGCACCCACCAGGCGCTGGTCCGCCGGTACTCGCGCGGGCGGGTCGGGCGGCCGGTGGCGAGGGAGCGGGCGAAACGGGGGTCCTCGTGCTCGAGTCGGGCCGCGAGATCGACCAGGCGGTCGTCGTCGGACTGGGGCACGGCTCCTCCTTCCCAGGGGGTGGCCGTCCGGTCACACCGTCGACGACCGTCGCTCCGAGCACCGGGACGTGTGCGAACCGCCGGCATGCCGCGAACTCGGGCCGATATCCAGGAGTTTGCCCGTGCGCCGAGGTCGTCACCCGCCCGGTACGAAGACTCCAGGGTCGCCCGGGGCGCACGGCCTGAGCCATCCGTCGCGCCCCCCAACATCAGGGGAGACCGGCACGCACACAAGCGTGGGCGGAGGTCCGCCCACGCCGGGAAAATGGGGACTGTCACCGATGGCGCCCGCCCGGTCCGGAGCGGAGGCTGGACGGTGACGGCCCGCGCCGCGCCCCCGGCCGCGGGCCGTCGGCGGCCTTGAGCGTACCGACGGCGAGGAGGCGGAACCGGGTGCCTCTGTTCTGGCGCATCTTCCTGCTGAACGCCGTCGTGCTGATCGTCGCCACCGCCCTCCTCCTCGGACCTGTCACCGTGTCGACGCCGGTGCTGCTCACCGAGGCCGCGGTGCTCACCGTGGGCCTGGCCGCCATGCTCGTCGCCAACGCTCTGCTGCTGCGCGTCGGACTCGCCCCGCTGCAGCGCCTCACCCGCGCCATGAACACCACCGACCTGCTCCGCCCGGGGCACCGGACCGCGGTCGGCGGGCGCGGCGAGATCGCCGAGCTGATCACCACGTACAACACGATGCTGGACCGGCTGGAGGACGAGCGGGCCACCAGCAGTGCGCGGGCCCTGTCCGCGCAGGAGGCGGAGCGCCGCCGCATCGCCCGTGAGCTGCACGACGAGGTCGGCCAGTCGCTGACCGCCGTGCTGCTCCAGCTCAAGCGGGCCGCCGACCACGCCCCGGCCGAGCTCGGCGACGAGCTGCGCCAGGTGCAGGAGACCACCCGCGCCTCCCTGGAGGAGATCCGGCGGATCGCCCGCCGGCTGCGCCCCGGCGTGCTGGACGAGCTGGGCCTGGCCAGCGCCCTCAAGGCGCTCGCCACCGAGTTCGGCGGGCCCGGGCTGACCGTCCAGCACTGCCTCGACCCCGGCCTGCCCGAGCTGGACCGCGAGTCGGAGCTGGTGCTCTACCGGGTCGCCCAGGAGGGCCTCACCAACGTCGCGCGGCACGCGGGGGCGCGCCGCGCCGAGCTGGCGCTGCGCCGCACGCCCGGCGGGGTCGAGCTGCGGGTCCGCGACGACGGCCGCGGCATCGTCGGCGCCGCCGAGGGCGCCGGCATCCGCGGCATGCGGGAGCGGGCGCTGCTGGTGGGCGCCGAGCTGACCGTGGAGCCCCGCGCGGAGGGCGGCACCGAGCTGGGGCTCGCGGTGCCCGTCCCGGCGCGCTTCCCCGCGCACGTCCTCGTCCCCGTACGACCCGGGCGGAAGTCCGTCCCCTCGACCGCCCCGGCCGTGGTGCGCCGTTCCGCGCGAGCGCACGCGCCGCCCCCGTGACCGACGTCCCCCGACCGGAAACGCTGAACCATGACAGACGCCTCCCCCACCCGCATCCTCCTCGCCGACGACCACGCGCTGGTCCGCCGGGGGGTCCGTCTCATCCTGGACGGCGAACCGGACCTGACCGTGGTGGCGGAGGCCGCCGACGGCGCCGAGGCCCTCGAACTGGCCCGGGAGCACCGCCCCGACCTGGCCGTCCTCGACATCGCCATGCCGCGCCTGACCGGTCTGCAGGCGGCCCGTGAGCTCTCCCGCACCCTGCCGGAGACCCGGATCCTCGTGCTGACCATGTACGACAACGAGCAGTTCTTCTTCGAGGCGCTGGCCGCCGGAGCCTCCGGCTACGTCCTCAAGTCGGTCGCCGACCGCGACCTCGTGGAGGCCTGCCACGCCACCATGCGGGGCGAGCCCTTCCTCTACCCGGGGGCGGTCAACGCGCTCATCCACAACTACCTCGACCTCGCGCGGGAGGGCCGGTCCCTGCCCGCGAAGGCCATCACCGACCGTGAGGAGCAGATCCTCAAGCTCGTCGCCGAGGGCCACACCTCGCAGCAGATCGCGGACATGCTGGTGATCAGCCCCAAGACGGTGGAGCGGCACCGGGCCAACCTGCTCGCCAAGCTGGGCCTGAAGGACCGGCTCGAGCTCACCCGGTACGCCATCCGGGTCGGCCTGATCGAGCCCTGACCTCCGTCGCCGGCCGCACGGGTTGCCAGACTGGAGCCGGACCGCGCAGCGGTCCCGCCGCCGCCCGCACCCGGGAGAGCCCGCCGATGCCGTACCCGTACGTCCTGCTGTCCGCCGCCGTCTCCCTCGACGGCTACCTGGACGACACCGGCCCGGAGCGGCTGCTGCTGTCGGGCCCGGCCGACTTCGACCGGGTCGACGAGGTACGGGCGTCCGTGGACGCCATCCTGGTCGGCGCCGGCACGATCCGCGCCGACAACCCCCGGCTGCTGGTCAACTCGCCCGAGCGGCGCGCCGCCCGGGTCGCCGACGGTCTGCCCGAGTACCCGCTGAAGGTCACGGTGAGCGGCTCCGGCGACCTGGACCCGGCGGCCCGCTTCTGGCACACCGGAGGCGAGAAGGTCCTCTACACCACCGACAAGGGCGCCGAACGGGCCCGCGCCCTCGGCATCGCCGCCGACGTCGTGCCGCTCGGCGACGCCCTGGACTGGCGGCGGCTGCTGGAGCACCTGCACGAGGTGCGCGGGGTGCGGCGGCTGATGGTGGAGGGCGGCGGCCGGATCCACACCCAGCTGGTCACCCAAGGGCTCGCCGACGAGCTCCAAGTCGTCCTCGCTCCGCTGTTCGTCGGTGACCCGGACGCCCCCCGCCTGTTCGGCCCCGGCTCCTACCAGGGCGGGCGGTTGCGCCTGGTCGAGACCCGGCCCGTCGGTGACGTCGTCCTGACGCGCTACGAGCCCACCGCGCCCGGCACCGGCGCGCTGCCGTCGGCCGCCGACCGCCACTGGCTCGCCCTCGCCTGCAATCTGGCCGGACAGTGCCCGCCCTCCGAAACGGCGTTCAGCGTCGGCGCGGTCGTGGTCGCCGCCGACGGCACCGAGCTGGCGCGGGGTCACTCGCGGGAGGGCGACGACCCGGTGGTGCACGCGGAGGAGGCCGCGCTCGCCAAGGCCGACCCCACCGACCCGCGGCTGGCCGGCGCCACCGTCTACTCCAGCCTGGAGCCGTGCGCCCGCCGCGCGTCCCGTCCGGCGCCCTGTGCGCGGCTGATCCTGGACGCGGGGGTGCGCCGCGTGGTCACGGCCTGGCGGGAGCCGGACACCTTCGTGACGGACGCCGACGGCAGCGCCGTACTGGCGGACGGGGGTGCCACGGTGCTGGTGCTGTCGGAGTTCGAGCAGCGCGCGAAGGCGCCGAACGCGCACCTGCTGGGCGGCTGATCGCGCCCGCCGGGGAAGTGATGTGCATCGGGCCCCGTGGATGCCGTACACTTGTGTTCACCGACGCGGGGTGGAGCAGCTCGGTAGCTCGCTGGGCTCATAACCCAGAGGTCGCAGGTTCAAATCCTGTCCCCGCTACTGAAGGCCGAGGGCCGGAATCCGAAAGGGTTCCGGCCCTCGGTGTTTCTCCGAGAGGGTGCTCGTTACCCGCCCCTCACCCCGCCTCTCACGCACAGTGAGCGAACGGCGTCGCAGCGCATAACAACTGACGAACCGTCAGGTTCGGCCGGTCGTCCGAGGCGCAGTCAACTCGCCCGTTTTCGCCCGCTCATGGCGCTTAAGTCCACGCGAAAATCGTTAATGATCAAGAGGAACGGCTTGGAATACGGACCCCGCGTCTATTAACGTTCGATAACGCAGCGCGGTCGTCCCAGCCGTCACAGAAGTCGGCTCCGTGCGCACGCGCCGAATCCCGCAAGGGAACCGGGGAACCACCACCATGGGGTGAATCGGGCGGATACCGCCGTGGAAGCACGGTTCGTATACGCGCGTAGGAGACCTTCCCGCTCCGAACCCGTCAGCTAACCCGGTAGGCGAAGACGGAAGGAAAGGAGCGCGCCCACGTGGCGTCCAACCCGCCTGCCCCCGAGGCCCCGTTCAGGCCGAACGACACCTTCGCGTACGGCGCCCCCGGCACCGACGAGGGCCCCTTCGAGGAGTGGAACCCCACCGCGGAGTCCGTGCGGCCCGTGCGTGGCCGGCACCGCGTCGCCAAGCAGCGCGGAGGCGGACTGGCCCGCAGCTCCACCGTCCTCGGCGTCGGCGTCATAGCCGCAGTCGGCGCCGGCGGCATGGCCAGCGCCCAGACCGGCAAGCCGCCCGTCTCCATCTCCATGCCCGACCTTCCCAACGTGGGTTCCCTCATCTCCGACGAGGAAACGCCCAAGGGATCCAGCACCCCCCTCAGCGACATCGGCAGGATGGCCGCCGCCGACACCGGCGCCGAGGAGGGCGCCGACGCCGGTGAGGCGCTGCGCGCCCGCATCATGGCCCAGGTCGAGCAGCAGCAGGGACAGGCGCAGAGCAAGGCGCAGGCCGCCGCCCTCGCCGCCGCCGAGAAGGAGGCCGCCGAGGCCGCGGCCAAGGCGGAGAAGGAGGCCAAGGAGAAGGCCGAGGCCGCCAAGAAGAAGGCGGAGGAGGAGGCCGCGAAGAAGGCCGAGGCCGAGCGCCTCGCCGAGCTCGCCAAGCAGTACGCGCTGCCGACCTCCTCGTACACCGTCACCTCGACCTTCGGTCAGGCCGGCGCCTACTGGTCCTCCGGCTACCACACCGGCCTCGACTTCGCCGCGCCCACCGGCACCCTGATCAAGGCGGTCCACACCGGCACGATCACCTCCGCAGGCTGGGACGGCTCGTACGGCTACAAGACCGTGCTCACCCTCGACGACGGCACCGAGGTCTGGTACGCCCACCAGTCGTCGATCAACGTCAGCGTCGGCCAGAAGGTCGCCACCGGCGACGTGATCGGCCGCGTCGGCGCGACGGGCAACGTGACCGGCGCCCACCTCCACCTCGAGGTCCACACCGGCTCCGGCAGCGTCGACCCGGCCGCCTGGCTGGCCGGCAAGGGCCTCAGCATCTGAACCACCCCGGCGGCCGCCTCCCGGCCGCCGACGCCGTGAACGCCGGCAGCCCCGACGACGACCCCCCGACGTCAGGGCTGCCGGTTCCGCATGTCCGGTGCCTTCTCAGCGCCGGTAGGGGTTCTCCCCGTACGCCGGATACGGCGGCTGCCCCTGCGGCGGCCACGCCGCCGGGACGGGCCCGTACGCCCATCCCGCGCCGTACGGCACCCGGGGCGCGGTGAGCCGGGCCGCGTGCTCCAGCGCCGGGCGGGCCGCCGCACGCCGGTGCCACAGCTCCAGCAGCAGCTCCCGCTCCCGCGTCACGAAGTCCGCCCCCGCCTTCCCCGCGCGGCCCCGGTGGCGCAGGAACGCAAGCTGCGTCGCGTACGCCTCGTACTGGGCGACCGCCCGCGCGGCCGGCCTGCCCCCGCGCTCGCGGGCGAACTTCCGGGCGAGGCGCCGCGCCCGCATCGAGCCCAGCGCGAACGGCTCCGACGGGCGCAGCCAGCCCGCCACCGCGTACGCGGGCAGCTCCGTGCGCACGGTCCGCAGCTCCCGCTGCCGCGTCCACACCACCAGCCAGGTCAGCAGCCCGAACGTCGGCACCATGAACGCCCCGTACACCGCGATGAAGCCGAACTGGCCGAGCGTGGCGGAGCCGTTCCACAGGGCGTGCATGCCCATCGCGAGGAGCAGCCCGGCGAGGGGAAGGAGGACGCGGCGCACCCGCTGGCGGTCGGCGGCCAGCGCGGCCGCGCCGAACCCGATGCCGGTGAGCACGGTGAACAGGGGGTGCGCGAAGGGCGACATGACGATGCGGACGAAGAAGGTCGCCGCGGTGACGGAGGCGATGCCGCTGCCGCCGGTGAGCTGATCGGTGCCGAAGGCGTTGCCCAGGTAGAGGATGTTCTCGGTGAACGCGAATCCGGTCGCGGTGAACCCGGCCGCCACCACGCCGTCGAGGATCCCGTGGAAGTCGCGTCTGCGGAACAGGAAGAGCAGCAGCACCGCCGCCGCCTTCGCCGTCTCCTCCACGACCGGCGCTATGACCGTCGCGCCCAGGGTGTCGGCGCCGGCCGGGTCGGCGGTGGTCGTGGCTATCCACCGGGTGGCGAAGCTGTTCGCCACGATCGCGATGAGCGCCGCCGCGCACGCGCCCCAGGCGAACGCGAACAGCAGGTTCCGCCAGGGGCCCGGCTCCACCCGGCCCAGCCACCGGAACGCCGCCAGCAGCAGCGGCACCGGCAGCACGGCCAGCCCCAGACCGACGAGGAAGCCCTGTGTGCCCGTCTGCTCCCGCACCAGCGCGAGGATCACCAGACCGGACAGGGCCAGCAGGGCGACCATCGCTCCGTAGCGGACAGCCGGGCGCTGCCACCAGTGCGGGTGCCGCAGCGTGCTGCCGGAGGCTGCGCCGGGGCACGGCGGGTACGGAGGGCTGCTGGCCACGGAATCGACCCTAACGAGGAAGGGGCAGGGCTGCGTGCCGGCGCGGGGTCCCGGGGGAGGTCAGACGGTGTCCCCGTCCGGGCGGCCGGCGCGGTCGTCGTGCGGTACGCGGCGGAAGAGCAGGTCGTTCACCACATGACCCTTGTCCAGCCCCTGCCGCTCGAAACGGGTGAGCGGCCGGAACGCGGGACGCGGCGCGAAACCGCCGTCCTCCCGGGTGTTCCCGAAGGCGGGGTGCGCGGTCAGCACCTCGAGCATCTGCTCCGCGTACGGCTCCCAGTCGGTGGCGCAGTGCACGATCGCGCCCGGCGCGAGGCGGGACGCGGCCAGGGTCAGGAACTCCGGCTGGATCAGCCGCCGCTTGTGGTGCCGCTTCTTCGGCCAGGGGTCCGGGAAGAAGACGCGCAGCCCGCTCAGCGCGTCCGGGGCGAGCATCTCGCGCAGGAGGATGATCGCGTCGCCGTTCGCCACGCGCACGTTGGCCAGGCCGCGCTCCTCGGCGAGGTGCAGCAGATGCCCCTGGCCGGGGGTGTGCACGTCCACGGCGAGGATGTTCGTGTCCGGGTCGGCGGCGGCCATCTCCGCGGTGGCCTCTCCCATGCCGAAGCCGATCTCCAGGACGACCGGCCGGCCGTTCCCGAACAGCTCGGCCAGGTCCAGTCGGCGGCTGCCGTCGATGTCGAGCCCCCACACCGGCCACAGCCGCTGCAGCGCGTCCGCCTGACCCGCGGTGACGCGGCTGCGGCGGGGCTGGAAGCTGCGGATCCGGCGCTCGAAGTGCGACCCGGCGGGGTCGGCCTTCGGGCCGTCGGGGAAGCGCGGCTCCCCCTTCGCGCGGGTGCGGGGGGCCGGCTCGCCGGCGGTCCGCTCGGCGTGCGGTGCTTCGGGGGTGCTCATCACGGAATCAGACACAGTGCCCTCGATTTTACGGGGACGGCGCGCAGGGCCGCCCGGCCGCGCACGACCGCTCCCGCCCCGCCCGCCCGACGCCCGCTCCCGCCACGCGCGCTCACCGCCCGCTCTCGGCGAGGCACGCCAGCGCCCGGCGGGCGACCTCCCGGCCGATCGGCAGCGAGGCGGTCGCGGCGGGCGAGGGGGCGTTCAGCACGTGGACCGCGCGGGGCGCCTCCCGGATCAGGAAGTCGTCGACCAGCGTGCCGTCGCGCAGCACCGCCTGCGCCCGCACCCCGGCCGCCGTCGGCACCAGGTCCTCGTCCCGGACGGCGGGCAGCAGCCGGCGGACGGCCCGCGCGAAGGCCGACTTGGACAGCGAGCGGTGCAGCTCCCCGGCGCCGTACCGCCAGTGGCGGCGGGCCAGCTGCCAGGAGCCCGGCCAGGCCAGGGTCGCCCCCAGCTCGCGCGGCCGCACCGTCCGCCAGTCGTACCCCTCGCGGGCCAGCGCCGGGACCGCGTTCGGCCCCACGTGGACCCCGTCGTCCGTGCCCCGGGTGAGGTGGACGCCGAGGAACGGGAACGCCGGGTCCGGCACCGGGTAGACCAGGCCGCGCACCAGCTCGGGGCGGGCCAGCTCGTAGTACTCCCCGCGGAACGGCACGATGCGGGCGCCCGGCTCGTCTCCCGTGAGCAGCGCGATCCGGTCGCAGTGCAGCCCGGCGCAGTTCACCAGCGTGCGGGCGCGCACGATGTCGCCGGCCGCCGTCAGCACGGCCACGCCCCGGTCGGGGCGGCGGTCGATCCGGACCACCTCCGCGCCGTGCCGCACGTCCGCACCGGACGCCTCCGCGAGCCGGCGGGCCACCGCCCCGTAGTCGCAGATGCCGGTGGTGCCGACATGGATCGCGGCGAGGCCCTCGGCCTCCGGCTCGTACTCCGCGATCTGCGCGCCGCACAGCTCGCGCACCGACAGGCCGTTCTCCCGGCCGCGCTGCACCAGGGCGTGCAGCCGGGGCAGCTCCTCGCGCTCGGTGGCGACGATCAGCTTGCCCGTCACCGCGTGCGGGATGTCGTACTCGGCGCAGAACTTGACCATCTCGGCCGCGCCCGACACCGCGTACCGCGCCTTCAGGGAGCCGGGGCGGTAGTAGATGCCGCTGTGGATCACCCCGCTGTTGCGTCCCGTCTGGTGCCGGGCCGTGTCCTGCTCCTTCTCCAGCACGGTCACCCGCGTGCCCGGGGCGGCCCGCCCGATGGCATACGCCGTCGACAGGCCGACGATCCCGCCGCCGATCACCACCACGTCACAGTCGTACGACCCCGCCGCCACCTGCGCCACCTCCCGCGTCGATAGTGCACTGCGCCACTGACAACGGCTTCAAACCAAGGGCGGGGCGGGACAGGGTCAGGCCGTGGTCATCAGCAGCGGGCGGGCGCGCTCGCGCAGCTCGACCACGCGCGGCTCGTCGCCGTACGGCTCCAGCCGGTGCAGCAGGTCCCTGACGTACTCCGTGGTGCGCGCGGAGGAGATGCGGCCGGCCACCTCCACGGCGCGTACGCCCTGCTCACAGGCGGCGTCCAGGTTTCCGGACTCCAGTTCGGCGACCGCGGAGACCACCAGGCGCAGTCCGTGCGAGCGCACGAACTCCTCCGTGGGCTTCGACAGCGCCTGCTCGGTGAAGCGGCGCACCTGGCGGGGCGCCTTCAGGTCCCGGTAGCACTCGGCCGCGTCGGCGGCGAACCGGTCGTAGGAGTAGAAGCCGAGCCAGGTCGGGTCGCTGTCGCCGGGGCGGGACCGCTCCAGCCAGCTCTCCGCCGACTTCAGCGCGGCGCCGGCCGCCTGCGCGTCCCCGGCGCGTGCGTGCGCGCGCGCCTCGACCAGACGGAAGAAGCTCAGGGTGCGGGCGGTGGCGAGACCGCGGTTGCGCTCCAGGGCGGCCTGGGCGAGGTCCACTCCCTCGTCGCCGAAGCCGCGGTACGTCGCCTGGAGCGACATCGAGGCGAGGACGTACCCGCCGAGGGGCACGTCGGCCGCCGCGCGGGCCAGGCGCAGGGCCTGGATGTAGTAGCGCTGCGCCGCCTCCTGCTGGCCCGTGTCGAACGCCATCCAGCCCGCGAGACGGGTGAGTTCGGCGGCCGCGCCGAAGAGGGAGCGGCCCACGTCGTCGGAGTAGGAGCCGAGCAGCAGCGGGGCCGCCTCGACCCTCAGGCACTCGGGGACCATCGACGAACGCCAGTCGCCGCCGCCGTACTTGGAGTCCCAGCGGCGGGCGTCCTCCGCGGCCTCCCGCAGTTTCTGCACATCGCTGTGGCCGACTTTGAGCGGTGCGCCGGAGCCTTCGGACGGGCTCACCTCGCGCGCGACCGAGCTGTCGGCCGGGGTTATCAGCCATCGTGAGGCGGGCGTGGCGTACGCGCTCACCGCGAACGACCCGGCGAGGGACTGCCAGATGCCGCCGGAGCCGGCGCGGCGGCCGGCGAGGTCCAGCCGGTACAGCTCGGTCGCGGACTTCACCGCCTGGCCGACGTCACGGGGGAAGGCGAGCCCCACCTCGGGCGCGGGATCGGCGTCCGCCAGGCCGATCTCGTGCAGCGGCACGGGGCGGCCCAGCTTCTGGCCGATGGCGGCGGCGATCAGGTGCGGGGCGGCGCCCTGCGGCACCATGCCCTTCGACACCCAGCGCGCCACCGACGTCTTGTCGTAGCGAAGCGTCAGTCCCCGCTGGGCGCCGAGATCGTTGACGCGCCGCGCGAGGCCGGCGTTGCTGATTCCCGCGAGGGCGAGAACGGCGCCGAGCTTTTCGTTCGGCCCGCGTTGCTCCCTGGACATGCGCCACCCCTCGACACAGACGGCTGCCGCTCTGGCATAACCACGCGGCATTCGTAAACCCAGCGTAGTTCGCCGCATCCCAAGCGTTAAGGGGCATTCTTCCGGATGGCGGGATTGTGGTCCGTACTGAAGTACGGGTCCGATACGCGCAGTTGCGGCGTGCTCCCGGTGTGTGGCCGTGCGCCTGTCCGTGCGCTCTTCTCCGGCCATCCCGGGAGCGGTTCCATGGTCCGTGCGTGGGTCGGCCCGCTGTACTGGATCCAGTGGGCTGGGGGAACACCGCCGCCTTCATCCCCGCGGGCGGCGGAACGGTCCGGGAGGCGTGCTCCGTCTCCCGGACCGTACGCCCCGCGGTGGTGCGCAAAGCCTGTACGGAGCGTGTTCGAGTGTGATCTCACCGCTTCGATTTGGCCGAAAATCGACGCCACTCGTTTCGGCGTAACCGCCCTTCTATCCAGGTAGTTGAGGGCGCGTTGGTGGTCTTGGGGGCGCGTAGCGGGGGCGCATTCGCGTCGAAGTGGCCTGGTGGGCGGCGACCGCCCGGATGTCGGTCTCCCTGTCTCGGGCGGGTGTTCGGGTGCGCGCCGGGTCAACCTCCGCCGAGGGTAGGTGTATCCGCCGGGGCGCATTCGACGGAGCACACACCGCTCCGGCGGCGTTGCCGAGCGCCTCCTTCATGGCAGCATGGGGAACCGGTTCGTACGGTGCACTGGTTGTCCACAGCTTGTGGAGGCGGCGATGCGGTGGTTGGTGGGATGGAGCAGCACCGCCGCGGCGGCCGGGGGATACGGTCCCGTCGGCTCCGCCGGCGCCACCGGCGTCGACGGTGAGACCTTGCAGCCCGTCGGCTCCCACCTGTTGTGGGGCGACCCCGACCCCCTGTGGGCGGTCGGCGACTGGCGCCCCGACGAGGTGCGGGTGGTCTCCGCCGACGAACAGACCCGCATCGCCGTCCTCGGCACCTGCGGCGCCTCCGACGAACAGCTGCGCGTCGCCCTCTTCGCCGCCCGCGGCGGTGCGCTGCGGCACCTGACCGCCTGGCCCGGCAGCTACACGGCCGTCGTCCAGGTCGGACGCCGCATCACGGTGTGCGGGGACCTCGCCGGCGCCCGGCCCGTCTTCCACACCTCCTTCGAACGGGGCGTCGCCTACGCCACGGCCGCCCTGCCGCTCGCCGACCTCGTCGAGGCCAATCTCGACTTCGGACACCTCGCCGCGCTGCTCGCGGCGCCCGACGTGCCCGCCGCGCTCCAGGACTCCACCCCGTACGAGGGCGTGAAGCGCGTTCCGCCGGGGCACGCGCTGATCCTGCGTGCCGGAGCCCGGGAGATCGCCGGGTACGAACCCGTCGCCTCCCTCGCCGTCGCCGCCCCGCCCGCCGACCCCGGCCACGCGGTGGACGCCGTGCGGGACGCGCTGGTGGAGGCGGTGCGGACGCGGCTGGCCGCGCCTCGTCATGTGCCCGGCGCCGACATAGACCCCGGACCGGTGCCGGGCATGGGCCCCGCGGAGCGGCGGGCGGCGCGGGGGACGCCGGTGGCGGGGATCGGGGCGGACCTGTCCGGGGGGCCGGCGTCGGGCGCCCTGGCGCTGTTGGCCGCCGGGCTGCCGGGGAGACCGGGGACCGTGCTGGGACACGGCACCGGCGCGGGGGAGCGGTTGCTGGCCGTCACCTTCAACGACCTGGCCGCCGGGGACGCAGGGGGACGCGACGAGGACGAACTGGAGCGGGCGGGTGCCCTCGCCGCGAATCCCCGGCTGCACCATGTGGTGGTCGCCGGGGAGGAGTCGACGCTTCCCTACGTCGAGCTGGACCTGCCGCTGACGGACGAGCCGGGGCCGTCGCTGGTCGCCGCGGCGCGGCACCGGGCGCGGCTGGCGGCGGGCAGCGCGGACCACTTCACGGGGTACGGCGCCAAGCAGGTGCTGGACGCTCACCCGGCGCGGCTCGCCGATCTGCTGATGGACCGTAAGCGGCGGCATCTGGTGCGGCCGGTCGCCGCTCTGGCCAAGGCGGACGGGTCCGTGATGGTGCCTGCGCGGGTGTACGCGGCGGCCAGGCGGCTGGCGCGAACGCCTTACCGGGCCGGGCTGGAGTCGCTCGCGCAGCGGCTGCTGCACAAGAAGCTGGACGACGACGGTCCCGGGGGTGCCGCGGACGCCTCGCTGGCCGCGCTGACCTGGGGTCGGCCCGGGCCCGCGGCGCGGTGGCTGACCGGGGAGGCGCTGGCTGAAGTATCGGTTCGCCTCCAGGCGTCGACGTGGCGGTCGGAGGTGGGCCCTGGGCAGCGGCCGGGGGACTTCCGGGCGCGTGCGGCGCTGGCGCGGTACGCGGCGGACGTGCGGGTGCTGGAACAGGCGGCGGAGATCCGGTCGCAACGGCTGCACGCGCCGTTCCTCGACAACCAGGTGGTGCGGGCGTGCAGGGCCCTGCCGGAGGCGCTGCGGGTACGGCCGGGCGCGCGGGCGGCGATCCTGCGGTCCGTGCTGGAGGGCGCGGGGGTGCGGGATCTGCCGGCGGGGTGGGGGACGCCGGCGGTCCCCACGTCGGCGGTGGCCGCGCGGACGGGGCTGCGGGTGGCGGCGGGGTCGCTGATCGCGCTGTTCGACACGCCGCTGCTGGCGCAGGCGGGGCTGGTGGAGGCACGGGTCGTGCGGAAGGCGTTGCGGGGGGCGGCGGAGGGGGAGCCGCTGCCGCTGGACGGGCTGGCGGACCTGGTGGCGCTGGAGGTGTGGCTGCGGAGGCTGCTGGCGCGGCGGGGAACGTGCTGGACGGGGACGCCGGCGAGGCAGAGGGCGGTGCCTGCGGGGATCGTGCCGCAGCGGGGGGCGCTGGGGGCGGGGGCCGCGGGGTCGCGCTGAGCACGGCGGGGTCTTCGCATTGCGGCTCTCGGCCTCGCAGGGCTGTTGTCCACGCCTGCGGCGCAGGGTCGCGGTCCGGTGAGGGCTGAGGTGCGATGCCTGCGGCGCAGGGTCGCTGTCCGGTGGGGGCTGATGTAGCGCCCACGGCCGGTGGGTGGCACGGGGTCGCGCTGGGGGCGGACGTCCTCGGTCTGGCGCGATCGTGCGGGTTGCAGAGCGGAGGGCGTTGACGCGCCGGCCGCTGCGGGCGCCCACCCCCACCCCGCCCCCTCCCCGCCGTGGGCGGCTGGACCGACACCGGTGGCGGGCGGCGGCCGCACGTGTCGCCAACCGCGGGCATTCGTGCCTCCCCCAGTGGCTCAAGGGCCTGGGAGGTGCCCCCAGGGCGATGGGGGTACCTCCCGCTCATGGGGGTCCCCCCGCTCGAGCGGAATCGAGAGTGGGGGAGAAGCCGAGAGTGGGGGAGGGTGGGCGCGGCGGCACCCTGCTGGCGCCAGGTGCGCCGACTCCCCCGGCCCGCACCGACTCAGGGTGCGACTCGGTACACCGATGCGTGCGATTCCCCCGCTGCCCGACAAGCACCCCGCACGGGTAAGGCCGGCACCCGTGGCGTACGGGTGCCGGCGCCCGCCGTTGACAGGTGACCGCAGGTCAGGAAGGCCTGCTGCGGAGGCCCTCCAGGAGGATGTCCAGGAGGCGGGCGGACGCGGCCGCCTGCTGAGCCGCGTCGGGAAGGGAGGGCGCGGCCGTGGCTATCACGAGCAGCACGTCGGACACGGACACGTCCGCCCGCAACTCCCCCGCCGCCCGGGCCCGCTCCACCAACTGCCCGACCACGTCGAGCAGCTCCGCCGCACCGCCGTCGTCCTCCGCCCGCTCCTCGGGCACGAGCCGCAGCTCCCCCGCCGGCTGCGTCCGCTGCTGCGGCAGCCGCGCGTGCTCCGGCAGCCCCCGCTCCTCCGCGACGCCGACCCGCAGCACCTGCGGCGGCAGCAGCCGCCCCGCGCCGGAGGCGACCGACGTGCGCAGGAAGCGCGACAGCGCCGACCACGGCTCGTCCTCCTGCCCCAGAGCGGCACGCGCCTGCTCCGTCAGCCGGGACGTCTCCTCCTCGGCGATCCGCCGCACGAGCACGTCCTTGCTCGGGAACCGCCGGTACACCGTGCCGACGCCGACCCGTGCCCGGCGCGCCACGTCCTCCATCGGCGCGCCGTACCCCAGCTCGCCGAAGACCTCACGCGCCGCACGCAGCACGTGCTCCAGGTTGCGCTGGGCGTCGACGCGCAGCGGTGTGGTGCGTGTGCCGTCCGGGCGCCCGCCGGAGACGGCGCTCATCGTCGCTCCAGAGGCGACAGCGGACGACCATCGAGAGTCCTGAACATGCATGTGTATCCCCCGGTAATGACGTCTCCCCCCGGAGACTCTCCCCGCCATTGACGTCCGGGGCGTGAAAACGGGACCGGCCTGTCGGCCCCGCCCGTCGCGGACCCGATGAGCACATCCCCCTGCACCCCGTCGACACATGAACATAGTTGAGAGGGGGTCAATTCAGAAGGGGCACGTTCCGCACGGAGCGCCCCTCGATCGGAGCACGAGTCGTATACGTCCCGAATGTTCCGTGACGGGAGAGCCGATCATGCGGTGTGACCTGCGGTGACCGGGACCATGTCGGTAATTCGGCCAACCACCGGCAGGGGCGTCCTCCGGTCACACAATTCGTCGGGGCTGTGGACAAACGGAAGCGACGGGTGCGTCATGGGAGGGTGAAGGAACGTGCGCGCATTCTCGTTGTCGGCGGCGGCTACGTCGGGATGTACACGGCCCTGCGCCTGCAGCGGAGACTGAAACGCGAGCTCGGAAGGGGCGAGGCCGAGATCACGGTCGTCACGCCGGACCCGTACATGACGTACCAGCCGTTCCTGCCCGAAGCGGCCGCCGGTGCCATTTCCCCTCGTCACGTCGTCGTACCGCTGCGTCGTGTTCTCGACCGGTGCCGCGTCGTCATCGGGGAGGCCACGGCCGTCGACCACGCCGCGCGCACGGCCACCGTCCGCACCCCGGCCACCGAGGAGGAGGGGACGGACGGCAGGCGGATCGAGTACGACGAGCTGGTTCTGGCACCCGGGTCGGTCGCGCGCACCTTGCCGATTCCGGGACTCGCCGATCACGCCATCGGCTTCAAGACCGTGGAGGAGGCCATCGGGCTGCGCAACCACGTCCTCGAGCAGATGGACATCGCCTCGTCGACGCGTGACCCGGGGGTGAGGGACGCCGCCCTGACGTTCGTCTTCGTCGGCGGCGGCTACGCGGGCGTGGAGGCGCTCGGCGAGCTGGAGGACATGGCCCGCTACGCCACGCGGTACTACCACAACGTCCGCCCCGAGGACATGAAGTGGATCCTGGTGGAGGCGTCGGACCGGATCCTCCCCGAGGTGGGTGAGGAGATGGGGCGCTACACCGTGACGGAACTGCGGCGGCGCAACATCGACGTGCGCCTCGAGACGCGGCTGGACTCCTGCGCCGACCGGGTGGCCGTGCTGAGCGACGGCTCGCGCTTCCCGACGCGGACCGTCGTGTGGACCGCCGGAGTGAAACCGCATCCCGTGCTGGCCGCCACCGACCTGCCCCTGAACGAGCGCGGCCGGCTGCGCTGCACCGCCGAGCTGGCTGTCGAGGGCGCCCCCCACGCCTGGGCCGCCGGTGACGCCGCAGCCGTACCCGACGTCACCGCGGGGGAGGCGGGGCGGGAATGCGCGCCCAACGCGCAGCACGCCCTGCGCCAGGCCCGGGTGCTCGGTGACAACGTCGTCCACTCCCTGCGCGGCGAACCTCTGGAGACGTACGCCCACAAGTACGCCGGGTCCGTGGCCTCCCTGGGGCTGCACAAAGGGGTCGCCCAGGTCTACGGGCGCAAGCTGAAGGGCTACCCCGCCTGGCTGATGCACCGGACGTACCACCTCAGTCGGGTTCCGACCTTCAACCGCAAGGCGCGCGTGGCCGCGGAGTGGACCCTCGCGGGCCTCTTCAAGCGGGAGATCGTCTCCCTCGGATCACTCGAACATCCTCGAGCGGAGTTCGAACTGGCGGCCGGTGGAAAGCCTTCCCACGACCCACCGCACAACCCGAAGGGGTCGTCCTGACCGGACCCAGGAACTCCTGGGACCGGACCGGCGTCTAGCGGATGTCGGCCCGGCCGGACCCTGCCACACTGGTCCACCACCGCGGGCGGGAGGGCCCGCCCCGGTGCGGCCCCCGGGCCCCGGCCGGTTCCGGTATCCGGCCGCCGACAACTACACGAGGCAAGGATTCGTGAACTTCACGCGCTGGAGCGCCCGGCTCCCCGGAACGCAGCGCCGCGCCGCAGCGCGGACCGAGCAGACGGCACCCCCGGACCGGCGGGGGGAGGGCTCCGTGCCCGCGGCCCGCGCGGAGAGGCTCACCGACGGGGACCGGCCGCTGCCGGCCGTCGACGAACTGGGGGTCCGCGGGGTCCTCGACCGGGTCCCCTGCCTCGTCGCCCTGGTCCACGGCCCGGACCACCGCATCGCCTACCTCAACGACGCCTACACGGCCGCCTTCGGCCTCCGCCCCGTCGGCGCGCCCGCCAGGGGAGCCCTTCCGGAGCTCGACGAGCTGGGCCTGCTGCCCCTCCTCGACCAGGTCCTGCGCAGCGGCAAGCCCCGGACGGTCAAGTCCCGCAAGGCGCCTGACGGCCGCTCGTACACGTTCACCTGCACGCCGGCCGGGGAGGGTGACGGCCGCGGCGTGCTGGTCTTCGCCACCGACGTCACCGACCACGCCGAGGCCGCCGAGCGGCTGCGCGCCAGCGAGCGCCGGCAGCGCGAGACCGCCGTCACCCTCCAGCGCTCCCTGCTCCCGCAGGAGCTGGAGGAGCCCGACGACCTGCGCGTCGCCGCCACCTACCACCCCGGCGGCACCGAGGCGGCCGTCGGCGGCGACTGGTACGACGTCATCACCCTCGGCGGCGGACGCACCGCCCTGGTCATCGGCGACGTGATGGGACGAGGGGTGCGCGCGGCGGCGGTCATGGGACAGCTCCGCACCGCCGTCCGGGCGTACGCGCGCCTGGACCTCCCGCCCCACGAGGTGCTCCAGCTGCTCGACGGCCTCGCCATGGAGATCGACGCCAACCAGATCGCCACCTGCGTCTACGCCATCCACGACCCGAACGAGGGCCGCCTGGTGTACGCCTCCGCGGGGCATCTCCCCATCCTGGTGCGCGACGAGAACGGCACCGTCCGGCGCGCCGACGAACCGACCGGCCCCCCGCTGGGCACCGGCGGCTGGATGCACGCCTCCGGCTCCGTGCCGCTCGGCCCGGGATCCACCGCCGTCCTCTACACCGACGGACTGGTCGAGCGCCGCGACGAGGACCTCGACGAGGGCATCGCCTCCCTGGAGCGCGCCCTGGCCGGAGCGACCGGCGGCCCCCAGGTCGTCTGCGACCGCCTGGTCCGCTCGGCCGGCGTCACTCCGGAGCACGACGACGACGTCGCCGTCCTGGTCCTCCAGCATCCGGCGCGCTCCGGCCCGGACCGCGAGCTGTTCCGCAACGCCGCGCTGGAACTGCTCGGCGGGGTCGAGGCGGCGCCCCGCGCGCGTGCCTTCGCGTCCGGAGTCCTGACCAGCTGGCGCTTCCCCGCCGAGCTGCACGACCTCGGCGTGCTGGCGACCAGCGAACTGGTCGCCAACTCCCTCCAGCACGGCACACCCCCGATGCGCCTGCGCCTGCGCCGCACCGACCGCCGTCTGATCATCGAGGTGACCGACGGCGACGACCATCTGCCCAGGCGCCGCCGCGCGGAGCCCGGCGACGAGTCCGGCCGGGGCATCGCCATCGTCGCGACGATCGCCTCCGCCTGGGGCAGCAGACGCACCCCGGGCGGCGGCAAGGCCGTCTGGTGCGAGTTCCTGCTGCCGAAGACCGCCGACGTCGGCGTCTGACGCGCGCGGTCAGGCCGGAGCCGGCGCCTGTTCGGTACCGCCCTGCGCCACGACCCGGCTGCCCGCGGCCGACGGCTGGTCCTGCACGGCGGTGAGCCGGCGCCCGAGCCGCAGGGCCAGCACGGTGATCCCCAGCGAGAACAGCAGGAACACCACGATGTACGGCGCGTGCAGCGAGGCCGCCATCGGCCCGCCCACCGCCGGACCCACGGCCAGCGCGAGCTGCTTCACCAGGGCGAACGCCGAGTTGTACTGACCGGCCATCCCGGCCGGCGCCAGGTCGGCGACCAGCGGCGCCAGCGTCGGCGACAGCATCGCCTCCCCGAGCCCGAACAGCGCGTACGTCGAGACGAACGCCGCCGTCGCCATCTCCTGACTGGCACCACCCAGCCCCGCGTACCCGGCCACGGCCCACGCCACGGCCCAGATCAGACCCACGGACGCGATCACACGCGACCGCTTCCGCCGCTCCACGAAGCGGAGCACCGCGAACTGCGCGACGACGATCACCAGCGTGTTCGCCGCCAGCGCCGTCCCCAGCGTGGAGGTGGAGATCCCGGCGGCCTCCACGCCGTACGCGCTCAGGCCCGACTCGAACTGGCCGTAGCAGGCGAAGAACAGCACGAAGCCCAGCACGCACAGCTGCACCATGGCCCGGTTGCCCAGCAGCTGCTTCCAGCTGCCCTTGGCCGATTGCGCGGGCGTGCCGTCGATCCGCGGCGAGCGCGGCATCCGCACCGTGGACATCACCACGACCGGCAGCAGGAACATCACCGCCTGGATGGCGAAGAGGAGGGTGAACGAGCCCGCTTTCCTCGGGTCGACGAGGTGGCCGCCGATGAGGCCGCCGACGCCGAGCCCGAGGTTCTGCAGGAAGAACTGCATGGCGAACGCGCGCGACCGGGTCTCCGGACCGGAGCAGTCCACGATCATCGTGGCCAGGGCCGGCTGCATGACCGCCTGTCCCGCGCCGAGCGCCGCCGCGGACAGCAGCACGGTCGCGGCGCTCGCCGACAGCCCCAGGCTGAGCGAGCCGATCGCGGCGGTGAGCAGGGCGGAGAGCAGCACCGGCAGGGCGCCGCGCCGGACGATCGCCCGTCCGGCCAGCGGCAGCACGATCAGCGCGGCCACGGCGAAGACGGCCAGGACCATCCCCGCCGTCATCGGCCCCAGCCCGCGCACCTGCGCCACATAGACGTACAGGTACGGGACCGTGAAGCCCAGCCCGAAAGCGCTGAGTGCGTTGCCCACGTGGATCCGGCGCATCGCTGCGCCCATCGCCCTGGTCACGTTCACCTCTCTCACTAGTTAGGAGTGAAGACTTAGAAGCTAAAGTTCGAAGCTAAAGAGTACACAGAGAAGGACTTCAAGGCAAAGAAGGGGCGTGCCATACTGCGGGCATGGCCGACACCCCCGGCGTGGAAGAGCCGACCCTCGAAGAGCAGATCGCCGCGTACCAGCGCGAGTTCCAGGACCTCGACCCCCAGGTCGAGAAGATCGTCAACGCGCTGTCCCGGCTCAACCGCCGCATGAACGTCGCCTACGGCCGCCAGACCGCCGAGCTCGGCATCACCAACGCCGACTGGGAGGTCCTCAAGGCGCTCGTCCTCTCCGGCGCCCCTTATCGGATGGGCCCCAGCGACCTCGCCAAGCGCCTGGGTCTGACCCCGGCCGCCATGACCCACCGGATCGACCGGATGGTCGCCGAGGGTCTGGTCACCAGGGAGCGGGACGAGAACAACCGGGTACGCGTCATCGTCGAGCTCACCCCGGCCGGCCGGGAGAAGTGGCAGGAGGCCATGCGGATGGCCACCGTCTTCGAGGCGGACCTCCTCCAGGACCTCAGCGCGGAGGAGCGGACCGCCCTCGGTGAGGTGCTGACGCGCCTGCTCCGCAGGGTGGAGGACGCCCAGCCCGACGCCGGCGGACGCCTGACCGACCTGGACTGAAAGATCTTGGGCTGGGGCACTTGACGCGGCCTCGCGCGATCCGTAAAGTTCTTCGGGTTGCCACGGGGCCGTAACGGTTCTCCGGCAGCACTTCCGCCGCGAAAGCGGCAACCAAACCCGAGCACGACCTCCCAGTGGGACCGATTTCGGCGTGTCCGCATGCCTGAATTCAATTCCACACCCTCGATTTGGGAAACAGGGAGAGAGTCCGCTAAGGTTTGAGACGTCGGAACGGCCCGCAACGGCCGGAAAGACAGACCCCGCTGACTGGGGGTCAGGTCGAGAAAACGATCTGATAGAGTCGGAAACGCAAGACCGAAGGGAAGCGCCCGGAGGAAAGCCCGAGAGGGTGAGTACAAAGGAAGCGTCCGTTCCTTGAGAACTCAACAGCGTGCCAAAAGTCAACGCCAGATATGTTGATACCCCGTCCATCCGGTTTCGGATGGTCGAGGTTCCTTTGAAAAAACACAGCGAGGACGCTGTGAACGTCGGGATTATTCCTCCCGATGTTCCGCTCTCGTGATGTGTGCACCCGATCACGGGTAAACATTCACGGAGAGTTTGATCCTGGCTCAGGACGAACGCTGGCGGCGTGCTTAACA
>BMTH01000002.1:677662-684389 GCA_014649575.1 Streptomyces griseoincarnatus | reverse complement strand
TCGGCGACGTCCGGTGGGTCGAGATCGACAACCACGACGACCTCGCCCGCGGACGGGAGATCGTCGCCGGTCGCTGAGCGGCGCGGGCGCACGGGGGTCCGGTTTGACCCCCGTGGCTCCGGCCCCGTAACCTTGACCGTCGGCGTGTCCATCGGGACCGCCACATCCCCGTAAACCTCTTCCTCCCGGACGCGGGCCGCGACCGGGAGAGGTCGCCCGCGTATGCGCGTGGGCGACTGGCCTGCGGGGGTGCCGTTCTTCGAGTGAGAGTGAGATCCGCGTGTACGCCATCGTGCGCAGCGGTGGTCGCCAGCACAAGGTTGCTGTCGGCGACATCGTCGAGGTTGACAAGATTTCCACCGCCAAGGTCGGCGACACGGTCGAGCTCTCGACCCTGCTCGTCGTCGACGGCGACGCCGTGACCAGCGACCCGTGGGTGCTGGCCGGCATCAAGGTCCAGGCCGAGGTCGTGGACCACCACAAGGGCCAGAAGATCGACATTCTGCGCTACAAGAACAAGACCGGCTACCGCCGTCGTCAGGGCCACCGCCAGCAGTACACGGCGATCAAGGTCACTGAGATCCCCGCGGCTGCGAAGTAAGGGACTGAGGAGAGATGGCACACAAGAAGGGCGCATCGTCCACCCGTAACGGTCGTGACTCCAACGCCCAGCGCCTCGGCGTGAAGCGCTTCGGTGGTCAGGCCGTCAACGCGGGCGAGATCCTGGTCCGCCAGCGCGGCACCCACTTCCACCCGGGCGCCGGCGTCGGCCGTGGCGGCGACGACACCCTGTTCGCGCTGCAGGCCGGTGCGGTGCAGTTCGGCACCCACCGTGGCCGTAAGGTCGTGAACATCGTTCCGGTCGCCTGATCGGACACTTTCGCGAGGCGGACCTCACTTCCCGACGGGAAGCGGGTCCGCCTTTCGCGTGTTACCCAAGAGACACAACCCCGTAGTAGCTGGAGGCACATTCCATGACCACCTTCGTGGACCGCGTCGAACTGCATGTCGCCGCGGGTAGCGGAGGTCACGGCTGTGCCTCCGTCCATCGCGAGAAGTTCAAGCCGCTCGGCGGCCCCGACGGCGGCAACGGCGGACGTGGCGGCGACGTGATCCTCACCGTCGACCAGTCCGTGACCACGCTGCTCGACTACCACCACTCGCCGCACCGCAAGGCCACCAACGGCAAGCCCGGCGAGGGCGGCAACCGCTCCGGCAAGGACGGCCAGGACCTGGTCCTGCCGGTGCCGGACGGCACCGTGGTGCTCGACAAGGCGGGCAACGTGCTCGCCGACCTCGTCGGCCACGGCACCTCCTTCGTCGCCGCCCAGGGCGGCCGCGGCGGGCTCGGCAACGCCGCCCTCGCCTCGGCGCGGCGCAAGGCGCCCGGGTTCGCGCTGCTCGGCGAGCCGGGCGACCTGCGCGACGTCGTCCTGGAGCTGAAGACCGTCGCCGACGTGGCCCTCGTGGGCTACCCCAGCGCCGGCAAGTCGTCCCTGATCTCCGTGCTCAGCGCCGCCAAGCCGAAGATCGCCGACTACCCGTTCACCACCCTGGTGCCCAACCTCGGTGTGGTGACCGCCGGTTCGACCGTCTACACCATCGCCGACGTCCCCGGCCTGATCCCCGGCGCCAGCCAGGGCAAGGGCCTGGGCCTGGAGTTCCTGCGCCACGTCGAGCGGTGCAGCGTCCTGGTGCACGTGCTGGACACCGCCACCCTGGAGTCCGACCGCGACCCCGTCTCCGACCTCGACGTCATCGAGGAGGAGCTGCGCCAGTACGGCGGCCTGGACAACCGGCCGCGGCTCGTCGTCCTCAACAAGATCGACGTGCCCGACGGCAAGGACCTCGCCGACATGGTCCGCCCGGACCTGGAGGAGCGCGGCTACCTCGTCTTCGAGGTGTCCGCCGTGGCCCACACCGGTCTGCGCGAGCTGTCCTTCGCGCTCGCCGACCTGGTGGCCAAGGCGCGCGCGGCCAGGCCGAAGGAGGAGGCGACCCGCATCGTCATCCGTCCCAAGGCGGTCGACGACACCGGCTTCACGGTCACCCGCGAGGAGGCCGGCGGCGAGCTGGTGTTCCGCGTGCGCGGCGAGAAGCCCGAACGCTGGGTGCGCCAGACCGACTTCAACAACGACGAGGCCGTCGGCTACCTCGCCGACCGGCTGGGCCGCCTCGGTGTCGAGGAGCAGCTGATGAAGGAGGGCGCGCGCGGCGGCGACGCCGTCGCCATCGGCCCCGAGGACAACGCCGTGATCTTCGACTGGGAGCCGTCCGTCAGCGCCGGTGCGGAGATGCTCGGCCGCCGCGGTGAGGACCACCGCTTCGAGGCGCCCCGCCCGGCCGCCCAGCGCCGGCGCGACCGCGACGCCCAGCGCGACGAGGCGGAGCGGGAGTTCGACGGCTTCGAGCCGTTCTAGTCCGGCCGGCGCAGCGATCGCACGACGCGCGCACCGAGAAGGGCCCGTTCCGAACGGAACGGGCCCTTCTCGGTGCGCGCGGTGGCTCAGTTGCCGGGCGTCCGGCTCAGATCCGCCCCGAAGAGCCGCAGCAGCCGCTCCTCCACCACCGGGGTCAGGGCCTCGACGTAGGCGTCCGCCAGGTGGCCGTAGTCCCGGTACACCAGCGTGTTGCCCACCACGACCGGGCAGTTGCCGGAGGGGGCGCAGACCCAGGGGGACGGGTCGATGACCGTTACGTCCTCGGCGGCCGCCGCCTCGCGGATCGCCTTGGTCACCGAGGGCTGCTTGTCGGACTCGGACAGCGTGTTGGCGCACTCGGACAGGTCGTCCGGGTTGGCGACCGCGCAGTCCACCGCGTTGTTCTTCGGCCAGGGGTTGTCCAGCAGCGTGAGCACGCGGGTACGTCCCTGCTGGAGGATCCGGTACGTCTCGGCCTGCCCCTTGCCCCACTCGGTGGCGGTGTCGCCCTCGCCCCACAGCTTCGCGGAGTTGGAGCTGGAGGTGACGACCAGTTCGGGCTCCATCGCGCGGATCTTGTCGATGGTCACCTCACGCCAGTCGTCGCAGGACGAGTAGGGACCGTTGTTGTAGGCGATGGTGATCTGGGAGATCTTGCAGGCGTTCTTGGTGAACGAGTAGAGCTTCCAGCCGTGCTCGCGGGCGATCGCGTCGAACGCCGGGAACCACTGCGCGACGTGCGAGTCGCCGAACAGCACCACGCTGCGGTCGCCGTCCTTGTCGCCGTACAGACACGGCTGCGTCTGCTTCTCGTCCGACATGGTCAGCGCGCAGTCGTCGTTGTAGACGGCCGTCCGCTTGTACGCCACGTCGTGCACGTTCGGCGAGAGGTTGGACGGCATCTTGTCCGCCGGGTCCTGCAGCAGCCGGGTC
Source organism: Streptomyces griseoincarnatus (assembly GCA_014649575.1). Classification (GTDB taxonomy): domain Bacteria; phylum Actinomycetota; class Actinomycetes; order Streptomycetales; family Streptomycetaceae; genus Streptomyces; species Streptomyces griseoincarnatus. The sequence continues at coordinate 681,036 of BMTH01000002.1, read as the reverse complement.
AGCGCCGCCTGCGGGTCGGGCGCCTGGGCGATCGCCTCCGTGGTGTTCTGCTGGGCGCCGCCCGAGGACAGGCTCGGCGGGAACTGCGTGGCGACGAGCGCGGCCACCGCCGCGACCGCCGACAGACCGAGGCCCAGCGACAGGCCACGGCCCGCGTGCGCCTTGAACGCCCGGTGGAACCGCATCGGGTCCTCGACCAGCTTCAGCGTCAGCCAGGCCAGCACCAGACCGCCCAGGGCGGCGATCAGCCGCAGCGGGCCCTCGTGCTCGCCGAACCCGGCGGCCGCGGGCACGATGACGATGAGTGGCCAGTGCCACAGGTACCAGGCGTAGGAGACGCCGCCGACCCACACGGCGGGACGCAGCGACAGCACCAGGCCCGCGCCGTACCGGCCGCCCGCCGCACCGCCGGCCAGCACTGCGGCGGCGCCGAGCACGGGGATCACGGCGTTGTGGCCGGGGAAGACGGTGTGGTCGTCGAAGGCCACCGCCGCGTAGGCGATGGCGGCCAGGCCGGCCCAGCTGAGGACCGCGGCGACCGGGCGCGGGATGTCGTCCAGCCGGTGCGCCACCAGCGCCAGCAGGGCGCCCACCGCCAGCTCCCAGACGCGGCCCTGCGAGCCGAAGTAGGCCCAGGACGGGGACGTCTCGGTGAGGTGCAGGTTCACGGCGAACGACGCGGCGGCGAGGGCCAGCAGCGGGATCGCCAGCAGGGCGCGGCGCCGGAAGATCTTCAGTGCGACGATCAGCAGGACGGGCCAGATCAGGTAGAACTGCTCCTCCACCGCCAGCGACCAGAAGTGCTGGAACGGCGAGGGCGGCACGTCCGTGTTGAAGTAGTCGGTGCCCGTGTCGGCCAGGCGGAAGTTGACGACGTACCAGGCGGAGGCGATGGCGTCCTTGGCGTAGTCCGCGAACCGCAGCGGGCCCAGGAACAGCCACGACCCGGCCAGCGTCGCGATGACGACCAGCGTGGAGGCGGGCAGCAGGCGCATGGCCCGGCGGGCGTAGAAGCGGCCCAGCGAGATCCGGCCCTCGCGCTTCCACTCGCGGAGCATCAGCGAGGTGATGAGGAAGCCGGAGATGACGAAGAAGACGTCCACGCCGACGAAGCCGCCGGCCAGGGACGACACACCCGCGTGGGCGACCACCACGAGCGTGACCGCGACGGCGCGCAGTCCCTGGATGTCCAGCCTCAGTCCGGCACCGCCCCCGGCGGGGGCGGGCCTGCCGGCGGACGGCGGTGCGGGGGAGCCGCCCCGCGTGTGGGGGACGGACGGGGCACCATCTGCTGACGGCCGCGGTGGGGACGCGAGATCGCGGGCGGACAATTCGGGGATTCTCCTTGTTCGGGGAGCGTCTGCGAGACGTGAGAAGTCTGCGACACGGTCCGGGGCCAGGCGCCGCCGGGACCTGCCGACTCCGGGTGATCGACGCGGAGTCCGACGCTTGAGCGTATCTCCGCTCAGACCGGGAGCCGTCGCATCTTCTGTCGCATTGTCGTAACAAGTGAGATCCTGCGCCGGGTTGGCGCACTCTGCCGAGGACGACACGCGGAGGCGGAATCGCGTGGACGTTCCGGTCGAATTCCGTGTCCTTCTCGAGGAGATCCCGCACCACGGAATTCACGCTGCCCGGGAAGTGCGGGGGAGTCCCGCCCCGGGACACGCCCAGCCGCTCCGTGAACTCCTGTCGAGCGACTGGACGGACTCCGGCACCGGGATCCTGTCCGCGGGGAGGGCTGCTCCCTCTCAGACCAGCGTGGCCTGCTCCGACGGGCTGGACGTCTCGGACTTCATCTCCGCCTCCAGGCGGTCGTACCGGGCCATGGTGCGCTGGAAGGCGCGGGTGGCCAGGAGGAGGCGGTAGACCACGAGCACCTCGAAGGCGAGGAGCAGGGCGCCCGCGGCGACCGTCGGCCAGAAGACCGAGCCCAGCAGCGGCGCGACGATGAAGATCGTCATCTGGAACTCGATGCCGCTGAACAGGTGGATGCGGATCCGGTGGCTGACGAGGAAGTCGCGCAGACGCACGTAACCGGGCAGGCGCGTGATGAAGGTCTTGGCCGGGGGCACCACGTGCGCGGGGGCGGCCGGGGCCGTGGCGGCGGCCGCGGAGGCGTCGCCGGCCGTCGGCTGGGCGGGGACCTTGGCGGTGCCCTTCACCGGGGTGTCGTCGGCCTCGTCGTCCGCGCCGTTGTCCTGGGAGGTGTCGATCAGGCCCAGCTCCTCGGCGCGCTCACGCTGGCGCCGCCGCATGTTCAGGCGGACCTTCCATATCTCCAGCGCGTCCATGTAGCGGAGCATGTCGAGGAACACCACGGCCACGGCGAGCCATATGTAGGTGACGTCCTCCGTCCGCTGGTACTGCCCGCCCATCAGGGCGATGGCGCACACCAGCACACGGACGCGGTCGAAGATGTAGTCGAGCCAGGCGCCGAACGCCGAGCCCTTCCCCGTCAGACGGGCGAGCTTCCCGTCCATGCAGTCCAGGATGAAGCTGACGTGATAGACGACGGCTCCGGCCACCAGCCACTGCCAGTCACCCTGTGCGAAACAGGCCGCGGCCCCGATGCCGAGCACCAGGGCGGCCCAGGTGATCTGGTTCGGGGTCACCCGTGTCCACATGGCGGTCCAGCGGACAAGAGGAGTGGCGACGGGGTCGACCAGGAGCACGGTCCACCAGGCGTCTCGCTCTTTTTCCGTGAGGCGGCGGACTTCGGGGAGTGAAGGTACACGCATGACCGTAAGTCTGCATGCTCGCCCGAACACTCTGCGCTCAAACGCGAGTGTGTGCTACGTCACGAATTTGATCGCCGGGCGATCGTGATCGGTCGGAATCTCAAGAGGGACGGATAAGTCCGAAGAATACCCTTACGGGAGATGTAAGGGCCGGAATTGACGGTCGCAAACGCAGGCAACGAAAGTGTGAACTCCGTCCGTCGTGGCGGCCCATGTCATCGAACAGGAATGTGACACCGTTGCTGTAAACTTCCCCCCTGCGGCTTGACCCTGGAGGAGCCTCGAGCGCTCCGCGTGTGGCGCCGTATGGGGGTACAGCGCTCGTTGCCGCTGGTCGCCTTGATGCCTCCGTCATGTAGGCCACGTCGGGACTCGCCGAAAGGTTTGGGATTGAAGTGAGTGTGCGTACCCGCATCGGAAGCAGTCTGAAGTCGCGCACCAAGAGCGCGATGCAGGCGCAGAAGCGCCGGGCGTGGTTGTTGCGGGTCACGCGGCAGCGGCAGGGCCTGCTGCGGTCCGACGCGGGTGTGCGTCAGGTCTCGTTCGACGGCGAGCCGCTGTGGGGGCGGATGGTCGACGGGTTCACGGCGGCCGGCGCCGCCGCGGACAACCTGGCGCTGGTCGCCGACGCGC
>BMTH01000002.1:190422-677449 GCA_014649575.1 Streptomyces griseoincarnatus | reverse complement strand
CCCCCGTGATGCGGTTCGGCGTGGTGCGGCTGGGCCCCGCGGGGCAGGTCCTGGGCGGTCCGCAGCTGGGCTGCGACGTGGAGTTCTGGCAGGACGGCGCCGACGTGCTCGCGGGTCCGCGGGCGCAGGCGGAGCTGGCACGGGTGTCGCCGCAGGCCTCCGCCGACGTGCTGGCCGACTCCCTCGTGGCGCCGCGCCGCAACCGCGTGGCCGACGTGGTGCCGACCGCGGAGCAGACGCCCGCGAAGGTCACGGTCGGCGGGCGGGACCACCCCACCTTCGCGCCGTTCACCGTGACCACGGTGGAGGACGTCACCTTCCCCATCGACGTCGTCTACACCTGGGTCGACGGCCAGGACCCCGAACTGCGCGCGAAGCGCCGGAAGTACCGGGGCGACGGAGACGCCGGCATCGCCGCCCGCGAGGTCGGCGAGTCCCGCTACACCAGCCACGACGAGCTGAAGTACTCCCTGCGCTCCCTCCAGATGTACGCCGGCTTCGTGCGACACGTGTACATCGTCACCGACGGCCAGACCCCCCAGTGGCTCGACCCGGAGGCGCCCGGCGTCACGGTCGTGGACCACAGGGACATCTTCCCCGAGGGCGTCCTGCCGGTCTTCAACTCGCACGCCATCGAGACGCGGCTGCACCACATCCCGGGCCTCTCGGACCACTACCTGTACTTCAACGACGACGTGTTCGTCGGCCGCAGCGTCACCCCGCAGCACTTCTTCCACGCCAGCGGCGTCGCCCGGCTGCCCTTCTCGACCTACCAGATCGGCGTCGGCGCCCCGCACCCGCAGGCCTCCGCCCCCAACTCCGCCGGGCGGAACGTGCGCCGGCTGCTGGAGGGGACCTACGGGGTGTCCATCACCCACAAGTTCCTGCACACCCCGCATCCCCAGCGCCGGGACGTGCTGACCGATCTGGAGCGGGACTACCCGGAGGCGATCGAGCGGACCATGCGGTCCCGGTTCCGGTCGATCGAGGACGTGGCGCCGGCCACCTCCTTCCACCACCACCTGGCGCTGCTCACCGGCCGCGCCGTCCCGGCGAAGTTCAAGTACCGCTACGTCGACGTCGGCAAGCCCCACCTGGAGGAGCGCGTCGAGTCCCTCAAGGCGCGCCGCGGCTACGACTTCTTCTGCCTCAACGACGTGGACACGGCCCCCGAGCGCCGCGACTACGTACGCTCCTACGTCCACGACTTCCTGGAGTGGTACTTCCCGTACCCGAGCTCCTTCGAGCGCACCTGACGGCACCGCCCGAACCCCCGGCGGGTCGCCGCGCGTCCACACACGCGGCGACCCGCCGTTCTGCTCGGTGAGCCCTTCTCCGCGGGGCTGACCACCCCCGACCTCGGTGCTTGCACGAGCCACCCATATGATCTTGCTTCCGTCGAGGAACCTTCACGTTCCCGTCACGCGGATGAGTGCTGCCCGGATCCGTCCGGTGACGGCCGTCCTCCACCGTTGTCGCGTCGGCCCCGTGCCGTCGCAGGGACACGGACCCGTTCGTTCTTCCTCCAGTTGGTGTCAATGATCAAGAGACTGTGCGGTGCGGGCCTCGCCCTGGCCGTCGGCGTCGTCGTCATGGTGAACGTGCCGTCGCTCCAGGCGTCCTCGGCCGCGAACCAGGGGGAGAACGCCCTGCCGCTGGGCCCCTCAGGCCTGAAGGAGATCCGCACCACGCGGACCGTTCAGCCGGGCGTCACCCTCACCCGCATCGTCCGCGGCGCCAAGGACCCGGCCCTGCGCTGGACGGTCGAGGTCGCCGTCCCGGGCGGCCACACCTCACCGGACCCCGACGCGCCGCCGACCGTCCTGAAGGACAGGCCGAGCGCCGACGAGTGGGCCGGTGACCTGGAGCGGGACGGTTTCCGGCCCCGGGTCGAGCAGGTGACGACACCCGAGGTGGCCGATTACGCCGGAGGCACCCTCGGCTGGCGGGTCCGCGTGGGATCGTTCGGCTCGCAGTCCGCCGCGAAGTCCGAGCGCGCCAGGCTGAAGGCGGCCGGGTACACGGGGACCGTCGTGTACACGGGCTGGGACAGTGACGTCACGGCCGAGGGCCCGTGGCGCCTCGACGTGCTCACCATCGATCCCCGCCGGTTCCGCGGCAGCCTCCGGGCGTCGTACGGCGCGGACCTGGAGAACATCGAGACGACCAGCGAACTGGCGGAGGAGGCCGGTGCCGTCGCCGCGGTGAACGCCGGGTACTTCGTCTTCGACCCCGACGCGGGCGCGCCCGGGGACCCGGCCGGCACGGGCGTGTACGACGGGCGTCTGCTGAGCGAGCCGGTGGGCGGGCGCCCCAGCCTGGTGGTGCACGCCGACGGGCGGGGGACGGAGATCACCCGGTACACCTGGGAGGGGCACGCCGTCGGCGGGGACACCTCTCTGCGGCTGACCGGCCTCAACCGGGTGCCGGGTCTGATACGCAACTGCGGCGGCTTCGCGGACGACACCCCCACCTCCCTGCCGCTGCACGACGTGACCTGCACCAACGACGACGAACTCGTCGCCTTCACACCCCACTACGGGCAGCGCACGCCGGAGGGCGAAGGGCTGGAGGCGGTACTGGACGCCGAGGACCGGGTCGTCGAACTGCGCTCACCGAGAGGCGGACCGCTCCCGGAGGACGGCAGCTCGGTCCAGGCGACCGGGCGTCGCGTCGCCGAGCTGACGGACCTCGCCGTGATCGGGGAGAGCCTGCGCCTGGAGACGGCCCTGCTGGACCCGCGCGGACGCCGGGTCGAGCCGGTGCCCGGGACCGACGTGCTGAACGGCGGCCCGGAACTCGTCCGCGGTGGCCGGATCCACGTCACCCCCGCCACCGACGGCATGGTGCGCCGGGACGACCCGAGCTTCTACTACGGCTGGGCGCACAAGCGGAATCCGCGCACGTTCGCCGGGACGGACGCGGACGGCCGCACCGTGCTGGTCACAGCCCATGGCCGCACCGCCGACGCCCTCGGGCTCAGCGTCCTGGAAAGCGCCGAGGTCGCCAGGACGCTCGGGCTGCGCGAGGCCCTCAGCCTCGACGGCGGCGGCTCCACCACGATGGTGGTCGACGGCGCGGTGCTCACCACGCCGTCCGACTCCACCGACGAACGGTCCGTGGGCGACGTCCTGCTGATCATGCCCCGCAGGGACTGACCGGCCTCAGGCGAGCTGCCCCGGCCGTTCCGGCGCGGGCAGCGTGATCCGGGCGGGCGCCGGCCGGACCTGGCGGGGGGCCGGGACCCCCGCCGTCGCCCTGCCGGTCATCCGGGCCCTGTGCGTCGCGGCGGCCGCGCCCAGGGCGCGTACGGCCTCCGCGAAGCGTTCCTGGGACGAGGGCTCGGACGGGCCCAGCAGGCGCAGGCGCAGCTCCGCGCGTTCCCCGGCCAGACCGTCCTTCTCCGGGTGCCGGACCGTCTCCAGCAGGGCCGGCACGCCCGTCGCGTCCGGGGTGAGGACGGTAGCCGCCGCCACCGTCGGGAACCGGGTGCGGAACGTCTCCTCGGTGAGGCCGCCGGTGTTCGTCACCGCGTACGGCTTGCCGCTCGCCAGGAAGTCGCTGATCACACTCGACACGTCGCTGATCAGCAGGTCGGCCACGTCGAAGCAGGAGTACAGCGAGGGGCGGGCGTCCACGACGACCTGGTGCTCCCACTCCGGCAGCGACGCCCAGTACGCCGCCTCCCAGGCCTCGGTCGCCCGTGCCACCGCCTCCGCGCGGCCCGCCGGGGGAGCGGACTGGACGAGCATCCGCTCCGCCTGGTCGGCGCCCTCTCGGAACTCCGCGGCGGTCAGCCGGTCGAGCTCGGCCGTGCGGGCGGCCAGCTCGTCCGACGCGGCGGGGCGCGGACCGGAGCGAGTCCGGCCGGCCGCGCGGATCAGCTCCCGGATGCGGCGGTCCGCGGCGCCCGCGCGCGGGTCCACCGAGCCGGTCAGCGGGTGCGGCTTGTACAGCAGCCGCACGCCCGGGTCCGCGAGCAGCGCCCGCACCAGGTTCTCGCCGGCCGCGATCACCGAGGTGTTGCCCGGGTTGCCGTCCCAGCCCTCCCAGGTCGGCGCGTACAGCACGGTGACGTACGAGCCCGCCGGCGGCCCCGCGTACGGCCGGACCGCGTCCAGCTGCGGGCGGCCGATCTCCACCACGTCCTTGTCCTCGACCCCGACCTCGGCCAGCGCGTACCGCTCGCGCGCCGCCGGACCCGCGACCCACACCTCGTCGTACGCCTTCGCGTACGGGTTGCAGGACGACAGCTTGTCGCTCTCCCCGTGGTTGACGAACGCGTGCTTGATCGTGGGGATGCGCAGCACCTGCGAGGTCTTCCCGGAGTTGGACGGGTGGATGAGCACCTGGAGCGTGGAGTGCTCCAGCCGCATCAGCGTCGGCACCTTCGGCAGGCACACGATCGGGATGTCGGTCGCCGGGATCCGCGACACCATGTACCGCTCGCGCAGGACGATCAGCGGCCGGCCGTCCAGCCGGGCCAGCGGCTCCAGCCACATCCCCGCCTGGTAGACGGAGGACGGCCCGCCGGAGAAGTACAGCCCTACGGTGGGCCGGTACTCGGCCAGCCAGGCGTCGAACCAGGCGAGCACCTCCTGCTCGCCGGCCGGGCGCCTCCCGGGCAGCAGCCGCAGCGACAGCGCGACCAGACCGCCCAGCGCGAGCCCCAGCGACAGGGCGATCCCGGCCGCCGCGCACCGCGCGTCGTCCGTCACCGCCGTCGCCGTCAGCCCGGCCGTCGCGGGCAGCCCGAACACCGGCAGCCGGTGCCCTGGGCGGCGCAGCAGGGCGGGCGGGGCGGGGGACAGGCGCAGCGCGGAGGCGTCGATGTTGCGGGTCACCACCGGCAGCGTGCGGGTGCGGCGCACCAGCACGGACACCGCCTGAATGGCGCAGTGCAGGGCGTAACACAGCAGCAGACCGGCGAGCAGCGGCGCGTACTGCGTCTCGCGGTGCTGCTCGCCGAGCCGCAGCAGGCCCACCACCAGCAGCAGGTCGCGCAGCACATGGCGGACGGTGACGTCCGCGTGCGCCTTGGCGAACAGCGCGGGAACCCCCCGCTGCCAGCGGTACAGCACGCCCTCCACGGCCAGCGAGAGGGCGGTGGCGGCCAGCAGCAGCGGCACGTGCGGAACCAGCGCCGCCACGGCCTGCACCACGTAGGCACCGGCCAGGACGGACGCCGTGAGGAGCGTGGCGAGCGCGGGGCGGCCGGGCGCGCGGAGCAGCGGGAGGCGGGGCCGGCGGATACCCGCCCTGCACCGCCGACGGGACGTGGGTAGGGGCACTGCGGTCACTCCAGGGTCGTGAGGGACGTGCGCTGGGGTTAACTGCAGTCGGCCTGCAGACGACACGCGCGTGTCGCGCCGCCGCAGGCCAGGTGCCGTCGCACAGGTGTCCACACCCCGGTTCGCACGGACGGAGTACGACGTCCCGCGGGCCGCCGGGCGGTGTCCGGCGCGGTGTCCGGAGGCTGGACCGCCGAGCGTCCTTCGACGTACTTCGCGTAGATTGCCTGCCGGGCGGAACGATCGACGTGAGGGGCGACGGCACAGTGGCAGGGGCACGGCAGACCGTGGGCGAGGCGCGCAGGATCGTCGTCAAGGTCGGCTCCTCGTCGCTGACCACCGCCGCGGGCGGTCTGGACGCCGACCGCGTGGACGCGCTCGTGGACGTCCTCGCCAAGACCAGGAAAGAGGGGGCGGCCCCCAAGGCCTCGGTCGAGGGTGGCGGCGGGAGACGGGTGGGCGGCGAGCGGGAGATCGTCCTCGTCTCCTCCGGCGCCATCGCCGCCGGGCTCGCCCCGCTGGGACTGCGCCGCCGCCCCCGCGACCTGGCCCGCCAGCAGGCCGCCGCCAGCGTCGGCCAGGGCCTGCTCGTCGCCCGCTACACCGCCTCCTTCGCCCGCTACGGCGTCCGCGTCGGCCAGGTGCTGCTGACCAGCGACGACATGAGCCGCCGCGCCCACCACCGCAACGCCTCCCGCACCCTGGACAAGCTGCTCGCGATGGGCGCCCTCCCGGTCGTCAACGAGAACGACACGGTCGCCACGGACGAGATCCGCTTCGGCGACAACGACCGCCTCGCCGCGCTCGTCGCCCACCTGGTCCGCGCCGACCTGCTGGTGCTGCTCTCCGACGTGGACGGCGTCTACGACGGCGACCCGTCCCGCCCCGGTACCTCACGGATAGCGGAGGTCAGGGGTCCCGAGGACCTCGCCCACGTGGAGATCGGCAGCGCCGGCAAGGCGGGCGTCGGCACCGGCGGCATGGTCACCAAGGTCGAGGCCGCCCGGATCGCCGCCGCCGCGGGCATCCAGGTGGTGCTGACCAGCGCGGTCCACGCGGCCGAGGCGCTCGGCGGCGGTGACACCGGCACCTGGTTCCACCCCACCGGGCGCCGCTCCGCCGACCGGCTGCTGTGGCTCCAGCACGCCTCCACCCCGCAGGGCTCGCTCACCCTGGACGACGGAGCGGTGCGCGCGGTCGTCCAGGGGCGCAAGTCGCTGCTCCCGGCCGGCATCGCCGGCGTCGAGGGCGACTTCAGCGCGGGCGACCCGGTGGAGCTGCGGGACCGGGAGGGACGCGCGGTGGCCCGCGGGCTCGTCAACTTCGACGCCAAGGAGATCCCCCTCCTGGTGGGCCGCTCCACCCGCGAACTCGCGCGGGAGCTCGGCCCCGGGTACGAACGCGAAGTCGTACACAGGGACGATCTCGTGGTCCTGCAACCGTAATGCCCCAAAACGTCGGCCCTCGGTGGTGGACGTTCCGCGAAACCGCCCCGCGATCCGCGACGGCCTGCTCAACTTTGTCGCAGGGACAAATTCCTCCGCCCGGCGTGCGGGCGGTCCGCGTGTGAAGGAGGCCGTCGTGAGACGAGTGCGCCCCGGGACGACGGTGCCTCACGGTGGCCGCGGCTCCCGGGCGGCGGGTGAGGAACGCGCCCTGACCAGCGTCGCGGCCGGGGACCGGCACCGGGGCGGCGAGGCGCGCGACCTGCCCCGCCTGTGGCACGTCACGCTCAGCGTCTCCGGCGAGCCCGCGCCGGTCGCGGACGTACGGCGGGCGCTGGAGCAGCTCGCACACGACCACCCGTTCCTGCTGACCAGCCGCTACGCCGACGACCACGCGGAGATCCGCTACTGGGAGGAGGCCCGCGACCTGCACGACGCGGCCGCGGTGGCGCTGCGCCTGTGGGGCGAGCACCGGAGGACCGCGGGACTGCCGCCGTGGGAGATCGTGGGCCTGGAGGTCATCGACCGGGCCACCTACCGCAGCCGCGTCGCCGCCGGGCACGGGCCGGTGCCGGCCACCCCGGTCGGGGTGCACCCGTTTCCGTGACGCCCGGAACCTCTCCCGTCACATCCGTTTTGCCCCTGAACGTCCCTGTCTCGGGGTGTGGGACGAACGCCTCCGCGCCGCCCCGGGCGCACTACGCTTCCCTCCATGACCACGCTCTCGCCGTTCGACTCGATGTCCCCGGTCAGCCAGGCCGCCTACCGCGCCAAGGGCGCCGCCGCCACCCTCGCGCCGCTGCCGCGCGCCGCCAAGGACGACGCGCTGCTCGCCATCGCGGACGCGCTGGAGGTCCGCGCGAGCGAGATCGTCGAGGCCAACGCCCAGGACGTGGCGAAGGCGCGCGAGGCCGGCATCAGCGAGGGCATGATCGACCGGCTCACGCTCACCCCGGAGCGGGTCCGCGCCATCGCCGCCGACGTGCGGGACGTGGCCGCGCTGCCCGACCCGGTCGGCGAGGTCGTCCGCGGCTCGACCCTGCCCAACGGCATCGACCTGCGCCAGGTCCGGGTGCCTCTCGGCGTCGTCGGCATCATCTACGAGGGCCGTCCCAACGTGACGGTCGACGCCGCCGCCCTCTGCCTGAAGTCGGGCAACGCGGTCCTGCTGCGCGGCTCCTCCTCCGCCTACCGCTCCAACACCGCTCTGGTGCGGGTGCTGCGCGACGCCGTGCACGGCGCGGGCCTGCCCGCCGACGCCGTCCAGATGGTCCCCGGGGAGAGCCGGGACAGCGTGCGGGAGCTGATGCGCGCCCGCGGCCTGGTCGACGTGCTGATCCCGCGCGGCGGCGCCTCGCTGATCAACACGGTGGTGCAGGAGTCCACCGTCCCCGTCATCGAGACCGGCACCGGCAACTGCCACGTCTACGTCGACGCCCACGCCGACCTCGACATGGCCGTCGACATCCTGGTCAACAGCAAGGCGCAGCGCGTCGGCGTGTGCAACGCCGCCGAGACGCTGCTGGTGCACCAGGACATCGCCGCCGAGTTCCTGCCCCGCGCGCTGGACGCCCTCGCCGACGCCGGGGTCACCGTGCACGCCGACGAGCGCGTGATGGCGTACGCCAAGGACTCCCGGGCCACCGTCGTGGAGGCCACCACGGAGGACTGGGAGACCGAGTACCTGTCGTACGACATCGCCGCCGCCGTGGTCGATTCCCTGGACCGGGCCGTCGAGCACATCCGGCTGTGGACCTCCGGCCACACCGAGGCCATCGTCACCACCTCGCAGCAGGCCGCCCGCCGGTTCACCCAGCTGGTGGACTCCACCACGGTCGCGGTGAACGCCTCCACCCGGTTCACCGACGGCGGCCAGTTCGGCTTCGGCGCGGAGATCGGCATCTCCACGCAGAAGCTGCACGCCCGCGGTCCCATGGGCCTGCCCGAGCTGACCAGCACGAAGTACATCGTCACCGGCGACGGCCACACCCGGCGCTGAGGGGCGCGCCCCGCCCGTGCGGCCCGGCGGGGCGGTGTCCGGTGGGCGGACGAATTTCCGTACCGTCTGCCCAAAATGACCCCCCAGGTCTACTCTGGACGCGTGCCGGAGGACGTGGGGGGCACGCCGTTCCCTGACGGCTGGAAGCCCGACGACGACCACGACCGCGGGGTGTCGGACGAAGAGTTCGCCTCCGTGGTCTTCGACGAGGCCTTCGTACAGGCGGCCGCGGTGCACGAGCCGACCGCCGTCGAGCGCCTCCTGGCCGCCGCGCAGGCCAGAGCCGAGGCCTCCGAGGCCGAGGCCCACCGCGCCCGCTCCCGGCGGCACGACGACGGCTACGGCGGCTACCGCGCCGGGGGCCACGACCCCGACGACGAGGACGCCGACGCCCTGGAGGCCGGGTACGGCTCCCCCTACGGCAGACAGGTCCGCTGGCACCGCCCGGTCGCCTGGATGCTCGCCCTGGTGATGGGCATCGGCATGGTCGCGCTCGCCTTCTCGGCGGTCTACCGGGGCGGCTCCGCGCAGCGCCAGGAGCCTGCCCCGCCGCCCGCCACCACAGGCGTCGGCCAGGGCGCCGGCGCGGCGCCCTCCGCGTCGGCGGACCACTCCCGGCCGACCGTCCCGGTGATCCCCACGGGCGGGCCGTGACCCCTGCTCCGCCTTGGTGAGAACCTGTCAGAAGTTCGGTTCCAGGCGGGCGTTTACCGGCACCCCGCCAGACCTACCCTGAAGGTATGGGAGAGCCTTCGGACCCGCCCGAGGGGACGCCCGAGGGAGCCCCCCGAGGCGGCGACGACGAGTACCGGTCCGTCGTCTTCGACGAGACCTTCGTGCGCGCTGCCCGGCTCCAGGAATTCTCCGCGCAGGAGCGCATCACCGACCACACCCCCGCAGTGCGCCGCCTCCCGCCGGCCCGCCGCAGCGGCCTCTCCCGGCAGGCCCTCGTCCTGGTCCTGCTGATCGCCGTGGCCTTCGGCACCGCCGTCTACATGGGTGTACGCCACCCCTACCGCACCCCCGTCGCCGAGCGGCCCGCGGAACCCTTACGGATGACCGTGGTGCCCCTCGCCCCCGAGGGGGCGGTGCCCGGCTCCCGCGACGTCGACCAGCTGTACGCGCACAGCCCCGCCGCCCACTTCCGCGCGGGTGCCGGGGGCGTCCCCCTCCCGCCGACCCGGCGCACCGCGAACTTCTCCGACGACCAGGTGGTGTCCGCCCTGCTCACCGCCCGGGACTACGTCGTGCGGTCAGCCCTGGACCCGGCCGTGGTCACCGGCCGCGAGACCCGCGCCGTACGGATGCTGCTCGACTCCCGCCAGCAGGAGCAGTTCGACGAGAGCCTCGACCGGCCCGCCGCCGACGGACGGCACGCGGTCACCGGATGGCTCGTCCGCTTCGATCCCGCCCATGTGCGGCTCGCCGACCCGCACATCCGGGTCCAGGGCACCCTCCAGGCCGCCGAGGCCGACTCCGGGACGCTGGAGGTCACCACCGACCACACCGTCGTCTACGCGCTCCGCCCGGCCGGCGCGGGCCCGGACACGGAGGCGTCACTGTTCACGGTCCGCCGCGAGCTGCGCTTCCGCTTCGACCGTGAGGACCTGCGGCTGCACCAGGCGGAGCTGGTCGTCTCGCACGTCCAGGCCGGCCCCCAGTCCTGCGCCCTGGACCCGGCCCCGCGCCTGCACCCCCTGCTCGCCGGCCAGCGCGCCCCGCACACCGCCCCACCCGGCACCGATCCCTACGCGCCCGGCACCGCCGGCCCGGCCCTCTGCGGCACCCTGGCGGACGCGGCGCAGCCCCGGCTGTGACGGGCGCGGAGGCAGATGCTCAGGCGCCGTCGCGCGGCGGGTTCCGGTCCGTGTCGTTGTCGCCGTCCGGGCGGGACGGGCCCGGCTTGGGACCCGTGAAACCGCCGAAGCCGCGGCGGACCCGGCCGCCCAGGTCGCCGGCGCCGCCCGCGATGTCGCTGACCAGCTTCATCAGCGGATCCGTGGAGGTCCGCACCTCGTCGGCGTAGGTGCTCGCCGACTCCCGCCAGGAGTCCCGCACCGACGCGTCCTTGTCGTCCTCGCGGCGCGGGTAGTGGCCGTCCATGATCCGCTGGAAGTCCCGGGAGGCCGCCCACTTCTTCAGCTCGGCCGCCCGCACCGTGGTGAACGGGTGCGAGCGCGGCAGCACGTTGAGGATCTTCAGCACGGAGTCGCGCAGGTCCCCGCCCGACTCGTACTCCTCGGCCTGCTCCAGGAACGCGTCCACGTTCATCTCGTGCAGATGGTTGCCGCCCGCGATCTTCATCAGGCCGCGCATCGACGCCTGGACGTCCTGACCCACCAGCAGCCCCGCGCGGTCCGCGGACAGCTCCGACTTGCGGAACCACTCCCGCAGCGCGGTCACGATCGCCATGATCGCCACGTTCCCCAGCGGGATCCAGGCGACCCGGACCGCCAGCGACGTCAGGAACAGCAGGACCGTCCGGTACACCGAGTGGCCGGACAGCGCGTGCCCGACCTCGTGCCCGACGACCGCCCGCATCTCCTCCTCGTCGAGCAGTTCCACCAGACCCGTGGTCACCACGATGATCGGCTCGTCGAGACCGATGCACATCGCGTTGGGGTTCGGGTCCTGGTTGACGTACATCGGCGGGACCTTCTCCAGGTCCAGGATGTAGCAGGCGTCCCGCAGCATGTCGTTGAGATGCGCGAACTGCCGGTCCGAGACCCGCACCGAGTCGGACAGGAACAGCAGCCGCAGACTCCGCTCGGGCAGCAGCCCGCTCAGCGCCTTGAAGACCGTGTCGAACCCGCTCAGCTTCCGCAGCGCCACCAGCGCGGAACGGTCGGCGGGGTGTTCGTACGCACGCGAGGAGATTCCCGGGAAACGCCTGCGCTGCCTGCCGGGCACCCTCTCGTGCCCGTTGTGCTGGTGGCCGTCGGACATGTATCCCCCATGTGCGTCTGATGGACCTGCGCGGTCGCCGGTGCGGCCCCCGCTCCCCCGCGGCGGCACCCAGCCTAGGCGGGATTCCCGTCGGCGGGCAGGGGGGACGGCCGCTCCGTGCGGCCCCACGCGGAAGGACGACCGGGCACCCGGCAACGGTTGCCTCCCGCGCCGGGAGGGCCCCGCCCGGACGCCGCACGCCCGCAACGGCGGAGTCGGCGTGATCGCCGGGAACCCGCCCGCATACGATGAGCGCACGTCTTTATCCCGCCCACACGCGATAGGTCCTGCCGAAGATGAGCTTCCCCAGCACCGCTGCCCAGATGGTCACCCTCGCCGCCGAGGGCGGAGAGCACGGCGGCAACCACGAGAGCCTCAGCCCCTACCTCACCGGCGGCGGCGCCCTGTTCGTGCTGCTGCTCCTGCTGTGGATCACCACCCGCTTCAACCGCGACCGCTGAGCCGCCGGGTCCTCGCCCCGAGGGCACTGGCGGACGGGGCCCACGGGCCGGGCCGGTAGGGTCTGCACGCATGGGAGAGCAGGACATGCCTACCGGCCCCGGCACCGGCCCGGTCGCGCGGGGCAAGCGCCGTCTGGGCGTCATGGGCGGCACTTTCGACCCGATCCACCACGGGCACCTGGTGGCGGCCAGCGAGGTGGCCGCGCAGTTCCACCTCGACGAGGTGGTCTTCGTCCCCACCGGCCAGCCGTGGCAGAAGAGCCACCGCGCGGTCTCGCCCGCCGAGGACCGCTACCTGATGACGGTCATCGCCACCGCCGAGAACCCCCAGTTCTCGGTCAGCCGCATCGACATCGACCGCGGCGGACCCACCTACACCGTGGACACCCTGCGCGACCTCAACGCGCTCAATCCGGACACGGACCTGTTCTTCATCACCGGCGCCGACGCCCTCGCCCAGATCCTGACCTGGCGCGACAGCGAGGAGCTGTTCTCCCTGGCACACTTCATCGGCGTGACCCGGCCCGGCCACCATCTGACCGACGCCGGCCTGCCCGAGGGCGGAGTCTCGCTCGTGGAGGTCCCGGCCCTCGCCATCTCCTCCACGGACTGCCGTGCGAGAGTCGCCAAGGGAGACCCCGTCTGGTACCTGGTGCCGGACGGTGTCGTGCGCTACATCGCCAAGCGCCAGCTGTATCGCGGCGAGTGAGCCGAGAGGGGCACCGGTGAACGACGGATACGACGCGGGATACGGGGACGGGGGCCCGTACGAGCTCGTCGGCTACGACGAGTACGGCCGGCCGGTCTACCGGCAGACCGACGGCCGGCAGACGCAGCAGCAGTACGACCCCTACGGACAGCAGGGCGGGCAGACCCAGCAGGACTACGGCTACGACCCGTACGCGACCGGCGGCCACCAGCAGCCCGCCTACGACCCGTACGGGAACGGCGGCGGCTACGGCTACGACCCGTACGCCACGGGCGGCCACCAGCAGCCCGTCCACGACCCCTACGGGCAGGGCGCGCATCCCGACGGCACCGGACAGCAGCCCCGGGTGACCGAGCAGACCGCGTACATACCGGAGCAGCACGGCCACGCCCCCGAGCGCACCGCGCACATCCCGCGGCAGGCCGGCCCGGCCGACGACGCGAGGGACGACGACGGCTCCGCCCCCGAGTACCGCACCGAGCAGTTCGCCTTCGTCGAGGAGCCGGACGACGGCTCCGAGGACGTCATCGACTGGCTCAAGTTCACCGAGAACCGCACCGAGCGCCGCGAGGAGGCCCGCCGCCGCGCCCGCAGCCGGATCATCGCCCTGACCGTGGTGTTCGCGCTGGTCGTCGCCGGCGGCGTCGGCTACCTCTGGTACGCCGGGAAGCTCCCCGGACTCTCCGCCTCCGACGCGGACACCGGCACCACCACCGCCGCGGGCGCGCAGAAGCGGGACGTGCTCGTCGTCCACCTGCACGACACCGAGAACGGCGGCACCTCCACCGCGCTGCTCGTCGACAACGCCACCACCGAGCAGGGCACCACCGTGCTGCTGCCCAACTCCCTCGCCCTGACCGCCGAGGACGGCACCACCACCACGCTCGCCAAGTCCGTCGAGGACGACGGCTCCGAGGGCACCAGGACCGCCCTCGACACCGTCCTCGGCACCGACATCGAGGGCACCTGGCGCCTGGACACCCCCTTCCTGCTCACCCTCGTCGACCTGGTCGGCAACATCGAGGTCGACACCGACGCCGACGTGCCCGACCCCAACGCCAAGAAGGGCGAGGCGCCGCTGGTCAGGAAGGGCAAGGGCCAGACCCTCAGCGGCAAGATGGCCGTCGCCTACGCCACCCACCGCGGCCCCGGCGAGGCCCAGGACGCCCAGCTGGAGCGGTTCGGGCAGGTGCTGCACGGGGTGCTGCGCAAGATGACCTCCGACCCGGACGCCGCCACGGTCACCGTCCAGACCCTCGGCCAGATCATCGAGCCGCCGCTCACCGACGCGGACCTCGGCGCCTTCCTCGCCCGGCTCTCCGACCTGGCCAAGGGCGGCGACCACCGCACCCGGCTGCTGCCCGTCGAGGAGGACGGCACGCTGACCGCCGAGGCGAGCGACAGCGTCGTCAAGGACGTCCTCGGCGGCACCGCCAAGAGCCCCGACCGGGACGCCGCGGTCACCGTCTCCGTGCGCAACGCCACCGGCGACAAGGACGACACCGAGAAGGCCCGCGTGGTGCTGCTCAACGGCGGCTTCACCTTCCTGGAGGGCGGCACCGCCGGCTCCGCCGAGGCGACCTCCGAGGTCGTCTACGCCGACCCCGCGGAGAAGGAGAACGCCGCCGAGGTCGCCAAGACCCTGGGCCTGCCCGCCGACGCCGTCACCAAGGGCAAGATCTCCGGCAACGCGCGCGTGGCGGTCGTCCTCGGCCAGGACTACGACCCCGGCTCGTAGTGAGGACCGGCGCACCCCGCGTCACGACGTGGGGTGCGCCCGGCGGTCCGTGAGACCCTGGAGGTCAACCGACCGTCGACCGAAAGCCACGCAGTGACCGCAACCGACCGTTCCATCGAGCTCGTCCACACCGCCGCCCAGGCGGCCGCCGACAAGCTCGCGCACGACATCGTCGCCTACGACGTCAGTGACGTGCTGTCCATCACCGACGCATTCCTGCTGGCCTCCGCGCCGAACGACCGCCAGGTCAAGTCGATCGTCGACGAGATCGAGGAGCGGCTCGGCAAGGAGCTCGGCGCCAAGCCGGTCCGCCGCGAGGGCGACCGCGAGGCCCGCTGGGTGCTGCTCGACTACGTCGACATCGTCGTCCACGTCCAGCACAGCGAGGAGCGGGTCTTCTACGCCCTGGAGCGGCTCTGGAAGGACTGCCCCGAGCTGGACCTCCCCGAGGACGCCAAGGCCACCCGCGGCAAGGCCGCCGAGCACGCCAAGCTCCAGGAGACCGAGGAGGCGACCGAGCCGGGAGGTGAGTGGCGGTGAGCACCACCGGTGAGGTGAGCGGCTCCGCGCGCCGGGGCCGCCGCGTCGTCCTGTGGCGGCACGGCCAGACCTCCTGGAACGTGGAGCGCCGCTTCCAGGGCTCCACGGACGTCGAGCTGACCGGGACCGGCGTCGCCCAGGCCCGCCGGTCCGCCGGCCGGCTCGCGGGTCTGAAGCCCGACGCGATCATCGCCTCGGACCTCAAGCGGGCTGCGGCCACCGCCGCCGAGCTGGCCGCGCTCACCGGCCTGCACGTCGTCCACGACGAGGCCCTGCGGGAGACCTACGCGGGCGTCTGGCAGGGCCTGACGCACGACGAGATCATCGCCCGGTACGGCGAGGAGTACGCCGCGTGGAAGCGCGGCGAGCCCGTGCGCCGCGGCGGCGGCGAACTGGAGACCGAGGTCGCCGACCGCGCCGCCCCCGTGGTGCTGCGGCACGCCGACAAGCTCCCGGAGGACGGCACGCTCGTGGTCGTCAGCCACGGCGGGACCATCCGCACCACCATCGGCCGGCTGCTCGGCCTGGACCCGCGCAGCTGGGAGAGCCTGGGCGGCCTCAGCAACTGCTGCTGGTCCGTCCTCGGCGAGGGCGCCCGGGGCTGGCGGCTGATGGAGCACAACGCCGGCTCCCTGCCGGAGCCGGTGCTCGGCGACGACACCTGAGGACGGCCGTGCCCGCCGCCGGGGCCTCCGGCGGCGGCCGTGCGACCCGCACCCGGCGTCCCGGACCCGGATTTCACTTTCTGGCAGGTCGCAGGCTAAAGTTCTTCTTGTTCGCCCCGCCGAGCGGAGCGAAACCAGGAAGTCACTTCATGTGGCGGCCAGGGGCTATAGCTCAGTTGGTAGAGCGCCTGCATGGCATGCAGGAGGTCAGGAGTTCAATTCTCCTTAGCTCCACATGGTGAAGATCCCGTCTCCCTCAGCGGAGGCGGGATCTTTTGTCGTCCGCCGATGAGTGCGGCGGCGTTCTCCGACGTACACCTCTACGAGGCGTACAGCCGTGTCCCTACCGGTACCACGGCGTCGCTGACCGTATTGGTCCGGTCGTGGCAGAATCAAACGACCGGAAGGGGGCGCGGCCCGACGGGAGGGAGTTGTGATGCCTGCGAGCATCCTCGAGGAGGTCGACCACCTCCTCGGAGCGGTGTCGACCCGACGGACCTCTACGCGTCTCAGCTGCCCCTCCTGCGGTTCCGCACACGTCGCCCAGGTGCTCGGCGACAACGGCGGGATCTCCTACGTGTGCACGGCCTGCGGCCACAGCTGGAGCTGACCGATGGGTGCACACAGGCGGAAGTGCGACTGGTGCGGCAGCGGCACGCCCATCGTCCGCGACATGGAGCCGATCAACCCCGACTACCAGTACTGGTGCGAGGAGTGCGCGCGGGCGCTGATCATAAAAGGCGACCCCATCGAGACGTACCGGGAACTCGAGGGGGAGCCGATCTACGGCCGGCTGCTGGAGGAGCACTGCACCCTCAAACGCTTCTACTCGTTCGTGACGGCGTGAGCGCTGAGGTGGGGGCCCTCCAGCGAGGGCGGGCATTCCGTGCGGAACCGGGCGAAGCGAAACCGATTTGGTGTTGGGCCGGGGGGACCGTGTAAAGTTGGCGTCGCCGCCGGGGAAACCCGGGGGAACACCGCAAGGGGCTATAGCTCAGTTGGTAGAGCGCCTGCATGGCATGCAGGAGGTCAGGAGTTCAATTCTCCTTAGCTCCACAGAAGTCGAGGGCGGATCATCCGAACGGATGGTCCGCCCTCGGTCTTTGTGCACAGGTCCCCGGACCCGGCGTCGCACAGAACGCGAACGGCCCTCTCCGGCGGCCTGAGACCGCGGGAGCGGGCCGTTCCGCGTCGTCGTCCCCGTCGGGGCGTCAGCGTCCCAGGGCGCGCCTGCCGCGCCCCTGGGAGAGCACCGGAAGGTTCCGGGACGGCGCCTTCGCCTGGGGCGCCGATTCCTCGATGCGCAGGGCCAGCGCCGGGCAGCGGCGCACCGCGCGCAGCGCCTTCGCCTCCGCGTACCGGGGCACCTGCGCCTGAGCCACCGTCGGGAAGCCGTCCGCACCGAGCTGGAAGACCTCCGGAAGGAGGTCCGCGCACAGCCCGTGGCCCCGGCACAGCGTCCAGTCGACGAAGATCTTCTGACGGCTGGGGCCGTTCTCCTCGTCCTCGCCGCCCGGGACGCCCGTCGGGGCCGCGCCGCCCTCGAAGAGGGGCAGCACGCCGGTCACGGGCCGCCCGCAGCCGTTGCCGAGGGCGTGCAGCGCGATGTCCTCGGTGAACGCCTTCAGCGTCGACTCCAGGAACATCGCCGAGCCGTCCGGGTGCGAACAGGCCCCGCGCCGCTTCACGTTCTTCGCGACCTGCCGGACCGCCTCGAGCGCGGCCGCGCCGCCGCCGCCCAGGATGTCCTCCAGGCCGCGCGCGGCTGCCGGCAGCCCCAGGTAGCAGGGGCCGCACTGGTTGGCGCTCTCCTGCGCCAGCCACTTCGCCACCATCAGCGACTCGCCCAGCGGGCAGGTGTCCTGACTGATCGGCAGGATCGCGCCCGCGCCCAGCGAACCGCCCACCGCGTCCAGCGAGTTGCGGGAGACGATCGCGTCGTTCACGGTCGCCGCGTCGATCCACTTGCCGTGGTAGCCGCCCGTGAGCACCCCCTGCGGGACCGGCGGGGCGCCGGCCAGCTGGAGCACGTAGCGCAGCGGCACGCCGGTGGGGACCTCGACCACCATCGGGCGGGCCACCGCCCCGGACACCGTGAGCATCACGGTGCCCGGCTCGTCGTACAGGCCGGTGTTGCCGTAGCGCTCCGGGCCGATGCGGGCGGCGATGGCGAGCTGGGCGAACGTCTCGGCGTTGGACAGCAGCGTGGGCGCGCCGCCCACACCGCTCTTGGAGGCGCTGACCTTGCGGCCCGGCGGGATGGCCGGACCGCCGTCGATGGAGCGGATCAGGGAGGCGGCGGCCCCCGTCACCATGCGCACCGGGTTGCGCTGCACACGGGCGCGCAGCGCCGAGCGGCGGCCGTTGCTCAGGCCGCGCTCGGCGAGCGCCTGTTCCATCGAGCGCTGCGTGGACTCACGGGTCACCCCCACCACGAGCGTGCGGGCGCCCATGGCCTCGGCGCACAGCAGCGCGCCGTCGAGGATGAGGTGCGGCGCCCGGTTGATGAGCACCGTGTCCTTGCGGCAGGCCGGTTCGTCCTCGCTGCCGTTGACGACGACGACCGGCCGGACGCCGCGCTTGATCGCCGATTCGGCGACCGAGCGCAGCTTCTTGTGGAAGGGGAAGCCCGCGCCGCCGCGGCCCCTGAGGTTGATGCGTTCGGCGAGCTGAGCGAGCTGCTCACCGCCCAGGGGCTCGAGCGGGCCGTGCACCTTGAGGTGCATCTGCAGATCGAGCCTGTCGACAAGGTCGAAACCCGACGTGAGCTGGGGAAGCCCTACGACGCGGACTTCGGGGACGTCGGGCAGGGCCTCGTTCACTTAAAGCCTCCGGAAGGCGTGTTCCAAGGTTCGCCCGACCCCGGTGCGTCGAAGTCGTAGGACGACGAGGGCACACCGGGGGTTGGTGCATTGGCGGGACCGCTGTTGTACGTGTCATCCGGGTTGTACGTGCCGTAGAGGGTGTTCGTCTCAGCGGTGTCGTACACATCACTCGATCCGTAGCCGGAGGCGACCGAATTGTTGTAGGTCGGGATGTTGTATCCGGTGTCGTTGAGCGGGTCGTAGGCCGAGGGAGGGGCCTCGCCGACCGGCGGCGGGGACGGGACCGGCCAGCTGCCCGAGGTGCTGGAGGGCGGGTCCACGCGGGGTATCGCCTCCGTGGCCTGGAGGTCCGGCATCTCCATGCGGGCGGTGGCGTCCGTGAGCGGGGCCTGCGCGGCGGACTGCCGGGGGGACACCGCGCGGTAGGCGGCCGCGAAGCCGTTCGCCGGTTCGGGGGCCGGCGCCGGGTCGAAGGCGTCGTACGACGGGCGTTCGGCGCGCGACCGGCCGTCGTCCCGGGCGCTGCCGCCGCCGTAACCGGGGAGGGCGGACTCGGCGTTGCGCGCTCTGGCTTCCTCCAGCCGGCTGCCGGGCTGCTGGTCGAGGCCCAGCAGGGAGGTGAGGCGGTCGGCCACCATGCGCTTGACCGGGCGCGGGGAGGCCCGCAGCATCAGGGCCGCGAACACGCCGAGCAGCGACAGGCCGTACAGGACCAAGAAGATCGGCTTGGCCGCTCGACCCGCGTAGAGGCCGTGCACCAGCGCCGCGCACCAGGCCGGGTAGGCCAGCATGTGCACCGCGCGCCAGCGGGCGGCGACCTCCGCCGGGGAGGCGAAGCGGTTGCGCAGGATGCCCGTGATCGCCACGAAGATCATCAGCATGCCGGCCAGGGTGCCGAGGCCGATCAGGAAGGACCGCCCCATCACGGTCTCGTCGTCGGTGAGGGCGAGGCCGAAGGGGATCACGGCGGCGATCCACGTGGTGTGGTCCAGCGCCAGCTTGATCACGATGTGGATCAGCAGGAAGAAGACGGCCGCGACCGCCGTGGCGCGGTGCACCGCCTGCGCGATGATCCGCTGCCGGGGTCCGAGCAGGACGCGGTCCTGCGCCACGAGTCCCCAGATCACGGAACAGGTGAGGCAGACGAGCGACAGGACGCCGACGCCGAAGTCGAGGAAGTCGACGAACCAGTCGTCCGCCGTGCTGTCGTCCGGCCTCACGACGCACCTCCGGACGTCCGGACGCACAGCGGGTACGACGGAGTCGCAGCCGACCTGCCCCGGACGGGGGGTGGGCTGCCGAGTGGACGAGGGTTCATGGGGGCAACTCCGAACGGTTCGGTAAAGCGGTCCCGCTGCCGAACTCTAAGCCTCGTCGTACCCGTCAGTACCAGGTTTGAGTTATTGCGCTGTTATCAAAAGACAATGAGGCCGTGGCGTTGTCCCCTTAGGGGTTGTTACGCGAAGTAACTCTTGACCATTGTTCAGTGTCTTGGGGAAGGGCGTCGCGACGAGATCCGTCCCTGCGGTACCCTGACCGCATGCGTGCCGTACGCCTTCTGCTTAGCGAGCCGCGCTGATCAGTCCCGACCGCCGATGTTCCGGCAGGCCGGAATCGGCGCGGCGTCCCCTCCTGTGCGAGGGGTTTTTTCATTTCCAGGAAGTCGCAGCAGCAGGCAGAGACGATCGATGGAGCTTTGAGGATCATGAGCGAGACGAATCCCGCAGCCGCGGAGGCCGCGCCGCACCGCTACACGGCCGCCCTGGCCGCCGAGATCGAGGCACGCTGGCAGGACTTCTGGGACGCCGAGGGTACGTACGCGGCGCCCAACCCCAAGGGCGACCTGGCGGGCGACCCGGAGCTGGTCGCGCGGCCCAAGAAGTTCATCATGGACATGTTCCCGTACCCCTCGGGCGCGGGCCTGCACGTCGGACACCCCCTGGGCTATATCGCCACCGACGTCTACGCCCGCTTCCAGCGCATGACCGGGCACAACGTCCTGCACACCCTGGGCTTCGACGCCTTCGGCCTGCCCGCCGAGCAGTACGCGGTGCAGACCGGCACGCACCCGCGCGTGTCCACCGAGGCCAACATCAGGAACATGCAGGTCCAGCTGCGCCGGCTGGGCCTGGGCCACGACAAGCGCCGGTCGTTCGCCACGATCGACCCGGACTACTACAAGTGGACCCAGTGGATCTTCCTGCAGATCTTCAACTCCTGGTACGACCAGGACGCGAAGAAGGCCCGCCCGATCTCCGAGCTGGTCGCGCAGTTCGAGTCCGGTGAGCGCGAGGTACCGGGACACACCCGCCCCTGGAGCGAGCTGACCGAGGCCGAGCGCGCCGACGTCCTGGGCGAGTTCCGCCTGGCCTACGCCTCCGACGCGCCCGTCAACTGGTGCCCCGGCCTGGGCACCGTGCTGGCCAACGAGGAGGTCACCGCCGACGGCCGCTCCGAGCGCGGCAACTTCCCCGTCTTCAAGGCCGAGCTGCGCCAGTGGAACATGCGCATCACGGCCTACGCCGACCGGCTGCTGGACGACCTGGACGCCCTGGACTGGCCCGAGGCGATCAAGCTGCAGCAGCGCAACTGGATCGGCCGCTCCGAAGGCGCCCGCGTCGGCTTCCCGATCGACGGCGAGAAGATCACCGTCTTCACGACCCGCCCCGACACCCTGTTCGGCGCCACCTACATGGTGCTGGCGCCCGAGCACCCGCTGGTCGAGAAGTTCACCCCGGACGCCTGGCCCGAGGGCACCCACGACGTGTGGACCGGCGGCCACGCCACGCCCGCCGAGGCCGTCGCCGCCTACCGCGCCCAGGCCGCCTCCAAGTCCGACGTCGAGCGGCAGGCCGAGGCCAAGGACAAGACCGGCGTCTTCACCGGCGCCTACGCGACCAACCCGGTCAACGGGCAGAAGGTGCCCGTCTTCATCGCCGACTACGTCCTGATGGGCTACGGCACCGGCGCGATCATGGCCGTCCCCGGCCACGACACCCGCGACTTCGCGTTCGCCCGCGCCTTCGAACTGCCCGTCGTGTGCGTGGTGGAGCCGACCGACGGCCGCGGCACCGACCCCGCCACGTGGGACGACGCCTTCGTCTCCCACGACGCGAGGATCGTCAACTCCTCCGGCGAGCACGTCTCCCTGGACGGCCTGAACGTCACCGAGGCCAAGGCCCGCATCACCGAGTGGCTGGAGCGCGAGGGCCACGGCGAGGGCACCGTCAACTTCCGCCTGCGCGACTGGCTGTTCAGCCGCCAGCGCTACTGGGGCGAGCCCTTCCCGATCGTCTACGACGAGGACGGCATCGCCCACGCGCTGCCCGAGTCGATGCTGCCGCTGGAGCTGCCGGAGGTCGACGACTACAGCCCGCGCACCTTCGACCCGGACGACGCCGACACCCGGCCCGAGACGCCGCTGTCCCGCAACGAGGACTGGGTCAACGTCACCCTGGACCTGGGCGACGGACCGAAGAAGTACCGCCGCGAGACCAACACCATGCCCAACTGGGCCGGTTCCTGCTGGTACGAGCTGCGCTACCTGGACCCGAACAACAGCGAGAAGCTGGTCGACCCGGAGATCGAGCGGTACTGGATGGGCCCGCGCGAGGGCATGCCGCACGGCGGCGTCGACCTGTACGTCGGCGGCGCCGAGCACGCCGTGCTGCACCTGCTGTACGCCCGCTTCTGGTCCAAAGTGCTGTACGACCTGGGACACGTCTCCTCGGCCGAGCCGTTCCACAAGCTGTTCAACCAGGGCATGATCCAGGCCTACGTCTACCGCGACAGCCGGGGCATCGCCGTGCCGGCCGCCGAGGTGGAGGAGCGCGACGGCGGCTACTGGTACCAGGGCGAGCGCGTCACCCGGCTGCTGGGCAAGATGGGCAAGTCCCTGAAGAACGCGGTCACCCCGGACGAGATCTGCGCCGAGTACGGCGCCGACACACTGCGCCTGTACGAGATGGCCATGGGCCCGCTGGACGTCTCCCGCCCCTGGGACACCCGCGCGGTCGTCGGCCAGTTCCGCCTGCTGCAGCGGCTGTGGCGCAACATCGTCGACGAGGCGACCGGCGAGGTGACCGTCGCCGACACCGGCGACGTCGACGAGGACACCCTGCGCGCCCTGCACAAGGCGATCGACGGCGTGCGCGGCGACCTGGAGGGCATGCGGTTCAACACCGCCATCGCCAAGGTCACCGAGCTGAACAACCACCTGACCAAGCGGGGCGGCCCGTTGCCGCGGTCGGTCGCGGAGCCGCTGGTGCTGCTGGTCGCGCCGCTGGCCCCGCACATCGCCGAGGAGCTGTGGCGCAAGCTGGGTCACACCGACTCCGTGGTGCACCGCGACTTCCCGGTGGCCGACCCGGCGTACGTGGTCGACGAGACCGTCACCTGCGTGGTCCAGATCAAGGGCAAGGTGAAGGCCCGGCTGGAGGTGTCCCCGGGCATCTCCGACGACGAGCTGGAGAAGACCGCCCTGGCCGACGAGCGCGTGGTCGCGGCGCTGGACGGCGCCGGGATCCGGAAGGTGATCGTGCGGGCGCCGAAGCTGGTGAACATCGTTCCGGCCTGAATCCCTCACCGGCCCGACCCCTACGGGTAACGGCCGGACGGTCTGCGGGCAGGTTCGGGGTTCCGCCGGAACTCCGGGCCTGCCCGCTGCGTTTATCGTGGAGGAGCGGCACGACATGTGCCGGGACAGACCGCACGTGCCCGGAGGAGGAGCCTCGTGGAAGCGGTGTTCGCAGTGATCGCCCTGCTTTTCGTGCTCTTCGTGGCCCTGGGCGTGTACGCCACGGTGAAGGTCGTCGGCGCCGCCAAGCGCAGCGCGGACCGCCACATCCACCAGGCCCGCCGCACGGTCGAGGACCACACCCTGCGCGCCAAGGCGTTCGCGCAGACCGGCCCGGCGGGCGAGATCGCCCAGCTCAGGCTGAAGCTGCGCACCTCGATGCGGGCCACGCAGGACGCCCTGGAGGCGGTCGCCGCCGAGGACGACTCGGTCAAGGAGACCCTCGCCCTCTTCCAGCGCCTCAGTGCGCACGGACACGAGCTGGACGCGGAACTACGCCGCCTGGAGGGCGAGCCGGACCGCTCGACGCTGTCCGCGCGCCTGCCCGACCTGCGCGAGCGCACCGAGCGCATCACCAGCTCCGCCGACTCCCTGCGCTGGGCCACCCGCGACCGCGCCCGCCGCTTCGCGGACGACGACCTCGACTCGCTGAGCGCGCAGATCGACATGGAGGCCGGCGCCCTGCGGCACTGGACCACCACGGAGGAGCCGTCCACGCCCGCGCCCCCGCGCTGGCCCGAGGCCCCGGCCGCCGACGCCGCCGGACCCGGCCAGACCTGGCCGGACACCGCCCGGCAGGAGGCGGAGCCGCAGCAGAGTGACGACCAGGAGCGGCCCGCCATCGCCCCGGCCGCCCCGCGCCCCACCTACCCCTGGCAGAAGAAGCCGCGCCCCGAATCCACCACGTGACCGCCGCCCAAGCGGCACCGGTCACCCCGCGGCGGACGACGCCCCCACGAGCCCGGGCTGCCGCAGGGCCACCACGGCAGGTAACCTCCAGCTCATGTCCCGCCATGTCGCGATCGTCACCGATTCAACGGCCTACCTTCCGGCCCGGACGATGGAGCGGCACGGCATCACGGCGGTACCCCTGACCGTGGTGCTGGGGGACCGTGCCCTGGAGGAGGGCACCGAGATCTCCACCCGCTCCCTCGCCCAGGCTTTGCAGAAGCGGCGTCCCGTCACGACGTCCCGCCCCAGCCCGGAGCTGTTCGCGGAGACCTACCGCAGGGCCGCCGAGTCCGGTGCGACCGGGATCGTCTCCCTCCACCTCTCCGCCGAGCTGTCCGGCACCCACGACGCGGCGGTCCTCGCGGCCCGCGAGGCGCCGGTGCCGGTCCACGTGGTCGACACCGGCATGATCGCGATGGCGCTCGGCTTCTGCGCGCTGGCGGCCGCGGAGACGGCGGAGGCGGGCGGCACCGTGGACGAGGCGGTCACCGCGGCGGAGAAGCGGGCGGCGGGCACCTCGGCCTACTTCTACGTCGACACGCTCGACTATCTGCGGCGGGGCGGCCGGATCGGCGCGGCCCAGGCGCTGTTGGGCTCAGCCCTCGCCGTGAAGCCGCTGCTCCAACTGGCCGGAGGACGCATCGAACCGCTGGAGAAGGTGCGGACGGCGTCCAAGGCCATCGCCCGGCTGGAGGAGATCGCGGCGGACCGCGCGGGAGGCGCCGAGGTGGACGTCGCCGTCCACCACCTCTCCGCCCCGGAACGCGCCTCCGCCCTGGCCGACCGGCTGCGCACCCGGCTGCCGGGACTGTCCGAGCTGCATGTCAGCGAGGTGGGCGCGGTGATCGGGGCGCACACGGGGCCGGGGCTGCTGGGGGTCGTGGTTTCGGCGCGGTGAGGCTCCTCCGGGGGCGGGGCGTGCGGGTGCTCCTTCGATCGGGTGACGGCGTTTTCCACAACTGGGCGCCTCTCCACGGATTCTGACCATGATCATCGCGAGGGCGTGGCGGTGCCCCACCCTCGTCGCATGGCACTTCGATCACACACACGCACCGCTGTTCCGACGAGTGGTCCGGGGCGCGGGCCCCTGTCCGACGGCCGCACGTCCCACCACCGTCACCGTCACCGTCACCGCCGGGGCCGCCCTGGCCGGGCGCGCGCCTGGGCCCGGGACGGTGACCGTCAGGAGCAGGGGGAGGAGATCCGGCGCCGTGCGGAGACGTTGTTCGGCGGGGAGCCGGCGGTCGTGCGCGGCGGGGAGCCGATGGCCGTGCGTGGCGGGGAGCCTGTGGTCGTGCGCGGCGGGCGTCCGGCCGCGCGGAGGGCGCCGAGCTGGGCGCGGGAGGGTCGCGCCCTGGCGGCAGTGGAGGGCGGCGCGCCTCGTCGGCCGCGCCGCCGCGTCGTGGTGGTGGACCGTCAGGGAGTGGCAGGACACGCGCTGCTGACGAGGCCTCGGGCGTCCGGCGGGCGGCGACGGGCCTCGGGCGTGGAGCAGACGTTGGAGCTGAGGCGGCTGCCGGACCGTGCGGGGGCGCCTGCGGTGGCCGGGTCGGGCGGAGGCGCGGATGCGGCCCGACCCGGGCGGTTCCTCGGCGTCGGCCCGGAGGGCGAGGAACCAGCCACCTACCCGGTGCGCCTGCCCGCCGGACACCCTGGCCGGGACGCGGCCGGCTCTCCGCACCCGGAGCACCAGGAACACAGGGAGACGCCCGGCGGAGTGCTCGAACCGGAACCGCCGCCAGGGCCACCGCCCGGCCGGTTCGGCCCCGCGCTGCGCGAGCGGCTGCCGCTGTGGGTGCAGGCCCGGTGCGGGCTGGAGCGGCGCAGTGTCGTCGCGCTCTCGGCGCTGCTCGCGCTCGCGCTCGTCCTCGCCGTGCAGCACTTCTGGACCGGGCGCACCCAGCCGGTGCGGGCGCCGGAGGTGGTGCGGGCGGCTCCGGCAGGGCAGGGAGGAGGCGTGGACGGTGGGAAAGGCCTCCCGGCCGCTCCGGGGTCCTTCGGGCAGGCGGGCGGGACGGCGGCTCCCGAGATCGTGGTCGACGTCGGCGGCAAGGTGCGGGACCCGGGCGTCCACCGTCTGCCCGCGGGCTCACGGGTCGAGGACGCGCTGAAGGCGGCCGGCGGGGTGCGCCCAGGCACGAAGACGGGCGGTCTCAACCGGGCCCGGTTCCTCGTCGACGGCGAGCAGTTGGTGATCGGCGGTCCGGCACCGGCAGGAGCGGCCGCACCCGCGGCCCCGGCGGGCACCGGAACGGCGGCCGGCCCCACGACTCCCGTCTCGCTCAGCACCGCCACCGTGGACCAGCTCGACACCCTCCCCGGCGTCGGTCCCGTCCTCGCCCAGCACATCGTCGACTACCGCACCCGCAACGGCGGTTTCCGCTCGGTGGACGAGCTGCGGGAGGTCAACGGCATCGGCGACCGCCGCTTCGCCGACCTGCGCGACCTCGTACGGCCATGAGCGCCCGCCTGCGCGTCGACCGCGAGGCCTCGGCCGAAAGGGCGGACGCCTCCCGTCCCCGGCGGGAGGGACCGGCCGACCTCCGGCTCGTCCCGCCCGCCCTCGCCGCCTGGGCCACGGCGGCGGTGACGCTGCACGCCCCGCCGGGCTGGGCCGTGACGACCGTGGTCGCCTCGGTCACGGTCGCCGCCGTCCTGCTGTCGACGCGCGGCCGCCCGCTCCTGGCGCGTCGGCGTGTCACGGAGCGGGCGCGTGTCACCGGCCACGCCGTCGCCGCCACCCTGCTCTGCGTCGCGGCAGCCGCGGGTTCGGCAGGCCTGCACGGCGCGGACGTCCGGCGCGGTCCCGTCCCCGAACTGGCCCGCGAGTACGCCCGGGTGGTCGCGGAGGTGGAGGTCACCGCGGATCCACGGCTCACCAGGCCCCGGGTCAGCGGCAACCGCATGGCCCCGGTGTCCGTGCTGATCGAGGCCGAGGTGCGGCGCGTGGAGCGGACCGGAGCGGCGGTGCGGAAGACCCGGACGCCGGTCCTGCTGATCGTCGGCACCGGCGACCGGAAGCCGGCCGCGCCCGCCGCCGGCCACCAGGGCTCACCCTGGCTGTCCCTGCTGCCCTCCACCCGGCTGCGGGTGGAGGCGGGGCTCGCGCCGGCGCGGGAGGGAGGCGACCGGTTCGCGGCGGTACTGCGCGTGAACGGCCGCGACGGTCCCCAGGCAGTGGGCGGTCCCTCGGCCCCGCAGCGGCTCGCGGGACGGCTGCGGGCCGGACTGCGTGAGGCGACCGAGGATCTGCCGGAGGACGCGCGGGCGCTGCTCCCGGGGCTGGTCGTCGGGGACATCTCGCGGGTGACGCCGGAGCTGGACCGGGCGTTCCGGGAGACCGACCTCACCCACACCCTCGCCGTGTCCGGGGCCAACTTCACCATCCTGCTCGCCCTGCTCCTCGGCCCGCCGGGGCTGGCGCAGCGGGCCGAGCGGCGCGGGCTCGCGCCCCGCCTCGGAATCTCGCTGCGGACCACGGCTGTCCTGGGCGCGGTGCTGTCCCTGGCGTTCGTCGTCGTGTGCCGGCCGCATCCCAGCGTGCTGCGCGCCGCCGCCTGCGGTTCCGTGGCGCTGCTCGCGCTCGCCACCGGCCGCCGCAGATCGCTCGTCCCGGCCCTGGCGACGGCCGTCCTGCTCCTCGTGCTGTACGACCCGTGGCTGTCCCGCAGTTACGGCTTCCTGCTCTCCGTACTGGCGACCGGTGCGCTGCTCACCCTCGCCCCGCGCTGGAGCGAGGCGCTGCGCCGTCACGGGGTGCCGCCCCGGATCGCGGAGGCGCTGGCCGCCGCCGGTGCCGCGCAGGCGCTGTGCGCCCCGGTGGTGGCCGTGCTGTCGGCCCGGGTGAGCCTGGTGGCGATCCCCTGCAACCTGCTCGTCGAGGCCGCGATCGCCCCGGCCACCGTGTTCGGATTCCTCGCCCTGGCCGCCGCGCCGGTCGCGATGCCGTTGGCCGAGGCGGTGGCGTGGTGCGGGGGCTGGCCCGCCGGGTGGATCGCGCGGGTCGCCCGGACCGGGGCGGCGATGCCGGGCGCCGGCGTGGACTGGCCGGGCAGCTGGACGGGGGCGGCGGCGCTCGGCGCGGTCACCGTGGCCGTGCTGCTCGTGGGGCGCCGGCTGCTGCGGCACCCCTGGTGGTGCGCGGCGTGCGCGCTGCTGCTGGCGCTGCTGGTGGTGCAGCCCCGGCCGCTGGTGCGCACGATCACCGGGTGGCCGCCGCCGGACTGGCGGATGGTGATGTGCGACGTGGGGCAGGGGGACGCGCTGGTGCTGGCGGCGGGGGACGGCGCCGGGGTGGTCGTGGACGCCGGGCCCGATCCGGAGCCGGTCGACCGCTGCCTGCGCTCCCTGGGCGTCACCCGTGTCCCGCTCGTCGTCCTCACCCACTTCCACGCCGACCACGTGGCCGGGCTGACCGGGGTGCTGCGAGGTCGTGAGGTGGGCGGCATCGGGACCACGGGTCTGGACGAGCCGGCCGATCAGGCGGCGGCCGTCCGGAGAGACGCTGCCGCCGCGGGCGTCCCCGTGGCGCGGGTCGTCGCGGGGGAGCGGCGCCGGGCCGGGGACCTGTCCTGGGAGGTGGTGTGGCCGCCGCCGGGCGGACACCCGGCGGTGGAAGGCCCCAACGACGCCAGCGTGGCCATGCTGGTCCGCGCCGGGAGCCTGCGCCTGCTCCTCCTCGGCGACCTGGAGCCCCCGGCTCAGCGCGCCCTGGCCCGCTCACCCGCGGCGAGGGATCTGGCCGGCGTCGACGTCCTCAAGGTCGCCCACCACGGCTCGGCGTACCAGGACCCCGGCCTCGTGCGCCTCGCCGCACCGCGCCTGGCGCTGATCAGCACCGGCGAGGACAACTCCTACGGCCACCCCGCCCCGGGGACGGTGGAGGCGCTGCGGGCCCAGGGAGCGGCGGTGCTGCGGACCGACCGGGACGGGGCGCTGGCGGTCGTGTCCGGCACGGGCGGGGACGGGGAGGTGGGGGTGGCGCGACACTGAGGGTATGACCGACGGGATCGACACCGCGACGACCGACGCCTATCTGCGCCGCCTGGGAGTGGAGCGGCCCGCCCGGCCCACGCCGGACGCGCTGCGGGAGCTGCATCTGCGCCATCTGCGGACCGTGCCGTTCGAGAACCTGTCCGTGCATCTCGGCGAGGAGATCGTGCTGGACGAGAAGCGGCTGCTGGACAAGGTGGTGGAGGCCCGGCGCGGCGGGTTCTGCTACGAACTCAACGGCGCCTTCGGTGCGTTGCTGACCGCCCTCGGCTACGACGTCACCCTGCTCGCCGCACGGGTGTACGGAGAGGGCGGACGCCTGGGCATCCCGTACGACCATCTCGCGCTGCGGGTGCGGACGGAGGGCGGGGGCGACTGGCTGGCGGACGTCGGGTTCGGCTCGCACTTCCATCTGCCGCTCGCCGTCGGGGAGCGGGGCGAGCAGCGGGACCCGGCGGGTGTGTTCCGGGTCGCCGAGGCGGAAGCGGACGCGGCCGGGGTGCGTGGCGGGCACGAGGCGTCGGACGCGGCGGACCTGGACGTGCTGCGCGACGGGCGGCCGGTGTACCGGCTGGAGACGCGGCCCAGGACGCTCGCCGACTTCACGGCGGGAGTCTGGTGGCACCGCACCTCGCCGCACTCCCACTTCACCCGCTCCCTGGTGTGCTCGCGGGTCACCGAGGACGGCGGGCGGATCACGCTGAGCGGCCGCCGGCTGACACGCACGGCCCCGGACGGCACGCGGCAGGAGCGGGAGACCGGGTCGGACGCGGAGGTGCTGGGGATCTACCGGGACGAGTTCGGGATCAGGATGGACGCGGTGCCGACGGTTCGGGGCGGCGGGACGGGCGGCTGAGCCCGTACCGGACAATGAGCCGTGTGAGTGATGTGCGACATGTGCTGGTGCTGCCCGACCGGGACGCGGCCGAGGAGGTGGCCGAGGCGCTGGCGGAGCGCTTCGGCGTGGACGAGGAGCCGCGGCTCGTGCGGGACGCGCTCGCCGGGGAGGACGACGCGGAGGACGCGCAGTGGCTCGTCGTCCTACGGGACGAGGCGGGCCGGCTGGACGCGGACGAGCTGAACGAGTTCGTCGCCGGGTGGGACGGCTGGCGCGAGGAGCCGTAGGCCGTGGCTCCTGGCGGAACGCCCGGCGGGGCGGGGCTGTCGGTGGCCCGTGGGATGCTTGTCCGCGATGGCCAGGAAGAACGCATCCGACGACCCCCTCGCCCCCGTGACGCTCGCCGTGGGCCAGGAGGAGCTGCTGCTCGACCGTGCCGTGCGGGAGGTGGTGGCCGCCGCGAAGGCCGCGGACGCCGACACGGACGTCCGCGACCTGACCCCGGACCAGCTCCAGCCGGGCACCCTCGCCGAGCTGGTCAGCCCCTCGCTGTTCGCCGAGCGCAAGGTCGTGGTCGTGCGCGGTGCGCAGGACCTGTCGGCCGACACGGTCAAGGACGTCAAAGCGTACCTGTCCTCGCCCGCCGAGGAGATCACCCTCGTGCTGCTGCACGCGGGCGGCGCGAAGGGCAAGGGCCTGCTGGACGCGGCGCGCAAGGCGGGCGCGCGGGAGGTGGCCTGCCCGAAGATGACCAAGCCGGCGGACCGGCTGGCGTTCGTGCGCGGCGAGTTCCGTACGGCGGGGCGTTCGGCGACGCCCGAGGCCTGCCAGGCCCTCGTCGACGCCATCGGCAGCGACCTGCGCGAGCTGGCCTCCGCGGTGACGCAGCTCGTGGCGGACGTCGAGGGCACCATCGACGAGGCGGTCGTCGGCCGCTACTACACCGGGCGGGCCGAGGCGTCGAGCTTCACGGTCGCCGACCGGGCGGTGGAGGGACGGACGGCGGAGGCCCTGGAGGCGCTGCGCTGGTCGCTGTCGACGGGTGTGGCCCCGGTGCTGATCACCAGCGCGCTGGCCCAGGGCGTGCGGGCCATCGGCAAGCTGTCCTCGGCGCGCGGTGGCCGGCCCGCCGACCTGGCGCGGGAGCTGGGCATGCCCCCCTGGAAGATCGACCGCGTGCGCCAGCAGATGCGCGGCTGGACCCCGGACGGCGTCGCCGTGGCGCTGCGCGCGGTCGCCGAGGCGGACGCGGGCGTGAAGGGCGGTGGGGACGACCCGGAGTACGCCCTGGAGAAGGCGGTCGTCACCATCGCCCGCGCGGCCCGCTCCCGCGGCCGGGCGTGACTCCACGACACAGGAG
The DNA here is from genome assembly GCA_014649575.1 of Streptomyces griseoincarnatus. Lineage (GTDB taxonomy): Bacteria > Actinomycetota > Actinomycetes > Streptomycetales > Streptomycetaceae > Streptomyces > Streptomyces griseoincarnatus. The sequence goes on along the minus strand of BMTH01000002.1, from coordinate 646,113 downwards.
CCGTATGCCGAAGGCCCCGCCCGCCCGCGCGGCCCGCTCCCGCGGCCGGGCGTGACTCTACGACACAGGAGCCGTATGCCGAAGGCCCCGCCCGCCCGCGCGGCCCGCTCCCGCGGCCGGGCGTGACTCTACGACACAGGAGCCGTATGCCGAAGGCCCCGCCCGCCCGCGCGGCCCGCTCCCGCGGCCGGGCGTGACCCCGCGGCACAGGCGCCGTATGCCGAAGGCCCCGCCTCCCGCCCTGGGGAAGGGAGGGAGGCGAGGCCTTCGGATGAAGCTGTCGAGCCCGTACCCGCGTGGCGAACGCAGGCCGCGTACGGGCTCGGGGGTGTCGGCCGGGGGCGGATGAGAGAGGGCCCGCCCGGGTCCCGCCGACGGTCAGATCAGGGTGGTTCAGCCCTTGACGGCCGCGACCTTGCGAGCCAGCGCCGACTTCTTGTTGGCGGCCTGGTTCTTGTGGATGACGCCCTTCGAGACGGCCTTGTCGAGCTGACGCGCGGCGACGCGCTGGTACTCGGTGGCCTTCTCGGTGTCACCCGCGGCGGCGGCCTCACGGGCCTTGCGGATCGCGGTCTTCAGAGAGGACTTGACGGCCTTGTTGCGCAGCCGGGCCTTCTCGTTGGTCTTGTTCCGCTTGATCTGGGACTTGATGTTCGCCACGAATGAGCCTCTACAGGTTCTGGCACGGGGCCGTACGCTGACGCACGGTTCCGCACCGGGTGATTTCTTGGGGTTGTGCCTCGCGCTGAGAGGGCATGAGACACAGCCCCCCACACTACCAGCGGGCCATTCCGTGGCCCAAACCCGTCCCGGGTCGCCGCCCGTGGGACCATGGAAGCTACGTATCGATCCGACCCGAGACCGCAGACGGACAAGCACACGTATGCGGACGCCTCAAGAATCAGGACCCTGCGTGCCCGCGATCCCCAGCCATGTGCCCGAGCCGAGCCGTACCGACCCCGCGCTGATCCGCAATTTCTGCATCATCGCGCACATCGACCACGGCAAGTCCACGCTCGCCGACCGGATGCTCCAGCTGACCGGTGTGGTCGAGCAGCGGCAGATGCGCGCCCAGTACCTCGACCGCATGGACATCGAGCGCGAGCGCGGCATCACGATCAAGTCCCAGGCGGTGCGTCTGCCGTGGGCCCCGACCCACGACAAGAGCAAGACGCACATCCTCAACATGATCGACACCCCCGGGCACGTCGACTTCACGTACGAGGTCTCCCGGTCGCTCGCCGCGTGCGAGGGGACCATCCTCCTGGTCGACGCCGCCCAGGGCATCGAGGCGCAGACCCTCGCCAACCTGTACCTGGCGATGGAGAACGACCTCCAGATCATCCCGGTGCTGAACAAGATCGACCTGCCGGCCGCGCAGCCGGAGAAGTTCGCCGAGGAGCTGGCGAACCTGGTCGGCTGCGACCCCGACGACGTGCTGAAGGTGTCGGCGAAGACCGGTCTCGGCGTCGAGGCGCTGCTGGACCGCGTGGTCGCCGACATCCCGGCGCCGGTCGGCGTCGCCGACGCCCCCGCCCGTGCGATGATCTTCGACTCGGTCTACGACTCCTACCGCGGTGTCGTGACGTACGTGCGGGTCATCGACGGGCAGCTCAACAAGCGTGAGCGCATCCGGATGATGTCCACCAACGCCACCCACGAGCTGCTGGAGATCGGCACCAACTCGCCGGAGATGCTGGCCGCGGACGGCCTCGGCGTCGGTGAGGTGGGTTACCTGATCACGGGTGTGAAGGACGTCCGCCAGTCGAAGGTCGGTGACACCGTCACCAGCCAGTCCAAGGGCGCCACGGAGGCCCTCGGCGGCTACAAGGACCCCAAGCCGATGGTGTTCTCGGGCCTCTACCCCCTGGACGGCTCGGACTACCCGGAGCTGCGCGAGGCCCTCGACAAGCTCCAGCTCAACGACGCCGCCCTGGTCTACGAGCCGGAGACCTCCGCCGCGCTCGGCTTCGGCTTCCGCGTCGGCTTCCTCGGCCTGCTGCACCTGGACGTGATCCGCGAGCGGCTGGAGCGCGAGTTCGGGCTCGACCTGATCGCCACCGCGCCGAACGTGGTCTACCGCGTGCTCATGGAGGACGGCAGCGAGCACACCGTCACCAACCCGAGCGAGTTCCCCGAGGGCAAGATCGACGAGGTCTACGAGCCGGTTGTGCGGGCCACGATCCTCGCGCCCAGCGAGTTCATCGGCTCGATCATGGAGCTGTGCCAGAACCGGCGCGGCGTCCTGCTCGGCATGGACTACCTCTCCGAGGACCGGGTGGAGATCCGCTACACCCTGCCGCTCGCCGAGATCGTCTTCGACTTCTTCGACCAGCTGAAGTCCAAGACCCGCGGCTACGCCTCCCTCGACTACGAGCCCACCGGTGAGCAGACGTCCAGCCTGGTCAAGGTGGACATCCTGCTGCACGGCGACAAGGTGGACGCCTTCTCCGCGATCACCCACAAGGACCAGGCGTACGCGTACGGCGTGCGGCTCGTCGCCAAGCTGAAGGAGCTGATCCCGCGGCAGGCGTTCGAGGTGCCCGTGCAGGCGGCCATCGGCTCCCGGGTGATCGCCCGCGAGACCATCCGCGCCATCCGCAAGGACGTCCTCGCCAAGTGCTACGGCGGTGACATCTCCCGTAAGCGGAAGCTGCTGGAGAAGCAGAAGGAGGGCAAGAAGCGGATGAAGATGGTGGGGTCCGTGGAGGTCCCGCAGGAGGCCTTCATCGCCGTCCTCTCCAGCGACGAGAACGCGGGATCCGGCAAGGCCAAGAAGTAGCCGCAGGTTACCGGGGGTCACTCCGCAAACCGGGCGAATCGGGGCCCGTCGCACGTCCGTGCGGCGGGCCCCGCACGTTCCTCATGTGGCTGTCTGTGTGAAGTTACAGGCCGTGGCCCCTTACGCAGTGGCCGGTCGACCTTTACTCTGTCCGTGCTCGATAGTTACTCGCGAGTTAAACAACGACGCGAGGAAACCCCAGCCGCACTGAGCCAGCCGCACCGTCGCGGGCCCCGGAGGATGTCGTGAGCGACACACAGACACTGATCGAGAACCGTCCGCCGAGCGTGGCGACCCTCTTCCTGGAGCGTGTGGCGGCCACACCGGACGCCGAGGCCTACCGCTACCCGGTCCCACCGGCCTCCGGGGAGGGCCCGGACGACTGGAAGTCGCTCACCTGGGCCGAGGCCGCCGAGCGGGTCCACGCGATCGCCGCGGGCCTGATCGAACTGGGCGTGCAGCCGGAGGAGCGGGTCGCCCTCGCCTCCTCCACCCGGGTCGAGTGGATCCTCGCCGACCTCGGCATCCTCTGCGCCGGCGCCGCCACCACCACGATCTACCCGCAGACCAACGCCGAGGAGTCCGCGTACATCCTTGCCGACTCGCAGAGCCGGGTGCTGGTCGCGGAGAACGCCGAGCAGGCCGCCAAGGCCGTCGCCAAGCGCGACGAGCTGCCCGAGTTGACCCGCGTGGTCGTGATCGACGCGGACGGCGCCGACACCGACGACTTCGTGATCACGCTGGCCGAGCTGGAGAAGCGCGGCGCCGCCCGCCTCCAGAAGGAGCCGGAGCTGATCAAGGAGCGGGTCGCGGCCCTCACCAAGGACCAGCTCGCCACCCTCATCTACACCTCCGGCACCACCGGCCGCCCCAAGGGCGTGCGCCTGCCGCACGACAACTGGTCGTACATGGCGAAGGCGATCGCCGCGACCGGCCTGGTCCACGCCGACGACGTGCAGTACCTGTGGCTGCCGCTGGCGCACGTCTTCGGCAAGGTGCTCACCTCCGGTCAGATCGAGGTCGGCCACGTCACCGCGGTGGACGGCCGCGTCGACAAGATCATCGAGAATCTGCCGGTGGTCCAGCCGACGTACATGGCCGCCGTCCCCCGCATCTTCGAGAAGGTCTACAACGGCGTCGCCGCCAAGGCGAAGGCCGGCGGGGGCGCCAAGTACAAGATCTTCCAGTGGGCCGCTGGCGTCGCCCGCGAGTACGCCAAGGTCACGCAGGACAACTTCCGCCGCACCGGCAGCGCGACCGCCCCGGCCGGACTGCGCACCAAGCACGCCCTCGCCGACAAGCTCGTCTACGCCAAGATCCGTGAGGCCTTCGGCGGCCGGCTGCGCGCCTGCGTCTCCGGCTCCGCCGCCCTCGCGCCGGAGATCGGCTACTTCTTCTCCGGCGCCGGCATCCACATCCTGGAGGGCTACGGCCTCACCGAGTCGTCCGCGGCCTCCTTCGTGAACCCCGGCGAGGCCTACCGCACCGGCACCGTCGGCAAGCCGCTGCCCGGCACCGAGGTCCGCATCGCCGAGGACGGCGAGATCCTGCTGCGCGGCCCCGGCATCATGCAGGGCTACCACAACCTGCCCGACAAGACCGCCGAGGTCCTGGAGGAGGACGGCTGGTTCCACACCGGCGACATCGGCGAGCTGTCCGCCGACGGCTACCTGCGCATCACCGACCGCAAGAAGGACCTGATCAAGACCTCCGGCGGCAAGTACATCGCGCCGGCCGAGGTCGAGGGCCAGTTCAAGGCGGTCTGCCCGTACGTCTCCAACATCCTGGTGCACGGCGCCGACCGGAACTACTGCACCGCCCTCATCGCCCTCGACGAGCAGTCCATCACCGCCTGGGCGGCCGAGAACGGCCTGGAGGGCAAGCCGTACGCGGAGATCGTCGCCGCGCCCGTCACGGTCGAGATGGTCGACGGCTACGTCAAGCAGCTCAACGAGGGCCTGCAGCGGTGGCAGACCATCAAGAAGTTCCGCCTGCTGCCGCGTGACCTCGACGTGGAGCACGGCGAGATCACCCCGAGCCTGAAGCTCAAGCGCCCGGTGGTGGAGCGCGAGTACAAGCACCTCATCGAGGAGATGTACGAGGGCGCGCGCGAGAAGTGACGGGCCGTCGGCCGGGGGACACGCTCTCCCGGCCGACGCCGTCCCTCCGCTTCTTGCCGCCGCTCCCGGGAATCGTCAGCGGGCCTGCGCGGTTGCCTCACGCCATGAAGGCAATCGCATCAACGACCCACGGCGGCCCCGACGTTCTGCGGGAGCTGGACCTCCCCACTCCCGAGGCGGGACCCGGTGAGGTCCGCATCCGGGTGCACGCCGCGGCCGTGAACCCCACCGATGCCCTGCTCCGCGCCGGCGCCTACGCCGCCCGTACGACGGACGTCCCGCCCCCGTACGTGCCCGGCATGGACGCGGCCGGCGTGATCGACCAGCTCGGCCCCGGTGCCGACGGCCGGCTGAGCGTGGGGCAGCGGGTCGTCGCCCTCGTCGTGCCCACCGGCCCGCGCGGCGCCTACGCCGAACAGATCGTCGTGCCCGCGGAGTCCGTCGTCCCCGCGCCCGCCGGGACGGACCACGCCGAGGCGTCCACCCTCCTGATGAACGCCGCCACCGCCCGGCTGGCCCTCGACACCCTCGCCCTGCCGAAGGGGGCGACCGTCGCCGTGACCGGCGCGGCGGGCGCCGTCGGCGGTTACGCGGTCGAACTCGCCAAGGCCGACGGTCTGACCGTCGTCGCCGACGCCGCCCCGCACGACCGTGACCTGGTGCGCGGCTTCGGCGCCGACCATGTCGTCGACCGGGGCGCGGACGTCGCCGCCCGCGTCCGTGAGCTCGCGCCCGACGGTGTGCCCGGCCTGGTGGACGGCTCCGACCAGCGTGAGGAGGCTGTCCCCGCGGTCGCGGACGGCGGCGCCCTCGTCGCCCTGCGCGGCTGGCAGGGCCCCGCCGGGCGCGGCGTCACGGTGACCCCGGTCTTCGTGGCGAGCGTCCGCGGCGACACGGCCCTGCTGGACACCCTGCGGCTCCAGGCCGAGGAGGGCGTGCTGTCCCTGCGCGTCGCCAAGGTGCTGCCCGCCTCCGACGCGGCCGAGGCGCACCGCCTGCTGGAGGCGGGCGGTCTGCGGGGGCGCCTCGTCCTCGACTTCTCCTGACGCGAGGGCTTCTGTCGTACGGGCCCGCGCCGAGCGGCGCGGGCCCACCACTTCTGATCCTCGAGTGACCGAAAGCGAGCGGTCGCGGGGTCGTTCCTGACCGAACGTGGAGCACCGTTCCCCCGACAAGCGCTCCACTTTCGTGACTCCACGCTTATGGGCGGGTCCGTTCTGTCACTCTGTCGGCAAGCGATCGAGTTCTCTTCGTACGAACTGCCCGGGGAGCTGCCCATGCGGGCCATTCCGACCCAACGGGAGACCACCTCGTGCGCCCCAGACGCGCAGGGGCGCACGCGGGTGGAGGCGACGCTGTCCGGAAGCCCTCTCGCGCCGGGCTCGGCACGCGCGATGCTGCGCAAGGCGCTCACCGAGTGGGCACAGTCCTCGGCGGACGGCGCCGACCTCCTCACCGGCCGCGTCGGTGACGACGCCGCCCTGGTCGCCAGCGAACTGGTCACCAACGCGGTCGTGCACGCCGGCACCGAGGTGCGGCTGACCTGCCGGCTGGAGGACACCGGCGCGCTCGTCGTCGAGGTCGCCGACCTGCACCCGTCCCGCGCCCCGCGCGACGACGCCGCGGAGGCGCCGGCGCACGACATCCCCGAATACGGGCGCGGCCTGCGCCTGGTCGCCGCGCTCGCCGAGTCCTGGGGCGTCACCTACCGGGCCGGCAGCAAGACCGTGTGGGCGCGGCTGCCGACCCGTGGGGAGGCGCCCGCCGACCCGCCCGCCGCGTACGCCGGGGATCGCGCCTCCGCGCGGGACCTGCGCGCCGCCGCACTCCTCGCCTCCGACCCGCTCGACCCCCTCGCCCCGCGCGGCCACGACGGACCCCGAGAGGGCCCGCGTGACGCCCCCCGGGACGCCTGGCGTGCCGCCTCCTACGGCGACGACTGGCTGGCACGCCGCCCCGGGCGCGACGGCGCCTGGCTGGGCCGGGGCGCGCTGTCCTTCCTCGCCGAGGCGTCCGACCTGCTCGCCGGACAGCTGGACGAGGACCTGGTCGCCTCCCTCACCGGCCAGTTGATCGTGCCGCGGCTCGCCGACTGGTGCGCGGTCTGGCTGGAGGACGAGGCCACCGCGCACGGCGGACGGCCCGGCGCGGGAGGCCGCCTCGCCCGCGTCTGGCACGCCGGCGAGCATCTGGTGGAGGAGCTGAGCCGTGCGCTCGAACGCACGCCGCCGCCCCGGACCGACGACCCGCTCGGCACCGGGCCCTTGCCGTATCCGTGGCCGGTTCTCGACGCCGCGGGAACCGGGGACGCCCAGGTGACCGACGGTGTCGAGGGCGCCGGGGCCGCGCTCGCGTACCGGCTCGTCGCCGGGGGCCGCCCGCTCGGCACGCTGGTGATCGGGCGCGGCGGCATCGGCCGCTTCCCCGACGAGATCACCGGGCTCGTGGAGGACCTGGGCCGGCGGGTCGCGCTCGCCATCGGGGCGGCCCGGCAGTACGCCCGCCAGGCCACCATCAGCGCCGTGCTCCAGCGCGGCCTGCTGCCCGGCGCGGTCGCCGAGATCCCCGGCGTGCGCAGCGCCCTCGTCCACGAACCCTGCGACAAGGGCGGACCCAGCGGCGACTTCTACGACCTCTTCCCGGCCGGTCACGGACGCTGGTGCTTCGCCGTCGGCGACGTCCAGGGCAAGGGCCCCGAGGCGGCCGTCGTCATCGGCCTGGTCCGCCCCTGGCTACGGCTGCTCGCCCGTGAGGGCTACCGCGTCGCCGACGTCCTGGACCGGCTCAACCAGCTCCTCCTCGACGACGCCACCGAGGCCGCGGACGCCGCCGCCCGCGCGCTGGTGGCGGCCGGCGCACGCCCCACCGCCCCCGGCGACGGCCCCCAGACCCGATTCCTGTCCCTCCTCTACGGCGAGCTGGTGCCCTTCGAGGGCGGCGTCCGCTGCACCCTCGCCTCCGCCGGGCACCCCCTGCCCCTGCTCCTCGACCCCGAGGGCCGTGTCCGGGCCGTCGCCCAGCCTCAGACGCTGCTCGGGGTGGTCGAGGACGCCGGGTACACCGGCGAGACCTTCGAGATGTACTCCGGCGACACCCTGCTGTGCGTCACCGACGGGGTCACCGAGCGGCGCTCCGGGTCCCGGCAGTTCGACGACGGGGACGGGCTGGCCCGGGCGCTCGCGGGCTGCGCCGGGATGGAGGCCGGGGCGGTGGCGGACCGGATCACCCAGCTCGTGCACGAGTTCGGGGCGCGGCCCCCGGCCGACGACATGGCGCTGCTGGTGCTCCAGGCGGAGTGAGGGCCAGGCAGGGGATCGCGCGCGGTGCGGGACAATGGAGCACATGCCTTCCGCACTCCCCGACGGCGAGCCCGTCCCCGCCGACGGCGCGCTGCCCGCGTCCGCGCTCGCCGGGGCGGCCGACCGCCCCCTCGGGTTCTACCTGCACGTCCCGTACTGCGCGACCCGCTGCGGCTACTGCGACTTCAACACCTACACCGCGACCGAGCTGCGCGGCACCGGCGGAGTACTGGCCTCCCGCGACAACTACGCCGAGACCCTCGCCGACGAGATTCGGCTGGCCCGCAAGGCGCTCGGCGACGACCCCCGCCCGGTGCGCACGGTGTTCGTCGGCGGAGGCACGCCCACCCTGCTCGCGGCGGGCGACCTGGTGCGGATGCTGGGCGCGATCCGAGAGGAGTTCGGACTGGCGCCGGACGCCGAGGTCACGACGGAGGCCAACCCCGAGTCGGTCGACCCCGCCTACCTCGCCGAGCTGCGGGCCGGCGGCTTCAACCGGATCTCCTTCGGCATGCAGAGCGCCCGGCAGCACGTGCTGAAGGTCCTCGACCGCACGCACACCCCCGGCCGGCCCGAGGCATGCGTCGCCGAGGCGCGGGCGGCCGGGTTCGACCACGTCAACCTCGACCTGATCTACGGCACGCCCGGGGAGTCCGACGACGACTGGCGCGCCTCGCTGGACGCGGCGACCGGGGCGAACCCCGACCATGTGAGCGCCTACGCGCTGATCGTCGAGGAGGGCACGCAGCTGGCCCGGCGGATCCGGCGGGGTGAGGTGCCGATGACGGACGACGACGTCCACGCCGATCGGTACCTCATCGCCGAGGAGATGCTGTCGAGGGCGGGCTTCTCCTGGTACGAGGTGTCGAACTGGGCGACCTCGGAGGCGGGGCGTTGTCTGCACAACGAGCTGTACTGGCGGGGCGCCGACTGGTGGGGGGCCGGGCCCGGGGCGCACTCGCACGTGGGCGGGGTGCGGTGGTGGAACGTGAAGCATCCGGGGGCGTATGCGTCGGCGCTGGCGGAGGGGCGGTCGCCCGGGGCGGGACGGGAGGTGCTGTCCTCGGAGGACCGGCGGGTCGAGCGAATCCTGCTGGAGCTTCGGCTCCGAGACGGGGTGCCGCTGGATCTCCTCCGGGCGGAGGGGCGGGCGGCTGCCGACCGTGCGCTGTCGGACGGCTTGCTCCGTCCCGAGCCCTTCGCCGAGGGCCGAGCGGCCCTCACCCTGCGGGGACGCTTGTTGGCTGACGCCGTGGTCCGTGACCTGGTCGACTGACCACAGGTTTTTCGCCCCCGCCGCCCTTTCCCGTCCCGACCCTGGGGGCTGCGCCCCCAGGCCCCCCCTCGTCGGCCCTGGCGGGCCTCGTCCTCAAACGCCGGACGGGCTGAAATCAGCCCTTCCGGCGTTTGGGGAGCGGGGTCCGGGGCGGGAAGGGCGGCGGGGGCGAGGAAACCGGTGTCACGACGGGGCCGTGACGAAGTCGATCAGTTCTTCCACCCGCCCCAGCAGCTGAGGCTCAAGATCCTTGTAGGAGCGGACGGAGTCCAGGATCCGTCGCCACGCCTCACCGGTGTGGGCGACCCGCCACCCCAGCGCCTCGCACACCCCCGTCTTCCAGTCCACCCCCCGCGGCACCCGGGGCCACGCCTCGATCCCCACCGACGCCGGCTTCACGGCCTCCCAGATGTCGATGTACGGATGCCCGACCACCAGCGCGTGCTCGCTCGTCACGCCCTGCGCGATCCGCCACTCCTTCGTGCCGGGCACCAGATGGTCCACCAGCACCCCCAGCCGCGCGTCGGGCCCGGGCGCGAAGGACTCGACGATCGACGGGAGGTCGTCCACGCCCTCCAGGTACTCCACGACCACTCCCTCGATCCGCAGGTCGTCGCCCCACACCCTCTCGACCAGCTCGGCGTCGTGCCGGCCCTCGACGTAGATGCGCCCCGCGCGGGCGACGCGCGCCCGCGCGCCGGGGACGGCGACCGAGCCGGACGCCGTGCGGGTGGGGCGGGCCGGGCCGGAGGAGGGGCGGACCAGCGTGACCACGCGGCCCTCCAGCAGGAACCCGCGCGGCTCCAGCGGGAACACCCGGTGCTTGCCGAAGCGGTCCTCCAGGGTCACCGTGCCGGCCTCGCAGCGGATCACGGCGCCGCAGAACCCGGTGCCGGGCTCCTCCACCACGAGGCCCGGCTCGGCCGGCACCTCGGGGACGGACTGCGGCTTCTTCCACGGAGGGGTCAGATCGGCGGAGTACTGGCGCATTCTGCCGACGATACGAGGAACACCCGAACGGCGATCACCCCGACACGCCGAACCGCGCCGCCAGCGCGTCCCGTTGGGCCCGCACGAACGCCGCGTCGACCACCGCGCCGTGACCGGGGACGTACACCGCGTCCTCGCCGCCCAGCCGCAGCAGCCGGTCCAGGGCGGCCGGCCAGCGGGACGGCTCGGCGTCCGGGCCCGCCTGCGGCTCGTCCGACTCCTCGACCAGGTCGCCGCAGAACACCACCCCAGGGTCGCCGGGCACCAGCACCGCCAGGTCGTACGCGGTGTGACCGGGACCCACGTCCGCCAGCAGCGCCTGGCGGCCGCCGCCCAGGTCCAGCGTCCACTCGCCGGACACCGCGTGCCGGGGCGGGACCAGCGCCGCCACCGCCTCGTCGGCCGCCGCCGGGTCGAGACCCCAGCGCACCGCGTCCGCCCGCAGCTCCTCCCGCCCCCGCCCGGCGAGCGCCACGTCCAGGCCGACCGCGCCGTACACCTCCGCGTGCGCGAACGCCGGCGCCCCGAGCACGTGGTCGAAGTGGGGATGGGTGAGCGCGAGATGCGTCACACGGCGGCCGGTCAGCTCCCGCGCCTCGGTCCGCAACCGCGCGCCCTCGGCGAGGGACGAGCCCGCGTCGACGGCCAGAACGCCTTCCGCGCCCAGCACGAGCCCCGCGGTGCAGTCCCACCCCGGAAGCCGGCGCCGCCCGACCCCCGGCGCCAGTTGCTCCCATCCCGACTCTTCCCAAGTCACGGTCATGACCGGGACGCTAGCGGGGACGACGTCACCCGGCACAGCCGCGCGGACCGGCCTTGCCGACGTCGTACCCCCCGGCCGTACACTGGGCCGGGGAAGTCTGGCACTCGCGTGCGAAGAGTGCCAGGGTCGTTACCGGGCGGAAGCCAGCTGGAGGTGTGCGCGATGCTCAGTGAACGCAGGCTCCAGGTGTTGCGCGCGATCGTCCAGGACTACGTCGGCACCGAGGAGCCCGTCGGTTCGAAGGCCCTCACCGAGCGGCACAGCCTCGGCGTCTCCCCGGCCACCGTGCGCAACGACATGGCGGCCCTGGAGGAGGAGGGCTTCATCGCCCAGCCGCACACCAGTGCCGGGCGCATCCCCACCGACAAGGGCTACCGGTTGTTCGTCGACAAGCTGGCCGGCGTCAAGCCGATGAGTCCGCCCGAGCGGCGGGCCATCCAGAACTTCCTCGAGGGCGCCGTCGACCTCGACGACGTCGTGGCCCGAACGGTGCGGCTGCTCGCGCAGCTCACCCGGCAGGTCGCCGTGGTGCAGTACCCCTCGCTGACCCGTTCGACGGTGCGGCACGTGGAGCTGCTGGCCCTCGCCCCGGCGCGGCTGATGCTGGTGCTGATCACCGACACCGGCCGGGTCGAGCAGCGCATGGTCGACTGCCCGGCGCCGTTCGGCGAGGCGTCCCTGGCGGACCTGCGGGCGCGGCTCAACAGCCGGGTCGCGGGCCGCCGGTTCAGCGATGTGCCGAGTCTGGTGGAGGACCTCCCGGAGGCCTTCGAGGCCGACGACCGCGGTACGGTCTCCACGGTGCTCTCCACTCTCCTGGAGACGCTCGTCGAGGAGAACGAGGAGCGGCTGATGATCGGCGGTACCGCCAACCTCACCCGCTTCGGCCACGACTTCCCCCTCACGATCCGGCCCGTCCTGGAGGCGCTGGAGGAGCAGGTCGTGCTCCTCAAGCTGCTCGGCGAGGCGCAGGATCCGGGTGTGACCGTACGAATCGGTCACGAGAACGCCCACGAAGGACTCAACTCCACGTCCGTCGTGTCGGTCGGCTACGGTTCGGGCGGCGAGGCTGTCGCCAAGCTCGGCGTGGTCGGACCGACCCGCATGGACTACCCCGGAACGATGGGAGCGGTACGCGCAGTGGCACGGTACGTCGGACAGATCCTGGCGGAGTCATAGGTGGCCACGGACTACTACGCCGTACTCGGCGTACGCCGCGACGCGTCGCAGGAAGAGATCAAGAAGGCCTTCCGGCGGCTCGCCCGCGAGCTGCATCCGGACGTCAATCCGGATCCGAAGACCCAGGAGCGGTTCAAGGAGATCAACGCCGCCTACGAGGTGCTGTCGGACCCGCAGAAGAAGCAGGTCTACGACCTCGGCGGCGACCCGCTCTCGCAGGCCGGCGGCGCCGGCGGTGCGGGCGGCTTCGGCGCCGGGGGCTTCGGCAACTTCTCCGACATCATGGACGCGTTCTTCGGCACGGCGTCGCAGCGCGGACCGCGCTCGCGGACCCGCCGCGGCCAGGACGCGATGATCCGGATCGAGGTGGAGCTGGACGAGGCCGCCTTCGGCACGACCAAGGACATCCAGGTCGACACGGCCGTCGTCTGCACCACGTGCAGCGGCGAGGGCGCCGCGCCGGGCACCACCGCGCAGACCTGCGACATGTGCCGCGGCCGCGGTGAGGTCTCGCAGGTCACCCGGTCCTTCCTGGGCCAGGTCATGACCTCGCGCCCCTGCCCGCAGTGCCAGGGCTTCGGCACGGTCGTGCCCACGCCCTGCCCGGAGTGCGCGGGCGACGGCCGGGTCCGCTCCCGCCGCACGCTCACGGTCAAGATCCCGGCCGGTGTCGACAACGGCACCCGCATCCAGCTGGCGGGCGAGGGCGAGGTCGGCCCGGGCGGCGGCCCCGCCGGTGACCTGTACGTGGAGATCCACGAGCTGCCGCACTCGCAGTTCCAGCGGCGCGGCGACGACCTGCACTGCACGGTCACGCTGCCGATGACCGCGGCGTCACTCGGCACCAAGGTGCCGCTGGAGACACTGGACGGCCTGGAGGAGGTCGACATCCGGCCCGGCACCCAGTCCGGCCAGTCGATCCCGCTGCACGGCCGGGGCGTCACCCACCTGCGCGGCGGCGGCCGGGGCGACCTCATCGTGCACGTCGAGGTGCAGACCCCGACCAAGCTGGACCCGGAGCAGGAGCGCCTGCTCCGCGAGCTGGCCAAGCTGCGCGGCGAGGAACGGCCCACGGGGCAGTTCCAGCCCGGGCAGCAGGGGCTGTTCTCGCGGTTGAAGGACGCGTTCAACGGGCGCTGAGCGGTGTACGCCGGGGGCGCGGTCGGGTCTTGCTGCCGGGGGTCCGGGGGTCGTCCCCCGGGTGGGCACTGTCAGCCCGGGCAGCAGGGGTTGTTCTCGCGGTTGAAGGACGCGTTCAACGGGCGCTGAGCGGTGTACGCCGGGGCGCGGTCGGGTCTTGCTGCCGGGGGTCCGGGGGTCGTCCCCCGGGTGGGCACGGTCGGCCCGGGCAGCAGGGGTTGTTCTCGCGGTTGAAGGACGCGTTCAACGGGCGCCGATCCGTTCCCCGCGTGGGGGCCGCCGACCTCGTCGGCGGCCCGGCGAAAAGTGGCTTATGCCAAGGGGAAGGGCCAATTCGGAGTTGGTCGGGGGACGTGACAACATGCGGTCATGTCCTCCGTACTGACCGATCTCTTCCCGCACCCGATCGTGCAGGCGCCCATGGCGGGCGGCGTATCGGTGCCGCAGCTCGCCGCCGCTGTGTCCGACGCGGGCGGGCTCGGTTTCCTGGCCGCCGGGTACAAGACCGCGGACGGGATGTACCAGGAGATCAAGCAACTGCGGGGACTCACCTCCCGCCCCTTCGGCGTCAACCTCTTCCTGCCCCAGCCCGAGACCCCCGGCGCGAGCACCGGCTCCGCCGGAGCGGCTGACACCGCGCCCTCCAACGCCGCCGTCGACGTCTACGCCCACCAGCTGGCCGGCGAGGCCTCCTGGTACGAGACCGAGCTGGGCGACCCCGAGAGCGGCCGCGACGACGGCTACGACGCCAAGCTCGCCGTGCTGCTCGACAACCCCGTGCCGGTCGTGTCGTTCCACTTCGGCGTGCCGGCCCGCGAGGTGATCGACTCGCTGCACCGCGTCGGCACCCTCACCTTCGTCACCGCGACGACCGCCGAGGAGGCGCGCGCCGTGGAACGGGCCGGCGCGGACGTGGTGATCGCGCAGGGCGTCGAGGCCGGCGGCCACCAGGGCACCCACCGGGACGTCCCCGAGACGGACGGCAGCGGCATCGGACTGCTGTCCCTCGTCGCCCAGGTCCGTGAGTCCGTGGGCATCCCGGTCGTCGCCGCCGGCGGCATCATGCGCGGCGGCCAGATCGCCGCCGTGTGCGCGGCCGGCGCGAGCGCGGCGCAGCTGGGCACCGCCTTCGTCGCCGCCCACGAGTCCGGCGCGCACGCCCTGCACAAGCAGGCCCTCACGAACCCCCTCTTCGCCCGCACCGAGCTGACCCGCGCGTTCACCGGCCGCCCGGCGCGCGCCCTGGTCAACCGCTTCCTGCGCGAGCACGGGCCGTACGCGCCCGCCGCCTACCCGGAGGTCCACCACCTCACCGCGCCCCTGCGCAAGGCCGCCGCCAAGGCCGGGGACGCGCAGGGACTGGCCCTCTGGGCCGGGCAGGGCCACCGGATGGCCCGCGAACTGCCCGCCGGACAGCTGGTGGAGGTCCTGGTCGCCGAACTGGCCGCCGCCCGGACAGCGTTGTCGGCCGGAGGCGCCCGATGACCGCTCCCGTCTTCGTCGTCGACGACTTCGACACGCACGGCACCGGCCGCTACGTCCTCGACGGCCCCGAGGGCCGGCACGCCGTCGCCGTGAAGCGGCTGCGGGCGGGCGAGGAGGTCGTCCTCACCGACGGCGCGGGCCGTTGGGCCTCCGGCGAGGTGGACGGCACCGAGGGCAAGGAGCGGCTGATCGTCCGGCTCGGCGAGGTCGTCGAGGAGCGGGTGGAGACGCCCCGGCTGACCGTCGTGCAGGCGCTGCCCAAGGGCGACCGGGGCGAGCTCGCCGTGGAGACCATGACCGAGGTCGGCGTCGACGCGATCGTGCCGTGGTCCGCCTCGCGCTGCATCACGCAGTGGAAGGGCGACCGGGGCGCCAAGGCCCTCGCGAAGTGGCGGGCCACGGCGCGGGAGGCGGGCAAGCAGTCGCGCCGGGTGCGGTTCCCGGAGGTCGCGGACGCGGCGACGAGCAAGGGGGTTGCCTCACTTCTCGCCGAAGCGGGGTTCGCGGCGGTGCTGCATGAATCCGGAACGGCGCCGTTGGCGTCGGCCCCGTTGCCGGACACGGGGGACATCGTGCTGGTCGTCGGACCGGAAGGCGGGGTGTCGCCCGAGGAGCTGGCGCTGTTCGAGAGCGTGGGGGCGCGGGCGTACCGCCTGGGGCGGAGCGTGCTGCGGACGTCCACGGCGGGTACGGCCGCCGCGGCGCTGCTGCTCGGCCGTACCGGCCGCTGGTCCTGAGGCCCCGGGGCCCCGCCCCGGGCCCCGCTCCTCGAACGCCGGAGGGGCCGGAAATCGCACGTGGCCCAATGCGCCCTACCGCCGCGCGAGCGGCAGTGGCACGCTGCCGTCCATGGGGGCGACGACAAGGTTCCCGCGGGGAACACGAGGGCGGCGGCTCGCGCTTGCCGCCGGTTTCGCCGTGGCCGCGGTCACGGGCGTGACCGCCTGCGAAGGCGGCGGCCTCAGCTCCGCCGCCGTGGCGCTCACCACCGACGGGACCGTGACCAAGGAGCTCAACCGCCAGAAGGACAAGGTCCGCTGGCTCACCTGCACCGCCTCCCTCGGGGACCGGGACAGGTCCGCGTCGCCGGCCTCGGAAGAGACCGCCGCCTCGGTCGACTGCGAGGGCGAGACCGAGGGCGGCAAGGAGATCACCGTCACCGGACGGGTCACCCACGCCGTCAACAACGCCTGTGTCCGCGGGGACATCACCGCGAAGGTGGACGGCCGGCAGGTGTTCCGCGTCGAGGGCCTCGGCGACTGCGACTCCAAGAGCCCGCCCCGCGTGGGCGAGCCGACCCGGCAGGGGCCGCGGCCCACCGTCACCGTGACCGTCACCACGACGGTGTGGTGCGACCAGTACCCGTCCTGTCGCCCCGTCGAGGGCAAGTGATCCGGAACCTCTGGCCGGACCGCACGCGCGCCCATAGGGTGATCGGGTGACACAGCCTGCATCGGTCGCATCCAGCGCATACCTCCGTTTCCCGCACCTGCACGGCGAGTTGGTCGCCTTCACCGCCGAGGACGACGTGTGGCTCGCCCCGCTCGACGGCGGCCGCGCCTGGCGGGTCAGCGCGGACAACGTGCCGGTGAACCATCCACGGATCTCCCCGGACGGCACCACCGTCGCGTGGACCTCCACCCGCGACGGCGCCCCCGAGGTGCACGTCGCCCCCGTCGACGGCGGCCGCGCCCGGCGGCTCACCCACTGGGGCAGCGTGAGGACCCAGGTCCGCGGCTGGACCGCGGACGGCCGGGTCCTCGCACTGAGCACGTACGGCCAGGCCAGCCTGCGCCGCACCTGGGCACGCGCCGTGCCGCTCGACGGCGGGCCCGCCGAGACCCTGCCGTACGGACCGGTCGGCGACATCGCCGCGGGCCCGCACACCGTGCTGCTGTCCGCCACCATGGGCCGCGAGGCGGCCAGCTGGAAGCGGTACCGGGGCGGCACCGCGGGCAAGCTGTGGATCGACCGGGAGGACGACGGCGAGTTCGTCCGGCTGCACGAGGACCTCGACGGGAACATCGAGTACCCGCTGTGGGTGGGGGAGAGGATCGCGTTCCTCTCCGACCACGAGGGCACGGGCGCGCTGTACTCGTCCCTCGCCGACGGCTCCGACCTGCGCCGCCACACCCCTCTGGAGGGCTTCTACGCCCGTCACGCGGCCACCGACGGCAACAGGGTCGTGTACTCCAGCGCCGGCGAGCTGTGGATCCTCGACGGCCTCGACACCGCCGAGCCGCGCCGGCTCGACGTCCGGCTCGGCGGGCAGCGCGTCGACCTCCAGCCGTTCCCGGTGAACGCGGCCCGCTGGTTCGGCTCCGCGTCCCCCGACCACACCGCGCGCGGCAGCGCCGTCTGCGTACGCGGCACCGTCCACTGGGTCACCCACCGCTCCGGCCCAGCCCGCGCCCTCGCCGCCACCCCGGGCGTCCGCGCCCGGCGCCCGCGCACCTTCCGCGCGGACGGCGAGGAATGGGTGGTGTGGGTGACGGACGCCGAGGGCGACGACGCCCTGGAGTTCGCCCCCGCCACCGGACCGGCCCCCGGCGCCACCCCGCGCCGGCTGGCCGCCGGACAGCTCGGCCGGGTCGTCGAGCTGGCGATGGCGCCCGACGGCAGCCGCGCCGCGATCGCCTCGCACGACGGCCGCCTCCTGCTCGTCGAGCGGGAGACCGGCGAGGTCCGCGAGGTCGACCGCAGTGAGGACGGCGACGTCTCCGGGCTGGTCTTCTCGCCAGATTCCACCTGGCTCGCCTGGTCCCACCCCGGCCCCCGCCCGCTCAGCCAGATCAAACTCGCCAACACCACCGACCTGTCGGTCACCGACGCGACCCCGCTGCGCTTCCAGGACTACGCGCCCGCCTTCACCCTCGACGGCAAGCACCTCGCGTTCCTGTCCACCCGCTCCTTCGACCCGGTCTACGACGAACACGTCTTCGACCTGGCCTTCGTCGAGGGCGTACGGCCGTACCTGATCACGCTCGCGGCGGCCACACCCTCGCCGTTCGGGCCGCAGCGGCACGGGCGGCCCTTCGAGACCCCCGACCGGGACGAGACCCCCGACAGCGAGGGCACCCCCACCACCCGCATCGACCTCGACGGGCTCGCCGACCGCATCGTGCCGTTCCCGGTCGAGGCCGCCCGCTACAGCAACCTGCGCGCAGCCAAGGACGGCGTGCTGTGGCTGCGGCACCCGGTGCGCGGCGTGCTCGGGGCGTCCCGGGCCACACCCGACGACCCCGACCCCAAGACCGACCTGGAGCGCTACGACCTCGCCCAGCAGCGCCTCGAGCACCTCGCCGTGGACGCCGACCACTTCGAGGTCAGCGGCGACGGCAAGCGGGTGCTGCTGTGGACCGACGGGCGGCTCAAGGTCGTGCCGAGCGACCGGCGCGCCTCCTCCGACGACGACAGCGACAGCAACATCACCGTCGACCTGGCGCGGGTGCGGCAGTTCGTCGACCCGTCCGCCGAGTGGCGGCAGATGTTCGACGAGAACGGCCGCATCATGCGGGACAACTTCTGGCGTCCCGACATGAGCGGCGTCGACTGGGACGGGGTCCTGGACCGCTACCGGCCCGTCCTGGACCGGCTTGCGACCCACGACGACCTGGTGGACCTGCTGTGGGAGGTGCACGGCGAACTCGGCACCTCGCACGCCTACGTCACGCCGCGCGGCGGCTCCGGCGGCGGGGCCCGGCAGGGACTCCTCGGCGCGGACATCTCCCGGCACGAGGACGGCAGCTGGCGGGTGGACCGCATCCTGCCCGCCGAGACCTCCGACCCGGAGGCCCGCTCCCCGCTGGCCGCACCCGGCGTCGCCATCCGTCCCGGCGACGCGATCGTCGCCGTCGCCGGACAGCCCGTCGACCCGGTGACCGGTCCCGCGCCGCTGCTGGTGGGCACGGCCGGCAAGCCCGTCGAGCTGACCGTGTCACCGGCCGGCGGGGGCGAGCCGCGGCACGCCGTCGTCGTACCGCTCGCCGACGAGGAGCCGCTGCGCTACCACGCCTGGGTCGCCGGCCGGCGGGCGTACGTGCTGGAGAAGTCCGGCGGCCGGCTCGGCTACATCCACGTCCCCGACATGCAGGCGCCCGGCTGGGCGCAGATCCACCGCGACCTGCGCGTCGAGGTGCTGCGCGAGGGCCTGGTCGTGGACGTGCGGGAGAACCGAGGCGGCCACACCTCGCAGCTCGTGGTGGAGAAGCTGGCCCGGCGGATCGTCGGCTGGGACCTGCCGCGCGGCATGCGCGCCGAGAGCTACCCGCGCGACGCGCCCCGGGGACCCGTCGTCGCCGTCGCCAACGAGTTCTCCGGGTCCGACGGTGACATCGTCAACGCGGCGATCAAGGCGCTCGGCATCGGCCCCGTCGTCGGCACCCGCACGTGGGGCGGCGTCATCGGCATCGACAGCCGCTACCGGCTCGTCGACGGCACGCTCGTCACCCAGCCCAAGTACGCCTTCTGGCTGGAGGGCTACGGCTGGGACGTCGAGAACCACGGCGTCGACCCGGACGTCGAGGTCGTCCAGCGCCCGCAGGACCACGCGGCCGGGCGGGACGTCCAGCTCGACGAGGCGGTGCGGCTGGCGCTGGAGGCGCTGGGGACGACCCCGGCGAAGGTGCCGCCGCAGCTGTCGTGACCGCGCGCGGCGGGGGCGCCTCCCCGGCCTCGAGGCACTGCGGGAGGCACGACGGCGCGCGGGAGGATCGGTAGCATGCCCGGGTAGGGAAGATCGCCGGGCCGAGGAGGGCGTATGGCAGGGGAACCTCAGGACGACTGTCTGTTCTGCAAGATCGTCGCGGGCACCATCCCGGCGACGATCGTGCGGGAGACGGACACGACCGTCGCGTTCCGTGACATCAACCCCCAGGCGCCCACCCATGTCCTGGTGATCCCGAAGGCGCACCACAGGGACGCCGCGGCGCTCGCCGCCGCGGCGCCCGAGCTCGCCGCGGACGTGCTGCGCGAGACGCAGGCCGTCGCGGACCAGGAGAAGCTGGAGAGCTACCGCACCGTGTTCAACACGGGCAGCGGCGCCGGCCAGACCGTGTGGCACGCGCACGCCCACGTCCTGGGCGGGCGCGGTCTCGAGTGGCCCCCCGGCTAGGCCGCCTTGTCCGTCCGTGAACTGGTGGTGCTCGGCACCGCCAGCCAGGTCCCGACCCGGCACCGCAACCACAACGGCTACCTGTTGCGCTGGGACGGCGAAGGCTTCCTCTTCGACCCCGGCGAGGGCACGCAGCGGCAGATGCTGCGCGCCGGGGTGGCCGCCCACGACATCAACCGGATCTGCGTCACCCACTTCCACGGCGACCACTCGCTGGGGCTCGCCGGGGTGATCCAGCGCATCAACCTCGACAAGGTGCCGCACCCGGTGAGCGCGCACTACCCGCGCTCCGGTCAGCGGTTCTTCGACCGGCTCCGGTACGCGACCGCCTACCGGGAGACCGTCGCCCTGCTGGAGGCGCCCGTCGACACCGACGGACCGCTCGTCCGCGCCTCCGGCTACACGCTGGAGGCACGCCGCCTCTCCCACCCGGTCGAGGCGTACGGCTACCGGATAGTCGAACCCGACGGCCGCCGCATGCTGCCCGACCGGCTCGCCGCGCACGGCATCAAGGGACCGGACGTGGGCCGCCTCCAGCGCGAGGGCTCGTTGAACGGCGTCGCCCTGGAGGACGTCAGCGAGGTCCGGCGCGGACAGCGGTTCGCGTTCGTCATGGACACCCGGCTGTGCGACGGCGTGTACGCGCTCGCCGAGGGCTGCGACATGCTGGTGATCGAGTCGACGTTCCTCGACGAGGACGAGTCCCTGGCGGTCGAGTTCGGCCACCTGACGGCGGGCCAGGCAGCAAGGGTCGCCCGCGAAGCGGGCGTCCGTCATCTGGTCCTGACCCACTTCAGCCAGCGCTACACGGACCCGGAGGAATTCGAACGCCAGGCGCGGGCAGCGGGCTACGAGGCGGAGCTGACGGTGGCGAGAGACCTCCAGAGGGTCCCCCTCCCCAAACGCCGGGCGTAGCTGCGGGCAGCTGTGCCTCCCCCAGTGCCCTGAGGGCCTGGCAGCTGCCCCCAGCGCGGTGGGGGAGGGTGGGCGCGGCGGCGCCTGAGCAGCGCCGGGTGCGGGTCGTGCGTGGCTGGTCGCGCAGTTCCCCGCGCCCCTGAGGTGCCTCCGACGCAGCGCCGGGTGCGGGTGGTCGGTGGCTGGTCGCGCAGTTCCCCGCGCCCCTGGGGGAGCTGCCGTTGCGGGCATTCGTGCCTCCCCCAGTGCCTCAAGGGCCTGGGAGGTACCCCCAGGGACGATGGGGGGTACCGCCGCTCGAGCGCAGCCGAGAGTGGGGGAGGGTGGGCTCAGCCGGCCGAGGCTGTCTCCACGTATCTCACATCGCACCCGGTGCCCGCGTGGCCGCAGCCGTGTCGTACGCGCCCTGGGCGGCAACGGCCGTACCGTCGAGCGGAATCTCGACGACAGGCTGCTCCGGCGCGCCGACCTCCGGCACCACCCCCGACGGTGTCCCCGTCGTCGCGGCGACGACAGCCGCGGGATGTCCGCCCCGCCTCCGCACGGCCCCCGGCAGCAACGCCCGTCCGCCCGCATGCAGGGCGACCCCCGTCATCGGCACGGCGACCAGCACCAGCCCCACCGCCAGCACCGCGCCCATCACCGGAAACCCGGCCTGCGCCGACAGCACACTCCCGGTCAGCGGTCCCGCCGCGGTCCCCAGTGCCGACGCCGACCCCACCAGCACGGCCCATCGCCCCCGCGGGTCCAGCGACGCGGCCAGCCCGATCAGGTACGACAGCACCACCGGATAGAACGTGTTCCAGGCGATCTCCCCGGAGGCGAAACTCCCCAGCCCGGTCGCGGAAGCGCTCAGCGCGATGCAGCAAGCGATGACGACGGTCCCGCCCCCGATGGGCAGCGCCCGCCCCAGCCGCGAGCCGAGCGCCCCCGCGCCCAGCACACCCAGCAGTCCCGCGCCCAGCGCGACCGCGAAGACCACGCCCACGGTCGGCTCGGACAGACCCGCCTGACCGACGCCGATGCGTCCGCTGACTCCCCACAGCGCGTTCTGCGCGAGCGACCACAGCAGCATCGCCCCGGCCAGCACCATGCCCGAACGCCGGTGCGGCAGACGCCCGGCGCCCGAGCCGTCGGCCTCCGCCGGCTCGACCGCGGCCTGCCCCGCCGTGCCCGCCCTACCTCCGGGCAGCCGCCCCGTCAGCGGCCACACCGCGAGCGCGGTGAGGGCGATGGCCGCCAGGGTGAGCCCGTGTCCGGGCAGGTGCGGCACCGTCAGGTAGACGGCGCCGGCCAGCGCGGACACGCTCAGCAGGCCCAGGGTGGACGCCCGGTGGGGGTCCTTCTCCGCGGCGATCCGGGTCGCCGCGACCGTGGTGGCCGTGCCCGACCCGAATCCGCCGACGACGGCGCCGGCGACGACGGCCGGGACGGAGGTGGTGAGGGCGGCCCCGCCGTAGCCGACGGCGGCGAGGACGAGACCCAGCCGGGCCAGGGTGCGCGCGCCGGTCCGTTCGACGCGGGAGGCCAGCAGGAACCCGGCCGTTGCCGAGCTGAGCAGCAGCAGACTGCCGACGGCCCCCGCCTGTGTGGGCGTCAGATCCAGGCCGCGTTCCAGCCGTCCGACAGTGGTCGGCAGCAGATACGGGGCGAGGTACCCGGCCGTGAAAAGGGCGACGAGGGGCCAGGGGGTGGTGCGAGGGGCGTACACGGGCGTTCCCAGGGCGTGCGAAAGGGACGGTGCGAAAAGAGGTGATGGGGGGCGACGACCGTCGACGGACGAGAACGCGCGGGCAATTTGTATCAAGCGGGGGCAGCGCAACGGGAGTGAGGAAGCTGTGATCTAAGTCACTCTTGCGTTTGGGTGTTTGGAGGGGTGGGTAGCAGCGCGCATTTAGCTGCCCGGCCTGGGCGTGGTCCCTCTCGTCGGTCCCATTGACGCCCCTTGTTCACCCCTCTAGCCTTCGTTCTCATACGTGGATACCGTCTACATGGAGAGATGGGCGAGGGTGGGTCCCGGCACCGGAGGAGACGGCAGCGCCGCCGTGGCGAGACGCCTCAAGGACGGTATGGCGCACGGTGTCCCCTCCTTCCCGCTCACGTCGTTCCACGACCGCGGCACCCTCGCCCCCGACGGTTACCGCGCTCACGTGGCGGAACGGATCGCCGCCGGAAGCCCGGCCAGGTCGCCTGCACCGCCGCTCACCGACCCGTCCGCCCGGGACCTCGCCGGTCCCGGGACCCGGCTCGACGCCGGACTCGACCTCGTAGGAGCCGCCCCGTGACCGCATCCGCCTCCCGCGACCTGACCGTCACCGAGGTCCGCCTCACCCCGGTCCTGGTCGCCGACCCGCCGCTGCTCAACACGCAGGGCGTGCACCAGCCGTACACCCCCCGGCTGATCGTGGAGGTGGTGACCGCCGACGGGGTCACCGGGCTGGGCGAGACGTACGGCGACACCAAGTACCTGGAGCTGGCCCGCCCGCTCGCCGACCGGCTCGTCGGGCACCGCGTCGACGACCTGAACCGGCTGTTCGCCGAGGCCGACGAGGTCGCCGTCGACGCCGCCCGCGTCTCCGGACAGGTCGACGTCGGCGGACTGCGCGGCGTGCAGACCGCCGACAAGCTGCGGCTGTCCGTGCTCTCCGCCCTGGAGGTCGCCTGCCTCGACGCCCTCGGCAAGAGCCTCGGCCTGCCTGTGCACGCCCTGCTCGGCGGCAAGGTGCGCGACGCCGTCGAATACAGCGCGTACCTGTTCTACAAGTGGGCCGAGCACCCCGCGGGCGTGACGGCGGAGAAGGACGACTGGGGCGCGGCCGTCGACCCGGCGGGGGTGGTGGAGCAGGCCCGCCGCTTCACCGAGCGGTACGGCTTCAGGTCGTTCAAGCTCAAGGGCGGCGTCTTCCCGCCCGAGGAGGAGATCGCCGCCGTCCGCGCCCTCGCCGCCGCCTTCCCCGGCCACCCGCTGCGCCTCGACCCCAACGGCGCCTGGTCCGTGGAGACCTCGCTGAAGGTCGCGAAGGAGCTCGGGGACGTCCTGGAGTACCTGGAGGACCCCACGCTCGGCACTCCGGCCATGGCGGAGGTGGCCGCCGGGTTGAAGAGGGCGGCGCGAAGCGCCTCGGACAAGGGTGGCGGTGGGCGACGGGTGGGAGTGCCGCTCGCGACGAACATGTGCGTGACGACGTTCGCCGAGATCAAGGAGGCGTTCACCCGGGACGCCGTGCAGGTGGTGCTCTCCGACCACCACTACTGGGGCGGACTGCACAACACCCAGCACCTCGCGGCGATCTGCCGCACCTTCGGCGTGGGCGTCTCCATGCACTCCAACACCCACCTCGGCATCAGCCTCGCCGCCATGACGCACGTGGCGTCCACCGTGCCCAACCTGCACCACGCCTGCGACTCCCACTACCCCTGGCAGTCCGAGGACGTCCTCACCCAGCGGCCGGCGTTCGAGGACGGCACGGTCCGTGTGTCCGACGCGCCGGGCCTCGGCGTGGAACTCGACCGCGACCGGCTGGCGTTCCTGCACCGGCGATGGCTGGACGACGACGGCGCGCTGCGCGACCGCGACGACGCGGCGGCCATGCGGGTCGCCGACCCCGGCTGGGTCCGGCCCGCCGTGCCCCGCTGGTGACCGGTCCGGACACGGCGCGGCCTGACGGCCGCCTCCCTGTCGGCGGTGTGGTGCACACTGGCTGAAACCGCACCACGTCAGGGAGCGCACCGAGATGGCGTCCACCGGGAAGAGGAACGGCGGGAGAGCCGGGAAGGCACCCGTCGCGGGACCGCCCTGCCCGGCCCAGATCGACCCGCTGGCCGCCCTGCGCGGCCCGGACGACCCGGCCTGGGACGTCTACCTGACCGGCACCGTCTTCCTCGACATCGTCTTCACCGGGCTCGACTGCGCCCCCGTGCGCGGCACCGAGACCTGGGCGCGCGGCATGGGGTCGAGCCCGGGCGGCGTGGCCAACATGGCCACCGCCCTGGCCCGGCTCGGCCTGCGCACGTCCCTGGCGGCCGCCTTCGGCGACGAC
This sequence comes from Streptomyces griseoincarnatus, assembly GCA_014649575.1. Classification (GTDB taxonomy): domain Bacteria; phylum Actinomycetota; class Actinomycetes; order Streptomycetales; family Streptomycetaceae; genus Streptomyces; species Streptomyces griseoincarnatus. Next base: position 621,011 of record BMTH01000002.1, on the reverse strand, counting down.
CACTACGGCGAATACTGCTGGGACGCGCTGGAGCAGGGCGAGGGCATCGACCTCTCCCCGTCCCGCACGGTCCCCGGCTGGCACTCCCCGGTCACCGTCTCCATGGCGTACGAGGGCGAGCGCACGATGGTCTCCCACGGCCACGAACCGCCCCCCGAGGAGCCGGCCCGCCCGGCACCCGCCACCGCCCTCAAACGACGCCCTTCGGGCGCGGACCTGCCTGCGAGCCCGCCCCGCGCCCGCGCCGCCGTCGCCTCCCTCACCCCCGGCCGCAGCGCCCCCTGGATCGCCCAGGCCGCCCGCAAGGGCACCCGGATCTTCGGCGACGTCGGCTGGGACGACACCGGGGCGTGGGACCTGGCGGGCCTGCACGACCTGCGGTACTGCGAGGCGTTCCTGCCGAACGCGGCGGAGGCCATGCGCTACACCGGCACGGACACCCCGCGCGCCGCCGCCCACGCCCTCACCGAGCACGTGCCGGTCGTCGTGGTCACGCTGGGCGCGGAGGGAGCGTACGCGGTGGACCGGCGGACGGGGGAGACCGCGTCGGTCCCGGCGATCGAGGTGGAGGCGCTGGACCCGACCGGGGCGGGGGACGTGTTCGTCGCCGGCTTCGTCACCGGCTCCCTCGCGGGCTGGCCGCTGGCCGACCGGCTCGCCTTCGCCGGGCTCACGGCCGCGCTGTCCGTCCAGGAGTTCGGCGGCTCGCTGTCCGCGCCGGGCTGGGCGGAGATCGCCGGGTGGTGGCGCAGGGTGCAGTCGGTCGAGGGCCAGGATCCCTCCGCGCTGCGCCGTTACCGTTTCCTGACCGGGCTGGTCCCGGAGGAGGCGGCGCGGCCCTGGCCGTTGCGGCGGGCCGTCCCGACGATCGGGTTCCGCAGGTCCGCGTGACGCCCGGCCCCCTCCGCCGGACGCGAGGGCGTGCGACGGCGCAGGCGGGGAAGAAGGCCGACGGGGTCGCGCGCCCGACCGGACAAAAGGCCTACGAGCTTGTCACCCCGCCGTCGTACCCTGGGAGTCGCGAGGCCGCCCTCAGCTGCGCGGCCGTGACGAGGAGGAACCGCAGGCCTCAGAGCCGGCCCATGACTCAGACACCCACAGCTCACACCCCCGCGCAGGGGCAGGCGAGAGTGCAGTTCACCGTCCCCGCCCAGCACCCCATGGTGACCGTGCTGGGCTCCGGCGACTCCCTCCTGCGTGTGATCGAGAAGGCCTTCCCGGGGGCCGACATCCACGTCCGGGGCAATGAGATCAGCGCGGTCGGCGACGCCACGGACGTGGCCCTGATCTCGCGCGTGTTCGACGAGATGATGCTGGTGCTCCGCACCGGGCAGCCGATGACGGAGGACGCAGTGGAACGCTCGATCGCCATGCTCAAGGCGAGCGACAGCGGGGAGAGCGACGGCCAGGAGACCCCGGCCGAGGTGCTCACGCAGAACATCCTGTCCTCGCGCGGCCGCACGATCCGCCCCAAGACGCTCAACCAGAAGCGCTACGTGGACGCGATCGACAAGCACACCATCGTCTTCGGCATCGGCCCCGCCGGCACCGGCAAGACCTACCTGGCCATGGCCAAGGCGGTGCAGGCCCTGCAGTCCAAGCAGGTCAACCGCATCATCCTGACCCGGCCGGCGGTCGAGGCGGGCGAGCGGCTGGGCTTCCTGCCGGGCACGCTCTACGAGAAGATCGACCCGTACCTGCGCCCGCTGTACGACGCGCTGCACGACATGCTCGACCCCGACTCGATCCCCCGGCTGATGGCCGCGGGCACGATCGAGGTCGCGCCGCTGGCGTACATGCGCGGCCGCACGCTCAACGACGCGTTCATCATCCTGGACGAGGCCCAGAACACGAGCCCCGAGCAGATGAAGATGTTCCTCACCCGCCTCGGCTTCGACTCGAAGATCGTGATCACGGGTGACGTGACGCAGGTGGACCTGCCCGACGGAACCAAGTCCGGTCTGCGCCAGGTCCAGGACATCCTGGAGGGCGTGGACGACGTGCACTTCTCCCGGCTGTCGTCCCACGACGTCGTCCGGCACAAGCTGGTGGGCCGTATCGTCGACGCGTACGAGCAGTACGACAGCCAGCACGGCACCGAGAACGGCACCCACAAGGGCGGCCGCGGCCGGTCCGGGCACAAGGGGAAGTAGACCGAGCACCAGATGTCGATCGACGTCAACAACGAGTCCGGCACCGAGGTCGACGAGCAGGCGATCCTCGACATCGCCCGTTACGCACTGGCCCGGATGCGCATCCACCCGCTCTCCGAGCTCTCGGTGATCGTGGTGGACGCGGGCGCCATGGAGCAGCTGCACATCCAGTGGATGGACCTGCCCGGGCCCACGGACGTCATGTCGTTCCCGATGGACGAGCTGCGGCCCCCGTCCAAGGACGACGACGAGCCCCCGCAGGGACTCCTCGGCGACATCGTGCTCTGCCCCGAGGTCGCCGCCAAGCAGGGCGAGGAAGCACCGACGCGGCACACCATGGACGAGGAGCTCCAGCTGCTCACCGTCCACGGTGTGCTGCACCTGCTTGGCTACGACCACGAGGAGCCGGACGAGAAGGCCGAGATGTTCGGCCTCCAGGCGGCCATCGTGGACGGCTGGCGCGCGGAGAAGGGCCTCACCGGCCCCTCTCCGGCCCCGACCGTGTCATGAGCGCCCAACTCGTCCTGGGGGCGCTCGCGCTCGTCGTCGTCGCCTGGCTCGCCGCCTGCGCGGAGGCCGGCATCGCGCGCGTCTCCAGCTTCCGCGCCGAGGAGGCCGTACGGTCGGGCCGCCGCGGCAGCGCCAAGCTCGCGCAGATCGCCGCGGACCCCACCCGCTACCTCAACGTGGCGCTGCTGGTCCGCGTCACCTGCGAGATGTCCGCCGCCTCACTCATCACCTACGGCAGCGTCCGCGAGTTCGACGACACGGCCGAGGCGCTGCTGATCGCCATCGCCGTCATGGTCCTCGTGTCGTACGTCGCCGTCGGCGTCTCCCCGCGCACCATCGGCCGGCAGCACCCGCTGAACACGGCCACGGTCGCCGCGTACGTCCTGGTGCCGCTCGCGCGGATCATGGGCCCGATCCCCTCGCTGCTGATCCTCATCGGCAACGCCCTCACACCCGGCAAGGGCTTCCGGCACGGCCCGTTCGCCTCCGAGGCGGAGCTGCGCGCGCTGGTGGACCTCGCGGAGGCGGAGTCGCTGATCGAGGACGAGGAGCGCCGCATGGTGCACTCGGTCTTCGAGCTGGGTGACACGCTGGTGCGGGAGGTCATGGTGCCCCGCACCGACCTGGTGGTCATCGAGCGGTACAAGACCATCCGGCAGGCCCTCACGCTCGCCCTGCGCTCCGGGTTCTCCCGCATCCCGGTGACCGGCGAGAGCGAGGACGACATCGTCGGGATCGTCTACCTGAAGGACCTGGCCCGCAAGACGCACATCAGCCGGGACGCGGAGAACGACCTGGTGTCGACGGCGATGCGGCCCGTGTTCTTCGTGCCCGACACCAAGAACGCCGGCGACCTGCTGCGCGAGATGCAGAAGGAGCGCAACCACGTCGCCGTCGCGGTCGACGAGTACGGCGGTACCGCGGGCATCGTCACCATCGAGGACATCCTCGAGGAGATCGTCGGCGAGATCACCGACGAGTACGACCGCGAGCTGCCCCCGGTCGAGGACCTCGGCGAGGGCCGCCACCGGGTCACCGCGCGCCTCGACATCACGGACCTCGGCGAGCTGTACGGGCTCGAGGAGTTCGACGACGAGGACGTGGAGACCGTCGGCGGACTGCTCGCGAAGCAGCTGGGCCGGGTACCGATCGCGGGCGCGTCCTCGGTCGTCGAACTGCCGGACGGGCGTGAGCTGCGGCTGACGGCGGAGGCCGCGGCAGGACGCCGGAACAAGATCGTGACGGTGCTGGTGGAGCCCGTGGGCCCGGCGAAGCCCCTGGCCGGCGAGGAGGAGCCGGAGGAATGACCCCGGAGCGGCTGCGCGCCCTCTGCCTGTCGTTCAACGCGGCGGTGGAGGAGTTCCCCTTCAACCCGGAGACCTCGGTCTTCAAGGTGCTGGGGAAGATGTTCGCCCTGACGGACCTGGGCGCGCGCCCGCTCAAGGCCAATCTCAAGTGCGACCCGGACGACGCGATCCGCCTCCGCGCCGCACACCCGGACCTCGTCGTCCCGGGCTGGCACATGAACAAGCGGCACTGGAACACGGTGACCGTGGACGGCAGCCTCCCGGACCGCCTGGTCAGGGAGCTGGTGGAGGACTCCTACGACCTGGTCGTGGCGGGCCTCCCGCGAGCGGCCCGCCTGCGCCTCGACCGTCCGTAGCGCCCCCTTATGCTCGGATCATGACCGAGACTCCCGACCTCGACCCCGAGGACCGCAAGATCGTCACCCTGGCCCGCTCCGTCCGGGCCCGCAACGGCGTGCCCGAGGGCGCGGCCGTACGCGACGAGACCGGCCGCACGTACGCCGCGGGCACCGTCGCCCTGGACTCGCTGAAGCTCAGCGCGCTGCGCACGGCGGTGGCGATGGCGGTGGCGTCCGGCGCGACGTCGCTGGAGGCGGCGGCGGTGGTGACGGAGGCGGAGTCGGCCTCGGACGAGGACCGCGCGGCCGTACGGGACCTGGGCGGCGCGGACACACCGGTGCTGGTGGCCGGGCCGGACGGCACGGTGCGGGAGACGGTCACGGCGGGCTGAGGAGCCCGCTCGCGCCCCACCGCTGTTACCTCCGGTAATTAGGCCAGATCTCAACCTTGCCGTGCGGCGCCTCCCGCGCATCAATGGACACGCAGCGGGTCCGGACCCCCAACTGCCCCCCACACGAAAGGGAGCCGGAATCCCATGAGAGGCAAGCGATTCGGAACAGGTCTGTCCCTGGCCGCGGGCGCACTGGCCGCCTGCGGCCTGGCGTTCGCCCCCACCGCCGCCGCCGTCGACCCCGGAACGGCGACCGTCAACGCCGACTGCGGCAGCTACGGCGGCGGTGACGCCACCCTCACCGCCACTCAGAGCGGCACGTCCGCGACGATCACGCTCCACACCTCGTCGGTCACCGCGCCGGTCTCCCTCGGCCAGGACTCCCTGGTCTCGGAGCTGACGATGGTGAAGGCGGACGGCGGCACGGTCACGTTCAAGGGCACCAAGAACCCGGCGATGTCCACGGGCGACGCCCTCGAGGTGGGCCCCCTCTCCGGCACGGTCGCCCCCGGCGACAGCCTGGAGGCCTACGGCGGCACCCTCAAGGTGACGGCCTTCGGCTTCATCACGATCACCTGCACGGCGACGGCTCCGCAGGCACCGGGGCCGTTCGCTTTCGACTGACGTCGGTCGGCAGGCCTGGGCCGGACTCCGGTCCGGCCCAGGTGACTCGTGAAGGAGTCCTCGCGCTCCTCCCGTCACCTCGGCGAGAAGCGAGCCGATCAGACAGAGAGGAATTCTTCCTCGAACCCAGCCAAGTAACGTAGATATCGCGGTGCCAGGTACGATTCGTCGTCCACCAGTTTCCGCATATAGCTGAGGTGATGCTGAGCCTTCTCGTACTCCCCTTGCAGTGCATATGTGAGGGGGAGTCTTTCGATTTGGCGATCAGGCATCTGCCCCTTCACGGTGATCAGGGCATGCGTCACACCCTGGTACGAGGCTGTCCGACGCAAGAACTCGAGGGCGATGCCGGTGACATCCTCCATGTTCCTCTGGGCGCTTTCGGCCGGCTCATCACCGGTCAAGTCGACGGGGTGCTCCAACCACTGCGCTTCAGGCCTGAGGTAACCGACGTTTGCCGATACCGTGGCCACGTAGCTCCGTCCATCCCAGCCAGGCACGACGTCGCCGCACCATCGTGCAATACGTTCTTCGACGGCTGAGCAGCGGACTCCGGCGAAGGTCGCCACCAGCAGGTTGCTGCTCCCACGCTTGGCGTGATCCGCGAAGGAGCACCATCCTTCGAAACCAGGCCCGAGATCCAGCACGTACTCGTAGTTGGAAGCCCGTCGTCTGAAGCCGACGGCCTTCATCGCGCCGGCAATCTCTTTGAAGACCTCAGACTTTTTCACTGCGGCAACCTCCGCGGCCAGGGGAGAAGCGCACGCCTTGGCCCCGGCATGACCCTGCAGGGAACGTGGGTGTGCGTGCGCTGCGACATCATACGTCTTGATGGACGACGTTGATCACGAATCGTGATGGGTCCAGGTACCCGGCGATGCCTCCTCGCCTCGCGTACCGGCCATAGAGGATCAACCCCGTCTCCGTGAAGAGATCATCCATTGCCTTTTGGTGTGGTTCGTAATTGGCGCCGGGCCCGTTCTTTGATTCGTGCAGGTAGATGTAACCGTCTTTCATCGTGACCAGGTCGTACTTGCGGTAGTTGCCCTTTGCGTGCCTAGTACCCGGTATACGAGCATGGACTTCTCGCCCCACCACAGTGTGCCCCTGGGCCACTACGTCACTTTCCAGTTGATCGACTCCTCGATCTCCGATCTGACCAGGCGTCGCGCCACCCCTGGCCGGACAGTTGTGAACCAGGACCGGCGTGGCCTCCGCGAGCACGTAGTACGTGTGGGTGTCGCCGACGGTGAGGTTGTGGACGGTGGTGCCCGGTGTCGTCCAGCGTTCGACCGCGGTGATCTGGACGAACGTGCCGGCGCTCGTTTGGAGCCTTTCTGGGTCCCCGAACTCGGCCAATGGCTCGACGCCACCGACCTCCAGCCCGGCCAGTCAGGACGGCCTCGGCCGCCTTCTTCGCCTTACGGAAGGCCTGGATCGCGTCGATCGTGCGGTCGATGGCCTTCAAAACGCCGGGGATCTTGCCCGCCTTGAACCACGGGATCGCACCCAGAACCATGCCGGCGCACGACCACATGTCACCGCCGAAGCAGGCCATCGCGTCGTTGATGCCGATGAAGTCCTTCAGCGTGGACCACGCCGCGCCGAAAATCACCGGGGACAGCGACTTGCCCATGGCGGCCTGCGCCTGCGCGACCTGCGCCGCGGACAGACCCGCTCCCGCCAGGGCCGCCGCCCGCTCCGAGGCGGTCAGACTGATGGCCAGACCCGTCGGGTCGGACATCGTCACCGGGTTGTTGTGCGCATAGGCGTACCCGTTGGACTGCAGCAGGTCGTTCAGGTCCAGCACCGGGTCGGCCGAAAGGAAACGCCCCACCACCGGGTCGTACAGACGCGCCCCCAGCGGCTGATAACCGGAGGAGTCGTCACGCGGGGCACCCAGGAACCCGGTATGGGCCTGCAGGTTGGCACCGGTCCCACCCGCACCCCGCTGGTTGCCGAACGGGTCCTGCTTGCAGATCCGCACCGACATGGTGCCGCCGAGCACGACCTCCGCGTACGTGCTGCCCTGATGATCACCAGCCAGGGCGACCAACTGGTCGGAGCCGTTGCCGTACGCGTAACGCATGACCGCGCCGCCCGGTGCGGAGTAGGTCCGTTGGGTGTTGACCAGGACCCCGCCACGCTGGACGGTGACCTCGGCCTCGCCCAGGTGCAGCGTGGCCTGCTTGCCCTTGATGGTCAGCAGCTGTGCGCCGTCAGGACCGTAGCTTCCACGTCGGCGAGCGGATCGCGATCCGGCTGCCCTTGAACGCCCCCGCCCCCTCGACCTGGACGCAGATCAAGGCGGTCGGCGACATCACCGGGGACGGCCACCCCGACCTGGTGCTGCGGGCCGGCGCGGAGTTCTGGACGCTGTCCGGCTACACCGGAGGCACCTTCCGGGAGGCCACGCTGATGAATTCCGACGCCTGGGCCCGGCGCGAGATCGTCAACGTCGCCGACATCAACGGCGACAAGACGCCCGACCTGCTGTGGCGCAATCTGGACAACGGCAACATGTACGTCCGGCACGGGCGACCCGGCCCCACCAGCGGCAGCGTCGACCTCGACTCGCTGAAACTGGCCGCCAACGCGCTCAACGGCGACGTGGCCTACGGCACCAGCTGGACCGACACCAACGTCCCGACCGCCCTCGGCATCCCCGACGTCAGCGGTAATGGCATCCCGGACATCTGGGCGCGCCTGCGGACCGACGGTGCGACCCGGATCTACAACCCGTCCCGGACCAACACCGGATCCCCGGTGAAGGTGGTGCTGAGCGTGGACTGGAACCAGGTCAAGGCCTTCGGCTGACGACCACGGCGACGTTTCCGGCGGACCCGGGTCTCCCCTCGCGGGCGACCCGGGCCCGCCTTGGTCCGAGCCGCCTCGGCGATCAGGGAGAATGGGCGGCATGAGTGTTCGTACCCAGTCATCCGAGCAGCCGGCCGACGCCGTTCACCGGGCCGGTTTCGCCTGCTTCGTGGGCCGGCCCAACGCGGGCAAGTCCACCCTCACGAACGCTCTGGTCGGGCAGAAGGTGGCGATCACCTCGAACCGGCCGCAGACCACCCGGCACACCGTGCGCGGCATCGTGCACCGGCCGGACGCGCAGCTCGTGCTGGTGGACACCCCCGGGCTGCACAAGCCGCGCACCCTGCTGGGGGAGCGGCTGAACGACGTCGTGCGGACCACCTGGGCCGAGGTCGACGTGATCGGGTTCTGCCTGCCCGCCGACCAGAAGATCGGCCCCGGCGACCGCTTCATCGCCAAGGAGCTCGCCGGGATCAAGAAGACGCCCAAGATCGCCGTCGTCACCAAGACCGACCTGGTGGACAGCAAGGCGCTCGCCGAGCAGCTGATCGCCGTCGACCAGCTCGGCAAGGAGCTGGGCATCACCTGGCAGGAGATCGTCCCGGTGTCGGCCACCGCCGGCCAGCAGGTCGGCCTCCTCGCCGACCTGCTGATCCCGCTCATGCCGGAGGGCCCCGCCCTCTACCCCGAGGGCGACCTCACCGACGAGCCCGAGCAGGTCATGGTCGCCGAGCTGATCCGCGAGGCCGCCCTGGAGGGCGTGCGCGACGAGCTGCCGCACTCCATCGCCGTGGTCGTCGAGGAGATGCTGCCGCGCGAGGACCGCCCCGCCGACAAGCCGCTGCTCGACATCCACGCCAACCTCTACATCGAGCGCTCCAGCCAGAAGGGCATCGTCATCGGCCCCAAGGGCAAGCGCCTGAAGGACGTCGGCATCAAGTCCCGCAAGCAGATCGAGGCGCTCCTCGGCACCCCCGTCTTCCTCGACCTGCACGTCAAGGTCGCCAAGGACTGGCAGCGGGATCCGAAGCAGTTGCGGCGGCTCGGCTTCTAAGCGCCCCGCCGGCACCCGTGCTGCTCCCGCAGCAGCGCGCGGTACCAGTCGTACGACGCCTTCGGCGTCCGCCGCTGCGTGGCGAAGTCCACGCGGACCAGGCCGAAGCGGCGGCCGTACCCCTCCGCCCACTCGAAGTTGTCCATCAGCGACCACACGAAGTAGCCGCGGACGTCCACCCCCGCCTCCACCGCCCGGTGCAGCGCGCGGACGTGGCCGTCCAGGTAGGTGATGCGGTCGGTGTCGTCCAGGCCCTCGTACGCGCAGCCGTTCTCCGTGACGACGACAGGGGGGAGGCGGTCGCCGTAGCGTCCATGGAAGACCTCCAGCACCTCCGTGAGCGCCTCCGGCACCACCGGCCAGCCGAAGTCCGTCACCGGGTGGCCCTCGATCTCCCGTACGGAGAAGGGCAGTTCGGCCGGCATCCGGACCCCGCCGAACTCGATCTCCGCGCCCTGCGGCGCACCCACCCGCGTCGGTGCGTAGTAGTTGATCCCGTACCAGTCGAGCGGCTCCGCGATGATCTTCAGGTCCGCCTCGACGTCCCCCGGCATCAGCTCCCCGATCCCCTCCGGGTAGCGGCCGAGCAGCAGCGGGTCGGCGAACAGCCGGTTCAGCAGCGTGTCGTAGAAGTCAGCCGCCGCCACGTCCGCCTCGTCGTCCGAGGCCGGCCACGTCGGGCCGTGGGAGTTCGCGATGCCGATGTCGGACGCCCCGGACGCGCGCAGCGCCCGCACCGCCAGACCGTGCGCCAGCAACTGGTGGTGAGCCACCGGCAGCGCGTCGAACAGCAGCCTCCGGCCCGGCGCGTGCACGCCCAGCGCATGACCCAGCAGCGTGTGTTCGGCGGGCTCGTTCAGCGTGATCCACTTCGTCACCCGGTCCCCGAGGCGCGCGGCGACCCGCGCCACATGCTCCGCGAACCGCTCCGCCGTGTCCCGCTCCAGCCAGTCCAGGTCCGCCGGCAGGTCCCAGTGGAACAGCGTCGGCACCGGCCGCACCCCCGCCGCCAGCAGGTCGTCGACCAGCCGGTCGTAGAAGTCGAGGCCGCCCTCGGCCCGCACCCGCGGCCAGGACACCGAGAAGCGGTACGCGTCCACACCCAGGTCCGCGAGCAGCGCCACGTCCTCGCGGTGGCGGTGGACGTGGTCGCAGGCCACCGCCGCCGTCGAACCGTCCCGCACCTTCCCCGGCTCGGCCGTGAACACATCCCACACCGACGGTTCGCGCGTGTCGACGGCCCCCTCGATCTGGTGCGCCGAGGTCGACACACCCCACAGGAAACCGGCCGGGAAACGGGGGATCGGGTTCGTCGTCGCCATGGCCCGGATCATCCGCACCCCGCCCGAGCCACGTCAACGCCCGTACGCGACAGACTGGTTACGCGCCCTCCTTCAGCACCCGGCGGATCAGCGCCCGCTGCTCCTCCGTGAGCCCCGGGTCCGCGCAGTGCACCGTCCTGCCGTCCACCGTGATCGTGTAGCTGAACCCGTCCGGGACCCCGGCCGGCGCAGCGGTCCGCCCGCCCGCCAGGGCCCGCTCGGCCAGGGCCTGCCACTCGGATGCGTCGGCCCGCCCCGAGGTGTCCACCTCGGCCTGCCGCTCGATCCCCGCGAAGCCGCCCGTGCGCCGCACCTGAATACGCATGGTCCGTGTCTAGTACGGAACTACAGCGTGCGCACCCCCACCCGCTCCCACGCCTTGGTGACCGCGTTGAGCTCCGCGCCCTCCCCGTACCGGGCGCGCGCCGCCTTCACGGTGAGCGTCGCGAAGTCGGTGAACTGAGCGTCCTGGTCCAGCTCCCCGCCGGTCAGCACGTCGTACCAGATCTGCCCGGCGCGCTCCCAGGCGTGTCCGCCGAGGGTGGTGGCCGCCAGGTGGAACGCGTGGTTGGGGATGCCGGAGTTGATGTGCACGCCGCCGTTGTCCCGGCCGGTGCGGACGTAGTCGTCCATCGTCGCCGGCTGCGGGTCCTTGCCGAGCACGTCGTCGTCGTACGCCGTGCCGGGTTCCTTCATGGAGCGCAGCGCCACACCGGTGACGCGCGGGGCGAGCAGCCCGGCGCCGATGAGCCAGTCGGCCTCCTCGGCGGTCTGGCCCAGCGTGTACTGCTTGATGAGCGCGCCGAAGACGTCCGACACCGACTCGTTGAGCGCGCCCGACTGGCCGAAGTAGTCGAGATTCGCGGTGTACTGCGTGACGCCGTGGGCGAGTTCGTGGCCGATGACGTCGACGGCGACGGTGAAGTCGAGGAAGATTTCCCCGTCCCCGTCGCCGAACACCATCTGCTCGCCGTTCCAGAACGCGTTGTTGTAGTCGCGGTCGTAGTGGACGGTGGCGTCCAGCGGCAGTCCGCTCCCGTCGATCGAGTCCCGGCCGAACTCCTTCAGGAACAGCTCGAAGGTGGCGCCGAGTCCGGCGTAGGCGCGGTTCACGGTGGCGTCCTGGCCGGGCTCCTCACCCTCGCCGCGCGCCTTCACGCCGGGCAGGTCGGTGCCGTGCTCGGCGTCGTACACGGTGCGCTGCGGGGTGCCGGGCTCGGCCGCCGTGGCGCGCGTGGTGACGGCCGGTGCGCCGACCACCGTGGTCAGCCGGCGCTGGGTGCGCTCGTAGGCGTCGCGGCGCAGGGTGCGGCGCGCGGGGCCGTGGACCAGGGGGTCCTCGGCCTGGGAGAGCCGGTCGAGGACGTGCGGCGGGACGATGGTGCAGAAGACGGGCCGGTGGCCCCCGTTCGTCGTCATGCCGGAACCATCGCACCGAGTGACAGATATGTCACTGCCTGTGACCATGACGGATGAATTCCCTCGTGATTACCGCCCGGCGTTCACTACGGAAGTGGTATACGGCACTCTTTGTCCCGTTCATCCCGCCGATCCCGCATACTGATACGGACCCCCGCACGGTGGGCGACTCGGTTAAGCTGCCGAGCATCATGTACTCCGGGCTGCTTCTCCTTAGCTGCCGCGGTGAGGGTCTGCGTTAGAGGCCGACCCCCTCCCCGCGGAGTATGGCGCTGCGCCGTCGGCCGTCCCCAGGACATTCCGCGGACCATCGAGGAGCTCCCGCATCATGGCGAACCGCCAGCAGCACAGCCCCATGCCGATCCACAAGTACGGCCGGTACGAGCAGGTCGACCTCCCCGACCGCACCTGGCCCGAGAAGCGGATCACCGCAGCGCCCCGCTGGCTCTCCACCGACCTGCGTGACGGCAACCAGGCCCTGATCGACCCCATGTCGCCCGTGCGCAAGCGCACGATGTTCGACCTGCTGGTACGGATGGGCTACAAGGAGATCGAGGTCGGCTTCCCCGCCTCCGGCCAGACCGACTACGACTTCGTCCGCTCCATCATCGAGGACCCGGACGCGATCCCGGACGACGTCACCATCTCCGTGCTGACCCAGGCCCGCGAGGACCTGATCGAGCGCACGGTGGAGTCCCTGAAGGGCGCCAAGCGCGCCACGGTCCACCTGTACAACGCCACCGCGCCCGTCTTCCGCCGCGTGGTCTTCCGGGGCTCCAAGGACGACATCAAGCAGATCGCCGTCGACGGCACCCGTCTGGTGATGGAGTACGCGGAGAAGCTGCTGGGCCCCGAGACCGAGTTCGGCTACCAGTACAGCCCGGAGATCTTCACCGACACCGAGCTGGACTTCGCGCTGGAGGTCTGCGAGGCGGTGATGGACGTCTACCAGCCCGGTCCCGGCCGCGAGATCATCCTCAACCTGCCCGCCACCGTGGAGCGTTCGACGCCGTCCACGCACGCCGACCGCTTCGAGTGGATGCACCGCAACCTCTCCCGGCGCGAGTACGTCTGCCTGTCCGTCCACCCGCACAACGACCGCGGCACCGCCGTCGCCGCCGCCGAGCTGGCGCTGATGGCCGGCGCCGACCGCGTCGAGGGCTGTCTGTTCGGCCAGGGTGAGCGCACCGGCAACGTCGACCTGGTCACCCTGGGCATGAACATGTTCTCGCAGGGCGTCGACCCGCAGATCGACTTCTCCGGCATCGACGAGATCCGCCGTACGTGGGAGTACTGCAACCAGATGGAGGTCCACCCGCGCCACCCGTACGTGGGCGACCTGGTCTACACGTCCTTCTCCGGCTCCCACCAGGACGCCATCAAGAAGGGCTTCGACGCCATGGAGGCCGACGCGAAGGCCAAGGGCGTCACCGTCGACGACATCGAGTGGGCGGTCCCGTACCTGCCCATCGACCCCAAGGACGTCGGCCGTTCCTACGAGGCGGTCATCCGGGTCAACTCGCAGTCCGGCAAGGGCGGTGTGGCATACGTCCTGAAGAACGACCACAAGCTGGAACTGCCGCGCCGGATGCAGATCGAGTTCTCGAAGATCATCCAGGCCAAGACGGACGCCGAGGGCGGCGAGATCACCCCGGCCGACATCTGGACGGTCTTCCAGGACGAGTACCTGCCGAACCCGGACAACCCCTGGGGCCGTATCCAGGTCGCCGGCGGCCAGAGCACCACCGACCACGACGGCGTGGACACCCTCACCGTCCAGGCCACGGTCGACGGCCAGGAGACGACCCTGGTCGGCACCGGCAACGGCCCGATCTCGGCCTTTTTCCACGCCCTGCAGGGCATCGGCATCGACGTACGCCTGCTGGACTACCAGGAGCACACCATGAGCGAGGGCGCCTCCGCGCAGGCCGCCTCGTACATCGAGTGCGCCATCGGCGACAAGGTGCTGTGGGGCATCGGCATCGACGCCAACACCACCCGCGCCTCGCTGAAGGCGGTCGTCTCCGCCGTCAACCGCGCGGCCCGCTGATCAGCCGGTCGGGGTCGATCCGGGCCCCGTCCGCCGTCACCGGCGGGCGGGGCCCGGCGTCGGTTACCGGCCAATAGCTGTGAGGGTCACGGAAAGGTCTCGTCCCGGGTACTGACTCCGCCTCCCGGATGTGGCTAACATCACGCAAGCGCGGCGACGGAGCTGTGTGGCGTTGATGGAGGTGCGACGTGCTGCCAGAACGGGGACCCGACGGCCGTACCGCTGCCATCCGGCGTGCGCGCCGCCTGGTCGGCACCCGCACCGCGTGGACCGCCGTCGGCGACGGGGAGTTCTTCTGCCCGCACTGCGGCGGCGACCGCAACTACCAGCGGCTCACCGGACGCCGCCGGTTCACCGTGCTGGGCGTGCCCGTGCTGCCGCGCGGGGTGTGCGCGCCGACCGTGGAGTGCGCCGCCTGCCGCGGCCACTTCGGCACCGACGTGCTGGACCACCCCACCACCACCCGCTTCTCCGCGATGCTGCGGGACGCCGTCCACACCGTCGCCCTCGCCGTGCTCGCCGCGGGCGGCACCTGCTCCCGCGCCGCCCTGGAGACCGCCGCCGCCGGGGTGCGCGCGGCCGGCTTCGAGGACTGCACGGAGGAGCAGCTCGCCGCGCTGGTCGAGGCGCTGGAGGAGGACACCGGCCGGTTCAGCGGCGAGCCCTGCGTGGCGGGGCTGTCCATCGAACTGCACGAGGCGCTGGACCCGCTTGCCCCGCACCTGGCCGCGCCCGGCCGTGACTCGATCCTGCTCCAGGGCGCGCGGATCGCCCTGGCCGACGGCCCGTACACCCCCGCGGAACGGGACGCCCTCGCCACGGTGGGCGCGGCCCTCACCATCTGCACCGACGACGTCGGCCGCCTCCTGGCGGCGGCACGGACGCCGTCCTGAACCGTGCCGTGCCCGTCGGACGCTGTGCCGACTCGGCCCGAGCCGGTCGGGCGCCGTCCCGTCCCGACCCGCCCCGCGTACAGCGGACCCGCGTAGACCCCGCGTACCGCGGATCCCGTGTACCGCGGATCCCGTCCTGAGGGAAGCGCGCTAGCACAGCTCCAGTCGCATGATCCTCCGGTGTTCGCCGGGTCCGAAGTAGTCCCTGCGCAGGCCACCGTCCGGCTCCTCCGGGCCGAAGCCGAGGGAGCGGTAGAGCAGGATCGCGGCGCGGTTGGCGGGTTCGACCGTCAGCCGCACCGTCTCGGTGCCGTCCCGGCGGAGCCGCTGAAGGATCTCCGTCATCAGTTCCCGGCCCAGCCCGTGCCGGCGGTCCCCCTCGGTCACGCACAGGCCGAGGATCCAGCTGTCCCGGCTGAACGCGGCGGTCGCGGCCAGGACGTACCCGCGCAGTCCGCCCGCGCCGTCGTCCAGCACCAGGAAGTGTTCGGCGTAGACGTCGTACAGCTGGCGGAGCAGGAAGGCGGGATAGGCGACCTCCTGGAACACCTCCTCGTCGAGCCGGCGCAGCTCGGGCAGATCGGACTCGAGGGCCCCCCTCAGGACCAGGCGCCCGGGCCCCGGGAACCCCTCGGGTCCCGCGAGTCGCCCGCGCCGCTCCAGGGTGCGCTCCAGCGGTTTGGCGGTCATGCCACCCCCCCAGTCGGGACATGCGGATGCGTCAACGCGAAGACACCGGCGTTCACCCGGAAGGGATTACTGCTTCCGGTGGCGGCCGGTGGCGTCTCTGGTTAGAGTGAGCCGTCAACTCACCGCGTGCAAGGGCGAGTTCAGGGGTGCACGGACAACCGGCGTGCGCCTTCCGTGCGCCCGTCGACGAGGAACGGCGTGTTCCTGGCTGTCTCCGCGTGCTGCTTAGGCCTACCGTGCGAGAACCGGAGATGCTGCTTCACCTGCCGACGTTCAGCGGAACGGCGCAGACAGGGCACACGGTCTTGTCCGACACTGAATGGAACGCGGCAGGGTGATGATGGACCGTAACGCCGACGCCCCGTGGTCGAAGTTCGATCCTGAGGCCTACGTCGACGCCAACTACCGCAGCCCCCTCGAGGTCGATCTGCTGATCGTGCGGCTGATGCGCGACTACTTCGGCAAGTGCTTCGAGGGCGGCGTCCCGCGTACGGGCCGCGGCGTCGACGTCGGCGCCGGAGCCAATCTCTACCCGGCGCTGTCCATGCTGCCCTGGTGCGAGAAGGTCCTGCTCCTGGAGTACGCGCAGCCGAACGTGGAGTACCTGGAGAAGCAGGCGTCCCCCGCCGGGTTCGACACCGTCTGGGACCCCTTCTGGGACCAGTTGCGCGAGCACCCCGCCTACGCCGCCGTCGAACCCCGAGGCCGGTTCGGCGAGATCGTCCGGGTCGAGCGCGCCAACCTCCTCGACCTCGACGGCCAGCGCCGCTGGGACATCGGCACCATGTTCTTCGTCGCCGACTCCATGTCCGAGTGCCCCGACGAGTTCCGCCGCGGCGTCACCTGCTTCATGGGCGCGCTGACCGAAGGCGCGCCGTTCGCCACCGCCTTCATGAAGGAGTCCGTCGGCTACCAGGTCGGCGACCATCGCTATCCGGCCTACCGGGTCAACGAGGAACAGGTCCGCGAGAGCCTGTGCGACTGGGCCGACGACCTGGAGATCCACGATCTGCACCACATGGTGCGCGAGGGCCACGAGGGCATCATTCTCGCCCTGGGACGGCGGAATTCGGCGATTGCGGACACGTAGGAACGGGGACCATGTCTGCACACGGTCTGTACGAGGGGTAGGGGGATGCAGATCAAGCCACGCCAGCATCTGCTGGACATCTGGCGGGCCGCGGCCCGCCACTCGTTCGACGACGGCAAGCTCGTGTGGGGGGACACCGACGGGCTGAGCAGTGTCGCGGACGCCGAGCGGCTGCTCTGCCTGCTGTACCCGGCCACCGAGATCCCCTCGTTCCGCCTGGACCAGCCCGACACCACCGAACGGGACGTGCTCCAGGCGCTGGAGCGCGTCGGCAGCCGGCTGGAGATCCCGCCCAACCTGATCACCGCGCTGACCCAGTTCATGCGCACCCACACCGGCCCCGACGACGCCCCCGCCTTCGCCGGCGGACCGTACTTCAAGACCGTCGACCCCGAAGGCGAACTGACTTATGAACAGGGCAAGTTAGGCGTCGTCGACTCCTACTCCATGTCCGTCACGCTCTGCCTGGCGACCCTCGGCTTCCTCAAGGTCTACGAGAACAGCACCACCCGCCCCGAAGTGCGCCGGGCGCTCGCCGAACTCCGCGACGCCACCAATCTGCGGCTCACCGCCGCCATGGTCAGCCTGCTGCGCTCCTTCGCGGTCAACGTCTTCGACGCCGAGTCCGAGCAGGGCCGGCGGCTCATCCAGGTCATCGGCCAGAACCGGCACTCCGACCGGGCCGTCCTCCAGCAGTTCGCACGCCGCTTCCGGCCGCTGCGCGCCACCATCATCGAGAGCCTCAGCCGCGGCATCGAGGTCGACGAGTCCATCCGCGACGAGAGCCAGCTCTTCGAGTGCGGCTGGGCCTGGGGCGTCGTCAAGGACGCCCCCAAGGTCACCGACCTCGACGCCCCGGTGCCCGGCCAGCTCGACGGCATCGCCGACCGGCTGCCCTACGTGTACTTCACCGTCGTCGCCCTCGACGGCATCCAGGACCTCTTCTCCGAGCGCACCCTCACCCTCGGACTGCTCGACGCCGACCAGCAGAAACTCGCCGAGGCGCTGCGGCTGCGCTGGGAGCTGAGCCAGCAGTACTGGTCGGCCGTCGCCCGCTTCGGCACCGAGCGCTGGCCCCTGGAGGACCTGCCCTGGCAGACCACCGGACTGCGGCTCGAGTCCGAGTACTTCTCCCTCACCGTCGCGGCCATCCTCGTCCACGACCTGGTGCGCCGCAGGGCCACCGACGACGACCTCACCCGGACCGTCTCCATCATGGAGCGGCTCGCCGACCGCGGCCGCGTCACCAGCCGCATGACCAGGAACGACCCGGTCGTCCGGCTGCACGACCCGGGCGTGCTGATGCCGCTCGCCGGGTCCGAGCGCTCCGGGTCACGGCTCCAGTGGCGGATGACCGACTTCTCCGCCCAGCTGCTCAAGCGGACCGTGCAGCTCGCCGAGCTGTCCCGGAACATCGAGGCGCAGGACCGGCTGCTGCGCCTCGCCGAGCAGACCTTCGAGCACCTGTGGAGCCGCAGGATCGAGGACGGCCACGGTGCCGGCCTCTGGGACGACGTGCGCGCCGTCTTCCCGGACGCCGAGGCCGCCAACCTCCGCCTGTCCTGGAGCGTCACCGAACGCGTCACCGAGTGCCTGGTCGCCGCCCGCAACCTCTACGAGCAGGAGCCCATCCGCAGCCCCGACCTGGCCGACCTGGCCCGGGACCTGCTCAGCGAGGCCACGCACCTGTTCGGCAGGGAGCAGCTCGAGGCGTCCACCGGCGACGACGGCAGCCGCGCCCGGGCGATGCGGAGCATGGAGAACCGGCTGGACCACGCCCGCGGTCTGGTCGACGAGCGCCCCGCGACCGCCTTCGCGCTCGCCCTGCCCGTCCTGCGGGAGCTCGACACCCTGGCCCAGGCCCGGGACGCCGCCGCGCAGGAGGGCTGAGCCGTGCTCGTCTTCGCGGCCTCCGACAAGGGAGGCACGGGCCGCTCGGTCACCAGCGCCAACCTGGCCTACCAGCGCGCCCTCGTCGGCGACCACGTCGCCTACGTCGACTTCGACTTCGGCTCGCCCACCGCCGCCGCCGTCTTCGACGTGCCCAGCGCCCTGCGCGGCACCGCGGAGAGCGGCCTGCACTCCTACCTGGAGGGCGAGGTCACCGAACCGGCCAGCATCGACATCTGGCGGCACACCGAGCACCCGGTGCTGCGCACCCGGCAGAACCAGTCCGGGCGGCTCGTCCTCTACCCCGGCGACGCGGGCGGCGGCGAGTTCGCCACCGGCGAGGAGGCGCTGGAGCGCTGCGTCGACCTGCTGCTGCGGCTCAACAGCGAGTTCGACCTGGTCATGGTCGACCTCAGCGCCGGCCGCAGCTACGCCGTCGACCTCGTCCTCGCGGCCACCGCGCATCCGCAGCTGCGCCATGTCGCCTACCGCTGGCTGGTGTTCCACCGCTGGACCCGGCAGCACGTCATCGCCGCCGCGGGCCTGGTGCACAAGGAGAACGGCATCCTCCGCAGCGGCGTCGACCGCGGGCACGACGAGGAGACCCTCCAGGGCAGCGTCCGCTTCGTGCGGGCCGCCGTGCCCGACCCGGAGTCGGCCATGTGGGCGCAGGGCTCGCCCGCCCAGGCCGCCTGGATGCAGTCCTGCAACCGGGCGCTCCGCCGGCTCGCCTCCGACCAGCACATCGGCGACAGCGTGGTGCTCGGCACCGTGCCGCTGGAGCCGATCCTGCAATGGCGGGAGCAGCTGATCACCGAGGAGGACGTCCTCGCCACCCAGATCGCCAACAAGGAGACGCTGGAGGCGCTCGAGGAAATCGCCCGGCGGCTCACCGACGACGCGTACTGGGGGCTGCCATGACCGAAGCGGTGTTCCGTGAGACCACCGCCGAACCCCGCACCCAGGCGGTGCCCCTGTCCCACCTCTCCCTGGAGCTCGGGCACCTGTACATGGAGGACTTCGAGGCGGGGCCGGAGCATCTGCGCCGGCACTTCGCGCGGGTCCGTCCCTGGGCGGAGGCCGCCCGGGCCTTCGCCGCCGACCGGGCAGGCGGGCGGCGCGCCCGGATCAGCACCTGCTTCCTGATCGACGACTACTTCACCCGGTTCGCGAGCCCCGCCGAGGTCGTCCCGATGCTGCTGGCGGAGGCCGAGCGCGCCGGGCTCGCCGTCGACTACCTCGCCCGCGAGTCCGCCTGCGCCGTCAGCGGGAAGATCCCCGTCGCGGAGGCGGTGGCCGCGCGGATCGTCGAGGAACCGCCGCCCGGCAGTCACGGCAACCGGCCGCCCGCCGCGCAGACCGGCTGGCTCGCCAACGGCGTGCGCAGCCCCGCCGTCCGCGCCCCGCAGGCGATGCGGAGGGCCACCGCCTGGGAGCCGCCCCGCGAGACCGCGGCCCGCCGCCACTCCGTGTTCCTCGACGTCGAGTTGTGGAACGAGACGCCCGACGGCGAACGCCTGTGGTCCTGCCCCTTCCTGGCCGCCGTGTGGCAGCTCGCCCGCCTCGGGCTGCTGCGCCATCAGGGCGAGCCCGTGTTCGACCCGCAGCCGCACACCGGCGCGTTCCCCGACGACTGGGACGACCTGCCGCCACTGGTCCGGCTCAGCGCGCGGGCGGACCCGTTCGCCGCCTACCGCACCTGCTCGGTGCTGCCCAGCCGCTTCCTGCCCGTCGAGCACGCCGTGCGGGTCGTCCTCGACCAGACGGACGTGGACCGGGACGCCCTGCGCCAGGTCGCCGAGCGGTCCGCCGGCGAAGGCGTGCCCGTCCCCGGCCCGGTCGCCGACCGCGTCTCCTACGTCTTCTGCGAGGAGACCTGAGATGCCGGCCGCGACCAGGCCGGCCCCCGGCGCGGCGCCCGACACCGGCGTGCCGCGCACGGTGCTGGCCTGCGGCGAGGTCCGCACCTGCCTGCTGCCCGCCGGGCAGGCCCTCGACAGCCGCGCCGCCGCCCAGCTGCTGCGGCTGCGCGCCGACGAGCGGGTCCTGGTGTCCGAGCGCCCCAACCTGTACGGCCGTTCCCCGGACACCCTCACCGGCGTCGACTGCCCGCTGCCCAGCGCCAACGGCGCCCGGGTCCGCGCCGTCGGCACGGTCGCCGCGCGGGCCTCGCTCACCGAGGGACGTGTGCTGCAGACCTCCGCGTACTTCACGCTTCCCGCCTCCGGGCCCGACCACCGCCGCCCCTGGGGCGACTACCTGGTGCGGCCCGGAGTGGTCGAGCCGCTGGGAAAACTGCCCTGCGACGCGGTCGCCGCCGGACTGCTCGACGGCGGACGCCACGGCGACCTCGACGTGGGGCTGATCGCGGGAGGACTGCTCACCCGGCTGCTGCGGCACCCGCTGCTCGACCAGCGTCCGCCGCTGAGGTCCCGGCAGACCCGGCTGCGCTGGGTCGCGCTGACCGCACCCCCGGGCGAGGCGCCGGCCCTGGAGCGGTTCACCCTCGCCGAGGACGAGCTGCGCACCGTACGGCTGCGCGTGCCGGGGGACATCCCCGCCGCCGACCTGGCCGGGCTCTGCGACGACCTGGCCCTGCACGACTGGCTGCTGACCACCCTGGTCCGCGTCCTCGACGGCATCCGCCTCGGCCCGGCCGCGCCCGGACCCTGGCCCCCTTCGGCACCGGACGGCGGACTCCCGCCGGTGGTGCGGGCGTTGCGGCCGGCCGTCGACCATCTGCTGCACCTGTGGATGCCGCGGGCCCGTGTGTCCGGTGAGCTGGCCCCGCTGTGGGAGGCGCTGGAGGAGCGGCCCGGGTTCACCCGGCAGTGGCTCGCCCTCGTGCAGCGCGTCCGCGACCAGCTCACCCTGCACGCGATCCCGCCCGTGCGCCGGGAGGTGGAGCCCGCGTCCTGACGCGTCCCCGACCCCTGCCCGCGAGACGCCCACCAGCCGTGGGCGGCCGCGTCCGGACCCCCACGCACATTCCGCATCCCGAACCGACGTGTTTCCCAACGGGGGGAGAAGCGAGATGAGCACGGCACAGACACCGCAGCCCGACGACACGGCCGGCCCGCCGGGCGCGGTGGACACACCCGAACACCCCGCGGAGCGGACTGCGGGGACGCCCGGCGCCCCGGACTCCACCCGGTCCGCAGGCCCGGCCGAGCATCCCGACCCCGTCCCGTGGCGGCGCAGGCTGCTGGTGGGCCTGGCCGCCGGACTGCTCGCGTGGGGCCTCGCCGCGCTGCTCAGCCCGGAGGACGGCGCGGTACGGCAGCTCGGCGCCGCCGCCCTGGTCGCCGTCGCCGCCGTCGCCGTCCAGCACCTCGTGCTGGTCCCGGACCGGGCCGCCGAGGAACGGGCCCGGCGCGCGGAGAGCCTGCTGGCGGAGACCGCCGATACCGTGCGCGGCGGCTTACGGCGCTACGACGAACTCCGGCACGGGCTGACCCGGCACACCGAGGACATGAAGCAGCTCGTCGAGACACGCCTGGTGCCCCCGCCCCGACCGGCGGAGCCCGAACCGCCGGCGCCGTCCCTGGTGCGGATCGGATCCGTGTCCGACCTGGCCGCCAACTTCGCCGAGGTCCTCTCGCCCGGCGTGCCGATCCTCTCCACCTTCGTCCGGCTGGAGATGCAGCGGGTGATCGGGCACCTGAGCGACCTCACCACGCTCACCGCGGAGTGCCCGGGCGAGAACCACGACTGGATGCTCACCCTCACCCGGGCCGCGGAGAAGTCGATCTGCGCCACCAGCACCTCCGTCGACCGGACGTTCTGGAACAGCGAGCCCGCCAGCCGCTATCTGCACGCCCAGGCCGAGGCGATCGAGCAGGGCGTCCCGGTGCGCCGGCTGTTCCTGCTGGAGAGCGCGCGCGAGCTGGACGACCGGCTGCTGCGGCTGTGCGAGGAGCAGGAGGTGCTGCACATCGAGGTGCGCGTGGCCGTCCTGCCGGAGCTGCCGCCGCATCTGCTGCGCGGCACCACCAACGACTTCATCGTCTACGACGAGGCCGTGTCCTTCGAGATCGACCAGGACCTGCGCGACGTCAACATCCGGACCCGGCTGATCGCCCGTCAGGACCATGTGCACGACCGGATGAAGCGCTTCCGTGAGCTGTGGGAGGCCGGCATGAGCCTGCGGGAGCTGGAGGTCCGGGTGGACGACGAGGAGGACGGCACCTGGATGGTCGACCGGGGCTGACCTCCCGCGGGACCTCGCCGCTACTCCCGGGGGAGTAACGGCCGGCCTCCGGCCGCCCGTCGCAGTACCCGCCGTCTCGGTCTCACGCCCGACGTGCCGGCTCCCCGCCGCCGGAAGGCTGGACAGCGTATCCAGACGACCGGACCGGAGGGGAGCAGAGGCCATGGGGCCAGTCAAGAGGGGCACACAGGGGAGGCGGGCCGTGCCCTGGGCGGTGGCGGGACTGTGGGTGGCGGCGCTGGTGCTGCTCCTGCCGCTCGCGGGCAAGTTCGCCGACGTGCAGCAGAACCGGGCGGTGGACTACCTGCCCGCCGGCGCCGACTCGACGCAGGTGGCGCGCGTCCAGGACGAGCTGCCCGGCGGCGAGTCCACCGACCTGGTGGTGGTCTACCACCGCGACGGAGGGCTGACCGCCGCCGACCGGGAGACGGCCGCCGCGCAGATCGCCGAGGTGGAGCGGGACTTCGAGCTGTCGGACGTGCCGCGGGGCGTTCCCTCCGCGGACGGCAGCACGCTGATGTACCCGGTCTCCAGCACGCGGCCCGGGCAGGACGAGGAGGCGCAGCTCGCCTTCGTCGACGGGGTGCGGGAGGCCGTCGGGGGGACGGGCGGACTGAGCGCCGAGGTCGGCGGGCCCGGGGCGGTCGGCGCCGACATGGACGAGGTGTTCGAGACCATCGACGGCACGCTGCTGACGGCCACGCTCGGCGTGGTCACCGTGCTGCTGGTGCTGATCTACCGCAGCCCTTTCCTGTGGCTGGTGCCGCTCGCCGTGGCGGGCGCCGCGACCGTCCTGGCGATGGCCGCCGCGTACGGCACGCACGAGCTGTTCGGCATCACGATCACCGGACAGAGCGGCGGCATCATGACCGTCCTCGTGCTCGGCGCCGGGACCGACTACGCGCTGCTGCTGGTCTCCCGCTACCGCGAGGAACTCCGCCGCCACGAGCGGCCGTACGACGCCATGCGGGCCGCCCTGCGCGGCTGCGGTCCCGCCGTGCTGGCCTCCTCCGGCACGGTCGCCGCCGGACTGCTGTGCCTGCTCGCCGCCGACCTCAACAGCAGCAGCGGCATGGGCCCCGTCGGCATGGTCGGGGTGCTCGCCGCACTGGTCGCGATGACGACGCTGCTCCCCGCCGTCCTGGTGCTGCTCGGACGGCGCGTGTTCTGGCCGCTGATCCCGGCCTACGGCAGTACGCCGAAGGCACGGCGGTCCCTGTTCGCCGCCATGGGCACGTCCGCCACCCGCCGGCCCGCTGCCGTCCTGACCGGCGGCGCGGTGCTCCTCGGCGCGCTCGCCCTGGGCGCGCTCAACCTGGGCGGCGACCTCCGGCAGGAGGACGCCTTCACCGAACGGCCCGAGTCCGTCAGCGCGATGCGAACCCTGGCGGAGGAGTACCCGGGGCGCGGCGCCCAGCCGATCAGCGTGATCGCGCCCGCCGGGGACGCCGACGAGGTCGTGGAGCGGGTCCGGGGGACGGAGGGCGTCGCCGAGGCCGCCGCGGGACGGGCCGGCGACACCTGGGCCGAGATCACCGTGTTCGCCACCGCACCGCCGGAGTCGGCGGGGGAGACCCGCACCATC
Source organism: Streptomyces griseoincarnatus (assembly GCA_014649575.1). Taxonomy (GTDB): domain Bacteria; phylum Actinomycetota; class Actinomycetes; order Streptomycetales; family Streptomycetaceae; genus Streptomyces; species Streptomyces griseoincarnatus. The sequence continues at coordinate 596,667 of BMTH01000002.1, read as the reverse complement.
GAGGCCCTGCGCGACACGCTCGACGGCACCGGCGCCCATGTCGGCGGGCCCAGCGCGGAGCGGCTCGACCTCGCCCGCAGCGAGGCGCGGGACCGCGCGGTCATCGTGCCGCTGGTGCTGGCCGCCGTGTTCCTGATCCTGGTCGTCCTGCTGCGCAGCCTCGTCGCCCCGCTGCTGCTGCTCGGCGCGGTGGTCGCCGTCTGGGGCGCGGCGCTCGGCATCGGCGGGCTGGTCTTCGGGCCGCTGCTCGGCTTCGCCGGCACCGACCCCGGGATCGGGCTGCTGTCCTTCGTGTTCCTGGTGGCCCTCGGCGTCGACTACGGCATCTTCCTCATGCACCGCATGCGGGAGGAGTCCCTGAACGGCGCCGAACCCGACACGGCCGCCCTCACCGCGCTGCGCACCACGGGCGGCGTCATCGCCTCCGCGGGCGTCGTGCTCGCCGCGACGTTCGCGGTGCTCACCACCCTCCCCCTGGTCGCGATGGTCGAACTCGGCTTCGTCATCGCCGTCGGTGTGCTCCTCGACACCTTCCTGGTCCGCACCTACCTGGTCACCACGGCGAGTGTGCTGCTGGGCCGCCGGATGTGGTGGCCGGGCGCGCTGTCCCGCACGCCGGAGCCGGAACGCGGTGAGCGGCAGCCGGAGCCGGTGTGATCCGCCCGTACGACCGTGACAGGGCGCCCCTCCCTCCCGGAGGGGCGCCCTCCTCCCCGAGGATGGACCCCGTGCACCCGACGACAGCACAGGCAGCCGAACCCGCCCGGACCGAGGACTCCCGTGACCGCGGTTCCGCGACCCCGGCCTCCGGGCGTACGGACCCGAGGTCCACGGAACCCCGGACGTCACGCACGGCGGACTCCCGTACGAGGAACGGCATCATCACCGTCCTCAGCCGCGACCCCCTGACCCGCCCGCACGCCGTCCGCAACGACGCGGTGCTCGCCGCGTGCGTCGCCGTCCTGGGCCTCGCGCTGGCGCTGCTGACCGATGACGGCCGCCGGCCCGACGCGCTCGGCTGGGTGCTGCTGCTCGCGGCCCATGTGCCGCTGGCCTGGCGGCGGAGGCGGCCGCTGCCGGTGCTGCTGGCGGTGCTGGCCGCGGTCGTGCCGTACCACGCCCTGGACAACCACCACGGGGCGCCCGTGGCCGCGACCCTGGTGGTGCTCTACACGGTCGCCGCGACGGGCACCCCGCGCCGGACGCTGCTGATCGGCACCGCCGTCATCGGCACCACCCTCACCGTGAACGCCCTCACCAACCCCGACGGGTTCACGGAACTCGTCCGCATCACCGGCTGGGTCGTCGCCGTCCTCTTCCTGGGCCTCGACGTCCGCTACTACCGGCAGTACGTCGCCGCGATCGTCGAACGCGCGGAACGGGCGGAGCGGACCCGGGAGGAGGAGGCGCGCCGCCGGGTCGCCGAGGAGCGGCTGCGCATGGCGCGTGACCTGCACGACCTGCTCGCCCACAGCATCACGCTCATCGGGGTGCAGACGTCCGTCGCGGCGCACGTCCTGGCCGCCGACCCCGACCGACTGGACCGGGCGGCCGTGGCGAAGGCCCTCGACGACATCGCCGGCACCTGCCGCACCGCGCGCGGTGAACTGCGCGCCACGCTCGAGGTGCTGCGGGACAGCGGCGGCCCCGAGGACGCGCGGGGCCCGCTCGCCGGTCTTGACGGACTGCCCGACCTGGTCGGGGCCGCGCGGCTGGCCGGGGCCCGCGTGGAGCACCGCGTGCGGGTGGCCGAGCCGGTGCCGCCCGCGGTCGGGGCGGCCGCGTACCGCGTGGTTCAGGAGGCGCTGACCAACGTGGTCCGGCACGCCGGTCCGGAGCCCGTCGTACGCGTCGACGTGAGCGACCGGGACGGCGTGCTGCACATCGGCGTCACCGACGACGGCACCGGGCCCGACCCCGCCGGCACCCCCGGGTTCGGGCTCGTCGGCATGCGGGAGCGGGCCCGCAGCGTGGGCGGCACGCTGGAGGCCGGTCCCCGCGAGGGCGGGGGCTTCCGGGTGACCGCCGTCCTGCCGCTGACCGACGCGACCCGGGAGGGACGGGCCCGATGACCGTCCGTGTGCTGCTCGCCGACGACCAGACCCTGGTGCGGGAGGCGTTCGCGATGCTCGTCGAGTCGGCGCCCGACATGGAGGTCGTCGGGCAGGCCGCCACCGGCCGGCAGGCCGTCGAACTCGCCCGCAGCGAGCGGGCCGACCTCGTCGTCATGGACATCCGCATGCCGGACCTCGACGGCATCGAGGCGACGCGCCTGATCGCCGCCGACGACGACCTGGCGGGGGTGAAGGTGCTCGTCCTCACCACCTACGACACGGACGAGAACATCGTGGACGCGCTGCGCGCCGGGGCGTCCGGGTTCCTGGTGAAGGACACCCGGCCCGCCGAACTCCTCGACGCCATCCGCACGGTGGCCGCCGGTGAGGCGCTGCTGTCCCCCGGACCCACGGCCCGGCTGATCGCCCGCTTCCTGCGCGGTCCCGCTGCGGCGCCGGTCACCGCCGGCCCCGACTGCCTCTCCGACCGGGAGCGGGAGGTGCTGACGCTGGTCGCGCGCGGCCTCAACAACACGGAGATCGCCGAGAAACTGGGGCTCAGCCCGCTCACCGCGAAGACCCACGTGAGCCGCACCATGGGCAAGCTCGGCGCCCGCGACCGGGCCCAACTGGTCGTCGTGGCCTACGAGTCGGGGCTGGTCGCACCGGGCGCCGGCTGACCCCCTCTACAGGGTGTGCCGGAGCCAGCGCTGGATGGTGCTGTTGATCCCGGCGGACAGGGCGCTCAGGTGCTCGATGGCCTCGCGGTCCTCGGGACGCGGCGGGATGCCGGCGGCGGTCAGGGCGGCGTGCAGGTCGAGGCGGCGCCGGTCGCGCGGGTCGATGGGGGAGCCGACGCGGGTGGCCGGGTCCGGCGGGGCCAGCAGGTAGTCGCTGCCCGGCTGCCCGGCGGCGGAAGGATTCGGGCCGTACTCGAAAGCGGTCGCGGTCATGTCGCTCTCCTCACCGAAGGAGTGTCGGTTCGCAGGGGAGGAGAGCGGGGCCGCGCTCCCCGGTTGCACCTACGCGGAAACGTCACGCCTTCGGCGTCATCGGCATATCGTCCGCTTGCACAGAACCCGATGCGCAGAACCCGACGCACAGACACCCGGCGTCACGCGTGTGACGTGAAGCGTGACATGGGTGAGGGATGGGAATCACGGTCTCCGGACAACAGCCGGCGTGGCGCCGGAGAAGCGGAGGACGTGGTGAAGGAATCGCGGGAGGCGTCCGGCGCGGCGGTGGTGCGGTGAATCCGCCCGTCGGCGCGTACGTCGTGGACGCCCGCGCCGAGCGGCTGGGCATCGTCATGGGGCACGAGGGCCCCTACGTGCAGCTGCGGCCGTACGGCGGCGGACGGGAGTGGGACGCCGACCCCCGGGCCGTGCGGCACGCGACGGCCGAGGAACGGCTGGGCGCGGCCACCGCGTACGCCGACGCCAGGAGCCGCGGCGAGGTGCCGTGAACGTGCGCGACAATGGCTGCCATGAGTCTGTTCCGCGACGACGGCATCGTGCTGCGCACCCAGAAACTGGGTGAGGCGGACCGGATCATCACCCTGCTCACCCGCGGTCACGGACGGGTCCGTGCCGTGGCGAGGGGCGTGCGCCGGACCAAGTCGAAGTTCGGGGCGCGCCTGGAACCCTTCTCGCACGTGGACGTGCAGTTCTTCGCCAAGGGCAGCGAGCTCGTCGGACGCGGCCTGCCGCTGTGCACGCAGAGCGAGACGATCGCGCCCTACGGCGGCGGCATCGTCACCGACTACGGGCGCTACACCGCCGGCACAGCCATGCTGGAGACCGCCGAGCGGTTCACCGACCACGAGGGCGAGCCGGCCGTCCAGCAGTACCTGCTGCTCGTCGGCGGACTGCGCACCCTCGCCCGGGGCGAGCACGCCCCGCACCTGGTCCTCGACGCCTTCCTGCTGCGCTCTCTCGCGGTCAACGGCTACGCGCCCAGCTTCACGGACTGCGCGAAGTGCGGCATGCCGGGACCGAACCGGTTCTTCTCGGTCGCGTCGGGCGGAACCGTATGCGCCGACTGCCGCGTCCCCGGGAGCGTCGTACCCTCGCCGCAGGCCCTCGAACTCCTGGGCGCGCTGCTCACGGGAGACTGGGCCACGGCGGACGCGTGCGAGGCGCGGTACGTCCGGGAGGGAAGCGGGCTCGTGTCCGCCTACCTCCACTGGCATCTGGAGCGCGGGCTGCGCTCGCTCCGGTACGTCGAGAAGCAGTAAGAACCCCCGTCAGCACGAGGAGACGAGAGACACATGGCCGTACGCGGATTCCTGGGGCGGCAGCGCCGGGAGTACAGGACCCCGGAACCGCACCCCTCCGGCGCGCGGCCCCCGAAGCTCCCCGGGGAACTCGTCCCCAACCACGTGGCGATCGTCATGGACGGCAACGGGCGCTGGGCGAAGCAGCGGGGCCTGCCCCGCACCGAGGGGCACAAGGTCGGCGCCGAGCGGGTGCTGGACGTGCTCCAGGGCGGCATCGAGATGGGCGTGGGCGCCATCTCGCTGTACGCCTTCTCCACCGAGAACTGGAAGCGGTCGCCGGACGAGGTGCGCTTCCTGATGAACTTCAACCGGGACTTCATCCGCAAGACCCGGGACCAGCTCGACGAACTCGGCATCCGGGTCCGCTGGGTGGGCCGTATGCCCAAGCTGTGGAAGTCCGTCGCCAAGGAGCTCCAGATCGCCCAGGAGCAGACCAAGGACAACGACCGGCTCACCCTGTACTTCTGCATGAACTACGGCGGCCGCGCGGAGATCGCCGACGCCGCGCAGGCGCTGGCCGAGGACGTGAAGGCGGGCCGCCTGGACCCGTCGAAGGTCGACGAGAAGACGCTGCGGAAGTACCTGTACTACCCGGACATGCCGGACGTGGACCTGTTCCTGCGGCCGAGCGGTGAGCAGCGCACCTCCAACTACCTGCTGTGGCAGAGCGCCTACGCCGAGCTGGTCTTCCAGGACGTGCTGTGGCCGGACTTCGACCGGCGCGACCTGTGGCGGGCGTGCCTGGAGTTCGCCTCCCGTGACCGCCGGTTCGGCGGTGCCATCCCCAATGAGGAGCTGCTGGCCATGGAGGGCCGCCAGCCCTGACCCGGCCCGCGCGGGGCCGCCCTGCGCCGGGCGTGCTCCTCGGCCGCGTGGCGCACGGCTGCTGCCGGGCGGGCGCGGCCGCCCTGGCCAGGCCGGCCGTATGTCCGGCCTGCCCCCGTCCGAGGTGCGGCGCACCGCTGTCATGACCGTCCTCACGGTGATCGCGGGCGCGGTGGACGCGGTGAGCTTCCTGACCCTGGGCAAGGTGTTCTGCGCGCTGGTGACGGGCAACGCGCTGTTCCCGTCGTTCGCGCCGGCGGGCTAGGGGGACGTGCCGGTGGCGCGGGCCGCCGCGGCCGTCGCCGCGTTCCCGGCGGGCGCCGCGCCCGGCGCGCCGGCCCTCGCCGGGCTCGCCGCGCGGGGACGCCCCCCGGTGCGCGAAGCGACTCCCCACGGCACGCTTCCCGCCCACCTACCGGCATGAATCGCGCGCCTCGGCGCGGACACCGAGCGCCGCCCTCAGTGCGCCGACCACCCGCCCTCGGCGTGGAAGCCGGCCGCTTCCCGAACACGCCCCGCGCCCCCGGGGACGGGGCCCCGCGTGGGACGTCCGCGGGCTACGCGGCCGCGCAGTCCGCGCAGGTGCCGAAGATCTCCACCGTGTGGGCCACGTTGACGTAGCCGTGCTCGGCGGCGATGGCCTCGGCCCACTTCTCCACGGCCGGGCCCTCGACCTCGACGGCCTTGCCGCAGTTGCGGCACACCAGGTGGTGGTGATGGTCGCCGGTGGAGCAGCGGCGGTACACGGACTCGCCGTCGGCGGTGCGCAGGACGTCGACCTCACCGGCGTCGGCGAGGGACTGCAGCGTGCGGTAGACCGTGGTGAGCCCGACCGAGTCGCCCTTGTGCTTGAGCATGTCGTGCAGTTCCTGCGCGCTGCGGAACTCGTCGACCTCCTGAAGGCACGCCGCCACGGCGGCACGCTGCCGTGTGGCGCGGCCCTTCACGGGCGGTCCTGCGGTCGTCACCGGAATGCCTCCTCACGTCTGGCTGCTGCCCGGGCCATTGTGCCAGTCCGGGCAGCGGCGAGTCAGGCGCCGACCTTGCCGTCCGCCGGACGACTGGCCGGAATCGAGCACTCCGCAGGGTCGGGCCCGGGCCGCGCGGTGGCCAGCGCCCGGGCGCGGCGCCGGGCCAGCGGGGCGGCCAGCGCGGTCAGCAGGATGAAGGCGCCGATGGTCAGCAGCACGATCGTCGCGCCGGGCGGCACGTCCTGGTAGTACGAGGTGACCGTGCCGCCGACGGCCACGCTGACGCCGATCGCGACGGCGACGGCGAACGTGGCGGCGAAGCTGCGGGTGAGCTGCTGGGCCGCCGCGACCGGCACCACCATCAGCGCGCTCACCAGCAGCAGGCCCACCACCCGCATCGCCACGGACACCGTGACCGCGGCCGTGACCGCGGTGAGCAGGTTCAGGAACCGCACCGGCAGACCCGTCACCCGCGCGAACTCCTCGTCCTGGCTGACCGCGAACAGCTGCCGCCGCAGGCCCACGGTGACCAGCACCACGAACGCGGCCAGCACGCAGATCGCGGTCACGTCGGACGGGGAGACCGTGGACAGCGAGCCGAACAGGAACGACGACAGGTTCGAGGTGGAGCCGCCGGGCGCGAGATTGATGAACATGACGCCGCCGGCCATGCCGCCGTAGAAGAGCATCGCGAGGGCGATGTCGCCGCGGGTCCGGGCGTACCAGCGGACCAGTTCCATGAAGACGGCGCCGAGGACGGAGACCACGGCGGCCATCCACACCGGGGACCAGGACAGCAGGAAGCCGAGGCCCACGCCGGTCATCGCGACGTGGCCGATGCCGTCGCCCATGAGCGCCTGGCGGCGCTGGACGAGGTAGACGCCGACGGCGGGGGCGGTGACGCCGACCAGGACGGCGGCGAGGAGCGCCCGCTGCATGAAGGCGTAGTCGAGGATCTCCATCAGCTCAGCAGTCCCGTGCGGATCGGTCCGGCGTCCGCCGGTGCGTGCGGGTGTACGTGGTCGTGGCCGGGCAGGGCGTGCTGGCCGACCGCCTTGGGCGGCGGGCCGTCGTGCAGCACACAGCCGTCGCGGAGCACGACCGCCCGGTCGATCAGGGGCTCCAGCGGCCCGAGTTCGTGCAGGACGAGGAGGACCGTGGCGCCCCGGTCGACCTGCGTGCGCAGGGTCTCGGCGAGAACCTCCTGGCTGGCCAGGTCCACGCCCGCCATCGGCTCGTCCATGATCAGCAGGTCCGGTGCGGAGGCGAGCGCGCGGGCGATCAGCACCCGCTGGTGCTGGCCGCCGGACAGGGCGTCGACGGAGTCCTTGGCGCGGTCCGCCATGCCGACCAGCTCCAGTGACCGCCGGACGGCCTCCCGGTCGCCCTTGCGGAACAGACCGAAGCGGGTGCGGGCGAGCCGTCCCGAGGAGACGACCTCGGTGACCGTGGCGGGCACCCCGCCGGCGGCCGTGGTGCGCTGCGGCACGTAGCCCACCCGCGCCCAGTCGCGGAAGCGGCGCCGCTCGGCGCCGAACAGCTCGATCTCCCCGGCGGTGACCGGAACCTGACCGATCACGGTGCGGACGGCGGTGGACTTGCCGGAGCCGTTGGCGCCGAGCAGGGCGACGACCTCGCCGCGGCGCACGGTGAGGTCGATGCCGCGCAGCACGGGGCGCGAGCCCAGTTCGGCGCGCACCCCCCGCAGGGTGATGACGGGCTCGGTGGTCATGCCGTCCTCCGGTGTGGCGTCGTCAGGGTCACCGGGCGCCCAGCGCGGTGCGCAGGGCCGTGAGGTTCGCCTCCATGACCTGGAAGTAGTCCTCGCCGCGGGAGTGGTCGGTGATGCCCTCGACCGGGTCGAGCACGTCGGTCTTCAGACCGGTGTCGCCCGCGAGGGTCTTGGCGGTCTTGTCGCTGACCAGCGTCTCGTAGAAGACGGTGGTGACGCCGTCGTCCTTCGCGATCTTCTGGAGCTCCTTCACGCGCGCGCCGCTGGGCTCGGTGTCCGGGTCCAGACCGCTGATGGCCTCCTCGGTCAGCCCGTAGCGCTCGGCGAGGTAGCCGAAGGCGGCGTGGGTGGTGACGAAGACGTCCGATGTGCGGTTCGTGAGGCCGGTGCGGAACTTCTCGTCGAGCGCCTCGAGATCCTTGACCAGGGTCGCCGTGTTCTTCCGGTAGTCGGCGGCGTGGTCCGGGTCGGCCTTCTGGAAGGCCTTGCCGACGCCCTCGGCGACCTCGGCGTACTTCACCGGGTCGAGCCAGATGTGGGGGTCGCCGCCCTCGTGGTCGTGGTCGTGTCCGTGCTCGTCCTCGTGTCCGTGCTCGTCCTCGTGTCCGTGCTCGTCCTCGTGTCCGTCCCCGTGCTCCTCGCCGTGGCCGGCCTCGGTGCCGTGCTCCTCCAGCGCGGTCAGCTCGGCCGCGTCGATCTTCGTGGCGATGGGCGACTGGCCGATGGCCTCGTCGACGGAGGGCTGGAGGCCCTTGAGGTAGAGGGCCGCGTCCGCCTCCTCGAGCTGCGCGGTCTGCCGGGCGCTGATCTCCAGGTCGTGCGGCTCCTGGCCGGGCTGGGTGAGACTGGTGACGTGGACGTGCTCGCCGCCGATCCGCTCGGCGAGGAAGGCCATCGGGTAGAACGACGCGACGACGTCGAACGTGCCGGTGTCGCCCGCGGCGGCGCTGTCGGACGAGCAGGCGGTGAGGGTGCCGAACCCGAGGGCGGCGACCGCGGTGAGCGCGACCGCGGATATGTGGCGTCGTCGTACGTTCATGACAGTCATTTTCAGCTGATATGGAAACCGTTGTCAACAAGCCTTCCGTGCCGGGCCCGCGGAGGGCCGCCCGGGGGGACCGATTTGGTCGAGGGGCCGTCCCCGCCGGTAACCTGAGGCATTCGCTGGAAGCATCTCCGCTTCGTCGCCCGTCGTCGTAATGAAGAGAGCACCGTGGCCGCCGACAAGATCGACACCATCGTCAGCCTGAGCAAGCGCCGTGGCTTCGTATTCCCCAGTAGTGAGATCTACGGCGGCACGAAGGCCGCCTGGGACTACGGACCGCTGGGTGTCGAGCTCAAGGAGAACCTGAAGCGCCAGTGGTGGCGCTACATGGTGACGTCGCGCGAGGACGTGGTCGGTATCGACTCGTCCGTCATCCTGGCCCCCGAGGTGTGGGTCGCCTCCGGTCACGTCGCGACGTTCACCGACCCGCTCACCGAGTGCACCTCCTGCCACAAGCGGTTCCGCGCGGACCACCTGGAGGAGGCGTACGAGGAGAAGAAGGGCCGTGCCCCGGAGAACGGCCTCGCCGACCTGAGCTGCCCCAACTGCGGCAACAAGGGCACCTTCACCGAGCCCAAGCAGTTCTCGGGTCTGCTCTCCACCCACCTCGGCCCGACGCAGGACTCCGGCTCCATCGCCTACCTGCGCCCCGAGACCGCCCAGGGTATTTTCACCAACTTCGGCCAGGTGCAGACCACTTCGCGCCGCAAGCCGCCGTTCGGCATCGCCCAGATGGGCAAGTCCTTCCGCAACGAGATCACGCCCGGCAACTTCATCTTCCGGACCCGCGAGTTCGAGCAGATGGAGATGGAGTTCTTCGTCAAGCCGGGCGAGGACGAGCAGTGGCAGGAGTACTGGATGGAGCAGCGCTGGAACTGGTACACCGGTCTCGGCCTGCGCGAGGAGAACATGCGGTGGTACGAGCACCCGAAGGAGAAGCTCTCCCACTACTCCAAGCGCACCGCTGACATCGAGTACCGCTTCCAGTTCGGCGGCAGCGAGTGGGGCGAGCTCGAGGGTGTCGCCAACCGCACCGACTACGACCTGTCCGCGCACTCCAAGGCCTCCGGCCAGGACCTCTCCTACTTCGACCAGGAGGCCGGCGAGCGCTGGACGCCGTACGTCATCGAGCCGGCGGCCGGTGTCGGCCGGGCGATGCTCGCCTTCCTCCTCGACGCTTACGTCGAGGACGAGGCGCCCAACGCCAAGGGCAAGATGGAGAAGCGCACCGTGCTGCGGCTCGACCACCGCCTCGCGCCGGTGAAGGTCGCGGTGCTGCCGCTGTCCCGCAACCCGGAGCTGTCCCCGAAGGCCAAGGGTCTCGCCCAGGCGCTGCGGCAGAACTGGAACATCGAGTTCGACGACGCCGGCGCCATCGGCCGCCGCTACCGCCGCCAGGACGAGATCGGCACGCCGTTCTGCGTGACCGTCGACTTCGACACCCTGGACGACAACGCGGTGACCGTGCGCGAGCGCGACACCATGAAGCAGGAGCGGATCTCCCTCGACCAGATCGAGGGCTACTTGGCCGCCCGCCTGGTCGGCTGCTGACCCGTCTCTTCTGACCGGCACGAACGCCGGGTCCCGGAATCTCCGGGGCCCGGCGTTCCGCGTGTGCGGGCCGTGTACGGCCGGAACCGAGTGACAGTTATGTGAATGACAGATATTGATATCTGTCATTCGTCATGGCAGGGTGGACGCATGACGACGCACACACGACCTCTCGGAAAGACCGGCCCCCGCGTGTCCGCCCTGGGGCTCGGCTGCATGGGCATGTCCGCGCTGTACGGCTCGGCGGACCGCGGCGAGGCGATCGCGACGATCCACGCCGCCCTGGACGCCGGCGTCACCCTGCTCGACACCGGCGACTTCTACGGCATGGGCCACAACGAGCTGCTGATCGGCGAGGCGCTGCGCACCGCCCCCGCCGGACTGCGCGAACAGGCCCTCACCAGCGTCAAGTTCGGCACCCTGCGTGACCCGGACGGCGGCTGGGGCCCGATCGACGGCCGCCCGGCCGCGGTGCGCAACTTCGCCGCGTACTCCCTCCAGCGCCTGGGCGTCGACCACATCGACGTCTACCGCATCTCCCGCGCCGACCCCGACGTGCCGATCGAGGAGACCGTCGGCGCCATCGCGGAACTCGTCGAGAAGGGACACGTACGGCACATCGGCCTCAGCGAGGTCGGCGCCGAAGCGATCCGCCGGGCCGCCGCCACCGCGCCGATCACGGACCTCCAGATCGAGTACTCGCTGATCTCCCGCGCCGTGGAGGACCAGATCCTGCCCGCCACCCGTGAACTGGGCATCTCGATCACGGCGTACGGGGTGCTCTCGCGCGGGCTGATCTCCGGCCACTTCACCGCCGACCGGGAGCTGTCCGCGGACGACTTCCGCGCCCACTCGCCGCGCTTCCAGGGCGACAACCTCCGCCACAACCTGGGCCTCGTCGACGCGCTGCGCGAGATCGCCGCCCGCAAGGGCGTCACGGTCGCGCAGATCGCCATCGCCTGGGTGCTGTCGCGCGGCGAGGACATCGTGCCGCTGGTCGGGGCCCGCACCCGGGAACGGCTGACGGAGTCGCTGGGCGCGCTGGACGTGACGCTGGACGCGGACGACCTCGCGGCCGTCGAGCGGGCGGTGCCGCCCGGGGCCGCGGCGGGCGCACGCTACCCGGAGCAGCAGATGGCACACCTCGGCACCGAGGAGTGACCGTGGCGCCGGGTACGGTTCAGGCATGGCAGCGACCGAGACCCTGACCGCCGAGCGCATCCTGGAGGCGACGGAGGAGGTGCTGCGCCGGCACGGGCCCGCGAAGGCCACCGTGGTGGACGTGGCCCGCGCCCTCGGCGTCAGCCACGGCAGCGTCTACCGTCACTTCCGTACCAAGGCGGCGCTGCGGGAGGCGGTCACCAAACGGTGGCTGGACCGTACGTCCGAGGCGCTGGACGGGATAGCCGGCGACGGGTCCCGCGACCCGGAGACCCGGCTGCGGGACTGGCTCGCCGCGCTCTTCACCGCCAAGCGGCGCAAGGCGGGTGACGACCCGGAGCTGTTCGCCACCTACAGCGTGCTGGCCGGTGAGCAGGTGGGCGCGGTCGCCGAGCACATCGACGAGCTGACGGAGCAGTTGACGCGGATCGTCGCCGACGGGGTGGCTGCCGGGGCCTTCCACAGCGAGGACCCCGCGGTCAGCGCGCGTGCGGTGTTCCAGGCCACCGGGCGGTTCCACGATCCCGCGTACGCGGGGGAGTGGGACAGGGCCGAGGCGGACGCGGACTTCGCGGCGGCGGTGGATCTGCTGCTGCGGGGGTTGCGGGCCTGACCCCGGTCAGGCGGCAGTCGGGTCCACCGTCGCCTGGTGGGCCTGCTCCAGGTGCTCCTGCGCCTTCAGCCACGGCAGGAACTGCGCGGACCGGCGCCAGCCGCACGTGCCGCATCTGATCGTCCGCTGCACCCCGGTGCGGTGGACGTGCACGGTGTGCTCACGTCCGTGCAGGTCCCAGCGGCTTACCTTGCTCGAGTCGATCTGGGGCATGGTGCCTCCGGCGGTCGGCGGACGGGTGTCGCCGAGTGTGCAGCAAAAGCAACATCAACAGGTGCGGGTCCGCGGAACCCGCGCACGGGGTGTCGCCCACGGCCCCAATCCAACGCCGACGGCGAAGGCGCCTTCCCAGGGGCGCGGGGAACTGCGCGACCGGCCACCGACCACCCGCACCCGGCGTTGGAGAGGGTGCCGCTGCGCCCACCCGTGCCGCCCCAGCGGCACGACTGCCCGCAGCGGTGGCGTGTCTGTCTGCCCGCAGCGGCGGGCCGCTTTCGGCGCTGTGACGGCGGTGCCCTTCAGGGGCGCGGGGAACTGCGCGACGAGCCACCGACCACCCGCACCCGGCGCTGCAGAGGGTGCCGGCGTGTGTGCGCCGTAGCGGGCAGGGCACTGCTCCTGCGGCGGCGGCCGGATGGGGCGTCCTCAGGCCCCCACCTCCGTGCGGCGGGCCGGCCGCTCCTCCTTCAAGCGGCGAGCCGCCCGCTCCGCCGTTGCCCGGGCCCACGGCCCCGTCGTGACGACGCCCAGCGTCAGAACCACCGCGCCGCACGCCGCCAGGATCCACCACCCGGGCCGGGACGCCGTCACGAACGTGTCGGCGTACGAGGACGCCCCCACCCCCGCCGCGAGCACCGCGCCCAGGACCGCCACGCCCAGCGTCTGGCCCAGCTGCCGGCTGGTGGACGCGACCGCCGAGGCGACCCCGGCCTGGGAGAGGGGCATGCCCGAGACCGCCGTGTTGGTGATCGGCGCGTTCACGAATCCGAAGCCGACGCCGAAGAGGACATATCCCGTCAGCAGCGTCGCGTTCGACGTCTCCGCCTCGAAGAGGGCGAACAGCAGCCCGCTCACCGTCATCGCGCCGCCCGCGACCAGCAGTGGCAGCCTCGGGCCCCGGCTGCCGACGAGGCGGCCGGACAGCGGGGCGCACAGGAACGTCGGCACCGCCATCGGCAGCATCCACAGCCCCGCCTCCATCGCGCTCAGCCCGCGCACGTTCTGCAGGTACAGCGTCGACAGGAACAGGAACCCGCCCAGCGCCGCGAACGCGCTCACCGCGATCACCGTCGCCCCGCTGAACGGCGCCGAGCGGAAGAAGCGCAGGTCGATCAACGGCTCCGGGCGACGCGGTTCGTAACGGAGGAGCGCCAGGAGGGCGATCACGGCGACCGTCGCGAAGGGGGCCGTGGACAGCCAGGAACCGTGCGGGGCCTCGATGATCGCGTAGGTGAGGGAGCCGAACAGGGCGATGACCAGGACCTGGCCGGCCGGGTCCGGGCGGCGGGCCCGAGGCGCGCGCGACTCCGGCACGAAGCGCCAGGTCAGCAGCAGCGCGGCGAGGCCCACCGGCAGGTTGACCCAGAAGATGGAGCGCCAGCCGACCGAGTCCACCAGCAGCCCGCCGACCAGCGGCCCGGCGGCCATGGACAGGCCGACCACCGCGCCCCACACCCCGATCGCACGGGCCCGCTCGCGCGGGTCGGTGAAGGTGTTGGTGATGATCGACATGGCGACCGGGTTGAGCATCGACCCGCCCACCGCCTGCACCATGCGGAACACCACGAGCCAGCTCAGGTCCGGGGCGAGCGAGCACAGCAGCGAGCCCAGGGTGAAGACCACCAGGCCGGACATGAAGACCCGCCGGCGGCCGATCCGGTCGGCGGTCGAGCCGGCCAGCATCAGCAGCGAGGCCAGCACCAGCGTGTACGCGTCGATGGTCCACTGCAGTCCCGAGGTGCTCGCGTCGAGCTCCCGCTGGAGGGACGGCAGGGCGACGTTCAGGACCGTGTTGTCCAGGCTCACGATCAGCAGGCTCATGCAGCAGATCGCGAGCACCAGCATGCGGCGGCCATGGCTGAGCTCGGGCATGCGCGCCATCGTACGCCGATGTCGATAGTGCGTCTAACTAATGACCAATACACGATCTCTGTGCGGGGCGCCCTCCGGAATGCTGGACAATGGGGGAATGCCCACTGCCTCGCCGACCGTGAACACGGCCCTGTCCATCGGCCCGCACGCCGTGCAGCCACCCGTCGTACTCGCCCCCATGGCCGGGATCACCAACGCGCCCTTCCGCACCCTGTGCCGGGAGTTCAGCGGCGGCAAGGGCCTGTTCGTCAGCGAGATGATCACCACCCGGGCACTGGTCGAGCGCAACGAGAAGACCATGCAGCTCATCCGGTTCGACGCCTCCGAGCAGCCGCGCTCCATCCAGCTCTACGGCGTCGACCCGGCGACCGTCGGCAAGGCCGTCCGCATGATCGCGGAGGAGGACCTCGCCGACCACATCGACCTCAACTTCGGCTGCCCGGTGCCCAAGGTGACCCGCAAGGGCGGCGGCTCCGCGCTGCCCTTCAAGCGGAACCTGCTGCGCGCCATCCTGCGCGAGGCCGTCGCCGGCGCCGGCGGCCTGCCGGTCACCATGAAGATGCGCAAGGGCATCGACGACGACCACATCACCTACCTCGACGCCGGCCGGATCGCCGTCGAGGAGGGCGTCACCGCGATCGCGCTGCACGGCCGCACCGCCGCCCAGCACTACGGCGGCACCGCCGACTGGGAGGCGATCGCCCGCCTCAAGGAGCACGTCCCCGAGATTCCGGTCCTCGGCAACGGCGACATCTGGTCCGCCGACGACGCCCTGCGCATGGTCCGCGAGACCGGCTGCGACGGCGTGGTCGTGGGCCGCGGCTGCCTCGGCCGGCCGTGGCTCTTCGCCGACCTGGTCGCCGCCTTCGAGGGCCGCCCCGACGGCTACGTCCGGCCCACCCTGCGCGAGGTGGCCGACGTGATGGTGCGGCACGCCGCTCTGCTCGGCGAGTGGATCGGCGACACGTCGCGCGGCGTGATCGACTTCCGCAAGCACGTCGCCTGGTACCTGAAGGGCTTCGCGGTCGGCTCCGAGATGCGTCGCCGCCTCGCGGTCACCTCCACCCTGGAGGAGCTGCGGGCCGGGCTCGACGAGCTGGACCTGGACCAGCCCTGGCCGTCCGGCGCCGACGGCCCTCGCGGCCGTACGTCCGGCAACAACCGCGTGGTGCTGCCGGACGGCTGGCTGAAGGACCCCTACGACTGCGCGGGCGTCGGCGAGGACGCCGAGCTGGACACCTCCGGCGGCTGATCAGCGCTTCGTCGGCCGCGGCACGGACCCGTAGGCGGTCAGGAAGCGGTCGCGGAAGGCGTCCATCTTCCACACGGGCGCGTCGTCGGCGGGCCGGAGGCCGGGCGTCCACCGCCAGCCGTCGATCTTCTTCAGCACCTCCGGGTCCTTGGCGACGACCGTCACCGGCACGTCCCGGTTCTTGGTGTGCCCGGTGACCCGGGCGACCGGCTGGTGGTCGCCGAGGAAGACCAGCACGGTGTCGTCGGTGCCGTAGCGCTCCAGCCACTCGGTGAGGGCGGTCACCGAGTACGAGACGGACTTGCCGTACTCCTTGCGGGACTCGGTGGAGTCGGCCATCACCTCGGACGCGTCCCGGCCCTCCTCCTCGATCGCGTCGAAGACCGAGCCGTCGCCCAGGTCCTCCCAGTCGACCATCTCCGGGACCGGCGCCCACGGCTGGTGGCTGGAGGTGAGGATGACCTCCGACATCAGCGGCCGGCTCCGCTTCCTCCCGTGCTCCAGACGCTCGAACGCCTCCAGGGCGTACTGGTCCGGCATCGTGGACCAGCTGAACTTCGGGCCCTCGTAGCCCATCTCGAAGGCGTCGTAGACCTTGTCCAGGCCGTACCACTCCGCCTCCGGCCAGGTCTTCTGCACGCCCGGCATGATGCCGACGGTGTCCCAGGCGCCGGACTTCCGGAAGGCGGCGGTGAGGGTCAGCCGGTCGCTGTGGGTGGCGGTGCGATACCGCTGCTGGTTGTCGATCCACAGCCCGGACAGCGTCGTGGAGTGCCCGAGCCAGCTGCTCCCGCCGTACGTCGACGAGGTCAGCCAGCCGCTGCGCGCCCGGTAGCCGGCCGCGGCGAGCGCGGCGCCCCGGGTGTCGAGGGTGCGGGTGACGCCTGGCTCGATCAGCGGGTCCTCCAACGCCACCCGGCCGTAGCTCTCGATGAACGCGATGACGACGTCCTTGCCGCGCAGGTCCGGCAGGAGCTGTCCCGGCGGGGTGGCGCCGAAGGTGTCGGTCCGGGCCTCCTTGGCGAAGGCCGCCTCGTCGCGCAGGGTGTCCACCACCCGCTGGGTCTGCCCGCGCAGGGTGTCCGCCGCGCGGTCGGAGGCGACCGGCAGCCCCGAGATCTGCAGGCCCAGCGAGGCGCAGGTGATCCACACGGTGCCCGCGACCATGGCGCCCTGGCCGGCGCGGGCGCGGTGCCGGGCGATCACGTTGCCCAGCCGCACCGTGGCCAGCGCCATGACGACCACCACGAGCAGGGCGAGCAGTACCGCGCCGACGGCCGCGGCGTTGGCGACGAAACCGCCCATGGAGTCCCGCATGTAGGACAGGGCGTCGTCCAGCAGGCCCCAGTCGAGGACCAGGTTGAAGCCGCGGCCCAGGTACTCGCTGAAGCCGATGTCCAGCAGGTTGAGCACGGTGAGCACGCCGAGGCCCGTCCCGTAGAGCGCGGCGAAGACGACGCGCGGCCGGCGCGGCAGGGCCAGCAGCAGCACCGCACCCACGATCGCCTCGGCGGGGATGCGGGTGAAGCGGTCGGGGCGCAGGCCCGGCGCGGTGTTCGGCATGAGCAGGGCGCTGAGCACCAGCACGGCGGCGAGGACGTGCCCCGCGATCCGCAGCGCGCGGTGGGCGGAGGGGTGTGCGTCGCGAGCGGCCCGCAGGCGCACGAGGACACGTGCGTCCCGCGGGCGCAGGGGGACACGGAGGGCGCGCAGGCGCGTGAGGACGCGAGTGAAGACGGGCAACCCGGAGGTTCCTTCCGTACCGAAACCGGTGAGGCGGGAGGCGGATCCGGCGTGGGGGTCCGGATCCGCCTCCCGTCCGTACGGGCGGCCGGGCCGGAGCGTTCATCCCGCCGGTCCGCATGGTGGAAACGGGCGCCGTGTGGGAGCGTGATTCTCGCCACCCCTGATAGGGGATGTGCTCAGATGAGCGGATCATGGGAGGCTGCACTTCTCAAAGGTTGGCACTCAGTGCCACTCGATGATCGTTCACCGGGCGAAATCAAACGTGGTTCAGGATGCTCACATGAGCGTCCCGGTCGGTTCCGGGAGGCGCTCCGCGTTCAAGAAGTGAAAACACCGAGCGTCAACGGCTTGCCAAGCTTTGACTTTCGATCCGCTGGCGCTCGGACGGTGACAGGCGCACGACCCACAAGTGGACGTACCCAGACGCCTTTGATCTGGGTACATTCCTCGCCGTCAGGGCAGCCACCGCGTCCTCGAGGAGTCGAGACCCGTGTCGGAAAACAAAGATCCCCACGTAGCTCAGTCGGGCACGAGCGTTGAGAGCGTGAAGTTCGTCTACGACTTCACCGAGGGCAACAAGGACCTCAAGGACCTTCTCGGCGGCAAGGGGGCCAACCTCGCCGAGATGACCAACCTCGGTCTCCCCGTGCCACCCGGCTTCACCATCACCACGGAGGCCTGCAAGGTCTACCTGGAGAGCGGCGAGGAGCCGGCGGCGCTGCGTGACGAGGTGAGTGCGCACCTCGAGGCGCTCGAACAGCGGATGGGCAAGAAGCTCGGCCAGGCCGACGACCCCCTCCTCGTGTCGGTCCGCTCCGGCGCCAAGTTCTCCATGCCCGGCATGATGGACACCGTCCTCAACATCGGCCTGTCCGACAAGTCCGTGCAGGGCCTGGCCAAGCAGGCCGGCGACGACCGGTTCGCGTGGGACTCCTACCGGCGCCTCATCCAGATGTTCGGCAAGACCGTCCTCGGTGTGGACGGCGAGCTGTTCGAGGACGCGCTCGAGGCGGCCAAGGCGGCCAAGAAGGTCACGGTCGACACCGAGCTGGAGGCCGCCGACCTCAAGAAGCTCGTCACCAAGTTCAAGAAGATCGTCAAGACCGAGTGCGGCCGGGACTTCCCGCAGGACCCGCGCGAGCAGATGGACCTCGCCATCAAGGCGGTCTTCGACTCCTGGAACGGCGACCGGGCCAAGCTCTACCGCCGCCAGGAGCGCATCCCGCACGACCTGGGCACCGCCGTCAACGTCTGCTCCATGGTCTTCGGCAACCTCGGCCCCGACTCCGGCACGGGCGTCGCCTTCACCCGCGACCCCGCCTCGGGGCACCAGGGCGTCTACGGCGACTACCTGCAGAACGCGCAGGGCGAGGACGTCGTCGCGGGCATCCGCAACACGGTCCCGCTCGCGGAGCTGGAGCAGATCGACAAGAAGTCGTACGACCAGCTCATGCAGATCATGGAGACCCTGGAGAACCACTACAAGGATCTCTGCGACATCGAGTTCACCATCGAGCGCGGTGTGCTGTGGATGCTCCAGACCCGCGTGGGCAAGCGCACCGCGGGCGCGGCCTTCCGGATCGCGACGCAGCTGGTGGACCAGGGCCTGATCGACGAGGCCGAGGCGCTCACCCGCGTCAACGGCGCCCAGCTCGCCCAGCTGATGTTCCCGCGCTTCGACGAGAGCGCCAGGGTCGAGCAGGTCGGACGCGGCATCGCCGCCTCCCCGGGCGCCGCGGTCGGCAAGGCGGTCTTCGACTCCTACACCGCGGTGAAGTGGTCCCGCTCCGGCGAGAAGGTCATCCTCATCCGCCGCGAGACCAACCCCGACGACCTGGACGGCATGATCGCCGCCGAGGGCATCCTCACCTCGCGCGGCGGCAAGACCTCCCACGCGGCCGTCGTCGCCCGCGGCATGGGCAAGACCTGTGTCTGCGGCGCCGAGGAGCTGGAGGTCGACACCAAGCGCCGCCGGATGACCGTGCCCGGCGGGCACGTCGTCGAGGAGGGCGACCTCATCTCCATCGACGGCTCCTCCGGCAAGGTGTACCTGGGCGAGGTCCCGGTCGTGCCGTCGCCGGTCGTGGAGTACTTCGAGGGCCGGATGCACCCGGGCGCCGACGACGCCGACGAGCTGGTCGAGGCCGTGCACCGGATGATGGCCTTCGCCGACCGCAAGCGCCGGCTGCGGGTGCGGGCCAACGCCGACAACGCCGAGGACGCGCTGCGCGCCCGCCGGTTCGGCGCCCAGGGCATCGGCCTGTGCCGCACCGAGCACATGTTCCTCGGCGACCGGCGCGAGCTGGTGGAGCGGCTGATCCTGGCCGACACGGAGGAGGAGCGCGAGGAGTCGCTGAAGGCGCTGCTTCCGCTCCAGAAGAAGGACTTCGTCGAGCTGTTCGAGGCGATGGACGGCCTGCCCGTCACCATCCGGCTGCTCGACCCGCCGCTGCACGAGTTCCTGCCCGACATCACCGAGCTGTCGGTCCGCGTCGCCCTCGCCGAGTCCCGGCAGGAGCCGCACGAGAACGAGCTGCGGCTGCTCCAGGCCGTGCACCGGCTGCACGAGCAGAACCCGATGCTGGGCCTGCGCGGCGTCCGCCTCGGCCTCGTCATCCCGGGCCTGTTCACCATGCAGGTGCGGGCCATCGCGGAGGCGGCGGCCGAGCGCAAGGCAGCCAAGGGCGACCCGCGTGCGGAGATCATGATCCCGCTGGTCGGCACCGTGCAGGAGCTGGAGATCGTCCGCGAGGAGGCCGACAAGGTCATCGCGGAGGTCGAGGAGACCACCGGGACCCGGCTCAAGCTCGCCATCGGCACGATGATCGAGCTGCCGCGCGCCGCGCTGACCGCCGGTCAGATCGCCGAGGCCGCCGAGTTCTTCTCCTTCGGCACCAACGACCTCACGCAGACGGTGTGGGGCTTCTCCCGGGACGACGTGGAGGCCAGCTTCTTCACCGCCTACCTGGAGAAGGGCATCTTCGGGGTGTCGCCGTTCGAGACGATCGACAAGGACGGCGTCGGCTCCCTGGTGAAACTCGCCGCGAAGGCCGGCCGGGAGACCCGCCCGGACCTGAAGCTCGGCGTCTGCGGCGAGCACGGCGGCGACCCGGAGTCGGTCCACTTCTTCCACGAGGTCGGCCTGGACTACGTCTCCTGCTCCCCGTTCCGCATCCCGGTGGCCCGTCTGGAGGCCGGCCGCGCGGCCGTCACCTCGGCGGGCAGCGACCACCGCTGAGCCCTCCGGGGGGCGCATGACCCCGGGGCCGTCGTCTGTCACCCGACCACCCTCACCGATCGGCGACGGCTCCGGATCACGAAGGAGGGGCGGCACCCGTGCGGGGGTGCCGCCCCTTCCGCCGTGCGCGCGACGCGCCCTGTGGGGCGGTCAGCTGTCGCGGCGCCGGCGGGAGGCGAGGAGCACTGCGCCTCCGGCGAGGACCACGGAGGCCACGCCTATGGTCACGTAGGTGGTGAGGTCGTCGTCCGACCCGGAGTCGTCGCTCGTGGCGGCCTGGGTGGTGTCGGCCACGGGAGTCGTGTTCCCGTCGTCGACCGTGGTGTCGTCGCGCGGGATGAAGCCGGCGGGCGGCTCGTCGCAGGCGATGCCGTCGCCGTCGGGGTCCAGTGCGGGACCGTAGTGGTCGTCCCCGCTGGAGATCCTCGACCAGCCGTTGTCGTACGCCTCCGCGCAGGTCTTGAACGGGTGGTCCCCGTCGTGGGCCGACGCGGTGGCGGGGAGGACGGCCAGGGTGAGGGCGGCGAGGGCCGTGAGGGTGTTTCGTGTCAGGTGCATGGCAAATGCCCCCAAGTCCGAGTGCGGGTGCCGTTGACCGGGCTCTGGCGAGACGAAGTTACTGGCGGTTCGGGTGTGCTGCGGAGAGCTAGGGGCGACCTGTGATGTGAACGTGATGTGACGGAACGGTGGCGTAATGCCACGAGCGGAGGGGTGCGTTCCTGCCGTGGGGCAGGGGTTGGCCAGGTCGGAGGGGGTGTGGGGCTCGGTCGGAGGCGCCCCAGGTCATCGGTCCTCCGTTGGTCGTGCGTCCGCCGGGTCTGGCCGGCGGACAGCGCCCAGCGGTACAGGCGATCCCGCAACAGGCCCACCACTACTATTCAAGTTTGACTAGGATGTCGGTATGACGGAGAAGGCGATCCCGATCCTGCCCTGCCGGACAGTCCAGCCCGTTCTCGACTTTTACACCGTCCTCGGATTCAAGGTGACCTTCCATCAGAAGGCCCCCAACCCGTACGCAGTCGTGGAGCGCGGCGGCATTCAGCTCCACTTCTTCGGGATGAAGCAGTACGAGCCGGCCGAGTCGTACAGCACGTGCTACGTCCATACCGATGATGTCGATGAGCTGCACGAGGTCTTCCGTGCCAGGCTCAAGGCGGCGTACGGGAGAATCCCGACCCGCGGACTGCCACGAATCGGGCCGCTGAAGGACACGTCGCACGGCGTGCGGCAGTTCCTTGTGACCGATCCGGGCGGCAACTGCCTCCGAATCGGGCAGCGGACGAGTCAGAACCAGCACCACCGGCCCCCACCCGAGGAAACCTTTTCCCGAGCCCTCCATCACGCATCCCTGCTCGCGGACTCGAAGGAGGACCCCGCGGGCGCCGCAAAGATCATCGATCGGGTGCTGGGCATCGAGGGCGAGCGGCCCACGCCCGTGCAGTTGCTTCGCCTCCTCGTGCTGCGTGCGGATGTCGCCGGGCGCCTCGGTGACGAAGAGACCGCGAGGTCCGCGCTCGCCGAGGCCGCCGCAGTCCACCTCACTGCCCAGGAACGGGAGTCGGTCCCTGACGACCTCGATCGTCTCGAGGAGCTGAAGGGCTGAGGCTGCTGTGAAAGTGCTGGTCACGGCCATTCGTTGAAGGACGCTACGGGGATGCTCGCAGGTCCCCCTGGCCGGTCGCGCAGTTCCCCCGCGCCCCCGGAGGACGCCTCCGTCGGCGGGCGGTTGGGGGCCGAGGGGGCCGGGTGCCCGGCCCCCTCGGGGGTGGGTCAGCGGTTCTCGCGGCGCTTGCGGGCGGCGATCATCAGGCCGCCGCCGAGCAGGACGACGGCCCCGCCGCCCGCCGCGATGTACGGCGTGGTGTCGTTGCCGCCGGTCTCGGCGAGGTCGGTGCCGCCGCCGCTCTCCTCCTCGGCGCCGCCGGCCCCCGTGCCCGCGCCCGCGTCGTCGTCGCTCTCGTCGCGCGGCACGAAGTCGGAGGGCGGCTGGTCGCAGCCGACGCCGTCGTTGTCGCGGTCGAGGTGCTTGCCGTAGTGCTCGTCGCCCTTGGCGATGTTGCTGTACCCGTTGTCGTACGCCTCGGTGCAGTTCTCGAACGGGTGGCTGCCGTCGTGCGCCACGGCGGTGGCCGGTACGGCGGCCAGGGCGACGGCGGCGAGCAGTGCGGCGGCTGAGGTACGGAACGGAATCATGGTGAGGAGCCCCCCAGGTCGGACGAAAGCGTGTGCTCGGTACGAGGGTGTCGAAGCTACTGGGGGGCTCGTGGAGCGTGGGGCGTATGAAGGACACGTGACGAGAACGTGACGTGACTGGGAGGTAACTGTCCGCCACCTCCCGTACGTCACGTTCGGAAGGGGCCCTTCACTTCGTACGTGATGCCGCCCGACGAACTCCCGCTCGTACCGCGCTGACTGGAGAAGTACAAACGGGTGCCGTCCGGGGAGAAGGCCGGGCCGGTGATCTCGGAGCCCGACTGACCGCTGACGCGCAGGAACGGGGCCACCACCTCGTCGGGAGTGATGACGCAGATCTCCATGTTCCCGCCGTCCTCGGCGACGAAGAGGTCGCCGGAGGAGGAGCCGGTGATGTTGTCCACCCCGGTCAGCGGGGCCGTTCCGCCGGTCACCAGCGAGTCGTCGTAGGCGAGTTCGACGGTCTGGGCGGCCGCGTCGTACCGCCAGACCCGGTTGTCGCCCTTGGTGGTGAACCAGCACGTGTCGTTGGCGTAGTGGCAGCCCTCGCCGCCGTTGAAGCGCTTCGCTCCGGAGACCTGACCGCGGGTGGCGGTGGCGCCGGACGGGTCCGGGACCCGCGCCCAGCTCACCGGGCCGCTGGTGCCGCTGCCGCCGACCAGCACCTCCAGCGTGCCGGACGACAGGTCGCCCCAGGTCGTGGGCCTGAAGCGGTAGAAGCAGCCGTCCGAGACGTCCTCGGTCAGGTAGATCACCCTGCGTACCGGGTCGGCTGCCGCCGCCTCGTGCTTGAAGCGCCCCATGGCGTCACGGCGGACGGCCGCCTTCACGCCCCACGGGTCGGTCTCGTAGACGTATCCCCGGTCCACCTCCTCGCAGGACAGCCAGGTGTTCCACGGGGTCTTCCCGCCCGCACAGTTCTGCCGGGTGCCGGACAGGACGCGGTACGCGCCCGTGATGGCGCCGGTGGCCGAGAACTTCACCGCGCTCGCGCCGCCCGACGGGTTGATCTCCGAGTTGGAGACGTAGATCCAGCCGCTGCCGTCGGCGTAACAGGCCCCGCCGTCCGGGGCGTTGTGCCAGGTGTACGACGTGCTCCCGACCCGCTGCCCGGAGCGGGCGATCACCCGGCTGCTGAACCCCGCCGGGAGCGCGATGCCGTTGGCGTCCGCCGCTCCGAGCGCCCCGTACGGGCCGGTGCCGGGCTGGGCGGGGGCGGCGTACGCGGCACCGCGCCACAGGGTTCCGCCGAGTACGGCGGAGCCGCCGCCGAGGGCGGTCGCACGAAGGAAGTCACGACGTTCCACAGTCACTCCAGGTGGCCGTTACCGCCCCGCCGCCGGCCGGCGGCGGGGGCGTGCGAGCAGCGAACCTACGGGAGTGACATGGACGCTTCATGACCGGCGGCGTACGGGCGGGTGGCCGTCCCGCGGGGAGGCACGCACCGGGCCGGCGGCCCTCGCGTCGCACAGCGGCACCGCCACCGCCGTAGATGTCGCCCGAGGCGCCCATGGGCCGGTGAAGCGGGCGTTGGCCAGGTGGAGGCGGTCGCGGAAGCGGACGGCGGTGGCGGGAGGCAGACGCGCGGGCCGGTGACCGAGCGGCCCGGGGCCGCAGCGCCCCGGATCCCGACAGCCCCGGCCGCCCCCCGGCCGGTCAGGCCGCCTTCACCTCGTACGTGGTCACACGGACCGCGTCGTCGTCCAGGCACCGGCCCGTCTCCAGGTCGAAGCGCTGCTTCAGGAGCGGGGAGGCGACGAACGGGCGGCCCCGGTGGGTGCCGGTGAGGCCGCGGGAGAGGACCGCCGCGCCCGTGAACGGGTCACGGTTGTCGACGGCGTACAGGCGGCCGGCGCGGTCGGTGAAGACGGCGGCCTGCCGGCCGTCGGGCAGCAGGGCGGCCACGCCCCGTCCCGGGATCAGCCGGTCGAGGCCGCAGACCTCGAACCAGTCGTCCGCCAGGCGGAGCCGGACGGTCAGGCCGGTGGTCGTCTCGAGTGCCAGGGTCATCGCTGTGCGCTTCCTTCCAGGACGTCGTCGGCGGGACGCAGGCCGATGCCGAGCAGGGGCAGGTCGGGCTTCATCTGGTCGCGCTCCGGGACGAAGGCGACCACCGGGTCGGGGGTGTCGGGCGCGTTGACGAAGGACACGAACCGGGCCAGCTTCTCCGGGTCGTTGATCGTCTCGGCCCACTCGTCGCGGTAGTGCGCCACGTGCGCGGCCATCAGCGACTCCAGTTCGTCGCAGATGCCCAGCGAGTCGTGCACCACCACGTCCCGTACGTGGTCCAGGCCGCCGGGGATCCGGTCCAGCCAGACGCTGGTGCGCTCCAGCCGGTCGGCGGTGCGGATGTAGAACATCAGGAACCGGTCGATCAGGCGGACCAGTTCGGCGTCGGAGAGGTCCTGCGCCAGCAGGTCGGCGTGGCGCGGGGTGGCGCCGCCGTTGCCTCCGACGTACAGGTTCCAGCCGCCCACGGTGGCGATGACGCCGAAGTCCTTCGACTGGGCCTCCGCGCACTCGCGCTGACAGCCGGACACCGCCGACTTCAGCTTGTGCGGCGACCTGAGGCCCCGGTAGCGCAGCTCCAGGTCGATCGCCATCCGCACCGAGTCCTGCACGCCGTACCGGCACCAGGTCTGCCCCACGCAGGACTTCACCGTGCGCAGCGACTTGCCGTACGCGTGCCCGGACTCGAAGCCGGCGTCGACCAGCCGGGCCCAGATCAGCGGCAGCTGCTCGACCCGGGCGCCGAACATGTCGATCCGCTGGCCGCCGGTGATCTTCGTGTAGAGACCGAAGTCGCGGGCGATCTCGCCGATCACGATCAGCTTCTCGGGCGCGATCTCCCCGCCGGGGATGCGCGGCACCACCGAGTACGAGCCGTTCCTCTGCAGGTTGGCGAGGAAGTGGTCGTTGGTGTCCTGGAGGGCCGCCTGCTCGCCGTCGAGCACGTAGGTGCTCGCGCCGATCGTGGGCGCCAGGGACGCGATGATCGAGCCGACCGTCGGCTTGCACACCTCGCAGCCGTCGCCGCCGCGCGCCTCCTCCCGGCCGTGGCGGTCCAGCAGCTCCCGGTGGGAGGCGATGCGCAGGGCGAGGACGATCTCGTACAGCTCCTCGCGGGTCTGGGAGAAGCAGCCGCACAGGCCCTTGTCGACCTCGACGCCGTTCGCCTCCAGTTCGGCGTCGAGGAGCTGGCCCAGCACCTTCACGCAACTGCCGCAGCCCGTGCCGGCCTTGGTGCACTTCTTCACCTCGGGCACGGTGGTGCAGCTGTGGTCGGTGACCGCGCCGCGGATCGTGCCCTTGGTGACGTTGTGGCAGGAGCAGATCACCGCGTCGTCCGGCAGCGCGGACGGGCCGAGCGCGGCCGGCGCCCCGGCGCCGGCCGGCAGCACCAGCGACTCCGGCGCGACCGGCGGCACCGATCCGGTGAACGCCCGCAGCGTGCCGTACGCCTCCGCGTCGCCGACCAGGATGCCGCCGAGCAGCGTGCCGTCCCGGCCGATCACCAGCTTCTTGTACAGGCCCGCGCGGGAGTCGGAGTAGACGACGTCCAGGCAGTCCTCGGCGGTGCCGTGCGCGTCCCCGAAGGACGCCACGTCCACGCCGAGCAGCTTCAGCTTGGTCGACAGGTCGGCGCCGGTGAAGGCGGCCTCGTCCTCGGCGATGGTCGCGGCGGCCGTCTCGGCCTGCTCGTAGCCGGGCGCGACCAGGCCGTACACCCGGCCGTCCGCGGCCAGCGCGCACTCGCCGATCGCGAACACGTGCGGGTCGGTGACCGTGCGGCACTGCGCGTCGACGGTGATGCCCCCGCGCTCGCCGACCGCCAGACCGCAGTCGCGGGCCAGCTGGTCGCGGGGGCGGACACCGGCGGAGAACACCACCATGTCGGTGGCGAGTTCGGAGCCGTCGGACAGCTTCATGCCGGTGACCGCGCCGCCCTCGTCGACCACGATCTCCTGGGTGCCGACGCCCGTGTGGACGCCGAGCCCCATGTCCTCGATGGTGCGCAGCAGCGCCGCGCCGCCGCCCTCGTCGACCTGCACCGGCATCAGCCGTGGCGCGAACTCCACGATGTGCGAGGTGAGTCCGAGGCCCTTGAGCGCGCCGGCCGCCTCCAGGCCGAGCAGACCGCCGCCGACCACCGCGCCCGTCTTCGCCCTGCTCCGCGCGTACTCCTCGATGGCGAGGAGGTCCTCGATGGTGCGGTAGACGAAACAGCCCTCGGCGTCCTTGTTGGGCACCGGCGGCACGAACGGGTACGAGCCGGTCGCCAGCACCAGCACGTCGTAGCCGACGACGAGACCGGAGCGGGCGGTGACCGTGCGCGCCTCGCGGTCCACGTGCTCGGCCGGGTCGCCGACGTGCAGCTCGATGCCGTGGTCCTCGATGAACGCCAGGTCGGTCAGCGACAGGTCCTCGGGGGTGCGGCCCGAGAAGTACGAGGTGAGCTGCACACGGTCGTAGGCCGGACGCGGCTCCTCGCACAGCACGACCACGCGGTGCGTGGCGGTCAGGCCGCGCTCGGCGAGCGCCTCCAGGAAGCGCTGGCCGACCATGCCGTGGCCGACGAGCACGATGGTCGAGGTGTCCGTGGGCATCAGGAGCCTCCGTCGTTGGTGAGCAGGTGGAGCAGGGGCCCGCCGTCGGACGGGAGCGGCTCTGCTCCCTCCCAGGCGCGCGCGAGGGCGCCGACGGTGCCGAGTTCGCCGACCAGCACCCCGCCGACCAGGCGGTCGTCGCGGACCACGACCTTGCGGTACGTGCCGCGGGTGGCGTCGGCGAGCTGCACCACGTCGTCGCCCGGCAGCACCTCGGTCTCGCCGAACGCGGCCAGGTCGAAGGGGCTGTCCGGGCCGGTCAGGGTGAGCCGGGTGAGCGAGCGGGTGCCGGTGTAGCGGGCGGCGGCGTCCCCGGCGAGCAGGGCGGCGAGCGCGTCGGCCTGTTCCAGGGCCGGCGTGGCCAGCCCGTACACGGTGCCGGCGTGCTGGACGCAGTCGCCGACCGCGTGGATGGACGGGTCGGAGGTGCGCAGCTCGTCGTCGACGACGACGCCCTTGGCCACGTCCAGGCCGGCGGCCTGGGCGAGGGACACCCTCGGGTGCACCCCGCACGCCAGCACCACCAGGTCGGCGTCCAGGGCGTAGCCGTCGGCCATCTCCACCGAGCGGACCGCGCCGCCGACGCAGCGCACGTCCCGGACGCGGCACTCGGTGTGCACCTCCACACCGAGCCCGGTCAGATGGCGCCGGACCAGCGCGGAGGCGGCCGGGTCGAGTTGCCGTTCCATGAGCCGCTCGGACTGCTGGGCGAGGACCACCTGCGCGCCGCGCACGGCCAGCGCGCGGGCCGCGGACACGCCGAGCAGCCCGCCGCCGATCACCACCGCGCGCACGCCCGGCCGCACCTCGGCGGACAGGCCCAGGCAGTCGTCCAGCGTGCGGAACGCGTGC
This sequence comes from Streptomyces griseoincarnatus, assembly GCA_014649575.1. Taxonomy (GTDB): domain Bacteria; phylum Actinomycetota; class Actinomycetes; order Streptomycetales; family Streptomycetaceae; genus Streptomyces; species Streptomyces griseoincarnatus. The sequence goes on along the minus strand of BMTH01000002.1, from coordinate 568,458 downwards.
ACGCCCCGCGGCAGCGCGTGGTCCTCGGTGAACAGGCCGCGCAGCGGCGGCAGGACGGGGTTGGAGCCGGTGGCCAGCACCAGCCGCCCGTAGGGGATCTCCGTGCCGTCCGCGCAGACGACGGTCCGCCGGTCCCGGTCGATGCCGGTGACCCGGGCGCGGACCAGCTCCGCGGGGGCGGGCAGGGCGATCACCTCGGGCCGGTAGCGCCCGGCGAGCACCTCGGCGAGCAGCACCCGGTTGTACGGCGGGTGCTCCTCCTCGCCGATCAGCGTCACGGGCGTGCCCAGCTCGCCGAGCCGCCGGGCGAGACGTACGCCCGCGAGGCCGGAGCCGATCACCACCACACGCTCGTTCGAGGTCATGTCCTGAGCGTGCGGGGCGGGTGTTACCCGGTGGCATCCCTTCTGTTTCCCGCGCGGAACGCTGCCCTCAGCGGTCGCGGGCGCGGGATGTGAGGCTTCCGGGGACGGTCGCGGGGCGGGTGTGAGGAGGCCAACCTCAACGAAAGCTCATCTTGATGGACGCAACATCTATCGCCTCCATAGGCTCACCGCCATGCCCGACATATCGCTGACCACGGTCGTCCTGCTCTGCGTGGCCGCGCTCGCCGCCGGCTGGATCGACGCCGTGGTGGGCGGCGGCGGACTGCTGCTCCTGCCCGCCCTGCTGCTCGGGCTGCCCGCCGGCACCCCGGCCGCGCACGCGCTGGGCACCAACAAGGCGGTCGCGATCGTAGGCACCACGGGCGCGGCCGTGACGTACGCCCGCAAGGCGCCGGTGGACGTGCGGACCGCGGTGCGGATCGGGCTCGCCGCGCTCGCCGGGTCGTCGGGCGGGGCGTTCCTCGCGGCCGGGATGAGCACCGAGGTGCTCAAGCCGGTCATCATGGTGGTGCTGCTCGCGGTGGCCGCCTTCGTCATCCTGCGGCCCGCCTTCGGCACCGCGCCCGCGACGGGTCCGGCGACCCGCCGGCAGATCCTCGCCGCGATCGGCCTGGCCGGCCTCGGCATCGGCTTCTACGACGGCCTGATCGGCCCCGGCACCGGCACGTTCCTCGTCCTGGCACTCACCGCCCTGCTCCACCTCGACCTGGTCACCGCCTCGGCCACCGCGAAGATCGTGAACTGCTGCACCAACGCGGGCGCGCTGGCGATGTTCGCCTGGCAGGGTGCGGTGCTGTGGCAGCTCGGGGCGCTGATGGCGACGTTCAACCTGGCGGGCGCCATGCTGGGCGCCCGCACCGCCCTGAAGCGCGGCAGCGGCTTCGTCCGCGTGGTCCTGCTGACGGTGGTGTTCGCGCTGGTGGCGAACATGGCGTACGAGCAGTGGCTGGCGTAGGCCTGTGCGCGGGGGTGTCCGGTGGGGATACTGAGCCGGACATGATCACCTCACGAGAGGCACGGCCATCACCAGACCCACGGTCACCGCACCGCTGAGAGCCGTTCTCGCCGCCGCGGCCGTCTGCGCGGCTGCCGCCGCCTGCGGAACGCACCCCGAGCCCGAGAGGAGGGCGGCGGTGTCCGCGTCCCCCTCGGACACCGCCGCCCGTCCCGTCACCGCCGTGATGCCCGACGTCACCGGAGGCAACGCGCTCCGGGCGCAGGAGCAGATGGCCGGCACGGAGGTCCGCTTCGAGGACGCCACGGGGAGGAACCGCGAGGTGGTGGACCCGCAGGCGTGGCGCGTCTGCGGCAGCAGGCCCGGGGCGAACCAGCAGATCACGTCGTACCCGGTGGTCCTCCTGGTGGCCCCGGACACGGAGTCCTGCCCGGGTGGGGCGTCGGGCTGAGACGCGGGAGCCCCGGGGGACCGACCGACGACCGTGCGGACCCGTACCGGTGAAGTGGGTCGTCGGCGTGGCGCCGGGGCGGGGGTGATCGGGGCGGCCGGGGTGAGTGGCTGGTCGGTAGGGCCGCGACTGTGGGTGTGGCGTGCTGCCGGAGTGCCGGGTCGCCGGGGTGTGGGCGCCGGGGCGGGGGGTGATCGGGGCGGCCGTGGTGAGTGGCTGGGTCGGTGGCCGTGTCTCCGAGGCGGCGCGGGCCCTGGTGCGGCCGGGACTCCGGGGTTCCGGCCCCTCCGCGTGCCGGAGGCGCGGAGGGCGGGGACGGACCGCCGGGCTTCGGGAGTGTCCGCGCCGGAGGGCGACAGGCCGCCGAGCGCTCGCGCTGCCGGGCGCGCGTCGCCGGAGTGCCGGGCTCCGGCTCCGCGAGCGCCTGAGACGTCAGGGCGCCGCGCGCCGGGCGCCCGGAGCACCGGCCGGTCGGGGCACCGGTCGGTCGAGGCACCGGTCGGTCGGGGCACCGGTCGGTCGGACATGCCCCCCGCAGGGGTCACCGCGTCCCCGTCAGATGCGCGTACACCACCACGTTGCCCCGGTAGCCCGTCGTGGGGGAGTAGCCCGCGCCGCAGGTGATGACGCGGAGTTCCGGCCGGCCGGCCGCGCCGTAGACCTTCTCGTCGGGGAAGGCGCGGGCGTCGTACGCCTCGACCGCGTCCACCGTGAACACGGCCACCGAGCCGTCGCGCCGGGCGATCTCGATCGTGCTGCCCTTGTGCAGGGCGCCGAGGGAGTAGAAGACCGCCGGGCCGTCCTCGTTGTCGACGTGGCCCGCGACGATCGCGGTGCCCCGCTCGCCGGGGGTGGTGCCGGCCTCGTACCAGCCGGCCAGGTCCGGGCGGTCCGCCGGCGGCACGTCCAGGGAGCCGGCCGGGGTCAGCCCCAGGCCCGTCAGCGGTGCGTCCACGCCGATCGCGGGGATGCGCACCCGGTCCGGCGGCGACGGCGGCAGCGCGGGCGCCGCGGACCGCGCCGGGCCGTGCGCGTCGAGTTCCGAGTGCGCCTGCGCGGCGGACGGCTGTGGCGGGGTGCCGCCCCTGCCGTCGCGCAGCAGCACCGCCCCCGCGCACAGGGCGCACACCGTGACGGCGGCTATCGCCGCGTTGCCCGGACTCCCGGTCCTGCGGAACCTGCGGCGCATGGGGTGACCTCACCTCGAACGGGCCCCGTGCCCCCCTCCGGGCCGCGAGGGGCGTCGGACCCGGAGGGGGAGGGGATGCGGTACCAGCGGGACGGGCAGCGGAGGATGCCCGTCAGATCCCGTCGCCTCTCGCCCGGCGATGCAGGAGCCAGGTACCGCCCGCGGCGGCGACGGCGAGGGCCGTCACGCCTGCCGCGGTCTGTACGGGGTCGGGGCCCAGCGCGCCCCCGACCCCCGTCTTCACGCTTCCTCGGGGCACCACCTGTTCCGCGTCGGGCGTCAGCGTCACCACGAGGTCCCCGGTCACCCGGCGCCCGCTCCCGGCGCACGCGACGACGATCTCGTAGGTCCCCGGCTGCGCGCTCGGCGGCACCTGGAACTGTCCGATCGCCTCCCCCTCGTGCGTGCTCGGGGCCAGCGTGAACCGGCCCGCGCCGACGGCGGAGGCGTCGCCCGCCGAGGTGCCCTCCTCGCCGCACGCCGCGGTGTTCGCCGACACCTGCGCGCCCGGGGCGACGGACGACGGGTACATCCGCAGACCGGCGGTCGACGCGCCGGGAGCCTCCCCGGCGTACGCGGGGGCGGCGAGAAGCCCCGCGGTGGCCACGGCGAGTGCGGCGCCGGTCGTGCCGGTCAGCAGCCGGGCGGTACGTCGCATCGATGCTCCCTCGGGCTCACGGAGGCGACCCGGCCCGCGGCACCCCCATGTGCCGCCGTCGACCGCGTCCCTGCACCTCCGAGGTAAGACCCCCGGGGCCGCCCCCGCTCCCTGAGAGGGCGTCAGGGCGGCGGCTGAACGGGTGTCAGGCGGTCCGCGACCACCTCGGCCCGCGGTGTGTTTCAGCAGGTCAACGTAGTGACGGCGAGCGGCCGTGCGGTGTGCCGGCGGATTGGGCCGGGCGGGGCGGTGAAGGGCTGACCGGGCGAGGGGGCACGCCCCGGCATGTTCCCGGGGGCGTACGCGCGCCTCACCGCACGCCTCGCCAGTCCCCGCCCTCCACCCGCGTCCCCCGCGCCCGCAGCCGGGCCGAGACCGCCGGGGCGGCGACGTACACCCACGCCCGGACCGCCGTGCCGTCCGCCTCCCGCACCACCGGCCGCTCCACCCGGTCGTACAGGTTGCGCGGGTCGCCCGGGACGTACTCCTCCAGGCGGTCCAGCCGCGCCAGCAGCTCCTCGTACGCCTCCGGCCGGGCGGTGACGAGTTCGCCCCGCACCTCGCCCTCCGGGGCATCGACGGCGTACGGGTAGCCGGGCCCCTCGTACAGCGCCGCGCCCCGCAGCAGACCAGGTTCCTCGTGTGCCGTGAGGCCGCGCAGGAAGCGGTCGTGGTTGATCTCGCCGGGCCGGAGGGTGCCGTAGACGAAGAAGGGGAGGTTCACTCGCTTCACCTGCGCGGACGGTCGGCGGAGCCCCTCTGCACGGAAGTGCCACCGGAGCCTTGCGGGAACGATTCTCTCCCCTCACACACCCCCACATTCGCGCTATGGACATGACAGGCGCCCCCCACTTGAATCGCGGTCACCACCAGCCACACCCCGCCCCCCACCCGCCTCGGGGCGCCCGTTCCAGGAGACCGCTTGAGCCCGATACGGCATGCCCGACGTTCCCGTCTCGCCGCCGCGGGAGCCGCCGTCACCGGCGCCGCCCTGCTGGCCACCGCCCTCACCCCCGTCGCCGCCGGTGCGGCCGGCCGCCCCACCCGCGCCGCCGCGATCGACGCCGCCGCCTCCGTCCTGGCCGAGCGCGCCGACGCCCTCGGCCTCACCGCCGCCCAGGACACGAAGGTCCGTGACGTCGTCGTCGACGCGGACGGCAGCCGCCACGTCCGCTACGACCGCACCTACCGCGGACTCCCCGTGCTGGGCGGCGACTTCGTGCTGCACCTCGCCCCCGACGGGTCCTACCGCGACGTCACCCGCGCCACCCGCGCCGCGATCGACCTCCCCACCGTCTCCCCGCGCCTCGCCGCGCCCCGCGCCGCCGACCTCGCCGCGAACCTGCTGCGCGCCGCGCACCTCGGCGAGACCCTGAACCGGCTCACCGCGCGCCCGCAGCTGGTGGTCGACGCCCTGCACGGCGCTCCCCGCCTCGCCTGGCGCACCGACGTCGCCGCCCAGGACTCCGCCGGCAACCCGGTCGCCCGCACCGTCCTCACCGACGCGCACACCGGCGCCCGCATCGACGCCTGGGACCGCCTGGAGAGCGCCACCGGTGACGGCATGTCCCTGTACGGCGGCACGGTCCCGCTGGAGACCACGCGGACCGCGTCCGGCTACGAGCTGAAGGACCCCACCCGCGGCGACACCTACACCGGCGACGCGGGCAACCGCACCGACCTGTGCGTGCTCGTCGTCTGCGTGATCCGCGCCCCCGCCCCCGTCGTCACCGACGCCGACAACCACTGGGGGACCGGCACCGCCGCCGACCGCGCCACGGTCGCCGTGGACGCCCAGTACGGCACGGACGTCACCTGGGACTACTACGAGGACACGCACGGCCGCCGGGGCATAGCCGGCGACGGCAAGGGCTCGTACAACCGCGTCCACTACGGCAACGCCTACAACAACGCCTTCTGGGACGACCGCTGCTTCTGCATGACCTACGGCGACGGCGACGGCACCCTGATGGGCCCGCTGGTCTCCCTGGACGTCGCCGGGCACGAGATGACCCACGGCGTGACCTCGAAGACGGCCGGGCTGACCTACTCGGGCGAGTCCGGCGGCCTGAACGAGGCCACGTCCGACATCTTCGGCACGCTGGTGGAGTTCCACGCGGCCAACGCGCAGGACCCGGGCGACTGGCTGATCGGCGAGGAGGTCGTCCGCGACGGCTTCGGGAAGGACGCCCTGCGCTTCATGGACCGTCCCTCCAAGGACGGCAAGTCGGCGGACTGCTGGGACGCGTCGGTCAAGGACCTCGACGTCCACCACTCCTCCGGCGTCGCCAACCACTTCGCCTACCTGCTCGCCGAGGGCAGCGGCGCGAAGACCCTGGGCGGCACCGCCCACAACTCCCCGACCTGCGACGGCTCGACGGTCACCGGCATCGGCCGCGCCAAGCTCGGCAGGATCTGGTACCGGGCCCTCACGGTCCACATGACCTCGTCGACCGACTACGCCGGCGCCCGCACCGCCACCCTGAAGGCGGCGGCGGACCTCTACGGCGAGGGCGGCGCCGAGCACCAGGCGGTCGCGGCCGCCTGGAGCGCGGTGGGCGTGGGCTGACCCGCCCCCTGTCCCGGAGGCGGTGCGCTCACGGGCGTACCGCCTCCAGGCGTACCGCGCACGCCTTGAACTCCGGCATCCTCGACGTCGGGTCGAGGGCGGGGTTGGTGAGGGTGTTGGCGCGGCCCTCACCGGCCCAGTGGAACGGCATGAACACCGTGTCCGGACGGATCGACGTGGTGATCCGGGCCGGGGCCACCGCCCGGCCGCGCCGTGACACCACGGCCACCGGCTCGCCCTCGGCGGCGCCGATCCGCCGCGCGAGGCGCGGGTGCAGCTCCACGAACGGGCCGGGCGCGGCGGTGTTCAGCTCGTCCACGCGGCGCGTCTGGGCGCCGGACTGGTACTGCGCGACGACCCGCCCGGTGGTGAGCAGCACCGGGTACTCCTCGTCGGGTTCCTCGGCGACGGCCCGGTGCGACACCGGCACGAACCGGGCCCGGCCGTCCTCGGTGGCGAACCGGTCGAGGAAGAGGCGCGGGGTGCCGGGGTGGACGGTCGCCTCGGCCGCCGCGCCGGGGGAGGGGCAGGGCCAGAACACGCCGTTCTCCTCGGCGAGCCGGCGGTAGGTGATCCCCGAGTAGTCGGCCGGCCCGCCCTCGCTCGCCCGCCGCAGCTCCTCGAAGACCTCCTCGGGGTCGGCCGGGAAGCGCTTCTCCGGGCTGCCCTCGCCGCCCAGCCGCGCCGCGAGCTCGTGCAGCACCTCCAGGTCGCTGCGCACGCCCGTCGGCGGGGTGATCGCGCGGCGGCGCAGCAGCACCCTGCCCTCCAGGTTGGTGGTGGTGCCCGTCTCCTCCGCCCACTGCGTCACCGGCAGGACGACGTCGGCGAGTTCGGCCGTCTCCGACAGCACCACGTCGCACACCGCGAGGAAGTCCAGCGAGCGGATGCGCTCCTCGACGTGCGCGGCGCGCGGCGCCGACACCACCGGGTTGGAGCCCATCAGCAGCAGGGCGCGGATGTCCGTGCCCAGCGCGTCCAGCAGTTCGTAGGCGCTGCGGCCCGGTCCCGGCAGGCTGTCCGGGTCCACGTCCCACACCTGTGCCACGTGTGCCCGCGCGGCCGGGTCGGTCAGCTTGCGGTAGCCGGGCAACTGGTCGGCCTTCTGGCCGTGTTCGCGGCCGCCCTGCCCGTTGCCCTGCCCGGTGAGGCAGCCGTACCCGGACAGCGGGCGGCCGGGCCGGCCGGTCGCCAGGGCCAGGTTGATCCACGCGCTCACCGTGTCGGTGCCCTTGGACTGCTGTTCCGGACCCCGCGCGGTGAGCACCATCGCGTGCTCCGGCTCGCAGAACATCCGCACGGCCTCGCGTAGTTGGGGTACGGGCACGCCCGTGATCCGCTCCACGTACTCCGGCCAGTGCGCCATCGCCGCGGCCCGGGTGTCCTCCCAGCCGGCCGTGCGCTCCCGGATGTACTCCTCGTCGGTGCGGCCCTCGGCGACGACGAGGTGCAGCAGGCCCAGGGCCAGCGCGAGATCGGTGCCGGGGCGCGGCGCCAGATGCAGGTCGGCCTGCTCGGCGGTGCGCGTGCGGCGCGGGTCGACGACGATCAGGGTGCCGCCGTTCTCCTTCAGCTCGGTGAAGTAGCGCAGGGCCGGGGGCATGGTCTCGGCCGGGTTGGAGCCGACGAGTATCACGCAGCCCGTCCTCGGGATGTCCTCCAGCGGGAACGGCAGCCCCCGGTCGAGCCCGAACGCCCTGCCTCCCGCGGCGGCGGCCGACGACATGCAGAACCGGCCGTTGTAGTCGATCTGCGAGGTGCCCAGCACCACCCGGGCGAACTTCCCCAGCGCGTACGCCTTCTCGTTGGTGAGACCGCCCCCGCCGAACACCCCGACCGCGTCCGCGCCGTGCTCCGCGCGGGCACCGCCGATCCCCTCGGCGATCCGGTCCAGGGCCTCCTCCCAGGAGGCCGGCTCCAGCGTGCCCGCCGCCGACCTGACCAGCGGCGAGGTCAGCCGCACGGCCGACGACAGCACGGCCGGGGCGGTCCGCCCCTTCCCGCACAGCGCCCCCCGGTTCACCGGGAAGTCCACGCGCTCGCTCACCTCGACGGTCCGCCCGTCGGCGGTCGGCGTGAGGTTCATGCCGCACTGCAGCGCGCAGTAGGGGCAGTGCGTGGACGTCACGGTTTCTCGCATACGGCCCAGACTGCGGCGCCGGTGTTACGCACCACGCCGACCGCTGTTACACCCCGGACACGGTGCCCTCTCCTCCGGACGGGAGGCGTGGTGAGGGGCCGGCGTGACGTCACCGCGGGCCGGCTGCGGCGTCCGCCGTCCGCTCGGTCACCGGCTCGACCTGCCCGCCGACGCGCCGGCACGGGTGTGCCCGCCGATTCGGGAACGGGCATCCGCCAGTTCCGCTTCGGTGAAGACTCCATGCTTTTCCTGATGGCGTTGAAGATCGGCTTCGACCAGCCGCCGCCGCAGCTCACGGGCGGCCGCTTCGGCGACATACCCCGAGACGTCGTCGGTCAGTTCCTTCAGGGCGGCGACGAGCTCCGCCGTGAGCGTCACCGTGATCCGCGTCGTATCCGCCACGAGGGAAAGGTACTCGTCGAGTACCGGGCCCGCCCCTCAGCCCGGCGTGCCGGACCCTCGCGCGTCCGCCAGCGCCCTCCGCACCCCCGGCTCCTCCGGCCCCAGGAAATGGGGATCCGGGCGGAACGCCGCGTCCAGGGCCGCCTTGCCCGCCGCGAGGACCTCGCGCGCGCCGCCGTAGTACCAGGTGACGTCGTGGCGGTCGTCCACGCCGACGCCGTACGACGTGACGCCGGCCGCCTCGCACAGGGCCACCGCGCGGCGGATGTGGAAGCCCTGGCTGATCAGCACCGCCCGGTCCACCCCGAAGATCTTCCGGGCGCGGACGCAGGAGTCCCACGTGTCGAAGCCCGCGTAGTCGCTGACGATCCGCGCGTCCGGCACCCCGTGCCGGGTCAGATAGGCGCGCATCGCGTCCGGCTCGTCGTAGTCCTTCCGGCTGTTGTCGCCGGTGACCAGCACCACCCGGATCCGCCCCGCGCGGTACAGCTCCGCCGCCGCGTCCAGCCGGTGCGCGAGGTACGGCGACGGCTCCCCGTCCCACAGCCCCGCGCCGAACACCACGGCCACCTCAATGTGCGGCACGTCGGCGACGGTGCGCAGCCGGTCGCCCGTGCTCAGCCGCAGCCAGGTCGCCGGCAGCAGCGCCAGCACGCACACCGCCGCAAGGGCCTGCACCAGCCGCCGCCGTCCCGCGCGGGTGCGCGGCAGCCGTGGACGGCGGACGGTGATACGGCGCATGGGACGGCCTCCCCCGGGTCGGTCCTGGACCCGGTAGGACGCCAGGCCGGGGCCCGCGGTTCGCGCCCTGTGACCGGCCTCACGGCGCAAAGGCGAGATCCGCCACCTCACACCGACCCCCGCCCCCGCGTGAACACCCCGCAAACACCCGTGACCCCGGTGCAACGGCAGGGCAACCTCGTCCGGTCACGCTCGCTGCATGACGGCGTATTCGACGCACCCCGGCGCCCGGCCCCGACCGGCCGCCCCGCCCCCCGCCCTCGTCGTGGTGGCCCACGGCAGCCGCGACCCGCGCGCCCTGGCCACCGCGCTGCGGCTGCTGGAGCGGGTCCGCGCGCTGCGGCCCGGCCTGCCGGTGCACCTGGGCCACATCGAGCTGAACGCCCCGCTGCTCCCCGACACCCTCGACGAGCTGGCCGCCTCCGGCGCCGGGTCCGCCGTGCTCGTCCCGCTGCTGTTCGGCCGCGGCCACCACGTCACCCGGGACATCCCCGACGCCGCCGCCGCGGCGCCCCTGCCCACCCGCGTCGCCGCCCCGCTCGGCGCGCACCCCCTTCTCGTCGACGCCCTGCACGCCCGGCTCACCGAGGCGGGCTGGCGGGAGCCCCGGGACGCGGGGGAGCGCCGCCGCAGCGCCGTCGTGCTGGCCGCCGCCGGGTCCCGCGCGCCCGCATCCCGCGCCGACACCGCACACCTCGCCGCCCTGCTCGCCGCCCGGCTCGGCGTGCCCGTCGTCCCCGCCTACGCCTCCGCCGCCGCGCCCACCGTGCCCGAGGCGGTCCGCGCCCTCGCCGCACGCGGCCGCACCCGGGTCGCCGTCGCCTCCTGCTTCACCGCGCCCGGCCGGTTCGCCGCCGAGTGCGCGGACGCGGCGCCCGGCACCGTCTCCGACCCGCTGGGCACCCACCCCGCGACGGCCCGCCTGCTCCTCCACCGCTACGACCAGGCACTGCGCCCCGGAACCCCGGCCGTCGGGCCGGCCGCCCTGGCGACGGCCTGACACGACCACCGGTGTCCGGCATGTCACCGGCCGGGGCTACTGTCGGGTCATGGAAGGCATCACGTCCGGCACGACCGACCCGTCCGCCCCCCACCTCCCGCCCGCCGGGTACGACCCGTCGGCCGTCGAGCGCTGGGCCGCCGAGCCCGACAAGCGGCCCGGCCGCACCGCCTTCCAGCGCGACCGGGCCCGCGTGCTGCACTCCGCGGCGCTGCGCCGCCTCGCCGGCAAGACGCAGGTCGTCACCCCCGGAGAGCAGAGCCAGGTGTGGGACGCCAGCCCCCGCACCCGCCTCACCCACTCCCTGGAATGCGCCCAGGTCGGCCGGGAGCTGGGCGCCGCCCTCGGCTGCGACCCCGACCTGGTGGAGGCCGCCTGCCTCTCCCACGACCTCGGCCACCCGCCCTTCGGCCACAACGGCGAACAGGCGCTGAACGAGTTCGCCGAGGACTGCGGCGGCTTCGAGGGCAACGCCCAGTCGCTGCGGCTGCTCACCCGCATCGAGCCCAAGCGGTTCACCCCCGACGGCTCCGTCGGCCTCAACCTCACCCGGGCCGCCCTCGACGCGGCCACCAAATACCCCTGGCCGCGGGGCGCCCACCCCACCGACCCGGCCTCCGTGAAGTTCGGCGTCTACGACGACGACCGCCCCGTCTTCGAATGGCTCCGCAAGGACGCCCCCGGCACCCGCACCTGCTTCGAGGCGCAGGTCATGGACTGGGCCGACGACGTGGCGTACTCGGTCCACGACGTGGAGGACGGCCTGCACGCGGGCCACATCGACCCCAACTGCCTGCACGCCGACCCCGAGCGGGACGCCGTGTTCGCGGTCGCCGTCGGCCGGTACGTCCCGGCGGACACCGACCCCGCCGAACTGGCCGAGGCCCTCGACCGGCTGCTCGCCCAGGAGTGGTGGCCGCACGGCTACGACGGCACCGCCGTCGCCCAGGCCCGCCTCAAGGACGCCACCAGCCAGCTCATCGGCCGCTTCTGCCTCGCCGCCGAGGGCGCCACCCGGCAGGCCTGGGGCGCCGGCCGCCTCACCCGGTACGCGGCCGAGCTGGTCGTCCCGCGCTCCACCCGCATGGAGTGCGCGGTCCTCAAGGCCGTCGCCGACCGGTACGTCATGCAGCGCGCCGAGCAGGAGCGGCTCCGCGCCGACCAGCGCGTCGTCGTACTGGAGCTGGCGGAGGCGCTGACCGTCCGCGCGCCCGAGGGGCTGGATCCGCAGTTCCGCACGCTGTTCGACCGGGCGCCGGACGACCGCGCCCGCAAGCGGGTCGTCGTGGACCAGATCGCCTCCCTGACGGACGCGTCGGCCCGCTCGCTGCACGCCCGGCTCACCGCCCGGACGTGAGACGGACGTGGGACGGGTGGCCTGATCGGGTCACTCCCCCTTCCCGCGGCCTTCCGCTTGCGGGAGGCTCGCTGATGGCAACGCTCGAAGGAGGCATCACGTGGTCGACGCGGATCAGACTTTCGTCATCGTGGGAGGCGGCCTGGCCGGCGCCAAGGCGGCCGAGACGCTGAGAGCGGAGGGCTTCACCGGCCGCGTGATACTGATCTGCGACGAACGCGACCACCCCTACGAGCGCCCGCCGCTCTCCAAGGGCTACCTCCTCGGCTCGGCGGAGCGCGACAGCGTCTTCGTGCACGAGCCCGCCTGGTACGCGCAGCACGACGTCGAACTCCACCTGGGGGCGACCGTCGCCGCGATCGACCGCGCCGCGAGGACCGTCCGCTTCGGCGAGGACGGCACCACCGTCCGCTACGACAAGCTGCTGCTGGCCACCGGCGCCGAGCCCCGCCGGCTCGACATCCCGGGCACCGACCTCGTCGGTGTCCACCACCTGCGCCGCCTCGCCCACTCCGAGCGCCTCAAGGGCGTCCTCACCTCCCTCGGCCGGGACAACGGCCACCTGGTGATCGCCGGCGCGGGCTGGATCGGCCTGGAGATCGCGGCGGCCGCCCGGCACTACGGCGCGGAGGTCACCGTCGTCCACCGGGGGCCGGCCCCGCTGCACTCGGTGCTCGGGCCCGAGCTCGGCCAGCTCTTCGCCGAGCTGCACCGCGAGCACGGCGTGCGGTTCCACTTCGGCGCCTCGCTCACCGAGATCACCGGCCAGGACGGCATGGTCCTCGCCGCCCGCACCGACGACGGCGAGGAGCACCCGGCGCACGCCGTGCTCGCCGCGATCGGCGCGGCCCCGCGGACCGCCCTCGCGGAGGCGGCGGGCCTGGAGCTGGCGGACCCCGCGTCCGGCGGGGGCGTCCTCGTCGACGAGCGGCTGCGCACGTCCGACCCGGACATCTACGCGGCGGGGGACGTCGCGTCCTTCCCGCACGCGCTGTTCTCCACCCGGCTGCGGGTGGAGCACTGGGCCAACGCGCTGAACGGCGGTCCGGCGGCGGCGCGGGCGATGCTCGGGCGGGACGAGATCTACGACCGCGTCCCGTACTTCTTCACCGACCAGTACGACCTCGGCATGGAGTACTCGGGCTGGGCGCCGCCCGGGTCCTACGACCAGGTGGTGATCCGGGGCGACGCGGGGAAGCGGGAGTTCATCGCGTTCTGGGTGCGCGAGGGACGGGTGCTCGCCGGAATGAATGTGAACGTGTGGGATGTCACGGATCCGATCCAGGCGCTGATCCGGTCCCGGGAGGCGGTGGACACGGAGGCGTTGGCGGATCCGCACGTGCGGTTGGAGAGCCTGGTCGCCTAGGAGGTGCCGGGGGCTCGTCCGGCGTGGGTGCGGCGGCGTCGTGGCTGGTCGCGCCCACGCGGCGGAGCCGCACATGTCACAGCCCCGCGCCCCTGGAGGGTGCCGTGGCGACCGGAGATGTCCGAGGCGCCCCGTAGACTTCACGCGTGGCCGGGAGGATCAACGACGAGGACGTGAAGGCGGTTCGGGACGCGGTCCCGATCGACGCCGTGGTGTCCGAGTACCTCCAGCTGCGGAACGCGGGCGGCGGCAACCTCAAGGGCCTCTGTCCGTTCCACGACGAGAAGTCGCCGTCCTTCCAGGTCAGCCCGAGCAAGGGACTCTTCCACTGCTTCGGCTGCCAGGAGGGCGGCGACACCATCACGTTCGTGATGAAGATCGACCACCTCACCTTCTCGGAGGCGGTCGAGCGGCTGGCCGGACAGGCCGGCATCACCCTGCGCTACGAGGAGGGCGGGTACAACCCGTCCCACCAGCGCGGGGAGCGCATCCGCCTGGTCGAGGCGCACAAGCTGGCCGCCGAGTGGTACGCGGAACAGCTCGCGACCGGCCCCGAGGCGGAGACCGGCCGGGTCTTCCTCGCCGAGCGCGGCTTCGACCAGGCCGCCGCCGTGCACTTCGGCGTCGGTTACAGCCCCCAGGGCTGGGACCACCTCACCCGCTTCCTGCGCGGCAAGGGGTTCAGCGACAAGGAGCTGGTGCTCTCCGGGCTCGCCCAGGAGGGCCGCCGCGGTCCGATCGACCGGTTCCGCGGCCGGCTGATGTGGCCCATCCGCGACATCGGCGGAGACGTCGTCGGCTTCGGCGCCCGCAAGCTGTACGAGGCGGACAACGGCCCGAAGTACCTCAACACGCCCGAGACGGGGATCTACAAGAAGTCGCAGGTCCTCTACGGCATCGACCTGGCGAAGAAGGACATCGCGAAGTCCTCCCGCGCGGTCGTCGTCGAGGGCTACACCGACGTCATGGCCTGCCACCTCGCGGGCGTCACCACGGCGATCGCCACCTGCGGCACCGCCTTCGGCACCGACCACATCAAGATCCTCCGGCGTCTGCTGATGGACAACGGCTCCGCGCGTGTGATCTTCACCTTCGACGGTGACGCGGCCGGGCAGAAGGCCGCCCTGCGCGCCTTCGAGGACGACCAGAAGTTCGCCGCCGAGACGTACATCGCCATCGCGCCCGACGGCATGGACCCCTGCGACCTGCGGCTCGCCAAGGGCGACGAGGCGGTCACCGACCTGGTCGAGCCGCGCACCCCGCTGTTCGAGTTCGCACTCCGCCAGATCGTCGGCCGCTACGACCTGGACACCCCGGCCGGCCGTGCCGCCGCCCTGGACGAGGCCGCCCCGGTCGTCGCCCGGATCAAGAACAGCGGCGCCCAGCACGAGGTCGCCGTCCAGCTCGCCGGGATGCTCGGCATCCTCGACACGCAGTTCGTGGTCAAGCGGGTCGCCCAGCTCGCCCGCTGGGCCCGCGACCGCGGCGGCAAGGGGCCCGCCCCCGAGCGGCCCGGCCGCCCGCAGCACGGCGGCCCCCAGCAGCAGTACGCCGCCGCCCCGGCCGCCCCGCGCGGCCCCGCCCTGAACCTCCGCAACCCGGTCTTCGCCACCGAGCGCGAGCTGCTCAAGCTCGCCCTCCAGCGCCCGGAGCTGGTCTCGCCGGCCTTCGACGCCTACGGCGTCGACGAGTTCACCGCCCCGCCCTACGCGGCCGTGCGCCAGGCGATCCTGGACGCGGGCGGCGCCGAGTACGGCGTCCAGGACCCGCAGGAGTACCTGATCCGCGTCCGCGACGCGGCCCCCGACGACACCGTCCGCGCCATGGTCACGGAGCTGGCGGTCGAGGCGATCATGCGACGGGCGGTCGACGAGGTGTACGCGGGCGAGGTGCTGGTCCGGGTGCGGCGCCGGGCCGTCGAGCGCCGCGTCCGCGAGGTCAACGGCAAGCTCGCCCGCCTGTCGCACCACGCCGACCAGGCCGAACTGTCCGCCGTCCAGAACGAGCTCTGGGTCCTCCAGCAGTACGACCAGGCCCTCCGCGAACACGGCGCGGCAGCGCTGTAACGCCGCGCTCACTCCTCCGAAAACGCTCCCGACACCGCCCGCACCAGCCGCCCGGCGAAATCCTCCCCGGAGTCGGCGAGGTGCGGGTACTCGACGGCGAAGTGATCCCACTCCACGTAGGCGACGGCCTCCACCACGTCCTCCAGGAGGATGTGCTCACGCCGGTAAGGCCATTCGCCGCCCAGCCGGAACACCTCGTGCAGCAGCTCACGGCGCAGCGGCCACCGCTCTGCCAGCAGGACCGCGTCGTACAGGTCCTTGCCCTGGCCATACGAGTCGTTGATCAGCCACATCAGCTTCCACGCCAGGGACAGCCCCGGGCTCGCCGCCCACACGACCGCGCCGTCAGGCAGCTCCACCGGCTCGGGTTCCTCGGGAAGCCGCTCGTTGAAGACGAAGTCCAGCTGCACGTGCCCGCCGGGGAGCCCGGGCGCCGTCCACGGCAGCACCATGCGCCGCCCCGGCACCCGGTCGTAGGTCCAGATGTCCTCGACCACCGCGCCCCCCGCCGAGATGCCCACACCCTCGCCGTACGCCTCCGCCCCCGCCCGCGCGACCTCGGCGATCCCCTCGAGCATCCGGTCCGTCCGCCCGTCGTCGATGTCCCAGGTGTGCGGTACGACGACGAAGTCCAGGTCACCGGGCTCGCGGGCGGCGTCGCCGAACCACGCGGCCATCAGCACGCTGCCGCGCAGCACCAGCGCGTGCGCCCAGGGGGAGCCGGCGACCGCCGCGAGCACCAGGTCCAGGGCGCGACGCCGGGCCGCCCGCCAGTCCGCACCCCGGGAGGGGTCGCCGAAGCGGGGGTCCGTCGCCCGGTAGGCGTTGTCGTACTGCTTCACCGACGGGTCGAAGACGAGCCGCTGCTCCACCTCGTCGGCCGGCACGGTCCGCAGGGTGCGCGGCAGTCGCTGCTCCTGCCGGGTCCGCTCGTCGAGCTCGCCCGGAGGAACGGGCATGCCCGACTCGAGCATCCGCCGCCAGTCGCTCATATCCGTGCCCCCTCCGGCTTCGGAAGCCAGCCCTCGTCCACCGTCACATCACTGTCGTACAACACGAACTCCCGCTCCACGTCGAGCACATGGTGACCGCTCAGCTCCGCGAGCAGCGCCTCGAACGCCCGGCCCGCGGCGGACGCGTCCACTCCGTGACAGCGCTGGGTGACGAAGCGCTCGTGCCGCGCCCCGGCCCGCGCCCGCCGGGCGTTCCACGACAGATGTGCGCCGTGCGGCACGACCCGGGCGGCGAGCGCGGCCAGATCCGCGTCCGCATCGAGCAGCAGCTTCACGTGGTGCTCGAAGTACCGTCCGTCCCCGCAGGGCCCGTCCGGGACCTCCGGCGCCCACGGCGTCGACTCGGTCTTCACCCGCACCGGCTCGAAGCCCGCCGCGCGCAGCCGCACCACCACCTCGCGCGCACGCGCCGACTCCTCGGCGTAGGAGCGGGCGCCGGTCAGGGTGAGCATCGGCTGGTCGCGCATCCGGCCCCGGGCCAGCACGATGCGCGTCAGCTTCAGACCGGCCGCGGCGCACCAGCGGCTCAGCCGCTCGTGCTCGGCGGAACCGGAGCAACGGACCGTCACATGACTCTCGTACCAGGCGGTGGACACCCGCACATCGTTCCAGATCAAACGGGCGTTCGACATCCGGTCAAGTGCTGCGGATGACCGCGCGGTGACCGGCCGGATGCAAAAAGTCATCGCACGCCCCTCGTGGGGACGATGTGTCGTACCCCACACTGGGGGGCGGTGCCTGAGTCCTCGGAGCGCGGCCGGCCCGTCGGTGACGGGTCGCACACCCCCGCGGTTCCGCTCATCGCGTACGGGACGGACAGCGGCGAGGCCGTCGACTCCGCCCCTGAAGTACCGCTGCCCCACCCCCAGGCAGCGATCATCCTGGAGGTCGCCCCCGTGCAGACCCAGACCCTCACCCAGACCGACAGCGACGTCGTCGGCGCAGCGCCGGACGCGGATCTGCTGGTGGCGATGCCCGCGCAGATTCGCGTCGGGCAGCCTCCCGGGACCGGTCCCGAGCCGCCCGCGCAGGCGGTGGACCCCGTCGAGGCCGAGCCGCCGGACGTCGTGGAGCCGGCCGAGCCCGTCGGCCCGCGGGTGCGGCCGGAGACCGGCGGTCCCTCCTCCGACCTGTTCCGCCAGTACCTGCGGGAGATCGGCCGCATCCCGCTGCTCACCGCCGCCGAGGAGGTGGAGCTCGCGCGCCGGGTCGAGGCCGGGCTGTTCGCCGAGGAGAAGCTGCGGCTCACCCCCGACCTGGACAGCAGGCTCGCGCACGACCTGGACCGGCTCGTCGTCATGGGCCGCATGGCCAAGCGCCGGCTGATCGAGGCGAACCTGCGGCTCGTGGTGTCCGTGGCGAAGCGGTACGTGGGGCGCGGGCTGACCATGCTCGACCTGGTCCAGGAGGGCAACCTCGGCCTGATCCGCGCCGTCGAGAAGTTCGACTACGCGCGCGGCTTCAAGTTCTCCACGTACGCGACCTGGTGGATCCGGCAGGCCATGTCCCGGGCCCTCGCCGACCAGGCCCGCACCATCCGGGTGCCGGTGCACGTCGTGGAGCTGATCAACCGCGTGGTGCGGGTGCAGCGGCGGATGCTCCAGGAGCGCGGCTACGAGCCGACGCCGCAGGAGGTCGCCGCCCAGCTGGACCTGCCGCCCGAGCGGGTGGGCGAGGTGCTGCGGCTGGCCCAGGAGCCGGTGTCGCTGCACGCGCCCGTGGGCGAGGAGGACGACGTCGCGCTCGGCGACCTCATCGAGGACGGGGACGCCGCCAGCCCCGTGGAGTCGGCGGCGTTCCTGCTGCTGCGGCAGCACCTGGAGGCGGTGCTGTCCACCCTGGGGGAGCGCGAGCGCAAGGTGGTGCAGCTGCGCTACGGCCTGGTCGACGGCAGACCCCGCACCCTGGAGGAGATCGGCCGCATCTTCGGGGTGACCCGCGAGCGGATACGGCAGATCGAGTCCAAGACCCTCAACAAGCTCCGCGACCACGCCTACGCCGATCAACTGCGCGGCTACCTGGACTAGTCGGCGGGGTGCCGGAGGGCCGGTCCCTGCCCCCCGGCACCCCTGGCCTCAGTCGACCTCCGCGACCGCCTGCGCGAACTGCGCCTTGTACAGCCGGGCGTACGCCCCGTCCGCCGCCAGCAGCTTGTCGTGCGCGCCCTGTTCGACGATGGACCCGTTCTCCATCACCAGGATGGTGTCCGCGTCGCGGATCGTGGACAGCCGGTGCGCGATGACGAACGACGTACGGCCGTGCGCCAGCCGGGCCATGGCCTTCTGGATCAGCACCTCCGTGCGCGTGTCCACGGAGCTGGTCGCCTCGTCCAGCACCAGGATCACCGGGTCCGACAGGAACGCCCGCGCGATCGTGACGAGCTGCTTCTCGCCCGCGCTGACCCCGCTGCCCTCGTCGTCGATGACGGTGTCGTACCCGTCCGGGAGGGTGCGGACGAACCGGTCGGCGTGCGCGGCCCGGGCCGCCTCCTCGATCTCCTCCCGGCTGACCTCGCGCGACGCGCCGTACGCGATGTTCTCCGCGATGGTGCCGCCGAACAGCCAGGTGTCCTGGAGCACCATGCCGATCCCGGCGCGCAGTTCGTCCCGCGTCATCCGCGCGATGTCCACGCCGTCCAGGGTGATCCGCCCGCCGGACACCTCGTAGAACCGCATCAGCAGGTTGACCAGCGTGGTCTTGCCGGCGCCGGTCGGGCCGACGATGGCGACCGTGCGGCCCGGTTCGACCGTCAGCGACAGGTCCTCGATCAGCGGCTTCTCCGGGTCGTAGCGGAACGACACGTGCTCCAGCTGCACCCGCCCGCGCAGCTCCTCGGGACGTTCGGCGGGCGACGGGTCGGCCTCCTGCTCCTCCGCGTCGAGCACCTCGAAGACGCGCTCGGCGGAGGCCACGCCCGACTGCACCAGGTTCGCCATCGACGCGACCTGCGTCAGCGGCATCGAGAACTGCCGCGAGTACTGGATGAACGCCTGCACGTCCCCGATGGACAGCGACCCGGACGCCACCCGCAGACCTCCGACGACGGCGACCAGCACGTAGTTGAGGTTCGACACGCACATCATCAGCGGCTGCATGACCCCGCTGTTGAACTGCGCCTTGAACCCGGCCTCGTACAGCGCCTCGTTCTCCTCGGCGAACTTCCGCGCGGACTCCTCCTGGCGCCCGAACACCTTCACCAGGGCGTGCCCGGTGTACATCTCCTCGACGTGCGCGTTGAGCGTGCCGGTGGAGCGCCACTGCTGCACGAAGTGCGGCTGCGACCGCTTCCCGACCCGCGTGGCGACCACGAACGACAGCGGCACCGTCACCAGCGCGACCAGCGCCAGGATCCAGGAGACGTAGAACATCATCGCCAGCACGCCGATGATGGTGAGCAGCGAGTTGATCAGCTGGCCCATCGACTGCTGGAGCGTCTGCCCGATGTTGTCGATGTCGTTGGTGGCCCGGCTCAGCACCTCACCGCGCTGCCGCTTGTCGAAGTACGACAGCGGCAGCCGCGACAGCTTCGTCTGCACGTCCTCGCGCATCCGGAACATGGTGCGGTTCACGGCCCGGTTCACCAGCCGCGTCGCCACCGCCATCAGCAGCCCCGCCGCGCCGAACACGGCCAGCGCCAGCAGCAGCACATGCCCCACCGCGGTGAAGTCGATGCCCTGGCCCGGGGTGAAGTCCGTGGAGCGCAGCATGTCGGCGACCTGGTCGTCGCCGCGGGCCCGCATCGACTCCAACACCTGCTCCTTGGTGGCGCCCTCCGGCATGTCACGGCCGACGATGCCCGCGAACACCAGGTCGGTGGCCCGCCCCAGGATCTTCGGCCCGACCACGCTGAGCCCCACGCTCAGCACGAGACAGGCCAGCAGCCCGTACATGGTGAGGCGTTCCGGTCCGAAGCGGCCGAGCAGCCGCTTGCCGGACCCCGTGAAGTCGATCGACCGCTGGCCGGGAGCGACCCCCGCCGTCATCCGGCCCCCTGGCCCCGCCATCAGGCCGCCTCCGCTTCCGTCAGCTGGGAGAGCACGATCTCCCGGTAGGTCTCGTTGTCCGCCATCAGCTCGTGGTGCCGGCCGGCGCCGACCACCCGGCCCTCGTCCAGCACCACGATCCGGTCGGCGTCCCGGATGGTCGCCACCCGCTGGGCGACGATCACCACCGTCGCCTCGGCCGTCTCCCGCGCGAGCGCCGCGCGCAGGGCCGCGTCGGTGGCGTAGTCGAGCGCGGAGAAGGAGTCGTCGAAGAGGTAGATCTCCGGGCGCTGCACCAACGTCCGGGCGATGGCCAGGCGCTGGCGCTGACCGCCGGAGACGTTCGTCCCGCCCTGCGCGATCGGTGCGTCGAGCCCGCCCTCCAGCCGCTCCACGAAGTCCCTGCCCTGCGCCACCTCCAGCGCGTGCCACAGCTCCTCGTCCGTGGCGTCCGGATTGCCGTAGCGCAGATTGGTGGCCACCGTGCCCGCGAAGAGGTACGGCTTCTGCGGCACCAGGCCGACGGTCCGGGCGAGCAGCGCCGGGTCGACGTCCGCCACCGGCACCCCGTCGACCAGCACCTCGCCCTCGGTGGCGTCGAACAGCCGCGGCACCAGCCCCAGCAGCGTGGACTTGCCGCTGCCGGTGGAGCCGATGACGGCGGTGACCTCGCCGGGCCGCGCCACCAGGTCGACCGCCCGCAGCACCGGCTCCTCGGCGCCCGGGTAGCGGAAACCCGCGCCCCGGATCTCCAGGTGTCCGTGCCGGCGCAGCTCGGTGACGGGCGCGGCCGGCGGCACCACGCTCGAGGAGGTGTCCAGCACCTCCTGGACGCGCTCGGCGCACACCTCCGCGCGCGGCACCATCATGAACATGAACGTGGCCATCATCACGGACATGACGATCTGCATCAGATAGGCGAGGAACGCCGTCAGGTCGCCGATCTGCATCCCGCCGCTGTCGATGCGGTGCGCGCCGAACCACACCACCGCGATCGACGACAGGTTCACCACCGTCATGACCACCGGGAACATCAGCGCGAGGAGATTGCCGGCGCGCAGCGACACGTCGGTCAGCTCGGTGTTGGACCCGTGGAACCGCCGCTGCTCGTACGTGTCCCGCACGAACGCGCGGATGACCCGGTTGCCGGTGATCTGCTCGCGCAGCACCCGGTTCACCGTGTCCAGGCGCTCCTGCATGGTGCGGAACAGCGGCCGCAGCCGGCGCACGATCAGTGTCACGCAGACGCCCAGCACGGGCACCACCGCGACCAGCACCCCGGACAGCGGCACGTCCAGACCGAGCGCCAGCACCACACCGCCCACGCACATGATCGGCGCCGACACCATGAGGGTGAACGTCATCAGGGTGAGCATCTGGATCTGCTGGACGTCGTTCGTCGTCCGCGTGATCAGCGACGGCGCCCCGAAGTGACCGACCTCACGGGCGGAGAAGGACTGCACCCGGTCGAACACCGCGGCGCGCAGGTCCCGCCCCAGGGCCGCCGCGGTCCGGGCCCCGTAGTACACGGCGCCGACGTTGCAGACGACCTGCGCCAGCGAGATGCCGATCATCAGTCCGCCGTAGCCCAGGATGTAACCCGTGTCACCCTGGACGACACCGTTGTCGATGATGTCCGCGTTCAGCGTGGGCAGGTAGAGCGTGGCGCAGGTCTGCAGGAACTGCAGGAGCACCAGCAGGGAGAGGGATCTCTTGTAGGGCCGTAGACGGTCACGTAGAAGTCGTATGAGCACGCTGCATCTCTCGGAGTGGACGGCGGGGCCAGTGGTTGCCCGTGGCCCCTATCGTCGAACACTCCACCGGCGTTACCTCAACCCGTTTACGGGCCCCGGCGCGCCGTCCCCGCGCGCCCCCTCCTACTGCTGGAACGCCCCCGGATGCGTCTGCTCACGCACCGCCACGTACTGCTGGCGCACGGCCTGACCCACCGCCAGCTCCTCGCCCGGGTCCAGCACCTGCGCCACCGGACCCGGCCACACCGGCGGGGTCCGCGGATCGAGGGTGCCCTGCGAGACGCCTAGCGCCCAGGCCGCCTGCCGGGCCGCGCCCGTCGCCGCGTAGTCCGCGGGCTGCGGCACGACCACCTGCGCCCCGAACAGCGCGGGCGCCGCCGCCTGCACGGCGGGCAGTTCGGCCGCGGACCCGAGCAGGAACACCCGCCGCACCTCCACGCCCCGCCCGCGCAGCACGTCCAGCGCGTCCGCGAGCCCGCACAGCATCCCCTCGAACGCCGCCCGCGCCAGGTGCTCCGGCTTCATCGACTCCCGCCGCAGCCCCGCGAGGGTCCCGGCGGTGTGCGGCAGGTTCGGGGTGCGCTCGCCCTCCAGGTAGGGCAGCAGCACCAGCCCGTGCGCACCCGGCGTCGACTTCATCGCCAGGTCGGACAGGCTCTCCAGGTCCGGCAGCCCCAGCAGCTCCGCGGTGCCGCGCAGCGCCCGTACCGCGTTCAGCGTGGTGACGACGGGCAGATGCATACCGGTCGCGTCGGCCAGCGACGTGATCGAGCCGCCCCGGTCGACGAGCGGCTCGGGGTGTACGGCCATCACCGAGCCGGACGCGCCCATCGACACCACCGCGTCGCCCAGCCCGATGCCGAGCCCGAACGCCGCCGCCATGGTGTCCGCCGTGCCGGCGGAGATCATCAGCCCCTCGGGGGTGGTGCCGGCCGCCTCGGCCGGGCCGATCACCTCGGGGAGCATCGCCTGGTGACCGAGCGCCAATTCCACCAGGTCGGGCCGGTAACCGCCGGTCGCCGCGGCCCAGTAGCCGGTGCCGGAGGCGCCGCCCCGGTCGGTGGTCCGGCGCACAGGCCGGCCCAGCAGCTGCCACACCAGCCAGTCGTGCGCCTGGAGCAGCACCGCGGTGCGGGCCGCGTTCTCCGGTTCGGTACGGGCCATCCAGCGCAGCTTCGTCACCGGCTGCGCGGCGCCCGGCACACAGCCCACGGCCTGCGCCCACGCCTCGCGCCCGCCGAGCGCGTCGACCAGATCGGCCGCCGCGACCTGCGCGCGCTTGTCGCCCCCCGTCATCGCCGGGCGGACCGTGCCGCCCTGCGCGTCCAGCGGGACCAGCGCGCCCGCCTGTGCGGACACCCCGATGGCCTGCACGCCCTCCAGCAGTCCGCCGCTCGCGGCCTCGCCCAGGGACAGCAGCCAGGCCTGCGGGTCGGCGTCCGAGGAACGGCCGGTGTCGGGACCCTGCACCGGGTGCGGGGCGTACCCCTGCCTGAGCACGGCCCCGGTGTCCGTGTCACAGACGACGACGCGAGTGAAATCGGGCGCACTGTCCAACCCGGCGACTATCCCCATACGGTGATTTTGCCGCATGGGGAGGGGTGCGGTGTCCGTCAGGTGTTGCTCGTGCCCCAGTCGTCCTCGGCCGGGCCGTGGGCGGTGCGCTCCCGCAGGGCGTGGACCCGCTGCGCGACCGAGTCGGGCACACGGTCGCCGACCTTGTCGCTCATCACGTGGTACGCCTTGTCGGCGAACTCACGGCTCTGCTGGGCCGCGGACTCCGCGGTGTTGCGCACCGCGGGGTTCTGCGCCAGCTGGAGCGCTGACCTCTTCATCTGCTCGTAGCGCTCCCGCCCGGCTTTCGTGCCCAGCACGTAGCCCAGGACGGCTCCGGCGACGAACGTGAGCCGGTATCGCATGGCGGCCACCCTTCCCGTTGTTCCAGTCTGCGTGGGTCTCCGGCGCGGCGACGGGCCGGGGAGTACCGATTGGCGGAGCACCCCCCTGCTTGCGCTAATGTATGTGTCGCAGCGAGCGCGCGCCCCCTGGCGAATACCCAGGCGGGTGCGTTCGATGCAGAACGAGGCATTCCTCCGTAGCTCAATTGGCAGAGCAGCCGGCTGTTAACCGGCAGGTTACTGGTTCGAGTCCAGTCGGGGGAGCTCGGTCCTCCGTAGCTCAATTGGCAGAGCAGCCGGCTGTTAACCGGCAGGTTACTGGTTCGAGTCCAGTCGGGGGAGCATGCTGAACGAGGACCCCGTCGGGGTCCTTTTTCATGTCCGGTGGAACCGCGCGCGGCGCGGCGCTGTCTTCATGGTCAACAGGGCCGTACGCAGCCGACCATCCGAAGCAGGAGATCGTATGAGCGGCTATGCTGCGGCAGACGGCGCGCACACATGTACGCGACACGCCGCTATGGGGCGGTAGCTCAGCCGGTTAGAGCAGCGGACTCATAATCCGTCGGCCGTGGGTTCGAGTCCCACCCGCCCCACCACGTCACGGTTCACCGGAACCGTCACCCCGGAGCCGGGGTCAGCCGCCTCCGTGCGTCCCCCGTACGGCGTTGTCGTCGGACGCCGACGGCGCGTCCGACGCGTCACGCTCCCCTTCCGCCTGTGACGGCGTGGTGTGCACCACGTCGGGGGTGGTCCATTCGCTGTCGTCCCGGTCGCCCTCGGCCTGGGACGGAGTGTGCTCGCTCATCGTGCCGCCTCCCTGTCGCGGGACCCGTCGGTTACGGCGACTACGAGTACCCCTCGCGCGCCGATGTCACCGCGGGGCGCGGCGGGCGAGGGCGCGGGCCAGCGCCGTGCGCACCTCCGGCGGCGGGGGAGTGCCCTCCGCCTCCGCGCAGGCCGTCAGCGACTCCGCCACGGTGCGCAGCTTGGTGTTGGACAGCTGCGACGCCTCCCGCAGGATGTGCCACGCCTCGTCCGAGGAGCAGCCGTACGTCGCCATCAGGACGCCGCGCGCCTGGTCGATGACCGGGCGGGACGCGATGGCCTGCCGCAGCTGCTCCACCTCCTCCTGGAGCAGGTGCAGCCGCTCCTGGCGCTCCAGCGCCACCGCCGACCCGGCGGGCGAGGGGCACGGCGCGGGGGTGCGCAGCGGGTCCGTGGTGTCCAGCCCGGCCAGCTCCAGGATGCGGCGCGGCTGGCCGCTCCAGCGGGACGTGGTGACCGGCATGGACCGCCGGCGGGCGTGGTCGCGCAGCACGTCCAGGAACTCCAGACCCGCGGTGTCCATGAAGTGCACACCGCTCATGTCCAGGTCCACCCGCGCGGTGCCGGCCGGCAGCTCCGCCAGCTTCGCGGCCAGCATCTGGGCGCATCCGCGGACCAGCTCCCCGCGCGGGGTGAGCAGCGCCCGGTCCGCGTCCATGCGACCGCCGATGACCAAGGTGTCCTGCCGTCCCGGGGGGAACGATGCCGCGGAAGTCATGTCACCGCCCTGTCGGTGCTCGTGGATGGGTGGCCGGCCGGGCCGTCCCGGCGGCCCCGGCCGGCGCCGGCGCCCGCGCGAGAGGCTGCGCACCGTACTGCTGCGCTGCGGATTCGCCTGCCCACCCTGAGCCGCGGTACACACCGCGCCGCGTGAAACGGCCGGTAACGCACGACGGCCCGCCCGCACGGATGCGGGCGGGCCCGGGGGAGGGGCGGGCGGCGGGTCCAGATGCGTCTCAGGCGCCCAGCGGGTCCAGGACCATGGGGGAGATACGGCCCTCCAGCATGGCGCCGAGCCCCTCCACGGCGCACAGCTCCGGCTGTTCCGCGATGTGCACCGGCATCCCGGTCGCCTGACGCAGCATCTGGTCCAGGCCCGGCAGCAGGGCGCTGCCGCCGACCATCATGATGCCGCGGTCGGCCAGGTCGGCGACCAGGTCGGGCGGGCAGTCCCGCAGCACCTTGCCGATGCCGTCGAGGACCGCGGTGAGCGGCGTCTGGATGGCCCGCCGCACCGCCGCCGTGTCCACCTTCACCGACCGGGCGAGCCCGGTGGCGACGTCCCGGCCGTGGATCTCCGTGACCTCGGGCCCCTCCGGCGTCAGCCCGTTCCCCTCCAGCGCGAGCTGAAGAGGCCGCACGGACTGGCTCGGCAGCATCAGCTCGTGCTGGTGGCGCAGGTGCTGCACGATCGCCGCGTCCACCGCCTCGCCGCCCACCGGGATGCGCTCGGCCCGCACGATCGAGCCGAGCGACAGCACGGCGACCTGGGTGGCGGCCGCGCCGCACACCATGATCATGGTGGCCTCCGGCCGCTCCACCGGCAGCCCGCAGCCGACGGCCGCCGCGATCAGCGTGTCCACCAGTTCCACCCGGCGGGCGCCAAGACCGACCAGCGTCTCGATCGCGGCGCGCTGGGCCAGCGGGTCGGAGTCGTGCGGGGTGCAGGCGGCCGCCCGCAGCCGGGGCCTGCGGCGCAGGGCGCGGCGGGTGCGGTCGCCGATGAGCTGACGCAGCATCCGCTGCGCCATCTCGATGTCGACGACGGTGCCGCCCGTCACCGGCCGGACGACGCGGATGTAGTCGGGGGTGCGCCCGGTCATCTTCTCCGCGAACTCGCCGACGGCGATCAGCGCTCCGGTACGGGTGTTCACGGCGGCGACGGACGGCTGGTCGACGACGAGGCCGGCGCCCTTGACGTACACCCGGGTGCGGGCCGCGCCCAGGTCGACGGCGAAGTGGCAGCGGCGCAGCTGCTCCAGACTGGCGGTCACGGCAGTTCCTCCCGAGTGCGCGGCCGGAGGCCCGCCGGGCGGCGGGCCTCTTCGCATCGTGCGCGCCGGGCGGGGGCGGCGCCTTTCCTGGGGGGCCGGGAGAGGGGCCGCCG
This sequence comes from Streptomyces griseoincarnatus, assembly GCA_014649575.1. Taxonomy (GTDB): domain Bacteria; phylum Actinomycetota; class Actinomycetes; order Streptomycetales; family Streptomycetaceae; genus Streptomyces; species Streptomyces griseoincarnatus. Next base: position 541,598 of record BMTH01000002.1, on the reverse strand, counting down.
AACGGGGGGTGGAGGCGAGTGCCTTACAACGGGTCAGGCCGGGCGGCGTGTGGACGCTGACCGCGCCTGACGGTGGATCGGCGACCCGGACTTCTGCTGACAGCGCTTCAGGACCGCTGGTCGGGGCGGGCGGCAGGCGTGGGCCCACGGTCGTGCGGGTCCCTCCCGGGACTTCTCAGCCGAAGCCGGCCGCCTGGGCGCCTTCCGGACCCACGACCCCACGCACCACCCCCAGCTCCACCAGATCCTGCGGCCGGATGCGCAGGGCGTCCGCCGTGGGTTCCACCTCGGACGGCGGGCGCTTCAGGATCGCCGCCGCCAGTTCCGGTGCGATCACCGAGAAGTAGCTGTCCGGGGTGGCCCAGGTGTTGCCCGGCGCGGCCGGAGCGAGTGCGCCGCCCGAGCCGCCCTCCCCGATGACCAGCGTGGTCAGCGGCGTGCGGGCGGCGGCGACGGCGGCGAAGAGGTCCGCGACGGCCGCCCCCGCGCCCTGCCGTTCCGCCTCCGCGTCGTTGGCCGCGCCCGGGGTGTCCACCAGGGTCAGCACCGGTATGCCGAGGCGGTCGGCGAGGCGGATCAGACGGGCGGCCGTGCGGTAGCCGGCGGGGCGGGTGGCCGTGCCCGTCTGGGCCGCGTAGGCGACCGTGCGGCCGCCGTGGTCGCCGAAGCCGCAGAGCATGCCGTCGGGGTCGGCGCCGCCGCAGCGGTCACCGGAGAGCGTGACGCGTGACCTGAAGTAGGCGTCCAGGTAGGCGATGGCGCGCGGGCGGTGCGGTGAGCGGGCACGGCTCACCGCGTCCCAGCCGGTGGCCGGCAGGTCGACCGCGCCCAGTGCGTGCGGCGGCGGGGCCGGGTCGGAGGACGGGCGGGTCAGCAGCCGCAGCCAGCGGCCCAGAGTCGTGCGCAGCTCCTCCGGCGGGACCAGCGCGTCCGCCGCTCCCGCCGCGACCTGGGCCTCGGCCGTGTACGCCGTCGGGTCCGCGTCCGGAGGGCGGACCCGGGAGCCGGCGAAACCGACCTGCGCCCCGGGCAGGGCGAGCACGACGTCCGCACCCGCGCCCAGCGTGGCCCAGCCGCCGCCGGTCGTCGGGTCCCGCAGGACGGCTGTCTGGGGGAGCCCCGCCTCGCGGGCCCGCGCCGACGCGCGCGCCACCCGCTGGAGCTGGGTCAGGGCGAGCATGCCCTCCTGCATCCGGCTGCCGCCGGTGGCGACCAGGGACACCAGCGGCAGCCGGTGCGCGACGGCGTGCGCGTAAGCGGCCTCCAGGCGGTCGCCGGTGCCCTCGCCGAGGGAGCCGCCGAGGAAGCCGAACTCGAACGCGATCAGCACGGCCCGCGTGCCTTCGACGTCCGCGACCCCGCAGACCACGGACTCGGTCTCGCCGGTGCGTGCGGCGGCGCGGGCGCGGGCCCCGTCGTAACCGGACCAGCCGAGCGGGCCGTCCGGCGCGGATCGCCGCTCCGGGTACGGCAGTTCGGTGAACGTGTCCGTGACCAGGGCGAGGGCCTCGCGGGCCGACGGGCGGTCAGCCATGCGTCAGCGCCCGCTTCATGATCTTGCCCATGTCGTTGCGGGGCAGCACGTCGAGGTGGCGGACGACCCGGGGCCGCTTGTGCGGGGCGAGGCGCGCCGCCACATGGTCCGCCAGCTCCTCCAGACCGGGCGGGGACTGCGGGTCGGCCGGCACCACCCACGCCACGATCCGCTCGCCCAGGTCGGCGTCCGGCTCCCCGGTGACGGCGGCCTCCTTCACGCCCGGGTGTTCCAGCAGCGCGTTCTCGATCTCACCCGCCCCGATCTTGTACCCGCCGCTCTTGATCAGGTCGGTGGCCTTGCGGCCGACGATGCGGACGTCGCCGCCGGGGTCGCGGACCGCCATGTCGCCGGTGCGGAACCAGCCGTCGGCGGTGAACGCGTCGGCGGTGGCGTCGGGCCGGTTGAGGTACTCGGTGAACAGGTTCGGCCCGCGCACCTGGATCTCCCCCACGGTCTCGCCGTCGTACGCCGCCACCGGGGTGCCGTCCTCCTCGACCAGCCGCAGCTCTACGCCGGGCAGCGGCACGCCGACCGAGCCGGGTCGGGTCTCGCCGTCGACGCGGACGCTGGTGTTCATCAGCGTCTCCGTCATGCCGTACCGCTCGACGAGCCGGACGCCGGTCGCCGCCGTGATCCTCTCGTGGTCGTGCACCGGCAGCGCGGCCGAGCCCGACACCAGCAGCCGCGCCCCGGACAGCGCCCGCACCAGGTCCGGCTCGGCGGGCAGCGCCTCCGCGACGCGGTGGTACATGGTCGGCACGCCGAACAGCATGGTCGCGCCGGAGTTCAGCTCACGGGCCACGCCCTCGGTGGTGAACCGGCCCAGATGACGCACCGACCCGCCGCGCCGCAGCGGGCCCAGCGTGCCGAGGACCAGGCCGTGCACATGGAACAGCGGCAGGCCGTGCACCAGCACGTCGGCGTCGGTCCACCGCCAGGCGTCGGCGAGGGCGTCCAGCGTCGAGGCGATCGAACGGCGGGGGATCACCGCGCCCTTGGGCGGGCCGGTGGTGCCGGAGGTGTAGACGATCAGGGCGGGGTCCTCCGGGTCGAGCTCCCGGTCGTCGGGCACGGAGCCCGGGTCGGTGCCGCGGGCCGGGTCCACCTCCACGCGGCGCAGGGCGGCCGGCGCGTCGGGCAGCGCGGCACCGGGCGCCGCGAGGAGCACGTCGGGGGCGCTGTCGCCGAGGATGTGGCCCAGCTCCCGCGCGCCGGACTTCGGGTTGAGCGGGACCACGACCACCCCGGCGAGCAGCGCGGCGGTGACGGCGACGGCGGTCTCCAGGGTCGGAGTGGCCCACACGGCGGCCGTGCGTACCCCCTTGAGGTCCCCGGCCACCGAACCGGCCGCTGCGGCGAGTCCCCCGTATGTCAGTGAGCGCTCGCCGAAGCGCAGGGCGGGACGGCCGGCGGAGCCGCCGGCCGGGCCGGCGGTGAGGGACGGGAAGAGAGAGGACACGCGTCGTACTCCTTGGGTCGCTGTCGTCGCTGTCGTGGCTGCGTCGGGTGTCCTACCCCCAGCCGGGTACCACCATCACCAGCCACACCACCGCCGGAACCGCCGCCACGACGATCCCGCCGTAGGCCATGAGCTGCCGGAAGAAGCGCTCGCGGTCCACGTCCGGGGCGGCGGCGAGGACCAGGGCGCCGTTGGTGGAGAAGGGGCTGACGTCCACCACCGTCGCCGACACGGCGAGCGCGGCGACCATGCCCACGGCGCCGATCTCGCCCTGCGCCAGGAACGGCACCGCGAGCGGGATCAGCGCGCCCATGATGCCGACGGACGAGGCGAAGGCGGACACGATCGCGCCGATGTAGCAGAGCAGCACCGCCGCGAGCAGCGGGACGCCGATGCCGCCGACGCCCTCCCCGGCCCAGGTGATGGTGCCCATCTCGTCGAGGACGCCGACGTAGGTGAGGACGCCGCAGATCAGCAGGACCGTCGGCCAGGCGATCTCGGTGACCGCGCGGCGGCTGACGTCCGGCCAGACGGTGCTCAGCACGACCGCGAGGGTGATGGCGGTGAGGCCCGCGTCCAGGTCGAAGCCGAGGACGGCGACGACGAGCGCGACCAGGCAGACGAGGGTGGCGGTCACCGGGGCGGTGAGCGGGACGGCGGCGGCCGGGGCGTCGGTGCGGGCGAGCGTGGAGGCAGGGGCGGTACGGGTGCCTCCGCCCCCGGACCCGCCGCCCGCGGTACCGCCCGGTTCCTCTTCACCCTCGCCCGGGGAGGCGGCCGGCTCCGCGACCGTCCCCTGCCGCCACAGCTTCGGCCCGCCGCACACGGCGAACACCACCGCCGCGATGACCAGGTTCGCCAGCAGGGAGGCGAGGAACAGCGTGATCTCGCTGCCGGGCAGCTTCTCCCGCTCGACGATGCCGTTGACGATCGAGCCGTAGATGCTGATCGGCGAGAAGCCGCCGGCCTGGGCGCCGTGCACCACCATCGCGCCCATCAGCAGCGGGCTGATGCCGTACCGGGCGGCGAAGCTCAGGGCGATCGGCGCGACGATCGCGACCGCGGCCGGGCTGACCGCGCCGATCGCGGTGAGCGCGCCGGTCAGGGCGAACATCACCCAGGGGATCAGCGCCACCCGCCCCCGCACCAGCCGCACGGCCGCGTGCACCAGCCAGTCGGTGGTGCCGTTGGCGCGCGCCAGGGCGAACAGGTAGGTGACGCCGACGAGGACGACGAACAGGTCGCCGGGGAAGCCGGCGAAGACGCCGTCCGCGTCGAGGTCGGCGACGAGCGTGCCGAGCCCGAAGGCGGCGGCGAAGGCGAGTGCCCCCATGTTCACGGAGCGGGTGGTGGCGATGACGAACACCACCGCGAGGACGAGGACGGAGAGGAGTTCGGGGGACATGCGGGGCTCCCGAGTGGCTGAGTGGCTGAACCACTTGTGGCGCTGGAATGGCGAAGTCCGTTCGGTCGCACAGCGTGCGGCCCGCACGGAGGCCCGTCAAGGGGTCGCGCATGAATTGGCTCAGCCACTCGGCCACTCGTGAGGACCCGGTGCTAATCTCCCCGCGAAAGGGGGACCGCTGTGACCGACGCCCTGCGCCCGATGGCGAGACAGCGCCTGTACGAACAGGTGCTGGACCGGCTGCGCCAGTACGTCGCCGAGGGCGGCCTGCGCGCCGGGGACCGCCTGCCGCCCGAGCGGGACCTGGCCCAGCGGCTCGGCGTGAGCCGCGCCTCCGTGAAGCAGGCGATCGTCGTGCTGGAGGTTCAGGGGCTGGTCGAGGCCCGGCACGGCGGCGGCACCTACCTGGTCCGCGACAGCCTGGACGTCGAGCCGGTGGAGCGGATGGTGGAGCGGCGACGGAGGCTGCCGGACGTGCTGGAGGCGCGGGAGGCCCTGGAGACCAAGCTCGCCGAACTGGCCGCCGAGCGGCGCACGGACGACGACCTGGCCGCGCTGGGGTCCGCGCTCACGCACATGGCCGAGGAGATCGAGGCGGGCGGCGCGGGCGTGGAGGGCGACCGCCGGTTCCACGCGGCGGTGACGGCGGCCGCGCACAGCGCCCTGCTCGCGGAGTTCATGCGCTCCATCGCCGAGCAGATCGCCGAGAGCCGCACCGAGTCCCTGCGCCAGCCCGGCCGCCCCCACCGCTCCCTCGCCCAGCACCAGGCGATCCTCGACGCGATCGCCGACGGTCGCCCCCGGCAGGCCGCCGCCGCCATGCGCCGCCACGTCCGCACGGTCGCCAAGGTGCGTCTGCTGGACTGGGACCCGGAGGAGGACCGCTAGGCGTCGCCTTCCACCTGCGGTTGTTAGCCTCCTTGCGGAGCCGAGGTGGTCGTGGGAGGGGTGAGGCGGCGTGGTGCGTGTCGCGCTGGTGACCTGTGCGGACGGGCCCGACGTGGCCGAGGACCGGGATCTGCCGGTGCTGGTGCGGGCGTTGGACGAGGCAGGGGCGGAGGCGTCCGCCGAGGTGTGGGACGACGGCCGCGTCGACTGGGCCCGCTTCGACCTCGCCGTGATCCGCTCCACCTGGGACTACAGCTGGCGGGCGGCCGAGTTCACCGCGTGGGCCGAGCGGTGCGGGGGGCTGACCCGGCTGGCCAATCCGGCGGACGTGGTGCGCTGGAACACAGACAAGCGCTACCTCGCGGACCTCGCGGCGGCCGGGGTGCCCGTGGTGGAGACGCGGTACCTGGCGCCCGGGGACTCCGTGGAGCTCCCGGACGGCATCGAGTTCGTGGTGAAGCCGGCCTCCGGCGCCGGCGCCCGGTTCGCCGCCCGCTACACCCCCGACGAGCACGACACCGCCGTACGGCACGTCCGGCGCCTGCACGACGACGGGTTCACGGCGATGGTGCAGCCGTACGTGCGGGCCATCGACAGCGGCGGGGAGCGGGCGCTGCAGTTCTTCGACGGGAAGCTGCTGCACGCCAGCAGGAAGGGTCCGGTGCTCGCCCCCGGCACTCCCTACGACCAGCGGAAGACCGCCCACCCCGGGCTGACCGACTGGACCCCCACGGCGGACGAACTCGCTGTCGCGGATGCCGCGTTGTCCGCCGTGCCCGGCGAACCCGAGCTGCTGTACGCGCGGGTGGACCTGGTGGACGGCGACGACGGGCGGCCCCGGGTGATGGAGCTGGAGCTGGTCGAGCCGAACCTGTTCCTGTGGCTGCACCCCGAGTCGCTGCCCGTGGTCGCCGAGCGGATCATCGAGGCGGCGCGCCGCTGACGCCCGTCCGCTGGAGCAGCCCCCAGGTGAACTCCGCGGCCACCTCGTGAGACCGGCCCTCCGCGTCCGGGGCGGTGAACGCAAGCCCCCACCGGGTGGGCGCCGACCCCTCCAGTGGGCGGGCCGGGGCGAAGGCGCGGGCCACCTCGTCCACCGTGCACGACCAGGGCGTGAGATCGTCCAGCGTGCGCAGCGCGGGCGCGGGCGCGCCCGGGGCGCGGACCAGCCACTCGTTCCACACCGCGCCCCCGCCCGCCGGGGTCAGCGCCTCGAAGCGCAGGTCCGGCCAGAGCGGCAGCGGCCACCGCCACGCCTCGCAGTCCAGGTCGCCGACCCGGCGCGGGGTACGCGACTCCGGCTCGCCCAGCACCGACCGGTACCGGGAGAGGGCCGGGCGGGGGCGCGGCGAGCGGACCATCGCCTGCCAGCGCCGGTTCGCCTCCCGCATGTCGGCGAGGGAGGCGCCCAGCGCGCGCCGGGCGTCCTCCACCAGGCCGGGGTTGTGGTCGGCCATGCGGCGCAGCAGCACCAGCTGGAAGTGGAACGGGGTGAACGGTTCAGGTGGGCGTCGTCCGGTGGGCACGTGACCCATCGTCGCCCACCGGAGGCTCTCCCGGGCGGCGGCCGTCCGGGAGGAACAGCACCGAGTTGACGTAGCGGGGGCCGCGCAGCCGCTCGGAGGGGAGGATCCGGCGCAGCAGCCCGTGCGTGGCGACGTACGCGGTGCGCTCCTGATGGGCCTCCAACGGGAAGCGGGACAGGGGGATCCAGGTGCCGGCGGGCAGCACCCAGCCGTCGTAGCCCAGCAGGGACAGGTACGTCACCACCGGGGCGATCGGCTGGATGCGCGACTCCAGTTCGACGAACAGGGCCGGCCGGTCGCGGGCGAGGATGCCGGTCGCCCCGCGCAGCACCGCCGGCTCGTTGCCGTCCACGTCGATCTTCAGGAAGCCGACGTCGCGCAGGCCCAGGTCGTCCAGGGCGACGCAGGTGACGTCCAGGGCGTGGCCGTGGACGTCCCGGCGGACCAGCGACGACACGCCCCGGGCGCCGGTGTCGTCGTCCGGCAGCCACAGCCGGGCGATGCCGGGCCGGTCGGAGGCGGCCGCGCGGATGACCCGTACGTTCGGCGGGGCGGTCGCGCCCAGCAGCCGGGCCAGGCGCGGCACGGGCTCCAGGGTGACCACCCGGCGGGCGCGGCGGGCCAGCCGGTGCGTCCACGGGCCGTACCAGGCGCCGACGTCCACCGCCGTGTCGCAGCCCGGCGGGCACAGGTCGGCGAGGCGGGCCAGCTCCGGCTCGAAGCGCGGGTAGACCGCGCGGGCCGTCGCCGCCACCGCGCGCGCGGGCAGCACGGACGCCGCCCGCGCCGCGAGCGAGCGCCGCCCGGTCACGGCGCGGTCCCCGGGGCCTCGGCCGCGCGGGCCAGCAGCCGCTCGTGCTCCTCCTCCGGCACCTGTTCACCGGACGACGGCAGCAGCTGCGGGATGCCGTCGACGACCGGGTAACGGCGGCGCAGCCGCGGGTTGTACAGCGCCTCCCCGTCCCCGTCGTCCGCGGCGAGCAGCCGCAGCGGCCCCTTGTCGAGCGGGCAGGCGAGAATCCTCAGCAGCGGGTCGTCGTGCTTCATGGTGTCGTCAACTCCTCGGTCCGGCGGGGGATCGCGGCGCGGTGTCGTGCTTGGGCATGGCGAGCAGCACGGTCACCGCGAGGACGGTGCCGAGTACGCGCAGCGCCAGCCGCAGCGGCTCGTCCGGGAGTTCCTCGCCGAACGACAGCGTGCCGAGCACCGCCGTGAACAGGCACGTCACGGTCGTGCACACCGGCACGATCAGCGAGGCACGGCAGCGCTGCAGCGCCGCCTGCGACATCACGAGCCCGAACGCCCCGGTGAACAGCAGCAGATACGGGTACGGGGAGCGCAGCAGCGCGAGGACCGACGCGCCGACTCCGCCGGTCGTCAGGTGGCTGGAGACGCCTTTCACGGCGAGTGAGCTGACCCCGTAGAGCAGGCCGACGGCGATGCCGTACTCGACACCGGTGGTGGGCAGCCGGTGCCGGTGGCGGGCGTTGCGCTCGGCGGACGAGTACAGCCACACCCCTGCCGCCAGCGCCGGCACGCACACCAGCAGGATCAGCGGGTACGGCGCGTCCCGGCCCACCGTGTCGGCGTCCGCTCCGCTCTCCCGCAGCGACAGCACCACCATCAGCAGCGCCAGCAGGATCGCGCCGAGCGCGTACCGCTCCCGGCCGCTGGTCTCCTCGCCCAGCAGCCGCGCCGACAGCAGCACCAGCAGCACCAGACCGGACACGAACAGGCCCTGCGCGGCGGCGATCGGCAGGGTGCGGTACACGGCGAGCTGCGCCGCGAACCCGGCCGCGAGGGCGAGCGAGCCGCCGATCCACAGCGGGCTGCCCAGCACCAGCCGCAGCAGCCGGGCCGGCCGCCGCACCGTCACCTCGGGCAGCGCGCCCAGCGCCCGCTTCTCCAGCACGAACCCCGCGCTGTACAGGACGTTCGCCAGCAGCGCCGCGGCCACTCCCCACCACATGTCCCCCGGCCTCCCTCACGTCCGCCGCGCGTGCAGCAGCAGGATCGACGCGAGCGACGGCGCGGCGCAGGCCAGCCGGTCCAGCGGCCGCAGCACCCGCGGCACCCCGTGGAACGGCGCCCCCTCCAGCGCCACGACGGCGAAGCCGGACGCGGCGACGAACTCCCGCAGCGCGCGGGCCGTGTACAGCCGCAGATGTCCGACCACCTCCGCGCCCGGCCGGCCGTGGACGGAGCGCAGGCTCACCTCGGAGAACACCGGCTGCACCCCGGCGAGCAGCAGGGCGCGGTTGTACCAGGCCGCCAGGTTCGGCGTGGAGAGCATGAGGTGGCCGCCCGGCCGCAGCACCCGGCGGATCTCGTCGAGCGCCGCGTCCGGGTCGACCAGATGCTCCAGCACCTCGCTGAACAGCACCGCGTCCGCCGCACCCGACGCGAACGGCAGGCCCCCGCCGCCGAGTTCGCCGCGCACCGCGTACGGCAGCCGGGTGCGCGCCCGGGCGAGGGCGTCCTGCGACCAGTCCACGCCGATCAGCCGGTGGCCGCGCAGCAGCGGGGCGGCGGTGGCGGCCGCGCTGCCGTCGCCGCAGCCGATGTCCAGGACCGTACGCGGACCCGACGCGTCGGCCGGACCCAGCGCGCGGGCCAGCATGCGGGCCTGGCGCAGAGTCCGGGACGGACCCGAGGCGACCGGCACGGCGGGGTTCTCGTAGAAGTCGCGCAGCCCGGGGGGCGGGGACGGCGTGCCGGGGGAGGGGGATGCGGTGGTCGTCACTCAGGTCGCCTCCGTGGTCCGCAGGTGGTGCGCGAACAGCTCGCACAGACGCGCGCCGTCGCCGTCCCCGAGCAGCGCGTTCGACCACCGCAGCGCCAGATGCAGCCGGCCCGCCGTGGACGCGGTGGTGAAGGTCAGCCCGCGCGGCATCCGGGCGGGCGCCGAGAACCACACGGCCCGCGCCCGGCCGGCGTCGTCACCGAAGTCCAGCGGGTACGGGACGCGGCCGATGTTGCTGAGCAGCGTGGTCGACGTCCACGGCGCCGCCGCCCGGCGCAGCCCCCGGGTCAGCGCGGCCCGGCAGGCTACCGGCGCCCACGGCGCGGTCAGCAGGGCGGCGCCGTGCCCGAGCTGGGGGCGGGGGAGAGCCTTGAGGGCGCGGGTGCGCAGGGCGGTACGGCGCAGCAGCTCCGGCACCGCGTACGCGTCCAGCTCCTCCGGGGCGAAGACCACGTCGACCAGGCGGGTGCCGTTGCCGATCGGCATGCCGCTGTCCCGGGGCCGGCCGTCCACCGGCATGGTGATCCGCAGCGGCCGGCGCCGCCCGGCGCCGCGTTCCCGGTTCCAGTGCGCCACGCTCAGCGCGGTGGCCGCCATCAGCTGGTCGTTCACCGTGTACGGGGCGCCCTGCGGGCGGCGCGGCAGCGGCAGTTCCGTGACGATCAGCCCGTTGCCGGGCGCGGGGCCGGGCGCGCCGCGCGCCACCCGGGCCGGGCGGATCCACGGGGACAGGGTGTCCGGCGGGACGGGCGGCGCGTCCGGGGGACGGACGGGCGGGGCGGCCGGCTCGTTGTCCCGCCCGCCGTACAGCTCGGCTGCGGTGGCCAGCACGCGCAGACAGGAGGGGCCGTCCATCGCGGTGTGGTGGACGGTCAGGAACAGGACGGTGCCCTCCGCCGCCCCGCGCACGGCTTCCAGCCGGACCGGCGGCGACACGGTGAGCGGGGGCGCGGCGCGCAGCGCCCGGACGCGGGCGTCCCGCAGGGCGTGCTCGCCCGGCACCGGGAAGCTCACGGGCTCCGCGTCCGGCCCGTCGGTCGGCTCCCACGCGTAACGCCTCCGGTACCAGCGCCCGGGTGCCTCCCGCACCAGACTCCGAGGATGCCGCCGCAACGCCTCGCCGAACGCCTTGCGCAGCCGACCCGGATCCACCTCACCGGGCAGGTGCACCTCGATGTGGACGGTCTCCGGTTCCTCGTGCCGAAGACAGTGCCGGGAGATCTCGTCGACGACGGAGAAGGGGATGGTGCCGCCCGGGCGGGCGTGCGCGCTCATGCGGGATCTCCCGCGCCGGGGTCGGTGGGGCTTTCGGCCCCTCGGGTGGTGGGGTCTACGGCCCTCGGACGTGCTGGGTCTGTGGGACCGTCAGGCTTCGGGCGTTCGTGGCTCATGGGGCTCGGACCCGCCGCACCAGCGGTTCCCGGATGCGTGGAGGCTCCGGATCCGCGGTGGGCGGAGCCCGTCGGGCCTCCGGCGCCCGGGCGGGCGTGCGCGGTCATGCGGGACCTCCCGCGGTGGGGTTGGTGGGGCCTCCGGCGCCCGGGCGGGCGTGCGCGGTCATGCGGGACCTCCCGCGGTGGGGTTGGTGGGGCCTCCGGCGCCCGGGCGGGCGTGCGCGGTCATGCGGGACCTCCCGCGGTGGGGTTGGTGGGGCCTCCGGCGCCCGGGCGGGCGTGCGCGGTCATGCGGGACCTCCCGCGGTGGGGTTGGTGGGGCCTCCGGCGCCCAGGCGGGCGTGCGCGGTCATGCGGGACCTATCGCGCCGGGGTCGATGGGGCCTTCCGCCCCTCGGGTGGTGGGGCTTTCGGTTCCCGGGCGTGCGGGGCCTCCCGGTCCGCGTCCTCCCTGGCCGCCGCGTGACGGAAGCGGTGGCAGGAACGGGCGTACCCGGGCCGCCGGGGGCGGGTACGTCGGCCGGGACGCGGCGGCTGGGTCCGCCGGGGTGGGCAGCAGGGCCGTGGCTGCCGGGTCGCCGGCCAAGTGGCCGGTGCCGTGCCCACCGGCCGCCGGCGCCCCCGTGCCTCCCTCCTCCGGGCCCGGCCCCTCGCCGGCAGGCGTCTCGTCCCGTTCCCGGTCCGTGCCCAGGGTCACCAGCCCCGCGAACAGGCCGGTCAAGGACAGCACTTGGGCCACGTGTCCGAATGCCCCCTCGCCCGCGGTCACCGCGCCCCCCGCGCCCACCGCCGCCGTGAGGCCCGCTCCCGTGAGGGTGGCGAAGGCCAGCGGAGGGAGCAGGGAGCGGCGGCGCCAGGCGAGAAGGGCCAAGGGCGGGAGCAGCAGGGCCCACCAGCCCGCGACCACCACGCCCGTCAGCGTCACCACGACCGTGCCCAGCCACACCCCGGGGGCGGCCGGGGACGCCGGTCGGAGGCCGTCGGGGTTCTCCGCGCGGCGGCGCCACAGCAGCAGGCCCGCCAGCACCACGATCCCGGCGCCGCTCGCGACCAGTGCGGCGCCGTACGTCGTGGCGGGCCCGTAGGAGAGCGTCACCGTGCCGCCCTCGCCCGCCGGGACGAGCCAGCCCTGCTGCCAGCCGTCCAGCCGCAGCGGGGTCAGCTCCTCTCCGTCGAGGGTGGCCTTCCAGCCGTCGTTGTGGTTCTCGTGCGTCGTCAGGTACGAGGCGGCGCCGGGTCCGACGCGCACCTCGCGGCGGTCGCCCGCCCAGTCCCGCACCCGCAGGTCGCGCCCGGTGGCCGCGCGGTCCGGCACGGTCCCCAGGGTGAGCGTCACCTCGGTGGCGGTCAGCGGTCCCGCGTCGTCCGCCTCGATCTCGTGCGGCCCCGCGGCGAGTTCGAACCCGGGGACGGTCCGTCCGTCGCGGCACGGCGTCACCTCGACGGGACGCCGCTCCACCAGATCCCGTACGGCGCCGCGCACGGCGGTGTCGTACCGCTCGCCGTCCACCGTCAGCGCCGGCCCCTTGCCGCACGCCAGCGAGAACGCAGGGTCGCCCTTCGGCTGCTCCGTGCGGAGGTCGTCCAGCGCGGGGACGTACGCCTCCGTCAGGCCGACCGGCAGCTGGAGGTCCTCGCCCACCGCCGGGTTGTGCACGGTGAGCGGGGCGGTGCGGGTGACCGTGATGTCGAGGCGGTCGGTGGTCATCGGCGGGAACCGCACCCAGCCGTTGTCGTCGACGCCCGCCACCACCGCGCCGGCCGGGGACGTGATCCGTACCTCTGCGGCCCGCGCGGACAGCCCGCCGGCGGGCGCCAGCACCAGTTCGCCGATCCGCCGCTTCCCCGGCCAGCTCAGCCGGACGCTCGGGTCGTCGCCCGCGATCCACGCGGTGGTCAGGTCCCCGTCGGTGAGGTTCCGCGCGGACAGGCCCGCGCCCAGCCGTGCCGTGGAGGCCGCCGTCGCGACGATCCTCCGCCGCTGCTCGGGCGCGACCTCGTACAGCAGCCGGTCCAGCGCCTCGCTCGGCACCGCCACCGCGCGCGCCCGCACCGCGTACGTCCCGGCCTGGCCGGCGTCGACGATCCGGCGCAGCCCCGACTCGCTGCCGGCGAGGGACAGCCCGGTGGGGTCGGCGGCCCGGTGCAGCGACACGATCCGCGCCGGGGCCGCCGTGCCCTTGCCGTCCTCGGGCAGCCGCAGCAGCCGCGTCACCTTCACGCCGGGCAACTCCACCTCGGAGAACCCGGCGCCGGTGACGCCGGGGCGGGGCACGGTCGAGCCGGTGATCGTGAGCTTCATCCAGCGGGTCGGGCCCGCGGGCGCGTCGATCCGCTCCCGCTCGCCGTCGACGCGCAGGAACGACGTCGCGGAGCCGTTCTCCGTCTCCACCCGCACCTCGGTCGGCGCCGCCCGCACCCCGTTCTGGGGGAGCGGGGTGACGCGGAGGGCGTCCGGCATGTCGTAGCGGCCGTCGAAGGCGATCCGCAGCCACTGCCCGTCCGGGGAGTCCTCGGCGCCCTCGGCCCAGCCGGTCGCCGGGTCGCCGTCGAAGGCGTGCACCGGGTCGTACTGCGGCAGGTGGAACAGCCAGTTGCCGTAGGAGGACGCCGACACCTCGCGGGCGCCGCGCAGTTCGGCCACCGTCTGGTGTTCCTCGCCCGCCACGGGGAGGATCTGCCGGGGCCGTTCGCCCGGGTCCTGGGCGGCGTCGGGCGCGTTGCGCTCGTCGGGCGTGTACGTGTACGAGGTGTGGGAGTTGACCAGCCCGAAGCGGGTGTCCGCCCGGCGCAGCCCGTCGCCGGTCACCCGCACGGCAGGGGCGCCGAGACCCGGATGCGCGTCGCCGGCCAGCACGGCGGGCCGGCCACGCAGCTCCTGAGCCGGCGGCAGCAGCGACTCGGGTCCACCCGACACCACGGCCGTGTCGGCCACCGGCAGCAGTCCCGCCCGGCCCGGCCTGGGCACGTCCGTGCCGGCCGGGCGGTAGATCTCCACCGCGCGCTGCCGCGGGTACAGGCCCTCCACCTGGAGCGGGGTGCCCGGGGCGATGACCCCGCCGGTCGTCACGGGGCCCAGGCCCTCGACCCGCTCGTACCCGGACTGCTCCAGGGCGCGCTTCACCGTCGCCGTGGGCACCTGGCCGAGCTGGTCCGGGTCGAGGTCGTTGCGGACGACGACGTGGTGCACGCCCGCCCGGGCCAGGTAGTCCGCGAGGCCCGGAACCTCCCCGCCGGTCAGCAGCGCCTGCTCCACCGCGTCCAGGGCCCGCCGGTTGCCGGGCGTGCCGAAGGGCACGTAGTCGCGCTGCGCCCAGGGGGAGCCGGCGACCACGTCGAGCGGCTGGTCGATCGTCGATCCCCAGGTGTGGATGCCGTGCGCGGTCGCCGGCACCACCAGGGCGCGCGCGTCCGGCGAGTTCTGCTCCAGCCAGTCGGCGGTGGCCCGCCAGTACGCGGGGATCTCCCGGAACGAGCCGGGACCGAGCACCTTGCCGCCGATGTACGGCCAGGCCAGCCCCGGCAGCACCAGCACCGCCGCGAGCAGGGCCGCCGTCCGCGCCCCCGGCCGCCGGCGCGTCCCCCGGCCCGGCACGCCCCGCCCGGCGGAGTGCGCCAGACCGAGGACGAGCGCCAGCGCCAGGCCCGTCTGGAACTTGTAGACGTTCCGGAACGGCGACAGCCGGCCGTCCAGCCAGTCCTGCACCGTCCCGTGGAACGGCCCGCCGGACGCGCCGCCGTATCCGGCGAGCAGCACCAGCACGGCCGCCACCACGGTCAGCACGAGCCAGCGCCGCTCCGGCATGTCCCGCCGGGCCAGGCCCGCGAGCCCGAGGCCCGCCGCGCACGCCGAGCAGACGATCACGAGCGCCGAGGACGCGACCGCCCAGCCGGCCGGCAGCCACGGCTCGCCGAAGTGCAGATACGCCACCCAGTTCCCTGCGCCGCGCAGCGCCTCCGTCGCCGCCATCGTGTCGGTGGTGGTGCGCGCGGTCTCGATGTACGGGAGGAAGTTCTCCCCGTGGACGCCGAGCAGCAGCAGCGGGATCCACCACCAGGCGGTCGCCACCGCCACCGCGGGCGCCCACCACGCGATCAGCCTCCACTTCCGCGCACCCGGCGGACGGGACAGCAGATACAGCCCGACCGGCAGCAGCGACGCCAGCGTGGAGGCCGCGTTGACGCCGCCCATGAACGGCACGAGGAGCGCCGACCGCAGCGCCGCGACCCGGGCCGTGTACCGCTGGTCGGCCAGCGGCAGCAGCACCCATGGCAGCAGCGCGCCGGGCAGCGCGGCGGCCGACGTGGACCCGACGACCGCGGTGAACACCGGCCACAGCGCGTACGCCGCCGCGGCGACCGGCCGGGACGCGCCGCTGCCGACGCGCAGCCGCTCCGCGAGCCGCAGCGCGCCCCAGAACGCGGCCGTCACGATCAGCGACATCCACAGCCGCTCCGCCAGCCACACCGGCAGCCGCACCAGGTCGGCCAGCCAGTAGTACGGCAGCATCGGCCACAGATAGCCGGTGTACTGGTCGGCGATCCCGCCGAACGAGCCCCGGCTCTGCCACAACTGGCCCAGGTCGGCCAGGAACCGTCCCGGGTCGACGGTGACGCCGAGCTTGGTGTCGAAGGTCTGCCGTCCCGGCCGCACCGCCAGGAACAGCGCGAACACCGCCGCCCAGAAGCCGAGCAGCCAGCGGCGCGAGCGCGGGCCGCCCGGCGGTCCCGCCGCCGTGGGGCCGGCCGGGACGGCGGTGGGAGGGGGAGCCTGGACCGTGGTCGTCATGCGGGGCACCGCCGGAGGATGAGGAGGAGGTTCCAGGTGGCGAACTCGCGGAGGCCGGGCACCCGCACCACGGTCTCCGTCAGGAAGGGCCAGTAACGGGAGCGCGCGGAGACGATCCGCACGTCGTCACGGGCGCGCACCTGGCGCAGGGTGGGGCCGACGTGCACGGCGAACAGGTTCTCGCCGAGGGTGTGCTTCGCGGGTCGGCCGGTGCGGCGCTCGTACCGGGCGCGGGCCCGCCCGGCGCCCAGGTAGTGCCAGGGCGCCCACTCGTGACCGCCCCACGGGGACAGCCAGTTGGTGAACGACACGTAGATCAGCCCGCCCGGCCGGGTCACCCGCACCAGCTCGCTGAGGAAGGTCCCCGGATCGGCCACGTGCTCCAGCACGTTGGAGGAGAACGTGACGTCCGCGGCCCCGTCGGCGAGCGGCAGCAGATAGCCGTCCGCGACCACCGCGCCCTCGGGCGGCTTCTCGCCCAGCTCCCGCGCGTCGGGCTCCAACAGGCAGGCGAGCGCGCCCCGGGCGCGGAACTCACGGGTGAAATACCCGCCGCCGCCGCCGACGTCCGCGACGACCCGCCCGGCCACCGGCCCGTCGTACGCCTCCACCTGGTCGACGGCGTCACGGGCGAGCAGGGCGTAGCAGGCGTCCGGGTCGTCCTGCTCGCGCAGGAAGGCGCGGAACAGCGCGAGGGAGCGCCGCAGGGAAGGATCCTTGCCGGTTCCCGGCAAGGTGCCGGTGCGTCCCGGAGGGCGGAACCGTGTCACCGCGCGGCCTCCCGGGCGACCGCCAGGAACTGGCGCACGGTGTGCTCCCACCGGTAGCGGGCGGCGACGTCCCGTGCCGCCTTGCCCATGTGGGCGCGACGTTCCGGGGCCAGGGCGAGGGAGATCCACGCGGCGGCGAAGGAGGACTCGCCGCGGGCGAGCACCCCCGTCTCGCCGTCCCGCACGGAGTCGCGCAGCCCGGGCACGTCGAAGGCGACCGCAGGGGTCTCCCGGGCCGCGGCCTCGGTGACGACGAGACCCCACCCCTCCACGGCGGAGGGGTGCAGCAGCAGCCAGGCCGCGCACAGCAGCCGGTGCTTCTCCGCCTCGGAGACGTGCCCGGTGAAGCGGACGCCGGGCCCGGCGAGCCGCTCCAGACGCTCCCGTTCGGGCCCGTCGCCGACGATCACCAGGGTGCCGCCGGTGACCGGCCGCACCCGCTCCCACAGTCGCAGCAGCAGGTCGATCCGCTTGTACTCGACGAGCCGGCCCACCGCCACGAACAGCGGCTCCGGGGAGCGTTCGGTGCGCGGGCCCGGCTCGGCGACCCCGTTGTGCACCACGCGGATCCGCTCCCGCGGGACGCCGATGCGCTGGAGGGCGTGCGCCGTGGACGGGGACACCGCGACGACCAGGCCGTGCCGGTGCGCCCCGGTGAGGGCCCAGTGCTCCAGCTTCCGGCCGAGCCGTGCGGCCGGGGCCAGCGGGCCGCCGAACCGCATCCGCCACAGGTCGGTGTGCACATGGTTGACCAGGCACAGGGTGGGCCCGCGGTGCCACAGCGGCGCGAGGTACGGCATGCCGTTGCAGACCTCGACCAGCAGGTCGCAGTCGCCGACCTGCCGGGCGAACGCGGAACGGGCGCGCAGGTAGTGGTCGTAGGGTCCGCCCGCCGACACCACCCGGTAGTCGCGGAAGGCCGCGGGCCCGCCGCACAACAGGGTGACCTGGTGGCCCCGTCCGGTCAGGCCGTCGGCGAGACGGTCGACCAGCAGCTCGGAGCCGCCTGCGGACGGACTGCCCAGGTCCCGGTGGGCGAGGAAGGCGATCCGGCGCGGGTGTGGGGGGAGCGCCGGGGAGGGCTGCTGCGCGCCGGGGAGCGCTGTGCGCAGCGAGGACGGCACGTGCTGGGGCATCGGTGCTCCAACTCGTCTCGGTGTGATTCGGCGTGGGGAGGAACGCGGGGTGGTGCACAGGGGGTGGGGCGGGGCCGGCGGCCCCGGGACCGGGGTCCTGAGGAGGACCCCGGGACGTCCTGGGAGGGGGGTGTGGACGGTCTGTGTGTGGGTGGGGATGGCACAGTTTTCGCCCAGGCGTTCCCCACGGCTACTCACCGGCGTGACAATTTCCGGCTTTTCTTACTCGGGAGTCACTTCTTCAGGTGAGGGTCACGCGGACGGAGCGAGCGGATCCGGACGCTCCGTCACCTTCCGGCCGCGCGCCACGAGAACGGCTCCGGCCGCGGCGAACAGACCGCCCGCCACCGCCGCGCCCAGCGGCACGGTCTCGCCGAGCATCCGCAGCCGGGCCCCGTCGTCCTTCGCCAGCTCCACGGCGGCCCGCTGGGTCTCCTCGGTGAAGGAGATCCTCTCGGCGTCCAGCAGCACCGCCTCGTCCTCGCTCCCTCCCGGGGCGCGCAGCGTCTGCCGGGGCCCGGTCCGCGCGTACAGCACCCGGCCGGTGCGCTGGTCGACGATCAGCTCCACACCGTGGTTGGCGTACCACTCCTCGGCCGCGACCTGTCCGGCCTCGGGCAGTCCGACCAGGCTGCCGGGCACCAGCCGGGTGCCGGTGCGGGTGGGCGGCACCGAGCCGGTGAAGCGGTAGCCGGTGTGGCCGAGGACCTTCTCGGTGCCCCGGTAGCGCAGCACGACGGTGTCGCCGAGGGTGTTGTCCCACCACCGGTAGGAGCGTTTCCGCACGTCGAAGGGGAACTTCAGGTACGCCTCGCCCTGGATGCGCGGCTTCGCGCCGCAGCAGTGCACCGGCTCGGTGGTACGGCGGTCCAGCACCCAGCGGTGCGGGGTGAACGACAGCGCGTCGTGCGGATCGGCGGCCGGCAGCGTCCTGTCGGTGTCGACGGACGTGGTGACGTCCCACACCGCCTTGCCGCTGCGCTCGCTCTCCCGGACGTCGCCGCGCACCCGCTGGGTCACGGTGATCCGCTGGTCCGGCACCGTCTCGACCTTCTCCAGGTCGAAGACGCTGCCCCGGCCGGTGTAGACGGCGGTGGTGTCGATGTCGGTGGGATTGACGGCGGCCCGTGGCTGCACGTACCAGGCGAGAAGGGGCGCCAGCACCAGGAGGAAGGTGCCGAGACCCAGCAGGACCAGGGAGAACGGGGAGACTGAACGGCGCATCCGGGCACTCCAGAGGCTCGGTCGGCGGGCCGCTGACGGGCCCCGCCGTACGGGACAGTGCGCGTGCGGGAGTCCCCACCCCCTGGAGCTGGGAACCGTAAGCGCCCCTTGACGGAGTGTCAATGTCGTGCCGAGACTGGGGCACGACGGACAGGGGTGGCCGGTCACGTGGGGGTGGGGAACCTCCCCGACAGAGAGGCTGACCCTGCGATGTCCAGACTGCTCGCCGCCTGCCTGACGGTCGCGTTCGCCGCCGTCCTCGCCGTGGGAACGGCGTTCGGCGTCGTGGCCCTGCTCGAGGCCGCTCCCGACCAGCCGAACACTCCGCTGATCACCTACGAGCGGGCCGGCCAGGGGAGCTGACCCGTGACGGCCTCCCGCACCCTGACCGCACGCTCCGCCTGGCACGCCGTACCGCGCCACCAGGTGCGCCGGTTCGCCGAGATCGCCCTCGCCGAGGCGCCCGCGCTGGCCGAGGAGATCATGGGCGAGATCCGGCGCGAGTACCCGCATCTTCCGGTGGTGCTCGACGACTCCGGCGAGCCGATGGCCCTCATCGGCATCCGCCGCGCCATCGAGGCGTTCGTCCGGCACCTCGCCCAGGGCGACCACACGGTGGGCCGGCCCACCGTGCCGCCCGGCGTCTTCCAGGACTTCGGACGCGGCGAAGGGCGGGGCGGGCGCTCGCTGGACGCCCTCCAGGCGACCTACCGGATGGGCGTCCGCATGGCCTGGCGCCGGTTCGCCGAGATCGGCCAGCGCCTCGACATCCCACCGCCCGCCATGTACGAGCTCGTCGACGCGGGCTACGAGTACCTGGACGGGCTGGTCGACCAGTCGGTGCGCGGATACGCCGAGGCGGCGGCCCGGCAGGCCGGTGAACGGCTGCGGCTGCAGCGCCGGCTGATGGACCTGATGCTCGCCGAGCACCACCGGGGCGACCCGTCCGACGCGCTCGCCGAACGCGCCGCCCGCATCGGCTGGCCCGTGCCCGGACGGGTCGCGGCCGGTGTGCTGCTGCGGCCGGCACGCGAGGCCGTCGCGCCCGCCGTGGGGCAGGGGGTGCTGCTCGACATGGAGCACGAGCGGCCCCGCATGATCGTGCCCGAGCCCGACGCGGCCGGCCGCCGTGAACTGCTGGACCGGGCGCTGGCCGGCTGGTCCGGGGCGATCGGGCCGCCCGTGCCGGTCACCGAGGCGGCGAAGTCGCTGCGGTGGGCGGAGGCGGCGGTGCGGCTGATGGAGCGGGGGCTGCTGCCGTCCGGCGAGGTGCTGTACTGCGCCGAGCACACGGAGGCGTTGGTGCTGCTCCAGCCGGAGGAGCTGATCGACGACCTCGCGCTGCGGTGTCTGGCGCCGCTGGCGCACTGCGCCCCCGCGCACGGGCAGCGGTTGGCCCAGACGCTGCTCGCGTGGCTGGAGACGCGGGGCGGGGCGCCGGAGGTGGCCGCTCGGCTGGGGGTGCATCCGCAGACGGTGCGGTATCGGTTGCGGCAGATCCGGGAGTTGTTCGGGGGGTCGGTCGACGATCCGGACCGGCGGTTCGAGCTGGAGCTGGTGTTGCGGGCGCACCGGATACGGGGGTTGCTGGGCAACGCCGTCGAGTAGGGCGGTCCACCGCCGGGGTGCGGGTGGGCGGGGGCTTGTCGCGCGGTTCCCCGCGCCCCTGGAGGGTGGGTGGTGCGGGTCGTGGGCCGGTGCGGCGTCGTCCGGGCTGAGCGCGCGGTTCCCCGCGCCCCCTTCGGGGCGTTGCCCCTGACGTGGGCTATGGCTAGCCTGTGTTCGTCATGCCGATCGTTTGTTGGTATATCGAACGCTAGGAGGGGCCGGTCGTGGGACGACTTGTGCCAGCCGTGACCCGGGCTCTCGACATACTCGAGCTCTTCCTGGACGGGGACGGCACGCTCTCCGCCCCCGACATCGTGCGCAGGCTGCAACTGCCGCGCACGACCGTCCACGAGCTGGTCACCACGCTCGCCGCCCGTAAGTACATCGTCCCGGTCGCCGGCCAGCCCGGCCGCTACCGGCTGGGCGTCCGGCCGTACCAGCTGGGCGCCCGCTACGCCGAGCACCTGGACCTGGCCGCCGAGGGGCAGCAGGTCGCCCGGTCCGTCGCCGAGACCTGCGACGAGACCGTGCACGTGGCGATCCTGGAGGACACCGACGTCATCTACATCGCCAAGGTGGATTCCACCCACGCGGTGCGGATGGTGTCGGCGGCCGGCCGCCGGCTCCCCGCGCACTGCACCTCCGTCGGCAAGATGCTGCTGGCCTCCCTTCCCGAGCCGGAACTGGCCGCGCGCTTCCCCGACGGCGCGGAGCTGACCGCGATGACCCCGAACAGCATCACCGACCCGGCCGTCCTGCGGGAGACCCTCGCCGCGATCCGCGCGCGGGGCGTCGCGGTGGAGAGCCGCGAGTCCAACCCGGACGTGTCCTGCGTCGCCGCCCCGGTGCGCGACCGCACCGGACAGGTCGTCGCCGCGCTGTCCATTTCCGTACCGATGATCCGCTGGAGCGACGAGCGCCTGGGCGAGCTGGAGCAGCTCGCCGTCAAGGGCGCCGCCGAACTCTCCGAGCGCCTGGGCCACAGGAGCATGGCATGACACTCGCGTTCGACGTCGCGGTCCGCGCGGAGGCGGAACTGGGCGAGGGGGCCACCTGGGACCCGGCCACCGGGCGGCTGCTGTGGATCGACATCCTGAACTCGCGGGTGCACACCTACGACCCCGCCACCGGCCGCCGCACCGTGCGCCGTACGGGACAGCACGTGGGCGCGGTCAAGCCGCGCGCGGGCGGCGGACTGGTGCTGAACCTGCGGGACGGCGTCGGACTGCTCGACCCCGACGACACCTTCCGCTGGCTGCACCGCGAGCCGGTCGCCGGCCGCCGCGGCAACGACGCCGCCGTCGCCCCCGACGGCAGCCTCCTCGCGGGCACCATGCGCTACGACGAGGCGCCCGGCGGCGGCACCCTGTCCCGGGTGACCGGCGACGGCACGGCCACCGTGCTCCTGCAGGACGTGACGGTGAGCAACGGCACCGGGTGGAGCCCCGACGGCCGCCTGATGTACTACATCGACACGCCCACCCGCCGCATCGACGTGTTGGACTTCGGCGGGGACGGCACGATCGCCGGCCGCCGTCCGCTCGCGGAGATCGAGGAGGGCGCCGGCTTCCCCGACGGTCTCACCGTCGACGCCGACGGCTGCGTGTGGGTGGCCCTGTGGGACGGGGGAGCGGTGCGCCGCTACACCCCGTCCGGCGAGCTGGACCGGGTGATCGAGCTGCCCGTCCCCCGCGTCACGTGCTGCGCCTTCGGCGGCCCGGGGCTGACCGACCTGTACGTCACCACGGCCCGCGTGGGCCTCACCGCCCCGCACCCGCTCGCCGGGTCCCTGCTGGTGGTCCCGGGCGCGGGCAAGGGCGTCGCCCAGCCCGCGTTCGCCGGCTGAGGCCGCGGCTGTACCGGCATCCGCGTCGCGGGTGCTCGGCCGGGTGCGGGCGGGTCCTGGCGACCCCGCGCCGCCCGGTCGTCGAGTCACGCATCGCCGACCAGCCGGCGGCGGTCCGGTTCGCGGACCGGCCGCCGGACACCGTCGCCGCGCGGGTGCCGCCTCAGGTCAGGCCGGCCGCCTTGCGTTCCTCGGCGGTCAGCGGCGGGTCCGTCAGAGCGGGCTTCAGCGGACCCGCCAGCGCCGCCACGAGGACCCGCGGGGACAGCAGCACCGCCGGGCCCCGCTCCAGCGACGTCACGTCGGTGACCCGCCGCGCGACGCGCCCGTTCCCGGTGGCCGTGTGCATCAGCCGGCCGACGTACGCGGCCGTCCACCGGTCGCGTGCGGACGGGCCGTCGTGCGTCGGGCCCGGGTAGAACACGTCCTGCCCCAGGGCGAGGTCCCAGGCCGCGCCCACCGGCCGGGCCACCGCGCGCTGTGCCCTGCCGGCGAGGCCCGGCGTGCCCCAGCCGTGGCGCCGTACCGTCGCGCGCAGCGCCGCCGCACCCTGCGCGGCCACCGACATGCCGTGTCCGTAGACGGGGTTGAGCGCCGCCAGCGCGTCCCCGACCACCACGAGGTTCTCCGGCCAGGCCCTCATCCGCTCGTAGAAGAGGCGGCGGTTGCCGGTGGCCCGGGTGAGCGACACCTCCGTCTCCGGGACCGCCGCGCCGAGCAGGTCGGCGATCAGCGGATGGCGCAGCTCCTCGCGGGCGTACCGCTCGAAGCCGGCCGTGTCGGAGGTGGGTTCGCCGCCCGTGGTGCCGAACAGGGTGACCAGCCAGCGGCCGTCCTCCACGGGGAGCAGCACCCCGCCGCGGCCCGGACCGCCGGTACGCGGGTCCTGCTGCACGTTGACGACCGGGAAGCCGTCCCGGGCCCCCTCCGGGGCGCGGTACAGACGACTCGCGTACACCAGCCCGGTGTCCACCTCCCGGCGTTGCGGAGCGGGCAGCCCCGCGTCGGCCAGCCAGCGGGGGGTGCGGGAGGCGCGGCCCGTGGCGTCCACCACGAGACCGGCCCGCAGCGTGCGCTCGGCGCCGTCACGGGTGCGGACCCGGACGCCGTCGACGGCGGTGCGGGTGCCGTCCAGCGAGAGCACCTCGGTCCGGTCGAGCAGCTCGATCCGTCCGTCGGCGAGCACCTGCGCCCGCAGGGTCGCCTCCAGCAGGTCGCGCGTGCACAGCAGCATGAAGTGGGACTCGTCCCAGCGCCGGTACCAGCCGTACGGCGACAGCACCACCATGTTCGTGGTGACCGGCTGGCGGTGGGCCCCCGCGGCCCGCAGCCGGTCGACGGTGCCCGGCACGAGGTCCTCCAGGGCGTGCGCCCCGCCCGACCACAGCTGGTGCGCGTGCCGGGCCTGCGGGACGCCGCGCCGCGGCCCGGGTCCGGCGGGCAGCGCGTCGCGCTCCACCACGGTGACCCGGGCGAACGGGGCGAGGGCCCGCGCGGCGAGCAGTCCGGCGACGGATCCGCCGAGCACGACGGCGGTGGCGGGACGTCCGTCCGCGGACGGGGGTCTTCTCTCTGGGGCGGCGGGCACGCTCTTCGTTCTCCTGACCTGTCGTCGATCTTCAGTCGGCGGACGCGCCGCGGGGCACGGCCGCCCGGGGGTCCGCCGCGAGGGCGGCGGCCCGTGCGCGGACCGCCTCCACGACGTGGGGGCGGCGCAGTTCCCGGGAGACGGCGCCGATCTCCCGCAGCAGGTCGGTGGTGTCGGGATCCTGGGTGCCCTCGTCGTCCGGAGCCCGGCGCCGGCACTCGACGGCCTCCAGGATCGACACGGCGTTCGCCAGCGCCCGGGCCCGCTCCGGCGGGAACCCGAGACCGAGCGCTGCCTCGCGTGCCCGGTCACGCCGTTCCTCGTCCATGTGCCGGGCCAGGGTGAGCAGTTCGTCCCGGATGAAGGTCTCCCGGCGGATCAGGCGCAGTTCCGGGGTGGCGCGCAGCAGGAACGGCACGCCCCTGCCGTTGGCCGAACGCATCAGCAGGTAGAGCGGGCGGAGCCGGTGGTGGGCGAGCCGGACGCGCCAGCGTTCGTGCAGGAACTGGCCGGCGTGCGGGAGGATGAAGCCCACCGCGATCAGGATGGCCGACAGGCAGGCGACGGGCGGCGCGAGGTCGGTGCTGAGCCAGTCCAGGTCGTTGCCGGTCCAGCGGGCGGCGACGGCGGTGAGCTTGGCGGCGTCGAAGACCAGGTTGAGCGCGTAGCCGACGCCGAGGAACTTCAGGGCCCACCGCAGCCAGGCGTCCAGCCCCTCGGTCTGCACCCAGTTCCACAGCAGCCGGCAGGTGATGAGGACGGCGACGGTGTGCGCGAGCAGGTACAGCAGGATCTGCTCGCGCATGAACGGCGTGGTCGCGTAGTAGGTGTCCAGGTCCCGCAGCCGCTCCTCGGAGGCGTCCGCGAGGAAGAACAGCACCCACAGGGCCACGATCACCCCGGAGTAGAGGGAGACCACCCAGCGCATCGCTCGCCGGGTGGCGGCGGAGCGGTCCGACAGCCCGTTGCGCCAGGCGATGATCAGCAGCAGGCAGGAGGCGCAGAACGCGGTGAGGAGCGAGTAGCACCACGGCGCCGATATGTTCGGCACGCCCGTGAGGCGGTTGACCCGGGCGATGGTCGTGGGCGCCACGAAGACGAAGACGGTGCAGGCGAGCAGGAGCAGCCCGCCCACCGCGCGCAGCAGGGGGTCGCGCCACAGCCGCACGATGGTGGGCAGCTTGATGATCAGGGCCGCGGTGAGGACGCCCGTGGGGATCCAGAAGGAGATGTAGAGGTCGCCGAGGACGTCCGACGGTGTGAGGGCGAGCGGGGCGGTCACCGGTGCGTTCCCCGCCGCCCGCGGTAGCCCAGGGCCCGCTGGAGGGGACCGGCGTCGGCGTTCCGGTCGTCCAGGAGGGTGCGCACGGCGGCGGCCATCCGGTGCCCGAACTCGTCGGCCTCGGCCTCCTCGGCCGCGCGGGAGCCGTCGCGCGCGGCCATCGCGAGCGCGGCGGCCCAGTCCGGCGGGTCGGCCGTGAGGACCTGCTCGGCCGCCGTCGGGGCGTGGTGCCGGTGACCGGCGTGCATGTGCCACAACTCGTGGCCGAGGATGACCAGTTGCTGCATGGCCTCCGCTCGCTCCTCCACGATGACCAGGTCGAAGTCCTGGAACTCCACCCACAGGCCGGTCACTTCGATCTCGTCCGGGAAGCGTTCGAAGCGCAGGACGACGGGCCGTCCCCCGCGCCGCGCGCTCATCTCCTCGCACAGTACCCGGCACGCCGTCCGGACGTCCGTGAGGGGACCGGGCCGTACGCGGAGCGCGGAGGCGAGATCGCCGGCCAGGCGGCGCAGGGCGGCGCGGGCGCGGGAGCGCCGCAGCGCGGAGGCGAGCCGTACGGCCCGCGTCCGTGCGCCCGCGCCATCCATCGCATCCCCTCGCCCGTGCGACCGCCGCACCTGAGGCTGTTCGAGCGTACGCGGCCGGATGTGTCCGCGTCACGTGATCCGTGACCGCCGGGGGGTCGGGACGGTGTGCGCGGCGGGCGAGTTCTGTCCGGGGCATTGACGCGTCACCCACCGGCGCTTACGGTCCCGTTCGAAGTTACGGGCGACATCCGGTATATCGAACGCGCGAGGCGCGCGGTACGCGATGAGCGGAGGGGTCGGGCAATGGGGCGGCCTGGCTTGGACCGCGGACTCGTCCGCCGGATCGTGGCGGGCGCCGCCCGCACCGGACTCGCCGGCCGGTGACGCCCCCGCAGCAGGACCCGACCCGTCGAAAGGACACGATGCGCACCGCCCGCTTCACCCTGGACCCCGCCTTCACCGTCGGCACGGTGGACCCCCGGCTGTTCGGCTCCTTCGTCGAGCACCTCGGCCGGTGCGTCTACACCGGCGTCTTCGAGCCGGGCCACCCCACCGCCGACGCCGACGGCATCCGCGGCGACGTCCTGGACCTGGTCCGCGAACTCGGTGTCACCGCCGTCCGCTACCCCGGCGGCAACTTCGTCTCCGGCTACCGCTGGGAGGACTCCGTCGGCCCCGCCGAGGAGCGCCCCCGCCGCCTCGACCTGGCCTGGCGGTCCACCGAGACCAACCGCTTCGGCCTGTCCGAGTACATCTCCTTCCTGCGGAAGATCGGGCCGCAGGCCGAGCCGATGATGGCCCTCAACCTCGGCACCCGGGGCGTCGCCGAGGCCCTCCAGCTCCAGGAGTACGCCAACCACCCGGGCGGCACCGCCCTGTCGGACCTGCGCGTGCAGCACGGCGACAAGGACCCGTTCGGCATCCGGCTGTGGTGCCTGGGCAACGAGATGGACGGCCCCTGGCAGACCGGCCACAAGACCGCCGCCGAGTACGGCAGGCTCGCCGCCGAGACCGCCCGCGCCATGCGCCAGATCGACCCCGGCGTGCAGCTCGTCGCCTGCGGCTCCTCGGGCCGTTCCATGCCGACCTTCGCCGAGTGGGAGGCCACCGTCCTCCAGGAGACGTACGACCTGGTCGACCACATCTCACTGCACGCCTACTACGAGCCGCTCGACGGCGACGTGGACTCCTTCCTCGCCTCCGCCGTCGACATGGAGACCTTCATCGAGGACGTCGTGGCCACCTGCGACCACGTCGGGGCCCGTCTGAAGTCCCGGAAGAAGATCAACCTCTCGTTCGACGAGTGGAACGTCTGGTACATGTCCCGCACCCAGGAGCAGGTGAGCGCCCTCGACTGGCCCGAGGCGCCGCGTCTGCTGGAGGACAACTACAGCGTCATGGACGCGGTCGTCCTCGGCTCGCTGCTGATCGCGCTGCTCCGGCACGCGGACCGGGTCACCGTCGCCTGCCTGGCCCAGCTGGTCAACGTCATCGCGCCGATCATGACCGAGCCGGGCGGCCCGGCCTGGCGGCAGACGACGTTCTTCCCGTTCGCCCAGGCCTCGAAGTACGGCCGCGGCCAGGTCCTCGACGTGCGCGTGGACTCCCCGACGTACGACACGGAGAAGTACGGGGAGGCGGACCTGCTGCACGCGACCGCGGTGCGGGGCGAGGACGGCACGGTCACCGTGTTCGCCGTCAACCGCTCCCGCACCGAGCCGCTGCCGCTGGACGTCGCGCTGAACGGGCTGGGCCCGACGTCCGTCGTCGAGCACAGCGTGCTCGCGGACGCCGACTCCGACGCCCGCAACACCCTCGCCGAGCCCGGGCGCGTGGTCCCGCACACGGCCGAGGGCACCACCCTGGACGGCGGCCGCCTCACGGCCGTGCTGGAGCCGCTGTCCTGGAACGTGATCCGGCTGGCGTGACGCGCCGGGCGTCCCCTGGCCGGCGGACTCACCTCACCGGTGGGTCCACCGGCTCGACCGGGACGCCGCCGCGCGCCGCGCCCAGCAGCGTCAGCGTGACCTTCCCCGGTCCCGCCGGGGTGGTCCCGTCGGCCAGCACCACCAGCGCCAGGGTGTTGGCGCCGCGGGTGCGCAGGATGCCGTTCGGCAGGGCGAAGGTGTGCTGCGGGCCGACGTCGTTGACGTACTGGCCCAGGTTCCAGCCGTTGAGGAAGACCTGCACCCGGTAGGCGCGTTCCGGGTCGTCCTCCAGGGTGAGCCCGACCGACGCGTCCAGTTCGGGTTCGAACCCGAGCCGGAAGCGGGTGCGGTACCAGGTGACGCCCTGCCGCCGCTCCTCGCGCGGGAACTCCACCACCCGCCAGCGGCGGTCGTCGTGGTCCGGCAGATGCCAGCCGCGCCGCTCCCCGTACAGGCCGCCCTTGTTGAACGGGCCGGTCACCCGCTCCGGGTCGGTGGCGCCCCGCACCCGCCACTCCACGCCGCGGTCGCCGCCCGCGAACTCCACGGCGACCAGCCCGCGCGCGGCCTTGTGGGCGTCCTCGCCCGGCTCCGTACCGGCGTGCTGCATGGGCCGCACCAGCACCGACAGCACATGCTCGCCGGGGGTGCGCACCGCTCGGGGGACGTCGAACCGGGCCGTGGCCGTCCAGGTGCCGCGCGCGGCGGTGTCCTCGTCGGGCGCCGGCATGCGGTGGGTGCCGAGCGGCCGGCCGTCCAGCCACGCCATCAGCAGCCCCTGGGTGCCGGTGCTGTAGGAGAGCGCCACCGAGCGGATGCCGCCGAGGTCCTCCAGCCGTCCCCGGTACCAGACGTCGCCGTGGTGGAAGCCGTGGTCGTCCGCGAACAGCACGGGCCCGCCCTCGGGCACCGGCGTGGTGCTGTGGGAGGTGGTGCGGCCGGCGACCGTCCAGGCCGAGTCGTCGAACCCCGGGTCGGACTCCGGGTTCTCCGTGCGGCACCGCCAGCCGTCGAGGGCGGGCAGCGCCACCGCGCGCACGGCGGGCATCAGCCCCTCCATCACGCGGCTGCGGGCGCGGCCGACGTAGGTCGGCACCGGCTCGCCGTTCCAGGTGACCTCGGCGATGCCGCGCGGCCCCCACACCTCCACACCGGTCTCGACGGTGACGTCACCGGTCAGGTGGAGCGTGGAGTCGCGCAGTTCGGCCGAGCGCAGCATCGCCGGGCCGTACACCACGAGCGGCCCGGCCGGGATCTCGTACGTCCACAGGCGCAGCGCGGTCTCGTCGTCGGCGAACAGCAGCACGAGGGGTGTCTCGGAGTCGCCGTCCTTGACCAGTACCCGGCTCAGGCCGCCCACGCCGAGCGGGGAGACGACGTTCAGCCGGCCCTGGTCGTAGGCCCAGGCGGGTTCGATGTCCGCGCGGTCGGCGCCCGGCTGCTTCTCGCATTCCAGCGCGAGCTGGGCGGTCTCCCCCTGGCGGCCGACGAACACGGCCACGTCCTGCCGCCCGGTGGAGACGCAGAGCATCGGCTGGGCGGTGGTGTACGCCAGCTTGCGGTGGCCCAGGCGCAGACCGGAGGCGACCAGCTTGGTGTCGCCGGCGGCCACGGTCACCGGCACCTCGACGCCGGTGCCGGGCAGCAGGGCGCGCACCTCCTCATCGGTGTCGTTGCGCACCACGAAGAACCGCGCGCCGGTGTCGGGGTTGACCAGCCGGCGCACCGTCAGCCGGCCGTCCGCGGCGCGCTCCTCCCCGTCCCCGTCCGGTTCCAGCCGGGCCAGGTCGGGCACGGTGCGCAGCAGATGGCCGAGCTGCTGGACGGCGGCCATGTTCGGCGCGGGCTGGCGCCCCTCGTCGAGCACCGCCCCGTAGTCGTAGGAGGTGTAGACGCCCGGCCCGGGCAGCCAGCCCCACGACGTCCCGCCGAACCCCATGCCGGTGTGGTGCACGGTGACCCGGTCGGCGAGCGCGGTGAGATGGCGTCGCCGCTCGTGCGCCGCGTCGTGGGTCTCGCGCACCCGCGCGTAGCCCTCGCCGTCGGACAGCGGCCCGCCCCAGGCGTCGGCGGCCCCGCCCGCCACGGCGGTGAGACCGGCCGTGGGCGGCCCGTCCCCGCCGGTGAAGCCCTCGCCGTCCAGCACGGGCACGTCGATGCGGTCGGCGCGCACCTTCGCCCGCAGCCGGGCCCGGTGGGCGCGCGCCGCCGGGTCCCCGGCCGGCACCGGACGCCCGTCCTCCAGCCGGTACAGCAGCACCGTCCCGCCGCCCGCGGTGTACAGGTGCCGTACGGCGACGGCGTCGACGGCGGCGAGCCACGCCTCGGCGTGCCGCAGGTACTCGGGGTCGTCGGTGCGGGCGGAGCCCGGGGCGGCCGTCAGCCAGCCGGGGAGGCCGCCTGCGTCCAGGTCCGCGCCCAGGTAGGGGCCGGGCCGCAGCACCACGTACAGCCGCTCCTCGGCGGCGACCGAGAGGAAGCGGTTCAGGTCCCGCACCCCGGTGAAGTCGTGCACGCCGGGCGCGGGGGAGTGGACGTTCCACGGCACGGGCACGTCGACCGCGTTGAAGCCGTGGGCGCGCAGCTTCTGCAGCACGTCCCGCCACAGCGACGGGCTGGGCAGCCGGAACGGGTGGACCTCGGCGGACCACAGCACCAGGCGCGCGCCGTCGACCAGCAGCGAGTGCCGGTCGTACGTGACGCGACGGCGCCGGCCGTCGGCCTCCGGCGGCGGGGGCGGCGGTCCGGTCGGCACGACGCCCTGCCCCCGCGGGCCGGTGGCCGCCCCGCCGCTGCCGGCCAGCGCGAGGCCGAGCGCGGCCGTGCCGGCCAGTGCGGTGAAGGTGCGCCTGCTGAGCTCCAAGGGAGCGCCTCCTGGTCTGTGCCACAAGCGGTGCTGGTGGGTCATTGTCCCCGAACCGGGACGGCCCTCGTTCACACGGGAGTCCCGCCGCGCCCGTGGCGTCCGCCGGCGGTGTCACGCGGCGTTCACCGGCGGTATACGGACCGGGAGTGAATGGCCGGAGTTCGCCCTGTCCGGCCGTCGCGGCGCTCCATACGATGCGAGCGCTCCCGGTCTTCACCGCTCCTTCATGCCTCCTCCACGAAGCCGGGGCCGCATGCGTCCGCATGTTTGGCATGTACATGACGTTTCAACCAACGCACCGCACCAACCCCCCACCCCAAGGATGGAGAACCATGGCTGGAGGCCTGCTCCTCGGCGTCGCGGCGGCCACGCTGCTCGCCGCCGCGCTGCCCGCGCACGACCCGGGGTCCTCGTTCGAGGACCCGCCGCCGGACAAGATCGTCATCAAGGTCGCCACGGTGAACGGGTCAGGATGTCCCGCCGGTACCGCGGCCGTCGCCGTCTCGGCCGACAACACCGCGTTCACCGTGACCTACAGCGACTACCTCGCCCAGGCAGGCGGCAACTCCGCCCCCACGGCCGCCCGCAAGAACTGCCAGCTCAGCCTGCTCGTCCACGTCCCGTCCGGCTTCACCTACGCCATCGCCAGCGCGGACTACCGCGGCTTCGCCGCGCTCAAGTCCGGTGCGCGGGGCACCCAGCGGGCCTCGTACTACTTCCAGGGGTCGCCCAACACCGAATACCGCACGCACAACTTCGCGGGCCCGTACGACGACAACTGGCAGGCCACCGACGAGACCGACTGGGCGCAGCTCGTCTACGCTCCCTGCGGCGTGCAGCGCAACTTCAACATCAACACGGAGCTGAGAGTCTCCGCCGGGAACGACCCGTCCAAGGTCAGCTTCATGACGATGGACTCCACGGACGGCGACATCAGCACGGTGTACCACCTGGCCTGGAAGGAATGCCCGGAGACGTGACGTGACGTGACGTGACGGCGGGGGCGGGCGTTCGCCCGCCCCCGCCCGTGCCGTTGACGCGGGCCGGCGACGTCCGCCACCGGGCAGCCGGGCAGCCGGGCAGCCGGGCAGCCGGGCCGGCCAGGGTGTCGTGTACTCCTGGAACCTCTCCGGAACGGCACCGGCCCCGGCGGCCGGTCGGTCATGAAGGACGCCGACGGGGGCCTGACCGTCCACCATCACGACGACGGCGACGACAACGGCACACCCGGGCCGGGCGTCGACCAGCTGGACCGGAGCAGCGGCCGGCCGGTCGCCTACTGGCCGGGGCGGGGCACGTCCGCCCTGTCCCGCGCACCGTCCCGGCCCCGCAGGTGGCGCGAGCGCAGGGCCACCTCGAGGGCGAACCGGTGGTCGGGGTCGGCGAGCCGGTCGCCCAGATGGGCGTCCAGCGTCCGCAGCCGGTAGCGGACGGTCTGGGCGTGCACCCCCAGCATCTCGCCGACCTGCTCGGCGGGGGCGCGGGTCGAGACGTGCACCCGGAGGGTCTCGACGAGCCGGTCGCGCCGCTTGGCGGTCAGCCCGTCGAGCGGCGCCAGCTCGCGGGCGGCGAGATGGTCGACCAGGGCGGGGTCGGACAGCAGCCACAGCGTCGTCAGATGGTCCTCGCAGCGGACCAGCGGGGCGTCCGGCACGACGCCGTCGTCGACGAGCTGCAGCACGCGGCGGGCCCAGCGGACGGAGTCCGCGGCCTGGGCGACCGGGACGGTCAGGCCCACCGCGGCACGGGTGCCGGACAGGGCCGTGCCGAGCATCCGGAGGCGTTCGGGGGTGGGTTCACCCGGCACCAGCAGATGCGGCTGCGGGATGTCGAAGTCGGCGAGGACGTCGCTGTCGAGCCCCGCCTGGATGTGCTCGGGGACCGGGGGGCGCAGGGCGACGAGGAAACACGTCCGCGGCAGTTCCCAGGCGGCGGACGCGCACAGCTCGGACACCGTTGTCCTGGGGAGCGGGGAGGCGGCCAGAAGGAGGTGTAACAGCTGTCTTCGTAACGCGGACACCTCGGACGCGGCTCTCTCCCGCACCTCCGTGTACCCCTCCCGGGTGACGGCCTCCAGCTCCTCGACGTACGCGAACAGGGCGTCGGCGAAGGCGAGGACCAGGGCGGGGGAGAGGCTGTGCTGCCGTCCCAGCGTCTTGGCCCGGCGCAGCGCGATGCGCGCGCCCAGCCGGTAGGCGCCCTGGAGCACCTCGAGGTCCCGGCCCTCGTAGGCCTCGACCCGGCCGAACCGGCGCAGGAGGTCGTCCCGCAGCTCCGAGCTGGTGCCGGGGTCGGCCACCCGGTCCACGAAGGCGGTGAGCGCTTGCTCGACACCCTGGCGGATGGCGTGTCCGTCGGGTCCGTTGAGCAGCCTGCCGTACACCGGGTAGGCGCGGGTGACCTCGGTCCGTATCTCGTTCAGCAGTCCCGGCAGCAGGGGCCGCATGAAGGCGGCGAACTGCCGGGGGAGGGGGTCGAGCGGCTCGCCGAGCACCGAAGGACGTGCGATTGAGGGCATGACTGATCCCTTGCTCTCCGACCTGTCCGGCAAGGCGGCCCGACCGGGTAACGCCCCGCGGGACGAGGCCCGGTCGGGCCGCCACGTGCACCGGTCTGAGAAGCTGACGGTAAGTCAACTTAATTGTCTTGTACACCTCTTGGGCGGAAACCGCTTCACAGAAGCTTCACCGGACGGCGGAGTGCCAGTGCTCCGCCAGCACCTCGCCCGCGCGGGGAGCGGCGGTGCCGGGCGCGTTGAGGCCGGTGAGACGGGTCCGGGTGTCGTTCAGGGTCAGGCTGTTGTTCCCGGAGGGCGAGGGCAGTCCGGTCTTCGCGTTGACCGCGGCGTTGATGAGGCCGATGTTCAGCCCGCAGCCGCCGGCGGCGGGGACCGCGAAGGTGCCGTCGTTCTGGACGGCGCCGGTGAGGTCGATCCGGCTCATCTCACCGGACGGGTCGGGGGTGCCGTCCCCCTGGAAGAAGGACATGCCGAAGTCCGGGTAGTTGCGGTTCTCGGGCAGCAGCACGATCGGGTCGGCGGCCGTGCCGATGTAGCACTTGCTGCCGAGCAGCGGGTTCTCCAGGTGGATGCGGACCGGGAGGGCGACGATGGGCATGTCGGTCAGGACGCCGGCCGTCTGGTTGAAGTCGTAGGGCGCGCCGACCGACTCCATGGTCGCGGTGATCTTGTTGAGGCTGGAGTTCTCCAGCGACTCGCACAGACCGGTGATGACGGGGATGGCGCTCGGACACATCAGGCCGAGCAGCCCGCCGGGCACGGTGGCGGGTTCGGCGATCAGCGCGCCGCCGGGCGGGGCCACCACCGTGCTGGTGCCGTCCGCGTTCTGCACGATGCCGATCTGCAGATTCGTCCTCCCGGTGACGACGGTGGTGTCGCCCAGCTTGATCGATCCGCCCGCGGAGGTGGACACCACACACTGCGGCGTCTTCTCGAAGCCGTCGGCGGCCAGCATCGCCGGAGCGTCCACGGGGCAGCGCGTGAAGGGGGCCCACTCGCCGTTCAGCGCGGGCTCGGCGGCGGTCGCCGTGCCGAGGGAGGCGAAGGCGCCCAGCGCGGTGAGCGCGGAGACGGTGGCGAGTCTCGTGCGGGGGGTGAACGCGTGCATGGTGGTGGCCTTTCTCGTGGGGAGGGGGCGCGGGCCGGGCGGCTCAGCGCTCGGCGACCGGTATCTGGTAGGGCTGGAGGTCCTCCGTGCACTGGCCCCTGGTCTCCGGGGTCTCGAACACCGGGACGAGGGGGGTGCACGTCTGGCCCTGGACCTGCTTGATGTGGTTGCCGGGACCGGAGACGGAGGCGGTGAGCAGACGGTCGAGGTCCTCGCGGCCGGTGCCGCAGCCGGTGAAGGCCGGGATGGTCACCTCGCCGGCCAGCGGGCCGCCGGTGAGCAGCGTGTAGCCGACGACGTCCTCGCCGATGGCCTGTTCCGCCTTGCCGTACAGCACCACGTGGTCGCCGGGATGCTTCGCGGGGTCCGGTTCGACGGAGGTGAGGGACTCCTCGGTCCGGCAGGAGGGACCAACGTCCAGGGGGACGCCGTTGACCTCGAGTGCGGTGACCTGGGCGATCAGGGGGACCCGTACGTAGGTCTCCGTCGTCGTGAACAGGTCGGAGTAGCGCATCGTCATCCGCGCGTCGATCCTCATCGGACCGGTCTGCTTGAGCACCATGGTGGCCTTCACCGGGGTGAAGTCGAAGGAGAGGAAGGTGCTGTCGTAGGGCGGCGTCTCCGGGCGCCCCTGGTGGCTGAACTCCCCGTACGTCGTCAGGACCATGACCAACTGCTCGGGGTCGAAGGGTTCGTCGACCGGGAACTGGAACTCTCCCCCGTCGATCAGCACGCAGGACGGCGGAAGGTACGAAGCGGCCTTCTGCTTCTTCACGTTGGCGTAGCCCGTGACGTAGGCGTTGAGCGACAGAGGCGTGGGCGGATTGTCCTCGTCGTAGCGGCAGGGCGGCACGTCACGGTCGGCGGCGGCGCTCGGCACGCTCTCCGGGGCCTCGCCGGACCGTCCCTCCTGCCGCTCCCGAGGCCCGCCTCCCGGTACCGGGGACGGCCCGCCGGAGGCCGGCGGGGACGGCGGGCCGCTCGTACCCGGCGGGCCGGGAACGGCCGGCACGGTGACCAGCAGCCCCTCGTCCGGCGCGTCCTCGGCGAGGGCGCAGTCGACGGCCGGTACGCCGGTCACCTCGCCGTCGCCGGAGTCCTCCGCCAACCCTGGCGTCAGGCCGAGCGCCAGGTCG
This sequence comes from Streptomyces griseoincarnatus, assembly GCA_014649575.1. Taxonomy (GTDB): domain Bacteria; phylum Actinomycetota; class Actinomycetes; order Streptomycetales; family Streptomycetaceae; genus Streptomyces; species Streptomyces griseoincarnatus. Next base: position 506,317 of record BMTH01000002.1, on the reverse strand, counting down.
CCCGCGGTGAAGGTCAGGTCGCCGTCGCCCCGCCCCGTGACCGAGGGGACGTCGCCCGTCGCGGTGAGCGTCAGCGGCCCGGACGCCGGCAGGGGGACGGGGTCGGAACCGCCCCGCCAGATCGCCGTGGCGGTGGCCGCGTCCTGGGCGACGGCGACGGTGAGCGCCGTGCCGGCGCGCACCTCGGTCACGTCGCTCCCCGCCAGGCCCGCCACCGCCTCCGCCGGGAGCTCCACGGCTGTGGTGACGCCGGCGGGTGAGAACGCCTCACCCGCCCGCGCGCGCTGCGGGAACTCCGCGGAGATCCGCACCGTCGCGGGAACCGGTCCCGAGGGGAACGCGCAGACGTAGGGGAGGGCGGCGTCGACCTCCTGGGTGTCGGAGGCCGAGGCCGTGGCCGGGACCAGGGCGGCGAGCACGACGAACGCGGCCGTCGAGGTGAGCGCGGCGCGGGCTCGGCGGGACCGTGGGCTGGCGGCTCGTGGGGCTCTCATACAACTCCGCTCGGCGGCAGGGACGGTGTCGGTGGGGTCCGGGGCGGAGCCCGCGAACGCCCGGCCGGGGGGAGGCCGGCCGGGCGGGGCGAGCGGAAGGGGCTACGGGTTGGAGCCGACGATGGTCGGGATGGTGCTGGTGCCGGCCACCTTGACGGCGTAGTTGCCCTTGAAGGTGGGCTTGGTGCTGGTCGTGACGATCGCGCCGCAGTTGACGGGGTTGGTGACCGTCAGCTCACCGGCGACGCTGTTGACCGCCAGGACGCCGGTGCTGTTGGTGTAGGTGGCCGAGGCCTTGCCCGTCACCGTGAACTTGCAGACGCCGGCGCTCACGTTGGCCTTGACGTTGCCGATGTAGCCCGTGGTGACGCCGGTCGTGTTGTTGTAGTCCACCGCGACGACGTTCCACGGGGTGACGGCCACGGTGGTGACGTTGCCGAGGACGCTGGTGCACGGAGCGCCGGAGGTGCCGAAGTTCATGGTGCTGATGGCGGCGACGTTCGCCGGGTTGCCGGTGGTGCTCGCCATCGTCCCGCCGGCGTTCGAGGCCGTGCAGGTCATCGGGATGGTGGCGGTCAGCACGATGTTGCCGACGTTCGCGGCCTGGAATGCGGCCGGTGACGGGCTGACGGTCCACACGGTGGAGGGCGCCGCCGAGGCGCTGCCGGTGGTGAGCGCCAGTGCGGCCGCGGCCGCACACGCCGCGACGGCTGTTTTCTTCAGGTGATGCGTCATGTCCGGGTATCTCCTCGAGGGTCGGCCGGATGGGACGTGCCACGACGTTACTTGCGGTAAACGCGGCCGAACAATGCGGCGTTCCATGATTTCTTCAGGAAAGGGGACAAGCTGTTCCCTGGGTGAGGCAATTCCGGTCCGTATTCATCACGTGCTGTCAAGGAAGGAGGGTGCGGCCGGTGTGGGCGAGGGCTTCCCGGCGGGCGTGCACGGCAGGCCGTGGTGCTCACCGGCGGACAGTTTCCGGGGGCGTTCTTGTGCTCCCGCTGACAGGTTTCGCGGGGCGTGGACCGGTCTCCGGGAAAACTCGGCATGCGGTGTTGCCCGCTGAGGTTACTCGGCCGTAACGTGCCGGTGCGGTGCTCGGCTCCGGGCCGCCGCCCCCGGCGGACGGAGCCACGACGGACGTGTTCCCGGCCCTCACCCTCCCGCCGGCCGGGGCGTTCGTCGGCGGGATCTCGCGCCGCCCCGCCCCCCGGCGGTCCGAGGTCCCGCCCTGTTCCCGGGGGCGGACGCGAGCCCGGTGTGTTGTCTGCGTGGTGACAAGTCGCGGAGGGCGGCGTGCGCCCGCGGTGTGTGTCACGGACGTCCGCTGGAGGTGGTATGGGAATCGAAGTAGTCGTCGAAGGACTGACCAAGTCCTTCGGCAAGCAGAACATCTGGCGGGACGTGTCACTCACCCTTCCGGCCGGAGAAGTCAGTGTGATGCTGGGGCCCTCCGGCACCGGGAAAACCGTTTTCCTGAAGTCGCTCATCGGGCTCCTCAAACCCGAAAAGGGCCGTGTCCTCATCGACGGGGTGGACATGGTGAGGAGTCCCGAGAAAGACATCTACGAGACCCGTAAACTGTTCGGTCTCATGTTCCAGGACGGAGCCCTTTTCGGGTCCCTGTCCCTTTTCGACAACATCGCCTTCCCGCTGCGGGAGCACACCCGCAAGAAGGAGTCCGAGATCCGCCGCATCGTCATGGAGCGGATCGAGGTCGTCGGGCTGCTGGGAGCGGAGGGGAAGCTCCCGGGCGAGATCAGCGGAGGCATGCGCAAGAGGGCCGGGCTGGCCCGCGCGCTGGTCCTCGACCCGCAGATCATCCTGTGCGACGAGCCGGACTCCGGGCTCGACCCGGTCCGCACCGCCTACCTCTCGCAGCTGCTGATCGACCTGAACGCACAGATCGACGCGACGATGCTGATCGTCACCCACAACCTCGACATCGCCGCCACCGTGCCCGACAACATGGGGATGCTCTTCCGGCGCGAGCTGGTGACCTTCGGCCCGCGCGAGGTGCTGCTCACCAGCGACGAGCCGGTCGTCTCCCAGTTCCTCGGCGGCCGGCGCGAGGGTCCCATCGGGATGTCCGAGGAGAAGGACGCGGCCACCCTCGCCGCCGAGGCGGACCGGACGACGCCCGCCGCGTCCCGGGTGATCGTGCCGCAGCTGGAGCCGTCCCCCGGTCTTCCGCCGCGCCGCGCCGTCGCACGACGGCGCGAGCGTGTCATGCGCATGATTGACGCCTTGCCGCCGGCCGCGCGCTCCGCCATCCGGGAGACCTACGCGCGGGACGCGGCGACGGCCACCGTCACGGCGCCCGTCGCCGGGGGCGGCGCATGATCACCGGCGCGCTGCGCGAGACCGGCCGGCTCTTCGCGCTCGCCGCCGAGGTCAGCCGCGCCGTCTTCCGAAGACCCTTCCAGTTCCGCGAGTTCACCGAACAGTTCTGGTTCGTCGCGAGCGTGACCATCCTGCCCGCCGCCCTCGTGTCGATCCCCTTCGGCGCCGTCATCGCCCTCCAGGTCGGCTCCCTCACCCAGCAGCTGGGCGCCCAGTCCTTCACCGGAGGCGCCAGCGTCCTCGCCGTCGTCCAGCAGGCCAGCCCGCTCATCGTCGCCCTGCTCATCGCCGGCGCCGGCGGTTCCGCCATCTGCGCCGACCTCGGCTCCCGCACCATCCGCGAGGAACTCGACGCCATGGAGGTCATGGGCGTCTCCCCGGTGCAGCGGCTGGTCGTGCCCCGGGTCCTGGCCGCCATGGGCGTCGCGGTCCTGCTCAACGGCCTGGTCTCCGTCGTCGGCATCCTCGGCGGCTACTTCTTCAACGTCGTCATGCAGGGCGGCACCCCCGGCGCCTACCTCTCCAGCTTCTCCGCCCTCGCCCAGCTCCCCGACCTGTACGTCAGCGAACTCAAGGCGCTGGTCTTCGGGTTCATCGCCGGCATCGTCGCCGCCTACCGGGGCCTCAACCCGCGCGGCGGCCCCAAGGGCGTCGGCGACGCCGTCAACCAGTCCGTCGTCATCACGTTCCTCCTGCTGTTCTTCGTCAACATGGTGATGACGGCCGTCTACCTCCGGATCGTCCCGCCGAAGGGAGGCTGAGGACCGATGGCCTCCCCGCTCGCCCTGCTCGACCGCTCCGGCGACCACCTGCTGTTCTACCTGCGGGCCCTGCTGTGGATCCCGCGGACGCTGCGCCGCTACCTCAAGGAGGTGCAGCGCCTGCTGGCCGAGGTGGCCTTCGGCTCCGGCGGCCTCGGCGTCGTCGGCGGCACCGTCGGCGTGATGATCGCGATGACGCTCTTCACCGGCACCGTCGTCGGACTCCAGGGCCACGCGGCCCTCGACCAGATCGGCACGGCCGCGTTCACCGGATTCGTCTCCGCCTACTTCAACACCCGGGAGATCGCCCCCCTGGTGGCCGGCCTCGCCCTCTCCGCGACCGTCGGCGCGGGCTTCACCGCCCAGCTCGGCGCCATGCGCATCAACGAGGAGGTCGACGCCCTGGAGGGCATGGGCATCCGCTCCATGCCCTACCTGGTCACCACCCGCATCATCGCCGGCGTCGTCGCCGTCGTCCCCCTCTATGCGATCGGGCTGCTCTCCTCCTACGTCGCCTCCCGCTCCGTGACCGTCCTGTTCAACGGCCAGTCACGCGGCACGTACGACCACTACTTCAACCTCTTCCTGTCCCCGACGGACGTGCTGCTCTCCGTGCTGAAGGTCCTGATCTTCAGCGTGATGGTGATCCTCGCCCACTGCTACTACGGGTTCCGCGCCTCGGGCGGCCCCGCCGGCGTCGGCGTCGCCGTCGGACGGTCCGTGCGCAACGCCATCGTCCTGATCAGCGTCACCGACTTCTTCCTGTCGCTCGCCCTGTGGGGCGCGACCACGACCGTGAAGGTGGCGGGGTGAGATGAGCGGACCCTGGGAAGTGCGAGGACACACGCTGCGCCGCCGGCTCGCCGGAGTGGTGTTCGTGCTGGTGCCCGCCCTGCTGATCTGGCTGGCCGTCGCCGTCTACGACAAGAAGTTCACCGCGTCCGACCCGCTGGTCGTCGAGACCGGCAGCGTCGGCAACCAGATGCACCCGGGCGCCGAGGTGAAACTGCGCGGCGTCGTCGTCGGCGAGGTCCGCGCCGTCGACGCCACCGGCGACGGCGCCCGCCTCACCCTCGCCATGAAGCCCGGCACTCTGGACGCCGTCCCCTCCGACGTCCGCGCCCAGATGCTGCCGACCACACTGTTCGGCGAGCGGTTCGTGGCCCTGGTGCCGCCCGAGAACCCCTCGCCCGAGCCGCTGGCCGCCGGAGCCGTCATCCCCCAGGACCGCTCCGCCAACGCCGTCGAACTCCAGCAGGTGCTCGACGACGTCCTGCCGATGCTCACCGCCGTCCAGCCGCAGAAGCTCGCCGCGACCCTGTCCGCCGTCTCCCAGGCCCTGGAAGGGCGAGGCGACCAGCTCGGCCGGACGCTCAGCCGGCTCGAACGGCACCTGGCCGAGTTCAACCCGCACCTGCCCGCCCTCAACCGCGACCTCAGGGAACTCGTGAAGGTCAGCCATGTCTACGCGGACGCCGCGCCCGACATCCTCACGGCGCTCACCGACTTCACCACCACCAGCGGCACCCTCGCGGAGAAGGAGGCCGAACTCGCCACCGCCCTCGGCGCCACGACCCGGACGGCCGAGGACCTGACGGCCTTCCTGCGCGAGAACCGGCACAACCTCATCCGTCTCGCCGCCACCGGCCGGCCCACCCTCGAACTGCTCGCCGAGTACTCCTCCTCCTTCCCGTGCACCCTGCGCACCCTCGCCGAGTTCGTCCCGGCCATGGACCGGGCGCTCGGCAAGGGCACCGGCCGGCCCGGCATCCACGTCGACGTCACCTCCGTCGCCGCGCGCGGCGCCTACCGCCCCGGCCGCGACACCCCGGTGTACGACGCGGGCGGCGGCCCGCGCTGCCCCTCCGTGCCCTACGTCGGCGCGCTGCCCCGGCCCACCGCGCGGGCCGCGTCCGCCGCGTCCGCCGAGGCCCTCGGGCCCGCCAACTCCCCGGCGGAGAACGACCTCGTCAACGAACTGCTCGCGCCCGCCGCCGGGACGGCCCCCGGCGACCTGCCCGACTGGAGCACCCTCCTCGTCGGCCCCGTCTACCGCGGTACGGAGGTGACCCTCGGATGACCAGTGCCGACACCGGGCACACCCGGCGGCGCCCGCTGACCGGCCCCCTGCTGAAGTCCCTGGTCTTCGTGGTGGTCACCGCCCTCGCCACCACCCTGCTCGGCCTCGGCGTCGCCGGCTCCGGCACGGGCGGCGGCCGCGCCTACAAGGCCCTCTTCACCGACGTCACCGGGCTCCGGGAGGGGGACAGCGTGCGCGTCTCCGGCGTGACGGTCGGCGAGGTGACCGACGTACGGGTCGTCCAACGGCGGCTCGCGCAGGTCACGTTCACCGTCGGTGAGGACCGCCGGCTGCCCCGCTCCACCACCGCCGCGGTGAAGTACCTCAACATGGTCGGCCAGCGCTACGTGTCCCTCGGACGCGGCAGCGGCGACCTCGGCGGCACCCTGGAGGAGGGCGCCACCGTGCCGCTGGACCGCACCACCCCCGCGCTCGACCTGACCCTCCTCTTCAACGGCTTCAAGCCGCTGTTCGAAGGGCTCTCCCCGAAGGACGTCAACGAACTCGCCGGATCGATCGTGCAGGTCCTCCAGGGCGAGGGCGCCACCGTCGACAGCCTGATCCGCCGCATCGGCTCGCTCAGCACCACCGTCGCCGCCAAGGACAAGGTGATCGGCGCGGTCGTGAAGAACCTCACCACCGTCCTGGACACCCTCAACGACCGCGAGGACCGCTTCGACGACCTCGTCGTCACCCTGCGCGCACTCGTCTCCGGCTTCGACGAGGACCGTAAGCCCCTCGGCCGGGCCGTCGCGGCCATGGGCGACCTGACCACCGTGACCGCCGACCTCCTCGACGACGGGCGCGCGCCCCTGAAGCGGGACATCCGCGAACTGGGCCGCCTCTCCCGCAACCTCGGCGACCACACCCCGCAGATCGAGGACTTCCTCGAGCGCACCCCCGCCAAGATGACCGCCCTGGCCCGGCTGTCCTCCTACGGATCGTGGTTCAACCTGTACCTCTGCGAGGCACGGGTGAGCGGCGTGACCACCTCCGACGGTTCCGAACCCCCGACCGGCATCGCCGTCACCGAATCGAGGTGCCGCGGATGAGACGCCCGCGCAGGAAGCCGGTCAGGGACCGCGACCCCGTCGCCGTCGGCCTCGCCGGCCTGCTCGCCCTCACCTTGCTCGGCGGCCTCGCCTACGGCGCGGACCGGCTCCCCTTCACCGGCGGCACCGGTTACAGCGCCGACTTCACCGAGGCCGCGGGCCTCGACGAGGGTGACGAGGTGCGCATCGCCGGCGTGAAGGTCGGCCAGGTCACCGGCGTGGCACTGGACGGCGCCAAGGTGAAGGTGTCCTTCGAGGTCGAGGACGCCTGGATCGGCGACCGCAGCACCGCCGCCATCGCCGTCAAGACCGTCCTCGGCGACAAGTACCTGGCCGTCGACCCGCTCGGCTCCCGGCCGCAGGACCCGGGCAGCCGCATCCCGTCGTCCCGCACCACCTCCCCCTACGACGTCACCCAGGCCTTCCAGGACCTCAGCGGCACCGTCGACGCCATCGACACCCGCCGGCTCGCCGAGAGCTTCGAGACCATCTCCGACACCTTCAAGGACTCACCGCCCCACGTCGGCAAGGCCGCCACCGGCCTCTCCGACCTGTCCCGCTCCGTCTCGAAGCGCGACGCGGAACTCTCCCGGCTCCTCCAGGGCAGCGCCCGCTTCAGCAAGACGCTGGAGAACAAGAAGTCCAGCTTCGAGACCCTCATCGAGGACGGCGGCTCCCTGCTCGGCGAACTCAGGAAGCGGCGGGCCGCCATCAGCGCCCTGCTCAAGGGCAGCCGCGACCTCGGCGCCGAACTGCGCGGCCTGGTGAAGGACAACGAGAAGCAGCTCGGCCCCACCCTCAAGGCCCTCGGCCGGGTGACCGGCGTCCTGGAGAAGAACAACGACCAGCTCGGCAGGACGCTCGCCCTGGTCGGCCCGTACTACCGGCTGGTCGGCAACACCCTGGGCAACGGGCGCTGGTTCGACAGCTACCTGTGCGGCGTCGTGCCCCCCGACTACCTGCCGGAGACGTCCCGGCCCGAGAGCGGATGCCTGCCGCCGAAACAGTCGGACAAGGCGCGGGGGAGCGGTGAGCGATGACCCGACGCAGAAAGATCCTCGGCGGACTGCTCGCCCTGGTCGTGCTGGCCGCCGGCGGACTGGCCGCCGCCTCGGCCCTCACCCCCGACGGCCTGCGCCTCACCGCCTACTTCGACCGCGTCGTCGGCGTCCACGCCGGATCCGACCTGCGCATCCTCGGCGTGCGGGTCGGCGAGGTGGAATCGGTGCGGCCGCAGGGCACCACCGTCCGCGTGGACCTGCGCCTCGACGAAGGGACCAAGGTTCCCGAGAACGCGCGGGCCGTCGTCGTCGCCCCCAGCGTCGTCGCCGACCGCTACGTGCAGCTCACCCCCGCCCACAGCACCGGTCCCGCCCTCGCCGACGGCGCCGTCCTGCCCGCATCCCGCAACCGCGTCCCGGTCGAGATCGACCAGATCTACGACTCGATCACCTCACTCGCCGACGCGCTCGGCCCGGACGGCGCCAACGCCGAGGGCGCCCTCTCCGGACTGCTGCGGACCGGCGCCGCCAACCTAGACGGCAACGGCAAGGCCGTCGGCGACGGCGTCGAGGAGTTCGGCAAGGCGGCCAAGACCCTGGACGGCAGCAGCGGCGACCTGTTCCGCACGCTCCGCAGCCTCCAGACCTTCACCACCATGCTCAAGGACAAGGACACCGACGTGCGCACCGCGCAGGAACGCCTCGACGAGGTCGTCGGCTTCTTCGCCGACAACAAGGACGACCTCACCGGCGCGCTCGACGAACTCGGCAAGGCCCTCGGCCAGGTGAAGACCTTCATCGAGGACAACCGCGGCGAGCTGAAGAAGAACGTCGACCGGCTCGTCCCCCTCACCCGCACCCTCGTCGAGCAACGGGTCTCGCTGGCCGAGGCCCTGGACGTGGCGCCGCTCGCCGCCGGCAACGTCGTGAACGCCTACAACCCCGACACCCGCACCCTCGACGGCCGCGCGAACCTCAACGAGATCAGCATGGGCGGCCCCCTGCTGCCGCTGCCCGCCACCGGCGCCGCCGTCAGCGGCGACGCACCCGCCGCCGAGCGGAAGGGGGAGAGATGAGACGCGGCACCCGGACCGGCGAACGCGCCGCCTCGGCGCTCGGACGCGGCGCCCTCACCACCGGCCGGGTGGCGGGCCTGACCATGGCCGGACTGATCGCCCTCGCCCTCGGCTTCACCCTCGCCGTCGGCGGCGTCACCGTCCTGCCCCGCGGTTTCGGCGGCGTCGAGGACCTGCCGCTGCCCGGCGGCGCCGACCTCGGCGACCGTCCCTACACCGTCACCGCCGAACTCGACGACGTCCTCAGCCTCGTCCCGCACTCCGCGGTACGGGTCAACGACGTCGCCGTCGGCCGGATCAGCCGCATCGAACTCGGCGACGACTGGACGGCCCGCGTCACCATGCGGATCAACGGCGACGTGCGGCTGCCCGCCGACGCCACCGCGCGCCTGGGACAGTCCAGCCTCCTGGGCGAGAAGTACGTGCAGCTCGCCGCCCCGCCCGGCGGCGGGAACGGCCGGCTCTCCGACGGGAGCGTCATCCCGCTGTCCCGCACCAGCCGCAGCACCGAGGTGGAGGAGGTGTTCGGCGCGCTGTCCCTGCTGCTCAACGGCGGCGGCGTCAACCAGCTCCGCACCATCACCCGGGAACTGAACGCGGCGCTCGGCGGCCGGGAACCCGAGGTCCGCTCCATGCTCCGAAGGGTCAACACCCTGGTGACCGACCTCGACGACCACCGGGGGGACATCACCGACGCGCTCGACGCCGTCAACCGGCTCTCCTCCACCCTGGCCCACCGCAAGGACGACGTCGGAACCGTCCTCACCGGCCTCTCGCCCGGACTGAGGACACTGGAGCGACAGCGCGGCTCCCTGCTCACCATGCTGCGCTCCCTCGACACGCTCTCCGGCGTCGCCGTGTCCACCGTCGCCGCGAGCAAGGACGACATGATCGCCGACCTCAGAGCCCTCGCGCCGACGCTGAAGGAACTCGCCGACGCCGGCGCGGACCTGCCCGACGCGCTCCAGGTGCTGGTGACCTACCCGTTCACCGACGAGGTGCTGAGCGGCGTGAAGGGCGACTACCTCAACGCCTACCTGAGCGTGGTCGCCGTGCCGGGAACCGAGGTCATCCCGCCGATCGACGACCCGCTCCCCTCCACGGGCCCCGCCCCCGCGGCGCGCGGCGGGGCGGGCGCCGCCGGCGAGGGACGCCCCTCCGGCAACAGCGGCCGGAAGACGGGAGGTTCGGCGGACCCGGCCGCTTCCTCCGGCTCCCCGTCGCGGGATTCGTCCCCGCTGCCGCTGCCCTCCGTGTCCGCGACCACCGCCGGCGCGGGCACCGCACCGGCGTCCCCGGAGGCGGGTGACGGCTCGTGATCACCCTCGCCGTACGGCTGAAGAACCTCGCCTTCCTCCTCGTCGCCGTGCTCGCCCTGTCCTACCTGGGCATCCGCTACGCCGACCTCGGCCGCTACGTCGGCGTCGCCGACCACTACACCGTCGACGTGCGACTGCCGCGCACGGGCGGCCTGTTCACCCACGCCGACGTCACCTACCGAGGCGTCTCGGTGGGCCGCGTCGGCCCTGTCCGCCTCACCGACGACGGGGTCGTCGCCGAGCTGCGGATCAAGAAGTCGGCGCCCCGCATCCCCGCCGACACCAAGGCCGTGGTCGCCGCGCTCTCCGCCGTGGGCGAGCAGTACATCGACCTGCGGCCCGAGAGTGACGGCTCCCCCTACCTGACGGACGGCGCCCGCATCGACCAGGCGGACACCCAGGTGCCCGCCCCCGTCACCGACGTCCTCGCCAGTGTGGACGACCTGGTGCGGTCGGTGCCGCAGGACGATCTGCGCACGGTCGTCGACGAGTTGGGGGAGGCCTTCGAGGGGCACGGCGACGACCTCCAGGTGCTGCTCGACAGCGGCAGCGACTTCGTCGAGGCCGCCGACCGCGCTCTGCCGTCCACCGTCCTCCTCATCAACGACGGCGAGACCGTGCTGCGCACCCAGGCGCAGGAGGGCGCGGCGATCCGCGGCTTCGCCCGGGGCGCGGAGGAGCTGGCCCGCGCCCTCAAGGGGTCCGACGCCGACCTGCGCCGTCTCCTCGCGGTCACCCCGGAGGCCGCCACCCAGGTCAGCGGCGTGCTGCGGGACCTCGACCCGAGCCTCGGCGTCGTGCTCGCCAACCTGCTCACCACCGCCGAGGTGGCCGTCACCCGGCAGCGGGGCATCGAGGAACTGCTCGTGACCTACCCGGCGGTCGTCTCCGCCGGCTCCACCGCCGTCGACGGAGGGAAGCTGAACCTCGGCATGGCCGTCACCTTCTTCGACCCCCTGCCCTGCACCGTCGGGTACGGCGCCACGCGCTACCGCAACGGCCTCGACCTCGGCACCGCACCGCCCCTGAACACCGGCGCGGGCTGCACCGCCCAGCCGTCCACGGGCAAGAACGTGCGCGGCGCGGCCAACGCCCCGAAGGGCGGCGCGGCGCCCGAACCGGCCCGCCCCGGCTCCCTGCCCTCCGGCAGCGGCAGCGGCAGCGGCGACGGCACGGCGCGCCGGTCCGGCGGTGCGGCGCCGCCCGGCGCGCTCGCCCTGCCCGGACAGAGCGGCGAGGCGCCGCGCGACCTGACGCACGTCCTCGCGCCCGCCACGGGAGGCACCCGATGAGGCGGGCCCGGATCCTCGCCGGGGCGGGACTCGCCCTGGCCCTCGGCTTCTGCGGCACGAGCGCCTGGACGTACGCCCAGGCACGCGCCGACGACGGTCTCGCGTACGGCAGGGAACGGGACACGGCGCTCGCCGACGGGCGCCGGGCCCTCGCCGTGCTCACCACGATCGACGCCTCCACCCGGCAGCGTGCCGAGGGGAGCGTCCGGGACTGGCGCGGCGTCTCCACCGGGCCGCTGCGCGAGGAGCTCGGCGCCACCGCGGCCCGGGCGGGCGCCTCGGCGCGCGGCACGGTGACCGAGGCCGCCGTCACGGCGCTCGACACCCGCTCCGGCACGGCGAAGCTCATCGCCACCGTCCGCGTCGAGACCACCCCGGCCGGGGCGGGGAAGCCGGCCGTCGACCGCAAGCGCCTGGAGGCGGTCCTGACCCGCACCGGCGAGGACGTCTGGAAGGTGAAGGCGCTCAGCGCCGTCCCGGTCCAGGGGGAGAGGGAGGAGGGGGACCGATGACACGGACGTGGCTGTCCCGCGGGGCCGGTGCCCGCGAGCCCGGTTCGGGACGGGACGCCGCCGGTGAGAGACCGGAGACGCCGGCCCCGGAGGCGGAGCCAGGCGTCGACGTGCCGGAGGACGCGTCCGCCGAGGCCGACGCCTTGGACGAGCGGTCCTCCGGGGCCGTGCCCGGCGCCGGGCGCCGCGAGGAGCCGTCCGGGGCAGAGCCCGGCGACGGCCCCGGCGGGCGTCCGGGGAACGGCCGTCCACGCGACAGCCGTTCGCGGGGCCCGCGCCTGCGGGCCGTGGCAGCGGGGACCACCGCGGTCCTGGTCCTCGGCGGCTGCGGCTTCCTTCACGCGGCCCACCAGTTGCGGTCGGACGAGTCCGCCCGCAACCGGGCGCTCACCGACACCGAGGCCACCAGCCGGGTCGCCGGGGACGTCGGCAACGCCCTCGCCCGGATCTTCTCCTACACGCCCGACGGCACCGCCGCCACCGAGCGCTCCGCACGCACCGCCCTCGACGGGAAGGCCGCCCGCCAGTACACCGCCCTCTTCGACCGCGTCCGCGAGGACCTCACCGCACAGCGCGTCACCCTGAGCACCCGCGCCGTCCGCACCGGCGTGGTGGAACTCGACGGCGACCGGGCCCGCCTGCTGGTCTTCCTCGACCAGACCTCCCGCCGCGGCGAGGACGCGGCGACCACCGCGGCGGCGCAGCTCACGGTCACGGCACGGCTCGAGGACGACCGGTGGCGGATCGTCGACATCGAACCCCGCTGACATGCGCGGGAGACAGGAGCACCTCATGGAACGACCGGCCCGCCGCCGCGTGCCGCGCCGTCTGCGGACGCCGTACGCGCCGGCCCTCGCCCTCGCCCTCGTCGCCGGCGGTTTCGCCGCGTGGGCGGGCCAGGACTGGTACGACGCGGCCCACGACGACCGGGCCGCCTACGCCGTGCAGCGGGACCGGGCGCTCGCCGCGGGGGAGCAGGCCGTGCAGAACCTCAACACCCTCGACCACCGTGACCTGGACCGGGGACTCGACCTCTGGGAGGCGTCGACGACGGGAGAGCTGCGCGAGCAACTCACCGCCGGCAGGGACGCCTTCGCCGGCCAGGTGAAGGAGGCGGAGACGGTCAGCACGGCCCGGGTGCTGTCCGGAGCCGTCACCGAACTCGACGACCGGGCCGGGCGTGCCCGCGTGCTGGTCGCCCTGCGCGTCACCGTCCGGGCGGCCGACGGAACCCGGACCGACAAGGACAGCCGCATGCTCGGCGAACTCACCCGGACCGACGGCCGCTGGAAGCTGAGCGCTCTCGGCCAGGCCCCCGTCGGCGGCGCACCGGCCGGCTGACCGGCCCCTACCGCACCGTGCCGGCCGGCCGCAGCGAGGAGGACACCCACCATGTCGACGACCCGTCACCACATCAACCGCCAGCGACTCCGCCAGGCCCGCGCCGCCCGCCCGCGGGTCGTGGAGGTCCGGCCCGGCACGCGCCGTGCGGCCGCGCCCCGCGGGCCCGAAGCGACGGCGGAGAGGGCGAGCGGCCCCGCCCGGCCCCGCGCGCGCCGCCCTTGGGGCCTGGTGGCGCTCTGCGGGCTGACCGTGCTCCTCGGCGCCTTCGCGGGCTGGGCCCACGCGGAGGCCGAGTCGCTGCGCGCCGAACCCGCGCGGAGCAACACCGCGTTGACCGACGTCGCCCGCACCAGTGAGGTCAAGGGGCAGGTGGCCGAGGCCGTCGACCGGCTGTTCTCCTACGACCACGCGGATCCCGCGGCCTTCGACAGGGCCGCGAAGGATCTCCTGACCGGGAAGGCCGTCGCCCAGCACCGGGACCTGTTCACCGACGTCCGTGAGCGGGCCGACGCGCGGAAGGCGGTGATCACCACGGCGGTCACCGAGACCGCGGTCGAACGGATCGACGGCGACCGGGCGCGGGTGCTCGTCTACGCCGACCAGAGCAGCGTGGCCACCGCCGGAGGGAAGGCGGAGGCGGAACAGGACGACGGCGTGTACGCGGCGGCGATGCTCGCGGTGGACGCCGTGCACCGTGACGGCCGCTGGCTCGTCACGGCCCTGGACACCTTCGGTCGCACCTAGCCGCAGGGCGACGCGGGCGGCCTCGGCGCCCGCCCCGCACCCCAGGCGCTTCACCGGCACCGCCCGCCCCTGCCGGCCACCCGCACCGTCCCCACCACCGGACCGCCGAACACCGCAGGCCCCCGGCACCGCCCGGCACCCCGCACACACCGCACCTCCGGGTACCACCGGCACCCGCACCGCCCGCACCCAGGCCCTCACACCACCTGGCAGCACCCCGAACGCCCCGCGACCACAGGCTCCCCGCACCACCGGCACCCCGCACGTCCGCGCCCGCAGGGGCGCCGCACCACCCGGCACGCCCGCACCCGCAGAGGCACCGCACCACCCCGCACGCCCGCACCCGCAGGGACATCGCATCACCCGGCACCCCGCACGTCCGCTCCCGCAGGGGCGACGCACCACCCCGCACGCCCGCACCCGCAAAGGCACGGCACCACCCCGCACGTCCGCGCCCGCAGAGGCACCGCATCACCCCGCACCCCGCACGCCCGCACCCGCAGGGACATCGCACCGCATCCGGATCCGACAGGAGTGACGCCCATGTCCGTTCGACGATCCCGACGCCGGTACTCCGGCCGGGCCCGCAGGGGACTGCGTGCGAGTGCGCTCGCCGTGGCGGCCATGGCGGCCCTGACCGCTTCGCAGGGGCCGGCTCTCGTCCGGGACGGCACGAAGGCCCGGGCCGAACCGGCGGGCGACGGCGGGCGGCCGGCGCCCGCGGGCGACCCGTACGCGGTGCTCGCCCCGCCGGGTGACGGCTCGTACCACACCGAGCTCCCGCCCCTTCGCACCGCGACGCCCGCGCCCGCCTCACCCGTGCTGCATCGGCAGGTCCGCGCCGAGTCGGGCATCCCGGCCACCGTGCTGCGCGCCTACCGCGCCGCCGAGTCCTCGGTCGCCAGGACGGATCCGGGCTGCCGACTGCCCTGGGAGCTGCCGGCCGCCATCGGCAAGGTCGAGTCCGGGCAGGCGCGCGGCGGCGCGGTCGACGGGAACGGCACGACGCTCGGCCGTATCATCGGACCGCCCCTCGACGGACGGGGTTTCGCGTTGATCCGGGACACGGACGGGGGCGCCCACGACGGCGACACCGTCTACGACCGCGCCGTAGGCCCGATGCAGTTCCTGCCGTCCACCTGGGCCCGCTGGGGCACGGACGGCAACGGCGACGGCCGCGCCGATCCGAACAACATCTTCGACGCGGCGCTGGCGGCCGGCCACTACCTGTGCGCCGGCGAGCGGGACCTGCGCCGCCCGGCGGACCTGGACCGGGCGGTCCTGAGCTACAACCACTCCCGCTCCTACCTGCGTCTCGTCCGGTACTGGCTGGCGTTCTACAGCCGTGGGGTGCACGCCGTACCCGACGGCGAGGGCGTCGTCCCGCGCAGCCCCGGCGCGGGCGGCGACACCCCGGCGACCGAACCGGTCGACGGCGGCAGCGGCAGCGGGGGAAGCGGTGGAGGCGTCGTCATCGGACCGCAGCCGAGCCCCACCGGCGGCACGGGACCGTCCCCGCGTCCTTCCTCGTCCGTCCCGGGCAGCCCGGAACCCCCATCGCCGTCCCCCGGGCCCAGCACGTCCCCGACCCCCACGCCGTCGGCCCCCCCGACGAGCCAGGAGCCCACGGAACCGCCCGCCGAGTCCCCGACCGGGAGCGCCGAGCCCTCACCGGACCCGACCACCTCGCCCCCCTGTTCCCCGGAGCCGACCGCCCCCGGCCCCGAGCCCACGGCCTCGCCGTCCGACGCCCCCTGCCCGACCCCGACGGAGACGTCGGCGGAGCGGTAAGGGAAACCGACGCCGGCGCCCGGCCGGGGTGTCTCAGCCCGCCGCCTGTCCCATCCCCGCCGCGTCGGGCCAGCTCTGCGCCCCCGGCCAGCCCGTCGCCGGGGCCATGGACAGCCCGTCGGTGCCGCGCACCTGGGCGGCCGTCAGCCCGCCGCGCGCCGGGACGCCGGGCGGGGTGGGCCCGGTGGCCGGCGGTACCTGCATCGGCGCGGGTGCGGGCGCCGCGAACGCGGCCGCGGGGGCGAGGGGCGGCGCGGCGGGGGCGGGCTGCGGGGCCGGCTCCGGGTACGCCGCCGGCTGCGGGAGCTGCTGCGGCTGGGGCACGGAAACCGGCTGCGGCGCGGGCTGCGGTACGGGAACCGGCTGAGGGACGGGCTGGGGGGCGGGCTGCGGCCGGGGCGCCTCCTGCGGCACGGGCTGCGGCTCCGGCTGCGGCAGTCCCGCCGCGGCCGGCACCGGCATCCCGCCGCCCGGGCCCACCGCAGGGGCGGACGCGGCGGCGGGGAGCGGCATGCCGGCGCCGGCGGCCTGTGCGAGGCCGCGCGTCCCGGCCCCGTTGGTCTGGGTCACCAGGCGGTCCACCGCCGCCGTGCCCGAGCTGTAGGCGGTCCCTGTGGCCTGCTCGGGCACGGCGGCTCCCCTCCTGGACGTCCCGTAGAGCACCTGTTCCAGGCCGGTCACCAGGCGACGGACGTCGACCTGGGGGCGCACCACGAGACGCAGGAAGCGGCTGGACGAGCCGATCTTGTTGCCGCACTCACGCACCAGGATCCGGTGCTCGGTGAGCAGCCGGTCCCGCACCACGGTCCCCTCGGCGCCGACGGGCAGGCGCACGAAGAGGAAGTTGCCCTGCGAGGGGTAGACCGTGAGGCCGGGCAGCGAGGAGAGCTGTCCGGACATGTCCATCCGGTCGCGGCGCACCTGGTGCAGGCTCTGCGCGTACTCGGCCCCGTGCTCCTTCAGCATGAACACCACGTGTTCCGCGAAGGAGTTGAGGTTCCACTTGGGCAGCATGGAGCGCACCCGCCCGGCCAGCGCCGGGTTGGCGACCAGGTAGCCGAAGCGGATGCCGTGCAGGCCGAAGTTCTTGCCGAGGCTGCGCAGCACGATGACGTTGGGGCGCAGCATCGCCTCCTGCACCACGCTCGGCTCGTTCTCGGCGTCGGCGAACTCCAGGAACGACTCGTCGATCACCACGAGGTCCAGGTCGGCCATGGCGTCCATGAACTGGACGACCGCGTGCTTGTGCAGGAAGCCGCCGTCGGGGTTGTTCGGGTTGCAGATGACGGCGACCCTGGTGCCGCGGGCGCGGATGAACTCGGCGTACTGCGCGAGGTCCAGGGCGAAGCCGCTGGACTCCTGGAGCGGGAACATGTCGACCCGCTTGCCGGTCTCCATCGGCTGGTCGGTCCAGCGGCCGAACGTCGGCACGGGCACGGCGAGCGACTCGCGCACCAGCAGATGGTCGATCCAGGTGATCAGCTCCGTCGAGCCGTTGCCCATGGCCACGCACTGCGGCGGCAGTTGGAGGAGCCCGCACAGCTCGGCGGTGATGGTGTCCGCGCTGCTCGGGTAGTACGTGATGATGTCGCGCAGCCTGGCCGCCATCTCCTCGAACATGGCGGGGGTGGGGAAGTACGGGTTGCAGGGAATGCAGAAGTCCACCGGGCCGGCCCCGTCGCTCTCCCTCGTCAGCGCCGCCATCGACGGGCTGTGCGCCGCGGTGCTGCGGAACAGCGAGGTGACGTTGTCGGGCAAGGGAACCTCCGTGTGCGGCGGGCCCGCCGGGGACGTGACGGGCCCGTCATGCCTGGGCGGCCCGCGCGGGGGAGCACGGGCCACCCAGGAGTACGGAGCCGAGCGGGGCGCCGTTCAGCACGTGTGAGGAAAATGTGAGGACGCCTTGTGAGCGTGCTCACACCGAAACCGCTCACACCGTGGGGCTCGCACGGCAGCGCTCGCACCGCAGCGTTCCCACCGGCGCGCGGCTCACGTCCCGAAGGTGTGCACGGTCGTCGTCCGGTACGTCTCGCCCGGCCGCAGCACGGTCGAGGGGAACGCGGGCCGGTTGGGGGAGTCCGGGAAGTGCTGGGTCTCCAGGCACAGCCCGTCCCCCTGCCGGTACACCCGGCCGCCGCTGCCGACGAGGGTGCCGTCGAGGAAGTTGCCGGAGTAGAACTGCAGGCCCGGCTCGTTCGTGGCGATGCGCAGGGTGCGCCCCGAGCCCGGGTCACGCAGGGTCGCCGCGTGCTCCGGGCGGGCGGTGATGCCCTTGTCCAGCACCCAGTTGTGGTCGAATCCCTGCCCGTACAGCAGTTGCTGGTGGGCGGTGCGGATGTCCCGGCCGACCGGCTTGGCGCGGCGGAAGTCGAACGGGGTGCCCGCGGCCTTCGCCAGCTCACCGGTGGGTATCAGACCCGCGTCGACGGGCGTGTAGCGGGAGGCGGCGATCGACAGCTCGTGGTCCATGATGCTGCCGCTGCCCTCGCCGGCCAGGTTCCAGTAGACGTGGCTGGTGAGGTTGACGACCGTGGGCCGGTCGGTGACGGCCTCGTAGTCGACGCGCCAGTCGCCGTGCCGGGTGAGGGTGTACGTCACCTTGGTGCGCAGGGTGCCCGGGTAGCCCATCTCCCCGTCGGCGGACGTGTAGTACAGGTGCAGGCCCACGTCGGAGCCGCGGGTGAACGGCTCGACGTCCCAGACCCGCTTGTCGAAACCCCGCTCGCCGCCGTGCAGGCTGTTGTCGCCGTCGTTGACGGAGAGCTGGTACCGGGCGCCGTCGAGGGTGAAGGTCCCCCCGCCGATGCGGTTGCCGTACCGGCCGATCAGCGCCCCGAAGTACGGGCTGGAGTCGACGTACTCCTCCAGGGTGCGCAGGCCGAGGGAGATGTTGGCGTACCGGCCGCGCCGGTCGGGGACCTCCAGCGAGTGGACGATGCCGCCGTAGGAGAGGACCCCCATCCGGGTGCCGCCGTTCTCCAGTGTCCAGCGGTCCACCCGGGTGCCGTCGGCGAGCCTGCCGAACGGCTTCCGGACCGGCCTGCCCCGGCCCTTGGACGAGGCGTGCGCCGTCCCGCCCCAGGCCGTGGTGGCCACTCCCGCCGCGGCGGCTCCCGCGATGACCGTGCGTCTGTTCAGTTCCATCAGTGCGGCTCCCTGAAGGGAAGGGGCCCCGCCGCGCGGCGGGGCCCGGGCTGACTTACGAACCGACCTTGCGCTTGTTCCACACGTCGAAGCCGACGGCGGCCAGCAGCACCATGCCCTTGATGACCTGCTGCCAGTCGGTGCCGACGCCGACGAGGTTCATGCCGTTGTTCAGCACGCCCAGGACCAGACCGCCGATGATGGCGCCGAGCACGGTGCCCACACCGCCGGCCATCGACGCGCCGCCGATGAACGCGGCGGCGATCGCCTCCAGCTCGAAGTTGAGACCGGCCTTGGGAGAGGCCGCGTTGAAGCGGGCGGCGAACACCAGACCCGCCAGGGCCGCGAGCATGCCCATGTTCAGGAAGACCAGGAAGGTGACCTTCTTGTCCCGCACACCCGACAGCTTGGCCGCGGGCAGGTTGCCGCCGATGGCGTAGATGTGCCGGCCGATGACGGCGTTGCGCATCATGTAGCCGAACCCGACGAGCAGTGCGCCGAGGATCAGCAGCACGATCGGGGCGCCCTTGTAGCTGGCCAGCAGCAGCGTCACCACGAGGACGGCCGAGGCCAGCGCGACGAGCTTCAGCAGGAACAGCTTGGCGGGCAGGACGTCGAGGTCGAACTCCTTCTGCCGCCTGCGGTCGCGCACCTCCTGGAGGACGACGAGGGCGATCAGCGCGAGACCGAGGAGCAGGGTCAGGTTGTGATAGTTGGTCTCCGGACCGACCTCGGGCATGAAGCCGTTGGCGATCTTCTGCAGGCCCCGGGGGAACGGGCCGAGGGTCTGGCCCTCCAGGAAGATCTCGGTGAGACCGCGGAAGGTCAGCATGCCCGCGAGGGTGACGATGAACGACGGTATGCCGCCGTAGGCGATGAACCACCCTTGTACGGCCCCCGCGATGGCGCCCACCGCCAGGCACAGCACCACCGCGACCGGCCAGGGCAGGTCGTTCCTGACCATGAACACCGCGGCCATGGAGCCGACGAACGCCGTCAGTGAGCCGACCGACAGGTCGATGTGCCCGGAGATGATGACCAGCATCATGCCGATCGCGAGGATCAGGATGTAGCTGTTCTGCAGCACCAGGTTGGAGACGTTGCGCGGCAGCAGCAGGTCGCCGTCGGTCCACACCGCGAACAGCGCCACGATCAGACCGAGCGCCATCAGCATGCCGTACTGCCGCATGTTGCGGCGCATGCCGTCCAGCATCAGCTGGAGCAGGCCGTCACCGCCGCCCGCACCGTTCTTGCCCGGGGGCGCGGATGCCGGGGTCTTGTCGGTGACTGTGCTCATCGGGATACCTCTTTGTCCTTCGTCATCTGACGCATCAGCGATTCCTGGGAGGCCTCGGCCCGCGAGAACTCACCGGTCAGCCGTCCTGCGGCCATCGTGTAGATGCGGTCGCACATGCCGAGCAGCTCGGGCAGTTCGGAGGAGATGAAGACGACTGCCTTGCCCTCGGCGGCCAGTCGGTCGATCACCGTGTAGATCTCGTACTTGGCGCCGACGTCGATGCCGCGGGTCGGCTCGTCGAGGATCAGCACATCAGGGCCGGCGAAGATCCACTTGCTGAGCACGACCTTCTGCTGGTTGCCGCCGGACAGCTTGCCCACCGGCTCGAAGACCGTCGGCGCCTTGATGTTCATGGAGGTGCGGAAACCCTCGGCGACCTGACGCTCCTGGTGCTCGTCCACGACACCGCGCTTGGCGACCTTGCCGAGGGCGCTGAGCGAGATGTTGCGGTTGATGGTGTCGATGAGGTTCAGGCCGTAGTGCTTGCGGTCCTCGGTGACGTAGGCGATGCCGTGTCCCACCGCCTCGGGGACGGTTCTGGTACGGATCTCCTTGCCGTCCTTGAGGACCGTGCCGCCCGCGTGGCGGCCGTAGGTGCGGCCGAAGACGCTCATCGCCAGCTCGGTGCGGCCGGCGCCCATCAGACCGGCGATCCCGACGATCTCGCCGCGCCGGACGGTCAGCGACACGTCGTCGACGACCTTGCGCTGCTGGTCGATCGGGTGGTGCACGGTCCAGTTGCGGATCTCCAGGGCGGGCGCGGCGCCCTCCTCCGGGTGGTGCGGGGTGCGCTCCGGGAAGCGGTGTTCCAGGTCGCGGCCGACCATCCCGCTGATGATCCGGTCCTCGCTGGTCTCCGGGGCCTTCACGTCGAGCGTCTCGATGGTCCGGCCGTCCCGCAGGATCGTCACCGAGTCGGCGACCCTGCGGATCTCGTTCAGCTTGTGGGAGATGATGATCGCGGTGATGCCCTCTTCCTTCAACTGCAGGATGAGGTCGAGGAGTTTGCCGCTGTCCTCGTCGTTGAGCGCCGCGGTCGGCTCGTCGAGGATGAGCAGCTTCACCTTCTTCGACAGCGCCTTGGCGATCTCCACCAGCTGCTGCTTGCCCACGCCGATGTCGGCGACGCGGGTCTCCGGGTGTTCGTCGAGCCCGACCCGGCGCAGCAGTTCGGTGGCGTGCCTGAGGGTCTCGTTCCAGTTGATGAAGCCGCGGGTGGCGTGTTCGTTGCCGAGGAAGATGTTCTCCGCGATGGAGAGATAGGGCACCAGGGCCAGTTCCTGGTGGATGATCACGATGCCGTGCTGTTCGCTGGCCCGGATGTCCTTGAAACGGCAGACCTCCTCCTCGAAGAGGATCTCCCCCTCGTAGGTGCCGTGCGGGTGGACGCCGGAGAGGACCTTCATCAGGGTCGACTTGCCGGCGCCGTTCTCGCCGCAGATGGCGTGGACCTCGCCCCGCTGGACGGTCAGGCTGACGTCCGACAGCGCCTTGACGCCGGGAAAGGTCTTGACGATCGAGCGCATTTCCAGGACGGGTCCCGCCATGGTCGTGCCTTCCAATCAGTGGGTTACGGCGGTCAGTTGAGGTCGCTTTCCTTGATGTAGCCGGAGTCGACGAGCTCCTTCTTGTAGTTGTCCTTGTCCACCGCCACCGGCTCCAGCAGGTAGGCGGGGACGACCTTGGCGCCGTTGTCGTAGCTCTCGGTGTCGTTGGTCTCGGGCTTCTTGTCGTTGAGCAGGGCGTCGACCATGTTGGAGGCGACCTTGGCGAGTTCGCGGAGGTCCTTGAAGACGGTCATCGACTGCTGGCCGGAGATGATCGACTTCACCGAGGCGACCTCGGCGTCCTGGCCGGTGACGACCGGCAGGGGCTTGTCCTTGCTGCCGTAGCCGTCCGACTTCAGGGCGGACAGGATGCCGATGGAGATGCCGTCGTACGGCGAGAGCACCGCGTCGACCCGGTCGCTGCGGTAGGCCGAGGTGAGGATGTCGTCCATGCGCTTCTGCGCGGTGCCGCCGTCCCAGCGCAGGGTGGTGACCTGATTGAGTTCCGCCTGGCCGGACTTGACGACGAGCTGCTTCTTGTCGATGTAGGGCTGCAGGACGCTCATGGCCCCGTTGAAGAAGTAACGGGTGTTGTTGTCGTCGTTGGAGCCGGCGAACAGTTCGATGTTGAAGGGGCCCTTCTTGCTGCCGTCCTTCAGGCCGAGCTGTTCGACGATGTAGGTGCCCTGGAGCTGGCCGACCTTCTCGTTGTCGAACGAGGCGTAGTAGTCGACGTTCTCCGTGCCGAGGATGAGGCGGTCGTAGGAGACCACCGGGATGTCGGCGTCCTTCGCCTGCTGCATCACGTTGTTCAGCGACTTGTTGTCGATGGCCGCCACGATCAGGGCGTCCACGCCCTGCGTGATCATGTTCTCGATCTGCGAGACCTGCTGGTCGGGGTCGTCCTCGCCGAAGACCAGCTTGGTCTTGTAGCCCTTGGACTCGAGTTCCTTCACGACGTTGTCGCCGTCGGCGATCCAGCGCTCGGAGGACTTGGTCGGCATGGCGATGCCGATGGTGGCTCCCTCGGTGCCTCCCTTGTCCTCCTCGCTGCCGCCCTCGCTGCTCTGGCCGCAGGCGGTCAGGGAGAGGGCGAGGGTGACGGCGGTGGCCGTGGCGGCGAATGCGGCTCTGCGGTTACGCATGATGATCTTCCTTGATCGTCGGGCGGGTCGAGCTGGGCGGTGACTCGGTGCGAGTCGGTGGCGCGGTGTGCGAGGCGGTGCCGTGATGTGCGGCCGAGGGGGCGTCACCCCCGGAAGCCGGGCAACGGGTGTGTGGGATTGTGCGCGGCTGTGTCCACTTGTGTGAAGCTGAGTTTCCGGAACGTTATGACGGGATGTCGAATCTGCGCAGGTCGCCCGGCAGACGCGAACCGAGCGGCGCCATGCCGCCGTCGGCGCCGTGCCGCGCCAGCAGGTCCAGCGCCAGCCGGCCGCGCCGCACCCGCTCCTTCGCCGTGGACAGCGCGACCTCCCGCAGGTGGTGGCCGTACGGGTAGATGCCGGGCGCCTTGGCCAGCCCGAATTTCAGGTACACCGGGGCGCCGCGTCGGATCAGCTCCGCGACCTCGTACATCCGCACATAACCGCCCAGGTCGTCGGGCGCCTCGATGTACATGTCCATCGGGGCCGCCGAGACCCGCCGGATCTCCGTGAGATGGGCGAGCGTCAGATCACTGGGCACGTTGACGGAGTCCGCGCCGAGGTGCTCGTGCACCGCGAACGACGCCGGGTTGACCGGCCCGACGAGCGCCGACACCTTCAGCGTGGTGTCCGCCGGGAGGATGCCCGCCGTCCGCGCCCGGTGCAGCGTCCACAGCACGCCCTCGTCGGCCACCAGCAGGCACTTCACGCCCAGTTCGGTGGCGCGCACCGCGTCCTCGACGCAGCCGGCCACCGCGTCGTGGCCACGGGCGCGCAGCCCGGCGCCGTGCGAGTCGGTGCGGGTTGAGCCACCGATGTCCCAGGTGCCGCGCGGGCCGGTGAACAAGCACAGCTCGATGTCTCGTTCGGCGGTCGCCTCGACCATCTCGGTGATCTCGGCGTCGGTCAGCATCCACACGCCGCTGCCCTGGCTGATCCTGTGCACCGGCACGTCGAGGCGGGAGGCCTCCTTCAGCACCACCGCCAGCGCCTCGGGCCCCTCGCACGAGGGGACCTCGGTGCGCCAGCGACCGCCGCCGGGGAAGGAGTGCGGCGAGGCGTCGGCGGGGTCGAGGGCGGGCGCGCCCAGGCCGAGCGCGGTGAGCGCCTGCTCACCGGGCCTTCGGGGCGCCGTGGCGGAAGCGTCGGTCACAGGGTGTCCTTCGGTGTTCGATATGTCGGACGAGGTTCGCGGTCCGCGGCACGGGCCGGCCGGGTCCGGGGTGGGACGTCGGAACGGGTGTTCGGGGCGGGGCGCGGTACAGGCGGGTGACGCGCCGGTACGAGGACCGTCGGCCGTCCTCGTACCGGCGCGGGCTCAGGGACGCAGCAGGACCTTGCCCACCTTCGGATCGCCGGACCCCACCAGCTCGATGGCGTCCGGGAACTCGGCGAGCGGCAGTTCGTGGGTGACCAGCGGCAGCGGGTCGAGCAGCCCGGCGCCGAACATCCGCACCGTGTGCGCCCAGGCGTCCGGCGGCGCGCCGAACACGGTGTGCACCTCCAGCTGCCGCACCACCAGGTCGGTCGGGTCCAGCCCGTCCGCGCCCGGCGCCGGGATGCCGGTGAGCACCAGCCGGCCGCCGCGCCGGAGCAGTCCGGCCGCGGTACGGGCCGCGTCGGCGGACCCGGCCGTCTCGATCACCACGTCCACGTCGTCCGGCAGCGGCCGGTCCTTGGTGCGGAAGTCGGTGGCCCCGAACCGCCGGGACAGCGCCTCCCGGTCGTCCCGGGTGCCCACCACCAGCAGCTCGGCGGGCGAGGCGGCCCTGAGGAACTGCACCGCGAACATCCCCAGCGTGCCGGTGCCGACCACCGCGACCCGCTCGCCCGGCACCGCGCGTGCCTTCAGCGCGGCGGCGGCGATGCACGCGGCCGGCTCCAGCAGCGCCGCCGCGGTCAGGTCGGCGTCGTCCGGCAGGGGGTGCAGCAGCCGGGCGGGCAGGGTCAGCGTGGGGGCCATGGCGCCGGGCTCCGTGAACCCGGTCTCCTCGTAGCCCGCCGTGCACAGCGTGGTCTCGCCCGCGTGACAGCGGTCGCATACCTGGCAGTTGCGGAAACCCTCGCCGACCACCTTGCGCCCGACCAGGCCCGCGGGCACCCCGGCACCGACGGCGGCGACGGTACCGGACCACTCGTGGCCCGGGGTGAGCGGGTAACGGACGTACCCCTCGGGCCTGTTGCCCTGGTAGACCTCGCGGTCGCTGCCGCAGATGCCGACCGCGTGGACGCGCACCAGCGCCTCTCCGGGGCCGGGCTCGCGGGGCTCGTGCGGGACCAGGCGGTGGGCGCCGGGCGCCTCGACGACGACGGCGGTGCTCACCGTCCCGTGCCCTTCGGCTTGCGCTGCTCCCAGCCCTCGGCCCACAGGTCGAACCGGGCCTGCTGCTGCGGGAACTCGGCGGCCGCGTCCACGTCCAGCTCGACGCCGAGGCCGGGCGCGTCGGAGAGGTGGAAGCAGCCGTCCTCCGGGTCGACCACGGGCGCGCCCTTGACCACCTTCTTGATCTCCGCGTCCGCGAAGTCGTTGAAGTGCTCAAGGATCTTGAAGTTCGGGGTGGTGAAGCCGACCTGGAGGGACGCGGCGGTGAGCACCGGGCCGCCGACGTTGTGCGGGGCGACCAGCGTGTAGTGGGTCTCGGCGGTCGCCGCGAGCTTGCGGGTCTCCCAGATGCCGCCGATGTGGCCGACGTCGGGCTGGATGATGTCGGCCGCCTGGCTCTCGAACAGCTCGCGGAACTCGATGCGGTCGTGGATGCGTTCGCCGGTCGCGACCGGCATGTCCACCTTCGCGGCGACCTTCTCCAGCGCCTTGAGGTTCTCCGGCGGCACCGGCTCCTCCAGCCACGCCGGCCGGAAGGGCGCCAGCTCGTGCGCGAGACGGACGGCGGTGGAGGGGGAGAAGCGGCCGTGCATCTCCAGCATCAGCTCGGCCTCGGGGCCGATCGCGTCCCGCACCGCCTCGATCAGGGAGACGGCGTACAGGGTGTCCTGGTGGTCGAGTTCGAAGTGGCCCGTGCCGAAGGGGTCGATCTTCAGCGCCCGGTATCCGCGCTCCATGACCGCGCGCGCCGCCTTGTGGTACGCCTCCGGGGTGCGCTCGGTGGTGTACCAGCCGTTGGCGTACGCCTTCACCTTGTCGGTGACCTTGCCGCCCAGCAGCTGCCAGACGGGGACGCCGAGCGCCTTGCCCTTGATGTCCCAGCAGGCCATCTCGACGACCGCGATGCCGGACATCACGATCTCCCCCGCGCGGCCGTAGTCGCCGTACTTCATGCGGCGGACCAGGTCCTCGACGGCGAACGGGTCGGAGCCGAGAATGTGGTTGGCCTCGGCCTCCTTCAGATAGCCCAGGAGGGCGTCGGTGTGGCCGAGCATCCTGGTCTCGCCGACCCCGGTGATCCCCTCGTCGGTGTGCACCTGGACGTACGTCAGGTTGCGCCACGGCGTCCCGACCACGTGTGTGCTGATTCCGGTGATGCGCACGGCGGTTGACCCCTCGCTGCGGTGATGGACTGGCATGTGATGCGGCGGATCGACGTGTTCGATATATCGTCACACGTTCGAAATGCTGGCGAGACAGTAAGGACGGTGCGGCGGGGGTGTCAATGGGTCGCGCACATAAGGGTTTCTCCGGTTTCGAAACCATTGCGTAAGGGTCCGCACCAAACCTTCACAGCAAGGCCTAGGAACCGGACCGGACCGGAACCTAACCTTCCCGCGTCATGGACTTTTGCCACCCGTGCCGACGGCACCTCAACGGCGCCCTGGCATGCCCAGGTTGCGGCACGCCCGTCGAGACGCTGCGCGCCCAGCAGGCCGCCGCACCCGGGGGAAACCCGCCCCTGAGGGGAGACGCGGGCGACGGGTACGACGACGGCGGCGCCGGCGGCGACGGCGGCCGGGACGACGAGGTCCCCGATCGGCGCGAGGACCCCGATCGGCGCGAGGAGCAGGCCGCGGACGCACCGCCCCGCGGCCGGCGCGCGGACCGGCGCCGGGGCGGGCGGCCGGAGAGCGAGGACGAGGGCGCCGGACAGAGCCGCCGGGACCGCAAGGCGGCCGCCCACCGCCGCCGTCGCAACCGCACCCTGCTGGTCGTCGCCGGTTTCGTCCTCGCGGCCGGCGGACTGAGCCTCGCGGAACTGGGCCTGGACGCGCCCGGCTCCGACCCGCGTCCCGCCGTGGCGGGGGACGAGTCGGTCGACGGCGGGGCGGAGGAGTTCGAGCCCGGCGCGTCGGCGAGCGGAAGCGCCCCGCGCCCGGGGGAGCCGGGGGCGTCCCCCAGCCCCGGCGCCTCGGGTTCCGCCTCGGCCTCCGCGTCCTCCTCCGAGGACGCGGAGGCGGAGGACGCGGAGTCGGCGGAGGCGACGGCCTCCTCGGCCCCCGCCGAGACCCCCACGGCCGGCGGCCCGACCCCGGAGCAGTCCCCGGAAGACCCCCCGGACACGGACACCCCCGACCCGGACCCCACGACGGACGAGCCCGAGCCGGAACCCGAACCGACGAAGACGTGCAAGAAGTTCCTGTGGTGGTGCACCTAGGTCTTGGGCTACGCCCGCTTGTCGGCGCGGCGGCCGGTCAGGTATGCGCCGCCTGCGGACCGTCGTGGGCCGTTCGCGCAGTTCCCCGCGCCCCTGAGGGCGCTGCAGTGAACGCGCCCCGGCAGGGGCGCAGGGAACGGCGTGAGGAACCCCGACGCACCCGCACCGGACAACGAACCGGCACCGGCCCCCAGGGGCGCGGGGAACTGCGCGACCAGCCGCGGTCCACCCGCAGGTGTCCTACACCCGCCCCAGGCCGATCTCCGTACCCCGGTAACCGATCGGCCCCTCGTTGTGGCGCTGGTAGTAGCCGGTGAACCCCCGCACGGGCTCACCCACCGCCTCCTCCTCGAGCGCGTGCAGCACCGCCACACCCGAGTTGCCCCGCTGGTCCCGCCAGGTCGCCCGCTCCAGGGCGGTCCCGCCGGCGTCCACCAGGAGCCGCAGCTCGCCGGAGGCGTGCCAGCGTCCGCCCCACCCCTCCTCGGTGCGGAAGCGGCGCAGGGCGCTCGGCGGCACCTCGTCGGCGTCCTCCAGGGAGGACCATCGGCCGGTCAGGCGTCCCCGGTACTCGTGGACCGTGCCGTCCGCGTGACGGCGGCAGCCGTGGAAGTCGGACATGTTCGACTGGAAGCTGACGGCGGTCTCCGCGCCGTCGGTGTCCCGCCACCCGAGCTGCGCGGGCAGCGACTGCTCGCCCCGGTCGACGTGGAACACCAGCCGCGGCGCCGGCCGCCAGGCCGCGGAGGGGTCGTGCGCGGGCCGCGACTCCGTGCGGTAGGCGAAGACCGTGTCGCGGGCGGCCGCCGCCGTCCGGGCGCGCTCCGAGCGGCCGCGCTCCCACACGGGGTCCAGGGTGACCCGGTAGAGCCAGAGCATGGTGCGCGCCCTGGCCGAGGACCGTATCTCCAGGGTGTTGGCGCCCGGCTTCAGCAGGTGGCCGGGAACGGCGAAGACGTTGTCCTGCGGCAGATCACCGCCCCCGGGCACGGTGAGTCCCTCCACCACCGGCTCGCCCTGCACGAGCACGTCCATCGGGGCGTACCCCGGCGAACTGCCGGACTTGGACACGAGCGCGGTGACCGTGAGGGTCACCTGTTCCACGTCCGCCGGGTCGGCCACCTCGAACCCGACCGTCACGCCGCCGCCGGCGGTCACCGCCAGGTGCGACCCGGCGAACGCGGCCCCGTCCGAGGTGACGTCGGCGTTGGCCAGTCGGGCCGGGGTGACGGAGAAGTCCGCGTAGGTCGGTGCGATCCCCATGGTCTCAGCAGCTCCTGATGTCCGGTCGGCACGGCAGCCGTCCCCGCGACCGCCGTGACCGGGAACGCTAGTACGGGGCACCGACAGCGCCGCCGGGGAGCGCGAAGGCCCTCACCCGTTCAAGCACCCGACACGCGTGTCACCGACGTCCCCGGACAACACACCTAGCCGCCCTCGATCCCCAGCATCCGCCGCAGCGCGTCCCGCAGCGCGACCCGCTCCGGGTCGGACAGCCCTGCCAGCGGCGCGCGGGCGAACCGCAGGGACTCCTGGAGGCCGCGCGCCACCCGCCGCCCCTCGTCCGTCGCCGCCGCCAGCTTCACGCGCCGGTCCGCGGGGTCCGGGCGGCGCTCCACCAGGCCGCGGGCCTCCAGCCGGTCCACGATGCCCGTGACGTTCGACGGCTCGCACTTCAGCCGCTGCGCGAGCCTGCGCATCGGCAGCGGCTCCAGGCTGAGCAGACTCAGCAGCCGCGCCTGCGCGCCGGTCAGCGCGTGCTCGGCGGCGGCCTCCTCGTACTCCTCGTGGTAGCGCGCCACGACCGCGCCGATCAGTTCGACGACCTCCAGGGTGAGACCGTCGGGACGGCTGGGCGTGGTGCGGGGTGTGGCCATGCCCACCAGGGTACCCATGTGCTTGACATCATGAAATGTTCAGCCGCATGGTTGTTTCAGGTACTGAAGTATTCGAGGAAAGGTCCTCTTCATGTCCGACACCCCCACGCCCCCCGCCACCGCACGCGAATGGCAGCTGGCGAGCCGGCCGGTCGGCTGGCCCAAGCCGGAGGACTTCGCGTTCGTCGAGGCGGAGGTCCGCACCCCGGGCGAGGGTCAGGTGCTGGTGCGCAACGAGTACCTCTCCGTCGACCCGTACATGCGCGGCCGCATGAGCGCCGCCAAGTCCTACGTCGCCCCCTACGAGCTGGGCAAGGCCATGCAGGGCGGCGCCGTCGGCCAGGTCGTCGCGTCGAACGCCGAGGGCATCTCCGCCGGCGACCACGTCCTGCACTTCCTCGGCTGGCGTGAGTACGCCGTCGTGGACGCGAAGGCCGCCGTCAAGGTGGACCCCGAGGCCGCCCCCCTGTCCGCGTACCTGGGCGTGCTCGGCATGACGGGCCTCACCGCCTACGCGGGCCTGCTGCGCACCGCCTCCTTCAAGGAGGGCGACTCCGTCTTCGTGTCCGGCGCGGCCGGCGCCGTCGGCAGCCAGGTCGGCCAGATCGCCAAGCTCAAGGGCGCGTCCCGGGTGATCGGCTCCGCCGGCTCCGACGAGAAGGTCAAGCTCCTCACCGAGGAGTACGGCTTCGACGCCGCGTTCAACTACAAGAACGGCCCCGTGAGCGAGCAGCTGCGCGCCGCCGCCCCCGACGGCGTCGACGTGTACTTCGACAACGTGGGCGGCGACCACCTGGAGGCGGCCATCGGCTCGCTGAACCGGGACGGCCGCATCGCCGTCTGCGGCGCGATCTCCGTCTACAACAGCACCGAGCCCGCGCCCGGCCCGAAGAACCTCGCCCGCCTCATCCAGACCCGCGGCCGCATCGAGGGCTTCCTCGTCGGCGACCACTACGACCTGCAGCCGCGGTTCGTCGAGGAGGTCGGCGCCTGGATCCGCTCCGGCGAGCTGAAGTACCGCGAGACGGTCGTCGAGGGCATCGAGAACAACCTGGACGCCTTCCTCGGCGTCCTGCGCGGCGACAACACGGGCAAGATGATCGTCAAGCTCTGACGGCCGGCGGACGGGGCCGGGCCGCCCGTGACGCGTGCCCAACCCGTCTCGTTGCGCACCGCGAGGGCCGCATCCTTGGACGTGGGGTGCGGCCCTGTCCGTGCCCCCGCCAGGCGTCCCGCTACAGTCCTCCCCATGCGCGATCTAGGGGCCGGGTTCCGGTACTTGCTGAAGGGTCAGAAGTGGGTCGGCCGGCACGGCCGGCAGTACGGCTTCGGGCTGCTGCCCGGCCTGATCACCCTGGTGCTGTACGCGGGCGCCCTGGTCGCCCTCGCCCTGTGGGGCTCCGGCCTGATCGACTGGGCCACCCCGTTCGCCGACGACTGGGCCGACCCCTGGGCGGGCCTCTTCCGCGGCTTGCTCACCGCCGTGCTGTTCGCGCTCGCCCTGCTGCTGTGCGTGCTCACCTTCACCGCGATGACCCTGCTCGTCGGGCAGCCCTTCTACGAGAGCCTCTCCGAGAGGGTCGACCGGGACGTCTCACCCGACGGCACCGCGCCCGAGTCGGACCTGCCGCTGTGGCGGGAACTGTGGATCTCGGCCCGCGACAGCCTCCGCATCGTCGCGCGGGCGGCCGTGTGGGCGGTGCTGCTGTTCGCGCTCGGCTTCGTCCCGGTCGCCGGGCAGACCGTCGTCCCGGTGATCGGCTTGTTCGTCACCGGCTTCTTCCTCACCGAGGAGCTGACCGCCGTCGCCCTCCAGCGGCGCGGCGTCGAGGTCCGCGAGCGGCTGGCGCTGCTCCGCTCCCGCAAGACCCTCGTCTGGGGCTTCGGCACGCCCCTCGCGCTGGCGTTCCTCGTGCCGTTCGTCGCGGTGTTCCTGATGCCCGGCGCGGTCGCCGGCGCCACCCTCATGGCCCGCGACCTGACGGGCGAGGACACGGAGGACGGCGACGGCGCCGCCAAGCGGCAGGAGGACGTCAACGCCCCTTAGGGGCGCGGGGAACCGCGCGAAGGGGGCCCGGGGCCCAGCCCCCGGAAAACCGCGGCCGGCGGGCCCCGAGGCGATCGGGACCACACCGGCCGCACGGCCCAGGCGTCAGCCCTTCGCCCCCACCGCCACGGACACGATCGCCCGTACCTGGGCGACGATGTCCAGCCGGTTCCGCACGAACCGCGGGTCGGTGACCTCCGTGGTGTTGCCCGCCCCGAACTCCAGCACAGGCGTGTGCACATGCCCGCCCGGCAGCGTGTCGTGCAGCCCCAGCCGGTCACGCAGCAGCGTCGCCCGGTAGGCGATCTCGTTGGACAGGTAGTCGCCGCCGCCCCCGGCACGGGCCGTGGAGCCGGGCGTCGGCCCGTCCGGCCGCTGCACCGGCTCCGTCCCGCCTGCCGGGATCTCCGTCACGGCGGTGTTGTCGTACACCGGGAACCGCCCCGTCTGCGCCGCCACGATCGCCGCGTACGGCAGCGTCGTCGACGTCCACTGCGGCTGCGAGGCCGGGTCGGACACCGGGACGGTCTCGGGCCGCCCGGTGTTCTCGTTGTCCCCGAAGCCGCCCCGCCAGGCGCCGTTGGTGCGCTCGACGTCGATACGGCCCACCCGGCCCTGGCTCACCGTGGTGAAGAGGTCGACCTCCGGCAGGTGCGGCCGCAGCGCCCGCTCCACCGTGCCGTCGGTGAAGTCCCGCCAGCGCACCGGGAACACGGCCGTCTCGACGCGCGCCGGGCCGCTCGCCGTCTCGATCACCGTGCCGTCCAGGGCCAGCGCGACCGCCCCCGACGGGTTGGAGATACGGATGTCCCGGTCCAGCGTGAACGGGTCGAAGCCGGTCACGAGCACCCGCTTCAGGCCCTTGCCGCGCGGGTACCTGATCGCGGTCTGGCCGCGCGAGGTCTGCTCCAGCGTGTCGATCAGCCGCGCCCGCCGCTCCGCGTCCAGCTCGAACCGGGGCTCCCAGCCGCGCAGTTCACGCGTCATGCCGAGCCGCGCCCAGTACAGCGGCCGGTCGTCGTCCCGGCTCAGGTCGCCGCCCGCCGGGCCCCGGCCCTGCACCCGGTCCACCGCTCGCCGCCACAGCGCGGAGCCCTCCCGCTGCACGACCCGCCGCGCCTCCGCGTACGAGCGGGCCCGCTCCAAGGCGCGGGCGAAGGCCGGCGCGACCGAGTCGAAACCGGAGCGCCGGAGTATCTCCTGCGGAGCGGCCCCGTCGAGCCGCAGCTCCTCGACGGTGGGCGGCGCGGCGGAACCGGGGTCCGCCGGTCCGGCGGCGGTGGCGGGTGAGGACAGGGCGGTCAGCAGGGCCAGACCGAGCACACCGATGCGCACACGGGGTGAGATCACAGGAGGGGGCCTTCCGTCGTCGTGGGGTACGGGTGGATGCCGGAAGCCCGCAGTATCGCGTGACCGGGGTGGATCACACCACGGCGCGACGGACACCGTCCGACCGGCGCCGGAACACCCCGTGGCCGAATGTGAAGGGTTCGTACGGGATTCCTCCCCTGGCCCCGATCCCCGGCCGCCGGAGCGAGTCAGCGGTTAACGTCGGGGTCCTGCGGGGTACCCCATGTACAGCCCCGGCCCGGGACCCTGACCCCGGACCGGGGCTCATGTGTGTCCGGACCCGCCTGGTCCTGACCCGCCCGCTACCGCACGGAGAAGCCGTACACCGTCTCCGAGCGGAACACCTCGCCCGGCCGCAGCACCGTGCTCGGGAACTCCGGACGGTTCGGCGAGTCCGGGAAGTGCTGCGTCTCCAGCGCGATGCCCGCGCCCGGCTCGAACGGCTCCCCGATGTGGTCCGCGGTGTACACCTGCATGCCCGGCTCGGTGGTGGCCACCGTCAGCACCCGGCCCGACGCGGGGTCGTACAGCTCGGCCACCTCCTCGGGGGCCGCCGTCACCCCCTTGTCCAGCGCGAAGTTGTCGTCGTAGCCGCCGCCCGCCTTGCGCGCCTCGCGGAAGTCGTAGCGGGTGCCGGAGACGTCCGCGAGCTCGCCGGCCGGGATCAGACCGGGACCGGACGGCGTGTACCGGGACGCGGCCACCCGCAGCTCGTGCCCGCCCGCGGTGCCGGAACCGGCCAGGTTCCAGTACGCGTGGTTCGTCAGGTTCACATGCGTCGGGGCGTCCGTCACAGCCTCGTACGCGATGTGCAGCGCGCCCCGCCCGTCCAGCGTGTAGGTCACCGTGACCTCCAGCCGGCCCGGGAAGCCCTCCTCGCCGTCCTCGGCGACCAGCGACAGCCGCAGCCCGTGCGCGACTTCGGTGACGTCCCAGACGCGCTTGTCGAAGCCCCGCTCACCGCCGTGCAGCGAGTTCGGCCCGTCGTTCGGCACGAGGACGTGCTCCGTGCCGTCCAGGGTGAAGCGGGCGCCCCCGATCCGGTTGGCGTACCGGCCGATCAGCGCGCCCAGGAAGGGGGCCGGGTGCGCCAGATAGCCGTCCAGGCCGTCGAACCCCAGCACCACGTTCCCGGTCCGCCCGTCCCGGTCCGGCACCTCGACGTCCTGCACGATCCCGCCGTACGACAGGATCCGCACCCGTACGCCCGCCCGCTCCAGGGTCCAGCGGTGCACCGGCGTGCCATCGGAAAGTGTGCCGATGAGTTCGTTCATGTGCGAAACAATAGGTCACGGGCCTGGAGCCGTGACCGTCCGGTAGGCGATCTCCGCCAGCTCGGCCTGCCCGTCGACGCTCGGGTGGAACCAGTCCCAGCGGCTCAGCTGCGCCGTGCCGAACCGGTACGCGTACACCTCGCCGCCGTCGGTGCGGCAGCGGCGGTCCTTCGCGCACACCTCCCGCAGCACCTCGTTGTAGTCCTCCACGCGCTGCTGCACCGTCGCCCGCCGCTCGGTCGCCGCCGCGTCCGTCGCGTCCGGGTCGCCCAGCATCGACGGGCAGATCCCCAGCTTCCAGATCTGCTTGCCCAGCGCGCTGGTCCGCCCCTGCGACCACAGCCGCTTCAGGTCCGGCACGCTCGCCACGTACACCTGCGTCCTCGGCAGCGCCTCGCGCAGCGTGCGCATCGCCGCCTCGAAGTCCGCGCGGAACTCCTCCACCGGCGTCATCGCGGCCACGCTCACCCGGCAGGCGTCGTTCGCTCCCACCATCACCGCCACCAGCTCCGGCTCCCGCTTCACCGCGCGCGCCATCTGCCCCGGCAGGTCCTCCATCCGGGCGCCGGTCACCGCGTGGTTCCAGCTCCGCCCGGCCGCCCCGGCCCGCCCCAGCAGCCGTACGGCCAGGCTGTCGATCTGCTCGCTGTCACCCGTCGCCCACGACACCTCAGGACAGTCCGTCAGCACCGCGCACGCGTCGAACCCCCGGGTGATGGAGTCGCCCACCGCGGCCACCGAGTCGGGGCGCGTGTCCCACAGCGGCGTCGGCCTGGGAGAGGGCGTCCCGGAAGCGGCCGCACCGGGCTTCTCCCCGCCGCCCGTGTCGCAGCCCGCCACGCCGAACGCGACGGCGGCCACCGCGGCGAGCACGGCCCGCGCACGGCGTCCCCGCCTCCGCGTCGCCTGCGTCATCCGCCGCCTCCCCGAGCGTCCCACCACGTCCGTGCCGTCCCCCCAACCCATAACAACGCACGGGAGTTCCCGCTCCCCCAGGGGGCCCGTCCGGAATGAACCCCGGCGCCCGCACAGACGTCCTGCCGGGTGAAAGGCACGACTTTCCCGCCACCGGGACGGACGGTACGTCACACTCCTTGCCCCGTCGCACGGTAGCCTCGCCCTCAACGCGGCCCGCCGGGCCGTGACCGTTCCGCCCGATCGAAGACGACCCGCTCAGCCCGGAGGTTCCGGTGACGACTCGTGGAGTTCTGTACGTGCACTCCGCGCCGCGCGCGCTGTGCCCGCACGTCGAGTGGGCCGTCGCCGGGGTGCTCGGCACGCGCGTCAGCCTGGACTGGATCCGCCAGCCGGCCGCCCCCGGCACCTGGCGCTCCGAGTTCTCCTGGCAGGGTCAGGCCGGCACCGCCTCCAAGCTCGCCTCCGCGCTGCGCGGCTGGCAGATGCTGCGCTTCGAGGTCACCTCCGAGCCGTGCCCCACCGCCGAGGGCGAGCGCTACAGCTGCACCCCCGACCTCGGCATCTTCCACGCCGTCACCGGCATCCACGGCGACATCCTCATCCCGGAGGACCGCCTGCGCGCCGCGCTGGTCCGCTCCCGCACGGAGGACACCGACCTGGAGTCGGAGATCGCCAAACTCCTCGGCAAGCCCTGGGACGACGAACTCGAGCCGTTCCGCTACGCAGGAGAAGGCGCCCCGGTCCGCTGGCTCCACCAGGTCGTGTAGGGACGCCTCGCCGGAACGCGCCCCGAAGGGGCGCGGGGAACTGCGCGCCAAGCCCCCACCGGCCCGCGGGCTCCAGGGGCGCGGGGAACTGCGCGAACGGGCGGACAACAGAAGGGGCCCACCTCCCAGAGGTGAACCCCTTCCAGAGACCGCCCCGGGGCGACTAGACCGTCCGGAACGCCAACACCACGTTGTGCCCCCCGAACCCGAACGAGTCGTTCAGCGCGGCGATCCGCCCGTCCACGGGCAACTTCCGCGCCTCACCACGCACGACGTCCGCGTTCGCCTCGGCCTCGGGATCCAGGTTCTCCACGTTGATCGTCGGCGGAGCCACCCGGTGGTACAGCGCCAGCACGGTGGCGACGGACTCGACGCCACCGGCGCCGCCCAGCAGATGACCGGTCATCGACTTCGTCGCGGACACCGCCATGTGGTCCGCGTCGTCCCCGAACACCTTCCGCAGCGCCTTAAGCTCGGCGATGTCACCAGCAGGCGTCGACGTCGCGTGCGCGTTGACGTGCACGATCTCCGCCGGGTCCAGGTCCGTGCGGTCCAGCAGGTTCTGCAGGGCGTGCGAGATGCCCCGCCCCTCCGGCTCCGGCTGCACGATGTCGTGAGAGTCGGCCGAGATGCCCTGGCCGACCGCCTCCGCGTAGACGCGGGCGCCGCGCGCGGCGGCGTGCTCGGCGGACTCCAAGACGACCACGCCCGCGCCCTCGCCCATGACGAAGCCGTCACGGGCCGCGTCGTAGGGACGCGAGGCGCCCTCGGGGTCGTCGTTGTTCTTGGACATCGCCATCATGTTGCCGAACGCGGCGATCGGCAGCGGGTGGATCGCCGCCTCCGTGCCGCCCGCGACGACCACGTCGGCGCGGCCGGTGCGGATCATCTCGATGGCGTAGCCGATGGCCTCCGCGCCCGAGGCGCACGCGGACACCGGGGTGTGCACGCCCGCACGGGCGCCCACCGCGAGACCGACGTTCGCGGACGGGCCGTTCGGCATCAGCATGGGGACGGTGTGCGGGGAGACGCGGCGGACGCCCTTCTCCTTCAGCACGTCGTACTGGTCCAGCAGGGTCGTCACGCCGCCGATGCCGGAGGCGATCACGGCGCCCAGCCGGTCGGGGTCGACGTTCGGGTCCTCGCCGGCCTTGGCCTCGAACCCCGCGTCGGCCCACGCCTCCTTCGCCGCGATGAGCGCGAACTGCGCCGAGCGGTCCAGGCGGCGGGCCTGCGGCCGGGGGATGACCTCGGTGGGCTCCACGGCCACCGGGGCCGCGATACGGACCGCCTGCTCGGCGGCCCACTCCTGCTCCAGGGGCTTCACGCCGGAACGCCCGGCGACGAGGCCCTCCCAGGTAGAGGCCGCGTCGCCACCCAGCGGTGTGGTTGCGCCGATACCGGTGACGACCACGGTGCGATTGGTCGAGCTCATCGGAATTCTTTCTCCAACGATTGACGAGGATGCGTACGGCGCCACCGCCGGGTGGCGGGGCCGGGGAGCTCCCGGCCCTTGCGGGGCTCACGCCCCGCGCGTGCTCAGGCCTGGTGCTTGAGGATGTAGTCGGTCGCGTCGCCGACGGTCTTGAGGTTCTTGACGTCGTCGTCCGGGATCTTGACGTCGAAGCGCTCTTCGGCGGCGACGACGACCTCGACCATGGACAGCGAGTCGACGTCCAGGTCGTCGGTGAAGGACTTGTCCAGCTGGACGTCCTCAACCGGGATGCCGGCGATCTCGTTCACGATCTCCGCGAGACCGGCGACGATCTCTTCCTGAGTGGCGGCCATGGTGGCGCTCCTTCGTTGTGATTCCAGAGGGTGTGGCGGTGTTTCCTCCTGTACCGGACGATGATCCGGCACGGAGTGCCTAGGGGAGGGTAACGACAGTCGCGGCGTACACGAGACCCGCCCCGAAGCCGATGACGAGCGCGGTGTCGCCGCTCTTCGCCTCGCCGGTCGCCAGGAGCCGCTCCATCGCGAGCGGGATCGAGGCGGCCGAGGTGTTGCCGGTGGTGCGGATGTCACGGGCGACCGTGACGTGCTCCGGCAGTTTCAGGGTCTTCACCATCGAGTCGATGATCCGCACGTTGGCCTGGTGCGGGATGAAGACGTCCAGGTCGTCCGCGCTGATCCCGGCCGCGTCCAGCGCCTGCTGGGCGACCTTCGCCATCTCGAACACGGCCCAGCGGAACACCGCCTGGCCTTCCTGGGTGATCGCGGGAAGCTTGAGGTCGCCCCTGCTGTCCCGGGGAAGCTCCGCGAGGTCGCCGCCGAAGCGGTCCCACGCGTAGGTCTGCTTGATCGTCTCGGACTTGTCGCCCTCGGAGCCCCACACGGTCGGGCCGATGGCCGGCTCCTGCGAGGGACCGACGACCACGGCGCCCGCGCCGTCGCCGAACAGGAAGGCCGTCGCGCGGTCCTCCAGGTCGGTCAGGTCGCTCAGCCGCTCGACGCCGATGACCAGGACGTACTCGGCGGACCCCTCGACGATCATGCCCTTGGCGAGGGTCAGGCCGTAGCCGAAGCCCGCGCAGCCGGCGGAGATGTCGAACGCGGCGGCCTTCTCCGTGCCCAGCTTGTCGGCGATCTCGGTCGCGACGGCCGGCGTCTGCGAGAAGTGCGACACGGTCGACACGACGACGGCGCCGATCTGCGCGGCGTCGATCCCGGCGTCCGCGACGGCCTTGCCGGACGCCTCGATCGACATCGCGGCGACGGTCTCCTCGGGGGAGGCCCAGTGCCGGGTCTCGATCCCGGAGCGCGAGCGGATCCACTCGTCGGACGAGTCGATCGTCTCGAGGATCACCTCGTTGGGCACGACCCGGGTGGGACGGTAGCCGCCCACGCCGAGGATGCGCGCGTACGGGGCGCCCTTGCTGGGCTTGATCTTCGCCATGCGGGTCGGCTCCTTAAGGGCGTCAGGCGGCGTGCTCGGCGACGAGCTCGCGGGCCGCGTCGAGGTCGGCGGGGGTCTTCAGGGCCAGCGTCTTGACGCCGGGCAGGGCACGCTTGGCCAGACCGGTCAGGGTGCCGCCGGGGCACAGCTCCAGGAGCGCCGTGACACCGAGCTCCTTGAAGGTCTCCATGCACAGGTCCCAGCGGACCGGGTTGGCGACCTGGCCCACCAGGCGCTCCAGCACCTCGGCCCCGGACGCGACCGCCCTGCCGTCCTTGTTGGACACGTAGGCGACCTTCGGGTCGGCGGGCGCGAGGGCCTTGGCGGCCTCCGCCAGCGTCTCGACCGCGGGGCCCATGTGGTGGGTGTGGAAGGCGCCGGCGACCTTGAGCGGGACGACCCTGCGGACACCCTCGGGCTTGTCGGCCTCCAGCGCGGCGATCTGCTCCATGGTGCCGGCGGCGACGATCTGGCCGCCGCCGTTGATGTTCGCCGGGGTGAGGCCCAGCTTCTCCAGGTGCGGCACGGTCACCTCGGGGTCGCCGCCGAGCAGCGCCGCCATGCCGGTCTCGGTGATCGCGGCGGCGTCGGCCATGGCCAGACCCCGCTTGCGGACCAGGGAGAGGGCGGCGGCGTCGTCGAGGACGCCGGAGAGGGCGGCGGCGGTGATCTCGCCGACGCTGTGGCCGGCGACCGCGCCCGGGGCGATGTCACCCAGTGCCGATGCGGACAGCAGCCCGGCCGCGACCAGCAGCGGCTGCGCGACGGCCGTGTCGCGGATCTCGTCCGCGTCGGCCTTCGTGCCGTAGCGGGCGAGGTCGAGTCCGATGGCGTCCGACCACGCGGCGACGCGGTCGGCGGCGCCGGGGAGTTCGAGCCATTCGGTCAGGAAGCCGGGCGTCTGGGAGCCCTGGCCGGGAGCGACGAGTACGAGCACTCTCACACTCTCTCTTGCGTACGGGCGCGGCCGCCCGTGGGGACAAGGACGAAGAACCGGAGGGGGTTTTGTCGACCCCCCACAAAAGGCTAGGTCTGGAGATCACCATCGGCCAGACGCCCCAGGATCAGCGCGATCCGCAGGGTGAACGCCGAGCGTACATCGGAGGGTGACCAACCGGTGACGTCTGTCACACGTCGGAGCCGGTAACGAACGGTGTTGGGGTGAACGAACAGCATCCGCGCCGCGCCTTCGAGACTGCTCGCCTGTTCGAGATAGACGCTGAGCGTCTCCAGGAGCGCCGCGCCGGCCTCCTCGAGCGGTCTGTAGATCTCCTCCACCAACTGCTCGCGCGCCGAGGGGTCGCCGGCGATCGCGCGCTCCGGCAGCAGATCGTCCGCCAGCACCGGGCGCGGGGCGTCCTGCCAGGCGGAACACGCCTTGAGGCCCGCGGCGGCGGCCTGCGCGGACCGGGTCGCGGCCAGCAGGTCCGGCACCACGGGCCCGGCCACGACGGGACCGGCCGCGTACGGGCCGATCAGGGACTTCGCGACGGCCAGCGGGTTGTCGCTGCCGCCCGCGATGACGACGAGACGGTCGCCGAGGACACCGGTGAGCACCTGGAGCTTGGCGTGCCGGGCGGCCCGCCGGATGGCCTCCACGGTCAGTTCGGAGTCCCCGTCCGGGGCGGTGCCCAGCACCACGCACACATGCTCCGGGGAGTTCCAGCCGAGCGCGGCGGCCCGCGACACGGCGCCCTCGTCGGCCTCGCCGCTGAGCACGGCGTTCACCACCAGCGACTCCAGGCGCGCGTCCCAGGCGCCGCGTGCCTCGGCGGCCTGGGCGTACACCTGGGCGGTGGCGAAGGCGATCTCCCGCGCGTAGACGAGGAGCGCCTCGCGCAGCACGCTCTCGTCGCCGGGCGCCGCCACCTCGTCGATGGCGGACTCCATCACCTCGATCGTCGTCCGCACCATCTCCACGGTCTGCCGCAGCGTGATGGCCCGGGTCAGCTCGCGCGGCGCGGTGCCGAAGACATCGGTGGAGATGGCCTGCGGGGCGTCGGGGTGCCGGAACCACTCGGTGAAGGCGGCGATGCCCGCCTGGGCGACCAGGCCGATCCAGGAACGGTTCTCCGGCGGCATGGCCCGGTACCAGGGCAGCGTCTCGTCCATCCGCGCGATGGCCTGCGCGGCGAGCGAGCCGGACGACTGCTCCAGCCGCTTCAGTGTCGCGGAGTGCGTGTGGGCGGGGCGTGCGGCGGGTCCGGGGGTACTGGTTTCGGGTTCGGGCACGGGACAAGACTGCCTTATCCGGGCGGCGGGCCGTGCCCCAGGGTCGCACCCGCCCCGGCGCCCGTGCCCCGCGTCCGGGCTCCGGTGCCCCCGCCGTGCGCCGTCCCGGGCCCTTCCGGGAGGGCCTACCGTGGAGGGCGTGATGGACGTCAGGCGAGCCAGCGAGCGCTACAGGGGCGGAGACCCGGCGGCGGGCATCGAATCGTGGCACGCCCTCTCCTTCGGCCCCCACTACGACCCGGACAACCTGCGCTTCGGCGCGGTGATCGCCTGCAACGAGGAACACCTGGGCCCGGGCGCCGGCTTCGACGAGCACCCGCACAGCCACACCGAGATCGTCACGTGGGTGATCTCCGGCGAGCTGACCCACCGGGACTCCCAGGGCCACGAGACGGTCATCCGCCCCGGCGACGTCCAGCGCCTCAGCGCGGCGTCGGGCGTCCGCCACGTGGAGCGCAACGCGGCCCGGGTCCCGTTGACCTTCCTCCAGATGTGGCTGGCCCCCCTCGAACCGGGCGGCGAACCCCGCTACGAGGTCGTCCGCGGCATAGCCGACTCCACGCCGTACGCCCTCCCGGAGGCCGGCGCGATGCTCCACGTCCGCCGCCTGTCGCCCGGCGAACGCACGGCGCTCCCCGCGGCGCCCCACGTCTACGTCCACGTGGTCCGCGGTGACGTCCGCCTGGAGGGCGAGGTCCTGGGCCCGGGCGACGCGGCCCGCCTCACGGACGAGAAGGACGCGGAGGCGGTGGCGGAGGGGGCGGCGGAGGTGCTGATGTGGGAGATGTCGGGGTTCTGACGGTCTGCCGGTGGCAGGAGTGCGAGGTGAGCCGAGCCTGTGGCTGAACGCGCGCGGTGGCTGCGGAAGGTGCCCCGGGCGGCCGAAGCCGCTCCGGGGGAGTGCCCGGACGCGACTCCGCCCCGGCAGGGGAACCTGCCGGGGCGGATGAAGCACGGCGGCGCTCAGAGGCGGTGCCTCAGAAGGTCAGGCCCCAGCTGTTGATGTAGCCGGTGTCGGCGGAGTAGTTGTCCGTGACGCGCAGCTTCCACGTGCCGTTGGCCGTCTCCGAGGAGGCGTTCACGGTGTACGTGGTGTTGATGTTGTCCGTCGAGCCTCCGGTGCCGGACGCCTTGAGGGTGTAGACCGACCCGTCGGGCGCGACCAGCTGGACCGTGAGGTCGCCTATGTAGGTGTGGACGATGTTCACCGGCACCTGCAGGGCCGACGGGGCGTTGCCGGAGACACCGCTGACAGTGATCGGGGACTCGACGGTCGCGTTGTCGCGGATCGTGTAGTCCGCGGTGTTGCTGAAGGTCTTGCCCGGCGGCGGGGTGGTGCCGCCGTTGCCGCCGACGTACAGCAGACGGTTCGGGGAGCCGGTGCCCGGGTTGCCGACGGCGCCGGAGATGGAGCTGTTGACCAGCGCGGAGGCGACCTGCGACGGGGTGGCCGACGGGTTGTCCGCGAGGTACAGCGCCGCGGCGCCCGCGACGTGCGGGGTGGCCATCGAGGTGCCGGAGATGGTGTTGGTGGCGCTGTCGCCGGTGTACCAGGCGGAGGTGATGGAGGAGCCCGGCGCGAAGATGTCCAGGTTGGAGCCGTAGTTGGAGTAGCTGGCGCGGGCGTCGGTCGAGGTGGTCGCGCCGACGGTGATCGCCTCGGCCACCCGGGCCGGCGAACCGGTCGCGGTCGTCGACTCGTTGCCCGCGGCCACGGCGAAGGTGACGCCGGCCGCGATGGCGTTGCGCACCGCGTTGTCCAGCGTGGTGCTGGCGCCGCCGCCGAGCGACATGTTGGCCACGGCCGGGAGGACCGCGTTGGCGGCGACCCAGTCGACGCCCTCGATCACGCCGGCGGTGGTGCCCGAGCCGTTGTTGTCGAGGACGCGGACGCCGACGACGGAGGCCTTCTTGGCGACGCCGTACGCGGTGCCCGCGACGGTGCCTGCGACGTGCGTGCCGTGGCCGTTGCCGTCCTGGGCGACGTAGTCGCCGTCGACCGCGTCGTAGCCGTTGCGGGCGCGGCCGCCGAAGTCGCTGTGGGAGATGCGCACACCGGTGTCGATGATGTACGCGGTGACGCCCTGGCCGGCGGTGTCGTCGTAGGTGTACGAGCCGCTCAGCGGCAGCGCGGTCTGGTCGATGCGGTCCAGGCCCCAGGACGGCGGGTTGGTCTGCGTGGCCTGGATGGTGAAGGCGCGGTTCTGCTCGACCAGCGCGACCGAGGGGTCGGCGGCCAGCTCGGCGGCCTCCGCCTCGGTGGCCTCCACGGTGTAGCCGTTGACGGCCTCGCGGAAGGTGTGGCCGACGTCGGCGCCGTACTTCTTGGCCAGGCCCTTGCCCTTGGTGGACGCGGCCTTGGTGCCCGGCTTCAGGGTGACGATGTAGCTGCCCTCGACCGCGTTCGGCGCATCGGCGTAGGCGATCGTCCCCTTGGGGGATTCGGCGGAGTGCGCGGCGGGAGCGGTGAACAGACCGCCCGTGAGAGCCGCCGCGGCGACCGTGCCGACGCCGACGATCGATCTGCGCTTGGCGTTTCGCATCACTGCCATCTGAGGGTTCCTCCTCGACAGGTGGGGAGTGTGGGGGTAGCGCCTCTTGGGGGTGAGGCGCCGCACGGCGGACGCCCGCCCCGGATCACCGGGACGCACGCATGTCAGGAACATGCCAAACACGGACGCTGTGGCCGTGACCCGCATGTCCTGTCGCCAGGCGAAAGATTGATCTGTCTACGCGGATTGCACAAGGGGTTCAGCCGCTCGTTAACGTCCGTGCCACAAAGCCGGAGTGACACAAGGTCATCAACTGGCACAGATACGCTGCGTAAACATGATCACCGTCACAGTCACGGCGTGGGACGGACGGCGGTGATCCG
Source organism: Streptomyces griseoincarnatus (assembly GCA_014649575.1). GTDB lineage: Bacteria > Actinomycetota > Actinomycetes > Streptomycetales > Streptomycetaceae > Streptomyces > Streptomyces griseoincarnatus. The sequence goes on along the minus strand of BMTH01000002.1, from coordinate 462,595 downwards.
TCCCGCATGGCGAGACGGCAGGGGGCGGGACCGCCCCACGGCCACGGCCCGCCCCCTCCCGCACCGCTCACTCCTCGTCCCGCAACCTCTCCGCCAGCTCCGTCAGCGCCTCCGCCACTTCGCCGTGGCCGAGCGCCGTCAGCCGCTCCGCCGCCGCCCCGACCCGGCCGAGCGCCGCCGCACTGCGCTCCAGGTAGACGCCCTCCACGACCCCGGCCAGCCGCACGCACTCCGCCCACTCGGCGGCCTCCGTGGCGTCCTCGCCCGGTTCCCCGAGCAGCCCGAGAGCCTTCTCCAGCGCGGCCAGCGCCTCCTCGTAGGCGCCCCCGTACGCGTTGACCCGCCCGTGCTCGTAGGCGAGGGCGGAGTCCAGCGAACGGCCGTGCGCCTCGAAGCCGGCGGCGCGGGCCGCGTCGGCGACCCGGCCGGCGTCCTGAAGGAAGGCGCGGGCGCCCTCCAGCCCGTCCGGGCCCTGCCGGTGCGCCTGGAGCCGGGCCAGCTCCCGCAGGGCGTTGCTGAGCATCTCGAACCGCGGGTCGCGCGCGTGGGCCGCGAGCGCCCGGTCCACGGCCTCCCGCGCCTGCCCGAACTCCCCGGCCTCACCGAGCAGTACGGCGGTCTCCGCGGCGATCATGGCGTGGCTGCCCGGGTCGTCGTCCCAGCCGGCCGACTCGGCCGCGAGGGCCACGAACTCCGCGGTGGCGGCCTTCAGGTCGTCCCCGGCGTGCAGCGCGCGGGCCCGCGTCAGCCGCAGCTGGGCCACGAGCCGGTCGTCCAGTTCGCCGTCCACGACGTCCGGCTCCAGCAGCACCGAGTCGAGCAGGGCGATGCAGTCCTCGACCCGGCCCAGGTCGAGGCTCAGCTGTGCCGCGTTGCTGTAGGAGCAGAACGCGTCGAACCGGTTGCCCGCCCGCAGGTCCAGCTCCGCCGAGCGGGTCAGATGGCGCAGGGCCTCGTCGGGCCGGCCAAGGCGCAGGCACGCCTGCGCCAGTTCGCCGTGCAGGGTCGGGGCGTCGACCGTGTCGGCGGGCCACTCGGCGGCCAGCCGCAGCCCCTCGGCGAGGCTCGCGTGGGCGGCCTCGGCGTCACCGACCCCCAGCTGGATCTTGCCGCGCAGCGCGAGCACGCGCGGCAGGTGCCAGGCGGGACCGTCCGTCCGCAACAGCCCGACCAGCGCGTCCGTCTCCGCGAGCGCGGCGGGCAGGTCGCCCGACATGGCGTGCGTGCTGGCCCGCAGCAGCCGCGCGCCCGCGATCTGGCCGGCCAGGCCGTGCCGGGCGGCGAAGTCGTGCAGCAGCTCCGCCTCGGCGAGGACGGACGCGACCTGCTCCCGGTCCCCGGACGCCTGGAGCCGTAGTCCCAGCGCGCTCACCCGCAGCCGCAGCAGCCGCGCCTCCAGGAACGGGGCGAGCCCGGACGCCTCCTCGTGCAGCCGCACGAGCGTCGCGTACGCGTCGACCAGCGCGGCGACGTGGGTGTCCGCGTCATGGCCGGAACCCGCCGCGGGTCCCGAACCCTCCGCCGAGCCGGGCCCTTCCGCGGAGGCAGAACCCTCTGCGGAGCCGGGGCCGGCCGCGGCTCGGGATGCCGGCGTGGAGCCGGACCCGTGCGCCGTGCCGGACCCGTGCGCGGTGCGGGACCCCTCGGCGGAGGCGGGCTGCTGCGTGGAGCCGGCCTCCTGTGCGTGGCCGGCCTGCCCGGCGGAGGCGGACTCCCGCGCGGTGCGGGACCCGTGCGCGGTGCGGGACCCCTCGGCGGAGGCGGGCTGCTGCGTGGAGTCGGCCTCCTGTGCGCGGCCGGCCTGCTCGGCGGAGGCGGACTCCCGCGCGGTGCGGGACCCGTGCGCGGTGCGGGACCCCTCGGCGGAGGCGGGCTGCTGCGTGGAGTCGGCCTCCTGTGCGTGGCCGGCCCGCGCGCCGGAGGCGGACTCCCGCGCCGTGCCGGGCCCCTGCGCCGTGCCGGACCCTCCGGCGGTGTCGGACTCCGGCGTCGTCGGACCGGAGCCGCCCGGCCCCACCCGCGCCCCCGCCAGCACCGCCTGCGCGCGGGCCGGCACCGCGCGCTCCGGCAGCCCCGCGTCCTCGTAGAGCCCCGCCGCCTCCTCGTACAGCGCCGCCGCGTCCTCGTGCGCGTCTCTGCGGTCCGCCAGCGTCGCCTCCTCCTCCAGCAGTTCGGCGCGCAGTCGCACCAGCGGGCCGACGTCCGGGTCGTCCGGGTGGACGTAGCCGCGAGCGGCGGTGAGCTCGCGCAGCCGCGCCCAGCAGGCGTGCGCGTCCGGGTGCCCCTGCTCGTCCAGCTCCCGCGCCCGTCTGATCAGGTCCGCCGGCGACTCGGGAAGCGGCTCGGCGGGCGCCGGCGCCGGCGCGGCGGGGGCCGGGGCCACGTCCTCCAAAGTGCGCGGACGCAGCGTCAGCTCCAGCGACTCCAGCAGCGGCGCCTGCGCCAGACGGGTCCCGCGGCGATCGGCGTGCTCCGTCGTGCCGTTCCGGGCGTCGAAACGGGCGGCCAGGTCGTCGGCGCGCCCCCGCACCTCGGCCCGCAGCTCCGTCACCGTCCAGCTCCGGCCGGGGAACCCGGCGGCCGGCAGCTCCCCGTGTCCCAGCGCCTCCACGCGGGCGAGCAGCACCTCCACACCGGTGAGCAGGTCGAGCAGGGCCAGCGGCGAGTCCACCTCGTCGAACAGGTTACGGTTCTCCGCCAGCAGCTCCAGGCCGCGTGCCTCGTTGCCGGTCAGCGCACAGAACTCCAGGTGGCGGCCGATCTCCCCGGCCATCGACGGGTTGCGGCGGCAGCCGCGGTAGCCCGCCAGGTGCAGATGGCGCGCCTCGTCCGTGCGGCCGGTCCGCAGCAGCGGCAGCAGCGCGTACGAGACGGAGCGGGCCGGCTCCTCCTGGCAGGACTCCTTGCCCGCCAGCACCGGCTCCCAGACGCGCAGCGCCCGCTCGTCGTCGCCCGCCGCCAGGTGGTACAGGGCGCGCTCGCAGGTCTCGCACGCCTCGCAGTCGCTGAGCAGGCTCCGGGCCCGGCCCGCCCACAACTCGTAGGCGAGGGTGGTGTCCTCGCCGACGTGCGCGGCGAGCTGGTACGCCTGCCCGTAGTACGGCTGGAGGTCGAGGCCCGCCTTCTCGTAGCGGTCGCGCATCTCCGTCTGCCACTGGCGCAGACTGGCCAGCGGTATCTCGGGCAGGCAGCGCAGGGCGTTGGCCACCCACTTGAACCGCCAGAACAGCTGGTGGCGCAGCCGGTCGTCGAACACGTCGGGCCGCTCGTCGAAGAGGTTCAGCAGCCGGGCGAAGACGACCGGCGACTTCCGCGGCTCGGAGCCGTAGGTGTACGCCTCCTGGAGGTCCAGCAGGGCGTGGACCAGCGGCACCGGCTCGCCGAACAGCTCGGCCGCCTCGGCGAGTTCCTCGGCGGCGACGGTCCGGGTGCGGCCGTAGGGGAGGGCGCTGTTCTCCCGCAGCGCCGCGTACAGCTCGTCGGTGGTCTGGGGCGGGGTCTGCATCGTCAGCGGTCCTTGCGCAGGGCGTGGGCGAGAAGGTCGAGGAAGGAGCGGTTGATGAGGCTGGACTCGGCGGGCCTGAGCGGACGCCGGGACAGCAGCGCCGCCTGCCCGTACAGGGCCTCGGCGCTGGTGCGGGCCAGTTCCGGCTCGTCGATCGCGACGGCGGTGCGCACCAGCGGGTTCAGCTGGTTGAGGATCAGCTGGGCGCGCGGCGCCTCCTGCCGCAGGGCGCCGAGGATGTCGCCCCACAGGCCGCCCTCCTGCTCGCGGGCGAGCCGGGAGCGGGTGCGCTCGTGCCGGGCCTCCCGGCTGTCGACGAGCAGCGCGGGCGCGGAGGCGGGCTGGAAGGCGCGCAGCGCGACGTCGCAGTCGAACACCGCGAGGGCGTCACGGGCCAGCGCCAGATAGGCCGCGGCGGCCAGCTCCGTCTCCCGGTCGACCGGGTCGAGGTGCGCGGTGAGCGTCGCCGGGTCGAGGTCGGCGACGCTCACCTCGGGCCGGATTTCGGGCAGCCGGTGCACCAGTTCGCGGTCGTAGGTGTAGCCGCCGTTGACCACGCCCAGCCCGGCGGCCGACGCGATCGCCGCGACCTGACGGAACTCCTCCACGCTGGACGTCACCAGCACGGTGCGGTGGGTGCGGGAGAACTCGTCGAGCGTGCAGTGCCCGTCGGTGGTCTCGAACGGCAGCCACGGCAGCAGCATCCGCAGGATCTCGTCGTCGTGCACGGCGAGGGACTTCACCGACAGGTGGTGCGCCTGGAGGAAGCGGTGCAGCAGCTCCGGGTCGCTGGCGGCGACGCGTGCGATCCACGCGCGCAGCTGCCCGGCGAGCGCGTCCCGGACCGCGGCGAGGGTGTCGTCCTCGTACAGGGACTCGCGGGACGCCGTCGGGCGCAGGCTCTCCGCGTCGATCACGCAGCGCACGAAGAACGCCCAGTCGGGCAGGATCTCCTCCGCCTGCTCGGACAGCAGCATGCCCTTGACGTGCACCCGGTGCCCGTGCCGCCGCCCGGCCGGCACCGCCTCCGGAAGCACGCACGCGATGCCCTTCAGACCCACGGCCGGCAGGTCCAGCTCCAGGGTGTCCAGCGGCGTGAAGCCGAACACCTCCTCGCCGTAGGTGGCGAGCGCGCGGGAGCGGGCGCCCGGCGTCGGGTACGTCCGCGCCCAGGGCGCCTCCTCCGGGTTGACCGGCACGACGGGACCGCCGGAGCCGTCGTCGAAGGTCACCGGGTGCCGCAGCAGCGAGCCGAAGTGCCGTGCCAAGGCCTGCACCCGGGCGGGCTCGGTCCACTCGCCCGCGTCGGCGCGCGGGGTCAGTGTGACGGTGGTGCCGGGGGCGGGCCGGGCGGAGGCGGGCAGGGTGCGCACGGTGTAGCTGCCGTCACCGCGCCCCCTCCACTCCACGGCGGGCGCGCCGGGCGTACGCGCGGACCGGCTGACCACGTGGATCTCGTCCGCGACCAGGAAACAGGACAGCAGGCCGATGCCGAACTGGCCGATGAAGTCGGCCCGTTGCTCGGCGATGCCGTCGGCGCGCTTGCTGCTGCGGCCGATCGTGGCGAGGAAGGTGTGCACGTCCGCCTCGGTGAGGCCGACGCCGTCGTCCTCGACCCGGACCACGGAGCGGTCGGCGTACAGACGGATGCCGAACGAGCCGACGGGCGCGGCCGGTTCGAGGGCGTGCCGGGCGGTGAGCGCGTCCACCGCGTTCTGCATCAGTTCACGCAGATAGACGCGGGGGCTCGAGTAGAGGTGATGGGAGAGCAGATCGACGAGGCCGCGCAGGTCCACCTGGAAGGTGCGGTCGGTGCCGGGCTGCTGCGATGCGGTGTCGGGCAGGGTCATGGGCGGTCCGGGGTGTGAGGGCGTGCGGTGACGGCTGGCGGAAGGACGGCTTGCGAGAGCGTGAGCAGGCGCTCAGAAGGCCTTGCGGAAGCGCGCGTACGCCTTCTGCGGCTCAGACATGTACGTCCACGGCCACTCGGTGTACGCGCCCTCCAGCTCGCGGAAGACGTGGGAGGCGGTGCTGCTCCCGGCCAGGGACAGGGCCATGGCGAAGATGTTGTAGTCGCCCTGCCAGCCCAGGCGGCGCCCGTAGGCGTGGTGCAGGATGCTGCGCTCCGCCGCCTGCCTCAACTCGGCCCGGATCCGGGGCTGCTGGAGGCAGGCGCCGTCGTCGGACTCCACCCACTCCTCGACGTACGCCATGGCGACGGCGCAGCCCAGCCGGTGGCCGTCGGGCGCGGCGGCGAACGCGGCGCGGGCGAACTCCAGGGCTTCCCCCGGCTCACCGCCCCAGCGGGGCTGCAGCTGGGACAGCCACTCGAGGTGGATCTCCAGGTCGAGCGGGTCACGGCGCAGGCCGGCGTCGCGCCGGGTCTCGGAGATCTCGGAGCCGAGCGACATGCCGCGCGCGGAGGTGAGCAGCTGGCGCCACGGCGTGATCCAGTCCGGACGCAGCTCGGCGGCCTCGAACAGCTGCCGCTCGGCGATGTCGAGCCGCTCGTGGAACAGGCGCCACTGCTCCTGGGTGACGTGCACGGCGCGGGCGGCGGTGCGGGCCTCCCAGCCCCACTTGATGTGCCGCGCACCGGATATCAGCAGGGCCAGGGCGCGGTGCTCCTTGTCCTCCTCGACGGCGTGGCCGATCCAGTCCTGCAGCCCGTCGACGTCCACGAGCTGACCGAGGACCTGGTGGTCACGGCCCAGGTCGAACGGGGCCAGCGCCTCCTTGACGTCCTCCCAGTCACCCGCGTCGGCCGCCTTCACCGCCGCCAGCACCCGCCGGTCGCCGAGGGCGCGCAGCGGGTGGGCGCCGCTCTTCCGCCGGGGGACCGGAAGGGCGTGCGGATCCGCCCCCGGTCTCTCCTCGCCCCTGTCGAACAGCTTGCCGAACATGCCGCGCCCTCCCCTGGTCCCGCGTGATCGTCCGGCGCATCATAGGGCGCACCACCGACACCGCTTCCACAGGGTTTTCACACCGGCCTCACGCCGACGTCGCAGGTGACGCCGGAGCCTGCGGCGCGTACGGGGGACCGGCGGCAGTCAGCCGCGCAGTTCCGCCAGCACGCCGTCGGTGAACGGCGGCCACGCCTGGACCGCCCAGGGTCCGAACGCCCGGTCCGTGAGCGCCACGCAGGCCGCGCCCGCGTCCGGGTCGATCCACAGGAACGTGCCCGACTGGCCGAAGTGCCCGAAGGCGCGCGGCGAGGACGAGGCGCCCGTCCAGTGCGGCGACTTGCCGTCCCGGATCTCGAAGCCGAGCCCCCAGTCGTTGGGGTTCTGGTGGCCGTAGCCCGGCAGCACGCCCTTCGTGCCCGGGTACTGCACGGTCATCGCGGCCGCCACCGTCCGCGGGTCCAGCAGCCGCGGCGCCTGCACCTCGGCGGCGAACCGCAGCAGGTCGTCCACCGTGGACACCCCGTCCTTGGCGGGGGAGCCCTCCAGCGAGGTGGACGTCATCCCCAGCGGCTCCAGCACCGCCTGCCGCGCGTACTCGGCGAACGGGATCTCCGTCGCCTTCTCCACGTGGTCGCCGAGCTGCTCGAACCCGGCGTTGGAGTACAGCCGCCGCTCGCCGGGCGCGGAGGTGACCCGGTGCTCGTCGAAGGCGAGGCCCGAGGTGTGCGCGAGCAGGTGCCGCACCGTCGCCCCGTCCGGTCCGGCCGGCTCGTCCAGCTCGACCGCCCCCTCCTCGTACGCGACGAGCACCGCGTAGGCGGCCAGGGGCTTGGTGACCGAGGCCAGCGGGAAGCGGTGTCCGGTCGGGCCGTGCGTGCCCAGGACGGTGCCGTCCGCCCGTACCACCCCCGCCGCAGCGGTGGGAACGGGCCAGTTCTCGATGGACGCGAGGCTCTTCAGCGACATGCGGTCGAGCCTAAGCGCTCAGAGCATGAGCTCCAGCAAAGGGTCCGGCCTGGGCGTGAACCCCAGCGACCGGTACAGCGGCTCCGCCTCCGGGCTCGCGGTCAGCCGCACCCGCCCGGCGCCCCGCTCGCGGAACCACTCCAGCAGCGCGCCCACGCAGGCCCGCGCGTAGCCGCGGCGACGGGCGTCCGGGTCGGTGGCGACGCTGAAGACGTACCCGTCGGTGCCGCGCGGATTGCGCGCCCCGCCGATGCGGTAGTCCAGCGTGCCGGCCACCAGCGCCGCGAGGGCGCCCGGCCGCTCCGGGTGGTCCACGACGAACGCGGCGAAGGAAAGGTCGTCCGCCAGCCGCTCGCGCAGCACCGGCAGGGACACCGCGTGCCACGCGGTGGACGGGTCGGAGCGGGCCATCGAATCGATCATCACCTGGCGCAGACGCAGCACTTCCTCCGCGTCCTCGGGCGTCGCCCGGCGTACAAGGCTCATGCGCGCACGGTAGCCGGAGCGTCCCGACACGTCCGCCCCTTTCTCACCGGCACCGCTTGCCTGGAGCGCACTCCAAGGATCTAGCGTGGACGTCATGACGGTGACGGAGACCACGGACACCAGGACCGACACCTGCGCCATGCCCCCGCAGGGCGACCGGCGGCCGGACGGCAAGGACAAGTACACGATCAGCGAGGTGGCCGCCCTCACCGGGCTGACCGCGCACACCCTTCGCTGGTACGAGCGCATCGGGCTCATGCCGCACATCGACCGCTCCCACACCGGGCAGCGGCGCTACACGAACCGCGACCTCGACTGGCTCGCCCTGGTCGGCAAGCTCCGTCTGACGGGCATGCCGGTCGCCGACATGGTGCGCTACGCCGAACTGGTCCGGGCCGGCGACCACACGTACGCCGAGCGCTTCGAGCTGCTCAAGGCGACCCGCGAGGACGTGCTGGCCCGCATCGCCGAACTCCAGGGCACGCTCGCCGTCCTGGACCGCAAGATCAGCTTCTACGCGGACGCCGGGCGCGCCCTGGCCTCGGAAAGGGCATGATGACCGGGCACACGATCCCGACGACGACGCTGGGCGCCGACGGCCCCGAGGTGGGCGTGCAGGGCCTCGGCTGCATGGGCATGAGCTTCGCCTACGGCCCCGCTGACGCGGACGCCTCCCGGGCGACCCTCGAACGCGCCCTGGAGCGGGGCGTCACCCTCTACGACACCGCCGACGCGTACGGCGCCGGCGACAACGAACGCTTCCTCGCCCCGTTCCTGGCGGCGCACCGCGACGAGGTGCTGATCGCCACCAAGTTCGCCCTGTCGATCCCGCCGGACGACCCGACCCGGCGCATCGTCCGCAACGACCCGCCGTACATCCGGCAGGCCGTCGAGGCGAGCCTGCGCCGCCTGGGCGTCGACGTCATCGACCTCTACTACATGCACCGGCGCGACGTGAACGTGCCCGTCGAGGAGACCGTCGGCGTCATGGCCGAGCTGGTCCGCGAGGGCAAGGTGAAGCAGCTGGGCCTGAGCGAGGTGACGGCCGGTGAGCTGCGCGCCGCGCACGCCGTGCACCCGATCGCCGCCGTGCAGTCGGAGTGGTCGCTGTTCAGCCGGGACATCGAGGCCGCCGTGGTGCCGGCCGCGCGCGACCTGGGCGTCACCCTCGTCCCGTACTCGCCGCTCGGCCGCGGCTTCCTCACCGGCTCCTTCACGGACGCCACGAAGGACCTCACGCAGGACGACTTCCGCCGCACGATGCCCCGCTTCACCGGCGACAACGCGGCGGCCAACGCGGCCCTCCTGGAGCCGGTCCGCGCGGTCGCCGGGCACCACGGCGCGACCCCCGCGCAGGTCGCCCTGGCCTGGGTGCACCAGCAGGCGGCGGTCCACGGTCTCCCGGTCGTCCCCATCCCCGGCACCCGCAGCCCGTCCCGCGTGGACGAGAACACGGCGGCCACCCGCATCACCCTGACGGAAGCGGACCTGAACCTGCTCGACCCGATCGCGGACCAGGTCACCGGCACCCGCTACGCGGACATGTCGTTCACGTCAGCGGGCAGGGAGTAGAAGGCGCTTCGGAAGAGCGCCCCGAAGGGAGGACGCGGGGAAGAGCGCGCCCAGCCCTCACGCACCCGCGGGGAAGGTCAGAGCTCCGCGAGCAACTCCGCCTTCTTGGAGGAGAACTCCTCGTCCGTCACCAGCCCCGCCTGGTGCAACTCCCCAAGATGCCGGATCCGCTCGGCGATGTCCGCAGGGTCACGCCGAGCGGACGGCACACCGCCCGTGGCCGCAGCAGGCGATATCGCCGGCACCGCCGCACAGTCCCGCACCGCGGCCAGCACCGCCGCCGCGAACGGCAGCGACTCGTGCACGGGGCCGTACCCGAGCCCGAACACCACCGCGGCGGGGTCCTGGTCGGCCTGCGCCGGGGCCGGCACCGTCGTGTCCCGGCGCAGCAGCCGCAGATGGCCCTCGAACACCTCGGGCGAACGCCACTCCACCCCGCTCAGCTCGGAGACGGGGAAACGCTGGTCACCGGCCTTCCACTTGGCCGAGGACGCGCCGGTCCAGAACCAGCGGAACGCCACCGACGTGCCGTCGAACGTCGCCTTGCCGTCGTACGCCTTGAACTGCAGCGGCGGCTCGGGCGCGGCCACCAGGTGGCGTTCGGCGGGGCCCGACTCGGTGAGCTGCGCGCGCAGTTCGTCGGCGTAGTACTCCGCGAGCGTCTCCCGCTCGGCGGGCAGCACCAGCCGGTAGGGGTCGCTGCTCTCCTTCAGCTGCCCGGCGGCCGCCTCCGTCAGCGGGTCGGCTCCCGGCCGTGGCTCCAGCCGCAGGACCACGGTCCCGCGCTTGCCGGGCGTGAGGGTCACGCCCTCGATCGCCTCCAGCGGCACGCGCCGCTCGCCGAGCGCCTGGAACAGCTTGGGTGTTCGAATCCCTCGTACGTAACGGATGAGCACGGAGTCGGACTCGAACTCCCAGGCGGCATGAAATCCGGCCAGTACGTCACCCATGCGGCTCATCGTATGCGGCACGAGCTTCTCCGTCCCCTCCCCACGCATACCGCAGTATCTCCGCTTCTACGCGCGTCCGGTAGGGGTCGTACCGGACAAACCTGCCAGGCAGGTGTCGTTCCGGTGCGCACATGACACCGCCGTGTATGCGCCAACCCCGATCCCCGCGAAGTTCCGCAGGCTGTCCGTGCCGGGCACGAAGTACCCGGCGTGCCCCTTGGCGTCACGGGCCGACAGCAGACGCGCGCCGAACCCGTCGGCCATCGGGTCGGCCCCGTGGCCCAGTCCGCCGAGCTCCAGGTGGGGCACGTCCCGGATCCAGTCGTCGGCGTCCCGCATCGCCCACACCCGCGCGGTGGTGCGCAGCTGGGAGGCGTGCTCCACCCGCATCCCCGGGCTGCCGGCCACGGCGATGTCGGACACCCGCTCCGGCAGGTCCCGCGCGGCCAGTCCGCAGACCACCGAGCCGTAGCTGTGGCAGAACAGCGAGACCGGGGCGAGGCCGGGCAGCCCCCGCACCATCGCGTCCAGCCGGTCCGCGCCGTCCTCCGCGCGCATCGCCGTGGCAGCGTCCATGCCGAGCCCGCTGGGCGCGGTGTAGTCGGCCCAGGCGACCACGGCCGTGCGCGTCGCGGGATCGGCCTGCCGCTGCGCCTCGTACAGCGACGTGGCCATGCCCACGGGGGCGGTGTGCCGGCGCTCGGAGCGCTGGAAGGTCAGCAGATCGGTGTCGACGCCGGGGACGACCACCGACACCCGCTCGGCGTGGCGCAGGTCACCGAAGACCTCGGCGACCCGTCCGGTGCCCGCCGGGTTGAAGGCGAGGATGCGCCTCTCCGGCCGCATGAGCGACTCGATGCGGTCCAGCCTGCGGGCCGCCTGCTCCTGGCCCGCGGGCGTGAGCCGGCTGTCGCGCACCCGTCTGAGCTCGGTCCCGCGGGCCTCGGCCAGCGCGATGCGGTTGGCGCGGTAGCGCAGTTCGACCGGTGCGCCGTTCATGTTCCCGACCGCCAGCGGATACCGCTCGGCGAGCCGGATCCGCTGCGCGTCGGTGAGGGAGGCGAAGAAGCGGGCCAGTCGCGTCGGCTGCGACTGCGGGTCGGGCAGCCGCTTCCCGGCCACCTGCCCGTCCTCCCACGCGGCGAGCGACGCCTGCAGGGGAGCGGGGTGGCGCTGGTGACGCAGTGCCGTCCAGCCGGTGGTCGCGAGCATCACGAAGACCACGGCGAGCGCCAGGAGCGCCCGCCACACGTTCAGCTGGGGGGAGGTGTCGAAGGAAGTCACTGGGAGGACACACTAGGAGAACGAGAGTGTCTCGCGGGAATCCCGTGACCGGGATCACGTTTCGTTGTGCCGTTTCAGGGATGCAGTCGTACGCCAGTTCGTGGCGAGGGCCGGTCCGACATGGTCCAGGCACGTCCGCATCAGCTCCCGCAGCGCCTCCGTGCTCGGGTCGTCCCCGGCGGACCACCGCCGCTCCGCCACCCGGATCACCCCGCCGAACGCGGCCACCAGGATGCGCGGCCGGGGATCGGTGTCCACGTCCAGCCCCTCGCGCTCGGCGATGATGCCCGCCAGTTCCTCCTCCAGCTCCGCCGCCCGGCGCAGATGTGCCGCGAGCAGCGCGGGCGTGGACTCGATGACCCGGTAGACGCGCATGTGCAGCTCCAGCGGGACGAGTTCACCCACGGCCTCGTTGATGGCGTCCCAGCTGTCCAGCACGGCCCGGCGCAGCGTCTCCAGCGGCGCCTCGTCGCGCGGGCGGGCCCGTACGGCCTCGGCGACGCGCAGCTCCGCCAGGTGGGGGACGAACAGCGCCACCTCCTCCTTGCTGGCGAAGTAGCGGAAGAAGGTGCGCTGGGAGACGTCCACGGCCGCGGCGATGTCGTCGACCGTCGTGCCGTCGTAGCCGCGCGCGGCGATGAGCTCCAGCGCGGCCCGGACCAGGGCGTCCCGGGTGCGCTGCTTCTTGCGCTCACGCAGCCCCGGCCGTGGCGGCGCGCCCACGGCGGTCCCGACCGTCTTCATGGCTCCTCCTTGAACCGTTTGCCCAGTTCAGGCTATACGCGGATGTCCTGTCAGCAACCGACTGGTGAATTGGTTTGTCAACTGTCAGTGACTGTCATTAGTGTCGAACGTATGACTAGTCAGACCACCCTCGACAAGGCGGGACAGGGGGACGGCCCTCCGGCCGGCCCGTCGGAGGCGACGCCCGGCAAGGGGCTGCGCGGACACCCCTGGTTCACGCTGTTCACCGTCGCCGTGGGCGTCATGATGGTGGCCCTGGACGGCACCATCGTGGCCATCGCCAACCCGGCCATCGCCAGTGACCTGGGCGCCACCCTCGCCGACGTCCAGTGGATCACCAACGCGTACTTCCTCGCCCTTGCGGTCTCCCTGATCACCGCGGGCAAGCTCGGTGACCGCTTCGGCCACCGGCAGACCTTCCTCATCGGCGTGGTCGGCTTCGCCGCCGCGTCCGGAGCCATCGGCCTGTCCGACAGCATCACGCTCGTCATCGTCTTCCGCGTGCTCCAAGGCCTGTTCGGCGCGCTTCTGATGCCGGCCGCTCTCGGTCTGCTGCGAGCCACGTTCCCCGCCGAGAAGCTCAACATGGCCATCGGCATCTGGGGCATGGTCATCGGCGCCTCCACCGCCGGCGGCCCGATCCTCGGCGGTGTTCTCGTCGAGCACGTCAACTGGCAGTCGGTGTTCTTCATCAACGTGCCGGTCGGTGTCCTCGCCGTCGCGCTCGGCGTGTGGATCCTGCTCGACCACCGCGCGGAGAACGCGCCGCGCTCCTTCGACATCCCCGGCATCGCCCTGCTGTCCGGCGCGATGTTCTGCCTGGTGTGGGCGCTCATCAAGGCGCCCGAGTGGGGCTGGGGGGACGGCAGGACCTGGGCGTTCATCGGCGCCTCCGTGGTCGGCTTCCTCGTCTTCGCCTTCTGGGAGACGAAGGTGAAGGAGCCTCTGATCCCGCTGGCCCTCTTCCGCTCCGTCCCGCTGTCCGCGGGTGTGGTGCTGATGGTCCTCATGGCCATCGCCTTCATGGGCGGCCTGTTCTTCGTCACCTTCTACCTGCAGAACGTGCACGGTCTCAGCCCGGTCGACGCCGGTCTGCACCTGCTGCCGCTCACCGGCATGATGATCGTCGGCTCCCCGCTCGCCGGCGTGATGATCACCAAGGTCGGCCCGCGGATCCCGCTCGCGTTCGGCATGGCCTGCACCGCGCTCGCCATGTACGGCATCTCCACGCTGGAGAAGAGCACCGGCAGCCTCGCCATGTCGGTCTGGTTCGCCCTGCTCGGTCTCGGTCTCGCCCCCGTCATGGTCGGCGCCACCGAGGTCATCGTGGGCAACGCGCCGCTGGAGCTGTCCGGTGTGGCCGGCGGTCTCCAGCAGTCCGCGATGCAGGTCGGCGGCAGCCTCGGCACCGCCGTGCTGGGCGCCGTGATGGCCTCCAAGGTGGACGGCGACCTGCCGGGCAACTGGGCGAAGGCCGGGCTGCCTCCGCTGACACCGGAGCAGACCGGCGCGGCGTCCGAGGCGGTCCAGGTGGGTGTGCCGCCGGTGGCGAAGGGCACCCCCGAGGCGGTCGCCGCGAAGATCACCGACGTCGCCCACGACACCTTCATCTCCGGCATGAGCCTGGCGTCCCTGGTCGCCGCCGGGGTCGCCGCGGTCGCGGTCCTGGTCGCGCTGTTCACCAAGCGCGGCGAGAACGCGGAGGCGGGCGCGGGCGTCGGTCACATCTGACGGGCCGTCGTGCGACCCGGTGTCACTCGCCGGGACGAACCGACGCGGTGATTTCTCCCCGCGGGAAGGCGCCGCAGGTCACAGCAGGTCAAGTCCTGTGCGGGGCAGTGAGGACGACGGCCGCTGCGCGCTGCTGGAGGGGGGCGGCGCGCAGCGGCGGCCCCACTGGCCGTCCCAACGGGATGAATCCACCGCAGAAGCGGGGGTACCCGCCATGTCAACACACCCCCAAGGGAGTTGATGATGGCGAGCTTCGGACACGGAACGCGCAGGCACCCCCGCACACGTGGCCGGACGTGGTCACGGTCCGGGCCGGATCGCGCGACGCTCGGGATCATCGGAGCCATCTGCGCGGTCGCCGGCTTCTTCGTGCTGGGGATCGTTCTCGGCCCGGTGGCGATGGTCTGCGGGTGGCTCGCCATGGGCCGCAGCTGGGCGGGGGGTTCCCGCTCGGCGCCCGCCCTGGTCGCCCTGATCCTGGGTGCGATCGACACGCTCCTGGCCCTCGTCTGGCTGGCCGGGCCGACCCCTGGGTACGGCATGTTCTGACCCGGGCGCGAGAACCGAGGGTCTCCGGTGGGGCGCCGGGGGCCCTCACTCACGCCAGTTCGCGCGGCGGCCCGGCTGCCGGATCCGCCGTTTGCCCCCGCAGCGCCGCGATCTCCGCGCGCAGGGAGCGGACCTCGTCGGTCAGCGCATGGATGGCCGCCGTCTGCCGGCGCTCCTCCTCGTCGTCCATCTCGAACCGCGCGATGAACCACGCGGCGATGTTCGCGGTGACGACACCGAGCAGCGCGATCCCGGAGAGCATCAGCCCGATCGCGAGTATCCGGCCCCATCCGGTGGTCGGCGCCATGTCGCCGTACCCCACGGTGGTCATCGTCGTGAACGCCCACCACACCGCGTCCTCCAGCGTGTGGATGGACGCGTCCGGCCGGCCCCGCTCCACCTCCAGCACGGCCAGCGCACCGAAGACGAGCAGCCCCAGACAGCAGCCGGCGACATACGTCGTCACCCGGATCTGCGACGCCAGCCGCGCCCGCTGCCCGGCCAGCAGCAGCAGCGAGACCAGCCGCAGCAGCCGCAGCGGCTGCACCAGCGGCAGCACGACCGCGAGCAGCGCCAGCGGATTGCCACGCACGAACCGCATCCGGTCCTCGCTCAGCCACAGCCGGACCGCGTAGTCGCCGGCGAACGCGCACCACACACCCCAGTTCACGGCGTGGCAGGCGGTCAGCAGCGGCCGCGGGGCGTCCGGGTCCACGATCGGCAGCGCGTAGGCGATCGCGAAGAGGACGGCGAGAGCCATCAGCGGGATCTGCGTACGCCGCTCCCAGCGGTCCAGTGCGGTCGGTTCGGCCATGGGGGCATCGTAGGCGCGGACGGGCCGGCGGCCCCAAGGACCGCCGGCCCGGTTATGTCCGTGACCGGGGGCGCCGTCAGGCGTCGCCGCCCGCAGCGCCCGGGTCCGCGGCCGCCACGTCCAGCAGCTGGTACCGGTCGATCGCCTGCTTCAGCACCGAGCGGTCCAGGTGCCCCTCACGCGCCAGCTCCGTCAGCACCGCCAGCACGATCGACTGCGCGTCGATGTGGAAGAAGCGCCGCGCCGCCCCGCGCGTGTCCGCGAAGCCGAACCCGTCCGCGCCCAGCGACTGGTACGTCCCCGGCACCCAGCGCGCGATCTGGTCCGGCACCGACCGCATCCAGTCGGACACCGCCACCACCGGCCCCTGCGCCGACGCCAGCTTGCGCGTCACGTACGGGGTGCGCTGCTCCTCCTCCGGGTGCAGCAGGTTGTGCTCCTCGCACTCCACCGCGTCGCGCCGCAGCTCGTTCCAGGAGGTCGCCGACCAGACGTCCGCCTTGACGTTCCACTCCTCGGCGAGGATCTTCTGCGCCTCGACCGCCCACGGCATCGCCACCCCGGACGCCAGGATCTGCGCGGGGAGCGAGCCCGAGGTGCCCTCGCTGAAGCGGTACAGGCCCTTGAGGATGCCCTCGACGTCCACGTTCTCCGGCTCCGCCGGGTGCTGGATGGGCTCGTTGTAGACCGTCAGGTAGTAGAAGACGTCCTCGCCGTGCGGGTGTTCCTCCGACGAGCCGTACATCCGGCGCAGCCCGTCCTGGACGATGTGCGCGATCTCGAAGCCGAACGCCGGGTCGTACGCGACGCACGCCGGGTTGGTCGACGCGAGCAACTGCGAGTGCCCGTCGGCGTGCTGGAGACCCTCACCGGTCAGCGTGGTGCGGCCCGCGGTCGCGCCGAGCACGAAACCGCGCGCCAGCTGGTCGGCCATCTGCCAGAACTGGTCGCCGGTGCGCTGGAAACCGAACATCGAGTAGAAGACGTACACCGGGATGAGCGGCTCGCCGTGCGTGGCGTACGCGGAGCCCGCCGCGATCAGCGAGGCCGTGCAGCCCGCCTCGGAGATGCCGTCGTGCAGCATCTGACCCTGCGGCGACTCCTTGTACGCGAGCAGCAGTTCCCGGTCCACCGCCTCGTACTGCTGGCCGAGCGGGTTGTAGATCTTCGCGCTCGGGAAGAACGAGTCCATGCCGAACGTGCGGTACTCGTCCGGCGCGATCAGCACGAACCGGCGGCCGATCTCCTTGTCCCGCATGAGGTCCTTGAGAAGTCGCACGAAGGCCATGGTCGTCGCGATGGACTGCTGACCCGAGCCCTTCTTCACACTCGCGTACGTCTTGTCCTCGGGCAGCGCCAGTGGCTTGCCGCGCACCACCCGCGTCGGCACGTACCCGCCGAGGGACCGGCGGCGGTCGTGCATGTACTGGATCTCCTCGGTGTCCGGACCCGGGTGGTAGTAGGGCGGCGGACCGGACTCCAGGTCCTTGTCGGAGATCGGCAGGTGCAGCCGGTCCCGGAAGTGCTTCAGGTCGTCGACCGTCAGCTTCTTCATCTGGTGCGTGGCGTTGCGGCCCTCGAAGTTCGGGCCCAGCGTCCAGCCCTTGATCGTCTTGGCCAGGATGACCGTCGGCTGGCCCTTGTGCTCCACCGCCGCCTTGTACGCCGCGTAGATCTTGCGGTGGTCGTGGCCGCCGCGCCCCAGGTGCAGGATCTGGTCGTCGGTCATGCCCTCGACCATCGCGCGCAGCCGGTGGTCGTCGCCGAAGAAGTGCTCGCGGATGTACGCCCCGGACTCCGTGGCGTACGTCTGGAACTGACCGTCCGGCGTGGTGTTCATCCTGTTGACCAGCACGCCGTCGCGGTCCTGGGCCAGCAGCGGGTCCCAGGAGCGGTCCCAGATGAGCTTGATCACGTTCCAGCCGGCGCCGCGGAAGATCGACTCCAGTTCCTGGATGATCTTGCCGTTGCCGCGCACCGGGCCGTCCAGCCGCTGGAGGTTGCAGTTGACCACGAAGGTCAGGTTGTCCAGGCCCTCGCGCGCCGCGATGCTCAGCTGGCCCAGCGACTCCGGCTCGTCCATCTCGCCGTCGCCGAGGAACGCCCACACGTGCGACTTCGAGGTGTCCGCGATGCCCCGCGCGTGCATGTAGCGGTTCATCCGCGCCTGGTAGATGGCGCCGATCGGGCCGAGCCCCATCGACACCGTCGGGAACTCCCAGAAGTCCGGCATCGACCGCGGATGCGGGTACGACGACAGCGCGTACGGCGCCGCCGACTTCTCCTGGCGGAACCCGTCCAGGTGCTGCTCGCTCAGCCGGTCCAGCAGGTACGCGCGGGCGTAGATCCCCGGCGAGGCGTGCCCCTGGAAGAAGACCTGGTCGCCGCCGTCGCCCTCGTCCTTGCCGCGGAAGAAGTGGTTGAAGCCCACGTCGTACAGAGACGCGGAGGACGCGAACGTCGCGATGTGCCCGCCCACCCCGATGCCCGGGCGCTGGGCGCGCGAGACCATCACGGCGGCGTTCCAGCGGGTCGCGTTCAAGATCTTGCGCTCGATCTCCTCGTTGCCCGGGAAGAACGGCTCGGCCCGGGTGGGGATCGTGTTGACGTAGTCCGTGCTGCGCATCTCGGGCACGGCCACGCGCCGGGCGCGGGCTCGCTCGATCAGCCGCAGCATCAGATAACGGGCCCGCTCCCGGCCGCGCTCGTCGACCGCGGCGTCGAGGGAGTCGAGCCACTCCTGGGTTTCCTCGGGATCGAAGTCAGGAACCTGACTCGGAAGGCCGCCAATGATGATCGGGCTGCGATCGGATGCGGAAGCCACGCTGTTCCTTACCTGTCAGAGGGCCGTGGATGGGCCGTCGTCTCGCTCGCCGCGGCCCGGTGTGCGCCGCTCCCATGCTCCACCTCGCGGCCGCGGACGTCATCTCTACCGAGAGGTAATCCCCCGGCGCGGCCGGTACGGTGACCCAAGGGGCGAGTACATGCGAGTCTCGTACCCACAGACGGTTCCCAAACGCCCAAACGGGGCACAAAGGTGTGGTGTCCATCACTACTGACGGAGACGGGGTGCCTGGAGTTGCGGTGACCCGGCCGGGATCGTCACCGTTTCGGCGGTCCGCACGGCCGGGTACTTGCGCGATCCGTCCCGCCCGTGTGGACTACGGCCAATGCTTCGCGCACGCGCGTGGCTGAGATATTCCCAAGACATGATCAGGAGGCAACCCGTGAGCGCGACCGCGGACCACGCGGAGGAGCGGACGAACCCTGCCGCCAGGCTGGGGTTCCAGCCCGGGCAGGTGGTCCAGGAAATCGGCTACGACGACGACGTCGACCAGGAGCTCCGCGAGGCCATCGAGGGCGTCATCGAGAGCGACCTCGTCGACGAGGACTACGACGACGTGGCCGACGCCGTTGTGCTGTGGTTCCGTGACGACGACGGCGACCTGACGGATGCGCTGGTGGATGCCACCACGTACATCGAAGAGGGCGGCGCGATCCTGCTGCTCACGCCGAAGACCGGCCGGGACGGCTACGTCGAGCCGAGCGACATCTCGGAGGCCGCCACCACGGCCGGCCTGACGGCGTCCAAGAGCGTCAGCGTGGGCAAGGACTGGAGCGGCAGCCGGCTGGCGACCCCGAAGGCCGCCAAGTCGAAGCGGTGACACACCCCCGGACGGGCCGGCGGCGGCGTGCGCCGCACGCGTCGGCCCGTTCGCGGGACCCTCGTCCTGCCTGCGTAGGGTGGTCGCACGGCACCACCCCGGAGGGACGAGAACGACGATGACGATCCCGGTCGGAGCGCAGGCCCCCGACTTCGAGCTCAAGGACAACCACGGCGCCCCGGTGCGCCTGTCCGACTTCCGTGGGCAGAGACACGTCGTGCTGCTCTTCTACCCGTTCGCCTTCACCGGTGTCTGCACCGGCGAGCTGGGCGAGATCCGCGACCGGCTGGAGCAGTTCGCCGAGCGCGACGCCGAGGTGCTCGCCGTCTCCAACGACTCCATCCACACCCTGCGCGTCTTCGGCGAGCAGGAGGATCTTCCCTTCCCGCTGCTCAGCGACTTCTGGCCGCACGGCAACGTCTCGCGCGCCTACGGCGTCTTCGACGAGGACAAGGGCTGCGCCGTACGGGGCACCTTCGTGATCGACCGGCAGGGCGTCGTACGCGCCACCGTGAGCAGCGGGATGGCGGACGCCCGTGACGCCGGCGAGTACCTCGCGGCGCTCGACACCCTGTGAACGTCCGTCCCCAGGCCCTGCGGGTCCGGGGAACCCGTCACTAGGATCGACTCGTTGATCCGACATCCATGCACAACGGGGCATCCCGCCCCGGGACACCTAGGGAGGACTCGTGGGAGTCAGCCTCAGCAAGGGCGGCAACGTATCGCTGAGCAAGGAGGCGCCGGGCCTGACCGCGGTCATCGTCGGACTGGGGTGGGACGTCCGCACCACGACCGGCACCGACTTCGACCTGGACGCCAGCGCCCTCCTGCTGAACAACTCGGGCAAGGTCGCCAGCGACGCGCACTTCATCTTCTTCAACAACCTCAAGAGCCCCGACGGCTCCGTGGAGCACACCGGTGACAACCTCACCGGTGAGGGCGAGGGCGACGACGAGCAGATCAAGGTCAACCTCGCCACCGTCCCGGCCGACGTGGAGAAGATCGTCTTCCCGGTCTCCATCTACGACGCCGAGAACCGCCAGCAGTCCTTCGGCCAGGTGCGCAACGCGTTCATCCGCGTCGTCAACCAGGCCGGCGGCGCCGAGATCGCCCGTTACGACCTGTCGGAGGACGCCTCGACCGAGACCGCGATGGTCTTCGGCGAGCTGTACCGCCATGGCGCGGAGTGGAAGTTCCGCGCCATCGGCCAGGGCTACGCCTCGGGTCTGCGCGGCATCGCGCAGGACTTCGGTGTGAACGTCTGAGCCGGACACGTCCCGGGTACAGACCCGAGCGGCCGTCCCGTACGGCCACCGCCCGGGCGCCGCGCGCACTCCACGCGCGGCGCCCGGGGACGCCCCCTCGCGGGGGAGTGCAGGACCACCTGGATACACCACCCGGAGGGGGACCAGCATCATGGGCGTCACGCTCGCCAAAGGGGGAAACGTCTCTCTGTCCAAGGCCGCACCCAACCTCACGCAGGTGTTGGTCGGGCTCGGCTGGGACGCGCGCTCCACCACGGGCGCCGACTTCGACCTGGACGCCAGCGCCCTGCTGTGCAGCGGCGGCCGCGTCATGGGGGACGAGTGGTTCATCTTCTACAACCAGCTCAAGAGCCCCGACGGCTCCGTGGAGCACACCGGCGACAACCTCACGGGTGAGGGCGACGGGGACGACGAGTCCCTGCTGGTGGACCTCTCCAAGGTGCCGCAGCAGTGCGACAAGATCGTCTTCCCCGTGTCCATCCACATGGCGGACGAGCGCGGCCAGACCTTCGGCCAGGTCAGCAACGCCTTCATCCGCGTCGTGAACCAGGCGGACGGCCAGGAGCTCGCCCGCTACGACCTCAGCGAGGACGCCTCCACGGAAACCGCGATGATCTTCGGTGAGCTCTACCGCTACCAGGGCGAGTGGAAGTTCCGTGCAGTAGGGCAGGGGTACGCGTCGGGCCTGCGCGGCATCGCTCTAGACTTCGGGGTCAACGTTTCGTAAAGCCGCCGCGGCGGCGGGGGAGACCCGTACACACACATGGGGTAGCCAGTGGTTCTGAAAACCTTCGGCTGGTCGTTCGCGGTGACCGCGCTCGGCCTGGTCGCAGCATTCCTCTTCGGGGGGTGGACCGCCTTCGGAATCGTGGCGATCCTGTCGATCCTCGAGATCTCGCTGTCCTTCGACAACGCGGTGGTCAACGCCGGAATCCTGAAGAAGATGAATGCCTTCTGGCAGAAGATCTTCCTCACCATCGGCATCCTGATCGCCGTCTTCGGCATGCGACTGGTGTTCCCCGTCGTCATCGTCGCGGTCAGCGCACAGCTCGGTCCCATCGAGGCGGTCGACCTCGCGCTCAGCGACAAGGACCGTTACCAGGAGCTCGTCACCGACGCCCACCCGGCCATCGCGGCCTTCGGCGGCATGTTCCTGCTCATGATCTTCCTCGACTTCATCTTCGAGGACCGGGAGATCAAGTGGCTGGCCTGGCTGGAGCGGCCGCTGGCCAAGCTCGGCAAGGTCGACATGCTGTCGGTCTGCATCGCGCTGATCATCCTGCTGATCTCCGCCATGACCTTCGCCACCCACGCCCACCAGCACGGCGGCACGCACGTGGACAAGGCGGAGACCGTCCTGCTGGCCGGTATCGCCGGTCTGATCACCTACATGATCGTGGGCGGGCTCTCCGGCTACTTCGAGGACAAGCTCGAAGAGGAGGAGGAACAGGAGCACGAGGAGGAGGAGAAGGCGGCCCGTGAGGGCAAGCCCAAGTCGGCGATCGCCCTGGCCGGCAAGGCAGCGTTCTTCATGTTCCTCTACCTCGAGGTCCTGGACGCGTCGTTCTCCTTCGACGGCGTCATCGGCGCCTTCGCCATCACCAACGACATCGTCCTGATGGCGCTCGGCCTCGGCATCGGCGCCATGTACGTCCGGTCGCTCACGGTCTACCTGGTCCGCCAGGGCACCCTTGACGACTACGTGTACCTGGAGCACGGCGCGCACTACGCCATCGGCGCCCTGGCGATGATCCTGCTCGTCACCATCCAGTACGAGATCAACGAGATCATCACCGGCCTCATCGGCGTCGTCCTGATCGGCGCCTCCTTCTGGTCCTCCGTGCGCCGCAACAAGCGCATCGCGGAGGCCGAGGCACAGGCGGGCGAGAAGACCGAGGTCCCGTCCGGGGTGTGACGGCCCTCTGGGTGAGGAACGCTCTCGACGGGGCGGCCACGAGGAGCAGTCCTCGCAGGCCGCCCCGTCGGCCGTGCGGCGCACCGGCGCCCCGCGGCCACCGGCGGGGGTTCGACGAGTGGACTTGGGGCGGGAATGGGTTTACTGGACGGACTGCGGCGCGGCCGCAACGACGACTTCGACTCCGGCAACGCGGCCACCAACGCCATCGAGCTGACCAAGCGGCACGGCCAGGTGTCGCTGACCAAGCAGGGCGCCGCCACCGGCCACCTGCGGATCAACCTGAGCTGGCAGATGCGCACCTCCGACATCGGCGGCCTGCAGCGGGAGAGCCTGCTGCGCCACCCGTTCAAGGCGCTCAAGCCGCCGGAGGTCGTCGGACACAGCCAGTCCATGGTCAACGTCGACCTGGACCTGGGCTGCCTGTACGAGCTGCAGGACGGCACCAAGGGCGTGGTCCAGCCCCTCGGCGGCTACCTCGGCGACGTCAACGGCCCGCCGTACGTGAAGCTCAGCGGCGACGACCGGTTCGGCTCCGCCTCCGGCGAGACGATCTACGTCAACCTCGACCAGCGGGAGAACATCAAACGCCTGCTGGTCTTCGCCTACATCTACGACCAGACGCCCGCCTTCGACCGCACCGAGGCCGTCGTCACGCTCTACCCGAGCAACGGCCCGCGCATCGAGATCTCCCTCGACGAACGCCAGCCGCAGGCCCGCTCCTGCGCGGTGGTGCTGATCGAGAACGTGAAGAACGAGATCGTCGTGCGCCGCGAGGTGCGGTTCGTCTACGGCTTCCAGGCCGAGCTGGACCGGCTGTACGGCTGGGGCCTGCAGTGGGGCCGGGGATTCAAGACGAAGGCCGACCGCTGAGGCGCGGTCGGCCCGGGGCGTGCACCGATGTCGGTGAGGGTGCGCGCCCTCAGCGTCCGATGAACTGCGGCCCCTGCGGCGGCAGCCGGAAGTCCGGGTCGGGCGCGCCCGTGGCCGGCGGCGGGAAGCCGTACCGGTCCTGCGCCGCCTGGGCCGCCGCCGTGGCGGGTGCGGGCGCCGGGTATCCGTGCGCGGGCGGGCTCGTCGGGTGCGGGTAGCCGTAGGCGGGCTGCGCGGGCGCGGTGGCCGGGGGCTGCTGCGGCGGGTAGCCGTACGCGGGCTGCGTGGGCACGCTCGAGGGCGGCTGTTCGGGCGGCAGCGGGCGGGACACCTCCGGGGCCGGCGCCGCCGGTGCCTGCGCCTGCGTCACCGCGTCGGGTGAGGCGGACCCGGGCGTCCGCGCGGGCGGCTCGGGCGTGGCGGACGCCTCCGGCTCCTCGGCGGCCTCCGACTCGTCCACCGAGATACCGAAGTCGGTCGCCAGCCCCTTCAGACCGTTCGAATAGCCCTCGCCGAGGGCCCGGAACTTCCAGCCCTCTCCGCGCCGGTACAGCTCGCCGCAGATCAGCGCCGTCTCCTGGCCCGTCTCGGGCTTCACGTCGAAGTACGCCAGTGCCTCCCCGTCCGGGCTCTGCGCGTCGTACAGCAGGATGCGCAGCGCCTGCACACGGTCGAAGGTCACCCCGTCCGCCGACGCGACGAGCAGAATCCGGCCGACACCGGACTCGACACCGGCGAGGTCTGTCTGGATCGTGTCGGTCAGGCTCTCGGCCGCGCGCTTCTTGCCGAGCCGCCACACCTTCCCGGACGGATGCCGGGGCTGGTTGTAGAAGACGAAGTCCTCGTCGGAGCGCACGCGGCCGTCGAGACCGAGGAGCAGCGCGGAGGCGTCCACGTCCGGCACCCCCTGCCCGGGCGACCAGCGCAGCACGGCGCGTACCGTGGTGGCCTCGAGAGGAACGTTCGACCCCTTCAGCATCGCGTGCGTCATGCGGTCATCCTGCCTTCTCCGTCCTGGTCACGACAATGCGGGGGGTTGGCTCCGTCATCACGGGGTTACCTGAAGTTCATGCCCGGCGGGAACCGCCGACATGGGCTTCTACGTACTATTACCGGCCACCTTCCGGCACTCCACAGAGTCCACTACAACCACGGGGGAGTTCAATGCGTCATTTCGGGCACATCGCCCCTGAGGTGCGGAAACGTCTCTTCTATCGGGAGCCCTGCGAGTTCACCGCCGACTCCCCGGCCCGGGTGCTGTCCGCGGCGCTCGGCGCCACGCTCTACAGCCCCGCCACACGGCCCCGGCTCGCCGACGACGTCCTCAAGCAGGGCGACCGCGGCGTGGTCTCCATGGTGCTGTGCCTGGAGGACTCCATCAGCGACACCGAGGTCGTCGCCGGCGAGGAGAACCTGGTCCGCCAGCTCACCGACCTCGCCGGACGGCCCGGGGCGGACCTGCCGCTGCTGTTCGTCCGGGTCCGCGTGCCGGAGCAGATCGGCGACCTGGTCCGACGGCTCGGACCCGCCGTCGCGGTGCTGTCCGGATTCGTGCTGCCCAAGTTCACCGCCGAGCGTGGCCTGCCGTTCCTCGAGGCGCTCACCGCCGCCGAGGCCGCCTCCGGCCGCCGTCTCTTCGCCATGCCGGTGCTGGAGTCGCCCGAGCTGCTCTACCGCGAGAGCCGCGTCGAGACTCTCGAAGGCATCTTCCGCGCCGTCGACAAGTACCGCGACCGCGTGCTCGCCCTGCGCCTGGGCGTCACCGACTTCTGCTCCTCCTACGGGCTGCGCCGCGGCCCCGACATGACCGCGTACGACATCCAGGTCGTCGCCTCCGTGATCTCCGACGTGGTGAACATGCTCGGCCGCGCCGACGGCACCGGCTTCACCGTGACCGGGCCCGTCTGGGAGTACTTCCGGGTGCAGGAGCGCATGTTCAAGCCGCAACTGCGGCAGAGCCCGTTCCTGGAGGTGGAGGCCACCGCGCTGCGCCAGAAGCTCATCGAGCACGCCATGGACGGCCTGCTCCGCGAGATCTCCCTGGACCGCGCCAACGGCCTCCTCGGCAAGACCTGCATCCACCCCTCCCACGTCCTGCCCGTGCACGCGCTGTCCGTCGTCAGTCACGAGGAGTTCAGCGACGCCCAGGACATCCTCCGGCCGGAACGCGACGGCGGAGGTGTACTGCGGTCCGCGTACACGAACAAGATGAACGAGGTGAAGCCGCACCGCGCCTGGGCGGAGCGGACCCTGCTGCGCGCCGAGGTCTTCGGCGTGGCCGACGAGGACATCGGCTTCGTCGAACTGCTCGCGGCCGGTCTGGCCGAGTGAGCGGGGCGTGGGAAGGAGTGGCCGAGGCGGTCGGCGGAGCGAGCGGGGCGTCGGGCGGAGTGAGCGGGGCGTGGGGCGGACCGACCGGGGCGGTCGGCGAGTGGCCGAGAGGGAGACAAGAGTGAACACCTGGTCCGGCACCTGGGTCGCCGAGCGGCTCGGCGTCGAGCTGGCCGGCGACGAACGGCTGCGCGGCATGCTGGGGCTGGCGCTGCGGCGCAACCCCAAGCGGGCCCACCTGCTCGTGTCGAACCTCCTCGGCAAGCACGTGCCCCAGACGCCGTCCGTGGTGTACGGACACGGCGTCGAGCTCGGCCGCCGGGTGCGGGAGCTGCTGGGCGACGCGGCGGCCGCGCAGGCCGTCGTCCTCGGGTACGCCGAGACCGCGACCGGCCTCGGCCACTCCGTCGCCGACGGTCTGGGCACCGCGCCCTACCTGCACTCCACGCGCCGCCCGGTCGCCGGCGTCGCCACCGCCGGCGGCTTCGAGGAGTCCCACTCGCACGCCACCTCCCACCTGCTGCTGCCGGAGGACCCGTCCCTGCTGGCCGGGGACGGGCCGCTGGTTCTGGTCGACGACGAGTTCTCGACGGGGAACACGGTGCTGAACACCGTGCGCGACCTTCATGCGCGGTACCCGCGGGAGCGGTATGTCGTGGTCGCCCTGGTCGACATGCGGTCGGCGGCCGACGCCGGGCGGCTGGAGGAGTTCGCCCGGGAGATCGGAGCGCGGATCGACCTGGTGACGGTCGCCTCGGGGACGGTGCGGTTGCCTGACGGCGTCCTGGAGAAGGGGCAGGCGCTGGTCGCGCGGTTCGAGACGGCCGCGGCGCCGTCGGGGCCGAGCACGCAGTTCCCCGCGCCCCTTGAGGGTGAGTCGGTCACCGGCGACTCTCAGGGCGCCGGCCGGACAGCTGACCCACGGGCGCGGGGAACTGCGCGACCGGCCCCCACCGGGCCGCAGTCACCCGGAACCGTCACACGAGTGGGCCTCCGCTGGCCGGCGCGTCTCCCTGACGGCGGCCGACACGGGTTCACCCCCACCCACCGCGCCCAACTGGACGCCGCCCTCCCCGCCATGGCGGACCGAATAGCCGCCGCCCTCCCCGAAGACGCGCACCGTGTCCTCATCCTCGGCTTCGAGGAACTGATGTACGCCCCCTTGCGGCTGGCCGCGGAACTGGAGCGCACCACCACCGCCGAGGTGCGCTACAGCACCACCACCCGCTCACCCGTCCTGGCGGTCGACGACCCCGGCTACGCCATCCGCACCCGCCTCGTCTTCCCCGCCCACGACGACCCCGTCGACGGCCCCGGCGAGCGCTACGCCTACAACGTCGCCGGCGCCGGCTTCGACGCCGTGGTCGCCGTCGTCGACTCCGCCGCCGACACCCCCGCGCTGCACGCCCCCGACGGCCTGCTCGCCCGGCTCGCCGAACACACCCCGCACGTCCTCCTGGCGGTCGTACCGTCGTACGTGCCGGCCGCACCCGCCGGCGCCCAGGACGCCCCCGAAAGGCCCGTCACCATGCTGCCCGAGCCCCTCCGCGGCCCCGCCTTCTCGTCGTACGCGCCCGAGGAGGTCGGCTGGCTGCTCCAGGACCTGTCGGACGTGACGCTGGAGGCGCCGACCGAGGAGCGTGAGGAGGCCATCCAGAGCGGCGGCGCCCACTACGCCGAGTCGCTGCCCGTGGAGTACCAGCCCAGCGAGCAGTACCAGCAGCTCTTCCACAACGCCCTGGACGCCTCGGCCGCCCGCCTGGCGCACGCGGTCGGCGTGGTCACCGAGGTCGTCCTCGCCGAGCGCCCCCACTCCCGGCTTCGCCCGAGCGGGGGGATTTCCATGCCCCGCCCGGTGCTGGTGTCGCTGGCCCGCGCGGGCACCCCGGTGGGCATCCTGATGCGCCGCTGGGCGCAGCACCGCCACGGCCTCGACCTGCCGCACTACGCCGTCTCCATCGTCCGCGGCCGCGGCATCGACGCCAACGCCCTGCGCTGGCTGGCCGCCCACCACGACCCGCGCGACGTGGTGTTTGTCGACGGCTGGACAGGCAAGGGCGCCATCGCACGCGAACTCGCCCAGGCCGTTGAGGAGTTCGAGAAGGTCCACGGCGTCTCCGGCTTCGACCCGGAGATCGCGGTCCTCGCCGACCCCGGCTCCTGCGTCCGCACCTACGGCACCCGCGAGGACTACCTGATCCCGTCCGCCTGCCTCAACTCCACGGTCTCCGGCCTGATCTCACGCACCGTCCTGCGCGCCGACCTGGTCGGCCCCGACGACTACCACGGCGCCAAGTACTACCGCGAACTCGCGCACTCCGACCTGTCCGTGGCCTTCCTCGACGCCGTCTCCGCCCGCTTCGACGAGGTCACCGAGGCCGCCTGCGCCGAGGCCAAGGACCTGCTCGCCGCCGACCGCACGCCCACCTGGGCGGGCTGGGCCGCCGTGGAGCGCATCAGCGAGGAGTACGGCATCCACGACGTGAACCTCGTCAAGCCCGGCGTCGGCGAGACCACCCGCGTGCTGCTGCGCCGGGTGCCCTGGAAGGTGCTGGCCCGAGCCGGGGCCGGCAGCGACCTCGACCACGTCCGGCTCCTCGCCGAGCAGCGTGGCGTCCCCGTGGAGGAGGTACCCGACCTGCCCTACACCTGCGTCGGCCTGATCCACCCCCGCTA
Organism: Streptomyces griseoincarnatus; assembly: GCA_014649575.1. Taxonomy (GTDB): domain Bacteria; phylum Actinomycetota; class Actinomycetes; order Streptomycetales; family Streptomycetaceae; genus Streptomyces; species Streptomyces griseoincarnatus. The sequence goes on along the minus strand of BMTH01000002.1, from coordinate 434,363 downwards.
CACCCGGGGCGCCACCGGCGCCGACGGCACGGCGGTGACCCGCTGATGCCCGTCATCGTCGCCAGCGACCTCGACCGCACCCTCATCTACTCGGCCGCCGCACTCGCCCTGACCATGCCCGACGCTCGGGCGCCCCGGCTGCTGTGCGTGGAGGTCCACGAGAGCCGGCCTCTGTCCTACCTGACGGAGACCGCGGCCCAGCTCCTCACCGAGCTGGGCGACGAGGCCCTGTTCGTCCCCACCACCACCCGCACCCGCAAGCAGTACCAGCGCATCAACCTCCCGGGTCCTCCTCCCACCTACGCGATCTGCGCCAACGGCGGGCATCTGCTCGTCGACGGCGTCTCCGACCGGGGCTGGCACGCGCGCGTCCAGGACCGGCTGGCCGACGAGTGCGCCCCGCTGTCCGAGGTCCAGGACCACCTGCTGCGCACCGCCGACCCCGTGTGGGTGCGCAAGCACCGGACCGCCGAGGATCTCTTCGCCTACCTCGTCGTGGAGCGCGAGCTGCTGCGCGAGGAGTGGGTGAAGGAACTCGGGGAGTGGGCGGAGAACCGCGGCTGGACGGTCTCCCTCCAGGGCCGCAAGATCTACGCCGTCCCCAAGCCGCTCACCAAGAGCGCGGCCATGCGGGAGGTCGCCCGGCGCACCGGCGCCGACCTGACCCTCGCCGCGGGCGACTCGCTCCTCGACGCGGACCTGCTCCTCGCCGCCGACCTGGGCTGGCGCCCGGGCCACGGCGAACTGGCCGAGGACTCCTGGACGGCCCCCGGCGTCCGGGCCCTGCCCGAGCGGGGAGTGCTGGCCGGCGAACGCATCCTCCGCGAGCTCCTCCGCACCGTCCGCTCCCGCTGAGACCGGTCCGCCGGGGCCGGTCCGCTGAGGCCGGCCCCCGGCCGGGGCCAGGCGGCGGGTTCACTCGGGGCGGCGCAGGCTGAGGGTGTCGGCTGCCGAACGGGCGGGCCGGGCGTGCGCGAACGAGGCGCCGTCGGCCGTCCCGGCCCCGCCAGCGCCGGACTCCGCGCCGGAGTGGGCGCCCGCCTCACGGGAGCCGCTGTCCCTCGAAGCCGAACCCCGGCCGGCGCGACGGCTGCCGCCGCCCGAGCGGAACAGGCGTATGACGACGAAGGCCACGAGGGCCAGGGCGGCCGCCGCCAGCACGACCTTCGAGTAGGCCGACACCACGGACGTCACCTGCGACCAGTTGTCCCCGAGGGCGTAGCCCGCGAGCACGAACGCCGTGTTCCATATCGCGCTGCCCAGCGTCGTCAGGCCGAGGAACAGCGGCAGCGGCATCCGCTCCACCCCGGCCGGTATCGACACGAGACTGCGGAACAACGGGATCATCCGGCCGAAGAACACGGCCTTCGACCCGTGCCGCAGGAACCACGCCTCCGTCTTCTCCACGTCCGAGACCTTCACCAGCGGCAGCCGTCCCGCCAGCGCCAGCGTGCGCTCCCGGCCGAGCAGCGCTCCCACCCCGTACAGGGCGAGCGCGCCGACCACCGAACCGACGGTGGTCCACAGCAGCACGGCGATCAGGCCCATCCGCCCGTTGCTCGCGGCGAACCCCGCCAGCGGCAGGATCACCTCGCTCGGTACGGGCGGGAAGAGGTTCTCGAGCGCGATGGCGATGCCGGCCCCGGGCGCGCCGAGGGCGTCCATGAGGTCGTTGACCCACTGCGGTCCGGCGTCCGTGCCCGAGGCCGCCGTGATCGTCTGCGCTGCGATGGCTGTCATGTCGTCCAAGCTAGGAAATCGGAGCTGAAGGGTCGCTGAGGAAAGCCGCACGACCGCCTGCGGTTCCCCGTACGAACGCGTGTGGTTTCCCGCAGGGCGAATTGCGGTTTTCCGCAGTGTGTGCCCCCGGCCGGCCCGGCTAGTCTCGCGATCATGCGAGTCATGGCGCGGCGTGTGGTGCGGTGCGCGGTCGGTCTCATGTGGGGGGCCGCCGCGGCCGTCGTCGAGCTGCTCGGGACCGTCCTGGCCGGCCTGCTGCTTCTGCTCGTCGTGGCCTGGCCGCGGCCCCGCCGGGCCGTGCTCCGCCCGGTCCTCGCGAGTGCGCGGCAGGTGACGGAGCTGGAGCGGGCCCGGCTGCGGGTCTGGCTCCGGGTCCACACCTCTCCCGTGTACGAGGACACGCAGGCCCTGCAGTATCTGGCCTGCCGCTGGGCCCTCGGCGTGCTGGGCGCGGTGGTGATGCTCTCGGCGGCGGTCGGCCTCGGCTACGGCACGTCCTGGATGTACCTGTGGCTGCTGGTGGACGACGTGCGGAACACGGGCGCGGTCGTCTACACGTCGCTTGCCGGGCTCTTCCTGCTCTTCCTCACCGTGCAGGGGATACTCGCGGTCGCCGAGCTGGAGGGGAAGCTGGCCCGCCGCATGCTCGGTCCCCGCCACCAGGAGGAGCTGGAGCGGCGCATCGCCGAGCTGTCCGCCAGCCGCGCGGCCGTGGTCGACGCGGTGAACGACGAGCGGCGCCGCATCGAGCGGGACCTGCACGACGGGGTGCAGCAGCGCCTGGTCGCGCTCGGCATGCTGCTCGGCCGGGCCCTGCGCAGCCAGGACCCCGAGCGCGCGGACCGGCTGCTGCGCCAGGCGCACGAGGAGAGCCGGCAGGCCCTGGACGACCTGAGAGAAGTGGCCTGGCGGATCTACCCCACCACATTGGACGAGGCCGGGCTGCGGGCGGCGCTGGAGACGGTCGCCGAGCGGGCGTCCGTCCCGGTGCGGGTGGAGTACGGCCTGAGCGGGGAGCCGGAGCGACCGGTGGCGACGGTCGTCTACTTCGTCGTCTGCGAGGCGGTGACCAACGCGGTGAAGCACGCGGCGCCGAGCCGGATAGTCGTCGCGATCGGATCGAAGGAGGGAGCGTTGCGGGTGAGTGTCGAGGACGACGGCCGCGGCGGGGCGAACGCGTCGGGCAGCGGCCTGTTCGGACTGGCCAGACGGGTGGCCGCGCTCGACGGGAGGCTGGAGGTGCGCAGTCCGCCGGGCGGGCCGACGCTGGTGACCGCGGAGCTGCCGTGCGCGTGATTCTGGCCGAGGACTCCATTCTGCTGCGGGAGGGGCTGGTGCGGCTGCTGGCGGAGGAAGGGCACGAGGTGCTCGCCGCCGTCGGCGACGCGGACCGGCTGCTGCAGGCCGTCGCCGTGACCCCGCCGGACGTGGTGGTCGCCGACGTCCGGATGCCGCCCACACACACGGACGAGGGGCTGCGGGCGGCCCTGGAGATTCGCCGAAGCCGCCCCGAGGTGGGGGTGCTGGTGCTCTCGCAGTACGTGGAGAAGCGGTATGCGACGGAGCTGCTGACGGGCGAGTCGGAAGGGGTGGGCTATCTGCTGAAGGACCGGGTCGTCCAGGTCGACGAGTTCCTGGACGCGCTGGAGCGGGTGGCCGCCGGGCGGGCCGCCTTCGACCCGGAGGTCGTCCGGCAGCTGCTCGGCCGCACCACGCACGTCGACCCGCTGGCCCGGCTCAGCGCGCGGGAGCGCTCGGTGCTGGCCGAGATGGCGCAGGGGCACACCAACGCGGCCATCGCCCGCCGGCTGCACATCTCGCAGAGCGCGGTGGAGAAGCACACCAACGCGATCTTCGACAAGCTGGAGCTGGCGGGCGGAGGGGAGGGCTACTCGCGCAGAGTGCTGGCGGTGCTCCGCTACCTGGGCAGCTGACCCGCCCGGCCGGCGGTGGCGGGACGGTGTCAGCCGCAGCAGCCCCCGCCGCAGCAGCCGCCACCGCCACCGCCGTCCGGGCGGGGCGCGGGGGCCGCCGCGGAGGCGGCGCCGCCGACCGAGACCGTGGAGAGGAGCTTGACCGTGTCGTCGTGACCCGCCGGGCAGGCCGCGGGGGCGGAGGACTCCGCCATCGGACGGCTCAGTTCGAACGTGTCGCCGCAGGTGCGGCAGCGGAATTCGTAGCGAGGCATGGGCACAGGTTAACCGGACCGGTGGGAGGGGGGCCGGTCAGTTGGCGCCGGCGCCGCGCTCCTCGCGTATCTGGGTCACCACGCGGCTCGCGGTCTCCCGGACCGCCTCAGTCTCGGTGAGGAAGTGCCAGTAGTCGGGGTGGCGGCCCTCCAGTCCGGCGATCGCGCGCTCCAGCCGGGCCACGGCGTCGTCGAGAGGGCGGGCGTGGCTCGGGTCGGGGGTGTTGCGGCCGGCCATGGCGAGCCGCTGGGCGTCCCGGATGGCGAACCGGGTGCGTTCGATCTCCTGCTCGGGGTCCTTCTGCACGGCGTTCAGCCGGCGCAGGCGGTCGCCGGCGGCGGACACGGCCTCGTCGGTGGTGTTCAGCAGGGCCCGCGCGGTGGACAGCAGGGAGGTGGCGTCGGCCCAGCGCTGATCGTCGCGGGCGGTGCGGGCCTCGGCGAGACGGGACTCCGCCTGCCGGACGTTGCGCTCGGCCAGCTCGGGCACGCCCTGGAGGTCCTGCCAGCAGGCGACGGTGAAGCGCCGGCGCAGTTCGCTGAGGATGGGTTCGACCTGTTCGGAGCGGGTGGTGAGGGCCTGGGCGCGGGTGCGCAGGGAGACCAGTCGGCGGTCGATCTCGGCGGCCCGTTCCGGCAGCCGCTCGGCCTCCACGCGGATCGCCTCAGCCTCGCGGGTGACGCGGGCGGCCCGGTCCAGGGTGGCGGGCACGCCGTGCTGTCCGGCGCCCTGGTTCAGCTTGGTCAGCTCGGGGGACAGGGCGGCCAGACGGGAGGCGAGGTCGTCGGCCTTCAGCCCGGAGCCGCGGGCGGAGTCGAGGGCCTGGGAGGCGGCGAGCAGCGCCTGCCGGGCGCGTTCGACGGCGGGCGCGAGCCGGGCCAGCTGGGTCTCGGCCTTGCCGAGCAGCGGGCCGAGGCCGTCGGCGAACCGGTCCAGGTCCTGCTTGACCCGCCCCAGTTCGTCCTTGGCGGCGGTCAGGTCGGCTCGGGCCCGGGAGGCCGTCGAGGCGTCCAGGTCGTCGCGGTCGAGGTCGTGGGCGTCGACGGCGCCGATGTAGCGGTGGCTGGCCTCGTCGATACGCCGGCCCAGCTCGGCGAAGTCGTCGACGGCGCGGCGGGCCGCGGGGGAGTCGTCGACGGCGGTGATCGTCTCGATGGAGATCCGCAGGTCGCGCTGGGCGGTGTCGAGTTCGTAGAAGGCGGCGGCCGCGGCGTCCTTGGCGGCCTGCGCCTCGGCGCGCTGGTTCTCCGCGCGCCCGCCGAACCAGCGCCGGGTGCCGCCCCCGGCGAACGCGGCGGGCAGCACCAGCGCCGCGACCAGCGGCAGGGCCGCCAGAGCGAGCGCGTCACGCAGGGATCCGGAAGCACCCCGGCGGGCGCGGCGGGCACTCCGGCCCGCCGGTCCGAGGAAGGGGGCGCGGCGCACGCGAGGCACGCGCGGCTCCGACGGCGAGTACGGCTGTGCTGGTGTCGCCGTCACATCCCTCTCCCGTACTGTCGTTCGCCCTGCCCGTTGTCATTCTCCCACCGGTACAGGACGAACACACGGGCCCGTCAGTTCGCGGTGCGGACGGTGAGTTTGCCGTCGCCGGTGCGTGCGGTCACCTCACGGGAGCTGGAGTCGTCGCGCGGGACGGTCACGTCCTCGCCGCCGTCGCCGGTGGAGGTGTCCACCCGATAGCTGCCACGCGGCAGCTCGATGGTCGTCGAACCGTCGCCGCTGCGGGACTCCACCCGGTCCGGCACGGCGGTGAGGACGAGGTGCAAGGAGCCGTCGCCGCTCCGGGCGCGAACGGTGGGGGAGGAGACCTCGGCGCGCACCGATCCGTCGCCGCTGCGCAGCTCCAGAGGCCCGCTGGTGTCCGTGACGCGGACCGAGCCGTCCTTGGTGCGGACGGCCAGCGCGTCGCGGAAACCGTCGGCACGGACACTGCCGTCGTCGCTCTCGACGGTGACGGCGACGCCGCGCGGCACCACGATGCGGTGCTTGGCGGAGCAGTCGGCGACGATGCCGGAGCAGTTCTCGCGCAGCACCAGCCGGTCGCCGTCCATGGACCAGGTGACCTCCGGGTCCGAGCCGATGGCGACGGTCCCCTGGAACCAGCGGGTGACCGCGATCTCGCCTTCCGGCTGCTCGTCCGAGGCGACGATCTCCAGGGCGGAGTCGTCGGAGTCGACGGTGAGGCCCGTGCCGGGCAGGTCGAAGGCGCGGTGCTCGGGCTCGTCGTCGTCGGCCGCCGACGCCCCGCACGCGCTCAGCGCGGCGCCGAGCACCACGGCGGCGCCGGCGAGCGCGGCGGCGCGCGCCCGTGCGGGACGGGACGTGCGGGTGGGTGAGGTGGTGCGGGCGGCGGCGGTCATGGCGGGCTCCCCCTGGAGGTACGGCTGACGGACGGCCGCGCGGTGCGGCGGCGTCGGACGTCTTCGACCGTAGGGAGACGGGGGCCCGGAGGGGATCCTGCCGACCGGCGGATCCGGGGTGGGGATATCCCCCGTGCCGGGGCGTGAGGGGTTTGCGGGACCGTGACCCCCGCCATGTAGTCTGTCCACTCGACCCGGGCGGCGAGCGACGGGTCAGGGGTGCGTAGCTCAGGGGTAGAGCGCCTGCCTTACAAGCAGGATGTCGGCGGTTCGAAACCGTCCGCGCCCACACGGTTCACAGGCCCCTCACCCGTCCGGTGAGGGGCCTTTGTGCGCCCCTTCAGGAGATCCGCGGGTGACCGCGCGAACAGCCCGGCCCGGTGACGTGGTCAGCCGGTATCGCGGGTACCGGTGCGCGTCGTGCGGTAGCTGTACACCAGCAGGGCGACGAGGATGACGCCCGACAGGATGAGCCCCGCGCCCGTGGGCCAGCCGCCGAAGGGGAGTTGGGGCATGACGCCCCAGAACAGACCTGCCGCGAGCAAGGCCGCCGCCGCGAGGCACGAACCGGCGATGCGGACGGGGGAGGAGACACTCTCCCTGGCCGCCCGCATGGCGCGCCGGCGCACGGGGTCGACGAAGCGGGCCACGGCGGGGAACCGGTCGGCGAGGACGAGCAGCCCGGCGAGGATGAGCAGCAGTCCGGGGCCGGGCAGGACCAGCAGCGCGACGCCGACGAACAGCAGCGCGAACCCGGCCACGAGTGCGAATCCCCTGCGCAGGATGTCTTGGCTGCTCACCTCTGCCTCTCGTGGTCTCCTCATGTGACGCAAGGCCGTTGGAACGATGGTCCGCTCCGGTCCACTTCCATGCTGGTGCCGGGACGCTCCCTGTGCAATCCGCCGGCCGTCCCGGGAGCTACGGAGACTCCTCCGCGCCCTCGTGGGCGCGTTTCAGGGCCGAGCGGGCGTACACGCGGTCGGAGCCGGTGAGTTCGGCCCAGTAGCGGTGGGTGCTGACGAACACGGCGAGCTCGTGCTCGCGGCGCCGGAGCTTCTCGACCTCGGCCTGCTCGTCCTCGGTCCAGCCGGGCGAGGCGGGGCGCTCGATCTTGCGCCAGCCGTTGTCGTCGCTGAACCCGTCGAGGGGTTCGACCGACCAGGGGAGCCGCTTCAGCAGGGCCGACAGCTCGGCCCGGACCTGATGCAGTTCCTCCTGACCGGCACGGAGGTCACTTGGAAAGTCATAGGTCGCAGCCACGGCTCAATGATACGCCTGTTCGATTTTGGGTGGCGAGGTGTTCCGGGGTCTCCGGAGCGGTGTTCACTCCTTCGTGGCCTCGGGGGGCGGGAGGCGCGAGACTGGGGTCATGTGCCGGAGTATCAAGACCCTGCGTCCGCCCGCGCTCCCCGAGGAGGCCACGGAGGAGGACATCCGGGCCGCCGCCCTTCAGTACGTGCGGAAGGTGTCCGGCTTCCGGGCGCCCGCCGCCCACAATCGCGAGGTGTTCGACCAGGCGGTCGAGGCGATCGCCGCGGCCACGGCGGAGCTGCTGGAGAACCTGGAGGTGAGGGGCACCCCGGCCGGCCGACGGGCCGGCTGAGCGATGCCGTTCGGCCCCTGGGAGGCCGCCGGGCGGACCGTCGGCCGGCGGGTCCGTGAGCTGAGCGGCGTGCCCGCCGCTGCCGCGCCGCCGTCTCCGGGCAGGTGAACTGCCGTGGTTCGTCCGGCCGCGCGGCATCCCGCTGCCACGCGGCCGTCATCCGGCGTCGAGCGCCCTTGCTCTGCTGCCGAGCCGTGTTCGGCGGACGGCCGTCGCCTGGCTCCCGGGCGGGATGCGGTCAGGACTGCCGGCCCGCCGCGCCGCGGGCTGAGCGGCGCTGACGGCTGCCGGACAGTCGTCGAAGGGCCGTGGTGCGCCCCCGGGCCTACCCCGCGTTCGAACGGCCGTGGTGCGCCCCGGGGCTACCCCGCCTCCCTCGGCTGCGGCTTGCGCATCAGGTACCCCGCCCCCGCCCCCGCCGCGAACAGCGCGCCGACCGAGACCGCCGCCGCCAGCCATGTCGCGCCGAGCCACTGGCCGCCGAAGTAGCCGAGGGCGACGCTGTAGCCGGCCCAGGTGAGGCCCGCTAGGGCGGACCAGGGGAGGAAGTCGCGGGCGCGGTGGCGGGCGGCGCCGGCGCCGAGGGAGACCACCGAGCGGCCGGCCGGCGCGAACCGGGCGAGGACGACGAGGCCGCCGCCGCCCCGGGCCAGCGCCGCGCCGAGACGTTCCTGCGCGCCCCGCAGCCGGCGGGAGCGGGCCAGGGCCCGGTCCAGACGGGCGCCGCCGCGCCAGGCGAGGCGGTAGGCGACCAGGTCGCCCAGGAGGGAGGCGGTCGCGGCGCAGAGCGTCAGCACCAGGATGTCGGGCACGTAGGCGGCCGTGCTGGCGGCGGCCGCGGTGGCCGCGGTGATCACCAGCACCCCGCTGGGCAGTACCGGGAGGAACACGTCGAGCAGTACCGACAGGGCCACCACCACGTAGATCCACGGGCTGCCGACCAGCGACCCGACACTCTCCACTCGCACTCCCCGTACGCCCCCGTGGGCCCGCGCCCGCCGCGCTGTCGCGGTGGAGGCGGCAGGGGTGGCAGGAGAGGCCGATGACAGCCATAGAGCGTACGCCCGGCAAGTGACAGAAAGGTCACGGGGGGTTCGTGTGCCGGCCGGCCCGTGTGCAGCCCGTGTACGCCGGTCGTTCGCCCGCGTACGCCAAGGCGCCCCCCGCGTGTGCGCGGGGGGCGCCCGGAGCGACTCGGTGTTCCGCCGGGGAGGCGGGTGCCGTGGGGAGGCGTCGGCGGTCGTGCGGGTGGGTGGGGCGGGACCGGGCGGTCAGGCGGCCACGGGGGTCTGTTCCGCAGGCCGGCCCTCGCGCGCCGAGGCGCGCCTGGCGAGCAGGCGGTCCAGGCCGAAGGCGCCGGAGCCGGTGAAGACCAGCAGGAACATGGCCCAGCAGTACATGGCCGCGCCCTCGCCGTGGTTCTCGATGGGCCACAGGGCCTGGGGCTGGTGCACCTTGAAGTACGCGTAGGCCATCGCGCCGGACGCTATGAAGGCGGCGGCCCGGGTGGCGAGCCCGAGCAGGACGAGCGTGCCGCCGACGAGCTCGATGACGGCGGCGTACCAGTTGGGCCAGGCGCCGGCCGCGACGGTGCCGCCGTTGCCGTCCTTGCCGCCGAACAGGCCGAGCAGGGAAGCGGCGCCGTGACAGGCGAAGAGCAGGCCGACAACCATGCGGAACAGGCCCAGGGCATAGGGCTGGGCGCTGGTGAGGCGTCCGTTCATGGGGGAGTCTCCTTCGGTCGGGCCGGCCCCCGGATGAGGCCGGTCCAGGGGGACGGAACCGAGTCGGAGATTCACGTTAGGTGTACCTAAAACTTGCTTGCAAGTTCAACTTTTGGCCACGGCTTCGGCCCCTTTTGACCCCCTCCCGCACGCGGCAACCGCACGTCACCGCCCATCCCGCGGTGCTCCGTTGATCGCACGCATGACCGGAACCGCCCCTCGCCGCACAGCTGACTCACAGGGCACCACCCGCGCTCCCCGGTGGCGTGCGCGCCGCCCCGTCCCGCGGTCGAGTGCCGCCACGTCAAGAGCTCAAGCGCCGCTCCATCACGCGCCGCAGCCGCACCCCGCCCCGGTGCTCCTGGGCGTGCTCCAGTCGCAGCACCGCCGAACGCCCCCGCGTGGCCAGCGTCATGAGCTGGTTGCCGAACCACGGCCCGCCCGTCCTGCGCCAGCCGACCGGCGGCCGGTCGAGACCGCCGTGCCGCCTGAACACCCGGCCCAGCGACCGGGCGGCCGAGCTCCAGCCGAACCGGAAGCCCACCCGCATCGAGGCGGGGATGGAGTTGTGCACCGGGGAGCAGGTCAGCTGCACCACCCGCGCCTCGGGCTCCGCCCGCCCAGGCCAGCTCGGCTCGGCGACATAGGCGTGATGGACGTCCCCGGACAGCACGCACACCGTGGCGGGCGCGTCCGGGCCGCTGCCCGCGTCGGCGAGCACCTCCGCCAGCTCGGCGAACGAGTCCGGGAACGCCGACCAGTGCTCCAGGTCCGCCGCCCGCCGCAGCTTCTCCCCGAGCCGCGCCCAGCGCGGGCCCTTGTCGCCCCGGCACAGCACGGAGCTCCACACCTCCACGTCGTGGACAAGATGGGGGAGCAGCCAGGGCAGGGAGGTGCCTACGAGCAGATGGTCGTAGGAGCCGCGGTCGTCGGACACCTGGGCCCGCAGCCAGTCGGCCTCCTCCCGGTCGAGCATCGAGCGCCGCCCCTCCTCCAGCACCCGGGCCGCGCGGCTGTCCACCATGACCAGCCGCACCCGGCCGAAGTCGCGCCGGTAGCTCCAGCGCACGGCCGTCGCGTCGGCCTCCGCCCGGGCGGCGAAGTCCCGCAGCGCGTCGGTGCCGTCGGCGGTCTTCCGTACGGCCGCGTGGACGGGGTCGGCCTCGATGTCGGCGGGGGAGAGGTTGCCCAGGTGCTGGTACACCCAGTACGACATCAGCCCGCTGAGCACCCGGTCCCGCCACCACGAGGTGGCGCGCATGTCCTCGACCCAGGAGGCGGAGGTGTTCCAGTCGTCGATGACGTCGTGGTCGTCGAAGATCATGCAGGTGGGGACGGTGGACAGCAGCCAGCGCACCTGCGGGTCGAGCCAGGACTCGTAATAGAGGTGGGTGTACTCCTCGTAGTCCGCCACCTGGCTGCCCGGCGGCTCGCTCAGGTCGCGGCGCGCGGCGAGCCACTCCTTCGTGGCGTCGGAGGTCTCGTCCGCGTACACCTGGTCGCCGAGGAGCAGCAGGACGTCGGGCCGCTCGCCCTCGGGGTCGGCGGCGATGCGCTTGGCGAGGGCGTCCAGCGCGTCCGGCCCCACCGGGTCGGGCTCCCCGGTGGGCGGGGAGGCCCAGCGGCAGGAGCCGAACGAGATGCGCGCCCGGTCGTCGCCGGCCGGGGTGCGGATCACCGACGGCGGGAACGACGGGAACGGCTCCCGGGCGAGCGGCCACACGCGTTCGCCGTCCACATGGACCTCGTACGGGGTGGCCGTGCCCGGGGTGAGGCCGGTGACCCGGACCAGCGCGTAGTGGTGACCGCACACCTGGAAGGTGCCGGAGCTCCCGCCGGCGCCGTCCGGGCAGCGCACCTCCACGGTGCCCGGGCCCTCCGTCTCCGCCCAGACGGTCGCGGACGACCCGTCGACGTACCTCAGCAGCGGTCCGAGCCGCAGTCCGGCCATGGGGTGACCCCTTCCTCCGTCGCTCCGTACGGTACGCAGCGACGGAGGCCACCGGGAGATCGGCGCACCCGGCGGTCCGGGCCGTGCTGCGTCAGCAGTTGTTGAGGTACCCCTGCAGCGCGGATTTCTCGGCCGAGTCGACGGCCAGGTCGTAGTAGTACTTCACCTGGACCCACGCGCGGACGTAGGTGCAGCGGTAGGCCGTGCGGGACGGCATCCAGGTGGCGGGGTCCTGGTCGCCCTTGGACTGGTTGACGTTGTCGGTGACGGCGATGAGCTGCGGGCGGGTCAGGTCGTTGGCGAAGGCCTGGCGCCGGGACGTGGTCCAGGAGCCCGCGCCCGAGTCCCAGGCCTCGGCGAGCGGCACCAGATGGTCGATGTCCACGTCGGAGGCGGCGGACCAGGTGGCGCCGTCGTACGGCGAGTACCAACTGCCGCTGGTGGAGGCGCAGGCGGAGTCGGTGACGACGTTCGAGCCGTCGCGCTTGAGGATCGTCTCGCGGGTGTTGCAGGTGCCGCTGATGGTGATCCAGTGCGGAAACAGGTCACGGTCGTAGCCGGTGCGGCTCTCGGTGCGCACGGGGAGGGTGGCGAGGTAGCTGCGCGCGGTGGCGGCGCTCACGGGGGTGGGGAGGGCGGCGGAGGCGGCCGGGGCGTTGAAGAGCCCGGCGGAGGCTATGAGTCCGGTGAGCGCCGCGGCTATGCTGAGCCGTCGACGCGCGTAGAACTTCGACATGCGAACTCCCTTGTGGGGTGCGGGCGTTGGCGTGCGTGCAGGGGAATGCTCGCGGCGCCGTGTTGCCGGGAGGCGAGGGTCCGGTAAGAAGTTAATGACGTGCTCATGACGCGTCTACGGTTCGGGTGTGAAGTTTCCGCGCACCCCGGTGCGGGCGGTCCGGCCCGGCGGCCGTCTCCGAGGTCCGCGCGGGTCTCGCGTACGATGGACGGCGCAGAAGGGGAGTAGCCCTGTGCCGGACCGTCGACATACTGCTCAGCCCGCCTGAGCCGGCGCCCGGAGGCAGATCCGTGACGGGTCTGCCGGCGAGACCTTCGGCAAGCAGTGCACGCCCGCGCCGTACGGTGCGGGCGCCGAGTGTGCTGCCGTGCCGAGGCGTCTTGCGCGAAAGCTCATCACTCTCGGTGGGGCGGCCCCGACCGATTGAGGAACCGTTGATCAGCCTGACCGTGACGGCCGTCGTCTTCGGCGTCGTCTTCCTGGCCGAACTGCCCGACAAGACCGCGCTCGCCGGTCTCGTCCTCGGCACCCGCTACCGCGCCTCGTACGTCTTCGCCGGCGTCGCCGCCGCCTTCGCGCTGCACGTCGCGCTGGCCGTGGCGGCGGGCAGTGTGCTGACCCTGCTGCCGCAGCAGCTCGTCCACGCGCTCACGGGTGTGCTCTTCCTCGCGGGCGCGGCGATGCTGCTGCTCAAGAAGGACGAGGGCGAGGAGGAGATCCGCAAGCCTGAGGACCAGTCCTTCTGGAAGGTCGCCGGGGCCGGGTTCATGCTCATCCTGGTCGCCGAGTTCGGCGACCTGACGCAGATCATGACGGCCAACCTCGCCGCCCGCTACGACGACCCGCTCTCCGTGGGCCTGGGCGCCGTGCTGGCGCTGTGGGCGGTGGCGGGGCTCGGCATCGTCGGCGGCAAGGCGCTGATGAAGCGGGTGCCGCTGAAGCTGATCACGCGGATCGCCGCGCTGCTCATGCTGGGTCTGGGTGTCTGGAGCCTGTGGGAGGCGATCGCCGGGTGACGTGCGGCGGTCCCGCCGGTGAACACCCCGTGGAGGCGGTGGCGGGAAGCCCGGTTCGTTTTGTACCGTGGTTGAACAAAGTGGCTCCCGCCCGTTTTCCCTGACCGGCGGGCGGGGCCGCTCTGTCCCGCACGGGACCCGCCTCCACGGTCCCGCACCCCCGCCTTGGAGCAGCCGATGACGGTCACCACCGCCGTACTCCCCGCCCGCGCCCTCCTGCTCGACATGGACGGCACCCTCGTCAACTCCGACGCCTCGGTCGAGCGCATCTGGCGCCGCTGGGCCGAGCGCCACGGGCTGGACGGCGACGAGGTCATGAAGGTGGTGCACGGCCGGCAGGGCTACGCCTCGATGGCCCTGCTGCTGCCGGACCGGCCCATGGAGCAGAACTACGCCGAGAACGCCCGGCTGCTCGCGGAGGAGACCGCGGACACCGAGGGCGTCGTCGCGATACCGGGCGCCCGGGAGTTCCTCGCCTCCCTCGACGGGCTGCCGCACGCGCTCGTCACCTCCGCGGACGTCGCCCTGTCCACGGCGCGGATGGCCGCCGCCGGTCTCGAACAGCCCGCGGTGCGGATCACCGCCGAGTCGGTCGGCGCGAGCAAGCCCGACCCGGAGGGCTTCCTGAAGGGCGCGGCGGAACTGGGCGTCGCCCCGGCCGACTGCGTCGTCTTCGAGGACTCCGGCGCGGGGATCGCCGCGGGGCGCGCGGCGGGGATGCGGGTGGTCGGCATCGGCCCGCGCGCCGGGTTCCACCAGCCGGACGTCGTCGTCCGCGACCTCACCCAGGTACGGGTGGAGCGCACGCCGGAGGGGACGATCCTGCTGCACGTCTCCGCGTAGGGCCCGGCCGGGGAGCCCACGCCCGTTCAGGGCGGGGGCGTGCCGGACCTCGCGTCTTCGGTTGACCGGGCAGGCCTCGGCGACGGCTTCGGGTGGCGTGCCCCGTCAGGGCGTTCCGGTCTCCGACTCCAGGCGGGAGCGGGTCTGCGGGCCGTACACGCCCAGCTCCTCGTGGATGCCCCGCGACCACTGGTAGTGACGCACGGCCTCCTCCACCCGGCGGCTGTACCAGCCGTCCGTGTCGCCCTGGTACAGCCACACCATGCGCAGGCGCTGCTGGAGCTCGACGACCTCCGGCCCCCGGTCGCCGCGCCGCAGCACGGGCGCGGTGTCGACCGGCTCCTCCGGCTCCGGCGCCACGGCGGGCGCGGACGACGCCCCGCCGGCCGACGGGGTCACCGACGGCTCGGCGGTCGCGGAGGCGCTCGGCGCGGAACTGGACGCCGAGGGCGACGGCGACCCCGACGCGCTCGCGCTCGCGGACGGGGACTCCGACGTGGACGCGGACGCGCTGGGGGAGGCGGACGGGTCCTCGGAGGACGGCTCCGCCGAGGACGCCTCCGGCGACGCGTCCGGCACGCTCGCCCTGACGTCGTCCGGCGCGGCGGTGTCCCGCGACGGCGTCTCGTACGAGAACAGCCCGCTCGCCCAGCCCGCGGCGCCCAGGACGGCCACGACGGCGCCGGACGCAGCGATGAGCGCTCCGCGCCGGCGACGGTTCCGGGGCGCGTCGGTCCCGTGGCGCGGGGCCGCCGGGGCCGCCGACCCCGCGGACACCGCGCGAAGAGGGCGAGTGGAGTCGTCGAAGAGGCCCAGGTCGTCGGCGCTCGGCTGTGCGGTGCGGAGGGCGAGGGGGGTGGGGAGGACGGACGTGCGGTCGTCGGGGGCGGGGGCGGGGGCGGGGGGAGCCGTGCCGTCCAGACGGACGGCACGCAGCGCCATGGTGGCGTCGGGCGACTCCGCGACGTCGGAGTCCGCCGTTTCCTGCGACCCGCGCCGTGCCGATCCGGTGCCAGCCGCACCTCCGCCTTCGGGGGTGGCTGCGGCTGAGGCGTGGTTCTCGCCCTCGGACGCCGCGCCGGCTGCGCCACCCTCCGGGTGGGACGCGGCCGCTGTCGAGCCGGGCGCGGAGGCGTGGTTCTCGGCGCCGGGTGCCGCGCCGGCGGGGTCGCCGGTGTGCGCGGTCCCCGTGTGGGGGGCCGTCCCGGTGTCTGCGGCACCTCCGGCGTGGGGGGCCGCCGATGCCAGGCCGGGTGTGGAGGCGCGGTTGGCGGCGTCAGCGGGGCTGCCGGTGTGCGCGGCCCCCGTGTGGGGGGCCGTCCCGGTGTCTGCGGCACCTCCCGGGGCGGGGGCTGCCGCCTCCGAGCCGCGTGTCTTCGCGGCGTCCGGGCTGATGGCCTTCAACGTCATCGTCGCGTCGGGCGCGTCCGGCCCCTCGGTCCCCGCCCGCGTCGCGGGCGACCCGTCGTGGGTCGCCCGGCCTCCCGCGGCAGGGCCTGCGGCTCCACCGGCCGTGTCCGCCGACGCGCCCCCCTGCGCCGCCGCCTGAGGCGTCCCCGACGCCGAGGGCGTTCCCTTCGTTGCCTCCGGCAACCCGTCCGGGCGAGTGCCGTTCAGGTCGACGTACGGGCGTATCCGGAGGGGATCGAAGTCCTCCGCTGCCGCCGCCTCCGCCGTCCGGGCGTCGCGGAGGGCGTCGGCCGTGCGGCGGGTGCAGGCGCACGTCGGTGTGCGGTCGGCGTGCCTGGGCGCACCGCATTCCGGGCACGGGTGCCCGTTCGGCTGGTCCACGTGTCGTCCCTCCCCTCGCGAACTCCAGAGATTATGCAGATCTTCTTCACACTCTTGTTCGCGCGCCCCCGGAATGCAGAGTTCCGCTCGGACTCGACAGGCCATAACCGGTCACACCGATCACGATGGGGGTGTCACGAGAACCTCTGGAGGTCCGCATGGCCGGGGACGCGCACCGTTCGGCGTCGGAAACGGGACGCACGCGGCCCGCACCGCCGGACGGTACGGCGGCCGCGGGCGGGACCGGCACGGACCAGGTGTCGAGCAGCGTGTGGCTGTCGATCGGCGCGCTGCTGCTCGGCCTGCTGCTGGCCGCCCTCGACCAGACCATCGTCTCCACCGCCCTGCCGACCATCGTCAGCGAACTGGGCGGCCTGGAGCACCTGTCCTGGGTGGTCACCGCGTATCTGCTGGCGTCCACGGCCGCGACCCCGCTGTGGGGCAAGCTCGGCGACCAGTACGGCCGTAAGCGCCTCTTCCAGACCTCCATCGTCATCTTCCTCGTCGGCTCCGCCCTGTGCGGGGCCGCGCAGGACATGCCCCAGCTGATCGGTTTCCGCGCGCTGCAGGGGCTCGGCGGCGGCGGGCTGATCGTGCTGTCGATGGCGATCGTCGGCGACCTGGTGCCGCCCCGTGAACGGGGGCGCTACCAGGGCCTGTTCGGTGCGGTGTTCGGCGCGACGAGCGTGCTCGGGCCGCTGCTCGGCGGGCTCTTCACCCAACACCTGAGCTGGCGCTGGGTGTTCTACATCAACCTGCCCGTCGGGATCGTCGCCCTCGTCGTCATCGCCACCGTGCTGCACATCCCCCGCCGGTCGACCAAGCACGTCATCGACTACCTGGGCACCCTGCTCATCGCCTCCGTGGCCACCTCCCTGGTCCTGGTCGCCTCCCTCGGCGGCAACACCTGGCCCTGGACGTCGCCGCAGATCATCGGGCTCGCGGTGCTGGGCGTCGTGCTGATCGCCGTGTTCGTCGCGGTGGAGCGCCGGGCCGCCGAACCGGTGCTGCCGCTGAAGCTGTTCCGGGTGCGGACCTTCACCCTGTCCGCCGTGATCAGCTTCATCGTCGGCTTCGCGATGTTCGGCGCGCTGACCTATCTGCCGACCTTCCTCCAGGTGGTGCACGGGATCAGCCCGACCCTGTCCGGGGTGCACATGCTGCCGATGGTGGCCGGCATGCTGCTGTCCTCCACCGGCTCCGGCCAGATCGTCAGCCGCACCGGCCGCTGGAAGGTGTTCCCGATCGCGGGCACCGCCGTCACCGCCGTCGGACTGCTCCTGCTCCACCAGCTCGACACACAGAGCTCCACCGCGGTGATGAGCGCCTTCTTCTTCGTCTTCGGCCTGGGACTCGGCCTGGTCATGCAGGTCCTGGTGCTGATCGTGCAGAACGCCGTCCCCTACGAGGACCTCGGCGTCGCCACCTCAGGTGCGACCTTCTTCCGGTCCATCGGCGCGTCGTTCGGCGTCGCCGTGTTCGGCGCGATCTTCTCCGGCCGGCTCGGCGACCAGCTCAGCGCCGCCTTCCGCGGCGCGGACCTGCCGCCCGGCGTCTCGCCCGAGACGCTGGAGGCCGACCCGCGCGGCATCGGCGCCCTGCCGCCTCCCCTGCGCCCCGCCGCGCTCGACGCCTACTCCACCGCCATCACCGACGTCTTCCTGTACGCCGTGCCGGTGGCGCTGCTGGGCTTCGTGCTGGCCTGGTTCCTCAAGGAGGACCCCCTGCGCGCCTCGGTCACCGCGCCCGACGTCTCCGAGACGCTCGCCCCCAACCCGGTGGAACGCTCCTCGCACGACGAGGTGTGCCGCGCCCTGTCGGTGCTCGGCACCCGCGAGGGACGCCGGGAGATCTACGGGAAGATCACCGACCGTGCCGGCTACGACCTGCTGCCCGCGTCCAGTTGGCTGCTGTTGCGCATCCGCCGCCACGGCTCGGTGGAGCCGGCCCGGCTCGCCGAGCGCAACCCCGTCCCGCTGGACGTCGTCCTGGAGGCCACCCGCCAGGTCGAGAGCCGGCGCCTCGCCGTGCGCCGGGGCGTCGACATGGTGCTGACCGACGAGGGCCGCGAGGTCGGCGAGCGGCTGGCGCGGGCGCGCGAGGAGTCCCTGGCGGAGCTGCTGGGGGACTGGTGGGGGCCGGACCGGCCGACCGACCTGGTGCAGCTCGTGCACGAGCTCAACGACGAGCTGTGCGGCTCCCGCGGTGAACGCCCCCAGGGCGCCCGCCCGGTCACACCGGCCCGCTGAGACACGGGTGGTGACCCGGCCTCAGGCGAGCTGTCTGGCGAACCAGTGCTCCGCGTACGGGTCGTCGTTGTGCGGCTCGGTCTCGGCGTACCCGAGGCGGGCGTACAGGGTGCGCGCCTCGACGAGGTCGCTGCGGGTGTCCAGGATCATCCGGCGGGCGCCGAGGTCCCGTGCCGCCTCCTCCGCGGCCCGCACCAGCAGCGCCGCCCCGCCCCGGCCGCGCATCCCCTCGTACAGGAACACCCGGGTCAGCTCGGCCGCCGTGCCGTCCGGTGACAGGCGGATCCCGGCGCTGCCCGCCGGCTCGCCCCCGTACCGCGCGACCAGCAGCAGCCCGCGCGGCGGCGCGAGACCGGCGCCCGACCGCGCGGCGATCTCCCGCTCCAGCTCGTCCGGGTCGGTCCGGCGCCCCTCGTGCAGCAGGTACCAGCGGTCGCTGACCTCCGTGTAGTACGCGCGCCAGAGCGCGAGGGCCACGGGCGAATCGGGGGACTCCGGGGTCACGGTCCAGGTCATGGCCGCATTCTCCGTCCCCTACGGGCCCTGGGGGCAAGTGAATTGGGCGCCGTGCGGTGCCGGCCGGAGGGCGGGCGTCTGCGCCGTGCAGTTTGTGCGCGGTGCAACGGGCAACCCGTTGGGGCGAACCGGCTCGCGAGGAGTGCCGGTTGGGACGAGAACCCCGGAAGGCATCCATGTCCACTGGCCTGATCATTGCATTGATCGTGATTGTCGCGGTCGTTGTCGCCGTCGCGGCCGTCCTGACCCTGCGCGCACGCGGCCCGCGACACGGCGCGAGCCTCAAGCGGCGCTTCGGCCCCGAGTACGAGCGTGCCGTCGCCCGGCACGACGGGGACGCCAAGGCCGCCGAGCGGGAGCTGTCCGAGCGCGTGGAGCGCCACGGCTCCCTCCAGGTGCGACCGCTGGAGCCGGCCGAGCGCGAGCGCTACGAGGCGCGCTGGACGGCCGCCCAGGAGCGGTTCGTCGACGCGCCGCGTGAGGCGGTCGCCGAGGCCGACCGCCTGATCGCCGAGCTCGCCGGCACGCGGGGCTTCCCCGCCGACGGGCAGTACGAGGAGCAGGTCGCGGCGCTGTCCGTGCACCACGCCCACCACGTCGAGGGCTACCGCCGCGTCCACCGCGTCGCGCAGGCCCACCCGGACGGCGCGCACGAGGGCGCCGCCGGCACGGAGGACATGCGTGAGGCGATGGTCGAGGCACGGGCGCTGTTCGAGGAACTGGTCCGGCCGTCGCGCCACGACGGCGGGCGCCGCGGCGCCACCGGCGAGCGTACGGCCGCCCCCGCCACCCGTCGCGACGGTCACCGCACCCCGTCGCTGCTGCACCGCCGCCAGGCGAAGGAGAGCTGATCGTCATGCCCGAGGCACCCCGCCGCACCACCCAGGACACCTGGATCCCGAACGGCCCGGACGCCCCGGCGCCCGGCCCCGCCTCCGCGGACCCCGGCCACGAGGCGGCCACGCTCGACCACAAGACGGAGGCCGGCCGCAGGGCGGAGCCCTCCGCCGGCCGTGGGGGCACGGACTCCACAGCCGGCTTCGGGGAGACCGACGCCGCGCGCCGCGGCGGTACGGGGGCGGCCTCCGCCGTCGGCGGCACGGACACCGCGCGTGGCTCCGGCCGCGGCTCCGCCGGCACGGAGAGCCCGCTGGTCGCGGCACACCCGCAGACCGGCGACCGCACCTTTGCCGGTACGACCGGCACGGCCGACCGCACTTCCGCGGTACCTGGCCCGGATGGCACCGGCACCCACACCCCCGGCCCGGCCGGCACCGGCACGCGCACGCCCGGTCCGGAAGGCACCGGCACCCACGCGCCCGGCCCCGACGGCACGGGCACCCGCACCCCCGGCGCCCACGCCGCCACCCCCGGCCAGGACGGAACGTCCGGGCGCCCCGGCTCCCGTCTCCTCGCCGACGACACCTGTGACCGTCTCTCCGCGCAGCTGCGGCAGGCCGTCGCCGGGTTCGTGGACCGGCCGCGGGACGCCGTCGAGGAGGCGGACCTCGTCCTGCACGAGATCACCGAGCGGCTCAACGACGCCCTCACCGAGCGCCGCCACACCCTGACCCGGAACTGGAAGGCGCCCGCCTCGGGCGACCCGAAGAAGGGCGACGCGGCCCCGGCCGCCGACACCGAGCAACTGCGGCTCGCGCTGCGGGACTACCGCGAACTGGCGGAGCGCCTGCTAGGTGTCTGAGCCGCCCCGCTCGCCCGTCCCGCCCTGTCCGTCCGACGCCGCCCGGCGCTCCCGCCACCGGCGTACGACGTCCTCCACGTCGTACGGCTTCTTGCCCAGCGGGGGGCCGGGCGGCGGCTTGAACATCATGTCGCCGATCTTCGCGTTGACGTCCGCGAGGATCTTCCGCACGATCCGCTCCGAGGGGGCCGTGAGGGCCGCCTCCAGCGCGTCCTCGGCCTCCTTGCGCAGGGCCAGTGCCGGCGGCAGCACCGACATGCCCTCACGGGCCATCTTCCGCTTGACCCACCAGAGTTCGTCGTAGGTGCTCTCGACCTCGGGCGGCAGCGGCCGGCCGGCGCCTTCGAGCCGTTCGAACTCCCCGCGCGCGTCGGCGTCGCGGATCTGCTTGTCGACCCAGCTCTCGAAGTCGACGCCCGGTGGCTTCCGCTCGGTCATGACCCCATTGTGCCGGACGCGGTACGGCCGGGCGTTTTATCATCTGGCGGCGGGCAGCCGATCCGGCCGCCCCGGCCCCAGGACCTCTCAGGAGGAGCGCACGTGCTCGAACTCACCATGGCCGCGGTGTCAGCGGCGGAATCGGGCGCCACGGCCGGGATGCTGATGGCCGACGCGCCGAGCGAGCCGGGCACCGTGCTGCGGGTGGGGAGGGACACGTCCCTGTGCCGGCTGGCGACGCCTGACGACTGGCTGTTCGTGTCCCGGGTGCACCTGGAGTTCCAGTGCGCGCAGGACGGGAGCTGGCAGCTGACCTGGCTGCGCGGTTCGCTGCCCGACCCGTCGTCGGAGGTGCGGCTGACCGTCGGGGAGTACGCCCAGCCGGTCGCCTACGGCGGGACCGTGCCGCTGCCCCGGGGCGGCAGCGGCGAGGTCGTAATCCTGGACCGCACCGCCCCGCGCAGCGTCAACGTGGGTTTCTACCACGAGGTCTGAGCCCGAAGGCCCGTCCCGGCACCCGGCCGCCCGTCCGCCCGTCCGTTCACGACACCACGCGCGCCAGTGCGAAGCCGTCGTGGTCCTTGACCCCGACCGTCTGCACCGCCGTGGCGTCGAGCCGCGGGTGGGTGCCGAACATCTCCAGGGCGGCGCGGGTGCCCACCACGTCCGGGTCGGTGTTGTCCGGGTCGGCGACCCGGCCGCCGCGCACCACGTTGTCGAGGACGATCAGGCTGCCCGCAGCCGTGAGGCGCAGCGCCCACTCGACGTAGTGCGGGTTGTTCGCCTTGTCGGCGTCGATGAACACCAGGTCGAACGGCGGCGGCTGCTCGTCCGCGAGCTTCGGCAGCGACTCCAGCGCCGGGCCGACCCGCACCTCCACCCGCTCGGCGAGGCCGGCGCGGGCGAT
Organism: Streptomyces griseoincarnatus; assembly: GCA_014649575.1. GTDB lineage: Bacteria > Actinomycetota > Actinomycetes > Streptomycetales > Streptomycetaceae > Streptomyces > Streptomyces griseoincarnatus. The sequence continues at coordinate 412,598 of BMTH01000002.1, read as the reverse complement.
GTTACGGACCGCGATCTCGGCGTGCCGGGGGTCGTACTCCAGGGTGATCAGCCGTCCGTCGGCGGGAAGGGCGCGGCCCAGCCAGATGGTGCTGTAGCCGCCCAGCGTGCCGATCTCCAGGACGCGCCGCGCGCCCTGGATCCGGGCGAGGAGATGGAGCAGCTTGCCCTGGAGGGGGGAGACGGCGATGGGCGGGAGACCGGCGGCGTCGCTCTCGCGCAGTGCCGCCGTCAGGGTCTCGTCCGGGTCGTCGCCCAGCAGCCGCCCGGTGAAGTAGTCGTCCACCGCGTTCCAGAGCCGCGCCTCGCTCATGCAGGGGTGCCTTTCGTCGCGCCAGCCGGACCTGCCCGGCCGGACCGGCTGTCGAAGATACGGGGCGCGGCCCTGGGATGTCAGACCTTTTCCGGGTGTGTCCCGGGCTCGAGCGACGGGGGCGATCCCGGCAGCGGGCGGCCGGCCGACTCGGCCATGCGCCACACCGCGAACCCGCCGATCACGGCGGCCGCCATCATGTAGTAGGCGGGCATCATCACGTCGCCGGTCGCGCCGATCAGCGCGGTGACCACCAGTGGGGTCGTGCCGCCGAACAGGGACACCGAGACGTTGAAGCCGATCGACAGCGAGCCGTAGCGGACCCGGGTGGGGAACAGCGCGGGCAGCGCGGACGGCATCGCGGCGGTGAAGCAGACCAGCAGCAGGCCGAGCGCGCCGAGGCCGGCGGCGACCGCGAGCAGCCCGCCGTCGCGGATCAGCAGCAGCGCCGGAACGGACAGCAGGAGGAAGCCCGCGCAGCCGGCCGCCATCACCGGGCGGCGGCCCACCCGGTCGGTCAGCGCGCCGACGAACGGCTGCACGGCCATCATCAGCACCATCACGCCGAGGACGACGACCAGGCCGTGCGTGGCGTCGTAGCCCAGCTCGCTGGTGAGGTAGCTCGGCATGTACGACAGCAGCATGTAGTCGGTGACGTTGAAGACCAGCACCAGGCCCACGCACAGCAGCAGCGCGCGCCACTGGCCCGTCACCATCTCGCGCAGCGGCACCTTGGGGCGCTCGGTCTCGGCCTTGGCGACCTCGGCCGCGAAGGCGGGGGTCTCCTCCAGCCGCATGCGCAGGTAGAGGCCGATGACGCCCATCGGGCCCGCGATCAGGAACGGGACGCGCCAGCCCCAGGAGAGCAGGTCGTCGGTGGACAGCAGCGCCGTCATCAGGGTCACCAGGCCCGCGCCGCCGATGTATCCGGCGAGCGTGCCGAACTCCAGCCAGCTGCCGAGGAAGCCGCGCCGCTTGTCGGGGGCGTACTCGGCGATGAAGGTGGAGGCGCCCGCGTACTCGCCGCCGGTGGAGAAGCCCTGCACCAGGCGGGCCGCCAGCAGCAGGATCGGGGCGCCCACCCCGATCGCGGCGTAGGAGGGGATCAGGCCGATGGCGAAGGTGCCCGCCGCCATCATGATCATCGTGAGGGCGAGGACCTTCTGCCGGCCCACGCGGTCGCCTAGCGGCCCGAAGACCATGCCGCCGAGCGGGCGGACCAGGAAGGCCGCGGCGAAGGCGCCGAACGTGGACAGCAGCTGGGCGGTGGCGTTCCCCGTGGGGAAGAAGACCTTGCCGAGGGTGACGGCGATGTAGCTGTAGACACCGAAGTCGAACCATTCCATGGCGTTGCCGAGTGCGGCCGCCTTCACGGCGCGCCTGACCAGCGCGGGGTCGGTGACCGTCGGGGGACCGGCGGAGGGGTCGGGTGTCTGTGCCGCACCGGCCCGGGGAGGGCCGGAGGGACCGGGGGCGACGGAGTGATGGGCGACCTGGGAAGTCGACAAGACGTCGCTCGCCTGCCTTTCGTCGGGAACAGGGGCGGGTCCGCGCGGCGGCACTGTCGGGCGGGCGAAGCCAGTGACGATAGGAGGCGTTTCCCCCGTTACGTACGGTACGAAGGTCGATGCATACTGCACGGAAATGTGCCGTGTGCAGGCACGCCGTGCTCCCGGGGATCTTCGCCGTGGGTGGCCGGTTGTGATCCTTCTCGCGTCGCCCCGAGGCAACCGCATCCCGCGCGGACTATCGTCATCCGGACAAAAGAGAGAGGGCCGTCAGGTGAAGCGGCGGTGTCCGGCGTCCTTGTCGAGGGGCGCGCGCCCTGCGGGCCGCGCACGGCACGGCCCCGGCACGGGACGCGCGGGGCGACAACGGGGCGGGAGGCCGACGAGGCGTGGCGAATGCGGAACACAGTGGGGGACCGGCCGAGGCGTTCGGCGCGACGGCCGTGGGCGGCACCCGGGCGCGGCTGCGGGCGGCGCGCCTCGGACTGTGGCTGCTCGCCGCCGTCCTCGCGGCGCGCCAGGTCGCCCTCGTCCTCACCACCCCGAGCGGTGAACGCCTGACCGACCTGGAGACCTGGGTGGGCCCCGAGGGCGTGCTGCACGTCAGCGGCTCCCTCTACGACTCCACCGAGTTCACCGGCACACCGTTCGGCGGTCTTGTCCTCAAGCCGCTCACCAGATCCGCCGAGCAGACCCTCGGCTGGGGCTGGACCTTCGGCACCCTGCTGCTGGTCGTGGCGCTGGCGCTGATCGCCGCCCGCGCGCTGCCGCAGCCCGTCGGCCGGCGCACCGCCCTGCTCGCCGCGCCCGTCGCGGTCAGCCTGCTCATGGTGTCCCTGCCGGTGCGCAACACCCTCTGGCTCGGCCAGACCAGCATCATCCCGGTGCTGCTCGTCCTGCTCGGCTGCTTCGTCGCCCACGGCCAGCGGGCCGGCGGCGTCCTCGTCGGGGTCGCCGCTGCCCTCCAGCCGACCCTGCTGCTCTTCGCGCCGCTGCTGTGGCTCACCGGCCGCCGCCAGGCCGCCACCGTCACCGCCGTCACCTTCGCCTCGGCCACCGCCCTCGCCTGGGCCGCCATGCCGCAGGACTCCGCCGCCTACTGGGTGCACCACCTGGCGGGCGTCGGGCTCGGCGGACCCGCCGACGCCCTCGCCAACCAGTCCCTGCACGGCGCGCTGCTGCGCCTGGGCATCGAGGGCCCGCTGGAGATCGCCCTCTTCCTGCTGCTGGGCGCCGCCGTCGTCACCCTCGGCCTGAGGCGCGCCGTCCACTACGCCCGCGACGGCCAGCTGCTCCTCGCCGTCGGCATCACCGGGTGCGCCGCCATAGCGGTGTCACCGACCGCGTGGCAGCACCAGCTGCTGTGGGTGCTGCTCACCGTCGTCGGCCGGGTCGGCACACGCGCCCGCGACCGGCTGGTGTGGCCCGTCGCCGTGGTCCTGGTGATGACGCTGCCGGCCAAGATGATGCTGCCGAACATGGCGTTCCTGCACCCGCTGCGGGACAACACGGTGCTGCTCGCCGCGCTGGCCGCCGCCACCGCCGTGCCGTTCCTCCGACGCACGTCGCCGTACTTCCGCGAGCCCGTGCCCACGCCGTACGCCCCGCCCGTGCCGGCCCGGTTCGCGTTCGTGCCCCTGCTGCCGTTCCTGCGGCGGGTGCTGATCCGGCCGAACCTGCTGCTGGAGCTGCTCCTCATCCGCGTCACCTACGCCGGGTACGCCAAGGTGCGCCTCGCCGCGACCGGCGGCAGCAACGAGGCGGGCCGGGCCCGCGCCGAGAAGCACGGGCAGCAGATCCTCGACCTGGAGCGCCTGCTCCACATGGACATCGAGCACGCCGTCAACCACGCCGTGGTGAAGGCCGGCTGGCTGCGGAACTTCTTCGACTTCTACTACACGTCGTTCCACTTCGTCGTGCCGCTGACGGTGCTCGGCCTGCTCTACTGGCGCCGTCCCGTCCACTACCGCTGGGCGCGCTCCGCCCTCGGCTTCGCCACCCTGCTGGCCCTGGTCGGCTTCTGGCTGTACCCGCTGGCCCCGCCGCGCCTGATGCCGGACCTCGGCATCATCGACACCGTCCACGGCGTGCAGGACTTCTCCCAGCCCGACTACGGCACGCTGACCGCGCTCACCAACCAGTACGCGGCGATGCCCTCGCTGCACTTCGGCTGGTCGCTGTGGTGCGGCCTGGTGATCGCGATCATCGCGCCCAGGACCTGGATGAAGGTTCTCGGGCTGCTGCACCCGCTGTTCACGGCCGCCGCGATCGTCGCGACCGGCAACCACTGGATCCTGGACGCGGCCGGCGGCGCGGTCGTCGTCGGCGGCGGCTTCGCCCTGACGTACCTGTTCCAGGGGCCGCGGGCCCGCACGGTCACGGCGGCGGCCGAGGAGGACGGGGTGAAGGAGGTCAGCAGCGGGCCGCCGGCGCCGGAGAAGGACCGTACTCCGAGCTGATCCGGTACTCGCCGGGCGCGGACACGGTGAGCCGGGTGAACTCGCCCGCGCGGGACAGGCACCCGCCGCCGTCCACCCGCAGCCACGGCGAGTACGCGACCCGCACGGTCATCGTTCCCGGCCGTGCCGCCCGCAGCACCAGCTCCGCGCCGGTGGTCCGCACCACCGACCCCGGCGCGGACACCAGCGGCACCGCGTCCCGTACCCGGAACACCTCCCAGTGCGCGTCCCGCCAGACCGGCACCAGCCAGTCGGGCCGCCGCTCCCGCAGCAGCCGCGCCTCCTCCTCGGCGTACCCGTCGGGCTTGCCGTCGTGCAGCACCACGAACCCGACCGCCCACCGGTCCAGCCACGCCCGGTAGGCGGCGGCGGAGAACGAGCCGTCGTAGAACAGCCGGGCCCGCTCCATGTCGAGCTGCCGGTTCCAGCCCCGAGCGAGGTGCACGTGGGGGGCGAGCGCCACCGCCTCCCGGTGGTTGCGGGCGGGCACCGCCTCCACCCGCGTCCGGTCGGCGCCCAGCGACTCCAGGGCACGCACCACGCCGTCCGTCTGCGCCGCCCAGGCGGGGACGTCCGTGGAGACCTTCAGGTCGTCGACGGTCTTCTTGACGGTCCACCCGGCGGAGAACACCAGCGCCGCCACGAGCAGGACGCGGCGCACCGGCCGCAGCCGGGGCTGCGCGAGCAGGGCCACCAGCAGCGCGACGGGCGCGGCGTACTCGGCGAACCGCTCGACGTTCGTGCCGATGGGGGAGGGAACCAGATACACCAGCGCGGTCCCGGCCGCGTAGACGGCGCCGCTCCACCGCGCCGCCCGCCAGGACGGCGGTGACAGCACCGCGACGGCGATCCCCAGGACCGCGGGTATCCATATGCGGCCCGCGGGCATCAACTGCTCGCCCTGGAAGGGGAAGAGCACACTGGTCGCGCCCACCACCAGCGCGGGCGGGACGAGCAGGGCGACGGCGGGAGCCGGGCGCCGCACCAGCGCGTACCCGGCGCCGACCACCGCGAGGAACAGGCCCGCGACCGGGGACGCCATGGTGGCGAGGGCGGCATAGGCACCGGTGAGGACGAGACGTTTCTGCTGGGCCGCGTGGCCGGTGAGGTACAGACACGCGGCCAGTCCGAAGGCGACGCCGAGGGCGAACGTGGTGCGCCCCGAGGCCACGTTGCCCCACAGGCCGAGCGCGGCGAGCAGCGCGGGCGCGAGCGGCCGGCGCGGCAGCACCCGCTCCACCAGCACCGCCGCGGTCCAGGTGGCGGCCAGCCCGGAGGCCACGGTGAGCGCCCGCACCCCGACGGCCGCCATCAAGTACGGCGATATCAGGCTGTAGTTGGCGGTGTGCATGCCGCCGTACCAGAACAGGTTGTACGCCGACGAGCCGTGCCGCCCCGCGAACCCCGCCCACGCGTCCTGGGCGGCGAGGTCACCGCCGCCGGTCGCCAGCACCGCCCACCACAGCGCGTACAGCGGCAGCACGGCGAGGGTGGCCAGGAGCGGGGTGCGGCGACGCCGGCAGAAGGAGCGGAAGGACCGCGTCCGCCGAGTGGCCGGGGCCGGCCGCCGGAGCAGGGTGAGGTCGGCAGAGGGCACGATCTTGAAGACGTCGTACTCCGCCCCCGCGTTCACTCCTGTGGGGGGTCCCGTCCACCATTCCCGGCGGCGAGACGGCCGCGCGGCTGCCGCCCGGTCCCGGGCTCGGACAGGCGAAGGCGGCGGCCCCGGGGATCAGGGGGCCGCCGCCTTCGGTATCAGGGTGACGCGCGCTCGTCAGTACCAGTGGTTGGCCTGCCAGAAGGACCAGGCGTCGCAGGCGCTGCCGTAGCGGTCCTTCATGTAGTCCAGGCCCCACTTGATCTGGGTGGCCGGGTTGGTCTTCCAGTCCGAGCCGGCCGAGGACATCTTCGAGGCCGGAAGCGCCTGGACCAGGCCGTAGGCGCCGCTGGAGGCGTTGGTGGCCTTCGGGTTCCAGCCGCTCTCGTGCGACACGATGTTGGAGAAGCACTGGAACTCGGCCGAGTCGCCGATCATCTTCTTCGCGGTCGCCTGGGCCGAGGCGGCGGTGGGGGCCGCCGTGGTCGCGGCCTGTGCGGGCGCAGCGGCGATCAGCGTGCCGCACGTGGCGGCCGTCAGGGCGGCGCCGACCACGGCCTTCTTCGGGGTGGCGACGGAGCGGAGGAGGGAAACGGCGGACACAGGCGGCCTTTCGGTCGGATGCAGGGGAGTCGCGGCCCCGCCGTGCGGCGGGGGCATACGTCGGCGCCGCGACCCGTGGGGTTCGTCGGCGCCTGGCGACTGCTCCACAGAAACAAATCCCCGGATCGCCCGCAAAGGTCCCTTTTACTACCGATGGTCGGAGGCGCTCGCGGCCTCCTGTCCGCAACGTCCGTTTTGGTGTGCGATAGCCGTAAGTGACCGCACGGCCTGTCTACGGCTCTCCTTCGTATGTGACGCCGGTCATGTGGGGTGCTTCACCACCTCGCCCACCCGGCGCGTACGCCCCCTCACCGAGGGGCGTCGTCGAATGTGACCGGCGCCTCGAAAGCGGCCCTGCGGGTGGCGCGGCGCAGCGCCCGCAGCACCGTCGCGCCGACGGTCAGCGTCAGCACCACCGTGATCACGGCCCGCCCCAGGTCCCAGCCGAGGGAGGTGGCCAGGCAGTAGGCGACGAAGCGGGCCAGGTTGGCGGCCACCGGGTCGTCGCCGTCGAAGGCGATGTTCGAGGCGAGCGAGCTCATGAAGGTCCAGCCCGCCAGGTTCATCACCGTGCCGTAGGCGAAGGCGGCCAGGAAGCCGTAGACGGCGAGCATCCACACTTCGAGGCGGCCCCGCAGCCGGTCCGGGCCGGGCAGGAAGCCCGCGCCCATGGTGAACCAGCCCATCGCCAGCATCTGGAACGGCAGCCAGGGGCCCACCCCGCCGGTGAGCAGCGCGGACGCGAACATCGTGACCGAGCCCAGGGCGAAGCCGAACCCCGGGCCGAGGACCCGGCCGCTGAGCACCATCAGGAAGAACATGGGTTCAAGACCGGCGGTGCCCGCGCCGATGGGACGCAGGGCCGCGCCCGCCGCCGCGAGGACGCCGAGCATCGCCACCGCCTTCGCACCCAGGTCCGACTCCGACAGGGCCGCCGCCACCACGGCGACCAGCAGCACGAGCAGCCCCGCGAAGAGCCACGGCGCGTCCCCCTCGTGCGCGTTCACCGCCGACTCAGGCGGGGCCAGGAACGGCCAGCCGAAGCCGGCCACGCCCACCGCGCTGACCAGGGCCAGCGCCAGCCAGGTGCGGGGGCCGAGGCGCAAGGCGCGGGCCTGGCGGTCCACGGGCCGCGCGGGGGTCGTCGGCGCGCTCATCGCTCCAGCGCCTCCTTCACCTGGGCGACCGTGAGCCAAGGCTGCGGCGCCAGGATCTTCGCCACCTGCGGGGCGAACGCCGGGGACGCCACGACCACCTCCGCCGACGGACCGTCCGCGATCACCTCGCCCTCGGCGAGCAGCACCACCCGGTGCGCCAGCTCCGCCGCCAGCTCCACGTCGTGCGTGGCCATCACGATGGCGTGGCCTTCGGCGGCCAGCCGGCGCAGGATCGCCGTCAGCCGGGCCTTCGCCGCGTAGTCCAGGCCGCGCGTCGGCTCGTCGAGCAGCAGCAGGGGCGGCCGCGCGGTGAGCACCACCGCGAGGGCGAGCGTGAGCCGCTGCCCTTCGGACAGGTCACGGGGGTGCATGTCGTCGGCCACCGACGGCAGCAGCTCGCCCAGCAGCGCGCGGCAGGTGCCGGGCTCCGCCTCCGCGTCCCGGTCGGCGGCCGCGCACTCCGCCGCCACGGTGTCCGCGTACAGCAGGTCGCGGGGCTCCTGCGGGACCAGACCGACCTTGCGGACCAGGTCACGGGGGCGGGTGCGATGCGGCACCGCGCCGCCGGTGCGGACCGAACCGGACGACGGGGCGACCAGCCCGACCAGCGCGCCGAGCAGCGTCGACTTGCCGGCGCCGTTGCGGCCCATGAGCGCGACCGTCTCACCGGGCGACACCGTGAGGTCCACCCGGGTCAGCGCCTGCACCCGGTCCCGGCGGACCGCGAGGGACCGCGCCTGGGCCACCGGCTCGGGAACGCCGGCGTTCTCCTTCTTCGCCCGCCCGAAGAGACGCCTCGCCGGGGCAGCCGTCCGGGCAGCGGCGGTGTCCGGCTCGGGCCGCCCGCCCTCCAGGCGTTCCCGCAGCGGGGCCGCCCTGCGGCGGGCGTCGCGCACCGTCAGGGGGAGCGGGGACCAGCCGGCCAGGCGGCCCAGCTCGACCACCGGCGGGCAGACAGGGGACACCGCCATGACGTCCGCCGGGGCGCCCATCCACGGCCGCTCGCCGGGGCCCGGCAGCAGCACGACCTGGTCGGCGTACTGCACGACCCGCTCCAGGCGGTGCTCGGCCATCAGGACCGTGGTGCCCAGGTCGTGCACCAGGCGCTGGAGGACCGCGAGGACCTCCTCGGCGGCCGCCGGGTCCAGGGCGGACGTCGGCTCGTCCAGGACCAGCACCTTCGGGTGCGGGGTGAGGACCGAGCCGATGGCCACCCGCTGCTGCTGGCCGCCGGACAGCGTGGAGATGTGCCGGTCCCGCAGGTCGGCCAGGCCCAGCAGGTCGAGGGTCTCCTCGACGCGGCGGCGCATCACGTCCGGCGCTAGGCCCAGCGACTCCATGCCGTAGGCGAGTTCGTCCTCCACCGTGTCCGTCACGAAGTGGGACAGCGGGTCCTGGCCCACCGTGCCCACCACGTCGGCGAGTTCGCGCGGCTTGTGGGTGCGGGTGTCGCGGCCGGCGACCGTCACCCGGCCGCGCAGGGTGCCGCCGGTGAAGTGCGGCACCAGTCCGCCGACCGCGCCCAGCACCGTCGACTTGCCGACGCCGGACGGGCCCACCACCAGCACCAGTTCGCCCTCGGGGACCTCCAGGTCGACGTCCCGCACGGCGGGCCGCGCCGCGCCGTCGTAGGTCACCGACACGTTCTCGAAGCGGATCACGTCGTCGGCTCCTTGCGGGGGTCGCGGGCCGCCTCGGGGGCGGGGGTCACGAAGGCGGGCAGCAGACCGAGCAGCACGGCCGCCGCCGGCCACAGGGGCAGGGTGGGCGGCTCCAGCGGGACCACACCGGGGTCGAGACTCCCGGGGTCGAGCGAGCCGGCCAGGATCAGGAGGGCCGCCACGGCCGCGCCGGACGCGGAGACCAGCCAGGCGCGGGCGTCCCACGGATCCGGGCGGTAACGGGTGCGCACGCTGCGCCGCCCGCCGAGCCACAGGCCCGCCAGCGCCGACGCCAGACCGGCCAGCAGCACGGGCAGCCCGTAACTGCCGCCCGCCGCGGTGAGCAACCCGTACGTCCCCGCGCACACGCCCAGCAGACCGCCGAGCGTGAGAGCGGCGGTGGTGCGCCGCACGGCGGTCGGCACCTCGGCCGTACGGCCGTACCCGCGCGCGTCCATCGCGGCGGCCAGGGACACGGAGCGCTCCAGCGCGCCCTCGAGGACCGGCAGCCCCACCTGCACCAGACCGCGCACGCCCTTGTCGGGGCGGCCCCGCAGCCGGCGCGCGGCACGCAGCCGCCGTACGTCGGCGATCAGATGCGGCGCGAAGGTCAGCGCCACCACCACGGCCACCCCCAGCTCGTACAGGGCGCCGGGCAGCGACTTCAGCAGGCGGGACGGGCTGGCGAGGGCGTTCGCGGCGCCCACGCAGATCAGCAGCGCGGCCAGCCGCAGCGCGTCGTACAGGGCGAAGGCGAGGCCCTCCGCGGTGACCCGGCCGCCCAGGCGGATGCCCTGGGCCCAGTCGGGCAGGGGCACCTCGGGCAGCGTGAACAGGATGTGGGTGCCGGGGATCGGCGAGCCGAGGACGATCGCGAAGGCCAGCCGCAGCACCAGCACGGCGGCGGCGAGCTTCACGAAGGCGCCGTAGGAGCGGGCCCACGGCGTGTGCGGGCGGCGGACGGCCACGACGTATCCGGAGACGGTGATCAGCAGGGCGAGCAGCAGCGGGTTGGTGGTGCGGGTGGCCGCGGTGCCCAGCGCGAGGGCCCACAGCCACCACGCGCCGGGGTGCAGGGCGCGGCGCGGGCGCGGCACGGGGACGCCGGCGGGCGGTGTCCCCCGCTCCGGGCGCGGACGGGCGAGGCCCGGACGCCCGGAGCGGTCCGTCTCACGCACGGCGACGGACCTGCCAGACGGCGGCGGCGCCCAGCACGACCACCACCGCACCGCCCGCGATCAGCCCCACGGAGGGGCCGGATCCGCCGTCGTCCTGCGCGGAGGCCTCCTCGGCGGTCTCGGCGGCCCCGGTGGCGGCGGACTCCTTGCCGCCCGTGGCGACCTGCTCGCCGCAGCCCTTCGCCGGGTAGCCGGCGATCGCGCACAGCAGGGCGTTGCTGTCGTAGCGCAGCGGCTCGGCGACCGAGGCCAGCGCCTCGGCCGTCGTGGCGTCCTCCGCCACCTGCGCGCAGGCCGTGCGGCCGGCCGGCGGCTTCGCCCCGGACGGGGCGTCGGCGGGCGTGCCGAAGTCGATCACCAGCGCCACCCGCTTCGTGCCGTCCTCGGCGGGCGTCCTCGCGCAGATCGTGTCGAAGTCGGCGGTGCCACGCGGCTTGGCCGCGTCACCCGAGTCCTCGCTGACCGAGAAGCGGAAGCCCTGCACGTCGCCGTCCGCGGGCCGCGACAGCGAGGGGCCCACGGTGGCGTACGTCCAGGCCGAGCCGTCCCGCTCCCAGAAGGACCAGTAGCGGTACCCGGCGGCCTGGGCCTGGCCGGCGCCCGCCAGCAGGGGCAGGAGCGCGGCCAGGAACAGCACGGTGAGGCGGCGGGTCACGGCTGCTGCCTCTTGGTGCGGTTGCTGATCAGGAAGCCGATGCCGATGCCCGCGACCAGGCAGACGCCGACGAACCACCACACGCCGAACGGGGACGACTCGTCCTTCTCGTCCTCGGCCTTCTCCGTCGCCTTCGTGGTCTTCCCGGGGGCGGCCGGGCCGGCGGCCTGGAGCTGCTTCACCAGGTCCGTGCCGCCGAAGTCGCGCGGGTCCGCGCCGGTCGCGTGGGCGGCGAGGATCAGCTGCGCGTAGGCGGCGGGCCCGCTCTGCGCGGCCCAGTCGGCGGCGTTCTTCTCCAGCCAGGCGTACGACTTGTCCGCCTGCGCCGCGTCGCCCCGCGCGGCGAACGCGATCACGGCGTCGGCGGTGTTGCCGAAGTCGGGCTGCTCCTCGCCGCCGGGCGTGACGGCCAGGAGGTGGCCCTCCGCGGTCAGCTCGCCGGAGAGGTGGGCGGCGCCGTTGGCGGCGGCCTGCTCCGGGGTGGTGGCCTTCACGCAGGAGCCTGCCGCTTCACCGTCGCCCTTGCCGGGCTCGACCAGCAGGCCCTTGCCGAGCGCGCCGAGCACGCCCGCCGCCGTGGCGTCCGCGTTGGCGGCCAGCGAGCCGTCCTTCTCCGGCTGGAAGGCGAACGCGCCCGCGCCCTCGCCCGTGCAGGGCAGCTCCAGGCCGAGCAGCGCGTCGTAGGGGGACTTGCCGCTGTTCTTCACCTCGCCGGGCTTCTCGCCTGCGGCGGCGAGCGCGCCGATGACGACGGACGTGGAGTTGGTGTCGCTGGCGCCGCCCGCGGCGTAGCCCCAGCCGCCGTCCTTGTTCTGCACGGACTTCAGCCAGCCGACGGCCTTCTCCGTGACGGCGTCGTGGCCGCCGAGCGCGGCGAGCGCCTGCACGGCGGCGGCGGTCTGGTTGGTGTCGACCATGGTCTTGGCGTCGCACGCGGCGGAGGGGTCGGCACGGAACGGCGCGAAGGAGCCGTCGGCGCACTGCTGGCCGGTCAGCCAGCCGACGGCGGCCTTCGGCGGCTCGGCGCCGGCGGCGTGCTGGGCGAGCAGGGCGAGCGACTGGCGCCACACCCCGTCGTACTGCGGGTCGGTGTCCCCGTACAGCGCGGACGGCAGTTCCTGCGGGGTCGGCGACGGGGACGAGTCGGCTGCGGCCGGTGCGGCGGCGCCGAGGACGGCGACGGCGGCCAGCACCGCTGCGCTGCGGCGGACGTTCATGACGGGCGGGTGCCTCTCCCTGAAAGAGGGCCGGGCAGCGCGGGACACCCCGGCGGCTCGGCTCCGTATACCTCGACGGTGCCCGTGCGCCGGCGGGACGCCGGGCACGTGAGCCGGTCACGATCCGTGCGGGGCATTCCGGCTCACCGTCCCCGGGACGGCTCACGGTTGCGGGTCAGCGCCGGATTCGCACCGGCTTCCCCCCGTACGGGTGTGATACGACCCGGCCACTCTACCCGCCCGTAGAACGGGTGTCCGGGGCGGCCGTGTGCGCGAGGAGAGGCACACAGACGTGAGGTGACGGGGGTCACGGCGCCCGTGAGCCGGTCCGCACCCGCGGGCGGGTGCGGACCGGGAGGAGGAAGGGCGAGGAGGGTCAGGAGGCGGTGCAGGCGCCGATCTGCGGCGGGGACGCGGAGGAGCCGTCGACGGTGAGGCCGAAGCTGGTCGAGGCGCCGGCCGCCGGCGAGCCGTTCCAGGTGGAGCGGACGGTCATCACGTTGCCGTTGCGGCTGGGTGACCCGTTCCACACCGAGACCACCTGCTGCGACGACCTCGGGGGCAGCGTCGCGCTCCAGCGGGAGACCGGCGCGCCGGTCGCGGTGATCGTCACCCTGCCGTTGCAGCCGCCGTCCCACTGCTCGGACGTGGTGGAGGCGGCGGTGCACGCCGCGTCGGGGTCGCCCGGGTTCGTCAGCCCTGCCCGGAGCGCGGCGGAGCCGTCAGGTCGATCAGCCGGCACACCGTTTCGATGTCCACGCCCACCTGCTCGATGGAGGCGCGCCCCGACAGCCAGGTGATCAGCGTCGAGTGCCAGGTGTGCCCGATCACCCGTACCGCCGACAGCTGCTCGGGCGTCGGGTCGGTCAGGTCCGTCGCGTCCAGGACGATGGCCGTCGTCCGCCGGAAGACCTGCTCCACCTCCGCGCTCACACTGCGGTCCGCGAACGTCAGCGCCCGCACCATCGCGTCCGCCAGCAGCGGGTCGCGCTGCATCGCGCGGAAGGCCCGCATCAGCGTCCCGGCGACCCGGTCCGCCGCCGTCTCGCCGGCCGGCGGCTTCTTCCGCAGCGTCGCGTGCAGGTGCTCCAGCTGGTCCTGCATCGTCGCCACCAGCAGATGGATCTTCGAAGGGAAGTACCGGTACAGCGTGCCCAGCGCCACCTGCGAGGACTCCGCGACCTCACGCATCTGCACCGCGTCGAAACCGCCCCGCGAGGCCAGCCGCGCGCACGCCTCGAGGATGCGCCGGCGCCGCGCCTCCTGCCGCTCCGTGAGCGGGGAGGCAGGCTCGGCGCGCCCGGCGTCCGGCGCCGCCTTGGTCCTGTGGGCATCCGCGGGCATGGGTCCCGTCCGTGACAGTCGGTGAGGATCGATGATCGGACAGCATGGCACGGCGTCCGCCGTGGCGTGAATCACCTGATCCACCGCTGCCCCCGTTCTTACCTGCCGGTAGATTCGGTTCCTCCGAACGATCAACTCTGAAACTTGTTCTAGATCGGCGTCCCGTCGTACTGTCGCGGGACAGTGCAGGCAGAAGGGGGGCCCAGAGTGACCGCTGAGGCCAGTCAGGCCGGGCCCTCGGCAGGCCCCGCATCCGACGGCTCGCGACCGCTCCGCATCGCGCTCCTCACCTACAAGGGAAACCCGTTCTGCGGCGGCCAGGGCGTCTACGTGCGCCATCTCTCCCGCGAACTGGCCCGGCTGGGGCATCACGTCGAGGTCATCGGCGCGCAGCCCTACCCGGTGCTCGACGAGGGGCACGACGGGCTGAGCCTCACCGAGCTGCCCAGCCTCGACCTCTACCGGCAGCCGGACCCCTTCCGCACCCCGAAGCGCGACGAGTACCGCGACTGGATCGACGCCCTCGAGGTCTCCACCATGTGGACCGGCGGCTTCCCCGAGCCGCTGACCTTCTCGCTGCGCGCCCGCCGCCATCTGCGCGCCCGCCGCGGCGACTTCGACGTCGTCCACGACAACCAGACCCTCGGCTACGGCCTGCTCGGCGACCTCGGCGCGCCCCTGGTGACCACCATCCACCACCCCATCACCGTCGACCGCCGCCTCGAACTGGACGCCGCCGAGGACTGGAAGCGCCGTATGTCGGTGCGCCGCTGGTACGCGTTCACCCGCATGCAGAAGCGCGTCGCGCGCCGCCTGCCGTCCGTGCTCACCGTCTCCGGAAGCTCCCGCGCCGAGATCGTCGAGGACCTCGGCGTCCGGCAGGACCGCGTCCACGTCGTCCACATCGGCGCCGACACCGACCTGTTCTCCCCGGACGCGTCCGTCGCGGTCGTCCCGGGCCGGATCGTCACCACCTCCAGTGCCGACGTGCCGCTGAAGGGCCTCGTCTTCCTCGTCGAGGCGCTCGCCAAGGTGCGCGCCGAGCAGCCCGACGCCCACCTCGTCGTGGTCGGCAAGCGCCCCGCCGAGGGCCCCGTCGCCCAGGCGATGGAGCGCTACGGCCTCGAAGGCGCCGTCGAGTTCGTCAAGGGCATCTCCGACGCCGAACTCGTCGACCTGGTGCGCTCCGCGCAGGTCGCCTGCGTGCCGTCGCTCTACGAGGGCTTCTCCCTCCCGGCCGCCGAGGCCATGGCCACCGGCACCCCGTTGGTCGCCACCACCGGCGGCGCCATCCCCGAGGTCGCCGGACGCGACGGGGAGACCTGTCTGGCCGTGCCGCCAGGCGACGCGGGCGCCCTGGCCGCCGCGCTCACCCGGCTCCTCGGCGACGACGAACTGCGCGCCCGTCTCGGCGCCGCCGGACGCGACCGCGTGCTGGCCCACTTCACCTGGGCGCGCGCCGCCGAGGGCACCGTCGCCCGCTACCGCGAGGCCGTCGAGACCGCCCGCGCCGGCCGGGGCGGGCCCCCGCGCGTGACGGCCACGGCCCCGCAGGACCCGGCGCCCGCGGACCTCGACCTCGTCACCGACGCTCCCGCGGACACGGGCGGCGTACCCGTGACCGCGGCCGACACCTCCGACCGTGAAAGCAGGGCCACGTGCTGACCGTCGATTTCTCCCGGTTCCCGCTCGCCCCGGGCGACCGCGTCCTGGACCTCGGCTGCGGCGCCGGACGGCACGCCTTCGAGTGCTACCGGCGCGGCGCCCAGGTCGTCGCGCTGGACCAGAACGGTGAGGAGATCCGCGAGGTCGCCAAGTGGTTCGCGGCGATGAAGGAGGCCGGTGAGGCGCCCGCCGGGGCCACCGCCACCGCCATGGAGGGCGACGCCCTCGCCCTGCCCTTCCCCGACGAGTCCTTCGACGTCGTCATCATCTCCGAGGTGATGGAGCACATCCCCGACGACAAGGGCGTGCTCGCCGAGATGGTGCGCGTCCTCAAGCCGGGCGGCCGCATCGCCGTCACCGTCCCGCGCTACGGCCCGGAGAAGGTCTGCTGGACCCTGTCCGACGCCTACCACGAGGTCGAGGGCGGCCACATCCGCATCTACAAGGCGGACGAGCTGCTGGCCAAGATCCGCGAGGCGGGCCTGCGCCCCTACGGCACCCACCACGCCCACGCCCTGCACTCGCCGTACTGGTGGCTGAAGTGCGCGTTCGGCGTCGACAACGACAAGGCGCTGCCGGTCCGCGCGTACCACAAGCTGCTGGTCTGGGACATCATGAAGAAGCCGCTGGCCACCCGGGTCGCCGAGCGGGCCCTCAACCCGGTGATCGGCAAGAGCTTCGTGGCCTACGCGACCAAGCCGCACCTGCCGCGCGCCGAGGCGGACGCCACGTGACGACCTCCCGCCCGGCCGGCGACCCTCGCGCCCCGCAGTCCGAACACCTCGTCCTCGACGGCGTGCTGACGGCCGAGCAGGCGGCGCGGACCGTCGCCGGCATCCTCGCCGTGCAGCGGGAGGACGGCGCCGTCCCGTGGTTCCGCGGTCACCACCTCGACCCGTGGGACCACGTCGAGGCCGCGATGGCGCTGGACACGGCGGGCGAGCACGAGGCGGCCGAGCGGGCCTACCTGTGGCTGGCCCGGCACCAGCTCGACGACGGCTCCTGGTACGCGGCCTACGCCGACGGGGACCCGGACGACGTCACCGACCGGGGCCGGGAGACCAACTTCGTCGCCTACGTCGCCGTAGGCGTGTGGCACCACTACCTCGCCACCGGCGACGACACGTTCCTGGACCGCATGTGGCCCGCCGTGTGCGCGGCCGTGGAGTTCGTGCTGACACTCCAGCAGCCCGGCGGGCAGATCGGCTGGCGGCGCGACGACGACGGCACGCCCGCCACGGACGCGCTGCTCACCGGCTCCTCCTCCGTCCACCACGCCCTGCGCTGCGCCCTCGCGATCGCCGAGCAGCGCGAGGAGCCCCAGCCCGACTGGGAACTGGCCGTGGGCGCGCTGCGGCACGCCATCCGGCGCCACCCGGAGCGGTTCCTGGACAAGGACCGCTACTCGATGGACTGGTACTACCCGGTGCTCGGCGGCGCGCTGACCGGAGCGGAGGCACGGGAGCGCATCGACGAGGGCTGGGAGCGGTTCGTCGTGCCCGGCCTCGGGGTGCGCTGCGTGGTGCCCAACCCGTGGGTGACGGGCGGTGAGTCGGCCGAACTCGCCCTGGCGCTCTGGGCGACGGGCGAGTCCGACCGCGCGCTGGAGGTGCTCCAGTCGATCCAGCACCTGCGCGACCCGGAGAGCGGCCTGTACTGGACGGGCTACGTCTTCGACGACGACGCCATATGGCCGCGCGAGCTGACCACCTGGACGGCGGGGTCACTGCTGCTGGCCGTCGCCGCCCTCGGCGGTCACGAGCCGACCTGCGCGGTCTTCGGCGGGGAGCAGCTGCCCAAGGGCATGGACCCGGACTGCTGCCCGGACGCCTGATCCGTACGGACGCCCGACCGCCCGGCGTTTACCCGCCGGGCCCCGGACGCCCAGGGCAGTGGCCGCCCGGGTCAGTGGCGGCGCAGCCGGCCGGCGATGGCGTGGCCGATGAACAGGTAGACGACGGCGGCGAGTCCGTAGCCGAAGACGACCCGCGCCCACTCCTCGTCGAAGGTGAACAGATCACGCGACCAGGCGGCCAGCCAGTTCGCCGCGTCATGGACGAACCGCACCAGGTCGTTGGCCCGGTTGGCGTCCAGCAGGTACATCAGAATCCACAGTCCGAGGATGACGGCCATGACGTCCGCGATCACCGCGATGACCGTCCCCGCGGAGGTGGAACCAGAGCGATATCGAGGGGACATGCTGTCCGTCTGGCCCCGAACGCCCGCTTGAAACCAGCCCGGTTCGGGGCCCGCACGCGAACGGCCCCGCGCCCGGCAGGGCGAGGGGCCGTCGACGACGGGGCCGGGGCTCAGCCGCGCTGGATGCCCGACGTGTCCTGGAGGACGCCGCGGCGGCCGTCCTGCGTCTGCGCGACCAGCGCCTGACCACGCTGCTCCACCGCCAGGTACCAGGTGCCCGGGGCGAGTTCGGCGATCGGCGTGGGCGAACCGTCCTCGGGGAACAGCGGACGCGGCACCGGCACGGCGAACCAGAACGGCGAGAAGTCCGCGGCGGGCGGCGCGGCCGGCTGGCCCTGCTGCGGCTGACCACCGTACGGCTGGCCCGGCTGGCCGCCGCCGAAGGAAGCCTGCTGGGCGCCCGGGTAGCCGTAACCGCCGGGCGGCTGCGCGCCGTACGGCTGCTGCGGGGCGGCGGGGCGGGCGGCCGGGAGCAGCGCGCCCTTGAGCGCCGGCACCAGTGGCGTGGCCACGGCGGCGGCCGCCATGACCAGCGTGGCGACGAGCGCGAGGATCAGACCGAGGCCCGCGTCGGGGCCGTCGCCGCCGCCCCCGAAGTTGTCGGCGCCGCCGGCCGGGTCGAAGACGTTGCCCAGTGCGCTCCAGGCGGCGAACACCGCGAAGGCGACGCCGAACGGCGCCAGGTCCAGACCCGCGACCTTCGGCGCCTGCGGCAGGCCCCGGGCGACGACGATCAGGGCCGCGGCGATGAGGCCTGCCAGCACCACGCTCAGCAGCACCGGACCGCTCGCCCACAGGCTGGGGATGTCCACGCTGTCCGAGGCGCCTTCGATCGAGTACAGATCGAGGAACGACGCGATGAACAGCAGTACGGCTGCTCCGATCACCACGCCGTCGCCTCGAGTGAGGGAGCGGATATTCACTTCAGGTCCTTCGTAGGTCGTCTCGTCGTCGGAAGAGGCGTCGCTGTCACCAGGTCGCCCCGTAGGGTCCGGTGCGAAGCGCGGGGGTGGCCCCTGATCGTACGGACGACACTATCGTCCGCCGGACGGGGCTGTCCGCCCGGATCAGCGCGCTGATCCCTACCCGCGCAGGAAACTCACGATTCCCTCGGAAATCCCTTGCGCCGCTTTCTGCCGCCAGGCGCCGCTGGTCAGCAGCGCCGCGTCCTTGCTATCGCGCATGTTCCCGCACTCGATGAACACCTTCGGAACCGTTGACAGATTGAGACCGCCCAGGTCCTTCCGCGTGACGAGTCCGGTGCCGCCGCCGGTGTAGTTGGACGGCGCGGTGCCGGTGACACGGACGAAGTTGCCCGCGATGCGCTCCCCGAGGGCGCGCGAGGGCGCCACGATGGCGCGGGTGTCCGCCTCGCCCTCGTTCACGGAGCCCGGCAGGATCACATGGAAGCCGCGGTTGCCGGCGCCGGATCCGTCGGCGTGGATCGACACGACCGCGTCGGCCTTCGCCGCGTTGCCGATCCGGGCGCGCTCGTCCACGCACGGCCCGTACGGCCGGTCGCGGTCCTGCGTCAGCTTCACCGTCGCGCCCTGCTTCTCCAGGAGGGCGCGCATCCGGTGGGCGACGTCCAGGGTGAACTCGGCTTCCGCGTACCCGTCGTTGGTGGACGTGCCGGTGGTGTCGCACTCCTTGCGGTGCGTGCCGACGTCCACCTGACGGTTGATCTCCGCCGTGTGCTTCACGTTCGTCGGGTTGTGCCCCGGGTCGATGACGACGACCTTGCCCTTGAGCGGGCCGGCCGCGGCGGGCGCGGACGCGGAGGGCGTCCGTGAGGCGGGGGACTCCTCGCCCTCCGCGGACGGGGACGAGCCGCCGGCGGTGGGGGAGGAGGCGGCGGGCGACGGCGTGCGGGGCGCGGCCGACGGGGAACCCCCGGTTTCCGCGCCCTTGTCGTCCGTGCCGCCCGTGGCCGCGTACACACCCCAGCCGAGCAG
This sequence comes from Streptomyces griseoincarnatus, assembly GCA_014649575.1. Lineage (GTDB taxonomy): Bacteria > Actinomycetota > Actinomycetes > Streptomycetales > Streptomycetaceae > Streptomyces > Streptomyces griseoincarnatus. Next base: position 393,088 of record BMTH01000002.1, on the reverse strand, counting down.
CCCGCCGCAGACGAGCGCCGCGAGGGCCACGGTCAGCGGACCACGGCGGGAGCGCCGCTCCGGGGGCGGATCGAAGTCGGGACCTGTGTACGACACGCAGCCACCCTAGCGGTGCGCGGCGGCCGCACCCGTACGGCGCAGGACGCGCAGCGAACCCGTGGCGGAGACCTCGGTGAACTCCCCGGACGCCAGCGCCCGCTGGTGCACGCGGTACGGGGCCTGCCCGGTGAACTCGTCCACGGGGTCGGGGAAGACGTCGTGGATGACGAGCAGCCCGCCCTCGGCGACGTGCGGGGCCCAGCCCTCGTAGTCGGCGCTCGCGTGCTCGTCGGTGTGGCCGCCGTCGACGAACACCAGGCCCAGCGGCCGCCCCCACAGGGCGGCGATCCGCGGGGACCGCCCCACCAGCGCCACCACGTGCTCCTCCAGACCGGCCCGGCGCAGGGTCCGCCGGAAGGTCGGCAGGGTGTCCATCATGCCCAGCTCCGGGTCGACCGTCTCCGGGTCGTGGTACTCCCAGCCCGGCTGCTGCTCCTCGCTGCCCCGGTGGTGGTCCACGGTGAGCGCGGTGACACCGGCCGCGCGGGCCGCGTCGGCGAGCAGGATCGTGGAGCGGCCGCAGTACGTCCCGATCTCCAGCAGCGGAAGCCCCAGCCGCCCGGCCTCGACCGCGGCGGCGTACAGGGCCAGCCCCTCGTCCAGCGGCATGAACCCCTTCGCCGCCTCGAACGCGGCGAGCACGGCCGCCTCCGGCGCCTTCACCACGAGCTCCGCCTTTCCGCAGGTCACAGAAGTCTCCACGGGGCCATGCTGCCGTAGTCCGGGCGGGTGCGGTGAAGGGGGGTACCGGGAGGCGGAGCGGGTGCCGCCCGTGGTGCGTCACGGGCGGCACCCGGCCGTCAGGCCGTGACCGTCTCCGGCGGCAGGGACAGGTCCACGGCGACGCAGTCGCCCGTGCCCGTGTGGGTGGCCGGGGAGGCCAGGGGGCCGTGGCCGGGGGCGCGGGCGGCGAGGACGTACGGGCCCTGGGCCGGGACCGCGAGGGCGTAGGTGCCGTCGGCCGCGGTGACCGTGGCGCCCGCGCGGCGGCCGTGCCGGTCGATGAGGGTGACCCGGGCGCGGGCGACCGGCGCGCCGGACGCGTCCAGGACCCGGCCGCGGAAACCGCGCAGCGCCTCCCGCGCCCGCTCCAGGTTCGCCTCCTCCTCGCTGCTCGCCCGGAGCCGCGGGTGATCCGACGGGCGCCGGCCGGGCAGGAACAGCGCCAGCACCAGACCCACGGCCACCGCCGCCGTCGCGATCCCGAACGACACGCGGAACCCGTGCAGCGTCGGCACCGCGACCCCGCCCACCGCGTCCGAGGTGTTCGCCAGCACCATGCCGATCACGGCGCTGGACACCGACGTGCCGATGGAGCGCATCAGCGTGTTGAGGCCGTTCGCCGCGCCCGTCTCGGAGGCCGGGACCGCGCCGACGATCAGTGCGGGCAGCGAGGAGTACGCGAGTCCGATGCCCGCGCCGAGGACCACCGAGGTGACCACGGTCTGCCAGGCGGCGCTCATCAGCCCGAGCCCGCCGCCGTACCCGGCCGCGATGACCAGCAGGCCGATGATCAGGGTGACCTTGGGGCCGTACCGGGCGGACAGACGGGCGTACACCGGCGCCGTGAACATCATCGTCAGGCCCAGCGGCGCCACGCACAGGCCCGCGACCACCATCGACTGCCCGAGCCCGTCCGAGGCGGTGGGCAGATGGAGCAGCTGGGGGAGGACCAGGGAGACGACGAAGAAGGAGACGCCGACCATGATCGAGGCGAGGTTGGTGAGCAGCACCTCACGGCGGGCCGTGGTGCGCAGGTCCACCAGCGGCGCGGCGACCCGCAGCTCCATCAGCCCCCACAGCAGCAGCACCACGGCCGCCGCACCGAACAGGCCCAGCGTGGTGCCGGACGTCCAGCCCCAGTCGCTGCCCTTGGAGACGGGCAGCAGGAACAGCAGCAGTCCGGCGGTCAGCCCCAGCGCGCCCGGCAGGTCGAACGAGCCCTTGGCGCGCAGCGGTGACTCGGGCACGACGGCCAGGGTGAGGGCGATGGCGAGGACGCCGAGGCCGGCCGCGCCGAGGTAGAGGGCGTGCCAGTCGGTGTGCTGGGCGACCAGCGCGGCGGCGGGCAGCGCCAGACCGCCGCCGACGCCGATGGAGGAGCTCATCAGCGCCATCGCGGAGCCCAGGCGCTCACGCGGCAGCATGTCCCGCATCAGGCCGATGCCCAGCGGTATCGCGCCCATCGTGAAGCCCTGGAGGGTACGGCCGGCGATCATCACCAGCAGATCGCTGGTGAACGCGCTGACCAGCGCGCCCACCACCATCACCGCGAGACTGGCGACCAGCATCCGCCGCTTGCCGAAGAGGTCGCCGAGCCGCCCCATGACGGGGGTGGCCACGGCGCCCGACAGCAGGGTCGAGGTCAGGACCCAGTTCGCGTCCGCGGGCGCGGTGTCCAGCAGCCGCGGCAGGTCCTTGACGACCGGGACCAGCAGGGTCTGCATCACCGCGACGACGATGCCCGCGAAGGCCAGGACGGGGACCACCGCCGTGCCCGCTCTGCCGGAGGGACGGGCGGGCGTCGTCTGTGTCATGAAGGTGCCTCCAGGCAGGCCGAACGGCAAGGTACGTGGGCCATGAACCCCGTGCGCCGAGGCAACTATTCCGTTGTTTTGGCCCGCTAACAATTTCTTGACCGTTCCTTGGGCCTCCGCAGACCGGTCGCCCGCCACGGCGGGCTCCTCCCTCGGTCCGAGGGAGGAGCCGGAGGTCGGACGAAATGCCGATGCGGCCCGCGCGCGTGGGTTGAGAACATGACCCTCATGCTCGAAGCCCCCGACACCACCCGCGCCCCCGCCCGCACCGCACCGCCCGTCTGGCTGGTGGTGGCGCTCGCCTGCGCCGGCCAGTTCCTCGTCGTCCTCGACATCTCCGTGGTGAACGTGGCCCTGCCGTCCGTGCGCGGCGGCCTCGGGCTGGACGAGCAGGGCCTGCAGTGGGTGGTCAACGCGTACTCCATCGCGTTCGCGGGCTTCATGCTGCTCGGCGGCCGGGCCGGTGACCTCTACGGACGCAAGCGCATGTTCCTCGTCGGGCTGGGCCTGTTCACCGCGGCGTCGCTGGCCGGCGGGCTCGCCCAGGAGGGCTGGCAGCTGCTCGTGGCGCGGGCCGTGCAGGGACTCGGGGCGGCCGTCCTCGCGCCCTCCACGCTCACCCTCGTCACCTCGGCGGTGCCGGAGGGCGCGGCCCGCGCCCGCGCCATCGCCACCTGGACCGCCGTCGGCGCGGGCGGCGGCGCGGCGGGCGGCTTCGTCGGCGGGGTGCTCGTCGAGACGCTCTCCTGGCGCTGGGTGCTGCTGATCAACGTGCCGGTCGGCGCGGTCGTGCTGGCCGCCGCCGCCCGCTGGATCACCGAGAGCCGCGCCGGGGACGGCCGCCGGCTCGACCTGCCCGGCGCGGTCCTCGTCACGGCGGGCCTCGCCACCCTGGCGTACGGCGTCTCCCAGACGGAGGCGGCCGGCTGGACGGCGGTGTCCACGGTGGTGCCGCTGTGCGCCGGGCTCGCCCTCGTCGCCCTGTTCCTGCTCGCCGAGGCCCGCGCCAGGTCCCCGCTGATGCCCCTCGGGCTGCTGAAGCTGCGGTCGGTGGCCTCCGCGAACGTCGCCATGTTCCTCAGCGGCTCCGCGATGTTCTGCATGTGGTTCTTCATGACCCTGTACGCGCAGAACGTCCTCGGCTACACCCCGCTGGAGGCCGGACTCGCCCTGGTGCCCAGCTCGATCGCCGTGATCGTCGGCTCCAAGGTCGCCCCGCGCCTGATGCGGGCGACGGGACCGCGCGCCGTGGCCGTGCTCGGCACGCTCGTCGCGACCGCCGGCTTCGCCTGGCAGTCCACGATGACGGCGGACGGCGACTATCTCACCGCGATCATGGTCCCGGGCGTCCTGATGATGCTCGGCGCGGGCCTCGCCGGCACCCCGCTGGCGTCCCTCGCCACGTCGGGAGCGGCCCCCGAGGAGGCCGGGGTGGTCTCCGGCCTGGTCAACACCTCCCGCACGATGGGCGGCTCCCTCGGCCTCGCGGTCATGGCCACCATCGCGGCGGCCCGCACGAACGGCGCGGACACCCCGGAGGCGCTGACCGAGGGCTACGCCCTCGTCTTCACCACCGGCACGGCCGTCCTGGCGCTGGGCGCCCTTCTCATGTGGGCGTGGCTGCCGCGGACGCCTGCGAGGCAGGCGGGCTGAACCTGCGGTCCGGGACGGCGCCGACCGCCGACCGCCGGTGCGGTGCCTCGCGGGTGTCGGGGCCGCCCCAGCCGTCGTGGTACCAGCTCACCCAGCCCGCGGCCGCCGTCACCGCCGCGCCGACGGCCAGGAGCGGCCGCCCGCGCAGCACCACGCCCGTCGCCAGCCCCAGCAGCGGGAAGAACAGCAGCCAGTCGCCGCCGTGGGCGACGGCGAGCGCGCAGGTCACCGCCGCCAGCAGACCCAGCGCCACCCGCCGCGCCGCTGCGTCCCGTCGCCCGCAGGGGTGTGTGGTGAACGCGAGGTAGACGTACACGGAGTTGAAGGCCAGCAGCCCCGCCGCGCCGGCCCACGAGTTCGGCGTGGTGCCCTGGAAGAGGCTGGAGAAGGCGCCCATGGCGAGCAGCAGCCAGGGCAGCAGCCGCGGATGGCCGAGCCCGGCCCCGTGCGGCCCGCGGGCCTCCGTGGACGTCTCACAGGTGGTCGTCATGTCGCGGTCCCCGTCGTCATCGGTACGCCCGGCTTCCGTCACAGGTCCGGCTGCCGCCGTACGTCCGGCCGCCGCACCCGGCCGGGTGCGGTCCCTGCCGACGGTAGGCCCGGCCCGGCGCCCCCCGACAGAGCCGTCCGTACGGTCCGCACCGGTACGGATGTCCCGGGTCCCGCGGCCGACGTGCGGGCGTCCGGCTATACAGGGTCCGGACCACCCCCGGCGATCAGGAGCGACATGCCCGTCGACACCGCCCGCGCGCTCGCCGCCGCGCCCCGCACCACCGACATCTCCTGGACCCCCGAGGACGTCCAGCTCTACCACCTCGGCATCGGCGCCGGCGTCCCCGCCACCGACCCCCGCGAACTGCGCTACACCCTGGAGTCCCGCCTCCACGTCCTGCCGAGCTTCGCCACCGTCGCGGGCGGCGGAGCGCCCGGGGTGATCGCGGCCCTGTCCATGCCCGGCGTCGACGTGGACCTCGCGAGGGTGCTGCACGGCGCCCAGTCGCTCCGCGTGCACCGCCCCCTGCCCGTGCGGGCCACCGCCACCCGCACGGACCGGATCACCGCCGTGCACGACAAGGGCAAGGCGGCGGTGCTGGTCCTGCGCAGCGACGCCGCCGACGCGGACGGCCCGCTGTGGACGGCCGAGGCGCAGGTGTACGTACGCGGCGAGGGCGGCTGGGGCGGCGACCGCGGGCCCTCGGCGGACGCGCCGGAGGAGCGGGGCGCCCCCGACCGCACGGTCGAGCGCCCCGTACGGGAGGACCAGGCGCTGCTCTACCGTCTCACCGGCGACCTCAACCCCCTGCACGCCGACCCGGAGTTCGCGCACCGCGCCGGTTTCGACCGCCCCGTGCTGCACGGGCTGTGCACCTACGGCATGACCCTCAAGGCGGTCGTCGACACGCTCCTCGACGGCGACGTCACCCGCGTCCGCTCCTGGACCGCCCGGTTCGCCGGGGTGACGTACCCGGGCGAGACGCTGCGGATCCGGATGTGGCGCGGGGACGGCACGGTACGGGTGGCGGTGGGCGCGGTGGAACGCGGGGAGGCGCCCGTACTGGCGGGCGCGACGGCTGAGTTCACCCGCAGGTGAGCACGGAGACGGCCCCGGCCGTCGGACGACGGTCGGGGCCGTGTTCTCCGTTCCGCCCGCGGGGGGCGGGACCGGCCGACCTGGGTCAGGCGGCCTGCTCCCCGCGGTCGTTCTCCTGGGTCGGCTTGCGGTGCCGGCCACGCGGGGACGTCTCCGCCTCCTGCGTGGAGACCGGACCCCGGTGCCTGCCGTGACCCGCGGCGGCCTGCTCGTGCTCGACGGGCCGCGGCTCGTGCGTGATGACGTCGCTCATCGGAAGGAATTCACCCCGTAAACATGATCTTTCCTACAGCCGGGCGAGTCTAACCGGCCCACCGCACCCCGGATCCAGGCGGCCACGCCAACCGCCGCTAGTTCGTTACAAGCCGTCCAAGGGGAGCTTGCTGAAGAGGCACGGGACGCGGCACGTCGGCCAGGGAATCGAGGTGATGAACGGTCATCTCCGTTTTACCAGTGGGTAGTTGAGTGCTGTACCGCTCGCCGCGCGGAAACGGCGATTCCGCGCCCTCCTCCGCCGTGGCGTCGTCCGGGGATCCGTCCTCCGGCCGCCGTTCCTCACCCGGCATCGTCAGCGTGGCCACCCCGCACGGCACCGGGCCGACGGAGTACGGGAGCCGCAGCACCCCGTCCGCCGTCCACAGCCCCGTGCCGCCCAGCCAGCCCGCCGGGGCCGGGACATGGTGGACGCGCCGCTCGGCGGGACGCCACAGCCCGATCCAGCCGGCGCCGTCCACCCTCTCGACGTGCAGCGCCACCGCGCACCCTTCCGGGGTCAGCATCTGCCCCGGCTGCACCGCGAAAGGCGTCACCCTGCGGTCCGGCAGCCGCAGGCACTCGGGGAACCGCACGGGCAGGGTGCTGCCCAGCACGCCCCAGCCCAGCCGCGCCTCCCCCGGGGAGGGCGCGTCCGAGCGGATCAGCAGCAGACCGCTGTCCGGGTCGGCGAGCAGCACCCGGTCGTCGCTGCCGGGGGCGATCTGCAGCAACGGCGACACCTCACCGCCGCGTCCGAGGTCGACCACCACCGACTTGGTGCGTCCGCCCGACTCCCGGTCCAGGGCGAGCATCCGCCCCTCACGGTCCAGCCACACCCCGCCCGAGCAGCCGCCGGGGACCTCCGCGACCCGCTCGGGCCCGGATCCGCCGCCCGCCACCAGCCACACCGCGGCGCTGTGCCGTCCGGCGGCGAGGGCGTACGCCCGGCGGCCGTCCGGGGCCGGGGGGAGCAGCCGCAGCCGGGTCCCCTCCTCGGGGCGGTCGACCGTGCCCAGCGGAAGCTCGCCGGTGCCGGGGCCGGTCGGGTACAGCAAGGAGAAGGCGTGCCGCCCGTCCACCAGCCGGTGGATGAGGACCCGGCCGTCGGCGAGGGGCTGTACCTCGGTGCCGGGCTCCTCGGGCTGGTTGCCGGGGAGCGGTACCGCGTACGGCTCGGGGCCGTCCAGGGTCCAGCGCTCCGGGAACAGGGAGTCCCCGGCGAGGGCCAGGCGGGCGGCGTAGCAGCCGTCCGCGGTGATGGTGCAGCCCGCCCGTCCCGCTCCGTTCTCGTGTGCCGCCGCAGGTTCGATGGCGCAGACCGTCATCTTTCGGTCACCTCCGGTGACGAACGGTAGTTTTCGCGGACGGAGGCGGCGGAGCGGAGGAGCGCACTTCACACGTAAGGGTGCTCCAGGAACGATTCTGCTGAGGAAGCGCGGGGACTGTGCTTCACGGCGGCGGCACGGGGGAAGGCGGCCACCGCGCGGCGGAGGTCGCGGGGGATCGCGGGAGGACCGCGGCGGGGACCGGATCCGGTACTGCCGTGCGAAAGGGGCAGGTAGCCTTGGCGGCGTGCCCCGTCTGTCAGAAGTCATCTCCGCGCTGGACGACCTGTGGCCCGCCGAGCGGGCCGAGTCCTGGGACGCGGTCGGCACCGTCGTGGGCGACCCGGACCAGGAGGTCACGCGCGTCCTGTTCGCCGTCGACCCGGTCCAGGAGACCGTCGACGAGGCGGTGAAGCTCGGCGCCGGCCTGCTGGTCACCCACCACCCGCTCTACCTGCGCGGCACGACCACCGTCGCGGCCTCCACCTTCAAGGGCCGTGTGGTGCACACGCTCATCAAGAACGACATCGCGCTGCACGTCGCCCACACCAACGCCGACACCGCCGACCCGGGAGTCTCCGACGCCCTCGCCGGAGCGCTCGGCCTCAGGGTCGTCCGGCCGCTGGTGCCGGACCCGTCCGACCCCGAGGGGCGGCGGGGACTGGGGCGCGTGTGCGAGCTCGACGCCCCGCTCACCGTGCGTGAGTTCGCCGCCCGCGCCGCCGAGCGGCTGCCCGCCACCGCGCAGGGCATCCGCGTCGCCGGCGACCCCGAGGCACCGGTGCGCACGGCCGCCGTCAGCGGCGGCTCCGGCGACAGCCTCTTCGACCACGTCCGGGCGGCCGGCGTGGACGCCTTCCTCACCGCGGACCTGCGCCACCACCCGGCGTCGGAGTTCATGGCGGACCGCGCCCACGGTCCTCTCGCGCTGCTCGACGCGGCGCACTGGGCCACCGAGTGGCCCTGGTGCGAGCTGGCCGCCGCCCAGCTCGACGAGATCTCCGACCGTCACGGATGGGACCTCCGGGTCCATGTCTCGCGCACGGTCACCGACCCCTGGACCGCCCACGCGGATTCGTCCCGGGCCCACCCGTCACCCACCGCCACCCTTCCGGGGGGCGCTGCGCGCGCCCCGCTCGATTCCGAATCATCTGGAGCCCCCAACTGAACGCCGAGCCCGCCGACCAGATCCGACTTCTCGACGTCCAGGACCTCGACGTCCGCCTCCAGCAGCTCGCGCACAAGCGGAAGTCGCTCCCGGAGCACGCCGAGATCGAGTCCCTGAACCGGGACCTCGCCCAGCTGCGCGACCTGCTCGTCGCCGCGCAGACCGAGGAGAGCGACTGCACGCGCGAGCAGACCAAGGCCGAGCAGGACGTCGACCAGGTGCGCCAGCGCGCCGCCCGCGACCAGAAGCGCCTCGACTCCGGCGCCGTCTCCTCGCCCAAGGACCTGGAGAACCTCCAGCGCGAGATCACCTCCCTCGCCAAGCGCCAGGGTGACCTGGAGGACGTCGTCCTCGAGGTCATGGAGCGCCGCGAGTCCGCCCAGGAGCGCGTCGCCGAGCTGACCGAGCGCGTCGGCTCCGTCCAGGGCAGGATCGACGACGCGACCGCCCGCCGGGACGCGGCGCTGGAGCAGATCGACGGCGAGACCGCGTCCGTGACGAAGGAGCGCGAGGTCGTCGCCGCCTCGGTGCCGGCCGCGCTGCTCAGCCTCTACGACAAGCTGCGCGAACAGCAGGGCGGCATCGGCGCGGCCAAGCTGTACGCGCGCACCTGCCAGGGGTGCCGTCAGGAGCTCGCCATCACCGAGCTGAACGAGATCCGCGCCGCCGCCCCGGACACCGTGGTGCGCTGTGAGAACTGCCGCCGCATCCTGGTCCGCACGGCGGAGTCGGGACTGTAGGGCCTGTCGGCAGGGGATCGAGTCCGATGCGGGAGTTCGTCGTCGAGGCGGACGGCGGGTCACGGGGCAACCCCGGACCGGCCGGTTACGGGGCCGTGGTGAGCGATGCGGCGACGGGGGAGACGCTGGCGGAGGCGGCCGAGTACATCGGCGTCGCCACGAACAACGTCGCCGAGTACCGGGGCCTGCTGGCCGGTCTGCGTGTCGCCAGGGAGCTGGATCCGGACGCCCGGGTCCGGGTGCGGATGGACTCCAAGCTCGTCGTCGAGCAGATGTCGGGCCGGTGGAAGATCAAGCACCCGGCGATGAAGCCGCTCGCGGCTCAGGCCGCGACGGTCTTCCCGCCGGACCGCGTCACCTACGAGTGGATCCCCCGCGAAAGCAACACCCACGCGGACCGGTTGGCCAACGAGGCGATGGACGCGGGCAGGCGGGGGGAGTCCTGGTCGCCCGCGGAGAGCCGCGCCGACCTGGACACCCCGCCGACCGCCCCGGTCGCCCCGGCCCCCGAGGGCACGCCGGGCGACGCGACGGCCGGGGCGGCGCGGGTGCGGGAGGCTCTGGCATCGGCGGGCGGCGCTGCCGCACCCGGTGAGCCGGAGCCGGAACGGCGCCCGGCGGCCGAAGGTACTGCCGCGGCCGGCGCCGCGGACACGGCGGGGACGGTCCGGGGCCGCAGCACCGAGGACGCCTCCGGCGAAGAGCCGGACACGGAACCCGGCCCGGGGGCCGACGACACGCAGCCCGGCTCCAGGGCCGACGACACGGAAGCCGCGGACGTTCAGGGCGGGCGCGGCGTTGAAGGGGACAGCGGCGGAGCGGGCGGTCCGGCACCGACGGGCCGGGCTCGTGGCCGCCGGGCGGGGGAGCCCCGCGCCACGGGGGTCCGGGCCGCGGGCGCATCGGGCGAGGGCCCCGAGGTCGGAGGGCCCGGCAGGCCGGGTGGGCGCGGCGTTGAAGGGGACAGCGGCGGAGCGGGCGGTCCGGCACCGACGGACCGGGCTCGTGGCCGCCGGGCGGCGGAGCCCCCCGCCACGGGGGTCCGGGCCGCGGGCGCATCGGGCGAGGGCCCCGCGGACGGGGGGCCCGGCAGGCCCGCGGGGCCTGCCCCCGCCGACGCCGACCGCCGGGCCGCGCAGGCCGTCGCCACCCCTTCCTCCGGGTGGGCGCCCGCCGACATGGGAGCGCCGGCCACCTTCGTGCTGCTGCGGCACGGCGAGACGCCGCTCACCCCGCAGAAGCGGTTCTCCGGCAGCGGGGGCAGCGACCCCTCCCTCTCCGACATCGGGCGCGAGCAGGCCGGGAAGGTCGCCGCGGCGCTCGCCCGGCGCGGCACCGTGCAGGCGGTCGTCGCCTCGCCCCTCGCCCGTACGCGCGAGACCGCGCGCATCGTCGCCGCCCGGCTCGGGCTCGACGTGGCCGTCGAGGACGGGCTGCGGGAGACGGACTTCGGCGCCTGGGAGGGCCTCACCTTCGGCGAGGTGCGCGAGCGGTACCCCGAGGACCTGGACGCGTGGCTGGCGTCCCCGGACGCCGAACCCACCGGCGGCGGCGAGAGTTTCGCAGCGACCGCCGCCCGGGTCGCGGAGGCCCGCGACAGGCTGCTCGCGGAGTACCGGGGCCGCACGGTCCTGCTGGTCACCCACGTGACCCCGGTCAAGATGATGATCCGGCTCGCCCTGGGCGCCCCGCCCGAGGCGCTGTTCCGCATGGAACTGTCCGCCGCCTCGCTGTCCGCCGTGGCGTACTACGCCGACGGCAACGCCAGCGTCCGGCTGTTCAACGACACGTCCCACCTGCGGTAGGGCCTGTCGTCCGTATCGGACCGGCCGTGAGACGCGGTGCCTCGCCGGCCGACCCGAACGGGGTCCCCGCTCGAGCGCGGCCGGGAGCGGGGGCCGGCAACCGACGACAACGCCGCCGGGGCGCCGCCCACGCCGTGAAGGCGGCGGGGGGCGTGTGCCGGATCCCCCGCCGCCAAGGATGATCCGAGCGCAAGGCCCCGGACGGGGCTACAGCGCCGCCGCCTCCCGCGCCAGCCGCTCCACGCGGTCCCAGTCCCGGGCGGCCACCGCATCCTCCGGCAGCATCCAACTCCCGCCGACGCAGCCCACGTTGGGCAGCGCCAGGTACTCCGGGGCGGTGTCGGGGCCGATCCCTCCGGTGGGGCAGAAGCGGGCCTGCGGCAGCGGTCCCGCGAGGGACTTCAGATACGCCGTGCCGCCGGCCGCGCGCGCCGGGAAGAACTTCATCTCCCGCACCCCGCGCTCCAGCAGCGCCATCACTTCCGACGCCGTGGACACCCCCGGCAGGAACGGCACCCCGGCCGCCCGCATCGCCGCCAGCAGCGTGTCCGTGCACCCCGGGCTGACCAGGAACCGCGCCCCGGCCGCCACCGCGTCCGTGACCTGCCCCGGCGTGAGCACCGTCCCCGCGCCGACCACGGCACCCGGCACCTCGGCGGCGACCGCCCGGATCGCGTCCGACGCGGCCGGGGTCCGCAGGGTCACCTCGATCGCGGGCAGCCCGCCCGCCACCAGCGCCCGCGCCAGCGGCACGGCGTCGGCGGCGTCCTCGAGCACGACCACGGGCACCACGGGAGCGAGCCCGAGCACCGAGAAGGGGACAGCGGGCGCGCCGGACGACGGCAGGGGAGCGTTCATGGCGCTCATCCTGCCGTCGGCGCGCATCCTGCGCAAAGGTCGTTGCGCATAGTGCAACGCGAGGGTCAGTGCACCTCGTCCACCAGCACGTCCAGCGCCCACGCCGCCCCCGCCCGGGACGGCGACGCGGCCTCCACCACGTACCCGAGGTCCCGCAGCGCCTCCACCAGCTCCGCCGGGTCCTTCGGCGCGGCCCCGGCCGTCAGCAGACTCCGTACGATCCGGCCCTTGGTCGCCTTGTTGAAGTGGCTGACCACCTTCCGGGTCGGCGCGTGCAGCACACGGACCGTCGCCGTCCGCCCGGCCACCTCACCCTTCGGCTTCCACGCCGCCGCGTACGCCGCCGAGCGCAGGTCGAGCACCAGCCCCGACCCCGCCGCCTCCGGCAGCACCTCGGCCATCGGCGTCCGCCAGTAGGCGCCCAGCGCGCCCAGGCCCGGCAGCTTGACCCCCATCGAGCAGCGGTAGGAGGGGATACGGTCGGTCACCCGGACCGCACCCCACAGCCCGGAGAACACCAGCAGCGACCGCGCCGCCCGCCGCTTCGCCGCCGCGTCGAGCGAGGCCAGGCCGAGGGCGTCGTACAGCACGCCCGTGTAGATCTCCCCGGCCGGGCGGGCCCCGGCGGTGCGCAGCTCACGGTTCTTCGCGACCTCGCCCCGCAGGCCCTCGCTCAGCCCGAGCGCGTCCCGCGCCTTGTCCTCGTCGCCGGAGCAGAGGTCGACCAGCTCGGTGAGGACCTCCTCCCGCGCGGCGGTCAGTCCCGGCAGCGACAGGGACTCCGGCCGCAGCGGGGCACCGCGGCCGGAAGCGGCCTTGCCTTCGGACGGCGGCAGCAGGACAAGCACAGGTACTCCTTCGATCGAGCTCGCCTGTCAGGGTACGGCGTGCCGTCCGCCGTCCGGCCTGGTGGCGTGGGGTACGGCACCCCTCTCCGGCGGGCTCGGCTCTACGCGGCGGCGGGCTCGGCTCCTACGCGGCGGCGGTGAGGGCCCGTACCAGGCCGTCGGCGTCGTCGGCGTGGAAGCGGACCACACGCACGTCACGGGTCCGGCCGAGCAGGGACCGGTGCGTGACCGGCTCGGTCAGCTCCACCGTCACGGTCGTCTGCGAGCCGACGGCGAGGTCCAGCTCACCGTCCGCCGGTTCGTGCGTCATCCGCAGCTCGCGCCGCACGGAGGCGATCCGCTCCCTCGGTATCCGCAGGTCCACGTGGACGGCCCGGCGGATCCGCAGCCCTTCCGGCCCGAGGACGTGCGGACGGACGACGGACGCGGCGTGGAGCGCGACGACGAAGACGACCGTGTAGACATCGAGGAAGAGCACCACCGCGTGCGCGGCCGGCCAGTCGCTCAGCAGCGCGGACATCGCGACCGTCTCCACCACGCACACGAACGCGAGCCCGAACATCATGGCCGCCTCCCCGCGCGCATAGCCGAAGGCGGTGCCTCCGCCCGTCCCGTGCGTACGCCGCGCCAGCCACAGCACGAGGCTCGCCATCAGCCGCGCCTCGTGCCGCACCAGTGTCCAGCCCACCCGCGTCGCCGCCATCACACACCCCCTCCACGTGTTCCGCCCCCGCGCCCCGGCCGCTCCGTCCTCGGCCGGTCCGCCCACCGTCGGCCCTACCTCACCCGCACGCTCCGCACCCACCACCCTCTCCTTCCACGACCGCCCGCCCTCGCGTGCTCTTCCCGTACTCCCGTCCGCCGCGGCCCCGCTCACGACCGCCCCTCCGCGAGCCTCCGCAGCGCCCGGCGGAAGGCCTCCGCCTGGGCGGGGGCGAAGTCCGCGTACAGGGCGGTCAGGAAGCTGTTGCTCTCGTCGAGGACGGCGTCCTCGGGCAGCAGCTCGGCGGGCACGCACTCCGCGATGGCGCGGGCTGCCTCGTCGATCCGCGGATCGTCGGGCCCGGCACCTTCGAGCTCGTCGAGCAGCCGGTACACGGCCGTGGCCCGCTCCGCCCCGCCCGGCGCGTCGACCACCCCGCTCATCAGCCCCATCAGCCGCTTCCGCTCCTCCGGCGGCGCGGAGGTCTCGATCAGCGCGAGGATCTCGCGGTCCTTCGCGGCCATGGGGGAGTCGGCGAGATGGGCGGTGTCCCGGAACAGCGCGGCCAGCTCCGGCGAGACCGGACCCTCCGCGGCCGTCCCGCCCTCCGACTCCAGCAACGTCCGCAGCCGCGCCCGCCGCTCCCGGATCGCCTCCTCCTGCCGCGCCAGGTCCTCGTCCAGCTCCGCCAGCACCTCGGCGAGATCCTTGCCCGCGTCGTCCGCGAGCACGTCCCGCACCTCGGCGAGCCCGAGTCCCAGCTCGGTCAGCCGCCTGATCCGCGCCAGCACGACGGCGTGCCGCAGGGTGTAGTCCCGGTACCCGTTCCCGAGCCGCTCCGGCTCCGGCAACAGCCCGAGATGGTGATAGTGCCGCACGGCCCGCGTGGTCACCCCGACCGCCGCGGCCAGCTCTCCGATCCGCATGCCCCCAGTAGAAACGCTGACGTCGCGGCAGGGTCAAGGGAACGCTGTGGCGCCCGACGGGGGCCGTGATCCTGTGCCACGATCGAGGGAACGGTTCCCGAACCCGCGGAGGGCGACGAGTACCGGGAGCACCGCACCCGCCCCCTGGGCAAGCCCCTCGCCCTCCCCGGGCCCTTCGCCTTCGACCTGGACACCGCCGACTTCCTCTGATCCCCTGAGGAGCGGGGGTGTGACGGCGTGGGGGACGGGCGGGAACAGGCCAGGTGGACCAGGGCGCGGCTCGGGCGGTGCGGGCCCGCGCTGGATCTGCTCACCGCCCGGTTCGCCCGGCACGAGTACGCGCCGCACGCGCACGACGAGTACACGGTCGGAGTCACCGTCGGCGGCCTCGAGGTGATCGCGTACCGCGGCGGACGCATCGTGTCCGGGCCCGGCTCGATCGTCGTGCTCGAGCCCGGCGAGATGCACACCGGAGGCCCCGCCGCCCCCGAGGGCTACGCCTACCAGGCCCTGTACGCCGCCCCCGCCCTGCTCGGCGACGGCACCCTCGGCACCGCCCTCCCGTACTTCCCCGACCCCGTCCTGCACGACCCGGAGCTGGCCGCCGCCCTGCGCCGTACGCACACCGACCTCAGCGCCCACCCCGACCCGCTGGAGGCCGAGTCGCGGCTGCCCTGGCTGCTCGCCGCGCTGGCCCGCCGCCACTCCACGTCCCGCGCCGACGACGGCGCCCTCCCCGGCGCCCGGTCCGTCGCGCTCACCGTCCGCGACCGCCTCGCCGACGAGCTCCTCGCCCCGCCCTCCCTGGCCGACCTCGCGGCCGACCTCGGCCTCTCCCGCTACCAGCTGCTCCGCGCGTTCCGTACGACGATGGGCGTGCCGCCGTACGCGTGGCTCGCCCAGCACCGGGTGGCCCGGGCCCGCGCCCTGCTGGACGCCGGGGTGCGGCCGGCCGAGGCGGCCGCCCTCGTCGGCTTCGCCGACCAGGCGCACCTCACCCGGTGGTTCCGCCGTGTGCTCGGCGTGACCCCGGCGGCGTACCGCAACAGCGTTCAAGACGCGGGGTGCTGAGCAGGCGGACACTCTCCGCATGACTGCACGCGGCTGGTTCCTGTTCTCCCTGATGGGAGTGGTCTGGGGCATCCCCTATCTGTTGATCAAAGTGGCGGTGGACGAGGTGTCCCCGTCGGGCGTGGTCTTCGCCCGCTGCGCCGTCGGGGCGCTCCTGCTGCTCCCCTTCGCCCTGCGCCAGGCGGGCCTCGCCCGGAACCTGCGGGCGCACTGGAAGCCGATGCTGGCGTTCGCGGTGATCGAGATCGTCGGCCCCTGGTACACCCTGACCGACGCCGAGCGCCACCTCTCCAGCTCCACGGCCGGCCTGCTGATCGCGGGCGTCCCGATCGTCGGCGTGCTGCTGTCCCGCGCCTTCGGCCGGGCGGAGTCCCTCGGCCCCCGCCGGACCGCGGGCCTGGCCCTCGGGCTCGGCGGCGTGGGAGTCCTCACCGTCCCCCACCTGACCGGCGGTGACGCCCTCTCCCTCGCGGAGGTCCTGGTCACGGTCGTCGGCTACGCGACGGCGCCGCTGATCGCCGACCGCCACCTCAAGGACGTCCCCACGCTGCACCTGATCACGCCCTGCCTGGCCCTGGCCGCCCTGGTCTACGCCCCCGCGGCGATCGCCTCGCGTCCCGCGGTCCTCCCCACTCCGGAGACCCTGGCCGCGCTGGCCGCCCTCGGCGTCGTCTGCACGGCGGTGGCGTTCGTCGCCTTCCTGGAACTGATCAAGGAGGCGGGTCCGATCCGCGCCTCGGTGATCACGTACGTCAATCCGGCGATCGCGGTGGCGGCCGGCGCGCTCTTCCTCGACGAGGCCCTGACCACGACGGTGGTGGCCGCCTTCGTCCTGATCCTCACCGGATCCGTGCTGGCCAACGCGCGGGAACGGAAGCCGGCCGGCCGGCGGGTACCATGGTCGGCACGGCAGACGAGCCGGGCGGACGGCCGCGTGGAGTCCCCTTAGGGGGCTTCCCGAGGAACGTCCGGGCTCCACAGGGCAGGGTGGTGGCTAACGGCCACCCGGGGTGACCCGCGGGACAGTGCCACAGAAAACAGACCGCCCGGCGCTCAGGCGCCGGGTAAGGGTGAAACGGTGGTGTAAGAGACCACCAGCGCCTGAGGTGACTCAGGCGGCTGGGTAAACCCCACCCGGAGCAAGGTCAAAAGGAAGCACCCCGGTGCTTCTGCGCGGACGTTCGAGGGCTGCCCGCCCGAGTCCGCGGGTAGACCGCACGAGGCCGGTGGCAACACCGGTCCTAGATGGATGGCCGTCGCCGGTGGGTCCGCGAGGACCCACCGGAACAGAACCCGGCGTACAGCCCGGCTCGTCTGCCGCTCTCCTCCCTCTGCGGAGGAGCCGCCGTTTCCTCGTGCGCGACCCCCGTGTGTCCTCGCTCACGCAAACCGGCGCGAGCTGCCGTCACCGAACCTTCACGACCGACGGGAATCCTTCACCTTCATGTCCTCCTCGTCACCGTGGCCAGGGGTGAAGCGCCTCTGGCATAACCGCAGTTGGCCGAAAAATGATGCCTCGCGTGGGTGAGGGGAGCCGTGACAGGCCTCCTGTGAAGCAGATGTGACGAACCGTCAGGCGCAATCGCGGGTGCGTTGTCGCACTCCGGCCCGGCTCGTCCGACCTCGTCACGGCTAGCACAGCGGAACGTACGAGCGATGGGTTCACGACGAACTGATTTTGCTGACGAGCTGTTCAGCAAGCGGGGCTTCGGCGCGCATCGGGGTGATTAGCATGAGCCGTACGTGGTCGGAAGATCGCCTTCTGTGGGCAGATCCCTTCCCCGGCCCGCGGCCGTCGTCGTAGGCCGCCCCCTTCCCCTGCTCTCACCGACCGAGGGACCGCTCCATGCCAGTGCCTGCTTCTCCCAGCCAGCACCCACCGGCGGGGGCGCCGCGCACCTCGTTCGCCGCACGGGCTGCCGTGCTGGTGGTGACCGCCGCCGCCGGTGGTGCGGCGCTCGCCCTGGCGCCCTCCGGCGCCACCCCGTGGACCCTGGCCGTGGTGCTGGCCGGATGGGCGTGCGTGGCCGTCACCGTCCTCGTCGACCACCGCCTCGTCCGGAAGGCCCGCGCCACCGCCGTCGAGCGGGAGTCGGAGGTCGGCCGCCTCCGCGCCGAGGCCGCCCGCCGCTCCGCCGAGATCTCCCACCTGGCCGGAGCCACCCTGCCCGCCGTGGCCGAACGGCTCCGCGAGGGCACCAGCGCCGCCGACGTGCTGGCCGCCGTGCCCCCGCCGTCCGACCCGCAGCTCTCCCGCGTCACCCACGCCTTCGCCGCCGTCGTGGAGGAGGACGTACGGCGCGTGATCACGCTCGACGACGAGTACCGCGCGATCCGGGACGAACTCGACCGGACCGTGGCCGAACACGACCGGTTCGCACGGGAGACGATGCCGGCCGCGATCACCCGGCTCCGCGAGGGCCGCTCCGCCGACACCGTGCTCGCCGAGACCGACCTGCCGCAGCACCCCGCCCTGCGCGCTCCGGCGGAATCGTTCATCCGTGAACTCGCCCACAGCGAGCGGCGCGCCGCCGCCGCCCAGGCCGCCTCCGCCAAGGCGCTCAGCCGCGTCCAGGCCAAGGCCGTACAGATGCTCGCCGACCTGCGCGAGATGCAGGAGCGGCACGGCGAGGAGGTCTTCGGCGACCTGCTCAGGCTCGACCACAGCACCTCCCAGCTCGGCCTGATGACCGACCGGCTCGCGCTGCTCATGGGCGGCCGCTCCAGCCGCGCCTGGAACAAGCCGATCAAGATGGAGAGCATCCTGCGCGGCGCCGCCGGCCGTATCGCCGCCTACCAGCGGGTGCGCCTGCACTGCTCCACCCGCACCGCGGTCGCCGGGTTCGCCGCCGAAGGCGTCATGCACCTGCTCGCCGAACTGATGGACAACGCGGCGAACTTCTCCCCGCCCATCGACGAGGTGCACGTCTACGTCGAGGACCGCAGCGCCGGCATCGTCGTCACCATCGAGGACAGCGGCCTGAAGATGGCCGACGCGGCAATGCGGCGCGCCGAGGAGGCCGTCACCGGCCGCGTCACCGACCTCGCCTCCCTCCAGGGCACCCGGCTCGGCCTGGCCGTCGTCGGCCGGCTCGCCTCGAAGTACGGCGTCAGCGTCAGCTACCGCCCGTCCTCCCGCGGCGGCACCGGCGTGGTCGTCCTGCTGCCCCTGCACCTGCTCGCCCAGCACCGCGAGCCGGCCCCGTACGAGACGGCCGGGCGGGGCGAGTCCCTGGCCGGGCGCGGGGGCGCGGCCCGGGGCGTGCCCGTGCAGTCCCCGTCGGCGTCGCGCGCGTCCTCGCTCCCCGCCCGGGACGCGTACGCCCTGCCCGCCGCGGGGTCCTCCGCCGGCTCCCGCAGCGACGCCGACGCCCTGCCCGTCCGCGGTTCGAACGGCTCCCGCGGCGACCGTGACAACGCTGCCGAGCCCCGCCCCACGGCGGCGGAGCTGCCCGCCGCCCCGGAAACCCCGGCCCCTCGCACGGAGCGCCAGGCCGCCATCACCGAGCGGTTGTCCGAACTGCCCACCGTCCCCGGCCAGGGACGGCACCGGCAGCCGGACAGCACCACCCCGAACGGCCTCCCGGTCCGCGCCCCCGGCCGCACCATGGCCGAGGCCGAACGCGAGCGCGAACAGCGCCAGTCGGCGGCCGCCCGCTCCGGCGACACGTCGGGCCGGCGCGGGGCGCGCGACGCCGGCTCCCGGTTCGGCGCCTTCCACCGCGGCGCACGGCAGTCCGGCAACGGTGTCACCGGCACGCCCGGCACCGGCACGCCCGGCACCGGCAAGCCGGGCGACGGCACCTCCGGCGTCGACTCCCTGCCCCCCGCGGCTCCCTAGTCCCACCCCTCCCGTACGGCGCCGCGGCCCGGCCCCGTTCGGCGTCCGGGGCGACGGCGCCCCTTCCCGCTCGAGCACGTGAGATAGGAGGAACGGGCCGGTGACCGGCCAGTCCGGACACCACCGTCCCAACACCACCATGCAGACCACGACCACCGACAACAGCCTCAACTGGCTCCTGCAGGGTCTCCTGGAGCGGACCCCCGGCGCACGGCACGCCCTGGTCCTCTCCCGGGACGGCCTCAAGCTCTGCTGGAGCGAGCACCTGACCCTCGACCTCGCCGACCAGCTCTCGGCCATCTGCTCCGGTATCCAGGCGCTCGCCCAGGGAGCCTCGATGGAGTTCGGCGACGGCACCGGCGGCGTACGGCAGTCGATGACCGAGTTCCACGGCGGGCTGCTCTTCATCGTGGAGGCCGGCGCGGGCGCGCACCTCGCCGTCGTCGCCGGTGAGGACGCCGACCCGGGCGTGGTCGGACACCAGATGATGGAGCTGGTCGAGCAGATCGGCGACCACCTGCGGGCCGAACCCCGAACCGAGGCCCCCGGGAGCGGCACCTCGTGACCCCGCGCAAACCCGTCGACACGGGTGACCCGGACCGGCTCTACACCGTCACCGGAGGGCGCAGCCGCGCCGACGAGTCCTTCGACCTGGTCACCCTGATCGTCAGCGAGAGCGCGCCGACGCCGGGGATGCAGTCGGAGCACGCCCGGATCCTCGAACTGTGCGAACACCCCGTCGCCGTGGTCGAGATCGCCGCGGAACTCGGGCTGCCGGTCACGGTCGTGCGCATCCTGCTCGGCGACCTGCTGGACACCGGGCGCATCACCGCGCGCCACCCGCGCGCGGCGGCGTCCGTCGCCTCCCTGCCCGATTCCGCCCTACTCCAAGAGGTTCTCCATGGACTCCGCAACCTCTGAGCTGCCCGCCCACCGCACACCGCTCCGCGACACGGCGGAGACGGGGCTGAAGATCGTCGTCGTGGGCGGGTTCGGCGTGGGCAAGACGACGCTGGTCCGCTCCGTGAGCGAGATCCGGCCGCTGAACACCGAGGAGGTGATGACGCAGGCCGGTGTGGGCGTCGACGAGACCGAGGGGGTGGCGGCGAAGACCACGACCACGGTCGCCTTCGACTTCGGGCGGATCAGCCTCAACGACCGCATGGTGCTGTACCTGTTCGGCGCGCCCGGGCAGGAACGCTTCTGGTTCCTGTGGGACCGGCTGTTCTCGGGCACCCTGGGCGCCGTCGTCCTCGTCGACACGCGCCGGATGGACGACTCCTGGTACGCCATCGACCGGCTGGAGCACCACGGCACGCCGTTCGTCGTCGCCGTCAACCGGTTCGACGACGACGGCGTCCGGTACTCCCTGGACGAGATACGCCAGGCGCTCGCCCTTCCCGCGCACGTGCCGATGGTCGACTGCGACGCCCGGGTCCGGGCTTCCGGCAAGGACGTGCTGATCACCCTCGTGAACCACCTCCACGACCTGGCCACCGCCAAGGAGGCGACACTGTGACCGATCCGGCCGATCCCTTCGCGCGGCAGACCCGCACCGCGGACGGGCCGCCCCCGGGGTGCCCCGCGCACGCCGGCGCGGTGAGCCTGACCGGGCTGGACTTCCAGCAGACGCCGTCGGAGCTGTACCGCACGATGCGCCGCGAGCACGGCCCCGTCGCGCCGGTGCTGCTGGACGGCGGCATCCCGGCCTGGCTGGTGCTGGGCTACACCGAACTCTCCTACGTGACCAGCCACGACGAGCTGTTCGCGCGGGACTCCCGGCGCTGGAACCAGTGGGAGAACATCCCGTCGGACTGGCCGCTGCTGCCGTACGTCGGCTACCAGCCGTCGGTGCTGTTCGCCGAGGGCGACGAACACCGGCGGCGGGCCGGTGTGATCACCGACGCCCTGGAGGGAGTCGACCAGTTCGAGCTGGGCAACGAGTGCCTGCTGATCGCCGACGACCTCATCGCGCGGTTCGCCGGCAGCGGCCAGGCCGAGCTGATGTCCGACTACGTGCACCCCCTGCTGATGCGTGCCGTCGTGCAGATGTGCGGGATGCCGGCGACGGGTGAGGACACCCGCCGGCTCGTCGACGACCTGCGCATCTCCCTGGACGCGGCGGAGGGCGAGGACCCGGTCGCCGGGTACAACCGGGTGGGCGAGCGGCTGCGGCAGCTGGTCAAGGAGAAGCGGATGGCGCCCGGCCCGGACGTCACCTCGCGCATGGTGATGCACCCGGCGGGGCTCTCCGACGAGGAGATCGTCCAGGACCTCATCTCCGTGATCTCGGCGGGCGAGCAGCCCACCTCCAACTGGGTCTGCAACACGCTGCGTCTGCTGCTGACCGACGAACGCTTCGCCGTGAACGTCTCGGGCGGCCGGCTCAGCGTCGGCGAGGCGCTCAACGAGGTGCTGTGGCTGGACACGCCGACGCAGAACTTCATCGGGCGGTGGGCGGTACGGGACGTGCAGCTCGGCGGCCGGCAGATAAGGGAGGGCGACTGCCTGGTCCTGGGCCTGGCCGCGGCCAACACCGACCCGCAGATCTGGCCCGAGGGCCACGTCGGCGCGGAGAACGCCGCGCACCTGTCCTTCAGCAACGGCGAGCACCGCTGCCCGTACCCGGCCCCGCTGCTGGCGGACGTGATGGCGCGCACGGCGGTCGAGACGCTGCTGGAGCGGCTGCCGGACCTGGTGCTGTCCGTGGAGCCGGAGGAACTGGTCTGGCGTCCGTCGATCTGGATGCGGGGCCTGATGGAACTGCCGGTGCAGTTCACGCCGGTGGTGCAGTAGGGCCTCGCCGGCCGGGACGCGGGTGGGCACCGGCCCCCCTCCGCGGACGGCCGGGCGCGGTGGGACCCGACCGTGGCGGAACCTGACCGGAGCGGCCTCGGTTCCCGGCGGGACCCGCTCGGGGTGTAATCCGGCCGCGGCGGGCCCGGTCGGGGCGGAGCCGACCGGGTGGACCGGGCCGACGGGATCTGGTCGGGACGGGATCCGGCCGCGGCGGGCCCGGTGGGGGCGGAGCCGACTGGGTGGGCCGGGCCGACGGGATCCGGCCGGGACGGAATCCGGCTGCGGCGGGCCCGGTGGGGGCGGAGCCGACCGGGCGGACCCGGCCGGGACTGGATCCGGCCGCGGTGGACCCGGTCGGGACTGGATCCCGCCGCGGCGGACCCGGTCGGGATTGGGTCCCGCCGCGGCGGACCCGGTCGGGATGGAATCCGGCCGCGGCCGACGGGATCCGGCCGGGACGGGACCCGCGGGACCGGATCCGGCCGGGACGGGCGGTGGGTAGGGGAGTGCGGCGACCAGTGGCGGTCAGCCGGTCACCGGCGTGAACCGGACCGGGAGGCTCTGCACGCCGCGGGTGAACACACCCTGCTCGGCCGGGCGGAAGCCGTCGGCGAGACGGACGTCCGGCATGGCGTCGAGGAGCTGGTTCATGCCGATCTCCACCTCCGCCTTGGCCAGCAGCGCGCCGACGCAGAAGTGCCGGCCGAGCGCGAAGGCGAGGTGGTCGGCGGCGGCGGAGAAGGCCTTGGTGGTGGCCAGGTCCTCGCGGAAGATGTCGAACCGGTCCGGGTCGGCGTAACGGCGCTCGTCCCGGTTGGCGGCGCCTATCAGACAGGTGACGGTGGCGCCGGCCGGCACGGTGCCGCCGCTGAGGGTGACCTCCGTCGCGGACTGCCGCATGATCATGTGGACCGGCGGGGTGTGGCGCAGGGTCTCGGCGAAGGCGCGGGGTATCAGCGAGCGGTCGGCGCGGACGGCGGCGAGCTGGTCGGGGTGGGCGAGCAGGTTCGCGAAGATGCCGGCGATGGCCTTGTCGGTGGTCTCGCCGCCGGCGGCCAGCAGCAGGCTGCAGAACGCCTTGACGTCCTCGTCGCTCATCCGCACCCCGTCGACCTCGGCGCTGCACAGCGCGGACAGCAGGTCGTCGCCCGGGTTCTCGCGGCGCTCGCGGATGATCGGCAGCATGTACTCGGCGAACTCCACACGGGTCCGCTCGCCGGCCGCCGTCACCTCGGGGTCGCCCGCCAGGTTGCCGAGGAAGGCGATGACGGCGGTGTACCAGCGGTGGAAGCGGGGGTGGTCGGCCTTGTCGAGGCCCAGCATGTCGGCGATGACGTTGACCGGGAAGCGGGTCGCGAAGTCGTCGACCAGGTCGGCCGAGCCCTTGTGGCGGAAGGCGTCGATCAGTTCACGGGAGTTGCGCTCGATGACCGGCAGGAACTTCTGCTCGAGGTCGCTGCCGCGGAAGGCGGGCGCGACCAGGGCGCGGCGCACGGCGTGCTCACGGCCGCTCATCTGCAGGATCGTCTTGCCGTGCACCGGCTCGAGCTGCCAGGCGTAGTTGTCGGTGGTGAACTCACCGGCCTTGTCCTTGAAGACGCGCTCGACGTCCTCGTAGCGCGAGACGACGTAGCTCTTGGTCGCCTCGTGCCAGAGGAGGGGCGCGGTCTCCCGCATCACGCGGTAGGCCGGATAGGGGTCGGCTGCGAACTCGGGCGAGAGGATGTCGGGCACCTGCTGGGCGGTGGACATGGGGCTCCCTGCGATCGTATTTCGTGTACTGCACAAGGTTATTGATCATCTGTCAGCAACGACAGACCGCCCGATGACCGGATCCGCTTGAACGATGAACAGGCCGAAAACAGCCCCTTGCGGCGCTCCCCGTGTACATGAGAGCCCTGCCGTCCGAAAGGACCGGCAGGGCTCTCATGACCGTACGAGTGTCAGACGCACCGCTCCGAGGAGGCCAGCCCGACGAACCCCGCCCACGCGTCACGCGAGACCGTGAGGACGGGCCCGGCGGCGGCCTTGGAGTCGCGGATGTGCACACCTGCCGCAGCGGCCGCCACCTCTACGCAATCGCCGCCCTCGGTCCCGCTGTAGCTGCTCTTGAACCAGGTGAGACGGGAGGCGACAGTCGAGGATTCAGCGTTGTTCATAGCGATCCCAGCACCCCTTCGATGATCTCCAGTGACTCTCGTGGCGAGAGAGCCTGTGATCGGATGATCCCATAGCGTGCATGTGCGAGAGTCGCTTGTTCGGGGTCGGTCTGCAAGGAGCCGATTCCTT
Source organism: Streptomyces griseoincarnatus (assembly GCA_014649575.1). GTDB lineage: Bacteria > Actinomycetota > Actinomycetes > Streptomycetales > Streptomycetaceae > Streptomyces > Streptomyces griseoincarnatus. Next base: position 368,580 of record BMTH01000002.1, on the reverse strand, counting down.
GTGCTTCGGCGTACACGAACCTCTTGCCGTCCTTACGCGTGACGACTGTGAACGGCCCGTTCACTCCCGCGTTGTCCTCGGCCGCGACCGGCATGAGTTGGATCTCGACGTTACGTCGCTGGCCGGCTAGGAGCAGGTACTCCAGTTGTCCTCGGAGCACGTCCGTCCCGCCGTACGGACGCCGTAGTACCGACTCGTCCATGATGAAGCTCAGCAATGGTGAGGGGGTCCGGTCGAAGATGTCCTGCCGGGCCAACCGGGCCGTCACCCGCTGTTCGGTGGTCTCCTGGTCCAGAGGCGGGCGCCGCATGGCAAGCACGGCCCGCATGTACTCCTCGGTCTGGAGCAGCCCTTTGACGACTAGCGTGTCGTAAGCGAGCAGCTCAACGGCCTCCTTCTCCAGCGTCGCCATCCCCTGGAAGAACACCGGATACTGAGCCCGCTCCACCTCCTCCTTCCATACGCACAGCAGCCCGTCGGCACCCAGCACCTCGTCCGCCCGTTCGATGGTCCGGGGTGACGGAATCCTCCGCCCCTGTTCGAACGACGCGACCGTGGCCGCCGAGTACCCGATCCGGCTCCCGAACTCCGCCCGGTCCAGCCCTTCCCGCAGCCGCAGCGTCTTCAGGGTCTGCCCGAACGCGGCAACCACGCCCTTCCCCGCCCCGTCCTCGGGCCGGCGCGCGCCGCCCCCGCCGTCGTCGCTCTCCCATCCGTCCCCGACACTCACGACCGTTCCGCCGTCCTCGCCGCACGCCAGGGCGTCCGTGCCCGTACGCTTCGTCATCGACCACCGCCTTCTCGGGCTCAACGCGCCCGCCGGGGACGCCGTCACGCCACACGCCTCGTACGCTCACCGGCACGTCGCGTACAGCGGCCCGCGTCGGTGCGTCACCCCTGGTCACGCTGGGCGACCGGCGCGACCGTGGACGGCATGACGAACAACCCCGCCGGTCCCACCGGCCCCGGCCGACTCGCCACCCCCGCCGCTCACTTGGGCACCGCATCACCGGGCCTCATTCCGGTGTCCCGCACCTTCGCGATGCGCTTCACCTCCACCCCGCGCGGAGCCCGTCTCGCCCGCCACCTCACCGCCGTCCGCCTGGACGCCTGGGGCCTTCCGTACGGCACCGACGACCACGACGCGATCGTGCTGATCGTCGCCGAGCTGACGGCGAACGCCGTGCTGCACGGCAACGTACCGGGCCGGGACTTCCACCTCCGTCTCGCGCTCCTGGCCACCGGGCCCCGTTCCGCCACCGTTCGCGTCGAGGTCACCGACTCCCGAGGCGAGCGGGTCCCGCCGCGGCCGGGCGTCTCCCGGCCGGAGGTCCCCGCCGTCGACGAAACCGGCCGGGGTCTCCTCCTGGTCGCCGCGCTCGCCGCCCGCTGGGACTGGCGCCCACGGCCGGGCGGCCCGGGTAAGACGGTCTGGGCGGAATACGAGACCGCGACCCAATCAGATGTACATCCGCTGCATTCGCGACATGAGTGAACCGGTGATCGAATCCATGGCCGAGGTCCGAGGCCACCTCGCCGACGTCATCGACCGTGCCCGGCGGGAGGAGACCCCGACGATCATCACCCGGCGCGGAAAGCAGGAGGCCGTCGTGATCGACATCGAGGAGTACCAGCGGCTGCGCCGGATCGCCGAGGACGCCGAGGAATCCTGGCTCAACCGGCTCGCCGACGAAGCCGAGTCCGAGGGCCTGGAGGGGTCGGTATCGCTCGAGGAGATGGCCGCCATGCTCCGCACCGACCGGGACTGACCGCATGGGATACGTCACGCGCTTCACGCCGCACGCGCAGCGGGACATGCTCAAGATCCCGCGCCCGGACGTCCTGCGGATCCTGTATCGGCTCACCGAGTTGCAGAAGGCGATGGACGCCGGCGACACAGCGGCGTTCGACATCAAGGCCCTGCAGGGCCACAGCGCCCGGTGGCGGCTCAGGGTCGGTGACTACCGCGTCGTCTACACCGTGGAGGACGGTCGGCTGATCGTGTGGGTCCTGGCTCTCGGCAATCGCTGGGACGTCTACCGTCAGGTGCCCTGACGTGCCGTCCTGCGAACTAGGTACCTGACGACGACGTTCGCGCCCGCCGAGCCCCCGGGTCCGCCGCGGCCTCAGGTCCGACGTCACCCGCCCGGCAGTCGTACGAGGAAAATGCGGCGACGTGCCCCCGGGTTCCGCGGTACGTTCCCGCTGTTCGAAGGGGGAGCCCGTGACCAAGCTGAACCAGATCATCGCGGTGGAGAAGGGTGTCAAGAGCAAGTCGCTCCAGGACATCAACGCCGCGCACGCCAAGGTGCAGAAGCCGGCCCTGCTGGCCGGTATCTCGCGCACGTACCAGCCGAAGGACGAGGAGGGCGAGCAGCTGCCGCCCGAGTCCACGCGGGTGCAGGTGCAGGCCGAGGACGTGCTGCGCGAGGTGTCCGCCTCGCTGACGCGGCTGTTCGACGTCACCGCGACGAAGGACTGGGCCAACTGCCTGGCCCGCGCGGACGTCACGGTCGACGGGCGGGCACTCGTCGCCGACGTTCCCGTCAGCTATCTGCTCTTCCTCGAGAAGCAGCTCGCCGAACTGCACGGCTTCGTGAAGAAGCTGCCGACGCTGGACGCCGCGGAGTCCTGGTCCCCCGACCCGTCCACGGACTGGTGGAAGACCGACCCGGTGCGCACGATCCGCACCAAGAAGGTGCCGCGCAACCACGTCAAGGCGGAGGCCACGGAGAAGCACCCGGCGCAGGTCGAGGTGTACTACGAGGACGTGCCGATCGGTTACTGGACCACCGTGAAGTTCTCCGGAGCCCTCCCGGCGCGGCGGGTGAACGAGTTGCTGGAGCGGGTCGAGAAGCTCCAGCAGGCCGTGAAGTTCGCCCGCGAGGAGGCCAACGGCACCGAGGTCACCGACCAGCGGGTCGGCGACGCGGTGTTCGGCTACCTGTTCGGCTGACGCGCGGCGCGGCCACAGGTGGCATCCACGATCGCCCCCGCGTGCGAGCGCGGGGGTGCGCTACGGGGCGCGGGCCGGGTGAGGACCGGTTCGCGCCAGGAGCGCAAGCTGAAACTGAAGTTCAGCCTGAAGAGCGGTCGTCGCAGAGGCGGCCGCGGTCAATCTCAGACTCTCGCTCCAGTCTCAGCATCGCCGCCGATCGCCGGACCGAACGGGGACGGACGAACGCCGTCGGATGCGAGTTCGACTCTCGCCTGCGCCTCTCTTCTCGGCGCGGTAGTTCAAAGGAAGAACACGACGGCCTGACGACTGATCCGTCCTCAAGCGCCGCCGGCGTGCGAATTGGGTGGCACCCCCAGGGGCCCGGGAGCTGGATACGACTCCCGGGCTCCGCCACGTTCTGCGCCCCTCGACCGAGGTCGGGCCCGCCCGCGCCGCACAGTCGTCCAGCAACCCCTTGCCCTGGCGCGCACTCCAACTCCTACCGTCCCCCGCATGGAGTTCACACGCACACTGGGACGCAGTGGTATCCAGGTCAGCGCGCTCGGGTTCGGGTGCTGGGCCATCGGCGGGGAGTGGCAGGACCGGGCCGGGCAGCCGCTCGGGTGGGGGAAGGTCGACGACGAGGAGTCCGTGCGGGCGGTCCGGCGGGCCCTCGACCTCGGTGTCACCTTCTTCGACACCGCCGACGTCTACGGCACCGGCCACAGCGAGCGAGTCCTCGGCAGGGCGCTCGGCTCGCGGCGGGACGACGTCGTCGTCGCCACCAAGTGGGGCAACCTCTTCGACCCCGACACCCGCACCCTCACCGGCACCGACGACTCCCCGGAGCACCTATGCCGTGCCTTGACCGCCTCCCTGCGCCGGCTCGGGACCGATCACGTCGACCTCTACCAGCTGCACCTCGCCGACGCCGACCCCGACCGGGCGGCCAGGCTGCGCGACGCGTGCGAGGAGCTGGTCGCGGAGGGGCTGATCCGGGCGTACGCCTGGAGCACCGACGACCCCGCCCGTGCCGCCGTCTTCGCCGAGGGGCCGCACTGCGCCGCCGTGCAGCACGCGCTCAACGTCCTCGACGACGCCCCCGAGTTGCTGTCGCTCTGCGAGAAGAACGATCTCGCGTCCGTCAACCGCAGCCCGCTCGCCATGGGACTGCTGACCGGCAAGCACCGCGGCGGCCGGTCGCTGGAGGCCGGGGACATCCGCAACCGTCCGCCCGCCTGGCTGCGGGGCTTCGGCGACGGCGGCGGCGCCGACCCCGAGTGGCTGGCCCGTGTCGACGCGCTGCGGGACATCCTCACCAGCGGCGGCCGCACCCTTGCCCAGGGCGCCCTGGCCTGGCTGTGGGCGCGCAGCCCGCGCACCGTGCCCATCCCCGGCTTCCGCTCCGTCGCCCAGGCCGAGGAGAACGCCGGCGCGCTCGCCAAGGGGCCGTTGACCGAGCGGCAGATGACAGAGGTGGAGCGCGTCCTCCGGCGAGAAGCGGCAGGGGCCGCGTAAGACGTGCGGCAGCCGTTCCACCCGCCGGTGCGCACCCGCGGTCCCGCGCGGGCCCACCCCCAGCCGGCGGCGTGGAACGGCTGCCGCCTCCCCCCTGGATGTGGCCCATCGGAAGACCGCTGCCTCAACTGTGAAGCTTTGGTGCAGAGAAGTTGAGCATAGGTTCTCCACCGGCCGCAATGGTGCGGATGTGCTAATTCCGATTGTGGGGATCGTGGCGCGCCGAATGCCGCGCCGAATGCCGCGCCGACGCCGCGGAACGCCTCAGCCCCGCCCCACGTACGGCATCCCCGTCGCCAGCACCGTCGCGAACTGCACATTCGCCTCCAGCGGCAGCTCCGCCATGTGCCGCACCGTGCGTGCCACATCCGCGACGTCCATCACCGGCTCCGGCGCGATCTCCCCGTTCGCCTGCGGCACTCCCGTCCGCATGCGCTCCGTCATCTCCGTCGCCGCGTTGCCGATGTCGATCTGGCCCACCGCGATCCGGTACGGACGCCCGTCCAGCGCCAGCGACTTGGTCAGGCCCGTCAACGCGTGCTTCGTGGCCGTGTAGGCGACCGACCGGGGGCGCGGGACGTGCGCCGACACCGAGCCGTTGTTGATGATCCGTCCGCCCTGCGGGGTCTGCCCCTTCATCTGCCGGTACGCCGCCTGCGCGCACAGGAACGCCCCGTTGAGGTTGGTGTCCACCACGTGCCGCCACGCCTCGTACGGCAGCTCCTCCACCGGCACCCCGCCGGGTCCCGACGTACCTGCGTTGTTGAACAGCAGGTCCAGCCGCCCGAAGCGGTCGACCGCAGCCGCGAACAGCGCCTCCACGTCTCCCGGTCGTGACACGTCCGTCGGGACGGCCAAGGCCTCCCCGCAGCCCGCACCGGCCGCCCCCGCCGTCTCCTCCAGCGTCTCCGCCCTGCGCCCCGCCAGCACCACCGACCAGCCCCCGCGCAGCAGTTCGCGGGTCACCGCGCGTCCGATGCCGGAGCCCGCCCCGGTGACCACCGCGACCCCGGTCCGCCCGTCCCGTCCGTCCGTTTCCTTGGCGTTCATGGGCCCGCAGCGTACGGGAGGGTTCGCCATGCGGACCTCATACGACCGTCATCCGGATGCTGTGTACGCGTCAACGGTGCGTCGTCCCCGGCCACTGCAATTCCTCCCGCACCCACTCGCCCGCCAGGGGAGGACCCATGACGCAGGACCTCACGGCGCCCCACGCCGCCCGCTCGTCCCACGCCCCCGAACTCCGCGCCGTCGCCCGCCACATCGGCCGCCGCCGCTTCCTGACCGCCACCGGCGCCGCCGCCGCGCTCGCCTTCGCCGTCGGCGTGCCCGGCGCGGGCACCGCGGCCGCCGCCGAACTGGACACCGCGCGGCTCACCGACGACCCCTTCACCCTCGGCGTCGCCTCCGGTGACCCGTACCCCGACTCGGTGCTGCTGTGGACCCGCCTCGCGCCCGTCCCGTACCAGGCCGACGGCGGGCTGCCCGCCCGCCGCGTCACCGTCGAGTGGGAGATCGCCCTGGACGCCCGCTTCCGCAGTGTCGTCAGACGCGGCAAGGCCGACGCCCACCCGGAGTTCCACCACACCGTGCACGTCGAGGTGGGCGGGCTCGCCCCCGGCCGCGTCTACCACTACCGCTTCCGCGCCGGCCGCTTCGTCAGCCCCGTCGGCCGCACCCGCACCGCGCCCGCCCCGCGCAGCCGCGCCGCCGAGCTCACCTTCGGCGTCGTCTCCTGCCAGCGCTACGACCAGGGCTACTACACCGCCTACCGGCACCTCGCCCAGGAGGACCTCGACGTCGTCTTCCACCTCGGCGACTACCTCTACGAGTACGCCGTGAACGACGTCGCCGGCGCCCGCGCCTACCCGGCCGGCACCCTGCCCTCCGGCCTGTTCAACCGGGAGACCGTCACGCTGGAGGACTACCGGCTGCGGTACGCCCTCTACAAGTCCGACCCCGACCTCAGGGCCGCGCACGCCGCGCACCCCTTCGTCGTCACCTGGGACGACCACGAGACCGAGAACAACTACGCCGACGACACCCCCGAGAACAGCGTCCCGCCGGAGGAGTTCCTGCTGCGCCGGGCCGCCGCCTACCGCGCCTACTGGGAGAACATGCCGCTGCGCCGGCCGCAGCGCCCCGAGGGGCCCGACCTGAAGCTGTACCGCCGGCTGCACTGGGGCCGCCTCGCCCAGTTCGACGTGCTCGACACCCGGCAGTACCGCTCCAACCAGGCTTACGGCGACGGCTGGCAGTACCCGGGCCCCGAGTCCGAGAACCCCTCGCGCACCCTCACCGGCGCCGCCCAGGAGCGCTGGCTGCTCGACGGCTGGCGGCGCTCCGACGCGGTGTGGAACGTCGTGCCGCAGCAGGTCACCTTCTCCCAGCGGCTCGACAGGCCCACCCCGCCCGCCAAGGTCTCCATGGACTCCTGGGACGGCTACCCGGCCTCCCGCGAGCGCGTCCTGGCCGGCGCGCAGGCCGCCGGCGTCGAGAACCTGATGGTCCTCACCGGCGACGTGCACGTCCACTACGGCTTCGACATCAAGCGGGACTTCGCCGACCCCGGCTCGAAGACCGTGGGCACCGAGATCGTCACCACGTCCGTCACCAGCGGCGGCAACGGGTCGGAGAAGCCCGCCAACTGGGACAACCTGACCGCCGCCAACCCGCACATGCGGTTCTACAGCGGCCTGCGCGGCTACACGACCGTCACCCTCGGCCGGGAGCGGGCGCGCGCCGACTTCAAGACGGTCTCCCACGTCACCACGCAGGGCGCGCCGCTCACCACCGCCGCCTCCTTCGTCACCGAGGCGGGGGACCCGGGGCTCAAGCCGGCATGACCGCCGCGCCGTGCGCCTCCTCGTCCGGGTAGCGGACGCCGACGCGGTCCCGGATCGCGTCGAGCGTCCGCATCACGGCGAGGGTGCCGTCCAGCGGGACCACCGGCGACTCCGTCTCACCGGCCCGCAGCGCCCGCATCACCTCCGCCGCCTCGTGCTTGAGGCTGGCCCGCGGGCCGTCGGCCGGGTCGGCCGCGAACTCCTCGGCGTCCCGGCCGTCCCGGTGCAGCACGAACCGCTCCGGGAAGAAGAAGCCGTTCGGGATGTCGATGCGTCCCTCGGACCCGGTGACCGACGCGGAGGTGGCCGTACCGCCGACGATGGAGCAGTGCACCGAGGCGAGGGCGCCGTTCTCCCAGGAGAGCAGCGCCCCCGTCTGGAGGTCGACGCCCTCCTCGGAGAGCGTCGCCCGCGCGACGACGTCCGACGGCTCGCCGAGCAGCAGATGGGCGAACGACACCGGGTACACCCCGAGGTCCAGCAGCGCGCCGCCGCCGAGCGCGGGGTCACGCAGCCGGTGCGTGGCAGGGAACGGGCCCGCGAGACCGAAGTCCGCCTGGACGTGCCGCACTTCGCCGATCGCGCCGTCGGCGACCAGCGCCTTGAGGCGGCGCACCATGGGGTGGCAGTACATCCACATGGCCTCCATCAGGAAGCGTCCGCCGTCCCGCGCCAGCGCGACCAGCTCGGCGGCCTCGCGCGTGTTCAGCGTGAACGGCTTCTCGCACAGCACGTGCTGTCCGGCCTCCAGCATCATCCCGGCGGCCGCGCGGTGCGCGGAGTGCGGGGTGGCGACGTACACGACGTCGAGGCCGTCGTCCGCCGCGAGCGCCTCCCAGTCGCCGTAGGCGCGCGGTATGCCGAACCGGTCGGCGAAGGTCTTCGCGGACTCCACCGAGCGGGACGCCACAGCGACGACCTCGGCGTCGGGCATGTCCACCAGGTCCGCCGTGAACGTCGCGGCCATGCCGCCGGTCGCCAGGATCCCCCAGCGCACCTTCTGCTCTGTCATCCGTCCCACCCTGATCGTGTCGTTCGCCGTATCGTCGACGATGGCCGATGGAAGCGCTCCCATGACATCGTCGTCGACGCCGAGCACTCCGTACGAGCTGAGAGCATAGGGAGCTGACGGCGTGAAAAGGGAGGGGCACATGCCCGAGGGTGGGGCGTCCATATCGAAATCGACCCATAACGGGACGGCGGGCGCGGGGGCGGGCGCAGTGGCCCCTCCGGGCGCGGCGGCGGCCCCGCCGGGACGGCGCACCGGCGGGGCGTCGCAAGCCGGTCTGCTGGTCACCTTCATCCTCGGCGGCCTGACCGCCGTGACGCCGCTGGCGATGGACATGTACCTCCCGGCCCTGCCGGAGGTCACCCGGTCGCTGAGCGCGCCCGCCGCGACCGTCCAGCTCACCCTCACCGCCTGTCTGGCCGGCATGGCGCTCGGGCAGCTCGTGGTCGGTCCGATGAGCGACCGCTACGGCCGGCGCCGGCCGCTGCTCGTGGGTCTCGTCATCTACGTCGTGGCCACCGCGCTGTGCGCCTTCGCGCCGACCGTCGAACTCCTCGTCGCCTGCCGGCTGGCGCAAGGCCTCGCGGGCGCGGCCGGCATCGTCATCGCGCGGGCGGTCGCCCGTGACCTCTACGACGGCGTCGCCCTGGCCCGCTTCTTCTCGACCCTCATGCTGATCTCCGGCATGGCGCCGATCCTGGCGCCGCTGATCGGCGGTCAGGTGCTGCGGTTCACGGACTGGCGGGGCGTCTTCGTCGTCCTCGCGATCCTCGGCGTGCTGCTGACGGCGCTCGTGTGGACGAAGCTGCCCGAGACGCTGGCTCCCGCCGACCGGCACGGTGGCAACGTCCGCGAGGCCCTCGCGCCGATGCGCCGGCTGCTCGCGGACCGGGTCTTCACCGGCTACATGCTCGCCGGCGGCTTCGCCTTCGCCTCCCTCTTCTCGTACGTCGCGGCCTCCCCGTTCGTCATGCAGGAGATCTACGGCGCCTCCCCGCAGACCTTCAGCCTGCTGTTCGGGCTCAACTCGATCGGCCTGATGATCATGGGTCAGGTCAACGGGAAGATCCTGGTCGGGCGGGTCCGGCTGGACAAGGCGCTGGGCGCGGGACTAGCCGTCGTGATCGCCGCCGCCACCGCGCTGCTGCTGATGTCGCTGGGTGTGTTCGGTGAGACGGGCCTGGTGCCGGTCGCCGTGGCGCTCTTCGTGCTGATGTCGTCCATGGGCGTCGTCATGCCCAACACCCAGACGCTCCCGCTGATGCGGGCCCGGCACGCGGCCGGCTCCGCCTCCGCCCTGCTCGGCACGACGTCCTTCCTCATCGGCGCGATCGCCTCCCCGCTGGTCGGCATCGCCGGCGAGGACACCGCCGTCCCGATGGCCGTCGTCCAGCTGGCCTCCGCCCTGGTGGCGACGGCCTGCTTCCTGGGAATGTGCCGCCCGTGGAAGACCGCGACGAGCACGAAGGGCGGGGGCGTCTGAGCACCCCGCGACTGCGCCGGGGCACCCCGGAACGCGCCGGGCTGGACGCCGCGGAACTGCGGCGTCTGGTCCAGGAGGTCCGCGCCCGCACCGAGGGGAGCCGCCCCTGGGCCGCGGGCGCGGTGGTCGTCGCCGGACGCGGTCCGGTGGTCGCGGTGGAGGAGGCGGCGGGCTGGGCGGTGCGCTATGCCCGCTACGACGAGCAGGCGGACGCGCCGGTGGAACTCCCGCCGGAGCAGCGGGTGCCGACGACCGTGGACACCCCCTTCGACCTCGCCTCCGTCACCAAGCTGTTCACGGCGGTGGCCGCGGTGCAGCAGATCGAGCGGGGCACGCTGGGACTCGACGCGCGCGTCGGCACGTACCTGCCGGACTTCACGGCGGCCGTACGGCACGGCATCACCGTGCGCCACCTGCTCACCCACACCTCCGGGCTCCGCCCCGAACTCCCCCTGTACGACTGCGCCGACGACGCGGAACGGCTGGCGCTGCTGCGCGCGGAACGGCCGGTCGCCGCGCCCGGCACGTACCGCTACTCCGACCTCAACATGCTGCTGCTCCAGCACGTCCTGGAGCGGCTCACCGGCCGCGCCCTCGACGTCCTGGTGCGCGAGGGCATCACCCGGCCGCTCGGCATGGACGCGACCGGCTTCGGACCGTGCCCGTCGGCGGCGGCGACCGAGGACCAGCGGCGTCCCTGGGCCAAGGCGGACCGGGGGATGCTGCGGGGCGAGGTGCACGACGAGAACGCCTGGGCGCTGGGCGGGGTCGCCGGTCACGCCGGCCTCTTCTCCACGGCGGGGGACCTGGCGGTCCTCTGCCGCGCCCTGCTGGCGGGCGGTTCGTACGGTCCGGCCCGCGTCCTCGGCCCGGACCACGTGGACCTGATGCTCCGCCCCCCGGGCCTCGGCTTCGCCGTCGACCAGCCGTACTTCATGGGCGCCCTGGCAGGCCACGGCGCGGCGGGCCACTCCGGCTTCACCGGCACGTCCCTGGTCCTCGACCGCGCCACGGACACCTTCGTCGTCCTCCTCGCCAACACGGTCCACCCCCGCCGCCCCACCCCACCCGACAGCACCCCGCGAGCGGAGGCGGCGACGCGGGTGGCACGGGCGGTACGGGGGAAATGAGAGGGCCCGCCTCGGGGTGGCCCGGCGGCGGCGTCACGCCCGCGCGCTCTCGACGCCCCGCACGCGGTGAGCACGCGGGGCCCCGCCCCCGGACCGTCACCAAGGGGTGGGCGCCCCGGGCGCGGACTGCTTGAATGCCGCGGTGATCACAAGCGTGTGCGCCATCGCGGCCGGCGCGCTGACGGTGCTCGCGCTGAGCCGTACGGTACGGCGACGCGACGAGCGGGCTGCGAGGGGCGGGACGATCGAGGTGCCGTGCATGCTGCGGCACCCCGCCCGCGAGCGGCGGTGGCTGCGGGGACGGATGGCGGTGGGACCGGCCACGGTCGCCTGGAAGCCGCGAACCCGGGCCGGGGCGGAGGTACCTGCACCGACCGCGTTGCGGCAGGTCGGCACGCGTGCGCCCACGTGGCGGGAAGGGCTGAGGATGAATCCCGGGTGCACGGTCGTCGCGTGCGACTCCTCGGTGGGCGCCGTCGAGATCGCCGTGATGCCGCACGACCTGGGGCACCTGCTCCTCGCCCTGGAGCGGACCGCGACGGAATGAGGACGCCGGGCACCGACGATGCGGGCCGGGTGCTCTCGTGGGCCGCGGGTGGGGGAGTCGGGGCATCGTGCGGCGCCGGCAGGGAGCTGACGCGCTCTTCGTCGCCCCGCACGGACGAATGGTCCGGGGCCCCGCGCCCCGCGGTGCCGCGTGGAACAGAGGCCCCCGGAGGGGGCCGTAGAATCTCCGGGTGAACGCCCCCGCCTCCCTCCCCGCCGCCGACTCCCTGCGTGCCGCCCTCAGTGGGCTGCTGGACGGGATTCCCGCGCGGCAGGCCGGTCAGGCCGTCGAGCGGCTGATCGGGCACTACCGGGGCGCCACCCCCACCGACGCCCCCATCCTGCGCGACCGCGCCGACGTGGCCGCGTACGCCGCGTACCGGATGCCCGCCACCTTCGAGGCGGTGCACGCGGCGCTGCTGGCCTTCGCCGACGCCGTCCCCGGGTGGGCGCCCGGGAGTCACGTCGACGTGGGCGGCGGGACCGGCGCGGCGGCGTGGGCGGTGAGCGCGACCTGGGACGGCCAGCGTCCGGTGACCGTGCTGGACTGGGCCGCGCCCGCGCTCGACCTCGGCCGTGAACTGGCCGCCGGCCACCCCGCCCTGCGCGGCGCCCGCTGGGAGCGCGCCCGGATCGGATCCACGCTCACCCTGGAGCCGGCCGACCTCGTCACCGTCTCCTACGTGCTCAACGAACTCACCGCCGCCGACCGCGCCGCGCTCGTCGACGCGGCCGCCGGCGCCGCGCGGGCCGTGGTGATCGTGGAGCCCGGCACCCCCGACGGTTACGCCCGCATGATCGAGGCCCGCGACCGCCTGGTCGCCGCCGGCTTCCGCGTGGCCGCACCCTGCCCGCACAGCGCGTCCTGCCCGATCGTGCCCGGCACCGACTGGTGCCACTTCTCCGCACGGGTCAGCCGCTCCTCGCTGCACCGCCAGATCAAGGGCGGCACCCTCGCCTACGAGGACGAGAAGTTCAGCTACGTCGCCGCGACCCGGCTGCCGGTCACCCCGGCCCCCGCCCGCGTCGTCCGCAAGCCCCAGATCCGCAAGGGCCAGGTCCTCCTCGACCTCTGCGAGACGGACCCGGCCCTGAACCGCACCACGGTCACCAAGCGCCACGGCGCCCTCTACCGCGCCGCCCGCGACACGGACTGGGGCGACCCCTGGCCGCCGCGGTCCGCGCAGGACTGACGCGCCGTCATCCCTGCTCCGTCTCCTGCCCCTCGTCGCGCTGTTCCTGAAGCTTGCGCAGCAGCGCGCGCTTCTGGGCCCGGGGGTCCGTGCCGCCGCCGATGCGGCCGGCCGGGCCCCCGCCGCGCAGGGCCTTGCGGCCCAGGTGCTGCCGGGCGCCGCCGACCCCCAGCATGTTTCCGCCTCGAGCCATGACGGGCTCCCTTCCGACAGTCGCCGCACGACGGGCGGCCGACAGTCAACAACAATGAAACGAGACGGTCCGTCTCGCTTACCGGTCGTACCAGCGTCCGGCGAGACGCGGCGTCTTGTCAACCTGGTAAATTCGGGCCATGGCCCAGAACCCGTCGTCCGCCCCCGACACGTCGCGCCGCAGCGAGCGCTCCCGTCGTGCCATCTACGACGCCGCCCTCGCCCTCGTCGCCGAGGTGGGGTACCCGAAGACCACCATCGAGGGAATCGCCTCCCGCGCCGGCGTCGGCAAGCAGACGATCTACCGCTGGTGGCCGTCGAAGGCGGACGTGCTGCTCGAGGCGTTCCTCGACCTGAGCGACCAGGCCGCCGAGGCCGCCGGACAGAAGCCGTACACCATCCCGGACACCGGTGACCTCGCCGCCGACCTCAAGAACGTCCTGCGCGCCACGGTCGACGAGCTGGGCGACCCCGCCTTCGAGGCGCCCTCCCGCGCCCTGGCCGCCGAGGGCGTCGTCAACGAGGAACTCGGCCGCCGCTTCGTCGCCCAGCTCCTGGAACCCCAGCTCCAGCTGTACGTCGACCGGCTGCGCGCCGCGCAGGAGACCGGGGAGGTCCGCCCCGACATCGACCCGCGCATCGCCCTGGAACTCTTCGTCTCGCCGCTGGCCCAGCGCTGGCTCCAGTACACCGGCCCGATCACCTACGAGTACACCGACACCCTCGTCGACTACGCCCTGCACGGCCTCGCCCCCCGCTGACGCCGGCCCTCACCGCCCCGTCACCGAGCTGACCGCCCCCGGCACCCGCGTCCGGTGCCGCGCCAGCCGCCCCGGCGCGTCCGTGAGGACGCCGTCGCAGCCGAGCGCCAGGGCGCGGTCGCGCTGGGCCGGGGTCACGACGGTGTGCGCCCACACCCGAGGGATCCCCGACCGGACGGCCCGCGTCACATCCCCGTCCCGCGCGCGGATGTCGACGTCCAGCAGGTCGACGAAGGAACGCCACCGCTCCGGCCGGTCGGTGCGCATCTGCTCGGCCGAGCGCCACAGCTGGGTCAGCAGCCCCGCGCGGTGCACCCGCTCCGCCACCCGGGGGTGGTTGGTGTTGACGAACACCGACCGGGTCAGCCCCCGCGCCCGGATCATCCCGGCCACCCGCTCGAGCCCGGCCGGGTCCTTCAGCTCCAGCATCAGCAGGATCCGCCCGCCCAGCCGGTCCAGCACCTCCTCGACCGTCGGAGGCCGCTCCGACCGCCAGCTCCCCGGCAGCCGGTCGCGCGGGCGCAGCCGCACCCCCTTCCACTCCTCCGCGTCCAGCTTCCGCACCTCCCCGCCCAGGAAGGTCGTACGGTTCAGGGTCACGTCGTGGAAGACCACCGGCGTGCCGTCCCGCAGCACCCGGGTGTCGAAGTCCAGCACCTGAGCCGTACCGCGCCGGTACGCCGCCATCAGCCCCGACATGCTGTTCTCCGGCACCTCGCGCGCCCCGCCGCGATGCGCCGCGTACGTCACACGGGGCAGCGAGTCCACCGTCAGCGGGCCGTCGCCCCATTCCAGCGGGGGCGGGCCGCCGTGCCCCGTGAGCGTCAGCGCGGCGAGGGACACCACGGACACCAGGGCGGCAGGCGCCGACGACGCGATCCACGTGATCATGGCGCCACGGTAGGCGGGCTCATCAGGGCGGACCGCGCATCGACACCCGGTCCGCGGCCTCCGGCGGATGTCCTGTTCGCCCCACCGGTCAGCTTGCGCCCGGTGCCGTCACCCTCGCCCGACCTGCGGTGATTAAACGCTCCGGGCCCCCGATGCGCACGATCGTGGGACCATAGGGCATGCTGGAGCGCACGACGGCGAGGCGAGGGGATAGATGAGCGCGGAGTTCGGCGGCCGGAGCGGCCGGCAGGGCAAACTCTCCCAGTGGCTGCGAGGACGCCGCCCGAAGCAGGCCGCCGGTGACGGCGGCCGTGAGGCCCTGCTGCTCGCCGCCGCCGAAGCGGGACTGCCCCTCGCGCCCGCCGCGCACCCCGCCGGCTACCGCTGTTCCTGCGACCGCGTGGGCTGTCCCACCCCCGCCCGGCACCCGGTGTCCTTCGCCTGGCAGACCCAGTCGACCACCGACCACGCCCAGATCGAGCGCTGGGCCCGCCACCAGCCGCAGGCCAACTTCATCACCGCCACGGGCATGGTGCACGACGTCCTCGACGTCCCCCTCGACGCGGGCCGCGAGGCCCTGGACCGTCTGCTGGAGGCCGGGGTCGAGGTCGGCCCGGTCGCCGAGAGCGACGACGGCCGCCTGCTGTTCTTCACCCTCACCCGGGGCACCCCCGAGGACGAGGACGAGTGGTGGCCCTGCGAGCTGGACTGCCATCCGGAGACCATGGACGAGCATCCCGGACTGCGCTGGCACTGCCGGGGCTCCTACGTCCTGGTCCCGCCCGCCCGCCTCCCCGGCGACGACGACCCGTCGGTCCGCTGGGTACGCGGCCCCGAGCATCCGCTGCCCGACCCGCTGAGCCTGCTGGAGTACCTCACGGACGCCTGCGCCCGGTACGCGGACGTCCGGCCCGACCCCACCGGCGCCGCCTGGCCCCTGCGCCACTGAACGCCGCCGACCGTCACGCCGGTCCCCCCACGCCGTCCGCCCGCCGCTACTCGCCCTTCGCGGACGTCAGCCCCTGGATCCGCCCCAGCACCTCCACCGGCCCGTCCGCCGGGTCCAGCGCCACCTCGTTCGAGACGAACTCCATCGTCAGCGACTGACGTATCTCCCCGCTGGTCAGCGCCAGCACGTCCTCGTTCGGCGTCGGCACCGTCGCCCCGGCCGCCGCCGTCTGCTTCTCGAAGTGCCGTGTCGTGAAGAACACCAGCGCCCCGCCGTCCGCCGTGCGCAGCGCGAGCGGCGCGTAGTCGCCGTTCACCAGCGGCTCGTCGATGTACTGCGTGGCCAGACCCGGCCGCACCGACTTCTGCTTACGGGTGTCCCGCCACCCCGTGGTGTGCGGGCCCTCCGCGAAACCGGCCCCGCCGTCCTTCAGGTACGTGGCGTACTTCTGGCTCAACTCGCCCGGTGCGACCGCGACATCGGTGGAGTTCGCCGGGACGGTCTCGGCCCAGCCGTCCTTGTCCGTCTTGAACTCCGGCACGTCGTCCGGGGAGACCAGCGTCAGGTACGCCACCTCCCACGGGTCGTCCAGCGCGTCGCGGGTGAACACCAGCAGCCAGCGGACGTCACCGCCCTTGTTGGCGGCCGTGTCGGCGAGGAACCAGCGCGGCCAGCCCGCCTTGGCGGGGATGGTGAACTTCGCGTCGGTCAGCTCCAGCGGCGCGTGACTCGGGTTGCCGTCCGGGTTGTTGACCTTGCCCGCCTTCAGCCGGGCCCCGTCGATGTCGGCGAGCGCGCCGGTGGTGCGGTCGGCGTCCAGGGAGGAGTCGTACGCCTTGTCGGCGGCGTTGTACGCGGCCGTGAACTCCTTGAGCGCCTCGGCGGCTTCGGCGCGGGTCGTCGCCGGGAGCACCTCGCGCTCGCCGTGCACCACCACACAGCCGCTCGCCGTCAGCGACAGCGCGGTCACGGAGACCGCGGCCAGCGCGGTACGGCGAGGCCCGCGGGGCCCGCGGAGTCCGTGGAGCCTACGAAGACCGAGATCCCTGCTCATCCGGTTGCTTCACCTTCCCCTTCCCGGAGGCGAACCCTACCGGGACGCCCGCACCGCCGGACGCGGGGACCGGTCACAGCGGCCACACCGTGACCTGGACCGCCTGACGGCACGCCGATCCTCACTCCTCCCGCACGGGCAGCACCAGCACCGCCCCCGTCCGCGGATGCGGGAGCACCTCGACCGGCTGGTCGTAGACCTCCGACAGGAGGGGCTCGGTGAAGATCTCCTCCGGGGGGCCGTCCGCCGCGACGCGGCCCGCGCGCAGGACCGCCACCCGGTGGGCGTAGGCCGCGGCGAGGCCGAGGTCGTGGAGGACCACCACCACCGCGTCCCCGGCCCGCGCCCGCTCCCGGCACAGCCGGAGCACCAGCTCCTGGTGGCGCAGGTCGAGTGCGGCCGTCGGCTCGTCGAGCATCAGCAGCGGCGCGCGCTGGGCGAGCACCCGGGCGAGCGTCACCCGCGCGCGTTCGCCGCCGCTCAGCGCGGAGAACGGACGTCCCGCGAACGCGGTCACCTCGGTCGCGGCCATCGCCTCGGCGACGGCCGCGTCGTCGTCCTCCGGGCCGAGCGCGGCCCAGGGCGCCCGTCCCATCCGTACGACCTCCTCCACCGAGAAGGGAAAGCTCAGTGCGGACGCCTGCGGCAACACCGCGCGGCGCAGGGCGAGTTCGGGAGCGGACCAGTCCGACACAGGGCGCCCGTGGATCCGTACGACCCCGTACGCGGGCGCGAGGTCGGCGGCGAGGGCGCCGAGCAGGGTGGACTTGCCGGCCCCGTTGGGCCCGACCAGCGCGAGCACTTCGCCCGCGCGGACGGCGACGTCCACGCCGTGGAGGACGTCCCGGGTGCCGTCGAGGCGGACGTGGAGGGCTTCGGCCTCGGCGAGGGTGTCGCCGGGGGAGGCGGGGAGTGGGGGAGCGGGACGGGGGCGGAGCAGTCGCACGGAAGGACCTTCCGGATCGGAACAAGGGGGACTGACGGACGAACGGCTGGGCGAGCACCCCAGGGGCGCGGGGAACCGCGCGACCAGCCCTCACCGGCCCGCGGACGACGCGCGGCGCGGGACCGGAGGCCGGGGCTCTTGGACGAACGGCACGGCAGACCCCCTCAGAGGCGCGGGGAACTGCGCGACCAGCCCCCGCTCCCGCCGCAGACGGGACACGACCTCACGCCCAGCCCCCGTGCCGCCGCCGGGTCCTCCGCAGCAGCCAGAAGAAGAAAGGGCTGCCGAGCAGCGCCGTCAGCACCCCCAGGGGCAGCTCCGCCGGCGAGGCGACCGTACGGGCCGTCAGGTCCGCCGCCAGCAGCACCAGCGCGCCCAGCAGCGCGCTGCCCGGCAGCAGGAACCGGTGTCCGGGCCCGGCCGCCATCCGCAGCAGGTGCGGCACGACCAGCCCGACGAAGCCGATGATGCCGGACACGCTCACCGCGGCCGCGGTCAGCAGCGCGATCACCAGCACCAGCACGATCCGCAGCCGCTCCACGTCCACGCCCAGGTGGCGGGCGGGCCGCTCGCCCAGCGCCAGCAGGTCCAGGCGGCGGGCGTACAGGGGCGCGACGCCCAGCCCGAGCACCGCGCACGGCAGCACCGCCAGTACCTTCGGCCAGGTCGCCTGGGACAGTGAGCCGAGCTGCCAGAAGGTGATCTGGTTGACGGCGGCGGCGTCCGCGAAGAACAGGAACAGCCCGATCAGCGCGCCCGCGAAGGCGTTCACCGCGATACCGGTGAGGATCAGCGTCACCACCTCGGTGCGCCCGCCCGAACGGGACATCGCGTAGACGAGCAGCACCGTGACGAGTCCGGCGACGAACGCCAGGATCGAGACGGTCCAGTTGCCGGCGAAGTTCAGCCCCAGCGCGATGGCGGCCACCGCGCCGACCGCCGCGCCGGAGGAGACGCCGATGACGCCGGGTTCGGCGAGCGGGTTGCCGAACACGCCCTGCATCAGCGCGCCCGCGCACCCCAGTGACGCCCCCACCAGCAGGGCGAGCACGATCCGCGGGAAACGCACGTTCCACAGCACGGACTCGGCGACCCGGTCGAGCTCCGTGCCGCCCAGGCCCAACCGGTGCTGCACGGAGGCGACCACGTCCCCGACGGGCACGGGATAGGCGCCGGTGCGGGCCGCCACGGGCACCAGCACGACGAGGGCGGCGACCAGACCCGCCGTCAGCAGCCAGGGGACGCGGCGGCGCCGGGCGGGCGGGGCGGCCTCCCGTGGCTCCGTGCCGGACGGTGTCCTGGGCAGGACGCTCACCGGGCACCGCCCTCGCCGCCGTAGAGCTGCTCCATGACGGAGGAGAGCACCTGGTCGGTGCGCGGGCCGTAGTTGAGCAGCACGCCGTCCTCGACGGAGACGATCCGCCGGTCCATCCCGGCGGGGGTCTGCGCGATGCCGGGGATCTCCACCAGCCCGTCGACGCCGCCGACCGACTCCAGCCCCTTCGACATCACGAGCAGCGCGTCGGGGGCCGCCTTGACCAATGCCTCGCTGGTGAGGGCGGTGAAGTCCTTCTCGAGGCCCGACTCGGCGCCCGCGTCGACCGCACCGGCCGCCTCGATCAGCGAGGTGGCGCCGGAGCCCTTGCCGCCGATGAGGTACACGGAGGCGGAGCCGCGCAGGTACAGGAAGGCGACCCGTGGCTTGTCCTTCTCCGCCGGTACGGACTCCGCGACGGCGGCGACGCGTTCCTCCGTACGCCGGGTCAGCTCCTCGCCCGCGGACGGCACACCGAGCGCCTGGGCGACGGCCTCGATGCGCGGGCCGACGTCGTCGAGCCCGGTCGCACCCTCGACGACGAGGACGGGCACGCCGGCCGCACGGATCTGGTCCATGGCCTCGTCGGGGCCGGTGGTGGATTCGGCGACGACGAGGTCGGGGCGCAGGGACAACACCCCTTCGGCGGAGACGTCGTGGCCCCGGGTGACGACCGGCAGGGCGGCCGCCTGCTCGAAGGTGGCGGTGACGTCACGGGCGACGACCCGGTCGCCGAGGCCGAGGGTGAACACGATCTCGCTGAGGCTGCCGGACAGCGGGACGATGCGCTCCGCCTGCTCGACCGTCACCTCCCGGCCGTCGGCGGAGCGGACGGTCACCGGGAGCCGCGGCTGCGGGGTGGAGTCCAGGGGTTCGACGCGGTCCGCCGTCCTCGTGGAGGAGGCGACGGGGGAGGGGGAGGCGGCGTCGGAGGAGCCTCCGCACGCGGTCGTGGTGAGGGAGAGGGCGAGCACGGACAGCAGTGCTCCCGCCAGTTCTGTGCGCAAGCGTCGCACGGTTCCGTCCGTTCCTTCCGGCTGTGGGTGCATGTCGACCCAGGCGTAGCTTAGGTTAGCCTTACCTTCGTTCGCTATAGGCCCCCGCCTCCGGAGGACTTGCCATGCCCACGCGTCTTCGCGTCCTGGTCGCCGTGCTCTGCGCGGCCGTCGTAGGCGCGCTCGTCCCGGCCGCCACTGCGCACGCCGAGGCTCGTACCGTCCAGGGCGGCAGGCTCGACTGGGGCATCAAGACGTCGTTCCAGCGCTACGTCACCGGCCCAGTCGCCCAGGGCGGTTACGCCCTCACCGGCGGCGCGGCCACGGTCGGCGGCAGCGGATTCCGCTTCCACTCGGCCACCGGGACGTACGACGGCGAGACGGGCGCCTTCCGCGCCGCCTTCTCCGGCGGGGTGCGCTTCACGGGGCACCGCACCGACAGCGGTGCGTACCAGCTCGACCTCACCCTCAGCAGTCCCACCGTGGCCGTGTCCGGCGGCTCCGGCACCCTCTACGTGGACGTCACCAGCAAGGCGAAGGACACCGGGGCGATCACGACGGCCCGTCAGGTGCCCTTCGCCTCCCTCTCCCTCAGCGGCATCGACATGCGCGGCGGCGGCACCTCCGTGGTCCTGAACAACCTGCCCGCCACCCTCACCGCCCAGGGCGCCACCTCCTTCGCCGGCTACTACACGGCCGGTACCGCCCTCGACCCGGTCAGCCTCTCCGCCGACGTCCGGCAGCCGCGGGGCGAGGCGACCAAGAGCCCCGCGGCCAAGAGCCCGCAGCCCGAGATGACGCGGAAGGCCGTGAAGAGCACGGCGCTCGTCGACGGAGCCGTCGACTGGGGCGTCCGCCGCACCTTCCGCGAGTACGTCACCGGCGACATCGCCCGCGGCAGTTGGGCCCTCACCTCCGGCGCCCTCGACGGCGGCGCCTTCTTCCGCTTCCCCGGCGGCCGGGGCACGTTCGACGACGGCGACCTCACCGCCACCTTCCGAGGCGCCGTCCGCTTCACCGGCGACCACGGCCTCGACCTGCGCATGACCGCCGTCCGCGTCACCGTCGAGGACGGCGAGGGCACCCTCTACGCCGACGTCACGACACCGGACCACACCGGCCGCAAGGTCCCGTTGGTCACCTTCACCGCGGAGAACCTCAAGACGAGGAACGGCCTCGCCACCGTCACCGAGGCCTCCGCGAAGCTCACCGCCCGGGGCGCCGAAGCCTTCGGCGGGATGTACCCGGCGGGCACTGCGATGGACCCGGTCACCCTGGCCGTCGCCCTCACCGACACCGCCGCACTCCCCGCCCTGCCCGACCTGGGCAGCGCCCCGACCGCCACCCCGACGGCGTCCCCGTCCCCCTCCGTCGCCTCGCCCGAGCCGGCCGCGCAGGCCACAGGGCCCGACGACGACGGCACGTCCCCCGCTCTTCCCCTCTCCCTCGCGGCCGGATCCCTGCTGGTGCTCGCCGGCGCCGCCGCGCTCCTCGTCCGCACGCGCCGCGCAGGCACGGACGCAGCGGACACCCCGCGGAACCACTGATCCCCTTCACCTCCAAGGAGACATCCCGTCATGTCCGCAAGACGACGCCGCTCCCTCGCCCTCGCCGCCGCGGTGGCCACCGCGGCCGCCCTCGGCGCGACCGCCGCACCCTCCGCCTCCGCCGCCGCAGTGCCCCTCGACGGCTACGAACTGACCTGGGGCATCAAGGCGAGCTACCGCACCTACGTCACCACCTTCGCGCAGGGCACCTTCACGCCCGGCGCCGGCGCGAGCCAGGCCGAGAACAACGGCGCCTTCACGTTCACCGGCGGCACGGGCGCCTACGACCCCACCACCCACGTGATGTCGCTCGGCTTCCGGGGCGAGCTGCACGTCAAGTCGGAGAAGCATGGCTTCGAACTCAGCCTGTCCGACCTGAGGTTCGACAGCGGCAAGGGTGAGATCACCGCCGACGTCGAGCGGAACGGCACCACCGAGGACGACGTCCCGCTCGCCACCGTCACGGTCACCCGCGCGATGACCGACATGGCCACCACCCTCACCAAGGAGGCCGGCGAGGTCTTCGGCAGCGCCAGTTACGCGGGCGCGGAGGGCGACCCGCTGAGCATCGTGAAGAAGGCCGACCCGGAGCCGGAGCCCGAGCCGTCCACCACCGAGCCCGCCACCACCCCGCCGGCCTCCCCGACCGCCGAGCCCGAGCCCACCGGTCCGGCCACCCCGACGGCCGTCCCGACCGGTTCCCCCACGCCCACCACGCAGCCCCCGACGCCCACTCCGAGCGTCACCGCCTCGCAGTCCACCGCGCCCGCCACCCAGGGCGAGATAGCCGACGGCACCCTCGACTGGGGCGTGAAGCAGTCCTTCCGCACCTACGTCACGGGCCCCGTGGCCAAGGGCACGATCACCGCCTCGGAGGGCGCCACCCAGGCCTCCGGCAACGGCGCGTTCACCTTCTCCGACGCCACCGGCACGTACGACACGGAGGCCGGCACCCTCAAGGCCGGCTTCGAGGGAGCGGTCACCTTCAAGGGCCACGAGCACGACGGCGCCCACAGCCTCGACCTCACCCTCGGCGACCTGCGGGTGAATCTCACAAAGGGCAAGGGCACGCTCTCCGCCGACGTCGCCGACCACGACGAGACCACCCAGGACGTCGTCCTCGCCGACCTGTCCTCCCCGTCGCCCACGCTCACCGCGAAGGACGACGTCATCACCCTCGACAAGGTGACCGCCACCCTCACCGAGGCCGGAGCCAAGGCCTTCGGCGGGTTCTACGCCGCCGGCGCCGAACTCGACCCGGTGAGCCTGGCGGTGTCCCTCACCGAGGGCGCGGAGCTGCCCGCCGGCACGGACGGCAACGGCACCGGCGGCAGCGGCACCGGTACGGACGGCGGCCCGGACGGTTCCGGCTCCACCACCGGCGGTGTCGGCTCGACCGTCGGCGGCGACCTGGGCGGCAGCCTTGCCAGCACCGGGTCCGACATCCCGGTCGGCGCCCTCGGCGCGGCGGCCGGCGCGGCCGTGGCCGCCGGGGCGGGCGTCGTCCTCGCACTCCGCCGGATGCGCGCGACGGCCGGGTGAGCCACGGGGACGACGCACACCGTCCCCCTCCACCGAAACGCGTCGCCACGCGACGGAAGGGCGCCCCTCGCCCCCGGAGGCGCCCTCTCCGTGCGTCCGCCTAGCTCGCGAAGGCCGGCAGGGCGAAGCGCTGTACGAGCGGGAAGCCGTCCTCGCGGGCGCTCTTGGCGTTGACCGAGTGGACGACCGTGCGGGACAGGTCCCGGGTGGCGCCCAGCACCGTGTGGTAGCCGGGGCGGGAGCCGGTCTTGCCCCAGATCTCCCGGCCGTCGATCACGAACCGCTGGAGTGCCATCCCGTAGGTCGCGCCGTCGACGTCCGGCACGGTGAGCATCTGGTCCAGCAGCGACCGCGGGACGACCTTGCCGCCGAACACGCCGAACACCAGGCGCTCCAGGTCGGCGGTGGTGGAGATCATGTCGCCTGCCGCCCAGCGGTCGGACATGTTCCACTCGGTGACGTCGGTGGTCCGGCCGCCGATGTCGGCGTACGCGCGGTGGTGCGGGCCGTGGATGCGGGGGTCGGGGCCGCCGGGGAAGCCGGTGTGCCGCATGCCGAGAGGGCGGAAGACCCGTACGGCCACCTGGTGTTCGTAGCTGTCTCCGGTCACCGCCTCGATGAGCATGCCGAGCACGGTGTAGTGGATGTTCCCGTACTCCTGCCGCTCGCCGGGGTCGTGCGCCGGGCCCTGGGCGACGGACGCGGCCACCACCTCCTGAGGGGTGAGCGTCTCGAACCGGTGCGCGTACATCTCCTCGGTCGTCGAGCCGAGGCTCGCGCCGGGGCGCAGTCCGCTGGTGTAGGTGAGCAGGTGACGCACGGTCGGGGGCTCGGTGAAGGACGGCGGGAGCAGGTCCGGCAGATAGCGGCCGACGGGCGCGTCGAGGTCGACGCGCCTCTCCGCGACGAGCTGGAGCACGACCGCCGCGGTGACCACCTTGGTCGTGGAGCCGGCCCGGAAGCGGGCGTGCGGCAGTGCGGGCGCCCCCGTGCGCAGGTCCCGGACGCCCGCGCTTCCCGACCAACTGCCCTTGCCACCGACCCGGATCAGCGCCGCGGAGACGTCCCCGTCGGGGACCTCGGCGAGCGCCCGCTCCAGCGCGGTCGCGTCGAACCCGCCGGCGCGGGGCGCGGAGGCGGCGGGGTGAGGGGCGGCAGCGGGGTGCGCGGCGGCCGTCCCGGCGAGGGGGACGAGCAGCAGGGACGAGCCCAGCAGGGCGGACACGGCCGTGGCGCGGGCGGTGGTGCGTGCGGTCATGGAGGATCTCCGATCGCGGCGGTATGTGCGTACGTGCTGCGGACGGGACCATCCTGGTGATCAAGTGAGGCGCCGGGATCGTACGCGGTGACGAGGCCCGCCCCTGACGCGTCCCTCACCGACCGGCCTGTCCTGTAGGGGACTTCCCCGGGCCGTGGCCCCGAGACGGGCGGGTGCCCGGGCCATGGGCGGCCGGGGGCCGCGGACGGTGCTTCAATGCCCCCGTGACTGCTTACGACGTGCTGCGTGTCTTCTGCGGCCCACGCGGCGGATACGGCAACGAACTGGGCGTCGTCCGGGACGGCTCGGTTCTGCCCGGACCGGACGAGCGCCAGGAGTTCGCCGCCGAACTCGGCTTCAGCGAGACCGTGTTCGTCGACGACCCCGAGCGCGGGGTGATCGACATCTACACCCCCACCACCCGCCTGCCCTTCGCGGGCCACCCCTGTGTCGGCGCCGCCTGGCTGCTCGACGTGCCCGAACTCGTCACGCCCGCCGGGGTCGTGGGCGCCCGGCAGGACGGGGAGTTCTGCTGGATCGAGGCACGCGCGGAGTGGGTGCCGCCGCGCACCCTGCGGCAGTACGCCACCGCCGCCGAGGTGGACGAGCTGCCCGTGCCGCCGAAGGGCGAGTGGATCTACGCCTGGGCCTGGCTGGACGAGCCGGCCGGACGGATCCGCGCCCGCGCCTTCCCCGGCCGCACGGAGGGGCGCGGCGACAGCCGCTCCGGTGGGGCCGGCGCCTGCGCCGGGGGCATCGACGAGGACGAGGCGACCGGCGCCGCGGCGCTGCTGCTCACCGACCGGCTGGGCCGCGCCCTGAACATCACCCAGGGCGCCGGCTCGCAGATCCTCACCGCGCCGCAGCCGGAGGGATGGACGGAGGTCGGTGGCCGGGTCCGCCTGGAGCGCTGACCGGCACGACGGACGGGCGGCGCCGTCCGGGGCGCCGCCCGGCGTTCGCCCGACACGGACACCCTCGCGGGCGATCTGGCCGCCGTGAACGGTGAGGTGGAGGCCCGGGCTCACCGGTGAGCAGCCCGCGCGACGGCGGCCAGCGCCACACCGGCCGCCGCCTGTCGCGCGAGAAGCGGCCGCCTGCGGCGAGCGGAACGAAGCCGCGATCAGCGCCGCGGGCGTGCCGAAGGCCGGCTCACGCCGACAGCGGGAACTCCTCGCCCAGTGCGCGGAACACGTCCGAGTTCAGCGAGAACGCCCGCTTGCACTCGGCCACGACGCGCTGCTTCTCCAGGTCGTCCACCGCCAGCCCGTCCAGCAGCGCGCGGTACTCCCGCTTGAACGCGGCCGGATTGGTGATCCCTTCGAAGACGTAGAAGCGGACCCCGTCGCCCTTCTTCGTGAATCCCCAGGTCCGCTCCGCCTTGTCGCGGATGATCTGACCGCCCGAGAGGTCGCCCAGGTAACGGGTGTAGTGGTGCGCGACGTACCCCGCCGGCCACGCGCGGGCCACGGCCGCCACCCGGTCCGCGTAGACCCGCGTCGCGGGCAGGGCGGTCAGGGTCGAGCGCCAGTCCGGGCCGCGCAGATGCTCGAGGTCCCGCTCCAGGGCGGCGAGCCGGAACAGCTCGGGGCGGACGAACGGGCCCGTCACCCGGTCCGACGCCAGGTACTGCGCGCGGGACTCCAGTGCCTCGTACACGAACCACAGCTGCTCGGTGTAGCGCGCGTAGGCGTCCACGCCCAGCCGTCCGCCCAGCAGATCGGTCATGAAGGTCGAGGTCTCCGCCTCCATGTGCTGCTCGTGGGAGGCGGTACGGATCAGGGTCGAGAAGGAGTCCATGGTCCGATCTTCTATGGTTAGCCTTACCTAAGTCAATGCCTTGCCGACGGCCTGTCGGGAACTTCCCCCGCCCATGCGCCGGGCACACGGCGTGAGGCACGAGGAAGGAAAGCGGAGGGCCCGCGCTCCCGGAGGAGGCGGGCCCTCGAAGGCGTGGCGCGGACGCGCCGGACGTCACGGCAGGGTCAGGATGTCCGCCCCGGTGTCCGTGACCACCAGCGTGTGCTCGAACTGCGCCGTGCGCCTGCGGTCCTTCGTCACGACCGTCCAGCCGTCGTCCCACATGTCGTACTCGTGGGTGCCCAGCGTCAGCATCGGCTCGATGGTGAAGGTCATCCCCGGCTGCATCACCGTCGTCGCGTGCGGGCTGTCGTAGTGGGGGACGATCAGGCCCGAGTGGAACGACGAGTTGATGCCGTGACCGGTGAAGTCACGCACCACCCCGTAGCCGAACCGCTTCGCGTACGACTCGATCACCCGGCCGATGATGTTGATCTGGCGGCCCGGCTTCACCGCCTTGATCGCGCGGTTCAGCGCCTCCCGGGTCCGCTCCACCAGCAGGCGGCTCTCCTCGTCCACCTCGCCGACCAGGTACGTGGCGTTGTTGTCCCCGTGCACCCCGCCGATGTACGCGGTCACGTCCAGGTTGACGATGTCGCCGTCGCGCAGCACCGTCGAGTCCGGGATGCCGTGGCAGATGACCTCGTTGACGCTGGAGCACAGCGACTTGGGGAAGCCCCGGTAGCCGAGCGTCGACGGGTAGGCGCCGTGGTCGCACATGTACTCGTGCGCCACCTTGTCCAGCTCGTCCGTCGTCACGCCCGGCGCGATGAGCTTCGCGGCCTCCTCCATCGCGCGGGCCGCGATCCGGCCCGCGAGCCGCATCGCCTCGATCGTCTCGGGCGTCTGCACCTCCGGCCCGGTGTACGGGGTCGGCGCGGGCTTGCCGACGTACTCGGGACGGCGGATGTTCCCGGGCACGGAGCGGGTGGGGGAGAGCTTCCCCGGTACGAGGAGTGACTGGCCAGACATGCCGCGAGTCTAATTCAGCCGCGACGGGGGACCATCTTCCGTGGCGAGAGGAGCCGACATGCCCCTGTTCAAGAAGCGCACGGCCGGCAAACCCGGCGAGTGGTACTACTGCCTGGAGCACAAGAAGGTCGAGGAAGGGCCCGAGTGCCCCGCCAAGGACCGCTTCGGTCCGTACGCGAGCCGCGCAGAGGCGGAGCACGCGATGGAGACCGCCCGCGAACGCAACCTCCAGTGGGAGAACGACCCCGCGTGGCACGACGCGCCGAAGGGCCGCGACGAGGACTGAACCGCCGCGTCACCGGCGCGTCACCAGCGGGTCGGCGGCGGGGCGGTGAGCAGGTCGGCCAGCCGGGACAGCCGGTCCCGGAAACGGCGGCGGCCCCGGCGGGCGGGCAGCGCGTTCTCCCCGGCCGCCGCGCTGACCAGGTGCTGCACGGTGTCCAGGTCCAGCTCGGAGCCGTCCGGGACGGGCAGCACCTCGTGCGCCAGCGCCGGCAGCTCGCCCGCCTCCGGACCCAGCGACAGCAGCGTCGCCCCGGCGCGGCGGGCGTCCGACGCCCGCTCCAGCAGCGCCGCGGGCGGCTCGCCGGGCGCCACCACCAGCAGCGTCTCGCCCCGCCGCGCCGCCTCCAGCCGGCCGAGGCCCACCGCCAGGTGCGCCGGGTCCGTGGGGCGCGCGTCGTGCCGCACCAGCGTCGGCACCAGCTCCGGGGTGCCCGACCAGGCCGCCTCGTCCACCAGATGCGCCGCCAGGTGCCACGGCTCGTACTCCGGCGTGCCCACCAGCAGCAGCCCTCCGCCGTGCGACACCACCGACCCGCGCAGCGTCCCCGCGAAGTGCCGGGTCGCCCCCAGCCACTCCGTCCCCGCGAGCACTTCCCTCAGCAGCGCGACCCGTACGGCATCCATGCCGCCGCATCCTGCCCCCAACGGCACGCCCGCGTCCCCGTGTTCGGGGAGGGTTCGCCCGACCCGGGGACACCGGGCGGACGCCCGCGGGCGTCGCGTGACAGGCCTCACGCCCGGCCGGTGCGGAGGCGTGCGCGGCCGTAGAGTCGGGCCATGACCTCTACCGACAGCGCACAGCAGCCCCCGAAGAAGGCCCCCGCCAAGGACCCCTGGGACCTGCCCGACGTCTCCGGCCTCGTCGTCGGCGTGCTCGGCGGCACCGGACCGCAGGGCAAGGGCCTCGCCTACCGGCTCGCCAAGGCCGGCCAGAAGGTGATCATCGGCTCCCGCGCGGCCGAGCGGGCGCAGGCCGCGGCCGAGGAGCTCGGGCACGGCGTCGAGGGCGCCGACAACGCCGAGACCGCGCGGCGCAGCGACATCGTCATCGTCGCCGTGCCGTGGGACGGTCACGGCAAGACCCTCGAGTCCCTCCGCGAGGAACTGGCCGGCAAGCTCGTCGTGGACTGCGTCAACCCGCTCGGCTTCGACAAGCAGGGCGCCTACGCGCTGAAGCCGGAGGAGGGCAGCGCCGCCCAGCAGGCCGCCGCGCTGCTGCCGGACTCGCGGGTCACCGCCGCGTTCCACCACCTGTCGGCGGTGCTGCTCCAGGACCCGGAGATCGACGAGATCGACACCGACGTCATGGTCCTCGGCGAGGTCCGCGCCGACGTGGAGATCGTCCAGGCGCTGGCCGGGCGCATCCCCGGCATGCGGGGCATCTTCGCCGGGTGGCTGCGCAACGCCCACCAGGTGGAGTCGCTGGTCGCCAACCTGATCTCGGTCAACCGCCGCTACAAGGCGCACGCCGGGCTCCGCGTCACGGACGTATGAGGCGATGGGGGACACTGGAGCGGAAGCAGTGTCCCCCGACAGGAGCCCCCCGCCATGCCCCGCCTCGCCGTCTACGCCCTCGTCGTGTGCCTCCTCGCCGTCGCCGCGGCCGTCGTCTCCTTCGTGGAGGGCAGCGTGCTGATCGGCGTCGTGTGGGTCCTGCTGGCGGGCCTGTCGTCGAACATGACCTGGTACTACATCCGTCGGGCCCGGGCCGCCGGCCCCGACACCCCGGCCACGAACTGACTCGGCAGGGGCTGACCCCCTCCAGGGCCCGGTGGGACGCCCGGCGCCTGGCCGGCGGCCCCCGCGCCCTGCAACAGGCTGCGGCCGGCAGCCCCCCAAGCTGCGGGCAGTCGTGCCGCTGGGGCGGCACGGGTGGGCGCAGCGGCCTCAGCCCGGCAGCGGCTCGAGCGTGCCCACCGCGGTGAGCGGGACGCGGGTGCCCTTTGCAGCACCGGATCCTGCACGCACGCACCCGTAGGTCACCAGCCCCCGGTGGTGGGTGCCGCTGCGCCCACCCGTGCCGCCCATACGGCACGACTGCCCGCGGCGGCGGCGGTGGTGGTGGGGCTGCGCCCGGCACGACTGCCCGCAGCGGCGGCGGGGTGTCGCCCCACAGGGGGATGCAGGGGTGCCGCGCCCTCAGACTCCGCAGTACTCGTCCGTGCCCCGCCAGAAGCGGAACAGGTCGAAGCCGCAGTACGTGTCGATCTCCTCGATGCACAAGAAGCCCAGCACCCCGTCGACCATGTCGAAGAAGACGCGGTTCACGGACGGCACCCACAGCAGGGCGAACACGAACAGCAGCCCGAATGGGGCGAACGGCTCGACCTGGCGGCGGACGCCGTGGGAGAGCCACGGCTCGATCACGCCGTAGCCGTCCAGCCCCGGCACCGGCAGGAAGTTCAGGATCGCAGCCGTGACCTGCAGCAACGCGAGGAACGCCAGCGCGAACCGGAAGGCGGGCGGCACGCCGTCCAGCGCGCCCAGCCAGAACGGCGCCGTGCAGATCACCGCGAACAGCACATTCGTCAGCGGCCCCGCCGCCGAGATCAGGCTGTGCCGCCACCGCCCCCGGATGCGGCCGCGCTCGATGAACACCGCCCCGCCCGGCAGGCCGATCCCGCCCATGATCACGAACAGCACGGGCAGCACGATGCTCAGCAGCGCGTGCGTGTACTTCATCGGGTTCAGCGTGAGATAGCCCTTCGCGCCGACCGAGATGTCCCCGCCGTGCAGGGCGGTGCGCGCGTGCGCGTACTCGTGCAGGCACAGGGAGACGATCCACGCGGACGTCACGAAGAGGAACACCGCGAGCCCCGGCACGGCCGCGAACCCCGTCCAGGTGGCCCAGCCGGTGACCCCCGAGACGGCCAGGATGCCCAGGAAGACGGGACTGACCCTCCGGTCGCCGGGACGGGTGGCGGTGGTGGTCATGTGACTCCCAGGACTGAGGAACGCGCGGGCCTGCCCGACCGTACCCGGACCCGGCACGCCGGGAAAACGCTTCGCGCGGCCGCCCGGTTCCGTGCAAGGTGAGGGCGCCCCTGACCCCGGCCGCGCGATCCCGCGGGCGGCACCGGAGAGAATGGACCCCGTGCGCTACCGCATCCTCGGCACCACCCAGGCAGTCTGCCCCGACGGCACCGTCGTCCCCGTGGGCGGCGCACGGCTGCGCGCCCTGCTGACCGTGCTCGCCCTGCGGGCCGGCCGCACGGTGCCGGTCGGCCTGCTGGTCGAGGAGGTCTGGGACGGCGACCCGCCCGCCGACGCCACCGGCGCGGTGCAGGCACTGGTGGGCCGGCTGCGCCGGGCGCTGGGCGCCGACGCGGTCGTCTCCGACGAGGGCGGCTACCGCCTCACCGCCGCGACCGACGACGTCGACCTGCACCGTTTCGAGCGGCTGGCCGGCGAGGGCCTGCGCGCCTTGGCCGACGGCGACCCCGCCAAGGCGGCCACCGTGCTCGACGACGCCCTCGCCCTGTGGCGCGGCGGCCCCGCGCTGCCCGGTCTGCCCGACCGCACCGCCGAGGCCGCCCGTGTGGAGACCCGCCACCTGGACGTGCTGCGCGCCCGCCACACCGCCGCCCTGGCCCTCGGCGAGGCCGAGCGGTCCCTCCCCGAGCTGACCGCCCTGTGCGACGGCCACCCCCTGGACGAGCCGCTTCAGGCGCTGCGGCTGCGCGCCCTGCGCGACACCGGCCGCACCGCCGAGGCGCTCGCCGCCTACGAGGAGGTGCGCCGGCTGCTCGCCGACCGCCTCGGCTCCGACCCCGGCGCCGAGCTGCGTGCCCTGCACGCCGAGTTGCTCAGACCCGAGACGCCCGCACCGCCCGCGCGCCGGGGCAGTGGCGCGCCCGGCAACCTGCGCGTCCGGCTGACCTCGTTCGTCGGCCGCGAGGCGGACATCGAGGCGATCCGCGCCGACCTGTCGGCCGCCCGTCTGGTGACGCTCCTCGGCCCGGGCGGGGCGGGCAAGACCCGTCTGTCGCAGGAGGCCGCCGAGACCGTACGGGCCGCCCACCCGGACGGCGTGTGGCTGGCCGAGCTCGCCCCCGTGGACGCCCCCGACGCCGTGCCGGAGGCGGTCCTCACCGCCGTCGGCGCCCGTCAGACCGTGCTGTACGGCGCCGGCGCGGAGGGCATGCGGGCCGTCACCGACCGGCACAGCGACCCCGTGGACCGGCTCGCCGAGCACTGCGGGCCGCGCCGCATGCTGCTGATCCTCGACAACTGCGAGCACGTCGTCGAGGCCGCCGCACGCCTGGTGGAGACCCTCCTCGAACGCTGCCCCTGCCTCACCGTCCTCGCCACCAGCCGCGAACCCCTCGGTGTGCGCGGCGAGTCGCTGCGCCCCGTGGAGCCGCTGCCCGAACCGGTCGCGCTGCGCCTGCTCGCCGAGCGCGGGGCCGCCGCCCGCCCCGGCTTCCGCACCGACGACGACCCGGAGGCGTGCGCCGAGATCTGCCGCCGCCTCGACGGTCTGCCCCTGGCCATCGAACTCGCGGCGGCCCGGCTGCGGATGCTCACCCCGCGCCAGATCGCCGACCGGCTCGATGACCGTTTCCGCCTCCTCACCTCCGGCAGCCGCACCGCCCTGCCCCGCCAGCAGACCCTGCGGGCCGTAGTCGACTGGTCCTGGGAACTGCTCGACGCCGGCGAACGCGACGTGCTGTGCCGCCTGTCCGTCTTCGCCGGCGGCTGCGACCTCACCGCCGCCGAGGCCGTGTGCGGTCCCGCCGCCCTGGACGCGCTGGGCTCCCTCGTCGACAAGTCGCTGGTGGTGGCCGCCCCGTCGGGCGACGACGGCATGCGCTACCGGCTGCTGGAGACCGTCGCCGAGTACGCGGGCGAACGCCTCGACGAGTCCGGCGGACGCGACGACGCCGAGCGCGCCCACCTGACGTACTACCGCGAACTCGCCCGTACCACGGAACCGTTGCTGCGCGGCCCGCGTCAGGTGGAGGCCGTCGCCCGGCTGGAGCGCGAGTACGAGAACGTCCGCACCGCGCTGCGGCACGCCGTCGTCCGGCGCGACGAGCAGGAGGCGCTCTGCATCGTCCTGTCCCTGGTCTGGTACTGGCAGATGCGCGACCTGCGCATCGAGGCCCGCAACTGGTGCAGGGAGGTCATGGCGCTCGCCCCCGACCCGTTCGCCGAACCCGTCGAGCCGGCCGCCCCGCTGTGGCAGCGCTGCACCGACCGGCCGCCCCCGATGTCGGGCGAGCTCCTCGCCGAGGCCCGTCGCGGGGCGCACCTGGCCCATCTCGCCCAGATGGACACCGAGCTGGACGACTGGCAGACGCCGCGGGCCCAGCACCGGCTGCGGCTGGTGTCCGCGACGTACGAGCCGGGGCTGCCGCAGGTCTGCCGCCCACCGGGCCTGCTGTGGACGTTCGCCGTGATGCTCACCGGCGACATGGAGCGGCTGCGCGAGGTGGTGGACGCGGCGATCCGCACCTGCCGGGAGAACCCCGGCTTCGAATGGGAACTGGCCTGCAACCTCCAGCTGCGCGCCAACTTCCTCGCCAACCGCAGCGACTGGGCCGGCGACGCCCGCCGCGACGCCGACGAGGCCCTGGAGATCCACCGGCGGCTCGGCGACACCTGGGGCATCGCCGAGGCGCTCTCCGCGCGCGGCGAGGCCCGCGAGCGCGCGGGCGCCTACCGGGAGGCCGCCGCCGACTACGAGGCGGCCATCGAGCACGCCGAACGCCTCGGCGCCCGCTCGCACACGGCCGTGCTCACGGCCCGGCTGGGCAACGCGCTGATCGAGGAGGGCGTCACCGAGCGGGGCGAGCGGCTGCTGCGCGAGGTCATCGACCACACCAGCGGCCGGCACACGGAGGCGCTGCCCGCCGCCCGGCTGTTCCTCATCGGCTGGCTGTGCGTGAGCGGACGCACGGAGGAGGCCCGTGAGCACGTGCGGGCGCTGCGCGAGGAGTTCCGCCTCGCCCACTACGTGGTCTTCGACGCGTTCATCCTCGGCGCCGAGGCCGGAATCGAGGTGGCCGCGGGCGACGACGAGCGCGCGCTCGACATCGTCCGGGAGGCGATGCGGCAGGCGGACGACTCGCTGGTCGTCGCCATGGCCCCGCACCTGCGCGCCTCGTACGTCGTCCTGGCCGCCGCGGCCCTCGCCGGGCTGGACGGCGGACGGCACGCCCGGGACGCGGCCCGCTGCCTGGGCGCCGCCGACTCCTGGCTGCCCGAGGGACACTCGGCGAGCCTCGTGGAGCGCACGACCCGCGCCCGCGCCGAGGCCCGGATCCGCCAGGTGCTGGACGAGGCCGCCTTCGCGGCCGCGTACGCCGAGGGCGACGGCCTCTCCCCGGAGGAGGCCGTCGCCCTGCTCGACCCGGCGTGATCAGGTCTTCGTACGGAACTTGTGGATGGCGACCGGCGCCATCACCGCCGTGATCCCGACGGACCAGGCGAGCACCATCCACAGGTCGTGGGCGACCGGCCCGCCCACCATCAGCCCGCGGGCGGAGTCGGCCAGCGCGGACAGCGGGTTGTACTCGGTGAAGTTCTGCAGCCAGCCCGGCATCGACTGCGGCGGCGCGAAGATCGACGAGCCGAACTGCAGCGGCATCAGCACCAGGAAGCCCATGGCCTGCACCGACTGCGCGTTCTTCATCACCACGCCCAGCGTGAGGAAGACCCACATCAGCGCCGAGCCGAACACCGCGGACAGTCCCACGGCGGCGAACAGCCCCGGCCAGTTGGTGATGTCGAAGCCGACGAGCACACCGACGACCATGAGGATCGCGGTGGCGATCAGCATCCGCACCATCTCGACCGAGATCTTCGCGAACAGCACCGAGCCGCGCCCGATGGGCAGCGACCGGAAGCGGTCCATGACCCCGGTGTTGAAGTCCTGGTTGAACCCGGTGCCCACCCCCTGGGCCATGTTCATGCCCATCATGGCCATCAGGCCGGGCACGATGTACTGCACGTAGGCGTCCTGCCCGCCGCCCAGCGACTGCCCGATCGAGCCGCCGAAGACGTACACGAACAGCAGGGTGAAGACGACCGGGAAGAGCACGGCGTCGAACATCGACTCCGGGTCCTGCCGGATCCACAGCAGGTTGCGGCGGACCAGCGCCCCCGTGTGGCGCAGATGGGCCCGCGGCGAGATCCGCGCGTCCGTGCGGACGCCGGCGGCGGGAGCGGCGGTGGCGGCACTCATACGGCGACGGCCTCCTCGGAGGTGGTGGCGGGCAGGGGGTCCTGCGGGGAACTGGCGCGGTGCCCGGTCAGGGACAGGAACACCTCGTCCAGGCTGGGCAGTTCGGTGGTGACGGAGTTCAGCGTGACGCCGCGTGCGGTGACCGCGCCGACCACGGCGGTGAGCTGCTCGTCGCTGAGCACGGGGACCAGCACCGCGCCCCGCTCGGCGTCCACGGTGGTGCCGGCCAGCCCGGTGACACCCAGCTCGTCGAGGGCGGCGGCGAGCGGACGCAGCTGGAGCGGGTCGGCCGGGCGGACGCGCAGCGTGCGGCCGCCGACCTTGGCCTTCAGCTCCTCGATGCCGCCGCTCGCGATGACCTTGCCGCGGTCCACCACGGTCAGCTCGGAGGCGAGCTGCTCGGCCTCCTCCATGTACTGGGTGGTCAGCAGCACCGTCACCCCGTCGCCGACCAGCCGCTTCACCTCGTCCCACACCTCGTTGCGGGTGCGCGGGTCCAGGCCTGTGGTGGGCTCGTCCAGGTACAGCACGGCCGGGCGGCCGATCATCGAGGCGGCCAGGTCGAGCCGGCGGCGCATCCCGCCGGAGTAGGTGCCCACCGGGCGCCGGGCGGCCTCGGTGAGCGAGAACCTCTCCAGCAGCTCGTCGGCGCGGCGCCGCGCCTCCTTGCGCGGCAGGTCCAGCAGCCGCCCGATCAGGTACAGGTTCTCCCAGCCGGACAGCTTCTCGTCCACGGAGGCGTACTGCCCGGTCAGCCCGATCACCCGGCGCAGCTGCCGGGGCTGGCGGACCACGTCGTACCCGGCGACGGTGGCGTGCCCGGCGGTCGGGGCGAGCAGCGTGGACAGGATGCGCACCAGCGTGGTCTTGCCGGCCCCGTTCGGCCCGAGCACCCCCCGCACGGTCCCCTCGGCCACGTCCAGGTCGACCCCGTCGAGGGCCTTGGTATCCCCGTAGTGCTTGACCAGCCCTCGGACGGTCACGGCGCTCCCCGCGCCCCCCGTTCGTACGTCGTATCGCGTCATGTCCCCGACGATCGCAGCGCCCGCCGACAAAGCCCCGACAGACCGCCGACACCCCGCCGACAGACGTCCGCGCACGCGTCGGCGGGGTGTCGGCGGGGTGTCCGGGAAAGGCGACGGCCCGCCGACGGGGGAAGATCGGCGGGCCGTCGTGGGTGGTGCGACAGTGGCTCACAGGGGTGTACGCGGTGGTTCACGCCACCCGGGCGCGGATCAGTGCACGGAGTGCTCCTCCTGCGGGAAGGACCCGGCGACGACGTCCTCGGCGAACGCCTTCGCCGCCCCCGTCATCACGTCCCGCAGGTTCGCGTACTGCTTGACGAACTTCGGCACCCGGCCGCCGGTCAGCCCGAGCATGTCGGTCCACACCAGCACCTGGGCGTCCGTCTCGGGGCCCGCGCCGATCCCGACCGTCGGGATGTGCAGCGTGCGGGTGACCTCGGCGGCCAGCTCGGCCGGCACCAGCTCCAGGACGACGGCGAACGCGCCCGCGTCCTGCACGGCCTTCGCGTCCCGCAGCAGCTGCTGGGCGGCCTCCTCGCCGCGGCCCTGCACCCGGTAGCCCATGGCGTTCACCGACTGCGGGGTCAGCCCGATGTGGGCCATCACGGGGATGCCGGACTCCACCAGCAGCTCGATCTGCCGGTGCGAGCGCTCCCCGCCCTCCAGCTTCACGGCGCCGACCCCGGCCTCCTTCACCAGCCGGGTCGCCGAGCGCAGCGCCTGCACCGGACCCTCCTGGTAGGAGCCGAACGGCAGGTCGCCGACGATCAGGGCGCGCGAGGTGCCCCGGACGACGGCGCCGGCCAGCATGGTCATCTCGTCGAGGGTGACGGGCACCGTGGTGTCGTACCCGAGGTGGCAGTTGCCCGCGGAGTCGCCGACCAGCATCACCGGGATGCCGGCCTCGTCGAACACGGACGCGGTCATCGCGTCGTACGCGGTGAGCATGGGCCACTTCTCGCCGCGTTCCTTGGCGAGGGCGATGTCCCGGACAGTGATGCGGCGCGTGCCCTTGCCCCCGTACAGCGTCTTGCCGCCGGAGGAGGGACCGGGCGCCCCGGTCTGGGCAGCCGAAAGCTGCGTCATGGATCCGTCTCCCAACACGTCATCTCGAGGCGCCCTGACGGCGTCCCCGGACCACGTCCATGGTGGCACCTCTCCCGGCGGAGGGCCAGAGGCAGCCCGGCGCACCCGCCCCCGCCCCGGCGTGCCCTGCCATACCGGGACAAACTCGGGCAACACGCCCTCAATACGAGACGGTCTCGTATCGGAACTTCCTACGCTGGGCCGCATGACTTCTCCTGCCGCCCCAGCCCGCCGGATCCCGGAAGCCGTGCACCGGCGCCGCTGGGTGATTCTCGGCGTGCTGATGATGAGCCTGCTGATCGTCGTCCTGGACAATTCGATCCTGAACGTCGCCATCAAGACGATCTCCACCCCCGCCCCCACCGGCCTGGGGGCCACCCAGAGCCAGCTGGAGTGGGCCATCAACGCCTACACGCTCGTCTTCGCCGGGCTGCTCTTCACCGCGGGGCTGCTGGGTGACCGGCTCGGCCGCAAGAAGGTGCTGATCGGCGGTCTCGCCGTGTTCGGCGCCGGCTCGGCCCTCGCCGCGTTCTCCGGCTCCCCTGCCGAGCTCATCGTCTTCCGCGCGGTGATGGGCCTGGGCGCGGCGTTCGTCATGCCGGCCACCATGGCCGTCCTGATGCACGTCTTCGAGCGCGACGAGCAGCCCAGGGCCATCGGCATCTGGACCGGCGGAGTGGGCCTGGCCATCGCCATCGGCCCGATCACCGGCGGACTGCTCCTCGACCACTTCTGGTGGGGCTCGGTCTTCCTCGTCAACGTGCCCATCGTCGCCCTCGCCGTCGCCCTGATGCTGTGGCTGGTCCCCGACTCCCGTGATCCGAAGCCCGGCCGGCTCGACCCCGTCGGTGTGGTGCTGTCCGTGGCCGGCCTGGTCCTGCTGGTGTACGGGATCATCAGGGGCGGCCAGCTGGCCGACTTCACCGACGTCACCGTGCTGGCGACGACCGGCGCCGGTCTCGCCGTGCTGGCCGCGTTCGTGGTGTTCGAGAAGCGCAGCGACCACCCGTCCGTCGACATCTCGGCCTTCCGGAACAAGGTGTTCTCCGCCTCGATCACCGCGATCGCGCTGGTCTTCTTCGCCCTCCTGGGCGTGACCTTCTTCACGGTGTTCTACCTGCAGAGCGTGCGCGGCCACTCGCCGCTGGAAACCGGCCTGCTGATGCTGCCGCTGGCCGCGACCCAGCTGCTCTTCGCGCCCCGCGCCCGCCTCATGGTGGACCGCGTCGGCAGCAGGATCACCACGACCGCCGGCCTGGTGGTGCTCGCCGCGACGCTGGCCGCGTTCGCGCTCCTGGACGGGGCTACGCCCCTCTGGTTCCTGGAAGCCGTCTTCTTCCTGATGGGCACCGGCATGGCCTACGTGATGACGCCGGTGAGCGTCGTCGTCATGCAGGCCCTGCCGC
The DNA here is from genome assembly GCA_014649575.1 of Streptomyces griseoincarnatus. Classification (GTDB taxonomy): domain Bacteria; phylum Actinomycetota; class Actinomycetes; order Streptomycetales; family Streptomycetaceae; genus Streptomyces; species Streptomyces griseoincarnatus. The sequence continues at coordinate 330,644 of BMTH01000002.1, read as the reverse complement.
GCGAGAAGGCCGGCTCCGCCTCCGCGCTCAGCAACACCTTCCGCCAGGTCGGCGGCGCCCTCGGCATCGCCGTACTCGGCTCGGTGCTGTCCACCGCCTACCGCACCGACATCGAGGGGGCGCTGGGCTTGGTGCCGCCCGGTGCCCGGCACGCGGCCGGCGAGTCCATCGAGGCCACCCTGGCCGTGGCGGACCGGCTGGGCCCGCGAGGCGAGCCCCTGGCCGACGCGGCCGCCGACGCCTTCCTCTACGCCATGCACGTCACGGCGCTGTGGGGGGCGGCCGTCGCGGTGCTGGGCGCGGTCGTCGTCGCCGTCTTCCTGCCCGGCCGCACACCGGCGCCGGAGGGCGACGGCCGGGACCGGGCGTTGGTGACGGCGGCGGACTGAGAAGCCACGGGCCGGCGGACCCTCGCCGCCGCCCACCGGGGAGAATCACCACAGCACAACGAGAGGATCCGACGACGTGAGCCCGGCCGGCACCGGCCCCCCGTACCAGGTGCCCGCGCGGGGCCGCCCCCGCAGCGAGGCGGCCGAGCGCGCCATCATCGAGGCGGTGATGGGACTCCTGGAGGACGGCGTGCCCCTCGCGGAGCTCTCCATCGAGCGCATCGCCCGCACCGCGGGCGTCGGCAAGGCAACCATCTACCGCCGCTGGAGCGGCAAGGAGGAACTCTTCGTCGACGTCATACGCGCCGCGGAACCCCCGGACCCCGACCTGCCCGGCACCTCCGTGCGCGACGACCTCGTCGTCCTGCTGGAGTCCCTGCGACTGCGCGGCCTGGCCGGCAGGAGCCCGGCACTCCTGCACAACGTGCACGCCCAGATGAAGAGCAGCCCCGGCCTCTGGGCGGCCTACCACGACACCGTCATCCAGCCGCGCCGCAGGCTCGGCCTGGAGGTGCTGCGCCGGGGCCGGGAGAACGGCGAACTGCGCGCCGACGTCGACCTGGAGCTGCTCAACGACATCGTCGTTGGCCCCCTGCTCGTCCGCACGGTCCTGAACCCCGACGCCGGCCTCCCGGACGACCTCGCCGAACGTGTGGTGGACACCCTCCTGGAGGGCCTGCGCCCGTCATGACGGGCCGGGATGTGCGGATTTCGTCACAGACGCCACCCCGGTCACGCGCTCGAGGAACTGCCCGCGCGGCCCCGCACGTCATCGCTCCCGTAGGGCCGCCGGGCGGCGGCAGGAACGGAACCGATCATCCCCTAGGGTCTTACGGGGGGCGACGGTGTGTGTGCACGGCAGTTTGTGAGGCAACGGTATGGCGCGGCAGGCGTACATGACGGAGACGGACGAAGGGCGCCAGGGCCCCCGGACCCCGGCCTCTCGGTTGCGGCGCCTCCTCCACCGTCTGGAGGCCCTGCGCGAGGACCGCGGCATCTGGCGCCGGGGCTGGGTGGTGGCCGTCTGCGCACTGCTGCTGGCACTGCTGATGCTGGCCCACGCGCATGTCCCGAACGCCGTCGGCAACTTGGGCAGCCTGCTGGAGACGTTCCTGCCGTGGCTGGGCCTGTTCGTGCCGGTGCTGCTGGTCCTGGCGCTCGTCCGCCGCTCGGCGACGGCGCTGATCGCGACCGTCCTGCCGGCGGTCGTGTGGCTGAACCTGTTCGGCGGTCTGCTCAGCGACAAGAACACCCCCGGCGGCGACCTGACGGTGGCCACGCACAACGTCAACGCCGAGAACCCGGACCCGTCCGGCACCGCACGTGAGGTGGCCGCCGCGGGCGCGGACGTGCTGGCGCTGGAGGAGCTGAAGGCCTCCGAGGTGCCCGCCTACCGGGCGGCGCTGTCGGACACGTACGACCACCACGCGGTGGTCGGCACGGTCGGGCTGTGGTCCAAGTACCCGCTGAGCGACGTGAGGTCGGTGGACATCCGGCTGGGCTGGCAGCGGGCCATGCGCGCCACGGTGGACGCGCCGGCCGGCCGGGTCGCGGTGTACGTCGCGCATCTGCCGTCGGTCCGGGTGAAGCTGGAGGCCGGGTTCACGGCCCGTCAGCGCGACAAGAGCGCCGACGCGCTGGGTGAGGCCATCGCGGACGAGCCGCTGGACAACGTGGTGCTGCTCGGCGACCTCAACGGCACGATGAACGACCGCTCCCTGAAGGCGGTCACCTCCCAGATGCGCTCCACGCAGGGCGCGGTGGGCAGCGGCTTCGGCTTCAGCTGGCCGGCGTCGTTCCCGATGGCGCGGATCGACCAGATCCTGGTGAGGGGCGCCGAGCCGGAGAGCTCCTGGACGCTCCCGCCGACGGCGAGCGACCACCTGCCGATAGCGGCACGGCTGCGGGTCGCCGACACCGCGGACTGACTCCACGGGCAGACCCGGACACACGGCGGCGGGCGGGGCGCGGAACACCGCACCCCGCCCGCCGTCCGCGTACCGGACCTCACACCTCGGGCGGCAGACCCTCGCGCCAGCCGTTGGTGAGGGGCAGCCGGCGGTCCTTGCCGAAGCCCTTCGGGGAGATCTTGGTGCCCGGCGGGTACTGGCGCCGCTTGTACTCCGCCCGGTCCACCATCCGCAGCGTCTTCCCGACCAGTTCACGGTCGTACCCGGCCTCGACGATCTGGTCCGCGCCCTTGTCCTGGTCCACGTACAGCGCCAGGATCGCGTCCAGCACCGGGTAGTCCGGCAGCGAGTCCGTGTCCACCTGGCCCGGACGCAGCTCCGCGCTCGGCGGCTTGGAGATCGAGTTCTCCGGGATCGGGGGCGTCTCGCCCCGCTCCTCGGCCGCGCGGTTGCGCCACCGCGCCAGCCGGAAAACCAGCGTCTTGTACACGTCCTTGATGGGCCCGTACGCGCCGACCGAGTCGCCGTACAGCGTCGAGTAACCCACCGCCAGTTCGGACTTGTTGCCCGGGGCCAGGACGATGTGTCCCTCCTGGTTGGAGATGGCCATCAGCATCGTGCCGCGCAGCCGCGACTGGAGGTTCTCCTCCGCCAGGCCGGTCAGCTCCAGCGACCCCATGTACGCGTCGAACATCGGCTCAATCGCGACCGTGCGGTAGTTCAGCCCGGTGCGCCGCGCCAGCTCCGCCGCGTCGCTCCTCGAGTGGTCCGAGGAGTACTTCGACGGCATGGAGATGCCGTACACGTTCTCCGGGCCGACCGCGTCACAGGCGATCGCGGCGACCAGCGCCGAGTCGATGCCGCCGGACAGCCCGATCAGCACCGAACGGAACCCGTTCTTCTGCACGTACGCCCGCAGGCCCACGACCAGCGCGGAGTACACCTCCGCGTCGTCGTCCAGACGGTCCGCGTAACCGCCGGTGTGCTCCGGCTCGTACGCGGGGACCGGGTCCTCGGACAGCACGACCCGCTCGATGCGCAGCCCGTCGTCCACCACGCCCTCCGGCGCGTCGGCCACCGCGGCCGGCAGGTCCAGGTCGACCAGCAGGCACGTCTCGGAGAACTGCGGGGCGCGCGCGATCACCTCGGCGTCCGCGCCGACGACGATCGAGTCGCCGTCGAAGACCAGGTCGTCCTGTCCGCCCGTCATGGCCAGGTAGGCGGTGGTGCAGCCGGCCTCCTGCGCCCGCTTGCGCACCAGCTCCAGACGCGTGTCGTCCTTGTCCCGCTCGTACGGCGAGGCGTTCACCGACAGCAGCAGCCCGGCCCGCGCCGAGCGCGCCGCCGGCACCCGGCCGCCGTCCTGCCACAGGTCCTCGCAGATGGCCAGGGCGACGTCCACGCCGTGCACCCGCACCACCGGCAGGGTGTCGCCGGGCACGAAGTAGCGGAACTCGTCGAAGACGCCGTAGTTCGGCAGGTGGTGCTTGGCGAAGCTCAGCACCACCTCGCCCCGGTGCAGCACGGCCGCCGCGTTGCGCGGGGCGCCCGCGGGCTGGCCGTACTTCGGCTGGGCGGCGGCGCTGCGGTCCAGGTAGCCGACGACCACCGGCACGTCGCCGAGGCCCTCGTCGGCGAGGCGCGCGGCGAGGGCGCGCATGGACGCCCGGGATGCTTCCACGAAGGACGACCGCAAAGCGAGGTCCTCGACGGGATACCCGGTCAGCGCCATCTCCGGGAACGCCACGAGATGCGCCCCCTGCCCGGCGGACTCCCTGGTCCGGCGGACAATCGTTTCCGCGTTGCCGGCGAGGTCGCCGACGGTCGAGTCGATCTGATTCAGGGCGAGTCGTAGTTGAGGCACGCGGGCCAGTGTAATCGTCAGAGCGACGCGATGTGGGGCGGCGGGACCGCGGATCCTCGGGCGGCCAAGGGGGCGGCCTCCGGCCGTCACGGCCGCGCGGCCGCTCCCCGCGCCTTCAGCATCCCCGCCATCAGCCGGATCTCCGACTCCTGGCCCTCGACCATCCCGCTCGCGAGCCGCTTGCCGGTGTCCACCTCGCAGGCGCGCACACAGCCTTCCGCCATGTGCACACCGCCCCGGTGATGCCTCGTCATCAGCTGGAGGTAGAACACCTCGGCCTGCCTGCCGTTCAGCCGGCCGAGCCGCTCCATCTCCGCGTCCGTCGCCATGCCCGGCATCAGCGCGCCGTCCTCGCCGGCCGCCGCGTCGCCCATCCCCATCCAGGTCATGGGCGGGTCGGCGGACACCTTCGGCAGCTCCCACAGGTCGAGCCAGCCCAGCAGCATGCCCCGCTGGTTGGCCTGGGTCTGGGCGGCGTCGTAGGCGAGCCGCCGCACCTCCTCGTCGTCGGTGCGGTCACGCACGACGTACGACATCTCCACGGCCTGCTGGTGGTGGACCGCCATGTCCCGGGCGAACCCGGCGTCCGCGGAGTCCGCCGCCGGGACGGGCAGGGCGCGCTCCTCCCCGCCGGCCGCCGAGGCGCCCGCCCACCCGGCCGCCCCGCCCACGACGAGCACCGCCGCCAGCGCCCCGGCGGCCAGGGCGGGCCGCCTCACTTCGACAGCCCGCCCGTGCAGGCCGCACCCGGCTCGGGCGTCTGCTGCCCCTGCACGAACTTCTCCAGGAACGCGTCCACGGCCGGATCCGCGGCGCCGGTCACCGTGCGCTGGTGCCCCCACGCGGTCAGCACGACCGGGTCCTTCTGCCCGTCGACCGGGCTCATCAGCGTGTACGGCGTCTTCCTCACCTTCGCCGCCAGCGCCTCCACCTCGGCCTCCGGGGCGTCGCCGTTGTACGTCACCCACACCGCGCCGTGCTCCAGCGAGTGGACCGCGTTGGTCGGGTTGATCTCGTCCTCGTAGACGTCCCCGTTGCAGTTCATCCACACGGGGTTGTGGTCGCCGCCCACGGGAGGCGTCACCGGGTAGTCGACGGACTTCGTGACGTGCTCACGGCCCAGCGTGCCCTTCCAGGCGCGCACGCCGTCCGCGTCCGTGACGAACTTCCCCGCGGTCTTCGCGTCGTCCGCCGCGCTGCTGCCGCCGTCGTCCGACTGCGTCTGGACCAGTACCACCCCGCCGGCGACCAGGCCCGCGACGACCACCACGGAGGCGGCGACGACGAGGATCCGGTTGCGGCGCTCGCGGGCCTGCTCGGCGCGCCGCATCTCCTCTATCCGTGCCGTGCGTGCCGCGCTGCTCTTCTTGGCGGAGCCCATGGAGGTGTCCTTCGGGTCGGAGGAGGTGGGGCCGGAGTGGTGATCGGGTCAGCTGATCGTAATGGGGGAGCCGGGCGAGTCGTAGGGGGCGGCGGGACCGGACGGGGCCCGGGCGGATCCGCTGAAGGTCCGGCCGAAAATTTTGAGCCAGGATTCCGATTACCTACCCTGCCGGTATGCGGCTGCTGCGCTCCACCGACCTCGCCCTGCGGGTCCTCATGCGCCTCGCCGTGGCCGGCGACACCAATCCGACGACCCGGGACGTCGCGACGGCCATGGACGTGCCGTACACCCACGCCGCGAAGGTCGTCGCCGAGCTGCGGCACATGGGGCTGCTCACCGCCCGGCGCGGCAGGGGCGGCGGGCTGTCCCTCACCGAGAAGGGCCGCGAGGCTTCCGTGGGCGGCCTGGTCCGCGCCTTCGAGGGCGAGGGGGACGTCGTCGACTGCGACGGCGCCGCCGGCACGGCCCCCTGCCCCCTGCGCTCCGACTGCCGGCTGCGCGGCGCGCTGCGGCGGGCCCAGGAGGCGTTCTACGCCTCGCTGGACCCGCTGACGGTCGCGGACCTCACCGCGGACCCGACGGGCCCCCTGCTGCTGGGCGTCCCGAGCGTCCGCTGACGGCCCGCCCGCTCACCGCGCGAGCCACAGGTCAGGACCGAACACCTCGTAGTGCACGTCCGCCGGGGCCACGCCCTTGGCGATCAGCTGCTCGCGGACCCTGCGCATGAACGGCAGCGGACCGCACAGGTAGGCGCGCGTGCCGGGCGCGACCGGCACGTCCGCGAGGTCCACGTACCCGGTGCCCGCGCCCGCCGGGGCGTCCCGCTCGTACCAGAACCGCACGGTCGCGTCCGGCAGCTTCCCCGCGTAGGCCTCGTGGTCCGTGCGCAGGGCGTGGTCGGCGGGGGAGCGGTCGCCGTGCACGACGGTGACCGGGGCGCGGTGCCCGGAGCCGGCGAGGTGCCCGAGCATCGCGACCATCGGGGTCACGCCGATCCCGGCGGAGGCCAGCAGCAGCGGCGTGTCGTCGCCGGCGTCCAGCACCAGGTCGCCGTACGCCTCGGACAGCTCCAGGACGTCGCCCACCCGGACGTGCGCGTGGAGGTGGGAGGACACCTCACCGTCGGGCGCCCCGCCCTCGTGCACGCGCTTGACGCTGAACTGCCGCAGGTCCGGGCCGGGCGCGCCGGAGAGGCTGTACTGCCGTATCTGGCGGGCGCCGTCCGCGAGCGGGACCCGCACGGAGACGTACTGGCCCGGGCGGAAGCCGCGCACCGGGCCGCCGTCGGCCGGACGCAGCCGGAAGGTCACCACGTCGGCGGTCTCGGTGACCCGCTCGACGACCTCCCAGGGCTGCCAGACGGCGCCGCCGCTCTCCTCGTGGAGCCGCTTCTCGACGGCGGTCAGGGCGTTCGCCATGAGCCAGTAGACCTCGTCCCAGGCGGCGGCGACCTCGGGCGTGACCGCGTCGCCCAGCACCTCGGCGATGGCGGCGAACAGGTGCTCGTGGACGATCGCGTACTGGTCCGGGGTCACGCCGAGGGAGGCGTGCTTGTGGGCGATGCGCGACAGCATCGCGTCCGGCCGCTCGCCGGGGTGGTCCAGCAGGTGCGTGGCGAACGCCGCGACGGAGCCCGCGAGGGCCTGGCGCTGGGTGCCCGCGGCCTGGTTGCCGCGGTTGAACAGGTCGCGCAGCAGCTCGGGGCGGGCGGCGAACATCCCGGCGTAGAAGCGCTCGGTGATCTCGCCGAGGGAGGCGCCCACGGCGGGGAGGGTGGCGCGGACGGTGACGGCGGACTGCTCGGACAGCATCGGGTCTCCTCGTGGCTCGGATGCCTGTGCCCTCATTAAAACTTGCATCAGGAACTCCAATTTAAGCGGGGGGTGTTCTCGCGGGACGGGGCCGATCGGACCGGAGGAGGGGTCCGGCCGGGCCGAAGGAGGCATCCGGTCGGACCGGGGGAGGGATCCGGTCGGACCGGAACCAGGGGATCCGACCCCCGTCCGCTGTCGTGGTGGCCGCTCCGACCGGGCAGGATGGGCGGAGGAGCCGTGCCTCCGACGGCCCGGCGGTTCAGGCCGCGGCCGGTCGCCCGACCGGGCCCGGCAATGTGTGTGAAACGCTGGTGTGGTGGGATGCACGAGTGCCGGACCGTCTCCCGTGGGCCGGGAGGAACGGGCGGCCTGACCGGCAGGAATGGGGAAGCGGAAGATGGACAAGCAGCAGGAGTTCGTGCTCCGGACGTTGGAGGAGCGCGACATCCGGTTCGTACGCCTGTGGTTCACCGACGTCCTGGGCTTCCTCAAGTCCGTGGCCGTCGCCCCGGCCGAGCTCGAGCAGGCCTTCGACGAGGGCATCGGCTTCGACGGCTCCGCCATCGAGGGCTTCGCCCGCGTGCACGAGTCCGACATGATCGCCAAGCCGGACCCGTCGACGTTCCAGATCCTGCCCTGGCGCGCCGAGGCGCCCGGCACGGCCCGGATGTTCTGCGACATCCTCATGCCGGACGGCTCCCCGTCCTTCGCGGACCCGCGCTACGTCCTCAAGCGCGCCCTCGCCCGCACCTCCGACCTGGGCTTCACCTTCTACACCCACCCGGAGATCGAGTTCTTCCTGCTGAAGAACAAGCCGGTCGACGGCAGCCGCCCGACCCCGGCGGACAACTCCGGCTACTTCGACCACACCCCGCAGAACGTCGGCATGGACTTCCGCCGCCAGGCGATCACCATGCTGGAGTCGATGGGCATCTCGGTGGAGTTCTCCCACCACGAGGGCGCCCCCGGCCAGCAGGAGATCGACCTGCGCTACGCGGACGCGCTCTCCACGGCGGACAACATCATGACGTTCCGCCTGGTCATGAAGCAGGTGGCGCTGGAGCAGGGCGTGCAGGCGACGTTCATGCCGAAGCCGTTCTCCGAGCACCCCGGCTCGGGCATGCACACCCACCTCTCCCTCTTCGAGGGCGACCGCAACGCCTTCTACGAGTCCGGCGCGGAGTACCAGCTCTCCAAGGTGGGCCGCTCCTTCATCGCGGGCCTGCTGCGGCACGCGGCGGAGATCTCCGCGGTCACCAACCAGTGGGTCAACTCCTACAAGCGCATCTGGGGCGGCACCGAGCGCACGGCCGGCGCGGGCGGCGAGGCCCCCTCGTACATCTGCTGGGGCCACAACAACCGCTCGGCCCTGGTCCGCGTGCCCATGTACAAGCCCGGCAAGACCGGCTCGGCCCGCGTGGAGGTCCGCTCCCTCGACTCCGGCGCCAACCCGTACCTGGCCTACGCCCTGCTCCTCGCGGCCGGCCTCAAGGGGATCGAGGAGGGCTACGAGCTCCCGCCGGGCGCCGAGGACGACGTCTGGGCCCTCTCCGACGCCGAGCGCCGCGCCCTGGGCATCGAGCCGCTCCCGCAGAACCTCGGCGAGGCGCTCACCCTGATGGAACGCAGCGACCTGGCCGCCGAGACCCTCGGCGAGCACGTCTTCGACTTCTTCCTGCGCAACAAGAAGCAGGAGTGGGAGGCGTACCGGTCGGAGGTCACGGCGTTCGAGCTGAAGAATCTGCTGCCGGTGCTGTAGGCGCGGGTCAGCGCCTGGTTCCGCTGAATCGGCAGGAGGGGCGGACGGTCACGGACCGTCCGCCCCTCCGTGCGTCTACGGGCCCGGTGGCGCGTGCAGGCCCTTGTCGGCGCGCGGTCCGGCAGTGCTCCGTGCTCGCCCGAATCCCGGCCGACGGAGGGTAGTTGACGCATCAATCACCGAACGCCTAGCTTGGATGACGCGTCAACCAAATGGTGGGGGTCGCCGGTCCGGCCGTCCGTGTCCCTCCCTGCGGGGCACCGGGACACCGGGTGCTGCCGGAGGCCCGCTGACGCGAGGCTCCAGAAGGAGAACGCCACGTGAGTACTGGGAACAAGGCCGGACTCGGCGCGCTGCTGACGCCCGAGGAGAGCGTGCTCGTCCTCATCGACCACCAGCCGTTCCAGGTCGCCAACCTGCACAGCCATGAACCGACGATGGTCGTCAACAACGTCGTCGGACTGGCCAAGGCCGCGAAGGTGTTCGACGTGCCGACCATCCTGACGACCGTCGTGGAGGAGCGCGGCGGCCTTCTTCTCCAGGGTCTGCGGGATGTGTTCCCCGACCAGAAGCCGATCAACAGGACCTTGATCAACACCTGGCAGGACGAGCGTGTCGTGGACGCCGTCAAGGCGACCGGACGCAAGAAGCTGATCCTTGCCGGCCTCTGGACGGAGATTTGTGTGGCCATGCCGGCGATACAGGCGGCGGGCGAGGGCTTCGAGGTCTTCGTCGTCACCGACGCGTCGGGCGGTGTCTCGAAGGAGGCCCACGACGTGGCGGTGCAGCGCATGGTCCAGGCGGGCGTGGTTCCGATCACCTGGATGGCCGCGCTGGGCGAGTGGCAGCGGGACTGGGCCCGCGAGGAGACCGTGCAGGGCGTCGCCGAGGTCCAGGCGCAGCACGGCGGTGCCAGCGCTGTGGCCTTCGCCTGGGAGATGCAGCTTCTGGCCACGCCCGCCGGAGAAGTGGCCTGACCTCGCAGCCCCGGCGCCGCTCCATGTCGGCTGCCGCCCCCTGTCGCTGACCCGCTGTCGGCGGCAACGAGCGTCCGGCAGGTCCCGGCCTGTGCGACCCGGCGTCAGGACGCCGACGGCCGGGACGGCGTCCTCGGCCGCGCTGCTGATCGTTCACGGTCCCGGGCCCGCTGCGGGGGCCCGGGCCGTCCGCGCGCCGGCACGGAGGACATCCGAAGTGGCCGGCGCGACCGACGAGGTGGGTCCTGGCCTGCGCGACCAGCTGGGACCGAGGCCACGGGGCCGACGGTCGACGACCGCCGGCCCCGTTCGCCTCTACGGCGGCCCGGGCCGTCACCCCATCGTCTTCGCCCCGTCCAGCGCCTCCCGGACGATGTCCGCGTGCCCCGCGTGCTGGGCCGTCTCCGCGAGGATGTGCAGCAGCGCCCGCCGCGCGCTCCACTCGGGCTGACCCTCGAACCACGGCGCCTTCGGCAGCGGCCACGACGCGTTCAGGTCGGGGAGGCCCGCGACGACCTCCTCCGTGCGGCGGGCCACCTCCGCGTACGCGTCCAGGACGCCGGCCAGCGTCTCGCCGGGCAGCATCCTGAACTCGTCGGCCCGGCGTGCGAAGTCCTCCTCCGTCATCTCCGTGAAGTCCGGCATCGCCGACGGGCCCTCCAGGATGAAGCGCACCCACATCCGTTCCATCGAGGCGACGTGCTTGATCAGGCCGCCCAGGCACAGTGCGCTCTTCGTCGTCCTCAGGCTTGCCTGCTCGTCGGTGAGGTCACGCGTGGTGAACCGCAGGAAGTGCCGGTGCTCGGCGAGCGTCCTCAGCAGGTCGGCACGCTCGTCCGTGACGGCGGGGGCCTCGGCGGACTGGTCGGTGGTCAGCTGGTTCACGGTCATGGTTTCCGCCTTCATCGGTCAGTTCGGTGATCTCGTGCGCTGCGTGCCGTACGCGTCCGGCGCGACGAGAGACACGTTAGAAGCCGTGTAGGTCGGATCCTGTCCTAGTTGCGGCGGCCCCCCGCGCCGCGATTCGGAACGCCCCGCTCCGCTCTCGCGCGGAACCTTGCCAGCCCGCTGTCGCGCCTCTACTGTCGCGACACACAGACAGAAAGCGCTTTCTCAATCGATGGGTCAGGCGCACCCCGCCCACCCTCATCGATGTCACTGACATGCCCATGACAGACCTCCGTGACAGTGAACGACGAAAGGCGAACACGACCATGAGACGAGCAGTCGCCGTGCGGCTCTCCGCGTTACTGGCCGCCGGGGCGCTGACGGCCGCCACCGGTGTGGCGCTGTCCACGACCACCGCGTCCGCCGCCACCGGAGGGGTCACCGGCTACGCGACCCAGAACGGCGGGACCACCGGCGGCGCGGGCGGACAGACGGTCCGCGCCACCACCGGCACCGCCATCCACCAGGCCCTCTGCGGCCGGGCCAGCAGCTCGACCCCGATCACCATCCAGGTCGAGGGCACCATCAACCACGGCAACACGACCAAGGTGTCGGGCTCCAGCTGCAACACCGCCGCCGACAAGATCGAGCTGAAGCAGATCAGCAACGTCACCATCGTGGGCGTCGGCAGCGGCGCGGTCTTCGACCAGCTCGGCATCCACATCCGCGAGGCCGGCAACATCGTCATCCAGAACGTGACCGTCCGGAACGTCAAGAAGTCCGGCTCGCCCACGTCGAACGGCGGTGACGCCATCGGCATGGAAAGCGATGTCAGGAACGTCTGGGTGGACCACGTGACGCTGGAGGCGTCCGGCGGTGAGTCCGAGGGCTACGACGGCCTGTTCGACATGAAGGACAACACCCAGTACGTGACGCTGTCGTACAGCGTCCTGCGCAACTCCGGGCGCGGCGGCCTCATCGGCTCCAGCGAGAGCGACCGCTCCAACGGGTACGTGACCTTCCATCACAACCTGTACGAGAACATCGACTCCCGTGCGCCCCTGCTGCGCGGTGGCATCGCCCACATGTACAACAACCACTACAAGCGGCTGAACGACTCCGGCATCAACTCCCGCGCCGGCGCCCGCGCCAAGGTGGACAACAACTACTTCGAGGACTCCAAGGACGTCCTCGGCACCTTCTACACCGACGAGGCCGGCTACTGGCAGGTCGGCGGCAACGTCTTCGACAACGTCACGTGGTCCTCGCGCAGCGGCGACCACAACCCGGCGGGCCCGAACCCGACGTCGAACACGTCGGTGAGCATCCCGTACGGCTTCACCCTGGACGGCGCGAACTGCGTGCCGAGCGTGGTGGCGCAGACGGCGGGCGCGGGCAAGGGCCTGAAGGTGTCGGACGGCAGCTGCACCCCGCAGAGCCCGGACCCGACCGACCCCGGCCCGACCGACCCCGGCCCGACGGACCCGGGTGAGCCGACCGACCCCGGCCCCACCGACCCGCCGGCCGGCACCAACCTCAGCCTCGGCGCGGGCGCCGACGGCTCCTCCAAGGCCTCCGGCACCAGCTACGGCAACGTGATCGACGGCAGTACGAGCACCTACTGGTCGCCGTCCGGCTCGACCGGCGCGGTCTCGGTGAAGTGGGGGAGTGCCACCACCGTGTCGAAGGTCAACATCCGCCTGGCCTCCGGCTCGGGCACCATAGGCGCCTACCGCCTGCTCAACCACGACACGGGCGCGGTCCTGGCCTCCGGCAGCGGAGCGGGCACGGTCGGCTTCTCCCCGGTCTCCCTGCGCAAGATCACTCTGGAGATCACCAACGCCTCGGGCACCCCGCGCATCGCGGAGTTCGAGACGTACGCGAGCTGACACACCCGGGGGCCGTCCTCGCGGCGGCCCCCGCCTCAGCAGGCGCTGTGCGACACGAAGCGGCTCCACGCGGCGGACGTGACGGTGAGGCGGGGGCCGTCGGGGGCTTTGGAGTCCCGGACGTGGACGGTACCGGGGGCTGTCGCGACCTCTACGCAGTCGTTTCCGTCCCCGCTGCTGCTGTAGCTGCTCCGGAACCACGGCAGTGTCAGGGCGTCCCGCTCAGGGGTGTGGGTCATGACTCTCCAAGCATCTGCTCGATGAAGGCCCGCGATTCCCGGGGCGTGAGGGCCTGGGCGCGGATCATGCCATAACGCAGTTCGAGGATCCTCAACTGCTTCGGATCGGTCACCGGCCGACCGGCGAACGCCCCGTCGGACCGCCCCACCGCGGTGCCGTCCGCGAACTTCAGCACCTCGATCAGCCCACCCGTCCCGAAGTGGTCCTCGACCTCGGTCGGCATCACCTGGATCGACACGTGCCGCAACTTCCCGAGTTCCAGCAGGCGTTCGAGCTGCCGACGCCACACCATTGTGCCCCCGACCGGACGGCGGAGCGTCACTTCCTCCTGGACGAAGCTCAGCATCGGCGCCGGTGACCTCTCGAAGACCGACCGCCGGGCCAGCCGGGCGGCCACCATGCGCTCCGTCTCCTCCTCGGTATGGGCGGGGAGCCAGACGTCGAACAGCGCGCGCATGTGCTCCTCGGTCTGCAGCAGTCCGTGGACGTTGTGGTTGCTGTACAGGCCGATCTCCACGGCCTGTGACTCCAGCTTGGCTAGCTCCCGGACCCTCTTCGGATACCGGACCTTCGCCACGTCCTCCTTCATCGCGGCGATCAGCCCGCCCGCCCCCAGGACCTCGTCCGCCTTCTCCAGGTACTCGGGCCGGGGAATCCGCTTCCCGCCCTCGACCTTGTAGACGAGATCCTCCCCGTACTTCACCGCCGCCGCGAAGTCGCAGGCGCGCATCCCCGCGGCCTCCCGGCGCAGCTTCAACTGCCGCCCCACCGTGGCGACGACGGCCACCCCCCACTCGTCGTCCGGGTCCACCTCCCACCCCGGTTCGTCCGCCTGAGCCTCGTCCGCGAGGCGCACCGCCGCACCGTCCACCGACATCCGTCCCCCTTTGCCGTACGCGTCGTATCGCGACGTGCCCGACGGTAGGCGGGCCGGTGAGGCCCGGGGAGGGGAACGGCCCTCGCTGCATGCCAACGAGTGACGCCGATCCGCTCTCGTGGTGTGCGCGCCCTACCATGCGGAGATGGCACTGAGGCGCATCACCCTCCACGTGGACGACGGAGACCTGCTCCTCATCAAGGAGGCCGCCGTCCGCCTGGGAGTGCCGGAGGCGGAAGTGATCCGCGAAGGCATCCACCGGATCGCGGAGGCGCACCGCCATCGGGACGGGTCGTTCGTGTCCGGGGACGAGACCTTCGACCTGGGCGGTCCGGCCCGCTAAGCCCCCGCCTGCTCCGACAGGAGCTTGTGCAGCGGTTCCGTCGCGCGCTTGCGGTACTCCTGGACCGCCCAGCCGTTGCCGTCGGGGTCCGTGAAGTGCATGAAGGTCGCGCCGTCGGAGTCGGCGTAGCGGACCGGCTCGGAGATCTCCAGGCCGCGCGCGACGAACTCCGCGTGGGCCTTCTCGATGTCGGCGACGCAGAGCTGGAGGCCCTGGTAGGCGCCGGGGGCCGGGGTGGGGCCCGGGGTCATCTCCCAGATGCTCTCGCCGAGGGCGATCGAGCAGCCGGAGCCGGGCGGGGTCAGCTGGACGATCCGCATGCCCGGCATGACCTCCTGGTCGATGTCGACGTGGAAGCCGACCTTGTCCCGGTAGAAGTCCCGGGCGCGGTCGATGTCGCTCACCGGCAGCGGGATCACTTCGAGCGTCATGTCCATGAGAGCCTCCTGCTCCTTCGTCGGGTACCGCGTCAGGCGAACCGCCACCGTGTCTGGCTGAACGGCTCCCCCTTACCGAAGCCGAATACCGTGTGCGGCGCCACCGAGAACACCACAGCCAGGCCCGGCCCGTGGTGGAAATGGCCGTCCCGGACATCGAAGTGCCAGAAGTCGCCGTACTTCTCCTCCCACAGCGCGGCCAGTCCGCGCAGACGCGCGTCGTCCCTGACGCGTTCCGCGCGGCCCTCCACGACCACGTCGTAGCCCCGGGCCCAGGTGTTGACGCCTGTGGTGAGCACGACATGGGGGTTCTCCGCCAGGTTGCGCGCCTTGCGTTCCTCGGGCCCGGTGCAGAAGTGCAGGGCGCCCGACGACCAGACCGCCGGGAGCGGGGTGACGTGCGGCCGGCCGTCGGGACGGACCGTGGAGATCCAGAACAGCTCCGCCTCCGCGATCAGCCGCTCCACCTCCGTCCAGGGCGGCGCCCCGGCCGTCGGGTCGCTGTAACGCGGGTCGAGACGGCCCGCGGGCGCCGCGGGGGTGTCGGGAACGTCGGTCATGGGAACTCCTCGACGGTCGGAGGGACGCGACCGCGAAGCCGCGGTCTCTCCATCAGACCCCGTCCGGTCCCGGAATTCACCGGGGGCCGCCCCAGGGCCGTGATCGTGTCCTCCGGTTAGGCTCAGGGCCGTACGACCCTGAACCGAGGCACGAGGGAGGCCGGGGATGACGTCGGCGCCGGGGCGCAGGAGCAGTATCTTCACGCGGCTGCTGCGGCACGGTTTCACCGATCCGTCGGCCGCCGAACGCCTCCTCGACAGTCCCGGGCTGTCGACCGTCCGCAACGACCCGGTGCTGCTGGACGCCCTCGGCGGCACCGCCGACCCCGACCTCGCCCTGCACGGCCTGGTGCGGCTGCTGGAGGCGCAGGACGGCGCCACCGACCGCCAGGAGCTGCTGGACACGGTGATAGCGGCCAAGCCGCTGCGCGACCGCCTCCTCGGGGTGCTCGGTGCCTCCGAGGCGCTCGCCGAGCACCTGGCCCGGCACCCCCGCGACTGGCAGGCCCTCGTCACCTACGAGCCGCGCGACCTGCACCCCGGCGTGGAGGAGTTCGAACGCGGCCTCGCCGACGCCGCCGACCCGGTCGCCCTGCGCGTCTCCTACCGCCGCTGCCTGCTGTCCATCGCCGCCCGCGACGTCTGCGGCACCGTCGAGGTCTCCCAGACCGCCGCCGAGCTCGCCGACCTCGCCACCGCCACCCTCCGCGCGGCCCTCGCCCTGGCCGAGGCCGACGCGCCCGAGGACGCCGCCATGTGCCGGCTCGCGGTGATCGCGATGGGCAAGTGCGGCGGCCACGAGCTGAACTACGTCTCCGACGTCGACGTCATCTTCGTCGGCGAGGCGGCCGGCGACGCCGACGAGGACAAGGCGCTGCGCGCCGCCACCCGGCTCGCCTCGCACATGATGCGGATCTGCTCGGAGACCACCGTCGAGGGCTCCATCTGGCCCGTCGACGCCAACCTCCGCCCCGAGGGCCGCAACGGCCCGCTGGTCCGCACCCTCGCCTCCCACCTCGCCTACTACCAGCGCTGGGCCAAGACCTGGGAGTTCCAGGCGCTGCTCAAGGCCCGCCCGGTCGCCGGCGACCTCGCCCTCGGCGAGGAGTACACGGCCGCGCTGAGGCCGCTGGTGTGGCAGGCCGCCGAGCGGGAGAACTTCGTCGCCGACGTGCAGGAGATGCGCCGCCGGGTCGTGGCGAACATCCCCGCCGCCGAGGTCGACCGCCAGCTCAAGCTCGGCCCCGGCGGCCTCAGGGACGTCGAGTTCGCCGTGCAGCTGCTCCAGCTGGTGCACGGCCGCGCCGACGCCTCCCTGCGCAGCGGCACCACCCTCGACGCGCTCAAGGCGCTCGCCGCCGGCGGCTACGTCGGCCGCGCGGACACCGCCCAGCTCGACGAGGCGTACCGCTTCCTGCGCTCGCTGGAGCACCGCATCCAGCTCCACCGGCTGCGCCGCACCCACCTCGTCCCCGAGGACGAGGCCGACCTGCGGCGCCTCGGCCGCTCCCTGGGCCTGCGCACCGACCCGGTCGCCGAACTGACCAGGGAGTGGCGGCGCCACGCCACCGTGGTGCGTCGGCTGCACGAGAAGCTGTTCTACCGGCCGCTGCTCGACGCCGTCGCCGCGCTCGCCCCCGGCGAGGCCCGGCTCAGCGCGGAGGCCGCCCGCGAGCGCATGGTCGCCCTCGGCTACGCCGACCCCGCCGCCGCGCTGCGCCACCTGGAGGCCCTCGCCTCCGGCGTCACCCGCAAGGCCGCCATCCAGCGCACCTTGCTGCCGGTGCTGCTCGGCTGGTTCGCGGACTCCGCCGACCCCGACGCCGGCCTGCTGAACTTCCGCAAGGTCTCCGACGCCCTCGGCAAGACCCCCTGGTACCTGAGGCTGCTGCGCGACGAGGGCGCCGCCGCGGAGAACCTCGCCCGGGTGCTGTCCGCCGGGCGGCTCGCCCCCGACCTGCTGATGCGGGCCCCCGAGGCGGTCGCCCTGCTCGGCGACGGGGACGGCGGCGGCCTCACGCCGCGCTCCCGCGCCTCCCTGGAGCAGGAGGTCCTCGCCGCCGTCCGCCGCGCCGACAACGCCGTCCAGGGCGTCACGGCCGCCCGCGGGGTGCGCCGCCGCGAACTGTTCCGCACGGCCGCCGCCGACATCGTCGGCTCCTACGGCACCGAGTCGCAGCCCGCCGAGGCCGACCAGGGAGCCCTGGTGGACCTGGTCGGGGGCGCGGTGTCCGACCTGACCGCCGCCGCCCTGGCCGGCACGCTCCGCGCGGTGGTCCGCGAGGGCTGGGGGGACACCCTCCCCACCCGGTTCACGGTCATCGGCATGGGCCGCTTCGGCGGGCACGAACTGGGCTACGGCTCCGACGCGGACGTCCTGTTCGTCCACGAGCCGCGCGAGGGAGTGAGCGAGCGGGAGGCGTCCGAGGCCGCGAACAAGGTGGTCGCGGAGATGCGCAGGCTGCTCCAGGCGCCCAGCGCCGACCCGCCCCTGCTGATCGACGCCGACCTGCGCCCGGAGGGCAAGTCGGGCCCGCTGGTACGCACCCTCGGCTCCTACGAGGCGTACTACCGGCGCTGGGCGCTGGTGTGGGAGCGGCACGCGCTGCTGCGCGCCGAGCCCGTCGCCGGGGACGAGGAGCTGGGCCGCCGCTTCATGGAGCTGATCGACCCCCTGCGGTACCCGTCCGGCGGGCTGGGCGAGGACGCGGTCCGGGAGATCCGGCGGCTGAAGGCCCGTATGGAGTCCGAACGGCTGCCGCGCGGCGCCGACCCCAAGCTGCACGCCAAGCTGGGGCCGGGCGGGCTGTCCGACGTGGAGTGGACCGTGCAGCTGCTCCAGCTGCGGCACGCGGCTCAGGTCCCGGGGCTGCGGACGACCCGCACCAGGGAGGCGCTGGCCGCCGCGCGCGAGGCCGGGCTGCTGTCCGAGGAGAACGCGGAGATCCTCGACGAGGCATGGGTGCTGGCCACCCGCGTCCGCAACGCGGTGATGCTGGTCCGCGGCCGGGCGGGGGACACCTTCCCGACGGTGCCGCGCGAGCTGGCCGCCGTCGGGCGCTACCTGGGGTACGGCCCCGGTCACGCCGGCGACATGCTCGACGCCTACCGCCGCACGGCCCGCCGCGCCCGGGGCGTGGTGGAGGAGCTGTTCTACGGCGGGCTGTAGCCCTCGCGCCTGCCGCGCCCGAGGGGCCGGACGGGCTCCCAGGGCCCCTTCGACCGGTCCGCAGGGCCACAGCCCCGGGTGTCAGACCCGCTTCTGCAAGGGAACGCGCTCCGGGGCGGCCGGCTCCCGCCGTCTCGGGCCGTCGTGCGGGAGGTGGCGGGGGAGGGCCGAGGGGCGCCGGCCGTACCAGGCGTGGGCGACGCCGTAGCCGACGGCGAGGCAGAGGACGCCGCCGACCGCGTCCAGCCAGAAGTGGTTGGCGGTGGCGACGATGACCACCAGCGTGACCACCGGGTACAGCAGCCCGAGCACCCGCGCCCACGGCACCGTGGCCAGCGCGAACAGCGTGATGCCGCACCACAGCGACCAGCCGATGTGCATGGACGGCATCGCCGCGTACTGGTTGGAGACGTTCTTCAGATCGCCGGACGCCATCGAGCCCCAGGTCTGGTGGACCACGACCGTGTCGATGAAGTTCTGGCCGTTCATCAGCCGCGGCGGCGCCAGCGGGAAGAGGTAGAAGCCGACCAGGGCGAAACCCGTGGTGACGAACAGGACCAGCCGGGTCGCCGCGTACCGGCCGGGGTGTCTGCGGTACAGCCACACCAGCACGCCCAGCGTCACCACGAAGTGCAAGGTGGCGTAGTAGTAGTTCATCCCGACGACGAGCCAAGTCACCGAGTTCACCGCGTGGTTCACGGACTCCTCGAAGGCCGTGCCGAGCTGGCCCTCAAGCCGCCAGATCAGATCGGCGTTGCGCAGCGCCTCCGCCCGCTGCTCGGGCACCGCGTTGCGCACGAGCGAGTACGTCGCGTAACTCACCGCGATCAGCAGGATCTCGAACCAGAGCCGGGGCCGGCGAGGAGCGCGAAGACGGCGCAGACGACCCGTCGCCGCCGCCTCTTCGACGGGGCTCGCTGCGGCCGGCTCGCGGCCTTCCAGCGTGGTCACGGTCGAGTCACCCATGGGCACAGAGTCTGCCAGAAAAGACCTCTCGGTCAGATCATCCCCCGGGCGGGTCCGGCCCGCATGTTCTGCCCCGGGAACGGGCGTTCCGTCTCCTCCTCGGGCAGGGCGCACCGGCGCCCGCTCTCCGCCTCAAGGACGATTGCGCTCCCCGGGCGCCGACGCCGTCGAGCCCCGCACCACCAGCTCGGGCATGAACACGAACTCGCTGTGCGGCGCGGGCGTTCCGCCGATCTCCTCCAGCAGCGTGCGCACCGCAGCCTGCCCCATCGCCGGGACCGGCTTGCGCACCGTGGTCAGCGGCGGATCGGTGAAGGCGATCAGCGGCGAGTCGTCGAAGCCGACCACCGAGATGTCGTCCGGTACCTCGAGACCGCGCTGCCGGGCCGCCCGGATCGCGCCCAGCGCCATCATGTCGCTCGCGCACACCACGGCCGTGCAGTCCCGGTCCATCAGGGCGCTGGCCGCGGCCTGGCCGCCCTCCAGCGTGTACAGCGAGTGCTGGACCAGCTCCGTCTCGACCGTCTCCGCGCTCAGCTTCAACTGCTCCTGCACGGCCCGGACGAAGCCCTCTATCTTGCGCTGCACCGGCACGAACCGCTTCGGCCCGAGCGCCAGCCCGATCCGGGTGTGCCCGAGGGACGCGAGGTGGGTGACGGCCAGCGCCATCGCGGCCCGGTCGTCGGGGGAGATGAACGGCGCCTGCACCTTCGGCGAGAAACCGTCCACGAGCACGAACGGCACGCCCTGCGCCCGCAGCCTCTCGTAGCGCTGCATGTCGGCGGTGGTGTCGGCGTGCAGTCCTGAGACGTAGATGATGCCGGCGACCCCGCGGTCCACGAGCATCTCGGTCAGCTCGTCCTCGGTCGAGCCGCCGGGGGTCTGGGTGGCGAGCACGGGGGTGTAGCCCTGCCGGGTCAGCGCCTGCCCGATCACCTGGGCCAGCGCCGGGAAGATCGGGTTCTCCAGCTCGGGCGTGATGAGGCCGACGAGACCCTCGCTGCGCTGCCTCAGCCGCACCGGGCGCTCGTAGCCCAGCACGTCCAGGGCGGCGAGCACGGACTGGCGGGTGGTGGCGGCGACGCCCGGCTTCCCGTTCAGGACCCGGCTGACGGTCGCCTCGCTCACCCCCGCCTGAGCAGCGATATCAGCAAGCCGTGTGGTCACAGGACCGGACTGTATCTGCCGGTTGTCGCCTTGCACACCGATCGGACGCCTGGTGCGCGCCGTGGGACGGCCCGTGGTGGGCTGCTGGCTCATCGCGATCCCTCAAGTCGTGGTCGGCGTCCGCTCCGCAACGGATGATTCCCCCGGCGGCAACGGATGGCAAGTGCTTGCAGAGTCTTGCACAACAGTCCGAACCCCAGGCGTACGGGCGCAAACGAGGGTCGCGCGACGGTCGAGACCGGGTCACGGCGACATAACTGTCACGGCCTCTTGCAAAACTTTTCTGCAAGGTCTTTCGGAAACGTTCCAACGCTGTTACGTTCACGTCGCCCGGCCGCCGCAACGGCGCAGTCGGCACCTCGCGGGACGGCAGACGGGGCCGTTCCCGCCTCACGGGCTTAACCCTCAAGGAGAACCTCATGCGGCGTGGCATAGCGGCCACCGCGCTGGTGGCGTCCCTCGCCCTCGCGGCGACGGCCTGCGGCGGCGACAGCGACAGCGGCGACAAGGCCGGCGGCCCGGTCACCATCACCTGGTGGGACACCTCCAACGCGACCAACGAGGCGCCGACGTACAAGGCCCTGGTCAAGGAGTTCGAGGCCGCCAACAAGGACATCAAGGTCAACTTCGTCAACGTCCCCTTCGACCAGGCGCAGAACAAGTTCGACACCGCCGCCGGTTCCAAGGGCGCCCCCGACGTGCTGCGCTCCGAGGTCGGCTGGACCCCCGCGTTCGCCAAGAAGGGCTTCTTCCTGCCGCTGGACGGCACCGAGGCCCTCGCCGAGCAGGACAAGTTCAAGTCCAACCTGCTCGAGCAGGCCAAGTACGAGGGCAAGACCTACGGCGTCCCCTTCACCACGGACACCCTCGCCTTCGTGTACAACAAGGCGCTGTTCGCCAAGGCCGGCGTCGAGGCCCCCAAGACCTGGGACGACCTGAAGAAGGCCGCCGCCACGATCAAGGCGAAGACCGGCGTCGACGGCTACTGGGGCTCCACGGCCGGCTACTACGCCCAGCCGTTCCTCTACGGCGAGGGCACCGACATGGTCGACGCCGAGGCCAAGAAGATCACGATCAAGTCCGCCGAGGCCACGAAGGGCTACAGCACCTGGCTGAGCCTCTTCGAGGGCAAGGGCCTGCACAAGGCCGACGTGACCGCCGACGCCTACGCCCACATCCAGGACGCGTTCGTCAACGGCAAGGTCGCCTCGATCATCCAGGGCCCGTGGGAGATCACCAACTTCTACAAGGGCTCCGCCTTCACGGACAAGAACAACCTCGGCATCGCCACCGTCCCGGCCGGCTCCGCGGGCAAGGCGGGCGCCCCCACCGGCGGTCACAACCTCTCGGTCTACGCCGGCTCCAGCAAGGACAAGCAGGAGGCCGCGCTGAAGTTCGTGAAGTTCATGACCTCGGCGAAGGCGCAGGAGACCATCGCGCTGAAGAACTCCACGCTGCCGACGCGTGACGACGCCTACACCGAGCAGGTCAAGGCCGACCCCGGCATCGCCGGCTACCAGACGGTCCTCTCGGCCGCCCAGCCGCGCCCGGCGCTGCCCGAGTACAGCTCCCTGTGGGGCCCGATGGACGACGAGCTGCCGCAGATCGCCAGCGGCAAGGAGTCCCTGGACAAGGGTCTGAGCGACGCGGAGGCCGCGTTCACCAAGCTGGTGCCGGACTTCTCCAAGTAATGCCCGTGTGGCCGCCGGACCCGCTTCCAGGAGGGGAGGGTCCGGCGGCCGCCGGCCTGTGTGCCGTACTCCTTGATCATCCAGAAGGTGCCGAACCATGACAGTCGCCATCGACCGCGCGACCGGCAAGCGCCGCGGTGACCGCGCGCCCCGCCCCGGGCCGGGCCAGCGCCTGAAGCACTCCTACCAGAAGCACTGGTACGCCTACGCCATGATCGCGCCGGTGGCCGTCGTGCTCGGCGTCATCGTCCTGTACCCCCTGGCTTACGGCTTCTACCTCACGCTCACCGACGCGGACAGCCTCAACTCGGCGCGCACCATCGGCGTCAACGAGATCGAGGCCACCTACAAGTTCATCGGCCTCGACAACTACGCCGAGATCCTGTGGGGCGAGACCGCCTACGACCGGTTCTGGTCGCACTTCATCTGGACGATCGTGTGGACGGCCGCCTGCGTCGCCCTGCACTACGGCATCGGCCTGGGCCTCGCGCTGCTGCTCAACCAGAAGCTGCGCGGCCGCACCTTCTACCGGCTGATCCTCATCCTGCCCTGGGCCGTGCCGACCTTCGTCACCGTCTTCGGCTGGCGCTTCATGCTCGCCGACGCCGGCATCATCAACTCCGGCCTCGACTTCCTCGGCCTGCCCACCCCGGCGTGGCTGGAGGACACCTTCTGGCAGCGGTTCGCCGCGATCATGGTCAACACCTGGTGCGGTGTGCCGTTCATGATGGTCTCCCTGCTCGGCGGCCTGCAGTCCATCGACAGCAGCCTCTACGAGGCCGCCGAGATGGACGGCGCGAGCGCCTGGCAGCGGTTCCGCCACGTCACCCTGCCCGGCCTGCGCTCGGTCAGCTCCACCGTGGTGCTGCTCGGCATCATCTGGACGTTCAACCAGTTCGCGATCATCTTCCTGCTGTTCGGCAACACCGCGCCGGACGCGCAGATCCTCGTGACCTGGGCCTACCAGCTCGGCTTCGGGCAGCAGCCGCGCGAGTTCGCCGAGTCCGCGGCCTACGGCATGCTGCTGCTGGCCATCCTGATCGTCTTCACGTCCTTCTACCGCCGCTGGCTGAACCGCAACGACCAGCAGCTCGCGATCTGAGGCGGGAGTCTTCATGAGCACCTCGACCCTCCCCACCGCCGCCGAGGCCGGCCCGCCCGCCGGCGAGCGGACCGCGGCGCCCCGCAAGGGCCGCCGGCGCGGTGAGGTCAGCCCCCTGGGCCGTCTCACCTCCCACGGCATCCTGATGGTGGCCAGCCTGATCGCGCTGTTCCCGGTCGCCTGGCTGGTGTTCCTGTCCCTCGGCCCCGACAAGGACGACTATCTGCGTCCCGGCGGGATCTGGGGCAAAATGACACTGGACAACTACTCGTTCGTGCTGCAGAACACGAACTTCTTTGACTGGCTGAAGAGCTCGCTGATCGTGTCCCTCGGCACCACGGTCATCGGCGTCCTGGTGGCGGCCACCACCGGCTACGCGGTCTCCCGCATGCGCTTCCCGGGCTACAAGAAGTTCATGTGGATACTGCTGGTCACCCAGATGTTCCCGGTGGCCGTGCTGATGGTCCCGATGTACCAGATCCTGTCGGACCTGCAGCTCATCGACAGCTACCTCGGCCTGATCCTCGTGTACTGCTCCACGGCGGTGCCGTACTGCGCCTGGCTGATGAAGGGCTATTTCGACACCATCCCGTTCGAGATCGACGAGGCGGGACGCGTCGACGGACTGACCCCGTTCGGCACGTTCACGCGGCTGATCCTGCCGCTCGCCAAGCCGGGACTCGCGGTCGCCGCGTTCTACAGCTTCATCACCGCGTTCGGCGAGGTCGCGTTCGCCACGACGTTCATGCTCGACGACAAGAAGTACACGCTGGCGGTGGGTCTGCAGAGTTTCGTCAGTGAGCACGACGCTCAGCGGAATCTGATGGCCGCGACGGCTGTGCTGATCGCGATACCCGTGTCCGCGTTCTTCTATCTCGTGCAGAAGAACCTCGTTGCCGGCCTTACGGCCGGTGGCACCAAGGGGTAACGCCGTCCGGGGTGACTGCCGGCGACCGGCTGCGGCTTCGTCGTGGCTGGTCGCGCCCACGCGGCGGAGCCGCATATCGGCAGAGCCCCGCGCCCCTTCGGGGGCGCTGCCCCTCCCTGGGTCCGGGGCGGTTGCGGTGGCCATCCGACCCCGCTGTCACCGCAACCGCCTCGTTTCGCCGCCCGCACCCACTCGCTTACCTGCCCGACCTCGTATCAAGGACGACATGAGCCAGCACTCCGCCGCCCCGGCCCCGACCCCCACGACCGACTCGGCCGTCGCCACCGTCGCGCGGCGCCGTGACTGGTGGCGGGACGCGGTGATCTACCAGGTGTACCCGCGCAGCTTCGCCGACAGCAACGGCGACGGCATGGGCGACCTGGAAGGCATCCGCTCCCGTCTGCCGTACCTGCGCGACCTGGGGGTGGACGCCGTGTGGCTGAGCCCCTTCTACGCCTCCCCGCAGGCCGACGCAGGCTACGACGTCGCCGACTACCGCGCCGTCGACCCGATGTTCGGCACCCTGCTCGACGCGGACGCGCTGATCCGCGACGCGCACGCGCTGGGTCTGCGGATCATCGTCGACCTGGTGCCCAACCACTCCTCCGACCAGCACGAGTGGTTCAAGCGCGCCCTCGCGGAGGGCCCCGGCTCGTCGCTGCGCGAGCGCTACCACTTCCGCCCCGGCAAGGGCGAGAACGGCGAGCTGCCGCCCAACGACTGGGAGTCGATCTTCGGCGGCCCGGCCTGGACCCGGGTCACCGAGCCCGACGGCACCCCCGGCGAGTGGTACCTGCATCTCTTCGCGCCCGAGCAGCCCGACTTCAACTGGGAGCACCCCGCGGTCGGCGACGAGTTCCGCTCCATCCTGCGCTTCTGGCTGGACATGGGCGTGGACGGCTTCCGCATCGACGTGGCCCACGGCATGGTGAAGGCCGAGGGCCTGCCGGACCTGGGCTCGCACGACGAGTTGCGGCTGCTGGGCAACGATGTCACCCCGTTCTTCGACCAGGACGGCGTGCACGACATCTACCGGCAGTGGCGGCTCATCCTCGACGAGTACTCCGGCGAACGTATTTTCGTCGCGGAGGCGTGGACGCCGACCGTCGAGCGCACGGCCAACTACGTCCGCCCGGACGAGCTGCACCAGGCGTTCAACTTCCAGTACCTGGCGACCCACTGGGACGCGGCCGAGCTGCGCGAGGTCGTCGACCGCACCCTGGACTCGATGCGCCCGGTGGGCGCTCCGGCCACCTGGGTGCTGTCGAACCACGACGTCACCCGGCACGCCACCCGCTTCGCCAACCCGGCCGGTCTGGGCACCCAGATCCGCGAGGCCGGCGACCGTGAGCTGGGCCTGCGCCGGGCCCGCGCGGCGACCCTGCTGATGCTGGCGCTGCCCGGCTCGGCCTACGTCTACCAGGGCGAGGAGCTGGGCCTGCCGGACGTCGTCGACCTGCCGGACGAGGTGCGCCAGGACCCGGCGTACTTCCGCGGCGCGGGCCAGGACGGCTTCCGCGACGGCTGCCGGGTGCCGATCCCGTGGACCCGTGAGGGGTCCAGCTACGGCTTCGGCGACGGCGGCAGCTGGCTGCCGCAGCCGGAGGGCTGGGGCGAGCTGAGCGTCGAGGCGCAGACCGGGGTGCCCGGCTCCACGCTGGAGCTGTACCGCTCGGCGCTCGCCGTGCGCCGTGCGCAGGCCGACCTGGGCGCGGGCGACGCGGTGGAGTGGCTGACGGCGCCTGAGGGCGTACTGGCCTTCCGACGCGGGGACTTCGTGTGCGTCGCCAACACCACGGGCGCCGCGGTGACCGTGCCCGCCCACGGACGGGTGCTGATCACCAGCGGCGAGGTGGAGGAGACGGGCGGCGAGGCCGTGGTCGCGGCCGACACGACCGTGTGGTGGACGACGGCCTGACGGTCGTACGCCTCACAACTTTTTTCCTTCAAGTTGGTACGGCCCGCTGCCCTTTCGGGTTGCGGGCCTCTAACATCTGCGTTGCCGCAAGGTTTCTGAAGCTTTCTGCAAGAAGCTTCAACCATTCTGTGGCGGTACTCCCCATACCCTTCGATGAAGAAGGATCCCCACATGGCACGCAGAACCCTCGCCGGGATCGCCGCTCTCGCGGCCGCCTCGGCTGTCATGACCCCGACAGTGGCAGAGGCCTCCCCGCCCGGCTCCAAGGACGTCACGGCCGTCCTCTTCGAGTGGAACTTCGCCTCGGTCGCCCGCGAGTGCACCACCACCCTCGGCCCCGCGGGCTACGGCTACGTGCAGGTCTCCCCGCCCGCCGAGCACATACAGGGCTCGCAGTGGTGGACGTCGTACCAGCCGGTGAGCTACCGGATCGCCGGACGCCTCGGTGACCGCAGCGCCTTCAAGAACATGGTGGACACGTGTCACGCGGCCGGCGTGAAGGTCGTCGCCGACACCGTCATCAACCACATGTCCGCCGGCAACGGCACGGGCACCGGCGGCTCGTCGTACACGAAGTACGCCTATCCGGGCCTGTACTCCTCCTACGACTTCGACAACTGCACGTCGGAGATCAACAACTACGGCGACCGCTGGAACGTCCAGAACTGCGAACTCGTCGGCCTCGCCGACCTCGACACCGGCGAGGAGTACGTCCGCAAGACCGTCGCCGGGTACATGAACGACCTGCTCTCCCTCGGTGTGGACGGCTTCCGCATCGACGCGGCCAAGCACATCCCGGCCGCCGACCTGGCCAACATCAAGTCCCGCCTGACCAACCCCTCCGCCTACTGGAAGCAGGAAGTCATTTACGGCGCCGGCGAGGCCGTCCAGCCCACCGAGTACACCGGCGCCGGCGACGTCCAGGAGTTCCGCTACGCCTACGACCTCAAGCGGGTCTTCAACAACGAGAACCTCGCCTACCTGAAGAACTACGGCGAGGGCTGGGGCTACCTGAACAGCGGTTCCGCCGGCGTCTTCGTCGACAACCACGACACCGAGCGCAACGGCTCCACGCTCAGCTACAAGGACAACGCCACCTACACCCTGGCCAACGTCTTCATGCTGGCCTGGCCCTACGGCGCACCGGACATCAACTCCGGCTACGAGTTCACCGACCACGACGCCGGTCCTCCCAACGGCGGCCGGGTGGACGCCTGCTGGCAGAGCGGCTGGAAGTGCCAGCACAACTGGCCGGAGATCAGGTCGATGGTCGGCTTCCGCAACGCCGCCCGCGGCCAGGCGGTCACCAACTGGTGGGACAACGGCGGCGACGCCATCGCCTTCGGCCGGGGCAGCAAGGGCTTCGTGGCCATCAACCACGAGTCCGGCTCCCTGACCCGCACCTACCAGACCTCCCTGCCGGCGGGCACGTACTGCGACGTGCAGGGCAACAAGCCGGTGACGGTGGACGGTTCGGGCCGGCTCACCGCGACCCTCGGCAGCAACACCGCCCTCGCGGTGTACGCGGGCAAGAGCGGCTGCTGAAGCACTGGGACGTCCGGCGGCCGGTTCCGCGGTCGCCGGACGTCTGCGTGTCCTCGTCGGCCGCCGGACTCGTCCGCCCCTGCCCGGAAAGCTCCTGCTGGAAGTTCTTGCCGAGGCTTTCATGACTATTGCTGTAAGGCTTTCAACGAGGGTACGGTCACGCCGACGCTCCGGTGATGTGGCCGAAACAACCCTCGCCGGGGCGTGGGGTCGGACCCAATGAGCCGTAAGCGCAAGGAGTTCACGCCTTGATACCCAGATGGCCCGCGCCCCCGGGGCGCCGCACCGCGCGGGGCCGCCGCGTCGCCGCCGTCACGGTGGCCGCGCTCGCCGCGGCACTCGTGCAGCCGGTCGCCGCCCGAGCCGCCACCCCGCCCGCGCCCCCCTCGGACGCCGAGCTCGCCTCCTCCCCGGCGCGCCACGACCTGACGCGGGAGCAGTTCTACTTCGTCCTGCCGGACCGCTTCGCCAACGGGGACACCGCGAACGACCGCGGCGGACTGACCGGTTCGCGCCTCACCCACGGGTACGACCCCACCGACAAGGGCTTCTACCAGGGCGGCGACCTCAAGGGCCTCACCCGGAAGCTCGACTACGTCAAGGGGCTCGGCACCACCGCCATCTGGCTGGCGCCCATCTTCAAGAACCAGCCCGTGCAGGGCTCCGGCAAGGACGCCTCGGCCGGCTACCACGGGTACTGGATCACCGACTTCACCCAGGTCGACCCGCACTTCGGCACCAACCAGGACCTCGAGACCCTCATCGACAAGGCCCACGCCAAGGGCATGAAGGTCTTCTTCGACGTCATCACCAACCACACCGCCGACGTCGTCGACTACGAGGAGAAGTCCTACGACTACCTCTCCAAGGGCGCCTTCCCGTACCTGACGCAGGACGGCGTGCCCTTCGACGACTCCGACTACGCCGACGGCGCGAAGAAGTTCCCGCGCGTGGACGCCGGCACCTTCCCGCGCACCCCCGTGGTGCCCGCGGCGAAGAAGCGCCTCAAGGTGCCGTCCTGGCTCAACGACCCGGCGATGTACCACAACCGCGGCGACTCCACCTTCGCCGGCGAGTCGGCCGAGTACGGTGACTTCTCCGGGCTCGACGACCTGTGGACCGAGCGTCCCGAGGTCGTCGACGGCATGGAGAAGATCTACCAGCGGTGGGTCAAGGACTTCGACATCGACGGCTTCCGGATCGACACCGTGAAGCACGTCAACATGGAGTTCTGGACCCAGTGGGCCACCGCCCTCGACGCCTACGCCGCCAAGCGCGGCCGGGACGACTTCTTCATGTTCGGCGAGGTGTACTCCGCCGACACGAACGTCACCGCCCCCTACGTCACGCGGGGCCGGCTCGACGCCACCCTCGACTTCCCCTTCCAGGAGGCGGCCCGTACGTACGCCTCCCAGGGCGGCAGCGCCAAGAAACTCGCCTCGGTCTTCGGTGACGACTACAAGTACACGACCGACAAGGCCAACGCGTACGAGCAGGTCACCTTCCTCGGCAACCACGACATGGGCCGCATCGGGACGTTCCTGAAGCAGGACAACCCCGAGGCGTCCGACGCGGAGCTGCTGAAGCGGGACATGCTCGCCAACGAGCTGATGTTCCTCAGCCGGGGCAACCCGGTGATCTACTACGGCGACGAGCATGGCTTCACCGGCGCAGGCGGCGACAAGGACGCCCGCCAGACCCTCTTCGCGTCCCGCACCGCCGACTACCTCGACGACGACCTGATCGGCACCGACCGCACCCACGCCGAGGACGTCTACGACTCCCGCTCCCCGCTCTACCGGCAGATCAGCGCCCTCGCGAAGCTCCGCACGGCGCACCCCGCGCTGACCGACGGCGTCCAGCAGGAGCGGTACGCCGACGACGGCCCCGGCGTCTACGCCTTCTCGCGCACCGCCACCGGCAAGGACACCACCGAGTACGTCGTCGCCTTCAACAACGCCGCCGAGACGAAGAAGGCCACCTTCACGACCGGCTCCGCCCGGATGTCCTTCAAGGGCATCCACGGCACCGACGCCACCGTGCGCAGCGACGCGGACAAGCAGATCACGGTCTCCGTCCCGGCCCGCTCGGCGATCGTGCTGAAGGCCGCCGCCCCGCTCGGCAAGCCCGAGGCGAAGCCCACGCTCACCCTGAAGGCCCCCGAGGCGGGCGCCACCGGCACCGTCGAGCTGAGCGCCGACGTCCAGGGCGGTCAGCTCAACCGGGTCGTCTTCGCCGCCCAAGCGGGCAACGGTACGTGGCAGACGCTCGGCTCCGCCGACCACGCCCCCTACAAGGTCACCCACACGATCGGCGCGGACGTCCCCGCCGGCACCGCCCTGCGCTACAAGGCCGTCGTGATCGACTCGGCGGGCCGTACCGCGAGCGCCCTGGCCGCCTCGACGACCGGCACCCCGCCGGCCGAGGAGGAGCCCACCGCCGCCTCCCGCGACTACGCGATCGTCCACTACCAGCGCCCCGACGGCGACTACGACGACTGGAGCCTGCACGCCTGGGGCGACCTGGCGGACGGCGAGGCCACCGAGTGGCCGGCGGGCCACGCCTTCACCGGCCGTGACGCCTACGGCGCCTTCGCCTGGGTCAAGCTGAAGCCGGGCGCCTCCGACGTCGGCTTCCTGGTGGTCGACAAGGACGGCAACAAGGACGTCGCCACCGACCGCACCATCGACGTCACCCGCACCGGCGAGGTCTGGATCAAGCAGGGCGACGACACCGTCACCACCGAGCGGCCCGAGTACCCGGCGCAGGACACCACCAAGGCCGTCCTGCACTACCACCGTGCCGACGGCAACTACGAGGGCTGGGGACTGCACACCTGGACCGGCGCCGCGAACCCCACCGACTGGTCGAAGCCCCTGGAGCCGGTGAAGACTGACTCCTATGGCGCTGTCTTCGAGGTGCCGCTCGCCGAGGGTGCCACCAGCCTCAGTTACATCCTCCACAAGGGCGACGAGAAGGACCTGCCCACCGACCAGTCGCTCGACCTCAAGGCGAACGGCCACGAGGTGTGGCTGGTGAGCGGGCAGGAGAAGTACCTGCTGCCGCAGCCCGCCGGGTCCGCGGCCGCCCTCGACCTGACCACCTCCAAGGCGGTCTGGACCGACCGCTCCACCCTCGTCTGGGACGGCTCCGCCGCTGCCGCCTCCACCCAGCTCCTCGCCTCCCGCACCGGCTCGGTCGCGGTCAGGGACGGGAAGCTGGACACCGGCGACGCCCGCTGGATCCGCCTGTCGAAGTCGGCCCTCACCGACGCCCAGAAGGCGAAGTTCCCCCACCTCGCGAACGGCACCGCCTGGACCGTCGACCCGCGTGACCGCGACCGGGTGCGCGAGGCCCTGCGCGGCCAGGTCGTCGCCACCCAGCGGGCAGCCAGCGGTGCGGTCCTCGCCGCCACCGGCGTGCAGCTCGCGGGCGTCCTCGACGACCTCTACGCCGCCGGCGCCACCAAGGCGCGGCTCGGCCCGGTGTTCCGGCACAACCGGCCCACCCTGTCCGTGTGGGCGCCGACCGCGCGGAAGGTCGCCCTGGAGCTCGACGGCCGCACGGTCGCCATGCGCCGCGACGACGCCACCGGCGTCTGGTCCGTCACCGGCCCCGCCTCCTGGAAGGGCAAGGAGTACCGGTACGCGGTGACCGTGTGGGCGCCCGCCGCCGGTGAGGTCGTCACCAACAAGGTCACCGACCCGTACGCGACCGCCCTCACCACCGACTCCGAGCGCAGCCTGGTCGTCGACCTGGCCGACCGGTCCCTCCAGCCGCGCGGCTGGGACGGCTACACCAAGCCGAAGGCGGTGCCGCTGAAGGACGCGCAGATCCAGGAGCTGCACATCCGCGACTTCTCCGTCGAGGACCGCACCGCGCGGCACCCGGGCACCTACCTGGCGTTCACCGACAAGGACAGCGACGGCAGCAGGCACCTGCGCAGGCTGGCGCAGGCCGGCACCTCGTACGTGCACCTGCTGCCCGCGTTCGACATCGCCACCATCCCCGAGCGGAAGTCGGACCAGGCGACCGTCGACTGCGACCTGGCCTCCTACCCGGCCGACTCCGACAAGCAGCAGGAGTGCGTGGCCAAGGCCGCGGCGAAGGACGCCTACAACTGGGGCTACGACCCGTACCACTACACGGTCCCCGAGGGCTCCTACGCCACCGACCCGGACGGCACCGCGCGCACGGTCGAGTTCCGGAAGATGGTCAAGGCGCTCAACGAGGACGGCCTGCGCGTGGTGATGGACGTGGTCTACAACCACACCGCCGCCCACGGCCAGGCGAAGACCTCCGTGCTCGACCGGATCGTCCCCGGCTACTACCAGCGGCTGCTCGCCGACGGCTCCGTCGCCAACAGCACCTGCTGCTCCAACACGGCGCCCGAGAACGCCATGATGGGCAAGCTGGTCGTCGACTCGGTCGTCACCTGGGCCAAGGAGTACAAGGTCGACGGCTTCCGCTTCGACCTCATGGGCCACCACCCGAAGGCCAACATCCTCGCCGTCCGCAAGGCCCTCGACGCCCTCACCCTCAAGAGGGACGGCGTCGACGGCAAGAAGATCATCCTGTACGGCGAGGGCTGGAACTTCGGCGAGATCGCCGACGACGCCCGCTTCGAGCAGGCCACGCAGAAGAACATGGCCGGCACCGGCATCGCCACCTTCTCCGACCGGGCCCGTGACGCCGTGCGCGGCGGCGGCCCCTTCGACGAGGACCCCGGCGTGCAGGGCTTCGCCTCCGGCCTCTACACCGACCCCAACTCCTCGGCGGCCAACGGCACTCCGGCCGAGCAGAAGGCCCGCCTGCTGCACTACCAGGACCTGATCAAGGTGGGTCTGAGCGGCAACCTCGCCGACTACACGTTCACCGACACCAGCGGCAAGGAGGTCAAGGGCTCCCAGGTCGACTACAACGGCGCGCCCGCCGGCTACGCGGCCGCCCCCGGCGACGCCCTCGCCTACGCGGACGCGCACGACAACGAGTCGCTGTTCGACGCGCTCGCCTTCAAGCTGCCGAAGGACACCCCGGCCGCGGATCGGGCGCGCATGCAGGTCCTCGCCATGGCGACCGCCGCCCTCTCCCAGGGCCCGGCGCTCTCCCAGGCGGGCACCGACCTGCTGCGCTCCAAGTCCCTGGACCGCAACTCCTACGACAGCGGCGACTGGTTCAACGCGATCCACTGGAACTGCGCGGACGGCAACGGCATGGGCCGCGGTCTGCCGCCGGCCGCCGACAACCAGGACAAGTGGCCGTACGCCAAGCCGCTGCTCGGCTCGGTCACCGTGGGCTGCCCGCAGATCGAGAGCGCCTCGGCCGCCTACCGGGACCTGCTGCGGATCCGTACGACGGAGAAGGCATTCTCCCTCGACACGGTGGAGCAGGTGCAGTCCCGGCTGTCGTTCCCGCTGTCCGGGAAGGACGAGACACCCGGCGTGATCACCATGAAGCTGGGTGACCTGGTCGTGGTCTTCAACGCCACGCCCGAGCGGCAGCAGCAGCGCGTCGCCGCGCTCGCCGGGACGGACCACCGCCTGCACCCGGCGCAGGCCGAGGGCGGGGACGCGGTCGTCAAGACGGCGTCGTACGCGAAGGCGGCCGGCACGTTCACCGTGCCGGCCCGCACGGTGGCGGTGTTCACCGCCGGATGACCGGCTGACCGGCTGCGGCTAGGGTGGGCCCTCCTGACCTGCAACAGGAGGGCCCATGCCGCAGATCACCGTCGACTACTCGGACAACCTGGCGGACGGTTTCGACCGGCGCGCCTTCGCGCGGGACCTGCACTCCGCCGTCGTGGAGATCGCGGCGGCGAAACCGCCCGCGTGCAAGACGCGGTTCAGGCGCACGGAGGACCCGGTGGTCGGCCCCGACACCGAGGGACACGCCCTGGTGCACGTGCACATCGCCCTGCTGGCCGGCCGCACCGACGAGACCAAGTCCCGCCTCACCGAGACGGCCCTGGACCTGCTACGGCGGTACGTGAAGCCGGCCGACGGCCGGACGCTCCACGCCTCCGCCGAGATCCGCGACCTCGACCCGTCCTACCGGAAGTTCGAGGGCGAGTAGGCGGGCCTACTCCTGCGCCAGGGAGATCATCCGGGCGGCGAGGTCGGTGAACGGGCCGTCGCCCGGTTCCTGCTTGACCAGTCCCCGCAGCAGCGTGGCGAGTTCCTCGTCGCGGGCCGCGGCGACCGCGGCCAGGGCCGCGAAGTCCTGCACCAGCTTGGCCTCCAGCTCCTCGCGCGGCACCCGCCGCCCGTCCAGCCAGATCAGCGCCGTCGACTCCACCAGTGAGATCCACGAGCGCACCACCACCTCCAGCCGCGCCGGCGCCGGACCCACCACCCCCATGTGCGCCAGCATCTGCTCGTACGCGGCCTGACGCACCGAGTCCACCAGCGCGTTGGTGGTGGAGGAGCCCACGGCGGGGCCGCCGCGCATCAGGGCGGAGAAACCGGGTCCGTGCTCCTCCACGAAGTCGAAGAAGCGCGCCATCACCCGCCGCAGCCGCGAACCCAGCGGGCCCTCGTGCGGCTCGGCGAACCGGGACGACAGATCCTCCGCGGCCCGCCGCAACGCGGCCTCGTAGAGGCTCAGTTTGCCGGGGAAGTAGTGGTAGACGAGCGGGCGTGAGATGCCCGCCCGGGACGCTATCTCGTCGATCGAGACCTCGTCCGGGGAACGCTTGCTGAACAGTTCGAGAGCCACGCCGATCAACTGCTGCCGGCGCTCCTCGACTCCCATCCTCCGACGTACCCCGGTACTCATACGAACACCTTACCGATCGATTTCGGCCTCCCATGGGCCGGACCAAGAACCGGTGTTCCCCCGGATCACCGCAGCCCGCCGACCGACCCCCCGCCCTCAAGTGTGCCCCTGAGGTCGGCGCGCGCACCCTTCTCGGCGCGCACCGACAGCAGCCGGTCCTTCGCCCTGCCCTCGACGCCGCCGGTCGCCTCCACGGACTCCACCCCGTCGCTGCCGGCCGCGAGCAGGTACCAGGTGCCGCCCGCTGACTTCCACAACACCCCGGCCAGCACGTCCGGTCGCCGCGTCCCGCAGGCGGGCACGTCCTCCGCGCGGGCCGCGACCGCCCCGTACCGCGCGCCCGGCGAGTGGAACTGCGCCAGCACCCGCGCCCCCGTGCCCCGCCAGGTGTCCCCGCGCGTGCACAGCCACTGCGCCCGTCCGTCGCCGCCGGGCAGCGGCTGCTCCGCGTACGCCCAGGCGTTGACGCCACGCACGCCCGCCGACCGCATCGCCGCCAGTGAGCAGGCGTACGGCTCCCAGGCGCGCCGTGCCTTCCCGCCGGAGACGTCCTTCACCTCGCCCGGACGGCCGGTGGTCAGCCGCGCCGGGACCAGTTCGCCGAGGTCGCTGAGCAGCCGGGTGCCGGTGCCGTCGGTCAGCTCCAGCGCGTTCCACGTCGTGCACGGCTCCCGCCCCTGCCCCGAGACGAACGGCCCGGTCACCCCGCCCTCCAGAGGCAGCTCCTTCGCGCCCCCGTCCGGCTCGCGCAGGTCCCGCTCGCCGGCCTCGCGCACCCACGGGGCCAGCAGGAAGCGGACGTTGTCGTCCGAACGGCTCAGCACCACCGCGCTCGCCCCGGCCCGCCCGGCCCCGTCGACCCGCGCCAGGTCCAGGGCGGCGACCCGGGCGCCCTCCTCCGGCTCGGCGTACCGGGCGAGACGCCAGCCGTCGTACAGGATCACCACGCGCGCGGCGTCCACCGTGCCCGCGTACAGCAGCCGGGGCGGTCCGGCGGGCCCGCCCGTGGGAGTGCCCGGGGTGGCCGAGGCGGTGACGCCCTCACCCGGCCGCGCCCACACGGCGAGCGCGCGGCGCAGCAGCGCGCGGTCACCCGTGAGCGCGCCGCGCGCCGGCCACACCGAGAAGTCCGTACGCTCCGACGTCTTCCACGCCGACGCCGGTGCCCGGGTCAGCTTCGCGGGGTCCAGCGCGGCCTGCGCGGCCGGGTTGCGCGCGTACGGGGGAGCGGCCGGGCCGTCGGCGCCCCAGCCGTCCCCGGGCAGCGACAGCAGCGCCCCGCACACCGCGAGCGCCGCCGCCCCGACAAGACCGGCCTTCAGATGCCGGCGGCGGCGCAGCAGGTCCGTCGGCCGGGCCTGCAGCGAACAGGGGTCGAACTCGGGGGACTCGAGCAGCCGGTACGGGTCGGGGATGCCGTCGGCCTCCGCGAGCGCGGCGTCCGGGTCCGTGACGCCCGCGTCGTCCAGCACCCGGCGCACGTCGGCGTCCGGCAGCCGCTCCAGACCGCGCAGGGCGTGCGCGGCACGGGCCGGCCCGGACAGCGCCGACAGCCGCTGGTCCAGTGCCAGCTCGTCCGCGCCCCCCGGCCGCGGGAACACCGTCAGGCCCCACACCTGCGGCAGCAGCGGCGGCAGCTGGGACCGCTTCGGCAGACCCCGGCGGCGCAGCGGCAGGCCCGCCTCCAGCGCCGACCGCACCACCTGGAGCCGCACCAGCCTGTACCCGGGGTCGCCGTCCCGGCCGGCGCCCTGCGCGGGGATCAGCGGCGCGTCGGCCCGGCCCCGGGGCAGCGCCCGCTGCACCAGGGCGTGCGCGGTGAGCACCCGCCGGGTGCGGCCCATGCGGGACGGCAGCACCAGGTAGGCGAGCCGCACGAGCCGCGGATAGTGCTCGACGAGCGCGGCCTCGGCCTGTTCGACGTCCACGGCCGGACCGGCCGGGGAGGAGAGCGCGGGGGACTGGGCGGCGGCATCCTGTGACTGCACGTTCAGCTGAACGAGCGAACGAGTCGATGGTCACCTGACACCCGCGCCCTTCCGGCCACCGTCCGCGCCGGTCCGGCGCGGCGATTGAGCGCCCGGCGCGCCGCAGCCGTATCGAATGCCGAGGGCCCCGCGCCGGGGCTCCGAGCGGCATGTCGCCGCCCCACGATGTCGCCGTCAAGACCGGAGGAACACATGAGGGTGACCCGACCGAAGCTCGCGCTGACCTGCGCGGTGGCGGCACTGGCGCTGGCGGGCTGCGGGTCCGGCGGCCACGGGGAGCACGCGGTGCCGCCCACCGCCACCGGCAGCCTGGAGAAGCTGGCCGCCGAGGCGAAGTGCGACCCCGACATGCAGACCGACGCCGACACCATCCGGCAGGCGCTGTGCGAGAAGGGCGACGAGAAGTACGTCCTCGCCACCTTCTCCACCGACCGCGGCCAGCGCGAGTGGCTCAACACGGCCAAGGACTACGGCGGTCACTACCTGGTGGGCCGCAAGTGGGTGGCCGTCGGCGGGACGGAGACGATCCAGGAGTTGCGCGGCACCCTCGGCGGGGACCTGGAGGAGGGCGTGCAGCACGGCGGGGCCTCCCACGACGAGGGCGGCGGTCACGGCCACGACGGCTGACCCCCGGCACACCACACACGGAAGGGGCCGGTGGCGGGATTCCCGCCACCGGCCCCTCTCAGTGGGCTCGGACCGCCGTCACTCGCAGTCCTGGCCGCTGTTGATGCACTGCACCACCTGGTTCATCAGGTCCTCGTCCATGACGTTGATGAAGTCGTTGTGGTCGGTGATCGGCTTGTGCAGCTGCTCCGGGAAACCGTCCACGGCGTACGGGTTCTTGATCTGGCCGTTCTCGATGGTCGGCGCGGGAACGTCGTACACCAGGCGGACCTGGAGCTGCGGGATGGCCTGGAAGCCCTGCGGGCAGCTGCCGTCGGGCTGGACGAAGGCCACGTGGTCGCGGTGGTTGGCGCTGTCGATGTTCTGTCCGTCCCAGCAGCTCTGGAAGTTGGACGTGCGCACCACCTGGCTGCCCTCGGGGCAGATCACGTACTTGTCCGTGACCTGCCGGTCCTCGAAGCCGGTGCAGCTGAACGACGTGTTCGCGTTCGCCAGGCCGTTGGTGAACGCCTTGGCGTCACCGGTGATGATGCGGATGAACTTGGGCATCGCGACGACGTCGGTCGTCCGGTTGCCGACGAACTTCATCTCCGCCTGCTGCGCCTTGAGGATCCTGCCGACGTTGCCCTCGGCGCCACCGCCCAGGTCGTTGGCGTCGAACTCCTGCGTACCGTCCTGGAGGCGGAGCACCGGCCAGTAGTAGGTGGACTTGTCGCCCTGGTTCTGGCAGGTCGTCTGCGCGTTGTTCAGGTCGTCGTCGCTGGCGAAGGCGGTGTTGCTCTGGTTGCCCACGTAGTCGTGCGTGTGGTGGGCGCCGTTGTCGACACCGGGGGCGACGATGATGTTGTCACTGTTGAACAGGTTGTTCTCGTTCACCCCGCACTCGGTGGTGAACGACCCGGTGCTGCCGGTGTCACCGTTCGCGGCGAGGCCGTTCTGCAGGTCGCGGCTGTTCGGCTGGACGTCGTTGATGTCGATGAAGTCCTCTGCGAACGGACCCGCGGCGCCGTTGCCGTTGTCGGCGGGCGGCTGCTCGTTGCCCTGGCCGCCGTCGTTCTGGCCGCCACCGTCCTGGCCGCCGCCGTTCTGGCCGCCGCCGTTCTGACCGCCGTCACCGCCGCCGGGCTGCTCGGCGGGGACGCCCTGGCAGCGGGCGAACCGGCCGAGGTCGCGCTCCTGGCCGCCGGCCCGCTTGATGTTGATGCCGATGCGGTCCAGGGTGGCCCGGCGCTTGTCCTTCAGCGGGCCCAGGATGGCGTTGTCGACGTAGTTCGCGTCGCCCGCCTGCGCCTGACGCGTCTCGGCCAGGCGCGAGTACGCCTCCGTGATCTGGCGGTCGAGCCGCGCCAGTTCACGCGCGACGCCCCAGCGCGCCTTGCGGGGCACCTTGGTGAGTTTCTGGCCGACGTCCGGACAGTTGATCGTGGCGACTTGGGCCTGCCCCGACTTGGTGGCGTTCTGCCCCCCGTTCTTCTCGTGCGCCGAGGCGTAGAAGTTGGCCCAGACCAGACCGCCCCCACCGATCGCCAGGGCCGCCGCCCCGGCTATCACCTTGGTGGCCAGCGGTGTACGGCGTTTTCTTGTGTTGCGTCCCATGGAACTCCTCTGACTTCCTTGCGGGGCATCCCTTAGCGGGGCACCGAGGCGCCCGTGAGGGGAAGCGGCGCCCATGAGTACGCGCCCCGCCCCACGGGTGTTCACCCGTCACAGGAATCGGTGCGAAGTCAGTGCGGTTCCGTAGGTTTCAACAGGCTTGCACATACCGGGAGTTGCCAGCCCTCCACCCGGGGTGAACCCTGGCGTCCGGTGCTGGGCCCGGGCCCGCCCTCGGGGTGGGGCCGGCTACGCCCCGGAGGCTGCGGCCAGCACCTTCGCCTCCACCTCCGGGTCCAGTCCCTTGACCGTGCGGTCGGGGCGCTGCGGTGCCGTGCCGCCGATGTCCCGCAGCCAGGCCCAGGTGTCCGCGACGGTCTCCGCGACCGGCCGGCAGCGCAGCCCGGTCGCGACCGCCCGGGAGACGTCGGCCGAGTGCAGCGCGTCGTGCATGTCGCTGTGCGGCGGCACCCACACCGGGAGCTGGGTCCACGGCTCCACCCCGGCGTCGAGGACCACCTCCGGCGCCGTCCACCGCAGCTCGGCCGGCCCGCCGGTCACCCGTACACAGGCTTCCAGCAACTCGCCCATGGTGGCGTGGCCCTGCGGCGACATCAGGTTGTACGGCCCGCTCAGCCCCTGCTCGCACGCGCCGAGGATCCACTCCGCGAGGTCGCGCCCGTCGACGTACTGCAGCGGCAGGTCCCGCGGGCCGGGGGCGAGCACCGGGCCGCCGCGCGCCACGCGGTTCAGCCACCAGGGCAGCCGGCCGACGTTCTCGTACGGCCCGAGCAGCAGCCCGGCCCGCACCAGCACCGAACGGTCCACGCCGAACGCGTCCGTCGCGGCCAGCTCGCCGCCCCGCTTGTCCCGCGCGTAGTCCGTCGTGCCGGCGTCCGGGGAGGCGCCCTCCACCACAGGGGCGTCCTCGCCGTACCCGGCGGGCGGCGCCCAGGTGTACACCGAGCAGCTCGACACGTACACGTACCGCCCGGCGCGGTCCCGCAGCAGCCGCGCCGCGTCCCGTACCGCGCGCGGGGCGGACGACCAGGTGTCGACGACGGCGTCCCACGACCCCGGGTCCTCGTCGAGCGCCGCCAGCCCGTCCACCTCGGTGCGGTCGCCCAGCAGTTCCCGGGTGCCCGGGGGCGCCTCGTGCCGTCCGCGGTGGAAGACGGTCACCTCCCAGCCCCGCGCGAGGGCCGCCTCGGCGACGGCCCGGCCCACGAACTCCGTACCACCCAGCAACAGAAGTCTCATACCGCCGACTCTGCCCGGCCGGGCTGCCCGGGGGAACAGGGATCTGCTGTCGGCAGACGCCGCGAGGGGCGCCCACCGGTATCGGCGGGCGCCCCTCGCGGCGAACGTGGTGCGGATCAGACCTGGCCGGCCTTCTCCAGCGCGGTGCAGCAGGTGTCGACCAGCAGACGGGTCACCACGTACGGGTCGACGTTGGCGTTGGGGCGGCGGTCCTCGATGTAGCCCTTGCCGTCCTTCTCGACCTGCCACGGGATGCGGACCGAGGCGCCGCGGTCCGAGACGCCGTAGCTGTACTCGTTCCACGGGGCGGTCTCGTGCAGGCCGGTGAGGCGGTCGTCGATGCCGGCGCCGTAGTTCTTGACGTGGTCCAGCGGCTTGGAGCCCTCGCCCAGCGACTCGGCGGCGGTGATGATCGCGTCGTAGGACTCGCGCATCGCCTTGGTGGAGAAGTTGGTGTGCGCGCCGGCGCCGTTCCAGTCGCCCTTGACCGGCTTGGGGTCCAGGGTGGCGGAGACCTCGAAGTCCTCGGCGGTGCGGTAGAGCAGCCAGCGGGCCACCCACAGCTGATCGGAGACCTCCAGCGGGGCCAGCGGGCCCACCTGGAACTCCCACTGGCCGGGCATGACCTCGGCGTTGATACCGGAGATGCCCAGACCCGCCTTCAGGCAGTTCTCCAGGTGCGCCTCGACGACGTCACGGCCGAAGATCTCGTCCGAGCCGACACCGCAGTAGTAGCCGCCCTGCGCGGCCGGGAAGCCCCCCTCGGGGAAGCCGAGCGGGCGGGAGCCCTTGAAGAAGGTGTACTCCTGCTCGATGCCGAAGACCGGCTCCTGGGCGGCGAACTTCTCGGCGACCTCGGCCAGCGCGGCACGGGTGTTGGACTCGTGCGGCGTCATGTCCGTGTTGAGGACCTCGCACAGCACCAGGACGTCGTCGCCGCCGCGGATCGGGTCCGGGCAGACGAACACCGGCTTGAGGACGCGGTCGGAGGCGTGCCCCTTGGCCTGGTTGGTGGAGGACCCGTCGAAGCCCCAGATCGGCAGGTCGGCGCCCTTCGCGTCGTCGGCCAGGATCTTCGTCTTGGAACGCAGCTTGGCGGTCGGCTCGGTGCCGTCGATCCAGATGTACTCGGCCTTGAAGCTCACGGTCCACATCCTTCGGGGTGGG
This sequence comes from Streptomyces griseoincarnatus, assembly GCA_014649575.1. Classification (GTDB taxonomy): domain Bacteria; phylum Actinomycetota; class Actinomycetes; order Streptomycetales; family Streptomycetaceae; genus Streptomyces; species Streptomyces griseoincarnatus. The sequence continues at coordinate 289,418 of BMTH01000002.1, read as the reverse complement.
TCTGGGCGCTCGGTGCGGATGCTGCGGCGCTGCGGCACTGGGGCGCCGCCGTATGCCCCGCAGCTTGTCAACAGGCGATTTCCCGACCGTTGCCCATGTGTGAACCCCGTGTTACCGGACGCCCGTGTGCCCGGCGCCACTCCGTGAGGGCACGGGGGAGGGGGCCGGGTGTATGCGATGGGGCGTGAGGGTTTGAGGCGTGAAGGCGCGGGGACGTGAAGGCGTGCGGACGTGAAGGGGCCCGCCGCTCCTTCCCCGAGCGGCGGGCCCCGCACCTCACCCGTACGTGGACGTCACCCCACCTTCTCGATCACGGCCCGGCGGATCAGGAACTTGCCCGGCTCGCGGACCTGCTCGAACGCGGCGTTGTTGAGCAGCACGCAACTGCCGGACACCGAGGTGACCTCCACCGTCGTGGACTTGTTGTTGTCCAGGTTGGTGACCTTGAGCCTGGTGCCGGCCGGGAACTGGTTGCTGGACGCGGCCGGGGCGCCGGCCTCGCCGGACAGGGTGACGGTGGAGCCGTTGCACACCTGCTCACCGGCCGCGGCACCGCCGCCCGCCTGCCCCTCCTGGCCGTCCTGCCCCGCCTGTCCTTCCTGGCCGCCCGCTGCGGGCTGCGACGGGGCGGGCTGCTCCGGCTGCGCCGGCTGGGAGCCCTGAGCCGACTCCCCCACCGTGCACCCGGACGCCTCCTGCTGCACCTTGATCTGCGCGATGACGGCCTCACGGTTGGCGATCCGCGCCTCGGACTGGGCGTCCGGGTTGGCCCGCTGGCCCGCGATGAACCGCTCGTTGTTGCCGAGCGCGGTGGCCAGCCCCTGGCAGACCGTCGAGTCCGCCGCCGATTTGGTGGTGGCGGCCGGCGGGCTGGCGTTGGACGTGGTCGCCATGACGAAGGCGCCGCCGCCCGCCACCGTGGCCGCGCTCAACAGCAGCGCGAGCTTCTTCTTCGGGCCGAGACTTCTCCTGCGCGACATGCGCGCCTCCAATGGATCGGGGGAGCGTACGCCGCTATGTACGAGATACCGAACGCAGTTGCTCAGCGGCCGGCCCAAGTCACCGAAGTGGCCTGCGTCACAGGGGTGTTGAGCTGGGAGGCTCCCGACGGGACAGCGCGTCCCGTACCGCTTCCTCCGTGCGGGCCACCACCGCCGTGCCGTCGTCGGCGGTGATGACGGGCCGCTGGATCAGCTTCGGGTGCGCGGCCAGCACCGCGATCCAGCGCTCCCGCGCCCCGGCGTCCCGCGGCCACTCCTTGAGCCCCAGCTCCTTGGCCGCCGCCTCCTGCGTCCGGGTGATGTCCCACGGCTCGAGCCCGAGCCGCTCCAGCACCTCCCGGACCTCGTCCTCGGTCGGCACGTCCTCCAGGTAGCGGCGGACGGTGTAGTCCGCCCCTTCGGCGTCGAGCAGACTGATCGCGCTGCGGCACTTGGAACAGGCGGGGTTGATCCAGATCTCCATGCCGCACACGGTACGCCGCACCCCCGCTTGTTCGAATTGGAGGGCCGCCCGCGCGCCCCTCCCGCACCACCCGTCCCGAGCCCTCGAATACCGACTTCACCTGGGCCTTTGATGGCCGAAGCGAGCCTGCCGATTGTCAGCGGCGGCCCGTAGAATGGGAGCAGTGTTCGAGGGAATCGCCGAGGTCGCCGTGGACCCCGGACGACGGCCCCGACCGCGACAGGAGGACCCGTATGCCCGCTGCCGCACTCAAGCCGAAGCCCCTGCCCGTCCAGTCCACCGCGAAGCGACCCGTCCTGCTCGAACTGCCCTGTGCCCCGGTGGAGAAGCGCCCGCTGCCGCCGGGCCGCCCGCGCGAGTGGTACGTCACCCACAACCGCCGCCTGAAGGCGATGCGTCTCGCCATCGCCCTGCTCGACTCCGGCGTGTACCACCCGAGCCAGGCGCGCAACGACACGATCCACGGCGCCGCCGAGCTGATCGGCGTCCACCCGCCGTCGGACACCACGTGCCACATGGTGCGGGCGCTGATGCGCTACAGCCGCTGACCCGCAGCCGCAGCCGCTGAGCCCGCGTCCGGTGCCGGGCGTCTCCCACGCGGGGGCGCCCGGCACGGTCGTATCCGGTCCGGGCGCGGGCTGAGGCAGTATGGGCGGCGGGGTGCCGCAGGAGCAGCGCGTCCGGTTCGTCGCGGCCGGCGAACGCTGCCGCCGTGCACCGCATGGTCACCCTGGAGTGCGCCCTCCACGGCGTCCCGGGCGGGATCCTCGGCCTGGCGCCGGGCCTGCCGTACTCGTGGCTCCTGGTGCGGGTCGCCGAGGTGAGCGTCCCGTTCACGGTGCCGGCGGGGCAGCTCGCGACGGTTCTCGCCGCCCTCGTCCTGGTGACCGCGGCGGCGGGCACGGCGCCCGCCCTGCGCGCCTCCCGCACCCCGCCGGCGGTCGCCGTCGCCCAGGGCGGCCGACCCGTGTCAGTACGGGCCGACGCCGGCGTACCCGAGCAGCAGGATCACCGCGACGACACAGCCGAGCACCAGCACCGTCGACACCCACGGGCGGCGCCCGGTCGAGCCCCGGTGCTCGGGCTCGGCGCGGAACGGCACCGGTCCCGGAGGGTTCTCCTTCCAGCGGGCGGCCAGCATCCGCGCGCGGGCCGAGGGCTCCTTGTGCGCGGCCCCGTCCGCCCACCGCAGATCGAACTCGCGCTCCTCGTCGTCCCGCTCGGACATCCCCGTGACCTCTCTCGAACAGCCGTGTCATCCCAGGATCCCTCCCCACCGGCCTGGAGGGAAGCTTTCCGGCCAACGCCGCCGCCCCCGGCGTGAGAGCCCGCTGCGACTGACACCCACTCGAGAGGTAACGGGTCACGGGCCTCAGCACCACGTTGGGCCGCTCGAACCCTGTCCGTCCGGCCCTGAGGCGCCTCCGCTGTGGGCACGCTGCGCTGCACATCGCGGGAAAAGGCCGTCGGCCGGCTCTCCGCGAAGGCGGAGAGCCGGCCGACGGCCCACGGACGGTCCGGGCGGGCGGTCACCCGCTCCGACCCGGGAGTCCGGTCACACGTCGAAGTACAGCTCGAACTCGTGCGGGTGCGGACGCAGCTGGAGCGGCGCGATCTCGTTCTGGCGCTTGTAGTCGATCCACGTCTCGATCAGGTCCGGCGTGAAGACGTCGCCCTGGAGGAGGAACTCGTGGTCGGCCTCGAGACGGTCGAGCACGGCGCCGAGGGAGGTCGGGACCTGGGCCACGTTGGCGTGCTCCTCGGGAGCCAGCTCGTAGAGGTCCTTGTCGATCGGCTCGGCCGGCTCGATCTTGTTCTTGATGCCGTCCAGGCCGGCCAGCAGCAGCGCCGAGAAGGCCAGGTACGGGTTGCCGGAGGAGTCCGGGGCGCGGAACTCGACGCGCTTGGCCTTCGGGTTCGAGCCGGTGATCGGGATACGCATGGCCGCGGAGCGGTTGCGCTGCGAGTACACCAGGTTGATCGGCGCCTCGAAGCCCGGCACCAGACGGTGGTACGAGTTCACCGTCGGGTTGGTGAAGGCCAGCAGCGACGGCGCGTGCTTGAGGATGCCGCCGATGTAGTAGCGGGCGGTGTCCGACAGGCCGGCGTAGCCCTGCTCGTCGTAGAAGAGCGGCTCGCCGCCCGCCCACAGCGACTGGTGGACGTGCATGCCGGAGCCGTTGTCGCCGAAGATCGGCTTCGGCATGAAGGTCGCGGTCTTGCCGTTGCGCCAGGCGACGTTCTTCACGATGTACTTGAAGAGCTGCAGGTCGTCGGCGGCCGCGAGCAGCGTGTTGAACCTGTAGTTGATCTCGGCCTGGCCGGCGGTGCCCACCTCGTGGTGCTGGCGCTCGACCTGCAGGCCCGACCGCTCCAGCTCGAGGGAGATCTCGGCGCGCAGGTCGGCGAAGTGGTCGACCGGCGGGACCGGGAAGTAGCCGCCCTTGTAGCGGACCTTGTAACCGCGGTTGTCCTCCAGCGCACCGGTGTTCCAGGCGCCCGCCTCGGAGTCGATGTGGTAGAAGGACTCGTTCTCAGAGGTCTTGAAGCGCACGCTGTCGAACACGTAGAACTCGGCCTCGGGGCCGAAGAACGCGGTGTCGGCGATGCCGGTCGAGGCCAGGTACGCCTCGGCCTTCTTCGCCACGTTCCGCGGGTCACGGGAGTACTGCTCGCCCGTGATCGGGTCGTGGATGAAGAAGTTGATGTTGACCGTCTTGTCACGGCGGAAGGGGTCGACCCGCGCGGTGGACAGGTCGGGCAGCAGCGCCATGTCGGACTCGTGGATGGCCTGGAAGCCGCGGATCGAGGAGCCGTCGAAGGCCAGCTCCTCGGCCGGGTCGAAGGCCGACGCCGGGATCGTGAAGTGCTGCATCACACCCGGCAGGTCGCAGAAGCGGACGTCGATGAACTTGACGTCCTCGTCCGCGATGAACTTCTTGGCCTCGTCGGCGTTCTGGAACATCCAGCTCCTCCTACTCCCGACCGTCCCGCCGGGGTGGTAGATCGTTCGTGCGGCCAGTGCGGGGGGCACACGCTGCACTCGACCCTAGGGACGGGTCATTTCTCGGGCGTGACCCGTTTGTTTCGCACAAGTTAACCAGCGCCTCTCCCACGGTAGCTCCGGCACACCCCGCCGTCTCCCGGTCATTTCCGGTCGCAGTACCGTGGACGGGTGGACAACAGGCAAGCAATCGGATCATGGCTGTCCGGCCCGCGCGCGGCCATGGAGGAGGCCGGTGCCGACTTCGGTTACCGGGGTGAGCAGTTGGGGCTGCCGGAGCAGGGGCCGGGCTCGATCGCACGCCCCGGCCGCAGGATCGGCGCCCTCGCCGTGGACTGGGGCCTGTGCCTCCTGATCGCATACGGTCTGTTCACCGACGGCTACGACGCCCGCACCGGCAACTGGGCGCTGCTGGTGTTCCTGGTGCTGAGCGTGCTCACCGTCGGCACCCTCGGCTTCACGCCCGGCAAGCGGCTCTTCGGACTGCGCGTGGTCGCCGTCGACAGCGGCCGGGTGCAGCCGCTGCGCGGTCTGCTGCGCTCGGTGCTGCTGTGCCTCGCGATCCCCGCGCTCGTCTGGGACCGCGACGGCCGCGGCCTGCACGACCGGCTGGCCCGCACGGTCGAGGTCCGCATCTGACCCGGCCCGCGCACACGCCCTCACCCGGCCCGCGCACACGCGCTGACACGACCAGGCACACGCCCTGACACGACGAGGACGGGGCGCCGGAATTCGCATTCCGGCGCCCCGTCCTCGTCGTGTCGGCGCCCGCCAGTCTCAGCGGCCCCGCTGGCCGCCGCCCTTCGGCAGCTTCATGCCCTTCGGCATCGGCCCCTTCGGGAGCGGCATGTTGCTCATCAGATCACCCAGCGCGCGCAGCCGGTCGTTGGTCGCGGTGACCTGCGGGCCGGTGAGGACGCGCGGCAGCTTCAGCATGGTGGTGCGGAGCTTCTTCAGCTCCACCTGGCCCTCGCCGGTGCCCACGATCAGGTCGTGCACGGGCACGTCCGCGACGATGCGGTTCATCCGCTTCTTCTCGGCGGCCAGCAGGCTCTTCACCCGGTTCGGGTTGCCCTCGGCGATCAGCACGATGCCGGCCTTGCCGACCGCGCGGTGCACCACGTCCTGGTTGCGGTTCATCGCGACCGCCGGGGTCGTCGTCCAGCCTCGGCCGATGTTGTCGAGCACGGCCGCGGCGGCGCCCGGCTGCCCCTCCATCTGTCCGAAGGCCGCCCGTTCGGCACGGCGGCCGAACACGATCGCCGTCGCGAGGAAGGCGAGCAGGAAGCCCAGGAGGCCGAGATAGATGGGGTGCCCGATCAAGAAACCGATCGCGAGGAAGACACCGAAGGTGACGATTCCGACAGCCGCGAGTACAAGACCGATCTTCTTGTCGGCCCTGCGGGTCATCTTGTAGGTCAGGGCGATCTGCTTCAGTCGCCCGGGGTTCGCAGCGTCCGCTGCGGTTTCCTTCCTCGCCATGGCATGAAGTCTACGTGTCCCCCGGAGCGCGTTCGACGGCAGTGCCGGGTCGCCCCGGAGCGGCCGGGCTCAGGGGCGGGCGATCAGGGTCTGGTCGAGGACGCGCTGTGCCTCGACCCGGTCCTTGGCGCGGCGGCGGTCCTCCAGAACGGACGTCCAGGCGTTGCGCCGTGCGGTGCGCTGGCCGCCGCTCATCAGCAGGGACTCCACGGCGCGCAGAGCGGTGGTGAGGGACGGGATGGCGGTGGCGCGGACGGGCGCGGCCTGCATGGTGACGGTCTCCCTCGATGCCGGCGGGCAATGGTGGCGTGCGGTGATACCAGGGTCACTGCCTGGTGTTACCAGGGCGTGACCGACCGGTCAAACAGGCATGAAGCCTTCGCGCCGGGGACCGGAACGCCGACGCGGCCCCGGCCTGTGCCCTCAACTGGGAGGACGGCCGGGACCGCGTTCTCTCGGCCACTACCCGCCGGTAGAGCCTTGTGCGTGAATTCACAGCATGGCGGTGGGGCAGCGGGGCAGGGCCGCGCGGACGCGGGTAGGTCCCGCAGCCGTGCTCAGACCGCCTGGGAGGCGACGAAGGCGCCCCGCTTCTCGATCGCCATCTGGTACAGCCGGCCGGCGCGGTACGAGGAGCGGACCAGCGGCCCGGACATCACACCGGAGAAGCCGATCTGCTCGGCCTCGTCCTTCAGCTCCACGAACTCCTGCGGCTTCACCCAGCGCTCCACGGGGTGGTGGCGCACGGAGGGGCGCAGGTACTGGGTGATGGTGACCAGCTCGCAGCCGGCGTCGTGCAGCTGCTTCAGCGCCTCGCTGACCTCCTCGCGGGTCTCACCCATGCCGAGGATCAGGTTGGACTTGGTGACCAGGCCGAAGTCACGGGCCTCGGTGATGACCTTCAGGGAGCGCTCGTAGCGGAAGCCGGGGCGGATCCGCTTGAAGATCCGGGGGACCGTCTCCACGTTGTGCGCGAAGACCTCGGGGCGTGAGGAGAAGACCTCCGCGAGCTGCTCGGGGACGGCGTTGAAGTCGGGGGCCAGCAGTTCGACCTTGGTGCGGCCCTCGGCGCGGTCCGCGGTCTGCGCGTGGATCTGGCGCACGGTCTCCGCGTACAGCCAGGCGCCGCCGTCCTCCAGGTCGTCGCGGGCGACGCCGGTGATGGTGGCGTAGTTCAGGTCCATCGTGACGACCGACTCGCCGACGCGGCGCGGCTCGTCCCGGTCCAGGGCCTCGGGCTTGCCGGTGTCGATCTGGCAGAAGTCGCAGCGCCGGGTGCACTGGTCGCCGCCGATGAGGAAGGTCGCCTCGCGGTCCTCCCAGCACTCGTAGATGTTGGGGCAGCCGGCTTCCTGGCAGACGGTGTGCAGACCCTCGCTCTTGACCAGGTTCTGCATCTTGGAGTACTCGGGGCCCATTTTCGCCCGGGTCTTGATCCACTCGGGCTTGCGCTCGATGGGGGTCTGGCTGTTGCGGACCTCCAGGCGCAGCATCTTGCGTCCGTCGGGTGCGACTGCGGACACGACCGGCTCCTAGCGATTGATTCTTCGGCGTCTCAAGCGTACGCCCGTGGATGTGAAAGCCCGGACGGCCCTCAGACGCCGGACGCGGTGGCGGCCGCCGGGGCCTTCTCGACCACGCGCGGCCTCAGGTCGGCGTTCTCCAGCACGTCCTTCAGGTGGCGCTCCACGACGGGCAGCACCTCCTCGATCGTGACGTCGCGCCCCAGCTCGTTCGCCAGGGAGGCGACGCCCGCGTCCCGGATGCCGCACGGGATGATCTTGTCGAACCACTTGTTGTCGGGGTTCACGTTCAGCGCGAAGCCGTGCATGGTGACGCCCTTGGCGACCCGGATGCCGATGGCGGCGATCTTGCGGTCCTCGCGGCGCTGGCCTGCGTTGGAGGGCGCGTACTCCGGGCCGTTGAGCCGGGGGTCGAACTCCTCGTCCTGCATCCGGGGGTCGAAGTCCAGGGAGAGCCCCCCGAGGGCGGGCCGCTGCTCGACCGGGTCGCCCAGCACCCACACGCCGCTGCGGCCCTCGACCCGGGTGGTCTCCAGGCCGAACTCCGCACAGGTGCGGATCAGTGCCTCCTCCAGGCGCCGGACGTGCGCGACCACGTCCACCGGGCGGGGCAGCTTCTGGATGGGATAGCCCACCAGCTGGCCAGGACCGTGCCAGGTGATCTTGCCGCCGCGGTCCACGTCGATGACGGGGGTGCCGTCGAGGGGCCGCTCGCTGTCCTCCGTGCGCCGCCCGGCGGTGTAGACGGGCGGGTGCTCCAGCAGGATCACGGTGTCGGGCACCTCGTCGGCGAACCGTGCGGCGTGCACCCGGCGCTGTTCGTCCCAGGCCGCCTGGTAGTCCACCGCCTCGTCACCGAAGCCCATCCGGACGAACCGCAACTCACCCACGGCAAACGCCTCCCTCGAAGGTCGTCAGGCGCGAAACGCGCCCACGCCACTGTACGACCGTTCGACGGACCTCCGGCTGTCGGTCGTCGCCAGTGCTGTCCGCCCGTAGTCGTCAGCTTCGGACCAATCCTCACACGATCGGATGAATGCCTGTTGATCTCTGCGATCAGGTGCTCACGCTCCGCTACATTCGCGCCGACCACGAGGCCATAAGGACTGCTCACAGGCAATCCGGACAGACCGACAGCCGGAAGGCAGGAGACCGCACCGCAGATGACGGAACGACCCGCGCAGCGCACCCCCAACCGCCAGCTCGCCGCGCTCATCGCAGAAGCGGGGTTCTCCAACGCGGGACTCGCCCGTCGCGTGGACCAGCTCGGTCTCGAACACGGACTCGACCTGAGATACGACAAGACCTCCGTCACCCGCTGGCTGCGCGGACAGCAGCCGCGCGGGACGACCCCGGCGCTCATCGCGGAGGTGTTCACCCGGCGCCTCGGCCGCAGGCTCACCGCCCAGGACCTCGGACTGGACGCCTGCGCGCCGGTCTACGCGGGACTGGAGTTCGCGGCCTCCCCCGAGGAGGCCGTCGACATCGTCAGCGGGCTGTGGCGCAAGGACTCCGGCAGCCACGCCGAGCTGCGGAAGATCGCGTTCACCTCGGCGGGCCTCGTGGTGCCCAGCCGCGACTGGCTGATCGGACGGCCCGACGAGAAGGTCGCCCGCGCCGAGCCGGTCCGGGTGCCCGCCCAGGGCCGTCCCCCGGTGCGGCCCGTGACGCCCGCCGAGATCGCCGCCCGCCGGCGCGGGGCGGCCGACCGCGCGCCCGGCTACCGGGTCACCGGCGGCGACATCGCCGCGCTGCGCTCCGTCGGCGAGCTGTTCCGCACCCTCGACGACGCGTACGGCGGCGGCCACGCCCGCCAGGCCCTCGTGCGCTACCTGGAGCACGAGCTCGAACCGATGCTGCGGGGCACCTACGGCGAGCAGACGGGCCGCCGGCTCTTCGCCGCCGCGGCCGACCTGACCCGGCTGGCCGGCTGGACCTCGTTCGACATCGCCGCGCACGGGCTCGCCCAGCGGTACTTCGTCCAGGCGCTGCGACTGGCGCAGGCGGCCGGCGACCGGGCGTACGGGGCGTACGTGCTGGTCACCATGAGCCGCCAGGCCGTCTACCTCGGCCACGGGCGGGAGGCCGTGCAGCTCGCCCGGGTCGCCCAGCAGGGCATGGGCAGCTCCGCCCCGCCCGCCGTCCAGGCCCTGCTGCACGCCGCCGAGGCGCGCGGGCACGGGGTGCTCGGGGAGGTGAGGGCCTGCACGGCCGCGCTGGTCCGCGCGGAACGCGCACTGGACGCGGCGCGGCCCGGGGACGAGGTGCCGCACTGGGCGCGGTTCTTCGACGAGGCCCAGCTGGCCGACGAGTTCGGGCACTGCCACCGGGATCTGCAGCAGTTCCGGGCGGCGGCTCAGCACGCGGAGCGGTCGCTGCAGTTGCGGGCGCCGGGGTATGCGCGCAGCCGGCTGTTCTGCCGGGTCGTGCTCGCCACCGCGCGGCTCGGGCTGGGGGAGCTGGATCAGGCGTGCCAGCTGGCGGCGGAGGCTGCCGCGCAGGCGGGGGAGATGCGGTCGGTGCGGGCGGTGGAGTACGTGCGCGATTTCGAGCGGAGGCTGGAGCCGTATCGGGATGCGGGAGCCGTGCGGACGTACCGGGACAGGGTCGCGACCACGTTCGTCTGAGAGGCGCGGGGTGTCGGGGTCGGGCGGGGGAGTTCGCGCAGCTCGGCGTGAGCGCGGTGCCGGTGACGCCCCTCAGGGGCGCGGGGAACTGCGCGACCAGCCACGGACCGCCCGCACCCGCCGCTGCGGAGGTGCCGCCTGCGCGGGGTGGCTGGAAGGCACCCGCCGAGGGTGTTTTCACCGTCGGCGGGTGCCGGTCTGCAGGGTCAGGCTGCCCGGGCTGTGGGGAGGGGGTCGGCCGTGTGGAGGGGGCGGCTCACACCCAGGTCGGTCAGGAGGGCCGTGGCCGCGCGGTCCGCGGAGCGGAGGGCGCCCTGGACCGCGCCGCTGTCGCGGTGGTCGCCGCAGACGTACAGGCCGGCCAGGAGCCGTACCGGACGGCGCAGGTCGTGCGGCGGGCGCATCGCCGGGACCGCGTCGGCGGTGTGACGCACCGCCAGCGTCTCCCAGCGCGTCGTCGCCACCCCGTACAGCCGTGCCAGGTGTGCCCGCACGGCCGTGTCGGTGTCCGCCGTGGCCGGGCCGAGGACCGTGGAGGTCACCAGCGTGCGGCCGGCGGGGGCGCGGGACGGGTCGACCGCGCTGACGACCGCCGTGTGCGCCACCGGTCCGCCCCGGTCCGCGTCCAGCAGCAGCGAGGCGCCCGTGCCCGGCGGTTCGTCGGTGGTGTGGTGCACGACCGTCACCGGGTGGAAGTCCGGCACCCGCAGCCCCGGCAGCAGCTCCACCGCGTCCCGCGCGCCGGTCGCGACCAGCACGGCCGCGCACCGGAACTCCCCGTGCTCCGCGGTGGTGACCGAGGTCGTCGAGACCGAGGTGACCCGCACGCCCGTGCGCACCGTGCCCGGCGGCAGCGACCGCGCCAGCAGTTGCGGCAGCGCCTCCGCCCCGCCCTCCGGCAGGCACAGCCGCCCGCTCGCGAAGTCCCGCAGCGCGAGGTCCGCCGACCTGCTGGACGTGGTGAGCTCGGGGTCGCACAACAGGGCGGCGAGCAGCGGGCGCAGAAAGCCGTCGACGGTGCGGGCGGGCAGACCCCGGCCGTGCAGCGCCTCGGCGGCGGTCGTCTCCGGGCGGGCCAGCAGCCGCTCCACCGACGTGCCCGCCAGCCGGTTCAGCGCGGCGCCCAGCCGCGCCTGGTCCAGCGTCGTGCCCAGCGGGGCGCCGCCCCGGTGGCGGGGCACGGACACCTGCCGTCCGGGCACCGCGGCCGGCCTGCGCGGCCCCGGCAGGGGGGCGCTCGCCAGGGCGCGCACCGCGTGAAGTGCGCCCCTCGCGCTCCGTGCGCCACGTGCGCGCCGGTTGCCCGGCTGCACGCCGGCGCGATGATGTCGCCCGTCGCTGTGCAGCAGGACACCGGGCGCGAACGGCCGCAGCACCAGATCCTCCAGCCCCGGGGTGACGTGCAGTTCGACGCAGGCCGTGGACAGCAGCCGGCCGACTCTGTCGAGACGGAAGCCGTCGACCTTCTCGGTCGCCATGCGGCCCCCCACCTCATGGGCGGCCTCCAGGACGACGGTGGAGACTCCTGCGCTGGTCAGTCGACGTGCCGCGGAGAGTCCGGCCACCCCGGCTCCCACGACGACGACGTCCGCCTGGTACGTGGGCTCTAGCACGTGCCCCTCCTCGAGGTTGCGCGGGCGCTGGAGACGTCATGCCCTCAACAGGCCCCAGGGATACCCGAGTTCGGCTCGAGGTTAGGTCCGTACTCTGCTGCCGGGTCAGGCGCGCACGCACAGTGCACGGGCGCACGACGGTCGCATACGCGCCCCCGGTGGACACGACGCGGGCGCAGAGGATCAGAAGAGGTCGCCCGCCGCCCTCGCCCCGCCCCCTACAGCGCCGCCCTGATCGCCCCCTCGATCCGCGGGAAGGCGAACCGGAACCCCGACTCCAGCAGCCGCGCCGGAACCACCCGGGCGCTGCCCAGCACGTCCCCCGCCATCTCGCCGAGCACCGTCCGCAGCACCGGCGCCGGCACCGCGAACACGGCGGGACGCCGGAGCACGTGCGCCATCGCCGCGGTGATCTCACGGTTCGTCAGCGGCTCGGGCGCCGTCAGGTTGAACGGCCCCGACAGCCCCTCGGTGTCCAGCAGATGCCGCAGCGCCGCCACCTCGTCGTGCAGCGCGATGTACGACCAGTACTGCCGCCCGTTCCCGAGCCGCCCGCCCAGACCGGCCCGGAACAGCGGGAACAGCCGCCCCCACGCCCCGCCCCCGGGCGCCACCACGAGCCCCGTGCGCGCGAACACCGTCCGCACGCCCGCCTCCCGGGCCGGCGCCGCGGCGGCCTCCCACTCCACGCAGACCTGCGGCAAGAACCCCTCGCCCGGAGGCGCGTCCTCGTCCACCGCACGGTCGCCGGTCTCGCCGTAGTAGCCGATCGCGCTGCCGTTCAGGAACACCCGCGGCCGGGCGTCCTCGGGCAGCCCGGCGACCGCCTCGGCGAGCGCGGTCGTGCCCCGCACCCGGCTGGAACGGATCAGCTCCTTGTACGCGTCCGTCCAGCGCCGGTCGCCGACCCCGGCACCCGCCAGGTTCACCACCGCGTCGCACCCGGCGAGCCCCGCCGCGTCCACGGTCCCGCGGCCGGGGTCCCAGCGGACCTCGTCCGCCGACCGGGGTGCCCGGCGCACCAGCCGCAGCACCGTGTGCCCGTCCGCCGTCAGCGACCGCGCCAGGGCAGAGCCGATCAGTCCGGACGCCCCGGCCACCGCGATCCGCGCATGTTCCATGGCGTCCATCCTGCCCCGGACGCGGCGATATTCACGGTGAGGACGGCACACGGAGTCCTAGAGTGACGCGCATGCCGCAACCGCTCATACGTCCCGCCCGACCCGACGACGAGGCCGCCCTGGCCCGCCTGGACCGCGAGTCCTGGTCGCCGCTGCACGAGGTCCGGCCCGAGCCGCCCGCACCCGACGAACCCTTCTTCCACCCGACCTGCGGCCCGGACGCCCATCTCGTCGCCGAGCACGACGGACGGGTCGTGGGCTACGTCCGCCTCGGCCACCCCACCGGAATGCCGACCAACGCGCACGTCCTGCAGATCCGCGGCCTCGCCGTCGCCGAGGAGGCGCGCGGCAAGGGCACCGGCCGTGTCCTGGTGCGGGCCGCCGTCGAGGAGGCCCGCCGCCGGGGGGCCCGCCGGATCACCCTGCGCGTCCTCGGCCCCAACACCGTCGCCCGCACGCTGTACGCGTCCGAGGGCTTCGTCGTGGAGGGCGTGCTGCCCGGCGAGTTCCACGTCGGCGGGCGCTACGTGGACGACGTCCTGATGGGGCGGAGCCTCCTCTGAGCGGCTCCCGCTACGACGTCACCGGCTGTCCCGTGTCCACCGGACCGGTCGCCGTGGCCGCCCGCGCGGCCTCGTCGGCCACCTCGTCCGCCGTCAGCACGTACCCCGTCTCCGCGTCCGACGTGGAGCGCGCGAACACCACGCCGAACACCCGCCCGTCGGTGGTCAGCAGCGGTCCGCCCGAGTTGCCCGGGCGGACCGTGGAGCGGATCGAGTAGATCTCCCGGGTGACCGGCGCGTCGTTGTAGATGTTCTGCCCGCGCGCCTCCACCCGCGCCGCGACCGTCGCCGCCTGGAGGTTCAGGTCGCCGTCCTGCGGATAGCCCGCCACCACCGCCGCCGCGCCCCGCTCCGCGTCGTCCTCGAACGCCAGCACCGGCGCCGTCAGCTCCGGCACGTACAGCACGGCCACGTCGGTCCGCGCGTCGAACAGCACCACCCGCGCCTCGTACGTCCGCCCGACGCCGCCCACCCGCACGGTCGGCTGGTCGATGCCCGCCACCACGTGCGCGTTGGTCATCACGCGCTCCCGCGCGTACACGAATCCGCTGCCCTCGCGGCCCTGAGTGCCGGCCACGCCCTCCACCTTCACCGTGCTGCGCTGCGCCGCGCGGGTGGCGGCCGCCGTCACGTTGTCCCCGGTCGGCGCGGCGACCTCGGCGGTCGACTCGTTCTCGAACGGGTTGAACACCTGCGGGAAACCCGCCTCGGTCAGCGCCGACGTCGCCCGTGAGAACCACGCAGGCGTGGTGTCCGGCATCGCGTCCTGCACCGCGCCCAGCAGCCGTGAGTCCCGGATCGCCGACGTCACCAGCGGCGACGAGGACGCGCCCAGCACGCTCGCCGCCACCCACGCCACGATCAGCACCGCCACCGCGTTCGCCGCGGCCCCGCCGATCCCGTCCGCCACCCGCAGCGGGCCGCGGTCCAGCTCCCGGCGCAGCCGCAGCCCCAGCCGCCCCGCCAGTTCGTGCCCCACGACGGCCGGCAGCAGCACCGTGAACACCGCGGTGACCGTCGCCCGGGTGGTCCCCGGTGTCACCAGGTCCATCACCCACGGCAGGATCCACACGCCGACGACCGCGCCGCCCACGAAACCGGCCAGGGACACACAGCCGGCCACCAGTCCACGCCGGTAACCGGACGCCGCATAGGCCAGGACGACCAGCATCAGCAGGATGTCGAGCAGATCCACGCACGCCGCCTTTCTCTCGGGACCACGACCCTCAGTACGGGGCCCGGGGGCCACGTGATCAGCCGCGCGCCCGCCGGACCCGGGAGAGCCGCCCACGAGGCGCGCGTGTACTGGGGAAAACGTCACGCACCGGGACGATGGTTCCACCGGCCGTCCACCGACTGGCGGAGCAGACGTCGCGTGCCGCTGTGGCCCGCCCCACAGTGGGACCATGCGTGTCCCCAGGAGACCGCGCGGCGCGCGGAAGCCCCGCCCGGCCCGGATACCCGGCGAGCCCGGCTCCTCGCGGCTGCCGAGAACGGTCACCGTGCCCCTCGGCTTCGTGCCGGGCGCGGCCGCGGCCGTCGCGCTGGTGCTGAGCGCCTACGGCGTCGAACGGGCCGCCGAGTCCTCCGAGCCCGCCGCCCGCCCCGTACCCGCCTTCCACGCCCCCCGGCCGGACATCGTGGCGCGCGCGGCATGGCTCGGCGACGCGGCCCGCGACCAGCCCCCGCCGCGCTACGACGACCAGGTCGTCGCCGTGTTCGTCCACCACACCGACTCGCCCAACGGGTACGACTGCGCCGACGCCCCCGGCATCATCCGGGCGCTGTACGAGGGGCAGACCCAGGGCCGCGACTGGGACGACCTCGGCTACAACTTCGTCGTCGACCGCTGCGGCACCGTCTACGAGGGCCGCGCCGGCGGCACCGACCGGCCCGTCACCGGCGCCCACACCCAGGGCTTCAACCACCGCACCGCGGGCATCGCCGCCCTCGGCACCTTCACCGAGGGCGCGGAGGTGCCGGACGAGATGCTGCGCTCGATCGCCGCCGTGACCGCCTGGAAGCTCGGCCCCTCCGGCACCGACCCGCGCTCCGAGGTGCGGCTGGTCTCCAGCAACGGCGGCAGCCGCTACGCGGCCGGCACCACCGCCACCCTGCCCGCCGTCGCGGGGCACAGCGACGGCTACATGACCGACTGCCCGGGCGCCGCCCTGCACGCGCGGCTCCCGGAGATCAGGGACCTCGCGGCCCGCATCCAGGGCCGCGACGCCGGCACCGGCACCGACCGGGACACCGGCACCGACACAGAGCGCGTCGAACTGGAAGACCGCGCACCGAACGAAGAGCTGAGCCCATGAGCGACACCCCTGACCGAAGTACCACCTGGGCGGACGCCCTGCGCCGCCCCTGGACCGCCCTGTGCGCCGCCGCGGCCGTCGTCCTCGGCCCCGCGGCCTCCACGGCCTCCGCCCTCATGCAGGCCAACGCGGCCCCCCTGCGCCACGCGCAGAGCCCCCACAGGCGCCTGTGACCGGCGCTCGGCGCCCGCGCCCCGCGGCTCAGTCCCCGCGGAACCTCTCCCACAGCCGCGGGTAGCGCGTGGCGAGCAGCGCCTCGTTCTCGAAGTCGAGCGGCGTGCCCTCCGGCTCCTCGGGGGCCGGAGGGAGGCCGAGGTCGGGCATCACCAGCCCGGTGAGCTGCTCGTACGCCTCGTCGGCCGCGTAACCCAGGTCCTCGGCGTCCCCGTCGATCTCCTCGTCGAAGTCGTCGAGCAGCTCGGCGAGCGCGTCCGGGTCGTGCAGCGCGCCCTCGAACACCTCACGGCCCTGGCCGATGAGCCAGCACCGGAAGAAGTCGAAGGCGTCGTCGCTGGCTCCGTCCAGCAGCACCCACGCGGCGCCCCACAGGTCCCAGCGGTACGCGCGCTGGTAGCGCGCCTCGAAGTGACGGGCGAAGTCCAGCACGGCCTCGGGGTCCAGCAGCACGAGCCGCTCCACGAGCAGATCGGCCTGCTCCTCGGGATCCCCTTCGGCATCCTCCCGAGCCCCGTCCACCAACGCCCAGAACTCCGTCTCGTCCATCACGGAACAAGCATCGACCCAAGTACCCCCCAGGGGCGCGGGGAACTGCGCAAACGGGGGTCCGGGGGCGCGGGCCCCAGGGACGGGAGGGGAAGGGGCGGAGGGGGAAAAGGGCCCTCACCCCCGGTACAACCGCACCAGCCTCTCCGCCTCGGAGGCGAAGAACTCCCGCAACGACACCGGCTCCAGAGCCTCCACCTCCGCCCCCAGCGAAGCCAACTGCATCCGAGCCACCTCCTCCGACTCCACCGGCAAGGTCACGGTCACCCACTCCCCGTCCCCGGGCGCGGCCACCCCCTTCAGCACCTCCCGCGCCACCCCCGGGTCCACCGCGTACGGCAGCCTCCGCACCCCCTCCGCCGAGAGCCGCACCACCACCTCCGCCCGCAGGATCGACCGCGCGAACTGCTCCGCCCGCTCCTCCCAGAACGCCGGCAGGTCGAAGTCCTCCGCCCGTTCGAACCGCTCCTCACGCGGCTCCACCGCCGTGAACCTGTCGATCCGGTACACCCGGAAGGAGTCCCGCCCCGCGACCCGTGCGCACAGGTACCAGACGCCCGCCTTCAGCACGAGCCCGTACGGCTCCAGCTCCCGCTCCACCTCGTGCCGCCGCTCCCCGGAACCGCGCCGGTAGCGGGCGCCGATCCGCCGGTCGTCCCACACCGCGTCCGCCACGGCCGGCAGCAGCTCCGGCGTCTCGGGTTCCCGGAACCAGTTCGGCGCGTCCAGGTGGAACCGCTGCGCGGCCGTCCGGGAGGCGTCCCGCAGCGACGGCAGCAGCGCGGCCGACACCTTCAGCCGGGCCGCCGAGGCAGCGTCCTCCAGGCCCATCTCACGCAGCGCGCCCGGCACCCCGGAGAGGAACAGCGCCTCCGCCTCGCTGCGGGCCAGCCCCGTCAGCCGGGTCCGGTACCCGCCGACCAGCCGGTAGCCGCCGATCCGGCCCCGGTCCGCGTACACCGGCACACCCGCGTCCGACAGCGCCTGCGCGTCACGGGTGACCGTACGCTCCGACACCTCCAGCTCCTGGGCCAGTTCGGCGGCGGTCATGGAGGGCCGGGACTGCAGCAGCAGCACCATCTTGATCAACCGGGCAGCACGCATGCGCCCATCATGCAAGAGGTCCCCGTCGTCACGCGCATACGCGTGACGACGGGGACCTCCCGCAACTCGGGCCTTACAGCCCGTACTTCTCCCGGGCCTCCTTCACCGCGGTGGCCTGCACCTCGCCGCGGCGGGCGAGCTGGGCCAGGGCGGCGACGACGATGGACTCGGCGTCCACGCCGAAGTGGCGGCGGGCCGCCTCACGGGTGTCCGACAGACCGAAGCCGTCGGCGCCCAGCGAGGTGTAGTCCTGCTCGACCCACTGCGCGATCTGGTCCGGGACCTGGCGCATGTAGTCGGACACCGCCAGCACCGGGCCCTCGGCGCCCTGGAGCGCCTGCCGGACGTACGGCGTGCGGTCCTCGCCACGCAGCAGGGCCTCGTCGGCCTCCATCGCGTCGCGCCGCAGCTCGGTCCACGAGGTGGCGGACCACACGTCGGCGGACACACCCCACTCCTCGGCGAGCATCCGCTGCGCCTTCAGCGCCCAGTGGATCGCCGTGCCGGAACCCAGCAGCTGGATGCGCGGGGCGTTCGCGGCGGGGGAGAGGCCCGCGGACTCCGCCGTGTTGAAGCGGTACAGGCCCTTGACGATGCCCTCGTCGACGCCCGCCGCCTGCGGCTTCGCGGGCTGCGGCAGCGGCTCGTTGTAGACCGTCAGGTAGTAGAAGACGTTCTGGTCCTCGTCCGGCCCGGCCTCGCCGAACATCCGGCGCAGACCCTCCTTGACGATGACCGCGACCTCGTACGCGAACGCCGGGTCGTA
This sequence comes from Streptomyces griseoincarnatus, assembly GCA_014649575.1. Classification (GTDB taxonomy): domain Bacteria; phylum Actinomycetota; class Actinomycetes; order Streptomycetales; family Streptomycetaceae; genus Streptomyces; species Streptomyces griseoincarnatus. The sequence goes on along the minus strand of BMTH01000002.1, from coordinate 271,110 downwards.
CGTCAGGGCGGCCGGGTTGGTCGCCGCGATGACGGGGGAGTGGCCGTCGGCGTGCTGCAGGCCCTCACCGGTCAGCGTGGTGCGGCCCGCGGTCGCGCCGACCAGGAAGCCGCGGCCCAGCTGGTCGCCGAGCTGCCACATCTGGTCGCCGGTGCGCTGCCAGCCGAACATCGAGTAGTAGATGTAGAACGGGATCATCGTCTCGCCGTGCGTCGAGTACGACGTCGACGCGGCGATGAACTCGGCCATGGCGCCGGCCTCGGTGATCCCCTCGTTGAAGATCTGGCCGTTCTTGGCTTCCTTGTAGTACATCAGCTGGTCACGGTCGACCGGCTCGTACGTCTGACCCATCGGCGAGTAGATGCCGAGGGACGGGAAGAGGCTCTCCATGCCGAAGGTGCGCGCCTCGTCGGGGACGATCGGCACCCAGCGCCTGCCGGTCTCCTTGTCGCGGACGAGGTCCTTGACCAGGCGGACGAACGCCATCGTGGTGGCCACGTTCTGCGAGCCGGAGCCCTTGTCGAACGCGGAGAACGCCTTGTCGGCCGGCTGCGGCAGCGGCGTGACCGGGTGTACGCGGCGGGCCGGGGCGGGGCCGCCGAGGGCGGCGCGGCGCTCCTGGAGGTAGCGGACCTCGGGGGAGTCGGCGCCCGGGTGCGCGTAGGGCACCACGCCGTCGGCGAACTGCGAGTCCGCGATCGGCAGCTCCAGACGGTCGCGCATCGCCTTGAACTCGTCCACCGTCAGCTTCTTCATCTGGTGGTTGGCGTTCTTCGACGCGAAACCCTCACCGAGGGTGTGGCCCTTGACGGTCTGCGCCAGGATCACGGTCGGCGCGCCCTTGTGGGAGAGCGCGGCCTTGTACGCGGCGTACACCTTGCGGGACTCGTGGCCGCCGCGGGAGAAGTGGAAGCACTCGAGGATCTTGTCGTCGCTCAGCAGCTTCGCCATCTCGACGAGCGCCGGGTCCTTGCCGAAGAAGTCCTCGCGGATGTAGGCGGCGTCGCGCGTCTGGTACGTCTGCACCTGCGCGTCCGGCACCTCGCGCAGACGGCGGACCAGGGCGCCCGTGGTGTCGAGCTGGAACAGCTCGTCCCAGGCGGTGCCCCACAGGGTCTTGATCACGTTCCAGCCGGCGCCGCGGAACTGGGCCTCCAGCTCCTGCACGATCTTGAAGTTGGCGCGGACCGGGCCGTCGAGGCGCTGCAGGTTGCAGTTGACGACGAAGGTCAGGTTGTCCAGCTGCTCGCGGGAGGCCAGGGTGAGCGCGGTCGTCGACTCGGGCTCGTCCATCTCGCCGTCGCCGAGGAACGCCCACACGTGGGAGTCGGAGACGTCCTTGATGCCGCGGCTGGTCAGGTAGCGGTTGAAGCGCGCCTGGTAGATCGCGGAGATCGGGCCGAGGCCCATCGACACGGTGGGGAACTCCCACAGCCAGGGCAGTCGCCGCGGGTGCGGGTAGGACGGCAGGCCGTTGCCGCCCGCCTCACGGCGGAAGTTGTCGAGCTGCTCCTCGCCGATCCGGCCGTCGAGGAACGCGCGGGCGTAGATGCCGGGGGAGGCGTGGCCCTGGATGTAGAGCTGGTCGCCTGAGCCGTCCCCCTCCTTGCCGCGGAAGAAGTGGTTGAAGCCGGTCTCGTAGAGCCACGCGGCCGAGGCGAAGGTGGCGATGTGGCCGCCCACGCCGTACTTGCTGCCGCGGGTCACCATCGCCGCCGCGTTCCAGCGGTTCCAGGCGGTGATGCGCTGCTCCATCGCCTCGTCGCCGTCCACGGCGGGCTCGGCCGCGGTGGGGATGGTGTTGACGTAGTCGGTCTCGAGCAGCTTGGGCAGCGCGACGCCGGCGCCCTCGGCACGCTCCAGCGTGCGCCGCATCAGGTACGCGGCACGGTGCGGCCCGGCCGCCGCGGTCACGGCGTCCAGGGAGGCCTGCCATTCGGCGGTCTCCTCGGGGTCGCGGTCCGGGAGCTGGTCGAGCTCGCTCGGCTGGATGGCGTTGGGGTCGGTCATGTCGCCGCCTTCCTCAGTCGAAGGGGGTGCCCTCAGAAGGGTTCGGGGGTGCCCTTTGTCTTTGGCAGGACAGGGCTGCGGACTTCGGTGGAAGTCCGCAGGCGACAATAACTCCGTGATCGATGATCGATCAAAGGGTTGAGGGGCAAAATCGCTCGATCCGGAGAAAGTCGGCACGGGGTGCCTCCGGCGGTGGCACGCGGTGACGGCGATTCGGTGCGTTTGCGCAGGTGAGGGGGGTGTGGCGCGGAAGAGCACGGGAGGTGCGGCGGAGTGGCGACCGCGGGCCGGTGGGGCGTGATCGCGCAGTTCCCCGCGCCCCTTCTGGGGCGCGGGGCTGTACCCCGATATGCGGCTCCGCCGCTTGGGCGCGAGGGGGATCTGGGGGCGGAGCCCCCAGGGACGGGACGGGAAGGGGCGGCGGGGGCGAACTCCCTCAGGCCCGCGGCGCACACCCCAGCACATGCGACTTGACCAGTTCCGCGATACGCGGGTCGCGGCGGCGGAAGGCCGCGACCAGCTCCTCGTGCTCCTCCGCGTAGGACTGCTGCACGGTCCCCAGCCACCGTATCGACAGCGCCGTGAACACCTCGATCCCCAGCCCCTCCCACGTGTGCAGCAGCACCGAGTTCCCCGCCGCCCGCACCAGCTCCCGGTGGAACCCCACCGTGTGCCGCACCTGGGCGGTCCCGTCGGACAGCCGGTCCGCCTCGTACAGGGCGGAGACGTGCGGCTCCAGCGCCGAACAGTCCTCCGCCAGCCGCGCCGCCGCCAGCTCCGCCGCGATCGCCTCGAGACCGGCCCGGACCGGGTAGCTCTCCTCCAGGTCGGCCGCCGTCAGGTTCCGCACCCGCACGCCCTTGTTCGGCGCCGACTCGATCAGCCGCAGCGACTCCAGCTCGCGCAGCGCCTCCCGCACGGGCGTCTGGCTGACCTCCAGCTCGGTCGCGATGCGCCGCTCCACGATCCGCTCGCCCGGCTTCCAGCGCCCGCTGATGATCCCTTCCAGGATGTGCTCGCGGATCTGTTCGCGCAGCGAGTGGACGACGGGCGCGGTCATGACGGGCTCCTTAGCGGGGCCCGCGGGCCCCCGGGGGGCTTTGACGAATAGACAATACGGCCGGGAGTCCGCCCGGGTGGGGCGCGCGGGGGCGCTTTCGCCCAGGTGAGACGAGACTTACACGCCCCATGTGACGGTGCCCCCGTCCGGAAGCCGCGAGGGCTTCCGGACGGGGGCACCGTGGGACCGGATCAGCGGCCCGGGGTCACCGCCCGGTTCACAGACCGAGCTCGACCTCGAACTCGCCCGCCTCCAGGATCGCCTTGACCGCCGTCAGGTAACGGGCCGCGTCGGCGCCGTCCACTAGGCGGTGGTCGTAGGAGAGGGTCAGGTACGTCATGTCGCGGATGCCGATGACAGGACCGTCCTCCGTCTCCACGATGGCCGGACGCTTGACCGTGGCGCCGATGCCGAGGATCGCGACCTGGCCCGGCGGCACGATGATCGTGTCGAAGAGCGCGCCGCGCGACCCGGTGTTGGAGATGGTGAAGGTCGCGCCGGACAGCTCGTCCGGGGTGATCTTGTTGCCACGGACCTTGCCCGCCAGCTCCGCCGTGGCCTTGGCGATACCGGCGATGTTGAGGTCGCCGGCGTGCTTGATGACCGGGGTCATCAGGCCCTTCTCGGAGTCCACCGCGATACCGATGTTCTCGGTGTCGAAGTAGGTGATGGTCCCCTCGGCCTCGTTGATCTTGGCGTTGATCGGCGCGTGGGCCTTCAGCGCCTGCGCCGCGGCCTTGACGAAGAACGGCATCGGGGAGAGCTTGACGCCCTCGCGCGCCGCGAACGCGTCCTTGGCCCGGGCGCGCAGCTTCATCAGACGGGTGACGTCGACCTCGACGACCGAGGACAGCTGGGCCTGCTCGTGCAGGGCCTTGACCATGTTGTCGCCGATGACCTTGCGGATCCGCGGCATCTTCACGGTCTGGCCGCGCAGCGGGGAGGCCTCCAGGGTGGGGGCCTTCTTCGCGGCGGGCGCGGCAGCGGCGGCCGGGGCCGGAGCCGCGGCCTTCGCGGCCTCGGCGGCGGCGAGCACGTCCTGCTTGCGGATACGGCCGCCGACGCCGGTGCCCTTGACGGTGGACAGGTCGACGCCGTTCTCGGCGGCGAGCTTGCGCACCAGCGGGGTGACGTAGGCGCCGTCGTCCGAGGCCTGGGCGGCGGCCGGGGCCGGGGCGGCGGGCGCCTGCGGGGCCGGCGCGGGCGCCGGGGCAGGAGCGGGCGCCGAGGCCTGGGCGGCGGCCGGGGCCGGAGCGGCCTGCTGCGGAGCCGGAGCCGCCGGGGCGGGAGCCGGGGTGGGCTCCGGGGCCGGGGTGGGCTCGGGGGCCGGGGTGGGCTCGGGCTGCGCCGGGGCGGCCGGGGCCTCCTGGGCGGGGGCCGCGGCCGGGGCGGCGCCGGCCTCGCCGATGACGGCGAGCTTCGCGCCGACCTCGGCGGTCTCGTCCTCGCCGACCACGATCTCCAGCAGGGTGCCGGACGCGGGGGCGGGGATCTCGGTGTCGACCTTGTCGGTGGACACCTCGAGCAGCGGCTCGTCGGCCTCGACGGTGTCGCCCACCGACTTCAGCCAGCGGGTGACGGTGCCCTCGGTGACGGACTCGCCGAGCGCCGGCAGGACCACGTCGGTGCCCTGCGCGGAACCGCCGCCGGCCGAGGCCTCGGCGGTGGGGGCGGGGGCCGGGGCGGCCTGCTCGGTGGACGGCTCGGCCTGCGGCTCCGGCGCGGGGGCCGGCGGGGCCGCCTGCTCGGCGGCGGGCGCCTCGGTGGCCGCGGGGGCGCCGCTGCCGTCGTCGATCAGGGCCAGCTCGGCGCCGACCTCGACCGTCTCGTCCTCGGCGACCTTGATGGAGGACAGCACGCCGGAGGCAGGGGCCGGGATCTCGGTGTCGACCTTGTCGGTCGACACCTCGAGCAGCGGCTCGTCGGCCTCGACGCGCTCGCCCTCGGCCTTCAGCCAGCGGGTGACAGTGCCCTCGGTGACGCTCTCACCGAGCGCCGGAAGGGTTACGGAAACCGCCATGGTTTCGGTTGCTCCTTAGAAGTGCGGAAGTCTGTGTCGTCGCGCCCGGTGACTGAGGGCGTCAGTCGTGGGAGTGCAGGGGCTTGCCGGCCAGGGCCAGGTGGGCCTCGCCGAGCGCCTCGTTCTGCGTCGGGTGGGCGTGCACCAGCTGGGCCACCTCGGCCGGCAGCGCCTCCCAGTTGTAGATCAGCTGCGCCTCGCCGACCTGCTCGCCCATACGGTCGCCGACCATGTGGACGCCGACCACCGCACCGTCCTTGACCTGGACGAGCTTGATCTCGCCCGCGGTCTTCAGGATCTTGCTCTTGCCGTTGCCCGCGAGGTTGTACTTCAGGGCGACGACCTTGTCCGCGCCGTAGATCTCCTTGGCCTTGGCCTCGGTGATGCCGACGGAGGCGACCTCGGGGTGGCAGTACGTCACCCGCGGGACGCCGTCGTAGTCGATCGGGACGGTCTTGAGACCGGCCAGCCGCTCCGCCACCAGGATGCCCTCGGCGAAGCCGACGTGCGCGAGCTGGAGGGTCGGGACGAGGTCGCCGACGGCGGAGACGGTGGGCACGTTGGTGCGCATGTACTCGTCGACCAGGACGTAGCCGCGGTCCATGGCGACCCCGGCCTCCTCGTAGCCCAGGCCCTGGGAGACCGGGCCGCGGCCGACGGCGACGAGCAGGACCTCGGCCTCGAACGTCTTGCCGTCCGCCAGGGTGACCTTGACGCCGTCCTGGGTGTACTCGGCCTTCTCGAAGAAGGTGCCCAGGTTGAACTTGATGCCGCGCTTGCGGAACGCGCGCTCGAGCAGCTTGGAGCTGTTCTCGTCCTCGACCGGGACGAGGTGCTTCATGCCCTCGATGACCGTGACGTCGGTGCCGAAGGACTTCCACGCGGACGCGAACTCGACCCCGATGACGCCGCCGCCCAGGACGATCGCGGACTTGGGCACGCGGTCCAGGACCAGGGCGTGGTCGGAGGAGATGATCCGGTCGCCGTCGATCTCCAGGCCCGGCAGCGACTTCGGCACGGAGCCGGTCGCCAGCAGGACGTGGCGGCCCTGGACGCGCTGGCCGTTCACGTCGACGGAGGTGGGGGAGGACAGCCGGCCCTCGCCCTCGATGTAGGTGATCTTGCGGGAGGCGATCAGCCCCTGAAGCCCCTTGTACAGGCCGGCGATCACGTCGTCCTTGTACTTGTGGACGGCCGCGATGTCGATGCCCTCGAAGGTGGCCTTCACACCGAACTGCTCGCTCTCGCGGGCCTGGTCGGCGATCTCACCCGCGTGCAGCAGGGCCTTGGTGGGGATGCATCCGTTGTGCAGGCAGGTACCGCCGACCTTGCCCTTCTCGATCAGGGCGACGTCCAGGCCCAGCTGAGCCCCGCGCAGGGCCGCGGCGTACCCACCGCTGCCACCGCCGAGGATCACTAGGTCGAAAACGGTGCTGGCGTCGTTCGCCACGTCACGTCCTCCATGCATGTGCGCCACGCCGGTCTCCAGTGACCGGTCGGCGGCTGGTGTCCGGCCGCTCTATGTTCTCGGCCCTTGTGTGGGGCCCTGTCCTGCCGAGCCCTATCCTCGCACTTGTCGGGGCCGTACGAGACGCCGGGCCGTGGTGTGAGACGTCCCACTCCCCGGTGACGGGGCCCCGTCGCACCCGCGTACGAGGCCCGTCACCCGAGGACGTGTCAGCTCAGCTCGCCCGCGGCGGCCCGCTCCGCGAGCCGCACCAGGGTGCGCACCGCGGAACCGGTGCCGCCCTTGGGGGTGTAGCCGAAGGGGCCGCCCTCGTTGAAGGCGGGGCCCGCGATGTCGAGGTGGGCCCAGGTGATGCCCTCGCCGACGAACTCGCGCAGGAACAGACCGGCGACCAGGCCGCCGCCCATCCGCTCGCCCATGTTGGCGATGTCGGCCGTCGACGACTCCATGCCCTTGCGCAGGTGCTCCGGCAGCGGCATCGGCCACGCCGGCTCGCCCGCCTCCTCGGCGGCCTCCCGCACCACGGCGCGGAAGTCGTCGTCGTTGGCCATGATGCCGAAGGTGCGGCTGCCCAGCGCGAGCACCATGGCGCCGGTCAGGGTCGCCACGTCCACGATGGCGTCCGGCTTCTCCTGCGAGGCCGCCCACAGCGCGTCCGCCAGGACCAGCCGGCCCTCGGCGTCGGTGTTGAGCACCTCGACGGTCTTGCCGCTGTACATGCGCAGCACGTCGCCCGGGCGGGTCGCCGAGCCGGACGGCATGTTCTCGGCGAGCGCGAGCCAGCCGGTGACGTTGACCTCCAGGCCCAGGCGCGCGGCGGCGACGACCGCGGCGAACACGGCGGCGGCGCCGCTCATGTCGCACTTCATCGTCTCGTTGTGGCCGGCCGGCTTCAGCGAGATGCCGCCCGAGTCGTAGGTGATGCCCTTGCCGACCAGCGCGAGGTGCTTCTTCGCCTTCGACGAGGTGTACGACAGCTTCACCAGGCGCGGGCCGGACGCCGAGCCGGCGCCGACGCCGAGGATGCCGCCGTAGCCGCCCTTGACGAGGGCCTTCTCGTCGAGCACCTGCACCTTGATGCCGTGCTCCTTGGCCGCGGCCTGCGCGACCGCGGCGAACGCCTCGGGGTTGAGGTCGTTGGGCGGGGTGTTGATCAGGTCGCGGGCGCGGTTGAGCTCCTCGGACACGGCGACGGCGCGCTCGACGGCCGCCTTGTACGCCTTGTCGCGGGGCTTGCCGCCGAGCAGCGCGGCCTCGGCGAGCGGGGCCTTGCCGTTCTTGCCGTTCTTCGCGTCGCCCTGGTCCTTGTAGGCGTCGAAGGAGTACGCGCCGAGCAGCACGCCCTCGGCGACCGCGCCGGCGTCGGCGGGGTCCGTCAGGGGCAGCGCGAACGCGGCCTTCTTCGTGCCGGAGAGGGCGCGGGCGGCGGCGCCGGCCGCCCTGCGCAGCGCCTCGGCGTCGTAGCCGGAGTCCTTCTGGGGCTGGGCGCCGAGGCCCACCGCGAGAACGAGCGGGGCCTTGAAGCCGGCCGGCGCGGGGAGCTTGGTCACCTCGCCCTCGGCACCGGACGCGCCGAGGGTCTCCAGGACACCGGCCAGGTTGCCGTCGTACGCCTGGACCACGGCCTCGGCGCCCGGAGCGACGACGGGTCCTCCGGGCTTGGACGCGGAGCCCTTGGCGACACCGATCACGATCGCGTCGGCGCGCAGGCCGGCGACCGCGGCGGTGCTGAGAGTCAGAGCAGTCACGGTGGTGAATTCTCGCTTCCGATGTGAAGTTTCAGTGGCCGAAGGGTGTGGGTCGACCGGGCCCGGCAGCCGACCCTAATCGTGACGTCCGGGTGCGATCCCGGCGGGGGCGCCCCCGGTGCGGCGAACACTCGGCCCCGAGCCTACGCGCGTGTGCGCCCGCACTCATGGGCGGTGCACGCACGTCCCGGCGCGGCGGGTGCCCCGCGACGGCCCGGGGATGCCCGCGCGATCATGGGGGTGCCGTCGTGCCGCAGGGGTACGGCGGCCATGAGGTGGGGGAGCGTCCCGTGAGAAGAGCGTGCGTGCTTGTCGTCCTGCTGGCCTTGGTGCTGACGGGGTGTTCCACGAGTTCCGGCGGCACGGACGCGGAGCCGTCGCCGGAGCGGGCGGGGGAGTGGTGGCGGCCGCGGCCCGGTCTGGACTGGCAGTGGCAGCTCACCGGCCGCCTGGACACCTCCGTCGACGTCCCCGTGTACGACATCGACGGCTTCCACCACTCGAAGGAGACCGTCGACGCGCTGCACCGTGACGGCCGCAAGGTCGTCTGCTACCTGTCCACCGGCGCCTGGGAGGACTTCCGCCCGGACGCGGACGACTTCCCCAGGTCGGTGATCGGCCGGGGCAACGGCTGGGAGGGCGAGCGCTGGCTCGACATCCGCCGCACCGACGTCCTGGAACCGCTGATGGCCGAACGCCTCGACATGTGCCGCGACAAGGGCTTCGACGCGGTCGAGCCGGACAACATGGACGGCTACCGCAACCGCACCGGCTTCCCGCTGACGGCCGGCGACCAGCTCCGTTACAACAAGCTGATCGCCCGGCTGGCGCACGAACGCGGCATGGCGGTCGGCCTGAAGAACGACCTGGACCAGATCCCGGAGCTGGTCGGCGACTTCGACTTCGCGGTCAACGAGCAGTGCGCCCAGTACGGCGAGTGCGAGCGGCTCACCCCGTTCGTGGAGGCGGGCAAGGCCGTCTTCCACGCCGAGTACGAGCTGCCCACCGCCCGCTTCTGCGCCGACTCCCGCCGGCTCGGGCTGAGCTCGCTGCTCAAGAGGTACCCACTCGACGCGTGGCGGCGGACCTGCTGAGCTCCACCGACTCCACCGAGGTCCCGGCGACCCGGTCGGCGAGGGAACGCCGCCGTCCGCCCAGCACCGGCAGCGCGTTCAGCAGGAACAGCGCCACCGCGACCAGCCACACCAGCACCGACAGCACGATCTCGCCCTCGACCAGCAGCACGCACGCCACCGCGTACACGGCGACGTCGGTGGCCGTGGTCACCGCCGCGCGCAGCGCCGCCCGGCGGGGCGTGCGCGGCATGACCTTCAGCCCCGTCAGGGCCTTGCCGGCGGTCCGCCCGGCGAGGGCGAGGCACGCCCATTGGTAGAGGAAGGCGGCGACGACCAGCAGCCCGAACGCCTGCTGCACGTACCCCACCGACCTGTCCCACAGCGACGTGCCGAGACCGGCGGACGCGTCCAGCACGTCCCCGCGCGAAGTGAGCAGGTCGAAGCCGCCGCGCGCGGCCAGTTCGGGCACGTCGGTCACCAGCGCGGACATCCGGTTGAAGGTGAGCACCGCCAGCAGCGAGGCCAGCGCCACCACCAGCGCGAAGTCGACCGACCAGGCCGTGGCACGACGAAATGCCGACATCGGCGTCCCCCGTTCTTCTGCTGATCCGCCCCCACAGGTCAGTGGCGGGGCGGACGGGCCCCCAGGGGGTCGCGGAGATCGTTTCAGCCCAGTGACATGACGACGAGCGCGGTCGTCGCCGCCGTCTCCGCGACCCCGCCGAAGACGTCGCCGGTCACCCCGCCGAACCGCCGCACACAGCGCCGCAGCAGCAGTTCGGCCGCCCCGGCCGCCGCCACCACCGCCAGCCCGGCGCGCACCGCGTCGTACGCCCCCAGCGCCGCGCCCGCGCCCGCGAGCAGCGCGGCCACGAGGAACGCGACGGCCGCCGCGCCCCGCACCGGCACCACGCCCGCGACCGCCGCGCCCAGCCCTTCCGGCCGGGCGGCCGGCACACCGGTGCGTGCGGCCAGGGTGAGGGCGACCCGCGCCGCGACCGCCGACACCACGACGGCCAGCGCGCCCCGCGCCCAGGAACCGCCGTACGCCTGCGCCAGCGCGGCCACCTGCGCCAGCAGCAGGAGCACCAGCGTGAGGACCCCGAACGGTCCGACGTCCGACTGCTTCATGATCCGCAGCGCGTCCTCGGCGGGCTTCCCGCTGCCCAGGCCGTCCGCGGTGTCGGCCAGCCCGTCCAGGTGCAGCCCCCGCGTCAGCGCGGCCGGCACGGCGACGGAGGCCACGGCGGCGAGCGGTGCCCCCGCCCCGAGGGCCAGCAGCATCAGACCCGTCGCGGCGGCGAGCACCCCCACCACCAGACCCACCACGGGCGCGCAGAGCATGCCCGCCCGCGCGGCCGGACGGTCCCAGCGGGTCAGCCCGGCCGGGAGCACGGTGAGGGTGCCGAAGGCGAAGCGGAGGCCGTCGGCGGGGGAGGCGGAGGGCGCGGGGGACGCGGGGGAGGGCTCGGGCACCGGCGCAGATTACCCGGCGGTCACCAGGGCGCCGGGTGGGGCCGTGAATAAAGTACGCATATGGGACAGTGGCTGGAGCGGAACATCGTCGAGCCGGGCAAGCTCCCGCTGCTCCTCGCCCTGACCGCGTTCGTCGTCACCTTCGTGGTCACGCGGAGCATCACCCGCCTGATCCGGGCCGGCAAAGGCCCCTTCGGCAACGTCACCGCCGGCTCGGTGCACATCCACCACGTGGTGCCCGGCGTCATCCTCACCGTCGTCGGCGGCTTCGGCGCGGTGGCGAGCGGTGGGCACGGCTTCGGCCCGTACCTCAGTGCGGTGCTGTTCGGTGTCGGCGCGGGGCTCGTCCTGGACGAGTTCGCGCTGATCCTGCATCTCGACGACGTGTACTGGTCCGAGGCCGGACGCAAGAGCGTGGAGATGGTGGTGCTGACCGCGGCGCTGGTGGTGCTGCTGCTGGCCGGGTTCGCGCCGTTCGGCGTCAACGACCTCTCCCAGCAGGAACTCCAGAACCGGGCGGGCGTGCTGACCGGTGTCGCGGCGAACTTCGGCTTCGCGCTGCTCGCGCTGAGCAAGGGGAAGGTGCGGCTCGCGGTCTTCGGGGTGATCGTCCCGGTGGTGGCGCTCGTCGGCTCCCTGCGGCTGGCCCGGCCGGGGTCGCCGTGGGCCAGACGCTTCTACCGCCGCCGGCCTCGGGCGCGGGCGAAGGCGCTGCTGCGGGCCTACCGCCACGACCGCCGGTGGTCCCGCCCGACCCGGGTGGTCCAGGACTGGCTGGGCGGCAAACCGGACCCGCCCCGGCCTCCGGAACGCCCCTAGGGGCGCGGGGAACCGCGCGAACGGCGGCGAAACCCGCCCCCCTGGAAACGCGGGGAGGGTCATCACCCTTCAAGGGCGCGGGGCACTGCGCGAAGGGGGTCCGGGGGGAAGCCCCCGAGGGGGTGACGGTCCCTCCCTCGGTTTCATCGCGCCGTGAGTCCACTCCCGTTCGCGCCGTTCCCCGCGCCCCTGAAGGGCGTTCATCCCCCGCGTCCGGAAGGGCGCCCCGCGCCCCTTCAGGGCGTCAGCCTCACGCGTCCTTGACGAGTTCCCGCCGGACCGGCAACTCCGCGGCCAGCGCCGCCGCCGCCTGCACCAACGGCAAGGCCAGCAACGCCCCCGCGCCTTCCCCCACCGCGACCCCCTGCGGCAGCACCGGCTCGAGCGCCATCCGGTCCAGCGCCTTCGCCTGCCCCGGCTCCCCGCTCGCGTGCGAGGCCAGCCACCAGTCCGGCGCGCGGAACGCCACCCGCTGCGCCACCAGCGCGCACGCCGCCGTCACCACCCCGTCCAGCAGCACCGGCACCTTCCGCACCGCGCTCTGCAGCAGGAACCCCGTCATCGCGGTCAGGTCCGCCCCGCCCACCGTCGCCAGCAGCCGCAGCTGATCCCCCAGCACCGGCCGCGCCCGGCGCAACGCGTCCCGGATCGCCGCGCACTTGCGCATCCACGCCAGGTCGTCGATCGGCAGGCCGCCGCGACCGGTCACCACCGACGCGTCCGTCCCGCACAGCGCGGCGACCAGCGTGCCCGCCGCGGTCGTGCCGCCGACGCTGACGTCGCCCAGCACCACCAGGTCCGTGCCGGAGTCGGCCTCCTCGTCCGCCACGGCCATCCCCGCGCGGAACGCCGCCTCGGCCTCCTCCAGGGTCAGCGCGTCCTCGACGTCGATGCTCCCGCTGCCGCGCCGCACCCGATGCCGTACGACGTCCTCGGGCAGTGACGCCGGGTCGCAGTCCAGCGCCATGTCGACCACGCGCACCGGCACGTCCAGCCGGCGCGCCAGCACCGAGACCGGCCGGCCGCCCTCCAGCACGTCCCGCACCAGCTCCACGGCGGTGCCCGCCGGACGCGCGGAGACCTCCCGCCCGGCGATCCCGTGGTCGCCCGCGAACAGCACCACCCGCGGCCGCTCCACCGGCCGCACCGGCACCGAGGACTGCGCCGCGGCCAGCCACTCGCCCAGGTCGTCCAGGCGGCCCAGCGACCCGGGCGGCACCACCAGACGGGCCCGGTGCTCCTCCGCGTCGCGGCGCACCCCGCCGTCCGGACGCTCGATCAGATCGGTGAAGTCGTCGAGATTAAGCGAGCTCATTCGCCGAACAGTACCGGCCCCCGTCGAACACCCCGGAGCGCCGGTCGTCCCCGCGTTCGCGCCCTCACCCCCACCACGCCGCCCCGGCGGTGATCCGCCCCGTGAGGGCCTCCCGTACGTAACGTTTTGCTCGGGAATGCCGGAGATCCCTCCGTCCGTCCCCGACCGTCCCCGCACGTCGCGCCACCCGCGTGCCGTACGCCCTCACGCCGGGAGCCGCCCATGTCCGCCACCGCCCCCGACACCGCGTTCCCCGCCCCGCACGGCTCCGCGCGCGTGCACGAACCGCGCCGCCCCGACTGCCCCTGGTGCGGCTCCGCGCGGCTGCGCACCCGGCTGAGAACGGGGGACCTGCGCCGGCACCGGCCCGGGCTGTTCACCGTCGACCAGTGCCGGGACTGCCGTCACACGTTCCAGAACCCCCGGCTCACCCCCGAAGGCCTGGCCTTCTACCGGCGGGCGGTGCGCGGCGCCCCCCGCGACCCCGCCACGGAACGGGTCCTCGCCCTGCACGCCGCACGCCACCGCCGCCGCGCCACGGCCCGCGCGATGCTGCCGTACGGTGAACCGGAGAGCTGGCTGGACGTCGGCACGGGGCTGGCCCGATTCCCGGACACCGCGCGGGAGTTCTTCCCTTACACCGCCTTCGACGGCACCGACCTCGGCCCGCATGTCGAACGGGCGCGCGAGCTCGGCCGGATCGAGGAGGCGCACGTGGGGCCGCTCACCGACCCCGGGGTGCTGGCCCGGCTGGCCGGCCGCTACGACGTGGTCAGCCTGCTGCACCACCTGGAGCGCACCACCGATCCGCGCGCCGAACTCCACGCCGCCCTCGACGCCCTGCGCCCCGGCGGACATCTGCTGATCGAGACGCTCGACCCCCACTGCGCGTACGCCGCCCTGTTCGGCCGCTGGTGGCTGCCCTACGACCAGCCTCGCCGGCTGCACCTGCTGCCCCGGCGCAACCTCCGCGAGGAACTCGGGGCGCGGGGCTGCGAGATCGTCGCCGCCGGCCACCGCGCCGCCCACGTTCCGCACGACCTGGCGGGCCTCGCCGCCCTCGCCCTCTCCCACGCCCTGCCCGCCCCGGACACCCCCTGGCGGGCGATCCCGCCCTCCCCGGCCGAGCAGCGCCTGCGCACGGCCCTCCTCCACGCGGGCACCCCTCTGGTCGTCGCGGCGGCGGCGGTGGACCTGGCCCTGTCCCCCCTGGCCCGCCACACGCCGCTCGCCAACAGCTACCGCCTGATCGCCCGCAAACCGAAACGGTGACGCCCGGGCGTCACGCCGCCTCCAACGGCCCCGAAGCCCCCGATCGCCTCGCCCCCCCCCGAGCCGCGCACGACCCACGCGTGCCGGTCATGCGCAAAAGCCCTGTGTGGGGCGCCCTGCCCGCCGTTGTGGTCGGCGTTCCGCCGGGCGGTGCGGAGGCCTTGCTCGCGGGCGGCGGCGAGGCAACGGCTCCCGGCCGGTCACGCGCGTACACGCCGGGAGGGTAGCCGTGGCCCGTGCGTCGGACTCGGCGAGGGCCTGTGTGGGGTTGCCCTGCCCGCCGTTGTGGTCGGTGTCCCCCGGGCGGTGCGGAGGCCTTGCTCGCGGGCGGCGGCGAGGCAACGGCTCCCGGCCGGTCACGCGCGTACACGCCGGGAGGGTAGCCGTGGCCCGTGCGTCGGACTCGGCGAGGGCCTGTGTGGGGTTGCCCTGCCCGTTGTTGTGGTCGGTGTTCCGCCGGGCGGTGCGGAGGCCTTGCTCGCGGGCGGCGGCGGGCCACGGCACGGCCGACCGCGGGCGGACGCGGCGGGAGCGAGCCGCGCCAACCGGGAGCGCCCCTCGCTGCCGCGACAGCCCGTCGCCCGGTCGCCCGGCGGCCTGGGCCGGCCCGGTCACCCCGGTCGTCGCTTCGCGGCCCGAGCGCGTCGACGAGCCGTGCCGATCACCCGGGGCGCGAGCCCACAGCCGCGGGCTCCGGCAGAGCGCTGCCGGGTGTCGGCGAGCCGTTGGGCGTCAGGGCCGACGGCCCGCCGCCGGCTCAGCCCCGCAGCACCAGCGCCTGACCCGCCACCACCAGCAGCACCTGCTCGCACTCCGCCGCGAACGCCGCGTTCAGACGGCCCAGTTCGTCGCGGTAGCGGCGGCCCGACGCGGTGGCCGGGACGATGCCGGAGCCGACCTCGTTGGAGACCGCGACCACCGTGCGGCCGGTCTCGCGGACCGCGTCCGTGAGGGCCCGCACGCGGTCACGGAGGGCGCGCTCGCCGCCGTCCGCCCACTCCGCGTCGTCCCAGGCGCCCACCACGTCCATCGCGTCCGTCAGCCACAGCGAGAGGCAGTCGACGAGGAGCGGCGGTCCGTCCTCCTTGAGCAGGGGCACCAGGTCGCAGGTCTCCACGGTCCGCCAGGACCCCGGCCGCCGCTCCTGGTGCGCGGACACCCGCGCCGCCCACTCCGTGTCGCCGTTGCGCGAGCCTCCGGTCGCCACGTACAGCACCTCGGGGAAGGACTCCAGGCGCCGTTCGGCCTCCACCGACTTCCCCGACCGCGCCCCGCCCAGCACCAGCGTGCGGCGCGGCACGTCGGGCACGTCCTCGTACGCGCCGACCTCCAGCGTCGTCCCGTCCGGCACGGCCCTCGCCCCCGCCGCCGCGAGCCTGCGCCGTACCTCGGGGCCGGGCGGGACGTCGTGGTCCAGGTGCACGGCGATCACATCCGTGGTCGGCACCACCGCGCCCGTCTCCCGCAGCCGCGCCAGCGCGTCCGGGCGGCCCACGACGTCCAGCACCACCATCGCGTACGGCTCGACAGGCGCCTCCAGACCGGCCGGGGCGCCGCCCGGCGGCAGGTACAGCAGCCGCTGCCCGTCGGGGCCGGTCACCGCGTACCCGGTGCCGGGTGCGTCCAGCGCCACCGCCCGCACCCGATGCCCCGTCAGCAGTGCCAGCTCACGCCCGTCCGGCACCCGCCCCGGCTGCGGCAGCCCGGCCGGCACCTCCACCGCGGGCCCGTCGTGCGGGTGCGACAGCAGCACCTGGCGCACCCCGCCCAGCGAACGCCCCGCACGGGCCGCCGCGAAGGCCGCGCCGGGGGTCAGGTCGAGCAGCAGCGCGCCGTCCACCAGCAGCGAGGTCGCCGCCCGCGCGTCCGGTCCGAGCGCGCACGCGCACGCCGCGCAGGGACAGTCGGGGCGGGGCAGTCCCGCCGGGGCGCCGGTGCCGAGCAGAGTCAGTTCCACGCCCCGATTCTCACCTTTCCCCACAGCCGATGCCCGTCCGACTACGCTCTTGGTCGGGAGCCGGACCAAGATCCGGCTTCTGCTGTGCAGCGAGCTCACACGCTTGGGAGGCGTACATGGCGGCATGGACGTGGCGGTTCGAGAAGGCCGACGGGACGCAGGTCGAGCCCGCGGTGGCGCCGGAGGAGTTCACCACGCAGGGGGACGCCGAGTCCTGGATCGGGGAGAACTGGAAGGCACTCCTGGAGGGCGGCGCCGACCAGGTGCGCCTGCTGGAGGACGACACCGAGATCTACGGCCCGATGAGCCTGCACGCGGACGAGGCCGCGGCGGCGGAGAGCGGGAGCGCCGGCGAAGGCGCCTGAGCTGACGGCGCGGGGGCCGGTGGCACCGGGACCGGGGTCCCCGCGGCCGGCGCTCTCCGGGGCTGAACCCTCAGCCCCGGACCCCGCACAGGTGCAGCAGCGCCGCGACCCCCCGGTACGGGTCCGTCCGCCCGGCCCGGTCCTCGACCGCCAGCACGGCGTCCAGGTCGTCCGGCAGCACCGCGTCGTCCGCCGCCGTGTCCGTGAAGACCCGCACGCCGTACCAGGTGTGCAGCGGCGCCCCGATCCCCGCGAGCGTCGACGTCAGCCGCTTCAGCCCGTACGACGTCGTCGGCGGGCAGAACGCCGCCAGCGCCCCCGCCCAGTCGCCGGACAGACCCGCCCGCATCGCCGCCGCGTCGCCGTTGCGCACGAGCAGCGACAGCATCCCCCCGGGCGCCAGCATCCGCGCCACCCCCGCGAGCAGCGCGTCCGGCTCCTCCACGTCGTCCATGAGCACGCCATGACAGAGCACGACGTCGAAACTGCCCGGCAGGAAGTGCACACCGGTGTCCCCGGCCTGCCCCTCGATGATCCGCATCCGCTCCCGGATGCCCTCGGGCTCCTCGGCGAACGCCTCCCGGGCCGCCGAGATCGACGCGGCGTCCTGCTCGACGCCCGTCACCTGATGGCCGGCCCGGGCCAGCCGCAGCGCCTGCACGCCCCGGCCCATGCCCACGTCGAGCACCCGCAGCCGCTTCCCCACCGGGAAGCGCGCGACTATCTGCTCCTCGAGCTGGCGGGCCACCAGCTCCTCACGGACGACGTCACGCAGACGGCCGGGCCCGCCCAGCGGACCCGGCACCGTCGTACCGTGCGCGAACGGGGTGGTGCTCAGGGCCGCTCCCCGCGCTTCACCTGGGGCTTGGGCAGCCGCAGCCGGCGCATCTGGAGGGTGCGCATCAGCGCGTAGGCCACCGCGCCGCGCCGGTTCTCGTCGGGGAAGCGCTCGGCGAGCGACTTCTTCAGACGGACGCCCGTCACGACCGAGTCGAGCACGATCATCACGATGACGACCAGCCACAGCAGCAGCGCGATGTTCTGCAGCTGTGCGACCTGGACCATGCTCAGCACGAGGATGACCACGGCCATCGGCAGGAACCACTCCGCGATGTGGAAACGCGAGTCCACGAAGTCGCGGGCGTACCGGCGCACGGGACCCTTGTCGCGCGCGGGCAGGTACCGCTCGTCGCCGCTGGCCAGCGCCTGACGCTGACGCTCCAGTGCGGCACGGCGCTCCTCGCGCTGACGCTTGGCGGCCTCCTTGCGCGACATCGTCGTGTTGGCCACGCTGCGGCGCTGCGACTGGGCCACGCTGCGCTTGGGTGTGGGGCGGCCCTTGGGGGCCTCGGGGTGACGGGGCTGATGGGAGTCGGTCACCGTCGCCTTGTCGGCGCCCGGTGCCTTCTCTTCCTTGGCACGGCTACGGAACACAAAACCCAAGGGTACGGGGTGGCCGGGGTTGGACCACAGCCTTGCGGGGAACGATCCGGCAACACCGGACGTCTCTCCTAGGACAGATGGGGACGTAGCGGGGGCCTCCGGGGCCGACCGTCGGCCGCCACCCCGGGAGCCACCTACTCCCTACGCCGGATCAGGAGGGTACTCAGTCGTCCTTGGGGATGAGCGCATCCGTCCCCGAACAGTGCGGTAATGGATGCAGGGCCCGTACTGTGGGTTCTGAGGCAGTCACTGGAGCTGGAGTCCGTCAGAAGGGGGCGCGCGAAGCCCATGAGCGGTGTCATGAAGCGTATGGGGATGATCTTCCGCGCGAAGGCGAACAAGGCCCTTGACCGGGCCGAGGACCCGCGCGAGACCCTCGATTACTCGTACCAGAAGCAGCTGGAGCTGCTCCAGAAGGTCCGCAGGGGCGTCGCCGACGTGGCGACCAGCCGCAAGCGCCTGGAGCTCCAGCTCAACCAGCTCCAGTCCCAGTCGTCGAAGCTGGAGGACCAGGGCCGCAAGGCGCTCGCGCTGGGCCGTGAGGACCTGGCCCGCGAGGCCCTGTCCCGCCGCGCCGCGCTCCAGCAGCAGGTGACCGACCTGGAGACGCAGCACGCCACGCTCCAGGGCGAGGAGGAGAAGCTGACGCTGGCCGCGCAGCGCCTCCAGGCCAAGGTGGACGCCTTCCGCACCAAGAAGGAGACCATCAAGGCCACCTACACCGCCGCCCAGGCGCAGACCCGGATCGGCGAGGCCTTCTCCGGCATCTCCGAGGAGATGGGCGACGTCGGCCTGGCCATCCAGCGGGCCGAGGACAAGACCGCCCAGCTCCAGGCGCGGGCCGGCGCGATCGACGAGCTGCTCGCCTCCGGCGCCCTCGACGACCAGTCCGGCATGCACAAGGACGACATCCAGGCCGAGCTGGACCGCCTCTCCGGCGGCACGGACGTGGAGCTCGAACTGCAGCGGATGAAGGCCGAGCTGGCCGGGGGCACCTCCGGCGACCGGCAGGCACTCGAGGGCGGCCAGGGCCAGGCGCAGCCGCAGACCCAGCAGCAGCCGCAGGACACCCCGCGCTTCGACAAGCAGTAGCCCGCGCCGAGGAGGGCGACATGATCGTACGGATCATGGGGGAGGGGCAGCTGACACTGGACGAGAGCCGGCTGCCCGAGCTGAACAAGCTGGACGAGGAACTGCTCGCCGAGATGGAGAACGGCGACGGGCCCGGCTTCCGCGCCACGCTCCAGGCACTGCTCGACAAGGTGCACGAGCTGGGCGAGCCGCTGCCGGACGACTCCCTGGAGCCGTCCGACCTCATCCTCCCGTCCCCCGAAGCCACCCTCGAGGAGGTCCGCGGCCTCCTCACCGACGACGGCCTCATCCCGGGGACCTGAGACGTCCCCGGGACCACCGGGGCCCGCCGTCAGCGACAAGGCAGTCCGCAGAGAGGGGGGAGCCGGGGCCACGCCGCACGGGCGTCCGCCCCGGTCACCGCAACCAGCCGTGAGCACCCTGACACGCGCCCGCTGCCGGGCGCGGGCCCATCCGGCAGCCGTGGACACGGTGCTGGCCGTCGGCGTCCTGCTGTGCATGGTCGCCGGGTCCTTCGTCGAGCCGCACGACCCCGAGGGGGTCAGCTGGGGGCTGCGCACCCCCGACCCGCTCAGCCTGGTCCTGATGGCGCTCGGCGCCGCCGCGCTCGTCTTCCGCCGCCGCGCCCCGCGCACGGTGCTCGGCGTCGCGGGCGGCCTCTCCGTCGTCGAGTCCGTCACCGGGGACCCGCGCGCCCCCGTCGCCATGTGCGCGGTGATCGCCCTCTACACCGTCGCCGCCTCCACCGACCGCGCCACCACCTGGCGGCTGGGCCTGCTCACCATGACCGTCCTTACCGGCGCCGCCATGGCCGCGGGACCCCTGCCCTGGTACGCCCAGGAGAACCTGGCCATCCTCGCCTGGACCGGCATCGGCGCCACCGCCGGCGACGCCGTCCGCAGCCGCCGCGCCTTCGTCCAGGCCATCCGCGAGCGCGCCGAACGCGCCGAACGCACCCGCGAGGAGGAGGCCCGCCGCCGCGTCGCCGAGGAGCGGCTGCGCATCGCCCGCGACCTGCACGACGTGGTCGCCCACCACATCGCCCTGGTCAACGTGCAGGCCGGGGTCGCCGCCCACGTCATGGACAAGCGCCCCGACCAGGCCAAGGAGGCCCTCGCCCACGTCCGCGAGGCCAGCCGCCACGCGCTCGGTGAACTGCGCGCCACCGTCGGCCTGCTGCGCCAGTCCGGCGACCCCGAGGCGCCCACCGAGCCCGCCCCCGGACTCGACCGCCTCGACGAACTCGCCGCCACCTTCCGCAACGCCGGGCTCCAAGTCGAGGTCGCCCGTGCCGACCAGGACACCGAACTGCCCGCCGCCGTCGATCTGGCCGCGTACCGGATCATCCAGGAGGCGCTGACCAACGTGCAGAAGCACGCCGGGACCGACGCGCGCGCCGAGGTCAGCGTCGTACGCGTCGGACCGCACATCGAGGTCACCGTGCTCGACGACGGCAACGACGACGGACACGACCCCACGCCAGGCGGCGGGCACGGACTGCTCGGCATGCGCGAACGCGTCACCGCCCTGCGCGGCACCCTGACCACCGGCCCCCGCTACGGGGGCGGCTTCCGCGTGCATGCGATCCTTCCCGTCGAGCCCCGCACCTCCGCCGCCTCCGGCGGCCGCCCGTGACCGACGACGCCCCGCTGGAGCCCGCATGACGATCCGCGTCCTGCTCGCCGACGACCAGGCTCTGCTGCGCAGCGCCTTCCGCGTCCTCGTCGACTCCGAGCCGGACATGGAGGTCGTCGGCGAGGCGTCCGACGGCGCCGAGGCCGTCCGGCTGGCGCGCGAACACCGGCCCGACGTGGTCCTCATGGACATCCGCATGCCCGGCACCGACGGGCTCGCCGCCACCCGCGAGATCAGCGCCGACCCCGCGCTCGACGGGGTGCGGGTGGTCATACTGACGACCTTCGAGGTCGACGACTACGTGGTGCAGTCGCTGCGGGCCGGCGCGTCCGGCTTCCTCGGCAAGGGCTCCGAGCCCGGCGAGATGCTGGGCGCCGTCCGGATCGCCGCCTCGGGTGAGGCGCTGCTGTCCCCGCAGGCCACCAAGGGCCTGATCGCCCGCTTCCTCGCCCAGGACGGCCCGCCCGGCCCCGACGGCGACCCCGAGCGCGCCGAGCGGCTCGACTCGCTCACCGTGCGGGAGCGGGAGGTGCTGGTCCAGGTCGCGGGCGGCCACTCCAACGACGAGATCGCCGAGCGCCTCGAGGTCAGCCCGCTCACCGTGAAGACCCACGTCAACCGAGCCATGGCCAAGCTGGGCGCCCGTGACCGGGCCCAGCTCGTGGTCATCGCCTACGAGTCCGGGCTGGTCCGTCCGAGGACGGACCGGGCGTAGCCGGGAGTACTGCGGCGGGAGTAGACGCCGTGTGCGAAGAAGCGGGCCGGGAAGGCGGGCCTGCCCGAGCAGCCGGCGCCGGACGCCTCCTCCGACGAGACGCGGCCCGCGTCCGTCTGACCGCGTGACCCGCGGCGGCCGGTTGCCGAACCGGAACAATCGGTTCGGGAACCGGCCGTCGCCGCTTCGCCGTTACATATGCTGGGGCCTCGAACTGGCTCACGGGGGAGGGCTCGGGGTGCCGCTGCGCAAGGACGACCCGAAGTCGGTCGGTGGCTACCGGCTGCTGGACCGGCTCGGCGCCGGCGGCATGGGCGCCGTCTACCGGGGCAGATCGCGGTCCGGCCGCGAGGTCGCCGTGAAGGTGGTGCACGCCCAGTACGCCGAGGACCCCGTCTTCCGGACCCGTTTCCGCCAGGAGATCGCCGCCGTCCGCAAGGTGAGCGGCGTCTTCACCGCGCCCGTCGTGGACGCCGACCCGGACGCCGAGCGCCCGTGGATGGCCACCCAGTACGTGCCCGGTCTCTCGCTCGCCGCGCGGATCCGCGACGAGGGCCGGCTGAACCGCACCGAGTTGCGACGGCTGGCGCTCGGCCTGGTGGAGGCGCTGCGGGACATCCATCGCGCCGGGGTCGTCCACCGCGACCTCAAGCCCGCCAACGTGCTGATGGCCGACGACGGCCCCCGGGTCATCGACTTCGGCATCTCGCGCGCGGTCGAGAACCACAACACCCTCACCGAGACCGGCCAGATGATCGGCACCCCGCCGTTCATGTCCCCGGAGCAGCTGACCGACGCCCGCTCGGTGGGCCCGGCCTCCGACGTGTTCTCCCTGGGCGCCCTGATCGTCTTCGCCGCCACAGGCCGCGGCCCCTTCGACGCGGACAGCCCCTATCTGACGGCGTACCAGGTGGTGCACGACGCCCCGGCCCTGGACGACGTGCCGGACCCCCTGCGCCCGGTCCTGGAGCGCTGCCTGGCCAAGGACCCCAAGGAGCGGCCCGAACCGGGCTCCCTCGCGGCCGAGTTCATGGCCGCGCTTCCGGAGACCGGTGACGAGGAGGCGTCCACGGTCCGGCTGCGCGCCGACGATCTGGCCCTGGTGCGGACCCGGCCCGCCGGAACCCCCGACTACGGCTTCGGCGCCGACGCCTCGTCCGCACCCGAGCCGCCCGCCCGCCGCCGGGGCCGTGCCCGCAGGCTGTGGGCCGTGTCCGGGACCGCCGTCGCGCTCGCCCTCGGGCTGACGGCCTACCTCCTCTCAGGCCCCGGGGACGACGGGCAGAAGGGCACGGACGTCGCCGCGCCCTCCCGGTGGGCCGCCCTGCCGGACGGCTGGCGGCCATGGCAGACGACGATGGAGGCGCCCGCCGCGAGCGGGGTGAAGCGGGCGTACGACGTGGCCGGGGTGGGCGTCTTCTCCGCCCCGCGGTGCGCGGTGGAGGGAAACGCCGTGTTCTGCGCGGGCGACGGGACGCTGCCCCTGCGGATCGACGCGCTCACCGGGCGGGCCGTCTGGCGCGCCGACGGGGTGCCGTCCGCCGCGGCCGAGGGCGAGTTCGGCTTCTCGGTGCTCGGGGTCGTGGACGGCACGATGGTGGTGCAGCAGCGGTACCGCCCCGGCGAGGGCGGAGAGTACCGGACCTCGGTCACCGCCCTCGACGCGCGCACCGGAAAGCTCTTGTGGCACCGCGGCCTGAACGACTCCCAGACCTACGCCCACCTCCTCGGCGACCTCGTGGTCGTCCCGGACGACGACAGCGGCCGGACGCTCGTGGCCCGCTCGGCACGCACCGGCGCTGAGCGTTGGACGGCCGCGCTGCCGGAAGGGCAGTACTGCGACTGGACGGGCTCGGGCACCTACGTCCCCCTTGCTTGCGGGCCGGGCGATGAGCCCGCGGAGCACCAGGTGCTCCTGACCCTGGACGCAACCGACGGCACGGCGCACACCGCCGAGGCGCCCTACGACTCCGTGCCCCTCGGATGGTTCGACGGGCGCGTCCTCCTGCTCGACCGGCCCGAGGACGAGGAGAGGGACGCGTACACGCGCATCCGGCTGGTCGACACCGGCACGGGCCGCTCCACGACGACCCGGCTCGCGCACGAGCTGGAGGGGGACGTGACGCTCGCGGACGGCGTCCTGTGGAGCGCCTCGTCCTCCGGCCGGCTCACCGCGGTGTCGGCCCGGACCGGCGCACGGCTGTGGACCACCCGGACCAGCCTGGAACAGCCCTCCGGCGTCACCCACGATCCGCGGGCCCGCGTGGTCTACCTTTCCACCGCCAGCGGCCGGGTCGCCGCCCTCGACACCACCAAGGGAACCCCACTGTGGGAGACCCTGCCGCGTGCCCGGCGGGCGGATGCCCTGGGCCGGGAGTCGGCGCAGGTGCTGCTGCACGACGGCGCCCTGGTCGTCAGCACGTCCGAGGGCGGTCTGTTCTCGCTGGACCCCGCCCACCCCGACCGGGAGCCCGTGCCGGGGTGAGGACGGGGCGGCCGGCTACGGCAGCGCCAGCATCCGCTCCAGGGCGAGCTTGGCGAAGGCCTCCGTCTCCTTGTCGACCTCGATGCGGTTGACCAGGGTGCCGTCGGCGAGGGACTCCAGGGCCCAGACCAGGTGGGGGAGGTCGATACGGTTCATCGTCGAGCAGAAGCAGACCGTGCGGTCGAGGAACACGATCTCCTTGTCCTCGGAAGCGAAACGGTTCGCCAGGCGGCGGACCAGGTTCAGCTCGGTACCGATGGCCCACTTGGAGCCGGCCGGGGCAGCCTCCAGCGTCTTGATGATGTACTCGGTCGAGCCGACGTGGTCGGCCGCGGCGACGACCTCGTGACGGCACTCGGGGTGCACCAGGACGTTGACGCCCGGGATGCGCTCACGGACCTCGTTCACCGAGTCCAGGCTGAAGCGGCCGTGCACCGAGCAGTGGCCGCGCCACAGGATCATCTTCGCGGCGCGCAGCTCCTCGGCGGTCAGGCCGCCGTTCGGCTTGTGCGGGTTGTAGACGACGCAGTCCTCCAGCGACATCCCCATGTCCCGCACCGCCGTGTTGCGGCCCAGGTGCTGGTCGGGGAGGAAGAGGACCTTCTCGCCCTGCTCGAACGCCCAGTCCAGGGCGCGCTCGGCGTTCGACGAGGTGCAGATCGTGCCGCCGTGCTTGCCGGTGAAGGCCTTGATGTCGGCGGAGGAGTTCATGTACGAGACGGGGACGACCTGCTCGGCGATCCCGGCCTCGGTCAGCACGTCCCAGCACTCGGCGACCTGCTCGGCGGTGGCCATGTCCGCCATGGAGCAGCCGGCCGCGAGGTCGGGGAGGACCACCTTCTGGTCGTCACCGGTGAGGATGTCGGCGGACTCGGCCATGAAGTGCACACCGCAGAACACGATGTACTCGGCCTGGGGGCGCGCGGCCGCGTCCCGCGCCAGCTTGAAGGAGTCGCCCGTGACGTCGGCGAACTGGATGACCTCGTCCCGCTGGTAGTGGTGGCCGAGCACGAAGACCTTGTCCCCGAGCTTCGCCTTGGCCGCGCGGGCGCGCTCCACCAGGTCCGGGTCGGACGGGGAGGGGAGGTCGCCGGGACACTCCACACCGCGCTCGCTCCTCGGGTCGGCCTCCCGGCCGAGGAGCAGCAGGGCGAGGGGCGTCGGCTGGACGTCGAGCTCCTGGGTCTGGGCGGTGGTCACGACACGCACCCTTTCTGTTCTGGCGACTTCTCGTCGATTTGACGCTATCTATCATAACCGGTTCACGTCACTTTGACGATGGCCATAGCGTCCATGTGACGTGAATCCCGGCGGCCCTCCGTTCATTCCCCGTGGGCCCCGGCGAGCGACGGTTTCCGCTCCGCACGGCGTGTGCGAGCATGAGGAGGGAGCCGAGGAAAAGACGCACCCGGCTTGGAATGAATCCGCGGCCCCGTCGGTTGCAACCGTCGGCAAGCAGTCTCCGTACAACCCGGGAGAGATGTAGATGTCCGTATCGGACGAGACCACCACCGTCACCGACGGCATCATCCTGACCGACGCCGCCGCGTCCAAGGTCAAGGCCCTGCTCGACCAGGAAGGCCGTGACGACCTCGCCCTGCGCGTGGCCGTCCAGCCCGGCGGCTGCTCCGGCCTGCGGTACCAGCTCTTCTTCGACGAGCGCGCGCTCGACGGCGACGTGGTGAAGGACTTCGGCGGTGTGAAGGTCGTCACCGACCGCATGAGCGCCCCGTACCTGGGCGGCGCCACCATCGACTTCGTCGACACCATCGAGAAGCAGGGCTTCACGATCGACAACCCGAACGCCACGGGCTCCTGCGCCTGCGGCGACTCCTTCAGCTGAGCACCGCCGGTCCGCCCGGCGGACCACATGACGAAGGCGGCGGCCCCGTGACCACGGGACCGCCGCCTTCGTCATGCGCGCGTGCGCCGCTCAGCGTGCGCCGGTCGGTGCGGGCAGGCGGGCGCCGCCCTTGTGCAGCGGCACCGGCTCGCCGTCCGCCGTCACCACCTGGCGGTCGCCGAGCGGGGCGTCCAGCCGCAGCGTCTGCTCGTACTGCTTGGCGATCAGAATGCACACCTTGTCCGGCCAGGGCGTCTCGGTCACCCGCACGGTGACCTTGCTGGCGCTCTCGCTCGCGGTCGCCTTGTAGTCGGCGCAGACGCCGCCCGTGAACGTCACGGTCAGCTCGTCGCCCTGGGCCGTGTAGCCCTCCACCTCGACGTCACGGGTGGCCGGCGCGGACGTCGGCTCGTCACCGGGACCCGACGGCTCCTCGCCCGGCCGCTCCCCGGACCCCGTCGGCGCGGCGAGGAACTCCGGCTCCACCGCCGGATGCGTCACCGTGAACGGGTTGTCGGACCCCGCCGGGCGCACCTCGAACAGCCAGGACGGCACCAGCGCCGGGCGCCCGTCCACCGAGTGCGCGGCCAGCCCGAACACCGCCTCGTCGACCGCGACGGTCTCACCGGCCGGCTTCGCAGGTGCGCAGGGCTCCTCCTGCTGCTGCCCCTCGTCCAGCGGTGCGGGGGTGGCGCAGCCGCCGATCTCCACGCGGTCGCCGGCGCCGGGCGCCCCGTTCATCGCGTCCAGCGCCTCGCGGGCGCTCACCACCGGGTACTCGTCGCCCTTCACCGGCTCCGCGAGCCGCCCGCTGCCGCCGACGACCTCGCCGCTCGCCCCGACGACCACCCCGGTCGTCCAGCCGTACGTCGGCAGTCCGCCGACCTCCGGGTCGGCGTTCACGACGCGGCTGCCGTCCAGCACCTGGCTCGCGTCCAGCTTGGCGTCGTCCTGGCCCACCGCCTTCAGCACCGGCGCGGCGGCCTTCTTCGCGGCTTCCTCGCTCACCGCGGCCGCCTTGGCGCCGGTCGGGGCCTTGCAGGTGGCGCCCTTGCAGTTGTCACTGCCGCGGATGTTCCGGCTGAACGTCCAGGTGCCGGGGGCCTGCTTGTCGACGCGCAGGGTCGGACCGGAGCCGTCCTGGCCGCCGATGCGCCAGGAGCCGCCCTCGGCGACCGGCCTGCCCTCGACCCCCAGCGCCTCGGCCAGCGCGACCACGCGGTCCTCGGTGACCTGGCCCCGCGCGTGGAACACGGGTGCCGCGTCCGGACCGTCGGGGAGGGCGCCCTCGGCGCGGTAGGTCGCGCCGTACGGGTTGGGCTCGCCAGGCGCGATGCCGTCCGGGCCGCTCTCGGAGTAGCCGTCCAGGGCGAGCGGCGGGGGAGTGGCGTCGCCGTTCGCCCCCGGCGTCGCTCCGCCCCCGGAGTCACCGGCCGCCCCGGCCGCGAGATACGCGCCACCGCCGCCGACCAGCAGCACGGCGGCGGCGACGGAGGCGACCAACGCAGGCGTGCGGCGACGGGCCGGCCCCTCGGACCCACGGTCCGCGTCCCGGCTCCCGCCGACCACGGGCTCGGGCCCTGCATAGGCATGGTCGTCCCCGGCCGACGGGACGGAGGACTCGGCGGCTCCGGTGCCCGCGGGCGCGCCGGCCGGCGCGGACGTGTCGTCTCCCGCGGCTGCCGGGTCGGTGGTTCCGGGGGTGGAGGCCGGGGCGCCTGCGGGCGTGTTGGCTGCGGTCGCGGGCGGGTCGGCCGGTGCGGGCTCGGCCTTTCCGGCGCGGGGCTCGTCTTCTGCGGTTGCCGGGTCGGTGGTTCCGGGTGGGGAGGTTGCGGGGCTTGCGGGCGTGTTGGCTGCGGTCGCGGGCGGGTCGGCCGGTGCGGGCTCGGCCTTTCCGGCGCGGGGCTCGTCTTCTGCGGTTGCCGGGTCGGTGGTTCCGGGTGGGGAGGTTGCGGGGCTTGCGGGCGTGTCGGCTGCGGTCGCGGGCGGGTCGGCCGGTGCGGCCGTGTCGTCCGCGGCTGCGGGGTCGGTGGTTCCGGCCGTGGCGGCCTGAGCGGCCTCGGCCTCTCCCGTCCGGGGCGCGTCGGCGTCGCGCGGCCCCGTCACGTCCGGCTGCGTCGGCCGCGAAGGCACAGGCGCATCGGCGTCCACCGCCTTCGGTCCGGTCCCTTCCGTACCGGTGCGGTGCACACCGGCGGCGGTCTCGCCGGGCCCCGCGGAGGGCCGTCCGTCGGCGATTCCGCCCGCCCGGGTCTCGGAGGGGCCGCCCTTCTGCTTCCGCGGCCGATCGGCCGTGCCGCTTTCACCCGTCCGCGTGGGCCCCCCGGCCCTGGCCCCGGCGCCCCCGGCACCCTCCGCCGCGCCGTGCTCCCCGGACGCGCCGGCGTCCCCGGCCGGGCCGGATGTCCCGGGGCCCTCCGTGTCCTCGGCCGCCGGGCCACGCGTCTCCACGGCGTCCGTGCCGGAGCCGGCCGCCTCCGAGGAGGAGGTGGTGCGCGGCCGTGCGCCCTCCGTGTCGGGCGCGTCGCCCGGGACGGGGCGCGGCTCGTCGTCGTGGTCGGGTCGCTCGGTGTTCACCGCATCGCTCCTTCGCCTGCACAGCTGTCCCCTGCGGACCCTGCCCGGTCGCACCGGGGCTGCCGAGGGTTCGTATCCCGCATCCCCTCTACGGGGGACAGCGATGGGACGCAGTGGGGGAGCGCGCGGTTCCCCGCGTTCGCTCAGTCGCCGTAGTCGGACATGGCGTCGAGCATCCGCGCCGAGGAGGGCGGCACGTCCACCCCGTGGATCAGGGAGGGCGACACCGGCCGGGACGCCGTCCGCTCGGGTGCGGCCCAGTGCGGGACCATCCGGGCGCAGTCACCACGCAGCGAGGTCAGATCGCCCTCGAGGTCGACCGGAGCGGGGCTGTGGACCTTGATGTTCGTCATGTCCGCACCGTATGCACGCCGACAGCCGCGAAGAAAGAGCTACTATCGGGTAGTTTCGACTGCTTCTACGGGCCGTTCCCACCCGGTAGCGTGAAGTGTCAAACCCCCTCCCTCAGGAGAATCCACGCCGTGCGCATCGCAGTCACCGGCTCCATCGCCACCGACCACCTCATGACCTTCCCCGGCCGGTTCGCCGACCAGCTCGTCGCGGACCAGCTGCACACGGTCTCCCTGTCCTTCCTGGTCGACAACCTCGACGTGCGTCGCGGCGGGGTGGCCGCGAACATCGCCTTCGGCATGGGTCAGCTCGGCACCCGCCCGATCCTGGTCGGCGCGGCCGGGTTCGACTTCGACGAGTACCGGGCCTGGCTGGAGCGGCACGGTGTCGACACCGACTCCGTCCGCATCTCGGACACGCTGCACACCGCCCGCTTCGTGTGCACCACGGACTCCGACCACAACCAGATCGGCTCCTTCTACACGGGCGCGATGAGCGAGGCCCGCCTGATCGAGCTGAAGACCGTCGCCGACCGCGTGGGCGGCCTCGACCTGGTGTCCATCGGCGCCGACGACCCGGAGGCGATGCTCCGGCACACCGAGGAGTGCCGCTCGCGGGGCATCCCGTTCGCCGCCGACTTCTCCCAGCAGATCGCCCGCATGGACGGGGAGGAGATCCGGATACTGCTGGAGGGGGCCACGTACCTCTTCTCGAACGAGTACGAGAAGGGCCTCATCGAGACCAAGACCGGCTGGACCGACGAGGAGATCCTCGCCAAGGTCGGCCACCGCGTCACCACTCTGGGCGCCCGCGGGGTGCGCATCGAGCGGGCCGGCGAGGAGACCGTCGAGGTCGCCTGCCCCGACGAGGAGCGCAAGGCCGACCCCACCGGCGTCGGCGACGCCTTCCGCGCCGGCTTCCTGTCCGGCCTGGCGTGGGGCGTCTCCCTGGAGCGCGCCGCGCAGGTCGGCTGCATGCTGGCGACCCTCGTCATCGAGACGGTCGGCACCCAGGAGTACCAGCTGCGCCGCGGTCACTTCATGGAGCGCTTCACCAAGGCCTACGGTGACGACGCCGCCACCGAGGTGCGCGAGCACCTCGGCTGACGCCGCCCTCGGTCACTCACGACAGCCGGCGGACCACATAGGCCGCGCCCCGGTCCGCCGGCTGCTCGCCGACGTACTCCTGGCCGCGCATCTCGCACCACGCGGGGATGTCGAGCCGGGCCGCCTCGTCGTCGGCGAGGACCCGCACCAGGCCGCCCACCGGCACGTCGCCGATCACCCTGGCCAGCTCGATCACCGGGATCGGGCAGCGCCGTCCCAGGGCGTCCACCACCAGCGCCTCGTCCCGCTCCCGCGTGACGGTCTCCGTCCGGGACACCGGCGCGCCCAGCTTCTCCCGCACCCCGGCGACCACCCCCGGCAGCACGCCGAGGAAGCGCTCCACGTCCTCCTCCTCGGTGCCCGGCGGCAGCGAGACCCGGACGTTGCCCTCGCTGAGCACCCCCATCGCCCTCAGCACATGGCTGGGCGTCAGCGTGCTGCTGGTGCAGGACGAGCCGGACGACACGGAGAAGCCCGCCCGGTCCAGCTCGTGCAGCACGGTCTCCCCGTCGACATAGAGACACGAGAACGTGACCACCCCCGGCAACCGCCGCTCCGGGTCCCCGACCACCTCCACGTCCGGCACCAGCTCCGGCACCCGCGCCCGGATCCGGTCCGTCAGCTCCCGCAGCCTGGCCGCCTCCTGGGCGGCCTCCGCCCGCACCGCCCGCAGCGACGCCGCCGCGGCCACGATCGCCGGGAGGTTCTCGAACCCGGGCACCCGCCCCGACTCCCGCTCGTCCCGCGGCCCCTGGGGCGCGAACCGCACCCCCTTGCGCACGGCGAGCAGACCCACCCCCGAGGGCCCGCCCCACTTGTGGGCGCTCGCCGCGAGCAGTGACCAGTCGCCCTCCACCGGACCCCAGCCCAGCGACTGCGCCGCGTCCACCAGCAGCGGCACCCCGGCGGCCCGGCACGCCTCGGCCGCCTCGGCCACCGGCTGGAGGGTGCCCACCTCGTGGTTGGCGGACTGCAGACAGGCCAGCGCGGTGTCCGGCCGCAGCGCCCCGGCGAACTCGGACGGGCGTACGGCACCCGTGCGGTCCACCGGGACCTCGGTGACCGTGCCGCCGCCGTCCCGGTGAACTTCCGCCGCATGGAGTACAGAAGAGTGTTCGACCACTGACACGATCAGGTGGTGCCCGGTGCGCCGTCTGCCGGCCAGCGCCCCCGCGATCCCGGTGTGCACCGCGGCGGTCCCGGACGGGGTGAACACCAGCTCGTCGGGACGGCACCCCACGGCCTCGGCGGCCGCCTCCCGGGCGGCGTCGAGCAACAGCCGCGCCCGCCGCCCCTCCTTGTACAACCGCGCCGGATCCGCCCACCCTTCGTCCAGCGACGCCAGCAGGGCCTGACGGGCGACGGGATGAAGAGGAGCACCGGAAGCGGCATCGAAGTAGGACACACGGCAACGCTAACCCCCTCAGGGGCGCGAGGAACCGCGCGATCGACCACGACGGCGCCGCAGCCGCCACGACGCCCGTACCCCCGGATGACGAGGCGCTCGACGCAACCCGCGGCGCGTACGGCACCCCTCCCCGCGACCCCCGGAAGGGCGTCGGCTAGGGTTTGGTCCGCATAAACATCCAAACCCCTGCCCGACGCAGGGCGGCGACCGACCAGCGAGGCCGCAGCCGAACAGCGCGGGCGAGACTCTCGGGAAGGCGCTACGTGAGTCCCAACGGCTCCGACCTCCCCCACGGCCTGGAAGGCGTGGGCGGTACCCCCAAGCCGCGGCGCCCGATGCGGCGGAAGCTGCTGCAGGCACTGACCGCGGGCCTGGTCCTGGCGACCGCCACCGGTTGCACATGGGAGGACTTCCCCCGCCTTGGCATGCCCACCCCCACGACGGAAGAGGCTCCCCGGATCCTCTCCCTGTGGCAGGGGTCCTGGGCGGCCGCGCTCGCCGTCGGCGTGCTGGTGTGGGGCCTGATCCTGTGGAGTGCTTTCTTCCACCGGCGCAGCCGCACCAAGGTCGAGGTACCTCCGCAGACCCGGTACAACATGCCCATCGAGGCGTTGTACACGGTGGTCCCCCTCGTCATCGTCTCGGTGTTCTTCTACTTCACCGCGCGAGACGAATCCGAGCTGCTGAAGCTCGAGAAGAAGCCCGACGTCACGGTGAACGTGGTCGGCTTCCAGTGGAGCTGGTGCTTCAACTACGTCGAGGACGTCGAGGGTTCCACGGGCGACGCCAAGACGTCCGAGGAACTCGACGCGATTCCGGACCGCTACAAGGAGGCCTTCCCGGCCGACGCCGGCGGTGTCTACGACTGCGGCATCCCCGGAACCCGGAACCCGCAGACCAACAACCCGGGCCCCACCCTGTGGCTGCCCGAGGGCAAGCGGGTCCGCTTCGTGCTGACCTCGCGTGATGTCATCCACTCCTTCTGGGTGGTGCCGTTCCTGATGAAGCAGGACGTCATCCCGGGCCACACCAACGCCTTCGAGGTGACCCCCAACCGTGAGGGCACCTTCCTCGGCAAGTGCGCCGAACTCTGCGGCGTCGACCACTCCCGGATGCTGTTCAACGTGAAGGTCGTCTCCCCCGAGCGGTACGAGCAGCACCTGAAGGACCTCGCGAAGAAGGGGCAGCAGGGCTACGTGCCCGCGGGCATCGAGCAGTCCGGCCCCGAGAAGAACCGGGAGTCGAACATCCTGTGAGCATCCTCAACGAACCCAAGGGTGCCGCGGCAGCTGGGTCCCACTACGAGGACGAACTGCCGGTCAGGCGCCAGAACCGTGGCAGCGTCGTGGTCAAGTGGCTGACGACCACGGACCACAAGACGATCGGCACGATGTACCTCGTGACGTCGTTCGTCTTCTTCGTCATCGGCGGCGTGATGGCCCTGGTGATGCGCGCCGAGCTGGCCCGCCCGGGCCTGCAGATCGTGTCGAACGAGCAGTTCAACCAGGCGTTCACGATGCACGGCACGATCATGCTGCTGATGTTCGCGACGCCGCTGTTCGCCGGCTTCGCGAACTGGATCATGCCGCTGCAGATCGGCGCGCCCGACGTGGCGTTCCCGCGGCTGAACATGTTCGCCTACTGGCTCTACTCGTTCGGCTCGCTCATCGCGGTCGGCGGCTTCCTGACGCCGGACGGCGCCGCCAGCTTCGGCTGGTTCGCCTACTCGCCGCTGTCGGACGCGGTCCGCTCGCCGGGCATCGGCTCCGACATGTGGATCATGGGCCTCGCCCTCTCCGGCTTCGGCACCATCCTCGGCGCGGTCAACTTCATCACCACCATCATCTGCATGCGCGCGCCCGGCATGACGATGTTCCGCATGCCGATCTTCACCTGGAACGTGCTGCTCACCGGTGTGCTGGTGCTGCTCGCCTTCCCGGTGCTGGCCGCCGCGCTGTTCGCCCTGGAGGCGGACCGCAAGTTCGGGGCGCACATCTTCGACTCGACGAACGGCGGAGCGCTGCTCTGGCAGCACCTCTTCTGGTTCTTCGGTCACCCCGAGGTGTACATCATCGCGCTGCCGTTCTTCGGCATCGTCTCCGAGATCATCCCGGTGTTCTCCCGCAAGCCGATGTTCGGCTACATGGGTCTCATCGGCGCGACCATCGCGATCGCGGGTCTGTCGGTGACGGTGTGGGCGCACCACATGTACGTCACGGGCGGTGTGCTGCTGCCGTTCTTCTCCTTCATGACCTTCCTGATCGCGGTCCCGACCGGTGTGAAGTTCTTCAACTGGATCGGCACCATGTGGAAGGGCAGCCTGTCCTTCGAGACACCGATGCTGTGGACGCTGGGCTTCCTCATCACGTTCACCTTCGGCGGTCTGACCGGCGTCATCCTGGCCTCGCCGCCGCTGGACTTCCACGTCTCCGACTCGTACTTCGTGGTGGCGCACTTCCACTACGTGGTGTTCGGCACCGTGGTGTTCGCCATGTTCGCCGGCTTCCACTTCTGGTGGCCGAAGTTCACCGGCAAGATGCTCGACGAGCGGCTCGGCAAGATCACCTTCTGGACGCTGTTCATCGGCTTCCACGGCACCTTCCTGGTCCAGCACTGGCTGGGCGTCGAGGGCATGCCGCGCCGGTACGCGGACTACCTGGCCGCGGACGGCTTCACCGCCCTGAACACGGTCTCGACGATCGCGTCGTTCCTCCTCGGCATGTCGCTGCTGCCGTTCTTCTACAACGTGTGGAAGACCGCCAAGTACGGCAAGCCGGTCGAGGTCGACGACCCGTGGGGCTACGGCCGCTCCCTCGAGTGGGCGACCTCCTGCCCGCCGCCCCGGCACAACTTCCTCACCCTGCCGCGGATCCGCAGTGAATCCCCGGCGTTCGACCTGCACCACCCGGAGATCGCCGCGCTCGACGAGCTCGAGAACGCCGGTCACGGCGAGAAGGCCCTCTCCGGCGGCAAGGAGGCCGGCAAGTGAAGATCCAGGGCAAGATGTTCATGTGGCTGAGCCTCTTCTTCCTGGCCATGGCCGTGGTCTACGGCCTGTGGTCGAAGGAGCCGGTCGGCACCACTGCCCTTTTCCTGTCCTTCGGCCTGAGCATCATGATCGGCTTCTACCTGGGCTTCACCGCCCGGCGGGTCGACGTGGGCGCCCAGGACAACAAGGAGGCGGACGTCGCCGACGACGCCGGCGAGGTCGGGTTCTTCAGCCCGCACAGCTGGCAGCCCCTGTCCCTGGCCGCGGGCGGCGCCCTGGCCTTCGCGGGCGTGGCGATCGGCTGGTGGCTGATGTACTTCTCCGCGCCGCTGCTGCTGATCGGTCTGTGGGGCTGGGTCTTCGAGTACTACCGCGGTGAGAACCGCACCCAGTAACACGCCACACGGCACCCGGAAGCCCGGACACTCCGTCAGGAGGGTCCGGGCTTCCGCTTCTGCCGCATCCGCCTCACCCGTTCGGGCCGCCCGGTGAGCCGGGACGCGCCCGGCTCCCTAGCGTGAGGCCATGAGAGACACAGAGTCCCCCCGCACCGGCCTGCGCGGCACGCGGGCCCGCCTCGCCGGCTGCGCGCTGCTGGTGGCGGCCCTCGGCGCGGGCGTCACCGGCTGCTCCTCAGACGGCAGCCCGCTGTCCGCCGAGCCGTACGACGCGGCGGACCAGATCTCCTTCGGCGGCTCCCTCGACGAGGGAAAGCCCGCCGACCCCGACAAGCCCATCGAGATCACCGCCGAGGACTCCGACGGGCGCATCACCGACGTCGTCGCCGTGGACGCCTCCGGACGGCACCTGGCGGGCGAACTGGCCGCCGACGGCAGCCGCTGGCACAGCACCACGCCGCTGGCCGCCTCCGCGCAGTACACGGTCCGCGTGAGCACCGAGGACGAGGACGGCAGGCCCGGCCGCAAGGTCCTCACCTTCACCACCGGCAAGCCCGGCGCCGCCAAGCGCCTGGGCATCACCTTCGGCCCCGAGGCGGGCACGTACGGCGTCGGACAGCCGCTCGTCGCGGAGCTCAGCGAGCCGGTCAAGGAGCCGGCGCAGCGGGCCGTCGTGGAACGCGGCCTGAAGGTCGACTCCACGCCCTCCGTCACCGGCGCCTGGTACTGGGTCGACGACAAGAAGCTGCACTTCCGGCCCAAGGACTACTGGCCGGCCAACGCCAGCGTCCAGGTGCGCAGCAACCTGGAGGGCATCAGGATCGGTGACCGGCTGCGCGGCGACGCGGCCAAGCCGCTCACCATCCGCACCGGTGACCGCGTGATAGCCGTCACCGACGCCGCCGCGCACCGGCTGACGGTCCACAAGAACGGCGAGGAGATCAAGCAGATCCCCGTCACCACCGGCAAGCCCGGCTTCGAGACCCGCAACGGCGTCAAGGTGGTGCTCGCCAAGGAACGCTTCGTACGCATGCGCAGCACCACCGTCGGCATCGCCGAGGGCTCCGCCGAGTCCTACGACCTGGACGTGCACTTCGCGACCCGGGTCACCTGGAGCGGCGAGTACGTGCACGCCGCCCCGTGGTCGGTCGGCTCGCAGGGCTACGCCAACGTCAGCCACGGCTGCGTCGGGATGAGCACCGCCGACGCCGAGTGGTTCTTCGACACCTTCCGCCAGGGCGACCTCGTGGAGGTCGTGAACTCGGAGGGCGACGTCATGGAGCCGTTCGGCAACGGCTTCGGCGACTGGAACCTGACCTGGGACAAGTGGCGCGAGGGCAGCGCCCTCACGGGCAGCGGGAAGACCCCCGAGACCGCCCAGCAGGTGGCACGGCTGCGGCCCGCGGCCGCGTGAAGCACCACAGGGCCGCCGCGCACGCCCACGGGCGGGCCGGCGGCCCTCGTCGGCCGCCCGGGGCCGGGGCGGAAGCCTCAGGCGCCCGCCAGCGCCTTCCGGCGCAGCAGCGAGGCCAGGGCGTTCGCGAACTCCACCGGCTCCACCGGAAGCGTCACCGCCGCCTCCGCGCGGCTCCAGGTCGCCAGCCAGGCGTCCTGCGGGCGGCCCATCAGCAGCAGCACCGGCGGGCAGTTGAAGATCTCGTCCTTGATCTGCCGGCACAGCCCCATGCCGCCCATCGGCACGGCCTCGCCGTCCAGGACGCACACGTCGACGCCGCCCCGCTCCAGCTCCGTGAGCACGGCCGCCGGCGTCGCGCACTCCAGGAACTCCACGAGGGGCACGTCCGGCGCCGGCCGCCGCCCGGTGGCGAGCCGCACCTGCTCCCGGGTGTTGGCGTCGTCGCTGTAGACCAGCACCGTGGCGGTCGCCTGCATTGTTCCTCCACGCGTAAGAGAGAGGGCACGGCTCTGTCGGGAACTTCGGGTACCGATGGCGCGGATGCTACCCCCTCGGACCGCCCGTCAACACCGGTTCGGACACGGCTTCGAACGGGGCCTCCCTGGGCCATACGGGCAGTCCAGGAGGGGCGAACACACCGAACGGCACCCCCGGGAGTGAGGGCGGGATAAGCGACCGACATAATGTCGGCGTGGCGACAGCAACGACAGTAGACACCGGGCACGCGCACCCGTCGGTCAACCGACCGAACCTCACCAGCGTCGGAACCATCATCTGGCTGAGTTCCGAGCTGATGTTCTTCGCGGCCCTCTTCGCGATGTACTTCACCCTGCGATCGGTGACCGGACCCGACTTCTGGTCGGAGAAGGCCGACCTGCTGAACTTCCCGTTCTCGGCGACGAACACCACGATCCTGGTGCTCTCCTCGCTCACCTGCCAGCTCGGCGTCTTCGCCGCCGAGCGCGGTGACGTGAAGAAGCTCCGGATGTGGTTCATCGTCACCTTCATCATGGGCGCGGTGTTCATCGGCGGCCAGGTCTTCGAGTACACCGAGCTGGTCAAGCACGAGGGCCTGTCCCTCTCCTCCGACCCGTACGGCTCGGCCTTCTACCTGACCACCGGCTTCCACGGCCTGCACGTGACGGGCGGCCTGATCGCCTTCCTGCTGGTCCTGGGCCGGACCTACGCGGCCCGGAGGTTCACACACGAGCAGGCGACCGCGGCCATCGTCGTGTCCTACTACTGGCACTTCGTCGATGTCGTCTGGATCGGCCTCTTCGCCACGATCTACATGATCAAGTAGGCGGGCCCTCATCCGCGCGCGCTGACCACAGCGCACCCAACAGAAGCATCGACGCAGAAGATCCTGACACCGGGGTAATCCGTGAAAAAGCTCTCCGCACGACGACGCCATCCGCTGGCGGCGCTCGTCGTCCTACTCCTCGCGCTGGCATGCACCGGGGGGCTGTACGCCGTGTTCGCACCCGCGGACAAGGCGCAGGCCGACGAAACCGCCCAGTCCCTCACCATCGAGGAGGGCAAGAAGCTTTACACCGTCGGCTGCGCGAGCTGCCACGGCACCGGCGGTCAGGGCACGTCCGACGGCCCGAGCCTGGTGGGCGTGGGCGCCGCGGCGGTCGACTTCCAGGTGGGCACCGGCCGTATGCCGGCCGCCACCTCGCAGGCCGCGCAGATCCCGGACAAGCCGGCCGTCTACAACCAGGCCCAGATCGACCAGCTGGCGGCGTACATCGCCTCGCTGGGCGCCGGCCCGGCCATCCCGACCGAGGAGCAGTACGGCCCCGAGGGCGCCGACGCTGCCAAGGGCGGCGAGCTGTTCCGCAACAACTGCGCGCAGTGCCACAACTTCACCGGCAAGGGCGGTGCGCTCACGCACGGCAAGTACGCCCCGAGCCTGGAGGGCGTCACGCCCAAGCACATCTACGAGGCCATGCTCACCGGCCCGCAGAACATGCCCTCCTTCCCCGACACCACCCTGTCGGAGCAGAACAAGAAGGACGTCATCGCGTACCTGAACGCGGTCAACGGCGAGGAGACCGAGAGCCCCGGCGGCCTGTCGCTGGGCGGGCTCGGCCCCGTCTCCGAGGGTCTGTTCGCCTGGGTCTTCGGACTCGGCGCGCTGATCGCGGTCGCCGTCTGGGTCGCCGCTCGGACCGCAAAGGCCAAGAAGTCATGAGTAGCCAAGACATTCCCGAAGAGAACCTGCCCGCAGCGCAGGACACCAGCCACGGCGCGGTGAAGCCCGCGGACGAGCAGAACCCGTTCGCCGACCCGGGCCTCCCGCCCCACGAGCCGCGGGTGCAGGACATCGACGAGCGGGCCGCCAAGCGGTCCGAGCGCACGGTCGCCCTGCTGTTCACGGTGTCGATGCTGGCCACCGTCGGCTTCATCGCCTCGTACGTGACCATCCCGGTCGACAAGTCGGTCTACGTCTGGCCGATCGGTCACATCAGCGCGCTGAACTTCGCGCTGGGCATGACGCTCGGCCTCGCCCTGTTCTGCATCGGCGCCGGCGCGGTCCACTGGGCCCGCACGCTGATGTCGGACCACGAGCTGGCCGACGAGCGTCACCCGATCGAGGCCGCTCCCGACGTCCGCGCGAAGGTCATGGACGACTTCCGCCAGGGCGCCAAGGAGTCGGTGCTCGGCCGCCGGAAGCTGATCCGCAACACCATGTTCGGCGCGCTGGCCCTGTTCCCGCTCTCCGGCGTGGTCCTGCTGCGCGACCTCGGCCCGCTGCCCGGCACGAAGCTGCGCCACACGCTGTGGTCCAGGGGCAAGCTGCTCGTCAACATGAACACCAACGAGCCGCTGCGTCCGTCGGACCTGATCGTGGGTTCGCTGACCTTCGCCAAGCCCGAGGGCCTGGAGGAGCACGACCACGGTTTCCAGACCGAGATCGCCAAGGCCGCCCTGATGCTCGTCCGTATCAAGCCGGACGACATCAAGGACA
This sequence comes from Streptomyces griseoincarnatus, assembly GCA_014649575.1. Classification (GTDB taxonomy): domain Bacteria; phylum Actinomycetota; class Actinomycetes; order Streptomycetales; family Streptomycetaceae; genus Streptomyces; species Streptomyces griseoincarnatus. The sequence goes on along the minus strand of BMTH01000002.1, from coordinate 232,091 downwards.
GGCGCGCGCTCGAGTGGTCGCACGAGGGCATCCTGGCGTACTCGAAGATCTGCACCCACGTCGGTTGCCCGATCTCCCTGTACGAGCAGCAGACGCACCACGCGCTCTGCCCCTGTCACCAGTCCACCTTCGACCTCTCCGACGGCGCCAAGGTGATCTTCGGTCCCGCCGGTCACCCGCTGCCGCAGCTGCGCATCGGCGTGAACGACGAGGGTTACCTCGAAGCGCTCGGCGACTTCGACGAGCCCGTCGGCCCTGCCTTCTGGGAGCGCGGATGAGTACTACGACGACACCCGAGTCCCGCGCACGCGGGAAGGCGCCGGCCGGCGAACGCGTCGCCGACTGGGCCGACGGCCGGCTGGGGATCTACTCCCTGGCCAAGGCCAACATGCGCAAGATCTTCCCCGACCACTGGTCGTTCATGCTGGGTGAGATCTGCCTGTACAGCTTCATCATCATCATCCTCACGGGTGTGTACCTGACGCTGTTCTTCCACCCGTCGATGAACGAGGTGGAGTACCACGGCAGCTACGTCCCGCTGCAGGGCCAGCTGATGAGTGAGGCCTACAAGTCGACGCTGGACATCAGCTTCGACGTCCGTGGCGGTCTGCTCATCCGGCAGATCCACCACTGGGCCGCGCTGATCTTCGTGGCCGGCATGTTCGTGCACATGATGCGCGTGTTCTTCACCGGCGCGTTCCGCAAGCCGCGTGAGATCAACTGGCTGTTCGGCTTCCTGCTGCTCGTCCTGGGCATGTTCACCGGTTTCACCGGCTACTCGCTCCCGGACGACCTGCTCTCCGGCACCGGTATCCGCTTCATGGAGGGCGCGATCCTGTCCGTGCCGATCGTCGGCACGTACCTCTCGTTCTTCCTCTTCGGCGGCGAGTTCCCCGGCGACGACTTCGTGGCCCGGTTCTTCTCGATCCACGTCCTGCTGCTGCCGGGCATCATGCTCGGCCTCGTGGTGGCGCACCTGATCCTGGTCTTCTACCACAAGCACACGCAGTTCCCGGGTCCCGGAAAGACCAACAAGAACGTGGTCGGCATGCCGCTGCTGCCGGTGTACATGGCCAAGGCCGGAGGCTTCTTCTTCCTGGTCTTCGGTGTGCTCGCGGCCGTCGCCGCGATCGCCACGGTCAACCCGATCTGGTCCATCGGCCCCTACCGGCCCGACATGGTCTCCACCGGCGCCCAGCCCGACTGGTACATGGGCTTCTCCGAGGGTCTGATCCGTGTCATGCCGGGCTGGGAGATCAACTTCTGGGGTCACACGCTCGTCCTGGGCGTGTTCATCCCGCTGATGATCTTCCCGCTGGTCCTGGCCGCCATCGCCGTGTACCCGTTCATCGAGTCCTGGGTCACCGGCGACAAGCGCGAGCACCACATCCTGGACCGCCCGCGCAACGCCCCGACGCGCACCGCGTTCGGTGTCGCCTGGATGACGCTGTACTTCGTGCTCCTCGTCGGCGGCGGCAACGACATCTGGGCCACGCACTTCCACCTGTCGATCAACGCCATCACCTGGTTCGTCCGGATCGCGTTCTTCGTCGCCCCGGTCGTGGCGTTCATCGTCACCAAGCGGATCTGCCTCGGCCTCCAGCGCCGGGACAAGGAGAAGGTGCTGCACGGCCGCGAGTCGGGCATCATCAAGCGCCTGCCGCACGGTGAGTTCATCGAGGTCCACGAGCCGCTCAGCCAGGAGCAGCTGTACACCCTCACCGCGCACGAGCAGCCCAAGCCGCTCGAGCTCGGCCCGGAGGTCGACGAGAACGGCGTCCGGCGCAAGGTGAAGGCCAGCGAGAAGCTGCGCGCGAAGCTCAGCAAGGGCTTCTACGGCGAGGAGTCGCAGATTCCGAAGCCGACCGTCGAGGAGTACAAGGAGATCACGAGCGGCCACGGCCACCACTGATCCCGGAGTTTCTCCACACGTCGCCACACGACAGCGAAGGGCCCCCGTCCGTTCTGCGGACGGGGGCCCTTCGCCGTGCCCGCGGCTGGATAGGGTGGGTGCGGGACCCGTCCGGTCCCCGAGGACCCGCTACGACCGTCAGGAGCGACCATGAGCGCTGTGACCCCCGCTGGAGGCGACACCGCGGCGGGCCGCTCCTGGCCCGCCCTGTTGAACTCCCTCCTCGACGGCCGGGACCTGACCGCCGACGAGGCCGCCTGGGCGATGGACCTGATCATGCGGGGCGGGGCGACCGACGCGCAGATCGCCGGGTTCGCGGTGTCCCTGCGGGCCAAGGGCGAGACCGTCGACGAGATCACCGGCTGCGTGCGGGCGCTCTACGACCACGCCAACGTCATCGAGGTACCCGGCGCCACCGTCGACATCGTCGGCACCGGCGGCGACGGCGCCAAGACGGTGAACATCTCCACCATGTCCTCGATCGTCGTCGCCGGCACCGGCGCGAAGGTCGTCAAGCACGGCAACCGCGCCGCGTCCTCCGCCTCCGGCGCCTCCGACGTGCTGGAGAAGCTGGGCGTCAACCTCGAACTGACCCCGCGCCGGGTCGCCGAGGTCGCCGAGGAGGCCGGCATCACCTTCTGCTTCGCGGTGAAGTTCCACCCGGCGCTGCGCCATGTGGCCGCCGCCCGCGGCCAGCTCGGCGTCCGCACCGTGTTCAACTTCCTCGGCCCGCTCGCCAACCCGGCGAAGGTCGAGGCGCAGGCCGTCGGCGTCGCCGACGCCCGGATGGCGCCCATCATGGCCGGGGTGTTCGCCGGGCGCGGCAACTCCACCCTGGTGTTCCGCGGCGACGACGGCCTCGACGAGCTGACCACCACCGGCACCTCCAGGGTGTGGGTGGTCCGCGACGGCAAGGTCACCGAGGAGACCTTCGACCCGCGTGACGTCGGCATCGAGCTGGTCCCGGTGGAGGCGCTGCGCGGCGCCGACGCCTCCTACAACGCCGAGGTCGCCCGACGGCTGCTGGACGGCGAGCGCGGCCCCGTGCGGGACGCGGTCCTGCTGAACTCCGCGGCGGCGCTGGTGGCCCTGGAGCCCGGCAGCGGCACGCTCACCGAGCAGATCCGCGCCGGGATGGAGAAGGCCGCCGAGTCCATCGACTCCGGCGCCGCCAGGCGCGTCCTGGAACGCTGGGTCGCCGTCACCAACGCGTAGATCCTTCGTACGGCCGTCCCGCCATCCGATACGGGTTGCGGGACGGCCGTCGGCTCACGTACGTTCCCTCTCAGGTCATGAGTGACAGCCATCAGGCCCCGGCCGGCTGTCCGGCAACCCTCCGTCCGTGGCGGGGTGCCCCGGGTGAAGACCAGGCCGTGAGCAGCAGGGCTCACGGCAAGCGCGGACCCCTCGCACACCAGGGGTCCTGGTCGTCGAGGAGTCTTCTGTGAGCAAGCGAATGCGCTAGGGCCTTTCGTTCGGATCAGGCCGGTTGTGAGGCGCGGTGCGTCTTCGGCCGACCCGAGCGGGGTCCGGTGCGTGCAGCTGCAAGGCGGAGGAGGGCGTCAACGCGGAGCGTTGGCAACCGACGACAACGCCGCAGATGCGCGTGCCAGGGCCCGCGACGCCGGGGTGATCCGAACGGAAGGCCCTGAGGGCGTCGAGCCCCGCCTCCGCACACCCTTGTCACTTCCTTCTCCGCGCTGGAGCGACGCGTCGCGCCGTCCGCTCGCGCGAAGATCCGCCCTGCCCTTGGGAGTTCCGTCATGCCTGCCGCCACCGCCACCGCCACCGCCGTCGCCGCCGAGCCCTCCGTCTGCGCCCCGCTGCCCGTCCTCGGCCGGGACGTCGCCGTCCCCCTCGTCACCGGCGGCGAGGTCACCTACGCCGCCCTCGACCAAGCCGCCAGCGCCCCCGCCCTCCAGCGTGTCTGGGACGACGTGGCCGCCTACGCCCCCTACTACGGCAGCGTCCACCGCGGCGCCGGCTACCTCTCGCAGCTCTCCACCGACCTGTTCGAGAACGCCCGCCGTACCGTGGCCGAGTTCCTCGACTGCCGGGACGGGGACGAGGTGGTGTTCACCCGGTCCACCACCGACTCCCTCAACCTGCTCGCCGCCGCCCTGCCCGACGGCTGCGAGGTCTTCGTCTTCGAGACGGAGCACCACGCGGCGCTGCTGCCCTGGCGGCGGGCGGGCCGGGTGACCTTCCTCGACGCCCCCGACAGCCCCGCGCAGGCCGTCGCGGCCCTGGAGCGCGCCCTCGCCGACCGCGACCCCTACGGCCCCGCCCTGGTCTGCGTCACCGGCGCCTCCAACGTCACCGGCGAGCTGTGGCCGGTCCGCGAACTCGCCGCCGCCGCACACGCGCACGGCGCCCGGATCGTGCTGGACGCCGCCCAGCTCGCCCCGCACCGCGCGGTGTCCGTGCGCGAGCTGGACGTCGACTGGGTCGCCTTCTCCGGGCACAAGCTGTACGCGCCCTTCGGCTCCGGGGTGTTGGCCGGGCGTGCCGACTGGCTGCGCGAGGCCGAGCCGTACCTCGCCGGCGGCGGCGCCAGCCGCACGGTCGTCCGGCGCGCGGACGGGGGCGTGGACGTGCGGTGGCACGAGACCGCCGCCCGCCACGAGGCCGGCTCGCCCAACGTCATCGGCGCCTACGCCGTCGCCTCCGCCTGCAAGGCGCTCACCGAGGCGGGGTTCGAGGCGCTGGCCGCGCGGGAGGACGCGCTGGTGTGCGCGGTGCGGGAGGGGCTGGCGGACGTGCCTGAGGTGCGCTTCCTGTCCCTGTTCGGCGACGACGCGCCCCGGGTCGGGGTGCTGTCCTTCGTGGTCGACGGCTGGAACAGCTCCCATTTCGCGGCGGCGCTGTCCGCGGAGTACGGCATCGGGGTACGGGACGGTCTGTTCTGCGCGCACCCGCTGGTGCGGAGGCTGCTGGGCGGCGACACGGGCGGTGCGGGGGAGTGCGGGGCGCCGGAGCCGGGGGCGCTGAACGCGATCCGGGTCAGCTTCGGGGCCGGGACGCCGGAGGAGCATGTCGCGCGGTTCGTGCGGGCGGTGCGGGAGCTCGTGCGGGACGGGGCGCGGTGGACGTACCGGACGGTGGACGGGCGGTGCGTGCCCGACGCGTCGGGGCGTGCGTGAGCGGTTCTCGCCCCCGCCGCCCCTTCCCGTCCCGTCCCTGGGGGCTCCGCGCCCAGACCCCCTCGTCCTCAAGCGCCGGACGGGCTGGAATCAGCCCCTCCGCGCTTGAGGAGCGGGTACGGGGCGCAGCCCCGGCAGGTCAGCTGTCCAGCCCGATGGCGAAGGCAGCCTCGAGATCGTGCTGGGAGTACGTCCGGAACGCCACATGCGTGTCCGTGCCCTCCACCCCCGGGATCTTGCTGATCCTGCCGGGGATCACCTCGGCGAGGTCCTCGTGCTCCCGCACCCGCACCATGGCGATCAGGTCGTACGTGCCGGTGACGGAGAAGACCTCGCTGACGCTGTCCAGCGCGGCGATCTGTTCCGCGATCTCGGGGATCCGGTCCACGCTGGTCTTGATGAGGACGATCGCGGTGATCACGGCTGGTTCTCTCCCTCGGGGGCCGGAGCAGGGGCGGACTTCACTGTAGTCGCCCCGCCGCGCCACACCCACGCGCAGCCGAAGCCCAGCGCGAAGCCCAGCAGGTGCGCCAGATAGGCCACCCCGGGGCCGCCTTCCGGCGTCCGCCCGGCCGCCGCCCACTGCAGCGCCGCCCAGAACGGCAGCACCGCCCACGCGGGCAGCCGTACCGGCAGGAAGAAGGCGAACGGCAGGAGACTGGTGACCCGCCCGCGGGGGAACAGGAAGAGGAACGCTCCGAGCAGCGCCGAGATCGCCCCCGAGGCCCCGACCAGGGACCGCTCGGAGCCGGCGTTGGCGGCCGCGTACCCCAGCAGGGCGAGGTAGCCGCAGCCGGCGTAGCAGAGGGCGAACCGCACCCGGCCCATCCGTGCCTCGGTCAGCGGCCCGAACACGTGGAGGAACAGCATGTTGCCCAGCAGATGCACCCAGCTGCCGTGCACGAAGAGCGCCGTGGCGGGCGTGAGCACGGCCGCGGGGGACCCGTCGAACAGGTCTGCGGGGATCACGCCCCAGCGGCGGAAGTAGTCCCGCTGCGCGGCGAGCAGCTCCTCCCCGGAGCCGTGCGCCGGATGCAGCCCCGAGGCCGGCCCGATCAGGAAGACCAGGCAGCACAACACGATCAGGGTGCGGGTGACCGGGGCGGGCGTGGTCCTCAGCGCCCCGGCGGCCGCCGCGGTCCAGTTGCGGATCATGGGTACAGAGCATGACGTAACCGGACGCAACCGTGCGGATCGCCTCGCCGCCGTGGACGGGCGGGCGGCGCGGGCCCGGCAGGCCGTAGGGTAACGAGCCACACGCACCGGCCGCCCGGTGCGTCAAGGACACTGGAGAAAGGCGAACAGCCACGATGACGGTTCCCCTGCCGACGGACTCGACGCGGTGGCGCTGCACCCTCTGCGGCAACCTCACCCGCTTCGACGTCACCCGCTCGTCGAAGGTCGTCGAGTACGTGCACCTCGATCTGGCCGGAGAGCCCAAGGTCGAGGAGCGCGAGGTGCTCGACGAGACGATCGAGTCGGTGCGGTGCCGCTGGTGCAACGCCGTGGACCAGGTGGAACTCGTGGACAGGCCGGGCGCCGGCTCCTGACACGGAGCCGGCCCCGCTGACGGCGGTCCCGCGGACGGGGCCGCACACAGGCATTGGGGTGTGACGGATGGTGGAGACCGCGGGCGGGGGGCCGCAGGACGGCGCCGCCGAGGTGCTCGACCGTCCGCTGCCCGACGGGGTGCGCCGCAAGGTCGTCCAGATCGTCGCGGACGGCTTCGGCGGACTCACCGTCGCCGAGCTGCCCGCACAGCTGAGGCAGTACGCCCGGTTCGCCCCGAACCGCCGCGCCAAGTTCGCCGGGAACGCGATGGCGGCGGCGCTGGAGACCGATCCGCTGTTCCGGCAGCGGATCGGGGAGAAGCTCAGAGAGTCGCAGCCGGAACTGACCGGCGCCCTCGACTCCGGCTCCCCGCCCCCGGCCGCGGACCCGCTCGATGTGGCGGCCGCGGCCTACGTGCTCCGCCCGCCGGGCTGGGTCAAGCTGGTCGCCGCCGCCGGAGAGGAGGCGCAGCGCGCCGACGCCGAGCGCGCCGACGAGGAGACCCGCGCCGAGCTGGAGCGGCTGCGCGCCGAACTGGACCGCGCCCGCGAGCACACCCGCTCCGAGACCGAGCGGCTGCGCGCCGAGCTGGACGCGGCGAAGAAGGAGACCGACTCCCTGCACCGCAAGCTGCGGTCCGCCCTCGCCGACGTCAAGCGCGGCGAGGCCGCCCTGCGCAAGCTGCGCGGGGAGATGGAGGCGGTGCGCGCCGAGGGCCAGGCCCAGGTGTCAGCCGCCGAGAGCGAGACCCGGCGCCTCAAGGCCCGGCTCGGGGAGACCGAGGCCGCCCTGGAGGCCGCCCGCCGCGCCGCCCGCGAGGGACGCAGCGTCGAGGACATGCGCGTACGGCTGCTGCTCGACACCGTGCTGGACGCCGCCCAGGGGCTGCGGCGCGAACTGGCGCTGCCTCCCGTGTCCGTGCGGCCCGCGGAGACCGTGGACGCCGTGGAGCCGGGCCGTATGACCCCCAAGGACATCGCCGCCCGCGCGCTCTCCGAGGACGACCCGGCCGTCCTCGATCAGCTCCTCGCCCTGCCGCAGGCGCATCTGGTCGTCGACGGCTACAACGTCACCAAGACCGGCTATCCGCAGATGCCGCTGGAGAAGCAGCGGCTGCGGCTGCTCGGCCAGCTCGCGCAGCTCGCCGCGCAGACCGGTGCCGAGGTCACCTGCGTCTTCGACGGCGCCGAACTGGCCGCGCCGGTGCTGCTGGCGCCGCCGCGCGGGGTGCGGGTGCTGTTCTCCAAGCCGGGCGTCACGGCCGACGAGCTCATCCGGCAGCTCGTGCGCGCGGAGCCGCCGGGGCGGCCGGTCATCGTCGTCTCCACCGACCGCGAGGTCGCAGACGGGGTCGCACGCGCCGGCGCACGCCCCGTGGCGTCAGCCGTGCTCCTCAAAAGGCTTTCTTAGTATCTGATGCATTTCCGTCCCTCGTGCAACGTACAGGGGCAATGCCCCAATTGACGGAACCGCTACGCAACGTAGCGTCAGGACGGCGTCACTGCAGGTGAGTTATCTCGGAATAAACGCGCTGTAGCGGAGATTTTGTGCCCAGGGATTTGAACTGATCACAAGAGAATCACTAGGGTCTGCCTTCGAACCCTCGCTCGCGCGATCACTCTCGAGAAGGAGCTCGTCTCCGTGGCGTCCCACCGTCGTCCCAAGCAGCCGAGCCGCGCACGCGTGACCGTGCTCACCACCGCCGCCGCCGCTGCCGTCGTCATGAGCTCGCAGGCCGCCAACGCGGCCCCCAGCGAGAAGCCGAGCAAGGACGAGGTCAAGGCCAAGGTCGACAAGCTCTACGAGCAGGCGGAGCAGGCCACCGAGAAGTACAACGGGGCCAAGGAGAAGCAGGAGAAGCTCCAGAAGGAGATCTCCACCATCCAGGACAACGTCGCCAAGGGTCAGCAGGAGCTCAACGACCTGCGCGACGGCCTCGGTTCGATGGCCAGCGCCCAGTACCGCAGCGGCGGCATCGACCCCTCCGTCCAGCTCTTCCTCTCCGCCGACCCGGACGACTACCTCGACAAGGCGTCCACCCTGGACCAGTTGAGCGCCCAGCAGGTCGACTCGCTGAAGAAGATCCAGGAGAAGCAGCGCGAACTGGCCCAGCAGCGCGCCGAGGCCGCCGAGAAGCTCAAGGACCTCTCCTCCACCCGGGCCGAACTGGGCAAGAAGAAGAAGGAAGTCCAGGGGAAGCTCGCCTCCGCGCAGAAGCTGCTCAACAGCCTCACCGCCGCCGAGAAGGCGCAGCTCGCCGAGGAGCAGAACCGCGCCACCCGCGCCAGCGAGCGCGACGCCCTCTCGGTCAACGTCCCGGCCGGCTCCGGCCGCGCCGCCGCCGCCTTCGCCGCCGCGCAGAGCAAGCTCGGCACCCCCTACGTCTACGGCGCCACCGGCCCGTCCTCCTTCGACTGCTCGGGCCTGACCTCCTGGGCGTACGCGCAGGCCGGCGTCGGCATCCCGCGCACCTCCGAGGCCCAGACCGGCGCCGGCACCAAGATCTACTCGGTGGACCAGCTCAAGGTCGGCGACCTGGTGTTCTTCTTCAACGACCTGCACCACGTGGGCCTCTACGCGGGCAACGGCCAGATCATCCACGCCCCCCGCACCGGCACCGTCGTGCGCTACGAGTCGATGAACACCATCGGCGGCCCCTTCATGTTCGGCGTCCGCGTCTGACCCGACCGGCGCCCGACCGGCCGGACACCGCCCCGGGTGCCCCCGTTCGGGGGATTCCCGTCGGCCCCGCACCACCTCCACGCCCCGCCGCGACCCAGGTCAACGGCGGGGCGTCACCGTGCGTGCCGCCCTGGCCGTGGTTCCGCGGGCGGCCCCGACGGCTACTGTCTGCCGCGTTTCCCTGTCCGCCAGCGGAAGGAGCGCGACTTCCCGTGGGGTCCCATCGCCGTACCGCACCGTCCTCAGGGTCCGAGCGGAGCACCGCCCTCGCCCTGGGCCTGCTCTCCGCGGCCGCCACCGCCCTCGGCGCGGTACCCGCGACGGCCGCGCCCCAGGAGGACTCCCGGGCCGAGGTCGACCGCCTCTACCGCGAGGCCGAGAAGGCCACCGAGGCCTACAACGCGGCCGACGAGCGCGCCGACGCCCTGCGCCGGGAGATCGCCGACGCCCAGGACGCCATCGCCCGCAAACAGCAGCGGGTCAACACCATGCGGGAGACGCTGGGTTCGCTCGCCGGCTCCCAGTACCGCTCCGGCGGCCTCGATCCCGCCCTCTCCCTGCTGCTCTCCGAGGACCCGGAGGACTACCTCCGGAAGGCCTCCGTCCTCGACCGGCTCGGCGTCCACCAGACCGCCGAACTGAGGAAGCTCCGCGGCACCCTGCGCTCGCTGTCCCAGGACCGCGCCGAGGCCGGGAAACGGCTCGGCGCCCTCGAACGCAGCCGGAAGGCCGCCGCCACGCACAAACGCACCGTGGAGCACAAGCTCGCCGAGGCCCGCCGGCTGCTGGGCTCCCTCCCGGCCGGCGAACGTGCCGCCTGGGACCGCGCCTCCCGCTCCGGCCGCACCGACCTGCTCGGCCCCGGCGGCGCCCCCGCCTCCGGACGCGCGGCCGCCGCCGCCGCCGCCGCCCGCTCCGCCCTCGGCAAGCCCTACGTGTGGGGCGCCAACGGCCCCTCCGGCTTCGACTGCTCCGGGCTCACCCAGTGGGCGTACGCGCAGGCCGGGGTCGCGCTGCCGCGCACCTCGCAGGCCCAGCGGTACGCCGGCCGGCAGGTCCAGCTGTCCGAGGCCCGCCCCGGCGACCTGGTCCTCTACCGCTCCGACGCCTCCCACGTGGGGATGTACATGGGCAACGGCCAGGTGATCCACGCCCCCTACCCCGGCGCACCCGTGCGCTACGACCCGGTCGGCATGATGCCGGTCTCCTCGGTCACCAGGGTCTGACTCCCGCGGGCCCGCGCCCGTACCCTCGGGAAGGTGGCCGGTCGAACGCGGGTGTCCCTCCAGGCGGCGGTGGCGGCGTTGTGCCTGCTGCTCGCCGCCCTGGTGGGATGCGGCGGCGGCCCCGCCGTGGACGCCGCCCGAGCCGAGGTGCAGTCCCTGCTCGACCGGCGCGCCGAGGCCGTCCTCGACCGCGACGCCGCCGCCTACGCCCGCACCGGCACCCGCGACGGCTTCGACAACCTGCGCGCGGTGCCGCTCGCGGACTGGTCCTACCGACTCACCGCCCTGGACCGCGCCGGCGACCGGGCCACCGCCGCCGCCGACCTCAGCTACCGCGTCGACGGCCACGACCGTTCCCCGGTCGTCACCGCCCGCACCCTGAGCCTCAGCCGGGACCGTGAGGGCCGCTGGTCGGTGGAGTCCGACCGCCCCGCCGAGAAGTCCGGCCAGCAGCTCTGGGACCAGGGCCGCGCACAGGTCGTACGCGGCGAGCGCAGCCTGGTGCTGGGCGTCGGCCAGTCCGAGGAGACCCTGCGCGACTACGCAGAGCTCGCCGACCGCGCCGTGCCGGCAGTCTCCGACGCGTGGGGTCCCCGGTGGGCCCGCAGTGTCGTCGTCCTCGTCCCGGAAACCCTGGAGGGCATGGCGGGCCTCCTGGGCTCGCCCCCGTCCTCCTACCGGGGCATCGCGGCCGTCACCACCGGGGCGGCCGGAGGCGGTCCGCGGGCGCCCGCGGACCGGGTGATCGTCAACCCGGACACGTTCGGGCTGCTCGGCGACTCCGGACGACAGGTCGTCCTCACCCACGAGACCGCGCACGTCGCCACCCGCGCCCACACCTCCGCCGCGACGCCGCTGTGGCTGTCCGAGGGGTACGCCGACTGGGCCGGCTACCGCGGCGCGGGCAGCACCCCCGCCGAGGCCGCGCCGGAGCTCGCGCACGCCGTCGGGCGGGGCGAGGTGCCCGACGCGCTCCCCGAGGACGAGGACTTCGGTTTCACCGGCGACGCGGACGGGCTGGCGCGGGCGTACGAGGGCAGCTGGCTGGCGTGCCGGATGATCGCTGAGCGGTGGGGGGAGGAGCGGCTGGGGGCGTTCTACCGCGCCGTGGGCGCGCACCCGGACCGCGAGGGCGCGGTCGAGGACGCGATGGGGCGTGTGCTGGGGGTGACGCCGGAGGAGTTCACACTGCAGTGGCGGGACTACGTGCGGGGGGTTCTGGCGGAGTGAGGGGTGCCCTCGGGACGGCCGCGCAGTTCCCCGCGCCCCCTTGTGGGGCCTTTCCGTCCGTGGCGCACGTGCCGCGCTGTGGGGGCTGGTCGCGCGGTTCCCCGCGCCCCTGAGGGGCGCTTCCGCGCCCGCCTCGGCTGCGGGCAGTCGTGCCGCTCGGGGCGATGGGGGAGGGTGGGCGCAGCGGCACCTCTGCGGCGTCGGGTGCGGGTCGTCGGTGGCTGGTCGCGCGGTTCCCCGCGCCCCTTGGGGACGCTTGGGTTCGTCGCGCACGTGCCGCGCCGCGGGGGCTGAGCGCCCAGTTCCCCGCGCCCCTTCGGGGCGTTACGACGGCACTGTCGTTCGTTTGGCCCACGACGGGCCCGCGGCTGAGGGAATCTCCCGCCGGGCCGGCACCGTCGCCCGCCACAGGGCGCGTGCTGCCAGGAGTGACGCCGCCACCAGGAGGCCGTTGCGGATCGTCAGCAGGGTGATGCCCAGCGCGTCGCTCGCCACCACGTGGCCGAACCACACGGGGAACTCCAGCATCGTCACCGGGCACGCCGCCAGCACCAGGGCCGCCGGGCGGCCCATGCGGCTCTCCCGGAAGCACAGGCACACCGCGGCGGTTCCCACCAGCCACACCATGTACTGAGGGCTGATCACCCGGCTCGTGACCGTGAACAGCAGCACCGCCGTGAACGCCGCGTCCGCCGCCGTGTGCGGCGCGAACCGGGTCGCCAGCAGCCGCCACAGCACCAGCCAGGCGAGCGCGGCCCCGGTCAGGAACAGCGCCCCGGTGGACACCCAGCTCACGTACGGACCGAGGAACTCCACCGAGCCGTAGTTCAGCAGCACCTCGCCGTCCCAGCCGTGGTGCCGGGCCACGTGGAACACCAGCGACCCCAGCGACTCCACCTCAGTGCCCCGGTCCCGCTGGAAGCCCAGGAACGCGAACGCGCCCGGCATCAGCACCGCGAACAGCCCGGCCACCGCCACACCCGTCACCGCCGCCGACAGCCACGCGACGCGCCTGCGGACCGCGAGCAGCAGCAGCGCCGGCCACACCTTCAGCAGCGCCCCGAAGGCCATCAGCGCGCCCGCCAGCCGGGGATGCCGGCCGGCCGCCAGCAGCGCGGCCACCGCGACCGCGGTCACCATCACGTCGTAGCGGGCGTACACCGTCGGACCGAGCAGCGGCACGGCCGCCACCCACAGCCACGCCCCGCGCCGGGAGCGGCCCGTGCCGCGCGCCCCGCGCAGCAACAGCGCCAGCGCCGCCGTGTCGGCCACCAGCGCCAGCACGAAGAAGGCCGTGGCGTACTCCAGGAACGGCAGCACGGCGGGGGAGAGGACCGCCAGGGCCGCGGCGGGCGGGTACTGCCAGGTCACGTCGTCCTGCGGAAACGTTCCGGTGACCAGGACGTCGTACCAGCCCCGGTAGATCACCGACACGTCGCTGGTGACGTCCGGGCCCGGGAAGACCACCACCTTCAGCACGCACAGCAGCAGCGCCGCGCGCGTCACGCCCCAGATCCCCAGCAGCCCTGCCAAGGACCCCCGTGCGGCCGTCGGTTCCACGTGATTCCTGCCCGTCCGGTGTGCGGTCGATGAGGAGCCATGATGTCCCGGAAGCCGGTGCACATGCCACCGAGCAGCGCCGTGGCGGACGCACGACAACCGTTCGGTAGGGTCGGCGGCGATGCACAAGACCCTGATCGTCACCAACGACTTCCCGCCCCGTCCCGGCGGCATCCAGGCCTTCCTGCACAACATGGCGCTGCGCCTGGACCCGGAGCGCGTCGTCGTCCACGCGTCCACCTGGAAGCGCACCCGGGAGGGTGTCGAGGCGACCGCGGCCTTCGACGCCGAGCAGCCCTTCACCGTCGTCCGCGACCGTACGACGATGCTGCTGCCCACCCCGGCCGCCACCCGGCGGGCCGTGGGGCTGCTGCGCGAGCACGGCTGCACCTCGGTGTGGTTCGGGGCGGCGGCGCCGCTCGGCCTGATGGCGCCGGCGCTGCGACGGGCGGGCGCCGAGCGGATCGTCGCCACCACCCACGGTCACGAGGCCGGCTGGGCCCAGCTGCCCGCCGCACGGCAGCTGCTGCGCCGTGTCGGGGAGTCCACGGACACGATCACCTACCTGGGCGAGTACACCCGCTCCCGGATCGCCCGCGCCCTCACCCCGGAGGCCGCCGCCCGCATGGTGCAGCTGCCGCCCGGGGTCGACGAGAAGACCTTCCACCCCGGCTCGGGCGGGGACGAGGTGCGCGCCCGGCTGGGGCTCACGGACCGCCCGGTGGTCGTGTGCGTCTCGCGTCTCGTGCCGCGCAAGGGCCAGGACACGTTGATCCGGGCGATGCCCGCGGTCCTCGCCGCCGAGCCGGAGGCCGTCCTGCTGATCGTCGGCGGCGGCCCCTACGAGAAGGACCTGCGCCGCCTCGCCGCCGACACCGGTGTCGCCGCCTCCGTCCGCTTCACCGGCTCCGTCCCCTGGTCCGAGCTGCCCGCCCACTACGGCGCCGGCGACGTCTTCGCGATGCCCTGCCGGACCCGGCGCGGCGGCCTGGACGTGGAGGGCCTCGGCATCGTCTACCTGGAAGCGTCCGCGACCGGCCTCCCGGTCGTCGCCGGCGACTCCGGCGGCGCCCCGGACGCCGTCCTCGACGGCGAGACGGGCTGGGTCGTCCGAGGCGACTCGCCCGCCGGGACCGCGGAACGCCTCATCGCCCTCCTGGCCGACGAGGAACTGCGCCGCGGCATGGGCCGCAGAGGCCGGGAATGGGTCGAGGAGAAATGGCGCTGGGACCTCCTCGCGGACAAGCTGAAGACCCTGCTCTGACGCGGAAGGCCGCCCTCGAAGAGGACGGCCTTCCGCGTCGGTGGCGCGGGGAACGGCCCGACCAGCCCCCATGGCGCGCCACTTGCGCGACGGGCGGAAACCACCCCTCAGGGGCGCGTGGAACTGCGCGAACAACCCCGCCCGGCGCGGCACCCTTCGGTGGCGCGGGGAACTGCGCGACAAGCCCCCACGGCGCGACACTTGCCCCACAGGCGGGTATCACCCCTCAGGGGCGCGGGGAACTGCGCGAACAACCCCGCACGGCGCGGCACTTGCCCCACGGGGGGATATCACCCTTCAGGGGCGCGGGGAACTGCGCGAACAACCCCCACGCACCCGCACCCGCACAACGCCAACGGCAAGCACAGGCACCCCAGTTGGCGCTACTCCACACCCATCACTTCGCGTAGATCGCCTCGATCTCGTGCGCGTAATCCTTCGCCACAACATTCCGCTTCAGCTTCAGCGAAGGCGTCAAATGCCCCGACTCCTCCGTGAACTGCGCCGGAAGGACCCGGAACTTCCGCACCGACTCCGCCTTCGACACCGCCGCGTTCCCGTCGTCCACCGCGTCCTGGACCGCCGCCAGCAGATCCGGGTCCTCGCACAGCGACGCCGCCGTCGACCCCTCCGGCTTGCCGTGCTCGGCGCACCAGCGGCCCAGGAACTCCTCGTCGATGGTGATGAGCGCGCCCACGAACGGCCGCCCGTCGCCGACCACCATGCACTCCGCGACCAGCGCGTGCGCCCGGATGCGGTCCTCGATGACCGCCGGGGCGACGTTCTTGCCGCCGGCCGTCACCAGGATCTCCTTCTTCCGGCCGGTGATCCGCAGGTAGCCGTCCTCGTCCAGGGTGCCGATGTCCCCGGTGTGGAACCAGCCGTCGGCCAGCGCCTCGGCGGTCGCCCCAGGGTTGTTCCAGTACTCCTTGAACAGGTGCTCGCCGTGCAGCAGCACCTCGCCGTCGTCCGCTATGCGCACCACCGAGCCGGGCAGCGGCTGGCCGACCGTGCCGATCTTCTGGCGGTCCCACGGGTTGAAGGCGGTGGCCGCGCAGGACTCGGTCAGGCCGTAGCCCTCCAGCACGCTGAAGCCGATGCCGCGGAAGAAGTGGCCGAGGCGCTCGCCGAGCGGGGCGCCGCCGGAGATGGCGTACTCGCCGCGTCCGCCCAGCACGGCGCGGAGCTTGCTGTAGACCAGCTTGTCGAAGACCTTGTGCTTGACCTTCAGGCCGAACGACGGGCCCGCCGGGGAGTCCAGCGCCTGGCTGTAGGCGATCGCGGCGTCGGCAGCCCTGTCGAAGATCTTGCCCTTGCCGTCCGCCTGCGCCTTGGCGCGCGCCGAGTTGTAGACCTTCTCGAAGACCCGCGGCACACCGAGGACCAGCGTCGGGCGGAAGGAGGCCAGCTCGTCGGTGAGGTTCTTGATGTCCGGGACGCAGCCCAGCTTGATCGGCGCCACCATCGGCGCGATCTGCACCATCCGCCCGAAGACGTGGGCGAGCGGCAGGAACAGCAGCACCGAGCACTCACCGGTGCGGAACAGCGGACGCAGCCGCTCCACGATGTTGCCGCACTCGGCGAAGAAGTTGCGGTGGGTGAGCACACAGCCCTTGGGGCGTCCGGTGGTGCCCGAGGTGTACACGATGGTCGCCGGGTCGTCGGCCTTGGCGACCGAGGAACGCTCCTCGACCGTCTCGTCGCCGACGTCCGCGCCGAGGCGGCCCAGCTCCTCCAGCCCGCCGCCCTCGATCTGCCACACGTTCTTCAGCCCGGGCAGCCGGTCGCGCACGGACTCCACGGTCGCCGCGTGCGAGTCGAGCTCCACCAGGCAGGCGGTGGCACCGGAGTCGCCGAGGATCCACGCGACCTGCTCCGCCGAACTGGTCTCGTACACCGGCACGGTGATCGCGCCGGCGCTCCAGATCGCGAAGTCGAGCAGCGTCCACTCGTAACGGGTGCGGGACATCAGGCCGACCCGGTCGCCGGGCTGCACGCCCGCCGCGATCAGGCCCTTGGCGGCGGCCCGCACCTCCGCGAGGAAGGTGGTGGCCGTCACGTCCTGCCACGTGCCGGCGACCTTGCGGGCCATGACGGCGACGTCAGGGTGCTGCGCGGCGTTTCGGCGGACGATGTCGGTCATGTTGCCGTCCGCAGGGACCTCGTACAGGGCCGGAAGGCTGAACTCGCGCAAGACTGCTGCTCCTCTTAGGGCGCCGGCGCCACGACGTTGTGCGATGCGACGGTGCGGTCCAAGGCTCGGGCGGGTGCTCGCGAATTCACTGGTTGAAATCCCGAGCACGACTGGACTGCCCGGACGTTACCCGCCGGTATGGCTGTCACGACAGGGGGACCCTGCCAGATGTTCGCTGCGTCACACAGCTTGGTGTTTCATTGCGCACAGTAGTCCACGGCGCAACCGGCGAGCCAGTAACCGCAGGTAGGACCGCCATTGTTCACGTATGCCCCACACGATTAGGCTTGATCGCCATGGCATCCTCACCCGGCGGCGGGCGCAGCACCCGCGTCCACGTGGTCAGCGACGTACACGGCAACGCGGCCGACCTCGCCCGTGCCAAGGAGGGCGCCGACGCCCTGGTCTGCCTCGGTGACCTGGTGCTGTTCCTCGACTACGCCGACCACTCGCGCGGCATCTTCCCCGACCTGTTCGGCACGGAGAACGCCCACCGCATCGTGGAGCTGCGCACCGCCCGCCGCTTCGAGGAGGCGCGCGACTTCCAGCGCGGACTGTGGGCCGGCATCGACGTCGACCGGGCGACGGCGATCGAGACGGCGGTGCGCAAACAGTACGCGGAGCTGTTCGCCGCCTTCCCCACTCCTACGTACGCCACCTACGGCAACGTCGACGTGCCGCCCCTGTGGCGGGAGTACGCCGGGCCCGGCACCACCGTGCTCGACGGGCAGCGGGTGGAGATCGGCGGCTGGACCTTCGGTTTCGTCGGCGGCGGCCTGCGCACCCCGATGCGCACGCCGTACGAGATCGACGACGAGGAGTACGCGGCGAAGATCGAGGCCGTCGGCGAGGTCGACGTGCTGTGCACGCACATCCCGCCGGAGGTCCCCGAGCTGGTCTACGACACCGTCGCCCGCCGCTTCGAGCGCGGCAGCACGGCGCTGCTGGAGGCGATACGCCGTACCCGTCCCCGCTACTCGCTGTTCGGTCACGTCCACCAGCCGCTGGTGCGGCGGATGCGGATCGGCGCCACCGAGTGCGTCAACGTGGGGCACTTCGCGAGCACCGGCCGGCCCTGGGCACTGGAGTTCTGAGACGCCCCTCGGCGCCGACGCCCCCAGGTCGGGTGATCTCGGTACGGGCGGTGCGCGGTAGCCTTCCGCTGCACGCGCGTGCGCCGTCCGGCCCACGCACGGCGAGGACGACCTACCGGCCCGCATCTGGAGGAGCCACGGCGATGGCGGAACACACCAGCTCGAGCATCACCATCGAGGCGGCACCGGCCGACGTGATGGGGGTGATCGCCGACTTCGCCCGCTATCCCGAGTGGACGGGAGAGGTGAAGGAGGCGGAGGTCCTCGAAACCGACGCCGAGGGCCGCGCCGAGCAGGTGCGCCTGGTCATGGACGCCGGCGCGATCAAGGACGACCAGACCCTGGCGTACACCTGGAGCGGCCCGCACGAGGTCTCCTGGACCCTGGTGAAGTCCCAGATGCTCCGCTCCCTCGACGGCTCCTACGTCCTCGCCCCCGCCGGCGCGGACACCACCGAGGTGACCTACCGCCTGACCGTCGACGTCAAGATCCCGATGCTCGGCATGATCAAGCGCAAGGCGGAGAAGGTCATCATCGACCGCGCCCTGGCGGGCCTGAAGAAGCGCGTGGAGTCCGGAATCAGCCCCTCCGGCGCTTGAGGAGCGGGGTCCGGGTCGGAGGCCCGCGCGTGGCCGAACGGTAGCGTGCACCTCCATGCGCACCCTCCTGATCACCGGCCCCGGCGGCAGCGGCCGCACCACTGTCGCGGCCGCCACCGCGTTCGCCGCCGCCCGTGAGGGCACCCGCACGCTGCTGCTGGGGGCCGGTCCGGGGGACGCCCTGGGGCCGGTGCTGGGGGACGCGGACCTTCCCGGGCTCACCGTGCGGCGGGTCGACGCGGACGCGGGGTTCCGGGCCGACCTCGCCGCGTTGCAGGAGCGCGCGGGCGGTGCGCTGGACCTGCTCGGCGCCTCCCGCCTGGTGCCCGAGGAGACCGGCCCCCTCCCCGGCGCCGAGGAACTCGCCGTGCTGCGCGCCCTGCGGGACGCCGCCGCCTCCGAGGACGCCTACGATCTCCTCGTCGTCGACCTGCCCGCCGCCCCCCGCGCACTCGCCCTCCTCGCCCTGCCCGAGGAGCTCCGCCGCGTCCTGCGCCGCCTGCTGCCCCCCGAGCGGCAGGCCGCCCGCGCCCTGCGCCCGGTGCTCGGGCGGCTCGCGGGCGTCCCGATGCCCGCGGAGTGGATCTACGAGACGGCCGCCCGCCTCGACCTCCAGCTCGCCGCCGTCCAGGCCCTCCTCGCCGACCGCGGCACCGCCGTACGCCTGGTCGCCGAACCGGGGCCCGCCGGCGCCGACGCCCTGCGCACCGCCGCCCTCGGCGTCGCCCTGCGCGGGCTGCGCCTGGACGCGGTCGTCGCCAACCGCGTCCTGCCGGAGAGCGAGGCGGCCGGATGGCTCGCCGGGCCCGTCGCCCAGCAGCGCAAGACGCTGGACGAATGGCGCGAGGAGCACACCGTGCACCCCGTGGCCCACCTCGGCCGCGACCCCCGCGGCGCCGACGACCTCGCCGCCCTCGCGGCGCCCGTGGCCCCCGCGGTCACCGGCCCGGTCCGCTGGCCGGTCACCGACCGGATCGCCGAGGACGGCGTCCTGGTCTGGCACCTCCCCCTGCCCGGCGCCCGCCGCGACTCCCTCGACCTCGTCCGCCGCGGCGACGAACTGACCGTCACCGCCGGACCGTTCCGCCGCGTCGTCCCGCTGCCCTCCGCGCTGCGCCGCTGCACCGTCGACGGCGCCGCCCTCCGCGAGGGCGAGCTGCGCATCCGCTTCCGGCCCGATCCGGAGCTCTGGCCGCGCACCCGGTGAAGCCGCGACGGCCGTTCGGGTACCGTCGAGGGGGCCACCCGCAGTCAAGGAGTCCGTCATGAGCGAACAGCTCCCCCCGCCCGACGACACCGGGAACGAGGCCGGCGACGAGACCTACGGCAAGCGGGCCGACGACGCCCGGGCCGACCGCGCCGATGTGCCCGCCGAGGCCCCCTCCGAGGTCCACGACGACGCCTGGGCCACCGCGGCCTCCGAGGTCCGCGCCGACGCACCCTCCGGAGCCCGCGCCGACGCGCCCTCCGATGTGCCCGCCGAGGCCCCCTCCGAGGTCCACGACGACGCCTGGGCCACCGCCGCCGCCGAGGACCTGGAAGCCGAGCGGGCCCGCCGCCGCGCGCGCCACGGCACGCCTCCCGGTTCCGCCGCCGAGGAGTTCAAGAAGCTCGTCGACGCGGTCGCCGACAAACTCTCCGACCTCCAGTCACCGCTGCTCGGCGCGGTCGCGGGACCCGCCGCCCAGCAGGTGGTCCGCCAGGTCGTGCAGCAGGCGAAGGCCGCCGTCGAACCCGTCATCGAACGCAACCCGGACGTCTTCGACCACCTCGCCGCCGCCGGCAGCGAACTCCTCGCCGCCTACCGCTCCGCCGTGCAGGACCAGGAGCGCCGCTGGACGGCGCGCGACACCCCGCCCCGCGCCCCCGAAGAGCGCCGCGACCCCGGCGACGACCCCGGCACCGGCCCCGGCGAGCCCATCGACCTGGACTGAGCCCGGCCCGGACCCCTCGGTGGTTCCGGGCCGCCCGGCCTGCGGACACAGGGACGGCGCGCCCGTCACCTCGGGTACCGTTGGCGTAGCGGGGCTCGACCGAAACTGAGGGATTCATGGGACTCACCATCGGCGTCGACATCGGCGGCACGAAGATCGCGGCCGGCGTGGTCGACGAGGAAGGCACCATCCTCTCGACCCACAAGGTGCCGACCCCGGGCACGTCCGAGGAGATCGTGGACGCCATCGCCTCCGCGGTGGAGGGAGCACGCGCCGGACACGACATCGTCGGCGTGGGCATCGGCGCGGCCGGATACGTCAACCGCCAGCGCTCCGAGGTCTACTTCGCCCCGAACATCCACTGGCGCAACGAGCCGCTGAAGGAGAAGGTCGAGGCCCGCGTGGGCCTCCCGGTCGTCGTGGAGAACGACGCCAACGCGGCGGCCTGGGGCGAGTACAAGTTCGGCGCGGGCAAGGGCCACCGCAACGTCATCTGCATCACCCTGGGCACCGGCCTCGGCGGCGGCGTGATCATCGGGAACAAGCTGCGCCGCGGCCACTTCGGCGTGGCCGCCGAGTTCGGCCACATCCGCATGGTGCCGGACGGCCTGCTGTGCGGCTGCGGCTCCCAGGGCTGCTGGGAGCAGTACGCCTCCGGCCGCGCCCTCGTCCGCTACGCCAAGCAGCGCGCCAACGCCACCCCCGAGCAGGCCCAGACCCTGCTCTCGCTCGGCGACGGCACCCCCGAGGGCATCGAGGGCAAGCACGTCTCCATGGCAGCCCGCCAGGGCGACCGGGTGGCCGTCGACTCCTACCGCGAGCTGGCCCGCTGGGTCGGCGCGGGCCTGGCCGACCTCGCCTCCCTGTTCGACCCGTCCGCGTTCATCGTCGGCGGCGGCCTCTCCGACGAGGGCGAGCTGGTCCTCGGCCCGATCCGCAAGTCGTACCGCCGCTGGCTGGTCGGCGGGAACTGGCGTCCCGTCGCCGACGTCCTCGGCGCCCAGCTCGGCAACAAGGCCGGCCTGGTCGGCGCCGCCGACCTCGCCCGCGAGCCCGACCCCGTCATGTGACGGCCCATCGGCACCCGGCCGGCGCCCGCCCGACCTCCCGAGGGGAACGGCGGGCGTCGCCGTTCCCGGGAGGCCCCCGCGGCGTATCTTGATCCGCATGGCGACGACTGAGCTGCTGCCAGGGTCCCGCACCGACGCCGACGGCTCGGCCGTCGTCCGGGTGCTCAGCTACAACATCCGCTCGATGAAGGACGACACCGCCGCCCTCGCCCGGGTGATCGGCGCCTGCGCGCCCGACCTGGTGCTGCTCCAGGAGGCGCCGCGGTTCTTCCGCTGGCGCAAGAAACTCGCCCGGCTCGCCTCCGACTCCGGACTGGTCGTCCTCTCCGGCGGCGCGACCGCCGCCGGACCCGCCCTGCTGTGCTCCCTGCGGGCCACCGTCGAGCGGACCGAGGACGTGCTGCTGCCGCTCACCCCGGGGCGGCACCGGCGCGGCTTCGCCACCGCCGTCGTGCGGTTCGGCGGGGCCCGGCTCGGCGTGCTGAGCTGCCACCTGTCACTGGAGAAGGGCGAGCGTTACGAGCAGGGCGGGATGCTGCTGGACCGGGTGGCCGGAATGGGCGTGGACCACGCCGTCGCGGGCGGCGACCTCAACGACGACCCGGCCGGGCGCACCTTCCGGCGGCTGGCCGGCACCCTGACGGACTGCCGCACCGCCGCGCCCTGGGGCGGCGAGCACACCTGGACGCACACCGACCCGCCCAAGCGCATCGACGCCCTGTTCGTCACCGAGGGCGTCGAGGTGCTGGGCTGCGGCGTGCCGTACGACCAGCCCGGGGTCACGGAGACGGACCTGCGGGCGGCCACCGACCACCTGCCCCTGCTGGCCGCCCTCGCCGTGCCCGCGGCCGTCTGACGGTGGTCGGACCTCCGCATTCCGGATCGGGCCGTCGTCGCCGTGTCAGCGGCTGTCCGACCGCCGCGCTCCGGCCAGGGGCGCCGTGCCCGGCGGCCGCCTGAGCGCGGTCAGACCACGGCGCCGCGGCCCGGGTCCTCGTCGTCCTCGTCGTCCGTGCGCATCCGCATGACCAGCGTGAGCGCGCCGCCCAGGAAGCCGCCGACGCACGCGGTGGTCAGCCACCAGGTCATCTCCCAGCCCAGCAGTATCGCCAGCAGGAGCAGCACCGGCGCGCCCAGCACCCCCAGCCAGGCGAACTTGGAGGTCACGTCCGCCTCCGGCAGCGGCGGCGGCTCCGGCGGCACGAAGTGCCCCTCGTCGCTCTCGTCGAGGTCCTCCTCGGCCGGCTCCGCCACGCTGTAGTCACGCGGCCCGACCCCCGGCGCGAACGCCACCGAGCCGCCCAGGGGCCTGGCCGGCGGCTCCTCCTCCGCCTTCCGCGGGAGCGCCTTGGTCCCGACGCCGTCCCCGCCGTCCTCGTCGTTGGTCTCGGGCTCCAGCAGCGCCAGGTCCTCCACCGACTTGAACGGCTTGGCGCCCGGCGGGTCCGGCGGCTCCTCGCCGTACCCGGCGACGATCGCCTCCCACGCGGCGGCCTCGTCGAAGGGGACGCCCTTCTCCTCCGGCTCGCGGCCCTCACGGTCCGAGTCGTGGTCAGCCACCTGCGGTCGTCCCTTCCTTGCCGAGACCGGGCTCCCTGACGGCGCCGGGTGCGAGCCGGCCGATGAACGCGGTGCTCTCCCGGAAGATCAGCTCCGCGTCGTAGTCCAACGTCGCCACGTGGTAGCTCTGTTCCAGCAGGACCTCCGACACGTCCGTCGACGACACCCGGGACAGGATCCGCGCCGAGTCCGCAGGCGGCACCACATGGTCCTGCGGGCTGCGCATCAGCAGCAGCGGCTGCGTGACCTGAGGGAGCTCACTGTCGACCAGCCGGAAGAAGTTCCGCAGGGAGTGCGCCGCGTGCAGCGGCACCCGGTCGTACCCCAGCTCCCGCGTCACCGGCTTGGCGATGTCGCTCGCGATGCCCTTGGTCGCCGGGACGAGATGACGCAGCACCGGGAGGGCGTGCGCCGCCACCCCGTGCACCCTGTTCGCCGGGTTGACCACCATCACCCCGCTCACCGCGTCACCGTGGAGCGCCGCCAGCCGCAGCGCCAGCGCGCCGCCCATCGACAGCCCGGCCACGAACACCCGCGCCGAGCGGTCCCGCAGCAGCCGCAGCTCGCGGTCCACCTCCGCGTACCAGTCCTGCCAGCCGGTCACCCCCAGGTCCTGCCAGCGGGTGCCGTGCCCGGGGAGGAGCGGCAGCGACACGGTCAGCCCGCGCTCGGCGAGATGCTCCGCCCACGGACGCATCGACTGCGGCGAACCGGTGAAGCCGTGACAGAGGAGGACGGCGGTCTGACCGCCCTCGTGGCGGAACGGCTCGGCTCCGGTCAGCAGCGGCACCTTCGGCCTCCTGTTTCCTGGACTTGTGGAAGGTCCGGCACGTCGTCCCGGCCGGCACAGGGATTGCAGGACCTTCACCGTACGCGACCGCACCGACACCGACCAGGGCCGTCGGGGCCTTCGGCGCCGCTCCGGGATATGGTCTGACCAACACGCACAGGAGGCACTCGGTTGTTGTACGGCACGATGAAGGTCGCCATCGGAGGGCCGCTGAAGCTCGCCTTCAGGCCCTGGGTGGAGGGCGTGGAGAACATCCCGGCCGAGGGCCCCGCCATTCTGGCCAGCAACCACCTGTCGTTCTCGGACTCCTTCTTCCTCCCCGCGGTGCTCGACCGCAAGGTCACCTTCATCGCGAAGGCGGAGTACTTCACCACTCCGGGCGTCAAGGGCAGGATGACGGCGGCCTTCTTCAAGGGCGTCGGCCAGCTCCCCGTGGACCGCTCCGGGGCGCGCGGCGCCGGCGAGGCGGCGATCAAGAGCGGCATAGAGGTGCTGGAGCGCGGTGAGCTGTTCGGGATCTACCCCGAGGGCACCCGCTCGCCCGACGGCCGTCTCTACCGCGGCAAGCCGGGCGGCCTGGCGCGCGTGGCACTGGCCACCGGCGCGCCCGTCATCCCGGTCGCCATGATCGACACGGAGAAGATCCAGCCTCCGGGCCAGGTCGTGCCCAAGCTGATGCGCCCGGGCATCCGGATCGGCAAGCCCCTCGACTTCACCCGCTACCAGGGCATGGAGCACGACCGCTTCGTGCTCCGCGCGGTGACGGACGAGGTCATGTACGAGATCATGAAGCTGTCCGGCCAGGAGTACGTCGACATGTACGCCACCGCCATGAAGCGGCAGCTAGCCGAGGCGGCCAAGGCCGAGAAGGAAGCGGAGAAGGCGGAGAAGGAGGCCGAGAAGGCCGCCAGGGCCGCCGTCGCCCGGGCCGACAAGGAGCAGGCGGAGAAGGTCAGGGCGGCCATGGAGCAGGCGGACCGGGGACAGACCGGGGGACCGTCCGAGCCGTAGCCGGGCCGGGCACGCACCGGGGGGAGTGGGGGAACATGGCCCAGCGCGACAGAGTCATGCGCATGTCGGTCGAGCAGCCGCTGTGGCGCGCGCTCGCCGGCTACCGCGTCCTGGCCATGATCTACGCGATCGGCCTGTTCGCCGCCGCCCACGACGGGTTCACCCGCCCCTGGCTCGCGATCGCCTACTTCGCCGTCCTCGGCGTGTGGACCCTCGCCACGCTGCCCCAGGTCGCGAGCGCCGCCGCCTGCACCAAGCCGTTCCTCGCCGTCGACCTCGCCGTCGCGCTCACCGGCATCCTGATCACCCCGCTCGCCGACGCCGTCCAGCGCGTCCACGACGGCGGACCCACCCTGCCCTCCATATGGACCGCCGGATCCGTGCTCGCCTTCGCGATCAAAGGCGGCTGGCGCTGGGCGGCCCTCGCCTCCACCCTGGTCGCCGTCGCCAACCTGATCGAGCGCGGCACCCCGGCCCGCGACACCGTGCACAACGTCGTCCTCGTCTGGGTCGCCTCCATCGCCATCGGCTACGTCGTCGAGGTCGCCCGCGCCTCCGAGCGCACCCTCGCCCGCGCCCTGGAGATCGAGGCCGCCACCCGGGAACGGGAGCGCCTCGCCCGGGACATCCACGACAGCGTCCTCCAGGTCCTGGCGATGGTGCAGCGGCGCGGCGCCGTCATCGGCGGCGAGGCTGCCGAGCTGGGCCGGATGGCCGGCGAGCAGGAGGTGGCGCTGCGCACCCTCGTCTCCGGCGGCCTGGTCCCCGTCTCCCGCGCCTCCGAGGACGCCGCCCGGGACGCCGTCGTACGCGGCGCGGCGGAGGACGAGCCGGACGACGGGCCGGTGGACCTGCGGTCCCTGCTCGCCCCGCACGCCGGGTCCCGGGTCGGCCTCGCCGAACCCGGCGCGCCCGTGCCGCTCGCCCCGCAGGCCGCGCGCGAGGTGGCCGCCGCCGTCGGCGCCGCCCTGGACAACGTCCGCCGGCACGCCGGGGAGCAGGCCCGCGCCTGGATCCTGGTCGAGGACGAACCGGACGAGGTGATCGTCACCGTCCGCGACGACGGCCCCGGCATCCCGGAGGGACGGCTCGCCCAGGCCGAGGGGGAGGGGCGGCTCGGCGTGGCCCAGTCCATCCGGGGCCGGCTGCGTGACCTCGGCGGCAGCGCCGACGTGATCTCCGTGCCGGGACAGGGCACGGAGGTCGAACTCCGGGTGCCGAAGCACCACCAGCAGACGAACGACCCGCGGGGGAAGGCGGAACAACGATGACCGGGACGGCACCGATCAGGGTGATGGTGGTCGACGACCACCCGATGTGGCGCGACGCCGTCGCCCGCGACCTCTCCGAGTCCGGCTTCGAGGTCGTCGCCACGGCCGGCGACGGCGACCAGGCGGTGCGCCGCGCCAAGGCCGCCGCGCCCGACGTCCTCGTCCTCGACCTCAACCTGCCCGGCAAGCCCGGCGTGCAGGTGTGCAAGGAGGCCGTCGCCGCCGACCCCTCCGTCCGGGTGCTGGTGCTCTCCGCCAGCGGCGAGCACGCCGACGTCCTGGAGGCCGTGAAGTCCGGCGCCACCGGCTACCTGCTGAAGTCCGCCTCCACCGAGGACCTGCGGGACGCCGTGCGCCGCACCGCCGACGGCGACCCGGTGTTCACCCCGGGCCTCGCCGGACTGGTCCTCGGCGAGTACCGCCGCCTCGCCTCCGAACCGGCCGCGCCCGCCGCCGGCGGTGAGGAGCAGAAGGCGCCCCGGCTCACCGAACGCGAGACCGAGGTGCTGCGCCTGGTCGCCAAGGGCCTGAGCTACAAGCAGATCGCCGAACGCCTCGTCATCTCGCACCGCACCGTGCAGAACCACGTCCAGAACACCCTCGGCAAACTCCAGCTCCACAACCGCGTGGAACTCGTCCGCTACGCCATCGAGCGCGGCCTCGACGACGAGTAGTCCCGTCCTCCCCGTCCCAACACCCGGACACTTTCCGGTATTTACCGTCTCGGCCATGTCGATGTGACCCCGGTCACCCTTACCGTGCCAGGTGGGAACGAACGGCATTCCGTCAACCATGGCGAAGGGACGCTTCCATGCGGGTCGGAGTACTGACCGGAGGCGGCGACTGCCCCGGGCTCAACGCCGTCATCCGGGCCGTCGTCCGCAAGGGCGTACAGGAGTACGGCTACGAGTTCACCGGGTTCCGGGACGGCTGGCGCGGTCCCCTCGACGGCGTCACCGTCCCCCTCGACATCCCCGCCGTGCGCGGCATCCTGCCCCGCGGCGGCACCGTCCTCGGCTCCTCGCGGACCAACCCGCTCAACCAGCAGGACGGCATCCGCAGGATCAAGGACAACCTCGCCGCGTTCGGTGTGGACGCCCTCGTCACCATCGGCGGCGAGGACACCCTCGGCGTCGCCACCCGCCTCGCCGACGAGTACGGCATCCCCTGCGTGGGCGTGCCGAAGACGATCGACAACGACCTGTCCGCCACCGACTACACCTTCGGCTTCGACACCGCCGTGGGCATCGCCACCGAGGCCATCGACCGGCTGCACACCACCGCCGAGTCCCACATGCGGGTGCTGGTCGTCGAGGTGATGGGCCGCCACTCCGGCTGGATCGCCCTCCACTCGGGCCTGGCCGGCGGCGCCAACGTCATCCTCATCCCCGAGCACCCCTTCGACGTCGACCAGGTGTGCGCATGGGTGACCTCACGGTTCCGCGCCTCCTACGCGCCGATCGTGGTCGTCGCGGAGGGCGCGGTGCCGCGCGACGGCGACATGGTGCTCAAGGACCAGTCCCTGGACGCGTTCGGACACGTCCGGCTGTCCGGGGTCGGCGAATGGCTCGCCAAGCAGATCGAGAAACGCACGGGGAAGGAGGCCAGGACCACGGTCCTCGGCCACGTCCAGCGCGGCGGCACCCCCAGCGCGTACGACCGCTGGCTCGCCACCCGCTTCGGGCTCCACGCGATCGACTGCGTCCGCGACGGAGACTTCGGCACGATGGTCGCCCTCCAGGGCACGGACATCGCGCGAGTCCCGATAGCGCACGCGACAGCCCAGTTGAAGACGGTCCCACCGACCCTCTACGAGGAGGTGGGGGTCTTCTTCGGGTAGCGCCTGGCCGCGGGCGGTCCGTGGCCGGTCGCGCAGTTCCCCACGCCCCTGAGGGGCGCTTCCGCCGCGGCCCGCTGACAACACCCCGCAGTCGCCGGGCTGCGCAATGCCCCCGACCCACATCGACACCCGGGACCATCCGCCCACGCCAAGCGCATCGACGGCCCCGTAAGCTCCCCGCAGGGAAGCAAACCGGCGCAAACCCCCGGAGGGGCCCGTGGAACTCCTCGCCTTCGGCGTCCAGGCAGACGAGAAGCCGCTCATCGAGCAAGCCTTCGCAGACCACCACCC
Organism: Streptomyces griseoincarnatus; assembly: GCA_014649575.1. Classification (GTDB taxonomy): domain Bacteria; phylum Actinomycetota; class Actinomycetes; order Streptomycetales; family Streptomycetaceae; genus Streptomyces; species Streptomyces griseoincarnatus. The sequence goes on along the minus strand of BMTH01000002.1, from coordinate 203,869 downwards.
CACCCGCACCCTCGACGTCTTCCTCACCACCGACACCGCCCCCATCGCCGCCGGCCACGAGATCATCTCCACCAGCGTCAACTGCGACCTCGGCGCCGACGTCCTGTCGAACCTCGCCGCCGGCGGCACCCGGATGGTCGCCCAGCGCTCCACCGGCTTCAACAACGTCGACCTGGACGTCGCCGAACGCCTCGGCATCACCGTCGCCCGCGTCTCCTCCTACTCCCCGTACTCGGTCGCCGAGTTCGCCTGGACCCTCGCCATGGCGGTCAACCGCCGTATCGTCCGGGCCTCCACCCGCACCCGCGACTTCGACTTCCGTCTCGACGGGCTGATGGGCCGCGACCTGCACGGCCGGACCGCCGGCGTGCTCGGCACGGGGAAGATCGGCGAGGCGTTCGCCCGGATCGCCCGCGGCTTCGGGATGCGGCTGCTCGGCTGGGACGTCGCGGAGAACCCGGCCTGCCGGGAGCTGGGCATGACGTACGTCCCGAAGGAGCAGCTGCTCGCCGAGTCCGACCTGGTCAGCCTGCACGTCCCGCTGCTGCCCAGCACCCGGCACCTCATCGACGCGACCGCCCTGAAGACCATGCGGGACGACGCGATCCTGGTGAACTCCAGCCGGGGCGGCCTCGTCGACACCGCCGCCCTCGTCGACGAACTGCGCGCCGGCCGCTTCACCGGCGTCGGCCTGGACGTGTACGAGGCGGAGGCGGGCCTGTTCTTCCTCGACAAGTCCCTGGAGGCCGTCGACGACGACACCCTGGCCCGCCTCGTCACCTTCCCCAACGTCCTGGTCACGTCCCACCAGGCGTACTACACCGTGGACGCCGTCACCCAGATCGTCGCGACGACGGCCGACAACGTCCTCGACTACACCGCGGGCCGCCGCTCCGGGAACGTGCTGGTGCCGCGCAGCTGACCCATCAGCTCCCGCACCACGGCCGCCCCGTCCAGGCTCAGCACCGACTCGGGGTGGAACTGGACGCCTGCGAACCCGGGGCCCCGCACCGCGTGCACCTCGCCGTTCGCCGCGCGGCTCACCTCGACACCGTGCGCGGCCAGCTCCCGCGCGGCCTCGTCGTCGCAATGCGCCACGAAGCTGTTGTAGAAACCGACCGTCTCCGGCCGTCCGAACAGGTCGATCTCCGTCTGTGCCCCCTGGTACGGCACCTCCTTGCGGACGATGTCCAGGCCCAGCTCGGCCGCGATCAGCTCGTGGCCGAGGCACACGCCGAGCACGCCGTGCCGGTTGCCGGCGATCACCTCGGCGGTCAGCCGGCGCAGGAACCGCATCTTCGGGTCGGCCGTGTCCGAGGGGTCGCCGGGACCGGGGCCCAGCACCAGCGGGCCCTCGTGCGTCAGCGCCGCCTCCCGCAGCCCGGGCTCGTCGTAGCGGCGCACGGTGACGTCCAGTCCGGCCGCCCGCAGCACATGGGCGAGCATCGCGGTGAAGGTGTCCTCCGCGTCCACGACCAGCGCGTGCCCGGTCAGCGTGTCGGCCCGCTCCTGCATCCGCAGCCAGAACGGCGCGAGCGAGGCCCGGCGCCCGTCCAGCGCGGCCCGCACCCGCGGGTCCTCCGCGAGCCTCGGCCGCACCGCCTCCGCGCGCGGCCGTCCGGGGAGCACGCCCAGCGCGGCCAGAACGCCCGCGGCCTTGGCATGGGTCTCCGCGACCTCGCCGGCCGGGTCCGAGCCGCGCACCAGCGTGGCGCCGACCGGCACCCGCAGCCGTCCGGCGGCGTCGATGTCGGCGGTGCGGATCAGAATGGGGGAGTCCAGCGTCTGGGCGCCGCCCTCGTCGCGGCCGAGCAGGGCCAGCGCGCCCGCGTAGTAGCCGCGTCCGCCGGCCTCGTGCCGTTCGATCACCCGGCAGGCGTTCTGCACCGGCGAGCCGGTGACGGTCGCCGCGAACATCGTCTCCCGCAGCACCTCGCGCACGTCCAGCGAGGACCGGCCGCGCAGCTCGTACTCGGTGTGCGCGAGGTGGGCCATCTCCTTCAGCCGGGGGCCGATCACCACGCCGCCCATGTCGCCGACCGTGCACATCATCTTGAGCTCCTCGTCGACGACCATCGACAGCTCCTCGATCTCCTTGCCGTCGGCGAGGAAGCGGAGCAGGTGCTCGGGGGTCGGACCCTCGGCGGGGTAGCGGTAGGTGCCGCTGATGGGATTCATCACGACCGTTCCGCCCGACGCCCGTACGTGCACCTCGGGGCTGGCCCCGACCAGGGTGCGGTCCCCGGTGTGCACCACGAACGTCCAGTACGCGCCCCGCTCGCCCTCCAGCAGCCGCCGGAACAGCGCGAGCGCGTCGGCCCGCCCGAATCCGGGGATCTCACCCTCGTACGTTCTGCGGATCACGAAGTTGGCGCCCTCGCCCCGGCCGATCTCCTCGTCGAGGACCCGGCCGACGATCCGCGCGTACTCCTCGTCGCCGACGTCGAAGCCGCCGCCCTCGACCCGCACGTCGTGCGACGGGAGCGCCGCCAGGGCCTCGTCGAGCGGGATCTCGTGACGCTCCTCGGGGGTCAGCACCAGCAGCGGGGTGCCGTCGTCGCGGACGTCGAAGCCGCGCTCGCGGATCTGCCGGAAGGGCACCAGCGCCAGGCCCTCGTCGGGCAGGTCGGCCAGACGGTCGCGGGAGGTGACCGGCCCGGTCAGCAGCTCCACCGTGTCGTGGTCGTGGCCGGGGGTGCGGCGGCGCAGCAGGGCGAAGGGACGGTTCTCGTGCGGGAGCCGTGCCAGGTCCATGGGGCGTTCCTCGTTTCGTCGCTGTCGTGAGCGGTGAGGAACGGCCCCGGAAACCACCGAAGGCCGCCCCTCGGGCGGCCTTCGCGAAGTCGGTGCGTACGCGCAGTCAGTGGGCCGCCGGATGAGCGGTCCACCACCAGGTGCGGGTCGAGTGCGCGAACATGGCCCCGACCTTAGCGCATCGCGCACCGGTGCGGCCCCTGTCTCATTTCCTGGGCGTCGGGATGGACGACCGTTCCGACCCCGTAATGTGGGACGCGTGACCGTGAACGCTAAGACCAGCGCGAGCGCTGGCAACACCTGGCGAGACCTGCCCGCGGCGCAGCAGCCCGAGTACCCCGACCCCGAGGCTCTGCGCGCAGCGATCGCGGACCTCGAGTCGTATCCGCCGCTCGTCTTCGCGGGCGAGTGCGACCAGCTGCGCGCCCGGATGGCGTCCGTCGCCAAGGGAGAGGCGTTCCTGCTCCAGGGGGGCGACTGCGCCGAGGCCTTCGACGCCGTGTCCGCCGACCACATCCGCAACAAGCTCAAGACGCTGCTCCAGATGGGCGCCGTCCTCACCTACGCGGCCTCCGTGCCCGTGGTGAAGGTCGGGCGGATCGCCGGGCAGTACTCCAAGCCCCGCTCCAAGCCGACCGAGACCCGTGACGGCGTGACGCTGCCGACGTACCGGGGCGACTCGGTCAACGGCTTCGAGTTCACCGAGGAGGCCCGGGTTCCGGACCCCGAGCGGCTGAAGCGGATGTACCACGCGTCGGCGTCCACGCTGAACCTGGTGCGCGCCTTCACCACCGGCGGTTACGCCGACCTGCGCCAGGTGCACGCCTGGAACCAGGACTTCGTGAAGTCGTCGCCCTCCGGCCAGCGCTACGAGCAGCTGGCGAGGGAGATCGACCAGGCGCTGAACTTCATGCAGGCCTGCGGCGCGGAGCCGGAGGAGTTCAAGACCGTCGAGTTCTTCTCCTCGCACGAGGCGCTGCTGCTCGACTACGAGTCGGCGCTCACCCGCGTGGACTCCCGCACCGGTCAGCTGTACGACGTCTCGGCGCACATGGTGTGGATCGGTGAGCGCACCCGGCAGCTGGACCACGCGCACATCGAGTTCGCCTCGCGGATCCGCAACCCGATCGGCATCAAGCTCGGCCCGACCACGACGGCCGAGGAGGCGCTGCAGTACATCGACCGCCTCGACCCGGAGCGGGAGCCCGGCCGGCTGACGTTCATCGTGCGGATGGGCGCGGACAAGATCCGCGACAAGCTCCCCGAGCTGGTGGAGAAGGTCACCGCGTCCGGCGCGACCGTGGCGTGGGTGACGGACCCGATGCACGGCAACACCTTCGAGGCCGCCTCCGGGCACAAGACCCGCCGCTTCGACGACGTGCTCGACGAGGTGAAGGGCTTCTTCGAGGTCCACAAGGAGCTGGGCACCCACCCGGGCGGCATCCACGTGGAGCTCACGGGTGACGACGTCACCGAGTGCGTGGGCGGCGGCGACGAGATCTTCGTCGACGATCTGCACCAGCGCTACGAGACGGCGTGCGACCCGCGGCTGAACCGCAGCCAGTCGCTCGACCTGGCGTTCCTGGTCGCGGAGATGTACCGGGACCAGTGACCGGCCGGGCCGGCTGACAACAGTCGGGGTGGGGCGTGTCTCACACGGGATCACGCCCCACCCCCCTTTTCCGCCCACGCGGGGCGCAGGTAAGGTTAGGTTTGCCTCACCGGCGGAGGGTCGGTACGGCACGACCCCAGTCTTCGTCGGGAGGTGACCCGCGTGTTCGTCTGCAGCTGCTTCGGCGTGACCGAGGAACAGGTGAGGAGCCACGCGGAAGCCGGTGCCTGCACGCCCCGGCAGATCGCCTCCGCCTGCAAGGCCGGCACGGACTGCGGCGGCTGCGTCCGGCGCATCCAGGCGCTGCTCGGTCGTGGCGCCTGCCCCCGGCGGCAGCTCGTCGACCAGGGCGGGCAGCCGCTCGTGGCAGAGGTCGCGGCGGAGGTCCCGGAAGCCGCCTAGGTGTGCTGTTCCGGGAGGCCGTCAGGGCGTCTTGAACCCGTGCGTCCCGGGGCCCGAGGGGTCCGGCTGGGTCTGCTCGACGACTGTCGACAGGTAGAGCGCCTCGCCCAGTTTGTCGATCAGCTCGAGCTGGGTGTCCAGGTAGTCGATGTGGTGCTCCTCGTCGGCCAGGATGGCCTCGAAGATGTTGGCCGAGGTGATGTCGTTCTTGTTGCGCATGACCTCGACGCCGCGGCGGAGCCGGTCGATCGCCTCGAGTTCGATCTCGCGGTCGGCCTGGAACATCTCGGTGACGGTCTGCCCGACGCGCACGTGGAACAGCCGCTGGTAGTTCGGCAGGCCGTCCAGCAGCAGGATCCGGTCGGTGAGCAGCTCGGCGTGACGCATCTCGTCGAAGGACTCGTCGCGGGTGTACTTGGCGAGCTTGTACCAGCCCTTGTGGTCCTGGAGCTTGGAGTGCAGGAAGTACTGGTTGATCGCCGTCAGCTCGGCGGTCAGCTGCTCGTTGAGGAACTCGATGACCTCGGGATCGCCCTGCATGGCACGGGCTCCTTCCACGTGGGGGAAATGTGCGGGTCGGGGCGCATGATTGCACCGGCGCGAAAGATCGTCCAGTAAGTCTTGACTTAGTAAGTAATCCCATACTTGGTCTGTTATGACCCTGAATGACCGAATGTGTGAGGCCCGATTCAGGGGCATGGCCACCGGTCTGTCAGGATGGGGACATGGGTCAGCCGGCGGAACGCGAATCGGGGGAGCGCGCGACACGAGGAGCGACGGATCTCCAGCTCCCGCCGGGACAGCGGCTCCAGAAGGGCTGGCCGGTCACCCACTACGGGCCCGTCCCCAAGTTCCGCCCGGAGCGCTGGGAGTTCCGGGTCTTCGGCGCCACCGCCGACGGCGGGAAGCACTGCTGGACCCACGAGGAGTTCACGGCGCTGCCGTACACCACCGTCGAGGCCGACCTGCACTGCGTGACCAAGTTCAGCATGATCGGCGCCGAGTGGGGCGGGATCCCGGCGCGCACGCTCGTGGAGATCGCCCCGCCCGCCCCCGACGTCACCCATGTGATGGTGTGGGCGGAGTACGGTTTCAGCTCCAACCTGCGGCTCGAGGACTTCACGTCCGACCGCACCCTCTTCGCCACCCACAAGGACGGTGAGCTGCTCACCGCCGAGCACGGCTTCCCGCTGCGCCTGATCGTGCCGCACCTGTACGCGTGGAAGGGCCCCAAGTGGGTCCGCGGGGTGGAGTACATGACCGCCGACCGCCGCGGCTTCTGGGAGGAGCGCGGCTACCACAACGTCGGCGACCCCTGGAGGGAGCAGCGCTACTCCTACCAGGAGGAGCCCGGGGACGGCCCCGAGCTCTGACCCGCCCCGCCGGCTCTCAGCCGTCGCGGAGCTTCTTCAGCCGCTCCACGTCCGCCGCGTGCCCCTCCTTGCCGCCGGGCGTCTCGATCACCAGCGGTACGCCCGCGGTCTCCGGGTGCGTCATCAGGTCCCGGAACGGGTCCTCGCCGATGTGTCCCGCCCCGATGTTGGCGTGCCGGTCCTTGTGCGCGCCGACGACGTCCTTGGAGTCGTTGGCGTGGATCAGCTTCAGCCGTCCCGCGCCGACGGTCGCGGCCAGCTCGTCCAGGGCGCGGTGCGCGCCGCCGGGCCCGGCCAGGTCGTGCCCGGCCGCGAAGACATGGCAGGTGTCCAGGCAGACGCCGAGCTTCGGATGGGCGTCCAGCTGCTCGAAGTACGGGCCCAGGTCCTCGACCAGGGAGCACAGCGAGGCGCCCTGGCCCGCGGTCGGCTCCAGCAGCAGGTACGGGTCGTCGTCACGGGTCAGCTCGTCCAGCAGCGGCAGCACGTTCTCCCGCACCTGCCCCAGCGCCACCGCGCGCTCGCGTCCGCCGGTCGCGCTGCCGGTGTGCACCACCACACCCAGCGCGCCGATCTCCCGGCCGCGGCGCAGCGAGTGCCGCAGGGACTCCACCGACCGCTCCACGGTCGCCGGGGTGTGGGACCCGAAGTTGATCAGGTACGGGGCGTGCACGTACGCCGGGATCGACGCCTCGGCGCAGGCCGCGCGGAACGCCTCGTCCTGGAGCGGGTTGCCTGCGGGGGTGGCCCATCCGCGCGGGTTCGCGACGAAGACCTGCACGGTCTCCGCCCCCAGGTCACGGGCGTAGGACAGACCGACGGAGTGCAGACCGCCGGCCACGGGGACGTGACTGCCGATCGGGTTGCGGGCGGGGCCGGACGGGTGACTCTTCACCCGTCAAGGGTGTCACGGACGCGCGCGTCACCCGGACGGCCCCCTCCGTCACCTGATCCTCAGGGTGATCGTCGAGCCCTTGGGAGCGGTCTCGCCGCCGTCCACCGACTGGTCCTTGACGGTGTCGCCGAACAGGCCCAGCAGGCCGCGGTCCTCCTTCACCCCGAACCCGGCGCCCTCCAGCTTGTCCCGGGCCTCGTCCACGCTGTCGCCGACGACGTCCGGCACCTCGACCATCTCCGGGCCCTTGGACAGCGTGAGGGTGACCGTGTCGCCCTCGGCGGCCTCACCGCCGGCGCCCGGGGTCTGCCGGGCGACCTTGCCCGCGTCGTGCTCGGAGTGGATCCGCCCGTCGGCGATCTCCACCTTGAGCCCGGCCTCTTCCAGCTCGGCGCGCGCGTCCTCCGGGTCGTCGCCCGTGAGGTCGGGCACGTCCACGGGGCTGCCCTTGCTCACCGTCAGCTTCACCGCGGTGCCCGCGCGGACCTCGGTGCCCTTGCCCGGCTCGGTGGAGATCACCGCGTCCCTCGGCACGGAGTCGCTGAGCTCGCGGGTCACCATGCCCGGCTCCAGGCCCTCGTCCTCCAGCAGCGACCTGGCCTTGTCCAGGCGGTAGCCGTCCAGGTCGGGCACCCGCACGGTCTCCGGGCCCTTGGACACGGTCAGGGACACCGAGGCGCTGCCGCGGACGCGGGCGCCCGCCGCCGGGTCGGTGCTGATCACCTTGCCGCGCTCGACGGTGTCGCTGTACGCCTCCTTGACCTCGCCGACGTCCAGTCCGGCCTCGGCGAGCCGGTCGCGGGCCTCCTGCTCGGTCTTCGACAGCACCGGCGGGATCTTCGTGAACTGCCCGGAGTTGATGTACCAGACGCCGGCGCCCAGGCCGAGCACCAGCAGCACGGCCACGACGATCGCCGCCGGGCCGCGGTGCAGCGCCGTGCGGCGCCGGGGCGGCAGCGGGGGAGGGGACTGCAGGCGGCTGGTGCGGTGGACGCGGTCCGCGCCGTCGTCGTCCTCGTTCACCGGGAGGGGGCGCGGCACGGTGAGGGAGCGCGGGATGACGCTGGTGCGGTCGTCGGCGTTGTCGTGCTCCGCGGACAGCGCCTGCGGGGGCATCGCGTCGAGCTGCTCGTCGGTGAGCCGGCCGCGCGTCTCGCGGGTCAGGGCGAACAGCGCCACCGCGTCGGCCGGGCGGACCTCGGCGTCGCGCGCGGTCGCCGCCCCGACCAGCGAGTCCAGCACCGGCGCCAGACCGGGCACCACCGCGGAGGGCGGCGGCACGTCGTCGTGCAGATGCTTGTAGAGGACGATCGCGGGGGAGTCGCCGTCGTGCGGCTTCTCGCCGGTCAGCATCTCGTAGAGCAGGATGCCGCAGGCGTACACGTCGACGCGGGGGTCGGCGGTGCCGTGCTCTATCTGCTCCGGGGCCAGGTACGACACGGTGCCAAGCACCGTGCCCGTGCTGTGGGTGACCGTGTCCACCGAGCGGACCAGGCCGAAGTCGGCGACCTTGACCCGGCCGTCGTCCCCGATCAGCACGTTCTCCGGCTTCATGTCGCGGTGCACGAACCCCGCGCGGTGGGCGGCGCCCAGCGCGGCCAGCACCGGCTCCAGGATGTCCAGCGCGGCCCGCGCCTGCAGCGCCCCGCGCTCCCGCAGCACGTCCCGCAGGGTGCAGCCCGGGATGTACTCCATCGCGAGGTAGACGTACCCTCCGTCGGTGCCCTGGTCGAAGACCTGGACGACGTTGGGATGGGCCAGCCGGGCGACGGACTTGGCCTCGCGGATGAAGCGCTCCACGAAGCCGGCGTCGGAGGCCAGGGAGGGGTGCATCACCTTGAGCGCGAGGATGCGGTCGAGGCGGGTGTCCAGGGCCCGGTAGACCGTGGCCATCCCGCCGACGGCGATCCGCGCCTCGACGCGGTAGCGGCCGTCGAGCACCTGCCCGACCAGCGGGTCCTGAAGGGTCGTGTCCACGCAGCGAGTCTACGAGTCCGCGAGGACAGCCCCGGCCCGTTCAACCGCCGTTGGAGCGGACCTGTGACCTGTGTTACCCGGCCGCGTCCGAATCGCATCCGGGGCACAGGCCCCGAGGCCGGTTCCCCGGACGGACCGGAACGCTGCCGTCCGTCGTCAGAACGCGGGCCGTTCCGGGTCCAGCTCCGCCCGGCCCCCGACCGGCGAGGACGCCAGAGCGAAGTGGCGCCGGGGGATGCGTCCGGCCCGCCGCGCGAGCCGCCCCGCCTCCACCGCGCTCCGCATCGCGGACGCCATCAGCACCGGCTCCTGGGCGCGGGTCACGGCGGACGCCAGCATCACGCCCGCGCAGCCCAGCTCCATCGCCATCGCCGCGTCCGACGCCGTGCCGGCCCCGGCGTCCAGGATCACCGGCACGCCCGCGCGCTCCACGATCAGCTCGAAGTTGTGCGGGTTGCGGATGCCGAGGCCGGAGCCGATCGGCGAGCCCAGCGGCATCACCGCCGCGCAGCCCACGTCCTCCAGCTTCCGCGCCAGCACCGGGTCGTCGTTGGTGTACGGCAGCACCGTGAACCCGTCGTCGACCAGCGTCTCCGCCGCGTCCAGCAGCTCCACCGGGTCCGGCAGCAGCGTGCGCTCGTCCGCCACGACCTCCAGCTTCACCAGGTCCGTGCCCAGCGCCTCCCGGGCCAGCCGCGCGGTGAGCACGGCCTCCCCGGCGGTGAAGCAGCCGGCCGTGTTCGGCAGCACCTCCACGCCCAGCTTCCGCAGCACCGACAGCACCGACCCCTGCACCGTGGGGTCCACCCGCCGCATCGCGACGGTCGTCAGCTCCGTGCCGGACGCCACCAGCGCCCGCTCCAGCACGTCGAGGCTCGGCGCCCCGCCGGTGCCCATGATCAGCCGGGACGTGAAGGTCCGGCCGCCGAGGACGAGGGGATCGTCGACCATGGTCAGCCTCCTTGGACGGCGGTGAGGACCTCCACCCGGTCCCCTTCGGACAGGGGGGTGGCGGGCCACTGCGCGCGCGGGACGACGGTTTCGTTGAGGGCGGCGGCCACCCCTGAGGGGGCCGCGGTGAGCGACCTCACGACGAGGTCGAGGGCCGTGCCGGGCGGCACCTCCCGGGGCTCGCCGTTGACGGTGACGGTGACCGTGGTGACCGGGGCGTTCATACGGACTGCTCCGCGAGGACGGGGGCGCCGAAGCGCCGCGGGGTGAACGGGAGGGCCTCGTCGGGCAGCTCGCCACCGGTCAGCACCCGCGCCATGGCGTCGCCGGTGACGGGCGTCAGCAGCACGCCGTTGCGGTGGTGCCCGGTGGCCAGCAGCAGCCCGTCGAGGCGGGTCGGGCCGAGCAGCGGCGCGTTGTCGGGGGAGCCGGGGCGCAGTCCCGCGAGCGTCTCGGTGAGTGGCAGCTCGGTGAGGCCGGGCACCAGTTCGTGGGCGTCGCGCAGCAGCTCGTAGACACCGCCCGCGGTGACCGTGGTGTCCCAGCCCATCTCCTCGCTGGTCGCGCCGATCACCAGCTCGCCGCTCTCGCGCGGCACCAGGTAGACGTGGCTGCCGCGCACCACCGCCCGCACCGTGCGGCTCAGGAACGGCCCGGGACGGTCCGGCATGGTCAGCCGCAGCACCTGCCCCTTCACCGGACGCACCGGAGGCAGCACCTCCGCGGGGACGCCCGCCAGCCGCCCGCTCCAGCTGCCGCCCGCCAGCACCACCTGGCCCGCGCCCAGCTCTCCGCCGTCCGCCGTGACCACGCCGGTCGCACGGTCGCCGGTGACGACGAGCCGCTCCGCCCAGGCGCGGTGGAGCGTGACGCCGGCCCGCTCGCAGGCGGTGAGCAGCGCGGACGCCAGCCGGCGCGGGTCGATCTGGTGGTCGCCGTCCACCCGCAGCCCGCCGCGCACACTTGGCGCGAGCATCGGCTCCAGGCGCCGGCACTCCCGCCCGGTCAGCCACTGCGAGTCCAGTCCGGAACGCTCGTGGAGGGCGTGCAGTTCGCGCAGATGAGCGCGGTCGTCGGCGTCCAGCGCCACGGCGAGGGTGCCGCAGCGGCGGTAGCCGAGGTCCTGGCCGGTGCAGTCGGACAGCTCGGCCGCGAATTCGGGGTAGCGGCGCGCCGAGGCCAGGTTGAGGCCGAGCAGCATCTGCTCGCCGTGGTGCAGCTCGGTGACGGCGGCCAGCATCCCGGCCGCCACCCGGGCGGCGCCCCCTCCCGGATCGGGGTCCACGACCGTCGTCGCGAGACCGGCCTGCGCGGCCCGCCAGGCCGTCACCAGACCGATGATCCCGCCCCCGACGACGAGGACGTCTGCGGTACGCGTGGGCGACATGGGCGTCCAGCTCCTCCCTTCGCCGGCATGACCCGGATCAGGTTCGTACGGTCGGAGGCCGCCAGCCTCCCTCTCAGCCCGGTGCGTCCGGGCTCCCGCGAGTGCGTGTACGCGAGCCACCCTAGCCCGCGCCGAGCCGCACCCGTAAGGGACCCCGCGCGGCAGCGGTCCGGCGTGGCGGGCACGGGTGTCTATGGTGAGCGGGTGAGCGAGCAGACGCAGGAACCGGGAGGGGCCGCGCCGCGCCGGGTCGTGGTGGCGGGCGCGGGCATGGCGGGCGTGCAGACCGCGGCGGCGCTGCGGGAGCGGGGCTTCGCCGGCGAGGTGACGCTGATCGGCGCGGAGCCCCACCAGCCGTACGACCGGCCGCCGTTGTCCAAGGCGGTGCTGCTGGGCACCGCCGAGAGCTCCGCCTTCGACGTGGACTTCGAGGAGCTCGGGGTCGAGCTGCGGCTGGGCTGCGAGGTGACCGGCCTGCGCCCCGGCGACCACGCACTGGACACCGAGGCCGGACCCGTCCCGTACGACGTGCTGGTGATCGCCACCGGCGCGGAACCGCTGCGGCTGCCCGGCGCGGAGGGCGTGCCCGGCGTGCACCTGCTGCGCACCCTGGACGACGCCGAACGGCTGCGGCCGGTGCTCGCCGCCCGGCACGGCATCGTGGTCGTCGGCGCCGGCTGGATCGGCGCGGAGTTCGCCACGGCCGCCCGGGAGGCGGGCTGCGCGGTCACCGTCGTGGAGGCCGAGGAACGGCCGCTGGCGGGCGTGCTGCCCGCGGAGGTGGCCGAGCCGATGACCGCCTGGTACGCGGAGGCCGGCGTCACGCTGCGCACCCACGCGCGCGTGGCGCGCGTCGAGCCCGGCGCCGTGCTCCTCGACGACGGCACCAGGCTGCCCGCCGGCGCGGTCGTCGTCGGCATCGGCGCCCGTCCCGCCACCGCCTGGCTGGCCGGGTCCGGGATCGCCCTCGGCGCGCACGGCGAGGTCGTCGCCGACGCGCACCTGGCGACCTCCCTGCCCGACGTGTACGCCGTCGGCGACTGCGCGTCCTTCCCGTCCGCCCGCTACGGCGAGCGCCTCCTCGTCCATCACTGGGACAACGCCCTCCAGGGACCGCGTACGGTCGCCGCGAACATCGTCGGCGGGGCCCAGGGCCGCGAGGTGTACGACCCGGTGCCGTACTTCTGGTCCGAGCAGTTCGGGCGGTTCGTGCAGTACGCCGGGCACCATGCGGACGCCGACCGCACGGTGTGGCGCGGTGACCCGGCCGACCCGGCGTGGAGCGTGTGCTGGCTGCGCGGGGACCGGCTGGCCGCGCTGCTCGCGGTGGGGCGGCCCCGGGACCTGGCGCAGGGGCGGCGGCTGATCGAGTCGGGCGTCGCACTGGATCCGGAGCGGGTGGCGGACCCGGCGCGGCCGCTGAAGTCGGCGACGGTCTGACCGACTCGCCCGCGCGCTGGGACGGGGCTGACTTCCGACTGTCGGTGGCAGGTGGCAGGCTTGTCCCGTGACCGAGATTGACGCAAAGATCGATGCTCTCGTCCCCGCCTGGCTCACCCTCCCCGACATCGCCGAGAAGCTCGGCGTCGAGGTGACGCGCGTCCGGCAGCTGGTCAAGGAGGGCCAGCTCATCGCCGTGCGCCGCGGTGAGAACCGCGCGCTGCACGTCCCCGCCGCCTTCATCGACGGGGACAAGGTCGTCAAGGGCCTGACCGGGACCCTGACGCTCCTGCGGGACGACGGCTTCACGGTCGAGGAAATGCTGGAGTGGCTCTTCACCCCCGACCCCAGCCTGCCGGGCACCCCCGCGCAGGCCCTCGCGGAGAACCGCGGCACGGAGGTGAAGCGCAGGGCCCAGGCCCTCGCGGTCTGACCGACGACCCGTAACCCCTCAGGGACGCGGTGGTCCTTCCCTGAGGGACGCGGTCAACCGCGCGCCCAGCCCCCACGCACCCGCAGGCGAGGGACCGCGCGCGGCCCGGGCCCGCCCGCACGGTCCGACCGGCGCCCGGGTGACACCCTCAGGGGCGCGGGGAACTGCGCGCTCAACCCCCACGCACCCGCAGGAGGCAGACGTCCCCAGGGACGCGGGGAAC
>BMTH01000002.1:0-190338 GCA_014649575.1 Streptomyces griseoincarnatus | reverse complement strand
CACCCTCAGGGGCGCGGGGAACTGCGCGCTCAACCCCCACGCACCCGCAGGAGGCAGACGTCCTCAGGGGCGCGAGGAACTGCGCGCTCAACCCCCACGCACCCGCAGGAGGCAGACGTCCCCAGGGACGCGGGGAACCGCGCGCCCACCCTCACGGCCCCGCAGGCGAGGGACCGCGCGCGGCCCGGGCCCGCCCGCACGGTCCGACCGGCGCCCGGGTGACACCCTCAGGGGCGCGGGGAACTGCGCGCTCAACCCCCACGCACCCGCAGGCGACGGACGTCCCCAGGGGCGCGGGGAACTGCGCGCTCAACCCCCACGCACCCGCAGGAGGCAGACGTCCCCAGGGGCGCGGGGAACCGCGCGCCCACCCTCACGCACCCGCAGGGAACACCCCGCCCGGGAGCGGCGCGAGCCGCCGCTCCCGGAGCCCGCGCGCCGACAGGCACCGCATAGGGTTCCGCCGACGGGCCCGCCCGGCCCGTGCCGACGCGACGACCCCCGGGGGACCCACATGACCGCCACGACCGACAGCCCGCGCACCCACCTCGCCGACGCCCGCGTCTACCTCTGCACCGACGCCCGCAAGCGCCAACGCGACCTCCCGGAGTTCCTGGACGCCGTGCTCGCCGGCGGCGTCGACATCGTGCAGCTGCGGGACAAGGGCATGGAGGCCGCCGAGGAGCTCGAGCACCTGGCGGTCCTCGCCGACGCCTGCGCCCGGCACGGCAAACTGCTCGCGGTCAACGACCGCGCCGACGTCGCCCACGCGGCCCGCGCCGACGTCCTCCACCTGGGTCAGGGCGACCTGCCCGTCCCCGCCGCCCGCGCGATCCTCGGCGACGGGACCCTGATCGGCCGTTCCACCCACGCGGAGCAGGAGGCGGCCGCGGCCGCCGTCCAGCCCGGCGTGGACTACTTCTGCACTGGCCCCTGCTGGCCCACCCCCACCAAGCCCGGCCGTCCCGCGCCCGGCCTGGACCTCGTCCGGTACACCGCCGGGCTCGGCACCGACCGCCCGTGGTTCGCGATCGGCGGCATCGATCTCGCCAACCTCGACCAGGTGCTGGACGCAGGCGCCCGCCGGGTGGTCGTGGTCCGCGCCCTCACCGAGGCGGACGACCCGGGCGCCGCGGCCGCCGAGCTGGCCCGTCGCGTGCGGGAGGCCGCGGACGCCGGCTGACCGGCGCCGCGGAGACCAGGGCGTCTCAAGTTTGTCCACACTGTGGACAGCAAGTCGGCAAATCAGACAAATATCCCGCTTCTGGTTGGGGGGCCGCCCACCCGTGGCTACCCTGCCCGTATGGCCCTCGGAACCGCATCCACCAGGACGGACCGCGCACGCACCGTGCGCGACATGCTCGCCAGTGGGAAGACGACGTACTCGTTCGAGTTCTGGGCCCCCAAGACGGAGAAGGGCGAGCGGAACCTCTGGAACGCGCTCCGCAGGATCGAGGCCGTCGCGCCCAGTTTTGTCTCCGTGACCTACGGCGCGGGCGGCTCCACCCGCGCCGGCACGGTGAAGGCGACCGAGCGGATCGCCGCCGACACCACCCTCACCCCGGTCGCCCACCTCACGGCGGTGGAGCACTCCGTCGCCGAACTGCGCAACATCATCGGCCAGTACGCCGACGCCGGGATCCGCAACATGCTGGCCGTGCGCGGCGACCCGCCCGGCGACCCGATGGGCGCCTGGGTCCCGCACCCCCAGGGCCTCACCTACGCGGCCGAACTGGTGCGTCTCATCAAGGAGTCGGGCGACTTCTGCGTGGGCGTCGCCGCCTTCCCCGAGATGCACCCGCGGTCCGCGGACTGGGACGCCGACGTCGCCCACTTCGTGGACAAGTGCCGGGCGGGCGCGGACTACGCGATCACGCAGATGTTCTTCCAGCCCGAGTCGTACCTGCGGCTGCGTGACCGAGTCGACGCAGCGGGCTGCGAGACGCCCGTGATTCCCGAGGTCATGCCTGTGACCAGCGTGAAGATGCTGGAACGGTTGCCAAAGCTCAGTAATGCGGTGTTCCCCGACGCCCTGAAAGAGCGGATCCTCACAGCGAAGGACGATCCGGCGGCGGTACGCTCCATCGGTATCGACTTCGCCACGGAGTTCTGTGCGCGGCTGCTGGCCGAAGGAGTGCCCGGTCTGCACTTCATCACGCTCAACAACTCCACGGCGACGCTGGAAATCTACGAGAACCTGGGTCTGCACCACCCGCCGCAGGCCTAGACCGGTCGCACGCGCATACGACACACTGCGTAGCGACCACTGGGAGAGGGGCGTACATGGGCTGGACGGTCCTCTACATCGCGTTCGGCATCGTCGCGCTGTGGTTGCTGGGTGAGGTGCTGCTGCAGTACAAGGCGCGCCTGCGCTGGCGGCTGCTCGCCTTCGTCGGGTTCCTCGGCGTCGTGTTCGGCGTGCTGATCCCGTCCGTGGTGGTGATCGGACTGGGCGCGGCCGCCTTCGCCGTCGGGCAGACCTACGTCACGCTGTCGTTCCGCCGAGGCTTCCAGTCCGGCTGGGCGGTCAACGCGCCGCTGCTGTCCGCCGTGAAGGGGCGCCGCGACGAACCGACGCCGGAGGTCACCGACCTCGAGGC
Source organism: Streptomyces griseoincarnatus (assembly GCA_014649575.1). Lineage (GTDB taxonomy): Bacteria > Actinomycetota > Actinomycetes > Streptomycetales > Streptomycetaceae > Streptomyces > Streptomyces griseoincarnatus. Next base: position 187,738 of record BMTH01000002.1, on the reverse strand, counting down.
GTCCGGCGACCGCGCCGACGCGTTCGACACCGGTCCCGTGACGGCCGGTTACGGCGCCGACGACGACTACGACCGCGACGACGTCTTCACGCCGGCCGCCGACCGCCAGACGGCCGCGGAGTCCACCGCCGTCTACGAGCCGCAGCCGATGCCCGACGACACCGGCTCCTACGGCGTCTACGGCGACCAGGGTTACGCCGGCCAGGACCAGCACGCGAACCAGGACCAGTACGCGGGCCAGGACCAGTACGCCGCGACCGCGCAGACCGCCGACCCCAACTACGCCTACGACTACTCCGGTTACGGGCAGCAGCAGGGCTACGACACCGGTCAGCAGTACGCCGCGTACTCCGACCCGTACGTCGGCAACACCACCTACGGCGGCGGCACGTACGACACGGGCTACACGGACCAGCAGTACGCCCAGCAGGGCTACGCGGCCCAGGATCCCTACGCGACGGGCGGCTACGGAGGCGAGCCCCCGGCCGGCGGCCTGTGGGTGCCGCAGCAGCGCAGCGCCGACGACCCGTACGGCGGCGAGCTCCCGCCGGAGCAGCAGTACCCGTACCAGGACGGCGGCCAGCAGCAGGGCACCCAGGGCAACGGGTACGACGAGCAGTACCGCTACTGAGCGGGCGGGCGGCCACGGGCGGCCGAGGACGTCCTCAACCGCCCGTGCCGCGGCCCGCGTTCACTGGGAGCCGCGGAAGTCCGGCCCCTCCACGATCAGTCCGGCGACCAGCGCCCCCGACATCCCGGCGTGCGGCAGCCCGCCGCCGGGATGCGACCAGCCGCCGACGGTGAACAGCCCCGGCAGCCGCGTGGTGTTGGACGCGTGCAGGAACCGGCCGTCCGCCGCGGCGAGCGCCGGCGCCGGCACCGCACCGCCCTCCGCGCCCGTCTCCCGCGCGACCTCCTGAGGCGTGCGCACCTCGTGCCACAGCAGCCGGTCCCGCAGATCCGGCACCGCCCGCGCCGCGGCCGTGACCATCCGCTGCGCGAACTCCCCGACGCCGTCCGCCCCGGAGGGCGTCACCGCCGTCAAGGTCACCGCCTCGTGCGCGGCGTCCGGGACCAGCGCCGGGTCGTCCGGCCGCAGCACGGTCACCGTCGGCTCGGCGGGCAGTCCGCCGCCGGACAGCGCGTCCAGCTCCGCCGCACGGTCCCGGGTGTGCACCACGGTCCGGTGCGGGGTGTTCTCCGGGCGGGTACCGCGCAGCGCCAGCAGCACCGTCGTCCGGCTCGCCCCCTCCCGCCGGGCGGGCACCTCGCCCTCCCCGCGCAGCCGCGTGCCGCACATCCGCTCCAGCACCCCCGGGCCGACCCCGGCGACCACCAGGTCCGCCTCCACCGCCGTGCCGTCGGCGAGTTCCACGCCCGCCGCACGGCCGTCCTTCTCCCGCACCGCGGTGACCTCCGCGCCGAACCGGAACTCCACCCGGCGGGCCAGACACCGCTCGTACATCGCCCGCGCCAGCTCCCGCAGCCCGCCCCGCACGTACCAGGTGCCGAAGGCGTGCTCCATGTACGGCAGCACCGCCGCGCTCGCCGGCGTGGTCCGCGGGTCCAGGCCGAACGCCAGGGCGTGGCTCTCCAGCAGCGCCCGCAGGCGCGGGTCGCGCAGCTCCCACTCACCGACCTCGGCCAGTGTGGCCGCCTTGCGCAGGCGCAGCCGCCGCCGGTGCGGGACCGCGGGGTAGGGCTCGCGCTCGGCCAGCACCTCCCAGTTGGGCCACAGCGGCTCCTCCAGCAGCGGGCGGCGCGCCCGGTCCCAGGCCTCGCGGGCCCGCACCAGGAAGTCGCCCCAGCGCCGCGCCGCGTCCGCGCCCAGCGCCTCCTCCACCGCGGAGACCACGCCCGCGCGGGAGGCGTTCGGCAGGGATACCCGGGTGCCGTCCGCGAAGACGTGGTGCGACGACGGGTCGGCCTGCACCAGCTCGACGCACTCCTCCAGCGGCTCCCGGCCCGTCTTCACGAACAGGTCCCGGTAGACGGCGGGCAGCGGCAGCAGCCCGGGGCCCGTGTCGAAGACGAACCCGTCCCGCTCCCGGCGGCGCAGCGCACCGCCGTACGTCTCCGTCCGCTCGTACACCGCCACCCGGTGGCCCGCGACGGCCAGCCGGGCGGCGGCCGCCAGCGCGCCCGCGCCGGCGCCGATCACCGCAATCCGTGCCATGTCAGGGACCTTATCCGCCGCCGGTCAGGGCCCGTGCACGAGTATCCGCGCCCCCGTAGCGTGACCGTGCGTGCGCGCGACATGGTGGGCCCGGGTGCGCAGGCGTGAGTACATGTACCTGGCCGGCGACTTGAGTACGGCGGCGGATGGGCCCGGACCAGCGGGAACGGGAGAGTGGAGACCACGGAGAGGGGGCCCGGGCCCACGGCACCGGCGACACGGGGCGCCGGAACGGGGACCGGCTCGCGATCCGCTCCTTCCGCCGGCGCCGTCGGCGGGAGCGAGGCACGGGGGAACCCGGGGGGCGACCGCAACGGGGGGTTCCACGGGGGGACGTACGGGGGATCACGGGGAACAGTAAGGCGCCGGTCCGGCCGGTGGCCCGCGGGGGACGCGGCCACGGACGGACCGGCGCCTTCGCGTGTCCGGCGCCGGACGGGCCTAGGGCCGTCCGTTTGGATCAGGCCGGGCTCGCGGGCTCCCTGATCCGGCCTGATCCAAACGAAAGACCCTAGCCGCGGCCGCTGACCCGGCCCTGCAGCAGCCGCGACAGCGCCGCATGCACGTCGTCCAGGGACCGCTCCGGCTGGAACGACTTCCAGTCCAGCGCCGCCACCAGCACCATGCCCACCAGCGCCGCCGCCGTCAGCGGCACGTCGATCTCCTCGCTGAACTCACCGGCCGCCACACCCTCGCGCAGCACCCCCTCGACCACCGCCACGGCCTGCTGCCGCACCACCATCAGCGTGGACTGCCAGGCCCGGTTGGTGCGCCACAGCTCCGCCACGTACAGCTGGGTGAAGGCCGGGTAGCGGTCGATGAAGACCAGCCCCGCCCGGATCATGGCGTCCAGGGCGTCGACCTTGCTCCCGCCCTCCCGTTCCGTCCGCTCGGCCGCCTCCCGCAGCGAGGCGGTCAGCAGGCCGACCCCGTGCCGCAGCAGCTCCTCGAAGAGGACCGACTTGCTCGCGAAGTTGTAGTAGACGGTGCCCTTCGCGACGCCCGCCCGCTCGGCGATCTCGTCCACGGTGGTGGCGGAGAACCCCTGCTCGGCGATGAGCGTGACGGCCGCCTCGTAGAGCTTCTGCCGGGTGGCCTCGCGGCGGGCGCTGCCGCCCGGCGTGGTGCTGCTGCGTTCCATGGCCCTGATTCTCACAGGAGCTCCGGCCGGCCGGTTCACAGGCTCAGCTCCGGGTGCAGCCGGTCGAGCGTCCACACCTGCCGGCGGCGGGCCGACAGCGCGGTCAGCGCGAGCGCGCCGGCGGTGAAGGCCGCCAGCACCGCGCAGGCCGTCCACACGGGCCCGAGACCGCCGCCCGAGATCAGCCGCCGCAGCCCCTCCACGACGTGGGTCATCGGCAGGAACGGGTGCAGCGCGTTGAAGAAGTCCGGACTGGTCTGCACGGGGTACGTGCCGCCCGCCGAGGTGAGCTGGAGCATCAGCAACGCCAGCACCAGGATCCGGCCCGCCGCGCCGAAACGGGCGTTCAGCCACTGCACGAGCGCCGCGAAGCACGCCGTCACCAGGAACAGGAACCCCACCGTCCCGGCCGCCCGCGCCATCCGGAGCCCCAGCCCCCAGTGCAGCACCGACATCAGCGCCACCGTCTGCAGCACCCCGATCGCCGCCACCGGCAGCCAGCCCGCCAGCGCGATCCGCCAAGGGGAGGCGCCGGCCGCGAGCGCCCGCCGGTTCATCGGCGCGATCAGCATGTACGCCACCATCGCGCCCACCCACAGCGACAGCGGGATGAAGTACGGGGCGAAGCCGGTGCCGTAGTTGGGCGCCTTGTGCAGGTCGCGGGAGACCAGCCGCACCGGGTCGGCCATCACCTCGGTGCGCTCGTCGCGCTCGGCCTTGTCGTAGTCGGGGATCTGCTCGGCGCCCTCGTGCAGACCGCCCGCCAGCTCCTCGGAGCCGTCGGCCAGCTTGAAGAGTCCGCCGCTCAGGTCGTCCGCGCCCGTCGTGAGCTTCCTGACGCCCTTGTCCAGGTCGAGGGCGCCGGTCTCGGCGGTGGCGAGTCCCTTGTTGAGCTTCTTCGCCCCCGCCGCGACCTTGCCGGCGCCGGCGTCGAGCTTGTTGATGCGGCCGACGGCGTCGTCGAGGTCCTCGGAGAGGTGCGGGGCGCGGTCGGCGAGCGCACGCGCCTGCTTCTCCAGGGTGGCGAGGTGCCCGTCGAGCTTCTTCAGGTCCGCGCGGTGCCCGGTGACCAGGCCGCTGACGTCGTCCGCGACGGACGAGGCGGTCGCCGCCGCCTCCTTGGCCTTCTTCAGCTCCGGGCAGGCCGGGTCGGGCTCGTCGGCGTCCTCGCAGCGCTCGCGGTGGAGCGTGTCCAGGGTGCCGGACGCCTCACGGGCGTCCTTCGCGGCGGCGGGGGCCTTCTCCGTCAGCGTGTCCAGGTCGTCGCGCAGCTCTCCCGCCGTGTCGGCGACGAGTCGTGCCGTCTCCCCGATGGCCTTCTCGTTCTTCTTCAGGAACGGGCCCGCCTCCGCGTTCAGCGCGTTCACCTTCTCGGCGAGCCGGCGCGTGCCGTCGGCGACCTTCCCGGAGCCGTCCTCCAGGGTGCCCGCGCCCTTGTGCAGGTCCTTGAGCCCCTTGGACAGCTTGCCGCTGCCCGCGCGGGCGTCCTTCAGCCCGTCCACGAGGTCCTTGGAGCCCTTCTCCGCCTTGCCGATGCCCCCGTTCAGCTCGTCGGCGCCCTGGGCCGCCTTCACCGTCTCGCCGTGCAGGTCGGAGAAGGAGACGAAGATCTGGTCCAGGAAGGACCGGGAGGTCTTGGTGGAGGCGGCCCGTCGCACCTCGCCGAAGACCGTGCGGGAGATCTGCCCGACGAGGTAGTTGTTCGCGTCGTTGGTGCGCACCTGGAGGGCGCCGGTCTCGGGGGAGTCGCCCGAACTGGAGGCGACACGGCGGCTGAAGTCGGCCGGGACGGTGAGCGACAGGTAGTACGTGCCGTCCTCGACCCCGCGCCGGGCCTCCTCCTCGCTCACCTCCCGCCAGTCGAAGGCGGAGCTGTCGTGCAGCCCCTCGGCGATGTCGTCGCCGGCCGTGACGCGCTTGCCGTTCGCCGTGGCTCCCTCGTCCTCGTTCACGAGGGCCACGGGGATCCGGTCGAGACGGTCGTACGGGTCCCAGAACGACCACAGGTAGAGGGCGCCGTAGAGCAGGGGCAGCACCAGCAGGGCGACGAGCGCCGCGCGCGGCAGGCTGCCGCGGCCGAAACGCCGCAGCTCAAGAGCGGCCAGTCGCGGCGATCGCATCGTCGGCCTCCTTCTCGTGGGGAGTGGCCCGGTCGGCGGGCTCGGTCTTCGGTGCTGCGGCGGTCTCTTCAGGGGCGGCGTCCGTGGTGTCGGCGGCAGAGACGTGGGACGCGTCGCCTGTGGGGGCCGTGGACCCATCGGCCTCCGCGCCGCCGGACCGGTCAGCATCCGTGCGGACGACCACCGCGTCCGACGGCGGCTCGCTGCACACGGCGAGCACCGTGACCCCCGTACCGGTGACGGACCGCAGCAGCCCCCACACCTCCTCCCGCTCGGCGGCCGACAGCTTGAGGTCGGTGTCGTCGATCCCGAGCAGCCGGGGACGCGCCAGCAACGCCAGCGCCAGCGCCAGCCGCAGCGCCTCCACCCGCTCCAGGTCCCGCACCGCGGTCCGCTCGCGCTTGGGCAGGGCGGCCAGGTCGAGCCCGGCGGTGGCCAGCGCCTCGTCGATGTGCCGGCGCCGCTCCCGCCGCCGCTCGGCGCGCGGGCGCAGCAGCTGCCGGGGCCGGGGGAGCGCGTCCCCGAAGCGGCGCCGCAGCAGCTCCTGCTCACGCAGATGCTCGGCCACGGTGAGCGCCGGGTCGAGGTCGGTCACCCCGGCCACGTGCGCCAGGGCGCTGCGGCGGCGTACGGCGGCCATGCGCCGGGGCAGGTCCATACCGCCGACGGCGGCCCGCCCCTCCGTCGGCCTCATGCGTCCGGTGAGCGCGAGCAGCAGGCAGGTGCGGCCGGTGCCGGACGGCCCGGCCACCGCGATCAGCGCGCCGGGTCCGGCGTCGGCCGACACGTCGCGAAAGGCCCATCCCCGGGGTCCCTTCAGGCCGAGGCCGTCGGCCACGACGGCGAGTCCGCTCGGATCGTCCACGAATCCCCCTGGAGCGTGCGCACGTTTTGAACTGACTGGTCAGTGCAAAAGTTAGCTCGAACGGGAGAACGAGGCAACGTCGCAGGTCAGAACGGATTGTCAGTGCCATACCGCACGATGTGCACATACGGCACTCGCCTCATGGCGTGCCGTCACGAAGACGACAGGAGGTTCGTCATGGCCCACTCGTCCGCAGCAGCCGCCCGTCGGCGCCGCGCAGCCGGCCCTGCCCCCTCACTGCACAACGGCCCGGCGAGCGACATCCACCCGGTGCTGCGCCGCGCCGCGGCCCCGCCCGCCGCCCTCGACCTGCTCGCCCAGGCCCGTGCCGGACTCGACGAGGCCGCCGTCCTCGACACCCCCAACGAGCGCTACGCGACGGCCCACCTGGCCGCCCTGCGCACCGCCGCCGCCGTGCTCGCCGCCCGGGGCAGGCCCGAGACCTCGCCCCGGGCGCGGGCGAAGATACGAAGTGCCTGGGAGGTGCTCCCGGAGATCGCGCCCGAACTCACCGAGTGGAGCGCCCTCTTCGCCTCCGGGGCGCGGCGCCGGGCCCGCGCCGAGGCGGGCATCCAGGGCGCGGCGACCGTGCGGGACGCCGACGACCTGATCCGGGACGTGGCGATGTTCCTGCGCCTGGTCGAGCGGATGCTGGTGCTCCAGCCGGTGCTGCCCCAGCCCCGCCCCGACCAGGACGGCGGCCCGGACGCCGCCCCGCGCGGCGACCTGCCCGACGCGGGCTGACCCGGGGAGCCACCGGGTGACGGCGGGCCGCCGCGCAGGCCATAGGGTGGACAGCGCCTGAAACCCGATCGCCCCGCCCCACCCCAGGCGGTGCCCCGCCGAGGAGTCACCACCGTGTCGGACCCGATGCGCCCCCGCGCCGCTCTCCGTACCGCCGTTGTCTGGGACGTCCTCCAGGACTCCCTGGAACGCAGGGTCGAGGCCACCGGACGGCAGGCCCTGGACGTCCTCGACACCGGCGGCGGCAGCGGCAACTTCGCCGTGCCCCTGGCCCGGCTCGGACACCGGGTGACCGTCGTCGACCCCAGCCCCAACGCCCTGTTCGCCCTGGAGCGCCGCGCCGCCGAGGAGGGCGTCGCCGACCGGGTGCACGGCGTGCAGGGCGACGCCCGCGGCCTCTTCGACGTCGCCGAGCGCGGCGGCTACGACGTCGTGCTGTGCCACGGCGTCCTGGAGTACGTCGACGACCCGGCGGAGGGCGTGCGCAACACCGTGGCCGCCCTGCGCCCCGGAGGCGTCCTCAGCCTGCTCGCCGCCGGCCTGGGCGGGGCGGTTCTCGCCCGCGCCCTCGCCGGCCACTTCACGGAGGCCCGGCAGGCCCTCGACGACCCGAACGGCCGATGGGGCGAGGGCGACCCCGTACCGCGCCGCTTCACCGCCGAGCAGCTCACCGGACTGGTGCGCGGCGCGGGCCTGGAGGTCGGCGCGGTGCACGGCGTCCGCGTCTTCTCCGACCTCGTCCCCGGCGTCCTGGTCGACACCGAGCCCGGGGCGATGGAGGCGCTGCTGAAGCTGGAGGCCGCCGCGGCCGAGCTCGCCGCGTTCCACTCCGTGGCCACGCAGCTTCATGTGCTCGGTGAGGCGGCAGAGGCCGCCGGGGCGTGAGCGGTCGCCGTGACACGGCGCTGATCAGCGGCGCGTCCGGCGGCCCCGGGGCGCATGGACTGTGCCACAGGCCCCCCGAATGGCGGCTCGGAGCCGTATGATCGAGGGAGACCGCCCGGCATGACGGGTCGGCCGCCGGGGAATGACAGCCTCAGCGGACCGGTGCGTGATGGCGGACACCGGTTGGCAATTGGCGCAGAGGGGCGGGTTTCACGGGGGCGATTCCCTGCCTATCCTGAAGGGACCCCCCGGGTCGCCCCGGCGACTGCACGATGAGGAGGACTCCGTGCCGCTCTCGGAGCACGAGCAGCGCATGCTCGAGCAAATGGAGCGAGCGCTGTACGCCGAAGATCCCAAGTTCGCGACGGCGCTCGAGGGAAGCGGGCTGCGTACGTACACCCGGCGACGGGTCTACCAGGCGGTCGCGGGCTTCCTCGTAGGTATTGCGCTCCTCATGGCCGGTATGGTCGCCCAGCAGGTGTGGCTCAGCGTCGTGGGTTTCCTCGTGATGCTGGGATGCGCCGTGCTCGCGGTGACCGGTTGGCGCAAGGCGCCCAAGCCGGGTGAGCAGGCCCAGGGGGCGGCAGCCGCCCCGCGGGCGGGCCGCCAGGGCAGAGCGCGGCGCTCGATGATGAACCGCATCGAGGAGCGGTGGCAGCGCCGGCGCGACGAGCAGGGCGGCGGCCACTGAGGCCTACGTAGTCTTTCGGTTCAGGGGTGTTCACCAGCACGGGTGGGCACCCCTGAGTCGTCCCTGCGGGTCGCTGCGGGTGCGTGGCGGTTTTCTGCGCAGTTCCCCGCGCCCCTGATGTGCGTCCTGCGGGTACGTCGTGGTTGCTCGCGCAGTTCCCCGCGCCCCTGAAGGCGCTGCAGTGGCAGCGTCCCAAAGGGGCGCGGGGAACTGCGCGAGCAGCCCGTGACGGCCCGAGGCCGCCTTTCGGCCTCAGCCCCGCTGGCGCGTAGGCAGGTGCCAGTCGGGGCGGAGGGCGACCACACGGTCCCGGAGGGACATCCAGCGGTCGGACATCGCCCACACCACCCGCACGGCCGAGCGCGGCATCAGTACGGCCCGCAGACGGCCCGCCCGGGACGCCGAGTCCCGCAACGCCCCCGACGCGCGCCGCACATCCTGCGCCAGCCCCACAGCCGGCCCCGGCCGAGGCGCGTACAGCACCTGCTCCACCGCTCCCGCCAGCCTCCGCACCGATGCGGCCGCCTCCCCCTCGAGCCCGCCCGTCCGCACGATGCGGTCGGCCGCGCCGCGCGGGGTCAGCGACTCGTCCGGCACGATCCCGTGGTCCCAGGCCGTGTCCGTCAGCTCCTCCCAGGCGGCCAGCACCCGCGGAGCGACGTCCCCCTCCGTGCGGCCGCGGCCGCCCAGCCGGAGAGCCCGCATCCGCGTCCGCCACAGCATCGGCGACAGCGGCAGTGCCGTCACCAGCAGCCCGGCCAGCGCCCACAGCAGCACCACATGCCACTTCGGGCCGTCGCCGTCCGCCGGCAGGGCCGCCTGCGGCGACTCGCTCTCGCAGGACCCCGGGTCGCTGCCGTCCGCCCGGCAGTCGGTGCTCTGCGACGGCTGCGCCGACGGGTCGGCGGGCGCGGCCTGCGACGGCCGGGCGGGATCCACGGGCCCGTTGTCCTCGACGTCCTGCACGGTGTAGTCCGGCGTGGAGCCCCGGGTCGGGGTGGGCTCGAACCGCGTCCAGCCCACGCCCTCGAAGTACAACTCGGGCCAGGCGTGCGCGTCCCGCATCGCGACCGAGACCGTGCCGTCGGCCTGCGGGGTGCCCGGCGCGAAGCCCACCGCGATCCGCGCCGGGATGCCCAGCGACCGCGCCATGGACGCCATCGCGAACGAGTAGTGCACGCAGAAGCCCCGCTTGTTCTCCAGGAAGCGGGCGATCGCCTGCGAGCCGCTGCCGACCTCGACGTCGGTGTCGTACTGGAAGTCCCCGCTCAGCGTGAACCAGTCCTGCAGCATCACCGCGCGGTCGTAGTCACTCTTCGCGCCGTCCGTCACGTCACGGGCGGTCTCGGCCACCACGGAGGGCAGCGAGTCGGGCAGGTCGGTGTACTCGCGCAGCAGGTCGGCCGGCGCCTCCGGAGCGTTGGCCAGCTGCTCCGCCGTGGGCCGCACGTCCAGGCTGCGCACCTCGTACGTCAGGCCGCGCGTGCTCTGCCCGTGGTCGCCGACCAGTGTCATGCCGACCGGCTCGTACCGCCAGTCGCCCTGCACGCTCACCCGGCTCGGCGGGTACGGCATCGGCAGCCATGTCTGGCCGTACCACTTCGCGACCGAGACCGACGTCCCGACCTCGCTGAACTCCACGTCCGGCCCGAGTCCCGGCGGGGCCGGGAAGCCCTCGGGCACCTGGGTGATCGCCCGCTTCGACGGTTTCCACGTGGTGCCGTCGAAGTCGTCCAGGGACACGATGCGCAGGTACAGGTCCGAGGTGTTCTCCATCTCGGTGCGCACCGAGAAGACCGCGCGGTCGTCGTCGTTGTTCAGCGAGTCGCGCAGCGACACCAGCGGGTTCACCGCGGAGATCGTGCCGCCCCCGCCGACGCCCGCGCCGACGCCCCGGCCGTTTGGGTCGAGCAGGCCGCCGTCCATCGCGGGCAGCGCCAGCGGCACCACCAGGGCGATGCCCAGCGCCACCGCCCCGATCCGGTGCCCGAACCGCGCCGGGGCCGGCGCGCCGGGCGTCTCCCGGCTCCGGCCGCGGGGCGGCCCGGCGAACACACGGCCCCACTGCGAGAGCCGGTCCCGGCCCTCGGCGAGCAGCAGCATCAGGTAGCCGGCCGCGGCCAGCAGGAACCACAGCCACTCGATGCCGTTGTCCGTCAGGCCCGCGGCCACCGAGTACAGGGCGAGCAGCGGCAGCCCGGCCGGGGCCGCGCTGCGGAAGGTCACCGCGAGCACGTCCACCAGCAGGCCGATGACCAGCACCCCGCCGACCAGCATCAGCCGGATGCCGTCGCTCAGCGGCGCCGGTATCGCGTACCGGTTGACGTCCTGGCCGCCCTGTTCCAGCAGCTGCCCGAAGAAGCGCAGCGCGTCGGGGCCGGGTATCAGCCCGGCGACGGCGTGCTCCCGGGCGAACAGCAGCGTGAGCAGCATCAGCGTGACGACGACCTGCGCCGCCACCGTCAGCGGCCGCGCCAGCGGCACCCGCCGCGCCGCCGCGCCCACGCCCGCCTGCACGCCCAGCAGCAGCGCCGCCTGGAGGATCCAGACCGTCGACTCCACCAGCGGCAGCAGGGCGCAGGCCGCCAGCAGGGTGGCCGCCCACGCGCGCACCGTGAGCCTGGCCAGTGAGCTGATCACGGTCCCTCCCCACCGCTCGCCGCCACCAGGCCCGAGCGCTCACGGTCCGCCTGCCGCCACAGCCGCTCCAGCGAGGCACCCCGCTCCACCGCCACGGCGGTCCAGCCCGACTCGCGCAGCATCCGCAGATGCTCCTCGCCCGGCCGCTCCTCGGGGCCGGGCACGTCGGACGGCTCCCGCAGCCAGTCGTCGCTGTCCAGCAGGAACGCCACGGCGCCGCCGCTGCGCTGCCGCATCCGGGCCAGCACTGCGGCCTGCTCGTCGTCCAGGTCGCCGAGGAACGCCACCAGGAGGCCCTCGCCGCCGGACCGCAGCACGTCGTAGGCGCGGGACAGGCCCTCCTCGTCGGAGTGGTCCACCACGGCCAGCGTGTCCATCATCAGCCCGGCCGTGTCCGCCGACTCCTGGTGCACCCCCGAGAAGCCGTCGGCGCCCTCCCCGGGCACCGAGTCGCCGGTGTCCGTCAGCAGCCGCACCGAGAAGCCCCGCTCCAGCATGTGCACGAGCACCGAGGCCGCGCCCGACACCGCCCACTCGAACGCCGAGTCCGGCCCGGCGCCCTCGTAGGCGACGGCGCGGGTGTCCAGCAGCACCGTGCAGCGGGCGCGCTGCGGCTGCTCCTCGCGGCGCACCATCAGCTCGCCGTAGCGGGCGGTGGAACGCCAGTGGACGCGGCGCAGGTCGTCGCCGTAGCGGTAGCCGCGGGGGATCACGTCGTCCTCGCCGGCCAGCGCCAGCGAGCGCTGCAGCCCGTCGCCGTACCCCTTGGCCTCGCCGGCCAGCCGCACCGGCGGCAGCGCCTCCACCCGGGGCGTCACCGTCAGCGTGTCGTACGAGGAGAACGAGCGGTTCAGCTCGCACATCCCGAACGGGTCCGACAGCCGCAGCTGGAGCGGGCCCAGCGGGTAGCGGCCGCGCAGGTCGGAGCGGACCCGGTAGGACACCTCACGGCGCCCGCCCGCCTCCATCCGGTCCAGCACGAACCGCGGGCGCGGACCGAGCACGTAGGGCACCCGGTCCTGGAGCATCAGCAGGCCCGTGGGCATCCGGGAGACGTTGTCCATGCGCAGGTGCACGCGCGCCTCGGTGCCCGCCGGCACCCGGCCGGGGGAGAGGCGGCGGCTGCCCGCGACCCGGTAGCGGGTGCGGTGGAGCACGGCCGCGCACACCAGCGGCAGCACCGCCAGGAGCAGGCCGACCCGCAGCAGGTCGCTCTGCCCGAGCACGTACGCGCAGATCGCGGCCGCGATCCCGGCCGCCAGGAAGGAGCGCCCCCGGGTGGTGAGCCCCGCCAGGGCGGTCCTCAGCCCGCTCCGGTCGCCCCGGTCGTCGTCGGCGTGGACCGCACCGGCGGTGCTCATCACAGCCTCCGGGGCGGCTGCTGGCCGTAGCCCCCGCGGCCCAGGCCGAACCCGGCGGGCTGGCCGGCCGCCGCGGGCACCGTGGTGCGCTGCAGGATCTCCTGCACCACCTGCTCGGCGGTGCGGCGGTTGAGCTGGGCCTGGGCGGTGGGCAGCAGACGGTGGGCGAGGACGGCCACGGCGAGCGCCTGCACGTCGTCCGGCAGCGCGTAGTCACGGCCCGCCAGGGCGGCCGCCGCCTTCGCCGCCCGCAGCAGGTGCAGCGTCGCGCGCGGTGACGCGCCGAGTCTCAGGTCGGGGTGCGTGCGGGTGGCGGCGACCAGGTCGACCGCGTAGCGCCGGATCGGCTCGGCCACGTACACGCCGCGCACCGCCTCGATGAGCTTCACGATGTCGTGGGCGTGCGCCACCGGCTGGAGGTCCTCCAGCGGGGAGACGCCGCCGTGCACGTCGAGCATCTGCAGCTCGGCCTCCGCGCTCGGGTAGCCGACCGACACGCGGGCCATGAAGCGGTCGCGCTGGGCCTCCGGCAGCGGGTAGGTGCCCTCCATCTCGACCGGGTTCTGCGTCGCCACCACCATGAAGGGGCTGGGCAGTTCGTAGGTCTTGCCGTCGATGGTGACCTGGCGCTCCTCCATCGACTCCAGCAGCGCGGACTGGGTCTTCGGCGAGGCGCGGTTGATCTCGTCGCCGATGACGATCTGCGCGAAGATCGCGCCCGGCTTGAACTCGAAGTCACGACGCTGCTGGTCCCAGATGGACACACCGGTGATGTCCGAGGGCAGCAGGTCCGGTGTGAACTGGATGCGCCGCACCGAGCAGTCGATCGACCGCGCCAGTGCCTTCGCCAGCATCGTCTTGCCGACTCCCGGGACGTCCTCGATGAGCAGATGTCCCTCGGCGAGCAGCACGGTCAGCGAGAGCCGTACGACCTCGGGTTTCCCCTCGATCACGCCTTCCACCGAACCGCGCACGCGCACCACGACGGCGGTCAGGTCCTCCCCGACCGCTCCGTATGCCCGGTCGGGGGCGCCCCCATGGCTTGCACGATCGTCATAGGTCGTCACCCGGCCCTCCTCGGCCTTACCCCCGCTCAGCGATGAGCGAGGGGTTCCCCACATGTGCCTGCCGATCCCGTACCCGACGGACCGGCCCACCCCGAATCACGGGCGCCACGCGCATGAGTTCCGCGTGACACCACTTCCGCATTCTTGCCGCCGTTACCGTTTCGTGTCACTCGCCTGTGGACAACTGACAGCGATATGTCAGCTCTTACGACGTTCGACGGCTCTCCGGGTACGGCCGGCCCGGGACGGACGGCCGGTCAGGCGGGGTCGACCTCGCGCAGCAGACCCGTCTTCACGTCGAAGACGAACCCGCGCACGTCGTCGGTGTGCAGCAGGAACGGCGAGGTCCGCACCCGCTGCATCGACTGGCGGACGTCCTGGTCCACGTCCCGGAAGGCCTCGACGGCCCACGCCGGACGCTGTCCCACCTCCATCTCGAGGTCGTGCCGGAACTCCTCGGTGAGGGACTCCAGACCGCAGTTGGTGTGGTGGATGAGGACGACGCTGCGGGTGCCCAGCGCCCGCTGGCTGATGGTCAGCGAGCGGATCACGTCGTCGGTGACCACACCGCCGGCGTTGCGGATGGTGTGACAGTCGCCCAGCGACAGGCCGAGCGCGTCGTGCAGGTCGAGGCGGGCGTCCATGCACGCCACCACGGCGACGTGGAGCACCGGGCGCGCGTCCATGCCCGGATCGGCGAACGCGGAGGCGTAACGCTCGTTGGCTTCGACCAGTCGGTCGGTCACGGTGCCGGAGGCGGCGGTGCTGTTCCCGGAGCCCGCGGGCGCGGATGCAGAAGTCGTCATACTGCTGACGGTACTGGTCACGAGGGCGTCGAGCCCGTTGTGAGAGGCGACAAAGAACGTCAGCGATGCTTGGTGTGAGGTAACCCACAGGAGTGGTGTGACCCCCTGCCTACGGGTGATGTGCCCGATCCGCCTCTTGACCCGCGCGGGCCGCGACGCGCAGTCCGGTTGATTGACCGGGCCGGACCGTGGACTAAAGTGACGCGAAGCGGGAGGTGAGACTGCCCGCTGCAGTGACTTCCCCGGATCCCCCGGCGCCGACCAGGGGATCTCCCGCGTGCGCGGCGCGTACGTACGGCTCGGCCTTCTCCCGCCGCCGCCCGGCCGACGCCTCCGGCGCCGGCCGCCCCCCTCGCCGGGGAGGGCGGGGAACCGGCGGTGCGTGAGCGTCACGCCGGATCTGAGAGGGCCTAAGTGAACGGGCGCGAAGCGCTTCCGCATCAGGGCGGTGGTGGGCGACGGGAGGGCGAGAGCCGACACGTCCCGGTGATGCTTCAACGGTGCCTGGACATGCTGGCGCCCGCCCTTGAACGGCCCGGCGCGGTGGTCGTCGACTGCACGCTCGGCCTCGGCGGCCACAGCGAGGCGCTGCTCAGCCGCTTCCCCGAGGCGCGGCTCGTCGCCCTGGACCGCGACAAGGAGGCCCTGCGCCTGTCCGGCGAGCGGCTCGCACCGTTCGGCGACCGGGCCACCCTGGTGCACGCCGTCTACGACGAGCTCCCCGACGTCCTCGGCCGGCTCGGCATCCCGCGCGTGCAGGGGATCCTGTTCGACCTCGGGGTGTCCTCGATGCAGCTCGACGAGGCCGACCGCGGCTTCGCCTACGCCCAGGACGCCCCCCTCGACATGCGCATGGACCAGACGACCGGCGTCAGCGCCGCCGAGGTCCTCAACACCTACCCGCCCGGCGAGCTGGTCCGCATCCTGCGCGCCTACGGCGAGGAGAAGCAGGCCAAGCGGATCGTGGCCGCGATCGTCCGGGAGCGCGAGAAGGAGCCCTTCACCACCAGCGCCCGCCTGGTCGAGCTGATCCGCGACGCGCTGCCGCAGGCCGCCAAGCGCACCGGCGGCAACCCGGCCAAGCGCACCTTCCAGGCCCTGCGGATCGAGGTCAACGGCGAACTGTCGGTGCTGGAGCGGGCCGTCCCGGCGGCCGTGAGGTCCCTGGACGTCGGCGGCCGTATCGCCGTGCTGTCGTACCACTCCCTGGAGGACCGGCTGGTCAAGCAGGTGTTCGCGGCGGGCGCCGCCACCACCGCCCCGCCCGGACTCCCGGTCGTCCCCGAGCAGTACCAGCCGCGGCTCAAGCTGCTCACGCGCGGTGCCGAACTTCCCACCGAGGAGGAGATCGCCGAGAACCGCCGTGCGGCCCCCGCGCGGCTGCGCGGCGCGGAGCGCATCCGGGAGGACGTCGGGTGAGGCGGCTCCGGTGAGGCACGGGCCGGCCCGGAAGCGGGTGACGGCCGGGTGAACGGGCGGGACGAGCGAACTCAGGGGAGCGTGAGTGACCAGTAAACCCGAACTGAAGGGGCGGCCCGAGCTGCGGGGGAGGGCGGCCCGGCTCGCGCACCTCCTGCCCACCGGCCGCGCCCAGGCGGCGCGCACCCCCTTCGTGCTCCTCGTGGTCCTGCTCCTCGGCGGCGGTCTGATCGGCCTGCTGGTCCTGAACTCCGCGCTCAGCGAGGGCGCGTTCCGTCTCGACGACCTCCAGCGGGAGACCAAGGAGCTCACGGACGAGG
The DNA here is from genome assembly GCA_014649575.1 of Streptomyces griseoincarnatus. Classification (GTDB taxonomy): domain Bacteria; phylum Actinomycetota; class Actinomycetes; order Streptomycetales; family Streptomycetaceae; genus Streptomyces; species Streptomyces griseoincarnatus. The sequence goes on along the minus strand of BMTH01000002.1, from coordinate 171,503 downwards.
AGCAGGCCCTGCAGCGCGACATCGACGCCTACTCCGCCCCCGACGCCCTCCAGCGCCGCGCCCGCGAGCTCGGCATGGTGCCCGGCGGCGACCCCGCCTTCCTCGGTCCCGACGGCAAGGTCAAGGGAGTGCCCAGCGCGGCCTCCGCCGCCCGCGCCCCGCTGGTCCTCGCGCCCGAGGCGCTGGCCACGGCGACGGCCCCGCTGCCGTCGCCGCAGTCCACCCCCCGTTCCCCGCACGCCACCACGACCCCGGGCAGGTGACGGAAGTGTCCGACAGGCAACCGCCCCGCCGCCGGGTGCCCGGACCCGCCCGGCCCGTCCGTCCGGCCGCCCGCGGCCGCACCGGCCCCGGCGCCCGCCCGGCCCGCGGGCCCGGCGGGCCGCGCCCCGGCGCCCCGAAGACCATCCGGCTGGGCAGCCCGCGCCCCCGGCTGCGCCTGGTCGGCGTCGGCCTGACCCTCGTCATGCTCGCGTTCGTCGTCCGCCTGGTGCAGGTCCAGGCCGTCGACGCGAGCACCTACGCCGGCAAGGCCGAGCGCAACCGCTACGTGGGCCAGGTCCTGGCCGCCGAACGCGGCGAGATCACCGACCGCGACGGCGTGGCCCTCGCCACCAGCGAGGACGCCTACGACATCACCGCCGACCCCACGATGTTCGCCCCGGACGAGCTGAAGATCGACGACGGGCCCGAGCAGGCCGCGGCGCTGCTCGCCCCGATCCTCGGCGCCGACCAGGAGGACCTGGTCCGCAAGCTGCGGCCGGACAACCCGTCGCTTCGCTACGTGAAGCTGGCCGGGCGGCAGACCCCGCAGGTCTGGAGGCAGATCAAGGACCTCAGGTCCGCCCTCGCCACCAAGTCCGAGACGGACAGGTCGACGGTCAACGTGCTGGCCGGTGTCTTCTCCGTGCCCACCAGCAAGCGGGTGTACCCGAACAACGAGCTCGCCGCCGGAATACTGGGCTGGGTCAACGCCGAGGGCAAGGGCAGCGGCGGCGTCGAGCTCCAGCTCGAGGAGCGGCTGGCCGGCGAGGAGGGCAAGATCCGCTACGCCCAGTCCGGCGGCCGTCTGGTGCCCACCGCGGGCTCCACGGAGACCCCGGCCGTGCCCGGCGACGACATCGAGCTCACCATCGACCGCGACATCCAGTGGGCGGCGCAGAACGCCATCAGCAAGCAGGTGGAGGAGTCCGCGGCCGACCGCGGCTACGTCATCGTGCAGGACACCCGCAGCGGCGAGGTCCTGGCCATGGCCAACGCCCCCGGCTTCGACCCCAACGACCTGTCCGACGCCGACCCCAGGACGCTCGGCAACGCGGCCCTCCAGGACGCCTTCGAACCGGGCTCCACGGCCAAGGTGCTGTCCATGGCGGCCGTGCTGGAGGAGAACGCCGCCACCCCCGGCACCCATGTCGTGGTCCCCAACCGGCTGCACCGCGGCGACCGGCTGTTCAAGGACGACATCGACCACCCGACCTGGTACCTGACGCTCAACGGCGTCCTCGCCAAGTCCAGCAACATCGGCACCATCCTCGCCACCGGCCAGCTGGGCAAGACCCAGTCCCAGGCCAACAAGGTGCTGTACGACTACCTGCGCAAGTTCGGCCTCGGCAGCCACACCGGGCTGCGCTTCCCCGGCGAGACCAAGGGCATCCTGGCCCCGCCGGACCAGTGGTCCACCTCGCAGCAGTACACGATTCCCTTCGGCCAGGGCGTGTCCGTCAACGCGATGCAGGCCGCCTCCGTCTACTCGACCATCGCCAACGGCGGCGTCCGCGTCGAGCCCACCCTCGTCCGCGGCTCCAAGGGACCTGACGGGCGCTTCACACCCGCTCCCAAGCCCGAGAGGACACGGGTCGTCAGCGAGAAGACGGCGAAGACCCTCGCGCAGATGCTGGAGTCGGTCGTCGACGACGAGGAGGGCACGGGTACCAAGGCCCGCATTCCGGGGTACCGGGTCGCGGGCAAGACCGGTACGGCGAACCGCGTGGATCCGGCCACCGGGAAGTACCACGGCTACACCTCGTCCTTCGCCGGTTTCGCCCCCGCCGACAAGCCCCGGATCACCGTCTACTGCGTCATCCAGAACGCCACCCAGGGCAGCTACTTCGGCGGTCAGATCTGCGGCCCCGTCTTCAAGCAGGTCATGGAGTTCTCCCTGAAGACCCTCCAGGTCCCGCCCACCGGAGCCGCCCCCGCCGCCCTGCCGGTCACCTTCGAGCCCTGACCCCGTACCGAGCACCGAGCCACCAGGAACCACCTCGTGACAACGATCACCCCCGACCCCGGGAACCAGAGCCGCCGCGGCCCCTCGCTTGGCCCGCCGAGCGGTACGCCCGGTACGCTCACCGCCGTGCCACACGCTGATCAGTCCCAAACCACCCAGAAGGGCCACCCCGTGACATATCCGGGACCGCCCCGTCCGGACCAGGTCTCCGCCGCACCCCTCGCGGAACTCGCCGGTCAGCTGGGTGTCCCCGCACCCGCGCAGGCCGCCGAGGTCACGGGCATCACCCACGACTCGCGTGCCGTCCGGCCCGGGGACCTGTACGCCGCGCTCCCGGGCGCCCGCGTCCACGGCGCGGACTTCGTCACCCAGGCCGCGGGCCTCGGCGCCGCCGCCGTGCTCACCGACCCGGCGGGCGCCGAACGCGTCGCCGCGACCGGGCTCCCCGCGCTGGTCGTGGACGACCCGCGGGCCCGGATGGGCGAACTGGCCGCCACCATCTACGGCCACCCCGGCCGCGATCTGCTCCAGATCGGCATCACCGGCACCTCCGGCAAGACCACCACCGCCTACCTCGTCGAGGGCGGTCTGCGGACCGTCCGCAGCACGGGACTGATCGGCACGGTCGAGATGCGCATCGGCGACGAGCGCATCAAGTCCGAGCGCACCACGCCCGAGGCCACCGACCTCCAGGCGCTGTTCGCGGTCATGCGCGAACGCGGCACCGAGGCCGTGGCCATGGAGGTCTCCAGCCACGCCCTGGTCCTCGGCCGGGTCGACGGCTGCGTCTTCGACATCGCCGTCTTCACCAACCTCAGCCCGGAGCACATGGAGTTCCACTCCGGGATGGAGGACTACTTCCAGGCCAAGGCGCAGCTGTTCACGCCCGCCCGCAGCCGGCTCGGCGTGGTCAACGTGGACGACGAGTACGGCCGCCGCCTGGTGAAGGAGGCCGGCGTCCCGGTCGTCACCTATTCCGCCGAGGGGCACCCCGACGCCGACTGGCGCGCCGAGGACGTCCAGGTCGGCCCGCTGGACTCGACGTTCACCGTGGTCGGTCCCAAGGGCGAGCGCGTCACCGCCCGTTCGCCGCTGCCCGGCCCGTTCAACGTGGCCAACTCCCTGGCCGCGATCGTCGCGCTGGCCGTGGCCGGACTCGACCCGCAGTCCGCCGCCGACGGCGTCGCCGCCGTGCCGGGCGTGCCCGGCCGCCTGGAGCGCGTCGACGAGGGCCAGCCGTACCTGGCGGTCGTGGACTACGCCCACAAGACGGACGCCGTGGAATCGGTGCTGCGCGCCCTGCGCAAGGTCACCGAGGGCCGGGTGCACGTCGTGCTCGGCTGCGGCGGCGACCGTGACGTCACCAAGCGGGAGCCGATGGGCGCGGCCGCCGCGCGGCTCGCCGACACCGCCGTACTGACCTCCGACAACCCCCGCTCCGAGGACCCGCTGGCGATCCTCGCCGCGATGCTGCTGGGCGCGGCCTCGGTGCCCGCCCACCAGCGCGGCGAGGTCCAGGTCTTCGAGGACCGTGCCGCCGCGATCGCCGCCGCCGTCGCCCGGGCCGAGCCCGGCGACACCGTGCTGGTCGCCGGCAAGGGCCACGAGCTGGGACAGGACATCGCCGGGGTGGTGCGTCCGTTCGACGACCGCCAGGTGCTTCGCGAAGCCATCAAGAAGACCCAGGGATGAACTTGTGATCGCCCTCTCCCTCGCCGAGATCGCAGAAGTCGTCGGCGGGCAGACGCACGACATACCGGACCCCTCCGTCCTGGTCACCGGCGAGGTGGTCCGGGACTCGCGGGAGGCGGGTCCGGGCAGCCTCTTCGTCGCCTTCGTCGGCGAGCGCGTGGACGGCCACGACTTCGCGGCCCAGGTCGTCGAGGCGGGCGCGGTCGCCGTGCTCGCCTCCCGGCCGGTCGGGGTGCCCGCGATCGTCGTGGAGGACGTCCAGGCCGCCCTGGGCGCCCTCGCCCGGCACGTCGTCCGCCGGCTCGGCGCCACCCTCGTCGCCCTCACCGGCTCGGCCGGCAAGACCAGCACCAAGGACCTCATCGCCCAGGTGCTGCGGAGCAAGGCGCCGACCGTCTTCACCCCCGGCTCCCTCAACAACGAGATCGGGCTGCCGCTGACCGCGCTCACCGCCACCGAGGAGACGAAGTTCCTCGTGCTGGAGATGGGCGCGCGGGGCATCGGCCACATCCGCTACCTCACCGGACTGACCCCGCCCAGGGTCGGCCTGGTGCTGAACGTCGGCTCCGCGCACATCGGCGAGTTCGGCGGCCGGGAGCAGATCGCCCAGGCCAAGGGCGAACTCGTCGAGTCGCTGCCGCCGGCCGAGGAGGGGGGCGTCGCGATCCTCAACGCGGACGACCCCTACGTCCGCGCCATGGCCTCCCGTACGAAGGCGAAGGTGATCCTTTTCGGAGAGTCCGGCGAAGCGGACGTCTCCGCCGAGAACGTGCGACTCACGGACAGCGGACAGCCTTCCTTCAGGCTTCACACACCCTCCGGTGCAAGCGATGTGACCATGCGCCTGTACGGTGAGCATCACGTGTCGAACGCGCTCGCCGCGGCCGCCGTCGCCCACGAGTTGGGCATGTCCGCAGACGAGATCGCCCGCGCGCTCTCCGAGGCGGGCTCCCTCTCCCGCTGGCGCATGGAGGTCACCGAGCGACCGGACGGCGTGACGGTCGTCAACGACGCCTACAACGCGAACCCCGAGTCCATGAAGGCCGCGCTGCGTGCGCTGGCTGCGATGGGCGAGGCCTCACGGGCGAAGGGGGGACGTACGTGGGCGGTGCTCGGCAAGATGGCCGAGCTCGGGGACGAGGCGCTCGCCGAGCACGACGCGGTCGGACGGCTCGCCGTCCGGCTCAACGTCAGCAAGCTCGTCGCGGTCGGGGGCAGGGAAGCCGCCTGGCTGCAACTGGGCGCATATAACGAGGGTTCGTGGGGTGAGGAGTCGGTGCACGTGTCCGACGCACAGGCGGCGGTCGACCTGTTGCGCAGCGAATTGCGCCCGGGGGATGTCGTACTCGTGAAGGCGTCCCGTTCGGTCGGGCTCGAGAGCGTGGCGCAGGCGCTGCTCGAGACCGGTGCCGAGGGTGAGGTCGCCGCCCGATGATGAATCAGGTCCTGTTCGCAGGAGTCATTGGCCTCTTCCTGACGCTGATCGGCACGCCGCTGCTGATCAAGCTGCTCGCCCGCAAGGGATACGGGCAGTACATCCGCGACGACGGCCCGCGCGAGCACGCGAGCAAGCGCGGTACGCCGACGATGGGCGGCATCGCCTTCATCCTGTCGACGGTCGCCGCCTACTTCCTCTCCAAGGTGATCAGCGGCGAGTCGCCGCGGTACTCCGGCGTGCTGGTGCTGGGCCTGATGGTCGGCATGGGCCTCGTCGGCTTCCTCGACGACTACATCAAGATCGTCAAGAGGCGTTCGCTGGGCCTGCGGGCCAAGGCGAAGATGGCGGGCCAGCTGATCGTCGGCGTCGCCTTCGCGGTGCTGTCCCTGCAGTTCGCGGACTCCCGCGGGCAGACCCCCGCCTCCACGAAGCTGTCGTTCATCACGGACTTCGGCTGGACCATCGGCCCGGTGCTGTTCGTGATCTGGGCCCTGTTCATGATCCTCGCCATGTCGAACGGCGTGAACCTCACCGACGGCCTGGACGGTCTGGCGACCGGCGCCTCCGTGCTCGTCTTCGGCGCCTACACCTTCATCGGCGTCTGGCAGTTCCAGGAGTCCTGCGCCAACGGCGAGACACTGACCAATCCGGGCGCCTGCTACGAGGTGCGCGACCCGCTGGACCTCGCCGTCGTGGCCTCCGCGCTGATGGGTTCCTGCCTGGGCTTCCTGTGGTGGAACACCTCCCCGGCCAAGATCTTCATGGGCGACACCGGTTCGCTGGCGCTCGGCGGCGTGCTCGCGGGTCTCGCGATCTGCTCCCGCACCGAGCTGCTGCTCGCCATCCTCGGCGGCCTGTTCGTCCTCATCACGATGTCGGTGGTCATCCAGGTCGGCTCCTTCCGGCTCACCGGTAAGCGGGTCTTCCGGATGGCGCCGCTCCAGCACCACTTCGAACTCAAAGGCTGGTCCGAAGTCCTTGTGGTGGTCCGCTTCTGGATCATCCAGGGCATCTGTGTGATCGTCGGACTCGGCCTCTTCTACGCGGGATGGGCAGCGGACAAGTGACCGACTGGCAGGGCAAGCACGTCACCGTCGCGGGACTCGGCGTCTCCGGCGTCCCGGCGGCCAAGGCACTCCACGGACTCGGCGCGAAGGTCACCGTCGTCAACGACGGCGACGACGCCCGGGCCCGCGAGCAGGCCGCGGAACTGGAGGCGCTCGGCGTCACCGTCCGCCTCGGGGACGGCGACACCCTGCCCGACTCCACCGAGCTGATCGTCACGGCGCCCGGCTGGAAGCCGGACAAGCCGCTCTTCGCGGCGGCCGACGCGGCCGGGGTGCCGGTGTGGGGCGACGTCGAACTCGCCTGGCGGCTCAGGAAGCCCGGGGCGGCGGACTGGCTCGCGGTCACCGGCACCAACGGCAAGACCACCACCGTGCAGATGCTCGCCTCCATCCTGGAGGCGGCCGGGCTGCGCACCGCCGCCGTCGGCAACATCGGCGTCTCCCTCCTCGACGCCGTCCTCGGCGACGAGGAGTACGACGTGCTCGCCGTGGAGCTGTCCAGCTACCAGCTCCACTGGGCGCCCTCGCTGCGCGCCCACTCCGCCGCCGTCCTCAACCTGGCGCCCGACCACCTCGACTGGCACGGCTCCATGGAGGCGTACGCGAAGGACAAGGGCCGCATCTACGAGGGCAACCGCGTCGCCTGCGTCTACAACACCGCCGACAAGGCCACCGAGGACCTCGTCCGCGAGGCCGACGTCGAGGAGGGCTGCCGCGCGATCGGCTTCACCCTCGGCACCCCCGGCCCCTCCCAACTCGGCGTCGTCGAGGGCCTCCTGGTCGACCGTGCCTTCGTGGAGAACCGGCAGAAGAACGCCCAGGAGCTCGCCGAGGTCGCCGACGTGAAGCCGGCCGCCCCGCACAACGTCGCCAACGCCCTCGCCGCGGCGGCCCTCGCCCGCGCCTACGGCGTGCCCGCGAACGCCGTGCGGGACGGACTGCGGAACTTCACCCCGGACGCCCACCGCATCGCGCACGTGGCGGATGTGGACGGCGTGGCCTACGTGGACGACTCCAAGGCCACCAACACGCATGCCACGCAGGCCTCGTTGGCGGCGTACGACTCCGTGGTGTGGATCGCGGGCGGACTCGCCAAGGGCGCCACCTTCGACGAACTCGTCGCCGGGGCGGCCGGGCGGCTGCGCGGCGCCGTCCTGATCGGCCGGGACCGTGCCCTGATCCGTGAAGCCCTCGCGCGACACGCCCCGGAAGTCCCCGTGGTCGACCTCGAGCGGACCGACACTGGGGCGATGCTCCAGGCCGTCCAGGAGGCGAGGCGGCTGGCACGCCCCGGTGACACGGTGCTGCTGGCCCCGGCCTGCGCCTCGATGGACATGTTCGCCAACTACAACAAGCGCGGTGACGCGTTCGCACAGGCGGTGCGCGAGCTCGGCGCCTGACCCCGGCCGCCCCGGCGCCGGGCGACCCTGGGAGGGACGCGTGGGACCGTCCGAGACCTGTTGGCCGGCGTACCGCGGAGGTCGTGATGTCCAGTAGCCGTACCGGCCGGCCGCCCGTGCAGCGGGCCGCCCGGCGTCCCGTCGCGCCCCGCCCCCCGCGCGAGAACCCGCTGCGTACCCTGGTGACCCGGGCGCGCAGGGCCTGGGACCGGCCGCTGACCGCGTACTACGTCATCCTCGGCGGCAGTCTGCTGATCACCGTGCTGGGTCTGGTGATGGTCTACTCGGCCTCCCAGATCACGGCGTTGCAGATGTCGCTGCCGGGTTCGTACTTCTTCCGCAAGCAGCTGCTGGCCGCCGCGATCGGCGCCGTGCTGCTGCTGGCGGCCTCCCGGATGCCGGTGAAGCTGCACCGGGCGCTCGCCTACCCCATCCTCGCCGGCGCCGTCTTCCTGATGGCCCTGGTGCAGGTGCCGGGGATAGGAGTCGCGGTCAACGGCAACCAGAACTGGATCGCGCTCGGCGGCAGTTTCCAGCTCCAGCCCAGCGAGTTCGGCAAGCTGGCGCTGGTGCTGTGGGGCGCCGACCTGCTCGCCCGGAAACAGGACAAGCGGCTGCTGACCCAGTGGAAGCACATGCTGGTGCCGCTGGTGCCGGCCGCGTTCATGCTGCTCGGGCTGATCATGCTCGGCGGCGACATGGGCACCGCCATCATCCTCACCGCGATCCTCTTCGGCCTGCTGTGGCTGGCGGGGGCCCCGACCCGGCTGTTCGCCGGGGTGCTGGCGGTCGCCGCGCTGCTCGGCGCCGTCCTCATCCGCACCAGCGAGAACCGCATGGCCCGGCTCGCCTGCCTCGGCGCCACCGAGCCGCAGACCGGTCCGGTCGACTGCTGGCAGGCCGTGCACGGCATCTACGCCCTGGCCTCCGGCGGGATCTTCGGCTCCGGTCTCGGTGCGAGTCTGGAGAAATGGGGCGAACTACCCGAAGCGCACACGGACTTCATCTTCGCCGTCACCGGTGAGGAACTGGGCCTGGCGGGGACGCTGTCGGTGCTCGCCCTGTTCGCCGCTCTAGGCTATGCGGGTATCCGCGTGGCCGGACGCACGGAGGACCCCTTCGTCAGGTATGCCGCGGGAGGCGTGACCACCTGGATCACGGCGCAGGCCGTGATCAACATCGGTGCGGTGCTCGGTCTGCTGCCGATCGCCGGAGTCCCGCTCCCGCTGTTCTCCTACGGCGGGTCCGCCCTGCTGCCGACCATGTTCGCCATCGGGCTGCTCATCGCCTTCGCGCGTGAGGACCCCGCTGCGCGGATGGCGCTTGCGATGCGGCAACCCCGCTTTGGTAGAAAGCGGATCGGGGGTTCTCAGCGGCCCCGGAGATGGAACACGATGCGACGGCGTGCCCCGGGGGCGCGTCCGTCCGGAGAGCGGTGAATTTCGGTGCATGTCGTACTCGCCGGCGGAGGAACCGCGGGCCACATCGAGCCCGCGCTCGCCCTCGCGGACGCGCTGCGCAGGCAGGATCCGTCCGTGGGCATCACGGCCCTGGGCACGGAGCGCGGCCTGGAGACCCGTCTCGTACCCGAGCGCGGGTACGAACTGGCGCTGATCCCCGCCGTCCCGCTGCCACGCAAGCCGACCCCCGAGCTGATCACCGTCCCGGGCCGGCTGCGCGGCACCATCAAGGCGACCGAGCAGATCCTGGAGCGCACCCGGGCCGACGTCGTGGTCGGCTTCGGCGGCTACGTCGCCCTGCCCGGCTACCTCGCGGCCAAGCGCCTCGGCGTGCCGATCGTCATCCACGAGGCCAACGCCCGCCCCGGCCTGGCCAACAAGATCGGCTCCCGCTACGCCGCCCAGGTCGCCGTCGCCACCCCGGACAGCAAGCTGCGCAACTCGCGCTACATCGGCATCCCGCTGCGGCACACCATCGCCACCCTCGACCGGGCCGCCGTCCGCCCCGAGGCGCGCGCCGCGTTCGGGCTCGACCCCAACCTGCCGACGCTGCTGGTCTCCGGCGGCTCGCAGGGCGCCCGCCGGCTCAACGAGGTCGTCCAGCAGGTCGCTCCGTGGCTCCAGCAGGCGGGCATCCAGATCCTGCACGCGGTCGGCCCGAAGAACGAACTGCCGCAGGTGCAGCAGATGCCGGGCATGCCCCCGTACATCCCGGTAAGTTACCTGGACCGGATGGACCTCGCGTACGCGGCGGCGGACATGATGCTCTGCCGCGCCGGCGCGATGACCGTCGCCGAACTCTCCGCCGTCGGACTCCCGGCCGCCTACGTCCCGCTGCCCATCGGCAACGGCGAACAGCGGCTCAACGCCCAGCCGGTGGTGAAGGCGGGCGGCGGACTGCTGGTCGACGACGCGGAGCTGACGCCGGAGTGGATCCAGCAGAACGTGCTGCCCGTGCTCGCCGACCCGCACCGGCTGTACGAGATGTCCCGCGCCGCAAGCGAGTTCGGCCGCCGGGACGCCGACGAGCTGCTCGTCGGCATGGTGTACGAGGCGGTCGCCGCCCGTGCCCACAGGTAGAGACATGTGACGGAAGGCAGGGAGCGTGGCCGGATCGACGACCGCCGAGCGCGGTGAACGCAAGCGGGAGTCGTCCGGCCCGCCGCCCGTACGAGCCGTACGGCGACGGCGTCTTCGTCTGATCATCGCATCGGCGGTCGCCCTCCTGTTCTTCGGCAGCGGCGCCTTCTGGCTGCTGTACGGCTCCGATCTGGTCCGCGTCGAGCGCGTCTCGGTGTCCGGGACCGACGTCCTGACACCGGACCAGGTCCGCGAGGCGGCCCAGGTGCCCCTCGGGGAACAGCTCGTCTCGGTCGACACCGGGGCCATCGAGAAGCGGGCCGCCGAGGAGCTGCCCCGCATCGACACCGTCGACGTGGTCCGTTCCTGGCCCGACGAGATCAAGCTCCGGGTCACCGAGCGCACCCCCGTGCTCCTGGTCCACCAGGGCGGCAAGTTCGTCGAAGTGGACGACGACGGCGTGAGGTTCGCCACCGTCGAGAAAGCGCCCAAGGGGGTGCCGGCGCTGGAGATGGATCTCTCCCGTTCCGGATCCTCCGCGGCCAGCCTCCGGCGATTCGGCGAGGACCGTCTGGTGCGGGAGGCGGTACGCGTGGCCGGCGCCGTCCCCGAGTCCCTCGCGCCGGAAACGCGCAGTGTCAAGGTCCGTTCCTACGACGCCATCTCGCTGGAACTCACGGACGGCCGTACCGTCGACTGGGGAAGCAGCGAGAAGGGGACGCAGAAGGCGCGCGCCCTCACCGCCCTGATGAAAGCGGAGCCGGACGCGCGGCACTTCGACGTCAGTGTTCCCAGCGCCCCGGCGTCATCAGGGAGTTGACGCACATCCGCGCAGGCCAGCACCCTGGTTGGGCAGCGACACGGCTGATCACATAGGGTGAAAAGAAAAACGGGAGGTTCGGCGTGTTCGTTGAACGTGCGCCACGTGTCGACTTAGTGTCCTGTTCAGAAGACTCCAGGGAACAGACACACTGGTAACCCTAAACTTCAACGTTAGGGTTCGGGTCGGCGATACGGACCGTCCCATTCGGCATCAGTCGACGGAACGCGGGGGCAGCAGTTGCTCCGGCGCCCCGGCGACACGTAACTCGAGGCGAGAGGCCTTCGACGTGGCAGCACCGCAGAACTACCTCGCAGTCATCAAAGTCATCGGTGTCGGCGGCGGTGGTGTCAATGCCATCAACCGGATGATCGAGGTCGGTCTCAAGGGCGTCGAGTTCATCGCCATCAACACCGACGCGCAGGCGCTGTTGATGAGCGACGCCGACGTCAAGCTCGACGTCGGCCGTGAACTCACCCGCGGACTCGGCGCCGGAGCGAACCCGGCCGTCGGCCGCAAGGCCGCCGAGGACCACCGCGAGGAGATCGAGGAGGTCCTCAAGGGGGCCGACATGGTCTTCGTGACGGCCGGTGAAGGCGGCGGCACCGGCACCGGCGGCGCGCCCGTCGTGGCCAACATCGCCCGCTCCCTCGGTGCGCTCACCATCGGTGTGGTCACGCGCCCGTTCACCTTCGAGGGACGGCGCCGCGCGAACCAGGCCGAGGACGGCATCGCGGAGCTCCGCGACGAGGTCGACACCCTCATCGTGATCCCCAACGACCGGCTGCTGTCCATCTCGGACCGCCAGGTGTCGGTTCTCGACGCCTTCAAGTCGGCCGACCAGGTCCTGCTCTCCGGTGTGCAGGGCATCACCGACCTCATCACCACCCCCGGTCTCATCAACCTCGACTTCGCCGACGTCAAGTCGGTCATGTCCGAGGCGGGTTCGGCCCTCATGGGCATCGGCTCGGCCCGCGGCGACGACCGCGCGGTGGCCGCGGCCGAGATGGCCATCTCCTCCCCGTTGCTCGAGGCGTCCATCGACGGCGCCCGCGGCGTCCTGCTCTCCATCTCCGGCGGCTCCGACCTCGGCCTGTTCGAGATCAACGAGGCCGCCCAGCTGGTCAGCGAGGCCGCCCACCCGGAGGCCAACATCATCTTCGGCGCCGTGATCGACGACGCCCTCGGCGACGAGGTGCGGGTCACCGTCATCGCCGCCGGCTTCGACGGCGGCCAGCCGCCCGCCAAGCGGGACAACGTCCTCGGCTCCTCCTCGGCCAAGCGTGAGGAGCCCGCCCCGGCGGACCGGCCCGAGAGCCGCCCGTCCTTCGGCTCGCTCGGCAGCGTCACGCCGAAGGAGGAGCCGGCCCCGGCCCCCGAGCCCGTGGCCGACATCCCCGCCGTCCAGCCCCCCGTCCCGCCCTCCCGGAGCTACGACAGCGCGGCCGAGGAACTGGATGTCCCGGACTTCCTGAAGTGATAGGACAGCGCGAGAGCGAGAGCGGCGCGCACTTCGGCTTCACCGACCGGTGGGGCGGGGTGAGCGCCGCTCCGTATGAGGAGCTCAACCTCGGGGGCGCGGTCGGTGACGACCCCGGGAACGTGCGGACCAACCGTGAACTGGCCGCCGAGGCGCTCGGCGTGGACCCGGTCCGCGTGGTCTGGATGAACCAGGTGCACGGCGCGGACGCCGTCGTCGTCGACGAGCCGTGGGGCGACCGTCCGGTGCCCGAGGTGGACGCGATCGTCACCGCGCGGGGCGGACTCGCCCTCGCCGTGCTCACCGCCGACTGCGTGCCCGTGCTGCTGGCCGACCCCGTCGCGGGCGTCGCCGCCGCGGCGCACGCGGGCCGGCCCGGGCTGGTCGCCGGGGTCGTCCCGGCCGCCGTCCGGGCCATGACCGGACTCGGCGCCGACCCCGCCCGGATCGTCGCGCGCACCGGACCCGCGGTGTGCGGCCGGTGCTACGAGGTGCCGGAGGACATGCGCGCCGACGTGGCCGCCGTCGAGCCGGCGGCGTACGCGGAGACGAGCTGGGGCACCCCCGCGGTCGACGTCGTCGCGGGTGTGCACGCGCAACTCGAGCGGCTGGGCGTCTCCGGCGCCGGGCGCTCTCCCGTGTGCACACGGGAGTCGGACGATCACTTCTCCTACCGTCGCGACCGCACCACCGGGCGGCTCGCGAGTTATGTGTGGCTGGACCCGAGGACATGACGGACCGTAAGGACGAACTCGCCGCGAATCTGGCGGGCGTGGAGGAGCGGATCGCCGCCGCGTGCGACGCGGCCGGTCGCGGACGCGACGAGGTGACGCTGATCGTGGTCACCAAGACCTGGCCCGCGAGCGATGTGCGGATCCTCTCCGGACTCGGCGTACGACACGTCGCCGAGAACCGCGACCAGGACGCAGCCCCGAAGGCGGCGGCCTGCGCGGATCTGCCCCTTGTGTGGCATTTCGTCGGTCAACTTCAGACCAACAAGGTGCGTTCGGTGGTCGGTTACGCCGATGTCGTGCAGTCTGTCGACCGTGCCCGACTTGTGTCGGCGCTCTCCAAGGAGGCCGTCCGGGTGGGACGCGAGGTCGGCTGCCTCATCCAGGTGGCGCTCGACGCCGGCGTCGACGGCCGGGGCGAGCGCGGTGGCGTGGCGCCCTCCGGCGTCGCGGAGCTGGCCGACCTGGTGGCGGGGGCCGAAGGGCTGCGGCTGGACGGTCTGATGACCGTCGCGCCGCTCACCGGGGAGTACGCAGGCCGCCAACAGGCAGCGTTCGAGCGGTTGATGGATTTGTCGACCGACCTGCGCCGGGCCCATCCGGCTGCGAACATGGTGTCCGCAGGGATGAGTGCGGATCTCGAACAGGCCGTGGCCGCCGGAGCGACACATGTGCGCGTCGGCAGTGCGGTACTCGGAGTCCGCCCCAGGCTCGGGTAACGTCGCCAAGAAGTCGGACCACAGCAGAAAATATGGTCATTTCCGCCCAATGGCGGAGCAAGGACCCAGTGGATCGCGGGCACTTGGCGGTCGTCAGCGGATCCACCACAGAGCGGAGGACTCGGAGCATGGCCGGCGCGATGCGCAAGATGGCGGTCTACCTCGGCCTCGTGGAGGACGATGGGTACGACGGCCGCGGATTCGACCCAGACGACGACTTCGAACCGGAACTCGACCCGGAGCCGGAGCGGGACCACCGGCGGCACGAGTCGTCGCACCAGTCCCACGGAACACACCAGCCACAAAGGGACGAAGAGGTACGAGTCGTCCACCCGCCCGCGCCCCGCGAGCCGGTGTCCCGGTCCGCTTCGCTGCCTGCGGAATCGCCCCGTCCGGCGCGGATCGCGCCCGTGGCATCCATCACACAAGAACGCGCCAGCCTGGAGAAGAACGCACCGGTGATCATGCCCAAGGTCGTGTCGGAACGAGAGCCTTACCGGATCACCACGCTTCACCCCCGGACCTACAACGAGGCCCGTACCATCGGGGAACACTTCCGTGAGGGCACCCCGGTGATCATGAATCTGACTGAGATGGATGACACAGACGCGAAGCGACTTGTCGACTTTGCGGCGGGTTTGGTGTTTGGTCTTCACGGCAGTATCGAGCGGGTGACGCAGAAGGTGTTCCTGTTGTCGCCTGCTAACGTCGATGTCACGGCGGAGGACAAGGCCCGCATCGCAGAGGGCGGGTTCTTCAACCAGAGCTGAGACGCAGGACCGGACAAGAGCGGCACAGGGGAGAGGGAAAAGCAGGCCATGGGCGTGTTCGCGCAGGTGATCTACATCGCGCTGATGGTGTTCCTCATCGTGCTGATCTTCCGTTTGGTCATGGATTACGTGTTCCAGTTCGCCCGCTCATGGCAACCCGGCAAGGCGATGGTGGTCGTTCTGGAGGCCACCTACACTGTCACCGATCCACCGCTGAAGCTTCTGCGGCGGTTCATCCCGCCGCTGCGTCTCGGGGGCGTGGCGCTCGACCTGTCCTTCTTCGTCCTGATGATCATCGTCTGGATCCTCATCTCAGTCGCACAGAGGTTTGTGTGATGAGGCTGGACGATACGGTCTTGCCGACTGCCGATGACTACGTTGAGGTGAAGAGATGCCGTTGACCCCCGAGGACGTGCGGAACAAGCAGTTCACGACCGTCCGCCTCCGAGAAGGCTATGACGAGGACGAGGTCGATGCCTTCCTCGACGAGGTCGAAGCCGAACTGACGCGCCTGCTGCGCGAGAACGAGGACCTGCGCGCCAAGCTGGCCGCTGCCACCCGTGCCGCGGCGCAGAACCAGCAGAACATGCGCAAGCCTCCGGAGCAGCAGGACCAGCAGCAACAGCAGGGTCCGCCTCCCGGCATGCCCCAGCAGGGCATGCGAGGTCCCGGCGCTCCGGTGCCCGCCGGCATATCGGGCCCGCCGCAGCAGCAGATGGGCGGCCCCATGGGTGGCCCGCCCCAGCTGCCGAGCGGTGCTCCTCAGCTGCCCGCCGGCCCCGGCGGACAGGGCGGCCCGCAGGGTCCCGGCCCCATGGGCCAGGGTCCCGGGCCGATGGGCCAGGGCGGCCCGATGCAGGGGCAGATGGGCCCTGGCGGCCCGATGGGCGGTCCCATGGGCGGCCCCGGTCTCCCCGGTCAGGGGGGCCCCGGCGGCGACAGCGCCGCGCGCGTCCTGTCGCTGGCCCAGCAGACCGCCGACCAGGCGATCGCGGAGGCCCGTTCCGAGGCCAACAAGATCGTGGGCGAGGCGCGTTCGCGTGCCGAGGGCCTCGAGCGTGACGCCCGTGCCAAGGCCGACGCCCTGGAGCGGGACGCGCAGGAGAAGCACCGCGTCGCGATGGGCTCCCTGGAGTCCGCCCGCGCCACGCTGGAGCGCAAGGTCGAGGACCTGCGCGGCTTCGAGCGCGAGTACCGCACGCGGCTGAAGTCCTACCTGGAGTCGCAGCTGCGCCAGCTGGAGACCCAGGCGGACGACTCGCTCGCCCCGCCGCGTCAGCCCGCGAGCGCCGCTCCGTCCCTGCCGCCGTCCCCGGCGCCCTCGATGGCTCCGGCCGGCGCGGGTGCCCCGTCCTACGGCGGCAACCAGTCGATGGGCGGCGGCCCCGGCGGCCCGTCCGGCCCGTCGTACGGCGGTCAGCAGCAGATGCAGCCTGCGATGACCCAGCCCATGGCTCCGGTCCGTCCGCAGGGCCCGTCGCCGATGGGTCAGGCTCCCTCGCCGATGCGTGGCTTCCTGATCGACGAGGACGACAACTGACGGCCCCCGCGGTCATAGGTACGGCGTAGCAGTCGGCAGCGTTCAGGGCGGGGCCCGGGTTCACCAACCCGGGGCCCCGCCCTTGTGCTACGCGTGTTCCCACCGATTCCCCCGGTTTCGCTCCGTTTGTTCGGACGCGGCGGACATGTCCGACGTACGCAACGCCGAAGGCCCGGTCCCCCGGAAGAACTTCTCCGGGGGACCGGGCCTTCGGCGTGTGACGGTGGTTACGCCTTGCGCAGACGGAACGTCAGGGACAGGCCCTCGTCGGTGAACGGGACGCCGTAGGAGTCGTCCGCCTCGCCCCGGGCGAAGTCCGTGGCGAGCACCTCGTCGGCGATCAGCTCCGCGTGCTCCGTCAGCGCGGCCGCCGTGGCGGCGTCGCCGGAGGTCCAGCGCAGGGCGATCCGGTCGGCCACGTCCAGGCCGCTGTTCTTGCGGGCCTCCTGGATCAGCCGGATCGCGTCACGGGCCAGGCCGGCGCGGCGCAGCTCCTCGGTGATCTCCAGGTCCAGGGCGACCGTGGCACCCGCGTCGGACGCCACCGACCAGCCCTCGCGGGGCGTCTCCGTGATGATCACCTCGTCCGGGGAGAGGGTGACCGTCTCGCCGTCGACCTCCACCGAGGCCGTGCCCTCGCGCAGGGCCAGGGACAGCGCCGCGGCGTCCGCGTTCGCGACCGCCTTGGCCACGTCCTGGACCCGCTTGCCGAACCGCTTGCCCAGCGCGCGGAAGTTGGCCTTGGCCGTGGTGTCCACCAGCGAGCCGCCCACCTCGGACAGCAGCGCCAGCGACTCGACGTTCAGTTCCTCCGTGATCTGCGTGTGCAGCTCCGGGTCGAGGGCGTCGAAGCCGGCCGCCGCGATCAGCGCCCGCCGCAGCGGCTGACGCGTCTTGACGCCCGACTCGGCGCGCGTGGCGCGGCCCAGCTCCACCAGGCGGCGCACCAGCGCCATCTGCCGGGACAGCTCCGGGTCGACGACGGACAGGTCCGCCTCCGGCCACGAGGACAGGTGCACCGACTCCGGCGCGCCCGGCGTGACGGGGACGACCAGGTCCTGCCACACCCGCTCGGTGATGAACGGGGTGAGCGGGGCCATGAGCTTGGTCACCGTCTCCACGACCTCGTGCAGGGTGCGCAGCGCGGCCTTGTCGCCCTGCCAGAAGCGGCGGCGGGAGCGGCGGACGTACCAGTTGGAGAGGTCGTCGACGAACGCGGACAGCAGCTTGCCGGCGCGCTGGGTGTCGTAGTTCTCCAGAGCCTGGGTCACCTGGCCGGTGAGGGCGTGCAGTTCGGACAGCAGCCAGCGGTCCAGCACCGGACGCTCGGCCGGGGCCGGGTCGGCCTCGCTCGGCGCCCAGTTCGACGTGCGGGCGTACAGGGCCTGGAAGGCGACCGTGTTCCAGTACGTGAGGAGCGTCTTGCGGACGACCTCCTGGATGGTGCCGTGGCCCACACGGCGGGCCGCCCAGGGGGAGCCGCCGGCCGCCATGAACCAGCGCACCGCGTCCGCGCCGTGCTGGTCCATCAGCGGGATCGGCTGGAGGATGTTGCCCAGGTGCTTGGACATCTTGCGGCCGTCCTCGGCGAGGATGTGGCCGAGGCAGACCACGTTCTCGTAGGACGACTTGTCGAAGACGAGCGTGCCGACCGCCATCAGCGTGTAGAACCAGCCGCGGGTCTGGTCGATGGCCTCGGAGATGAACTGCGCGGGGTAGCGGGACTCGAAGAGTTCCTTGTTCTTGTAGGGGTAGCCCCACTGCGCGAACGGCATGGAGCCCGAGTCGTACCAGGCGTCGATGACCTCGGGCACGCGGGTCGCCGTGGCGCCGCAGCCGTCCTGCGGGCACGCGAAGGTGACCTCGTCGATGTACGGGCGGTGCGGGTCGAGGCCCGACTGGTCCGTGCCGGTCAGCTCCGTCAGCTCGGTGAGCGAGCCGACGCAGGTGAGGTGGTTCTCCTCGCAGCGCCAGACGGGCAGCGGGGTGCCCCAGTAGCGGTTGCGGGACAACGCCCAGTCGATGTTGTTGTTCAGCCAGTCGCCGTACCGGCCGTGCTTGACCGTGTCCGGGAACCAGTTGGTGTTCTCGTTCTCCTGGAGCAGCCGGTCCTTGACGGCGGTGGTGCGGATGTACCAGGACGGCTGCGCGTAGTAGAGCAGCGCGGTGTGGCAGCGCCAGCAGTGCGGGTAGCTGTGCTCGTACGGCAGGTGCCTGAAGAGCAGGCCGCGCTGCTGGAGGTCCTCGGTGAGCTGCTCGTCGGCCTTCTTGAAGAAGACCCCGCCGACCAGCGGCAGGTCCTCCTCGAAGGTGCCGTCGGGGCGGACCGGGTTCACCACGGGCAGGCCGTAGGAGCGGCAGACCTTGAGGTCGTCCTCACCGAACGCGGGGGACTGGTGGACCAGACCCGTACCGTCCTCGGTGGTCACGTACTCGGCGTTGACCACGTAGTGGGCCTCCGCCGGGCTGTGCTCATCGGTTCCCTCGCTGACGCTCGGGAACTCCACCAGCTCGAAGGGGCGCCGGTACGTCCAGCGCTCCATCTCGGCGCCGGTGAAGGTCTGCCCGGTGGTCTCCCAGCCCTCGCCGAGCGCCTTCTCGACCAGCGGCTCGGCGACGACCAGCTTCTCCTCGCCGTCCGTAGCGACCACGTAGGTCACCTCGGGGTGGGCGGCGACCGCGGTGTTGGACACCAGGGTCCAGGGGGTGGTCGTCCACACCAGCAGGGCGGCCTCGCCGGCCAGTGGGCCGGAGGTCAGCGGGAAGCGGACGTAGACCGACGGGTCGACGACCGTCTCGTAGCCCTGCGCCAGCTCGTGGTCGGACAGGCCGGTGCCGCAGCGGGGGCACCAGGGGGCGACGCGGTGGTCCTGGACCAGCAGGCCCTTGTTGAAGATCTCCTTCAGCGACCACCAGACCGACTCGACGTACTCCGGGTCCATGGTCCGGTACGCCTCGTCGAGGTCGACCCAGTAGCCCATGCGGGTCGTCAGCTCGGCGAAGGCGTCCGTGTGCCGGGTCACCGACTCACGGCACCTGGCGTTGAACTCGGCGATGCCGTAGGCCTCGATGTCCTGCTTGCCGGAGAAGCCCAGCTCCTTCTCCACCGCCAGCTCCACCGGGAGGCCGTGGCAGTCCCAGCCGGCCTTGCGGGCCACGTGGTAGCCGCGCATGGTGCGGAAGCGGGGGAAGACGTCCTTGAAGACGCGGGCCTCGATGTGGTGGGCGCCCGGCATGCCGTTGGCGGTGGGCGGACCCTCGTAGAACACCCATTCGGGGCGGCCCTCGGACTGCTCCAGGCTCTTGGCGAAGATCTTCTGCTCGTCCCAGAACTTGAGCACCGTGTGCTCGAGCGCGGGCAGATCGACCTGGGCGGGTACCGGGCGGTACGTCGGCGTTGTCATCAGCGGGCTTCCTCCGGCGGACTTGCTGCCTTCCGACCGGAGGGACGAGAGCTGTGTCCTTGCGCCGCCGTCGGCGCGCTCCCGCGGTACCACCCTCCTTGGCCCCCCGGCGCGCCGTACGCTCCGGTGAGCCCCCTCATTCGGGTCGCGATGCCGGTTCTACTCGCCGCTGCGGCTCGCTGCGGCTTTCTTCCGGCGGCTCCGGGGTGATCTTCACGTCGCGCTCGCCCCCGGGCTCACACCGTCCCCGGGTCGCTCTGGGCTGCGTACGCCGCTACTCGTCCCCATCCACGCTTTTCGCTCCGCCCAGTGTACGGCGCGCCGCGACGGGCGGCCGACCGCTTTTCCCGCGACGGTGTGCCCGGGAGTGCCCCGAATGGAGCGGCGCGCCTGTTCCGGACGCCGGGACGTCCGCGCCGGCGGCATACCCGGCGGGTAGCTGGGCACAACGCATGCAGGTCGCCGCGCGGCGTGCGCGGGGCGAGGTGACCGTGCGGTGCGCCCCGTTGCCGCAGGGTCCCAGTCGATTTATCGTCCCAGCACGATTCGCGTGCAAGATCACAATATGTGAAGGGGCCGCGGCCATGGTGGCGAAGAAGGGTGCGGCGGCCGAGGCCGCCGAGACGGAGGCCGGTGCGGCCGAGGCCGCGTCCGGGGCGACGGCGTCGAAGGGTGCCACCGCGAAGGCCGGGGGCCGGAAGGCCGCCGCGAAGAAGCTCGCCGGCAAGAAGCCGGCACGGGGGACCGCCGGGAAGGCGGCCGCCGCGGGCCGGGGCGGGGGCGGCCGTCGGGGCGCCCCCGAGGGGAACGGTGCGGCCAGGACCAGCGGGTCCGCTCAGGACGGGGCCGGGCACAGCGCGGCCGACGACGCGGACGCGGCCGAGGCCGCGGCGCAGACGGGAGTGACGACGGTGGGTGCGAAGAAGACCCCTGGCCCGGCGGCCACAGCGGCGGCGGCGACCGCCGTGCCCAAGGCCCGGCACAGCGCGGTGGAGCCGGGCGAGCTGGCGGTGCGTCCCGGCGAGGAGCCGTGGACCG
The DNA here is from genome assembly GCA_014649575.1 of Streptomyces griseoincarnatus. Lineage (GTDB taxonomy): Bacteria > Actinomycetota > Actinomycetes > Streptomycetales > Streptomycetaceae > Streptomyces > Streptomyces griseoincarnatus. The sequence continues at coordinate 150,637 of BMTH01000002.1, read as the reverse complement.
ACGAAGAGGTCGAGGAGGCGCGGGCGGAGCTGATGTCGGAGGTGCTGCGGCTGCGTGAGGAGATCAGCTCCTCCGAGCGGTCGCTGGCAGGCCTGATGCGGGACTCCGGCGACGGCGCCGGCGACGACGACGCCGACACCGGCACCAAGAACATCACGCGCGAGCACGAACTGGCCCTCGCGGCGAACGCGCGCGAGATGCTCGACCAGTTCGAGCGGGCGCTCCAGCGGCTCGACGCGGGCACCTACGGCCTGTGCGAGAACTGCGGCAAACCCATCGGCAAGGCCCGCATGCAGGCCTTCCCGAGGGCCACCCTGTGCGTCGAGTGCAAGCAGAAGCAGGAGCGCCGGTACTGAGGAGCGGCCCCGCAGACCGTGCCGTACCCTCGTCCTCAGTCAAGGACCTAGGCTGAGGGACTCACGTGGCAGAGGCGGAGCGCATCATCGGTACGCCGGACACCCCGGACGCGGACCGGGACGGGCAGGACCGGGACATCGAGGACCGGGACCTGCGGGACCGGGACGGCCGGGAGCCGGCCGGCGCCGACGGTACGAAGGAGGCGGCGGAGCGGCCCCGCGGCAGGCGGCGGATCGCCGTCCTGTTCGCCGTCGCCGCCTTCGCCTACCTCCTCGACCTGGTCAGCAAGATGATCGTGGTCGCCAAGCTGGAGCACCACGAGCCGATCGAGGTCGTCGGCGACTGGCTGCGCTTCGAGGCGATCCGCAACGCGGGCGCCGCCTTCGGCTTCGGCGAGGCGTTCACGGTGATCTTCACGGTCATCGCGGCCGCCGTGATCGTGGTGATCTTCCGCCTGGCCCGCAAGCTCTACAGTCTGCCCTGGGCGATCGCGCTCGGCCTGCTCCTCGGCGGCGCCCTCGGCAACCTCACCGACCGGATCTTCCGCTCGCCGGGCGTCTTCGAGGGCGCGGTCGTCGACTTCATCGCGCCCAAGCACTTCGCCGTGTTCAACCTGGCCGACTCGGCCATCGTGTGCGGCGGCGTCCTCATCGTGCTGCTGTCCTTCCGGGGCCTCGACCCGGACGGCACGGTCCACAAGGACTGACGGCACGGGCCGCGCGGACCGAGGCGCCCGTCACTCCCGTGCGGGAGTGACGCGCCCGTCCGGCATACTCGACGGGTGAGCACGATTCCCGAGATCCGTACCCTGCCCGTGCCCGACGGCCTGGAGGGCGAGCGCGTCGACGCCGCCATCTCCCGCATGTTCGGCTTCTCCCGTACCAAGGCGGCCGAGCTCGCCGCCGCGGGGAAGGTCACGGTCGACGGGTCGGTGGTCGGAAAGTCCGAGCGGGTCAGCGGGGGCGCCTGGCTCGAGGTGGAGATGCCGCAGGCGCCCGCCCCGGTGCAGGTCGTCGCCGAGCCGGTCGAGGGCATGGAGATCGTGCACGACGACGACGACGTGGTCGTGATCGTCAAGCCCGTCGGCGTCGCCGCCCACCCCTCCCCGGGCTGGACGGGACCGACCGTGATCGGCGGTCTGGCCGCCGCCGGCTACCGCATCTCGACCTCCGGCGCCGCCGAGCGCCAGGGCATCGTGCACCGCCTCGACGTCGGCACCTCCGGCCTGATGGTGGTCGCCAAGTCCGAGTACGCGTACACGTCGCTGAAGCGCCAGTTCAAGGAGCGCACGGTCGACAAGCGCTACCACACGCTCGTCCAGGGCCACCCCGACCCGACCAGCGGCACCATCGACGCCCCCATCGGCCGCCACCCGCACCACGACTACAAGTGGGCGGTCACCGCCGAGGGCAAGCCGTCCGTCACGCACTACGACCTGATCGAGGCGTTCCGCGCGGCGTCCCTGCTCGACGTGAAGCTGGAGACCGGCCGCACGCACCAGATCCGCGTGCACATGGCCGCCCACCGCCACCCCTGCGTCGGCGACCTCACCTACGGCGCCGACCCCACGCTCGCCAAGCGGCTGAAGCTGACCCGGCAGTGGCTGCACGCCGTGCGCCTCGGCTTCGAGCACCCCGGCGACGGGCAGTGGGCGGAGTTCTCCTGCGACTACCCGGACGACCTCCAGCAGGCGCTCGACCAGGTCCGCGAGGAGACCTACGCATGAGCCCGGCCGTCACGGTGCGGGTGGCGGAGGACCCCGCCGACCGCGAGGCCTGCTTCGGCGTCCGCAAGGAGGTCTTCGTCGCCGAGCAGGGCGTCCCCGAGGACATCGAGTACGACGTCCACGACGCGGACGCCGTGCACCTGCTCGCGGTCGCCGGCGACGGCACCCCGCTCGGCACGGCCCGCCTGCTGCACGGCGCCTCAGCCGCGGCGAAGAACGGCGGCGACCCGTCGGCCGGCTCCCTCGGCCGGCTCGCGGTGCTGAAGCGGGCGCGCGGCCTCGGCGTCGGCGCTGCGCTCGTGCGGGCCGTCGAGGAGGCGGCCCGGGAGCGCGGGCTCACCGGCGTCGACCTGCACGCGCAGACCCACGCCCTCGGCTTCTACGAGCGGCTCGGCTACGAGGCCTACGGGCCTCAGTTCCCGGACGCGGGCATGCCGCACCGGGCCATGCGGCGCGCGCTCTAGCAGGGCCCGGGTGACCGCGCCGGCCGCGCGGCGCATGGCAGGCTGGAGACCGCTCGTCCCGTCCGATCTCCGGGAGCGGTGACCGTGGATCAGTTGGCCCTGCTGTTCGCCCTGTTGCTCGGGGCGGTGGTGAGCGTCCCCGTGGGGGAGCGGCTGAGGCTGCCGGCGCCGGTACTGATGACGGTGTTCGGAATCGTCCTGGCGCTGCTGGAGTTCGTGCCGAACGTCGACGTCCCGCCGGAACTGATCCTGCCGCTGCTGCTGCCGCCCCTGCTCTACGCGGCCGTGCGCCGCACCTCCTGGCGCCAGTTCGCGGCCAACGTCCGGCCGATCGTGCTGCTGGCCGTGGCGCTGGTCTTCGTCACCACCTTCTGCGTCGCCGTCGTCGCCCACGCGATCGTGCCGGGGCTGCCGCTGGCCGCCGCCGTCGCCCTCGGCGCGCTGGTCGCCCCGCCCGACCCGGTCGCGGCGACCGCCGTGGCCGGCAAGCTGGGGCTGCCCCGCCGGCTCGTGTCGATCCTGGAGGGCGAGGGCCTCTTCAACGACGTCACGGCGATCGTGCTGTACCACGTGGCCGTGGCCGCCGCCGTGAGCGGCACCTTCTCGCCCTGGTCGGCAGGGCTGGACCTGATCCTGTCGGCGGTGGTGGCGGTCGCCGTCGGGCTGGTGCTCGGCTGGGCCACCAACAAGGCCATGGACCTCCTCGGCGACCCGACCCTCCAGGTCGCGCTGACCTTGCTGGTGCCGTTCGCCGCGTACGTCCTCGCCGAGGAGCTGCACGGCTCGGGCGTCCTCGGGGTGCTGGTCACCGCGCTGTTCCTGGTGGAGTACGCCACCGACGCCGACGACGTGACGGCGCGGCTGGCCGGGCACACCTTCTGGGACATCGTGGACACCCTGGTCACCGGCGTGGCGTTCGGCCTGGTCGGCCTGGAACTGCACAACGCGGTGGAGACCGCGTCCGGCCACTGGGGCGAGCTGCTGGGCTGGTCGGCGGCGGTCGTCGGCGTGGTCGTGTTCGTGCGGCTGGCGTGGCTGCTGCCGGCGACCTGGCTGACCAAGCGGATGCACACCGAGCGGGACGTCGGCGAGGACATCCCGCTGAGCTGGCGCGAGACCGTGGTGATGTGGTGGTCCGGGATGCGCGGCGTGGCATCCGTCGCGCTGGCCCTCGCCATCCCGCTGGAGACCGACTCCGGAGCCGGCTTCCCCGCCCGGTCCGAGATCATCTTCATGGCGTTCGGCGTGGTGCTGGGGACCCTGCTGGTGCAAGGGCTCACCCTGCCGTGGCTGGTGGGCAAGCTCGGCGTGCGCGGGGACACCGGGCACGAGAAGGAGATGGAGCGCGAACTCGCCGTCCGGGCGGCGAAGGCGGCCAAGCGCAGACTGAGGGAGATCGAGGACGTCGAGGACCTGCCGGAGGAGCTGTCCGAGCAACTGCTGCGCAGGGCGTTCGACCTGGGGGTGCGGATCAGCCCGGACATGGCGGACGACGAACGGCGTGAGGCGACCCGGCAGCGGGCCGAACGGCTGAAACGGGTCCGGCGCATCGAGCACGAGATGCTGAGCGCCGCCCGGCACGAGGTGCTCACCGCGCGCAGCGAGCCGGGCGCCGACCCCGAGGTGGTGGACCGGGTGCTGCGTCATCTGGACGTGCGCAGTCTGCGCTGAGCGCCGCCGCGTTGCCGCCGTCCGCCGTCGCCCGCTCCGTAGGGTCGGGGCATGACACGCAATGTTGTGATCAGCGGCGGCGGCACCGGCATCGGGCTCGCCACCGCGCAGACGTTCGCCGCCGACGGGGACCGCGTCCTGCTCATCGGGCGGCGCGGTGACGTCCTGGAGCGCGCCGAGGTGCCCGGCGCGCTGACCTACGCCGCCGATCTGGCCGACCCCGAGGCCGTGCGGGGTGTGTCCGGGTTCGTGGGGCGCGAGTTCGGCGCGGTGGACGTCCTCGTGCACAGCGCGGGCGGCAACGGGCTGCTGGAGCCGCCGGTCGGCGGCGACGACCCGCTCGACGCCGTCGCCCGTGACTGGACGGTCAACTTCCGGCTCAACGTGCTGACCGCCGTGCTGCTCACCGAGGCGCTGCGGCACCGGCTCGCCGTGCCCGGCGGCCGGGTGCTGTTCCTCAGCTCCATCGCGGCGAGGCGCGGCTCGGGACGGGTGTCGTACGCGGCGGCCAAGGCCGGTCTGCATCCGTACGCCCACGCCCTGGCCCGGGAGCTGGGGCCGCACGGGATCACCGTGAACGTGGTCGCGCCCGGCTACATCGAGGACACGGCGTTCTTCGGCGGCGACGGCCTGGACGAGGAGCGGCGGGCCCGGCTGGTCGCCGAGACGTCGGACAAGCGCGCCGGCCGGCCCGGTGACGTCGCGGCGACCCTGCACTGGCTCGCCTCGCACGGCGCCGGCCACATCACCTCGCAGATCGTCCAGGTGAACGGCGGTGCCGAGCGCGGCTGCTGAGGTCCGCTCAGCGCGGCTGCCGGGGCGGATGGGTGTGCAGCCGGCGCGCCGCGGGGACGCCGTCGGCGGGCGCGCTCTCCCGGGCGGTCCCGGGCGGCAGCACCGCGTCGGCGGTGTTGACCCGGGGCAGCGCGTAGGGGTGCTCGTCGGCGAGGAAGCGCATCATCTGCTCGCGGACCTTGACCCGGACCGTCCAGATGTCGTCCGCGTCCTTCGCCGTCACCAGCGCCCGCACCTCCAGGGTGCTGGGGGTGGTGTCCGTGACGGTCAGGTTGTAGGCGCGGCCGTCCCACTCCGGGCACTCCCGCAGGATGTCGCGCAGCCTCTCGCGCATGGCGTCCAGCGGCGCGCTGTGGTCCACGTGCCAGAAGACGGTGCCGGTCATCTGCGGGGTGCCGCGCGACCAGTTCTCGAACGGCTTGGAGGTGAAGTACGACACCGGCATGGTGATCCGGCGCTCGTCCCAGGTGCGGACGGTCAGGAAGGTGAGGGTGATCTCCTCGACCGTGCCCCACTCGCCGTCCACCACCACGGTGTCGCCGATGCGCACCATGTCGCCGAACGCGATCTGCAGTCCGGCGAACATGTTGCTCAGCGTCGACTGGGCGGCGACACCGGCGACGATGCCGAGGATGCCCGCCGAGGCCAGCAGCGAGGCGCCGGCCGCGCGCATCGCGGGGAACGTCAGCAGCATCGCGGCCACGGCGACCACGCCGACCGCCGCCGAGACCACGCGGCGGATCAGGGTCACCTGGGTGCGCACCCGGCGCACCCGGGCCGGGTTCCGCTCCCGGTGGTTGCTGGCGTACCGGGCGTAGGAGGTCTCCACGACGGCGGCGGCGATCCGGATCGCCATCCAGGCGGCCGACCCGATCAGCACCAGGGTGAGCACCCGGCCGACGGCGACGTCGTGCGAGGTCAGCAGCCGTGCCTCGTCGTAGGAGGCTCTGAGCAGGACCGCGCAGAGCAGCAGTTGGTACGGGACACGGGCCCGGCGCAGCAGGCCCCACAGCGGTGTCTCGTGGTGGCGTTCGTCGGCCTTCCGCAGCAGCCGGTCGGTGGCCCAGCCGAGCAGCAGCGTCAGCACCACCGAACCGCCGACCACGATCAGCGGGCGTAGCACGTCATCCATGCCCCCGAACCTAACCGGCCCGCTCCGGCATGAACATGTGACTTCCGTCCGGTTCCGGGTAGTGCCGCCCGCGAGATCCGCCACACCCGGCTGGCACCATGGGCTCCATGAACATCATGCTCTTTCACTCGACCTACGGACTGCGCCCCGCGGTGCACCGGGCCGCGGACCGGCTGCGCGCGGCCGGACACGAGGTGTGGACGCCGGACCTCTTCGAGGGCCGCACGTTCGACACCGTCGAGGAGGGCATGGAGCACAAGGACGAGGTGGGCAAGGACGAGCTGCTGAAGCGGGCCGTCCTGGCGGCGGCCCCCTACTCGGAGCGCGGGCTGGTGTACGCGGGGTTCTCCTTCGGCGCCTCGGTGGCGCAGACGCTGGCCCTGGGCGACGAGAAGGCCAGGGGCCTGCTGCTCCTGCACGGCACCTCCGACATCGCGGAGAACGCCGCCGCCGACGGGCTGCCGGTGCAGCTGCACGTCGCCGAGCCGGACCCGTTCGAGACCGACGACTGGCTCACCGCCTGGTACCTGGGGATGGGCCGGGCCGGGGCCGACGTGGAGGTCTACCGGTACGCGGGCGCCGGACACCTGTACACCGACCCCGACCTGACCGACTTCGACGAGGAGGCCGCCGAGGCCACCTGGCGGGTGGCGCTCGGCTTCCTCGACTCGCTGGAGGAGGACGCGGACTGAGCCGCCCGATCCTCGTCCTCCTACCGCGGGGTGCTCAGACGGGGGCGTCGGCCCGCTCGACCCTCTGCGTGCCGCTGCGGGTGCGGTAGGAGCGGGCCCAGGCCGCGGTGGCGCCCGCCTTGGTGCGGTCGGACAGCACGTAGTAGTCCATCTGCGCCCGTTCGGCCGTGAGGTCCAGCACCCCGAAGCCGTGCCGGTCGGTGTCCACCCAGTGCACGTGCCGGTTGGCGGCCCGGATCAGCGGGGAGGCGATCGCGTCGACCGTGCCCTCGCCGACCTTGAGGATGTCGTCGAGGTTGTCGGAGGTGACCGACGTGACCACGAACTCCGTGGCGGCGGACGCGGACAACGGGTAGGTCCCCGCGTTCACCGGCACGTCGTTCGCCCACGCCATGTGGATGTCGCCGGTGAGGAAGACCGTGTTGCGGATGGCGTTGCCGCGCAGATGGGCCAGCAGCTCGCGACGGTCGGCGGTGTAGCCGTCCCACTGGTCGGTGTTGAGCGCGAGGCCCTCCTGCGGCAGGCCGAGCAGCTTCGCGAGCGGCTTCAGCAGCGTCGCGGGCAGGGAGCCCAGCGCGAACGGCGAGATCATCACCGAGGTGCCCACCAGACGCCAGGTCGTGTCCGACGCCGAAAGACCCGCCTTGAGCCAGTCGAGCTGGGCGCGGCCGGTGAGGGTGCGGCCGGGGTCGTCCACGTCGCCGTCGCCGAGCGAGACCTGCCGCGAGCGGAAGGAGCGCAGGTCCAGCAGCGACAGGTCGGCCAGCCTGCCGAAGCGCAGCCGGCGGTAGGTGGTGCCCTCGACCGCCGGGCGGACCGGCATCCACTCGAAGTACGCCCGCTTGGCGGCGGCCTGCCGGGCGGCCCAGGCGCCCTCCGCGCCCTCGGTGTGGTTCTCCGCGCCCCCGGACCAGGCGTCGTTGGCGAACTCGTGGTCGTCCCACATCGCGATCACGGGCGCGGTGGCGTGCAGCGCCTGGAGGTCGGGGTCGGTCTTGTAGCGGGCGTGCCGGGTCCGGTAGTCGGCGAGGGTGACGATCTCGTGGGCGGGGGAGTGCGGGCGGACGACCGTGCCGCGGGTGCCGTAGTCGCCGGTGCCGTACTCGTAGATGTAGTCGCCCAGGTGCAGCCAGGCGTCCAGGTCGCCGCGGGCCGCGAGATGGCGGTACGCGGCGAAGTGGCCGGCCTCCCAGTTGGCGCAGGAGACCACCCCGAGGCGCAGCCCCGCCACGGAGGCGTCGGCGGCGGGCGCGGTGCGGGTGCGGGCCGCGGGGGAGTCGGCGCCGCCGGCGGAGAAGCGGAACCAGTAGTCGGTGGCGGGCCTGAGGCCCCGGACGTCCGCCTTGACGGTGTGGTCGGAGGCGGCGGTGGCGAGGACCGTGCCCTGGGCGACGACGTCGGTGAACGTCCGGTCGCGGGCGACGGTCCAGCGCACCTCGGTGTCGGGACCGGCGCCGGAGCCCGGGAGGGCGTCCGGGGTGGGTGTCACCCGGGTCCACAGCAGCACGCCGTCCGGCAGCGGGTCGCCGGAGGCGACGCCGTGCAGGAAGGCGGGGGCCTGCTGGACGGCGCGGGCGGGCAGCGCGGCGGCGAGCGGTCCGGCCAGGGCCGCGGTGGCGGCGGCCGCCTTGACGACGGTCCGGCGGCGCGGGGTGAGGGAGGCGGTGTCCGCGGTGGCGGAGACGGCGCTCTCGGATCTTCCGTGTCGACTGGTCACAGCCGCTCAGGTTACTGACGTGTACATGCCTCGTGTAGCCGCCGGAGCGGGCGAACCCGGGAAAGTTCGCCCGCTCTTCAACCACACGTCAGCGGGGCGTCGGCCGGTCGCGTCAGCCCTTCAGCGCCTTGTCGACCGCCGTGGTGAACTCGGCCGCCGTCATGGGCGCGTTCTGTCCGTCGGAGCCGGTCAGCTTCTCGCCGTCCATCTTCACCGTCGGCGTCCCCTGGACGTCGCTGCTGTCGAACTTGTCCGACATCTCCAGCGCCCAGCGGTCGTAGGTGCCGTCCTTCACGGCCGCCTGGAACTCCTTGTTGTTCTTCAGGGCGTCCACCGTGTCGGCGATCTTGATCAGGTAGGCGTCGTCCTTGAACTTGTCGTCCGTCTCCTCGGGGTGGTACTCCGCGGAGTAGAGGGCCGACTTGTACGCCAGGAACGCCTCGGGGCTGACGTCCAGCGCGGCGCCCAGGGCGCTCAGCGCGTTCTTCGAGCCCTCGCCGGTGAGGTTGCGGTCCAGGAACGAGGCGCCTATGAACTGCACCTTGTACTTGCCTGCCTCGACGTCCTTCTCGATCGTCCCGCCGACGGCCTGCTCGAAGGAGGCGCAGATCGGGCAGCGCGGGTCCTCGTAGACCTCGAGGGTCTTCTTCGCGTCGGCCTTGCCGATCACGACGGTCGTGCCGTCCTTGCCGCTGGTGTTGGCAGGCTTGACCAGCTTGGCGTCCTTCGCGGCCTCCCAGTGGTCCGGCTGGTTCGCCTGGACCACCGCGTAGCCGATGCCGCCGGCGGCGGCCAGCACACCGACCACCGACGCGGCGACGACCAGCTGCCGCCTGACCTTCGCCTTCTTCGCCTGGCGCTCGCGCTCCTGGCGCAGACGCTCGCGCGCCGCCGTCTTGGCCGCCTGGCTGTTCCGCTTGCTCATGATGATGTCTCCACAGGGGACGCACACGGTCGTGTGCGGAGTTCGTACGGGGGGACTGCTGGTGCTCGGGCGACCGCCCGGGGCGTGATCCGCCTCAGGCGGCGAGGGAGCACGGCGGCCCGCGCCGTCCCAGGGAGTGCGCGAGGAGCAGGGTGCGCGCCACGGTCGCGCGGTGCGGCGTGCGGGCCGGCCGGCCCGTCTTCGGCGCCCGGCGCACGGTGACCACCGCGACGGCCAGCAGCAGCGGACGGACCGCCGTCGACGCCGTGGCCGCGACCGCGCTCAGCAGCTGGGCCAGCGCCCGCTCCCCGCGGCGCAGCCAGGCGGCGGCGAACAGGCCGACCCCGATGTGCGCGCCCAGCAGCAGCCAGGCGGTCGCCGGGCCGGCCTCGGCCAGCACCACCGCCACCCGGTCGCCGCCCTGAGCGGCGTGCCCGGTGACCCGGGCCAGCGGCCCGCCCACACCGGTGCCGTCGCCGCACAGCACGTCGAACCCGACGGAACGCAGCGGACCGGCGACCGGGCCGCCCATGCGGCCGTAGCAGACGTGCTGGCCGGTGGTGAAGACCGTGTCGGCGGCCAGCTCCAGCGGGATCAGCAGGGCGGCGATCCGCCCGAAGGAACGCTCCCGCCCCGCGAGCGCGTAGGCCAGGCCGAACACGGCGGCGCCGACCACGGCCACCGTGTTCAGCGGCAGCGGGGCCCCGGACAGCAGCACGTGCGACGCGGTGCTGAGCGTCACGACGACAGCCGTGAACAGCGCCGCGCGAACGGCTCTGAGCTGGGGTCCGGATATGTCCATGGCGGCTACGAGTGTGGCACGTGCTCCGTTAAGGGATCCCTAAAGGGGGCCTGTGAATGTGCGGAAGGTTACAGCCCCGGAATCCGGCCGTTGCGGAACAGGTCGAGGAAGATCTGGTGGTCGCCGCGGGCCCGCGCCCCGTAGTCGTGGGCGAAGTCCACCAGCAGCGGCACCAGTCCGTCCTCGTCGGCCGCGATCGCGGCGTCGATGGCCCGCTCCGTGGAGAACGGCACCAGCGACTCGCCCGAGGTGTCGTCCGCCGCCGCGTGCATCGCCGCCGTCGCCCGGCCCAGGTCGGCGACCACCAGCGCCATCTCCTCCGGGTCGTCGAGGTCGCTCCAGTCCAGGTCCACCGCGTACGGCGAGACCTCGGCGACCAGCTGCCCGGCGCCGTCCAGCTCGGTCCAGCCCAGCCACGGGTCGGCGTGCGCCTGGAGGGCGCGCTGGGAGATCACCGTGCGGTGCCCCTCGTGCAGGAAGTACTCCCGCACCGCCGGGTCCGTGATGTGCCGCGAGACGGCGGGGGTCTGCGCCTGCTTGACGTAGATCACGACGTCGTTCTCCAGGGCGTCGCTGTGCCCCTCCAGCAGGATGTTGTACGACGGCAGCCCGGCCGAGCCGATGCCGACGCCCCGGCGGCCCACGACGTCCTTCACGCGGTAGGAGTCCGGGCGGGCCAGCGAGGAGTCCGGCAGCGTCTCCAGATAGCCGTCGAACGCGGCGAGCACCTTGTAGCGCGTGGCGGCGTCCAGCTCGACCGCGCCGCCGCCGGGCGCGAAGCGGCGCTCGAAGTCGCGGATCTCCGTCATCGAGTCCAGCAGCGAGAACCGGGTCAGCGACCGGGCGTCCCGCAGCACGTCCAGCAGCGGCCCCTGCGCCGTGTCCAGGGTGAACGGCGGCACCTCGTCGTCCTTCGCGCCGGTCGCCAGGGCGTGGATGCGCTCCCGGTAGGCGGCCGCGTACACCGACACCAGGTCGGTGATCTGCTCGTCGCTGAGCGCCTTCGCGTAGCCGATCAGCGCCATCGACGCCGCGAAGCGCTTCAGGTCCCACAGGAAGGGGCCGACGTACGCCTCGTCGAAGTCGTTGACGTTGAACACGAGGCGGCCGCCCGCGTCCATGTACGTGCCGAAGTTCTCCGCGTGGAGATCGCCGTGGACCCACACGCGCGAGGTGCGCTCGTCCAGGTACGGCCCGCTGTGGGCCGCGCCGCCGCGCCCGGCGTGCTCGGCGGACAGGTCGTGGTAGAAGAGGCTCGCGGTACCGCGGTAGAACGCGAACGCCGACGCCGCCATCTTCCGGAACTTCACCCGGAACGCGGCCGGGTCGGCGGCCAGGAGCTCGCCGAAGGCGGTGTCGAGGACGGCGAGGATCTCCTCGCCGCGGTGCTCGTCGTTGAGCTGCGGGACCGACATCGCTGGGTGCCTCCTGGTGCGGGATCTGGGGGACGGCCGCGCCGTCGCCTGACTAACGCGCGGAGGTGCGCGGGAGTGCCCGGCGCCCCGCCCGAAGGTACGCGGGGAAGGGCTCCGGGTGTCAGTGCCGGGGCATAGACTTCGACGCTGTCCCCCGGGACCTGTCCACCCGCAGCCGATGAGATCTCCCTGGAGGCCGCACCGTGTCGAAGCCGCCGTTCACGCACCTGCACGTCCACACCCAGTACTCGCTGCTGGACGGTGCCGCGCGGCTGAAGGACATGTTCAACGCCTGCAACGAGATGGGCATGAGCCACATCGCCATGTCCGACCACGGCAACCTGCACGGTGCCTACGACTTCTTCCACTCCGCGCAGAAGGCCGGCGTCACCCCGATCATCGGGATCGAGGCCTACGTCGCCCCCGAGTCCCGGCGCAACAAGCGCAAGATCCAGTGGGGCCAGCCGCACCAGAAGCGGGACGACGTCTCCGGCTCCGGCGGGTACACCCACAAGACGATGTGGGCGGTGAACAGCACCGGTCTGCACAACCTCTTCCGGCTCTCCTCCGACGCCTACGCCGAGGGCTGGCTGCAGAAGTGGCCCCGGATGGACAAGGAGACCATCGCCAAGTGGTCGGAGGGCATCGTCGCCTCCACCGGCTGCCCCTCCGGCGAGGTCCAGACCCGGCTGCGCCTCGGTCACTTCGACGAGGCCCTCAAGGCCGCCGCCGACTACCAGGACATCTTCGGCAAGGACCGGTACTTCCTGGAGCTGATGGACCACGGCATCGACATCGAGCATCGGGTCCGCGACGGCCTGCTGGAGATCGGCAAGAAGCTCGGGATCCCCCCGCTGGTCACCAACGACTCGCACTACACCTACGCGCACGAGGCGAGTGCCCACGACGCGCTGCTGTGCATCCAGACCGGCAAGAACCTGTCCGACCCCGACCGTTTCAGGTTCGACGGCACCGGCTACTACCTGAAGTCCACGGACGAGATGTACGCCATCGACTCCTCGGACGCCTGGCAGCAGGGCTGTGCCAACACCCGGCTGATCGCCGAGATGGTCGACACCACGGGCATGTTCGAGAAGCGCGACCTGATGCCGAAGTTCGACATCCCGGAGGGGTACACGGAGGTCAGCTGGTTCCGCGAGGAAGTCCTGCGCGGCATGCACCGCCGCTTCCCGGACGGCATCCCGGACGACCGCATGAAGCAGGTCGAGTACGAGATGGACACCATCATCTCGATGGGCTTCCCGGGCTACTTCCTCGTGGTCGCCGACTTCATCATGTGGGCCAAGAAGCAGGGCATCGCGGTCGGCCCCGGCCGAGGCTCCGCGGCCGGCTCGATCGTCGCCTACGCCCTCGGCATCACCGACCTCGACCCGATCCCGCACGGTCTGATCTTCGAGCGGTTCCTCAACCCCGAGCGCATCTCCATGCCCGATGTCGACATCGACTTCGATGAGCGCCGGCGCGTCGAGGTGATCCGCTACGTGACCGAGAAGTACGGCGCCGACAAGGTCGCCATGATCGGCACGTACGGCACCATCAAGGCGAAGAACGCCATCAAGGACTCCGCGCGCGTGCTGGGCTACCCGTACGCGATGGGCGACCGCCTCACCAAGGCCATGCCCGCCGACGTCCTCGGCAAGGGCATCAACCTCGACGGCATCACCAACCCCGAGCACCCCCGCTACTCGGAGGCGGGCGAGATCCGGGCGATGTACGAGAACGAGCCGGACGTGAAGAAGGTCATCGACACCGCCAAGGGCGTCGAGGGCCTGGTCCGGCAGATGGGCGTGCACGCGGCCGGCGTGATCATGTCCAGCGAGACCATCACCGACCACGTCCCGGTCTGGGTCCGGCACACCGACGGCGTGACCATCACGCAGTGGGACTACCCGAGCTGTGAGTCGCTCGGCCTGCTGAAGATGGACTTCCTGGGCCTGCGCAACCTCACGATCATGGACGACGCCGTCAAGATGGTGAAGTCCAACAAGGGGATCGACATCGATCTCCTGAGCCTCCCGCTCGACGACCCCACGACCTTCGAACTGCTCCAGCGCGGCGACACCCTCGGCGTGTTCCAGTTCGACGGCGGCCCCATGCGCTCCCTGCTCCGGCTGATGAAGCCGGACAACTTCGAGGACATCTCCGCCGTCTCGGCCCTGTACCGGCCGGGCCCGATGGGCATGAACTCGCACACCAACTACGCGCTGCGCAAGAACGGCCAGCAGGAGATCACCCCGATCCACCCCGAGCTGGAGGAGCCGCTCAAGGAGGTCCTGGATGTCACCCACGGCCTGATCGTCTATCAGGAGCAGGTGCAGAAGGCCGCCCAGATCATCGCCGGCTACTCGCTCGGCGAGGCCGACATCCTCCGCCGCGTGATGGGCAAGAAGAAGCCGGAGGAGCTGGAGAAGAACTTCGTCATCTTCCAGGCCGGCGCCCGCAAGAACGGCTACAGCGACGAGGCCATCCAGGCGCTGTGGGACGTGCTGGTGCCGTTCGCCGGCTACGCCTTCAACAAGGCGCACTCCGCCGCGTACGGACTGGTCTCCTACTGGACCGCCTACCTCAAGGCGAACCACCCCGCCGAGTACATGGCGGCGCTGCTCACCTCGGTGAAGGACGACAAGGACAAGTCCGCGGTCTACCTCAACGAGTGCCGCCGCATGGGCATCCGGGTGCTCCCGCCGAACGTCAACGAGTCGATGTCCAACTTCGCCGCGCAGGGCGACGACGTGATCCTCTTCGGCCTCTCCGCGGTGCGCAACGTCGGCACCAACGTGGTCGAGTCGATCATCAAGTGCCGCAAGGCCAAGGGGAGGTACACGTCCTTCCCGGACTACCTCGACAAGGTCGACGCGGTCGTCTGCAACAAGCGCACCACCGAGTCGCTGATCAAGGCCGGCGCCTTCGACTCCCTGGGCCACACCCGCAAGGGCCTCACCGCGCAGTACGAGCCGATGATCGACAACGTGGTGGCGGTCAAGCGCAAGGAGGCCGAGGGACAGTTCGACCTCTTCGGCGGCATGGGCGAGGAGCAGAGCGACGAGCCCGGCTTCGGCCTGGACGTGCAGTTCACCGACGAGGAGTGGGACAAGACGTACCTGCTCGCGCAGGAGCGGGAGATGCTCGGCCTGTACGTCTCCGACCACCCGCTGTTCGGTCTGGAGCACGTGCTGTCCGACAAGGCCGACGCGGGCATCTCCCAGCTCACCGGCGGTGACTTCGGCGACGGCGCGGTGGTCACCATCGGCGGCATCATCTCCGGCCTCCAGCGCAAGATGACCAAGCAGGGCAACGCCTGGGCGATCGCCACCGTGGAGGACCTCGCGGGCTCCATCGAGTGCATGTTCTTCCCGGCGACCTACCAGCTCGTCTCGACGCAACTGGTCGAGGACGCCGTGGTGTTCGTCAAGGGCCGGCTCGACAAGCGGGAGGACGTGCCGCGCCTGGTCGCGATGGAGCTCCAGGTTCCCGACCTGTCCAACGCGGGCACCAACGCGCCCGTCGTGCTCACCATCCCGGCCACCCGCGTGACCCCGCCCATGGTCAGCCGGCTCGGCGAGATCCTCACCCACCACAAGGGGGAGAGCGAGGTCCGCATCAAGCTGCAGGGGCCGACGAGGACGACGGTGCTGCGGCTCGACCGGCACCGGGTCAAGCCCGACCCGGCCCTGTTCGGCGATCTGAAGGTGCTGCTCGGCCCGTCCTGCCTGGCCGGTTAGACACCGGACCCCGACGCGCCGGAGGGGCGCACCCGCGACGGGTGCGCCCCTCTTCCTGTGCTGCCGGGCCGCAACGGCCCTTCACACCGGTGTCAGTTGTGGCCGAAGCGCTTCTGCCGGCCCTTGCCGGGGCCGACCTCGCCGGGCACCACCTGCGTGGTGCGCTGCTCGTCCGGGGTCTCCATGGTGGACGTCTGCGCGCCGCGCGGGGCGCGCTCGGCCTGGGGCTGCTTACGGTCACGGTTCTTGTTCTTGGCCATGGTGTTGCCTCCTGTGGGGACTAGGGGCCAGGGCCGAATTCAGATTCACATAAGCCGATAACACACGCACGTCGGACAATTACCGTCTGTAGTGGGGCGGTCGGGGGAGGAAGTGTGGAAACGCCACGCCGAAGATCGAGTTCGGGCCGTTAACACCGGCGGGGTCGGGCAGACTCGAAGGAAGCCCGAAGCCAAACCTCCCGGAAAGAGGGTGGATCGCGTGGACCGCTGCATCGTCCTGGTGGACGCCGGGTATCTGCTGGGGGCCGCCGCGAGTCTCCTCGCCGGGGAGCCCTCGCGGTCCCGCATCACCGTGGACCACGCCGCCCTGATCCAGGGACTGCGTGACCGCGCCGAGAACGACACGCGCCAGCCGCTGCTGCGCATCTACTGGTTCGACGGCGCCCCCGACCGCGTGCCGCAGCCCGAGCACCGCCGGCTGCGCGTGATGCCCAGGGTCACCGTCCGGCTCGGCGCGCTGACCCGCAGCGACGGGCGCTGGGCGCAGAAGGGTGTGGACGCCGCGATGCACGCCGAGCTGACCGAGCTCGCCCGCAACCGCGCCTGCTCCGACATCGTCCTGGTCACCGGCGACGGCGACCTGCTGCCGGGCATGATGGCCGCCAAGGAGCACGGGGTCGCCGTGCATCTGTGGGCCGTGCAGGCCGCCGACGGCGACTACAACCAGTCCGAGGACCTGGTCGCCGAGGCCGACGAGCGCCGGGTCCTGGACCGGGCGTGGATCACGCAGGCCGTGCGCGCCAAGGAGATCGGCGGGGTGTGCGCACCGCCGCCCGCGCCCCGGCCCGAGATCGCCGCGATCCTCTCCGCGCCGCTGCCCGACTCCGCCCTCACCCCGGCCGCCGAGCGGGCGCCGGCCGAGCCGCGCCATCCGGCCGGCGCGCACAACGGGACCGTGGAGCGCGCGCCCGCCGCGAAGGGCGTCCCCACCCCGAAGGACCTGGCCGCGCTGCGCCACCCCGGCCTGCACCAGCCGCAGCAGCCCGCCTCCGCGACCCTGCGGTGGTCCTCCGACAAGGGGTGGGTGGACCGGCCGGCCGCCGAGCCGCCGGAGGCCGCGTCCATGCCGACGCTGGCGCAGCTCACCACGGCGGAGCAGCGGTGGGCGGACCGGGAGGAGGACATCACCACCGTCGGTGGCGACCCTTTCGAGGTGGGGCAGGTCTTCGCCCGGCGGTGGGTGGAGCGGCTGGGCGACCACAGCCATGTGCGGAAGCTGTCCGGGATGTATCCGCGGATCCCGCACCGCATCGACGGTGAGCTGTTGCGGTACGCGGCGCGGTTCGGGCTGCTCGCGCACAAGGACGACCAGATCGACGAGCGGGATCGTTACGCCATTCGGGCGGGGTTCTGGCGGGAACTGGACACGCGGACGGGGACGGAGCGGGCGTCCGCGGGGGAGTGAGGGACGCGCCGGCTTCACACCCCGGGGGCGGTCGTGGCGCCCGTTCCGCGCAGTTTCCCGCGCCCCCGAATCGGCATGGTCAAGACCGTCGGGGGCTGGTCGCGCAGTTCCCCGCGCCCCTTCCCGGGCTCGCGCCGGTGGGCATGGCCGAGGCCGTGGTGGGCTGGTCGCGCGGTTCCCCGGGCCCCTTCGAGCCCGGGGGCGGTGGGTACCGCCCCGCCGTGTCCGGCGGGCGGGTCTACTCGCCCAGTTCGGTGAACAGTGTGAGCTGGAGGGCGGCCGGCGCCTCCAGGCGGGAGTTCAGGGAGTTCCACGGTGTGCGGGTCGGCTCGGCGACGACCTCCGCCCCGGCGGCAGCCAGCCTCTCCGTCGTCGCCGCCGAGTCGTCCACCTGGAAGGCGACCCGGACATGCCCCGCGACCCGCCGCCCCACCTCGACGTCGTCGATGAACGCGGCGTGGCTCGGATCGGTCAGCTCCAGCGTCGCCCGCCCCGCCTCCAGGATCGTGACCCGCCCGCCGTCCGACGCGAACGCGGCCCGTTCGGTCAGCCCCAGCACGTCCCGGTAGAACCGCAGCGCGGCGTCGTAGTCCTCTGCCGTCACCACCAGGCGCAGCTCTTTCACGGCGGCTTCGTCGGTCATGGCGGCTCCGTCTCGTCGTCCCGTCGGAGGATCGTCCCGGTACACGGGTGTGAACACGCTGCGCCATCGTCCGATTCCCGACCGTCGGCACGGCGGCGCCCCGGTCGCGCGACACATCGGCACCCCGCTGCGGGTGCGTGGGGTCAGCGAGGAACTGGACCTCACAGCTCGGTCCGGGTGGCCGACCTGCCGAGGAGGGCGTCGATCCGTCCCCCGGTGTCCGGTGCGTCCCCCCGGTCCGGGCGGGGCGGAAGGGCGACCCGAGGGCAGGGGGACGGCGGCGACCCCGTAGGCTCGTCCCTTGTGAGTACGCGCGCGGCACAGGCACATCGGCACGGTGGTGACGTCGTGTGCGCGGTGCGCGGGCTGACCAAGACCTATCCGGCGGTGCGCGGACGGCGCGGAGCGCCGGCGACGCCCGAGGTGCGGGCCACCGACGACGTGGCGCTCGACATCGGGCGCGGTGAGATCTTCGGCCTGCTCGGGCCGAACGGCGCCGGCAAGTCCACCCTGGTCCGGCAGATGACCGGCCTGATGCGGCCCGACAGCGGCAGCGTCGAGATCCTCGGCCACGACATCGTCCGCCACCCCGAGCGGGCCTCCCGCATCCTCGCCTACCTCGGGCAGGAGTCCAGCGCCCTCGACGAGCTGACCGTGTCCCTGGCCGCCGAGACCACCGGCCGGCTGCGCGGGCTCGACGCCCGGCAGGCCCGCGCGGATCGGGACGACGTGCTCGACGAACTGGGGCTCGCCGCCCTCGCCTCCCGGCCGCTGCGCAAGCTCTCGGGCGGCCAGCGGCGGCTCGCCTGCTTCGCCGCCGCGCTGGTGGGGGAGCGGCCCCTGCTGGTGCTGGACGAGCCCACCACCGGCATGGACCCCGTCGCCCGGCGCGCCGTGTGGTCCGCCGTCGACCGGCGGCGCGCCGAGCACGGCACCACGGTGCTGCTGGTCACCCACAACGTCATCGAGGCCGAGACCGTGCTCGACCGGGTCGCCGTGCTCGACCGCGGCCGGGTCATCGCCTGCGACACCCCGAACGGCCTGAAGGAACAGGTCGCCGGGGAGGTCCGGGTGGAGCTGGTGTGGCGCGAGGCCGCGCCGCTGCACGTGCCCGAGGTGGCCGCGCTGCGCGACC
Source organism: Streptomyces griseoincarnatus (assembly GCA_014649575.1). GTDB lineage: Bacteria > Actinomycetota > Actinomycetes > Streptomycetales > Streptomycetaceae > Streptomyces > Streptomyces griseoincarnatus. The sequence goes on along the minus strand of BMTH01000002.1, from coordinate 131,734 downwards.
GGGCCGTCGAGTCCGGCCGCCGCTGGACCCTGCGGCTGGCACCCGAGGAGGCCCGCACGGTCGTCGCCACCGTCACCGGCGGCGCCGCCTTCGCGGCCCTCGACGACTTCACGCTGGCCACGCCGAGCCTGGAGGACGTGTACCTGGCGCTGGGTGGTGCCGTGCGGCAGGGGCTGGTGAAGGCGTGAGCACACGGGCCGTGTCATCCGTACGGAACGGGGCGACCTCCGGAGCGGCTCCGGACGGAATCCCGAGCGAAGGGGAGCAGCACGACGTGAGTGTCGTACCCGCCGGCGCCCTGCCGGCCGGCGTCCTGACAGCGGAGGAGGCCGCCCCGCCGCGGCCCGCCGCGCTCGGCCCCCGCGCACGGCTGTTGCCGTCCCTGGCGGCCGTGTACCGGGCGCAGCTGTCCCGGGCCCGGGTGGCGCGGATCCCGCTGCTGTTCGTGGCGACCTTCCAGTCCGTCGGGATCATGATCCTGATGCGCGGGGTCGTCGACGGCGGCGGCGAGGCGCGCGCCGTGGTGGCCGGATCGTCGGTGCTGGTCGTCGCGTTCGTCGCGCTGAACCTGCTCGCCCAGTACTTCGGCCAGCTGCGCGCCAGCGGCGGACTCGACCACTACGCCACCCTGCCCGTGCCGCCGGCGGCCGTGGTGCTGGGCGCGGCCGGCGCCTACGCGTCGTTCACCGTCCCCGGCACCGTCGTGACGGCCGTCGTCGGCTGCGCCCTTTTCGGGCTGCCGCTCGCCCACCTGTGGATCCTGGCCGCGGTGATCCCCCTCGCCGGCGCCGCGCTCGCCGGGCTCGGCGCCGCCCTCGGACTGCTCGCGCCCCGGCCCGAGCTGGCCACCCTCCTCGGCCAGCTCGGCATGTCGGCGGCGCTGCTGCTCGGCGTGCTGCCGCCGGAGCGGATGCCGGAGGCGGTCCGTCTCGTCCGTGACCTGCTGCCGTCCACGTACGGCGTCGAGGCCTTCGCGCGGACCTTCGCCCCGCACCCCGACTGGGCCCACGTCCTCGGTGACCTCGCCGTGTGCGGCGTGGTCGGGGTGATCTCGCTGGCCGTGGCGACCTGGGCGTACCGCAGGGCCGCCGTCCGGTGACGCGGCCCACAGCGACGCCTGGCACGATGGCAGGGTGAGTGCACCTCTGACACCCCCGCCACCGCACGACCCCTCCGCGCGCGACCCGTGGCAGCCGCCCTCCGGCGGCGCCCACCGTTATGACGGGAAGCCCGGCCACGCCGCGTACCCGCGGCACGGCTGGTGGCACGACGAGGACGGCCCGGGGATGGCGAAGGAGATCCGTGAGGCGGCCGTGGTGGCCGTGGCGGTGGCCCTCGGCGGGGTGCTGCTCGGGGTGCTGTGGTGGTGGCTCGCGCCGCGCGTGCCGCTGGTGGGCGACGCCTCCGGTGACGCCTGGGTGGTCTACCTCAAGGACTCCGAGGGCGAGCAGAGCATCGGCGTGGACGGCACGTTCACGCTCATCGCCCTCGGCTGCGGTGCGCTGAGCGCGCTGGCGGTCTTCCTCCTCCGCCGGCGCGGCGGCGTCCCGCTGGTGGTGGCGCTGGCGGTCGGCGGGCTGCTCGGCTCGCTGCTGGCCTGGCGGCTCGGGGTGTGGCTCGGCCCCTCCCAGGACGTGATCGCGCAGGCGAAGAGCGCGGGGAAGGGCGTCACGTTCGACGCCCCGCTGAAGCTGAACGCGAAGGGCGCGCTGCTCGCGTGGACGTTCTCCGCGCTGGTGTTCCACCTGGGCCTGACGGCGCTGTTCGGTCCGCGCGACCCGGAGGAGTGGCTGCCGCCGGGCGAGCAGCAGCCGCCCCGGTGAGGGCGCCGGGCGTCACATCCCCGGTCAGGCCGGGCGCCGCCCATGGTTGGCCCGCCGCTTCCTGATCCGCCACCTGCGCTTACGCGTCCGCTTCGACATACCTTCCGTACATAGCCGAGGGCGCGGAAGCCGTCGAGGTACGGAACCGGCCGCGTCAGCCCCGGCCGATCGGGGCCAGGACCGCCGACGTCAGGTTCGCCAGGTCGGTGGGGGCGAGCTCCACCTCAAGGCCGCGGCGGCCGGCCGAGACGCAGATCGTCTCGTGGCGGGTCGCCGACTCGTCCAGCACCGTCGGGAGCTTCTTGCGCTGGCCGAGCGGCGAGATGCCGCCCCGCACGTACCCCGTGGTGCGCTCCGCCAGCGCCGGGTCGGCCATCGACGCACGCTTGCCGCCGGCCGCCGAGGCCAGCGCCTTCAGGTCGAGCTGGCCCGCCACCGGCACCACCGCCACGGTCAGGGCGCCGTCGACGTCCGCCACCAGCGTCTTGAAGACGCGGTCGGGGGAGACGCCCATCGCCTCGGCCGCCTCCTCGCCGTAGCTCGGGTGGGAGGGGTCGTGGTCGTAGGAGTGCACCGTGAACGGCACCTCGGCGGCGGTGAGCGCCACTGTGGCGGGCGTGCCGTTGGACTGCTGCTTCTTGGGCTTCTTGGCCATGCCGGTCGTCGCTCCGCAAGCGTCAGTTGAGACTCGTCGGCGCCCGCGTCAGCTCCGACGCGGGCAACGACGGAAGACTACGGATGATCGCCGTCTCGGTGCGAAGCAGTTTCAGCTCGTCGCGCAGCCGGGACGCGGTGTCCGGCGCCTGGAGCAGCCGCTGCCGCGTCGGCGTGTCCAGCATCATCGCGGCGGCGACCAGGTACGACACCACGCTGGGCTCGTCCGGCAGCTCCGCGTCCGAGGTCAGCGACCGCTCCCGGGCCCCCGCCAGCCGCTTCTGGTACTGCCGGAACGCCCGCAGCACGCCCTCGGCCAGCGGCCCCGCCTCCTCGCCCGGGTCCTCCTCCAACTGCTCCAGCTCGGCCGTGAGGAAGGGTCCTGAGGCGTCCACCGACAGCAGCCGCACCCGGGTCGTACCGGTCGCCAGCACCTCGAAGGTGCCGTCGGGCCGCTCCCGGATCGTCGCCGCGTCGGCGATGCACCCCACCTTGTGGAACGCGTGCAGCGGGTCCGCGCCGAAGCCGGCCGCGGGGCCCCGTTCGGGCACGGCCGTGGGGTCGGGCAGCCCGGGGGCGCTCGGCGCCACCTCGTGGCCGTCCCGGATCGCCACCACGGCGAACTGCCGTGGCTCGTCCTCCGGGGTCTTGAGCAGCTCGCGCATCATGGCGCGATAACGCTCCTCGAAGACGTTGAGCGGGAGCACGAGCCCCGGGAACAGCACCGTGTTCAGGGGGAAGAGCGGAAGCCGGACGGTGGTCACGACGTAAGAGCCTAATGGTCGCGGGGCTCCGGCCGTCCGCGCCGTTCGCTCCCCGGACGTCGGAACCGGGCGCCCGAGGCGTCCGTCGCGGTCGTTTCGGCTCCCGACTCGACTGCCCGGTGCACTTCCTGACGGACCTCCAGGAAGCGCCCGAGCGGGTCGTCGGCGTCCCGGTCCCACGGGAAAGAGGTGGCGTACGGGCCGGTCAGCCGGAACTGCTCCAGCGCGTCCCGCCGGCGCCCGAGCCGGACCAGGACGTGGGCGAGGAGGTTGCGCAGCTCGGCCGGCCACGGCTGGGCCGACGGCAGCCGCGCGGACAGGACGGCCGCCCGGTCGGCTGCCGCGTCCAGCCGCGCCCGCTCGACCGGCGGGCCGCAGCCGTCGGTGAGGTAGCCGAACGCCGCGCGCAGCGGCAACGCCTGGGTGAGCGAGCCCTCCGGCGCGTCCTGCGCGGCCGTCTCGGCGAAGTCGAAGCACTCGCGGTGCGAGCCGTGCCAGGAGGACGCCAGGTAGCGCAGGGCCGCCACATGGCAGCCCTGGTGGTGCGGGGCGCGGCGCACCGCCGCCTCCCACAGCTCCTCGAAGTACGTGTGGCCGGCCCGCGCGCCGCGCGCGTGGTCCAGGGCCAGCCGCCAGGGCACCGGGTCGCGGTGGTCGGCGCGGGCGGCGGCCGTGATCAGCGGGCTCACCTCGCGCAGCAGCTCGGCGCGGGCCGGGGAGTCCCAGACCCGGTCCACCGCGCGCTGGGCGTCCAGGAGCAGCGCGTCCGGGTCGCGCGGGGCGCGGGTGCGCCAGGCGTCCAGCCACTCGGGCCGCGACCGCGAGAACGCGGCGAGCCGGCGTACGTAGCGGTCGCGGTGCTCCCACGCGGACCGGCGGCGGGTGGCGACGAGCAGTTCGGCCGCGGGGGCGTGGTCTCCGGCGGCGGCTCCGACCAGCGCCCGGCCGAGTGCGTCGTCCGGCACGTCGAGGAGGACCTCGTCGTCGGCGGGCAGCGCGGTCTGGGCGGGGGGCGGCGGGGTGCCCGTCCGCCTGCCCCGCGCCCGGGACGTGCGGGTGAACGCGTGCAGCAGAGCCATGGTGTCGACCATTGAAAGACCGCTGGTCACGGGTGCGCCAGGGGCCACGCGGAAGTTGTGGAAAGTTGTACGGGGGTTGGTCAAGGGGAGGCAAAAACGGTGGGCTCTGGGGATGGCTGGCGCCTCGGTGGTCCCAGGTGTCGCACATCTGCGGATTCACGGTGCCCCGTGTCGGCGTGGACGTCGCGCAGTTCCCCGCGCCCCTGGGGTGGTGGCCTCACGCCGTTCTCACGTGCCGTGGGGACGCTTTCGTTGCGCAGTTCCCCGCGTCCCTGAGGGGTGTGGCGCTCACGCCGTTCTCGGGTGCCGTGGGGACGTTTACGTCGCGCAGTTCCCCGCGCCCCTGGGGTGGTGGCCTCACGCCGATCTCACGTGCCGTGAGGACGCTTTCGTTGCGCAGTTCCCCGCGCCCCTGAGGGGTGTGGCGCTCACGCCGTTCTCACGTGCCGTGGGGACGCTTTGGTCGCGCAGTTCCCCGCGCCCCTGAAGGGTGGCGCGCTCATGTGCGGCGCAGGGTGCGGGTTGCGCCCGCTGCCACCGTGGTCGCCAGGATCCAGCCCAGGAGGATGAACGCCGTCGACAGCCACTGCCAGCCGCCGCGCAGTTGCCAGAAGCCCGCCTGGCCCAGGTCGATCACCGGGAGCAGCAGGTCCAGCGCGAACAGCGCCGGGTTCCAGTCCGGATGCTCACCCGCCTTCAGCGGTGGGTGCTCCGCCCGCGCGAAGGCCACCGAGCCGGCCGCCCACAGCACCGCCATCCACACCGCGGCCCGGCCCGGGCGGTACCCGTAGGCGACCGTCCAGTCCTGCGCGTACCCCCACAGCTTCGCGGCGAGCGGCAGGCTCTCGCGGCGCCGCCGCTGCTTGGCCAGCAGCACCTCACGGGCGTCCTCGTCCGCCCCGCTCTCCCGCAGCACCGTCGCCAGCCGCTCGTACGGTTCGGGGGTGTACTCGGCGCTCGCCGCGTCCACCCAGCGCAGCCGCAGCGTCAGCGGGAACGGGCCGCGCGGCACCAGGTTCTCGTAGGTGAAGCCGCCCATGTGCAGCCGTCCCGGGCCCGGCCAGCTGTCCGCCCGGTCCACCAGATTCACCACTCGCGCTCCCGACAGCACCACCCGCCCGCGCGCCGGCCGCTGCCCGAGGAACCGCAGCTCCGGCGTCTGCACCCGGCGCAGCGACAGCTCCTGTTCGTCGGCGAGGGTGAACTCGGCACCCTCGAAGTCGACCGCGTCCCCGAACCGCCCGTCGTCCAGCCGGATCCCGCCCTCGCACTCGAACCGCTGGATGCGCGTGCCCTGCGCGGGCGTCATGCCGCTGCGGGCCTGGGCTCCCACCCCGGCCGGGGTCAGGTACAGCGAGCGCTCCACGGTCAGCTGCGGCGCGTTCAGCGCGAGACGGGCGCGCGGGTTGACCAGCCGGGCGCCGCGCAGGCTCAGCGAGACGCCGATGGTCGCGCCGCGCAGGCTCAGCTCGCCGTACGACTCGAGCATCTCCGCCTGGAGGTCCTGGCCGACGCTCATCCCGTCCCCGGCTATGGAGCGGCCGCTGCGGTCGCGGTGCACGACCGCCTGGTTGAGCAGCAGATCCGTGCCGATCCGGGCGTCGGTGAGCCGTATGCCGCCGAGGAAGCGGCAGCGCGGCAGATGCAGATCGCCCTCGGTGCTCAGCCGGGCGGCCTCCAGCCGGGGTACGGAGCAGTCCACCAGCCGCATCGTGGTGAACCGCGCCTCCGGCAGGAGCACGTCCCGCTCGAAGCGGCAGCCGCGCATCTCCACGTACGGCTCGACCGTGCCCCCGGCGAGGTCCAGCGGGCCGCTGATCCGCACCCCGACCAGCTTCAGCGAGGAGACGCGGCCGGCCAGCGCGGGCGGGCCGTCCAGCAGCAGCCAGCACACCACCCGGGCCCGCACCGTGCGCCCGGGCCCCCAGGGGTGTCCTCCGTGCGGATCGTCGACCAGCGCGTCGCCGCAGCTCAGGTCGTACACGCTGCCGTTGCGGAAGGCCTGCCACATCCCCGCCTCCGCGGCGGTCAGGTCCTCCGGCGGCTCGCCGTCGTGCGGTCCCGTCCCTTCGGCCACGGAACTCTCCTCCTCCCCGTTACTCACCGGTTCATCACTTCGTACAACCGTTCATGCCCGGTACGGTGAGCTGTTGAACACGGAAAGTGAAGAGGATCTCGAAAACGAGCGCGGACCGTCACGACGAGCGTGATGTATCAGCCACTGGAACGGGCGGACGCCCTCCGGGGCGGGTCTGAGAGAATTGGGCACGTGATCTCGCGAATCGACCTGCGCGGCGACGCCCTCCCCGAGGGCCCCGCCCTGCGTGACCTGCTGCCCCGTGCCGACTTCGACGTCGCGGCCGCCCTGGAGAAGGTGCGGCCCATCTGCGAGGACGTGCATCATCGCGGCGACGCGGCGCTGATCGACTTCGCCGAGCGCTTCGACGGCGTGACGCTGGACCAGGTCCGGGTGCCCGCCGCGGCGCTGGAGCGCGCGCTGCAGGAGCTCGACCCGGCCGTGCGCGCCGCCCTGGAGGAGTCGATCCGCCGGGCCCGCCTCGTGCACCGCGCGCAGCGCCGCACCACCCACACCACCCAGGTCGTGCCGGGCGGCACGGTCACCGAGAAGTGGGTGCCGGTCGACCGCGTCGGGCTGTACGCGCCCGGCGGCCGGTCCGTCTACCCGTCCTCCGTGATCATGAACGCGGTGCCCGCGCAGGAGGCCGGTGTCCCGTCGGTCGCGCTGGCCTCGCCGGCCCAGGCCGAGTTCGGCGGGCTGCCGCACCCGACGATCCTCGCCGCGTGCGCGCTGCTCGGCGTCGACGAGGTGTACGCGGCCGGCGGCGCCACCGCCGTCGCGATGTTCGCCTACGGCACCGAGTCCTGCCCGCCCGCCAACATGGTCACCGGCCCCGGCAACATCTGGGTCGCCGCCGCCAAGCGCTACTTCACCGGGAAGATCGGCATCGACGCCGAGGCCGGCCCGACCGAGATCGCGATCCTCGCGGACTCCACGGCCGACCCGGTGCACGTCGCCGCCGACCTGATCAGCCAGGCCGAGCACGACCCGCTGGCCGCCGCCGTCCTCGTCACCGACTCCACGGACCTCGCGGACGCGGTCGAGAAGGAGCTGAAGCCGCAGGTCGAGGCCAGCAAGCACGTCGACGAGCGGATCGCGCCAGCCCTCGGCGGCAAGCAGTCCGCGATCGTGCTGGTCGACGGCGTCGAGGAGGGCCTGCGGGTCGTCGACGCCTACGGCGCCGAGCACCTGGAGATCCAGACCGCCGACGCCGCCGCTGTCGCCGACCGGGTGCGCAACGCCGGCGCGGTCTTCGTCGGCCCCTGGTCCCCGGTGTCCCTCGGTGACTACGCGGCCGGCTCCAACCACGTGCTGCCCACCGGCGGCTGCGCCTGCCACTCCTCGGGCCTGTCCGTGCAGTCCTTCCTGCGCGGCATCCACGTCGTCGACTACACGGAGGACGCCCTCGCCGAGGTCGCCCACCACGTGGTCACGCTGGCGGAGGCGGAGGACCTGCCCGCGCACGGCGCGGCGATCAAGGCCAGGTTCGGCTGGAAGGTGCCCGAGGACAAGTGAGCGACGTGAGCATCGACGACCTCCCCGTGCGGGACGAGCTGCGCGGCAAGACCCCCTACGGCGCGCCGCAGCTGGACGTTCCCGTACGGCTCAACACCAACGAGAACCCGTACCCGCTGCCCGAGCCGCTGGTCGAGCGGATCGCCGAGCGGGTCCGCGAGGCCGCCCGGCACCTCAACCGCTACCCCGACCGGGACGCGGTCGAGCTGCGCAGCCGGCTGGCCGCCTACCTGACGAAGACCACCGGCCACCCGGTCGCCCTGGAGAACGTCTGGGCGGCCAACGGCTCCAACGAGGTCATCCAGCAGCTGCTGCAGACCTTCGGCGGTCCCGGCCGCACCGCGCTCGGCTTCGAGCCGTCGTACTCGATGCACGGCCTGATCGCGCGCGGCACCGGCACCGGCTGGATCTCCGGCCCGCGTGACGAGGACTTCTCCCTCGACCCGCCCGCGGCCGAGAAGGCGATCGCCGAGCACCGGCCCGACGTCGTCTTCGTCACCACCCCCAACAACCCCACCGGCAACGCGGTCCCCGCCGACACGGTGCGCGCCCTGTACGACGCCGCGCAGGCCGCGAAGCCCTCGATCGTGGTCGTCGACGAGGCGTACGTGGAGTTCAGTCACGGCGACTCGCTGCTGCCGCTGCTCGACGGGCGCCCCCACCTGGTGATCTCCCGCACCATGTCGAAGGCGTTCGGCGCCGCCGGACTGCGTCTCGGCTACTTCGCCGCGCACCCGGCCGTCGTCGACGCCGTCCAGCTGGTGCGGCTGCCGTACCACCTGTCGGCGGTCACCCAGGCGACGGCGCTGGCCGCGCTGGAGCACACCGACACCCTGCTCGGCTACGTCGAGCAGCTCAAGGCGGAGCGGGACCGGCTGGTCGCCGAACTGCGCTCCCTGGGCTACGAGGTGACCGACTCCGACGCCAACTTCGTCCAGTTCGGCCGCTTCCAGGACTCCCACGCCGTATGGCGGCAGATCCTCGACCGGGGCGTCCTGGTCCGGGACAACGGCGTACCGGGACGGCTGCGGGTCACCGCGGGCACCCCGGCCGAGAACGACGCGTTCCTCGACGCGGTACGTGAGATCAAGAAGGAGCACAGCGCATGACCCGCGTAGGACGCGTGGAACGCACCACCAAGGAAACCTCCGTGCTCGTGGAGATCGACCTCGACGGCACCGGGAAGACCGAGATCTCCACCGGGGTCGGCTTCTACGACCACATGCTCGACCAGCTCGGCCGGCACGGTCTGTTCGACCTCACGGTGAAGACCGAGGGCGACCTCCACATCGACTCCCACCACACCATCGAGGACACCGCCCTCGCGCTCGGCGCCGCCTTCAAGCAGGCGCTCGGCGACAAGGTGGGCATCTACCGCTTCGGCAACTGCACGGTCCCGCTGGACGAGTCCCTCGCCCAGGTCACCGTCGACCTCTCCGGCCGCCCCTACCTCGTGCACTCCGAGCCCGAGAACATGGCGCCGATGATCGGCGCCTACGACGTGACGATGACCCGGCACATCCTGGAGTCCTTCGTCGCCCAGGCGCAGATCGCGCTCCACGTCCACGTGCCCTACGGGCGCAACGCCCACCACATCGTGGAGTGCCAGTTCAAGGCCCTCGCCCGGGCCCTGCGCTACGCCTCCGAGCGCGACCCGCGCGCGGCCGGCATCCTGCCCTCCACGAAGGGCGCGCTGTGAGCGAGGCACGCGTGGCCGCCGGGCCGCGGACGACGACGATGGCCGCGCCTCTGCGCCGCGCGGGCGGAGAAGCGAACGGAGGGACACGGTGAACGGACTGTCCACCGTCCTGATCGTCGTCGGCCTGTTCTTCGTCGGAGGGATCATCTCCTTCGTCAAGCAGAAGATGCCCACGAGCCTGATCACGCTGATGTCCGTCGGCGCCGCGCTGTGCATCGTCACGGGCCTGCTGCAGATGGAGGTGTGAGACCTTGAGCAGCACCAGGAAGGTCGTGGTCTTCGACTACGGCTTCGGCAACGTCCGCTCCGCCGAGCGCGCCCTCGCGCGCGCCGGTGCCGACGTCGAGATCACCCGCGACTTCGACAAGGCGATGAACGCCGACGGGCTGCTGGTGCCCGGCGTCGGCGCGTTCGCCGCCTGCATGAAGGGCCTCAAGGAGGCCCGCGGCGACTGGATCGTCGACCGCCGCCTGGCCGGCGGCCGCCCCGTCATGGGCATCTGCGTCGGCATGCAGATCCTCTTCGCCCGCGGCATCGAGCACGGCGTCGAGGCGGAGGGCCTCGACGAGTGGCCCGGCTCCGTCGAGCCGCTCCAGGCCGACGTCGTCCCCCACATGGGCTGGAACACCGTGGACGCCCCCGAGCACTCCCGGCTGTTCGCCGGCCTGGACGACGACGCGCGCTTCTACTTCGTGCACTCCTACGCCGTCCACGACTGGTCGTTCGAGGTGACGAACGCGGCGATGGAGCCTCCGCTCGTCACCTGGACCACCCACGGCAAGCCCTTCGTGGCCGCCGTGGAGAACGGCTCCCTGTGGGCCACCCAGTTCCACCCCGAGAAGTCCGGCGACGCCGGCGCCCAGCTCCTCACCAACTGGATCGGAACCCTGTAGAGACATGGCCACCCTCGAACTCCTCCCCGCCGTCGACGTCCGCGACGGCCAGGCCGTCCGCCTCGTGCACGGCGAGTCCGGCACCGAGACCTCCTACGGCTCGCCGCTGGAGGCCGCGCTCGCCTGGCAGCGCTCCGGCGCCGAGTGGCTGCACCTGGTCGACCTGGACGCCGCGTTCGGCACCGGCGACAACCGCGAGCTGATCGCGGAGGTCACCAGGGCGATGGACATCAAGGTGGAGCTGTCCGGCGGCATCCGCGACGACGACACCCTGGCCGCCGCCCTCGCCACCGGCTGCACCCGCGTCAACCTCGGCACGGCCGCCCTGGAGACCCCCGAGTGGGTCGCCAAGGTCATCGCCGAGCACGGCGACAAGATCGCCGTCGGCCTCGACGTGCGCGGCACCACCCTGCGCGGCCGCGGCTGGACCCGCGACGGCGGCGACCTCTACGAGACGCTGGACCGTCTCAACAAGGAGGGCTGCGCCCGCTACGTCGTCACCGACATCGCCAAGGACGGCACCCTCCAGGGCCCCAACCTGGAGCTGCTGAAGAACGTCTGCGCCGCCACCGACCGCCCGGTCGTCGCCTCCGGCGGGGTGTCCTCGCTCGACGACCTGCGGGCGATCGCCGAGCTGGTGCCGCTCGGCGTCGAGGGCTCCATCGTCGGCAAGGCCCTGTACGCCAAGGCGTTCACCCTGGAAGAGGCCCTGGAGGCTGTGTCCCGATGACGTCGGAAGCCGTGCGGCGCGTGCAGAGCGGGAACCCCTGGGAGGAGACCCTCGGCTCGGCGCGCGCCGTCGCGGCCGGCGACCTCGTCCTGGTCGCGGGCACCACCGCGTTCCGGGGCGACGTGCTGTACGGGGAGGGCGACCCGTACGAACAGGCCAAGGTGGCCTTCACCAGCGCGTTGGAGGCGGTCGCGGAGTTCGGGCTCGACGCCGGGTCCGTGATCCGCACCCGTATCCATCTCGCCCACGCGCGGGACGTGGACGAGGCCTGCCGCGCGCACAAGGAGCTGTTCGACACGGTCCGGCCGGTCACCACGCTGCTGGTGGTCGAGGGCTTCGTCGACTCGCGCGTACTGGTCTCAGTGGAACTCGAAGCATTCAGAGGAGCCGTGGATTCATGACCCTGGCGGTCCGAGTCATCCCCTGCCTGGACGTGGACGGCGGCCGGGTCGTCAAGGGCGTCAACTTCCAGAACCTGCGCGACGCGGGCGACCCCGTCGAGATGGCGAAGGTGTACGACGCGGAGGGCGCCGACGAGCTGACGTTCCTGGACATCACCGCGTCCTCCGGCAACCGTGAGACCACCTACGACGTGGTCCGCCGCACCGCCGAGCAGGTGTTCATCCCGCTCACCGTGGGCGGCGGCGTGCGCACCGCCGAGGACGTCGACAAGCTGCTGCGGGCCGGCGCCGACAAGGTGGGCGTGAACACCGCCGCCATCGCCCGGCCCGACCTCATCCGGGAGATCGCCGAGCGGTTCGGCCGCCAGGTGCTCGTCCTCTCGGTCGACGCCCGGCGCACCGAGGGCGGGACCTTCGAGGTCACCACGCACGGCGGCCGCCGCGGCACCGGCCTCGACGCCGTCGAGTGGGCGCACCGCGCCGCCGAGCTGGGCGCCGGCGAGATCCTGCTGAACTCCATGGACGCCGACGGCACCAAGGACGGCTACGACCTGGAGATGATCGCCGCCGTGCGCAAGCACGTCACGGTTCCGGTGATCGCCTCCGGCGGCGCCGGCAAGCTCGCCGACTTCCCGCCCGCCGTCGCCGCCGGCGCGGACGCGGTGCTGGCCGCCTCGGTGTTCCACTTCGGCGACCTGCGCATCGGCGAGGTCAAGCAGACCCTCAGGGACGCCGGCCACCCGGTGCGGTGAGCCTCAGCCGAGCGGCTGCGTGAGCTGGATCAGATTGCCGACCGTGTCGTCCAGCAGCGCGGTCAGCACCGGGCCCTGCTTCTCCGGCTCCCGGACGAAGTGGACGCCCTCCCCGCGCAGCCGCTCGAACTCCGCGCGCAGGTCGTCCACCGAGAACACGATCGACGGCAGTCCCGCCTCGCGCACCGCGCGCCGGTAGGGCTCCGCGATCGGCCCGTCGCCCGGCTCCAGCAGCAGCTCCAGATCCGGCTGGGCGCCCTCGCGCGCCCCCACCGTGACGAACGGCTTGCCGCCGCCCGGGTTCACATGGGTGCGCGTCTCGAAGCCGAGCACCCCGGTGTAGAAGGCGTGCGCCTTGGCCACGTCCTCCACGTACACACTCGTCATGGCGACCTTGATCACGAGCCGTGCCTTTCCGGAGCCGAGCCGAGCGGTCAGATGCCGAGCTGTTTGGTGGCGCGCAGCCGGGCGATCGCGTTCTCGTCGCCGTCCAGCTCCACCTTCGCGGCGCCCTGCCGGCCGTACGCGAACATCACCAGCTCGGACGGCTGTCCGGTCACCGTCACCACCGGCGCCCCGCGGCGCGCCACCGTCGTCTGCCCGTCCGGACGGCGCAGCACCAGACCGGTCGGCACCCCCCGGCCCATCAGCCGCGCCGAGCGCTCGAGGCGTGACCACAGGGCGTCCTGGAACACCGGGTCCAGCTCGCGCGGCGTCCAGTCCGGCTGCGCCCGGCGGACGTCCTCGGCGTGGACGTAGAACTCGATCACGTTCGACATCTCGTCGACCTGCTTGAGCGAGAAGGGGGAGAACCGCGGCGGGCCGGTGCGGATCAGCCCGATCAGCTCGTCGTACGGCTTCGCCAGGAACTCCGCCGTCACCCGCTCCAGACGCGACGCCAGCTGTTTCACCAGGATGCCGCCCGCCGCGTCCGGACGGCGCTCGCGCACCACCACGTGCGCGGCCAGGTCCCGGGTGGTCCAGCCCTCGCAGAGGGTGGGCGCCTCCGGGCCCGCGGTCTCCAGCAGGTCGGCCAGGAGGAGTCGTTCACGCTTGGCATGGGTCGACATGCCAGCCAGCCTACGGCGGGCCGTCACGTCCGGACAGTGGACGACGGCACGGGGGGACCGGGGGCGCGCGGCAGAATGGACCCATGACCAGCACGCCCGCCCGTCGCCCGGCCACCGCCCCTCACGGAGGCGCTTCGCGCCACGGCGCTCCGCCCAGCAGCCTCGACCCGGAGATCGCCGCGCGCCTCAAGCGCACCCCGGACGGCCTCCTCCCCGCGATCGCCCAGCAGTACGACACCGGGGAGGTGCTGATGCTGGGCTGGATGGACGACGAGGCGCTGCACCGCACCCTCACCACCGGCCGCTGCACCTACTGGTCGCGCAGCCGCCAGGAGTACTGGGTCAAGGGCGACACCTCGGGCCACTTCCAGTGGGTGAAGTCGGTCGCGCTGGACTGCGACGCCGACACCGTGCTGGTCAAGGTCGACCAGGTGGGCGCCGCCTGCCACACCGGCGACCGCACCTGCTTCGACGCCGACGTGCTGCTGAAGGACGCGGACGCCGGTACCGGCGTGCCCGCCGGCGATCAGTAGGGTCTGCCGCCATGGACCTCGAGACGTTCCGCAAGCTCGCCACCGACCGCCGGGTCATCCCGGTCACCCGCAAGCTCCTCGCCGACGGCGACACCCCGGTCGCGCTCTACCGCAAGCTCGCAGCGGAGCGCCCCGGCACCTTCCTGCTGGAGTCCGCGGAGAACGGGCGCGCCTGGTCCCGCTACTCCTTCGTCGGTGTCCGGTCCGCCGCCACCCTCACCGAGCGCGACGGGCAGGCCCGCTGGGAGGGCACCCCGCCGGTCGGCGTGCCCGTCGACGGCGACCCGCTCGCCGCGCTGCGCGCCACCCTCCGGACCCTGCACACCCCGCGCGACCTCGCCCAGGACCTCGGCCTGCCGCCCTTCACCGGCGGCCTGGTCGGCTACCTCGGCTACGACATCGTGCGCCGCCTGGAGAAGATCGGCCCCGGCGAGCGGGACGACCTGAAGCTGCCCGAGCTGACCATGCTGCTCACCAGCGACCTCGCCGTCATGGACCACTGGGAGGGCTCCGTGTGGCTGATCGCCAACGCGATCAACCACAACGACCTGGAGACCGGCGTCGACGAGGCCTACGCGGACGCCGTGGCCCGCCTCGACGCCATGGAGGCCGACCTCGCCCGCCCGGTCGCCCAGCCCCCGGCCGCGCTGCCGCCGTCCGAGCTGCCCGGGTACACCGCGCTGTGGGGCGGCCCCGATTTCCAGGAGGCCGTCGAGGACGTCAAGGAGCGCATCCGCGCGGGCGAGGCCTTCCAGGTGGTCCCCTCCCAGCGGTTCGAGACGCCCTGCACGGCGAGCGCCCTGGACGTCTACCGGGTGCTGCGCGCCACCAACCCGTCGCCGTACATGTACCTGTTCCGGTTCGACGGCTTCGACGTGGCCGGGTCGTCGCCCGAGGCGCTGGTGAAGGTCGAGGACGGGCAGGCGATGGTGCACCCCATCGCCGGCACCCGGCACCGCGGCGCCACCCCGCAGGAGGACCAGGCGCTCGCCGACGAGCTGCTCGCCGACCCCAAGGAGCGCGCCGAGCACCTGATGCTCGTCGACCTCGGCCGCAACGACCTCGGACGGGTCTGCGAACCGGGCTCCGTCGAGGTCGTCGACTTCATGTCGATCGAGCGCTACTCGCACGTCATGCACATCGTCTCGACCGTCACCGGACGGGTCGCCGCCGACCGCACCGCCTTCGACGTGCTCACCGCCTGCTTCCCGGCCGGCACCCTCTCCGGCGCGCCCAAGCCCCGCGCGATGCAGATCATCGACGAGCTGGAGCCGTCCCGGCGCGGCCTGTACGGCGGCTGCGTCGGCTACCTCGACTTCGCCGGGGACTCCGACACGGCCATCGCCATCCGCACCGCCCTGCTGCGCGACGGCACCGCGTACGTGCAGGCGGGTGCGGGCATCGTGGCCGACTCCGACCCGGTCGCCGAGGACACCGAGTGCCGCAACAAGGCGGCCGCGGTGCTGCGCGCCGTCCACACCGCGAACCGGCTGGGTGACGGCTGACACAGCCCCCCGGATGCCGCGCGGGCCGGGGACGGGGCCATAGTGGAGGGCGTGACTGCCGTACCCAGCCCCCGTTCCGAGCCCGCCGGCCCCTCCCGGACCGGCCGTACGAGTCTCGCCGCCGCCCTGCTGAGCGGCGCCCTCGGCGCGGCCGTGGCCCTGCTCGCCACCCGGCAGGAGTGGTCGGAGGGCACCGCGACGGTGGCCGGCGGCGCGTTCCCGCTGACCGCCAAGGGCAGTGACGTCACCGGCGTGCCCGCCGCCCTGGCCGTCGTCGGGCTCGCCGCCCTGGTCGCCGTCTTCGCCGTGCGCCGCGCCGGACGGCTCGCCGTCTCCGCCGTGCTCGCCCTCTCCGGGGCCGGCACGGTCGCCGCCGCGCTGCTCGGCGCGTCCGACTCCACCGCCCTCGACGAGAAGGCCGCGCAGGCCTCCGGCGACGCCTCCGCGACCGTCGGCGCCCTCTCCCACACCGCCTGGCCGTACGTCGCCGCCGTCGGCGGACTGCTGCTGCTCGTCGCCGGACTGCTCGCCGTGCGCTACGGACGCCTCTGGCCCGCCATGTCCGGCCGCTACGAGCGGGGCGGCGCTCCTCGTCCGCGCCGGACGGCCGCCCAGGCCGACCCGGACCGTCCCGAGGAGCTCTGGAAGGCCCTCGACCGAGGCGAGGACCCCACCGGCGCCTGAGCCGCGCAACCCGCCACGGCAGACCCCGGCGCACGGCGGTCCGGCGTGTGCGGGACAATGGGGACGAGCGTTCCGCTCACCCACGTACACGGCAACGAGGAGCAAGCAATGGCGGGCAGCAGCCACGGTCACACCCCGGCCGCCTGGACCGGTGTCATCATCGCCTTCATCGGTTTCTGCGCCGCGGGCGCGTTCATGGTGATGGCCCAGCCCGTGGGCTTCTGGGTCAGCATGGGCGTCATCCTCCTCGGCGGCGTGGTCGGCGCCGTCATGCGTTCGATGGGCCTGGGCCAGCCGAAGAGCGACCACCCGGTGCACGCGACCACCGGCGACCGCGAGCCGGCCCGCGCCCAGGGCTGAGCCCCGCGGACCACTCCGTACGGGGGCGGCGTCCGGCCGTGAGCCGGAGCCGCCCCCGCGGTGTGCCCGGGGGACAATGCCTCCCGTGAACGCCCCGAGCCCCCACGCGGTCCCCGGCCGGGCGGCCCGGCTGGCCGCCCCCGCCGGCCTGCTCGCCGCCGTGACCGCGGCCTTCGCCTACGTCGCCGCCGTCGACCCCAACGAACCCGGGCACTACCCGGTCTGCCCGCTGCTCGGCCTCACCGGCCTGTACTGCCCCGGCTGCGGCGGACTGCGCAGCGCCCACGCCGTCGCCCACGGCGACCTGGCCGCCGCCCTCCAGGCCAACGCCCCCGCCGTCCTCGGCTACGCCGCCTTCGCCGTGCTGTGGACCGTCTGGGTGATCCGCGCGGCGCGTGGCCGGCCGATGCGCCTCGACCCGCCGCCCGCGGTGCTGTGGACGGTCGGCGGTCTGCTGCTGGCCTTCACGGTGCTGCGGAACACGCCGTTCGGCGGCTGGCTGCACCCGTGAACGAGCGGTGATCGTCCAGGTGCTGGACGTCGCCACAGCCGGATGCGGGGCATTCGCCCTGCTCCGGATACCATCGCAGGGACCAGCCAAGCCCGACCGTCAGGAAGGGGGCCGCTCGCGTGAGTGTGCTCGACGAGATCATCGACGGAGTCCGTGCCGACCTCGCGGAGCGGCAGGCGCGCGTCAGCCTCGACGAGCTCAAGGAGCGCGCGGCCAAGGCCCCCGCCGCCAAGGACGGCGTGGCCGCCCTGCGCGGCGACGGCGTCAAGGTGATCTGCGAGGTCAAGCGCTCCAGCCCGTCCAAGGGCGCGCTGGCCGCGATCGCCGACCCGGCCGGCCTCGCCGCCGACTACGAGGCGGGCGGCGCCGCCGTCATCTCCGTCCTCACCGAACAGCGCCGCTTCGGCGGCTCGCTGGCCGACCTGGAGGCCGTCCGCGCCAAGGTCGACATCCCGGTGCTGCGCAAGGACTTCATCGTCACCTCGTACCAGCTCTGGGAGGCCCGCGCGTACGGCGCCGACCTGGCGCTGCTGATCGTGGCCGCCCTGGAGCAGTCCGCCCTGGAGTCGCTCATCGAGCGCGCCGAGTCCATCGGCCTCACCCCGCTGGTCGAGGTGCACGACGAGGACGAGGTGGAGCGGGCGGTCGACGCCGGCGCCAAGGTCATCGGCGTCAACGCGCGCAACCTGAAGACCCTCGAGGTCGACCGCGGCACCTTCGAGCGGGTCGCCCCCGAGATCCCGGCGCACCTCGTGAGGGTCGCCGAGTCCGGCGTGCGCGGCCCGCACGACCTGATCGCCTACGCCAACGCCGGGGCCGACGCCGTCCTGGTCGGCGAGTCCCTGGTGACCGGCAAGGACCCGAAGACGGCGGTCGCCGACCTGGTCGCCGCGGGCGAGCACCCGGCCCTCCGGCACGGCCGCTGAGACCTCGCAAGGCTGACCCCCGATGACGCTCTCCCGACTCGCACGAGGCTGCCGGCCCCGCGGCTGCCGTGCCCCGGCCCGCCGGGTCCACGGCCGCAGGGTCCGCTACGTCATCGGCGACGAACCGGGCCAGGTGAACGGCAGGCGATGGCAGCGCGCCCCGCAAGGGGCGCGGGGAACGGCGCGCTGAACCACAACGGACCCGCACGGGCCGAACACCCCCCACCCCTCCAGGGGCGCGGGGAACTGCGCGACGAGCCACGTACGGCCTGCGGCCGACGAACCACCCCGCCCCCACGGCGCTCAGTGTCGTCCACACACACTCACCGTGAGGTACACGCATGCCCAGCACCTTCTTCATCCCCGACCCGGAGGGTCGAACCCCTTCCACGGAGGGCTACTTCGGCGCCTTCGGCGGCAAGTTCATCCCCGAGGCCCTCGTCGCCGCCGTCGACGAGGTCGCCGTCGAGTACGACAAGGCCAAGTCCGACCCCGAGTTCGCCCGCGAGCTCGACGCCCTCCTGGCGCACTACACCGGCCGCCCCAGCGCCCTCACCGAGGTCCCCCGCTTCGCCGAGCACGCCGGCGGCGCCCGCGTCTTCCTCAAGCGCGAGGACCTCAACCACACCGGCTCGCACAAGATCAACAACGTGCTCGGCCAGGCCCTGCTCACCAAGCGCATGGGCAAGACCCGCGTCATCGCCGAGACCGGCGCGGGGCAGCACGGCGTGGCCACCGCCACCGCCTGCGCCCTGTTCGGCCTCGAGTGCACGATCTACATGGGCGAGATCGACACCCGGCGTCAGGCGCTGAACGTGGCCCGGATGCGGATGCTCGGCGCCGAGGTCGTCGCCGTGAAGTCCGGCAGCCGCACCCTCAAGGACGCCATCAACGAGGCGTTCCGCGACTGGGTCGCCAACGTCGACCGCACCCACTACCTGTTCGGCACCGTCGCGGGCCCGCATCCCTTCCCGGCGATGGTCCGCGACTTCCACCGCGTCATCGGCGTGGAGGCCCGCCGCCAGCTGCTGGAGCAGGCCGGCCGGCTGCCCGACGCCGCGGTCGCCTGCGTCGGCGGCGGCTCCAACGCCATCGGCCTGTTCCACGCGTTCATCCCCGACGAGGGCGTCCGCCTCATCGGCTGCGAGCCCGCCGGACACGGCATCGAGACCGGCGAGCACGCCGCCACCCTCACCGCCGGCGAGCCCGGAATCCTGCACGGCTCCCGCTCCTACGTCCTCCAGGACGACGAGGGCCAGATCACCGAGCCGTACTCGATCTCCGCGGGCCTCGACTACCCGGGCATCGGCCCCGAGCACGCCTTCCTCAAGGACAGCGGCCGCGGCGAGTACCGGGCGGTCACCGACGACGCCGCCATGCAGGCCCTGCGCCTGCTGTCGCGCACCGAGGGCATCATCCCGGCCATCGAGTCCGCGCACGCCCTGGCCGGCGCCCTGGAGGTCGGCAAGGAGCTGGGCAAGGACGGGCTGATCGTCGTCAACCTGTCCGGGCGCGGCGACAAGGACATGGACACCGCGGCCCGCTACTTCGGGCTGTACGACACGGACGCCGAGGTCGAGGACAACGCCTCCGGCACCGCCGAGATCGAGGGGGACGCCAAGTGAGCGGGAACGTGCGGCTGCTGAGCGACACCCTCGCCGCGGCGAAGGAAGAGGGCCGTTCCGCCCTGATCGCCTACCTCCCGGCCGGGTTCCCGACCGTGGACGGCGGCATCGAGGCGGTCAAGGCGGCGATCGAGGGCGGCGCCGACGTCGTCGAGGTGGGGCTGCCGCACAGCGACCCCGTCCTGGACGGCCCGGTCATCCAGACCGCCGACGACATCGCCCTGCGCGGCGGGGTGCGCATCGCCGACGTGATGCGCACGGTGCGCGAGGCCCACGCGGCCACGGGCGCGCCGATCCTCGTCATGACGTACTGGAACCCGATCGACCGCTACGGCGTGGAGCGGTTCACCGCCGAACTTGCGGAGGCCGGGGGCGCCGGGTGCATCCTGCCCGACCTGCCGGTCCAGGAGTCCGCGCTGTGGCGCGAGCACGCCGAGAAGCACGGGCTGGCCACCGTCTTCGTGGTCGCGCCCAGCAGCAAGGACGAGCGGCTCGCCGAGATCACCGCGGCCGGCAGCGGCTTCGTCTACGCCGCCTCCCTCATGGGCGTCACCGGCACCCGCGCGTCGGTCAGCTCCCAGGCCGAGGACCTGGTGCGGCGCACCCGTGCCACCACCGACACCCCCGTCTGCGTCGGACTCGGAGTGTCCAACCCGGCGCAGGCCGCGGAGGTCGCCCGGTTCGCCGACGGGGTGATCGTCGGCTCGGCCTTCGTGAAGCGGATGCTGGACGCGCCCGACGACGCCGCGGGCGTCGAGGCCGTCCGCGCTCTCGCCGGTGAGCTGGCCAAGGGCGTGCGCGGACAGGTGTGACCGCACCGGCCGGCCGTCCCCGGCGGGCCGTCGGGGTCCCTCGTACGGGTGGACCTGGGACCGGGGAGGCGCTGGGTGCCTCCCCGGTTCGTTCTGCGGGGTGTGAGCGACAAGAACCGTGAGGGAAAGCGCACCGCCCGGGAGCGGATGGCGGCAGAGCGCGAGAAGCAGAAGACGGCGGAGAAGCGGCGCCGCACCCTGATCGTGGGCGCGAGCGTGGTCTGCGTCCTGGGACTCGCGGCGGTGATCGGCGTCGTCGCGGCCAACTCCGGCGGGGACGACGAGAGCAAGGCGTCCGGCCCGGTGGTGGCGCCCTCGGGGGCCCAGGGCAAGGACGCCTTGGCCATCCCGGTCGGCGAGGAGAACGCCAAGGCCACCCTCACGGTCTGGGAGGACTTCCGCTGCCCCGCCTGCAAGGCCTTCGAGCAGACCTACAGCTCGACGCTGAACGAGCTGACCGAGGCCGGCAAGCTGAAGGTCGAGTACCACCTGGTCACGCTGATCGACGGCGGCCTCGGCGGCAGCGGCTCGCTGAACGCGGCCAACGCCGCCGCGTGCGCCCAGGACGCGGGGAAGTTCACCGCGTACCACGACGTGCTGTTCGAGAACCAGCCGATGGAGAGCGACGACGCCTTCTCCAGCGACGACAAGCTGTTCGACCTGGCGAGCAAGGTCGACGGGCTCGACACCCCCGAGTTCCGCACCTGCGTCGAGGACGGCACGCACGACAGCTGGGTGGTCAAGTCCAACGAGGCCTTCCAGAAGGGCGGCTTCAGCGGCACCCCGACGGTGCTGTTCGAGGGGCAGAACATCTACCAGGACCGTTCCATGACGCCCGAGAAGCTCAAGCAGATGGTCGAGGAGGCGAACAAGTCCTAGGGCCCTTTCACCGGGGCCTGTTATGGAGCCGTAGCCGGGCTGCCTGCCGTACGGGCGGTCCGGCACGGTAGCGTCGGTCCTGCCATGGAACTTGCCTACATTCCCAGCCCGTCGAGCGGGGTGCTGTACCTCGGCCCCGTTCCGCTGCGCGGCTACGCGTTCTGCATCATCATCGGCGTCTTCGTAGCCGTCTGGCTCGGCAACAAGCGCTGGATCGCCCGGGGCGGGCGGGCCGGCACGGTGGCGGACATCGCTGTCTGGGCCGTGCCGTTCGGCCTGGTCGGCGGCCGGCTCTACCACGTGGTCACGGACTACCAGCTGTACTTCAGCGAGGGCCGTGACTGGGTGGACGCCTTCAAGATCTGGGAGGGCGGCCTCGGCATCTGGGGCGCCATCGCCCTGGGCGCGCTCGGCGCGTGGATCGGCTGCCGCCGCCGCGGCATCCCCCTTCCCGCCTACGCCGACGCCATCGCCCCCGGCATCGCGCTCGCCCAGGCCATCGGCCGCTGGGGCAACTGGTTCAACCAGGAGCTGTACGGGCGGGAGACCGACCTGCCGTGGGCCGTGGAGATCACCTCCTCCGCCGACGGCCGGATGCCGGGCACCTACCACCCGACCTTCCTCTACGAGTCGCTGTGGTGCGTCGGCGTGGCGCTGCTGGTCATCTGGGCGGACCGGCGCTTCGAACTCGGACACGGCCGCGCCTTCGCGCTGTACGTCGCCGGGTACTGCGCGGGCCGCTTCTGGATCGAGTACATGCGGGTCGACGAGGCCCACCACATCCTCGGCCTGCGGCTGAACAACTGGACGGCCCTCCTGGTCTTCCTGCTGGCGGTGCTCTACATCGTGCTGTCCGCCCGGAAGCGTCCGGGCCGGGAGGCCGTGGTCGAGCCGGGCGCCGGCGACGGCGAGGGCCCGGCCGCCGACGCGAAGAAGACCGACGGCGACGCGACCGGGAAGGACGCCCCCGCCGAGGAGGCGACGACGGGCGACGCCCCGGACACCGAGGACTCCGGTAGGCCCGGGAAGCCGGACGAGCCCGAGGCGTCCGCGGAGCAGGAGGGCGCCGAGGAGCCGGAGGAATCCAAGGACGGGGCCGGGTCGGCCAAGAAGGGCTGACCGACCCGCGTACGCACGCCGAGGGCGCCCGGGGACACCCCGGGCGCCCTCGGCGCGTCCGGGCCGGTCACCGCTTGTGCGCCAGCGCCAGCGTCCGGTGCGCCGCCGTCACCACCGCCGCGTCCACGAACGTGCCGTCCGGCAGCGCCTGCGCGCCCTGCGTGGCCGCCGCCGCCTTGAGGACCCTCTCCGCCTGCTCGATCTCCCGTTCCGTGGGCAGATAGGCCCGCTCGATGACCGGGAGCTGGCGCGGATGGATCGCCGCCCTGCCCAGGAAGCCCAGGGCGCGCCCGCGCACGCAGGACGCCTCCAGGCCGTCCAGGTCGCGGATGTCCGGGTGCACCGACTGGGCAGGCGGGGCCAGCCCCGCAGCGCGGGCCGCGACCACCACCCGTGCCCGGCACCAGTCAAGACCCGCGTCCTCGCGCACCCCCAGGTCGGCCCGCAGGTCCGCCTCGCCGAGCGTGATTCCGCGCAGCGCCGGGTGCGCGGTGGCCACGGCGTGGGCGTGCTCGACGCCCAGCGCGCTCTCCAGCAGCGCGTACAGGGGCGGGGAGCCGCCGCGCGCGGAGACGGCCCGGCGGGCGACCCGCACCACGTCGGACGGGGAGGACACCTTCGGCAGCCGCAGCCCGGACAGGCCCGGCGCCGGGGCCAGCGCCGCCACGTCGGCCGGTCCCCAGGGCCCGGCGAAGGCGTTGACGCGGACGTGCACCGGCACCGGCTGCGGGTCGCGCAGCAGCTCGGCGGTGGCCGCGCGGGCGTACGCCTTGCGGTCCGGGGCCACCGCGTCCTCCAGGTCGACCACCACCACGTCCGCCCCCGCCGTGAGCGCCTTCGCCACCACGTCGGGTCGGTCGCCCGGGGCGTACAGCCAGGTCAGCGGGATGCTCTTCATGCGGCGCCCTCCGCCCGCAGCTCCGCCAGGTCGGCCGGGGTGAGGCCCAGCTCGGTCAGCACCTCCTCGGTGTCCGCGCCGTGCGGGCGGCCCGCCCAGCGGATCGCCCCCGGGGTGGCGGAGAGCCGGAACAGCACGTTCTGCATGCGCAGCGGTCCCAGCTCCGGGTCGTCGACCGTGGTGACGGTGGAGAGGGCCTGGTACTGCGGGTCCGCCATGACGTCCCGGACGTCCTGCACCGGGGCGACGGCCGCCTCCGCCTTCTCGAACGCGGCCAGCACGTCGGCGCGGCTGTGGAGGGCGATCCAGCCGCCGACCGCCTCGTCCAGCACGTCCGCGTGCCGGGCCCGGCCCTCGCCGGTGGCGAACCAGGGCGCCTCGACCAGGTCGGGGCGCCCCACCAGGACCATCACCCGCTCGGCGATCGACTGAGCCGAGGTGGAGACGGCGACCCAGGTGCCGTCGGCGGTGAGGTAGGTGCCGCGCGGGGCGTTGTTCTGCGACCGGTTGCCGGTGCGCGGCTGGACGTACCCGAGCTGGTCGTACCAGGTGGGGTGGGGACCGAGTGCGGCGAGGATCGGCTCGATCAGCGCCGTGTCGACGACCTGCCCCTGGCCCGTGCGGTCGCGGGCAGCGAGCGCCGTCATGATCGCGTACGCGGTGGTGAGGCCCGCGACGGAGTCGGCGAGGCCGAACGGCGGCAGGGTCGGCGCCGCGTCCGGTTCGCCGGTGAGCGCGGCGAAGCCGCTCATCGCCTCGGCGAGGGTGCCGAAGCCCGGCCGGTGCGCGTACGGGCCGAACTGGCCGAAGCCGGTGACCCGCGCCAGCACCAACCGGGGGTTGGCCGCGGACAGCTCGGGCCAGCCCAGGTCCCACTTCTCCAGGGTGCCGGGGCGGAAGTTCTCCACGACCACGTCGGCGGTGCGCACCAGGCGCAGCAGCGTGTCCCGGCCGCCCGGGGTGGACAGGTCGAGGGTGATGGCCCGCTTGTTGCGGCCGAGCACCTTCCACCACAGGCCGACGCCGTCCTTGGACGGTCCGTGTCCGCGCGAGGGGTCCGGCTTCCTCGGGTGCTCGACCTTGACGACGTCGGCGCCGAAGTCGCCGAGCAGGGTGGCCGCGAGGGGGCCGGCGAACAGGGTGGCGAGGTCCAGTACGCGCAGGCCGGCCAGCGGGGGAGCGGCGTGCGGTGCGGCGGGGGCCGGGTCGGGGGGAGTCATGGGCGGGACGCCTCCAGATGGGTGAGACGGGCCAGGGTGTCGAAGCCGGTGCCGTCGAAGTCGCCGACGGAGGTGGCCAGGCGGTTCTTCAGCGGGGCCGTCCAGCGCTCGGGGAGCGCGCGGGGCGAGCCGGCGAGCAGCCCGGCGACGCTGCCGGCGGTGGCGCCCACCGAGTCGGTGTCCCAGCCGCCGGACACCGCGCGGCAGATCGAGGCGGTGAAGTCCCCGTCGGCATGGGTGAGGGCGGCGGCCAGCAGAGCGGTGTTGGGGACGGCGTGCACCCAGTGGTGGGTGGCGCCGTGCTCCTCGTGCAGCAGGTCGACGACGGTGTCGAAGTCCCGGTGCTCGCGGGCCAGCCCCACGGCGTCGCGCACGGCTCGGGCGAGCCGGGAGCGGGGCGGGACGACGGTGAGGCCGGTGCGCAGACAGGCGTGGACGTCCCGCTCGCCGCCCGCCGCGGCGGCGATGACGGCGGCGGTGAACATGGCCGCGTAGACGCCGCTGGCGGTGTGGGTGAGGGCGGCGTCGCGGTACGCCTGCTCGGCCGCGGCGCCCGGGTCGCCCGGGTTGGTCCAGCCGTGCGCGTCGGCGCGGATCAGGGCGCCGATCCACTCGCGGAACGGGTTGCGGTGGCGGGCGGTCAGCGGCGGTTCGAGCCCGCAGAGCAGGTTGCGGTAGGCGATGCGCTCGGCGGTGAAGGCGCGGCCCGCGGGCAGCTCGTCGAGCCAGACGCGGGCCACGTCCGCGGTGGTGAAGCGACGACCGTGGCGGCGCAGCACCAGCAGGGCGAGCAGCGGATAGTTCAGGTCGTCGTCCTCGGGCATGCCGTCGATGTTCTCGGCGAGGGAGACGGGGGCGGAGCGCCGGTTCCAGGGGCGCTCCGCCAGCAGCTCGGCGGGGACGCCCCGGGCGGTGAACCAGCCGCTCAGCGGCCAGTTGCCGGCGGCGCGGGCCAAGGCGCGGATCGCGGCGAGCGGCAGCTTCTCCACCGGCTTGCCCAGCAGACAGCCGGCCGCGCGACCGAGCCAGGCCGCCTCCAGCCGCGCCTCGAACACGGGTCCGTCCCAGGCGGCCGGGGCGCCGGGGGGGAGGGGCCACTCGGGGCACAGCGCCTGGATCGCGGCGAGGTCGGAGGGCTCGTCGTCGGCGAGGGCGCTCGGCAGCTCGGCCAGCTCGTCCAGCAGGTCGCAGGCCAGCAGCCGGAGGTAGCGGGAGACGGTGCGGGGGGAGGCGCCGGCGGCGAGCGGGGCCGGAGGGCCGCCCGCCGCGTGCCAGCGGGCGGCGACCGCCGACGCCTCCCGGCCGTCCAGCGCGGCCTGGCGCAGTTCGTGGCCGACGAGGTCCTCGGGCTGGACCCAGGTCAGTCGGAGCATCCGGCACCTCCGAGCCGCGCGAACGCCCGCTCGTGGGCGCGGCGGCGCTCCACGTCCCGGGCGAAGACGTCGCGGGCCACCGAGGTGAGCGTGGCGGCCGGCACCCACAGGTCGAGGCGGCTGGCCTCCGCGACGGTCTTGGCCCACTCCTCGGGCACCGGGGAGCCGAGCGCGCCGGTCACCGCCCCGGCCATCGTGGCGATGGAGTCGCAGTCACGGCCGTAGTTCACCGCGCCCAGCACGGCGTGCCGGAAGTCGCCGCGAGCGGCCACCACCATGCCGAGCGCGACCGGCAGTTCCTCGATCGCGTGCAGCCGCGACGGCCGCCGCGCGCCCAGCGAGGGGGAGCGGTAGTCGGGCCCGACGGTGTCGTAGGGGGCGACCGCCTCGCGCAGCGGGCGCAG
Organism: Streptomyces griseoincarnatus; assembly: GCA_014649575.1. Taxonomy (GTDB): domain Bacteria; phylum Actinomycetota; class Actinomycetes; order Streptomycetales; family Streptomycetaceae; genus Streptomyces; species Streptomyces griseoincarnatus. The sequence continues at coordinate 105,425 of BMTH01000002.1, read as the reverse complement.
CGCCGACTCGACGTCGGTGTGGAGCGAGGCCTCCTCGCAGACCTTCTCGATCGCCTCCCGGGTGCCGTCCTTGGCCAGGGACAGGCACGCGGCGACGACGGAGTCCGGGGTCGCGTCCGGCGCGCAGGCCGCCGCCACGGCCGCCGCGAACACCCCGGCCGCCTCCCTGCCGTACGACGACTGGTGGGCGCCCGCCACGTCCAGGGCCTCGGCGTACGCGGCGGCCGGGTGGGCGGCGTTGACCAGGCCGACGGGGGCCATGTACATCGCGGCGCCGCAGTTGACGATGTTGCCCACGCCCGCCTCGCGCGGGTCGACGTGACCGTAGTGCAGCCGGGCCACCAGCCACTTCTCGGCGAGGAAGATCCGGTGCAGGGGGAGCGTCTCCGCCTCCAGCTCCGGGATCCAGCGCGGGTTCGTCATCAGGTCCGGGACCAGGTGGTCGGCGACCGCGTAGGCGTCCAGATGGTCGCGGACCCGCGCGTACACCCGGACCAGCGCGTGGGTCATCAGGGTGTCGTCGGTGACGTGCCCGTCGCCCTTGTGGTACGGCGCGATCGGCCGGGCGGTGCGCCAGTCGTCGCCGTGCCACGGGCCGACGACGCCGTGCACGCGGCCGCCGTGGCGCTCGGCGATCTGTTCGGGGGAGTACCCCTCGACCGGGCCGCCGAGGGCGTCGCCGACGGCCGCCCCCACCAGCGCCCCGGTGATCCGCTCGTCCAGGGCGGGAGTGTTTTCGGTGTCTTCGTGCGTCATGCCGGGATCATCCTCCGGGGGCGGTCGGTCGGGCGGCTTCCAGCAGTCCGGCGAGTTCCACCAGGTCCGTCCCGGTGAGCCGGGGGAGGACGCAGCCGGACAGGGTGCGGCAGCTCTCCCGCCAGGACGCGGGGATCGCGGCACTCCCGCCCAGCGCGCCGGTGAGGGCGCCGGCCAGGGCCGGGGCGGAGTCCGCGACCCGGGACAGACAGGCCGCCGCCGGGACCGCCTCCGCGATCCGCCCGCGGGCGGCGGTGGTCAGGGCGAGGGCGACGGGGACGGTCTCGGCGGCGGCGACGCCGTAGCTGTAGACGTGGTCGACGATCTGGTGCTCCAACGGCGGTACCAGGGCGAAGGCGCTGTCGGCGTCCGCCGCGAGCGCCAGGGCGTGCCGGGCGTTGCGGCCGATCTCGGTGTCCTCGGGCAGTTCGGCGCAGGCGGCGGCCGCGCAGGCGGCCGGATCGCCCCCGGTGAGCGCCAGGGACACGGCGGCGGCCATGGCGCGGGCGCCGTGCACACCGTCGCCGTCCTGGGTGTAGCGGGCGTCGAACTCGGCGAGGTCGGCGGCGGCCCGGGGGTCGCCCGGGTGGGCCACGGCCAGCACGCAGGCCCGGACGCAGGCGGCGTCGTCGAAGTAGTGCGGGTTGTCGTGGCCGGAGGCGGGCGGGCGCAGCCCGGTGGCGAGGTTGCCGAGTCCTGCGCGCACGGAGATACGGGCGCGCAGCGGCAGCACGGCGGACTCGGTCTCGGGGGCCCGCTCGGTGGCGGCGGCGACCTCGGCCGCGACCGCGTTCCAGGTGAGGTCGATGGCGGCGCGGGTGCGGCGCTCCCGGCTCAGGTCGCCGAGCACCATGTCGTCGCCCGCGCGCAGCACCGCCTCGGCGGCGAACGCGGCCCACTCGGCGTCGTCGGACGGGCCGAGGCGGAGCGGTTCGGGAGGCTGGTTCAGGGCGATGGGGACCGGGAGCGTGGTGGTGGCGTTCTGCTCGGCGAAGGTGTCCAGCTCGCGGGTGAGGCGCCGGGTCCACTCGGGCATGCGGGCGGCCCGGTGCCGGGCGGCCGGCCAGCCGGCGGCGTCCCCGGCGGCGAGTCCGAGGAGCAGGCCCTCGACGGCCGCGCGGGGCGGACGGGGTGCGGGCGCGTCGGGCGTGCGCGGCGCCGGGGCCGCGTCGTCCTGCCCGGGTGCGGGGGCGAGGGTGCCGTCGGTGACGGGGGCGGGGGTGGTGGAGGTCATGTGGGGGTCTCCGGGGTCAGCAGGTCCGCGATGTCGAGGACGTGGTGGCCGGCCATGGCGGGCAGACAGGTGCCGCGGGCCGGGGTGATGGCCGCGGCCCAGCGTTCGGGGACGGCGGCGACACCCTGGGTCGCACCGGCCAGCGCACCGGCCACGGCGGCCGTGGTGTCGGCGTCGCGGCCCATGTTCACGGCGGTCAGCACCGCCTGTTCGAAGTCGCCGTCGGCCGCCGCGTAGGCGCCGAAGGCCAGGGCCACCGCCTCCGGGGCCAGGTCGGTCCAGGGGTAGCCGCCGATCACCACCGCGGTGCGGACCGCCCGCTCGCCGTGGTGGGCGGCGGTCACCGCGCGGCGCAGCGAGCGGGCGGTCCAGGAGTCCTCCGGCACCACCGCGAGCGCCGAGGCCACGACCGTGACCACCGGCGCCCCGGCCATGGCCGCCGCGACGCCCGCCGCGACCGCCCGGCCGCCGTAGATGCCCTCCCCGTCGTGGCTGACCGAGCCGTCGATCGCCGCGAGCCGGGCCGCCTCGTCGGGGCGCCCGGCCGCGTGCACGCCGTACGGCGCCGCCCGCATCGCCAGCCCGTCGCTCCAGGCGTGGCGGTGCTGGGCGGAGATGGGCGCGGCCAGGCCCCGGCGCAGGTTCTCCAGGGTGCCCCGCTCGCTGAAGCCGGCGCCTCGGAAGGGGCCCTCGGCACGGTCCGCGATCCACTCGTGCCAGGCCGCCTCGACGTGCGCGGGGGTGAGCGCGGAGCCGTGCCGGGCGGCCAGCAGGCCCGAGAAGATCGCGTACTCGGTGTCGTCCGTGCCGGCCGGGGGGTCGCTCACGTAGCCCGTGACGCGGCCCCACTTCGCGCGGATCTCGGAGGGCTTCAAGTTCTCGGCGGGGGCGCCCAGCGCGTCGCCGACTGCCAGGCCGAGCAGTGCGCCGCGGGCCCGTTCGCGAAGCCCGGGGGCGTCCCCGGGCGCGGGCGCCGAGGGGATGCGGGCGGTCGATGCCATACGCGGCTCTCCTCTCAGCCGCGCCCCGTGGGGCGCCGGCCCTTTGCGGAACTGTCCCCGGTGCCGTGTCCGCCGCAGCCTCGTGCGTGGGAGCGTCACCCGGACGAGATGCGCGGGGCGTCCGAGCGGACCGGGGCAGGAGGCAAAAGCGCTGGTTAGCGCAGCCTTTCCTTGCTGGCAGGGGGTTCCGCCGAGGCGTAGACTGGGCGGCGTCAAAAATTGGAATGAGTCCAATTCGCATCCGCGCGGGTGTCCGGAAGTGAGGCGCCTGCAGAGCCCAGGGGGATCCGGCATGGCCATCATCGAGACCGAGGCGACGCTCCACGAGGCGCACCGCGACAACCACACCCACCGCGACGTCAACGGGGGATGGCTGCGCCCCGCGGTGTTCGGCGCCATGGACGGCCTGGTCTCCAACCTCGCCCTGATGACCGGCGTCGCGGGCGGCGCCGTCAGCCAGCAGACGATCGTCCTCAGCGGCCTCGCCGGACTGGCCGCCGGCGCCTTCTCCATGGCGGCCGGCGAGTACACCTCCGTGGCCTCCCAGCGCGAGCTGGTCGAGGCCGAGCTGGACGTGGAGCGCAGGGAGCTGCGCAAACACCCCAAGGACGAGGAGGCCGAGCTGGCCGCGCTCTACGAGTCGCGCGGCGTGGAGCCCGGCCTGGCCCGCGAGGTCGCGCGGCAGCTCTCCCGCGACCCCGAGCAGGCGCTGGAGATACACGCCCGCGAGGAACTGGGCATCGACCCCGGCGACCTGCCCTCGCCGACCGTCGCCGCGGTCTCCAGCTTCGGGTCCTTCGCGCTGGGCGCGCTGCTGCCGGTCCTGCCCTACCTGCTCGGCGCGAGCAGCCTGTGGCCGGCCGTGCTGGTCGCGCTGCTCGGGCTCTTCCTGTGCGGGGCCGTGGTGGCGAAGGTCACGGCGCGCTCCTGGTGGTACAGCGGTCTGCGGCAGCTCGCGCTCGGCGGCGCGGCGGCCGGTGTGACGTACGCCCTGGGGTCGCTTTTCGGAATCGCCGTAGGATGACCTCTTGCGCCTATGCGGAGCGTCGCATAAATAATCATTACTCGCTGGTTTCGAGTGTGTGACCAGTGGGCATGAGCCGTACGCGCTGCAGGCAACGAGGCCGACGGCGTGCCCGGCGGAGGAGGCGAAGAGGCCTCGTCCCGCCATCGGGCCGACGGACACCGATCTGTTCTGTCCGGACAGGCCCCCCACAGCCTCCGTCGACGGGCGCGGAACCCCGCGCGACCCGGACGATGTCCGCATGCTGGAACGGATTATCCCGGTTCCCGAGAGTCACTCCATCATGTAACCTGCACGAAATTTAGCCACGCAGAGGGCCAACGTCGTCCCTCGGCACTTGCACGAATGCCAATTGACGACGACGGGAGAGCCGATGCGTACGCCGCGCCAGCCGTCCCAGCATTCCTCGAACGACCGCGCGAGCTGGTCGTTCATGGATGCTCGCCCTGCTGCGCAGGGTATGTACGACCCCCGCAACGAGCACGACGCCTGCGGCGTCGGCTTCGTCGCCACCCTTACCGGCGAGGCGTCCCACACCCTGGTCGAGCAGGCCCTCACCGTCCTGCGCAACCTCGAGCACCGAGGCGCCACCGGTTCCGAGCCGGACTCCGGCGACGGCGCGGGCATCCTCTCCCAGATCCCGGACGCCTTCTTCCGCGAGGTGGCCGGATTCGAGCTGCCCGCGGCGGGCGGCTACGCCGTCGGCATCGCCTTCCTCCCCGAGCAGGGCACCGGCGAGGCCGTCGCCCGCATCGAGGAGATCGCCGCCGCCGAGGGGCTCACCGTCCTCGGCTGGCGCGAGGTGCCGGTCGCGCCCCAGCTGCTCGGCGCCACCGCACGCTCGACCATGCCGGTCTTCCGTCAGCTCTTCGTCACCGACGGGGCCGGCACGGGCATCGACCTGGACCGCAAGGCGTTCGTGGTGCGCAAGCGCGCCGAGCGCGAAGTGGGCGTCTACTTCCCGTCGCTGTCCGCGCGGACCATCGTCTACAAGGGCATGCTGACCACCGGCCAGCTCGAGCCCTTCTTCCCGGACCTCTCCGACCGCCGCTTCGGCTCCGCGATCGCCCTGGTCCACTCCCGGTTCTCCACGAACACCTTCCCGTCGTGGCCGCTCGCGCACCCGTACCGCTTCGTCGCGCACAACGGTGAGATCAACACCGTCAAGGGCAACCGCAACTGGATGCGCGCCCGTGAGTCCCAGCTGATGTCCGACCTGTTCGGCACGGAGAAGGACCTCGAGCGTATTTTCCCGGTCTGCACGCCCGACGCGTCCGACTCCGCGTCCTTCGACGAGGTGCTGGAGCTGCTGCACCTGGGCGGCCGTTCGCTGCCCCACTCCGTGCTGATGATGATCCCGGAGGCGTGGGAGAACCACGACTCCATGGACCCGGCCCGGCGCGCCTTCTACCAGTACCACTCCACGATGATGGAGCCCTGGGACGGCCCGGCCTGCGTCACCTTCACCGACGGCACCCAGGTCGGCGCCGTGCTCGACCGCAACGGCCTGCGCCCCGGCCGCTACTGGGTCACCGACGACGGCCTGGTCGTCCTCGGCTCGGAGGTCGGCGTCCTCGACATCGACCCGGCGAGGGTCGTCCGCAAGGGCCGTCTGCAGCCCGGCCGCATGTTCCTCGTGGACACCGCCGAACACCGGATCATCGAGGACGACGAGATCAAGTCGCAGCTCGCCGCCGAGCACCCCTACGAGGAGTGGCTCGAGGCCGGCGAGATCGAGCTGTCCGACCTGCCCGAGCGCGAGCACATCGTGCACACGCACGCCTCGGTCACCCGCCGCCAGCAGACCTTCGGCTACACCGAGGAGGAGCTGCGCGTCCTCCTCGCGCCGATGGCCAAGACCGGCGCCGAGCCCATCGGCTCCATGGGCACCGACTCGCCGATCGCCGCGCTCAGCGAGCGCCCGCGGCTGCTGTTCGACTACTTCACCCAGCTGTTCGCGCAGGTCACCAACCCGCCGCTGGACGCGATCCGCGAGGAGCTGGTCACCTCCCTGCGCTCCTCGCTCGGCCCGCAGGGCAACCTGCTGGAGCCGACGGCCGCCGCGTGTCGCAGCGTCACGCTGCCCTTCCCGGTCATCGACAACGACGAGCTGGCCAAGCTCATCCACATCAACGCCGACGGCGACATGCCCGGCTTCAAGGCCGCGACCCTCTCCGGCCTGTACCGGGTGGCCGGCGGCGGCGAGGCCCTCGCCGCCCGCATCGAGGACATCTGCGCCGAGGCCGACTCCGCCATCGAGAACGGCGCCCGGCTGATCGTCCTGTCCGACCGGCACTCCGACGCCGAGCACGCGCCGATCCCGTCGCTGCTGCTCACCGCGGCCGTCCACCACCACCTCATCCGCACCAAGCAGCGCACCCAGGTGGGCCTGCTGGTCGAGGCCGGCGACGTCCGCGAGGTCCACCACGTCGCCCTGCTCATCGGCTACGGCGCCGCCGCGGTCAACCCGTACCTGGCCATGGAGTCCGTCGAGGACCTGGTCCGCGCGGGCACCTTCCTGCAGGCCGTCGACGGCGAGCCCGAGAAGGCCATCCGCAACCTCATCCACGCCCTGGGCAAGGGCGTCCTGAAGGTGATGTCCAAGATGGGCATCTCCACGGTCGCCTCCTACCGCGGCGCGCAGGTCTTCGAGGCCGTCGGCCTGGAGGAGTCCTTCGTCGAGAAGTACTTCAACGGCACCACCAGCAAGATCGGCGGCGTCGGCATCGACGTGATCGCCAAGGAGGTCGCCGCCCGCCACGCCAAGGCGTACCCCGCCTCCGGCATCGCCCCGGCGCACCGCGCGCTGGACATCGGCGGCGAGTACCAGTGGCGCCGTGAGGGCGAGCCGCACCTGTTCGACCCGGAGACGGTCTTCCGCCTCCAGCACTCCACCCGCTCGGGCCGCTACGACATCTTCAAGAAGTACACGGAGCGCGTGAACGAGCAGTCCGAGCGGCTGATGACGCTGCGCGGCCTGTTCGGCTTCAAGTCCGGCCGGCAGCCCATCCCGGTGGAGGAGGTCGAGCCGGTCTCCGAGATCGTCAAGCGGTTCTCCACCGGCGCCATGTCGTACGGCTCCATCTCGCAGGAGGCGCACGAGACCCTCGCCATCGCCATGAACCAGCTGGGCGGCAAGTCCAACACCGGTGAGGGCGGCGAGGACCCGGAGCGCCTGTACGACCCGGCCCGCCGGTCGTCCATCAAGCAGGTCGCCTCCGGCCGCTTCGGCGTGACGTCCGAGTACCTGGTCAACTCCGACGACATCCAGATCAAGATGGCCCAGGGCGCCAAGCCCGGCGAGGGCGGCCAGCTGCCCGGCCACAAGGTCTACCCGTGGGTCGCGAAGACGCGTCACTCGACGCCGGGCGTGGGGCTCATCTCCCCGCCGCCGCACCACGACATCTACTCGATCGAGGACCTCGCCCAGCTGATCCACGACCTGAAGAACGCCAACCCCCAGGCGCGCATTCACGTCAAGCTGGTCTCCGAGGTCGGCGTCGGCACCGTCGCCGCGGGCGTCTCCAAGGCCCACGCGGACGTCGTGCTGATCTCCGGCCACGACGGCGGCACCGGCGCCTCCCCGCTGACGTCGCTGAAGCACGCCGGCGGCCCCTGGGAGCTCGGCCTCGCCGAGACCCAGCAGACCCTGCTGCTCAACGGCCTGCGCGACCGCATCGTCGTGCAGACCGACGGCCAGCTGAAGACCGGCCGCGACGTGGTGATCGCCGCGCTGCTCGGCGCCGAGGAGTTCGGCTTCGCCACCGCGCCGCTCGTCGTCTCCGGCTGCGTCATGATGCGCGTCTGCCATCTGGACACCTGCCCGGTCGGCATCGCCACCCAGAACCCGGTGCTGCGTGACCGCTACTCCGGCAAGGCCGAGTACGTGGTGAACTTCTTCCGGTTCATCGCCGAGGAGGTCCGCGAGCTCCTCGCCGAGCTGGGCTTCCGCTCCATCGACGAGGCCGTCGGCCACGCCGAGGTGCTGGACGTGACCCGCGCGGTGAACCACTGGAAGGCGCAGGGCCTGGAGCTCGAGCCGCTGTTCCACGTGCCCGAGCTGCCCGAGGGCGCCGCCCGCCACCAGGTGGTCGGCCAGGACCACGGCCTGGAGAAGGCGCTCGACAACGAGCTGATCAAGCTCGCCGCCGACGCGCTCTCCGCCTCGGGGGCCGAGGACGCCCAGCCGGTGCGCGCCCAGGTCGCCATCCGCAACATCAACCGCACGGTCGGCACCATGCTCGGCCACGAGGTGACCAAGAAGTTCGGCGGCGCGGGCCTGCCCGACGACACCATCGACATCACCTTCACCGGCTCCGCCGGCCAGTCGTTCGGCGCCTTCGTCCCGCGCGGTGTCACGCTGCGCCTGGAGGGCGACGCCAACGACTACGTCGGCAAGGGCCTGTCCGGCGGCCGGATCGTGGTCCGCCCGGACCGCGGCGCCGACCACCTCGCCGAGTACAGCGTCATCGCGGGCAACACGCTCGCCTACGGCGCCACCGGCGGCGAGATGTTCCTGCGCGGCAAGACCGGCGAGCGGTTCTGCGTCCGCAACTCCGGCGCGCTGGTCGTCTCCGAGGGCGTGGGCGACCACGGCTGCGAGTACATGACGGGCGGTCACGCGGTCGTCCTCGGCGAGACCGGGCGCAACTTCGCGGCCGGCATGTCCGGTGGCGTCGCGTACGTCATCGACCTGGACCGGGACAACGTCAACGCCGGCAACCTCGCCTCCGTCGAGGCGCTGGACGACGCCGACAAGCAGTGGCTGCACGACGTGGTCCGCCGGCACCAGGAGGAGACGGGCTCCACCGTCGCCGAGAAGCTGCTCGCCGACTGGGACACCGCCGTGGAGCGCTTCAGCAAGATCATCCCCAGCACGTACAAGGCAGTGCTCGCCGCCAAGGACGCCGCCGAGCGAGCCGGTCTGTCCGAGACCGAGATCACCGAGAAGATGATGGAGGCGGCGATCAATGGCTGACCCGAAGGGCTTTCTGAACCACGGCCGCGAGGTCGCCACGTCCCGGCCGGCCGAGGAGCGCAAGAAGGACTGGAACGAGGTCTACGTCCCCGGCTCCCTGCTGCCGATCATCAGCAAGCAGGCCAGCCGCTGCATGGACTGCGGCATCCCGTTCTGCCACAACGGCTGTCCGCTCGGGAACCTCATCCCCGAGTGGAACGACTACGCCTACCGCGAGGACTGGGGCGCGGCGAGCGACCGGCTGCACGCCACGAACAACTTCCCCGAGTTCACCGGGCGGCTGTGCCCCGCCCCGTGCGAGTCGGCGTGCGTGCTCGGCATCAACCAGCCGCCGGTCACCATCAAGAACGTCGAGGTCTCGATCATCGACAAGGCGTGGGAGACCGGCGACGTCGCGCCGCAGATCCCCGAGCGCCTGTCCGGCAAGACCGTCGCGGTGGTCGGCTCAGGACCCGCGGGTCTGGCCGCCGCCCAGCAGCTGACCCGGGCCGGCCACACCGTCGCCGTCTACGAGCGCGCGGACCGCATCGGAGGCCTCCTCCGGTACGGCATCCCCGAGTTCAAGATGGAGAAGCGGCACATCAACCGCCGGATCGAGCAGATGCGCGCGGAGGGCACCAAGTTCCGCACCGGCGTCGAGATCGGCCGCGACATGCCCGCCACCGCGCTGCGCAAGCGGTACGACGCCGTGGTCCTCGCCGTCGGCGCCACCACCGCGCGCGACCTGCCGGTGCCCGGCCGCGAGCTCAAGGGCATCCACCAGGCGATGGAGTACCTGCCGCTGGCGAACAAGGTGCAGGAGGGCGACTACGTCTCCCCTCCCATCACCGCCGAGGGCAAGCACGTCGTCGTGATCGGCGGCGGCGACACCGGCGCCGACTGCGTGGGCACCGCCCACCGACAGGGCGCCGCCTCGGTGACGCAGCTGGAGATCATGCCCCGCCCGAACGACGAGCGGGACCCGATCGCCCAGCCCTGGCCGACGTTCCCCATGCTGTACAAGGTCACCAGCGCGCACGAGGAGGGCGGCGAGCGGGTCTACTCCGTCTCCACCACCCACTTCGAGGGCGACGAGGACGGCAACGTCCAGTGGCTGCACCTCACCGAGGTCGAGTTCGTCGACGGCAAGCTGACCCAGAAGCCGGGCACGGAGCGGAAGATCCCCGCCCAACTGGTCACCCTCGCGATGGGTTTCACCGGCACCGACCGGGAGAACGGCCTGGTCGAGCAGTTCGGCCTTGAGCTCGACGAGCGCGGCAACATCGCCCGCGACGCCGACTTCCAGACCAGCGTGCCCGGCGTGTTCGTCGCGGGTGACGCGGGCCGCGGCCAGTCGCTCATCGTGTGGGCGATCGCCGAGGGCCGCTCGGCCGCCCGCGGCTGCGACCGGTTCCTGACGGGGGCGAGCGCCCTGCCCGCCCCGATCCGCCCGACGGACCGCGCCCTGGCGGTCTGACACCTCTGAGAACGTCCCGCACAAAGGCGTGCGGAACACCGCGGCGCCTGCCCGCCAGTCCCCGACCGGACCGACTGGGCAGGCGCCGCAACATGTTCAGGACAGGGTGTAGGAGTCCCCGTACATCTCCCAGGTGAGCGGGGTGTCCAGCCCGAGGTTCCCGGCCTGGAGGAAACGGCGCTGCGCGGTGTCGACGCGGGAGGTGTCGCGGTCCGGGTAGCGGGTGAGCATGGTGGCGCGGCGGACGTCGAGGAAGGCGTCCAGGTACGCCTTCTCCGAGCCGCCCGCGGCGGGAGTCTTCGCCTTCTTCAGGGCGCGCTCGCGCAGCGCGTAGAAGCCGCTCTCGTCGGTGCCGGTGCCGTGGAAGACCATCGCGTCGTAGTACACGAACTGGCCGAGTGCGCCCAGGCCGTCCAGTTTGGCGAGGCGGACCGCCGGCTCGAAGTAGACGCGGTCGCGCTCCTCCTCCTGCGCCGCGCGGAACTCCGGCAGCTCCGACTCCGCCTTCCACGCGTCGGTGAAGCCCGGGTCGAGTCCCTCGTGCGAGTCGGTGCCGTCGACCTTCCGCAGGGCGGGCAGGTAGCGCGCGAGGCCGTTGCCGGGGTGGCTCCCGGTGTAGTGCTCCACCAGGGTGAGCAGGTCGTGGGTGCCGGTACAGAAGCCGATGATGCCCGCGGTGTAGCCGCAGTCGTCGTCGCGGTCCTCGATGATCCCGTAGGTGGAGCGCCAGTCGGTGGTGGAGTGCTCGGCGCTCGACACCAGCCGGTGGGCCAGCTCCTTCCGGTCGGGGGCGGCGAGGCCGGGCGGCAGGGAGGCGATGATCGCGTCGTCCTTGTCCTGCTTCTGCCCGTGGTCCTGCTCGGCCCGGTCCTTGGCGTCGTCGCGGGAGGACTGCGCGCCGACCGACGTCGGGGCGGCGGGGGCGTCGGCGGCTCCCGACGGCAGGACGAAGTACACCGCCGTGGCGACCACGGGGACGCCCGCGAGGAAGAGCACACCGGCACGTTTCACTGGGGGATCCCTCCACCTGTCAGGTCCGACACCTTGACCGCCGCCAGGACGGCGAGCAGCACCACCAGCCCCGCGCACGCGCCGGCCTGGACCAGCACGCGGCGTCCGTCGCGCGGCGCCCAGGCGAACGCGAGCGCCACCAGGCCGCCGGCCAGCAGCCCGCCCAGATGGCCCTGCCACGACGTGAAGAGCGCGGAGACCACCAGCCACAGCAGCAGCCCGGTCATGAAGCGGTTCACCCCGCGCATGTCGGCGCCCACCCGCCGGGACACCACGTAGTAGGCGGCGCCGACCCCGAACAGCGCGCCGGAGGCGCCGACCGTGGGCTCCGAGGGCGCGAGCAGCAGCACCAGCACCGAACCGCCCAGTGCCGACAGCAGATACAGGGCGAGGTAGTGGACCCGGCCGAGCATCGGCTCGACCACCCGGCCCAGGTTCCACAGCACCGCCATGTTCATCACCACGTGGACGACGCCGAACGTCCCCTCCGTGGGCGGCAGGTGCAGGAACGCGCCGGTCAGCAGCCGGTACCACTCGCCGCCCGCGACCCCCTCCGGGGTGAAGTCCGCCGGGTACGGCTGCGTCCACACGTAGTGGCGGCCGTCCGGGCCGAGCAGCCCCGCGCCGACCATCGCGAACCGGTCCACGACCTCCGGCCGGACCACCTCCGCCAGGTACGCCAGCACGTTGAGGGCGATCAGCGCGTACGTGACCACGGGCACGACGGAGACCCGGCCGCCCACCAGGGTGCGCGCCTGCCGCACCGACCGGGCGCCCTCCCGCACGCAGTCGGGGCACTGGTGGCCCACGGCGGCCTCGCGCATGCAGTCCGGGCAGATGTACCGCTCGCAGCGGACGCAGCGCACATGGCATTCCACCCGTGGATGGCGGTAGCAGGTGGTGACGGCGGACTCGGGTTCCACAGGCCGGCTCCTCGGCGGGGTCGGGACGAAAACGGCCGGCGGCGGACGGCGGCGCACAGAACGACAGCGGCGAACAAAATAGCGAACACCCGAGAAGTGGGCGAATGCCGGGGTGGAATGCCGCCCTTGTGCCGGTCGTCGACAGCGGGGCCAGGGAGCCGCACGTCAGGTGTCGCACTCCAGCACGGACCGGCACAGACCGCACCGCGCCCGCACCCGCCCGGCCACCGGCACCCGGATCCGCTGGTGGCAGGTGGGACAGGGGAACGACACCCGCAGCGGGCCGCGCCCGCCCGCCGAGAACCGGTACGCCGTCTCCCGCCCCGCCTCCGGCGCCTCCGCGTGCCCCTGCGCGTGCCGCCGGTCCCGCGCGTAACGGAGCCGCCCGGTCCAGCCCGCCGCGCGCAGCGGCGGCTGCTCCGCGTCCCGCCGCGCCAGCGCCAGCCCCTCGCCGTACGCCGTGTACGCCTGCGGACTGGTGAACCACACCGACGGGTCCTCGCCGAACAGCAGCGCCCGCTTCGCCAGCACGTACCCGAACTCCTCCGGCGTGAGGTACCCGAGCTTCTGCGACGACGCCCCGTGCTCCCGGAACGCGTCCAGCAGCAGCCACCCCGCACCGAGATACGTCGCCACGGTGTCCGTGAGGATCTCGTTCTCCCGGGTCGACGGGAACGACAGCCCCAGCCGGTGCAGGTACACGTGCGCCACCTCGTGCGCCAGCGCCGCCCCGATGTCCCGGCGGTGGTCACGGAACCGGTCGTTCAGCTCGACGAAGTACTCCGGGCCCGCGGTCAGCTCGACGTTCGCCGCATGCGTCATCTCACGGAACCCGACGATCAGACGCGCGTCCGGCAGCCGGTAGTGCGCCACCATCTCCCGGGCCACCCGCTGCGCCCCCAGATGCAGGTCGTCCACGTCCGCGAACGCCACGTCGGCCGGCGCCACACTCGCCGAGAAGGTGCGCACCGTGTCGTACGACAGGCGCCGGTACAGCGCCGTGACCGACTCCCGCACCGTCCGCAGATGCGGGTAACCGTGCTCCACCGGTCCGCCGTTCGCCACGTCGCACCCCCGCCGCGCCTGGACACCGTCCACTGTACGGGCCGTGCCGCCGCCGGGGGACCGCGCCGCCGTAGGCTGAGCCGCCATGACCACCAGCAACGCCGCCACCCCCGACGCCGACCCCGCGGTCCTCGAGGAACTGACCCGTCTGCGCGACAGCATCGACAACATCGACGCGGCCGTCGTCCACATGCTCGCCGAGCGCTTCAAGTGCACCCAGCAGGTCGGCCGCCTCAAGGCCGAGCACCGGCTGCCGCCCGCCGACCCGGGGCGCGAGGCCCGCCAGATCGCCCGGCTGCGCGCCCTCGCCGAAAACGCCAAGCTCGACCCGGCCTTCGCGGAGAAGTTCCTGACGTTCATCATCGCCGAGGTGATCCGCCACCACGAGCGCATCGCGGACGACACCGCGGGCGGCAGGTCCTGAACGGGCCGGAGACGGGCCCGGGACGCGGCGGGGAGTGACAGGGCGGCCCGCGCGGTGCATGCTCGCTGTGCACGCCTTGTCGGCTCACGAGCACCGTCCGTCAGCGCCCGGACCCCGCGTCCGGCCCGACGGGGAAGGACGTGCCCCATGCCGCCCACCGCCCGCATCCTCCTCGTCGACGACCACGAGGACACGCTGTACGCCCTGGAGAGCGCCCTGGCCCCGCTCGGACAGCCGCTGGGCCGGGCCACCAGCGGCGACGAGGCCCTCAAACAGCTGCTGCGCGGCAACGTCGGCGTGCTCCTGCTCGACGTCCACATGCCCGGCACCGGCGGCCTCGACGTCGTGCGCTGGATGCGCCGCCTGGAGCAGACCCGGCACATACCCGTCGTCCTGCTCACGGGCTTCGCCCGCGACCACCGGCTCGGCGCCGCCGCCTACCGCCTCGGCGTGGCCGACCTCGTCACCACCCCCGTCGACCCCTGGGCGCTGCGCACCAAGGTGCGCCACCTCTACGACACCCACCAGCGCGGGCTCGCCCTGGAGGCCGAGATGCGCTCCCTGCGCGCCCGGCTCGACGCGGCCGCCGCCTCCGCCGCACGCCCCGCGCCGCCCCTCCCGCACGCGCACGTGCCCCCCGCACAACCCCCGGGGGCGCACACCGCGGAGCTCGGCGGGGACCGGACATAGGTCGCGTACCCCATCCACCTCTGTGCCGGGCCGACGCCATCAGGCAGCATGGCGTGCATGTCCGTACTGACGCGCGACGAAGCGCAGAACCGAGCACAGCTCATCGACGTCCACCGCTGCACGATCGCCCTCGATCTGACCGCCGGGGACGAGACGTTCGACTCCCGCACCCTCATCAGGTTCGGCGCCCGCGCGGACGCGGACACCTTCGTCGAGATCGACCCCGCCGAGCTGCGTTCCGTCACGCTCGACGGCCGGTCCCTGGACCCCGCCCTCCTCGACGACGGCCGGTTCCCGCTCAAGGACCTCACCGCCGGCGAGCACGAGCTGCTGGTCGACGCGCGCATGCGCTACTCCCGCACCGGCGAGGGCATGCACCGCTTCACCGACCCCAGCGACGGCGAGACCTACGTCTACACCCAGCTCTTCCTGGACGACGTGCGGCGGGTGTTCGCCGCCTTCGACCAGCCCGACCTCAAGGCCGTCTTCGAGCTCACCGTCACCGCGCCCGAGCACTGGACGGTCCTCGCCAACGGCGTCACCGAGCACACCGGCGGCGGGGTGTGGAAGGCCGCGCCCACCCCGCCCGTCTCCACCTACCTGGTCGCCGTCGCCGCCGGACCCTGGCACTCCGTGCGCACCGAGCACCGCGGCCTGCCGTTCGGCCTGCACTGCCGCCGCTCCCTCGCCCCCCACCTGGAGGCGGACGCCGAGGAGCTGCTCGAGATCACCCGCGCCTGCTTCGACCGCTACCACGAGAAGTTCGAGGAGCCGTACCCCTTCGACTCCTACGACCAGGCCTTCGTGCCCGAGTTCAACGCGGGCGCCATGGAGAACCCCGGCCTTGTCACCTTCCGCGACGAGTTCGTCTACCGCTCCGCCGTCACCGACACCGAGCGGCAGCGGCGCGCCATGGTCGTCGCCCACGAGATGGCCCACATGTGGTTCGGCGACCTCGTCACGCTGCGCTGGTGGGACGACATCTGGCTGAACGAGTCCTTCGCCGAGTACATGGGCTACCAGACCCTCAACGAGGTCACCCCCGCGAGCCCCGGCGGGCAGCCGCCCCGCTGGCGCGGCGAGGGCACCTGGACCGACTTCGGCGTCTCCCGCAAGACCTGGGGCTACGACGCCGACCAGCGGCCCTCCACCCACCCGGTCGCCCCGGAGCACGTCGAGGACACCGCCTCCGCGCTGCTGAACTTCGACGGCATCTCCTACGCCAAGGGCGCCTCCGCCCTCCGCCAGCTCGTCGCCTGGCTCGGCGAGAAGGACTTCCTGGCCGGCATCAACACCCACTTCGAGCGGTACCGCTTCGGCAACGCCGGCCTCGCCGAGTTCATCGACTCCCTCGCCTCCGCCACCGAGCGGGACGTGCACGCCTGGGCCGACGCCTGGCTGCGCACCAGCGGCGTCGACACGCTCACCGCCTCCGTCGACGCGGTGCCCGGCCGGTGGACCCTCACCCTGGACCACGAGGGCAGCCGCCCGCACCGGGTCACCGTCGGGGTCTACGACCGCGACCTCAGCGACGGACGCACCCTCACCCTGCGCGAACGCTACGAGGCCGACGTGCCCCAGGCCGCCGCCCCGGAGCCCCGCCCCGGCACCCGCCCCGCCCTGGTCGTCCCCAACGACCTGGACCTGACCTACGCGAAGATCCGCCTCGACGAGACCTCCCTGGAGACCGTCCTGCGCGGGCTGTCGGGCATCCCCGACGCGCTCACCCGGGCCGTCGTCTGGAACAGCCTGCGCGACATGGTCCGCGACGGCGACCTGGCCCCCTCCGCCTACCTGGCCACCGCCGCCGCCCACCTGCCCGAGGAGACCGACGTCGCCCTCGTCCAGGGCGTCCTCGCCTTCGCCTCCGGGGAGGTCGCCGACCACTGCCTCGCCCCGGACCGGCGGCCCGCCGCGCTCGCCACCCTCACCGACCTGTGCCGCGACCTCATCCGCCGCACCGAGGACGGCGACCACCCGGGCCTGCGCCTGGTCGCGGTGCGCCACTGCATCGACGCCGCCGCCCGCCCCGAGACCATCGCCGCCTGGCTGGCCGAGGGAACCGTCCCCGGCGGGCCCGAGCTGGACCCGGAGCTGCGCTGGCGGATCCTCGCCCGGCTCGCCGTGCTGGGCGCGGTGGACGAGAGCGCCGTCGCCGAGGAGCTGCGCCGGGACCCCAGCGCCACCGGGCGCGAGGGCGCCGCCCGCTGCCGGGCCGCCCTGCCCGACCCGGATGCCAAGGCCCGCGCCTGGGACGCCATGTTCGGCTCCGACGACCTGTCCAACTACCTGTTCACCGCCACCGCGCAGGGCTTCTGGCAGCCCGAGCAGGCCGAGCTGGTCCGCCCGTACGTGGCGCGCTACTTCAAGGACGCCGTGGCCGTCGCCGCGCGCCGCGGCCCCGCCATCGCCACGGCCGCAGGACGGTGGGCGTTCCCCGCCCACGCGGTGGAGGCCGAGACCCTGAAGCTCGGCGAGAAGACGCTGCGCAAGGCCGACCCCGTGCCCGCGCTGCGCCGCCAGTTCACCGACCGGCTCGACGACCTGGCCCGCGCCCTGCGCGTCCAGGAGGCCTGAGACCGGGAGGGGACACCGCCGGGGCGCCGCCGGACGAACCGGCGGCGCCCCGGCGCGCACCCGTGTGAGGGGCGGTCAGAACACCGGCGTGCCGTCCCGGGTGAGGCGCCAGTCCTCCGACGCGAAGTCCTTCGGGTCGAGCACACCCTTGGCCGTCGCCCACTCGGCGATCCGGGTGCGGATCTCGGTCGACTCCGCCCACAGCTCCGGCGCCGACGCCACGTGCGGGAACGCCCCGCCGCCGTTCGCACGGTAGTTGTTCACCGCGAACACGAACTGCTGCCCGTCGTCCACCGGGACGCCGTCGAACGTCAGGTTCCTGACGCGCGACCCGGCCGGCTGGGCGATGTCGATGTCGTACGTCACGCCCGACACGTAGTCGTAGTTGTAGTCCGGGCGCCCGCCCGCGTTCGTCAGCTTGTCGACGTCCACCGGTGCGCCGGCAGCGGTCTGCGTGAAGTACTCCGCCGAGTACTCCAGGTACGCGCGCACCTGAGCGCCCGTCAGCAGCTTCGCCACCAGAGTGTTGTCGTACACGTAGAGGCTCGAGAGATCCCGGATGGTCACGTCGCCCGCCGGGATCTCGCTGGTCCGGGAGAACGGCGAGGCCTGCGACAGCACCGGCAGCGAGGCGTACTCCGTGCCCGCCAGCGCCTCCCGGACCACGTCCTCCTGCACCTTGCTGATCAGGTCGATGATCGGCGCGTCCTTGTAGCGCGCCTCCACCGTCGTCAGGGTCTCGGTCGCCGTCCCCACCACCTGGTTGACGTACGCCACGACCTGCGCGTGCTCGTCGCCCAGCAAACGGGTGATCCGCGGGTCGTCCTCCACCGTCGCCGCGTCCCGCAGCGACGCCTTCACGGACTCCACCCGCCAGCGGCCCCGCTCGAAGGTGAGCTCGACGTCGAAGAGGGTCAGCCGCTCGGCGTAGCACAGCGGCTCCGACAGCACGACCTCCCTGCCGGTCCTCTCGTTGGTCACCCGCAGCTCGGCGATCTCCGCGTGCGCGTGGCCGACCAGGATGGCGTCGATGCCCGGCACCTGCCGCGCCACGTGCGCCGCCGCGTTCTCCACATGCGGCAGCTGGTCACCGTACGAGGAGGTGCCCGACGTGCCCGAGTGCGCCGACACGACGACCACGTCCGCGCCCATGGAGCGCAGTTTCGGCACCCACTTCGCCGCCTGCTCCTCCAGGCCGGGGAAGGTCAGCTTGCCCTGCACGTAGGCCTTGTCCCAGATCGCGATGCCCGGGTTGGTCAGACCCAGCACCGCCACCTTCACCGGCGGCGCGCCCTTCACGTGGAACGTCTTGACGAAGTACGGCGGGAAGGCGGGCCTGAGGGTCTTCGCGTCGAGCGCGTTCGCGCCCAGCAGCGGGAAGTCGCACTGCTCCTCGAACTTCCGCAGCGTCTCGATGCCGTAGTTGAACTCGTGGTTGCCGAGCGCCACCGCGTCGTACCCGATGGCGTTCATCGCCTGCGCCATCGGGTGCACCGGACCGCCCTTCGCGGTGATCGGGTCCACCTTGGCGTCGTAGTACGTCAGCGGGGTGCCCTGGATGGTGTCGCCCGCGTCCAGCAGCAGGGTGTTCTCCCGGCCGCGCTCCTCGCGGATCCGGTTCACCAGCGTGGACACGCGGGCCAGCCCCTGCGCGTTGCCGGCCGGGTCCTGGTACTCGGCGTCCTTGTAGTAGTCCCAGTTGAAGACGTGACCGTGCAGGTCCGTGGTGCCCATCACGGTCAGTGCGTACCGCTTCACCGGCTTCTTCCCCCGTCCCGCCTGCGGAGCGGCCTCGGCCGCCGGGGTGGCCACCGTACCCGCCAGCGCCACCCCCGCCCCCGTGACGGCGGACTTCTTCAGGAACTTCCGGCGGTCGAACGGCATATCAGGCTCTCCTTGTACGACGGCGGCGCACAACGCGCGTAGATTCGCCCGACGATTCTGACCTGAACACGTCGACCAGGAACACCCCCGGCAGGTTTCGATCCGGTGACCGCCCCCGGCGCGCTCGTCCGAGCGGTCCGGTGCACATTTCAACGCTTGTCAATACCCCTTCACCCACGCGCCGTTGAGTCGTCACGCGCCGCCAGATCGCTACCCGCCGGTAAGCCCTAGGGTCGAACCATGCGCCGAGCGAAAATCGTCTGCACCCTGGGTCCCGCGACGGACTCGTACGACCAGATCAAGGCCCTGGTCGACGCCGGAATGGACGTGGCCCGCTTCAACCTCAGCCACGGTGAGCACGCCGAGCACGAGGAGCGGTACCGAAGGGTGCGCAAGGCCGCCGACGAGACCGGCCGCAGCGTGGGACTCCTCGCCGACCTTCAGGGCCCGAAGATCCGCCTGGGCCGCTTCGCCGAGGGGCCCGTACTCCTCGAACGCGGGGACTCCTTCACCATCAGCGTCGAGGACGGCGTCGAGGGCGACCGCCACCTGTGCGGCACCACCCACGCCGGCCTCGCCGAGGACGTCACCCCGGGGGAGCGCGTCCTCGTGGACGACGGCCGGGTCACCCTCGAGGTCACCGCCGTCGACGGCCCCCGTGTGCACACCACTGTCGCCGAGGGCGGGGTGGTCTCCGACCACAAGGGCCTCAACCTCCCGGGTGTCGCCGTCTCCGTGCCCGCCCTCTCCAAGAAGGACGAGGACGACCTGCGCTGGGCGCTGCGCACCGGCTTCGACGTCGTCGCCCTCTCCTTCGTCCGCAGCGCACGCGACATCAAGGACGTCCACCGGATCATGGACGAGGAGGGCCGCAGGCTCCCCGTCATCGCCAAGATCGAGAAGCCGCAGGCCGTCGAGGCGCTCGACGAGATCGTCGCCGCCTTCGACGGGGTCATGGTGGCCCGCGGGGACCTGGGCGTCGAGATGCCGCTGGAGCAGGTGCCCATCGTCCAGAAGCGCGCCGTGAAGCTGGCCCGGCGCAACGCCAAGCCGGTCATCGTCGCCACCCAGATGCTCGACTCGATGATCGACAACGCCCGGCCCACCCGCGCCGAGGCGTCCGACGTCGCCAACGCCGTCATCGACGGCACCGACGCGGTGATGCTCTCCGGCGAGACCAGCGTCGGCAAGCACGCCGTGGAGACCGTGCGCACCATGGCCCGCATCGTCGAGGCCGCCGAGGAGGACATCCTCGCCCGCGGCCTGCCGCCGCTGAGCGAGCACAACAAGCCCCGCACACAGGGCGGCGCCGTGGCCCGCGCGGCCGCGGAGATGGGCGACTTCCTCGGCGCCCGGTTCCTGGTCGCCTTCACGCAGTCGGGCGACACCGCCCGCCGCCTGTCCCGCTACCGCTCGCCGATCCCGCTGCTCGCCTTCACCCCGGACCCGGCCACCCGCTCCCAGCTCAGCCTGTCCTGGGGCGTGGAGACCTTCCTGGGCCCGCACGTCGAGTCCACGGACGCGATGGTCGACCAGGTCGACGAGCTGCTGCTGCGGTACGCGCGCTGCGCGAAGGGCGACGCGGTCGTGATCACCGCCGGCTCCCCGCCCGGGGTCTCCGGCTCCACCAACATGGTCCGCGTCCACCACGTCGGCGAGGACGACAGCCCTCGGTAGCGCGGCCGGACGGACGATACGCGAAGAAGCGGATGTTCACCGAAAAGGCGGACATCCGCTGGCAAATGGTGACCTTGGATTCTAAGGAAAAGTACCCCGGGTCGGATTCGAACCGACGCTGAATGGTGTTTGAGACCATTGCCTCTACCGCTGGGCTACCGGGGCGCCCTGCAAAACGAAGGTCGACGGTCACCCGCCGTGCCCCCACCTTACCGCAGCTCGGTACGCTCTTGTCAGCAGTACCGGCCTGCCTCGCACCAAGGAGCCCACGTTGAGCGCCCCCGAGTCGCCCCAGCCCGCAGACGTGCCCGACGACGACAAGTCGCACGTGCCGCCGATGACGACCCGCGTGGTCATCGCCGAGGACGAGGCATTGATCCGGCTCGATCTCAAAGAGATGCTCGAGGAGGAGGGGTACACGGTCGTCGGCGAGGCCGGCGACGGTGAGCAGGCCGTCGAGCTGGCGCGCGAGCACCGCCCCGACCTGGTGATCCTCGACGTGAAGATGCCCAAGCTGGACGGCATCTCCGCGGCCGAGAAGATCGCCGAGGAGTCCATCGCCCCCGTACTGATGCTGACCGCCTTCTCGCAGCGCGACCTGGTCGAGCGGGCGCGGGACGCGGGCGCGATGGCGTATCTGGTCAAGCCGTTCAGCAAGAGCGACGTGGTGCCCGCGATCGAGATGGCGGTCTCCCGGTTCACCGAACTGAAGGAGCTGGAGCGCGAGGTCGCCGACCTCAGCCAGCGCCTGGAGACGCGCAAGCTGGTGGACCGCGCCAAGTCGGTGCTCCAGACGCAGTACGGCCTGAGCGAGCCGGCCGCGTTCCGCTGGATCCAGAAGACCTCCATGGACCGGCGCATGTCGATGCAGCAGGTCGCGCAGGCGGTCATCGACGACGCCGAGGAGAAGAAGGCCGCGAAGGGCGGCTGACCTGCCGTCACACGGCCGCCGAAGGCCCGCACCCCGTGAAGGGGCGCGGGCCTTCCGCCTGCCGGGTCAGTCCTCGCCGAGGTAGGCCTTGCGGACCGACTCGTCGTGGAGCAGGTCGCGGCCGGTGCCGGAGAGGACGATGTTGCCGACCTCCATCACATGGCCGTGGTCGGCCAGCGACAGGGCCGCCTGGGCGTTCTGCTCGACGAGCAGGATGGTGGTGCCCTGCGACTTCAGCTCGGCGATGGTCGCCATGATCTTCTGCATCATGATCGGCGACAGACCCATGGAGGGCTCGTCGAGCATGAGCAGCTGCGGACGGGACATCAGGGCCCTGCCCATGGCGAGCATCTGCTGCTCACCGCCGGACAGGGTGCCGGCGGCCTGCTTGCGGCGTTCCCCGAGGATGGGGAAGAGGTCGTAGGCGCGCCGGATGTCCTGCTCGATGCCCTGCTTGTCGCTGCGCAGGAAGGCGCCGAGGCGCAGGTTGTCCTCGATCGTCATGCGCGGGAAGATGTGCCGCCCCTCGGGGGAGTGGGCAAGACCCAGCGAGACGATCTTGTGGGCGGGGACCCTCTTCAGCGACCTGCCGTTGAACTTGATCTGGCCGCCGACCGGCTTCAGCAGCCCGGACAGCGTGCGCAGCGTGGTGGTCTTGCCGGCGCCGTTGGTGCCGATCAGGGTGACCACTTCGCCGGCCTCGACGCTGAACGAGATGCCCTTGACGGCCTGGATCTTGCCGTAGGCGACTTTCAGGTCCTCGACCTCGAGCAGTGCGGTCATCGGTCGTTCTCCTTGCCGGGCGCGGCGTCCGTGGTGGCCTCGGCCTCCGCCTCCGCCTGTGCTTCTGTCTCGGCGTCCGTCGTCTCGGCGTCCGTGGCTTCGGCGTCGGCGGAGTGGCCGGCCTCGGCGGCCGCCTCCGGCCGCGGGTCCGCCTCGGCCGTCTCCCCGGTTGCCTCGCCCGCGGGCGCCGGGGCGCCGGCCGTCTTGGCGGGCGACTGGGGCCGGCCCGCCGCCTCGGCCGCCGCTTCCGCGGCCTCGACCTCGGCGACCTCGGCGGCGCCGGGGTCGTCCGCCAGCGGCTCGCCGATGTACGCGGCGATGACCCGCTCGTCGCCCTGGACGGTGGCCGGGTCGCCCTCGATCAGCTTCTGGCCCTGCACGAGCACGGCGACCCGGTCGCAGAGGTTGAAGATGAACCGCATGTCGTGCTCGATGACGAGGACCGCGGTGCCCTGGTCGCGGATGGCGAAGATGAGTTCCTCGGCCGCCCGGGTCTCCTGGGGGTTCATGCCCGCGGTGGGCTCGTCGAGGAGCAGCAGCCCCGGCTCGCTGGCGAGCGCGCGGGCGATCTCCAGCTTGCGCTGCTCGCCGTAGGGGAGGTTGCGCGCGAGCTGGTCGGCCTTCTCGGCGAGGCCTACGAACTCCAGCAGTTCCAGGGCGCGGGCGCGGGAGGCGGCCTCGGCCTTGTGGAAGCCGGGCCCGCGCAGGACGGCCGACCAGAAGCCCTCCTTGGTGCGGGTGTGGCGGCCGACGAGCACGTTCTCCAGGACCGTCATGTTGGCGAACAGACGGATGTTCTGGAACGTGCGGGCGATGCCGGCGGCGGTCACCTTGAAGGACTTGGGCGGCAGCACCTTGTCCTTGTAGCGGACCTCGCCCTCGGTCGGGATGTACAGCCCGGTCAGGCAGTTGAAGAACGTGGTCTTGCCGGCGCCGTTGGGGCCGATCAGACCGACGATCTCGCCGCTGCGCACGGTGAGGTCGACGTCCTTGACGGCGGTGAGGCCGCCGAACCGCATGGTGACGCCGCGCGCGTCGAGGACGACGGAGCCGGGGGCGGGCGGGCCCGCGGCGCTGTCCTTGGTGATGGTGTCGGTGGTCATGGTGGTCAGGCCCCCGTCTTGCTCAGGACTGTGGGCGCGTCGGCCTCTTCGTGGAACTCCAGCTGGCGGCGCCGGTTGGGGATGAGGCCCTCGGGACGGAAGCGCATCAGCAGCACGAGCGCGAGACCGAACGCGAGGAGCTGGTAGTCGCCGAGGAACTGGAGCTTGTTGGGGATCAGGAAGAGCAGCGCCGCACCGATGAGGGGTCCGGCGATGGTGCCCATTCCGCCGAGCACGACCGCGGCCAGCAGGAAGGCGGAGTTGGGCGGGGTGGTGCCGGCGAACAGGTACTGCTCGGGGGTCACGGTGTACGTGACGTGCGCCTGGACCGTGCCGGCCAGACCGGCGAGGGTGGCGCCCACGGCGAAGGCGATGAGCTTCACCCGGAAGCCGTTGATGCCCATGGCGAGCGCGGCGGTCTCGTCCTCGCGGATGGCGACCCAGGCACGGCCGATGCGGGAGTCGCCGCTGCGCCGGAAGACGAGGACGACCACGGCCGTGATGAGCAGCATCAGGAAGAAGTAGTTCGCGAACCGGCCGATGGTGAAGCCGCCGATGTCGTGCGCGACGCCCAGGTCGAAGCCCAGGATGTTCAGGTCCGGGATGGACGCGATGCCGTTGGAGCCGTTGGTGATGTCCGGACCCGAGGTGCCGTCGGTGTTGTTCACGGCGATACGGAAGATCTCACCGAAGCCGAGGGTCACGATGGCCAGGTAGTCGCCGCGCAGCCGCAGCGTCGGTGCGCCGATCAGCACACCGAAGACCAGCGAGGCGATCGCGCCCACCAGGACGGCGGCCCAGAAGGGGAAGTGCACGCCGAACGGCGAGCTGGGCGAGCCGGAGACCAGCGCGGCCGCGTAGGCGCCGACGCCGAGGAAGGCGACGTAGCCGAGGTCGAGCAGGCCGGCGAGGCCGACGACGATGTTCAGGCCCAGGGCGACGGTGGCGAAGATCAGGATGTAGACGCCGAGGGTGGCGTACTGGTCGTCGGTCTGGGTGAAGGGGAACAGCGCCGCAGCGATGAACGCGCCGCACACGGTGATGTTCTGGTGGCGGGCGCTGATCTGGGAGGCGTGGGCGATCAGGCCGGAGCGGTTCAGCGCGCCGAACCCGAAGCCGGCGGTGATCAGGAAGCCGACGAACAGCTCGTCGTACTCGGTTCCGATGCCGTAGGTGAAGACGACCAGGGCCACCGCCAGGACGGCGACGATGATCAGGATCTCGGCGTACGACGGCAGCGTGCGCACGGGACGCGGGGAGCCGGAGGCGAAGGCCGCGCGCAGCACGGCCATGGTGTGCGCGGCGTCGTGCGTGAACTGCTCCCAGCCGTTCGCCTCGGGGTCGATCGGGTCGGGTTCGGGCCGCTCGAAGGGGAGGGCCAGGGCGCCGATCAGGGCTATGAGCGTGGCGGCGGCGACGACGTAGCCGCCCGGTTCCAGGTTGACGACTCCGCCGAGCTCGACGCTGATCGAGACGACGGTGTACCAGGCGGTGGCGAAGGTGCCGAGCACCGCGTACTTCACGGCCGCGTCGGCGCCGGCCGGAGTGAGCCAGCCCAGTCCCTTGACGCCGTAGGAGGCGAGGCAGAACAGGGTGGCGAGGGCGCCGCCGACCAGGACGAGCACCTGGAGGCCGCCCGGGTAGCCGTAGAAGGTGAGGTCGCCGGGGAAGGCGGCCGTCCAGGTCCAGGCGAGGAAGGTCGAGACGACGGCGAGCACGCTGCCGCCGGTGGCGAGGGCCCGCCCGAGGTGCGCGGGGATGCCGATGAGCCCGGAGGGGGTGTTCGGGGCGGGTGCGGCCACGGTCTTGGTCGCTGTGGTCTGTGTGGTCATCGGTGTCACGCCCTGTCCGCGACGCGCTCGCCGAGCAGGCCCTGTGGCCGGAACAGGAGCACGAGGATGAGGAGGATGAAGGCCCAGACCTCGGCCCAGGACTGGCTGCCGAACTGGTCCAGGCCGGGGATGTCCGCGATGTAGGCGGTGGCCAGGGTCTCGACGACGCCGAGGACCACACCGCCGATCATGGCCCCGTAGATGTTGCCGATGCCACCGAGCACTGCCGCGGTGAAGGCCTTGAGGCCGAGGATGAAGCCCATCTTGAAGTCGATCTGACCGTACTTCAGACCGCTGGCGACACCGCCGACGGCGGCGAAGACGGCGCCGAGGGCGAACGCGATCACGATGATGCGGTCGGTGTTGACGCCCATCAGCTTCGCGGTGTCCGGGTCCTGCGCGGTGGCCTGCATGCCGCGGCCGGTGCGGGTCCGCATCACGAAGTAGGCGAGGAACGCCATGCTGAGGGGGGCGGCGACGATCAGGAAGATGTCGCCCGTCTGGATGGTGGCGCCGCCGATGGAGAAGGGGCCGCCCTCGATCTGCGGGAAGGCCAGCTTGGACTTCGCCTCCGGGTAGAAGGCCCAGACGGCCTGCTGGAGCGCGAGGGAGAGACCGATGGCGGTGATCAGCGGGGCCAGACGGGGCGCGCCGCGCAGCGGGCGGTAGGCGAACCGTTCCGCTCCGATGGCGACCAGCACCGACGCGATCATGGCGCCTATCAGCATGAGCGGCAGCGCGACCCACATGGAGGTGCCGTCCGGCAAGACGTACAGATGCACGGTGATGGCGCCGAAGGCGCCGACCATGAAGATCTCGCCGTGGGCGAAGTTGATGAGCTGGACAATGCCGTAGACCATTGTGTAGCCGATGGCGACCAGGCCGTACATGGATCCCAGTAGCAGGCCGTTGACCAGCTGCTGCGGCAGTTCGTTCACCGCATGTCCTCCGAGACTTTCGGAATGTTCGACGGATGGGCCGGAACCGAGTCCGCGCGGGGCGCCAGTGGAACAGCGCCCCGCGCGGCTCGTGGGAGTGGTGCGGCGGAGATCAGCCGGTGAAGGTGCCCGACTTCACGGTGGCCCAGTCGCCGCCCTTGACGGTGTAGACGGTGAGCTGCTTGTTGGTGGCGTCACCGAACTCGTCGAAGGAGACCTTGCCGGTCACACCGTCGAAGGAGACGTTCTGCATGGCGTCGACGACCTTGGCGCGGGCGTCGTCCGGCAGCTTGCCGTCGTTGTCCTCGACGACCTTCTTGACGGCCTCGATGATGGCCCAGGCGGAGTCGTAGGAGTAGCCGCCGTAGGCCTCGTAGGCCTCCTTGTAGCCCTCGGTCTCGTAGTTCGCGACGAACTCCTTGGCGGACGGCAGCGACTCGACGGGCGCGCCGACGGAGGTGGCGAGGTCGCCGGCGCCGGCCGTGCCGGCCAGCTTGATGAAGTCGGCGCTGTAGATGCCGTCACCGCCGACCAGCGGGATCTTCGCGCCCGCTTCCTTGATCTGCTTGCTCAGCGGGCCGGCCTGCGGGTATTCGCCGCCGTAGTAGACGACGTCGGCGCCGGAGTTCTTCACCTTGGTGGCGACGGCGCTGAAGTCCTTGCTCTCCGGGTTGATGTGCTCGGTGCCGACGACCTGGCCGCCGAGCTCCTTGAACTCCGCGGTGAAGGTGGCGGCCAGACCGGCGCCGTAGGTCTTCTTGTCGTCGATGACGAAGACCTTCTTCTTCTTGGCCTCGTTGAAGACGTACTGCGCGGCGAACGGGCCCTGGATGGCGTCGGTGGTCGCGGTGCGGAAGTACGACTTGTACGGCCGCTCCTTCTTGGTCTGCCAGTTCACGCCCTGGGTGAGGGCGGGGTTGGTGTTGGCCGGGGAGACCTCGACCAGCTTGGCCGTGTCGAAGACCTTCTGCATCGACTCGCCGACGGAGGAGTTCAGCGGGCCGACGACGCCGAGCACGTCCTTGTTGGCGACGAGCTTGGTGGCGTTCTGCTGGCCCACGGAGGCCTGGCCCTGGTCGTCGAGCGCCTCGATCTTGAAGGTGACGCCCTCGACGTACTTCTCCTTGTTGGCGATCTTCGTGGCGAGGTCCACGGAGTTCTTGATGCCCAGGCCGAGCGCGGAGAGGTCGCCGGTCAGCGGCGCGTCGACGCCGATGACGACGGTGGTGTCACCGTTGCCCGAGTCCGAGCCGCCGCCGTTGTCGTCGCGAGAGCCGCAGGCGGTGAGGGTGAGTGCACCCGCCGCCAGGGCGGCGGTGATGGCGATGAGCGAACGTTGACGCACGATCCAGTCCTTTCCCCTGACAGCCGCTTCCCCGTGGAAACGGCCGAGTCGAGCGCTGGGCCGAGTGAGAATCAGGCTCCGCGGTGACTGGCCGTGACTCTAAGCGTGTGTAGGGAATGCGGAGGAGACTCTGGCCAAGGCTGTGACGCTCTTGTTATGACACGACGTATTGCAGAGCGGTACTGAGTGGGGGGAAGAGCAGAATTCCCGCCGATTTGCCCTGTCCGCATGGTGAGAAACCGCAGGAACCGGCAGGGGTGGTTCAGGTGTATCAGGCGTTTTGCTGATTACCGGAAATTGTTGCCGCAGGCCACCTCCAGGGCCGTGGACAGGTCCCTTGCGTACCGGGCGCCGAGGATGTAGCTGTGCGCTTCCTTTGCGCGCGTGTTACGCAGTGTTACGTCCAGGAAAGGAAGTCCGGCGTTCCGTGGCACTTTTCCGCATTCCGTCACTCGGACGGTGACGACGACCGTGCGGGAGCCGCCACCTTTCACTCGTAAAGGAGTTGCCGGTCGGGAGGTCAGGGACAGGCCGGCGTAGGGCTGGGAAATGCTCAGAACGGTCACCGGAGCGTCGGATTCCGTAAGCGCTTGTATTGTGAATTCAAATTCCGGCAAAGTCGTCTTCGTGTCTCTGACCTGCAGGGAGAGGTACCGGAAGGACGTCGTCTGGCTCGGGAGACGCGGTTCGGGCGGAGGGGTGGGACGGGGGCGGGTGAGGTACAGGAGCGTCCCGGCCGCGAGCACGGCCACGGCGAGGAACGCGGCGGCCGTGGACCTCCGATGAGGTCCCGGCATGCGGATCGCAGGCCCGCTTCGGAGGTGCGGTGCGCGGGGAGAGGGGGCCGACGGGCGCGTGTCGCCGTCCGGTTCGACCGGGCCGATCCCGCTCATCGCCACGGCCCCTCACCGGGACCGCCGGAGCGGTACCAGGCGGTGCAGCCTGCGCGTGCCTGACGTTCTGTCAACCTGTCGACGTCCCGCGCCCCTTGGCGGCGGGCGGCGCGCGCCGCGTCCACGACCTCGCGCAGGATGTCGTACTGCCCGCCGGACATTCCCATCGACTGGTAGTCGCCGTACCCGCGGCCGTCGAGCACCTCGCGCGACCAGTGGCGGACGATGCTCACGCACAGGTCGACGTCCGAAGTCGCCTTGGGGGACGGAGCGTCGGCTGTGGAAGGGGGAGGGGAAGGGGCGCGGGCGGTACGGGAGCCTTCCGCCGCGCACCCGGTCGCGGTCAGGGCCGCCACGAGCACGGCCAGGAGGGGCGCCCGGAACGCCCCGGCGCTGTGAGAGGTGCCACCCCGTCCCATGGCACCGAACGCTAGAGCGCCCGTCGGCCGCGGGCAATGGCGGTGACGGGCGCTGTGTGGGGGGAGGTGGGTGAGAGGGGGCGGCTTTGCGGGAGTGCGGCTTGCGGGGGCGCGACTCAAAAGGCGCGGCTTGGGGGGAGCGGCTTGCGGGGGTGCGGCTTTCCGTACCCCCGCCGACGTCAGCCGGCCGCCTTCTCCGCGTCGCCGGGGCGGACGTCCCGCAGCAGACAGGTCAGCCGGGCGGTGCACACCCGCTTGTCCGCCTCGTCCGTGATCACGATCTCGTACGTCGCCGTGGACCTGCCCCGGTGCACCGGGGTGGCCACGCCGGTGACCAGACCGGAACGCGCTCCGCGGTGGTGCGTGCAGTTGAGGTCCACGCCGACCGCGATCTTGTTCACCCCGCCGTGCAGCATCGAGCCGACCGAGCCCAGGGTCTCCGCCAGTACGGCGGACGCACCGCCGTGCAGCAGGCCGTAGGGCTGGGTGTTGCCCTCGACCGGCATCGTCCCGACGACACGCTCCGCGGAGGCCTCCGTGATCTGCACGCCCATCCGCGTGCCGAGGTGGCCCGCCGAGAACAGCGCCCGGAGGTCCACACCGAGCGCGGCGTACTCGTCGATGACCTCCTGCGGGAACTTCACCTGCTGCGGCTCTCCCATGGGCCCGGCTCCAATCGTGCGTCGGTACGTCGGTACGTCTGTGCCCTGAGCGAACGCTCAGTCGGTCGCCGATTGTTCCAGACGCACCACGACCGACTTACTGGCCGGGGTGTTGGAGACGTCCGCGGTGGCGTCCAGCGGCACCAGCACGTTGGTCTCCGGGTAGTACGCGGCGGCGCAGCCCCGTGCCGTCGGGTAGTGCACGACGCGGAAACCGGGCGCCCTGCGCTCCACGCCGTCCTTCCACTCGCTCACCAGATCCACGTAGGAGCCGTCCGCGAGCTTCAGCGCCCGGGCGTCGTCGGGGTTGACGAGCACCACGCGGCGCCCGTTCCTGATGCCCCGGTACCGGTCGTCCAGGCCGTAGATCGTGGTGTTGTACTGGTCGTGCGAGCGCAGCGTCTGCAGCAGCAGCCGGCCCTCGGGCAGGCGCGGGTACTCCACCGGCGCCGCCGTGAAGTTGGCCTTGCCGGTGGCGGTGGGGAAGCGCCGCTCGTCGCGCGGGGCGTGCGGCAGCGCGAAGCCGCCGGGGTGCGCCACGCGCGCGTTGAAGTCCTCGAAGCCGGGCACCACGCGCGCGATGCGGTCGCGGACCGTCGCGTAGTCCTTCTCGAACTCCTCCCACGGCACGTCGTCCTCCGTGCCGAGGACGCGGCGGGCCAGCCGGCACACGATGGCCGGCTCCGACAGCAGGTGCGGGCTCGCCGGCTCCAGGCGCCCGCGTGAGGCGTGCACCATGCCCATGGAGTCCTCCACCGTCACGAACTGCTCGCCGCTCGCCTGCAGATCGCGCTCGGTGCGGCCCAGCGTCGGCAGGATCAGGGCGCGCGCGCCCGTGACCGCGTGCGAGCGGTTCAGCTTCGTCGACACGTGCACGGTCAGCCGCGCCCGGCGCATCGCGGCCTCGGTGACCTCGGTGTCGGGGGAGGCGGAGACGAAGTTGCCGCCCATCGCGAAGAACACCTTCGCCTCGCCGTCGCGCAGCGCGCGGATCGCCCGGACCACGTCGTAGCCGTGCTCGCGGGGCGGCGCGAAACCGAACTCCCGCTCCAGGGCGTCCAGGAACGCCGGCGCGGGCCGCTCGAAGATGCCCATCGTGCGGTCGCCCTGCACGTTGGAGTGGCCGCGCACCGGGCACACGCCCGCGCCAGGACGGCCGATGTTGCCGCGCAGCAGCAGGAAGTTGACGATCTCGCGGATCATCGGCACGGAGTGCTTGTGCTGGGTGAGGCCCATCGCCCAGCAGACGACGATGCGCTCCGAGTCCAGGACCATGCGCAGGAAGCGTTCGACGTCCTCGCGGGCCAGGCCGGTCGCGGCGAGTGTCTCGTCCCAGTCCGCGGCGCGGGCTGCCTCGGCGAACTGCTCAAAACCGTGCGTGTGTCCGCGGACGAACTCCTCGTCCACCGCGCCCGGCGTGTCCAGGATCAGCTTGTTGAGGAGACGGAACAGGGCCTGGTCGCCGCCGATGCGGATCTGCAGGAACAGGTCGGTCAGCGTGGTGCCGGCGGTCAGCCCCTTGGGCGTCTGCGGGTTCTTGAAGCGCTCCAGGCCCGCCTCGGGGAGCGGGTTGACGCTCACCACGCGCGCGCCGTTCGCCTTGGCCTTCTCCAGCGCGGACAGCATGCGCGGGTGGTTGGTGCCCGGGTTCTGCCCGGCGACGACGATGAGGTCGGCCTGGTACAGGTCGTCCAGGAGCACGCTGCCCTTGCCGACGCCGATCGTCTCCGACAGGGCCGAGCCGGACGACTCGTGGCACATGTTGGAGCAGTCGGGCAGGTTGTTGGTGCCGAGCTTGCGGGCGAAGAGCTGGTAGAGGAACGCGGCTTCGTTGCTGGTGCGGCCCGAGGTGTAGAAGACGGCCTCGTCGGGGGACGACAGCGCGGTCAGCTCCTCGGCGACGATGTCGAAGGCGCGCTCCCAGCTCACCGGCTCGTAGTGGTCGGCACCCTCCGGGAGGTACATGGGGTGGGTCAGCCGGCCCTGCTGCCCCAGCCAGTAGCCGCTGCGGCAAGCCAGGTCGGAGACGGGGTGCGCGGCGAAGAACTCGGGGGTGACACGGCGGAGGGTGGCCTCCTCGGCCACCGCCTTGGCGCCGTTCTCGCAGAACTCAGCCTTGTGCCGGTGCTCCGGCTCGGGCCAGGCGCAGCCCGGGCAGTCGAAGCCGTCCTTCTGATTGACGCTGAGCAGGGTGAGCGCCGTGCGCTTCACGCCCATCTGCTGGTGGGCCATGCGCAGGGTGTGACCGATCGCGGGCAGCCCGGCGGCGGCCCGCTTCCGCTCGGCCACCTTCGGCGCGTCCTGGACCGGATCACCCTGGGGCGGCTTCGTTGCCATCGCGCACTCCTGTTCACGCACATGTGTGAGGTGGATCTCTTCGATCCTCGCATGCGGGGGGTGCGCGTACGGAGGTGCCTGCGGCGCGGGGGTCTGTTGGGTGGGGGCTTGGGTTCGAGGCGTGTGGCGCGGGGTGTGGTGTGGTGGGGGTTTGGGCTTGGTGCCTGTGGTGCGGAGGCGCGGTGCGGTGGGGGCTGGGGTTTGACGCCTGCGGTGCGGTGGGGGTTGCCGTTTGATGCCTGCGGCGCAGGGTTCTGTGCGGTGGGGGTTGCTGTAGCGCCCAGGGTGGGGTGGTGGTGCGGGGCCGCGGTGGGGGTGGTCGTCCTCGGTCTGGCGCGAGAGTGCGTGCTGGAGAGGTTCGGGGCGTGGACGCGCCAGCCGCTGCGGGCGCCCACCCCCACCCCGTCCCCTTCCCGCCGTGGGCGGCTGCACCGACACCGGTGGCGGAGGCTGCCACCTGCCGCCCCCGCAGGTGTCGCCAACCGCGGGCAGTCGTGCCTCCCCCAGTGCCTCAAGGGCCTGGGAGGTACCCCCAGGGCGATGGGGGTACCTCC
The DNA here is from genome assembly GCA_014649575.1 of Streptomyces griseoincarnatus. Classification (GTDB taxonomy): domain Bacteria; phylum Actinomycetota; class Actinomycetes; order Streptomycetales; family Streptomycetaceae; genus Streptomyces; species Streptomyces griseoincarnatus. The sequence continues at coordinate 72,928 of BMTH01000002.1, read as the reverse complement.
CGCTCATGGGGGTCCCCCGCTCGAGCGGAGTCGAGAGTGGGGGAGAAGCCGAGAGTGGGGGAGGGTGGGCGCGGCGGCACCCCGTCAGCGCCGGGCTGCGTCGACACCCCCCGGCCCACACCGGCACGGTGCCCGCTGCCCCGTGGGCGAGGACGCGGCGGGCGCCGGAGTCCGGTGTCAGTCCGGCGTGGCAGGATCGGACACGTGGCAGACACAGCATCGAAGAAGACCGACCAGACCCCCGGCGGAAGCCGCCCGCGCCTGATGCTCATGGACGGGCACTCACTGGCGTACCGCGCGTTCTTCGCGCTGCCCGCGGAGAACTTCACCACCGCGACGGGCCAGCCGACGAACGCGATCTACGGCTTCGCGTCGATGCTCGCCAACACCCTCCGTGACGAGGCGCCCACGCACTTCGCGGTCGCCTTCGACGTGTCCCGCAAGACATGGCGCTCGGAGGAGTTCACCGAGTACAAGGCGAACCGCTCCAAGACCCCCGACGAGTTCAAGGGCCAGGTCGAGCTGATCGGCGAGCTGCTCGACGCGATGAGCGTGCCCCGCTTCGCCGTCGAGGGGTACGAGGCGGACGACGTCATCGCCACGCTCGCCACCCAGGCCGAGGCCGAGGGCTTCGACGTGCTGATCGTCACCGGCGACCGCGACTCCTTCCAGCTCGTCTCCGACCGCACCACGGTGCTGTACCCGACCAAGGGCGTCTCCGAGCTGACCCGCTTCACCCCGGAGAAGGTCTTCGAGAAGTACAACCTGACGCCCGCGCAGTACCCGGACTTCGCCGCCCTGCGCGGCGACCCGTCCGACAACCTCCCCGGCATCCCCGGCGTCGGCGAGAAGACCGCCGCGAAGTGGATCAACCAGTTCGGCTCCTTCGCCGAGCTGGTCGAGCGGGCCGACGAGGTCAAGGGCAAGGCCGGTCAGAACCTCCGCGACCACCTCGAGTCCGTCAAGCTCAACCGCCGCCTCACCGAGCTGGAGCGCCGGGTCGACCTGCCGAAGGGCGTGCAGGACCTGGACCGCACCGCCTACGACCGCAAGGCCGTGGCGGTGATCCTCGACACCCTGGAGATCAGGAACCCGTCGCTGCGGGAGCGGCTGTTCGGCGTCGACCCGGGCGCCGAGGAGGCCGAGACCACCCCGGTCGTCGCCGACGGCGTGGAGATCGACGGCACGGTGCTGGGCACCGGCGAGCTGGCAGGCTGGCTCGCGGAGCACGTCACCGGCCCGGTCGGCGTCGCCGCCGTCGACACATGGGCGCTCGGCACCGGCTCCGTCGCCGAGATCGCGCTCGCCACGGCGGAGGGACCGGCCGCCTGGTTCGACCCGGCCGAGATCGACGAGGCCGACGAGCAGGCGTTCCGCGCCTGGCTCGCCGACCCGGCCCGCCCCAAGGTGTTCCACAACGCCAAGCGCGCGATGCGCGTCTTCCCCGAGCACGGCTGGACGGTCGAGGGCGTCGCCATGGACACGGCGCTCGCCGCGTACCTGGTCAAGCCGGGCCGCCGCTCCTTCGACCTGGACGCGCTGTCCCTGGAGTACCTGCACCGGGAGCTGGCGCCCGCCGCCGCGCCGGACGGGCAGCTCGCCTTCGGCGCGGACGACGGCGCCCAGGCGCACGCCCTCATGGTGCAGGCCCGCGCCGTCCTCGACCTGGGCGAGGCCTTCGAGGGCCGCCTCGCGGACGTCGGCGCCTCCGACCTGCTGCGCGACATGGAGCTGCCCACCTCCGCCCTGCTCGCCCGCATGGAGCGGCACGGCATCGCGGCCGACCGGGCGCACCTGGAGGCCATGGAGCAGATGTTCGCCGGCGCGGTGCAGCAGGCGGTGAAGGAGGCCCACGCGGCGGCCGGACACGAGTTCAACCTGGGCTCGCCCAAGCAGCTCCAGGAGGTCCTCTTCGGCGAGCTGGCCCTGCCCAAGACGAAGAAGACGAAGACCGGCTACACCACGGACGCGGACGCGCTGGCCTGGCTCGCCGGCCAGACGGACAACGAGCTGCCGGTCATCATGCTGCGCCACCGCGAGCAGGCCAAGCTCCGCGTCACCGTCGAGGGCCTGATCAAGACGATCGCCGCGGACGGCCGCATCCACACCACGTTCAACCAGACCGTCGCCGCGACGGGCCGGCTGTCCTCCACGGACCCCAACCTGCAGAACATCCCCGTCCGCACGGACGAGGGCCGCGCCATCCGCCGCGGCTTCGTCGTCGGTGAGGGCTTCGAGTCGCTGCTCACCGCCGACTACAGCCAGATCGAGCTGCGCGTCATGGCCCACCTCTCCGAGGACGCCGGCCTCACCGAGGCGTTCACCTCCGGCGAGGACCTGCACACCACGGCCGCCGCCCAGGTGTTCTCCGTCGAGCAGTCCGCCGTGGACGCGGAGATGCGCCGCAAGATCAAGGCGATGTCCTACGGCCTGGCCTACGGGTTGTCCGCCTTCGGCCTCTCCCAGCAGCTGAACATCGAGGCGGCGGAGGCGCGCCAGCTGATGGACGCCTACTTCGAGCGCTTCGGCGGCGTGCGGGACTATCTGCGCCGTGTCGTCGACGAGGCGCGGGCGACGGGGTACACGGCGACCCTCTTCGGCCGCCGCCGCTACCTGCCCGACCTCAACAGCGACAACCGCCAGCGGCGGGAGGCGGCGGAGCGGATGGCGCTGAACGCGCCGATCCAGGGCACGGCCGCGGACATCGTCAAGATCGCCATGCTGAACGTCGACCGCGCCCTGCGCGAGGCCGACCTGCGCTCCCGCATGCTGCTCCAGGTCCACGACGAAATCGTCCTGGAGCTGGCCCCCGGGGAGCGGGAACAGGTCGAGGAACTGGTCCGCCGCGAGATGGCCTCCGCGGTCGAGCTGAGGGTCCCCCTCGGCGTCTCGGTGGGCGTGGGCCCGGACTGGGAGTCGGCGGCGCACTGAGGTGCCGCGGTGCGGTGCCGGGCGCGGTCGTGCAGCCGCGCCCGGCATGTGCGTTCAGGGGGCCTCACCGGAAGGCTTGTGCCGCCCCCCCCGCCCGCGCGGGTGCCGTCCGGGTGCGCCCCGGCCCTGGTTGTCGCCGTGCGGCGGGTGACGGCTCGGGGGCAGCGCCCACTCGGCAGTCACGCAACGTGCTGACCCGGCTGCCGCACCGGGCGGTCGTCGGCCGTAACAAGACCGAGCGGGTGGTCCGGCTGGTCGACCGGCTCAAGGGCGATCAGCTTCGAGGGCCGCGGCCCGCGCATGCCGCCGCGTGGCGTCCGGTGGGCATCCGTCGGGCGACCTTGGCGACTGTGCCGCCGGGAAGGTGTCCGGACGGGCATCGGTCCAGCCCGCCCACGCCGCCGGCAGGCGGCCGATGGTCCCGAGGAGCGTGCGGTCGGCCGCTCGCGTGCCGCCCGGGGGCGCCCCCGCCCCGCTCGGCGTCGCGCGACCGGAAGGAACTCCGCGACTGCGCCCCGCTCGGCAGTGGCCGCCAGGAGCGTGGCATCCCCGCCTGTGCCGGTGCGCGGCCTCCGGTCAGCCGTCTGCCCGCCCCGTTCGCCGTGCGACCGACACGCGTCCGGCGCTCGCAGGGCGGGCGTACGCCCCCGCCGAGCCGGTCGGCGCCCCCCCCCATGCCCCACGGAGCGTCCCCGTGCGGGCATAACCCCAGGCCAGAGGCCATCCTTGAGAGTGTCCCGGCGCTCGTCGGGCTTCTGTTCTTCACTCGCCTGGCCCCCGCAGGGGAGCCCGCGGCGGGGTGGGCGGCCAGCATGCCAAGCATGGGTATACGCATGCTTCACCGCAGAGCGGCACCCCCGCAGGCCGACGCCGACGGACCCACCACCCAGGCGTTTCCGCCGGTCCCGGTCTTCGCGGCCGCCGCAAGTACCGCCCGCATCCCCGGCGGCCTCACGGCCGCGTTCCGCGACACCGCCGTCCGGCTCGGCCGGCGCGTCACCGACGGCCGGTGGAGAACCGGCCGCACCCCCGCCGCCCAGGGCACGGGAACCGACCAGCCCCCGTGGCGGCTGTGGGCCGAGCTCGCCCGCGCCTACCTCACCCTCGTCCTCACCCTGCTGCCCAGGCCCCGCCCGGTCCGCACGGTCACCGTGTTCGTCGCGGCGAGCGAGACCCTCAGTGTGCGGCCGTACGGTCCGGCTCCCGCGTACCCGCGTCCGCAGGGCCCTCCGTGGCCGGGACCCGACGCCGCACCCTGACGGCGACCGCGTACACCGGGAGCGTGGCCACCAGCCCCGCGCCCGCGCCGAAACAGACGGTCGGGATCAGCTCATAGGGCTTCGCCATGTGACCCCAGTAGTCCCACCACCGGGCGGCCCGCGGGACCGCCGCGGCCACCGCGCACCCGGCGAGCAGCACGACGGCTCCCCACCGGTCGCGAGCCGACAGCACCGGCACCCCCGAGGGCACCGCGCTCCCGGGGACCGCACGCCGCAGCGCCCGCACCGTGAACACCACGAGGACGACCGCGGCCAGCAGCGAACTGCCGTACTGCGCGTACCAGAACACCGGCGAACCGCCGATCTCCTCGCCCAGCACCGGGATCAGCCGTGTGCCCCAGCGGTCGTGATGGGTGAACGCGTCCCACACGACGTGCGTCAGACCACCCAGCACGGCGGACAGGTACCAGCGCGCCACCAGCGACGCCCGTACGCGCTCCCGGGGCGCCCCGCAGCGCGTCAGCGCCGCCACCCGCCCCTGACGGGCCCGCGGCAGCAGCGCCACTAAGGGCTCCCGCACCAGCAGCCACAGCCCCACCAGCGCCCAGGCGATGACCACGTCCACGGTGAACACCCCCCACCCCGCGTGCGTCACGTCGCCGAACTCCATCGCCCCGGACACGACACTGGCCGCGTAATAGGTCATGTCGGGCGCGAAGCTGCCCGCGACCAGCACCGCCGGGACCAGCGGGCCGCGCCCCGTGCCGTCGGCGCGGACGGCGGGCAGCACCGCCGCCGCGTGGCTGAGTGTGAAGGGCAACGGAACTCCTCGCAGCGGGGATCGACCGGGTGTGCCCGGACGCGTCGGCCGTAAGGCGGCGGGCGCGGGCGGACCTCAGTATTCGGCAGACCGGGGCGCGGCGGTCGGCCGCCCTGTGAACCGCCTGGACGAGAAGATGGTCAACCGGTGAATATCGGGCATCAACGGGTGTCCGTGCAAGGGAAGTTGTCGTAGGGTCGCGAGGGTCGTCGATCCGGTTCCGCATCCCAGGGCAACCGGCGGGACGGGCAGATCGTCACAACAGGGCGAACGCGGTACAGGTGAAGGGCGCCCACAGCGCCCGCGGGGAGGGGTTCACTCTATGGCGGCGCACATCGGCAGGCGGCTGCGCAAGGGAGCGGCAACCACCGCCGTCGCCGCGGCAGCGGTGGCGGCCCTGTCCGCGTCCCAGGCTCCCGGCGCCACGGTCGACGACCAGGGCAGACAGAACACCGGCGACGCCACCTCCGCGCCCGACACGGCGGCCGACGACAGCGCGACCGGCAACTCGCCGTACTACACGGACCTGCCGCCCCTCAACAGCCCCGCCCCGTCGCCCTCCGCGGGCTCCGGCGAGGCGGGCGACCGGAGCGCCGCCGAGGCCGGCATACCCGCGACCGTCCTGGACGCCTACAAGAAGGCGGAGGCGGCGCTGCGCGAGAAGAAGGCCGGCTGCAACCTGCCCTGGCAACTCCTCGCCGCCATCGGCAAGGTGGAGTCCGGTCAGGCGCGCGGCGGCCGGGTCACCGCCGACGGCACCACCGTCACGCCGATCCTCGGCCCCCAGCTCGACGGCAACGGCTTCGCCCTCATCCGCGACACCGACAACGGCGCCTACGACGGCAACCGGATGTACGACCAGGCCGTGGGACCGATGCAGTTCATCCCCTCCACGTGGTCCTGGGCGGGCCGCGACGGCAACGGCGACGGCCGCAAGGACCCCAACAACATCTACGACGCCGCCCTCGCCGCCGGCCACTACCTGTGCCGCTTCGACTGGGACCTCTCGGAGCCGGGCGACCTGCGCAAGGCGATCCTCAGTTACAACAACTCGACGGAGTACCTGAACACCGTCCTGTCGTGGCTGGAGTACTACCGCAAGGGCACCCACGAGATCCCCGACGGCACCGGCGCCCTGCCCGAGGACCGCAGCGACGCACGCCCCGGTGTCACGCCGTCCGCGCCGGGCACCACCCCGCCGGCGCGGCCCGGCAAGCCCTCCGGTTCCCGGCCGTCGCCCAGCCCGTCCGCACCCGGCACCGGCAGCCCGAGCGCGCCGCCCACCACGCCTCCGCCGCCCACCACGCCTCCGCCGTCCACCCCGCCGACGCCCACCGACACGGTGCACCACCTGGAGGACGCCGGCACCGGCACCCTCACCGCCATGGCGGGCCACACCTTCGCCGAGCGCATCTCGACGCGCGCGGAGACGGAGGCGGGCAAGGCGGTCGCCAAGGTGCGGATCCGCTTCACGATCGTCGGCGACACGGACACCACCTTCGCCGGCGGCGAGAGCGTGGCGACCGTGACGACCGACGCGTCCGGCGTCGCGGTGGCGCCCGCGCTGCAGGCGGGGGAGAAGACCGGCGCGTTCGCCGTCCAGGCGGCTGTGGCCGGCCGCTCCGTCAAGGGCGTCCCCTACAAGGTGACGGTCACCCAGCGCGTCGCCGACGCCCTCACCCGTGTCGGCGAGAAGGAACTGACCTGCGTCGCGGGCGGCGAGTTCGCCGAGCCGGTCGAGGTCAAGGCCACCTACGGCGGTGAGGCCGCCGGGAAGGTCGCCGTCACCGCGAAGCTCGTGACGTCCGCCGACGACCCCGCCGAGAACGACAAGGGCCCCTACTTCAAGGACGCCGACGGCAAGGCAATCCGCACCCTGACCGGTCTGAGGACCGGCCCGGACGGACAGCTGACCCTGCCGAAGCTGTACGCGGACGGAACCGCCGGCACGTTCCTGCTCCGCCTCACCACGGCGGGCGGCGCCACTCTTGAGGTGGAGCTGACCGTGGAGCCGGCCGCCACACCGAGCCCCGACCCGGACCCGTCGGCGGACCCTGACCCCTCGACGGACCCGTCCACCGAGCCGTCGGAGACCCCGGCCGCCTGAACCGACGCCCTGCCCGCTACCCGCGCGAACGCGCGTTGGTGTGGCGGGTGGGCCGCGCGGTGGCCGGGTCCTCCGGCCAGGGGTGCTTCGGGTACCGGCCGCGCAGCTCCGCCCGCACCTGCTGGTAGCCCTCGCGCCAGAAGGAGGCGAGGTCGGCGGTGACCGCGGCGGGCCGCCCGGCCGGGGACAGCAGGTGCACCAGCAGCGGCACCCCGGCCACCGTGGGCGACTCCTGCAGCCCGAACATCTCCTGCAGCTTCACAGCGAGCACCGGCCGCTCCGGGTCGGACCAGTCGACACGGACGGCCGACCCGCTGGGCACGGTGATCCGCTCGGGCGCCAGCTCGTCGAGGCGCGCCGCCTCGCCCGACGCCCACGGCAACAGCCGCGCGAGCGCCTGTCCGGCGTCGATCCGCGCGAGGTCGGCCCGGCGCCGCGCCCGGCTCAGCTCCGGCTCCAGCCACTCGTCCACGCGCGCGTGGAGCGCCTCGTCGGACACGTCCGGCCACGGCTCGCCCAGCCGCGCGCGCAGGAAGGCCAGCCGCTGCCGCAGGACCTCCGCCCCGGCCGGCCACCGCAGCAGCCCGAACCCCTCCCGGCGCAGGCCGTCCAGCAGCGCGGCACGCACCGGCGCGGGGCCGGCGCCCGTGAGCGGCCGCGCGGCCAGCTCGACCGCCCCCAGCCGCTCGACCCGGCGCGCCACGACGTCCCCGTCGGCCCAGTGCACCTCCTCACGCCGGTCGAGGAGCGTGCCCGCGGCCCACCGCGCCACGTCCTCGTCCACGGCGGCCCCCAGCAGCACGCGCGCGTGCCCACGCCCCACGGGCCGGTCGGCGACGGCGACGGCCACCCACTCGGCCCCACGCAACGCGGACCCGGCCCCGACCTCGGCGCGCGTCCCGCCCACCATCAGATATGACCCCCCGTCGGCCCGGGCCACCCGCTCCGGGAACGCGAGAGCCACGACGAGCCCGACGGCCCGCTCCTCGGCCACGAGGTCACCGCCACGGCCGGCCGCCCCGACGTCGGAAATTCCGCCCGGGCGCGGCGCCGCTCCCGGCACGCCCCCGCGCCCGGCCGACCGTCTTCCGCCACCGCGGGTCCCCGGCACCGCGCCACTGTCCGACGGTGCCGTGGCTTGCGGGCCGGATGCTTCGCCCGTCTGCCGCTCACCGGCCGTGGGTTCCTTCGCTTCGGTGGTGCCCGAGCCGATCGGACCTCCGGGCCCGGCGGACCGTCTTCCGCCGGCGCGGGTTCCCGGCACCGCGCCACTGTCGGACGGTGCCGTGGCTTGCGGGCCGGATGCTTCGCCCGTCTGCCGCTCACCGGCCGTGGGTTCCTTCGCTTCGGTGGTGCCCGAGCCGATCGGACCTCCGGGCCCGGCCGACCGTCTTCCGGCACCGTCCGACTGCGCCGAGGCACCCGCGCCGGTTCCGGCCGTACCGCCCAGCCCCTCGCGCGAGGACGAGCCGTCCGCATGCCCCGGGACCGCCGACGCTTCACCGGCGACCGCCCGCACCGGGTCGTCCGGACCGGAAACCCCGCCACCGGCGGTCTCGCCCGGCCCTGCGGCTCCCTCCGCCTGGGACAAGGCGCCCCGCAGCCTCCGTACCTCCGCCCGCCAGCGCGCCGCGTACCCGTCGCCGCCCCGGCGTGCTGTGCGCAGGGCCGCGGGGAGGTCGTCGCCGTAGTCGCGGGGTGGCTCCTCGGAGAGGAGGGCGACGACCTCGGAGGCGAGGGCGGCGCCCACGCGCGGGGACGCGTCCAGGAGGGCGCGGCCCAGGCGCGGGTGGAGGCCGAGGCGGGCCAGGCGGGTGCCCCGTTCCGTGGGGCGGCCGTCCGGCCGTACCGCGTCGATCGCCGTGAGGACGTCCCGGGCCGCCGCCATCGCGCCGCCCGGCGGAGGGTCCATCAGGGCCAGGCCGGAGGCGTCCGGGTCGCCCCAGCAGGCCGCCTGGAGCGCGAACGCCGTCAGGTCGGCCACCTTGATCTCGGGGGAGGGGTACGACGGAAGCCGCGCGTCCTCCGCGGCCGCCCAGCAGCGGTACACCGCACCCGGCGCCTCGCGCCCTGCACGACCCGCCCGCTGGCGTCCCGCGGCGCGTGAGGCCCGTACCGTCGCGAGCGCGCTCAGCCCCCGCGCGTGGTCGACGCGCGGCTCGCGGGCGAGGCCCGAGTCCACCACCACCCGTACGCCCGGCACCGTCAGCGAGGACTCCGCGACCGAGGTCGCCAGCACCACCCGCCGCCGCTCCCCGGGTGCCAGCACCGCGTCCTGCACGGCGGCCGGCGCACGCCCGTGCACCTGGAGGACGTCCACGCCGGACAGGCCGCCCAGCATCCCGGCCACCCGGGAGATCTCCCCGACCCCCGGCAGGAACACCAGCACATCGCCGTGCCGCTCGTCCAAGGCCCGCCGTACCACCGCCGCCACGTGCATGAGCAGCGCCGGGTCCACCCACATGCCGTGCGGCGGACGCACCGCGCGCGGGGGCGGCGCCCACACCACGTCGACCGGGTGCGCGGCGCCCCGCGCCTCCACCACGGGCGCGCCGCCCAGCAGCCGTGCCCAGCCCTCCGCGTCCGTCGTCGCCGACGCGGCCACCAGCCGCAGGTCGGGCCGCAGCGTCTCGCGCACGTCCCACAGGAACGCCGCCGCGGTGTCGGCGTCCAGATGCCGTTCGTGGCACTCGTCCAGGACCACCGCGTCCACCCCGGCCAGCTCCTGGTCGCGCTGGAGCCGCTGCAGCAGCACACCGGTCGTGACGACCTCCACGCGCGTGTCCCGCCCCACGGCCCGCTCCCCGCGCACGGTGAAGCCGACCGAGGCGCCGACCCGCTCGCCCAGCAGCCACGCCATCCGGCGCGCCGCCGCGCGGGCGGCGATCCGCCGGGGTTCGGCGACCAGCACCCGCCGCGTGGGGCCCGCGCCCCACAGACCGGCGAGCGCCAGCGGCACCAGGGTCGTCTTGCCGGTGCCCGGCGGTGCCACCAGCACCGACGTGCCGTGCGCGTCCAGCGCCCCGGCGAGCGAGGGCAGCGCCTCGCGCACCGGAAGGGACTCCAGCGCCTCGTGACGGATCACGCGCTCAGTCCCGTACGCACACGAAGATCGCGGTGCCGGGGATCAGGCTGCCGCGCAGCGGGGACCAGCCGCCCCACTCGGTGGTGTTCCAGGACGGCCACTCCGGCTCCACGAGGTCCACCAGCCGGAACCCGGAGGAGACCACGTCACGCACCCGGTCCCCGAGCGTCCTGTGGTGCTCGACGTACACCGCGTGACCGGTGTCGTCCTGCTCCACGTACGGCGTGCGGTCGAAGTACGACCCGGACACGCTCAGCCCCTCCGGGCCCGGCTCGTCCGGGAACGCCCAGCGGATCGGGTGCGTCACGGAGAACACCAGCCGCCCGCCCGGACGCAGCACCCGGTGCACCTCCCGCAGCACCAGCCGCGGATCGGCGACGAAGGGCAGCGCCCCGTACGCCGAGCAGGCCAGGTCGAAGGAGGCGTCGGCGAAAGGAAGCACGCCCGCGTCCGCGCACACGAGGGGGAACGCCCCGCCGATGCGCAGCGCGTGCTGGAGCTGGCGGTGCGAGATGTCCAGCGCCACCGGCCGCGCCCCCTGCGCGGCCAGCCAGCGCGAGCACTGCGCCGCGCCCGCGCCCAGCTCCAGGACGTCGCGCCCCTTCAGCTCCTCCGGCGGGCCGAGCAGTTCCGCCTCCACCTCGTCCAGGCCCTCCGGGCCCCACACGAAGCGGTCGTCGCCGAGGAAGGTCCCGTGCTCGTTCTGGTACTCGTCGGCGTTGCGGTCCCACCAGCCCCGGTTGGCCCGGGAGCTCTCCGTGACGCCGGCCTCCCGCCGGGTGGCCTCCGGTTCGGGGACTTCGGGCTCTTGGATGATCGGCTCCCTCGTCGTACTCTTCCGTCCAGCCGGGTCCCCGGTGTGTCGCCGCGGGGGGTCTTCTTCACCCCTGCATGGCCTCGGGAGACGGCAGTTGTGCCGGTTATGCGGCGATCCGCCCCGGGTGGGCGGCTTCGCGCATTGACCCTGCCCGGCCGCCCCCGTATGCTACAAGTTGCGCTGCGGGCCTGCGCACCTCAGACGTAGCAGGCTGCGCTCGCATCTGTTGTATGTCCCCTCGGTTGTCGAGGCGCCACCGCGTTTTTGTGGCGCTTCCTTGGCTGTCCGGCTTCTGCAGAGCGAAACGGGCTCCGGCGTAGCAGTACCTACGACTTCAATGTCCGTACCGGAGCCCTTTCCCACATGACGAGCAGCACCGAGACCACCGCCACCACCCCGCAGGTAGCGGTCAACGACATCGGTAACGAGGAAGCTTTCCTCGCCGCGATCGACGAGACGATCAAGTACTTCAACGACGGCGACATCGTCGACGGCGTCATCGTGAAGGTCGACCGGGACGAGGTCCTGCTCGACATCGGTTACAAGACCGAAGGTGTCATCCCGAGCCGAGAGCTCTCGATCAAGCACGACGTCGACCCGAACGAGGTCGTCGCCGTCGGCGACGAGATCGAGGCCCTGGTCCTCCAGAAGGAGGACAAGGAAGGCCGCCTGATCCTCTCGAAGAAGCGCGCCCAGTACGAGCGTGCCTGGGGCACCATCGAGAAGATCAAGGAAGAGGACGGCATCGTCACCGGTACCGTCATCGAGGTCGTCAAGGGTGGTCTCATCCTCGACATCGGCCTCCGCGGCTTCCTCCCGGCCTCCCTGGTCGAGATGCGCCGCGTCCGCGACCTCCAGCCCTACGTGGGCAAGGAGCTCGAGGCGAAGATCATCGAGCTGGACAAGAACCGCAACAACGTGGTCCTGTCCCGCCGTGCCTGGCTGGAGCAGACCCAGTCCGAGGTCCGCCAGACGTTCCTCACCACCCTGCAGAAGGGTCAGGTCCGTTCCGGCGTCGTCTCCTCGATCGTCAACTTCGGCGCGTTCGTGGACCTGGGCGGCGTGGACGGTCTGGTCCACGTCTCCGAGCTGTCCTGGAAGCACATCGACCACCCCTCCGAGGTCGTCGAGGTCGGCCAGGAGGTCACGGTCGAGGTCCTCGACGTCGACATGGACCGCGAGCGTGTCTCCCTGTCGCTGAAGGCGACCCAGGAAGACCCGTGGCAGCAGTTCGCCCGCACCCACCAGATCGGCCAGGTCGTGCCCGGCAAGGTCACGAAGCTGGTTCCGTTCGGTGCGTTCGTCCGCGTGGACGAGGGCATCGAGGGTCTGGTCCACATCTCCGAGCTGGCCGAGCGCCACGTGGAGATCCCGGAGCAGGTCGTCCAGGTCAACGACGAGATCTTCGTCAAGGTCATCGACATCGACCTCGAGCGCCGTCGCATCAGCCTCTCGCTGAAGCAGGCCAACGAGGCCTTCGGCGCCGACCCGACGGCGGTCGAGTTCGACCCGACCCTGTACGGCATGGCCGCGTCCTACGACGACCAGGGCAACTACATCTACCCCGAGGGCTTCGACCCCGAGACCAACGACTGGCTCGAGGGCTACGAGAAGCAGCGCGAGGAGTGGGAGCGCCAGTACGCCGAGGCGCAGGCTCGCTTCGAGCAGCACCAGGCGCAGGTCATCAAGTCCCGCGAGGCGGACGCCCAGGCCGCTGCCGAGGGTGGCGAGCCCGCCGCTCCGGCCGCGTCCGGCGGCGGTTCGTACTCCTCCGAGGGCGGCGACCAGTCCGGCGCCCTGGCTTCGGACGAGGCGCTGGCCGCGCTTCGCGAGAAGCTGGCGGGTGGCCAGAGCTGAACGCTCTCCACTGAGGGTCAGTAGTTGATCTGAGGGGCCGCACCTTGCGAGGTGCGGCCCCTCAGGCGTTCCCCCCGTGGGGGTGCGTCGTCGGCTGCGGCGCCGTGGGGCCTCGCGCAGTCCCCGCGCCCCTTCAGGGCCTTAAGGGGAATGCCTGTGCTTCGTGCCACGTTGTGGTGGGTGAAACACGAGGAGGAGCGGTCACTGTGCTTGATCCGCAGGATTTGTACGCCTGGGAGCCGAAGGGTCTGAGCGTCGTCGACATGGCGCTGGCCCAGGAGTCGGCCGGACTTGTCATGCTCTACCACTTCGACGGATACATCGACGCGGGTGAGACCGGCGACCAGATCGTCGACCGGCTGCTCGACTCGCTGCCCCACCAGGTCGTCGCCCGGTTCGACCACGACCGGCTCGTCGACTACCGGGCCCGTCGGCCTCTGCTCACCTTCACCCGCGACCGATGGACCGACTACGAGGTGCCGGCCATCACCGTGCGGCTCGTGCAGGACGCCACGGGAGCGCCCTTCCTGCTGCTCTCGGGCCCCGAGCCGGACGTCGAGTGGGAGCGCTTCGCCGCCGCCGTCCGGCAGATCGTGGAGCGCCTCCAGGTGCGCCTGTCGGTCAACTTCCACGGCATCCCCATGGGCGTCCCGCACACCCGCCCGGTCGGCATCACCCCGCACGGCAACCGCACCGACCTCGTCCCGGTCAGCACCAGCGTCTTCGACGAGGCGCAGGTCCCGGGCAGCGCCGAGGCCCTGGTCGAGTACCGGCTGATGCAGGCCGGGCACGACGTCCTGGGCGTCGCGACGCACGTGCCGCACTACATCGCCCGCTCGCCGTACCCGGACGCGGCGCTGACCGCGCTGGAGGCCATCACGGCCGCCACCGGGCTCGTCCTGCCGGGCGTGGCGCACTCCCTGCGCACCGACGCACAGCGCACTCAGACCGAGATCGACCGGCAGATCCGCGAGGGCGACGACGAGCTCACCGCCCTCGTGCAGGGCCTGGAGCACCAGTACGACGCGGCCGCGGGCGCCGCGACCCGGGGCAACATGCTCGCCGAGCCGGTGGAGATCCCGTCGGCGGACGAGATCGGCCGCGAGTTCGAGAAGTTCCTGGCCGAGCGGGAGGGCGACAACTGACGCCCGCCGGACCGCCGGTCACAGCCGACGCCTAGGCTGCTGCCCATGCTGACAGTGGGCCTGACCGGCGGTATCGGAGCCGGCAAGAGCGAGGTGTCGCGGCTGCTCGTGGAGCGCGGCGCCGTACTGATCGACGCCGACCGCATCGCACGCGACGTCGTGGAGCCGGGCACGCCCGGGCTCGCCGCCGTCGTCGAGGCCTTCGGCGAGGAGATCCTGGCCGAGGACGGCAGCCTGGACCGGCCCCGCCTCGGCGCCCTCGTCTTCAACGACCCGGCCAAGCTGGCCACGCTCAACTCGATCGTGCATCCCCTGGTGGGCGCCCGGTCGCGCGAGCTGGAGGAGGCCGCGCCCGGGGACGCCGTCGTCGTCCACGACGTTCCGCTCCTCACCGAGAACGGCCTCGCCCGCCTCTACGACGTCGTGATCGTCGTCGACGCGAGTACCGGGACCCAGCTCGACCGGCTGGTGCGGCTGCGCGGCATGAGCGAGGAGGACGCACGGGCCCGCATGGCCGCCCAGGCCACCCGCGAGCAGCGCCGCGCCGTCGCGGACATCGTCATCGACAACGACGTGCCCCTCGACGCGCTGGAACGCCGCGTCGAGGAGGTGTGGGCCGACCTGGTCCGCCGCGCGAGGGAACCCCGGCCGGAATAGAGGGCGCCGGGCGGGGCGTTGATCCTCCGGAGAGAGGGAAGGATTCCGCCGTGCCCCAGACCAGTGGTCCGTCCGGACGTACGCCGGAGACGCACGTCATCGACTTCCGGGCCGCCGAGCACCTGCTCGCCTCCCGCGACCCGCGGGGCGCGGTGAAGCTGCTCGACGGCGTCATCGACGTCCATCCCGAGAACACGGCCGCCCGGCTGCTCCGGGCGCGCGCCTTCTTCGCGGCGGCCCAGCTGCGCCCCGCCGAGCTGGAGTTCTCGCTCGTCCTGGAGCGGGAGCCGGACAACGCCTTCGCCCACTTCGCCCTCGCCCGCACCTACGAGCGGCAGGGCAGGACCCACCCGGCCAAGCGGCACTTCCGCCTCGCGGCAGCGCTGGATCCGAACCCGGAGTACCTGAAGGCCGCGCGCTTCGACGGCTGAGCCCGCGGGCGCGGGGGTGCGGGCGCCGGGCGGCTAGCGCCGGTCCGTCGGCGGCCCGTGCGGGGGCTCGTACGGCGGGACGTCGCGGCCCGGCTGGTAGTGCGGGCCCTGGAGGATGTGCCGGACCACGAACACCAGGTCCGCCACGACGACCAGGAACAGCATTCCGCAGGCCAGCGCCCAGCCCGGATACCCGGCGAGTGCGAACGCCACCGTTCCGGCCACCGTCCAGAGCACGCCCCACACGCTCAGCCAGAACCGCACGCGCAGAGGACTCCGCGCGGTCGTCGGCTCACTGCCCGTACGCATCGCGATCCTCACCCTGGCGGCCGGACTTTCTCACGCTCCGGGTGCCCGCCCCGATCCGCTGTCACTCGTTCGTGTGGCATCGACGGGGAGGGGAACGGACGTGCGGGCGCTGCCCGTTCGACGGGCATGGAGAAGACGATGCGGGCGGGGTACGAGGGGACGGGACCCGGGGCGATCACCCCGGACGGGTGCGCGGTGGAGCTGTACGCGCGGCTTCCCGTGGGGGACGAGCCGGACGTGATCGCGGCGGCGGCGCCGACGGGGGCGAGGATCCTGGAGCTGGGCTGCGGGGTGGGGCGGATGACCCACGCGCTGCTGGAGCGCGGCTTCGAGGTGACGGCGGTGGACGAGTCCGCCGAGATGCTGGAGCGGGTGCGCGGGGCGCGGACGGTATGCGGCCCGATCGAGCGGCTCGACCTCGGCGAGACCTTCGACGTGGTGCTGCTGGCCTCGTTCCTGGTGCACGCGGGGGACGCCGAGGTGCGCCGGGGCATGCTGCGCACCTGTGTACGGCATCTCGCGGAGGGCGGGTGCGTCCTGATCCAGCGGGAGGGCGCCGACTTCCACACGGACGTGCCGCGCGAGCGGGTCGACCCGGCGGGCTTCACGGTGCGGATCGTGTCCGTGGAGCCGGTCGGCGACGGCGTCGACTCGGTCCACGCGGAGTACGTCTTCCCGGACGCGACCTGGACCCAGACGTTCCTGTCGCGTCCCCTGACGCCGGAGCAGTTCGAGACGGCACTCGCGGAGGAAGGGCTGAGGGCGGACCGGTACCTGACGGAGGACGGGATCTGGGTGACGGCGGTGCCGGCGGACCGCGTCTGACGGGACGCGGGCGCCGGCGCGCTCGGGACACGATGCCCGGACTCCGCGGCCGGGGTGTGCCTCCGATGCCCGTGGCCCTGCCGCGTCCGGGTGGGCGCGGTGCCGGCGCCCCCCCCGCCTGACGGGAGGGCGCGCCCCTCCGGCGCCGGCTCCGTACCCGTGCCTACGGTCGGGGCGTGCCCCCGGCGCCCTTGTTGCGGCCCCGGCGTCCGCCTGCCCCACGTCCGTTCGCGGCGCCCCGTCCGCCCGGTGCGGCACCCGGGTCGCCGAGGGCGGGCGGGCCCGCGGCCCCACCCAGCGGGCCGGGGCCGCCGAGGCCGCCCAGCCCCCGCAGCCGTTCCAGCTCGCGGCGGTCCCGTTTGGTCGGGCGGCCCGCGCCGCGGTCGCGGATGCCGGCCGGGGCGACGGCCTCCCGCGGCGGAGGCGGCGGCGAGTTGTCGACGTAGCACTGGACGGCGACCGGCGCCCCCACCCGCTTGCGGATCAGCCGCTTCACGACGACGACCCGCTCCCGCGTCTCGACCCGCACCCGTACCTCGTCGCCGACCCGCACGGAGTGCGACGGCTTCACCCGCTCGCCGTTCACGCGGACGTGCCCGCCCCGGCAGGCCGCGGCCCCCATGGACCGCGTCTTGACCAGCCGCACCGACCAGATCCAGCTGTCGATCCGCACGGTCTCGCCGTTCTGCGGTCCTGCCGCCTCGGCGGCGGCCACCGCCGCCGCGGCCTTCGGGTCCACCGCCTCCGGCGTGACCCCCTCGGACGTGGCCTCCGCGCCCTCGTCCGCGCCGGCCGTCCTGTCGTTCCGCGCACCCTCCGCAACCATGCTCCCGACCTTAGCCCGCCCGGCCCGCCGACCGGACGCCCTACCGTGGAGCCATGGAATCCGAAGGCCTCGCCCGGCTCGACCGGCGCATCGCCGGCTGCCGTGCCTGTCCGCGTCTGGTCGACTGGCGTGAGGAGGTAGCCCGTACCAAGCGGGCCGCGTTCGCGGACTGGACGTACTGGGGGAGGCCGGTGCCCGGGTTCGGGCCCCCCGACGCGCGGCTGGTGATCATCGGTCTCGCGCCCGCCGCGCACGGCGGCAACCGCACCGGCCGGATGTTCACGGGCGACCGCTCCGGCGACGTGCTGTACCAGGCGCTGTACGACGTGGGCCTGGCCTCCCAGCCGACCTCCGCGCACACCGACGACGGCCTGGAGCTGTACGGGGTCCGCGTCACCGCGCCCGTGCACTGCGCCCCGCCCGCCAACAAGCCCACCCCGGCCGAGCGGGACGCCTGCCGGCCCTGGCTGGTGCAGGAGCTGCGGCTGCTGCGGCCCACGGTCCGGGCGGCCGTCGTCCTCGGCGCCTTCGGCTGGCAGGCGGCGCTGCCCGCGTTCGCCGAGGCCGGCTGGACCGTGCCCCGCCCGCGGCCCGTCTTCGGGCACGGCGTCCATGTCGAGCTGGACGCCGGCGACGGCCCGCCGCTCGGCCTCCACGGCTGCTTCCACGTCAGCCAGCGGAACACCTTCACCGGCAAACTCACCCCCGAGATGCTCAGGGACGTCCTGCGCACGGCGGCCACGGCGGCCGGACTGCCTCCCACGAAACAGGGATGAGCCGACCCGCGCGGGGGCGCTACGGTGCCCGCATGGGCAGGTATCCGGAGATCGAACCGTACGACCAGGGCATGCTCGACGTCGGGGACGGCAACCGCCTCTACTGGGAGACCAGCGGGAACCCGCACGGCAGACCCGCGGTGGTGCTGCACGGCGGACCCGGCTCGGGCGCCGGCGCAGGACTGCGGCGCTACTTCGACCCCGCCGCCTACCGCATCGTCCTGTTCCACCAGCGCGGGGCGGGACGGTCACGGCCGTCGGCCGCCGACCCCGCCACCGACATGAGCGCCAACACGGCGCCGCACCTGATGGCGGACCTGGAGCGGCTCCGCGCGCACCTGGGCATCGAGCGCTGGCTGGTGTGGGGGGTGTCCTTCGGCTCGGCCCTGGGCCTGCGGTACGCGCAGACCCACCCCGGCGTGGTGTCCGAGCTGGTGCTGACGGGCGTGGCCACCGGCTCGCCCGCGGAGGTCGACCTGCTGACCCGGGGCCTCGGCCGGATCTTCCCGGAGGCGTTCGAGCGGTTCCTCGCCGAGCTGCCGGAGGACGAGCGCGACGGCAGCCTGGCCGCCGCGTACAACCTCCTGCTGGAATCACCCGACCCCGAGGTCAGGGCGCGGGCGGCGCAGGCGTGGACGGACTGGGAGACGGCGATCATCCCCGCCCCGCCCGGTTCCGTCGAGCGGTTCCGGGACCCTGAGTTCCGCTACGGCTTCGCCCGCACCGTCACCCATTACTGGGGCAACGACCACTTCTTCGGCGACGGGGGAGAGCAGGGTGTCGTCCTGCGCGACGCACACCTCCTCGCGGACGTCCCCGGCACCCTGGTCCAGGGCAGCCTCGACTTCGGCAACCTGCTCGGCACCGTGTGGCGGCTGCACCACGCCTGGCCGGGCAGTGAGCTGGTGATCGTCGACGACGCCGGGCACGACGCGGGCGCCGTCGGGGACGACGCCCTGGTGGCGGCGACGGACCGGTACGCCCGCCGCCGCCCCTGACGGACAGCGTGCCCGCAGCCTTCCTACGGGTGCAGTACCACCTTGGTGTAGCCCTCGATCCGCTTGTCGAACTTGTCGTACGCCGACGGTGCCTGGTCCAGCGGCAGTTCGTGAGAGACCACGAAGCTGGGCTCGGCCCGGCCCTCGATGATCATGTCGCGGAGCTGCCGGTTGTAGCGCTTGACGTTGCACTGACCGGTACCGAGCTTCAGGCCCTTCTCGAAGAGCTTGCCGATCGCGACCAGCAGCATGCCCTGCTTGGACTGCTCGTCCGGGGCGCCCGGGTCGGACGGCACGTACAGCCCGGGGATGCCGAGCATGCCGGTGGCACGGACCGTGCGGACCAGCGCGTTCAGCACGGTCGCCGGCTCCTCGCGGTCGGTGCCGCCGCCCGCCGAGGCCTGGTAGCCGACGGCGTCGATGCCCTTGTCGGTGCCCATGCCCTCGGTCTGGTCGTGGATCTGCTCGACCGGGTCGCCCTCCGTGAAGTCGATCGGGACCGCCCCGATCTCCTCGGCCTTCTGCAGCCTCTCCCCGACGCGGTCGACCACGAACACCTTCCGCGCGCCGCGCAGCAGCGCCGAGTAGGCGGCCATCAGGCCGACCGGTCCGGCGCCGTACACGGTGACGCTGTCGCCCGGGCGCACCTGGGCGAGTTCGCAGCCGTGGTATCCGGTGGGGAAGATGTCCGCGAGGAGCACGAAGTCCTTCTCGTGCTCGGTGCCCGCCGGCAGCTTCAGGCAGTTGAAGTCGGCGTAGGGGACGCGCAGGTACTCCGCCTGGCCGCCCTTCCAGGGGCCCATGGCCACATAGCCGTAGGCGCCGCCCGGAAAGCCGGGATTGACGGTGAGGCAGTACCCGGTGAAGCCCTCGACGCAGTTGGTGCAGAAGCCGCAGGCGACGTTGAAGGGCATGACCACCCGGTCGCCCTCCTTGAGCGAGGTGACGCCCGGGCCGACCTCGGCGACGATGCCCATGTTCTCGTGGCCGAAGGTGATACCCGGCTCGGCGGCCGTGCGGCCCTCGTACATGTGCAGGTCGGAGCCGCAGATCGCGGTTGAGGTGACCCGTACGATCACATCGTTCGGATGCTGGATCGTCGGGTTCTCGACGTCCTCGACGGCGACCTCGAACGGTCCCTTGTACACGACGGCCTTCATGGTGCGATCTCCGTTCGGTTGGTGTTCTGCGTGGTGCGCAGCGACGCCCCTCCCGATGGCCCGCGTGACCGATATCTCATGATTCTCCGGTCTTGTGGCCGGAGCAAGCCGGTAGCATCCGACGAATATCGTGCGACGTCCGCCCCATTTCCCGGGGCGCCGCACCCGGCGATCAGGCCGCCATCCGACGTGACACCCGACGAGAGGGGAAGGGCGGAACATGTCAGCTCAAAGGCTGGGGACACTGCTGGTGGCCGTGCCCGGGCTGTCCGGCACCACATACCCCCCGGGCACGACCGTGACGGTCCGCGGCCGCGGCGCGACCGTGGACGCGTTCGTCAACGGCGACTGGCTCCCGCTGTCCTGGTGGGAGTTCTCCGACGGTCTGCGTGAGGACATCGCCGACCGCTGAGCCGTCGCGCGAGGCGACCGCCGGCCGGCCGCCCCGGGGTCAGTTGACCTTCACCCAGTCCAGGGTGCGCTCGACGGCCCGCTTCCAGTCCTCGTAGCCCTGGCGGCGCCGGTCCTCGTCCCACGACGGCTCCCAGCGCTTGGACTCCTGCCAGTGCGAGCGGAGCTCGTTCTCGTCGCTCCAGAAGCCCGTGGCGAGGCCCGCGGCGTACGCGGCGCCCAGCGCGGTGGTCTCCGCGACCACGGGCCTGCTGACCGGCACCCCGAGCACATCGGCCTGGATCTGCATGCACAGGTCGTTCGCGGTGACGCCGCCGTCCACCTTCAGCACGTCCAGGTGGACCCCGGAGTCCTGCTCCATCGCCTCGACCACGTCACGGCTCTGGTAGCAGATCGCCTCCAGCGTGGCCCGCGCGATGTGGCCGCCGGTGTTGTACCGGGACAGGCCGACGATGGCCCCGCGGGCGTCGGAACGCCAGTAGGGGGCGAACAGACCGGAGAAGGCCGGCACGAAGTACATGCCGCCGTTGTCCTCCACCGACCGCGCCAGCTGCTCGCTGTCCGGGGCGCTTCCGATGATCTTCAGCTGGTCGCGCAGCCACTGCACCGCCGCGCCGGTCACGGCGATGGAGCCCTCCAGCGCGTACACCGCCGGGCTGCCGGCGAACTGGTACGCCACCGTCGTCAGCAGGCCGTTCTGCGAACGGACCAGCTCGGTGCCGGTGTTCAGCACCAGGAAGTTGCCGGTGCCGTACGTGTTCTTGGCCTCGCCCGGGGAGAAGCAGACCTGCCCCACGGTGGCCGCGTGCTGGTCGCCGAGGACGCCGGTGATCGGCACGGCGGCGCCCAGCGGCCGGGACGTACGGGCCTGGCCGAACGCCTCCGGGTCCGAGGAGGGGTGGATGGCCGGGAGCATCGAGCGCGGGATGCCGAAGATGCCGAGCAGCTCGTCGTCCCAGTCGAGGGTCTCCAGGTTCATCAGCATGGTGCGGCTGGCGTTGGTCACGTCCGTGGCGTGGATGCCGCCGTTCGGACCCCCGGTGAGGTTCCACAGCACCCAGGCGTCCGTGTTGCCGAACAGGGCGTGGCCCGCCTCGGCCGCCTCGCGCAGCCCGTCCACGTTCTCCAGCAGCCACTTGATCTTGCCGCCGGAGAAGTAGGTGGCCGGCGGCAGGCCCGCCTTGTGGCGGATCGTGTCGCCGTGGCCGTCGCGTTCGAGGGCGGCGGCGATGCTGTCGGTGCGCGTGTCCTGCCAGACGATCGCGTTGTAGTACGGACGGCCGGTGCGCGGATCCCACACGACGGTCGTCTCGCGCTGGTTGGTGATGCCGATGGCCCGCAGGTCGGAGGCCGACAGGCCGCCGTCGCGGAGGGCGTTCTGGATCACCGTGTTGGTGCGCTCCCAGATCTCCACCGGGTCGTGCTCGACCCAGCCGGAACGGGGCAGGATCTGCTGGTGCTCCAGCTGGTGCTTCGCCACCTCGTTACCGGCGTGATCGAAGATCATGAAGCGGGTGCTGGTGGTCCCCTGGTCCACCGCGCCGACGAATTCGGGCATCACTGAAACCTTTCCTGAGTGACGACGGGTCCCGGGGGCGGCCTACGCCTCCTCGGTGGCCGGGCCTTCCTCCTGGGCCTCCATCGCCCGCGCCCTGGCGGTGACCACCGGCTTGATGATCAGGTCGTACACCAGCACACCGGCGACGCCGCCGATCAGCGGGCCGACGATGGGGATCCACCAGTAGCCGCTGAACCACCCGAACGTGCCCGGAAGGGCGATGTCACCCCAGCCCTCGAAGTACGTGAACAGCCGCGGACCGAAATCCCGCGCGGGATTGATCGCGTATCCGGCGTTCGTGCCGAAGGTCAGACCGATGGCGACGACCACCAGACCGATGAGGAACGGGTGCAGATTCGACAGGGGCGCGACGTTCTTCAGGTCGATGAGTGCGCAGACCAGAAGAAGCAGAATTCCGGTGCCCACGATCTGGTCGAGCAGCGGACCCCACCAGGAATCACCGAAGTATTCCGCGGGGAAGGTCGCGAAGATGGAATAGGTGGCCAGTGATTCGTCACGGGCCAGTCCCGCCTTCGCGTCGGCGGCGTCGATCGCCCAGCGGTAGCAGGCGTAGACGAGCGCGGCCGCGACGAACGCGCCGCACAGCTGGGCCAGCCAGTAGGCGGGCACCTTCTTCAGCGGGAAGTCCCTGCGCACGGCGAAGGCCAGGGTCACCGCCGGGTTGATGTGGGCGCCGCTGATGCCGCCGGCCACGTAGATGCCGAAGACGACGGCCAGGCCCCAGCCCCAGCAGATGATGAGCCAGTTCGCCGGCCCGAAATCCACGAACTGCCGTCCGGAACCGGGCAGGCCCACGACGGCGACGGCGACGGATCCGACACCCAGCAGAATGAGGACGAACGTCCCCAGGAATTCGGCGAGCATCTCGCCGCCTATGCCTTCGCGATAGCCGCGTCGGCGCGGAGCTGTTACGCGATCAGCCATCAGCTCTCCTTGAATGGAAATGGCGTGGACTGTGCCTCCCCATGTCGGCAGCGTAGGTCCACCGCACACGGCGGGCGCGCGGGGAGCGGTATTTCCCACCAACAGCCCAATTCGATGGGCGAAGGGGAAGGGAGCGGCTAATACTGCGGGGATTTCGGCGCATCGAGGGCGGGCCGCCGCCCGGTCCGCTCAGGACGGACAGGGCGCGTCCGCCCGGCTGTCACACCGGTGAAACACGCCCGTTCCCTCCCGTCAGTGAAGCCCGCCTACCGTGGGGGGCATGAGTTCCGCCCCGGTCAGCGTTGTCCGAAGGAGCAGCCGCAACGACCGGACGACAGGAGCCCTGTGACCCGCACCGCCCTCGCCGTACCCCCGTGGCTCGCCCATGCCCTCCGGTCCCAGCGGGGGCCGGTCTCCCGGAGTGCGGTGTTGCGCGGGGCGCTGGGCGGCGGGCCGCTGCTGCTCGCCGCCGTGCTCGCCGGGCGGCCCACCCTCGGGGTGGTCGCCGCGATCGGCGCCATGTTCGCCGGGATCAACGACCGGCCCGGCAGCCGGCGCGCCTCCGTGGCCCGGATCGGGACGCCCGCCCTCGCGGGTGCGGCTGGGCTGCTGACGGGCACGCTCGCCGGGGACCACGCGCCGGCCGTGCTGCTCACCCTGCTGCTGACCGTGCTGGGTCTGGCCGCCGGAGGGATCAGTGCGCTGGGCCCGGTGGGGTCCTCCGCCGGGACGCAGCTGCTGGTCGGCGCGGCCGTCGGGGCCGGTATGCCGCTGCCCGAGCCGGGCTGGCTGCGGGCGGCCGCCTTCGTCGCGGGCGCCGCCTGGCTGCTCCTGCTGCGGCTCGCGCTGCCCACCTCCCACACCCTCGCCGGGGACCGCCGCTTCGAGCTGCGCTTCGACGGGGAGCGCGCCGCCGTCGCCGGGGTGTACGAGGCCGTCGCCGGGCTGCTCGACGCCGCCGGCTCGGACGGCGCCACCGCACGGCGGGCCGCGCTCACCGCCTCCCTCGACCAGGCGCAGGACGCGCTCGCCGGACCCCGGCTGCGCCGCCGCCCCTCCTCCGCGGCCGAACGCCGGCTGCACGCCCAGTACGCCGCGGCCCTCCCGCTCGCCGAGGCCGCGACCGCGCTGGCCTGGGCGGGCGACCCGGTGCCGGACCGTACGTCCGAGGCGCCCCGCCGCCTGGCTGCCGCCGTGCGCAACGGCGCTCCCACCGGCCCGCTGCCCGCCCCCGCCCGCTCCGCACCCGGCCTGCGCGCCCTGGACGACGCCCTGCTGTACGCGGCCGAGACGTTCGACCGGGCCGACAGCCGGCGGCTGCACGGACGCAGGCGCACCCGGACCTCCGTCCTGCGGACCGTCCTCGGCGCCCGCGGCCGCGAGTACGGGATGCGCGTCGCCCTCTGCTTCGGCGTGAGCGCCGCCGTCGCCCAGGCCCTCCACCACACGCGCTGGTACGGCCAGCACGAGCACTGGTACTGGCTGCCCGCCACCGCCGTCTTCCTCGTCAAGCCCGACCTCGGGCCCCTGGCCTCCCGCGTGCTGTCCCGCGCCGCGGGAACGGTGCTGGGCGCCCTGCTGTTCGCCGGGTTCGCCGCGGTACTGCCGCGGCCGGTGGGGCTCGTCCTCCTCGTCACCGTCTGCGGGGCGCTGATCCCGCTCGCCACCCGGCACTTCGCCGCGCAGACCGCCGTCGTCACCGTGCTCGTCCTGGCCCTGGTGATGGCCGGCGGCGAACCCCAGGCGTCCTTCGCCCGGATCGGCGAAACCCTGCTGGCCTGCGCCATCGTGCTGGTCGTCGGACACCTGCCCACCCCCGGTCGGCGCGGCGAGGCCATCCGTGCCCGGCTTGCCGAGGCGAGCGGCGCGGCACGCGAGTACCTCGCCCATGTGCTGGGGGAGTCCGAGGACCGCGAGGCCCGCTGGGCGCTGCGCCGCGAGGCCTACCGCACCCTCGCCGAGGCCCGCGCCGCCATCGCCCTCGCCTCCGCCGAACTCCCGACGCTCGCCCGGCACGCGGACGGCGCCGACGAGATCGCCACGACCCTCGAACGGCTCGTCGACACCACCACCGCCTGCGCCGTCCACCTGGACGACACCGGCACCCTCGACCCCCACCACCTCCGCCGCCTCACGTCCCTCCGGAACGAACTGGCCCACCACGGCGCGCCACCCCCCGTCCCGACCCGGCCCCCCGGTCACCACCCCCTCGGCGTCGGCTGAGCGCGCCCAGAGGGGCGCGGGGAACTGCGCGATCAACCCCCACAACCCGGCACCCGAAGGACGACCATCTGTCGCCGGTGACCACTCGGCCGCGGTCGGCTGAGCGCGCCAGGAAGGGGCGCGGGGAACTGCGCGCCCAGCCCCCCCCACAACCCGGCACCAAAGGACGATCACCTGCCGCTGGTGACGACTCGGTCGCCGTCGGCTGAGCGCGTCCGGAAAGGGCGCGGGGACTGCGCGATCAACTCCCACGAACCAGCACCCGGCCCCCGGCCACTTGCCGCCGGTGGCCGTCCCGTCGGCGTCGGCTGAGCGCGCCAGGAAGGGGCGCGGGGAACTGCGCGCCCAGCCCCCACAACCCGGCACCCGCCGGCCCGCCGCGGCACCCACCCGCCCGCAGGACCAACGGCCCCGGCCCGCGCAAGGCCGAGCCCCGACCTCCAACCCGCCCCGCCAAAAGAAGAACGCCCCGCGTTCACCCCACCCGCACCCACACCGGCGCATGATCCGACCCCGCCACCCCCCGCCGCTCCCCGGGATCCGCTCCCACGGACGGCAGGCGGGGCGGCCCGTCGTCCGGCAGCCCCGTCCCCGCCGCCGACACCCTCCGCACCAGCCGGTGGCTGAGCAGCACATGGTCGATCAGCTCCCGGCGCCCCGAGTTCACCCGCGAATAGCGTTCCGACGCCGGGATCAGCGGGGCCACGTCCCACAGCCGGACCGCGTCCCCCCGGTCCGGCCGGTCGTACCCAGGCGTGCCGATCTCCGAGCCGGGCGGCCCGAGCAGCAGCTGCGTGGTCGCCGCCTGCACCTCGTCGTTGAGGTCGCCGAGCACCGCCACGTCCCGCTCCCGCCCGTCACCCTCCAGCAGCCGGTCCGCCAGCGCGCGCAACGCCGCCGCCTCGGCCGCCCGCCGGTACAGCGCGTAGGCGCCGTACCGGGCCCGTTCGCCCTCGTCGCGCGGCTGGAAACGGCCGTCCGGATAGGACAGCAGCTTCGACTTCAGATGACACACCGCCACCCGCAACGGCCCCCGTTCGCCCGCCACCTCCACCGCGAGGAAGCCGCGCCCGGCCTGAGAGACGGTCAGCCCGGTGTCGTCCGCCTGCACCGGCAGCATCCGAGGCGGGAACGCCGCCGTGTCGGCGACCACCGTCAGCTCCGTACGGCTGAGGAAGCCCACCCGGATGCCCCGGCTGTCGGCGTGCGAGGACAGCGCGACGTGCCAGTCGTCGTCGAGCATCCCCGCCAGATCCTCCAGCGCTCCGGGGGCGCCCACCTCCTGCACGCCGAGCAGCCCCGGATCCAGTTCCGTGATCACCGCGGCGAGCGCGGCCAGTTTCGAGGCGTAGGCGGCCTCGTCGGCGGGCCCGTAGGGGCCGCCGGGCCGGTACAGGTTCTCCAGGTTCCAGGTGCCGAGGAGCAAGGCGGGCCCCTTTCAGCCGTGGGCGGGCTCGTGGTGAGGCCAGGGTGCGCGCCCGGCCCGCCGTGCGACAGAGCCGCGACGGGATGTCGCGGTTCGGCTCCCCCCGGTTCGGAGTCCCGTCGTACGTTGACGTGATGACGCCTTCTGCCGTGGAGAGTCCCGCCGGCCTCATCATCACCGGATGCACCGTCCTCACGCACGACGATCAAGAGGAGGCCGTCTTCCTGGAGGACGCCGCCGTCGTCGTCCGCGACGGGGTCGTCGCGGAGGTGACCGACGCCGCGTCC
The DNA here is from genome assembly GCA_014649575.1 of Streptomyces griseoincarnatus. Taxonomy (GTDB): domain Bacteria; phylum Actinomycetota; class Actinomycetes; order Streptomycetales; family Streptomycetaceae; genus Streptomyces; species Streptomyces griseoincarnatus. Next base: position 46,114 of record BMTH01000002.1, on the reverse strand, counting down.
GTCGCCGGGCGCACGGCCGACGAGTGGATCGACGCCCGGGGGCAGGTGGCGCTGCCCGGTCTGATCAACTGTCACACCCATGCCCCGATGGCCGCCCTGCGCGGGCTCGCCGAGGACCTGCCGACGGAGGCGTGGTTCAACGACGTCGTCTGGCCGGTGGAGTCCAACCTCTCCGAGCGGGACGTCACCCTCGGCGCGCTGCTCGCCTGCGCCGAGATGATCCGGGCCGGCGTCACCTGCTTCGCCGACCACTACTTCGCCATGGACGCGGTCGCCGAGGTGGTCACCGCGTGCGGCATGCGCGCCCTGCTGGGAGAGGCGTACTTCTCCTCCCAGGGCCCTCAGGGACGGGAGAAGTCCCTGGAGTTCGCGCTGCGCCACCGGGGCGCGGCCGGCGGGCGCATCACCACCGCGCTCGCCCCGCACGCCCCCTACACGGTGGACGACGCCGACCTCGCCGCCACCGCCGAGCTGGCCCGCGCGCACGGCCTGCCCGTCCATCTGCACGCAGCCGAGAATCGCGACCAGACCGAGGCGTCCCTCGCCCGGCACGGGGTCACCCCCGTCGAGGTGCTGCACCGCACCGGTGTCCTGGACACCGACGTACTCATCGCCCACGGCACCGGCATCGTCGAGAGCGACCTGCCGCTCCTCGCACACGCGCGGGGGCGTACGGCGGTGGCGACCGCGCCCCGCGGCTACCTCAAGTTCGCCTGGCCCACCACCACCCCCGTACGGGCGCTGCGGGACATCGGCGTGCCGGTCGGGCTCGCCACGGACGGCGCCGCGTCCAACAACTCCCTCGACGTGTGGGAGTCCATGGCGCTCACCTCGCTGATCCAGAAGTCCACCGAGGGCGACCCGCGCTGGCTGACCTCACGTCAGGCCCTGCACCACGCCACCCTGCAGAGCGCCCGCGCGGTCGGCCTGGAGGGCAGCATCGGCCGCATCGCGCCCGGCCACCGCGCCGACCTCGTCCTGGTCGACCTCACAGGACCGCACACCCAGCCCGTGCACGACCTCGCCGCGACCCTGGTGCACAGCGCCCGCTCCGCCGACGTCCGCACGACCGTCGTGGACGGCCGGGTCCTCATGCGCGACCGGCGCCTGCTCGTCATCGACGTCGCCGAGGTCGTGCGCGAACTGGACGAGCGCCTGCCCGCCCTCGTCGACCGCGGCCACGGCCGGCGCATCCAGGAGTACGACACCTGAGCGGGGCCCGTATCGCGGTGAAAGGACGTCGCACGCGGCCGATGAGTTCCGCGCGGCACACCGATCACCCCTCGTAACGGGACCGTCGCACAGAAGGAATCATGCCGCTTCCGGAGACCCCGGCGACTTCGACGCGGACTGCGGCGTGCTCCTGGAGGAGGACGGCGGGACGGCGCAGCGCCCCGGCGTGAGCTGCTTCCTGCGCGACGGTGACCGCGTCTTCCACACCTGCTCGGCGTTCGGCCGAGGCCTGGAGGGGCTGGGCTCCACCACCAGCCTGCTGGACCGCGCTCGGCAGGCAGGAGCCCCGGGAGGAGCCCCAGGGGCGCGCGCACGCCGTCGGGGTGCCCGTGGCGCAAGAGCATCTCCGCTACCACGACGAGTACGACGACTGACACGGAGGGTGATGAATTACTCCGGAAAGCTGAGAGCGCGCTCACACTTGGCGGTGAACGGGTGTCAACTACGTCTCAGTACCGTCACCGGACGAGGCGTTCGCCCCATGGTTGGCGTTTAACTCTACGAGTACAGCGCTACATGGAGGTGGCAGGGTGAACGGGCGAACCGTGCTCGAATGCTTTCCCGCAGGTGGACCGCGTGGCTCCTGGCCCGCGGAGGAGTTCGCGCACGCGCGGCGCCTGGAGGGTCTGCCCGCCGAGGTCGTCATGGACCTCGCCACCGACATGTTCCTGGTGATCGTCCGCGGCGAGGGCGCCGGCGGTGAGGCGGTGGCGTGACCGCGGCCGGGCGGCGCCGTGCGCGACCCTCAGGCAGTGACGGGGCGTGACCAGACGGGGGTCGTCCCGGTGAGCCCGCACAGCGCCAGGTAGAGCGGTATGGGCGGCGTGTACGGGAGTGTGCCGTCGGGGCGGTGGATCAGCCCCGGAAGGCCGGCCGCGTCCGTGCCGGCGGAGGAGCCGGGGAGGACGGCGCCGGCGGCGTAGTGCGCGGGGGCGGGCCACTCCAGCGCGTAGTCCGAGTCGGACGGGACCAGCCACCACCAGTGCGCCTCGTCGGCGTACACGCACCCCACGCGGGGCAGCCGGGGCAGGACCAGCGGGCCGAAGCGGGCCGGCACGGCCACCGCGTCGCAGCCCATCGGGGCGGTCATGCCGTCGGGCACGGGGAGCCGTCGGGGCGCGTCCGGCGTCAGCCGTCCGCGCTGGATCCGGACCAGCGAGTCCAGGCTCAGCACGCGTGTGCCGCCGGGGCCCGTCACGCCCGGCCTCCGTCCCGGTCCGAGGGTGTGTCCGTGCGCTGCTCGGCGGGGTGGGCGGCGTCGCCGTCGCCGGTCTCGTCCTCGCCGCCCTCCGAGCCGCCGGCCGGACCGGGCTTGGGGCGGGCGCCCCAGCCGAGGTCGTTCAGGGGTTCGGCGGGGTCGCCGGGGGAGTCGGCGGTGCGGGGGAGTTCCGCCCAGACCAGCAGGCCGGGACCGTGTTCGTGGGCGCCCCACGCGTGGCACAGGGCGTCGACCAGGAGCAGTCCCCTCCCGTGCTCCTCCTCCGGTTGCTGCCGGGTGTTCGCCCGCGGCCGGCCCGGCGCGCAGCCCTCGTCCCGCACGGCGATGCGCAGCAGGTCGGCACCGTCGTGCAGCTCGCAGACGACATGGCTGCTCGCGGTGTGCACGATGGCGTTGGTGACCAGCTCGGAGACGACCAGTGCCGCCGTGTCGCAGGTGTCCTCGCAGACCGACCACCCGGTCAGCCGGGCCCGTGTCAGTCGTCTCGCCTGCGCGGGGGAGCCAGGGTGAGCGGCCAGTTCGAAACGGAACCGGCGCTCGGCGGAGCCCCCCGAGGGAGCGGTGGCCGGGGCGGCGCCGAGGCCCACGGGAGCCGCGGCGGCGTCTGTTCCTAAGGGCGCGGACGGAATCACGCTTGCCACTATCGCCCCGCCGTGAACACTTGGCAAGTGTCACTCTGAAAAATGCAGAGTGCTGTGTGACGGTCTGGACGGGCGTGGCACACTGCTCGCAACAGCACCTCGCGCGGCGCCAGTTGGGATCGCCGGAGATTGATTCGAATATGTGTTCGGGTCAGTTGATCTCCGTGCCAGATCACCGGACGGCGCCGCAGGGCTGTCAAGATTTGTTCGAGGGAGGTGAAGCGTGAGCGAACCCCGGTCCGCGCCGACGGTCGGGCAGGTCGTCCTCGGGCGCCGCCTGCTGGATCTGCGCGAGCGCGCGGGTCTCAAGCGGGAGGAGGCCGCCCGTATCCTGCGTGTCGCCCCCGCCACCGTGCGCCGCATGGAGATGGCCGAGGTGGCGCTCAAGATCCCCTACCTCCAGCTGCTGCTGAAGGCCTACGGCGTCTCCGACGAGGAGGCCGAGGCCTTCGTCCAGCTCGCGGAGGACGCCAACAAGCCCGGCTGGTGGCAGCGCTTCCACGACATCCTGCCCGGCTGGTTCTCCATGTACGTCAGCCTGGAGGGCGCGGCCTCCCTCATCCGCAGCTACGAACCCCACTTCGTCCCCGGGCTGCTCCAGACCGAGGACTACGCGCGCGGCGTGCTGCGCTCCGGCGCCATAGGGCAGACCCGCCCCGAGGACATAGAGCGCCACGTCGACCTGCGCATGCGGCGCCAGGAACTGCTCACCCGCGAGGACGCGCCCAGGCTGTGGGTCGTCATGGACGAGACCGCGCTGCGCCGCCGGGTCGGCGGCCCGGAGGTGATGCGCGCGCAGATCGACAAGCTGCTCGAGGCGTCGGCGCTGCCCAACGTGACGCTGCAGATCGCCACCTTCGACAGCGGGCCCCACCCCGGCACGTACGGGCCGTTCGTGCTGTTCCGATTTGCCATGCCCGAACTTCCGGACATGGTCTACAGCGAGTACCTGACCGGCGCCGTCTACCTGGACGCGCGTACCGAGGTGGCGACCCACCTCGAGGTCATGGACCGCATGGCGGCGCAGGCCGCCACGGCACATCGCACGAAGGAGATCCTCCGGGATCTCCGCAAGGAGCTGTGAATGGAACTCATCAAGCCCCCGAAGACCCAGCCGGGTGCGCGGGCACACGCCAGGAGGATCTACAACGGCATGCCCGCCCGGGAGCTGGGCAGCGAGGGCTGGCACAAGCCCTGGAGCGGCGGCAACGGCGGCAACTGCCTGGAGGCGATGAAGCTGGACGACGGCCGGATCGCCGTCCGCCAGTCCACCGACCCGGACGGTCCGGCGCTCATCTACACCTCCGCCGAGATGACGGCCTTCATCGAAGGGGCCAAGGCCGGAGAGGCGGATTTCCTGCTGTCCTGACCTCCGATTGCCGCACTACCTTTGCTTTTCCCTTGAAGCACCGACTTGGCACTGAATTGATCACTAACGCTTGCAGACAGTTACGGAGTCCGTCATGACCGGCCAGAACCCCGTGGAGATCGACACCACCAGACCGCATCCGGCCCGGATGTACGACTGGTACCTCGGAGGCAAGGACAACTACCCGGTCGACGAGGCCATGGGCCGGCAGATGCTCGCCCTGGAACCGAGGGTGCCGGTCATGGCGCGCGTCAACCGCGCGTTCATGCAGCGCGCCACGCGCTGGCTCGCCGGACAGGGCGTGCGCCAGTTCCTCGACGTCGGCACCGGTATCCCCACCGAGCCGAACCTGCACCAGATAGCCCAGCGGATCGCACCGGACGCCCGCGTCGTCTACTGCGACAACGACCCCATCGTGCTGGCCCACGCGGCGGCCCTGCTGCGCGGCACGGACGAGGGCGTCACCGACTACCTCCAGGCCGACGTCCGGGACCCGGACACCATCCTGGAGGGCGCGCGCAAGGTCCTCGACTTCGACGAGCCGATCGCGCTGTCGCTCATCGCGCTGCTGCACTTCGTCCCCGACGAGGACGGCGCGCACGAACTGGTGGCGCGGCTGGTGGACGCCCTGCCCTCGGGCAGTCACCTGGTGCTCAGCCACGCCACGGCCGACTTCACCCCCGAGGACTCGGAGGAGGCCACGGCGAAGCTCAAGGGAGCGGGCGTCACCCTGGCGCTGCGCAGCCGTGAGGAGTTCACCCGCTTCTTCGACGGCCTCGACCTCGTGGAGCCGGGCGTCCAGGTGCCGCACCTGTGGCGCCCTGACCTGGGCGAACCGGTCCCCGGCCAGGACGACGGGGTCATCCCCGGCTACGGCGCGGTGGCGCGCAAGCCGTAGGTCCGTTCCGCGTCCGACCTCGACGCCCCTGGGCGCCCGGCTTCGGCCGGGGGTCCGGGGGCGTCGGTGTGCGGGGGCCGGCGGGTGTCCCCACCTGGATGCGGGTGTCCCCCCGGATGTGCCGGGGCGGATTCCGGCCAGGGGGGCCGGGCGGTGGGGCGCGGAGGACGGCGGGGTGTCTCAGACGGTCATGGGCCGGTCGTACGGGCCGATCGGCGCGGGCAGTCGGCTCGTGCCGCCCGTGAGACAACGGTCGACGGACGCCGCCACCGCCCGCCCCTCCGCGATGGCCCACACGATCAGCGACTGCCCCCGAGCGGCGTCGCCCGCCGCGAAGACGCCCGGCACGTTCGTGGCGAAGTCCGGCCCGCGCGCTATCGTGCCACGGGGCTCCAGCTCGAGACCGAGCTGCGCGATGATCCCGTCGCCCTGGTCCGGCCCGGAGAAACCGAGCGCGAGCAGCACCAGGTCGGCGGGCAGCGTCCGCTCCGTCCCCGGTACCGGCCTGCGCTCCGCGTTCACCTCGACCAGATGCAGCCCGCGCACCCGCCCTTCCTCGTCCCCCTCGAAACGCAGCGTCGACGCGGCGAACAACCGCGCGTCGGCCTCCGCCGCCGGCGCCGTCACCAGCGCGCCCGCCTCCTCGTGCGCCGCCGACAGCCGGTACAGCTTCGGATACGTCGGCCAGGGTTCGCTCTCCTCGTCGCGCTCGCTGCCCGGTTTCCGGTAGATGTCCAGCTGGGTGACCGACGCGGCCCGCTCCCGTACCGCCGTGCCCAGGCAGTCCGCACCCGTGTCGCCGCCCCCGACGATGACCACGTGCCGCCCCTCCGCCGACAGCGGCGACCTCTCCAGGTCGCCCTCGCACACCCGGTTGGCCAGCGGCAGGTACTCCATCGCCTGGTGGATGCCCGCGAGGTCACGGCCCGGCACCGGCAGCTTCCGCCACGCCGTCGCTCCCGTGGCGATCACCACCGCGTCGTAGCGGCTCCGCAGCTCCGCCGCGTCCACGTCCTGCCCGACCGTGGTCGACGTGCGGAACCGCGTCCCCTCGGCCCGCATCTGCTCCACGCGCCGCTCCAGATGGTGCTTCTCCATCTTGAATGCGGGGATCCCGTACCGCATGAGCCCGCCGATCCGGTCGTCCCGCTCGTACACGGCGACCGTGTGCCCGGCCCGCGTCAGCTGCTGGGCGGCGGCCAGCCCGGTGGGCCCTGAACCGATGACCGCGACCGTCCGCCCGGACAGCCGGTCCGGCGGGGCCGGTGCGGCGAACCCCTCCTCCCACGCCTTGTCCGCGATGGCGCACTCGACGTTCTTGATGGTCACCGCCGGCTGGTTGATGGCGAGCACACAGCCGGCTTCGCAGGGCGCCGGGCACAGCCTCCCCGTGAACTCGGGGAAGTTGTTCGTGGCGTGCAGCCGCTCCGCCGCCGCCCGCCAGTCCTCCCGGGAGACCAGGTCGTTCCATTCCGGGATGAGATTGCCCAGCGGACAGGCCTCGTGGCAGAACGGCACACCGCAGTCCATGCACCGGTCGGCCTGCTCGCTGATGATCGGCAGCAGTCCCCCGGGTACGTACACCTCGTCCCAGTCGCGGACGCGCTCCTCCACAGGCCGGCGCGGCCACTCCCGGCGGGGTGTGGTGAGGAAACCCTTGGGATCTGCCATGGCCGTCTTCTTTGCGTGCCAGGGGGACAGGCCGTGCGTCGTCGGGCGGCACTCCTGCGCACACGATACGTCCGCCCACCCCGGCCCGCAGCGTGCCGGACACCGGCCGTACGGCGCCTCAGCCGGTGAGTGCGACGAGGTACGCCAGCGCTGCCCCGGCCGAGGCGACGGCGCGGACGTGGTTCCACCGCGTCCACCCGCGCACGTACTCCGGCCAGTACGCGGCCGCCTCCGCGCCGTCCGCGTCGAGACGGGCCAGCCGCTCGTTGCGGGGTATGTTCGCCGCCACGGTCAGGCCGAACGATCCGCACAGGAACAGCACGCCGCCCACCACGGAGGCGACTGCCCCCTGGTCCGGCCACGTCACGAGCGTCACCACTGTGAGCACCGCGCTCAGTACCGTCGTGCCGAGGAACACCGCCATGAACGGCGGACGCACCGCCGCCACGTTGACCGCCCGCATCGCGGCCGCACCCCGCGCCGCCGGCAGCGCCGCGAGCCCCCGCATCACGAACGTCGAGAACGCGCAGAACACCCCGGCCACCAGCCCGGTTCCCAGCACACCCAACGCCGTCAGCACGGCGTACGCCCCGTCACCCATGTCCTCACCCCGTCGTCCTCGTCACCCTCGTCCTTCCGGCCGGGCCCTTTCCCCGGCCGCCCGCACCACCAGTGAACGGGTCTCCGCCGCGCCGGGCCATGGCCGAGCGACGCACACCCATACGCGAGCGTCCACCGTCCGCGCCATCCCAGGGCGCCCGGCCTTCCCCGGCGGTCCCGGTGCTGTCCGGGACGTGCCGCATCATGGCCGTGTGCGACTCGAAGCGATCACCTGGGACCGGCTCGTCGACCTGCTCGCCGAACGCCTGCTGGACCTCGACACGGCCGACGGCGCCCCTTGGCCCCGCGTCGCCCTCGACGGCGCCCCGGCCGCCCGCCCGGGAGACCTCGCCGAGCGGCTCGCCGACGCGCTGCGCGTTCGCGGCCGCGCCGGCCTGGTCGTCGGCACGGAGGGCTTCCTGCGCCCCGCCTCGGTCCGGCTCGAGTACGGCCACCAGGACCTGGAGTCCTACTACAGCGGCTGGTACGACACCGGCGCCCTGTGGCGTGAGGTGTTCGACCCGCTCGGTCACGGCGGCAGCGGACGCGTGCTGCCCGACCTCTGGGACCCGGTCACCGACCGCGCCACCCGCAGCCCGTACGTCGAACTGCCGCCCGGCGGCGTGCTGTTGCTGCACGGCCCGCTCCTCCTGCACCACTGGTTCCCCTTCGATCTGACCGTCCACGTCCTCCTCTCACCCGGTGCGCTGCGCCGCCGTACCCCCGAAGCCGAGCACTGGACCCTGCCCGCCTTCGAGCGCTACGAGCAGGAGACCGACCCGGCCGGAACCGCCGACGTGCTCGTACGGGCCGACGACCCCCGTCACCCGGCCTGGCGCGGCTGAGAGCACGGCGAAGAGCTTGGCCGGGGCAAGGCCGGGGCCGTGCTGGAGCCGGGGGCGCGGCGCCGTCCGCTGCGGGTGCCGTCCGGGCGCGGCACGACGACAATGAAGGGCGTCGGGACTCGCGGCGCGCCCCGCGCCGCGCCGGCCGTCCGGCACCGGGAGGTACCTCATGACCACCGCCGGAGACATCATGCACCGCGGCGCCCAGTGGATCCCCGCGCATGAAACCCTCGACCGAGCGGCACAGTTGATGCGCGAACTGAACGTCGGCGCGCTTCCCATCAGCGACGAGAACGAACGGCTCTGCGGCATCCTCACCGACCGCGACATCGTCGTAGGCTGCGTCGCCATGGGCCACGATCCCGCCAAGGTCACCGCGGGCGAGATGGCCAAGGGCACACCCCGCTGGATCGAGTCCGAGGCCGACGTCGACGACGTGCTCACCGAGATGCGCACCCACCAGATCCGCCGGCTGCCCGTCATCGACGACAAGCGTCTCGTCGGCATGATCAGCGAGGCCGATCTGGCGCAGCACCTGACGAACGAGCAGATCGCCGCCTTCGCCGAGAGCGTCTACGCCCGGTCCGCCTCCGGCTGACCCCGCCGCCCGCGACCGGCGGGACGGGAGGGCGTCACAGCCAGCCGCTGCGCCGGAACGCCCGGTACAGCAGGAGACACGCCAGGGATATCACCCCGACGACCATGCCGTAGCCGTACCGCCAGTGCAGCTCCGGCATGTGGTCGAAATTCATGCCGTACACCCCGCACACCATGGTCGGCACCGCGACGATCGCCGCCCATGCGGTGATCTTCCGCATGTCCTCGTTCTGGGCGACCGTGACCCGCGCCAGGTGGGCCTGGAGGATCGAGTTGATCAGCTCGTCGAAGGCCGCTATCTGCTCCGTCGCCCGCTGCAGATGGTCGGCGACGTCACGGAAGTACGCCTGTATGTCCGGGGCGACCACCTGGCTCGGCCGGGTGGCGAGCTCCTCCAGCGGCCGGCCCAAAGGCACCACCGCCCGTTTCAGCTCCAGCAGTTCACGCTTGAGCTGGTAGATACGGCCCGGGTCGACCCGGGCACCGTGCTCCGCGAACACCTCCGTCTCGACCTGGTCCATGTCCTCCTGGACCGAGTCGACCACGCGCAGATAGTCGTCGACGACCTGGTCCGCGACGGCGTGCAGCACCGTGGACGGGCCCTGAGCCAGCCGCGCGGGATCGGCCTCCAGCCCTTCCCGCAGCGGGCCGAGCGACCCGTGCCGGCCGTGCCGCACGGTCACCACGAAGTCCTCGCCGACGAACACCATGATCTCGCCGGTGTCGACCACCTCGCTGGTCGCGGTGAGTTCCTCGTGCTCGACGTAGCAGACGGTCTTGAACACGGCGAACAGAGTCTCCCCGTACCGCTCCAGCTTCGGCCGCTGATGCGCCTCGACGGCGTCCTCCACCGCCAGCGGATGCAGGTCGAACAGCTCGGCGATGCCGGAGAACTCCCGGCTCGTCGGCTCGTGCAGCCCCAGCCACACGAACCCCTCCCCGCTCTCGCGCACCCGCTTGACGGCGTCGGCCGCGTCCCCGGGCACGGAGAGGCGGTGACCGTCCCGGTACGTCACGCAGTTGACCACCGAGGAGCCCAGCGGAGACCGGGCTGGGTGGCTGAGATCCACCCGGGGACGCCTGCGCGCCAGCCGGCGCAGCCTGCTCACCCGGCCGAGACCGGTGACCTTCCTCAGATTCACTGCCCTGGACATTCGGCTCCCCCTCGCGTGGATCCCCCGTGCCGCGCTTCCTCGGCGGCCTGCCGCGCCAGTCTGCCAGCGACCGGATGACTGCGTGCAGGCCTGTGGAAACGCCAAGTTCCGTTTGGTTCCCGCCTGTGGAAGAGGGCGCTCCTCAGGTGGTTCCCGCCTGTGGAGGAACGCGCCCTTCAGTTGGTTCCCGCATGGAAGAAGCCTCCCGTCAGTCCCGCGCCGGCGGCCGTGCCCCCACCCGCCCCACCGCCGCCGCTCCTGCCCGGCACCCCTCCTCCATCGCCCGCCCGGCATCCGCACCGGTCAGCAGCGCCGCCAGGAAGGCCCCGGTGAAGGCGTCGCCCGCACCGGTCGTGTCCCGAGGCGTCACCGGCGGCGCGGGAACACGTGCGCACACCTCTCCGGACCGCGCCAGCAGCGCGCCCTCCGCGCCGAGCTTGACCACCACCAGCGGCACCGACCGGCTCAGCGACGCCGCCGCCTCCGCCACGTCCGGACACCCTGCCAGCAGGCAGGCCTCGTCACGGCTGGGCAGCAGCACGTCCACGCCCTCCACCAGCGACAGGAAGCGGTCCGGACCCAGCTCGGCCAGGAACCCGGCCGACGCCGGGTCCACGCTCACCGGCACCCCGCGCGCCCCCGCCGCCTTCAACGCCATCGCCACCAGGGCCCGGCTGCTCCCGCTGAACAGCAGATAACCCGACAGATGCAGCCGACCCACCCCGTCCAGCAGGGCGTCCGACCAGTCCTCGGGCCCGAGCCGCAGCGACGCGCCGCTGTCGGTGAGGAAGGTCCGCTCGGCCGCCGCACCCTCGTCGACCAGGCAGACGACCGTCCCCGTCGGCGCGTCGGCGTCCACGACCAGCCGCGGACGCACCCCGCGGGCAGCCAGTTCCCGTTCGTGCCAGACCGCCGCGTCCGCGCCCACCCGCCCCAGCAGCCGCACCTCGCACCTCCCCTGTCGCGCGGCCCAGCAGGCGACGTTCGCGCCCGCCCCGCCCGGCACCGTGCGGATCACGGCCGCCGTGTCCGTGCCCGGGGCGAGCGGTCCGGCATGGCACGCGACCACATCCGTGATCACGTCGCCGACGACCAGCAGAGCCCCGCCCGGCCCGGTCACTGCCCTGCGGCCCAGGCCGCCGCCACCCTGGCCGCGAGCGCCACGTTGCCGCGCACCGCCGCCAGGTTGGCCTCGAGGGAGGCGCCGTCGGTGTGCCTCACCAGATGGTCCAGCAGGAAGGGGGTGACGCCCTGACCGGTGACCCCCGCGGACTCGCACGCCCGCAGCGCCTCGTCGAGCACGCGCGCGTGCACCTCAGGATCCAGCTGCTCGCCCTCCGGCACCGGGTTGGCGACGATCAGCGCCGACCCGGGGCCGCCGAGCGCGTCCTGCGCCCGCATCACCCCGGCCACCTGCTCAGGAGTGTCCAACCGCCAGTCCACGGGATGTCCGGAGTCCGACAGGTAGAAGCCGGGGAAGCGGTCCGTGCCGTACCCGGCGACCGCCACGCCCAGCGTTTCCAGCCGCTGCAGGGTCGCCGGCACGTCCAGGATCGACTTCACGCCCGCGCACACCACGGTGACGCGGGTGCGCGCCAGCAGCCCCAGGTCGGCAGACTCGTCCTGGGTGACCGTCCATTCGCGGTGCACCCCGCCGAGCCCGCCGGTGGCGAAGACGCGGATGTCCGCGCGCGCCGCGAGCAGCGCGGTCGCGGAGACGGTCGTCGCGCCGCTCGCCCCCGTGGCGACCGCGAGCGGCAGGTCACGGTGTCCCAGCTTGCGGATGCCGTCCTCGTTCGCGACCCGCTCCAGCTGCTCCTTGTCCAGGCCGACCCGCGGCGTCCCGTCCAGCACCGCGATCGTCGCCGGGACCGCGCCCTCCCGCCGCACCGCGGCCTCCAGTTCGCGCGCCACCTGGAGATTGCGCGGCCGGGGCAGGCCGTGGGCGATGATCGTGGACTCCAGGGCCACCACCGGCCGGCCCGTCGCGACCGCGTCCCGTACCTCTTCCGACACCATGAGCACCACGCGTTGCCTCCCGTCTGCCGCCTTTCCCTCCATCTCTGGCGGGCGGCACGCCGGGCCAAACCCTTGCGGTGCGTCACACAGCTCACGGAGGCTGGGGCCATGACAGATCACGCGACCCGGCTCGACCACATCGTCCTCTGGGTGAGCGACCCGATCGCCGCCGCGCACTTCTACGAGAAGGCCGTCGGCCTGGAGCCGGTCAGGCTCGCCGGCTTCTCGGCCGGCGAGGCGCCCTTCCCCTCGGTGCGCGTCAGCGAGGAGACGATCCTCGACCTCATGCCGCGCGCCAAGGCGGACCGCATGACGATGCTCCCAGGGGCCGCCGACAGCTCCGGCCACCCCGTCAACCACGTCTGCCTTTCGCTGTCCGCTGACGCCTTCGACGCCCTCCTTGACCGGCTCCAGGGGCAGTCGGTCCCGGTGTCGGACATCGCCCATGACTCCTTCGGCGCCCGCGGCCTGGCCAAGCGCAGCTTCTACTTCCGCGACCCCGACGGCAACATCTTCGAGGCGCGCCACTACGACTGAGCCGCGGCTCCGCGGGCCCCGCGGCCGTCAGAACAGAGGTTCCGGCAGCACACCCTCCAGGGCGAGCAGCCGCCGCTTGGTCTCCAGCCCGCCCCCGAACCCGCCGATGCCGCCGCCGCTTTCCACGACTCGGTGGCAAGGCACGACGACGGGGAGCGGGTTGGCGCCCATGGCCATGCCCACGGCCTGCGCGGCGCCCGGCTGACCCACCCGGCCTGCCAGGTCGCCGTACCCCACCACCGTGCCGAACGGCACGGTGGTGGCCAGTTCGCGCAACACCTCGCGGTTGAAGCCCGAGATCAGCGACCAGTCCAACGGCAGCTCGAAGAGATGCCGCTCACCCGCGAAGTAGGCCTCGAACTGGCGTATCGCCTCGGCCAGCAGGGGAGAGCCGGGCTCCTCCACGGGCTCGGAGCCGAGCCGGGACGCCAGCCGCGACAACGCCTTGTCACGCACCTCGTCGGTGGCGTGGAACACCACGTTGACCAAACCCTCCCGGGTCGCCGCCAGCAGCAGCGGGCCGATGCCGGTGTCCACGACGGCCCACACGACCCGCTGCTCGTACCGCCCGTCGTCGTCCATGCGCCCCACCGTACGGCCCGCCACCGACAACGCCCGCCGGAACGGCGACAGGGGAACAGGCGCCCGCGGGCGCGGATCAGCCGCCCACCGCGTCACGCACGACGTCGGGGTTGTTGGTGATGATCCCGTCCACCCCGTAGCCGGCCACCCGGCGGGCGGCGGCCGCGTCGTTCACCGTCCAGGTGAACGTCTCCAGCCGCTTGCCGTGCGCTCCCTTGAAGGCGTGCACCGCGGTCACGTAGTCGGCGGTGAGCGACGCGTGCGAGGGGTTGATCTGGTCGGTGAAAGCCGCGTACGTCGGCAGGTCGGCGATGGGCGGCGTGCCGAGGAAGCCGGTCTTCACTGCGGGCGCCAGCTGGTGGACCGTGCGCACGCTGTCCGCGCCGAAGCTCTGCACGATCAGCCGCTGCCGTACATGTGCCGGGTCGAGCCAGCCCTCGTCGGCCAGCACCTTGAGGATGTCCCGCTCGATGCCGGGGTACAGCTGCGGGTTCTTGATCTCCAGCAGCAGCTTCTGCCGGTGCTGGTCGATCCGGTGCACGAACTGCTCCAGCGTCGGCACGCGCGCGCCCGCGTACTTCGGGTCGAACCAGCTGCCCGCGTCCAGGCGGGCTATCTCGGCGGCGGTGAAGTCCTTCACCTTCCACGGCGCACGGTCGGGGAAGACCTCCTCGACGTCGGTGGTGCGCTGCAGGCTGTCGTCGTGGACGACGACGAGTTCGCCGTCCTTGGTGCGCTGGACGTCGTTCTCCACCCACTCGGCGCCCAGGGCGGCCGCCTTGTCGACGGCGGCGAGCGTGTTCTCCGGCGCGTAACCGGAGGCGCCCCGGTGCGCGACGACCACGGGCGCGGGCGCGGCACCCTCGGCGGCCCGGGCCGGGGAGAGCGGCAGCAGGAGGACGGCGGCTCCCGCGAGCGCGGTGGTCGAGGCGGCAACAGCGCGTACGGGCATGTGTACTCCTCGCGTCGAGCGGTCACGTTCAGAACCACTGTGACAGCAGAGGGTCAACGCGAGGCGGGTGCGGGATGGCCGCGGATTGAACGCTGTCCCCTGAACGCCGCACACCGGTGCCACACACCTGCGGCAAGGACGTGTTTCTTTGTCGGATAGTCGTTCGACCATTCCGGTGGGGGTCATACTCTCTGCGAAACCCTGGCCGCCACAGCGGTCCTGGGAGGGGGCGCACAACGGGACAACGCGGGACGTACAGGGCGGAAGGGCAGCCGCGCATGCAGGGCACGGTCGACGGATTCAGTTACGGGCTGGTAACACCTCTGGTGGCCTATCTCATGGCATGCCTCGGAGGTGCGCTCGGGCTGCGCTGTACCACCCGGGCCGGACTGGGGCCGCGCTCCTGGCGACCGGGCTGGCTTGCCCTCGGGGCCGCCGCCATCGGCGCCGGCGTATGGACGATGCACTTCATCGCGATGATGGGCTTCACCGTCGAGGGGACGCCGATCCACTACGACCGCGCGATGACCTACGCGAGCCTCGCCGTCGCCGTCGTCATGGTGGGCATAGGCATCTTCATCGTCGGTTACCGGGGGGCCACCGGGACGGCCCTGTTCACCGGGGGGACCGTCACAGGTCTCGGCATGGCTTCCATGCACTACCTCGGCATGGCCGGAATGAGTCTCGACGGACGGGTCGAGTACAACACCGTCGCCGTCGCCGCCTCGGTCGTCGTCGCCATGGCCGCCGCCAGCGCCGCCCTGTGGGCGGCGGGACAGGCCAGAGGGTTCCTGTGGAGCGTCGGCGCCAGCCTGGTCATGGGCCTCGCGGTCACCGGCATGCACTACATCGGCATGGCCGCCGTCGAGGTGCACGTGCACGGCACCGCCGAACCCGCCACGGGGGAGTCCGCGGCCGCCCTGCTCGGCCCCATGATGGTCGGCCCCCTCGCCGTCCTCGTCCTCGCCGGCCTCGTGGTGATCTTCGACCCCCTGGTCGTCATGGGCCGGGCACCGGCGCCCTCCGCCGAACGCCTGCCCGGGATCCCCGCCCACTCCCCGGCGCACCACCCCCCGGTCCGCTCCCGGCTGCGCGCCCGCGGCCCCGTCGAGCACCGCTCCCGCACCCCTCAGCGCCGCTGACCCGGACCCGTTGTCAGTGGGGGGTCGTACCGTGGATGACATGCGGCCCGTTTCCCAGATCGAACGCACGGTGGCGCCCTTCGAGGTCGTCAGCCCCTACCAGCCCAGCGGCGACCAGCCCGCGGCCATCGCCGAGCTCGCCCGGCGCATCGAGGCCGGCGAGCAGGACGTCGTGCTGCTCGGCGCCACCGGCACCGGCAAGTCCGCCACCACGGCGTGGATGATCGAGAAGCTCCAGCGTCCGACCCTGGTCATGGCGCCGAACAAGACCCTGGCCGCCCAGCTGGCCAACGAGTTCCGCGAGCTCCTGCCGAACAACGCGGTGGAGTACTTCGTCTCCTACTACGACTACTACCAGCCCGAGGCGTACGTCCCGCAGTCGGACACCTACATCGAGAAGGACTCGTCGATCAACGAGGAGGTCGAGCGGCTGCGCCACTCCGCGACCAACTCGCTGCTCACCCGCCGTGACGTCGTCGTGGTCGCCTCCGTCTCCTGCATCTACGGCCTGGGCACGCCGCAGGAGTACGTGGACCGCATGGTCCCGCTGCGCGTCGGCGCCGAGATCGACCGCGACGAGCTGCTGCGCCGCTTCGTCGACATCCAGTACACGCGCAACGACATGGCCTTCACCCGCGGCACCTTCCGCGTGCGCGGCGACACCATCGAGATCTTCCCGGTCTACGAGGAGCTCGCCGTCCGCATCGAGATGTTCGGCGACGAGATCGAGGCGCTGTCCACGCTGCACCCGCTCACCGGCGAGATCATCAGCGACGACCAGCAGCTCTACGTCTTCCCCGCCTCCCACTACGTCGCGGGCCCCGAGCGGCTGGAGCGCGCGGTCAACGACATCGAGAAGGAACTCGTCGAGCGTCTGACCGAGCTGGAGAAGCAGGGCAAGCTGCTGGAGGCCCAGCGGCTGCGCATGCGCACCACGTACGACATCGAGATGCTCCGCCAGATCGGCTCCTGCTCCGGCGTGGAGAACTACTCGATGCACTTCGACGGCCGCTCCCCGGGCTCTCCGCCCAACACCCTGCTGGACTACTTCCCGGACGACTTCCTCCTCGTCATCGACGAGTCGCACGTCACCGTCCCGCAGATCGGCGCCATGTACGAGGGCGACGCCTCCCGTAAGCGCACCCTGGTCGACCACGGCTTCCGGCTGCCGTCCGCCCTGGACAACCGCCCGCTGAAGTGGGAGGAGTTCCAGAAGCGCGTCGGCCAGACGGTCTACCTGTCGGCCACCCCCGGGCAGTACGAGCTCTCCCGCTCGGACGGCTTCGTCGAGCAGATCATCCGCCCGACCGGACTCGTCGACCCGGAGGTCGTCGTCAAGCCCACCGAGGGCCAGATCGACGACCTGGTGCACGAGATCCGCACCCGTGTGGAGAAGGACGAGCGCGTCCTGGTCACCACGCTGACCAAGAAGATGGCCGAGGACCTCACGGACTACTTCCTCGAACTCGGCATCCAGGTGCGGTACCTGCACAGCGACGTCGACACCCTGCGCCGGGTGGAGTTGCTGAGGGAGCTGCGCAGCGGCGAGTACGACGTCCTGGTCGGCATCAACCTGCTGCGTGAGGGTCTCGACCTGCCCGAGGTGTCCCTGGTGGCGATCCTCGACGCCGACAAGGAGGGCTTCCTGCGGTCGGGCACCTCCCTGATCCAGACCATCGGCCGCGCCGCGCGCAACGTCTCCGGCCAGGTCCACATGTACGCCGACAAGATCACGCCGGCGATGGAGAAGGCCATCGAGGAGACCAACCGCCGCCGCGAGAAGCAGATCGCGTACAACCAGGCCAACGGCATCGACCCGCAGCCGCTGCGCAAGAAGATCAACGACATCGTCGCGCAGATCGCCCGCGAGGACATCGACACCGAGCAGCTGCTCGGCTCGGGCTACCGCCAGGCCAAGAAGGACGGGGGCGGCACCAAGACGCCCGTGCCCGCCCTCGGCGGCAAGGCGGCGAAGGCGGCGAAGGCCGCGAAGAACGCCAAGGGCGCCAAGGGCGCCAAGGGCAAGGCTGCCGAGACCGTGCCCACCGACCGTCCCGCGGCCGAACTAGCCGAGCAGATCGAGGAACTCACCACGCGCATGCGCGCCGCCGCCGCCGACCTGCAGTTCGAGATCGCGGCACGGCTGCGCGACGAGGTGTCCGAGATGAAGAAGGAGCTGAGGCAGATGCAGGAGGCGGGCCTGTCCTGACCTCCGCGTACGGAATGTGTTGCAAGACCGACACAAAGTGCGGACCGGGGTTCGTCGCTGTCAGTGCACCTGCGTAGGGTTCTGGTCAACCGCGGTCTTCGCGGCAACAGGGGACGTCCGAGAGGGGAATCAGCGCGTGACCGTCAACATGACCAAGGGTCAGGCCATCAGTCTGCAGAAGAACGACGGCGGCAGCCTGACCGCGGTTCGCATGGGTCTCGGCTGGCAGGCGGCCCCCCGGCGTGGCCTGTTCGGCTCCCGCACCCGGGAGATCGACCTGGACGCCTCCGCCGTCCTCTTCGCCGACAAGCAGCCGGTCGACGTCGTCTTCTTCCGTCACCTGGTGAGCGACGACGGCTCCGTGCGCCACACCGGTGACAACCTCGTCGGCGGTGTCGGCCAGGGCGGCGACGACGAGGCCATCCTCGTCGACCTGTCGCGCGTCCCGGTCCACATCGACCAGATCGTCTTCACCGTGAACTCCTTCACGGGCCAGACGTTCCAGGAGGTGCAGAACGCCTTCTGCCGCCTGGTCGACGAAACCAACGGCCAGGAGCTCGCCCGCTACACGCTCGCCGGCGGCGGTGCCTTCACCGCCCAGATCATGGCCAAGGTGCACCGCGTCGGATCGGGCTGGTCGATGACGGCCCTCGGCAACCCGGCCAACGGCCGCACCTTCCAGGACCTTATGCCGGCCATCCTGCCGGTCCTCTAGGCAGCAGCGGCGGACGAACCGGCCCCCGGAGCGGGGCCGGTTCGGCGCACCCGACACATCGACGCGACACAGGGGGACCAACGCGATGACGGCCGAGCTGGTGCGGGGGCAGAACCACCCGCTGTCCCAGTCCCGTCTGGAGATCCGGATCTCGGCCGGCACGCCGGTCGCGGCCGCCGCCGCACTGAGCGACGAGAACGGACGGATCCACGGCACGGAGTGGGTGGCCCACCCGGGCGCCCCCGTTCAGCCCGGTCTCGAGGTGTCGCGCCAGGCGGCCGCCGACCACCGTCTCGCGGTGGACCTGGACGCCATGACCGAAGCCGTCCACCGCGTCAGCGTGCTGCTCGCCCTGCCCGCCCCGAACGGCGGCGCGGGACCCGCCCGCTTCGGTGCCGTGGCCGCCCCCTTCGTCGCCGTCACCGGCCTCGACGGCACCGAGGTGGCCAGTTACACCATCACCGGCCTGGACCTGGAATCCGCCGTCGTCGCGCTGGAGCTGTACCGGCGGCAGGGCGCCTGGAAGGTGCGCGCCGTCGGCCAGGGCTACGCGGGCGGACTGGCCGAACTCTTGGCCGACCAGGGGTTGTCCGAGGCCGCGCAGCTCGCTGCCGGCATCGACGAGGCCGTCGCCCGTGGCCTCGCGCGCTCCGTCCAGGCGCCGCCGCCCCGCACGTCCGAGGGCGACCGCTCCCGTCAGGCCGCGGCCCCCGCGGTCGGCCACGACCAGGGCTCCGTGCCGCAGGGCGCCCCCGGCTCCGTGCCGCCGGCGTACGGCGGGCAGCCGTCGGGCGGCCAGGGCCAGGGCGGACCGCAGCCGGCCTACGGCGCCGCCACGGACCCCCACGCGGCGTCGGGCGGGCCCGTCAACTACAGCCACCCCGGGCGGCAGACCTCCGCCCCGCCACCGCCCCCGCCCGCGGCGCCCCCGGCCCGGCCCGGACAGCCCGCGCAGCCCGTGGCGGGCGACGCGACCGGCTGGTCCATGGAGGAGCGGCTGTACAACCAGGTCTGGGGCATGTTCGAGGACCTGGCGCGCACCGCCGCCGCCTACCGCAGCGCAGTGGACTTCGCCGAGTCGCGGATGGACAAGGAGCTGGAGCAGGCCCTGTCCGACCCGCGCAGCCGCATCGGCGGCCAGGGCGACGCCGCCCGAGAGGCGGCCCGCGCGCGGTACTCGCAGCTCGTCGACCAGGCGAGGGCGTCCCTGGACCGGGACGTCGCGCAGCTCGTCGCCGAGTCCCAGGTCGTCGAGCCCGCCCTGCCCCCGGCGTTCGCCCGCTGGGACAACCCCTGCTGGCACGCCTACCGGGTGCCGATGGAGATACCCATGGCGCTGCGCCTGGGCGACCTCCGGCTGCCCGAGGCCGAGGCGATCCGTATCCCCATGCTGCTCCGGCTGCCGCTGGAGCGCGGACTGTGGATCGACAGCGGACGCACCGACTCCCTGGACGGGACGTTCACCGACTCCCACGACATGCGGCGCCTGGCCATGGACACCGCGGTGGCGCACGCCGCGCGGCTGCTCGCCGTCTACCCGGCCGACGAGTTCACCGTGCACGTCGTCGACCCGGCCGGATCCGGCGCGCAGGCCCTGGCCCCGCTCAGCCAGACCGGCGTCCTCGCCGGGCCGCCCGCCCAGGGCGCCGCGGGGGTGACGGAGGTGCTGGCCCGGCTCATCCAGCGGGTCGACCTGGTGCAGATGGCGCTGCGCGGCGGGGCCCCGGACGCGCTGCCGCCCGGCTTCGACACCGCGCAGCAACTGCTGATCGTCAACGACTTCCCGCACGGCTTCGACGACCGGGCCGTGAACCAGCTGCGTTACCTCGTCGACGAGGGGCCGGCCGTCGGCGTCCACCTGATGATGGTCGCGGACCGTGAGGAGTCCGCGGGTTACGGCCCGCTGCTCGACCCGCTGTGGCGCGCGCTGCTGCGTCTGACCCCGGTGCCCGACGACCACCTCGCCGACCCCTGGGTGGGGCATGCCTGGACGTACGAGCCGCCGACGGTGCCGAACGGCAGCGAGGTGCTCCGGCAGGTCCTCACCAAGGTCGCCGAGGCCCGCCGCACCTGGAACAGGTGACCTCCCGAGCGCTTTGACCAAGGACGCGTAAAGCCCTCCACCTGGGTCTTTGTGTCTTTCTTTACCGATCTCTTTACCAATCCTTGGTGATTGGGTAGTCTTGGCGGCACGGAGGGGAGTACTCCCTGTCTGTGCGGCGACCCCGTCAATACGGATCAGGCCAGATCCCGGGGCGTCGGCCCGAGGACCGTCGGGGCGCATCACGCGTCCCAGGCCCGGGTGGAAGAGACCTCCGGCAGCGACGACGCTGACATTTGCCGTGTGACGTATCTGCCGGAGGCGTAGTGGATGTTTCCCTGACCCTGTGGGTCCTGACGATCGTGGGTCTGTGCGGCCTGATCGCCGTCGATTTCTTCATCGGCCGCAAGCCGCATGACGTGTCCGTCAAGGAGGCGGGGATCTGGACGATCGTCTGGATCGTCCTGGCCGCGATCTTCGGAATCGGTCTGCTGATCTTCGGAGGCGGCCGGCCGGCGGGCGAATTCTTCGCCGGCTACATCACCGAGAAGTCGCTGAGCGTCGACAACCTCTTCGTCTTCGTCCTGATCATGGCGAAGTTCGCGGTGCCCTCGAAGTACCAGCAGCGGGTGCTCCTCGTCGGAGTACTGATCGCCCTGGTGCTTCGCGCGATATTCATCGCAGCGGGCGCGGCCATCATCGCCAGCTTCTCCTGGGTGTTCTACATCTTCGGCGCCTTCCTGATCTGGACCGCCTGGAAGCTCATCCAGGAGGCCCGGGCCGACCAGGAGGACGAGGAGTTCGAGGAGAACAAGCTGCTCAAGGCGGCCGAGCGCCGCTTCGGCGTGGCCGACCGCTACCACGGCACCAAGCTGTGGATCCAGCAGAACGGCAAGCGGGTCATGACCCCGATGCTCGTCGTGATGCTCGCGATCGGCACCACCGACGTCCTGTTCGCGCTGGACTCGATCCCTGCGATCTTCGGCCTGACCCAGGACCCGTACATCGTGTTCACGGCGAACGCGTTCGCGCTGATGGGTCTGCGACAGCTGTACTTCCTCATCGGCGGACTGCTGAGGAAGCTGGTTCACCTGTCCTACGGCCTGTCGATCATCCTGGGCTTCATCGGTGTGAAGCTGGTGCTGCACGCCCTCCACGAGTCCGGGGTGCACGTTCCCGAGATCAGCATTCCGGTCTCCCTGGGCGTGATCTGCTCGGTGCTGATCGTCACCACGATCACCAGCCTCCGCGCCTCCCGCAAGCAGGCCCAGGCCGAGGCGGTCACCGGGCCGGTCGAGACCCCCGCGACGAAGACCGACATCGACGCCTGATCCCGTCGACACCAGGAACACGGGCACCGGGAGCGGGGCGGCGCAGCGCCGGCCCCCCTCCCGGACCCGCACGTTCCACCACGCCGCTCCCTGGGCGGCGCCCACCGTAACCGACCAGTACGAGGAGGGCATGCGTGACCATGACGACCCCGAGACGATCAGGAGCGCGGAGCGGAAGGGGTCGCCGCGCGGCGGTGACAGCAGTTCCGACGCCCTCGACGGTCGCCCGGTGGTCGACAGTGCTTGAGGTGCGGCATCCCCTCGTGCCGGGGACGATCGCCGCATGACGGACCGGATCAAGGCAATGGCGTCCCGATGGACGGTCGCCGTTCCCGTGCTCGCGGTCGTGCTGCTCGTCCTCACCTGGGGGAGGACACTGCCCGGCGGCATCGTCGTCGTGGTGACCCTGGTCCTGGCGGGAGCGGTGCTCGCGGCGGTGCACCACGCCGAGGTCGTGGCCCACCGGGTCGGTGAGCCGTTCGGCTCCCTGGTGCTGGCGGTCGCCGTCACGGTCATCGAGGTCGCGCTCATCGTGACCCTGATGCTCGACGGCGGGGACAAGAGCGCGACCCTCGCCCGGGACACGGTGTTCGCCGCCGTGATGATCACCTGCAACGGCATCGTCGGCATCAGCCTGCTGGTCGGCTCGCTGCGCCACAAGACGGCGGTCTTCAACTCGGAGGGCACCGGAGCCGCCCTGGCCACCGTGACCACGCTGGCGACCCTCAGCCTCGTGCTGCCGACGTTCACCACCAGTAAGCCGGGCCCGGAGTTCTCCACCGTCCAGCTCACCTTCGCGGCGGTCGCCTCGCTGAGCCTCTACGGCTTGTTCGTCGCGACCCAGACCGTGCGGCACCGCGACTACTTCCTGCCGGTCGCCAAGCAGGGCGAGACGTCAGGACCGGAGGAGGAGCACGCCGAGGCGCCCTCCACACGCACCGCGCTGATCAGCGCAGGGCTGCTGCTTCTCGCGCTGATCGGTGTCGTCGGCCTCGCCAAAGGCGTCTCGCCGACGATCGAGTCGGGGGTGCAGGCGGCCGGTCTCGGCCACGGCGTGGTCGGTGTGATCATCGCCTTGCTGGTGCTGCTGCCGGAGACCATCGCCGCCGTGCGCGCCGCGCGCCGCAACCACGTGCAGACCAGCATGAACCTCGCCCTCGGTTCGGCGATGGCCAGCATCGGCCTGACCATCCCCGCCGTCGCACTGGCGTCGCTCTGGCTGCCCGGCGCGCTCGTCCTCGGCCTGGGCAGCACCCATATGGTGCTGCTCGCCCTGACCGTGGTGGTCAGCGCTCTGACGGTGGTCCCGGGCCGGGCCACACCGCTCCAGGGAGGCGTGCACCTGGTGCTGCTCGCCGCCTATCTGGAACTGGCGATCAACCCCTGACCGCCGCGATTCGGGGTCGCCCGCACATCCGGGCGGCCCCGGCTGCTTCCTGGTGCGCCGGCAGACCGCGTGCCCGCGGCGGGAGTGCCGTACGAGCCGCCTCCACGGCGTGATAGACCGGGTGCGACGAGCGGTTCCGGCGAGGGACCGCGCTCCCGACGGACCGGAGGAAACGTGCCCCGCAACCTGGCCGACGCCCCGATCATGATCCTCAACGGCCCCAATCTGAACCTCCTCGGGCAGCGGCAGCCGGAGATCTACGGGCGCGACACGCTGGCCGACGTCGAGGCGATGTGCACCCGCGCGGCCGCCGCGCACAACGGCACGGTGGACCTCCGCCAGTCCAACCACGAGGGCGAGCTGGTCGACTGGATCCACGAGGCACGGCTCGACCACTGCGGCATCGTCATCAACCCGGGCGCCTACTCGCACACGTCCGTCGCGATCCTGGACGCCCTCAACGCCTGCGACGGCATGCCCGTGATGGAGGTCCACATCTCCAACATCCACCGGCGGGAGAGTTTCCGGCACCACTCCTACGTGTCCCTGCGCGCCGACGGCGTCATCGCGGGGTGCGGCGTCCAGGGGTATGTGTTCGCGGTGGAGCGGATCGCGGCACTGGCCGGACCGGGCGTGGCCGAGGCCTGACGCAGGTCCGCCGCCCGCTCACCAGCCGCGGGCGCGCCACTCCGGCAGGTGGGGCCGCTCGGTGCCGAGCGTGGTGTCGTTGCCATGGCCCGGGTAGACCCAGGTCTCGTCCGGGAGGACGTCGAAGATCTTGCTCTCGACGTCGTGCAGCAGGCTGGCGAACGCCTCCGGGTCCTTGTGGGTGTTGCCCACACCGCCCGGGAACAGGCAGTCCCCGGTGAACGCATGGGGATGCCCGTGGGGGTCGTCGTAGACGAGGGCGATCGAGCCGGGGGTGTGGCCGACGAGCCGACGGGCGGTGAGCTCGACCTGGCCGACGCGGATCACGTCACCGTCGTCCACGAGCACATCGGTCGGAACCGGGACGCCCTCGGCGTCGTACCGGCCCGCGTAGGTGCGGGCGCCGGTGGCGGCGACGACCTCCGCGAGCGCCTGCCAGTGGTCGCCGTGCCGGTGGGTGGTGACGACGGACGCGATGCCGTCGTCACCGATCATGCCCAGCAGCGTCCCGGCGTCGTTCGCCGCGTCGATCAGCAGCTGCTCGTCGGTGGCCCGGCAGCGCAGGAGGTACGCGTTGTTCTCCATGGGGCCGACCGCGACCTTGGTGATCATCAGGTCCTTGAGTTCGTGCACGTCGGCCGGCCCGCCGACCGTCACCCGCCCGCTGTACGTCATGGGCGTCAGCCTAGCGCCGGAACCGGCGCCGGACAGTGCTCAGAGGGGCGGGAGCTTCGGAAGGTCACCGCCCTTCACCGTCAGGGCGCCGCCGTCCCGGCGTCCGGCGAGCCAGCCGAGCAGATCGGCGGGCGCCCCCTCGACGGTGACCGGGCCGCCGTCCGCCCCGCCGCCGGTGGTCCAGGTGCGGCCGTCGGCGGACGACAAGGTGGTGGCGGGCACGTCCGCGTGACCGCTGAACCGGGCCGCGAGAAAGCCGATCTCCCGCTCGGTGAAGTCCGCCGGCAGGTCCTCCAGCTCGTATCCGATGCCCAGGTCGACGTGGTGCAGCTCCACCTCGATCCAGCGCCGGAAGGGCACCCGCTCGGCGCGGTCGGTGACGCCGTTGCGCAGTTCGACGGTGCGCGACCAGTCCGCCGGGACCGCGGCCGCCGCGCGGAGACGCTCCGCGCTCTCCCGCACGTCCGCGAGCTGTTCGTCCAGGGGACGCGTGGCGCCCGCCTCGATGTCGGCGTCCCGCGCCTCGGCGGAGGCGTACATGGGGCGGCCCTTGAAGACGTTCACCAGCGCGTCCGCGTTGCGGGCCAGGTGGGTCAGCACATGACCGCGGGTCCAGCCGGGCAGGCGTGACGACTGGGTCACAGCCGCGTTGTCCAGTGCGCCGACCGCGTGGAGCAGCCGCTCGGTCGCGGCCTGTACAGACGCCAGGTCATCAGCGTGATCAATCATGCCGCTGACCCTAGCCGTGTCACACCTTCGGGTGAAGGAAGTGAACCGGACAGCAAAATCGAATGCACGTGCTATAAGGTCGGGTGCGGCGTCGGGCATGCTGGAGAGCCGGGGTTTGTTGACTATCCGTGAATCCGAACCGGCGTTGTCAGTGGCTCCCCCTAGTCTGAGAAAGACGGGGGCCCCGCCCCTGTCACTTCCCTTCAAGAAAGGTGCGGACCGGCGTGGCCGACCGTCTCATCGTCCGTGGAGCGCGCGAGCACAACCTCAAGAACGTCTCGCTCGACCTCCCGCGCGACTCGCTCATCGTCTTCACGGGCCTGTCGGGGTCGGGCAAGTCCTCGCTGGCCTTCGACACCATCTTCGCCGAGGGCCAGCGGCGCTACGTCGAGTCGCTCTCCTCCTACGCCCGGCAGTTCCTCGGCCAGATGGACAAGCCGGACGTCGACTTCATCGAGGGCCTCTCCCCGGCGGTCTCCATCGACCAGAAGTCCACCTCGCGCAACCCGCGCTCCACGGTCGGCACCATCACCGAGGTCTACGACTACCTGCGCCTGCTCTTCGCGCGCATCGGCAAGCCGCACTGTCCCGAGTGCGGCCGGCCGATCTCCCGCCAGTCGCCGCAGGCCATCGTCGACAGGGTCCTGGACCTGCCCGAGGGCAGCCGCTTCCAGGTGCTCGCCCCGCTGGTGCGTGAGCGCAAGGGCGAGTTCGTCGACCTCTTCTCCGACCTCCAGACCAAGGGCTACTCCCGCGCGCGGGTGGACGGCGAGACCGTCCAGCTGTCCAGCCCGCCCACGCTGAAGAAGCAGGAGAAGCACACCATCGAGGTGGTCGTGGACCGCCTCACCGTCAAGGACGGCGCCAAGCGCCGGCTCACCGACTCCGTGGAGACCGCCCTCGGGCTGTCCGGCGGCATGGTGGTGCTCGACTTCGTCGACCTCCCCGAGGACGACCCGGAGCGCGAGCGCATGTACTCCGAGCACCTCTACTGCCCGTACGACGACCTGTCGTTCGAGGAGCTGGAGCCCCGCTCGTTCTCCTTCAACTCGCCCTTCGGCGCCTGCCCCGAGTGCACCGGCATCGGCACGCGCATGGAGGTCGACCCCGAGCTGATCGTCCCCGACCCGGACAAGAGCCTCGACGAGGGCGCCATCCACCCGTGGTCCCACGGCCACACCAAGGACTACTTCGACCGCCTCGTGGGCGCCCTCGCGGACGCGCTCGGCTTCCGCACGGACATCCCGTGGGCCGGCCTGCCCCAGCGCGCCAAGAAGGCCCTGCTCCACGGCCACAAGACCCAGGTCGAGGTCCGCTACCGCAACCGCTACGGGCGCGAGCGGCGCTACACCACGGCCTTCGAAGGCGCGGTGCCGTTCGTCAAGCGGCGGCACAGCGAGGCCGAGAGCGACGCCAGCCGCGAGCGCTTCGAGGGCTACATGCGCGAGGTGCCCTGCCCCTCCTGCCAAGGCACGCGCCTCAAGCCGGTCGTCCTCGCCGTCACGGTCATGGACAAGTCAATCGCCGAGGTCTCCGCGATGTCCATCAGCGACTGCGCGGACTTCCTGGGCGAGCTGAAGCTGACCGCCCGCGACAAGAAGATCGCCGAGCGGGTCCTCAAGGAGGTCAACGAGCGGCTGCGGTTCCTGGTCGACGTCGGCCTGGACTACCTCTCGCTGAACCGCGCGGCGGGCACCCTGTCCGGCGGCGAGGCCCAGCGCATCCGCCTGGCCACCCAGATCGGCTCCGGCCTCGTCGGCGTGCTCTACGTGCTCGACGAGCCGTCCATCGGCCTGCACCAGCGGGACAACCACCGGCTGATCGAGACCCTGGTCCGACTGCGCGACATGGGCAACACGCTCATCGTCGTGGAGCACGACGAGGACACCATCAAGGTCGCCGACTGGATCGTCGACATCGGCCCCGGCGCCGGCGAGCACGGCGGCAAGGTCGTGCACAGCGGCTCCCTCAAGGAACTGCTCGCCAACGCCGAGTCGCAGACGGGCCAGTACCTGTCGGGCAAGAAGGCGATCCCGCTGCCCGACCTGCGGCGCCCTCACGACCCGTCGCGCCGCATCACGGTGCGCGGCGCCCGGGAGAACAACCTTCAGGACATCGACGTGTCCTTCCCGCTGGGCGTCTTCACGGCGGTCACCGGCGTGTCCGGCTCCGGCAAGTCCACGCTGGTCAACGACATCCTGTACACACACCTCGCCCGCGAGCTGAACGGCGCGCGCACCGTGCCAGGCCGGCACACGCGCGTCGAGGGCGACGACCTCGTCGACAAGGTCGTCCACGTCGACCAGTCGCCCATCGGCCGCACCCCGCGGTCCAACCCGGCGACGTACACGGGCGTCTTCGACCACATCCGCAGGCTGTTCGCGGAGACCACGGAGGCGAAGGTCCGCGGCTACATGCCGGGCCGCTTCTCCTTCAACGTCAAGGGTGGCCGCTGCGAGAACTGCTCGGGCGACGGCACCATCAAGATCGAGATGAACTTCCTGCCCGACGTCTACGTCCCCTGCGAGGTCTGCCACGGCGCCCGCTACAACCGGGAGACACTGGAGGTCCACTACAAGGGCAAGTCCATCGCCGACGTGCTGAACATGCCGATCGAAGAGGCCATGCACTTCTTCGAGGCGGTCCCGGCGATCTCCCGCCACCTGCGGACGCTCAACGACGTCGGCCTCGGCTACGTCCGGCTCGGCCAGTCCGCGACCACCCTGTCCGGCGGCGAGGCGCAGCGCGTCAAGCTCGCCAGCGAACTGCAGAAGCGCTCCACCGGCCGCACGGTCTACGTCCTCGACGAGCCGACGACCGGTCTGCACTTCGAGGACATCAGCAAGCTGCTGACGGTCCTGTCCGGCCTGGTGGACAAGGGCAACACGGTGATCGTCATCGAGCACAACCTCGACGTGATCAAGACGGCCGACTGGGTCGTCGACATGGGCCCCGAGGGCGGCTCCGGCGGCGGCCTCGTCGTCGCGGAGGGCACGCCCGAACAGGTCGCCGGCGTGCCCGCCAGCCACACCGGCAAGTTCCTGCGGGAGATCCTGGGCGCGGAGCGGATCAGCGACGCCCAGCAGGTCCGCGCCCCGCGCAAGGCGGCGAAGAAGACGGTCGCCGCCCGGTCGACGGCGAAGAAGACCACGACCAAGACGGTCGGGGCCACCGCCAAGAAGACGGCCGGTAAGACCGCCGCGAAGAAGGCGACGCGCGGCACCAAGGCCTGACCGGCTCGCCGTTCGCACGTGTGCCGTGCCGCAGGGACGCTCCCCGCGGCACGGCACACGTGCGTCAGACGGTCTTCCACGCCTCCAGCTCTCGGGCGTACGGAGGCTCCGCACCTGCGCGCGAGCAGGTGATCGCCGCCGCGCGCGCCGAGAACCGGAGCAGGCTCTCCCAGCCCTCGGCGCCGAGCCCGGCCACGCCCTCGTCGCTGAGCGCGTCGCGCTCGGCCAGCCCGTGCAGCAGAGCCGCGTTCACCGTGTCGCCCGCGCCGATGGTGTCCACCACCTCCACCCGCTCACCCGGCACCGCGTAGGCGCCGCCGTCCCGGGTGTACGCCGTCAGCCCGTCCCCGCCCCGGGTCACCACCACCGCCGCGGGACCCGCCGCCAGCCACTCCCGCGGGGACCCGCCGAGCCACTCGGCGTCCTCCTCGGACAGCTTCAGCAGCGACACCGACGGCAGCCAGCTCCGGAACCGGTCCCGGTAGGCGTCGGCGTCCGCGATCAGCCCCGCCCGGATGTTGGGGTCGAGCGCCGTGAACACACCCCGCGCCGACGCCTCACGCATCAGCGCCTCGTACGCGCTCGCGCCCGGCTCCAGCACGAGGGAACAGGTCCCGAAGGACACCGCCCGGGTGCCGGCGGGCAGCGCCTCGGGCTCGCCGAACAGCCGGTCCGCCGTGCCGTCCACGTAGAACGAGTAGGCCGCCGAGCCGTCGGCGGCGACCGTGGCGACGGCGAGCGTCGTCGGCTCGTCACCGCGCTGCACGGACTCCACGTCCACACCGGTCTTCTCGAGCCGCTGCAGCAGCGCCTCACCGAACGCGTCCCGCGACACGCGCGAGCAGAACGCGGTGGGGGAGCCGAGGCGGCCCAGCGCCACCGCCGTGTTGAAGGGACCGCCGCCGAGCGCGGGCGTCAGCGCGGCGAGCGCACCCGCCCCCTGCGGTACCAGGTCGATCAGTGCCTCACCGGCGACGACGATCACGAGGGGTTCCTTTCTTCCGGGCAGCCGCAGGAGGTGCGGTGCACGAAGGTGCACGGGAGGCGTTCGGTGCGGGTCGGCCGGTCTGGGTCGGCGAGACGGTCCAGCAGCATCCGGACGGCCCGCGCGCCGATGTCCCGGCTCGGCTGGGACACGGCGGTGAGCCGGGGCGAGAACAGGTCGGCCCAGGCGAAGTCGTCGAAGCAGCACAGGGCGATGTCCCCGGGCACGGACAGACCGTGGGACTGCAGGGCGCGCAGGGCGCCGATGGTCATGGCGTTGTTGGCCGTGATCAGCGCGGTGGGGCGGGAACCGAGGCGCAGCAGCTCGGCCGTGGCGCGCTCGGCCCCCGCGGCCTCCGAGTCGCCGTGCACCAGGATCCGCTCGTCGAACGGCAGCCCCGAGGCCGCCAGCCCGAGGCGGTAGCCGGTGATCCGCTCCGTGGTCGTGCTGAGCCCGGGCAGCCCGGCCACCAGGCCGATACGGCGGTGGCCCAGCCCCGAGAGATGGGTGACCAGGCCGGCGGTCGGCTCGGTGCTCTCGGCGCAGACCTGGTCGAAGAGAGGCGGGCTGTCGTCGGTGGGCGGGCCGACCAGCCGGTC
Organism: Streptomyces griseoincarnatus; assembly: GCA_014649575.1. Taxonomy (GTDB): domain Bacteria; phylum Actinomycetota; class Actinomycetes; order Streptomycetales; family Streptomycetaceae; genus Streptomyces; species Streptomyces griseoincarnatus. Next base: position 16,103 of record BMTH01000002.1, on the reverse strand, counting down.
CAGGAACACGGCAGGAACCCGGTGCCGCCTCAGGTAGGCAAGGAGCTCGCCGGGCTCGGGGGAGGGCGCCGCGATCATGCCCTCCACCCGGCGTTCGTGGAGCAGCTGGACGATCTTGCGCTCGTGCGCCGGGTCGTCGTGCGGATCGGCGATGAGGAGGCTGTACCCGTGCTCCAGGGCGGCCGCCTCCACGCCTTGGAGGATCTCCGTGAAGTACGGGTTGCTGATCGCGGACACCGCGAGCCCGATCGACCGGGTCCGGGCCGTGACCAGCGAGCGGGCCAGCGTGTTGGGGGTGTAGCCGAGCTCCTCCACGGCGTCCAGGACGGCCTGGCGGGTGTGGGGGAGCACGGGGCGGGTGTCGTTCAGCACGTGCGAGACGGTCGCGATGGAGACTCCGGCGCTGCGCGCCACATCCGCCATGGTTGCCATCGTCGTCGGTTTCTCCTTCGTGCGGGGCCGCGGACCGCTGTCTGCTGCCTGCTGAGCGCCGGCCGTTGGGTGCGGAGTGCGAATTGCTGAGTGCTGAATGCTGAGTGCTGACCGGGCTCGGGGGGACCGTATCGCATGCACGCGGGGGTCGTAAACGATTGCGTAAGCGCTTACGCGAGCGCTTGCGTCAACGCTTGTGCAAGCGTCCACGCAAGCGCTTACGCGAGCGTTTACGCACACGCTTACGCGAGCGTTTACGCACGCCTCCTCCGCCCCCGCCGTGCCACCGCCCCCATCCCCACCCACCCGCGGCCCGCCCCACCCGCCCCGGTATCGTCCCGGTGAACACTCGTCCACCGCGTACCGACCGTGGGAGCCCGCATGTCCGCCCGACCCGCCGCGACCCGCCGGACCGTCCTGCGAGGCGCCGCCCTCACACCCGTCGTAGGGCTGGGATTCACCGCGTGCGGAGGCGGCGACGACAACAGGCCCGCCGCGTTGGCGGGGCCCGTCGAGCTGGGCCCGGAGAGCGAGGTGGCCGCGGGCGGCGCGAAGCTGTACCGGGACCACAACGTGGTGGTCAGCCGGGGCGAGGACGGCTCCCTCACCGCGTACAACACCGTGTGCACGCACGCGGGGTGTCCCATCAACAAGCTGGACGGGACCCGGCTGGTCTGCCCGTGTCACGGCAGCGAGTTCGACGTCACCACCGGCAAGGTGCTGCGGGAGCCGGCCGTGGCGCCCTTGAAGCCCCTGGCCGTCGAGGTCAGGAACGGCACCCTGGTCGCCAAGCCCCGCGACTGACCCGCGACCGCGACCGTGGCCTGCCCGCAGCAGCAGCCGCGACCGCGACCGTGGCCTGCCCGCAGCAGCAGCCGCGACCGCGACCGTGGCCTGCCCGCAGCAGCAGCCGCGACCGCGACCGTGGCCTGCCCGCAGCAGCAGCCGCGACCGTGGCGCCCGCAGCCGCGTCACCCCGGGCCGGCCGGGATCACCCCCAGTCCCAGGTGATCCCGACGTAGCCGGCCCGCAGGCGCGGTTCCACCAGGTGCACCGAGCGGTGCCGTGCGCTGAGGGGCAGCTCCTGGCGACCCCCGCGCGGGGCCGCCGCCGAGTGCTGGGTGAAACGGTGGCACCGCACCGGGAGCGCGGAGGAGTCGAAGCAGACCTGGAGGGCGTACTGGCCGCCGGGGGAGTCGGCGCCCCGTACGTACTCGCGGCAGACGTCGGCCGTGCCGTCCTCCACGGTGTACCGGAAGAGGAAGGTGTCACCGGCGCGCAGCCGGATGTCGAAGAGCAGCTCGGCGGCGAGGACGCCGGTGTCGTGGTGCCGGCGTATGCGGCCGATGCGGCAGTTCTCCAGGGCGCGGACGTGCATGCGCTCCGGGTCGGCGCCCGGGTCGCCGTGGTGGACGGCGATGTAGCGGTCGACGCCGTCGCGGTGGGCGCGCACGATGTGGTGCGACTCGCGTTCCGCCAGCTCCCGGCGGGTGCCGATGCGGACGCGCTCGTGATGGCCCAGGGTGTGCAGACCGCCGTCGCGCGGGGTGCCGAACTCGGCCAGGAGCTTTTCCAGGACGCCCGAGGCCTCGACGAGGGAGCGGTAGGTGCGGCCGGCGGAGCTGCGGTCCCCGGAACGGTCGTCCGTCTCGGCGAGCAGACGGATCAGTGACTCCTCCGGCAGTTGCAGGATCTCCTCCAGCGCCCGGACGGCGCGCAGCGACTCCGGGCGCTGCGGCCGGCGGGCGCCCTGCTGCCAGTAGCTCAGGCTGGTGACTCCCACTCTCACGCCGTGACGTGACAGGTGGTGCTGCACCCGCTGCAACGGCAGGCCCCGCGCGGCGATGGCGGCGCGCAGGGCGACGTGGAACGGGCCGCCACGCAGGGCCGAGTCCAGTTCTGCGGTGACGACGTCCGCGTGCTGTGTGGCGTGCGGCATGCAGGGGCCTTTCTGTCAATGTCACAACGGCTGGTCAGACCGTTCGCACGGAGCACCCCGGGGCCCGCCCCCGTCGGCACGGCGCGGTCTTCACATGCGTACGCCGTCGTTCAGCGCCCCGAGTTCCCCCGCATTGAAGCGTGTTGACCAAGTCCCGACAACCGTCTGGCGGCAAGAGCGGCACACGAGAGGGGGCCGTACCGGCCGTGCGGCCGGTACGGCCCCCTTCAGGTGTGTGCGTCTTCGTCCGGGATCAGGCCTCGTCGGTACGGTTCCCGCCGCGGAGCCGCGAGTCCGCGGCCCGGAGGCGCTTCGCGCGCACGATGTCGGGGTCGCGCGGGTCGAGGGACTCGGGGAAGGCAGCCGTCTCGTCCGAGTACCGGCGGTACCGGGCCGGCCGTCGTGGTTTCTCGATCCGCGTCTGGCGCATACGACCTCCCGACTCGCAGCCACGTGAGTGACCGCTGTCATGACCGCCTCGGACCACCGACTGGAGAGTCGGTGCGGACCGCCGGCGGACCGCCGCTGCGGTCCGTCCGCCGGCCCCGGTGATCGCCCGAGGCACGGACCCCCCACCTTCCCGCTTACCGGCCGCCGTAACCCATCCGGCCCCCATCAGCCCGGGCGGACCCGCCGACCGGGCCCCACGGACCCCCGTCGCGAGACCCACGGGCCCCCGTCCCGCCCTCCTCCCGACCACGCCGGTCCCCGGCCCTCACCATCCCCCGGCCCCGCCGTGCTGTCGGTGTCCGCCAGTAGGGTGTGTTGCATGGCCGACCCCTCCAGCTACCGCCCCAGACCGGGTGAGATCCCCGACTCGCCGGGGGTCTACCGGTTCCGTGACGAGCACCGTCGGGTGATCTACGTCGGGAAGGCGAAAAGCCTGCGCCAGCGCCTGGCGAACTACTTCCAGGACCTGGCCGGGCTGCACCCGCGCACCCGGTCGATGGTGACCACGGCCGCGTCCGTGGAGTGGACGGTGGTCTCGACCGAGGTCGAGGCGCTGCAGCTGGAGTACTCCTGGATCAAGGAGTACGACCCCCGGTTCAACGTCAAGTACCGCGACGACAAGAGCTACCCGTACCTCGCGGTGACGATGAACGAGGAGTTCCCGCGCGTGCAGGTGATGCGCGGTCACAAGAAGAAGGGCGTGCGGTACTTCGGCCCGTACGCGCACGCGTGGGCGATCCGCGACACCGTGGACCTGATGCTGCGCGTCTTCCCGGTGCGCACGTGCTCCGCGGGCGTGTTCAAGAACGCCGCCCGTACCGGCCGCCCCTGCCTCCTGGGCTACATCGGCAAGTGCTCGGCGCCCTGCGTGGAGCGGATCTCCCCCGAGGACCACCGGGAGCTGGCAGAGGAGTTCTGCGACTTCATGGCCGGGCGCACCGGCACCTATCTGCACCGTCTGGAGAGGCGGATGGCGGAGGCGGCCGAGGAGATGGAGTACGAGCGGGCCGCGCGCCTGCGCGACGACATCGGCGCGCTGAAGAAGGCCATGGAGAAGAACGCGGTGGTGCTGGCGGACGCCACCGACGCCGACCTGATCGCGGTCGCCGAGGACGAGCTGGAGGCGGCCGTCCAGATCTTCCACGTGCGCGGCGGGCGCGTGCGCGGCCAGCGCGGCTGGGTCACGGACAAGGTCGAGGAGATCACCACCGGCGCCCTGGTCGAGCACGCCCTGCAGCAGCTCTACGGTGAGGAGACCGGCGACGCCGTGCCGCGCGAGGTGCTGGTCCCCGCCCTGCCGGACCCGGTGGAGCCGGTGCAGGAGTGGCTGACCGGGCGGCGCGGGGCGAACGTCTCCCTGCGCGTGCCGCAGCGCGGCGACAAGAAGGCGCTGATGGAGACGGTCCAGCGCAACGCACAGCAGGCGCTCGTGCTGCACAAGACCAAGCGCGCCTCCGACCTCACCACGCGTTCGCGCGCCCTGGAGGAGATCAGCGACGCCCTGGGCCTGGACAGCGCCCCGCTGCGGATCGAGTGCTACGACATCTCGCACCTTCAGGGCGACGACGTGGTGGCCTCCATGGTCGTCTTCGAGGACGGGCTGGCCCGTAAGAGCGAGTACCGCCGCTTCCAGATCAAGGGCTTCGCGGGCCAGGACGACGTGCGGTCCATGCACGAGGTGATCACCCGCCGCTTCCGCCGCTACCTGGCGGAGAAGGAGCGCACGGGGGAGTGGACCGACGGCGAGGAGCCGGGCGCCGAGCCCGGGGCACAGGCGGACCCGGGGGCGGCCGCCACGGGCCTCGCCGAGCCGCCCGCGAGCACCCTCACCGAGGACGACGGCCGCCCCAAGCGGTTCGCGTACCCGCCGCAGCTCGTCGTGGTGGACGGCGGCGCGCCGCAGGTCGCGGCGGCCCAGCGGGCGCTGGACGAGCTGGGCATCGACGACATCGCGGTGTGCGGCCTCGCCAAGCGGCTGGAGGAGGTGTGGCTGCCCGGCGACGACGACCCGGTGGTGCTGCCCCGTACGAGCGAGGGCCTGTACCTGCTGCAGCGCATCCGGGACGAGGCGCACCGCTTCGCGATCACCTACCAGCGCGCCAAGCGCGCCAAGCGCTTCCGCTCCAGCCCCCTGGACGACGTCCCCGGTCTCGGCGAGACCCGGAAGCAGGCACTGATCAAGCACTTCGGTTCGTTGAAGCGGCTGCGGTCGGCGACAATCGAGCAGATCTGTGACGTTCCGGGCATAGGCCGTAAGACGGCCGAGACGATCGTCGCGGCTCTCGCCCAGGCGGTACCCGGCGGTCCCGCCGTGAACACGGCCACGGGCGAGATCATGGATGACACGGAAGAACCCGGGCAGCAGACGGGTTCTCCGGGGGAGCCCGTGTCCACGGGCGCCCCGGACGAACGACGGGGGCAGGAGCGATGACCGAGCACGAGACAGGGCCCGGGGACCGGGCGGCACAGCAGGCGGGCGGGGCCACGGCCCGCGCCGACGTCCGGCAGGACAACGGAGCACAGGTGAAGACGGGCAAGGACAACGGCGGGGTGCCCGAGGCGGGCATCCCCGAGCTGGTGATCATTTCCGGGATGTCCGGGGCGGGCCGGTCGACGGCCGCGAAGTGTCTGGAGGACCTCGGCTGGTTCGTCGTCGACAACCTGCCGCCCGCGCTGATCCCCACCATGGTGGAGCTGGGCGCGCGCTCCCAGGGGAACGTGGCACGGATCGCGGTCGTCGTCGACGTCCGCGGCCGGCGTTTCTTCGACGCTCTGCGCGAGTCCCTCGCCGACCTCGACGCGCGCGGGGTCACCCGTCGCACGGTCTTTCTGGAGTCCTCCGACGAGGCCCTGGTGCGCCGCTTCGAGTCGGTGCGCCGCCCGCACCCCCTCCAGGGCGACGGCCGGATCGTCGACGGCATCGCCGCCGAGCGGGAGCTGCTGCGCGAACTGCGCGGCGACGCCGACCTCGTCATCGACACCTCCGGGCTCAACGTCCACGAGCTGCGCGCGAAGATGCACGCGCAGTTCGCGGGCGAGGAGGAGCCCGAGCTGCGGGCCACCGTGATGTCCTTCGGCTTCAAGTACGGCCTCCCGGTCGACGCCGACCTGGTCGTGGACATGCGGTTCCTGCCCAACCCGCACTGGATCCCGGAGCTGCGCCCCTACACCGGCCTCAACGAGGAGGTGGCGTCGTACGTCTTCAACCAGCCCGGCGCCAAGGAGTTCCTCGACCGGTACGCCGAGCTGCTGCGCATGATCGCTGCGGGGTACCGCCGTGAGGGCAAGCGCTACGTGACCATCGCGGTCGGCTGCACGGGCGGCAAGCACCGCTCGGTCGCCATGTCGGAGAAGCTCGCCGCCCGCCTCGCCGCGGAGGGCGTGGAGACGGTGGTCGTCCACCGGGACATGGGACGGGAATGACACGACGTACTCCGCGGCTGAGCCGGCTGCGCAGGGCGGTCCCCGAGGGCCGCGCCGGCCGGTCGGCAGAGACGCGCGGCGGACGCCCGCGCCGCAGAGGCGCCCAGCCCAAGGTCGTCGCCCTCGGCGGCGGCATGGGCCTGTCCGCGTCGCTCGCCGCCCTGCGCCGGATCACCGGCGACCTCACGGCCGTGGTCACCGTCGCGGACGACGGCGGCTCCAGCGGCCGCCTGCGCGACGAACTGGGCGTGCTGCCCCCCGGTGACCTGCGCAAGGCGCTGGCCGCGCTGTGCGGGGACGACGACTGGGGGCAGACCTGGGCGCGTGTCATCCAGCACCGCTTCCAGTCCAAGGGCGACCTGCACGAGCACGCGGTCGGCAATCTGCTGATCGTCGCCCTGTGGGAACAGCTCGGCGACCACGTCCAGGCGCTGGACCTGGTGGGCCGGCTGCTCGGCGCGCACGGCCGGGTGCTGCCCATGTCCGCCGTGCCGCTGGAGCTCCAGGCGCTGGTGAAAGGGCACGACCCGGAGCGCCCCGACGACATCGACACCGTGCGCGGCCAGGCCACCGTCGCCCTCACCCCCGGTGAGGTGCAGTCGGTGCACCTCGTGCCGAACGACCCGCCGGCCGTGCCGGAGGCGGTCGCGGCGGTGCTGGACGCCGACTGGGTGGTGCTCGGACCCGGCTCCTGGTTCTCCTCGGTGATCCCGCACCTGCTGGTCCCCGAGCTGCTGGACGCCCTCGTCGAGACGAAGGCCCGGCGGGTACTCTCGCTGAACCTCGCCCCGCAGCCCGGAGAAACCGAGGGCTTCTCCCCGCAGCGTCATTTGGAGGTTTTGGGGCGACACGCCCCTAAACTCGCCCTGGACGTGGTGCTGGCCGACGAGGCCGCCGTGCCCGACCGCGACTTGCTGACCGATGCCGCCAAGCGGTTCGGCGCCGCGGTCGAGCTGGCCCCCGTGGCCCGGCCCGACGGAAGCCCCCGGCACGACCCGGAGCTGTTGGCCGCCGCGTACGACCGTATTTTTCGGATGCATGGAAGGATCGGCCCATGGCGATGACGGCAGCGGTGAAGGACGAGATCAGCCGGCTCCCCGTCACCCGTACCTGCTGCAGGAAGGCGGAGGTCTCCGCCATTCTGCGGTTCGCCGGCGGCCTCCACCTGGTCAGCGGGCGCATCGTGATCGAGGCGGAGCTGGACACCGCCATGGCCGCCCGGCGGCTCAAGCGGGACATCCTGGAGATCTTCGGCCACAGCTCCGAACTGATCGTGATGGCGCCGGGCGGACTGCGCCGGGGTTCGCGCTACGTGGTGCGCGTGGTCGCGGGCGGTGACCAGCTCGCCCGTCAGACCGGCCTGGTGGACGGCCGGGGCCGCCCGATCCGCGGCCTCCCCCCGCAGGTGGTCTCGGGGGCCACCTGCGACGCCGAGGCCGCCTGGCGGGGCGCCTTCCTCGCGCACGGCTCCCTCACCGAGCCCGGCCGCTCCTCCTCCCTGGAGGTGACCTGCCCGGGTCCCGAGGCCGCGCTCGCCCTGGTCGGCGCCGCCCGCCGGCTGCACATCGCCGCCAAGGCGCGCGAGGTGCGCGGCGTGGACCGCGTGGTCGTCCGGGACGGTGACGCGATCGGCGCGCTGCTCACCCGGCTCGGCGCGCACGAGTCGGTGCTGGCCTGGGAGGAGCGCCGGATGCGCCGCGAGGTGCGGGCCACGGCGAACCGGCTGGCCAACTTCGACGACGCCAACCTGCGCCGTTCCGCCCGCGCCGCCGTCGCGGCCGGCGCCCGGGTGCAGCGCGCGCTGGAGATCCTCGGCGACGACGTGCCCGAGCACCTCGCCGCGGCCGGCCGGCTGCGCATGGAGCACAAGCAGGCCTCCCTGGAGGAGCTGGGCGCGCTCGCCGACCCGCCGCTCACCAAGGACGCGGTGGCCGGACGCATCCGCCGGCTGCTGGCCATGGCCGACAAGCGCGCCCAGGACCTCGGCATCCCGGGCACGGAGGCCAACCTCAGCGAGGAACTGGACGAGAAGATCGGCGTCTGACCCGGACGGGTGACCGTCTCCTGACGGCCGATCAGAGCACCGGCGCCGCCGCCCACTTGGGTGGCCGGCGCCGGTTCCGTGTGTCGTGGCGGCGCCCTTGACTCGATCATGTTGTGTCATGAGCCTGGCATCTGTTCGCCGCCGTGGCGGACCTCTTTCAGGGGGGCTCATGAGACGAAGAGCGAGATCGATCCTCGCTGTCGGCACGCTCCTGCTCGGCGGAGCCGGCTTCGCACCTGTCGCCCAGGCACAACCCGCACCGTCCTCGTCCGGTGATCCCGGCGAGGTCAAGGTCTACCGCGCCGACGTCACGCGGCAGCAGGTACCCCTGCTGCTGGCGGCGGGGCAGGACGGTCACGAACTCGGCGAGCGGGTGCCCGAACGGGGCACGGCCGCCGTCGAGGTGTACCTCACCGAGGGACAGGCCCGGAAGCTGGGGAAGCAGGGCGTCGACCTCACCGAGCACACGCTGCCCGCCCGGGCGGAGAAGCGCGTGGCGGACGCGGCCGAGGGCGTGTTCCGGCCGTACAGCGGCACGGGCGGCCTCAGGGAGGAGATCCTGCGCACCGCGCAACGCAACCCCTCCCTCACCAAGGTCGTCTCCCTCGGAAAGACCGTTCAGGGCAAGGACATCCTCGCCCTGAAGCTCACCAAGCAGGCCCGCACGAAGAAGGACGGCTCCAGGCCGGCCGTCCTCTACATGGCCAACCAGCACGCCCGTGAGTGGATCACGCCGGAGATGACCCGCCGGCTGATGCACCACTACCTGGACCGCTACCGCACCGACAGGCGGATCAAGAGGATCGTCGACACCACCGAGCTGTGGTTCGTCCTCTCCGCCAATCCCGACGGCTACGACCACACGTTCGCAGACGACGCCAACCGCCTGTGGCGCAAGAACCTGCGGGACGTCAACGGCGACGGGGAGATCGGCTCCGGCGACGGCGTCGACCTCAACCGGAACTTCCCCTACAAGTGGGGCTACGACGACGAGGGCTCCTCGCCCAGCCCCTCCAGCCAGACCTACCGGGGGGCCTCCCCGGGCTCCGAGCCCGAGACCAAGGCGATCGACGCCTTCCAGAAGCGCATCGGTTTCACCTACGGCATCAACTACCACTCCGCCGCCGAGCTGCTCCTCTACGGCGTCGGCTGGCAGGTGGCCACGCCGACCCCCGACGACGTCCTGTACGAGGCGCTCGCCGGCACGCCGGACAACTCGGCGATCCCGGGCTACCACCCGCAGCTCTCCTCCGAGCTGTACACCACCAACGGCGAGGCCGACGGGCACGCGGCCAACGTCAACGGCATGGCGATGTTCACCCCGGAGATGTCGACGTGCCAGACGGCCTCGGCGTACGACCCCGACGACGCCTGGGAGCCCGGCGACTGCCGCTCGATCTTCACCTTCCCGGACGACGAGAAGCTGATCGAGCAGGAGTTCGCCAAGAACGTCCCGTTCGCGCTGTCCGTGGCCGAGTCCGCCGCGCACCCCGACCGGCCGTCCTCCGCGGCCGGCCTGGAGGCCGCGGACTTCACCCCGGCGGCCTTCACGACGTCCTACACGCGCGGTGAGGACCAGGAGGTCTCCGTCGTGGCCCGCAAGTCGGTGCGCGACAAGGAGCTGCGGTACCGGGTGAACGGCGGCCGCACGCACAGCGCGGACCTCAGGGCCTGGCGCGGCGGCGAGCGCTACGGCGGCGAGGACGACCTCTACTTCGACGAGTACCGCGCGAAGGTCCGGCACGCCGGGCCCGGCGACCGGGTCGAGGTGTGGTTCACCGGCAAGATCCGTGGCGGCAGGAAGGCGTCCAGCGAGCCGTTCACGTACACCGTGGCGCAGCGGCCCCGCGCGGACGTCCTCGTCGTGTCCGAGGAGGGCTCGAAGGCCGGCGCCACGAGGGCGTACGTCGACGCGCTGCGGGCGAACGGGCGGAGCGCCGTCGTCTGGGACGTGGCCGAGAAGGGCGCGCCGGACGCGCTCGGCGTGCTGAGCCACTTCCGCACCGTCGTCCACCACACCGGGGCGGCCGTCCCGGGCGTCGCCACCCAGCTCCAGCTGCGGGCCCACCTCAACGAGGGCGGCCGGCTGATCGAGGCGGGGGAGCAGGCAGGCGGCAGCGTCGACCTCGGCGACGGCGTCCTGTCCGACGACTTCAGCCAGTACTACCTGGGCGCCTACTCCCGCACCGCCACCTCCGGCGCCACCGAGTTCACGGGCGCCGGACGCCTCGCCGGCACCGGCGGGCCGCTCGGCGACGCGCCCGGGAACCCGCTCGACCGGCCCGGCAGCTTCGCCCTCACCTCGGACGAACTGCCGCCCGCCGCGTACCCGCAGTTCACGAGCGCCGGCGCCGGGTCGTTCACCGGCACGGTCAACCCCTACGGGCCCTACGCGGGCACCTCCATGGCGGCCGCCGTGCACACCGACGACGGCTACAAGCGCCTCACCCGCGCCGTCGACCTCACCGGTGTCACCGCCGCCGAGCGGCCCACGCTGCGCACCCGCCTGCTGTGGGACACCGAGCCGGGATACGACAACGTGATCGTCGAGGCGCGCACCGCCGGCGGCGACGACTGGACGACGCTGCCCGAGGCGGGCGGCGCGACCCGCTCCACCGTGCCCGCCGAGTGCGCGGCCGGGTTCTACATCGCCGGGCACCCCTGGCTGGAGCACTACCTGACGCTCGGCGACGACGGCTGCACCGCCACCGGCACCAGCGGCGCGTGGAACGCCCTCACCGGGTCCTCCGGCGGCTGGCAGCAGGTGGAGTTCGACCTGAGCGCCTACGCCGGCCGGACGGCCGAGGTGTCGGTCGCCTACGTCACCGACCCGGGCAGCGGCGGCCGGGGCGTCCTCGCCGACGAGGCCTCCCTGGTCGTGGGCGGGACGGTCACCGAGACCGAGGGCTTCGAGGAGTCCCTGGGCGCCTGGTCGGCCTCCGGGCCGCCGCCGGGCAGCCCGGCCGTCCTGAAGGACTGGACCCGCGCCGGGGAGCTGTTCCGGACCTACGCGGCGGTCACCACCAAGGACACCGTGCTGCTGGGATTCGGCCTGGAGCACCTCGCCTCGGCGGCGGACCGGGCCGCCCTGATGAGGAAGGCGCTGGCCGCCGTCCGCGGGTGACACCGGGGCCGGCGAAAGCGGGCACGCACGGCGAAAAAGGGTGACTGAAGACCGTCGCCCTGGGGCGGTCCGTACCCTACTGGCGGGTACGGACCGCACTGCCGGGTATGGGACAACTCGATGTCACGGCCGGGGCCCCGGAGAGGTAGGGTCGACAGTGGTCGGGGACATCCCAAATACAGCTCGCCGGCGTCAGAGCCGGCGTACCAACGAGGAGATCGGTTCGTGACGATCCGCGTAGGCATCAACGGGTTTGGCCGCATCGGTCGGAACTACTTCCGCGCGCTCCTGGAGCAGGGCGCCGACATCGAGATCGTGGCCGTCAACGACCTGGGCGACACGGCGACCACCGCGCACCTGCTGAAGTACGACACCATCCTGGGCCGTCTCAAGCAGGAGGTCTCGCACACCGAGGACACCATCACCGTCGGCGACAAGACGATCAAGGTCCTCTCCGAGCGCAACCCCGCCGACATCCCGTGGGGCGAGCTGGGCGTCGACATCGTCATCGAGTCGACCGGCATCTTCACCAAGAAGGAAGACGCCGAGAAGCACATCACCGGCGGCGCCAAGAAGGTCGTCATCTCCGCCCCGGCGAAGGGTGAGGACATCACCCTCGTCATGGGCGTGAACCACGACCAGTACGACGCGGCGAACCACCACGTCATCTCCAACGCCTCCTGCACCACCAACTGTGTGGCGCCCATGGCGAAGGTGCTCGACGAGAACTTCGGCATCGTCAAGGGCCTGATGACGACGGTCCACGCGTACACGAACGACCAGCGCATCCTGGACTTCCCGCACAAGGACCTGCGCCGCGCCCGTGCCGCCGCCGAGAACATCATCCCCACCACCACGGGCGCCGCGAAGGCCACCGCCCTGGTGCTGCCGCAGCTCAAGGGCAAGCTGGACGGCATGGCCATGCGCGTCCCGGTCCCCACCGGCTCCGTCACGGACCTGGTGGTCGAGCTCTCCCGCGAGGTCACCAAGGAAGAGGTCAACGCCGCCTTCCAGAAGGCCGCCGAGGGCGAGCTGAAGGGCTACCTGGAGTACACGGAGGACGCGATCGTCTCCTCCGACATCGTCAACGCCCCGGCGTCCTGCACCTTCGACTCCTCCCTGACCATGGTCCAGGAGGGCAAGAACGTGAAGGTCATCGGCTGGTACGACAACGAGTGGGGCTACAGCAACCGCCTCGTCGACCTGACGGTCTTCATCGGCAACCAGCTCTGATCGCGGAGCGGACGGCCTGATATGAGTGCAGGGCTCGGACGGTGCGACGACGCGCCGTCCGAGCCCTGACGCACGTATCGGAACGGTCGCCCTCTTTCGATCACGAGCGATCACGAGCGAACAGGTCGCTGAACACGTTGCTCTGACAGGGAGCCCCTATGAAGACGATCGACGAACTCCTCTCCGAAGGCGTCGCGGGCAAGCGGGTCTTCGTCCGCGCCGACCTCAACGTGCCGCTGGACGGCACCGCCATCACCGACGACGGCCGCATCCGCGCCGTGGTGCCCACCGTCAAGGCACTCGCCGACGCGGGCGCCCGGGTGGTCGTCGCCTCGCACCTGGGCCGCCCCAAGGGCGCCCCGGACCCCGCCTTCTCGCTCGCCCCGGCCGCCACGCGCCTCGGTGAACTCCTCGGCGCCGACGTCGCGTTCGCCACCGACACGGTCGGCGAGTCCGCCTCCGCGACCGTCGCCGGCCTCGACGACGGCGAGGTCGCCGTCGTCGAGAACCTCCGCTTCAACGCGGGCGAGACCAGCAAGGACGACGCCGAGCGCGGTGCCTTCGCCGACCAGCTGGCCGCCCTCGCCGACGTCTACGTCGGCGACGGCTTCGGCGCGGTGCACCGGCGGCACGCCTCGGTCTTCGACCTCCCGGCCCGCCTGCCGCACTACGCCGGGTACCTCATCGCCACCGAGGTCGGCGTGCTGAAGAAGCTCACCGACGACGTCAAGCGGCCTTACGTGGTCGCCCTCGGCGGCGCCAAGGTCTCCGACAAGCTGGCCGTCATCGACCAGCTGCTCGGCAAGGCCGACCGCATCCTCATCGGCGGCGGCATGGCGTACACCTTCCTCAAGGCCAAGGGGTACGAGGTCGGCTCGTCCCTGCTCCAGGAGGACCAGATCCCGGCCGTCCAGGAATACCTGGAGCGCGCCGAGAAGAGCGGCGTCGAGCTGGTGCTGCCGGTCGACACCCTGGTCGCCGGCGAATTCCCGGACATGAAGGCCAAGGCGCCGGGCAACCCCGAGACCGTCGCCGCGGACGCCATGCCGGCCGGGAAGATGGGCCTGGACATCGGCCCGGAGACCCGCAAGCTCTACGCCTCGAAGCTCGCCGACGCCGCCACCGTCTTCTGGAACGGTCCCATGGGCGTCTTCGAGCACCCCGACTACGCCGAGGGCACCAAGGCGGTCGCCCAGGCCCTCCTCGACTCCCCGGGCTTCACCGTGGTCGGCGGCGGGGACTCCGCCGCCGCGGTCCGTACCCTGGGCTTCGACGAGCAGGCATTCGGCCACATCTCGACCGGCGGCGGCGCCTCCCTCGAATACCTCGAGGGCAAGACGCTCCCCGGCCTCGCAGCACTGGAGGACTGACCCTCAATGACCACCCGTACGCCGCTGATGGCGGGCAACTGGAAGATGAACCTCAACCACCTCGAGGCCATCGCCCACGTCCAGAAGCTCGCCTTCGCCCTGGCCGACAAGGACTACGAGGCCGTCGAGGTCGCCGTCCTGCCGCCGTTCACCGACCTGCGCTCCGTGCAGACCCTGGTCGACGGCGACAAGTTGAAGATCAAGTACGGCGCCCAGGACATCTCGGCCCATGACGGCGGCGCCTACACCGGCGAGATCTCCGGCCCCATGCTGGCCAAGCTGAAGTGCACCTATGTCGCGGTCGGCCACTCCGAGCGCCGGCAGTACCACGCCGAGACCGACGAGGTCGTCAACGCCAAGGTCAAGGCCGCCTTCAAGCACGGCATCACCCCCATCCTGTGCGTCGGCGAGGAGCTGGAGGTCCGCGAGGCGGGCAACCACGTCTCCCACACCCTCGCGCAGGTCGAGGGCGGCCTGAAGGACGTCCCGGCCGAGCAGGCCGAGTCCGTCGTGATCGCCTACGAGCCCGTCTGGGCCATCGGCACCGGCAAGGTCTGCGGCGCCGAGGACGCGCAGGAGGTCTGCGCGGCGGTCCGCGGCAAGCTCGCCGAGCTGTACTCGCAGGAGCTGGCCGACAAGGTCCGCATCCAGTACGGCGGCTCCGTGAAGTCCGGCAACGTCGCCGAGATCATGGCGCAGGCCGACATCGACGGCGCCCTGGTCGGCGGCGCCTCGCTGGACGCCGACGAATTCGTCAAGATCATCCGCTTCCGCGACCAGTGACCGGCCGGGGTGCGTCCGCCCGCGGGCGCACCCCGGGAGCGGGAGTAGGCCACAGGGCCGATCCGTCGTACTCTTGCGGGGTCCAGTCCCGTGCTGGACCCCGTGTCGTCCATCCGTTTCCGAGGAAGTTGGTCCAGCCGTGGTTCTGGGGTTCTCCATCGCCCTGATCGTCTTCAGCCTGCTGCTGATGCTGCTGGTGCTGATGCACAAGGGGAAGGGCGGCGGCCTCTCCGACATGTTCGGCGGTGGCATGCAGTCGTCCGTCGGCGGCTCCTCGGTCGCCGAGCGCAACCTCGACCGGATCACGGTCGTGATCGGTCTGCTCTGGTTCGCGTGCATCGTGGTGCTCGGCATCATGATGAAGATGAACAACTGACCCACGCGGCGCGATCCGCCCGCATTCCCCACGTAACGCCCCATGTTCGGTACGCGCCGCTGAGCGCGGCCTATCATGGGGCTTGCGTCTGGATGCGGAGACAGGTAACTCCTATCACTGGACGCGCGTTGGGCCTTACGTAGACTGAGGCGCTCGCAGCGAAGCGGTACGCCGACTCGCTTCGCGGCACCATTACGCAGGGAGTTACGACCGTGGCAAGTGGCAACGCGATCCGGGGAAGCCGGGTCGGGGCGGGGCCGATGGGCGAGGCCGAGCGCGGCGAGTCCGCGCCGCGGCTGCGCGTCTCCTTCTGGTGCTCCAACGGGCATGAGACACAGCCGAGCTTCGCGAGCGACGCGCAGGTGCCGGACACCTGGGACTGCCCACGCTGCGGCTTCCCGGCCGGGCAGGACCGCGACAACCCGCCGGACCCGCCGCGCACCGAGCCCTACAAGACGCACCTCGCGTACGTGCGCGAGCGGCGCAGCGACGCGGACGGCGAGGCGATCCTCGCCGAGGCGCTCGCCAAGCTGCGGGGCGAGATCTAGGACCCGGCAGGTACCGGGCGTATCCGCCTGCCGCACGGCCGGTTCGCTCTCCGGACTCTTCCGTCCTCCTCACGACTGATCAATTAGGTTGATACCAGTCGGCACAGCGGGGACATCCAAGGAAGAAGGCTGAAGTCCGAGATGAACGCAGAGGGCCGTAGCAGGCTCAACCAGACGCCCGAGTGGACCGCACTGGCCAAGCACCGTGAGGAGCTCGGCGAGGTGCGGCTGCGCGAGCTGTTCGAGGCCGACCCGGACCGCGGCACCGGCTACACCCTCCGGGTCGGTGACCTGTACGTCGACTACTCCAAGCATCTGGTCACCGACGAGACGCTGCGGCTGCTGCGGGAGCTGGCCGCGGCCACGGACGTGTCCGGGCTG
>BMTH01000001.1 GCA_014649575.1 Streptomyces griseoincarnatus | reverse complement strand
AAGATCGTGGAGACCCTGATCGAAGAGGCGATGAAGATCGCCGAGCAGATGGAGAAGGACGGTATCGCGTCGGGAGAGCCGGCCGTCGTCGTGAGCTGAACAGCACGGAACCGAAGGGGGCGCGAGCGTGACGATTCTGGAGAGCATTCGGCAACCACGTGACCTGAAGGCGCTGACCGAGGCGGAACTCGGCGAACTGTCCGACGAGATCAGGGAGTTCCTGGTGCACGCGGTCGCCAGGACCGGGGGCCACCTAGGACCCAACCTCGGGGTGGTGGAGCTGACCGTCGCCCTGCACCGGGTCTTCGAGTCGCCGGTGGACCGCATCCTGTGGGACACCGGCCACCAGAGCTATGTGCACAAGCTGCTGACCGGCCGTCAGGACTTCTCCAAGCTGCGCGGCAAGGGCGGCCTCTCCGGCTACCCCTCCCGCGAGGAGTCCGAGCACGACGTCATCGAGAACAGCCACGCCTCCACCGCACTCGGCTGGGCCGACGGGCTCGCCAAGGCCCGCCGGGTGCGCGGGGAGAAGGGACACGTCGTCGCGGTGATCGGTGACGGCGCGCTCACCGGCGGCATGGCCTGGGAGGCGCTGAACAACATCGCCGCCGCCAAGGACCGTCCGCTCATCGTCGTCGTCAACGACAACGAACGCTCCTACGCCCCCACCATCGGCGGCCTCGCCAACCACCTCGCCGCCCTGCGCACCACCGACGGCTACGAACGCGTCCTGGCCTGGGGCAAGAACGTCCTCCAGCGCACCCCCGTGGTCGGCCCGCCCGTCTACGAGGCGCTGCACGGCGCGAAGAAGGGCTTCAAGGACGCCTTCGCCCCCCAGGGCCTCTTCGAGGACCTGGGCCTGAAGTACGTCGGCCCGATCGACGGCCACGACATCCGGGCCGTGGAGTCCGCGCTGCGCCGCGCCAAACGCTTCCACGGCCCTGTCCTCGTCCACTGCATCACCGAGAAGGGCCGCGGCTACGAACCCGCCCTCGCCCACGAGGAGGACCACTTCCACACCGTCGGCGTGATGGACCCGCTCACCTGCGCGCCCCTCGCCCCCTCCGGCGGGCCGTCCTGGACCTCGGTCTTCGGGGAGGAGATCGTCAGGATCGGTGAGGAACGCGAGGACGTGGTGGCCGTCACCGCCGCCATGCTCCACCCGGTGGGCCTCGGCCCGTTCGCCGAGCGCTTCCCGGACCGGGTGTGGGACGTCGGCATCGCCGAGCAGCACGCCGCCGTCTCCGCGGCCGGTCTCGCCACCGGCGGACTGCACCCGGTCGTCGCCGTTTACGCCACCTTCCTCAACCGCGCCTTCGACCAGCTCCTGATGGACGTGGCCCTGCACCGCTGCGGGGTCACCTTCGTCCTGGACCGGGCCGGCGTCACCGGCACCGACGGCCCCTCCCACAACGGCATGTGGGACATGTCGGTGCTCCAGGCCGTACCCGGTCTGAACATCGCAGCGCCCCGCGACGCCGACCAGCTGCGCATCCAGCTCCGCGAGGCGGTCGCCGTGGACGACGCGCCGACCGTGCTGCGCTTCCCGAAGGAGTCCGCCGGCCCGGCGATCCCGGCGGTGGACCGCGTCGGCGGCATGGACGTGCTGCACCGCGCGGACGATCCCGAGGTGCTGCTGGTGGCCGTCGGGGTGATGGCGTCCGTCTGCCTCCAGGCCGCGGACCTGCTCCAGGCGCGCGGGACCGGCTGCACCGTCGTCGACCCCCGCTGGGTGAAGCCCGTCGACCCCGCCCTCCCGCCGCTGGCCGCCCGGCACCGGCTGGTGGCCGTCGTGGAGGACAACAGCCGCGCCGCAGGGGTCGGTTCGGCGGTGGCGCTGGCGCTGGGCGACGCCGAGATCGACGTGCCGGTACGGCGGTTCGGCATTCCGGAGCAGTTCCTCGCGCACGCCAAGCGCGGCGAGGTCCTCGCCGACATCGGTCTCACGCCCGTCGACGTCGCCGGGCGGATCAGTGCGAGCCTCGCCGCCCGGGAGGAACTCGCGAAACAGTCACCGGACGCACAGGAGCATCAGGCATGACCACCGCGGAGTCCGCGTCGGAGCCGTCACAGGCCGGGAAGTTCGACCTCGCCGCGCTGCTGGCCGAGCGCGGGGCCGAGCGCTACGAGCTGCACGACCGGTACCTCAACCCGCAGCTCCCGCGCATGCTGCACACCATCGGCTTCGACAAGGTCTACGAGCGCGCCGAGGGCGCCCACTTCTGGGACGCCGAAGGCAACGACCACCTGGACATGCTCGCCGGGTTCGGGGTGATGGGGCTCGGCCGCCACCACCCCGTGGTCCGCAAGGCGCTGCACGACGTCCTGGACCTGTCGCTCGCCGACCTCACCCGCTTCGACTGCCAGCCGCTGCCGGGCCTGCTCGCCGAACGGCTCCTCGTCCACAGCCCGCACCTGGACCGGGTGTTCTTCGGCAACAGCGGCACGGAGGCCGTGGAGGGCGCCCTGAAGTTCGCCCGCTACGCCACCGGCCGGCCCAGGGTGCTCTACTGCGACCACGCCTTCCACGGGCTGACCACCGGCGCCCTGTCCGTCAACGGCGAGTCCGGCTTCCGGGACGGGTTCGCCCCGCTGCTGCCCGACACGGCCGTGCCGCTCGGCGACCTCGACGCGCTGGAGCGGGAGCTGCGCAAGGGCGACGTGGCCGCGCTGATCGTGGAGCCGATCCAGGGCAAGGGCGTCCACGAGGCCCCGCCCGGCTATCTGAGGGCCGCGCAGGACCTGCTGCACCGGCACAAGGCGCTGCTGATCGCCGACGAGGTGCAGACCGGGCTCGGCCGCACCGGCGACTTCTACGCCTACCAGCACGAGGAGGGCGTGGAGCCGGACCTGGTGTGCGTGGCCAAGGCGCTGTCCGGCGGGTACGTGCCGGTGGGGGCCACGCTCGGCAAGGACTGGATCTTCAGGAAGGTCTTCTCGTCGATGGACCGGGTGCTGGTGCACTCCGCCAGCTTCGGCGCGAACGCGCAGGCCATGGCGGCGGGCCTCGCGGTGCTGTCGGTCATGGAGGACGAGCAGATCGTGGCGCACGTGCGCGGGGTCGGGGACCTGCTGCGGACCCGGCTGGCCGCCCTGACCGACCGCTACGAGCTGCTCGCCGACGTCCGCGGCCGGGGCCTGATGATCGGCATCGAGTTCGGCCGGCCCCGCTCGCTGAAGCTGCGCTCGCGCTGGGCCATGCTCCAGGCGGCCCGCAAGGGGCTGTTCGCGCAGATGGTGGTGGTGCCGCTGCTCCAGCGGCACCGTATCCTCACGCAGGTGTCCGGGGACCACCTGGAGGTGATCAAGCTGATCCCTCCGCTGATCGTCGACGAGGGGGACGTGGACCGGTTCGTGGGCGCCTTCACGGCGGTGATGGACGACGCTCACGAGGGCGGGCTCATCTGGGACTTCGGCAGGACCCTGGTGAAGCAGGCGGTCGCCAACCGCTGACCGCGCGAGGAGCGCATACGCTTTGCCTCTGAGGCAAGGAAATTGCCCGAAAGGCAAAGACCGGTGCTCAATGGAGGCATGAGCTCCTCCGAGACCGAGCCGCGGGACGAGCCTGCCGAGGCCCTCCCCGCGGTCGCTCCTCAGCTGCGTGCCCTGCGCCGGCGGGCCTCCCTGACGCTGGAGGCCGCCGCACGGCAGGCGGGCCTGTCACCCGCCCACCTCTCCCGGCTGGAGACCGGACAGCGCCAGCCCTCGTTGCCGATGCTGCTCTCCCTGGCGCGGATCTACGGTACGACCGTCTCCGAGCTGCTCGGGGAGTCGGCCGCCGACCGGGACGCCGTGGTGCGCGCCGCCGACATGGAACCCACGGCGGCCGGCGGCTGGACGTACTGGCAGGCCGGGGCCGCCGGGCGCGGCATGCAGGCGCTGCGGGTGCACGTGCCGCACGGCTCCCAGGGCGACATCGTGCGCGTCCACCCCGGCGAGGAGTGGCTGTACGTCCTCAAGGGGCGGCTGCGGCTGCGCCTCGGGGACACCCTCCACCGCCTGTCCCCGGGCGACAGCGCCCACTTCGACTCGCTCACCCCGCACCGCATCGCCGCGCAGGACCCCGACGGGGTCGAGCTGCTGTTCGTGCACACCCTGCTGCAGAGTCCCACGGCCGCCCTGTGCCTGGGCCCGACCCATGGAGAGACACCGTGACCGGCAAAGACATGGAGGAGAAGTTCCCGCGGGCCCTCTGGGTGAGGCTGTTCGTCTACGTCGTGGTCGGGCACCTCTTCGCGGCCTTCATCTACTTCCTCTTCGAGATCGCGCCGAAGAAGTAGCGGCCACGGGGGCGAGAACGGGGGCGGGTGTCAGTCGAGCAGCCGCTCGCGCAGCCGCTCCCGGTGGGCCGGGGTGAGCCCGAGTCCCTGCTCCAGGTAGGCGTCCACGCCGCCCCAGGTCTCCTCGACCGTGTCGAAGGCGGCCGCCAGATACTCCTCGCGCGCGTCGAAGAGCGGGCTGAGCAGCTCCATGACCTCGGGGGAGTAGGCGTCGGGGGAGCTGCCGCTGCGCCGCACCTTGTAGCGGCGGTGCTTGGCGTTGGACTTCAGATAGTCCTCGACGATCGCGTCGCGCTCCACACCCACGGCGAGCAGGGTCACCGCCACGGAGAGACCCGCGCGGTCCTTGCCGGCCGCGCAGTGCATCAGCGCGGGGACGCTGTCCTCGGCGAGCGCGCGCAGCACCTGGGAGTGCTCGGCGGTGCGCTCCTTGACGATCATGCGGTACGAGGTGATCATCCGGTCGGCGCCCTGGCCGTCGGCGAGGATCGAGCGCAGCTGGTCCAGGTCGCCGTCGCGCACCATCTTCCAGAACTCCGCGCCGTCGGCCGGGTCGCTCAGCGGCAGGTTGACGTTGCGCACGCCCGGCAGCGAGACGTCCGGGCCCTCCAGCTTCTGGTCGGCCGCGTTGCGGAAGTCGAACACGGTGTGCAGACCGAGCGAGGCCAGGAAGGCGGCGTCCTCCGCGGTGGCGTGGGCGAGGTGACCGCTGCGGAACAGCACCCCGTGCCGCACCCGACGGCCGTCCACCGTGGGCAGTCCGCCCACGTCGCGGAAGTTGCGCACCCCGGTCAGCTGGGGCTCGGTCGACGGGATCTCCTGCGTCACGGACGGCTCCTCCCACTCCGCGCCGTCGCCGCGGCTCGCCGACGGGCACCACTCGACGATACGACATGGCTGCCAAGGGCAATGAGTTGCCGACCGCCCTGGCGACGAGGGATCGTGTCGCTTTCTGTTTGTTCATGAGGGGCGGATTCCGGGCCTGTCGCGCCAAGATCGAGATGTCGCGATTGCGGTGGCTGCCCCATCCAGCTTCGACGTGAATAGGGTGATGTGTCCGAATAGAACCCTTGAGGGCAACGTGCCCCGATAGTAATGGAATTGGGGAGGGAGTGCGTGAGCATCGTCATACCGGTGACCGTGTGCTGTCGCCATGCTCACGTAATTTCCCTTCGCAACAAGGGATTTCACCAGCGAGTCGCTCGCGAGATCGACGCACGGTGACGTCGTTCCCCCCTTTCGATCACGGAAAAAGCGGGTTCGCCGGAACCCGCGCTTGTTTCGCCGCGTCGAGGTCGCTTACGTTCCCAACCGATCCGGACGGACGCCTAATCCTGCCGCCGCCCGGAGCCCGCACACACTGACCCGACGTACGGCAGGAGCGGGGGACCCACAGGTACAACTGCCTGTTCCGGGCCCCGGAAACAGGCTTGGGGTTAAGCCGCGCGGCAACGCGGCCGGACATCTCCAGTCCGCACCCGACAGCTCACCTCGTAGGCGCCGGAGAGGAATTCGTCATGCCCGCGAAGGGTAAGCACCGCCGTACCAAGGCTCAGCGTTTCACCCGCTCCATCGCCGTCGCCGGAACCGGTGGCGCCGCTCTCGCCCTGCCGTTCCTCGGCGCCACCGGCGCGCACGCCGCGACGCCGCAGTCCGCCCCCGAGGCGTCGGTCCGGTCGCTGGCCGTCACCGGCCAGCAGGCCAAGGCCGAAAAGGGTGACGAGGCCCGCACGTACACCGTGAAGGCCGGCGACTACCTCGCCAAGATCGCCGAGGCCGAGCACGTCGACGGTGGCTGGAAGCAGCTCTACGCGGACAACCGCGAGGCCGTCGGGGACGACCCGTCGCTCATCCACCCGGGCCTGAAGCTCTCCATCGACGGCAAGGCCGCCAAGAGCGCCCCGAGGCAGTCCACTTCGCCGCAGGCCGCCAAGCCCGCCGCGCCCAAGGCCGAGAAGCCGGCCGAGAAGCCCGTGCAGAAGGCCGCCGAGGAGTCCTCCTCCAACGAGGCGTCCTCCAACGAGGCGTCCACGCAGACCGCCCCCGCCTCCGGCTTCACCTCGCCGGTGCCCGGCGGCGGCGTCGGCACCGCCTACAAGGTGGCCGGCAGCATGTGGTCCAGCGGCTACCACACCGGTGTCGACTTCAGCGTCCCGACGGGCACCTCCCTGAAGGCCGTCGGCGCCGGCACCGTCGTCTCCGCCGGCTGGGGCGGCGCGTACGGCAACCAGGTCGTCATCCAGCTGAACGACGGCCACTACGCCCAGTACGCCCACCTGTCCTCGCTGTCCGTCTCGGCGGGCCAGACGGTGACCGCCGGTCAGCAGGTCGGTCTCTCCGGTGCGACCGGCAACGTGACCGGCCCGCACCTGCACTTCGAGATCCGCACCAGCCCGAACTACGGCTCGGACGTGGACCCGGTCTCGTACCTGCGCGGCAAGGGCGTCTCCCTCTGACCCCTCGCGGCACCCCTTCCTGACACGCGCGCCGAAGGCCGGCCCCGATCCACGGGGCCGGCCTCCGGTGTGTCCGGGGCCCGTTCCGGGCGCGGGGCCGTACCTATTCCTGGCTTGGCCAAACCTTGAAGTGGCTTATCTCACCGCGCGTCAACCCCCGCCTACGGTCGCGTAGGTCACATCCGAAGGTGAATCATGTCCGGCTGTGGCAGACGATTCGAAGAGTGACAAGGCAACAGTGATCGGGTCGTACGTGGCGGTGGGGGACAGCTTCACCGAGGGCGTCGGCGACCCCGGCCCCGACGGGGCGTTCGTCGGCTGGGCCGACCGGCTCGCCGTTCTGCTCGCGGACCGCAGGCCCGAGGGCGACTTCCGGTACGTCAACCTCGCCGTACGCGGCAAGCTGCTGGACCAGATCGTGGCCGACCAGGTCTCCCGGGCCGTCGAACTCGCCCCGGACCTGGTCTCCTTCTGCGCGGGCGGCAACGACATCCTGCGCCCGGGCACCGATCCGGACGAGGTGGCCGAGCGCTTCGAGGAGGCGGTCGCCCGGCTCACGGCGGCAGCCGGCACGGTCCTGGTGACGACCGGGTTCGACACCCGCCGCGTCCCGCTGCTCAAGCATCTGCGCGGCAAGATCGCCACGTACAACGGGCACGTGAGGGCGGTCGCCGACCGGTACGGCTGCCCCGTGCTCGACCTGTGGTCGCTGCGCAGCGTGCAGGACCGCAGGGCGTGGGACGCCGACCGGCTGCACCTCTCGCCCGAGGGGCACACCCGCGTCGCCCTGCGCGCGGGTCTCTCCCTCGGCCTGAAGGTGCCCGCCGACCCGGAGCAGCCGTGGCCGCCGCTCCCGCCGCGCGGCACCCTGGAGATCCGCCGGGACGACGTCCACTGGGCCCGCGAGTACCTGGTCCCGTGGATCGGCCGCCGCCTGCGAGGCGAGTCCTCGGGCGACCACGTCACGGCGAAGGGGACGCTGTCGCCGGAGGACATCCGCTCGTGGATCGCCAAGGTGGCATGACGCCGGGGGCCGGGGTTCCCGGCCGCTGTCCCTGGATGTGGCCGGTGCGGTCGCAGCACCAGGGGTGGGGTGACCGGGCGCGTGAGGCGTGTGCGGGTGGGTGCGTGACTGGTTGCGCAGTTCCCCGCGCCCTTTCGGGGCGATGTGCTCGCGCGTCCTGACGGGGTGGGGCGGGGCACGCCCTCAGGGGCGCGGGGAACTGCGCGTCGGGGGTTCGGGGGCGGAGCCCCCGTGGCGGGAGGTCAGGCGCCCGCGTGGGCAGGGGCGGGAGCGGTTTCCACAACCGCCCCCGCCCACGGAGCCGCCGCACATAATGGAAACTCCGATCGATTCCCTCTGGAGGTACCGTGGCCGCTTCTTCCGCCCCCCGGGCAGGGCTCAGTGCCCTGCGGCCGCCGGCCTTCGGCGCGGAGCCGGCCGGTGAGCGCATGGCGCGGATCCGCAGGTCCCCGCACTTCGCGAACGGCGTGTTCCAGAATCCGGGCGGTCCGGCCCGTATGCGTCCCTCCGGGTCGGGACGTGACATGGCCAAGCAGTTCCTCGACAAGGACGCCCGCTCCCGCCGTGCCCCGCGGGGCACGATCCCGGTGCATCCCACCACTCTCGCCGACCTGACCCGCCCGCCCGCGACCGGACTGCGTCTGACGTGGACGGGCCACTCCAGCGTGCTCGCGGAGATCGACGGACAGCGGGTGCTGTTCGACCCCGTGTGGGGTGAGCGCTGCTCGCCGTTCCCCTTCGCGGGACCGAAGCGGCTGCACCCCGTGCCGCTGTCGCTGGCCGCGCTCGGCCCGGTGGACGTCGTGGTGATCTCCCACGATCACTACGACCACCTGGACATGCCGACGATCAGGGAACTGGCCGGCACGGACACAGTGTTCGCCGTGCCCCTCGGCGTGGGCGCCCATCTGGAGCGCTGGGGCGTCTCCGCGGACCGGCTGCGCGAGCTGGACTGGCAGGAGTCGACTCGGGTCGGCGGCCTCACCCTGACCGCGACACCGGCCCGTCACTTCTGCGGACGGGGCCTGCGCAACACCCAGCACACCCTGTGGGCCTCCTGGGCGGTCGCCGGCGAGCGGCACCGGATCTACCACAGCGGCGACACCGGCTACTTCGAGGGCTTCCGCGACATCGGCGGGGCCCACGGCCCGTTCGACGCGACGATGATCCAGGTCGGCGCGTACTCCGAGTTCTGGCCGGACATCCACATGACCCCCGAGGAGGGCGTCCGCTCGCACCTCGACCTCCAGGGCGGCAAGCCGGGCGGCGTGCTGCTGCCGATCCACTGGGGCACCTTCAACCTCGCCCCGCACCCGTGGGCGGAGCCGGGGGAGTGGATGGCGGACGCGGCGGAGGCGGTGGGCCAGACCGTCGCCTTCCCGCGGCCGGGTGCCCCCTTCGAGCCGGGCGGGGAGCTGCCCACCGAGCCCTGGTGGCGTCCGCTCACCCGACCCGTCCCGCGCGTCTGGAACACCGGGGTCCCGCCGCGGAACGAGGAGACCCCCAGCGGCGACCTCGACCTCGCGGGCGACCGCTGACCCGTCGAGCGGCCCGTGCCGTGGAGACGCTCCACGGCACGGGCCTGAGTGTCACACCCCGCTGCCAGACTGCCGGCTGTGATGATCGACAGTCTTGATGTCTCGTACGGCGACATGTGGGGTTCCCACGAGGGGCCGACCCACCCCAACCCCATACCGAACGCGCTCGCGGCCCGCAGACATGAGGCCGGGATGGCGTACGCGGTCCTGCTCTCCTCGCGGGAGCGACCGCTGGCCATGGTCGAGCGATGGCCGCGCGGGATGTGGCGTGTGTACCTGTTCGACGACGCGACCCGGCGTGTGCGGATGATCGACTTCAAGCCGTTCGGCACGGGGATGCTGCTGGCCCACCGGAACACCCGATTGACCGGGGGCGACGAGGAGACCTCGACCGTCGAGGTACTCTCCTGCCGCGCGCCGGAGTTCGGTGACTGGCAGGTGTTCGCTCCGTTCCTGGCCCAGCAGGGCCATGAACCCGCTCCGACCGTGGTCCTGAACGACGTGTCGGTGGACGAGGGAGCCGGGCCACTACGCCCCACCGGCATCGAGCAACTGTTCGTGCCGGGCCCGCGCGACACCCCGGACGGGCCGGCCGTCGTCGAGCTCGGCGACGCCGGTGCGGTGCGGATCACGTCGGGGCGGCTGGCGGTCTCGGACCCCGGCTGGGTCAGCGAACCCCGGACCGTCACCGTGCCGCCGGGCGAGTATCCGGTCACGCTGGCGCTCCTGCGCAGGACGCCCTGGCTCAGGGTCGCCGCGGCCAAGGTGACGCTCCTGGACGCCCCGCCCCACGCTTGGGAGATGGCCCTCCGCCCCGACGAGGACCCGGATCTGCTCGGCGAGGGCGAGTTCTACGGGGTCGGCGTCGACACCGGCACCGTGGCCTTCATGGACGCGACCCGGACGGTCAGCGAGGAAGCGTTGGACGAGGAGGTGTTCCTCCCCCTCTCCTTCGACGACCGCCCCGGCGTCGAACTGCCCGGCACGGAGACCGAGCCGAACCTCATCGCCTTCAGCGCCGGCTGGGGCGACGGGTCCTACCCCGTCTGGATCGGCCGCACCGAGGACGGGCAGGCCTGCTGCGTCGTGGTCGACTTGCGGCTCTACCCCTCCGACGAGGAGAAGCAGGTCCCCGGAGGGCCCGGGCCCTCGCACGCGTAGCCACCGCCCGGCCCGGCCGTCGGCGTGTCGTCCTCGGCGAGTGCCGCCCCCAGGGGCCGGCGAGGATCGCGTCGTCCAGGGTGATGCCGAGGTGGCCGAGGACCCCATGACCCGCCTCCCTCAGCCCCCGGGCATCGCCTGCCGGGGCGAGTGCGGAGCATGATGCCCGTCCCGTGCGGAGCACCCGCACCCCGGCCCCCGGTTCCTCCGTACGGCGGACACCACGGTCGTGGCGCGGCCGGACCGGCGCGAAGGTGGCAGCGGACGCCGGTTCCGGTGACCCGGGCCCGCGCCGTACTACACCACGCCGCAGGACGGGGGCCGGCCATGTCGCACACAGGCACGCTCGTCCTCATCATGGCCGCGGCCGTGCTCGCCCCGCTGCTCGCGAAGGGGGCGGCACGGCGAGTCCTCGTCCCCCTCGTCATCTTCGAGATCGCCCTGGGCATCCTCGTCGGCCCCGACGTCCTCGACCTGGCCCGGCCCGACCAGGTCATCGACGTTCTGGCGGACCTCGGACTGGCCATGCTGATCTTCCTCGCCGGATACGAGATCGAGTTCGCGGCCGTCCGCGGCGTCACCCTGCGCCGGGCCGCAGGGGCCTGGCTCTGCTCCCTGGGCCTCGGCATCGCACTCGCCCTGTGGATCAGCGGTGGTGACACCTACCGGGCGTTCGTCATCGGCACGGCCCTCACCAGCACGGCGCTGGGCACCGTCCTGCCCATCCTGCGCGACCG
This sequence comes from Streptomyces griseoincarnatus, assembly GCA_014649575.1. Lineage (GTDB taxonomy): Bacteria > Actinomycetota > Actinomycetes > Streptomycetales > Streptomycetaceae > Streptomyces > Streptomyces griseoincarnatus. The sequence continues at coordinate 739,016 of BMTH01000001.1, read as the reverse complement.
CGGCGAACTGCGCACCCCTCTCGGGACGGTCGTCTCCACGTTCGGAGCGGTGGGCGAGTTCGGACCCATCGTCGCGATGGCGCTGCTGCTCAGCGGGCGGAAGCCTGGGCAGTCCGCGGCCCTGCTGATCGCGTTCGGCGTGATCACCGCCGCCGTCGTGTGGTGGGCGCTGCGGCCCCGGCCGCCCTGGTTCTCCCGCATGGTCGACGAGACCCTGCACAGCAGCGGGCAGTTCGCGGTGCGGTTCGTCATGCTGCTGCTGGCGGTCATGATCGCGCTCGCGCAGGCGTTCGGCCTCGACATCCTGCTCGGCGCCTTCGCCGCCGGCGCCCTCACCCGGCTCGTGCTGCACGGCGCTGCCCCCGACCACAGCGCCGAGGTCATGGGCAGGGTGGAGGCGCTCGGCTTCGGTTTCCTGGTGCCCTTGTTCTACGTCGTGACCGGCATCGAGTTCGACCTGCGGGCCCTGTTGGACGGCGGGCGCGCCCTCGTCCTGCTGCCGGTGTTCCTGCTGCTGTTCCTCCTGGTCCGCGGCGGTCCCGTCCTCCTGCTCGCCCCGCGTGACCTCCCGGTCCCGGACCGGCGGGCGCTCGCGCTCTACGCCTCCACCTGCCTGCCCCTCGTCGTGGCGATCACGACGATCGGCGTCGACCAGAAGGTCCTCGGCAGCGACGAGGCCGCCGCCCTGGTCGGTGCCGCGATGCTCTCCGTGCTGCTCCTGCCGCTGCTCGCGACGAGGCTGCGCCGCGTCGGCCGCGCGGACCCGCCGGGGCGGGCGTCGGAGCAGTCGGAAGCGTGGTGAGCGAGCCGGCCGCGAGGAGCGCCGTAGGGCGAGGGGCGGCCCCGAGACACTCCTCCGGGCCGCCCGCCCCACACGCTCACCCGCGCTCAGGGCGTCGCCGTGACGGACGTCGGCCGCGTACCGGCCGCTGCTGCGTCCGCCGTCGGCCGCCGCTGCCTCCAGGTGCCGGCCGCTGCTGCGTCCGCCGTCGGCCGCCGCTGCGTCCAGGTGCCGGCCGGCGCCGTCGGGTCGCCGGGCCGAGCACCGCCGGGACCAGCGCGCCCAGCGTCCAGATGCCCGTGATGACCATGAACACCGCCTGGTAGCCGATGCCGTTGGAGACGCCGACGCCGTTGGCTACGGAGCGTGACGCTCTGGCCGTTGACTTGGAGCGGCCTTCGCGGTCCTTCCGGGGCTGGGGGTGCCTACGGGGGCGCGCTGCGTCCAGCTCGCGCCCCTCGTCGCACCCCCGCGCCGCGAGCGCTCTCGCGACCGCTTCTGACCAGCGTTGACCGCCCCGCGACCACTCCCGTCGCATCCGGTCGAACGGTTATCGGTCTGTCGTACGACGCCTCATACCAGAGCGCGATGCTGTCCGCACGAGTTTGTCAACTGCCCACCGCACATGATGCGGTGACGACTACGGTGAGTGTCGGTCGCCCGGCGTGACGGCTCGCGACGGCTCATGTCGCAGGACGCCTCGCGCCGAGGGCCGCGTCGTAGGGATCGGGATCAGGGAGCGGGGACCGGTACGTGCAGCCACAAGGCGGACGAGGGAGCCGACGGGGTGAGGAGCCCCGACAGCCGGGGACGGTCGGCGGCACGGTCGTGGCACGCATCCCGCACAGCGCCGCCCCGAAGGCCCCGTCCTCCGGCCCCGGCGCCCGCCGCAACGGCACCGCCTCCCGGCCGGAGCGGCGCGAGGGCGGGCGGCACGGACGTCCGCCCGCCCGGCCCGCGCCCGGCCTGCCCGAGTCGTACATACGGTCCCAGCTGCTCCGGCTCGCCGTGCTGCCGCCCGTCGCGGTGGCCCTGAGCGCCTGCGCCGCCGTGCTGTTCACCGTCCGCTCCAGCGGGATGCGGCCGAACGGCGCCCTGTGGGCGGTGCTCTGCGGCGCCACCGCCGTGACCCTCGCCGGCATCGTCATCGCCGCCGTGGCCGCCGAGCGCGCGGCCCGCTCCGTGCACGACCGCCTGGGCGTCCTGCGCCGCAGCACGGCACGGCGCGAGGCGGACCTGCACGCCCTCGTCGAAGCGCTGCGCAACGGCGAGCCGCCGCCCCCGCGCGGCCGGCGCACCGAACGCGACGGCGACGGCGACGAGTTCGACCAGCTCGCCGCCGACCTCGCCCGCGCCCACGACGGCGCGGTCACCGCCGTGGTGCAGGCGGCGCAGCTCTCCAGCCAGGCGGGCAGCGAACAGAAGCTCGAGGTGTTCGTCAACCTCGCCCGGCGCCTGCAGTCCCTCGTCCACCGCGAGATCTCCATCCTCGACGAGCTGGAGAACGAGATGGAGGACCCCGACCTGCTGAAGGGGCTCTTCCACGTCGACCACCTCGCCACCCGCATCCGCCGCCACGCGGAGAACCTCGCCGTGCTCGGCGGGGCCGTCTCCCGGCGTCAGTGGAGCAACCCGGTGCCCATGACCGAGGTGCTGCGCTCGGCGATCGCCGAGGTCGAGCAGTACTCGCGGGTCAAGCTCGTGCCCCCGACCGACGGCACCCTGCGCGGACACGCGGTCGCCGACGTCATCCACCTGCTCGCCGAACTCGTCGAGAACGCGACCGTGTTCTCCGCCCCGCACACCCAGGTGCTGCTGCGGGCGAACCTGGTCACCTCCGGACTGGCCGTCGAGGTCGAGGACCGCGGCCTCGGGATGCCCGTCGGCGAGCAGGACCGGATGAACGCGCTGCTCGCCGATCCCGACCAGGTGCACGTCGCCAGCCTGCTGGCCGACGGCCGGATCGGCCTGTTCGTGGTCTCCCAGCTCGCCCGGCGGCACGGGATCCACGTCCGGCTGCAGACCAACATCTACGGCGGTGTGCAGGCCGTGCTGGTGGTGCCGCAGTCCCTGCTCGGCGGCGAAGCGGCCGCCGTGACCGGCGCGCCCGGGACGACCGCGCCGCTGCCCCCGGCGGACGCCGGCACGGGACCGACGGGGCGTCACACCCCGGCGCTGTCCGGCCCCGTGGACACCCGGGGGGACGCGCAGTCCCATGCCCCGGCGAACACCGCGGCGGACGCCCACGCGGAGGAGAACACCACCCCCGCGTCCCCCCTCACGCCCGCCGCCCACCCCGGCCGGCCCCCGGCCGCGCCCGCCGACCACGGCGCCGTCCCTCCGCCGCTGCCCCTGCGCGGCGCCCGCACCGCCCGCCCCACCCCCGCGGACGCCGTCCCCGGCGTCCACCACACCGGCCACGCCCCGCACCCCGCGCCCGACGGACGCCTCGTGCCCGACGGACGCCCCGCGCCCGACGGGCAGGGCGGCGCGCCCGCCACGGCCGGGGACGCGCCCACCCCGCTCGTCCCCCGCACCACCCCGGTGCGCGGCACCATGGGCAGGCCCCAACTGCCCCGCCGTCGCGCCCAGGAGCACATCGCGCCACAGCTGCGCGACGGGCCCGCGCCCCGCCAGGACAGCGAGCACGTCACCGGCCACGACCCCCAGCTGATGGCCGCCTTCCAACGGGGCATCAGCCTCGCGGAGTCCCAGCCGGGGTCCCCCGTGCCCGCGCGGCCGGCCGTCCCCGCACCCCGAACCGACCACACCGCCCGGCACGACGGGAGCGCGTCCGCCGGATGACCACCCCCACCCCCAGCGCTCCCGCAGACCTTCGTACCCCAAGGAGTCGATCCACCATGGCGAGCGACGCGCCGACCGCCCAGGTATCCGACCTCGACTGGCTGATGAGCGGCCTCGTGCAACGCGTACCGCACACCCGGAGCGCCGTCCTGCTGTCGTGCGACGGACTGGTGAAGTCCGTCCACGGCCTCGACCCGGACGCCGCCGACCACATGGCCGCCCTCGCCTCCGGCCTGTACTCCCTCGGCCGCAGCGCAGGCGTCCGCTTCGGCGACGGCGGCGACGTCCGGCAGGTCGTCGTCGAGCTCGACTCGACGCTGCTGTTCGTCACCACCGCCGGCTCCGGCACCTGCCTCGCCGTGACGGCCGGCCGCGAGGCCGACGCGGCGGTCCTCGGCTACGAGATGGCGATGCTGGTCAAGTCCGTACGGCCGTACCTGATGACCGCCCCCCGGCAGCAGGGCGTCGAGCCCCCGGCGATGAGGCCTTGAGCGTGCGGGCGGCCGGTGACGGGCCGTGGCTCGACGACGCGGCCGGCCGGCTGGTGCGCCCTTTCACGGTCAGCAACGGACGGACCCGGCCGACCGTCGCTCTCGACCTGATGTCGCAGGTGCGGGCCACCGGCGCCACCCCCCTCGGCTACCTCGGCCCCGAGCACGCGCAGGCCCTCGACCTGTGCCGCGCCCCCGTTCCGGTCGCCGAGGTCGCCGCCCATCTGGGACTGCCGGTGGCCGTCACCAAGGTGCTGCTGGCGGACCTCGTCGACTGCGGGGCGCTGACCGACAAACCCCCCGCGTTCCACCACAACCCCACGGACCGGGCCCTTCTGGAGGCAGTGCTCGATGGACTACGACGACAGCTCTGACCGGGTCGACGGCGCCGGGCACGGCGACGACCTGTTCCCGACCGCCCTCAAGATCCTGGTGGCGGGCGGGTTCGGGGTCGGCAAGACCACCTTCGTCGGCGCGGTCAGTGAGATCGCGCCGCTCAGTACGGAGGAACTGCTGACCACCGTCAGCGCCGCCACCGACAGACTCGACGGCATCGAGAACAAGGTCGAGACCACCGTGGCCATGGACTTCGGCCGCATCACCCTGGACCGCGAACACGTGCTCTACCTGTTCGGCACGCCCGGCCAGGAACGCTTCTGGTTCATGTGGGACGAGCTGTGCGAGGGCGCGCTCGGCGCCGTGATCATCGCCGACACCCGGCGCCTGGAGGAGTGCTTCGCCGCGGTCGACTTCTTCGAGCAGCGCGGCCTCGGATTCATCGTCGCCGTCAACGAGTTCGACGGCGCCTTCCGCTACGACCCCGGGGAGGTGCGCGCCGCCCTCGACCTCCCCGAGGAGGTGCCCGTCGTCCGCTGCGACGCCCGGATCTCCAGCTCCGGCGTGCAGACCCTGCTCACCCTCGTCCGCCATCTCATCGCGCACACCCCCGCCACACCCACGGGGTACGGCGCCCCCATGTGATCCCCGCACACCCCACGGAGCCCGTCCATGAACTTCGTCCACGCCCCGGGAGCACGCCCATGAGCTACGACCCGCCCCGCCCGGCCGGTCGGCTGCTGCTCACCCCGGAGGACCGGCAGGCGCCGGAGCGCACCCGCAGGCTGCGCCGGCTGGGGCTGGGGGAGCACCCCGATCCCGAGCTGGACGCCTTCGCCCGCGGCCTCGCCGAGCTCACCGGGGCGCCGTACGCCGTGGTCAACCTCCCCGGCGAGCACGGGCAGTTCTTCGCGGGTCTGCACACCCCGGGCGTCGCCCCCGTCCTCCGCAACGACGGCACCGGCGCCCTGCTCGGCCGGGCACTGCCCCGCGACCACGGCTTCTGCCCCCACGTCATCGCCCGCGGCAGGGCGCTGGTGCTGGAGGACGTGAGCGACTACCCGCGCTTCGCGGGCAACGCGGTGGTGGACGAGTTCGGCGTCCGCTCCTACATGGGCGCGCCGCTCACCGACGGCACCGGCATGGTGCTCGGCACCGTCGCGGTCAGCGACGTACGGCCCCGCGGCTGGGGGCAGCCCGGCCTCGCCGCCATCAAGGCGCAGGCCGCGGAACTCGCCGCGCGGCTGGAGCGCCGGGAAGGTGACGGGCTGCCGCTGTGACGCGAGGCGCGCGCCCACGCCCGGACGGGTGACGCGTGAAGCAAAGCTGTGGCCGCGCTTAAGAAATCCTCGATGGACCGGTGAGGGTGTTGTACGGCAGATTGCAGTCGATTCCACCCCTCTTCCCGGACCGGGCCGCCCCGGCATGCCCGCACCCGGGACTCACCGTCAGGAGCCGTAGCGTTGAAGGCGCTGGTCAAGGAGAAGGCGGAGCCCGGGCTGTGGCTCGTGGACGTCCCGGAGCCCGCCGTCGGACCCGGCGACGTGCTGATCAAGGTGCAGCGCACCGGTATCTGCGGCACCGACCTGCACATCCGGAACTGGGACGGCTGGGCCCAACAGACGATCGACACCCCGCTGGTCCTCGGACACGAGTTCGTCGGCGAGGTCGTGGAGACCGGCCGGGACGTCCCCGACGACATCAAGCCCGGTGACCGGGTCAGCGGCGAGGGCCACCTGGTGTGCGGCAAGTGCCGCAACTGCCTGGCCGGCCGCCGTCACCTGTGCCGCGCCACGGTCGGCCTCGGCGTGGGACGCGACGGCGCGTTCGCCGAGTACGTCGTGCTCCCCGCGACGAACGTCTGGGTGCACCGCGTCCCCGTCGACCTCGACGTCGCCGCGATCTTCGACCCGTTCGGCAACGCCGTGCACACCGCGCTGTCCTTCCCGCTGGTCGGTGAGGACGTCCTGATCACCGGCGCCGGACCGATCGGCCTGATGGCCGCCGCCGTGGCCCGGCACGCCGGCGCGCGCAACGTCGTCATCACCGACGTCAGCGAGGAGCGTCTGGAACTCGCCCGCAAGATCGGCGCGACCCTGGCGCTGAACGTCGCCGAGTCGACCATCGCCGACGGACAGCAGACCCTCGGCCTGCGCGAGGGCTTCGACATCGGCCTGGAGATGTCCGGCCGCCCCGAGGCGATGCGCGACATGATCGCCAACATGACGCACGGCGGCCGCATCGCCATGCTCGGCCTGCCCGCCGAGGAGTTCCCGGTCGACTGGGCCCGCGTCGTCACCTCGATGATCACCATCAAGGGCATCTACGGCCGCGAGATGTTCGAGACCTGGTACGCCATGTCGGTGCTGCTGGAGGGCGGTCTCGACCTCGCCCCCGTGATCACCGGCCGCTACTCCCACCGCGACTTCGAGGCCGCCTTCGAGGACGCCGCCGGCGGCAAGGGCGGCAAGGTCATCCTCGACTGGACCGCGTAAGTCATCTGCCTCCCAAGGAGCTTTGAGATGTTCGACTCCGTGCGCGACGACCTGCGCGCCACCCTCGACGAGATCCGCGCCGCCGGCCTGCACAAGCCCGAACGCGTCATCGGCACCCCGCAGTCCGCGACCGTGAACGTCACCGCCGGCGGCCGCCCCGGTGAGGTCCTCAACTTCTGCGCCAACAACTACCTGGGCCTCGCCGACCACCCCGAGGTCGTCGCCGCCGCCCACGAGGCCCTGGACCGCTGGGGCTACGGCATGGCGTCCGTCCGCTTCATCTGCGGCACCCAGGAGGTGCACAAGGAGCTGGAGGCCCGGCTGTCGGCGTTCCTCGGCCAGGAGGACACGATCCTCTACTCCTCCTGCTTCGACGCCAACGGCGGCGTGTTCGAGACGCTGCTCGGCCCGGAGGACGCGGTCGTCTCCGACGCGCTCAACCACGCGTCGATCATCGACGGCATCCGGCTCTCCAAGGCCCGCCGCTTCCGCTACGCCAACCGCGACATGGCCGACCTGGAGCGCCAGCTGAAGGAGGCAGCCGAGGGCGGCGCCCGCCGCACCCTCATCGTCACCGACGGCGTCTTCTCCATGGACGGCTACGTCGCCCCGCTCGACGAGATCTGCGACCTCGCCGACCGGCACGGCGCCATGGTCATGGTCGACGACTCGCACGCCGTCGGCTTCGTCGGCCCCGGCGGCCGTGGCACGCCGGAACTGCACGGCGTCATGGACCGCGTCGACATCATCACCGGCACGCTCGGCAAGGCCCTCGGCGGCGCCTCCGGCGGCTACGTCGCCGCCCGCGCGGAGATCGTCGCCCTGCTGCGCCAGCGCTCCCGCCCGTACCTGTTCTCCAACACCCTCGCCCCGGTCATCGCCGCCGCCTCCCTGAAGGTCCTCGACCTGCTGGAGTCCGCGGACGACCTGCGTGTCCGGCTGGCCGAGAACACCGCCCTGTTCCGCCGCCGGATGACCGAGGAGGGCTTCGACATCCTCCCCGGCGACCACGCCATCGCCCCCGTGATGATCGGCGACGCCTCCCGCGCGGGCCGCATGGCGGAGCTGCTGCTGGAGCGCGGCGTCTACGTGATCGGCTTCTCCTACCCGGTCGTGCCGCAGGGACAGGCCCGCATCCGCGTGCAGCTCTCGGCCGCGCACTCCACGGACGACGTGAACCGTGCCGTCGACGCCTTCGTCGCGGCCCGTGCGGAGCTCGACGCCTGACCGTCGCGCACCGCTGCGTTTGAGACAATCGATCCCATGATCGAAGCGCGGCGGCTCCACATCCTCCGTGCGGTGGCGGACCACCGCACGGTCACCGCGGCGGCCGCCGCGCTGTACCTCACCCCCTCGGCCGTCTCCCAGCAGCTCACCGCGCTGGAGCAGGAGACCGGCCACCGCCTGGTCGAGCGCGGCGCCAAGGGCGTACGGCTGACCCCGGCCGGGGAGATCCTGCTCAGCCACACCCACGCGGTCCTCGCCCAGCTGGAGCGGGCCGAGGCCGAGCTGGCCGCGTACGGGGCGGGGGAGGCCGGCACCGTCACGGTCGCCGCCTTCGCCACCGGCATCGCGCAGGTCGTCGCGCCCGCGGTGGCCCGGCTCGCCGCCTCGGCGCCCGGCATCCGCATCCGGGTGCAGGACGCCGAGGGCGACGCGAGCCTCCCGATGGTCCTGGACCGGCAGGTCGACGTCGCCGTGGCGGTCGAGTACCGCGGGGCGCCGTCCGCCGACGATCCGCGCCTCACCCACGTCCCGCTGTACGCCGAGCCGTTCGACGCGGTCGTCCCCGTCACCCACCGGCTGGCCGGCGGGCCCGAGGTGCCGCTCGCGGAGCTGGCGAAGGACCCCTGGATCGGCCCGTACCCCGGCAACCCCTGCCATGACGTGGTGGTGCTGGCCTGCGAGAACGCCGGTTTCCAGCCGCGTCTCGAACACTCCTCGGACGACTTCCGGGCGGTCGTCGCCCTCGCCTCCGCCGACGTCGGTGTGGCCCTCGTGCCCCGGTCGGCGCTGCGCGGGACGGACCTCACGGGCGTGGTGGTGCGCCCGGTCGACGGGGTTGCGCCCACCCGCCGGGTGTTCGCCGCCGTGCGCCGGGGCGCGGAGGGGCATCCGCTGATCCGCCCGGTGCTGGACGCGCTCCGCGCGGCGGCCGAGGACGCCTGAGAGTCCCTCGCGCCGCCGGGCGAAGGCGACGCGCGTGTCGAGCGTGGAACGCCGGTGTCAGCCTTCCGGCTTCGGGTCGGGCCGGCGGGCCGGGGCGTATCTGGCGAGCATGGTCCGTACGGCCTCTTCGACGGCCTCGTGGATGTCGGAGGCCGCGGGGTTCCAGTCGGTCAGCAGCATGCGCGGCCACAGGACGTAGTTGGCGATCATGCCGAGGAACTGGTTCGCGGCGCTCTCGGCGTCCGGGACCTCGGCGTTGCCCGCCTCGTGCTCGGCTTCCAAGTAGTGCCGGACGGACGTGAAGTAGGGCAGTTTGCCGAGCTGGAACTGCATCCGTCCCAGTTCGGGGAAGCGAGGCAGCTCGGCGATGACGATCCGGAACAGGGCTGCCATGCCGGGCCGGCCGACCAGGTCGGCATAGCGGTGGCCGATGGCGGTCAGTCCGGAGCGCAGGTCTCCTGTTCGCGGCCGCGCGGCGGCGTCGTCGGCGTCACGCTGCCAGGACTCGGTGACGATGGCCTCGAACAGTGCCGCCTTGGTCGGGAACTGCTTGAACAGTGTGGACTTCGAGACCCCGGCCGATTCGGCGATCCGGGCCAGCGAGGTGCCGTCGTAGCCACGGTCCAGGAACAGTTCCGTGGCCGCGGTGATGATCGCCTCGCGTTTCTGCTGAGCGAGTCTGCGGTGGTGTGCGGAGAGCTCTGCTGCCATGCGGACAGTATGCCGTAGACCCGAGGCGAGTCACTTGACTCGCCTCATTGGCCCTGCTTACGGTACGAGAGGAAGGCGAGTCGAGCGACTCGCATAGTATCCGCGACGCCCAGGTGAGCCGGTGATCGCGCGGTGGAGGGACAGATCATGACGATCGACAGGATCGCTTTGGTGACCGGCGCGAATCGCGGTCTCGGACGTGCCGCGGCCGTCGCCCTGGCCGCACGCGGGGTGCGGGTCCTGGTCACCCACCGCGGCGACGCGGACGGGGCCGGGAGGACGGCGGAACAGGTGCGGGCGGCGGGTGGGGCTGCCGCCGTGCTCCGGCTCGACATCGATGACGTCTCCTCTTTCCCGTCCTTCACCTCCGCACTGGGTGAGCAGTTGGAGCGCTGGGGTGCTTCGCGGTTCGACATCCTGGTCAACAACGCCGGGGTGGGAGTCTTCGGACCGCTGGAGGGCGTCACGACCGACGACTTCGACACGGTGATGGGTGCCAACGTCCGGGGCACGTTCTTCCTCACCCAGGCACTCGTGCCACTGCTGGCCCGGGGCGGCCACGTCATCAACGTCTCGACGTCACTGACCCGGCACACCAGCCCCGCCACTTCGGTCTACTCCGCCTCGAAGGCCGCCGTCGAAGCCCTGAGCCGCACTCTCGCCGCAGAGCTCGGCCCGCGCGGCATACGGGTCAACTCCATCGCCCCGGGGCCGACCGCCACGGACTTCAACGGTGGGGTGATGCGGGACGACGCCGGGATGCGCCAGGTCCTGGCCGGGCAGACCGCGCTCGGCCGCGTCGGCGAACCCGAGGAGATCGGCGACGCCATCGCCACCCTTGCCTCCGAGGGCCTGCGCTGGGTCACCGCCCAGCGGATCGAGGTCTCCGGCGGCGCGCTCCTCTGAGCGGTCGGGCGACGGCCTGAGGGGACGCGGGGCGGCCGGCGCCGCCGGGCGGCTTCGGGCTGCCGACTTCCGGGCCGGTCGTATACGGGATATCGTCCCAGATGTGAAACAAGACCAAGCGCTCGTCCCCGATCCCGTCGACGTGCGCCTCGGCGCGCGGCTGGCGGAACTGAGGGCCGAACACGGCTGGTCGCTGGCGGAGTTGGCCGAGCGCAGCGGCGTCAGCCGGTCCACGCTGTCCCGCGCCGAGCGGGCCGAGACCAGCCCCACCGCCTCCCTGCTGAACCGCCTCTGCGCCGTCTACGGCCGCACCATGTCCCAGTTGCTCAGCGAGATCGAGGCGGAGCCCGCGCCGGTGGTGCGCGCCGCCGACCAGCCGGTGTGGCGGGACAAGGCTTCTGGCTTCGTCCGCCGCTCCGTGTCCCCGCCGCACGCCGGACTGCGCGGCGAACTCGTCGAGGGCCGTCTCACCGCCGGCGCGGACATCCCCTACGACCGGCCGCCCGTCCCCGGCCTGGAACAGCACATCTGGGTGCTCGAAGGGTCCCTCGCCGTCACCGTCGGGGACACCGGGCACCGCCTCGGCCGCGGCGACTGCCTGCGCCTGCGGGTCTGGGGACCCACCCGCTTCCGCTGCCCCGGCCCCGACGACGTCCGCTACGTGCTGGCGGTGATGCGCCCGTGAACGTCGAACGCCCCGGCGCCGACCGGCTCCTGGAGATGACCGGCGCGCTGGCCGAGCTGCTGACCGACACCGTGGACGGCGGCGCGTCCGTCGGCTTCCTCGCCCCGCTCGACCGAGCGGCCGCCGTCGCCTGGTGGACGGAGCGGTGCGAGGCCGTCGCCGCCGGCCGGCTCGCGGTCTGGACGGCGTGGGAAGAACCGGGCCGGGTGCTGGGCACCGTGAGCCTCGCCCTGCCCGACAAACCCAACAGCGCGCACCGCGCGGAACTGGTGAAGCTGATGGTGCACCGCGCGGCGCGCGGCAAGGGCCTCGCCCGGCGGCTGCTGACCGTGGCGGAGGAGGCGGCGGCCGGGCAGGGCATCACCCTGCTGCACCTGGACACCGAGACGGGCAGTCCCGCCGAGCACCTGTACCGCACGTCAGGCTGGACCGAGGTCGGCGCGATCCCGGACTACGCGGCGGACCCGGGCGGCGTGCTGCGGCCGACGACGATCTACTACAAGCGCCTGCCGGTGACGCCCCGACAGGGGCGCGGGGAACCGCGCGACCGGGGGCCCGGGAGCGGAGCCCTCGAAAGCGGGAGGGCAGGCACCGGACGGTGATTGTCGGTCCCGCCCGCTACCGTTCCTGCCATGCCGGATGCCGAAGACGTACGACGGATCGCCCTGTCCCTGCCGGACACCACGGAGAAGATCGCCTGGAGCATGCCCACGTTCCGGGTCGCGGGGAAGATGTTCGCCACCCTGCCGGAGGACGAGACGTCGATCGCCGTGCGCTGTCCCAAGGAGGAGCGGGACGAACTGGCCCTCGCCGAGCCGGGGAAGTTCTGGATCGCGGACCACGAGGCCCAGTTCGCGTGGGTGCGGGTCCGGCTCACGGCGCTGGAGGACGAGGACGAGCTGCGGGACGTCCTCGCCGACTCCTGGCGCCAGGCCGCCCCGGCCCGGCTGCTCGAGGCGTACCCCCGGCTGGGGCTGCCGCCGCAGGGCTGACGGAGCCGGGGCCGAACGGCCCCCTCCCGTTGTCAGTGCCCCGTGGCATGATCCCGATCACGCGTGGCCGCCGGGTCCGGAGGGGGGTCCCGGCGGTCCGCCGCGCGTACCCCGCCGCGGGTGCGCGGCTCAGGCGCCGGCGGACACCGCACCGGCGGTGAACCGGGTGATCCGCTCGCGCAGCGACCGCGCGTCCAGGCCGTGCGCCGCCAGGTGCTCGTCGATCCGCCCGTAGCGGCGCAGCTCCGCCCGGCCCACACCCAGCCCCAGCACCCGGTGCGGCACGTCGGCCAGCGCGTCGTTCGCCGCCGCCGTCGACGTCCCCGCCAGATACGGCTCCACCAGTACGACGTCCGTCCCCGCCGTCGCGCTGGCCCGGCGCAGCGCCGCCGCGTCGAAGGGGCGGACGGTGGTGGCGTACAGGACGGTGACGTCCAGGTCCTCCGTCGCCGCGAGCACGGCGTCCAGCATCGGCCCCGCCGCGACCACCACCCCCGCGCGCCCCTCCCGGACCGTGACGAACCGCTGTCCGTCCACGAGCCGCCCGGCCGCGTTGGACTGAAGGGAGAGCCGGACGTACACCTTGTCGTCCCCGGCGGCCACCGCGTGCCGCAGTAGCGTCTCGGCCTCGTCCGGATGCCCGGGCACATGCACCGTCCACCCGTCCAGGGTGTCGAGCAGCGCCACGTCACCCGGCGCCATGTGGGTGTAGCCGCCGGCGGGCCAGTCGAAGGAGGCGGCGGCGCTCACCAGCACCGCGCCCGCGTCCTGGTGCCCCAGGTCCAGCTTGACCTGCTCGAACGGGCGCTCGACGAGGAAGCTGGCGAAGGTGTGCGCCACGGGCCGCATCCCGGTCAGCGCCATCCCGGACGCCGCGCCGACCAGCAGCTGCTCCCGGATGCCGACGTCGACCACCCGGTCCGGGTGGCGGCGCCGGGCCTCGGTGAAGCCGTCCGCGCCGACCACCGCGAGGACCACGGCGACCCTCGGGTCCTCGTCCAGGAGCCGGGTGACGACGGGGGCGAAACGATCACGCATGCTGTCCACGGGAATCGGCCTTTCGATGAGTGAGGTGACGGGAGGGGAGGAGGGCGCTCACGCGTTCTTCGGCTCGACGCGCGCCACGACCACGTGCGGCCTTCCCGGGTGCGGGGCCGTGAACGCGGCGTACAGCGCCTCGTGGTCACGGCCGTCGACCGTGCGGGCGGACCATCCGGCCGCCTCGAACCGCGCGGCGATCCCGCCCGGACGGGCGTACGACGCCGAGGAGTTGTCGACGACGACCGTGTGCAGCCGGTCCAGGCCCGCGGGGCCGGCGAAGGCGATCGCCTCGTGGTTGCTGCCCTCGTCCAGTTCGGCGTCCCCGATCAGGGTCCACACCACCGGGTCGTGCAGCCCCTGGGCGCGCAGCCCGAGCACCGTGCCCACCGCGATCGGCAGCCCGTGCCCCAGCGACCCGCTGCCGATCTCCACGCCCGGCACCAGCGTCCGGTCCGGGTGATGGCCGAGCGGGGAGTCGTAGGAGCCGAAGCCGGGCAGCCGGTCCACCGGCAGGAATCCCTTCGCGGCCAGGACGGCGTAGTACGCCATCGGCCCGTGTCCCTTCGACAGCAGGAACCGGTCCCGTCCCGGGGCGTCGGCGCTGTCCGGGCCGACCCGGAGCACCCGGTCGTACAGGACCCACAGCACGTCCAGCGTGGACGTCGCGGCGGGTCCGTGCTTCTCGTCGCCGGTCATCAGCCCCATGAGGCCCGGGAGATCGGCGTATCCGTACGTCTGCGTGCGCTGCTCGGTGATCGTCATGCAGTCGACGGTGCGACCTCAACCGAACTTGAGGTCAAGTGTCACCCGGAGGTGTCGTGCGCGGGAAACGGATGCGCGATCACCGTCCCGAGTGCGGTATGGTTTCCGTGCGCGTTCGGCCGGGGGAATCCCCAGGTCAGACGGGCAACGGGACGTGGCGCAGCTTGGTAGCGCACTTGACTGGGGGTCAAGGGGTCGCAGGTTCAAATCCTGTCGTCCCGACGTGTGCGAGTCGTGGTCCAGGGCCGGTACCGGATGACATCCGGTACCGGCCCTGACGCGTGACGGTCATCTCAGGCAGGCGCGCCCAGAGGCGGGTGCTCCAGCACGCGGGGCTTGTACTCGACCAGTTGTGTGCGGCCGTCGAAGGTGCGGCTCCCGGTCATCTCGAGGGCGACGTCCGGATAGCCGTCGTAGATGCGTTCCGCGCCCGTGGCCCCGGTGATCACCGGGAACATCACCACCCGGAAGCGGTCGACGAGACCGGCCCGCAGCAGGGACCGGGAGAGGCTGAGGCTGCCGATGGTGCTGAGGATCCCCGACCCGCTCTCCTTCAGGGCGCGGACGGTCTCCACGGCGTCGTCGCGGACGAGCGTGCAGTTCGCCCACTTCAGCGGCTCCTCCAGGGTCGAGGAGAACACCACCTTGGGCGCCTGCGTGAGCTCGTCGACGGACTCCTTCTCCTCGTCCCTGAACTCGTCCTGGCCGGCCGGGACGTCGCCCGCGGCGAAGCCGGACATCAAACGGTAGGTGTTCGCTCCCATCAGGTAGGTGACCTCGGGCTGCTCGCCGAGCCAGGCGAGGTACTCCGGGCCTTCGAGGCCCCAGAATCCGGGCCACCCCTCTCCCGACGCGTAGCCGTCGAGGGATGTGATGAAGTCGACGAGAAGCTCCGACATGGCGTTGTCCCTTCCTGAGATGTCACGAGTACGGACCGGCCGCAAGCCGGGAACTCATCGGTCCGGGCGCGATGAGAATCGTCGGCATATGTCCTTGATGTCTCTTTTGTAACTATCTAACGTTCCGGCGGAGACACCGTCGCGGGTTCCGACGCCCGTGCCGCCGTCCCGGAAGCGAGGTGTGGAGCGATTGCACGCGAGGTGCGGACGTCACAGAAGGCCGCGGCGCGCGCGGGCGCTGCTCGCCCTGACCGTGCTCGCCTCGACGCTCGCCGCCTGCGGCGGTGACGACGAGAGCTCCCGCCCCACCCTCAACTGGTACAACTTCCCCGACGACTCCGGCGCCCTCCAGGAGGCCGCCGACCGGTGCAGCCGGGAGTCCGGAGGGCGTTACCGCATCGTCTACAACAAGCTGCCACGAGCGGCCGACGGCCAGCGGCAGCAGATGGTGCGCCGCCTCGCCGCCGAGGACGACTCCCTCGACATCCTGGGTCTGGACGTCACCTGGGCCGCCGAGTTCGCCGAGGCCCGCTGGATCAAGGAGTGGACCGGCGAGAACAGGCGCAGGGCCACCGAGGGCACCCTCGACGTGCCGATCCAGACGGCGACCTGGAAGGGCAAGCTCTACGCCGTCCCGTACAACACCAACATCCAGCTGCTCTGGTACCGCGAGGACCTCGTGCCCGAGCCGCCCACGACGTGGGCCGAGATGCTGGACATGTCCCGCGACCTGGCCCGGCAGGGCAAACCGCACTACGTCGAGATCCAGGGCGCCCAGTACGAGGGCCTCACCGTCTGGTTCAACTCCCTGATCAACAGCGCCGGCGGCACCATCCTCAACCCGAGCGCCACAGAGCCCTCCCTCGGCCCGCCCGCCGTCCGGGCCGCCTCGATCATGCGGGACCTCGCCCGCTCCCCGGCCGCCGACCCCTCCCTGCCCAACCAGATGGAGGACCAGAACCGGCTCGCCATGGAGTCGGGAGTCGCCGCCTTCGAGATCAACTACCCGTTCGTCTATCCGTCGATGAAGAGCAACAACCCCACGCTCTTCAAGAACTTCCGCTGGGCGGTCTACCCTCGCGTGGACGCCGACCGCCCCTCGCGCCCCACCATCGGCGGCATCGACCTCGCCGTCAGCGCCTACTCCCGCCACCCCGACCTGGCCTTCGACGCCGCCCTGTGCCTGCGCGACCGGGAGAACCAGCTCAACGCGGCGCTCAAGGGCGGACTCCCGCCCACCCTGCGCGCCCTCTACGACGAGCCGGACTTCATGAAGGAGTACCCCTTCTCCAAGGAGGTCCTGACCTCCCTGGAGTCGGCGAGCGTACGGCCGCTCACCCCCGCCTACCAGAACGTGTCGATCGCCGTCTCGCACACCCTGTCCCCGCCCTCCGACATCCAGCCGGAGAGCGACGTCTCCACCATCAGGGAGCAGATCGACGAGGCCCTGCGATCCGAGGGTGTGATCCCGTGAGCACCATGGCAGAGCCGGCGAAGGACGAAGCGAAGGACCAGAAGGCCCTGTCGGCAGGCGCCCGGCAGGAACGGCGCCTCGGCTGGCTGCTGTGCGCGCCCGCCGTGATCGTCATGCTCGCCGTGACCGCCTACCCCATCTGCTACGCGGTCTACCTGTCCCTCCAGCGCTACGACCTGCGCTTCCCCGACCGAGCCGAGTTCATCGGACTCAGCAACTACGGCGCCGTGCTGACCTCACCGTTCTGGTGGGACGCCTTCTGGGTGACGCTGTTCCTGACCGTGGTGTCCGTGACCGTCGAACTGGTCCTCGGCATGGGCCTCGCCCTGGTCATGCACCGCACGCTCTTCGCGCGCGGCACGGTCCGCACCGCGGTCCTCATCCCGTACGGCATCGTCACCGTCGTCGCCGCCTTCTCCTGGCAGTACGCCTGGACCCCCGAACTCGGCTATCTCGCCGGGCTGCTGCCCAGCGGGGAGGCCCCGCTCACCGAGCAGTGGCCCGCCCTGTGGCTGATCATCCTGGCCGAGGTGTGGAAGACCACCCCCTTCATGGCGCTGCTGCTGCTCGCCGGCCTCGCCCTGGTCCCCGAGGAGACGCTGAGAGCCGCGATGGTCGACGGAGCCACCCCCTGGCAGCGGTTCACCAAGGTGATGCTGCCCCTGATGAAACCGGCGATCCTGGTCGCCCTGCTCTTCCGCACCCTGGACGCCTTCCGGATCTTCGACAACATCTACGTCCTCACGGCGGGCGCCCACGGCACCGGATCCCTGTCCATCCTCGGCTACGACAACCTGTTCACCGCGCTGAACCTGGGCATCGGGTCGGCGATCTCGGTCCTGATCTTCATCTGCGTCGGGATCATCGCCTTCACCTTCGTCAAGCTGTTCGGCGCCGCCGCACCGGGCGCGGAGGTGAAGCGCTGATGGCCGCCGCAGGCAGGTCGCACGCGACGCGATGGGGCGTCGTCAACGTCGTGGTGGTGCTGTACGCGCTGTTCCCGGTGTGGTGGATCGTCGCCCTCTCGTTCAAGACGCCCAGCACCCTCACCGACGGCAGCTACATCCCCACCGACTGGACCTGGGAGAACTACAAGGGGATCTTCCAGACCTCCGAGTTCACCCGGGCCCTGATCAACTCGATCGGCATCGCCCTCATCGCCACGGTGATCGCCGTCATCCTCGGCACCATGGCCGCCTACGCGGTGGCCCGGCTGCGGTTCCCCGGCAAGCAGCTGCTCATCGGTATGTCACTGCTGATCGCGATGTTCCCGCCGATCTCCCTGGTGTCCCCGCTGTTCAACATCGAGCGGAGCATCGGCATCTTCGACACCTGGCCCGGGCTGATCATCCCGTACATGACCTTCTCGCTGCCGCTGGCGATCTACACCCTGTCGGCGTTCTTCCGGGAGATCCCCTGGGACCTGGAGAAGGCCGCCAAGGTGGACGGGGCGACGCCCGCGCAGGCGTTCCGGCTGGTCATCGTGCCGCTCGCCGCGCCGGGCGTGTTCACCACCGCCATCCTGGTGTTCATCTTCTGCTGGAACGACTTCCTCTTCGCGATCTCGCTGACCTCCACCGAGTCCGCGCGCACGGTGCCCGCCGCGATCGCGTTCTTCACCGGCAGCTCGCAGTTCCAGCAGCCCACCGGATCGATCGCCGCGGCCGCCGTGGTGATCACCGTCCCGATCATCATCTTCGTCCTGCTCTTCCAGCGGCGGATCGTCGCCGGCCTGACCTCCGGCGCGGTCAAGGGATGAGCCCGAAGGCAAGGAGGCAGCACCCATGGCCGAGATCGTCCTCGAGGGAGTCACCAAGCGCTATCCCGACGGATCCCTCGCCGTGCGGGACGTGGACCTCGAGATCGCCGACGGCGAGTTCGTGATCCTGGTCGGCCCGTCCGGGTGCGGCAAGTCGACCACCCTGAACATGATCGCGGGCCTGGAGGACATCACCGAGGGCACCCTGCGCATCGGCGGACAGGTCGTCAACGACCTCGCGCCCAAGGAGCGCGACGTCGCCATGGTGTTCCAGAGCTACGCCCTCTACCCGCACATGAGCGTGCGGGAGAACATGGGCTTCCCGCTGCGGCTGGCCAAGGTCGACAAGGCCACCATCGACCGCAAGGTGGAGGAGGCCGCCCGGGTGCTCGACCTCGTCGAGTTCCTGGACCGCAAGCCGGCCAACCTCTCCGGCGGTCAGCGCCAGCGGGTCGCGATGGGCCGGGCCATCGTCCGCGACCCCAAGGCGTTCCTCATGGACGAACCCCTGTCCAACCTGGACGCCAAGCTCCGCGTGCAGATGCGCACCCAGATCTCCCGCATCCAGCGCCGCCTGGGCACCACCACCGTGTACGTCACCCACGACCAGACCGAGGCCATGACCCTCGGCGACCGGGTCGTCGTGATGCGCCAGGGCCTGGTGCAGCAGGTCGGCACCCCCGCCGAGCTGTACGACATGCCGCGCAACCTGTTCGTCGCCGGGTTCATCGGCTCCCCGGCGATGAACTTCGTCCAGGCGTCCCTGACCCCGGACACCCTGCGCACCCCGCTCGGCGACCTGCCGCTGGACGACCGTATGCGCCGCGAGCTGGAGCGGCGGGACGCGCCCCGCGAGGTGATCGTGGGACTGCGGCCCGAGGCGTTCGAGGACGCGAGCCTGGCCCGCGACACCGGCGGCCCCGCCGTCACCGTCACCGTGGACGTGCTGGAGTCACTGGGCTCCGACGCCTACGTCCACTTCAGCGCCGAGGGCGGCCCGGTGAGCACCGCCGAACTGGAGGAACTGGCGTCGGACTCGGGCCTGGCGGACACCGGCGCGGGCGGGAACCAGCAGATCGTGGCCCGGCTGGACGCGGCGACCCGCGCCCGCGAGGGACAGCCGATCGAGCTGCGGGTCGACCTCGGCAAGGCGCACGTCTTCGACCCGTCGAACGGCACCAACCTCACCCACCCGGAGAGCTGACACCGAACCGTCCGGACCGCCTTCCCGCCCGGCGGTCCGGACGGCGTCACGCGTCAGATCACGCAGCCCGCGTGCGCCAGCGCCTGCTTCAGCAGCACCCCGTGCCCGCCCGGCATCTCGCTCTGCACCGCCCGCGACACGGCCTCCTGCGGGGTGAACCACACCAGGTCCAGCGCGTCCTGCCGGGGCCGGCAGTCACCGGTCACCGGCACGATGTACGCCAGCGACACCGCGTGCTGCCGGGGGTCGTGGAACGGGGTGACCCCCTGGGTGGGGAAGTACTCGGCGACGGTGAACGGCTGCAACGACGCCGGGACCCGGGGGAGCGCCACCGGGCCGAGGTCCTTCTCCAGATGACGCAGCAGCGCGTCACGCACCCGCTCGTGGTGCAGCACCCGGCCGGAGACCAGGGTCCGGCTGACCGTCCCGTCGGGCCCGATGCGCAGCAGCAGACCGACACTGGTGACCTCACCACTGTCGTCCACACGCACGGGGACGGCCTCGACGTACAGGATCGGCATCTGGGCGCGTGCCTGCTCCAGGTCGTCGGAGGACAGCCAGCCCGGCGTGGTCTCGGTCATGTCAGACATTTTTTGATCATACTTTCGGGGGTCAGGGCTTCACGGCCACCGCGCCGTACTGGGGCACCACCGGCTCGGCGCCGGGTTCGGCGCGCCACCGGGAGCAGGAGACCAGACCGGGCTCGATCAGCTCCAGTCCGTCGAAGAACGCGGTGACGTCCGCCGCGCCACGGGCCGTGAGCGGGGGAGTGGCGTTCGCGTTCCAGAACTCCATCGCCGGCACCTGGAGTTCCCCGCCCACCTCGGGGTCGAACGTCGGGTGGGTGAGCACCAGGAAGCTGCCGGAAGGCACCTCCGCCATGATGCGGCGCACGATCTCCCGGGCCTTCTCCGTGTCCAGCACGAAGTTGAGGATGCCGAGCAGCATCACCGCGACCGGCTTCGAGAAGTCCAGCGTCGCGGACGCCCGCTCCACGATGGCGCCCGGGTCGTGGACGTCGGCGTCGATGTAGTCGGTGGCGCCCTCGGACGTGCCGGTCAGCAGGGTCCGGGCGTGGACGAGGACGATCGGGTCGTTGTCGACGTAGACGATCCGCGCGTCCGGCGCGATGCGCTGCGCGATCTCGTGGGTGTTGTCCGCCGTCGGCAGGCCCGTGCCGATGTCGAGGAACTGCCGCACCCCTCGTTCGCGTGTCAGATACGTGACCGCGCGGCCCAGGAAGTCCCGGTCCGCGCGGGCGATGTCCCGGATGACCGGGATGATCGACGCGACGTGGTCCCCGACCTGCTGGTCGACCTCGTAGTTGTCCTTGCCGCCGATCCAGTAGTTCCACACGCGCGCGTTGTGCGCCACACCGGTGTTCAGCCTCGCCGAGCCGCTCGTCGGGGTGTGGCTCTCACTCAACGGTCTCTCCCTCTCCCTCGCCCGCGTCCTGCCCGTACGGGCCGACCCGGCCATTGTGCATCGCGGTGATCACATTGTCCCGGGAACGGACCGGGTCGCCCCGTGAACCGGGGCGACCCGTAGGGAAGCTGAGCGCCTGTCAGCGGGATTCCGCTCTGCGCAGGGTGTCCTCGGCGACGTCCTTGTCGAGCGCGGCGCGCACCAGTGCCGAGGAGAGCACGGCCGGTTCCGTCCGGCCCGCGAGACCGAGCAGCCGGTCCGGGTCCTCCGGCAGCCCGAGCCGTCGGGCGCCCCGCAGCGCCTTGGCGTCCACCAGCGGGGCCGCCTCGGGCCACACCGCCTGCACCTCGCGCAGGAAGATGCCCGCGCCGGACGGGCCGATGCCGGGGAACTCCTGCAGCAGACGCCGCAGTTCGTCGACGTCACCGTCCGCCTCCGCGCGCAGCCGGCGCAGGTCGCCGCCCCAGCGGTTCAGCAACAGCTCTGCCGCCTCGCCGAGTTGGGTGGCGGTGCGCTCGTCGTAGCGCCGGTAACCGCCCCGGCCGAGGGCGTCGACCCGCTCCTGCCACGACGCGTCCGCCATCCGGCGCGCGTCGCGCAGCCCCGCCTCGTGCAGGGCTCGGGCGGTGGCCACGGCGACCGAGCCGCGGATGCGCGCGCTCAGCAGATGGGCCAGCACCAGCAGCCGGTACAGCGGCTGCGGCGTGTCCCGCAGGGCGATCCCCGCCTCGTGCGCGTACGTCTCGCCGTGCGCGTCGACGAGGACGCGCACCACGGCCCGTTCGCCGTCGCGGCCGGCCACGGTCACGCCTTGAGCGGGTCGTGGCCCAGAGTCATCAGACGGTGGCGGCGGGCGGTGTCGCCGGCCACCGGCTCGTTCTCCGGGTCCGTCTCGTCCTGGACGGCGTTCACGACCTCCTCCATCACGCGCAGGTCGTCCTCGGTGAGGTCGGTGCGGCGCTTCTGGAGGATGGCCAGGACGTGCTGTCCCGTGTCGCTGCCGGCCTGGTCCGGCAGCGGCTCCGTCGTCTCGCCGGCGTCACCGACCCGCAGCCATGCGGCCAGCTCCGCCGACGTCATGTTCACCGCGCGGTGGAAGTCCTCCCACAGCGCGTCCATCTCGAGGGCGTCGGTCATCGTGTGCCCCTTCGTTCGCGTGCCTCGTGCGTCCGGGGTTCTCAGGACTCCCGGGGGTGGTTCTCCGCCTCGAACATCCAGCGCTGCTTCTCCAGGTCGGCGGTGACGGAGATCAGCAGGTCCTGCGTGACCAGGTCGGCCTTCTCGGTGGCGTCGATGCGCTCGCGCAGCCGCGCGATCGCCGCGCCGAGGGCGTCGGTCATGACCTCGACGGCCTCCGAGTCGCGCAGCCAGCCCTCCGCGGGCGCCGGCAGGGAGAAGACCTTGGCGATCGTCTCCGGGCGGCCGTCCGGCGGCACGCCGATGGCCGAGGCGCGCTCCGCCACCGTGTCGGCGTGCGTGCGCGCGGCCGAGACCACCTCGTCCAGCTGCAGGTGCACCGAGCGGAACCGCGGCCCCACGACGTTCCAGTGCGCCTGCTTGCCGATCAGGGACAGTCCGAGCAGGTCGATCAGGGTCTCCTGGAGGGCCTCGCCGGAAATGCGGCGGGCCTCGTCCGGAAGCGTGCTCCTCACGACGGTCATGAAGTGATGTTCCTCCCAGTTGATGCGCTCGTGGCGCGAGGGCGGGGACCCGCGGGCGATGCCGGCACGGGCCGCGCTCCGCGACCACTCCGTGAACGCGCGGGTGCCCCCGGCCCATCGGGACAAACCCGGCCGGCGGTACGGCGGGACCGGCCGTGACCTCCAGGATCTTCCCCGGGAGGGGCTGGGCGGTCTATAGTCCGAAACTAGCGGTGCTAATTAAGTGAGTCGCCGATCGGCAGCCCGGCCGTCGGCTTCCGGAGCAGGAGTCCCCGTTGCGTCCCGTCCACTTCGCGGCCGCCCGCCGCACCCCCATCGGCAAACTGCGCGGAGCCCTCTCCGGCGTACGGCCCGACGACCTCGCCGCCACGGTGATCCGCGGCCTGGTCGCCGATGTGCCCGCGCTGGACCCGGCCCGCGTCGACGACGTCTACTGGGGCGCCGCCAACCAGGCCGGCGAGGACAACCGCAACGTCGCCCGCATGGCCGCCCTGCTCGCCGGCCTCCCCGAGTCCGTCCCCGGCGCCACCGTCAACCGCCTCTGCGCCTCGGGCCTGGAGGCCGTCACCACCGCCGCCCGCACCATCGCGGCCGGCGAGGCCGACATCGTGATCGCCGGCGGCTCCGAGTCCATGAGCCGCGCCCCCTTCGTGCTGCCCCGCCCCGACGAGGCGCTCCCGCACCGCATGGACACGTACGACACCCGGCTCGGCTGGCGGCTGGTCAACCCGGCCATGAAGGAACTTCACGGCCTGCTGGCGATGGGTGAGACCGCGGAGGAGGTCGCCGGACGGTACGGCATCTCGCGCGAACGGCAGGACGAGTTCGCCCTGCGCAGCCACCGGCGCGCGGCCGACGCCCGCGGACACGGCCACTTCGCCGACGAACTGCTGCCGGTGACCCGCCCGGACGGCGTGGTCGTCGACGCCGACGAATGCGTCCGCGAGGACACTTCCCTGGAGAAGCTCGGCCGGCTCAAGCCCGTGTTCCGCGCGGGCGGCTCGGTCACCGCGGGCAACGCCTCCCCGATGAACGACGGCGCCGCCGGGCTGATCCTGGTCAGCGAGGAGGCGCTCGACGACCTGGGTCTGGAGTCGCTCGGCCGCTACGTCGCCGGCGGCTCGGCGGGTGTCCATCCGGACGTCATGGGCATCGGCCCCGTCCCCGCCACCCGCAAGGTGCTCGCCCGCGCCGGCTGGGACATCGGGGACATCCAGGAGGCCGAGTTCAACGAGGCGTTCGCCGCGCAGGCGCTGGCCTGCGTCGACCAGCTCGGCATCGACCCGGAGCGGGTGAACCCGGACGGCGGGGCCATCGCCCTCGGCCACCCGCTGGGCTGCTCCGGCGCCCGCATCCTCACCACCCTGCTGCACCGCATGCGCCGCACCGGCGCCGAACGGGGCCTCGCCACCATGTGCGTGGGGGTGGGTCAGGGCAGCGCGGTGCTCGTCGAACGCCACTGACGCACGGCCTTCGCGGCAACTTCCGCGGCGGGCGGCCGGGAGGTCACCAGCTGGGACGCGGCTTACCGGCGGCCGACGCCCGCACGTAGCATCGGTCGCCGCATGAACACCATGACCCTCTGGGACCTCACCGGCTGGGAATTCGCGGCCCTTTCCTTCGCGGCCCTGCTCGTCGGGTTCTCCAAGACCGCCGTCAGCGGCGCGAACACGGTGAGTCTCGCCGTGTTCGCCGCCGTCCTGCCCGCCCGCGCGTCCACCGGCGTGCTGCTGCCCATCCTGATCGCCGGGGACGTCCTGGCCGTGCTGACCTACCGGCGGCACGCGCACTGGCCCACCCTGTGGCGGCTGTTCCCCGCCGTCGCGGCGGGCGTGGTCGTCGGCACGGTCTTCCTCGTATGGGCGGACGACGGGATCGTACGGACCTCGATCGGGGCGATCCTGTTGCTGATGGCCGGGGTCACGGTGTGGCGACGGCGCCGCGCCGACACCGAGGACGAACCCGACGGGGTGACCACCCGGGCCGGCCGCGTCAAGGCCCGCTCCTACGGCGTCCTCGGCGGCTTCACCACCATGGTCGCCAACGCGGGCGGCCCGGTGATGTCGATGTACCTGCTCTCGGCCGGCTTCCGCAAGCTGGGCTTCCTCGGCACGTCGGCGTTCTTCTTCCTCATCGTCAACACGTCCAAGCTGCCGTTCAGCGCGGGCCTCGGCCTGATCGACGCGGACTCGCTGCTGCTGGACGCGGCGCTGGTCCTGTTCGTGGTGCCGGGCGCCTTCCTCGGCAAGTGGGCGGTGACGCGGATCAATCAACGGCTGTTCGAGCAACTGGTCATCGCGGCGACGGTGGTGGGGGGACTGCAGTTGCTGCTGCGGTGAGTGCCCGGGTGCACACCCGGGCGGCTGTCCCGTCCGGCTGGACGGCGCGGCTGTCGGGCCCGTGCGGGCGGCAGGAGGGGCGGGCGACCCGCCGGACGCTTGGGGGCGCGGTCGGCCGGTCCCGGCGGAGGACGGAGCGCCTGCGCGGTGGGGCGGAGCCCGGCAGGCCCCGTGCGCGGGCCGGGGCGCTCCCGATCGGCAGCCGGCCGGGGGCGGAGGAGGCGAGCTAC
The DNA here is from genome assembly GCA_014649575.1 of Streptomyces griseoincarnatus. Taxonomy (GTDB): domain Bacteria; phylum Actinomycetota; class Actinomycetes; order Streptomycetales; family Streptomycetaceae; genus Streptomyces; species Streptomyces griseoincarnatus. The sequence goes on along the minus strand of BMTH01000001.1, from coordinate 713,851 downwards.
GCCGCCCCGCCCATGCGGGAAGCGACGCTCGCGGCGTCGTACCGCTCCTGCGGGTGCGGTAGGGGTGTGCCGCGTCGGCTCGCCTGGCGGGAGCTCGACGGCCGCTGCGCGCTCCAGGCGCGCTCGGCCGTCGAGGGCCGCAGGCATCCGTCGGGAGGCCGCCTCTCCCATGGGTGATGCCAGTGTTCGGCCGTGCAGGCAGGGCAGGTGCTCAGGTGTCGGACGGGCCGCCCGGGGGTGTCGTCTCCTTGTCGGCCTCCGCATGCCGTGACCTGTGGCGGGGCCAGTGGAGGTGGGTGGGCGCCGCCGTGCGGCCTACCGTCGCGGCCAGCTTGCGGAGGCGGCGCCAGTCCAGGCGAGGCGGGCCGGGGGCGACGCCCGGACGTTTGCGTGGGACGCGGACGCGGAGGGCCCCCGGGGCGATGCGGCAGTGGACCGGCGCGGGCAGGACCATCGCCTCGCCGTCGACGCCCGCCTCGATCTCGTCCCGGTCCGCCTCGATGACCACCTCCGGCGCCGTCAGCACCGTCAGCCCCGCCGGTTCCGGGTTCAGCAGCAGCGCGGCCGCGCTGATCGCGCCCTCCACCTTCACCCCGAGGACGCCCAGCGTCCCCGAGTCCAGCCGCTCGCGCCGCCCGAGCCCGAACGGGTCGCCGGTGCGGTACGGGTTGTTGCTGACCAGCACCGCCTGCGGAGCCGTCAGCGTGTTGTCACCGGCGCGGACGAGCAGGCGGGGCCCCTGCTGCCCGGTGAGCAGGTCCGGCAGCATCTCCAGACTCGTGCCGATCTTGTCGTCCCGGTACGCGGGACTCTGCACGATCGCCGCGTACGCGCCGAACGACGCGTTGTTCACGAACGGCTGGTCCCCGGCGAACCCCAGGTCCACCCGGAGCTCCACCCCGTCCGTCAGCGCGTCCAGACACGCCGCCGGGTCCCCCCGGTCCAGGCCGAGGTCGAGGGCGAAATGGTTGCGGGTGCCCGCGCTGATCACCAGGAACGGGACGTCGTGCTCCGCGGCCACGGCCGCGACCAGCGCCTGGGTTCCGTCGCCGCCCGCCGCGCCGAGCAGGTCCGCGCCGTCGGCGACGGCCCGCCGGGCCAGCTCGGTCACGTCGTGCTGCTGCCCCGGCTCCAGCAGCACCACCCGCGCGCCCAGCCGCTCCGCCTTCTCCCGCAGCCGGAACCGGCCCACCTTGCCGCCGCCCGACCGCGGATTCATGATCAGTACAGGCTTCCGGGGCGGCGGCAGGCGACGTTCACGCGCCGGGGTGTGCCCGCCCGTCCCGCGCAGCGCGTACCTTCCGCTCCACACCGCGAGACCCCACAGCGCCAGGGACACCAGCAACGCCCAGAACAACGTCACCGCGAACAGCGCCAGCAGCCCCGCCGGCACGCATACCGCGACCAGTGCGGCCCCCCACCGCAGCGGCCCGCGCAACGTCAGCGTCCACCACACGGCCGCCGCGCTGAGCCCCAGCCCGGCCACCCCGAGCACCAGGAGCAGCAGTCCGCGCAGCCCGCCGTAGACAAGGGGGGCCGCCACCGCGAGCGCCGCCGCGAGCAACGCCCCCCGCGCCGCCCACCGCTGGGCGTGATAGCCCCGACTGCTCCAGTCCACGCCCATGACTCCTTAAGTCGTCAGGCGTCATCGTAGGGCGAACGGCACGGGCGTGCGGGACGACGGCGATCTTCGGCCTCCGGGCCGCCTCCGGCCGCCGTACCCGGGGCCCGTACGCTCGGCGCATGTCCCCGCACGTGCTGATCCTCGGCGGCACCACCGAAGCGCGCCGGCTCGCCGCCGCGCTGACCGCCCGCCCCGGGGTCCGGGTCACCACCTCGCTCGCCGGACGCGTGTCCCGGCCGGGCGCGCTCGACGGCGAGGTACGCGTCGGCGGTTTCGGCGGCCCCGACGGACTCGCGGCCTGGCTCCGTGAGGAGAGCGTGGACGCTGTCGTCGACGCGACGCACCCGTTCGCCGCGACGATCACAGGGAACGCGGCCGCCGCCACCGCCGCCGCGCGGGTGCCTCTGCTGGTGCTGCGCCGCCCCGGCTGGCAGCCGGGCCGCGGCGACCGCTGGCACCCGGTCCCGTCCCTGGAGGCGGCCGCCGCCGTGCTGCCCGCACTCGGGCGCCGGGTGTTCCTGTCCACCGGGCGTCTCGGCCTCGCCGCCTTCGCCGGACTCACGGAGCTGAGCTTCGTCGTACGGTCGGTCGAACCCCCCGAGCCGCCGCTGCCACCGCACACGCACGTCCTGCTGGCGCGCGGCCCGTTCACCGTGGCCGACGAGACGGCACTGCTGCGCGAGCACCGCGTCGACGTGCTGGTGACGAAGGACAGCGGCGGCGCGGCGACCTCGGCGAAACTCGCCGCCGCCCGGGATCTCGGCCTCCCCGTCGTGGTCGTCCGCCGCCCGCCCCTGCCGGAGGACGTCACCGCGCTCCCGGACGTGCCGGCGGTGCTGAACCGGCTGGACGCGGCGCTCGGCCGCCGGTCCCGTTAGACGTGCGGTCCCGGAGAGCGGCACGCCCTTCGCGCACGTGCGGCGACGCCCCACGGCATCGGGCGCGCCGGGCGGTCGCCACCCGCCCCGGGCGCCCGGGCCGACGCCCCTGTCCGGTCGACAACCGCCCCGGAGGGACCCACTGTGATGGTCGCGACCGCCCGCCGCGCGAAGCGGGCCGGCGACGGGAGTGCGCTGAGGAGCCGGGGGTGTCGCGCGCCCACGGTGAGGGTCTGGTCGAGACCACGACGGACCACTCCCGGCCCACCCCGGCCCTCACCCGCCGACCGGACCCGCCCCCGCAGGTCCTAACGCCCGCCGGGGGAGCGGCGCAGCAGATACGTGTCCATGATCCACCCCTTGCGCTCCCGCGCCTCGGCGCGCAGCCGCTCGATGCGCGGGGCGGCCTCGGCGACCGGACCGGAGACCAGGATCTCGTCCGGGGTGCCGATGTACGCGCCCCAGTAGATGTCGACGTCCTCGTCGGCGAAGGCACGGAAACGCTGGTGCGCGTCCAGCATCACCACCACGTCGTCCACGCCCTCCGGGAATCCCTCCTCGGCGAGCCGCCGTCCCGTGGTGATCTGCACCGGGCGCGCCACCCGGTTGAGGCCCGTGCGGTGCCGGGCGACGAGGGCCGAGACGCTGCTGACGCCCGGCACGACGTCGTAGTCGAAGGCGACCGTGCCCCGCTCCCGCACCTCCTCGAGGATGCCGAGCGTGCTGTCGTACAGCGCCGGGTCGCCCCACACCAGGAACGCGCCGGTCTCGTCCTCGCCCAGTTCCTGCGCGATCATCCGCTCGTAGATGTCGGCACGGGCGCTGCGCCAGTCGCCGACGGCGGGGGAGTAGGCCGAGCCGCCCGCCGAGCGGTCCCGCTCCGGGTCCCGCTCCTCGACGACGCGGTAGCTCCGGTCCGCCAGATGCGTCTCCAGCATGTCCCGGCGCAGCCGCGTCAGGTCCGCCTTCGCCTCGCCCTTGTCGAGCAGGAAGAACACGTCCGTGTCCCGCATGGCCCTGACCGCCTGCAGGGTGAGCTGGCCGGGGTCGCCCGCGCCGATACCGATCACATGAAGAGTCCGCACGCCCCGAGTCTGCCGCACGCCCTCCGCCGCCCGGCACCCAGGTCAGGCGGCGCCGCGCAGCCGGGGCGCCCGCGCGCCCGCGTCCACCGGAACGCCCTCCCCGCGCTCCACCTCCGCCGCCAGTTCCCGCGCCCAGGCGATCACCGACGCCAGGTCGATCCCGTGCGGCCGGAGCTCACCGCCCGCCGCCCACTCCTCGGCCGCGCCCGCCCCTCGCCGCAGCAGCCGCGCCCCGCCGGTGACGTTCCCACGCGCCGCGTGGGTGAGCCCCACCGCCATCTGGGCCAGCCCCCGCCACAGTTCCCGCTCCTCCTCGGGACCCGACTTCCAGGCGTCCTCGAACACCTCGTGCGCGTGGAACGGCTTGCCCTCGTCCAGCAGCCGCTGCGCCTCGCGGACGCTCTCCTCCGGCCGCCGCACCACCCCTTCCGGCTGCCGGGGCACGCCCTCCTCGCCGTACGGCAGGGGCCGCCCGAGTCCGTCGCGCGGGCGGGCGTTGCGTGCCCGGCCCTCGTCGTCGCGGTCCCGCCCGGCGGGCGCGCGGCCGGTGGACCGGTGGTCGGTGGATGTGCTGTCCGTGGTGCCCATACGGCCGATTGTGCCCCGGCCCGGCGCACCGATTCGTGCCCCGCCTCCCGGCCCGGCTTCGGTCCGGCGCCGGCTGTGCGGTAAAGTGCTCCTCGCGCGATCACGCGGTTCACCCGTGCGACGCGCACCGGGACGTGGCGCAGCTTGGTAGCGCACTTGACTGGGGGTCAAGGGGTCGCAGGTTCAAATCCTGTCGTCCCGACTTGCGAGACAGCGGGTCGTCGGGCCGTATCGGAGCATTCCGGTACGGCCCTTCTCGCGTCCGCGCCTCAGCCGAGCCCGATCCGGGCCCGCACCGGCAGGTGGTCGCTCCCCGTGGCGGGCAGGGTGTCGATCCCGTGCACCGTCGCCGAGCGGGCCATCACCTGGTCGATCCGCACCAGCGGCGGCCCCGCCGGGAAGCTGAACGCGAACCCGCGCCGTGGTACCTCCAGCCGGGACGTCAGCGGTTCCAGACCCCGGTCGTCGACCGTGCCGTTCAGATCGCCCATCAGGACCACCCGCTCCAGCGGCTCCGCCGCCACCTCCCGTCCGAGCCGTTCGGCGCTCTCGTCACGCCGGGCCGACGTCATCCCGCGCGGCCCGATCCGCACCGACGGCAGATGCGCCACGTACACCGCGACCTCCCCGTGCGGTGTGGCGGCCACCGCCCGCAGCCCCCGGCTCCACGGCTCGGTCAGGCCCGCCGGCTTGATGTCCGCCGTCCGCGCGCCGCTCAGCGGGTACCGCGACCACAGCCCGACGGTGCCGCGCACCACGTGGTGCGGATAGCGCGCGGCGAGGACCCGCTCGTACGAGGGCAGCGCGTCCGGCACCAGTTCCTCCAGCGCGATCAGGTCCGCGCCGGAGCCCGCGAGGGCGTGGGCCGTGCCCGCCGGGTCGGGGTTCTCGTCGGAGACGTTGTGCTGCACCACGACCAGATCGCGCGGCCCGGCCGGGTACGCGGGGAGGAGCAGGTCACCGAAGTGACGCGTCCACACCGCGACGGGCAGCAGCACGGCCACCAGGACGACGGGCGACCTGCGCACCAGGCCGTACAGGAACAGGGGGACGACCGCCAGGCCGAGCCACGGCAGGAACGACTCCAGCAGGCTGCCCACCCGGCCCGGCGTGTTCGGCACCGCCCGGTGGAACGCGAGCAGCCCCGCAGTCAGTACGGCCAGGGCTGCGGGCACCCGCCCCCGGGTCGGGCGGGGTTTCGCGATGTCCACCGGGCGTCCCCTTCGCGCGTCGTGATGATCAGTGCTGATCGTACGGACGCGCGGGGACGGCCCCGCGGTTCACGGTCTGACCAGCAACTGGAAGTCGAAGGAGTACCGGGACGCGCGGTAGATGTGGCTGCCGTACTCCACCGCCCGGCCCGTGTCGTCGTACGCGGTGCGCTGCATGGTGAGCAGCGCCGCGCCCTCCTTCTCGTCCAGGCGGGACGCCTCCTCCGCGGTCGCCGAGCGCGCGCCGACCGTCTGGCGGGCGCTGTGCAGGGTGATGCCGGCCGTGCGCATCATCCGGTACAGGCCGGTCGCCTCCAGACGGTCGCCGTCCAGGTCGAGCAGGCCCGACGGGAGGTAGTTGCCGAGCAGGGCGACCGGCAGGCCATGGGTGCGCCGCAGCCGCTCCAGGACGATCACCTCGGCGCCCTCGGCAAGCCCCAGGGCGGCGGCCACACCGGGCGGCGCCGGGACGGTCTCGTGGCGGACCACCTCCGTGGTCGGCGCCTGTCCGGCCGCCTCCAGGTCGTCGTAGAGGCTCGTCAGTTCCAGGGAACGGCGCACCTGGCTGTGCACCACCTGGGTGCCCACCCCGCGCCGCCGGACCAGCAGCCCCTTGTCGACCAGGGACTGGATGGCCTGGCGGACGGTCGGCCGGGACAGGCCGAGGCGCACCGAGAGGTCCACCTCGTTGCCCAGCAGGTCGCCGGGCGCGAGCACCCCGTCGGAGATCGCCGCCTCCAGCTGCTGGGCGAGCTGGTAGTACAGCGGCACCGGACTGCCCCGGTCCAGGGCGAAGTGCAGGGGGTACGTCGCCGTTCCGGCCGCGGCGCGTGCGGGGTCACCGGTCTTCGCCATGGACGTGCCTTCCTGTCGGGGCTCCCGGTCGGAGCACGGGGGACGTGTTCACAGGTGGCGGCGGCGCCCGGCGACCTGGGCGTCGTAGCGTTCCCGGGCCTGCCGGGCGGGCTCGCGGGTGGCGACCTCCGCCACCGGCACGTCCCACCAGGCCTCGGCCGGGGGAGCGGTCGGCGTCGGGTCCGTCTCGACGTAGACGCAGGTCGGACGGTCGGAGGCGCGGGCCTCGGCGAGGGCGGCGCGCAGCTCACGCACCGTCTTGGCGCGCAGGACGTCCATGCCGAGGCTGGCCGCGTTCGCCGCGAGGTCGACCGGCAGCGGGGCGCCGGTGAAGGAGCCGTCGGCGGCGCGGTGGCGGTAGGCGGTGCCGTAACGCTCGCCGCCGGTCTCCTCCGACAGGCCGCCGATGGAGGCGTACCCGTGGTTCTGCACCAGCACCACGTTGACCGGCAGGCCTTCCTGGACGGCCGTGACGATCTCCGTGGGCATCATCAGATACGTGCCGTCGCCGACGAGCGCCCAGACGGGCGTGCCGGGCGCGGCCTGCTGGACGCCGAGGGAGGCCGGGATCTCGTAGCCCATGCAGGAGTAGCCGTACTCCAGGTGGTACTGGCGGGGGCTGCGGGCGCGCCACAGCTTGTGCAGGTCGCCCGGGAGCGAGCCGGCCGCGTTGATCACCACGTCGTCGTCGCCGACCACCGCGTCCAGCGCGCCCAGCACCTGCGTCTGCGTCGGCACGGCGGTGTCGTCCTCGGCGCGCAGGGCCGCCTCGACGACCGCGTCCCAGCGCTCCTTGCCCTCCCCGTACTCCGCCTCGTACGCCGCGTCCACGCGGTACCCGGCGAGCGCCTCCGTGAGCCGCTCCAGACCGGTACGGGCGTCGCACACCAGGGGGCGGGCGGCGAGCTTGTGGGCGTCGAAGCCGGTGATGTTGAGGTTCACGAACGTGACGTCCGCGTTTTGGAACAGGGTGCCGGAGGCGGTGGTGAAGTCGGTGTAGCGGGTGCCGACGCCGATCACCACGTCGGCGTCGCGGGCCAGCGCGTCGCTCACCGCGGTGCCGGTGTGGCCGATGCCGCCCAGGTCGGCGGGGTGGTCGTGGCGCAGGGAACCCTTGCCGGCCTGGGTGGAGGCGACCGGGATGCCGGTGGCGTCCACCAGCGCCCGCAGCGCGTCCTCGGCCTCGCTGTGGTGCACCCCGCCGCCCGCGACGATCAGCGGCCGCCGTGCCGCCCGTACGGCCGCCACGGCCGCGTCCAGCTCCACCGGGTCCGGGGCGGGCCGCCGTACCGTCCACACGCGCTCGGCGAAGAACTCCTCCGGCCAGTCGTACGCCTCCGCCTGCACGTCCTGCGGCAGCGCGAGGGTGACGGCGCCGGTCTCGGCCGGGTCGGCGAGCACCCTCATCGCGTTCAGCGCGGACGGGATCAGCGCCTCCGGGCGGGTGATCCGGTCGAAGTAGCGGGACACCGGGCGGAGCGTGTCGTTGACCGACACGTCGGCCTCGACGGGATGCTCCAGCTGCTGGAGCAGCGGGTCGGCGGCGCGGGAGGCGAAGTAGTCGCCGGGCAGCAGCAGCACCGGCAGCCGGTTGATGGTGGCGAGCGCGGCGCCGGTGACCATGTTGGTCGCGCCGGGGCCGATGGACGTGGTCACCGCCTGCGCGGAGAGGCGGTTGAGCTGGCGGGCGTGGCCGACGGCCGCGTGCACCATCGACTGTTCGTTGCGGCCCTGGTGAAACGGCATGGTGTCGCGGTACTCCACCAGCGCCTGCCCGAGACCGGCGACGTTGCCATGACCGAAGATGCCCCAGGTGCCCGCGATCAGCCGGCGGCGCACGCCGTCCCGCTCGGTGTGCTGCGCGGACAGGAACCGCACCAGGGCCTGGGCGGTGGTCAGTCGGCGGGTGGTGGCGCTCATGCGGACCTCTCCGGTGCGGTGTAGAGGGGGAGTCGGGGGTCGACGGGCTGCTCGGGCCAGGTGTCGCGGATCCAGGCGTGGTCGGGGTGGTCGCAGATCAGCCAGGCCCGCTCGGCCTCGGGTCCCGCCATGACGTTCAGGTAGTACATGTGGTGGCCGGGCACCGCCATGGACGGGCCGTGCCAGCCGTCCGGGATGAGGACGACGTCGCCGTCACGCACCTCGGCCAGAACGTCCGTCTCACGGCCCGGACCGGACGGGGACACCCGCTGGTAGCCGAGGCCGGGCGTGCCGTCGTGGGCGGCGAACTCGAAGTAGTAGATCTCCTCCAGCACCGACTCCTCGCCCGGCCGGTGCTCGTCGTGCTTGTGCGGCGGGAACGACGACCAGTTGCCGCCCGGGGTGAGCACCTCCACCGCGATCAGCTTGTCGCACTCGAGGACGTCCGCCGCGCCGAAGTTGTTCACCTGGCGGGAGCAGTTCCCGGTGCCGCGCAGCTCCACCGGCACGTCCGACGCCGGCCCGTACCGGGCGGGCAGCCGCCGCGAGCAGCGGGCGCCGGTCAGGGCGAACCGCCCGCCCTCCGAGGAGGACACGGTGACCCGGGCGTCACGCGGCACATAGGCGAAGTCGGTGACGCCGTCGAACACGCTCCTCCGGCCCGTGAGCGCGAACTCCTCGTGGCCGAAGTCGTCGTCCGAGGCGACCGTGCACGCGCCGCCCAGCGGCAGCACGATCCACTCGCTGTCCCCGGTGTCGAAGGTGTGCGAGCCGCCCGGCTCCAGCCGCAGCACCCGCAGCGAGGAGTACCCCCAGCCGGCGCTCCGCGGGCTCACGTCCACGGTGTACGGGCCGGCGGCGGCCTTGCCCGCGGGAAGGTGATGGGTCATGCGTGCCTCCGTCTGCGTGCGTCGTCGTACGGGCTTGTCACAACAGGCCGACGGCCGTGTCCACCGCCGTCTCCACACTGCCCTCGGCCGGGTAGAGCAGCGAGCGGCCGACGACCATGCCCTGCACGGTGGGCAGCCGCAGCGCCTTGCCCCAGCGCTCGTAGGCCGCCCCCTGGTCGCCCACCTCGCCGCCGAGCAGCACCACCGGCAGCGTCGAGGTGCGCAGCACCTCGTCCATGTCGTCGACGTCCTCGGTGACCGGCAGCTTCAGCCAGGTGTAGGCGGAGGTGCCGCCGAGCCCGGAGGCGATCGCGACGGAGCGGGTGACGGCCTCGGCGGACAGGTCGTTGCGGACGCGGCCGTCCACCCGGCGCGAGATGAACGGCTCCACGAACACCGGCAGGCGGCGCGCGGCCATCGCGTCGACGGCGCGGGCGGAGGCCTCCAGGGTGGTGAGCGAGCCGGGGTCGTCGTAGTCGATGCGGACCAGCAGCTTGCCCGCGTCGAAACCGAGCCGCTCGATGTCCTCGGCGCGGTGGCCGGTGAAACGGTCGTCCATCTCGAAGGACGCACCGGCCAGGCCGCCGCGGTTCATCGACCCCATGACGACCTTGTTCTCCAGTGCGCCGAGCAGCAGCAGGTCCTCCAGGATGTCGGCGGTGGCCAGCACCCCGTCCACGCCCGGCCGGGACAGCGCGACGCACAGGCGTTCCAGCAGGTCGGCCCGGTCCGCCATGGCCAGACGGCGGTCGCCTATGCCGAGCGCGCCCCGCGCGGGGTGGTCTGCGGCCACGATCATCAGCCGGCCGCTGTCGCCGATCAGCGGACGGCGGGTCCGGCGGGCCGCCGCCTCGGCGACGGCCTCGGGATGCCGGGCGCGGACCGTGGTGAGCTCGGGGATGCTGAGTTTCAAGGAAGGGCTCCGTTCAGGACTGGCTCGGCCGGCCGGCCGAGCCCCGCGCGAGGAGGTCGGCGACCTCCGGCCCGGTCGGCATGGCGGACGAGCAGGCGAGGCGCGAGGCGACGAGGGCGCCGGCCGCGTTGGCGTGGCGCATGGTCCGCTCCAGGTCCCAGCCGGAGAGCAGACCGTGGCAGAGCGAGCCGCCGAAGGCGTCGCCGGCGCCGAGGCCGTTGACCACCTCGACCGGCACCGGGGGCACCTCGGCGCGGGTGCCGTCCCGGTGCACGGCCAGCACACCCCGCGGACCCTGCTTGACCACGGCCAGTTCCACGCCCGCCGCCAGCAGCGCCTCGGCGCACGCCTCGGGTTCGCGCACCCCGGTGGCGACCTCGCACTCGTCGAGGTTGCCGACGGCGACCGTGGCGTGGCGCAGCGCCTCGCGGTAGTACGGGCGCGCCTGGTCCGGGTCCCGCCAGAACATGGGCCGCCAGTCCAGGTCGAAGACGGTGGTGCCGGCCTTGGCGCGCGCCTCCAGGGCGGCCAGCGTGGCGGTGCGGCTCGGTTCCTCGCTCAGGCCGGTGCCGGTGACCCAGAAGATGCCGGCCGCGCGGATCGCCGGAAGGTCCAGCTCGTGCGGGTGGATCTCCAGGTCGGGCGCCTTGGGACGACGGTAGAAGTAGAGGGGGAAGTCGTCCGGCGGGAAGATCTCGCAGAAGGTGACGGGGGTCGGGTAGGCGGCCACCGGGGTCACCCAGCGGTCGTCCACGCCGAAGTCCTTCAGCGCCTCGTGCAGATAGGCGCCGAAGGGGTCGTCCCCGGTGCGGGTGATCACCGCGGTGGAGCGGCCGAGCCGCGCCGCGGCGACCGCGACATTGGCGGCCGAGCCGCCCAGGAACTTCCCGAACGTCTCCACCTGCGACAACGGCACCCCGGTCTGCAGGGGATAAAGATCGACCCCGATGCGACCCATGGTGACCAGGTCGAAATACTGTGGTGTGTCGGCCATTGAGCGACGCTCCTCGAGCAGCTGGGGATGCGGGGCCCAGGACGCCCTGCCACGGTGGGGACGTGCTTCCGGGGACCCGCCGCATCCCAGGTGTAGGTCTCGAGGGGCGGCGGTGTCAATAGTTTGTACTTACATTCGGACGAGCGCGTGAAATGATGTCTTAACAAAGTATTGACAGCAGGCGGTTTCGGGGATTGGATCGCGTCCCAGCACGAACCGCCGTGTGTGATGGCACACACCCCGGACTCCCGAGGTTCCGGGCACCGGACTCTCGGACTCCTCGCCCCCTTTCCCCCGTGAAGCACAGTGAGGTGCAGGACTGATGGACCGCTCTTCCCACCCCCGCTCCCGCAGAGTCGCCCCCTTCGTCGCGGCCGCGGCGGCAGCCGCCCTGGCTCTCGCAGGCTGCTCGAGCAGCAGCGGCGGCAAGAAGTCCGAGGAAGGCGGAGCGGACGCCTCGGCCGGCAAGGCCTCGACGCCGCAGATGACGGTCGCCCTGGTCACCCACCAGGCGCCCGGCGACACCTTCTGGGACATCGTGCGCAAGGGTGCGCAGACCGCCGCCGACAAGGACAACGTCAAGCTGATCTACTCGGCCGACCCGAACGCCGGCAACCAGGCCAACCTGGTGCAGAACGCGATCGACCAGAAGGTCGACGGCATCGCGGTCACCCTCGCCAAGCCGGACGCGCTCAAGGGCGTCATAGCGAAGGCCACGGCGGCCGGCATCCCGGTCGTCGGCCTGAACTCCGGACTGAGCGACTGGAAGGACCTCGGGCTGCTGGAGTTCTTCGGGCAGGACGAGAGCGTCGCGGGCGAGGCGTTCGGCAAGAAGCTCAACGAGGTCGGCGCGAAGAACGCGGTCTGCGTCGTCCAGGAGCAGGGCAACATCGGCCTGACCCAGCGCTGCGCCGGCCTGGAGAAGACCTTCGAGGGCAAGACGCAGGTCCTCAACGTCAACGGCACCGACATGCCGTCGGTGAGGTCGACCATCACCGCCAAGCTGAAGCAGGACTCCTCCATCGACTACGTCGTCACCCTCGGCGCGCCCTTCGCGCCGACCGCGGTGCAGTCCGTCGAGGAGGCCGGCAGCAAGGCGAAGGTCGCCACCTTCGACCTGAACAAGGAGCTGACCGGAGCCATCCAGGACGGCGACATCCAGTTCGCGGTGGACCAGCAGCCGTACCTCCAGGGCTACCTCGCCGTCGACGGCCTGTGGCTCTACAAGAACAACGGCAACTACAGCGGCGGCGGCGAGCAGCCCGTCCTGACCGGTCCGGCGTTCGTCGACAAGTCCAACGTCGAGGCGGTCTCCCGGTTCGCCGCGAAGGGCACCCGGTGATGAGCATGGCCCAACAGGCTGAGCCGGCGGCGACCACGCCGCCGGCCCCCGGCCCCGCGAAGCAGAAGGACGGGCGCACCGCGCGGCGCCCGCTGACGCTGCGGCTGCTCGCCCGGCCCGAGGTCGGCGTCTTCCTCGGCGCCGTCGCGGTCCTCGTGTTCTTCCTGTTCGCCGCCCCGCCGGTGCGCGACGGCAGCTCGATGGCGAACATCCTGTATCAGTCGTCGACCATCGGGATCATGGCGCTGCCCGTGGCGCTGCTGATGATCGGCGGCGAGTTCGACCTCTCGGCCGGCGTCGCCGTCGTCACCTCGGCGCTCACCGCGAGCATGCTGAGCTACCAGCTCACCCTGAACGTGTGGATGGGCGTGATCGTCGCCCTCGTGGTGTCCCTCGCCGTCGGCTTCTTCAACGGCTGGATGCTCGTGAAGACCGGGCTGCCGAGCTTCCTCGTCACCCTGGGCACCTTCCTGATCCTCCAGGGCGTCAACCTCGCGGTGACCAAACTCGTCACCGGCAACGTCGCCACCGACAGCATCGCCGACATGGACGGCTTCGACCAGGCGAAGGCGCTCTTCGCCTCCAGCTTCGAGGTCGGCGGCGTCCAGGTGAAGATCACCGTGATCTGGTGGCTCGTCTTCGCCGCCCTCGCCACCTGGGTCCTGCTGCGCACCAAGTACGGCAACTGGGTCTTCGCGGTCGGCGGCAACAAGGCGAGCGCCCGTGCGGTCGGCGTCCCCGTCACCTTCACCAAGATCTCCCTGTTCATGCTGGTCGGCTTCGGCGCGTGGTTCGTCGGCATGCACAACCTGTTCTCCTTCAACACCGTGCAGTCCGGCGAGGGCGTGGGCCAGGAGCTCATCTACATCGCCGCGGCGGTCATCGGCGGCTGTCTGCTGACCGGCGGCTACGGCTCGGCGATCGGACCCGTCTTCGGCGCCTTCATGTTCGGCATGGTGCAGCAGGGCATCGTCTACGCCGGCTGGAACCCCGACTGGTTCAAGGCCTTCCTCGGCGTGATGCTGCTCGGCGCCGTCCTCATCAATCTGTGGGTCCAGCGCACGGCGACCCGGAGGTGACCGCAATGACCGACAAGACGACCGGCACCGACGGTGCCGTCCGCACGGACACCCCGGCCGACGGGGGCCGCCCTCTGGCCGAGCTCCGCGCCGCCGGCAAGTCCTACGGCAACATCCGCGCCCTGCACGGCGTGGACCTGACCGTCCACCCCTCCAAGGTGACCTGCGTCCTCGGCGACAACGGCGCCGGCAAGTCCACCCTCATCAAGATCATCTCGGGGCTGCACCAGCACACCGAGGGCGAGTTCCTCGTCGACGGCGAACCGGTGCGCTTCTCCACCCCGCGCGAGGCCCTCGACAAGGGCATCGCCACCGTCTACCAGGACCTCGCGGTCGTCCCGCTGATGCCGGTCTGGCGGAACTTCTTCCTCGGCTCCGAGATGACCAAGGGCCCCTGGCCCCTGCGCCGCCTCGACATCGACCGCATGAAGCGGACCGCCGACGAGGAACTGCGCAACATGGGCATCGTCCTGGACGACCTGGAGCAGCCCATCGGCACGCTCTCCGGCGGCCAGCGCCAGTGCGTGGCGATCGCCCGCGCCGTCCACTTCGGCGCTCGCGTCCTCATCCTCGACGAGCCCACCGCCGCGCTCGGCGTCAAGCAGTCCGGCGTCGTCCTGAAGTACATCGCCATGGCCCGCGACCGCGGCCTCGGCGTCATCTTCATCACCCACAACCCGCACCACGCCTACATGGTCGGCGACCACTTCAACGTGCTGCGTCTGGGCACCCTGGAGCTCAGCGCCGACCGCAGCCAGGTCAGCCTCGAGGAGCTGACCAACCACATGGCCGGCGGCGCGGAACTGGCCGCCCTCAAGCACGAACTGGCGCAGGTCCGCGGCGTCGACACGGAGGGCCTGCCGGAGTCCGGCGACCTCCGGGCGTCCACGGCCGCGACCCCGGAAGGGAAGTCCTGACATGGCAGTCGCCCTCGACCGCATCCGGGTCGGTTCCGCCCCCGACTCCTGGGGTGTCTGGTTCCCCGACGACCCGCAGCAGGTGCCCTGGCGGCGCTTCCTCGACGAGGTCGCCGAGGCCGGCTACTCCTGGATCGAACTCGGCCCCTACGGCTACCTGCCGACCGACCCCGCCCGCCTCACCGACGAGGTGCGCAGCCGCGGCCTGAAGGTGTCCGCCGGCACCATCTTCTGCGGGCTGCACCGGGGACCGTCCGAGTGGGACTCCACCTGGGAGCAGGTCAGCCGCGTCGCCGCGCTGACCCAGGCGATGGACGCCAAGCACCTGGTCGTCATCCCGTCGTTCTGGCGGGACGACAAGACTGCCGAGATCCTTGAGCCGCCGGAGCTCACCACCGAGCAGTGGGGCCACCTCACCCGTGGCATGGAACGCCTCGGCCGAGAGGTGAAGGAGACGTACGGGCTCGACATCGTCGTCCACCCGCACGCCGACACCCACATCGACACCGAGGAGCACGTCGAGCGCTTCCTCGACTCCACCGACTCGGGCCTGGTCAACCTCTGCCTCGACACCGGTCACTACGCCTACTGCGGCGGCGACAGCGTCAAGCTGATCGAGACCTACGGCGAGCGCATCGGCTACCTCCACCTCAAGCAGGTCGACCCGGAGATCCTCGCCGACGTCGTCAAGAACGAGATCCCCTTCGGGCCCGCCGTCCAGCGCGGGGTGATGTGCGAACCGCCGGCCGGCGTGCCGGAGCTGGGCCCGGTGCTGACGGCCGCGCAGAAACTGGGCGTGGACCTGTTCGCGATCGTCGAGCAGGACATGTACCCCTGCGAGCCGGACAAGCCGCTGCCCATCGCGGTGCGCACCCGGAAGTTCCTCCGCTCCTGCGGCGCCTGACCACCACCCACCGGACCGGGAGGCGACACACATGAACCGGCGCGAGCCCCTCGGCATCGCCGTGGTCGGCACCGGCCGCATGGGCGCCGACCACGTGCGGCGGATCGACCGGGTGATCAGCGGGGCACGCGTCGCCGCGGTCGTCGACATCGACCAGGAACGGGCCGAGGCCGTCGCGGCCGGCGTCGACGGCTGCACCGCCCACACCGACGCCGACGAGGCGATGGCGTCGCCGGACGTCGACGCCGTGCTCGTCGCCTCCTCAGGTCCCGCCCACGAGGCGGCCCTGCTCGGCGCCTTCGCGCACGACCTGCCCGTCCTGTGCGAGAAGCCGCTCACCCCCGACGCGGCCTCCGCGCTGCGCGTCATGGAAGCCGAACAGGCCCTCGGCCACCGCCGGGTGCAGGTCGGCTTCATGCGCCGGTACGACACCGAGTACGTCCGCCTCAAGGCTCTGCTCGGAACCGGGCAGCTGGGCCGACCGCTGATGCTGCACAACCGTCACCGCAACGTGGCCAGCCCGCTCTTCTTCACCAGCTCCATGCTGATCAGCGACTCCGTCGCCCACGAGGTCGACGTCACCCGCTGGCTGCTGGGCCACGAGATCACCGCTGTGACGGTGCTCCGGCCGGCCTCCTCCTCGGAAGCCCCCGAGGGGCTGCGAGATCCGCAGTTCGTCGTCCTGGAGACCGACGGCGGCGCCCTCTCCGACGTCGAGATCTTCGTCAACTGCGGCTTCGGCTACCAGGTGCAGGCCGAGGCGGTCTGCGAACGCGGCACCGCCCGCATCGGCGACGGCCACCAGCTGGTCACCACCATGGCCGGACGCTGGGGCGGCACCATCGCCCAGGACTGGACCGAACGCTTCGCCCAGGCGTACGACGACGAGGTCCAGACGTGGGTCGACGCCACCAGCCGCGGCGAGGTCACCGGCCCCAGCACCTGGGACGGTTACGCCGCCGCGGCCGTCTGCGAGGCCGGCGTCCGGGCGCTCGAACAGGGCGTCCGGGTCGAGGTCGAACTCGCGGAGAAGCCGCCGCTGTACGCCTGAAGCCGCGTTCTTCGCAGGGCGGCGCTGGGCCGCGACGTGGTGCAGGCAGCGATGGGCTGAGGCAACGCGCCTGCGGCGTTGGGCTGCGTCCGGTGGGGGTTGAGGTCGTGTGCCTGCGGCGCAGGGTTCTGTGCGGTGGGGGTTGCTGTAGCGCCCAGGGTGGGGTGGTGGTGCGGGGCCGCGGTGGGGGTGGTCGTCCTCGGTCTGGCGCGAGAGTGCGTGCTGGAGAGGTTCGGGGCGTGGACGCGCCAGCCGCTGCGGGCGCCCACCCCCACCCCGTCCCCTTCCCGCCGTGGGCGGCTGCACCGACACCGGTGGCGGATGCCGCCATTCGCCGCCCCCGGGCGCGCGGTGGCGTTCGCGAGTGTCGCCAACTGCGTGCAGTCGTGCCTCCGCCAGTGGCTCAAGGGCCTGGGAGGTGCCCCCAGGGCGATGGGGGTACCTCCCGCTCATGGGGGTCCCCCCGCTCGAGCGGAGTCGAGAGTGGGGGAGAAGCCGAGAGTGGGGGAGGGTGGGCGCGGCGCCCTGTCGGCGCCAGGTGCGCGAACTACCTCGGCCCGCACCCGCGCCGAGGTACGGCCCGGGCCCGCGCCGGCGGGCCGCGCGCCAGGTCAGGGTGCGGTGCGAGGCCGCGGGGACAGGCCCGCGGCCGTGTAGCACGCGTCGATCAGATGCATCGTCGCCACCGCGTCGTCCGCGTCGAGGGGCAGGGACGCCTCCCGACGGACCCGGGCGGCGAACGCCTCCAACTGGTAGGCGTACGACGAGCGCGTGCCCAGGCGCTCCGTACGCTCGCCCGCTGCGGTGCGGACCACCACCCGGTCGTCCATCTGCGGCAGCACGAAGTTCGGGGCCGTGGCCTCGCCTCGCGTGCCGATGACCCGCAGGCTCATCTCCAGCCCCTCGTACGCCATATGGCACCGTGCCGTACCCGTCGCACCGCCCGGGTACGCGACATCCGCGTCCAGCCACTCGTCCACGCCCGGCGCCCCCGCCCGCTCACCCGCCCGTGCCGCGACCACGCGCGGCGCGCCTCCCGCCCACGGGGCGAGCATCCGCAGCGCGTGCAGGCCGTAGCAGCCGAGGTCCATCAGGGCGCCGCCGGCCAGACGCAGGGACCAGCGCGGGTCGTCGGGCCCGGGGGCCGGGATCGCCACCATCGCCTCCGCGTGGCGGAGTTCGCCCAGTTCGCCGGAGGCGAGCAGCTCGTGCAGCCGGCGGGTGACCGGGTGGAAGAGGTAGTGGAAGGCCTCCATGAAGACCGTGCCGGACGTCGCGGCGGCTTCCCGCACCTCCCGGGCCTCATCGGCGTTGCTCGCCGAGGGCTTCTCCGTCAGCACGTGCTTGCCGGCCGTCAGCGCGGCCAGGTTCCAGGGCCCGTGGAGTCCGTTGGCGAGCGGGTTGTAGACCGCCTCGACCTCGGGGTCGGCGAGCAGCTCGGCGTACGAGCCGTGGGTCCGCTCCACACCGTGCGCGGCGGCGAACGCCTCGGCGCGGGAGCGGTCGCGGGCGGCCACCGCGACGAGGCGGTGGCCGCCGGACCGGGCCGGGGCGACGAGGGCGCGCTCGGTGATCCGCGCGGCCCCCAGGATTCCGATGCGCAGGGGCTGCGGAGCGGGCTCGCTCATGCCTGCCGTACCTCCTCGAGGGTGACGGGACGGTGCTCGTGCAGCGACAGTGTGCACGCCTCGGCGATCCAGCCGGCCTCCAGGGCGTCCTCGATCGTGCACGGCGACGGGCGGGACCCCGCCACCACCTCCGTGAACGCGAGGAGCTCGGCGCGGTAGGCGTCGGTGAAGCGGTCCATGAAGAAGTCGTGCGGCACGCCCGCCGGGAAGGTGACGCCGGGTTCGACCGAGCGCAGCGGCAGCTTGTCCTCCAGGCCCACCGCGATCGAGTCGGTGAAGCCGTGGATCTCCATGCGGACGTCGTAACCCCGGGCGTTGTGGCGGCTGTTGGAGACCACCGCGAGGGTGCCGTCGTCCAGGGTGAGGATCGCGCCCGTGGTGTCGGCGTCGCCCGCCTCCTTGATGAAGTCGGCGCCCCGGTTGCCGCCGGCCGCGTACACCTCGGTCACCTCGCGGCCGGTCACCCAGCGGATGATGTCGAAGTCGTGCACCGAGCAGTCCCGGAAGATCCCCCCGGACGCGGCGATGTACGCGGCGGGGGGCGGCGCCGGGTCCAGGGTCGTGGAGCGTACGGTGTGCAGTGTGCCCAGCTCGCCCGACCGGACCGCGGCGCGGGCGGCTACGAAGCCGGTGTCGAAGCGGCGGTTGTAGCCGATCTGGACGGGGACGTCCCGGCCGGCGACGGCCTTCAGCACCTCGACGCCCTCGGCCATCGTGCGGGCGACGGGCTTCTCGCAGAAGACGGGGACACCCGCGTCGACGCAGGCCGTGATCAGCCCCGGGTGGGCGTCGGTCGCGGCGGCGACGACCACGCCGTCCACCCCGGCCGCGAGCACCGCCTCGGGAGAGTCCGCGACCTGCGCGCCGAAGCGCTCCGCGGCGGCCTTCGCGGCGTCCGCGAACGGGTCGGAGACGACGAGGGACTCGACGGCGTCGAGCCCGGACAGGGTCTCGGCGTGGAAGGCGCCGATGCGGCCGAGGCCGAGGATTCCGATGCGCATGTGGTGGTGCTCCTTGGTGAGGGCGGGGCAGGTCAGTCGAGGCCGCCGAGGACGTTCTGGTCCCAGTCGATGACGGAGCCGGTGACGACCCCGGAGCGGTCGGAGAGCAGCAGGACCACGAAGTCGGCGATCTCGTCGGGCCGGCCGAGCTTGCCCATCGGCAGCCTCGCGGCGGCCTGCTCGCGCCAGTCGTCGCCGGCGCCGTGGAAGGTGCGCTGCGTGGCGTCCTCGCCCTCGGTCGCGGTCCAGCCGATGTTCAGGCCGTTGATGCGGACGCGGTCCCACCGATGGGCGTGAGCCGCGTTGCGGGTGAGGCCCATCAGGCCCGCCTTGGCGGCGACGTACGGGGCGAGGAACGGCTGTCCGCCGTGCGCCGAGGAGGTGATGACGTTGACGATCGTGCCCGGCTCGGCGCGCCGCACCATGTCCGCCACCGCCGCCTGCATGGCGAAGAACGGCGCCTTGAGGTTGATCGCGATGTGCTGGTCGAACAGGTCGGGTGTGGTGTCCAGGAGCGTGCCGCGTGAAGTCAGGCCGGCGGAGTTGACCAGGCAGTCGATACGGCCGTACGCCCGTACCACTTGGGCGACCGTGTCCTTGGCCTGCTCGGCGTCGGCCAGGTCGGCGCGTACGAACATGGCCTTGCCGCCCTGCCCGGCCAGTTCGGCGACCAGCGCCTCGCCCGGCTCCGGGCGGCGGCCGCTGACCGCCACGACCGCGCCTTCGCGCACCGCGGCCCGTGCGACGGCGGCCCCCACGCCCTGACTGCCGCCGTTGACGAGGACGACCTTGTCGTCGAGGAGTCCCATGATGTCCTTCCGGGTGGTGGTGTCGGGTCAGCTCGCGCGGCGTGCGGCGGCGGCCCGCAGTTCGTCGCGCAGCGCTCGGGGGGACCGGCCCTCGCGCAGCGCCCTGCGCACCACGTCGGCCTGGGAAGGCGGGGCGAGGCCGTCGACCGGCGGGTCGTCGTCCAGGTTGGTGGGGAACGGATAGCCCTCGGCGCTCGCCGCGATCACGTTCTCCAGCCACTGCTCCGAGGCGCCCTCGGCCTTGCGGGCCAGAAGTACCGGGTAGACGGCGCCCACCACGGCTTCACGGTCCACGGTCTCCATGGCACGCCCGAAGGCCGAGGACACCTGGAGCAGGTTGGCCGCGCGCCGGATGTCCGCCGAGTGGTTGGCGCCGGCCGCGTGGAACAGCGCCGGGTTGAAGAACACCGCGTCGCCCTTGGCCAGGGGGAGCTGGATGTGGTGGTCGTCGAAGTACGCCTGGAACCCGGGCAGCCGCCAGGCGAGGTAGCCGGGCTCGAACTTCTGCGAGTGCGGCAGGTACATCGTCGGCCCGGACTCCACCGGCATGTCGCAGTGCGCGACCGCGCCCTGGAGGGTGAGCACGGGGGAGAGGCGGTGCACGTGCGCCGGGTAGGCCGCGGCCGTCTCGTCGGAGAGGAAGCCCAGGTGGTAGTCACGGTGCACGGTCTGCGCCGCGCCGCCCGGGTTCACCACGTTCACCTGCGAGGTCACCTGGTAGCCGGGGCCCAGCCAGGCCGTGGACACGAGGGCGACCATGTCGTTCGCGTAGTAGTCGGCGAACGTCTCCGGGTCGTGCAGCGCGGCCTTCTCCAGCGCGTTCCACACCCGGTCGTTGGCGCCCGGCTTCGCGAAGTGGTCGCCGGCGGTGGCGCCCGACGCCCGCTGCTGGGCGATCAGGGCGTCGAACACGGCCGTGGTCCGGTCCACCACCGAGGTGTCGGAGAAGGCGCCGCGGACCACCACGATGCCGGGGCCGTCGGCGAGGGCGCGCACCAGTTCGGCCTGCGCGGTGCGGCGGTCGGCGAGCGCGAGCCGCTCGGCGTCGTAGAGCAGTACGTTCCGCTCGACCGCGGAGGCCAGCGGGTACGAGGAGGCGTCGGTCGACTGCTCGACCAAGGCGCGGAAGGCGTCCAGATCGCAGTCCCGCTCCGACAGCCAGGCGGCCGGCGCGGGGGTCTGCACGGAAGGCGATGCGGACATGGAGTCGTCCCTTCGGGTCACGGAGCGACGCTGGTGATGTCATTCTTGTCAGAACAAACCCCTCGCACCACCATCAGGAACCCATCAAAAACCCCTCAGGAGCAGTCGCATGGGGCACCCCTTCCCGATCCGTGAAATCGCACGTCAGGCCGGACTGAGCGAGGCCACCGTGGACCGGGTCCTCAACGGCCGGGGCGGGGTACGGGAGAGCACCGCGCGTGAGGTGCACCGGGCCATCGCCGACCTGGACCGGCAGCGCACCCAGGTCCGCCTGGTCGGCCGGACGTTCATGGTGGACATCGTGATGCAGTCGCCGGAGCGGTTCTCCACGGCCGTCCGCGCCGCCCTGGAGGCCGAACTGCCGTCCCTGCACCCGGCGGTGGTGCGCTCCCGCTTCCACTTCCGGGAGACCGGACCGGCGGAGGAGCTGGTCGCCGTCCTCGACCGGATCGCCCGCCGCGGCTCCCAGGGCGTGCTCCTCAAGGCCCCCGACGTTCCCGAGGTCACCGCCGCCGTCGGGCGGCTCGCCGCGGCCGGCATACCGGTCGTCACGCTGGTGACCGACCTGCCGGTCAGCGCCCGCATCGGCCACGTCGGGAGCGACAACCGAGCGGCCGGGGCCACCGCCGCCTACCTCATGGGCCAGTGGCTCGGCGACCGGCCGGGCAACGTGCTCACCAGCCTCTCCAGCGGCTTCTTCCGCAACGAGGAGGAGCGCGAGATGGGCTTCCGCAGCACCATGCGCGCCCGCCACCCCGGGCGCACCCTCGTCGAGATCGCCGAGGGCCAGGGCCTGGACGCCACCCAGTACGACCTGGTCCGCGCCGCCCTGGAACGCGACCCGGAGATCCGCGCGGTCTACTCGATCGGCGGCGGCAACATCGCCACCCTGCGCGCCTTCGAGGACGCCGGACGCGAGTGCGCCGTGTTCGTCGCCCACGACCTCGACCACGACAACACCCGGCTGCTGCGCGAGCACCGGCTGTCCGCCGTCCTCCACCACGACCTGCGCCACGACCTGCGCGAGGCCTGCCGTCTGGTGATGCGCGCCCACGGCGCGCTGCCGCCCGCCGGACCCACCCTGCCCTCCGCGATCCAGGTGGTCACGCCCTACAACATGCCCGCGCCCGCCGTGGCCGGGTGACCCGCCTGGCGTGTGACGCCCCGCTCCCGGCCGGCCGTGCCTACCGTCGTGCGCATGAGGAAACCGACCACGGAAGGCGGGACCGACCGGCTGCTGGCGCTCTCCGACGGCGTCTTCGCCATCGCCATCACCCTGCTGGTCCTGGACATCCACGTGCCGCAGGGACTGGACTCCGACGGGTTCCACGAGGCGCTCGGCGACGTCCTGCCCAACCTCGGCGCCTACGGGATCAGCCTCGCCGTGCTGGCCGGCTTCTGGCGCGACCACCGGGCCATCTTCCGCCCGGTGCGGCAGGTGGACGCCGACGTGATCTGGCTGACCGTCCTCGGCCTCGGCCTCGCCGCGCTGCTGCCGTTCCCCACCGCCCTGGTCTCCGAGTACGGCGACGAACGCGCCTCCGTCGTCATCTACTCGGCGGCCGTCGCCGCCCTCGGCGCCGTCCACCTCGCCCTCGCCGCCGTCATCGCCCGCCGGCCCTGGCTGCGCGGCGACGCCGAACGCGTCCGGGACGAGTTCCTCTACGCCCTCGATCTGGGCGCCACGGTCGCGGTGTTCGTGGTGACCATTCCGCTGGCCCTGGTGGTGGGACCGGCCGCCATGTGGTGGTGGCTGGTCCTGGTGCCGATCAAGGTGTGGCTGGGACGAAAGGAGAACGCGGCGGCGCGGTGAGTGCCGCGGTGCCCGCCGGCGACGTCACACGGGGGCGTCCACCGTCACCCACGCCCGGTCCTCCGCCGACCGCGCCATCGCGTCCAGCACGGTCGCGCTGCGCACCGCGTCCGCGAGCGTGGCGCCGTACGGGACGCCCTCGGCGACCGACCGCAGGAAGCGGTACGCCTCGATCACCTTGAGGTCGTCATACCCCATGGCGTTGGCCGCTCCCGGCTGGAAGGCGCCGAACTCGCCGTCGCCCGGCCCGACGTACACCGTGCTCACCGGCTGGTCCTGGTAGCCGGTGCCGCGGCTGACGCCCAGTTCGTTCATCCGGCGGAAGTCCCAGAACACCGCCCCCTCGGTGCCGTGCACCTCGAAGCCGTAGTTGTTCTGCTCGCCCACGGAGACCCGGCAGGCCTCCAGCACGCCCCGCGCGCCGGAGGTGAACCGCAGCAGGCAGTTCACGTAGTCCTCGTTCTCCACCGCGCCCAGCTCGCCGCCCGTCGCGCGGGAGTGGCCCGCGGTGGCGCCGGCCGGCCGGGCCCGCTCGGGCAGGAAGACGGCCGTGTCGGCGGCCAGGGAGGCGATGTCGCCGAGCAGGAAGCGGGCAAGGTCGGCGCCGTGCGAGGCGAGGTCGCCCAGCACGCCGCTGCCGCCGCGCTCCCGCTCGTACCGCCAGGTCAGCGCGCCCTCCGGGTGGGCCGCGTAGTCGCTGAACAGCCGGACGCGGGCGTGCGTGACCCGGCCGATCCCGCCGGAGGCGATCAGCTCGCGGGCGGCCTCCACGGCGGGCGCGTTGCGGTAGTTGAAGCCGACCGCGCCCTGGACGCCGGCCTTGACGACCGCGTCCGCGACCGCCCGCGCGTCCTCCGCGGTCAGCCCGACCGGCTTCTCGATCCAGATGTGCTTGCCGGCCTCGGCCATGGCCACGCCGATCTCGCGGTGCAGGAAGTTCGGCGCGGTGACGCTGACCGCGCGCACCCGGGGGTCGGCGGCCACGTCACGCCAGTCGCGGGTGGTCGAGGCGAACCCGAACTGTGCGGCGGCCTCCTCCGCCCGCCCCGGCACCTCCTCCGCGACGGTGACCAGTTCCGGACGCAGCGGCAGCTCCGGGAAGTGATGCGCCACCCGCGCGTAGGCCTGGGTGTGCACCCGGCCCATCCAGCCGAATCCGACGACGGCGACGCCCAGCGCATCCACCATGACTGCCTCTCTCCGGCCGGGTCCTGTCCTGCCCGCCCACCTTCAGGCCGGGCGGCGTGACCTGTCAACCATTTGACAGGACAAATGTGCGGGCTCGCTCGTCCGCGTCCCCGGCCCACCCGCCCCTCCGTATACGGTAGGGTTGACCTGCGAGATCACGCGGTTCGCCGCGGGAGCCGCATCGGGACGTGGCGCAGCTTGGTAGCGCACTTGACTGGGGGTCAAGGGGTCGCAGGTTCAAATCCTGTCGTCCCGACGATGCGAGGTCAGGGGCCCGCCGGCCATCCGGCGGGCCCCTGACGCATTCCGTGCACACCGCACGACATCACGCGGAGCCCTGCACAGGACCAAGGTCGTCTTCTAGGGTCGTCCGTATGACCACCGACACGGGGACCACCGCCGGCCTGCTCTTCGACGCCCTGAAGGCGGACGCCCTCACCAGCACGGAACAGCTGCGCGAGCTGTACCCGCAGCCCAACGAGAACGCGGTCCGCAAGGAGATCGACCATCTCACTCACGAGACACGGGCGTTGATCGGCTGCGCCTCGCTGGTCCTCGTCGGCAGCGCGGACGCCGAGGGCCGGGCCGACGTGACCCCGCGCGGCGGCCCGCCGGGGTTCGTCGCGGTGCTGGACGACCGGACGCTGGCGATCCCCGACGCGACGGGCAACAAGCGGCTCGACACCCTGCAGAACGTGGTGGAGACCGGACGGGTCGGCCTGCTCTTCGTCGTCCCCGGCCGCACGACCACGCTCCGCGTCAACGGGCACGCCTTCGTCTCGGCCCGCCCCGAACTGCTCGCTCAGCTCACCGCCGTGGGCAAGCCGCCCGTCTCCGCGATCGTGGTGCGGATCGAACAGGCCTACCCGCACTGCCCGAAGTCGCTGATGCGCGGCAATGCCTGGCAGCCGGAGAAGTGGGTGCCCGCCGACGCCCAGCCGAGCAGCGCGCAGGTGACGCTGGCCCAGCTGAACCTGCCAGGTCTGACCGTCGAGCAGATCGAGGAGATCGAGCGGGAGTCGCTGCGCACGCGCTACGAGTGAGCGCGAGGCCGGCCGGCCGGTCCGGGGATCAGTACGGCCGCCACGGCGAGGTGCATGGGCGCGCGCGTCCCGGTGTCCATGCCGTCGCCGGTCAACGGCAGGAAGGACACGGCCGGTACGGCGACGGCCACGCCGGCCCGTCACCGGGCCGGAGCCGTCGGTGAACGTGTACGCGGGGTCCTTGCCGTTCTCGCAGCCGAGCGGGCACGGTCGATGAGTGAGTGCTGGCTTCGTCGGTGCCCGTTGCCGTCAACCGGCTGTTTCGAGTTCCCGAGCTCCCGCGGCGAGAAGGGCGTCGACCGTTTCCTGGTGCGGTCCGTTCCGCGCCCACCGCAGCGGTGACCACCCGGTGCCCTGGTCCTCACGGAGGTTCGGATCGGCCCCGTGCTCCAGGAGTGCGCGCACGGTCTCGACGTGCCCCCAGCACGCGGCCCCGCACAGGGGCGTGCCCTGGTCCCCGTGACCGCTCTCGGTGTCCGGCGAGGCCCCGGCCGCGAGGAGACGCCGCACCTTGTCGGTCGCTCCGTGGACCGAGGCGGCGTAGAGGGGCGTCGTGCCGCCGGCGTCACGCCCGTCGGGGTCGGCCCCGGCTCGCAACAGCGCGTCGACCTCGCGGACCTCCCCGAACATGACCGACTGGACGAGCCGCCGGGCCAGCTTCTTCTGTCGTCGTTTGTTCACGCCCGCCAGCGTAGGTCCGGGTCACCGTGCGTCGTGGGACGAGCCGGTCCGCCGCCAGGGCCCGTTCACGCCGTCGTCGCCGGCATCGACGTCGGCAGCACGGCGACCCGGTACCGGGCTGGTCCCACCGGTACGCCGCACCCCGGTTCGCGTCGCGCTCGTACCGCCGGTCCGGCGGGCCCCGCGCCCCGCCCGCAACCGGGAGCCCCCAGCCGGCCCGCAAGGGCCGACCTCACGTCGCCCCGAACGCCGTGAACGCCCACCCCGTGGCCCGGTGCAGGGCGTCGTCCGGCATCGCCGACCGGGCGTCGCGGAGCGCCTCCGGGAGAGGGAGGCCCGCAGCCAGGCCCTCGTGCAGGGCGAGCATCAGGGGGACGACCGCCGCGTCGTTGACCGGCGCGCTGCACGCCACCACGCCCGCCGTGCCCAGCGGCAGCAGCGCCGTGACCAGGCCGAGGAGTTCGTCCGCACCGACCGTGGCGAAGCGGGCCGTGTCGCAGCAGGACAGGATGATGCGGTACGGGCTGCGGCCGAGCCGTTCGAAGTCGTGCACGATCAGCGGGCCGTCCGCCATCCGCAGCGCGGAGAACATCGGACCGTCCGTGCGGAACGTGCCGTGCGCCGCGATGTGCGCGAGGCCCGCCCCGTCCAGTTCCGCGAGCACCCGCGGCACCGTCGCGTCCCGGTGTTCCAGCACCGTCGCCCCGCCGTACCGGCCGGCCAGGCGGGTCACCTCCTCGCCGCCCGTCGCCAGACCCGGCCCGCGCACCAGCACCTGGCGTCCGCCCCACGGCGGCCGCGTCTCCCGAGCGCGCAGCCAACTGCTAGCCGACGGCGACACGCTGACGACCCGTTCCCGCAGCGACGGCAGCAACGCCCACGGCACCCGGTGCAGCCGCCCCGGCGGCACGATCACCACCGGACCGTCGCCCAGGTGCGCCGCGGCGGGCCCCAGCAGCAACTCCTCCAGACGGCGGCCCGCCGCCTCGACCACCGGCAGCCGCGCCTGCGCCCCCGGATGGGCCAGCCGCCGCAGCCCCGCCTGCACATGCTCGGCCTCCCTCTCGGCGGCCGCCAGCAGCCCCGCCTCGAACCGGCGCACCCGCCCTTGCCCGCACAGCAGCACCTGCACCCGCCCGTCGACCACCGCCAGCTCCACCAGCCGTACGCCGTCGCCCAGTTGCTCCAGCAGCCGGCCCACGTCGAAGCGGGCGTCGTCGCCGTGCGCCTCGCCCCGCATGTGCAGGGTGCGGGAGCGGATCGCCCGCTCCAGACGGCGCTGTTCCCGCTCCAGCGCCGGCACCGGCCTGCCCTCCATCCGGGTCTCCTCGGCGCGCGCCGCGATCTCCCGGTACGCGGTCATGTGGCTCAGCAGCTCCGGGTCGGCGGGCGGCCGGGTCGGCGGCGCGGACAGCGCGGTGGCCCGCCAGCGTTCGCTCCACACCAGCAGCCGCCGGGGCCCGCCCGACCGCAGTGCGGCCTGCTGCGCCAGCGCCGCGAGTTCCGCGCCCTGCGCCGTCGCGCGTGCCCGCAGCTCCGACGCGCCCAGCGTCATCCGGTGGTCGTCCAGCACGTCCAGCCCGCGCCGGCACGCCTCCAGCACGCCACGCGTGGAACCGGCCGCCCGCGCGCGCAGCGCCTGCGCCGCCCAGCCCGTCATCCGCGCGAGCGGTGGCCCGCTTCGCCGGCTGCGCGCGGCCACCGCCAGGTGCCGCTCCGCGTCCGTGGTCCTGCCCAGGTCCAGCGCGATCCGCCCGGCCAGCAGGAACGCCTCCGGGGCGGCCGGCGCGCCGAGTTCCACCAGCCGCTCCGCCACCGCCGCCGCGTCCCGGACCAGCCGGCCCGACCTCTTCCCGGCCGCGTGCCGGGCCCCGATCAGCACCAGCCGGGCGTGCGCCTCCCACCAGGCGCGCCGCTGCCCCGCGAACAGCCGCACGGCGAGCGCCGCGCGCGCCGTCGCCGTCGCCGGGTCGTCGGCCTGCCGGGCGGCCCGCGCAGCCGCCAGCAGCAGCTCCGCCTTGCGCGTCGACTGACCGCCGATGGAGTCCAGTTCGGCGATCGCCGTGTCCGCCTCGGCCAGCGCCTCCGCCGCGAGACCCGCGGCCATCAGCACCTCGCAGCGCCGGATGCTCAGCATGAACGTCGGCGTGCCCAGCTTCGCGTACCGCTCCTCCGCCTCGTCCAGCAGCCGCAGCGCCGCCGGGACGTCACCGGAACGGAAGGCGGCAAGACCGCGGCTCTCCACCGCGTCCGCCTTGTCGTGCTCCTGGTCCGTGACCGCCCACAGGTCCTCCGCCGACGCGAAGTCCGCCTCGGCCCGCTCCACCGAGCCCAGCGCCAGATGCACCGTCGCGCGCAGCGTCAGCGCCCGCGCCGTCCAGATCACGTCCCCCGCCTGCCGCAGCACCGGCACGGCCCGCCGTACGTCCTCCAGCGCCTCCTTGTGATGGCCCAGCACCCACCACGAGTACGCCCGCCGGAACAGCACCCGGGCCCGGGTGTGGCCGGTGCCGCGCCGCACGCCCCGGCCCAGGGCGTCCAGGCCCTGCCGGGTGCGCCCCGAATGCACCAACGCGACCCCGAGGGTGGCGAGGACGTCCGCCTCCCGGTCCGCCGAACCCGCCCGCGCCGCCCAGTCCCGCGCCCTGCGCAGATGACGCAGCGCGAGCCGCATGTCCCCGAAGTCCCGCTGCCAGATGCCGATCACCTGATGCGCCACGGAGGCGTGCAGGGGCTCGGGGCGGTGCCGCAGCACGGACTCCGCCTTCGTCAGCGCCTCGTTCGGGGCGGCGAACACCAGCGGAAGGAGGTCCTGCACCGCGTCGCTTCCCGCTGTCACCTCCACGATGGTAGTGGTCCGCAACCACGCCTCACAGGTACAGCGTTGTATCAAAGGAGCACCCGGAGGCTCTTCATCACGACAGCTCCGCGGCTCCGGCCCCGTCGCCCCAGTGGAGGACCACGCCATGCCACCCCAGCGCTTCCGTGAGCAGTTCCGGCAGATCCAGCGCTCCATGCCCGGCGTCCCGCTGGCCATGGGACCCGACGACGCGGGGGAGTTCCTCTACGAGAAGGGCGTCGTCCTCGCCCGCGAGGGGGAGGAGGCGCAGGTCGTCGAGGACACCGTGCGCGGTCACTTCCGCACCCTCGCCGCCGGCGCCCCGGACCGCGTCCGCCGCCTCGGCCCCGCCGGCAACCGCTCCGGCGTCGTCCGCATCCAGGTGTCCGACCCCGGTGAGGGCGACGCCGGCGGCGACCCGGCCGTCGCGGGGGCCCTGCGCGCCCTCGCCGCGGTGGAGGGGCGTGCCGGACGCCGCATGATCACCCGCAACCACGTGGTGCACATCGCCGTCAACGCCTGCCCCGGCGACGAGCCGGTGCCCGTGGCGCGTGACGCCCGGCCCAACCCGGCCGTCGCCGAGACCGACGGCGAGCCCGGCGGGGACGCCGTGCGCGTGCTGGTCGTCGACACCGGCCTGATGCACGACTACCGCTCCTACCCGCCCCTCGCCCGCACCCACGGGGACGCCCAGGTCGCCGAGTGCGACGACGACGGGATCCTCCAGCAGTACTGCGGACACGGCACGTTCATCGCCGGACTGGTCGCCGCCGTCGCCCCGCACACCGACATCACCGTCAGCGGCGCGCTCAACGACGCGGGGGCGGTGCTGGAGCACGAGTTCGGGGAGAAGCTCTTCGACGCCGTCGAGGCGGGCGGCTGGCCCGACGTCCTCAGCGTCTCCGCCGGCACGTCCAACGGCCGCACCGACGGGCTCCTCGGCGTCGACGCCTTCATGCGCGAACTGCGCGAGCGGCGCACGCTGCTGGTCGCCTGCGCGGGCAACAACGGCAGCGCCACGCCGTTCTGGCCGGCCGCCTACGCGGACCTGCCCGGCTACGAGGACGCCGTACTGTCGGTCGGCGCGCTGCGCGCGGACGGCGAGTCCGGCGCCTGTTTCTCCAACCACGGCGGCTGGGTGAAGGCCTACGCCCCCGGCGAGCGGCTCACCAGCGCCCTCACGGGCTTCGAGACGCCCGTCCCGTACGTGTACCAGCACTCCACCTACGACGCCTGCCGCTACGGTTTCGACTACGCCTGCACCTGTCACCACCCGCGCCACATGGGCATGTTGAGCGAGGACGGGGCGTCCGCCAAGCCGGACCAGGTGATGTTCGAGGGGCTCGCCCAGTGGAGCGGCACCTCGTTCGCGACGCCCGTCGCGGCCGGCATGGTCGTCTCCCACATGGCGGCGTGCGGGGAGCGCGACCCGCGCGCGGCACGACGGCGACTTCTCGAGGCCGTCGACGAGTTCGTGGACGTACGCGGGGCGCACAAGCCGGCGCTGCTTCCGCCCACCTGGCGCCCCGTACGCGTCCCGGCGCCCACCGCGCGGCCATGATGATCGGAACCATCCCCTCCGCGGCGTACCATGACGTGCCGTACACGAGGGGTGGCACCGTGGAGCGTTCGGAAGTCGGCGCGTTGGTCCGGTCCGCTGTCGACGGAGACGCGGCGGCCTGGAAGGCGATCGTGGAGGGGCTGGGCCCGCTGGTCTGGTCCGTGGTGCGCGCGCACCGGTTGTCCGACGCCGACGCCCACGAGGTGTACCAGACCGTCTGGTTCCGCTTCACCCAGCATCTGGACCGCATCCGGGAGCCGGAGAAGGCGGGCTCCTGGCTGGCCAGCACCGCGCGCCACGAGTGCCTGAAGGTGCACCGCCAGGCGCGGCGGCTGCTGCTGACGGACGACCCGCAGATGCTCGACACGGTCAGCGAGGGCGGGGAGCCCGAACAGGCGCTGCTGGAGACGGAGGAGGCCGCCGCGCAGGGGGAGCGGGTACGGCGGCTGTGGCAGGCGTTCGAGGAACTGGGCGAGCGGTGCAGGCAGTTGCTGCGCGTGCTGATCGCGTCTCCGCCGCCCAGTTATCAGGAGGTGTCCGCCGCGCTCGACATCGCGGTGGGCAGTATCGGGCCGATGCGGCAGCGCTGTCTGCGCCGGCTGCGTGCCCGGCTGGAGGCACGGGGGACGGTATGAGCGACGACATCAGCGACGGCACGGGCCTCGGCGACGGTCCCGGCGTCGAGGAGGAGCTGCTGGAGGAGGAGCTGCGGCAGGCCGCGTCCCTCCTGGACCCGGTGCCCCCGGCGCTGCTCCAGAGCGCCGTGGACGCCTTCGCGCTGCGCGACCTGGAGGCGCGGGTCGCCGGGCTGACCTTCGACTCGCTCGTCGACGCGATCCCCGTGCGGGGCGCGGCGGCGGCTCCGCGCATGCTGACGTTCACCGCGGGCGAGGTGACGCTGGACGTCGAGCTGACGGAGGACGGCCTGATCGGCCAGGTCCTCCCCCCGGCCCCGGCCCGCATCGAGGTCCTCACCGGCCCCCGCCCGTCCACCACGGCCACGGCCGACGACATGGGCCGCTTCACGGCGCCGGTGACCCCCTCGGGTCCCTTCGCCCTGCGCCTGCACACGACGGACGAGACGGTGATGACGGAGTGGCTCCGGGCCTGAAGGCTCGCCCGTCCGGGGCGTCCGGCCCGCCACGCGGTGGGCCGCGCGGGCGGCCGGCTTCCGCAGGCAGTGCCCTTCGGGGCGAGCTGCGGTCCCGGCCGTGTGGGCTGTACAGGCGAGCCTCTGGCCCTCCGGCGCGTGTCGCGCCCTGGCCGGAGGCGACGTGTGGCGCGCCGTGGCGTGGGGTCCGGTGGGTCTGTGCGGGTTGCCGGCCACCGCCCGCGGTTTCCGGGAGGCACACCGTCCGGCCTCGGCCGCGAGGGCAGCGCAGGCCAGTGCCCGGCGGGCCCCGGCCCTGTGCCGCCGGGCACGTCCCTCGCGGGCGGCGGAGGCGCGTCGTCTCCCGGCCGGGGCGGCCGACCACGCCGCCCGAGCCGGGAGCCGGGCGCCGCCTCACACGGAAGCGGCCCGCGGTCGCCTAGACACCCCGTCGACCAGCGAGGCCAGCGCCGACGCCAAACGCGCAACTCCCTCGTGCGCCGGACCGCCAGGCTCGGTCATGTACGTGTCGCGGCGGATCTCCACCATCAGGGCCGTCACCTCGGCCCGCCTGCCGTAGTACCTCAGCGGGACGTACGTGCCCGCGAAGGGGCTGTCCAGGCCCGTCTCGCCGCACCGGGCGAACGCCTCGCGCGCCGCGTCGAGGAGGGCGGGCGGGGTGTGGAAGGGGTCGGTGCCGAGGCACACCGGGGGGCGGGGGCCGTCGGCGTGGAGTTCGTAGGGGAGCGGGGTCGTCGGGTACGAATGCACGTCGACGATCACGCAGCGTCCCGTCGCCGCGAGCCGGTCCGACACCGCCTCCGTCATCGCCGACGCGTACGGGTGGAAGTAGCGCTCGATCAGCGGGCCCGCGTCGAAGCCGTCGGGGCGGAGCACGTCCTTGTGCGTGGTCCGCGTGTACACCGCGCCCATGCCGACGGCGAGCATCTCCTCCCGCTCGTCCGGGAACCGCTCCGGGTCCACGACCAGCCGCGACAGCCGGTTCACGAACCGCCACGGCGTGACCTCGGCCACCCGGGCCGCCTCCTCGGCGACCGTCGCGGTGTGCGCGTCGGTGATGTGGTCCAGCTCGCGTTCCAGTGCGGCGTCGTCGAGGACTATCCCGGACCGTACGTCGTCCGGGATCTCCCGGGCCGAATGCGGCACATGCAGGATCACGGGGGAGGCGGGGTCGCCGGGGAGGAGGTCGAACGAGGGCGGCACGACGGTCATGCGCTGCTCCAAAGGTGCTGTCGGTGAAGTACGACGATCAAGGTGCCACACGCCACTGACAACGCCCCCGGACACCCCCCATCAGCTCGTGGACGGGACCTGCCCGGCCCCCGGACACGGCTCCGCCCCGGCCGGGCAGGTCGCCGGCCGGGGCGGAGCTCAGGGTCGTCCGGTTCAGCTCAGGGACGCCAGCGCCTCGTTCCACGTGGTGGACGGGCGCATGACCGCGGAGGCCTTCGCCGGGTCGGGCTGGTAGTAGCCGCCGATGTCGGCCGGCTTGCCCTGGACGGCGGCCAGCTCCTCGACGATCTTCGCCTCGTTGGCCGCGAGGGTCTCGGCGAGCGGCGCGAACGCCTTCGCCAGGTCCGCGTCCTCGGTCTGCGCGGCCAGTTCCTGCGCCCAGTACAGGGACAGGTAGAAGTGGCTGCCGCGGTTGTCGATGCCGCCGACGCGACGGGTCGGGGACTTGTCCTCGTTGAGGAAGGTCGCCGTGGCGCGGTCGAGGGTGTCGGCGAGCACCTTGGCGTGCGCGTTGCCGGTGGTGGCGGCGTACTGCTCGAACGACGGCACCAGCGCGAAGAACTCACCGAGGGAGTCCCAGCGCAGGTAGTCCTCCTTGACCAGCTGCTGGACGTGCTTCGGCGCCGAGCCGCCCGCACCGGTCTCGAAGAGACCGCCGCCCGCCATCAGCGGGACGACCGACAGCATCTTGGCGCTGGTGCCCAGCTCCAGGATCGGGAACAGGTCGGTGAGGTAGTCGCGCAGCACGTTGCCGGTGACCGAGATGGTGTTCTCGCCGCGGCGGATGCGCTCCACGGACAGCTTGGTCGCCTCGACCGGGTTGAGGATCCGGATGTCCAGGCCCTCGGTGTCGTGCTCCGGCAGGTACTGCTCGACCTTGGCGATCAGGTTGGCGTCGTGCGCGCGGGTCGCGTCCAGCCAGAAGACGGCCGGGTCGCCGGTGGCGCGGGCGCGGGTGACGGCCAGCTTCACCCAGTCGCGGATCGGCGCGTCCTTGGTCTGGCAGGCGCGGAAGATGTCACCGGCGGACACGGCCTGCTCGATGACGGCGTCGCCGTTCCGGTCGACCAGGCGGACGGTGCCGGTGACCGGGATCTCGAAGGTCTTGTCGTGGCTGCCGTACTCCTCGGCCTTCTGCGCCATCAGACCGACGTTCGGGACCGAACCCATGGTGGACGGGTCGTAGGCGCCGTTGGCGCGGCAGTCCTCGATCACGGCCTGGTAGACGCCCGCGTAGGAGGAGTCCGGGAGCACCGCGAGGGTGTCGGCCTCCTGGCCGTCGGGGCCCCACATGTGGCCGGAGGTGCGGATCATGGCCGGCATGGAGGCGTCCACGATGACGTCCGACGGGACGTGCAGGTTCGTGATGCCCTTGTCGGAGTCGACCATCGCCAGGTCCGGCCCCTCGGCGAGCTCGGCGTCGAAGGACGCCTTGATCTCGGCGCCCTCGGGCAGGCTCTCCAGGCCCTTGTAGATGCCGCCCAGACCGTCGTTCGGGGTCAGACCCGCGGCGGCGAGCTTGTCGCCGTACCGCGCGAACGTCTTCGGGAAGAAGGCGCGCACCACGTGGCCGAAGATGATCGGGTCGGAGACCTTCATCATCGTGGCCTTGAGGTGCACGGAGAACAGCACGCCCTCCTGCTTGGCGCGGGCGACCTGCGCGGCGAGGAACTCACGCAGCGCGGCGACGCGCATCACGGAGGCGTCGACGACCTCGCCCTTGAGCACCGGTACCGACTCGCGCAGCACGGTCGTGGAGCCGTCGTCGCCCTTGAGCTCGATGCGCAGCGCGCCGTCCTCGGCGATCACGACGGACTTCTCGGTGGAGCGGAAGTCGTCCTGGCCCATGGTGGCGACGTTCGTCCTGGACTCGGGGGTCCAGGCGCCCATGCGGTGCGGGTGGGCCTTGGCGTAGTTCTTCACCGAGGCGGGGGCGCGGCGGTCGGAGTTGCCCTCACGCAGGACCGGGTTCACGGCCGAGCCCTTGACCTTGTCGTAGCGGGCCTGGATCTCCCGCTCCTCGTCGGTCTTCGGGTCGTCCGGGTAGTCCGGCAGCGCGTAGCCCTTGCCCTGCAGCTCGGCGATCGCGGCCTTGAGCTGCGGGATCGACGCCGAGATGTTCGGCAGCTTGACGATGTTGGCCGCGGGCGTCTTCGCCAGTTCACCGAGCTCGGCGAGGGCGTCCGGGATGCGCTGGTCCTCGGTGAGGTACTCCGGGAACACGGCGACGATGCGCCCGGCGAGCGAGATGTCCCGCGTCTCCACGGCGACACCCGCCTGCGAGGCGTAGGCCTGGACCACCGGCAGGAAGGAATACGTCGCCAGGGCCGGGGCCTCGTCAGTGTGCGTATAGATGATGGTCGAGTCAGTCACCGGGTGCTCCGCTCCACGTCTGCAACATTGCTCGACATCAAGATATCTTGTGACGGCTCCGGGCTCGACAGGGGTCCACGCCCGAGTCCGGCGGGAGCGCCCCGCAGGGGCGAGGGGAACTGCGCGAACGGGGTCCGGGGCGGAGCTCCGAAAACCCGCCCACGGCGGGTGCGCCGGGCCGCGGCGCCGGACGGCTGCCACGTCCCGGCGCGGGCCGTCAGACCGGCCGCCCGGTGATCATGTCGTCCACCGCCGCCGACCCGTCCCGCTGGGACGGAATCAGCACCGTCCCCTGCTGCAGGGCGACCGTCCGCGCGGGCGACGGGATCCGGATGCCCTCCTCGCGGTAGCGCCGGTGCAGCCGCTTGATGAACTCGTGCTTGATCCGGTACTGGTCGCTGAACTCCGCCACGCCCAGGATCACGGTGAACCCGATGCGCGAGTCGCCGAAGGTGTGGAACCGCACCGCCGGCTCGTGCTCCGGCACCGCCCCGGTGATCTCGGTCATCACGTCCGCGACGACCTCCTTCGTCACCCGCTCCACGTGCTCCAGGTCGCTGTCGTACGACACGCCGACCTGGACCAGGATGGTCAGCTGCTGCTGGGGCCGCATGAAGTTGGTCATGTTCGTCTTGGCGAGCTGGCCGTTGGGGATGACCACCAGGTTGTTGGACAGCTCACGGACGGTCGTCTGGCGCCAGTTGATGTCCTCGACGTACCCCTCCTCGCCGCTGCTCAGGCGGATGTAGTCGCCCGGCTGCACGGTCTTGGAGGCGAGGATGTGGATGCCCGCGAAGAGGTTGGCGAGCGTGTCCTGAAGCGCCAGCGCGACCGCCAGACCGCCCACGCCGAGGGCGGTGAGCAGCGGCGCGATGGAGATGCCCAGGGTCTGCAGCCCGATGAGGAAGCCGATCGCGAGGACCAGGATCCGGGTGATGTTCACGAAGATCGTCGCCGAGCCGGCCACGCCGGACCGCGACTGGGTGACCGAGCGCACCAGGTCCGCCACCACCCGGGCGGTCGCCACGGTCGCGACGAGGATCACCGTCAGGGTCAGCACCTGGTTGGTCGTGTGCTGCACGGCCCGGGTCAGCGGCAGCGCCGCCGCCGCGGAGGCCGTCCCGCCCGCCATGGCCGCCCACGGGGCGACCGTGCGCAGCGCCTCCACCAGGATGTCGTCGCCGCGCCAGGCGGTGCGCTCGGCGTGCCGCGCCAGCCAGCGCAGCAGGACGCGGAGCAGGAACGCCGCCAGCAGGCCGGCGGCGAGGGCGATTCCGGCGTGCACCAGATCGTCCACGGTGAGGGAGCGGGTCACCGCCCACCCCCCGCGCGCTCCTGGGCCGACGGCCGTCTCTCCTGGGCCGAGAGCCGTATGTGAAGTCGTGTCACGTGAAGTCACCTGCTCGAGGTATACGGGATCCGCCGGTGCCGCACCCGCGTTGACCTGCGGGGGCACCGTCGCTCATCCTGCCGTATCCCGCAGGGCGGTTCGTACCACGCGAGCCACGACGGGCGGTGACGTGCGCCATGCCGTACGCCGACTCCCGCGCGGACGCGGGGATTTTCACGATCCGTCGAACACGCCGTGCCGCCCCGCCCCGGACGCAAACCGGGCCGCACCCTCCAGGCTCTCCGCCAACACGGCTGATCCGTGCCGGAGTTCGGCCGAAAGTGCCTCCTCCTCGCCCAGCCCCTCCTGCTCCAGCACCGACGCGCGGTCCGAGCGCAGGCACGCCTGCGGGAACCGGGCCAGCGACGCCGCCAGTTCCTCCGCCTCCGCGCGCGCCCGCCCCACCGGCACCACCCGGTTGGCCAGGCCCATCGCGTACGCCTCGGGGGCCGGCACCGGACGCCCGGTGAGGATCATGTCCATCGCCCTGCTCGTACCGATCAGCCGGGGCAGCCGTACCGTGCCGCCGTCGACCAGCGGCACGCCCCAGCGGCGGCAGAACACGCCGAACACGGCGTCCTCCTCGGCCACCCGCAGGTCGCACCAGAGCGCCAGTTCCAGACCGCCCGCCACCGCGTGCCCGGACACCGCCGCGATCACCGGCTTGGACAGCCGCAGCCGGGTCGGGCCCATCGGCCCGTCGCCGTCCTCGGTCACCCGGTTGGCGCGTTCCGTGCCCAGCGCCTTCAGGTCGGCGCCCGCGCAGAACGTGCCGCCCTCGCCCCACAGCACCGCCACCCGTGCCTCGTCGTCCGCCTCGAACGCGCGGAACACGTCCGCGAGTTCGGCGGCCGTCGGCCCGTCCACCGCGTTGCGCGCCTCGGGGCGGGAGAGCACCACCGTGGTGACGGCTCCCCGGCGTTCGGTCCGTACCGGCATGACAAGGCCCCTTCCGTGCGTGGGACCGGGACCCTACCCGTCCCACGCACCACCTCACCCGTCCCGCACGTCAGATCACCTTCAGCCGCACCAACGCCGCCAGAGTCAGCGCGCCCGGCAGCAGCGGCAGCCACACCGTGAGCAGCCGGAACACCACCACGACCGCCGTGGCCACCGCCGCCGCGCCGCCGACCGCCACCAGCGCCACGACCAGCGCCGCCTCCACCGAGCCGATCCCGCCCGGCGTGGGCACCAGCGCCACCGCCACCGTCGCCGCCAGGTACGCCACCGCCAGGTGCGCGGACGGGACCGCGAGACCGAACGCCCGTGCCACCAGCACCAGTACGCCCGTCTGGAGCGCCGGGAAGGCCAATGCCCCGCCCCACAGCGCCACCGCCCGTGCGGGCCTGGCGTGCACGGAACGCGCCTCGCCCAGCGCCGTCCGCAGGAACCCGGCCACCACCGTCCGCACCCGCCGTACGGCGGCGAGCCCGCCCACCACCAGCGCCAGCACCGCGCCCGCCACGAGCAACGGCCCGGCCGGCGCCTCGTCCGGCAGCAGCGACCCGAAGGGCAGCGCGTCGGGGAACGCCACCAGCAGCGCGGCCAGCAGCCCCACCCGCCCGACGCTCTCCGCCAGCAGATACAGCGCCAGCGCGGCCGAGGACCGGGCCGTGCTCAGCCCGCACACCGTCATGAACCGCAGGTTGACCGCGCTCGCCCCCAGCCCGGTGGGCAGCAGGTGGTTCGCCGCGCCCGCCGCGAACTGCGTGGCCACCAGCCGCCGTCCGGGGAGCCGTTCGAGCACGGCGCCCTGTCGGGTGCACGCGGCGGCCGGCCAGGTCAGGCACGTCAGGCCGGCCGCGGCCAGCAGCCACGGCCACCGGGCGGTCGTCACCAGCCCCAGCCCCTCGGCCAGCACCTCCCGCTGCCGTACGGCGACCACGGCCACGAGCAGCAGCGGCAGCACGCACAGCACCCGGCGGATCGTCACCGTCATGTCCACGGAGGATGAACGACGCGCGCGAACGGAGAGTTGCGACAACCCGGACGCGGGGCGACGGCCGTCGCCCACGGGTCGGGGCGGCGGAACGGGAGCGTCCTTGACCTCAATCATGGTTGAGGTCCTAGCGTCTCCGTCATGAGCATGGAGACCACCGCGTGGGCGCAACTGCGCAGCGTCATCACCGCCGAGGACGAGCGCCGGCCCGTCACCCGGGACACCCTGCGCCGCATCGGCGCCTTCGCCCGTCCGCACCGCCGCAAGCTGATCCTGTTCCTGCTGCTCGGCACGGCCACCGCGGCGCTCGCCGTGGCCACCCCCGTGCTCGCCGGGCGGGTGGTGAACACCATCGTGTCCGGCGGCGACCCGGACACGGTGGTGCGTCTGGCGCTGCTCATCGCGCTGATCGCGGTGGTGGAGGCGGCCCTCGGCGTGCTGGGCCGCCGGCTGTCGGCGGCACTCGGCGAGGATCTCATCCTGGGGCTGCGGACGGCGGTCTTCGACCACGTGCAGCGAATGCCGGTCGCGTTCTTCACACGCACCCGTACGGGAGCGCTCGTCTCCCGTCTCAACAACGACGTCATCGGAGCCCAGCGGGCGTTCAGCTCCACCCTGTCCACCGTGGTCGCCAACGTCGTCACCCTGATCCTGACCCTCGGTGTGATGCTCACCCTGTCCTGGCAGATCACCCTTCTGGCGCTGGTCCTGCTGCCCGTGTTCGTGATCCCCGCGCGGCGGATGGGCCGCCGGATGGCCGGCCTCCAGCGTGAGGCCGCCACCCTCGACGCGGCCATGGGCACGCGGATGACGGAGCGGTTCTCGGCGCCCGGCGCCACCCTGGTGAAGCTGTTCGGGCGGCCCGAGGAGGAGTCCGAGGAGTTCGCGGTACGCGCACGGCGGGTCCGCGACATCGGCGTGCGGACGGCCACCGCCCAGACCGTGTTCATCACCGCCCTCACCCTGGTCTCCGCCCTCGCCCTCGCGCTGGTCTACGGCCTCGGCGGCAGGCTCGCCCTCTCCGGCGCCCTCGACGCCGGCGCGGTCGTCGCCCTCGCCCTCCTGCTCACCCGCCTCTACGCGCCGCTCACCTCGCTGGCCGGGGCGCGGGTGGAGGTCATGAGCGCGCTGGTGAGCTTCGAGCGGGTCTTCGAGGTGCTGGACCTCGACCCGCTGATCCAGGAGAGGCCCGACGCCCGCGAGGTGCCCGAGGGGCCGGTCTCCGTGGAGTTCGACGACGTCCGCTTCGGCTATCCGTCCGCCGACAAGGTCTCCCTCGCCTCCCTGGAGGAGGTCGCCGCCCTCGACACGCGCGGCGGCGAGGAGGTGCTGCACGGCGTCTCCTTCCGCGCCGGACCCGGGCAGACCGTCGCCCTCGTCGGCTCCTCCGGCGCCGGCAAGTCGACCGTCGCCGCGCTGCTGCCACGGCTCTACGACGTCGACGCCGGGGCGGTCCGCGTGGGCGGGGTCGACGTACGGGACCTGAGCGCGGCGTCACTGCGGGCCACGGTCGGGATGGTGACGCAGGACGGTCACCTCTTCCACGACACGGTCCGCGCCAACCTGCTGCTGGCGCGGCCGGACGCGGGGGAGGAGGAACTGTGGGACGCGTTGCGCCGGGCGCGCCTGGACGCGCTGGTGCGGGCGCTGCCCGACGGGCTCGACACGGTGGTGGGGGAGCGGGGGTACCGGCTCTCGGGCGGGGAGCGGCAGCGGATGACGATCGCGCGGCTGCTGCTGGCGCGGCAGCGGGTCGTCGTCCTCGACGAGGCGACGGCCCACCTCGACAACACGTCCGAGGCGGCGGTGCAGGAGGCGCTGGGGGAGGCACTGGAGGGGAGGACCGCGCTGGTGATCGCGCACCGTCTGTCGACCGTGCGGGCCGCCGACCTGATCCTCGTGGTCGAGGGCGGCCGCGTGGTCGAACGCGGGACCCACGACGGACTGCTGGACGCGGACGGGCGGTACGCGGAGCTGTACCGGACGCAGTTCGAGGAGGAGGGGGTGGATGCGGGGGTGAGTGTGTGAGGGGGCGGGAGTGGGGCGTTTGCGCAGTTCCCCGCGCCCCTGGAGTCGCTCCTCGTGCGGGCCGGTGGGGGCTGGTCGCGCAGTTCCCCGCGCCCCTCAGGGGGCAGGCGGGGTCGCCCGCCTGCCCCCCCTCGTGTCATACCTCGGTCGTCGTGCGCTCCGTTCGGGGGGTCGGTTTGCGGGGGGCGGTTCGGCGGGACCGCTTTCCGCCGCCCGTCCTCGCGTCCAGTTCGATCGCGAGGGGAGACGCGGTGAGAACCGAGGAGTACGTGCCGACGACCATCCCGATGAGCAGCGCCAGGGCGAAGTCCGTCAGGGAGTCGCCGCCCAGCAGGGCCAGCGCGGCCAGGATGAAGATCACGCCGATGCCCGTGTTCACCGTCCGCGGCACCGTCTGCAGGATCGCCTGGTTGGTGACCTGCGCCAGCGGCGCCTTCGCGTCCTTGCGCCACAGTTCGCGGATGCGGTCGAAGACCACCACGGAGTCGTTCACCGAGTAGCCGATCACGGTGAGCAGCGCCGCCAGGAACACGCCGTCGATCGGCTTGCCCAGCCAGGCGAAGATGCCGGTGAGGATCACCACGTCGTGCGCCAGCGCGGCCACCGCACCCGTGCCGAACATCCACCGGAACCGCACCGCGAGGTACAGCAGTTGGGCCGTGAGGGCGAGCCCGAGCGCGATCAGCGCGTTGCGCCGCAGCTCGTCGCCGAGGCTCGGCCCGATCAGTTCGTCACGGACCTTCTCCGCGCCGCCGCCGACCTCGGCGACGGTCTCCTCGACCTTCACCGCCTCCTCGTTGGTCAGTTCCTCGGTGCGCACCGTCAGACCGCTGTCCCCGGAGGACTGCACGACCGCCTGCGGGAAACCGGCGTCGGCGAGCGCGGCGCGCGCCCGGTCCGGGTCGACGGTCCGCTCGGTGGAGTACTCGATCAGCCGGCCGCCGGTGAACTCCACGCCGAAGTTCAGCCCGCGCACGAAGATGCCCGCGGCGGCGACGGCCAGGACGACCGCGGACACGGCCAGCCAGCGGCGGGGACGCCGCATCAGCTGCGGGTCGCGGCGGGTGAGGTAGGCGCGGACCCGGCCGACGGAGGCCAGTCCGGTGACCGCGGGCCGCCGGTGCACCCAGCGGCGCGCCACCGCGAACTCGGCGAGCACCCGGGTGATGACCAGGGCACTGATCATGGACGCCAGCACACCGATGCCGAGCGTGACGCCGAAGCCCTTCACCGGCCCGGACGCCAGCACGAACAGCAGCGCCGCCGCGATCAGCGTGGTCACGTTGGAGTCCGCGATCGCGCTGAACGCGCCCTTGAAACCGGCCGTCAGGGCCGAGCGGCCACTGGGCCGGTTGCGCTTGGCGTACTCCTCCCGGGCGCGTTCGAAGACCAGCACGTTCGCGTCCACGGCCATGCCGATGGCCAGCACGAAACCGGCGAGGCCGGGCAGCGTCAGCGTCGCGCCGAGGGCGGCGAGGCCGGCGTAGGAGATCAGGCCGTAGCAGAGCAGGGCCACGATCGCGAGAAGGCCCATGAGACGGTAGACGACGAGCACGAACAGCGCCGTGAGGGCGGTGCCGACGACGGCGGCCCAGGCACTTGCGCGGATGGCCTCGGCGCCCAGCGTCGGGCCGACGGTCCGCTGCTCCACCGTCTCCACCGGCACCGGCAGCGCGCCGCCGTGCACCAGCAGCGCGAGCTCCTTCGCCTCGTCGCTGGTGAACGAGCCGGTGATCTGCGTGGACCCGCCGGTGATGCCCGCACCGCACGCCACGGACGGGTCGACCTGGGGCGAGGAGATGATCTTGTCGTCGAGGACGATGGCCACCCGGCGCTGCGGGTCGCCCGCCGGGTGGCAGGCGGCCTCACCGGTCAGCCGGGCCCAGCCCTTGCCGTCCTCGAAGTCGACGGTGACGTGCCAGCCGGCCCCGCTCTGCGGGTCGAAGCGGGACTCGGCGCTCTTGACGTCCTGGCCGCTGAGCGCGGCCTTGCCGAGGTGCAGCCGCTCGCCGGACTCGTCGGGCAGCACCCGTTCGCCCTGCGGCAGCTTCGTCGCGTCCCCCGTGCCCGGCCCCTTCACCGGGTGCACGGAGAGCTGCGCGGTGCGGCCCAGCACGTCGGCCGCCTTCCGCGGGTCCTGCACGCCCGGCAGCTCGACGATGATCCGCCGGTCGCCGGAGCGGACGATGGTGGGCTCGGCGACGCCGAGGGCGTCGACCCGGCCGCGCAGCACCTCCAGGGTGCGGTCGGTGGCCTCGGC
Source organism: Streptomyces griseoincarnatus (assembly GCA_014649575.1). Classification (GTDB taxonomy): domain Bacteria; phylum Actinomycetota; class Actinomycetes; order Streptomycetales; family Streptomycetaceae; genus Streptomyces; species Streptomyces griseoincarnatus. The sequence continues at coordinate 671,500 of BMTH01000001.1, read as the reverse complement.
GTCGGCCTCCAGGGTCTCGGTGGAACGGGTCTCCAGCACGATCTGGGTGCCGCCCCGCAGGTCCAGCCCGAGACGGACGGGGACGGTGACGGCGACGAACACGGACACGGCGATCACGGCGAGCGCGAACAACGCCCTGACGCGGGCGGGACGTTTCACAGATGCCTCCAGCAAGGCACACGTGCCCGTCGGCGGGCACGCGGAAAGCGGAATAAAAGGGGGACGGCTCAGGTGCTGGAGGCGGCGGGCGGCGCCCTCCCCAGGTCCGCCGGGACGTGCGCGGCGGCGGGCGGCGCGTGCCCGGCCGCGGGAGCGGGGCGCGCGGGCCGGGGCGGGACGCGCGGGGTGTACGGGGGCGTGAACAGGAGGGGACCGGTGGCCGTGTCCTGCCTCCCGGTGTCCCGCTCCGGCCGGGCGAGCACCGTACGGGCGGCGACGTACGCCTCGTCGCTGTGCGGCTGAGTCCCGGAGGAGTACGTCGGCGTGCCGGGGGACGCCGGGAAGTAGGCGGGGGACGCCGGGCCCGCGGTGACGGCCGACGCGGGCGCCGCGCCGGAGGTGAAACCGAGGGTCAGCAGGACGGCCGCGAACGCGGCCAGGACGGCCGCGGCGGCTCTCAGCGGAAGTCGGGCGGCACGGCCCGGGGCGCGGGACGTCAAGGTTCCACGAGCCCCGCGCGGATCGCGTAACGCGTCAGCTCGAGGCGGTCCCGCAGCCCCAGCTTGTGCAGCAGGTTCTCCCGGTGCCGCTGCACCGTCTTGACGCTGATGAACAGCAGCTCCGCGATCTCCTTCGACGAATGGCCCTCGGCGACCAGCTTCAGCACCTCCTCCTCGCGCGGCGTGAGCAGCTGCTCGGGCGCCTCCTCGCCGTGCCGTACCCGGTCAAGGTAGTTGCGGATCAGGGCGGTCACCGCCCCCGGGTACAGGAACGGCTCGTCCCGCATCGCCGCCCGGCAGGCGGCGACCAGGTCCCGGTCGGCGACGGACTTCAGGACGTAGCCGCCCGCCCCGGCCTTCAGCGCCTGGAACAGGTACTGCTCGTTGTCGTGCATCGTCAGCATCAGGATGCGCAGCCCCGGCCGTTGCGCGGTCAGCTCCCGCGCCGCCTGGAGACCGGTCAGCCGCGGCATGGCGATGTCCAGCACCGCGAGGTCCACGTCATGGGTCCGGGCCATGGCGATCGCCTCGGCCCCGTCGCCCGCCTCGGCGACCACCTCCAGATCCGGCTCCCGGTCGAGGATGAGCCGGACCCCGCGCCGCACCAGCGCGTGGTCGTCGGCGAGGAGGATGCGGATCCTCTCCGCGGGGCGGTCCGCGTGGATGTCCTGGTCGTTCATGACTGCTTCCTGACGGCCGGCACGGTCAGCCGGATTCGGGTACCGGTTCCTGCGGCGGAGACCTCGTCCGGACTCCGGACGTCCAGCGTGGCCCCGATCAGCAGCGCGCGTTCACGCATTCCGCGAAGTCCCGCGCCCTCCCGGGCGGCGCCGATGCCCCGCCCGTCGTCGGCCACCTCCAGCACGACGGCGTCCCCGGCGGCGCGCAGGGCCACCTCCACCCGGCGGGCCTCGGCGTGCCGGGCCGCGTTGGTGAGGCCCTCCTGCGCCACCCGGTAGATCACCAGCTCCGTCTCCTGGTCCAGGGCGGGAAGGTCCGGGTCGAAGCGGCGCGCCACAAGCAGCCCGGTGTGCGTGGAGAACTCCGTCGTCAGCGATGTCACCGCGCTCACCAGACCGAGGTCGTCCAGCACCCCGGGGCGCAGCCGGCGCACCAGCCGCCGCACCTCGTCCAGACTGCCCCGGGTGATCTCCTGCGCCTGCAGCAGCTCCTCGCGCAGCGGCTCGGACGCCTCGTCGGACGCCCGCTTCAGGGCCAGCAGCACGGCCGTCATGCTCTGCCCCACCTCGTCGTGCAGCTCCTGGGCGATACGGCGCCGCTCACCCTCCTGGGCGAGGATCGCGCGGGCGCTGCTCGAGGCGCGTTCCCCCTCGAGGCGCTCCAGCATCGCGTTGAAGGTACTCACCAGCTCGGCCACCTCGCCGCCGCCCCGCACGGGCAGCCGCTGGCCGGGGCGCAGCAGGTCGACAGTGGTCATCAGCCGGGTCACGCGGTCCAGCGGGGCGAGCCCGATACGCAGCAGCGCCGCGTTGGCGACGAGCATCACGACGAGACCGCCGACGAGGATCACCGCCTCCGTCAGCAGCACCGGCACGGACACGGTCACCGGAGCCCACAGCAGCAGCGCCGTGGCGCTGCCGAGCACCACGGCGTTCAGACCGAAGATCCGCCAGTACAGGGACACGGAGGTCACGCCTTCCTCTTCCTCGTCTGCCTCTACTGTCGGTCACCGCGGCCCCTCACGCGGCAGCGACCCCCTGTCCCGGGCGGACACCGGCCAGCCTGCCCCGCCCGCCCCGGCCCGGTCGATGGGCCCCGCACCCCATTTCCCGTCGGCCGGCGGACCCATGCCGCACGGGGTGGGTCCTCGGCCCCCGCGGAGATGGGTCCCGCGCCCGATGGGAAGACGGGCGGGCCCGGGCCATGGTGGAAGCGTCAGCCCGTACATCTCCCACGTCACCCATGCCTTCCAGGAGGACCACGTGTCGCTCGACCTGCCCCGCACCGACCCCCGTGCCGCGAACCTCGCCGCGGACGAGGTCCGCCGGCGTCTGGAGCACGCCCGAACGACCAGGCTCGCGCAGCTCAAGGCGCTGGACGAAACCGGGGCCGCCCCGGGCGACCACCTGATGTCGAACCAGAAGGACGCCATCAAGCGGGTCCTGCAGGAGATCGACGAGGCCTTCGCGCGCGTGGCGGACGGCAGCTACGGCACCTGCCTGGGCTGCTCGAAGCCGGTACCGCCGGAGCGGCTGGAGATCCTGCCGCACACCCGGTACTGCGTCGGCTGCCAGCGCACGGCCTGACCTCCACCTGACGTCCGTCCGCCCCGCTCTGCCCGAGAGGTGCAGTGGTGACCCATCAGACCATCGGCGAGCGCGACGAGATCCTCAGCGCCGAGGACCTCGCCACGCTCCGAGAGAACCTGCACGAACAGCTGCTGTTCCGCCGCGAACAGCTGCGGCAGTTCGCCACGGCGAGCCGCGCCGACGACCGCCGCGTCCGCGAGGACGCCGCGCAGGTCGAGGTCGGCGTCAAGCTCGCCGCGTCGGCCCGCATGGTGCTCGCCGACGTCGAGGAGGCGCTGTCCCGGATGGACTCCGGGACGTACGGCGTCTGTCACCTCTGCCGCCGCCCGGTGGAGCGTCACCGCCTGCTGATCGTCCCCCAGGCCCGCTACTGCGGGCGCTGCCAGCAGGTGCGCGAGGCCGGCCGGTGACCGTGATCCGGCGCCCCCGGCCGGCTCCCGTACGGCACCGGCACCGGCCGTTGTGCGGGCGCTGCCCAGGTCTCGCTCTCGACCTGGGCAGCGCCCGCACCCGCGCGTTCGTCGCCGGACGGGGCATGGTCCTGGACGTGCCCACGGTCACGTTCCCCGGCTCGGGGGCCGTCCATCCCGTGCAGCGGGGCACCATCGTCGACACACCCGGCACCGCCCGCATGCTGGAGCGGCTGCTCGGCCACCGCCTGCCACGCATCGGCCGCCCCCTGGTCGTCGTCACCTCCCCGGTGCTCGGCGGTCCCGCGTACCGTGCCGCGGCCCGTACGGCCGTCGGGGTACTCCGTCCGCGTGCCGTCCTGACGGTCCCCGGCGCGCGGGCGGTCGCGCTCGCCGCCGGCGCCGACCACGTCCGGCCGCTGCTGGTGGTCGACATCGGCGCGCACCTCACCGAGGTGGTGCTGCTCGCCGACGGCGCGGTCACCGACGCCCGGCACACCGCCCTGGGCACCGCCGACCTGTCCGACGGCACACCGGGGGAGCTGATCACCGAGGCGGTGATCGGCATGGTGACGGAGATGCTGCGTCAGGACCGCACCTCCCTCACCCGCACCGCGCTGCGCCGCGGCGTGCTGCTGGCCGGCGGGGGAGCGCTGCGCCCCGACATCACCGGCGGACTGCCGGGCGGTCTCCACTGTGCGGTGCAGCCCGTGCCGTCCCCGCACACCGCCGCCGTCCGCGGCGCCGCGGGACTGCTGACCGCCGCGCACCGGCACCCGCCGGCCGACGGGGCCCTCTGACCGGCCTGTGCCCGTCCGGCCGGACGGCACCGGGCCGGCTCGCCCGTCCGGACCGCACTGGGCCGACTCGCCCGTCCGGACCGCGCCGGACCCACCTCCCCTCGCCCGACCTGCCTGTGTCCGACCGACCTACGCCCGCCCTGCCTGTGTTCGACCGACCTACGCCCGCCCGGCCTGTGTTCGACCGACCTACGCCTGCCCGACCGACCTGTGTTCGACCGACCTACGCCCGCCCGACCGACCTACGCCCGCCCGGCCTGTGTTCGACCGACCTACGCCCGCCCGGCCTTTGTTCGACCGACCTACGCAACCCGACTCGCCTGTGACCGACCGACTTGCACCCGCCTGGCCGGCCTGTGTGCGACGGACCTCCCGTCCGGACTATGCGGGACCGACCTTCGCCCAGCTCGACCGCCTGTGCCCGACCGACCTCGCCCGGCCGGCCTGTGTCCGACCGACCCATGCCCGCCCGGCCGGCCTGTGTCCGACCGACCCATGCCCGCCCGGCCGGCCTGTGTCCGACCGACCCATGCCCGCCCGGCCGGCCTGTGTCCGACCGACCCATGCCCGCCCGGCCGGCCTGTGTCCGACCGACCCATGCCCGCCCGACCCGCCTGTGACCGACCGACCTTCACCCGCCCGACCGGCCCGTGACCGACCGACCTCTTCCGCGCCGACCCGATCTGTCCCCCGACCGACCCGTCGCCGGCCGGCCGGCCCCCGGCCGGCCCAACCCTCACCTGTGACCGCTACCGGAAGGAGACGTGACGTGGCGGGTACCGTACCCGCGCCGCAGCCGCCCCCCGGACCGCCGCCGCGCCCCCTGTTCTGGCCCTGGCGTCCCAACCCGCTGCGCCGCCGCACCGACACCGCGCGGGCCTGGCTGGGGCTCGGCGTGCTGCTGGCCGTCCTGGCCGTGGCGCCCTTGGCCGGCGCCCTGGTGGGCGACGCCGCACACCGCCACTACCAGGACGTCGCACGTCATCAGCAGCAGACACGCCACCTCGCCGACGCGACCCTCCTGCACGACGCGCCCCGGCACCCGGAACCGGGCTCGGACGAGGAGAAGAAGACGCGCTACCCGGTCGAGGTCCGGGTCGTCACCCGGGAGGGACGGACCCGCACCACCCGCGCGGAGGTCGCACCCGGACTGACCGCCGACAGCATCGTCAGCATCTGGATCGACTCCGACGGCGAGGCGACCGACGCGCCCCTGACCGGCGAGGAGGTCCGCAGCCGCGCCGCGGGCTGGGCGCTGCTCACCGCGATCGGCGTCGCCCTCGCGGGCGCCGCCGTGCACGCCGTCACCGGCTTCGTGCTGCACCGTCGCAACCTCGCCCGCTGGGCCGCCGCCTGGGCGGAGACGGCCCCCCGCTGGACGACCCCGACGTGATGCGAAAGTTTCGTAAGCGCTTGATCGATCTTCGATGAGAACCCGAGCAGCCTGCCACTGCTTTACGACTCAAGTACTCATTCAGGCGGGATGAACTGGAATAACTGCGAAGCGTCACGACCTTCGGTCACACGAACTTTTCGAAACTCTCACCGAAACTGTTGACGGTCGACGCGCTCAGGCCAACACTGTCACGGCATCGACCTCCCCATCGAGCCGTAACAGGAGGCGTCACCCATGCATGTGTCCGTTCCCCCCGGCGGCCGCAGACGCGGCCGACTGATCATGAGCGTGAAGAGCGTATGGACGATCGCTCTCGCCGCGCTCACGGCACTGCTCCTCACCACCGGCACCGCGACCGCCGCCCCCGTCATCTCCACCAACCAGACCGGCACCAACAACGGCTGGTGGTACTCCTTCTGGACCGACGCCCAGGGCACGGTCTCCATGGACCTGGGCTCCGGCGGCAACTACAGCACCCAGTGGCGGAACACCGGCAACTTCGTGGCCGGCAAGGGCTGGAGCACCGGCGGCCGCAAGACCGTCAACTACTCCGGCAGCTTCAACCCCTCCGGCAACGCGTACCTGACGCTGTACGGCTGGACCACCGGCCCGCTGATCGAGTACTACATCGTCGACAACTGGGGCACCTACCGGCCCACGGGTGAGTACAAGGGCACCGTCACCACCGACGGCGGCACCTACGACATCTACAAGACCACCCGGTACAACGCCCCCTCCATCGAAGGCACCCGCACCTTCGACCAGTACTGGAGCGTCCGGCAGCAGAAGCGCACCGGCGGCACCATCACCAGCGGCAACCACTTCGACGCCTGGGCGAGCAAGGGCATGAACCTGGGCAACCACAACTACATGATCATGGCGACCGAGGGCTACCAGAGCTCCGGCAGCTCCAACATCACCGTGAGCGAGGGCTCCGGCGGCGGTGGTGGCGGTGGCGGCGGTGGTGGCGGTGGCGGCAACGGCGGCTGCACCGCGACCCTGTCGGCCGGCCAGCAGTGGGGCGACCGCTACAACCTCAACGTCTCGGTGAGCGGTTCCAGCAACTGGACCGTGACCATGCGGGTCCCGTCCCCCGCCAAGGTCGCCGCCACCTGGAACGTGACCGCTTCCTACCCCGACAGCCAGACCCTCGTCGCCAGGCCCAACGGCAACGGCAACAACTGGGGCGCGACGATCCAGACCAACGGCAACTGGAACTGGCCGTCGGTGTCCTGCAGCGCAAGCTGATTCCCGCACGAGGAGGACCCCCACACATGAGCACCGGAAAGCGCCGGCCCGTCACCCGGTACCTGGTCCCGGGAGTGGCCGCCGCCGCACTGACCGTGGCCGCCACCGTGACCACGGGCGTCGGCGCCGCCCCCGCCGAGGCGGCCGCCTGCAACGGGTACGTCGCCCTCACCTTCGACGACGGCCCGGCGACCGGCAGCACCATGAACCTGCTCAACGCGCTGAAGCAGAACGGCCTGCGGGCCACCATGTTCAACACGGGCCAGAACGCCGCCGCCAACCCCTCGCTGGTCAAGGCCCAGGTGGACGCGGGGATGTGGGTCGCCAACCACAGCTACACCCACCCGCACATGACCCAGCTGAGCCAGGCCCAGATGGAGTCGGAGATCTCCCGCACCCAGCAGGCGATCGCGAGCGCCGGGGGCGGTACACCCAAGCTGTTCCGCCCGCCCTACGGCGAGACCAACTCCACCCTGCGCTCGGTGGAGGCCAAGTACGGTCTGACCGAGGTCATCTGGGACGTCGACTCGCAGGACTGGAACAACGCGAGCACCGACGCCATCGTGCAGGCGGCCTCCCGCCTGAACAACGGGCAGGTCATGCTCATGCACGACTGGCCGGCGAACACCATCGCCGCCATCCCGCGGATCGCGCAGAACCTCGCCTCCCGCGGGCTGTGCGCCGGCATGATCTCCCCGCAGACCGGCCGCGCGGTCGCCCCCGACGGCTCCGGCGGTGGGGGAGGGGGCGGCGGAGGCGGCGGCTCCTGCGCCGCCACCCTGTCCGCGGGCAGCGTCTGGGGCGACCGGTACAACCTCAACGTCGCGGTGAATGGCTCGGACAACTGGACCGTGACGATGAACGTACCGTCCCCGGCGAGGGTGCTGAGCACCTGGAACGTCACCACCTCCTACCCCAGCAGCCAGACGCTCGTCGCCCGGCCGAACGGGAGCGGGAACAACTGGGGGGTGACGATCCAGACCAACGGCAACTGGAACTGGCCCACGGTCTCCTGCAGCACCAGCTGAGCACGACGGGCGAGCCGCGCCGGTCTCCCCGGCGCGGCTCGCCCCTCTCACCCCAGGTGTTCGGTGAACCATCCGGCGGCCAGCTCCGCGACCCGCTCCAGCGCGCCCGGCTCGCCGAACAGATGCGTGGCGCCGGGCACCACGTCCAGCCGGTACGGCGCGGACAGCCGCCGCGCGGCCTCACGGTTGAGGTCCAGCACCTGCGTGTCCGCACCGCCCACCACCAGCAGCACCGGGCACGCCACCAACGGCAGCGCGTCGCCCGCCAGGTCGGGGCGTCCGCCCCGCGAGACGACCGCCGACACCCGCCGCGGCCGCTCCGTCGCCGCGACGAGCGCCGCCGCCGCTCCCGTACTGGCCCCGAACAGCCCCACCGGCAGGTCCACCGCGTCCGTCCGGTCCTCCAGCCAGTCCACGGCGTGCGCCAGGCGCCCCGCCAGCAGACCGATGTCGAAACGGTGCCGGCCCGTCGCCGCGTCCTCGTCCTCCTCCGCCGCGGTCAGCAGGTCCAGCAGCAGCGTGCCGAACCCCGCCCTGCGCAGCATTCCGGCGACGGCCCGGTTGCGCGGGCTGAGCCGCGAACTGCCGCTGCCGTGCGCGAACAGCACCACACCGCTCGCCCCCACGGGGATCTCCAGATCACCGCGCAGGGCCACCGCACCCGACGGAACCGTCACCGACGCGCTCACCATGCCCGGCCACCTCCTCCGGCCACTCCGGTCCGGTGCACCGGGTACCCGTGCGGGGCGGGTCGAGACGGGGTCCGGTTTGCCGCCCACGACCGGGGCTACCCGGCCCGGGGGACGAGGCGAAGGAGGTGGGCCGACGTGCGCGACAGCCGTAACGGATCCGGCCGTGAGCCGGTCCCCCGTGCCCGCTCGGGGATGGTCGGCCGCAGGTACCCGCGGACCGGCACCGAGCCGGTCACCGCGCGCAGCCCGCTGAGGCTGCGGCTGCTGCTGGCGTCCGTCTTCGTGCCGCTCTTCGTCGCGGGAGCCGTGCTGTTCGCGGTGTGGGCGGCGGGGGCGGACGCGGGCGACAGCCCCGGCAGTGGCCCGCTGACGTTCCTCGCCGTGGTCTGCGGCGTCCTCGCCCTGACGGCCGCGCTGGATCTCCGCGTCCTACTGCGCCGCCTGCGGCGGGAGCGGGATTCCACGGACTGACCCCCGCCGTGGTCCGGCGAGCGGTGCGCTGTCGGTCGTGGCGCGGTCCCACGCCTGGGCCGGCTGAGCAGGGGCCTGCCGCGACTGCGCGGCGACCTGCCGTGCCGACCGGGCTCACCTGGAGCGTCGCCCCGTGGCCGGCCCCAGGGGGCGTGCGCAGTGCTGCGCGGTCCTGCGCAGTGTCGGCCGGGCAGGGCCCGTGGACTGTGCGGTTGCCTGGCCGGCCGGCTCGGCCGGGGGCGCGTTGCCCCGTGGCCGGCCCCAGCGGGGCGTGCGCAGAGGCGCGCGGTCCAGTATCGGCCGGACAGTCCCCGTGACCTGCGCGGCGACCTCCCGTGACGGCCGCGCTCGGCGACGGCCCTACGGTGTGACGCCTGCACGGAGAGCGGGCGGTCCGCTGTGGTCGCCGGGTCAGTCCTCCAGCACCGCCGTGCTCTGCCGCACCACCAGATGCGTGGCCAACTCGATCCGCTGGGCCGACGCGCCCGGGTCGTCCGGGCGGAGCAGCATGCGGGAGGCCTCCTCGGCCATGTGCCGCAGCGGCTGGTGGACCGTGGTGAGGGGCGGGCTGGACCACTGGGCGAGCGGTACGTCGTCGTAGCCGACCACCGACAGATCCTCGGGCACCCGCAGCCCCTTCACGCGGGCCGCCTCCAGCACGCCCAGCGCCTGGAGGTCGCTGCCCGCGAAGATCGCGGTGGGCCGGTCGGGTCCCTCCAGCAGCTTCATGGCCTGCTCGAAACCGCCCTGCACGTGGAAGTCGCCGAAGCAGGTCAGCCGTGGGTCCACCTCCAGGCCCGCCATCGCCATGGCCGAGCGGTAGCCGTCGAGGCGCGCGAGGGAGCACAGCATGTCGCCTGGGCCGGTGATGATGGCGATGCGCCGGTGGCCGCGCTCGGTGAGGTGGCGGGTGGCGGCGAGGCCGCCGGCCCAGTTGGCCGAGCCGACCGACGGCACGTCCGGGTCGGGGTCGCCCGCCGGGTCGATGACGACGAACGGGATGGCGGCCGCCCGCAGTTGGCGCTTGATGTCCTCGGGCAGGCTGGAGAAGACCAGCACCACGCCGAGCGGCCGGCGCTGCAACACACCCGGCAGCCAGTCCGGGTCGGGGGTGTGCCGGGTGCCGCTCTCCGTGAGCACGACCGTCGCGCGATTCTCCTTTGCGACGTTCTCCACGCCCCGTATCAGCTCCATCGCCCACACGCTCTCCAGCTCGTGGAACACGATTTCGACGAGCGGATAGCGGGCGGCGGGCTGCACGCGCCGCCGATAGCCGTGCAGGTCCAGCAGCTTCTCCACCTTCGCACGCGTCGCGCGTGAGACATCCGAACGGCCGTTGAGCACCTTCGAAACTGTCGGCATCGAAACCCCGGCCTCTTTCGCTACCGCAGCCAGGGTGACACGCCCGCTCGCCTCGTCGTCTTCACGCATACCCGCAGGATAGAGCACCGCGTGTCGATAACGTTTCGGGCGAGTTGCGACCCGACCGTTGACCCCAACTCCCGTCTGACCTACTGTCCCTCGGCATGGACTTTCGGCGATGATGCCGAAACTTTCGAAAGGCGAACGATGAAGACACGTGCGCGCTTGCCCAGACTGATCGCCACTGGTGCGACGCTCGCCCTGGCCCTGAGCCTGTCCGCCTGCGGTGACGGCAACGGCGGGGCGGCGGCGGACGACGGCAAGATTCATATCCTTGTCTACGGGGACGCCACCAACAAGATCGAGAAGCAGATCGTCGACAAGTTCAACGAGACGTCCGACGTCAAGGCGGTCCTCGACACCATCCCCGGTGCCGACTACCAGAAGAAGCTTCAGACGATCATCAGCACCCCGCAGGCCCCGGACGTCTTCTTCAACTGGGGCGGCGGCAGCATCAAGCCCTTCGTCAAGGCCGACCTGCTGCTCCCGCTGGACGGCTTCATCAAGAAGAACCCGGACCTGGAGAGCAAGTTCCTCCCGTCCGTCTTCAACAACGCGGTCGTCGACGGCAAGCCGTACGGCATCCCGATGCGCGGCACGCAGCCGGTCCTGCTGTTCCACAACAAGAACGTCCTCAAGAAGGCGGGCGTCCAGCCGCCGAAGACCTGGGACGACCTGCTCAACGCGGTGGAGAAGCTGAAGGACGAGGGCGTCACCCCGATCGCGCTCGGCGGCGGCGACGTCTGGCCCACCCAGATGTGGTTCCAGTACCTCTTCGACCGCATAGCCGGCCCGGAGCTCTTCCAGAAGGCCATCGACGGCGACAAGAGCGCCTGGGAGGCCCCGGAGGCCAAGAAGGCCCTGAAGATGATCAGGGAGCTCGTCGACGCGGGCGCCTTCGGCAAGAACTACGACTCCGTCAAGTACACCAACGGCGGTTCGGTCGCGCTGGTCGCCCAGGACAAGGCCGGCTTCGAGCTGATGGGCTCCTGGTACTACTCGCAGCAGCTCACCGACCACCCGGACTTCGCGGAGACGGGTCTCGGCTACTCCGCCTTCCCGACCGTCGCGGGCGGCAAGGGCGACCCGAAGAACGTCGCCGGCAACACGAACAACTACTACTCGGTGCTGAAGAAGACCAAGCACCCCGAGGCCGTCGCCAAGTTCCTCGAGCTGATGTACTCCGACGAGTTCGTCAAGGCGCAGCTCGACGTCGGCAACCTCACCACCACGACCAACACCGACGAGTTCATCGAGACGTCCGCGACGCCCGAGTACTCCCGCTTCCAGTACGACCTGGTGGCCGACGCGCCGTCGTTCCAGCTCTCCTGGGACCAGGCGTACCCGCAGTCGGCGGCCTCGGACATGCACAAGGCCATCCAGCAGTTCTTCAACGGACAGCTCGACGCGGACGGCTTCATCAAGGCCATGCAGGCCCTCCCGACCGAGTGACGAACGGCTCATGACCACAAAGATCACGAGCGCCCCGCCCGCCGCCGGGCTCCGCAAGGAGTCCCGGCGGCGGCCGGCCGCCTCCCCCTCCATATCCACGGTGGGCCGCCCGGGCTTCGCCTGGGCGCTGCCCGCCGCCCTGTTCTTCACGCTCTTCGCCATCGTCCCGCTCGTGATGGTCGCGGTGCTGTCCTTCATGAGCTGGAACGGGCTCGGCTCGCCCCAGTGGGTCGGCACCGACAACTGGTCGCGCCTTCTGGACGACCCGGTGATGCTGAAGAGCGTCTGGCTCACCCTGCTGCTCACCGCGCTCGGCGTGGTACTCCAGACCCCGCTGAGCATCCTGCTCGGCGTCTGGGCGGCCGGCCACCAGCGCAACCGCGCGGTGCTGTCCGTCATCTACTTCATCCCGCTGCTGCTGTCCGCCACCGCCGTCTCGGTGCTGTGGCGCGCGCTGCTCGATCCGAACTTCGGCATCCCCGCCGACGCCGCCTGGCTGTTCGGCGACGGCAACCTGTTCGGCGAACAGGCCACCGCCATCGGCGTGCTGGCGTTCGTCAGCACCTGGCAGTTCACCCCGTTCCACACGCTGATCTACCAGGGCGCCGCCCGCTCCATCCCGCAGGTCCTGTACCAGGCCGCGGAGATCGACGGCGCGGGCCGCTACCGGCAGTTCTTCCACATCACGCTGCCGCAGCTCCGCAACTCCATGATCACGTCGATGATCCTGATGATCGTCGGTGGCCTCACCACCTTCGAGACCGTCCTCATCCTCACCCAGGGCGGCCCCGGCACCGACACGACCATCAGCGCCTACTACATGTACGACAAGGCCTTCAAGGGCTTCGACTTCGGCGCCGGCTCCGCCATCGCCCTCGCCCTGGTCGTCGCCGCCACCATCATCTCCCTGGTCGTGGTGAAGGTCTCCGGCTACGACAAGATGCGCAGCTCCATGGAAGGTGTGTCATGAGGCGCCGCCCCAACTACCTGGCCGGCGCCGGCTCGGTGGTCTGGCTGTTCCTGGTCGGCCTGCCGCTGTACGTGATGCTCGCGGCGACCCTGCGCACCCGCCAGGACTACGCCCAGAACGGCCCGGTGTCCTTCCCGGACACCTTCACCCTGGACAACTTCACCGGCGCCTTCGACTCGGGCTTCGGCCAGTACTTCCTCAACACGCTCGTCGTGACCGCCTGCGTGATCGGCATCGTGCTGCTGCTGGTCCCGCCGCTCGCCTACGCCATCGTGCGCAGCCGGGGCAGGACCACGTCGGCGATCTTCCGGCTGTTCCTGCTCGGCCTGGCGATCCCCGCGCAGGCCGTCATCGTGCCGATGTTCTACCTGATCAGCGAAGCCGGCCTGTACGACAACCTGCTCGGCGTCATCCTGCCCACGGCCGCGTTCTGCCTGCCGATGTCGGCGCTCATCCTCAGCGGCGCCATGCGCGACATCTCCCCGGAGCTGTACGAGGCGATGGCCATGGACGGCGCCACCCCGCGCCGGATGTTCTTCCAGCTCGTGCTGCCGCTGTCCCGGGGCGGACTGTCCACCATCGTGGTCTTCTCCGCGCTGCAGGCATGGAACGGCTTCCTGTTCCCGCTCGTGCTGACCCAGTCCGACGCCACCAAGGTCGTCACGCTGGGCCTGTACGACTTCCAGACCGAACACGGCATCGACATCCCCGGGCTGCTGGGAGCCGTGGTGCTGTCCATGGTGCCCATCCTGCTCGTCTACCTGTTCGCCCGTCGCGCCCTGGTCCAGGGTCTGATGGGTGTCGGAGGAAAGTGACCGCGAACGTGGCCGTAGAGACCACCCCCGAAATCCCCCTCTGGAACGATCCCTCCCACCCCGTCTCCGCCCGGGTCGACGCGCTGATCGGCGCCATGACCCTCCAGGAGAAGATCGCCCAGCTGTACGGCGTGTGGGTCGGCGCCTCCGCCGACGGCGGCGAGGTCGCCCCGCACCAGCACGACATGGAGGAGGCCGTCGACCTCGACACGCTCCTTCCGTCCGGCCTGGGCCAGCTCACCCGCCCCTTCGGCACCGCCCCCGTCGACCCGGCGCTCGGCGCGCTCTCCCTGTTGCGCACCCAGACCGGCATCACCTCGGCGAACCGCTTCGGCATCCCCGCCGTCGCGCACGAGGAGTGCCTGGCCGGCTTCGCCGCCTGGGGCGCCACCGCCTACCCCGTCCCGCTGTCCTGGGGCGCCACCTTCGACCCGGACGTGATCCGCAAGATGGCCGCCGCCATCGGCCGTGACATGCGGGCCGTCGGCGTCCACCAGGGTCTCGCGCCCGTCCTGGACGTCGTCCGCGACGCCCGCTGGGGCCGCGTCGAGGAGACCATCGGCGAGGACCCGTACCTCGTCGGCACCATCGGCACCGCCTACGTCCAGGGCCTGGAGTCCGCCGGGATCGTCGCCACCCTCAAGCACTTCGTCGGCTACTCGGCCTCCCGCGCGGGACGCAACCTCGCCCCCTCGTCCGTGGGGCCGCGCGAGCGCGCCGACGTGCTGCTCCCGCCGTTCGAGATGGCGATCCGCGAGGGCGGCGCGCGTTCCGTCATGCACGCCTACACCGACATCGACGGTGTTCCCTCCGCGGCCGACGAGAGCCTGCTCACCGGGCTGCTCCGGGACACGTGGGGCTTCGACGGCACGGTCGTCGCCGACTACTTCGGCATCGCGTTCCTCAAGACGCTGCATGGGGTCGCGGGCGACTTCGCCGACGCGGCCGGCGCCGCGCTCGAGGCGGGCGTCGACATCGAACTGCCCACGGTCAAGACGTTCGGCGCCCCGCTCGTGGAGGCCGTCACCGAGGGCCGGGTGCCGGAGTCCCTGATCGACCGGGCCCTGCGCCGCGTCCTGACCCAGAAGGCGGAGCTGGGCCTGCTCGACCCCGACTGGAGCCCGGTGCCGCCCGCGTTCGACGGCGCCGACCTGGACGACCCCGAGGCCCTGCGCGGCAAGATCGACCTCGACGGTCCCGAGAACCGCGAACTGGCCCGGGAGATCGCCGACAAGGCGGTCGTCCTGCTCAGCAACGACGGCACCCTGCCGCTGGACCGCCCCCGCCGGATCGCGCTCGTCGGCCCCAACGCCACCGAACCGTCCGCCGTCCTGGGCTGTTACTCCTTCCCGCAGCACGTGGGCGTGAAGTACCCGGACATCCCCGTCGGCATCGAACTGCCCGACCTGCGCGAGAGCTTGACGGCCGAGTTCCCCGACGCCGAGATCACCGTCGTCCGCGGCACCGGCGTCGACGACGGGGACCTGTCCGGCATCGCGGAGGCCGTGGACGCGGCGCGTGACGCCGACATCGTCGTCGTGGCGCTCGGTGACCGCGCCGGCCTGTTCGGCCGCGGCACCAGCGGTGAGGGCTGCGACGCGGAGTCGCTGTCGCTGCCGGGCGCCCAGCAGCAGCTGCTGGACGCGCTGCTGGACTCCGGCACCCCGGTGGTGACGGTCCTGCTCGCGGGCCGCCCCTACGCGCTCGGCCGCGCGGTGCAGGACTCGGCGGCGATCGTGCAGTCGTTCTTCCCGGGCGTCGCGGGCACCCGCGCCATCGCCGGGGTGCTCAGCGGACGTACGAACCCCTCCGGCCGCCTCCCGGTCAGCGTCCCGCGCACCCCCGGCTCCCAGCCGACCACGTACCTGGGTGCCCCGCTCGCCCAGGCCAGCGAGGTGTCCAACATCGACCCGACGCCGGCCTTCGGCTTCGGACACGGGCTGACGTACACGACGTTCGCGTGGAGCGACCTGACCGTGGACGCCGAAGAGGCGCCGACGGACGGGGAGTTCACCGCCTCCCTCACCGTGCGCAACACGGGGGAGCGGGCCGGCACGGAGGTCGTCCAGCTCTACCTGCACGACCCGGTCGCCTCCGTGGTCCAGCCGGTCCAGCGCCTGGTCGGCTACGCCCGCCTGGACCTGGAGCCGGGCGAGGAGCGCAGGGTGCGCGTCACGGTCCCGGCGGACGTGGCGTCCTTCACCGGCCGCGACGGTCACCGGATCGTCGAACCGGGCTCCCTGGAACTCCGCCTGGCGGCGTCCAGCACGGAGACCCGCCTGACGGCGGAGGTCACCCTGACGGGCCCGGTACGGCAGGTGGACCACACGCGGCGGTTCCGTGCGGAGTTCGCGGTGGAGGCCTGACGCCGCCACCCCCTTGCGGAGACCACACCGGCCCGGACCGCACGAGCGGTCCGGGCCGGTGCACCATGGGCGCGCCCGGCATCACAACCTCTCCCCACGCCGCACGAGTCGACGTGAACGGGCTCGCGGTGAGCCGGAACCCGTCAGCGGAACGCGTCGGCGTTCTCCTGGTCGACGGTGATCCCGGACGCCAGGACCGCAAGCATGCTTGAGGTCAAACCGCGGACACGAGCGTCACGAACGCCGCCCACTGCGCGCGGTCGGTCCGCAGTACGGGGGCGCCGTCGTCCACGGCCTTGGAGTCCCGTACGTACACGGAGTTCTCACGGGCGGCGACCTCGACGCAGTCGCCGCCGCTCGTCCCGCTGTAGCTGCTCTTGACCCACTCAAGGTCGCTGCTCATAGCTCCCCTACCATGCGCTCGATGAGGCACGAGGACTCCTCGGTGTTGAGGGCCTGCGTTCGCAGCGTTCCATACCGAAGCCAGAACTCGCTCACCTCATGTCGGTCGGACCTCACACTCACGATGTCCTGGGCCTCAACATAGACGTGCTGTTTACGGTCGGTCGACTCCAACAACACCATCGGGCCGTTGAGTCCGCTGTGGGCACCTCGAGCCGTGGGCATGATCTGCAACTCGACGTTGCGCATGGCCGAGCACTCCAGCAGGCGCGCCAACTGTTGCCGCATCACAGCCGTGTTGCCGATCACGCGCCTGATCGCGGACTCCTCCACGATGAACACGAAAACCAGTGGGGGATTCCTGCGGGTCAGCAGCGACTGCCGGGCCATACGGGCAGCCACCCGTTGCTCGACCGTCTCCGCGTCCAGAGGAGGGAAGTGTGCTTCAAGAAGCGCCTGCGCATACGCCTCCGTCTGCAACAACCCCGGCACCAGCATCGGGTCGTACGAGAAGCGGCTCACCGCCTCCGCCTCCAGGAGGGCGAAGTCCTGGAAGAACAGCGGGAGTCTGGCCCGGTCCACGTCCGGCTGGAGCACGCGCAGCGCCCCGCCCGCGTCCAGGACGCGTTCCGCCGCCTCCGTGAAGACCGCCTTCGCCGGGCGGCGGCCCTGTTCGACGGAGGCGACCTGTTCCATCGAGTAGCCGATGGCGTCCGCGAGGGCCTGCTGGGTGAGCCCCGCGCGCTCACGGAAGAGGCGGACCAGCTTGCCGTACGCGCTCCACGCCGCCGGACGCTCCTGGTCGGGCCCGCGCCGGCCGGCCGTTCCGCACTCCCGCTGGGTCGTCCTGCCCATCGAGCCCCCTGCTCCGTCGCACAGTGATCCGTCGTGGAGCACAACGACCGAGACGCCCTTGCGGCCACGGCGGGAAGCCGTACGGCGGCCGTACAGCTGCGTACGCCCGCCGTACCGCGTCGTACGTCCTACCACCGGTCCCGGTGGACGACCTCCGAGACCGGCCGGCGCCGGACCGGCCCGAAGTTGCCCTGCGGCCACCCCACCGGAATCACCGCGAACGTGTTCATGCCCTCGGGGATGCCGAGCGCCGCCTTCCACTCCGCCTCGAGGAACAGGTGCCAGATGGTGATGTTGGCCGCCAGGCCCAGCCCGCGCGCGGCGAGCAGCAGGTTCTGTACGCCGGGATAGACGCAGGACCCCTCCGCGAGGGCGGAGAACCGCTCCTGGATGCGTCCCATCCGCTCCGTCGCCTCCGCGCCCAGCGCCTCGGCGTAGATCCGCAGACCCTCC
This sequence comes from Streptomyces griseoincarnatus, assembly GCA_014649575.1. Classification (GTDB taxonomy): domain Bacteria; phylum Actinomycetota; class Actinomycetes; order Streptomycetales; family Streptomycetaceae; genus Streptomyces; species Streptomyces griseoincarnatus. The sequence continues at coordinate 653,791 of BMTH01000001.1, read as the reverse complement.
TCCTCGATCCGCGGCGGGGGGAACTGGTAGCACGGGATGATCAGCGCCGGGGTGTCGGCGAAGTGGTCGCGCTGGTACTCGATCGCGGCGACCATGCGCCCGTACGCCGCCTCGTCCATGCCCTCGGGGGCGTACTTGCCGGTCGTCGCCAGGTACGCGTCCACGCACCGCTTCCACAAAGGCGCCAGCTCGGCCATGACCGTACGGTCGGTGACGACGACGTACTCGTAACGCTGCATGTTGCCGCCGCTGGGGCCCCACACGGCCGCCTGTATCAGCTGGTCGAGCAGCTCGTCCGGCACCGGGTCGGGGCGCAGGCGGCGCATCGCCCGCATCGTGGACATGGTCGCGAAGAGGGACGGCTCGGCGGCGTCGTCGGCCACGGCCCCGGCGAGAGGGGTTCCAGTTGTCATGATCGGGAGTGTAGGGACTGTGAACTTCCCGTAAGGCGGCTCTACTTGAATGTGGGACCGTCGGTCCCGCATTTTCCGCGCATGACGTCGCGCCCGGCGCGGTACTCGGTCCGCACTGCGGAAGGGAGCGGATCATGGCGATCTGTGAAGTGTGCGGGAACGACTACGCCCTCTCCTTCGAGGTGCGCACGGTCGACGATTCCGTCCATACGTTCGACAGCATCGAGTGTGCCGCCCACAAGATGGCGCCCATCTGCGACAACTGCGGCTGCAAGGTGCTCGGCCACGGTCTTCAGGCCGGCGGCCAGTTCTTCTGCTGCGCCCACTGCGCCCGCGCCCAGGGGCACGCCGAGCTGGCGGACAGCGCCTGACCGTCACTCTCCGTGAGCGTAGCGGGGTGCCATGCGGCTGCCCGACCCCGCGCGCAGGGTCAGCTCCGCCTCCGCCAGCCGGGCCACGGCCTCCGCGTCCGTCAGGCCGGGCACGCACACCACCTCACCTGCCTCCAGGCCGGCCAGGGACGCGGACACCACGTCCGCCGCGGGCATCCCGCCCTCGTCATGGACGCGCCGTTCCCCGGCCACCGGGGTGTCCCCGGCACCCAGGTGGAACTCCGTCGCCGTGAGCCCGGGGCACACGACCTGCACCCGTACCGGCGTTCCGGCCAGCTCGGCGGCCAGGGTGCGGGTGAACGTCACCGCGTACCCCTTGGTCCCGGCGTAGACGGCCCGCCGGGGGAGCGGGTCCGGCGGCAGGTCGCCGGCGAAGGCCAGCAGCGACGCCACGTTGACCACCCCGCCCCGCCCGCGCGCCAGCATGCCGGGCACGGCGGCCCGGGTGAGCGCCGTGAGCGCCACGACGTTCACGTTCACCACCCGGGTGAGGAGATCCCGGTCCACCTCGGCGAACGGGCCGTAACCGTTGATGCCCGCGTTGTTGACCACGAGGTCCACGTCGTCTCCGGACGCCCGCTCCACGACACGGGACAGGTCCTCAGGGCTCCCCAGATCCGCCACCAGCGTCTCGACGCCCGCCGCGCCCTCCTTGAGCGCCTCCTTCGCGAGGACGTCCAGCCGCTCGGCCCGCCGGGCGACGAGCACCAGCCCCCAGCCGCGCGCCGCTAGCCGGGTCGCGTACTCCCACCCGATACCGGACGAGGCCCCCGTGACGACGGCCGTGCCGGGTGCGTCGTGCGAGGTCATGTGCGTGATCCCTCCGTCGCCGGGTGCTGCCGGGCCGGACCGCCGTCCGACCCGCGCCGGGTGTCCCGGCGGGGCGCGGACGAAACGCGGTGGCAGCCGTCCGGCGGGCGTCACAAAGGCGTGGAGCGGCGCCGCGCCTCCCTCTACCCTGACCCCCATGCCTCCCGCCAAGACCTCCTTCGTCTGCCTGCCGTGCCGGGCCTCCTACAAGCAGCCGCACCCGACGCCTGCGAGGACCGCCGGGAGCGACCAGCGGGTGTGCCCGCGCTGCGCCGGCACGCTGATCCACGTCGGCTCCGCCTTCGCCCCGCCGCCGCGCAGGGACACCGAGGGCTGGAGGGTGCTCTCCCTGCTGCTGCACGCAGGCATCCACTTCCACAAGAGCTGCTGCGCCGGACCCGGATACCGTCCGCGCACGCTCCGTGAGGTGCGCGAGCGGATGACGTACGCCCGGCATACCGGCGAGCCGATCGCCAGGGCGCTGGTGCGTCCCGAGCTGCCCTGACGGCCCGGCCGGACGCGCCCGTACCGCTGCGGGAGGGGCGTGGGAGGCTGGAGGTATGGACACGGGACGGGCGGCGCACTCCGCCGGCGAGGCGATACCGGGACCGGTGCCGGACGGTGACCGCCCGCTCCCCGCCGAGCGCGCCGATCCCGTGCCGTTCACCCCCGACACCCTCCTCTGGGACATGGTCGGCGACATCCGCGTCCTGCTGTACCTCCCCGCCGCCCTCGTCCTCCAGGTCGCGCACCCGGCCGTCGGCGCCGGGGTCGACGAGCACTCCGTGTTCCGCACCGACCCCTGGGGCCGCGCCCGCCGCTCGCTGGACTCGTTGCAGCTGTGGGTCTACGGCGGTGACCGCGCCGTCGAGGAGGGGCGCAGGCTGCGGCGGCTGCACCGGGACATCAAGGGCACCGACACCCGGGGCCGCCCGTACCACGCGCTGACCCCCGCCCCCTACGCCTGGGTGCACGCCACCGGCTTCCCCGTCTTCCTGCGGGCCGCCGAGTACCTGTTCCGTCCGTTCGACGAGGCGGGGGAGCGGCGGCTGCACGCGGAGGCGCGCCGGCTCGGGCGCATCCTCGGCATCCGCGAGCGCGACATGCCGGGCTCCGTCGAGGAGTTCTGGACCTACTTCGACACGGTCGTCCGCGACGAGCTCGAACGGACCGTCGTCGTCGAGGAGTTGCTCGACCCACGCCGGTCCGTACCGCCGCCGGACGGGGCGGGGGCAGTGCTGCGGCTGCTCTGGCCCGTGCTGCGCCCCGCCCTGCTGCGGCTTCAAGTCTTCGTCACCAAGGGGCTGTTGCCGCCCGTCGCCCGTGAACGGCTGGACGTTCCCTGGACGCCGAGTGACGAGCGGCGGCTGCGGCTGCTCGGCCGTGTCGTACGCACAGTGGTACCGCGCCTGCCGGGCCGGCTCCGCTATCTGCCCGTCGCCCACGCCGCACGCCGCGCCGCCCGCGCCTGACCCTCCGGTCGACCGAACCGTCGCGGTCAGGCGCCTCAGTCCGGAACCGTCCATACTCGGACGGTCCGAGCCGGTCCGGCTACGCCGCTCAGGGTGAGTCCGGTGGGTGGTACGGTGACCCTTTTGCCGGGCCTTCCTCGGCACGTCCCCTGCGGAAGGCTCCCCCGATGACCCACCCCCAAGCCGTGACGCCCGCTCCCGCGCCGGACGGCTCCTTCGCCGCCCTGGGGCTTCCGGAGGCCGTGCTGCGCACCCTGGACCGGCTCGGAGTGCGTGAGCCCTTCCCCATCCAGGCCGCCACGCTGCCCGACGCCCTCCGCGGACGCCACGTCCTGGGGCGCGGACGCACCGGCTCCGGCAAGACGCTCGCCTTCGGCCTCCCCCTGCTGACCCGCACGGCGGGGCGCCGGGCCGAACCCAGGCAGCCCCTCGCGCTGGTCCTGGTGCCCACCCGCGAGCTGGCCCAGCAGGTCACCCAGGCCCTGGAGCCGTACGCCGAGGCGCTGCGGCTGCGGACGGCGACCGTGGTCGGCGGTCTGTCGGTCAGCCGCCAGATCGCCGCGCTGCGCCAGGGGGCCGAGGTGGTCGTCGCGACCCCCGGGCGTCTGCACGACCTCGTCGAGCGCAACGCCTGCACGCTGGGACGGGTGCGGATCACGGTCCTGGACGAGGCCGACCAGATGTGCGACCTCGGCTTCCTGCCGCAGGTGTCCGGACTGCTCGCCCAGGTGCGCCCCGAAGGTCAGCGCATGCTGTTCTCGGCCACCCTGGACGGCGACGTCGGCCAACTGGTCCGCGACCACCTCCACGATCCCGTCGTCCACTCCGTCGACCCGGCCGGCGCCGCGGTCGCCGGCATGGAGCACCACCTCCTGGTCGTCCACGGTCCCGACCGCTACGCCGTCACCACGGAGATCGCCGCCCGTGACGGCCGCGTCCTGCTGTTCCTCGAGACGAGGCACGCCGTCGACCGGCTCACCCGGCACCTGCGGGCGAGCGGGGTGCGCGCGGGGGCCCTGCACAGCGGCAAGTCCCAGCCGCAGCGCACCAGGACGCTGGCCCAGTTCAAGGAGGGCGGCATCACCGTCCTCGTCGCGACCGACGTCGCCGCCCGCGGCCTGCACGTGGACGACCTCGACCTCGTCGTCAACGTCGATCCGCCCGCCGACGCCAAGGACTACGTGCACCGGGCGGGCCGCACCGCCCGTGCCGGCGCCTCCGGCCGCGTGGTCACGCTTGTCGCGTCGGGCGGGCGCCGTGAGACGCTCCGCATGCTGGCCGAGGCCGGCATCCGGGCCGCCGTCACCCCCGTGCGCTCCGGCGAGGCGGAACTGACCCGCATCACCGGAGCCAAGACCCCTTCCGGCGTCCCCCTCGACGGCGGGCCCGCCGTGCCGCGCCCCAAGAACGTCAACGAGCCCTTCCGCGGCCTCGGCACCAGCAAGGGAGCCCCGCGCGGCGGCGGCTCCGGCGGCAGGACCCGCAAGGCCGGCGAGGCACGCAAGCTCGCCGAGGCGCGCAGGGCCGCCCAGGTGCGCCGCGGCGGCTGAGCGGCACCGCGCCGCGATATTCGCTGCCCGTACGGGGCCTGACGTGACAAGCTGAGCTCGCCCGTCCGTCCCCGAACCCAGGAGGTCACCATGACCGCAGAACCCCCCGCCACGGAAGGTTCGGAGCCGGCCGACGCCGCGACGCCCCCGGTCACGCCGGAGGCCGACGGCACCTACGACCTCAAGCGCAAGTTCCGCGAGGCGCTGGAACGCAAGCGCGGTGCGCAGGCGGAGGCGGCCGAGGCCGCCGGAAACCCGAACGCGTCCAAGGTGCGCGCCACGCACGGACCGGCGACGCACCAGCGGTCCTTCCGCCGCAAGAGCGGCTGAGCCGGTCCGTCCCGTCCGTCCCGTCCGGCCCGTGACGCCCGCGCGTCACGGGCCGGACGGCTCTCACCTGACACCTCCTCACCTCACCCCTCCGCGACCACCGCCGCGAACATCCCCGCCTCGTACGCGCCGCCCTTCTGGTGGGTGATGACCGCCAGCCGGTTGGCCGCGTTGATCATCCCGACCAGGCAGACCAGGGCGGCCGTCTGGTCGTCGTCGTAGTGCTTGCGCACCAGCGCCCAGGTCTCGTCGGACACGCCCTCGTGGGCGTCGGCGAGACGGGTGCCCTCCTCGGCGAGCGCGAGGGCGGCCCGCTCGGCCTCGGTGAACACCCTGGTCTCGCGCCAGACGGCGACCAGGTGCAGCCGTACCTCGCTCTCCCCGGCCGCGGCGGCCTCCTTGACGTGCATGTCGACGCAGTGGCCGCAGCGGTTGATCTGGCTGGCGCGCAACGACACCAGCTCCTGCACGGACTTCGGCAGCGGCGAGTCGTGGAGCACCAGCGCCGCGCCGGCGAACCGCTTGGCGAAACGGGAGGCGACGTCGTTCTCGAACAGGTTGAAACGGGCTTCCATGGTGTGGTCCTCACGCGTGGTCGGGTTCGGGACACCCACCAGATGCCGGGCGGCCGTACCGTGTGACGGGCGGCGGGAGTGAGGTGGACCACACGCCGTGGCTGTCACAGAACCGGCCCGGCCTGCGTCCTGTGCGCATGACTGTGATCGGGAGCCGGGACCAGGGAGCGGACGTGACCAGCGGCAACGGCAGCGGCGGGGACCACTGCGGGCGCGGCGGAGGGGCCGGGCCCGCCACCGAGGACTTCCTCACCCACCGGAACCTGCTGTTCACCGTCGCGTACGAGATGCTCGGCTCGGCCGCCGACGCCGAGGACGTTCTCCAGGAGACCTGGCTGCGGTGGGCCGGCGTCGATCTCGCCGAGGTGCGGGACCGGCGCGCGTACCTGGTGCGCATCACCACCCGGCTGGCCCTGACCCGGCTGCGCACGCTGGGCCGCCGCAAGGAGTCCTACGTCGGCTCCTGGCTGCCCGAGCCGCTGCTCACCTCGCCCGACGTCGCCGAGGACGTCGAACTGGCCGACAGCGTCTCGATGGCGATGATGCTGGTGATGGAGACCCTCGCGCCCACCGAGCGCGCGGTGTTCGTGCTGCGCGAGGTGTTCGACGTCGGCTACGACGAGATCGCCGAGGCCGTCGGCAAGTCACCGTCGGCGGTGCGGCAGATCGCGCACCGGGCACGCGCCCACGTGGCGGCCAGGCGCCCCCGAGGGGACGGCTCGCCGCAACGCACCCGTGACGCCCTGGACGCGTTCCGGCGGGCCGTGGAAACAGGCGATCTGCAAGGGCTGCTCGACGTCCTCGCGCCGGACGTCGTGCTGCTCGGCGACGGCGGCGGGATCAAACAGGCGGTGCTGCGGCCCGTCGTCGGCGCGGACAAGGTGGCCCGGCTGCTGCAGGGCGGGCTGCGGAAGGCCACCGCCGAGGTGACGCTGCGACCGGCCCTCGTCAACGGCGGTCCCGCGCTGGTCCTGCACCTCGACGGCGTACTCGACGGCGTGCTCGCGGTCCGCGTCGACGACGGCGTCGTCACCGGCCTGTACGCCGTGCGCAACCCCGAGAAGCTGTCCCACATGGACCGGGAGACGGTGCTGCGCCGGTGAGCACGGCCGCCTTCAGGCACTGCGGCCGTCAGGCCTGCTCGCGCTCCGCCCTGCGGGCGGCCTTGCGGCGCAGCAGCAGCGGCAGCACGTACCAGCACAGCGCGAACCACAGCATGACCCCGCCCACCAGCACCTCGGCGAGCACGCCCGGCACCACGAACCGCAGGATCAGCAGCAGCGTGCAGCCGATGGTGAGCGCGAGCAGCACCATCCCGCACACCATCAGGCGTCCGGCCGCCGCCACCACCTCGTCCTTCATCCGCTGCCCGGACAGGAAGCGGTGGATGGACACGGGTGCGATCAGCGCCCCGGTGGCGGAGGCGCCGAACACCACGGTCATCACGTAGATGACCTTGTCCGGTGTCTCCAGCTCACGGAACAGCGGGGTGAACGCCACGCTCAGCAGGAAGCCGAAGAGGATCTGGACACCGGTCTGCGTGACACGTGTCTCCTGAAGCACCTCGTTCCAGCGGCGGTTGACCCGCTCACGCGCCGGCTCGGGCGGCTCCGCGTCGGGCCGTCCGACGTGGTCGTCGTGGCGCGCGCAGCAGGCGCTCTCCTTCTCCGCCGACTCGGCCGGCTGCTCCGTCATCGTCATGGTGTCCTCCCCAGCTCCAGGCGAACCGTTTGCCCCGATCAGCGCCGGTCATGCCGGATGCAGGGCGAACAAGGGCCAACACACGGGCCGCTGCCCGGAACCCGTCACACGGCGACCGACGCGTGGTCGGCCACCGGCGACACCTCCGTCAGCGCGCGGGGCAACTCCCGGGCTTGCGGCTTCAGTGGTCCATGTAGAGCCGGGTCGTACGCGGGGCCGCTCGGGCACGCAACTGACAGCCAGGGGACGGGACCAGGGCGCGCCGAACGACAGGATCCCCCGGCACCGCACGACGAGCCGTCGCCATGCGGGCCCGAGAGGGCTTCGCCGAGCGGAGCTGACAACTTGAGTGCCCTTCACCGATTCATCACAATCGGGTACCGGCCCGGAATTATGGCTTCCATCACAGCCGCCGTGATCTTGATCCTGATGAGATCACCGGATGCTCGGTTTCCTCGTCCGTCTCCTTCCCTTCTGGATCCGCGAACCGCTGATCATCCTCGTCGGGACGGTGTTCGGCGTACGCATCCTCTTCATGGCCCTCGTCGACGGCGAGGGGTGGGTGCCGGCCGTGATCGGCGCGGTGTTCCTGCTGGGGGCGGCGCTTCGCGTGCGCGTGGTCGTCCACGCCCTGCGCGCCCGCCGGCGCCGGCCGCCTGCGACGGAAGCCGAGTTGGCGCCCGTGACCCCGGCGCCCGTCACCCCCGCGGTGCGGCGCCCCGTCGAGAGGAAGCCCAACGCCTTCGCCCAGGCCTCCTTCGCCATCGGCCTCTTCGCGGTGATCGGGGGCGCCCTGTGGATCGAGGGCAAGCTCCCGGAGGACGGCACGGCCGCCACCGGGGCCTCCCGTCCCGCCGCGTGCCGGCTCGACGAGGACGAGGAGCTGCCCAGCGCCTACCGGAGCACGCCCGGGGCCGTCACCGGTGCGGACCTGTGCCGCGCGCTCAACAGGACCGAGCTGCCCGAGCTCCTCGGCACCCCTGCCGAGAGGTCGGTCTACGCCTCCGGCACCGACAGCACCGCCCCGCTGACCGACCGGAAGGTCGCCCAGCCCGAGGCCAGGGTCGAGTTCGAGACGTACACCGTGGAGCTCTCGGCCACGTACAACAAGCTGACGGTCGCCCAGTACGCCAAGCTGACGACGTACGGGGACGGCAGGGACGCCAGGAAGCTCACCGTCCTCGGGCGGCCCGCGCTGCTCACCTCGGACCACATGATGAAGATCCAGTTCGACCTGGGGAGCGGCGAGGGAGCGAGTGGCCCGGTGGGGCAGGGGCCGCTCGCCCGGACGCTGACCGTGGCGTTCGACGGGAAGGACCGGGGCGGCTCCTACGACCTCACCGTGTGGAGCGAGTCAGGGCTCCTCCCGCACGACAGCGCCCTCGTCGACATCGCGGAGGCCGTCCTGCCCAGGATCACGCGGGGGGCGCGGGACCAGGACTGAGGTTCAGGTCTTCCTGCCCACCCCCGCGACGGAGACGTCGGGCGCCTCCGTGGCGTCTTCGCCAGGATCCGGATGCCCGGAGACAGTGGCGACGACCTCCGGCTCCACCGGATCGGGTCCGGCGAGCCACGAGGCGATTTCCTCCGGCGGCGCAGGGGTGGGTCTGGGCCGACTGCTGGTGGTAGGCCTCGATCGCCCGGTTCAGTGCCTCGTTGGTGTCCGTGCCGTCGCCCGGCGGGCAGGTAGCTGCCCGGCGGCAGCGCGGACAGCAGGGCGCTCACCCGCTCGGCCGGGCGGTCGCTCCCGACATCAGCCCCGTGATCCCGAGCATGGTCAGGGCCACCGGCCTGCTGAGGTCCAGCGTCCTGCCCGCTTCGGCGAGATCCGTCCGGGGCGCGGGCGTCGGCGTCGACGGAACTCGGCGCCCCGGAGCCCGAGCTCACGGCGGACCTCATCGCCGGGATGCTGCACACGGCCCTCGCGGCCGTCGAGTCCGGCGCCCCGCTGGAGACCGTCACCCGGCGCTCACTGGCCCTGGTGCGGCGCTGCCTCGTCGCTCGGAACGGCACGGAGGAGACCCCGGAAGGCGGCCGCTGAGCACAGCGGTGCGGCGGTCCGGGTCTCCCGCCCGGACCGCCGCACCAGCTCCCCCTCGGAACAGGTCTCCTTGCCTACGGCCCGGTCAGCGCCGCAGCGTCAGCAGACCCGGGCGGTAGGGCAGCAGGCCGTAGTCACCTCCGGAGTTGGGGCTGCGGCCCTGGTACAGCAGCTGCAGGTTGCAGGGGTCGACGGTCATCGTCTGGTCGGCGCTGGTGCGCAGCAGCTCGCCGTGGCTGATGTCGTTCGTCCAGGTGGCGCCGCTGTTGGCCTTGCCGGCGAAGGGGTTGCTCTCGGTCGCGGCCTGGGGCGTCCACGTGCCGTCGAGGCTGGTCGCGGTGAACGAGCGGAAGTACCGGCCCTGCGAGCCGATCGCCTCGACGATCATCAGGTAGCGGTTCTGGTCCTTCAGCTTGTAGACCTGCGGCGCCTCGAACAGGTTGTTCGTCGTGTCGCTCATGATGACGGTCGAGTTCGAGCCGAAGCTGCCCGGGAAGTTCCCGATCGGCATGCTCGCCCGGTAGATCTTGCCGTTGTCACCGGCGAAGAACAGGTACATGTTCCTGTCGTCGCCGATGAGCGCCTGGTCGATCGGGCCCGTTCCGGAGCCGGAGATGCTCCCGGAGAACAGCACCTGCTCGGACGACCAGCCGTTGGGGTTCGTCGGGTCCGTGGACGTGCGGTACGAGAAGGCGGTCCCGCCCCACTGGTAGGCCAGCACCCAGATGTTCTTCGGCGCGAAGTAGAAGAGGCTGGGCGCGACCGTCGAGCTGTTCATCGCGTTCTGGGAGGCCGAGCCCATCTCCGACCAGGCGCCGAACAGGCCGAAGTTCATCGACCCCCACCGCGTCCCGGTGTCGTGCGTGGTCGCGTAGACCAGCTGCTTGCCGTTGTAGGGGGCGACGGTGAAGTCCTTCAGTGACACCCACCCCGAGCGGGGCTGCGCCAGCGCGCCCGTCGACGACCAGCTGTAGCTCGACGGCAGCTGGCACGCGCCGGGATTGTCGGAACCGCCGGTCTTCACCAGCTGCCACTGCTGGTTCGTGCCGCCCCAGTCGTCGTACTGGACGACGTTGGCGTTGTCGGCGGTGGACGCGCCCTGCACCTCGAGCGCCTTGCCGCTGTGCCGGTTGATGAGACGGACGTGGCCGTCGGAGCTGTCGGCCAGCCGCCACTGCTGGTTGGCGGCGCTCAGATCGGTCCACTGCACGATCGAACCGCCGTTGGCGGTCGACCAGTTGTGGACGTCGAGCACCTTGCCGGAGTGGCGGGACTTGATGCGGTAGTAGCCGTTGCCGGAGTCGACGAACTGCCACTGCTGCTGCGCCTGGTCGTTCCTCGCCCACTGGGTGATCCGGGCGCCGTCGTTCGTGGCCAGGTTGTAGACGTCCAGCGCCTTGCCGCTGTTGCGGTTGACCAGCACGTACGAGGCGTTCGTGTCCACGGTCGCGGCCTCGGCCGGCTGGGCGCCGACGAACGCGGCCAGCAGCAACAGGGGGGCGAGCACGGCGAGCAGGCGTCTCGGACGTACCGGGGACGCGTGGCGGAGCCACATGATGAACCTCCTGGAGGTGGGGGTGAGGTGTCGCCGGACAGGGGGGAGCGGCAGCCGTACCGGGATCGAACGCGTCGAATGTTTCGGGTCGGCCCCGGCCACGTGTCGCCACAAGCTAGGGAGCCAGGGGCGGCCGGTCAAGGCCTGTGACCGGCCAGAGTGGCGATCCGAAACATTCGTAAGGGAGCCAGAAACTGTTTCTGCCGCAGGGCTTGACGGGTCGTCATCAACCCTCCACCATCTGTTTGGCAAACCGACCGCCGTTCGATCAATCGAACAAGCTCGCCCCGCGGATCCCGTGAGTCCCGCGTACCCGGCGAGTTCTCGGAAGTCGCGCACGTCACGTGCGTGACGACGCCGCACCAGAGCCGCGGTGCGGTGCACGGTGAGTCCCTCTCCCCTGCCTTGGAGGCACAGTCATGGGCTTTCACGCCCTCCCCAGATCCGCCGGCCGGCGGAAGTTCCGCGTCCTGCTGCCGGCGCTGCTCGTCGGCGCCCTCGGCTTCGCCGGCGCGGTGGCCGCACCGCCGCCCCAGGCCCAGGCCGCCGAGAGCACCCTCGGCGCCGCGGCGGCACAGAGCGGCCGCTACTTCGGTGTCGCCATCGCCGCGAACCGCCTCAGCGACTCGACGTACGCGTCGATCGCGAACCGCGAGTTCAACTCGGTGACCGCCGAGAACGAGATGAAGATCGACGCGACCGAGCCGCAGCGTGGGCAGTTCAACTTCCAGAACGCCGACCGCATCTACAACTGGGCCGTGCAGAACGGCAAGGAGGTGCGCGGTCACACCCTGGCCTGGCACTCCCAGCAGCCCGGCTGGATGCAGAGCCTCAGCGGCAGCGCCCTGCGCCAGGCGATGATCGACCACATCAACGGCGTGATGGCCCACTACAAGGGCAAGATCGCGCAGTGGGACGTGGTGAACGAGGCGTTCGCCGACGGCAGTTCGGGCGCCCGGCGCGACTCCAACCTGGAGCGCTCCGGCAGCGACTGGATCGAGGTGGCCTTCCGCACCGCGCGCGCCGCCGACCCGTCCGCCAAGCTCTGCTACAACGACTACAACGTCGAGAACTGGACCTGGGCGAAGACCCAGGCCATGTACCGCATGGTGAAGGACTTCAAGCAGCGCGGCGTGCCGATCGACTGCGTCGGCTTCCAGTCGCACTTCAACAGCGGCAGCCCGTACAACAGCAACTTCCGCACCACCCTGCAGGAGTTCGCCGCGCTCGGCGTCGACGTGGCCATCACCGAGCTCGACATCCAGGGCGCCTCGCCGACCACCTACGCCGCCGTGGTCAACGACTGCCTGGCCGTCTCCCGCTGCCTCGGCGTGACCGTCTGGGGCGTGCGTGACATGGACTCGTGGCGCTCGGAGCACACCCCGCTGCTGTTCAACAACGACGGCAGCAAGAAGCAGGCGTACAACGCCGTGCTGAACGCCCTCAACGCCGGTGACGGCGGCGGTGGCGACCCGGACCCGGAGCCGGGTGACGGCACCGCGATCAGGGGCGTCGGCTCTGGCCGCTGCCTGGACGTGCCGAACGCCGGCACCTCCGACGGCACGCAGGTCCAGCTGTACGACTGCAACGGCCGCACCAACCAGCAGTGGGAGCTCACCTCCTCCGGTGAACTGCGGGTCTACGGCAACAAGTGCCTGGACGCGGCCGGCACCGGCAACGGCGCCAAGGTCCAGATCTACAGCTGCTGGGGTGGCGACAACCAGAAGTGGCGCCTGAACTCCGACGGCACCATCGTCGGCGTCCAGTCCGGCCGCTGCCTCGACGCGGTCGGCGCGGGCACAGCCAACGGGACGCAGATCCAGCTGTACAGCTGCGGGGGCGGAAGCAACCAGCGCTGGTCCCGCGTGTGATCCACCCGTCATGATGACCGTGAGGGTCACCGCCTCGTACGGCGGTGACCCTCACGCCTGTCCTTCCGCTCGCTGCCGGAGCGGTCAGCGGCGGTACGACAGACCGTGTCCGGCCGGGAACAGCGCCCGCGCCGGGTCGTCGGCGCGCTGCACCGGGACCGGCAGCGTGCCGCGCGGGTCGACCCGGCCGGCGATCACCCGCGCGGCGGCGCGCAGTTCGACCTCGGTCCAGCAGTAGGAGGCGAGGGATGCCCGGACGCCGTCGAGGTGGGCGACGTCGTACGGGTTGCGCACGGCGAGATGGACGACGGGGACGCCGGTCACGAGCAGCCGGGACACGAGGGTGCGCTGGGTGCTCGCCGGACCGACGTTGTCGGTGGTGACGACCACCGCGTCCCGCCCCCGTGCGGCGGCCACCGCCGCGTCGATCGCGGCGGCGTCGGGCGTACGGCCGGTGACGAGGTGGGTGGTGTCGAAACCCAGCGTCTCGAATGCAGCGGCCAGTTCGGGCACCGTGCTCCGGGCGCCGTCCGTGGGGAAGGCCGGACTGGCGCCGACCACCAGCAGCTTCCGCTGTCCGCGCCGCAGGGGGAGCGTCCCCTCCTCGTTGACCAGGAGCGTGGTGGTGCGCTCGGCGATCCGGTCGGCGGCAAGGAGGTGCTTGCGGGCGCCGACGACCCGGTCGACCTCCCGCGGCGAGGTGAAGGGGCTGCCGTCGAGCAGACCCACCTTGTCCTTGAGGCGGAGGATCCGCAGGACGGACTCGTCGAGCCGCGCCTCGGTGATCTCCCCGTCGCGGACGGCGGAGAGGACGCCGTGGTAGGCGACGTCGATGTCCGGCGGGAACAGCAGCTGGTCGGCCCCGGCCTTCAGCGCGAGGACGGGCACACGGTCGTCGCCGTACTTGGTGCGCACGCCGGCCATGTTGAGGGCGTCGGTGACGATCACCCCGTCGAAGCCCAACTCGCCGCGCAGCACGCCCTGGAGGATCGTGGGCGACAGGGTGGCCGGGTCGTTGCTGGGGTCGAGTGCGGGGACCTGGAGATGCGCGGTCATGATCGAGTCGACGCCGGCGGCGATGGCGGCCCGGAAGGGCGGGGCGTCGATACGGTCCCACTCCTCGCGGGTGTGGGTGATCACGGGCAGTTCGGTGTGACTGTCCTGCCCGGTGTCCCCGTGTCCCGGGAAGTGCTTGGCGCAGGCGACGACGCCGGCCCGCTGGTAGCCGGTCACCTGGGCCGCCACCATGCGGCCCACCTCGCGGGGGTCGGCGCCGAAGGAGCGGATGTTGATGATGGGGTTGGCCGGATTGACGTTGACGTCGGCGACCGGGGCGAAGTTCTGGTGGATGCCGAGGGCGGCGAGTTCCGTCCCGGAGATGCGCCCCGCGGTGCGGGCGTCGGACAGCGAGCCGCCCGCCCCGAGCGCCATTGCTCCCGGCAGCTGGGTGGCGCCGCTGCCGACGCGGACGTTGGCCCCGTGCTCCTGGTCGACGGAGATGAGGGAAGGGACGGGGGTGGGCAGTGCGAGCGAGGCCCGCTGCACACCGTTCGTCAGCTCGGCGACCTGACGGGGGTCGTGGATGTTGTTGGTCCAACCCGAGAAGAGGATGACTCCGCCGAGGTGGTACTTGGCGACGAGCTCGGCGACGGTACGGACGCCGAGCTCCCTCAGGTTGCGCTCCTGGTCGGCCTCGCTGGGGGAGGCCGCCGACGCGCCGTAGAAGTAGGGCACGAAGAGCTGGCCGACCTTCGCCTCGAGGCTCATCCTCGCGATGATCTTCTTCAGGCGCTTGTCGCGCCCGTGCGCGGCGGCGGGGACGGCCGTCGCGAGGCCGGTCACCCCTGCGGCGACCACGGTCGCGGAGGCGAGAACGGACCGCCTGGACAGACTCCGGTCCTGCATGCGGGCATGCTCCTTCCGGCCTTGTGGGGCACGGGAGTCGAGTGGATCGCGAAGGGCTCCGAACAGCGGGCAACGTAGCCCGCGGGGGAGGGGCGGGACAAGAGGTCTAGACAAAATGGGGCCGGCCGAAGAGAGGTGACGCTCTGGCCGGTTGTCGCCTCCGTGGATCACTGCCTCGTCGGCCAGACTTGTTGCCTCACGTCACCCGTGCCGCGCGCCGAACGGTTCGTCCCGGGATGAGGTCGTTGACCCGGACGGAGGCTCACAGGGGAAGCGGGACCAGTGACCGGGCCGGGTGGTGCGGGCCGAGGAAGACGACGATGCCTCTGCCGCCGGGGGAGGGGTGGGTGGCCTGAGCCCACCCGTGGCGGCGGTAGAAGGCCATGGCCCGTCCGTTCCGGACCGAGGTGAGCAGCCATGCCCGCCCCTCGGGCGCGTCCGCGGTCACCGCTTCGAGGAGACGGCCCGCGAGACCGGTGCCGTGGGCGGTGGGCCGGACGGCGAGCTCGTCGACCTCGCGGCCGCCGCAGAGCCAGTCGGCGGTGCGGTCGTCGCCGAGGCCGGCGGCTGCCTGGGGATGGCAGCGGTCGGTGGGGAAGGGCGCCGGTGTGGTCCACGCGGTGGCGAAACCGACGACCTCCCCGTCACGCACGGCGGTGGCGGCGGTGAACCCGGCACGCCGCACGTCCGCGGAGAGCCGGGAGACGAACCCGGCTGCCCGCGCCTCGTCCTCGCACCAGGGCGGGACGCAGAAGGCGTCGGCGTACACAGAACGCAGTGACTCGGCGTGCGTGAGTATCCCGTCGTCCCGGTGCACGCGGATGTCGGTGGTCACCGGGCGGCCACCGCCGTGTCCAGGTCCCATGGGAAGCCTCCTGCCAATGCTATGTTGTTGCAACTAGTGTGCAATAAGCTCGCGCAGCCGCACAGTGCTCGCAATGACGTCGGAGGATCTTGGACATGGCGGTGTACACGCTCCCGGAGCTGCCCTACGACTACTCGGCGCTCGCCCCGGTCATCAGTCCGGAGATCATCGAGCTCCACCACGACAAGCACCACGCCGCGTACGTCAAGGGCGCCAACGACACGCTGGAGCAGCTGGCGGAGGCACGGGACAAGGAGCAGTGGGGCTCGATCAACGGCCTGGAGAAGAACCTGGCCTTCCACCTCTCCGGCCACATCCTGCACTCCATCTACTGGCACAACATGACCGGTGACGGCGGTGGCGAGCCCCTGGCCGCCGACGGTGTCGGTGGCCTCGCGGACGCGATCGCCGAGTCCTTCGGCTCCTTCGCAGGCTTCAAGGCGCAGCTCACCAAGGCCGCGGCGACCACCCAGGGGTCGGGCTGGGGCGTCCTCGCGTACGAGCCGCTGAGCGGCCGGCTGATCGTCGAGCAGGTCTACGACCACCAGGGCAACGTCGGCCAGGGCTCCACCCCGATCCTGGTCTTCGACGCCTGGGAGCACGCCTTCTACCTCCAGTACAAGAACCAGAAGGTCGACTTCATCGAGGCCATGTGGGCCGTCGTCAACTGGCAGGACGTGGCGAAGCGCTACGAGGCCGCCAAGTCCCGCACCGACGTGCTGCTGCTGAAGCCCTGACCGCGGGGGCCGTATGACGTCCTGCTCGTGATCGTCTTCTCACCCTTCACGTGCGGGCGGTATCAGGAAGGGCCTCCGGCCGGCGCATCCCGCCCGGAGGCCCTTCCGGCGTGCACGGGTCCGCCTCGCGCGTGTACCCGTGCTGGATCGCCTCCTCGCACGCGGAGACATGCGCAAGGAGAAGGGCACGGTACTCACCAGTGGATCGGCCGCATGGAGGAGGTGCCGATGATCTCGCTACCCTTCCCCCATGGACGCGACACCGCCGTGGCTGACCCAGGAGCAGCAGGCGGCCTGGGACGGTTTCATCCGGATGCAGGAGAAGCTCATCGGGCGTCTTGCCCGTAAGGTCCAGGCCGACTCCCGTATGTCCGCCGCCGATTACATCGTGCTGGCCAAGCTCACCGAGGCCGGCGGTCGGATGCGTTTCATGGACCTGACCAAGCTGGTCGAGTGGGAGAAAAGCCGTATGTCCCACCAGGTGGGGCGGATGGTGAAGCGCGGGCTGGTGGCGAAGGAGGAATGTCCGGACGACGGGCGCGGAGCCTTCGTCGTCGCCACCCCGGCCGGCTACCAGGCGATCGAGGACGCCGCGCCCTTGCACGTCGAGCACGTCCGTCGACTGTTCATCGACGCTCTCACCGAGGACGAGCTCGCCACAATCGCCCGGATCTCGGCCCGTGTCCTCGAGCACCTGGAGCAGCAGCCCGACTGAAACGCCGGCTCGCTCCGGCCCGTTCCGTCCCGGCGGCCGGACGGGCACTCAGCCGAGCTGGGCCCTCAGCCACCGCAGGACGTCCGGGGTGACCCGGTCGGTGATGTCCGCGAACTCGTCGTGACGCTTGAGGAACTTGGCGACGTAGGGGCAGACGGGGACGATCCGCATTCCGGATGCGCGCACGTCGTCGAGTGCCTGCTGAACCAACTGGGAGGCCAGCCCCTGGCCGGCGAAAGCCTCGTCGGTCTCCGTGTGGAAGAAGACGCGCTGCCTGTTCAGATCCCGGTACGCGGTCAGACCCGCGCGACGGCCGTCGACGAGGATCTCGTACCGGTGATCGGCGTCCTTGCGCTCGACGGTCGTGGTGGAGGAGGAATCGCTCATGGTGTGCCTTTCGTCAGGGAACTCAGCGGGTCGGTGGGTTCCGGCGCGGTGTGATGACGGCGTTGGGCAGGGCGGGTGCGGGTAGCCGGTCGACGGGGGAGCCCTTGACGACCCCGAAACGATCGGAGGAGGCTTCCCAGTCCTCGCGGGCTCTCACGATGTCCTCGTGACTGCGGCCGATGAAGTTCCACCACATGACGATCTCCTCCTCGAAGGGAGGCCCTCCGAGGAGGATGGCCCGCGCCGGGGCGGCGGTCTCGTTCACCATGGTCACCGTGTCCGCGCCGGGAGGGAGGTAGCCGAGTTCGGCGGACCGCAGCAGAGTGCCGGCCAGGCCGATCTCCCCGCTGTCCACGAGAAGGCCGTGCTCGAAAGCCGCGTCCACGGACAGAGTGAGCGTCGCGCGGGGTTCGACGACGATCTCGGCGCCGAGCAGCGGCGTGAAGGTCCTGACCGGGGAGACCTGGCCGGCGAGCGAGCCCAGGAAGACTCTGATGCCGGCACCGTCGAGCTGGGTGAGCTCGGGCGCGTGGTGCTGGAAGTCGCGCGAGGCGTTGCGGTGTTCCTCCGGCAGCGCGACCCACAGTTGCACGCCGTGGATGACGGTCGTGTCCGGGGTGGAGACCTCGGAGTGGGCGATGCCGTGTCCGCCGGTCATCAGATTCACTTCGCCGGGCCGGATATGGGCGTGGGTGCCCAGGGTGTCGCGGTGCTCGAACGTGCCGCTGAACAGCCAGCTCACGGTCTGCAGACCGGTGTGCGGATGCGGAGGCAGGTCCATGGCGCCCTGTGTGGCGACCTCGTGCGGGCCGAAGTGGTCGGCGAAGCACCAGGCGCCGATCAGTGTGCGCGCACGCTGGGGCAGTGTCCTCCGCACGTGCATCGCCCGTGGACCGCCGAGGGGGACCTCTCGCGCCGACAGGACGTCGACCCCGAGGGACCCGGCGGGCCGGCCCCCGTCGACGGAAGCGCCGCAGCGCAGAGCGGCGGCGTCGGTCTCCGTGTTGCTCACGAGAAGTACCTCCATGATTTGGTTGTCAGGTCAACTAGAATGTCATGGTGGCGTGCAGACGGCCACCGGTGCCGACTGCGACGCTGTCAGGCCTCCTTCACCGGATGGCCACTCATGATCGAGACACGGTTGAACGCGTTGATGCTGATCGCGACCCACAGGACGGCCGAGATCTGCTCGTCGGTCAGGTCGGCGCGTGCGGCTGCCGCCGCAGAGCCCCGGGCGGAGTCCTGAAGGTTCGTCGTCGCTTCTGCCAGCGCCAGTGCGGAGCGCTCCGCAGGGGTGAACACCTCTGTCTCGCGCCAGGCCGGCAGGAGACCCAGGCGCTGCGCCGTCTCGCCGGCCTCCAGCGCCGTACGCGTGTGGACGCGCAGGCAGTACGCACATCCGTTGATCTGGGAGACGCGGATGTTGACCAGTTCCACCAGGCCGGCCGGCAGGCCCGCGCGAGTGGCCGCCGCACCTGCCGCCTGTGCCGTCCGCGCCAGGGCGCGGAACACTTCGGGGTCGGACTTGTCGATGAAGACGTGCTGGTCACGGTACGACGTCGTGGTGATGGCCACTGTGCTCCCTGAGTTCATGTGTGGACGGGAAGGCGCTGCGGATCGCCGGGTGACCGGCTCCGCCGAGTGGGGCACGCCGTCACGGCAGAGGACCTTCGTGGCGCAGCCAGAAGTCGACGGCGTCCGGCCGGGGCCGGGGCGCCACCGTGCTGCCGGCGTCGAACCTCATGACCTTGTCCGGCTCCTCCTGGAAGGTGGGCCAGTCCGGAAGCCCTGACCCGTTCGGATTTCCGGTGCGCGCGAAGTTGATCCAGTAGCCGCTCATCTGGTCGCGCAGGGTGAAGTCACGCTTGTCGTACGCGGCGTCGCCGTCCTTGCCGAGGTTGTCGTACGCGTACATCACCTCCGCCCCGTGATAGGCGCCGAACTGCCGCAGACCGGCCTCCGGAGGGACGTGCGTGAAGTAGTAGGTGTAGGCATCGGCGTGGCCCGAGCGCGTCTGCAGCATCGCCCATCGGCGCATGGCGCGGGTCATGACCTTGTCGGTCTCGGCCTGGAGGAGGGAATCGCGTACCTGTTCCTCGGTGTCGCCGGGGTAGAGACGGAGGAACAGCTCGGCGTCCGCACCGTGTTCTTCGCGCACCCCGCGTCGGTAGTCCGCGACGTCGGCGTCCGGGGGACTCAGGAGGGCGAGAGAGGCCTCGTCCGCGTTGCTCCCGACGAGGACCGGCACGTCCGACTGATCGCCCGCCGCATAGATGTCCGTCGGCGCCCGGTCGAGGACGTACCCGTCGACGGAGGGGCGCCAGTGACCGTTCAAGGGCTCGGCCGCTTCCACGATCCGGTCCGCGGGCATGCGGCGCATCTCCTCCACGGTGGCGCCCCCCAACCGTTCACTCAGGTTCCGCCCCGCTGCTTCCGCCGCCGGCCGAGTGTCGTACTGATCGCCTCGATCGGTGTCGCCGAGCGTGCCCATGCAGGCTCCGCTGCCGCCGATGACACCGTGCACCAGTCCCTTGGCGCGGGGGGTCGCGCCGAGGATGCAGACGCTCTCGCCGCCCGCGGACTCGCCGGCGATCGTCACACGCTCGGGGTCGCCGCCGAATGCCGCGATGTTCTGCCGGACCCACCGGAGGGCGGCGATCTGGTCGAGCAGCCCGTAGTTGCCCGAGGCGCGGGCACCGGACTCCGCGGCGAGGTCAGGGTGCGACAGGAAGCCGAGCACGCCGAGACGGTAGTTGATCGTGACGGTGATCGCCTGGCCTCTGGACGCCAGCGACTCGCCGTCGTAGAGCGGCAGGGCACCGGAGCCGGTGGCGAATCCGCCGCCGGGGATGTAGACGATGACAGGAAGTCTCTCCGTCGAGGGGCTCGTGCCGCGCCAGATGTTGAGGTACAGGCTGTCCTCACTCACCGGATACGGATTGAGGAGGGTCCCCTCCAGCGGTGCTTCCACCACCTGGGACAGCGCGCGCGTGAGGAAGGTGGACGTGCCCTGGACGGGAACGTCGGAGAACCGGTCGGCGGTGAGCAGGGCCGAGCGCGGTTCGGGAGGCTGCGGGGGTCGCCATCGTAGGTCGCCGACGGGAGGCCGGGCGTAGGGGATCCCCGCGAAGATCTCGACGTCGCGCTCGTCGTTGAGAACCCCCCTGACCGGCCCCTCCTGTGTGGGAACGGTCCGGGACGGCCGGGGATCGGCACCGCCGGCGGCGCGGTTCTCGGCCGGGGGGTAGGCGAGTACGGCAGTGGTGGTCACCAACGCCCCCGCGAGAAGCCACGCCCCTGCCTTGAGCAGGGCGGGGCCCCGGAGCCACCAGCGGGTGGTGAGGCCGAGCCCGACGAGGCAGGCGACGACCAGCGCCCACCCCCACCACGGTGTGCGGTTGAGCCAGGCGACCGAGAAGGCCACCGTGCTCAGAGGAAGGAAGGGAATCCACCTCCAGGCGGAGCGCCACGATCCGCGCGGCACGCGCCGGCGATCGCCGAGGAGGCGCCGAGCGGCCAGAACCACCCACTGTCTTCTTCCTGTGTCCACCGCTGCCTCTCGCTCGGCACTCGCGTGGGCCGGGCGTTTGGTTGACGTGTCAAGTTCTGGTCCACTGTAACCCACGCGCGCACACGGCTCCGGTGTCGGCGGCTCGCCGAGCGGTCTCGGCGAGCAGACCGCGAAGGGTTCGGGGACTCGCTCAGCCGCCGGCACAGCTTCCCTGTTACGCACTGCCGGTGAGCGTCATTCCGCCGGCGTGCCGGTCCCAAGCCGGTTGCCGTCAGGGTCGTGCAGCTCGACCTCACGCGCCCACGGAGCGTCCTTCGCCTGCACCCTGACTCGAAGGCGACGGACTCGGCATCACGAACGCGGAGGTGGACCAGCGTGTCGGAACTGGCATCGCCCTTGTGCCCCGACAAGAACAACCGCACCCCGCCCCGGGCGACAGGTGCCTTGTCCAGCAGCGTGTCGATGCGCGCCGGGCAGCAGCCAGTCGCTCGTACCGGACAAGGGGCGCACCGGACCGTCGGAGGTTCCGCCGGGCAGTTCCGGACCGAGCCGGACCGTCAGCGGATGGCCCCCGGGGCACGAGCCGCTAAGGGAACCGAGGGCCGCCCGCTTCTTGCGGACCCTCATCGCACGGTGCGCGGTCTCACTCCGCTTCTCCGTGCCTCATGGCCCTCGGCTCCCCTCCATGACACCTCCGCCCGTCCGCCGGCTGCAGGGCCGAACGGCCCCGGCCACGATGCCGACAGGGCCTTCGGACAATCCCACGGCCATCGCCGCGGCGGGAGGACGGGCCGCGGCTGTGCCGTCAGCCGGTGAGGGACACGGGCCTGATGGCCCTGCGGGTGGACCCGGCGGTCCCTGTGCGGGACACCGTTCCCGCGTGACTCTGAAGAAGAGAGAAGATCTTCTGGAGGTGTACGTCATGCCTGCACCTGTTGCCGTCGGGATCGACGGTTCCCCCGAGAGCCTCGCCGCCGCCGAGTGGGCGGCTCGTGAGGCCGTTCTCCGCGGACGGCCGCTGCGGCTGCTGCATGCGCGCAACTGGCACCCGCGCCCGGGGGAGGCGGAGATCACCGACGCGGCTGGGCGGCACCGGGCCCGGCACCTTCTGCGGCAGGCGGAGGAACGCGTCCGCACGGCCTGCCCCGACGTGCGGGTGTACGACGAGCAGGTCGAAGGGCCGGCGTCCGCCGCCCTGGTGAAGGCGTCGGCCGACGCCGAGCCGCTGGTGCTGGGCTCGCGCGGGCTGGGCCGCATCACCGGCCTGCTGGTGGGGTCGGTCGCGCTCGAGGTCGTGGCGAGGGCCACCGGACCCGTCGTCCTCGTACGGGCCGACGGCACGACGGGGGAGAGGCGCGAAGCGGCCCGCACCGGCCGACGGGACGTGGTCCTCGGCGTCGACGTCACGGAACCGTGCGACGAGGTGATCGAGTTCGCCTTCGAGGCGGCCCGGGCGCGTCACGCGCGGCTGAGGGTTCTGCACGCCTGGCGTGCTCCCGACCCCCTCACCCTGGGCCCCGGCGAGATCGGTCTGGTGAGCGATCCACAGCGGGCCGAGGAGTGGCTGCGGTTCCTCGCCGCCGTCATCCAGGTGTGGGGCGACAAGTACGCCGACGTCGACGTTCTGCGAACGGTGGTGGACGGCAGGCCCTCCGACGCCTTGCTGAAGGCGGCGTCCGGAGCGGAGCTGCTGGTCGTCGGACACCGGCTCACCGACCGCCCCAGGATCGCGCGTACCGGCCCGGTGACCCACACCGTGATCCAGCAGGCGGTGTGTCCCGTGGCCGTCGTGCCCCACTGCTGAACCGCTGAAGACGATCCGCGGATGACGGGACGGCGGAAAGGAAGTGGTCCGTCATGACGTACTGGAACGGGCATGGCATGAACGGCTGGGGCTGGTTCGCCATGTCGCTCGGCACGGTCCTGGTATGGGCGGTGCTGATCGTCGCCGGGGTGCTGATCGTGC
Source organism: Streptomyces griseoincarnatus (assembly GCA_014649575.1). Taxonomy (GTDB): domain Bacteria; phylum Actinomycetota; class Actinomycetes; order Streptomycetales; family Streptomycetaceae; genus Streptomyces; species Streptomyces griseoincarnatus. The sequence goes on along the minus strand of BMTH01000001.1, from coordinate 630,995 downwards.
GGGCCTTCGGCCGTGCATCCGGTCCTCCGGCCCCGACCGACGACCGCCCCGCCGCCGAGCAGGTCCTCGCCGAGCGGTTCGCCCGCGGGGAGATCGACGAGGACGAGTACCGGCGCCGCGCGGCCGTACTCCGTGGGGATGTTCCGCACACGGGCGGGCCTCCTCCCTGATTCCACGGACCGGCCGGGCTACGGAGAAGCGGCATGACCGCATGGCACAGGGGCCCCGTCGTCGCCGGTGATCGCGCGTGGCGGCGCAGGCACGCCAACCGCGCACCCCCCGGGGATGCGGTCGCCGGCGCCGGGCGGACCGGACGCCCGAGCGGGACCTGGCGGTACGGATCGACGGATCGGTGTCGGCGCGCGCGTCACGCGCGAGCACGAGACCGTGATCGCGCGGGCCCTGCCGAGCCGGGCCGCGTCGTCGCGACGACCGGGGACGGCGTCGACGACGCGGCCTTGCTGCGGGCCCGCACCGTCGTGGCTACGGGCGTCGTCCCTGGAGCTCGCCGAGCTCCTCCGGCGGCTCGCTAGCGGCGGGAGCGCCGGTGGGCGACGAGCAGGCCGAGGACCATACCCACGAGGACCGTGACCGTGAGGACGCCCCACAGCGGGAGCGTGACGGTGGGGACCCACAGTCTGATGGTGACCGACTTCGTGTTGACGGCGATGAACCAGATGGCCAGCCCGGCGAGCAGCACGAAGCCGATGGTGCGCAACCTGACGTCCCGCCCTTTGACCGTCAGGGTCGCCGGACCGTTCGTGTGTGCGCTGTGCCGGGTCATACGGCAATTCTCGGGCCGCCCGTCGGCATCGGCGACTCAAGGATCCGCGTCCGGAACTTCCTCCTCAGGGACTTCCGGGTCCCGCTCCGGCAAGCGCCGACCGCGAAAGGCCGGACCGGTCGACCGCCCGAGAAGGCCGCGAGCCGACGACGACCTGTGCGGGCGTGCTGCGCTGCGTCGGTTCCTTCGGACTCCGGTGACGAGCACGAGCGGTGACGTGGGCGCTCGTCCTGTTCCCGCCGGCGCACGGGCGCCGGGCAACCGGTCACCGGGGAGCGACTCCGCCGATGCCGTGCCTCCAGCATCGGTGCGGTCGCCCACGGCGGCACGGGCTGGGGGGTGCGTCGCTCCTGGCCGACCGTCCGCAGGGACGCCGGCCACCGCACGGTCGCCGGCGAACCGGCCGCACGCCATGATGGGAACGCCGTGGGTTGTCGGCCTGCCCGGGCGGCGCGCGGGCGGCGCGCGAGGGCGGTCGAACGGCCGCTGTCGCGTGTGGGCCGTGGAAGGAGGCGGACCGCCATGGCGAAGAAGGTGCTGGTCGCCTACGGGACGACGAACGGATCGACGGCGGAGATCGCCGAGGCCGTCGCCGGAGTCCTGCGCGAGGAAGGACTCACCGCCGAGGCGCGGGCCGCAGGGGCCGTCGCGAGTGCCGCGTCCTACGACGCGGTCGTGGTCGGCGGCGGACTGTACGCCGGCCGCTGGCACCGGGACGCCCGCCGTTTCGTCCGCCGCCACGGCAAGGAGCTGGCCGGACGTCCCCTGTGGCTCTTCAGCAGCGGGCCGCTCGACGCCTCCGCGACGGAGCGGGATATACCGCCCGTGCCCTGGGTGCAGAAGGCCGTGGCCCGCCTCGACGCGCGGGACCACGTCACCTTCGGTGGCTGCCTGCGCGAGGGCGCGAAAGGCTGGGTCGCCCGGATGATCCTGCGTGACGGAAAGGGCGGGGACTTCCGCGACTTCGGCCGGATCGAGGCATGGGCCGCGGGAATCGGCCGTGAGCTGAAGAGCGGCTGACGGCGCGGTCAGGGAGCGAGGGAGAAATAGTTCTCCTCCTCCTGCGTGAAGTGCAGCCGAAGCACGGTGTGCAGACCGTAGAGACAGGCACGCAGGTCCTCGAGCTGCTCGGGCCCCAGCGCGCCCTGTGCGTCGGCGAGCGACACATGGGCCGCCACCCGCCCGGCGAGCCGCTCGATCTCGGCGTGGGCGCGGCTCATGGTCGCCGTCGCCTCCGGCCCGCCGAGCACCGGTTCGAGAGCCGGATAGAGCTGATGCTCCTCAGCGGACTCGTGCGGGAGCAGCCGTTCGGTGAGCAGCCGGTTCACCTCGCGCACCGACTCCAGGGCCTGCCCGTCCCCGCCGGGGTCCGAGAGCCGGGCCGCGGCGTCACGCACGGCCTGCAGGACGTCCTGCAGATCCTCGTGCTCGGCCGCGAAGCGGTGGATCAGGGCCTCGGCGGCGGGTTCGAGGGCCGGCCGGGCGCCCTGGTCCACGCGCAGGGCGCGCAGTGCGTTGAGGATGACCGCCACGTCGATGCCCTCCTGCAGCAGCGCGCCGACGGCCGGGGGCAGCAGCCCCACGGCGGCCGCGCCCATGGCCACCAGCGAAAGGAGCATGCCGCCCAGGGCGCTCTGCACGGCGATACGGCGCGACCGTACGGCGATCGACGTGGCGTCGGCCAGCCGGTCCACGCGGTCGGTGGTCAGGACGATGTCCGCGGCCTCGGAGGAGGCGGTGGAACCATGGGCGCCCATCGCCACGCCGACGTCCGCGGCGGCGAGCGCGGGCGCGTCGTTCACACCGTCGCCGACCATGACGGTGACGGCGCGCCCGCGTTCCGCGCGGACCGCGGCCACCTTGTCGGCCGGGGTCAGTTCGGCCCGCACGCCGTCGAGGCCCAGCACGGCCGCGATCTCGCGGGCGGGTTCGGGCCGGTCGCCGGTGAGCATCACGATCCGCTCGATGCCTGCCGTACGCAGCCGCCTCAGGGCGCGCGGCGCGTCGTGGCGCAGCGGATCACGCAGCATGACGGCTCCCACGGGAACACTCTCGACGGTGAGCCAGGCGACGGCGGCGCCGTCCAGCACCGCCCGGTTCTCCGCGGCCCGCGCCCATTCCGGGACCACCGCCGCGGGCTCCAGGCGGCCCACGGCCGTCCTGCGGCCGCCGACCACGCCGTACGCGCCCCGGCCGACCTCCTCCGAGACATCCGTCGCCATCGACGGCTCCAGTCCACGCTCCCGGGCCGCGTCGACGATGGCGTGGGCCAGGACGTGCGGCGAGTACTGGTCCACCGTGGCCGCCAGCCGCAGCACCTCGGCGGGTTTCCAGCCGGGGGCCGCGGTCACGTCGACCACGCGCGGGCGGCCGCCGGTGAGAGTGCCGGTCTTGTCGAGCAGCAGCGTACGGGCCCGCCCCAGGCGCTCCAGCGCGCCGCCGTCCCGGACCACCACACCCAGCCGGGACGTCCGGGACAGACCGGAGACGATCGCCACCGGGGCGGCGAGCAGCAGCGGACAGGGGGTGGCGACCACCAGCACCGCCACGGCCCGCACCGCGGAGCCGCTCAGCAGCCAGGCCAGCCCCGCGACCGCCACCGAGAGGGGCAGGAACCAGGCCGCGTAGCGGTCGGCCAGGCGGACGACGGGGGCCGCTTCCGCGCCGGCCTGCCGGGCGAGGCGCACGATCCCGGCGTAGGTGCTGTCCTGCTCGGTCGCCGTGGCCCGCAGGTCGAAGGCCCCGCCCGCGTTCACGGCTCCGCTGCGCACCGTCTGCCCGGGCTTGCGTTCCACCGGTGCCGACTCGCCGGTGAGCACCGACTCGTCCAGGACGGCCGCCGGGCCCGTCACCTGCCCGTCGACGGGGACGACCTCGCCCGCGCCGACGACGAGGAGATCCCCCACGGCGACCTCGGAGACGGGAACCGGGCGGACCTCGGTGCCGGTGCGCCGGCGGGCGGTGCGGGGCGTGTGCGCGAGCAGCGCCCGCAAGTCGTGGGAGGCGCGCCGCTGGGCGGCGGCCTCCAGCGTGCGCCCGGTGGCCAGCATCAGACCGATCAGGGCTCCGGCGAGATACTCGCCGACGGCCAGGGTGCCGCCGAGGGCCAGGACCGCGACGAGATCCACGCCGGCGTGGCCGCGCCGCAGCGCCGCCACCACCCAGCCGGTCGCGGGCACGACGGCGAACGCCGTGCCCAGCGCCCAGCACAGATCGGCGGCATCGCTGTGGTCCAGCAGCCGGAGGACGCCTCCCGCGATGAGCGACGACGCCGTGACAGCCAGGAGGACTGGTTCGAGCCAGGACGGTCCCGCCGGTTCCGGGGCAGGCCCCGGCGCCGGCTTCTGTGAGCCGGCCCGGCGGGTGTCGTCGGAGGGCTTGGCGCGGATCATGGTATGCCTCAGCGGTCAGCGGTCAGCGGTCAGCGGTCAGCGGTCAGCGGTCAGCGGTCAGCGGTTCGCGGTTCGCGACGGGCGGCCCGGGACGCCCGCCCCGGCCGGTCGCCCGGACTTTCCTCACCCCGTGTCCAGGGACCGACTGTTCATGGGGCGGATCCTGGGACCCGAGGGCCCCGCGCCCTGTCGTTCGGCCCCGCCCCTTTTCGAGAGCGGTGGACGGACCAGGGAGCGCGACGCGGAAGGGGGCCGCCACCCGGTCGGGGCCCGGCCGATCTCAATGACGGGCGGCCGCTCCCCGCACCACGGCGACCGGACAGTGCGCGTGATGCAGCAGCGCCTGGCTGACCGACCCCAGCAGCAGCCCGGTGAAACCGCCGCGCCCCCGCGCCCCGACCACCACCAGCCGGGCGGTCCGGCTCGCCTCGATCAGGGCCTCGCGGGTGGGGCCCTGCACCGCCTCGTGTTCCACGGCCACATCCGGATGCCGCTTCTGATGCCCGGCCAACGCCTCCGACAGCAGACGCTGCTCCTCCTGACCGAGTGCTTCGACTGGATTCGCGTACGGTTCGGACGGATCCTGCGGGGCGGGGAGCGGTGCGTTCCACGTGGTCCAGGCGTGCAACGCGACCAGGGTGGTCCTGTGCAGCTCGGCCTCCTGGAAGGCGAATTCCACCGCCCTGTCCCCGGCGGGGGAGCCGTCGACGCCCACCACGACCGGACCGTCCACGCGGGCTTCCTCGCGCACGACGAGCACGGGGCAGCGCGCGTGCGCCGCGAGATGCACCGCCGTCGAACCCACCATGAGCCCGACGAACCCGCCCATCCCGCGGGATCCGACGACTACCAGATCGGCGGCACGCGACTGTGCCTCCAGCACCGTCAACGGCTCTCCCGTCACGACCGTGTGCGACACCTCCACCTCCGGCGCCGCGGCCCGGGCGCGCTCCACCGCCTCCGCCACCAGACGATCGACCATGTTCCGTATCCCGCCCTCCGGCGGCCCCACAGGTGACGGGCCCAGAGGGACATGCATGGCGGGCCAGAGGAAGGCGTGCACCACCCTCAGTGCGGCCGTCCGCAGCCGGGCCTCCCGCGCGGCCGCCTCCACCGCGGCGAGACTCGACGCCGACCCGTCCACGCCGACGATCACCGAACCACCCACTGTGCCTCCCGGGTCCAAAGCGTTCTCGCTCCCTCCAGACTCACCCCGGTGACACCCTGGTGCCATGGGGCTTGCGACCCGATCCACAGGGCCATGCGGGTACACGGATGGCCCTGTGGGCGGGCCGCCCGGTGCCCGCGTCCGGTGTGCGAGAAGAGGCGGATGGCCGCCTGTACCCGGTGACGGGACCGGGGTGCGGGAGCGGCGAGTGACGAACGTGACGGCGATCCTTTCCCCCCGAGCCGGCGGCGGTTGCGCGGCCGGCTCGCGGTCCGGTGACGTGGTGGACCAGCCGGCGGCCGACCGGCCGTGCCGGTGGGGCCGGACCGGGCCCGGGCTACGGGGTCATGTCTCCGCGCCGACCCGGGTGCGCAGGTTGTGGAACTGGCGAGTCCGGGCCGGCTCCGTCGCGCCGGCACGGTTGTTTCTCGGCCATCCTGTACTCCCTGGTCACCTGCCTCGCCCGGGTTGACCGGGCCCGAGGCCGAGGGGGAGGCGCACCCCTTGCCTCATTCCGGCATAGCCGGTGCGCGGCCACCGCGCGAGGGCTGGTCGGCCCACCATGAGGTCCGACGGACCCGGTGCGCAGCTCGCCCGCTGTGACGGGTGCGGACGAGGCGACGGCTCGGAAGGAGCGCCCGTGCGGCCCCGCAGCAGTCGGCCAGGCCGCGGTGGGGGCAGGGCGGTCGTACAGCGGGAGGCGGGGCGCTGCTCGGTCTTCCATCGGGCGGCGAGTAGTCCGGAGGCGGCGGTGAGGACGGCGGTGGCGATGAAGGTGGCGCCCGCGCCGACCAGGCCGGTGGGCAGGCCGACGGCCGCGCCGTCCATCAGGACCCGCCCCACCGGGAGCTGATTGTGCGTCGCGAAAGGTCACCGGCCGGCGGCCCGGCGTCGACGGACGAGCACGCGGCGGTTTGCGGCGTTCGGCGCGGTGTTACCCCTGTGTGGACGGCATCAGCCGTCGCCGGACACCGCTGGAGGCTTCTGTCGTGACCACCGCAGTCAGGGCACGCTCGATACCTGTCCTGCTGATCCGGGCGGGTGGATCGGGAGAAGCCGCCCCGGTGCATCGAGGAGTGCGGCACCTGTGCACGGGCCGTACGGCGTGCGCTGCGTGTCCGGCTGTCGCAGGAACAGCCGGTGAACTGACCAAGTGCATCCCAGGATCGCCGCGATCCCGTGCCCCCCACCGGCCACGACGCCGACAGCAGCCGCGCGGGGGAGTGCGCCACCGTCTGCGGAGCCGGGCAACGCGTGTGAGCGCCAAGCCGGCCGGCGCGAGCACTGCCGCGTGGGCGCCGAGCGCGCCGTCGCTGCGAGCAGGCGTGCGACGACCTGACCGGATTTCGCCTGACCGGCACACTCCTCGTCCGCCCCACCGCATCGGATGGCACGGCCCCGACTGTCGTGGAGCGGCAGCCTGCTGCTCCCCAGGTGCGCCTGTACCGCACACGACCCGGCAGGTGCGCGGCCGGATGGTCCGTGCAGGACTGCCCGGTACGCCTCGGGGGTACGCGGCGCGCCAGTCATGTCCCAAGGAGGCATCGCATGGCCGTGAGTGAGAGGACGTCGGCGCACGCGGCGCGCGGCGACCGGGCCCTGCCGGGCTCGCCCAGCCGTTCGGTCGCCGCCCGGGCGGGTGAGGACGTGTGAGCGGCACGACGGCGGCGCTGTCGCTGCTCGCCGTCGCCCTGGTCGCCGTCGGCGGTGTGTACGGGGCGGCGTGGGCGGCGCGGATCGGCTCCGGCGCGCCGGACTCGGCGCCCTTCGGGTCGGGACTGGAGCCCACGGAACACGCGGTGAGCCGGTTTCATGTGCGCTGGTACACGGTGACGATGCTGTTCCTCGCCTTCGACATGGAGATGGTCTTCATGTATCCGTGGACGCGGGTGATCTCCGCCATGGGGCCGAGCGCGGTGATCGAGATGTTCGTCTTCCTCGCCGTCCTCGTCACCGGGGTCGTCCACGCCTGGCGGGAGGGCGCGCTGCGATGGACCTGACCGGCCTGATCCTGCGTGTCACCGCTGGGCGACCGCACGTGCTGCTGGCGACCGTGCCGGGCGGCGCAGCGGTCCGGCTGGCCGCCGAGCGACTGCTGAGAGCGCGCGACTGGCCACAGGCGTCCACTCCGGCGAAGGCCGATCTCCTCCTCGTGGCCGGTCCCGACCTCCCGGAGTTGCGGACGGCACTGGAGCGGCTGTGGCGGGACATGCCCGCACCGCGTGCCCGGGTGCACGCCCGCACGCCTGACGAGGTGGAGGCCGCGCTGGACTCCGGCCGTGCCCTCCTCGGTTCACCGGCCGTCCAGCGCGAGTCGGCCGCGCCCCCGGGCGAAGCGGTCGGGCACCGTGAGGGAGAACACGGCGCACAGGAGCGGCACGAGGGTGATGACCAGGCTCCCGGCCATGACGGTGACGGTGGCGGGGAGGGGGAGGCCGGCCGGGCGGGTGACGCCCACGGTGGGCCCGACGGCGAGCACGCCCCGCACGATGCAGGCCAGGACACGGAGGCAGAGCACGGCGACGGACGTCAGGCCCCCGACGGGCAGGTCCCGGACGGCCAGGCCCCCGACGGTCACGGCGACCACGGCGACAACGGCAACCATGGCGACCACGGGGGGCACGGAGGGCACGGCGACCACGGCGGTCACGGGGGGCACGGCGGTCACGGCGGCGGACAGACGGACATGCCGGGCGGGCTGCCGATGGCAGAGCCGGGAGCGGACCGTGACGGCCTGACGCTGGATCGGCTGCATCTGCCGCTGGGTCCCTTCCTGGCCGACTGGCCCGCGGGCCTGACGGTCCGTCTGGTGCTGCAAGGTGACGTGGTTCAGCGGGTCGACGTCGACGAACCGGCAAGGCCCTCTGACGACGCGGCGGTTGAAGCCTTCTGGGTGCAGCCGTGGCTCCGGGCGGCCTCGGGTGAGCCGGTGACCGTGGGAGAAGCGGTGCGCCGGCGCGCGGCAGCACATCTCGACAGCCTGGGGCGGCTGTTGGCGGTGGCGGGCTGGCCCGCCGAGGCGGTGCGGGCCGGGCGGCTGCGGGACGACCTGCTTTCCGGTGCCCCTCGTGCCGCGGTCGCGCCTCGGCTGGAACGCCTCACCCGCAGGGTCGGCAGGTCCCGCACCTTGGCTTGGCTGACCCGCGGCATCGGCGTCGTCACGGCGCAGAAGGCGCGGGAGGCCGGGGCGGGGGGCCCGGCGGCGCGGGCCGACGGGGATGTGACCGCCCGCTACCGGCAGTGGCTCGCCGACATCCGGCACGACCTGCCGCGGCTGGAGGATCCCGCGCCCCTGGATGTCGCGGTGGAGGACAGCCCGCGCGGCCCCTGGAGTGCCGAAGCCCCGCCGTCGGCCGCCCTGATCGCGCTGCTGCCCCCCTTGCTGGAGGGAGCCGAGCTGGCGGCCGCCCGCCTCGTCGTGGCCAGTCTCGACCCCGACCCGGAGGAACTGGTCTCCCGCGGCGTGGTGGAGGTGGCGCGTGGTTGAGGCGGGGGCGTGGTGGACGCTGCTGGCCGCTCCGGGACTGCTGGTCGTCCTGGCCGCGCTGGCGGTGGCCGGGAACGCGGTGCTGGACGCGAGGGACGCGGGCCGGCCCGTCGGCGTCGCCGGCGCGGTGCGACCGTTTCTCGGTGTGCCACGGGCGCTGGTGGCGCAGCCGCGGCGGCTGCCCGCCCAGGACCGGCTGCTGTGGCGGACGGGTGTGGTGACCGTGCCGGTGGCGGCCGTGCTGTCGACGCTGGTCGTCCCTTTCGGCGGTCGTGTGGTCGCCGACCCGTCGGTCGGGGTCGTGTGGTTCAACGCCATGGAGGTGCTGACCTGGGCCGGGCTGTGGCTGGCCGGCTGGGGACCCAACGCCGCGTTCTCCCTGATCGGTGGGTACCGGTTCCTCGCGCAGGGCCTCGCCTACGAGCTGCCGCTGATGTTCGCGCTGATCTCGGCCGCCACCGGTGCCGAGTCGCTGCGGGTGGGCGACATCGCCGCCGCGCAGGACGGGCTGTGGTACGCGGTGTGGATGCCGGTCGCCTTCGCCGCCTATCTGGCCGGTGTGCTGGCGTTCAGCTTCCTGGGCCCGTTCGCCTATCCGGCGGGCCGCGACCTGGCCGGCGGTGTCCTGGGCGAGGTGTCCGGGGCGGACCGGTTGCTGCTCCAGGCCGGCCGGTGGCTGTGGCTCGCGTCCGGCGCGGCCATGGCCGTGCCGCTGTTCCTGGGCGGTGGCGCCGGACCGGGCTTGCCGTCCTGGGCATGGTCGCTGGTCAAGACACTGCTCGTACTCGGTCTGCTGGTGTGGGTGCTGCGGCGGCTGCCGGTGGTCCGCGCGGACCGGTACGTGGAGTTCGCCTGGGTGGTGCTCATCCCGCTGACGATCGCACAGGCACTGGTACCGGCTCTGGTGAACCTCGGCCGATAGGACAAGGGAGGGATCGCTTCATGGGCACGACCGACACCGTGCTGCTGGCGGCTCTGGGGGTGCTCGCCCAGGTCTTCGGCGTGCTGGTGTTCACGCTGAACTCGATGGCCCGGGTCACCTTCTCGCTGCTGGCGTCACTGGTCTGCGTCGGCGGCGTCACGGCCGTACTCGGCCTGCCCTATCTGGGCGTGGTCATCGTGCTGATGATGGTCATGGAGATGGTGATCATGGCCGTGTTCATGATCGCCTACATGATGAACCCGGCCGGGCTGATGCCGATGTCGATGCTGCACAACAAGCGCGGCGCGCTCGCCACCAGCGGCATCGTCTTCGTGGCCTTGGTCGCCGGGATCTTTTTCGTGCCCTGGCCCGACCGCACCGCGTCCCGGCCCCGTGACACGACCTTCCAGGTCGGCAGGGCGCTGATGGCCGAACAGATGCTGACCATGGTCATCCTGGGCTTCGTGCTGCTGGCCACCATGGTCGGTGCCACCGTCCTCGCCACGCACCGGGGCCGTTACGACCGCTTCGGCGACGACCTCGACCAGCGGCCGGCCCAGGACCCGGCCGGCGGAGGGGTGGGCCGGTGACCTTCGAACTGATCCTGGTGCTGGCCGCGGGCCTGTTCTCCACCGGCCTCTTCGGTGCGCTGTCCCAGCAGTCCATCGTCATGATCATGATGGGGATCGAGCTGATGATCGGCGGTGTCATCGTCGCGGCCGCCGACTTCTGGCACTTCCTCGCCCCCGGTGCGCCGAGCGGCCAGGTGGTGATCGTGGCGGCCGTGGTCGCGATGGCGGTGGAGATGGCCATGGGATTCGCCGTGACCACCGCGATCTACCGCGCCCGTCAGGTCGACATGACCGACATGGCCGACGAGCTGAAGGGGTGAGCGCGGTGATCTGGCTGCTGATCTCCCTACCCCTCGGCGCGGGAGCCGTCCTGGGCGTGACGGGAACCCGCTGCAACCGGCTGGCTCCCGCTCTCGGTGTGGCGGTGGCCGTGGCGACGCTCGGTGTGGCGGTCGCCGCCGCGGTGACCCGGCCTCAGTCGAGCGCGCCGCTGTTCGCCGGGATGCGGGCGGGTCTGGCGGTGGACGGGCTGTCCGCGTTCATGGTGGTCACGGTGGCGGCGGTCACCACCGCCGTCCTGGCCTTCGCCGCCGGCGAGTTCGGACCGGACGAGAACCGGGGCCGGCTCTTCGGACTGATGCTGGTCTTCTCCGGAGCCATGCTGGTCACGGTCACGGCGACCACGCTGCCGCTGCTGCTGATGGCCTGGGAGGTGATGGGCGCCACCAGCTGGGCGCTGATCGGCTACTGGTGGCGGCGGCCGGAGCGAGTACGGGCAGCGGATACCGCCTTCCTCACCACCCGTACCGCCGACCTCGGGCTGTACCTGGCCGCCGGCGCGGCGGTGGCCGGCGGTGCCGGCTCGCTGGACCTCCGGGCACTCCCGGACGCCCCCTCGCCGTGGCTGCACGTGATCACCGGAGGTGTGGTCGTGGCCGCGCTGGGAAAGTCGGCGCAGCTGCCGTTCTCGTTCTGGCTGTCGCGGGCCATGCAGGGCCCGAGTCCGGTGTCGGCGCTCCTGCACTCGGCGACCATGGTCGCCGCCGGCGCCTACCTCCTGCTGCGCCTGCATCCGCTGCTGGCCGCCACGGGCTGGGCCGGCCCGCTGGTGGCCTGGACCGGCGCCGTCACCGCGCTCTTCCTCGGCGTGGTCGCCGTAGCGCAACGGGACCTGAAGCAAATGCTCGCGGCGTCCACCTCCTCCCAGCTCGGGTTCATGGTGCTGGCCGCGGGCAGCGGCGGCATCGCCGCCGGCACCACCCAGCTCGTCGCGCACGCCGCCACGAAGTCGGGGCTGTTCCTCGCCGCCGGCGCCTGGCTGACCGCGCTCGGCACCAAGCACCTGCCGGCCCTGCGCGGTGCCGCCCGCACCTACCGTCTTCTCGGCACCGCCTTCACCGTCGGCGCGCTGACACTGGCCGGACTGCCGCCGCTGTCGCTGTGGGCGGCCAAGGACGAGGTCCTCGCCTCCGCGTACGCCGAGAGCACCGGCTTGTACGCCGTGGGGCTCGCGGCTGCCGCCGTCGCCGCCGTGTACAGCATCAAGGCCCTGTGGTACGTCACTCAGCCGCTGCCCGACGACCCGGAGGCCGGCTACGACACCGAGCGGGACGGCACCCGGCGTACCGCCCGCACGACCCCTGCCCCGCTGCTCGTTCTCACCTTCGCCGCCGCCGTGCTGGGGGTGCTGGCCCTGCCCGGACCGGCCAGCTGGCTGAAGCGTCTGGTCGGGGCGCCGGACGAGCCCTCGCCGAAGCCGTGGGAGGTGGGCCTGAGCGCCGGAGTCGCGTTCGCCGCCGCGGGCCTGGCCTGGTGGTGGGCCTCCCGCCCGGCGCCCGTGCCGAGTCCGGCGGTGCGGTGGGCGCGGGGATGGCTGCACCTGGAGCGGGCCGCGCACACGGTGGTCGTACGGCCCGTCCTGAGGCTGGCGTGGGCCCTGGCCGTCTTCGACGACCGCGTCGTCGACGGAGCGGTACGCCAGGTCGCGCGTGGCGGGCTCGCCACGGCCAGGATCGCCGGCCGGGTGGACGACGGCATCGACGCCGCGGTACGGCAGACCGCCCGCGGCGGACTGGCCGGCGCCCGGCTCGCGGGCCGGGTGGACGACGGCGGCATCGACGCCGCCGTGGACGCGGTCGCCGCAGGCGCCCGCGGTCTGGGCCGGGCGGCGCGCCGGCCGCAGACCGGGCTGCTGCACCAGTACTACGCCCAGGCCGCCCTGGGCTTCGCCGTACTCGTCCTGATCGTGCTGTTGGTGAGGTAGCCCTGTGCTGAGTGTCATCACGTTCCTGCCCCTGCTGGTCTGCGCGATCCTGCTGCTCCTGCCGCGGGCGCTCTCGGCCCGGGCGTACATCCAGGTGTGGATCGCCACGGCCGCCGTCGACCTCGCCCTGGTCGTCGCCCTCTGGACCGGCTTCGACCCGGGGGAGGGGATGCAGTACCAGCAGCGGGTTCGGTGGATCCCCGGCGCCGGGGTCGGCTACCACGTCGGTGTCGACGGCCTGTCCCTGCCCCTGGTCGCGCTGACCTGCCTGCTGTTCCTCGCCGTCGCCGTGTACTCGCTCAAGGAGCGGCAGCGGGTGCGCAGTTACGTGTGCCTGTTCCTGTTCCTGCAGACCGTCAGTCTGGGCCTGTTCGTCGCGCAGGACCTGATCCTGTTCTTCGTCTTCTTCGACCTGTCCATCGTCGGCATGTTCTTCGTGATCGCCGGATGGGGCCACGGCGAGCGGGGCAGGGCGGCGGCGCTGAAGTTCTTCCTCTACACCTTCATCGGCTCACTCGCGCTGCTGCTCGGCTTCATCGGCCTGTACCTCGCCGCCGAACCCCACACCTTCGACCTCGTCGACCTCACCCGCGCCAACCCGCTCGCCGGCCGCGGCGCGTACGCCGGCCTCGTGCTGCTGGCCATCGGCGTCGGACTGGCCATCAAGACCCCGACCGTGCCGTTCCACACCTGGCTGCCGCCCGCCCACACCGACGCCCCCGCCGCCGGCTCGGCGATCCTCGCCGGGATCCTGCTGAAGATGGGCGCCTACGGATTCGTCCGCATCGCCATGCCCCTGCTGCCGGGCAGCTGGCGCCAGTACGCCCTGGTCATCGTCGTCGTCGGCGCCGTCTCCGTGGTCTACGGGGCGCTGGTCGCCCTGGCGCAGACCGACTTCAAACGGATGATCGCCTACACCTCGGTCAACCACATGGGCTACGTCGTCCTTGCCGTCGGTGCCGCCGGGACGCTGGCCGGCACCGACGCCCAGGCGCGCTCGCTCGCGGTCACCGGGGCGGTGACCCAGATGGTCAGCCACGGCCTGATCACCGGCGCCCTGTTCCTGCTGTCCGGCGTGCTCTACGACCGGGGGCGGACCTACGCGATCGACGCCTACTCCGGTCTGGCCGCGCACACCCCGCGCTTCGCCGGCGTCACGGCCGTGGCGGCGTTCGCGAGCCTCGGCATCCCCGGCTTCTCCGGGTTCATCGCCGAGTTCCAGATCTTCACCGGCTCCCTGGCCTCCCGGACGGTCGCCACCGCCATCGCCCTGACCGGCATCCTGCTCACCGCTGCCCTGTTCCTGCGTGCCCTCCGCTCGATGTTCCTCGGCGTCCCGCGGCTGCCGCAGAGCATCCCCACGGGCGGCATCAGCGACCTCGAACGCACCGAGACCGTCCCGACGGTGACCCTGCTGGCGGTGGCGCTGGTGATCGGAGTCGTGCCGCGCTGGCTGCTGGACGTCATCGAACCCGCCAGCCGCACGGTGATCGAGCTGGTGGCCCGGTGAACGAGAACCTCGCCGCCCTCGTCCCCGAACTCGCCCTGGTCGGCACGGCCGTCATCGGCCTGCTCGCCGGTTCCTGGCTGCCCCGACGACGACAGTGGATCATCGCCGTCCTGGCGGCAGCCGCCTGTGCGGCCGGTCTGGTCGCCACCGGCGTCACCATGGCCACCGACCGCGAACAGACCGTCTTCGCCCACGCGTTCGCCGTCGACACCGCGACCGACTTCGGCCGCCTGACCGTCCTCGGCGCCCTGCTCCTGATCGCCGGCATGTCCGTGGAGACCGTCCGCGGCCACAAGCGCGAAACCGAGTACTGGGTGCTGCTCCTGCTCACCGGAGCCGGCACCCTCGCCCTGATCGGCGCGAACGACCTGCTGACGCTGTTCGCCGCCTACCTGCTCGCCAGCATCCCCGCCTACGCCCTCGCCGCCTACGCCAAGGACGAACGCGGCACCGAAGCCGCCCTGAAGTACTACCTCATGGGAGCTCTGCTCGGCACCACCATGCTCGCCGGCACCGCTCTCCTGTACGCGGCCGGCCACGCCACCCTCTACCGCGAACTGAACACCGCGCTGCCCACCGCCGCCTACGGACTCGTCGCCGTGGGACTCGTCGGCGTCCTGGCCGGCCTCCTGTTCAAGGCGGGGGCGGTCCCCGCGCACTTCTGGGTCCCCGACGTCACCGACGGCGCCCCCACACCCGTCGCCGCCTACGTCACCACCCTGCCCAAGATCGGCGGCCTGATCGCCGGCTTCCGCCTGCTCCACCAGGCCGTGCCCGGCACCGACGTCAACTGGCCCCTGCTCCTGGGCGTCGTCGCCGCAGTCACCATGACACTGGGCAACCTGGCCGCGTTCTTCCAAAGCTCCGTCAAGCGTCTGCTCGCGTACTCCACCATCAGCCAGGTCGGCTACCTCCTGATGGCCCTGGCCGTCGCCACCCGCACCGACCTCGCCCAGAGAAGCCTGCTGTTCTACCTCGCCGCCTACGCCGCCACCAACCTCGCCGCCTTCGCCGTCGTCACCGAACTCCCGCACGCCCGCACCCTCGACGACTACCGCGGCCTCGCCCGCCGCCGCCCCGGCCTCGCCGCCGTCCTCGTCGTCTGTCTCCTCGGCCTGGTCGGCACCCCGCCCACCGGAGTCTTCCTCGGCAAACTGGAGATCTTCAGCGCCGCCGTCGACGGCGGCTTCACCTGGCTCGCCGCCCTCGCCGTCGCCAACACCGTCGCCTCGCTCTTCTACTACCTGCGCTGGCTCGCGCCCCTGTTCCGGCTCACCCCCGCCGAGCCGTCGGCGACCGCCTTCGCCGTCTCCGGCCGCTGGTCCGCGGCCACCGCCTACACCGCAGGCGCCGCCTCCCTGCTCCTCGGCGTCGCGGGCGGGGCCGTCCTCCCCCTGACCACGGGACCACTCCTGCCCTGACGGGCCCAGTACCTCCTCCAGTCGAGCCGTACCGGGGCCTGCGCTCCGGCCGGTCGTCCACGCTCCCGGACCTCGGGACGAGACAGTCACACCCAGGGTGGGCGGACCGTACCCGGCGATCTCCGCCGGATCGCCACCAGGTCAGGACCCAGACGTCGTCGGCCAGTTGAACCTCGGTGTGCACCCTGCTCCGCGACACCCACCACTGGGAGCGGACCGAGGTGGCCGGAGACCGCCTGGCCGCCTCCGACTTCTCCCCGGCGCTGCGCCGACAGCTCACCCGGGCCCTGAAAACGGGTCAGCCAGTATCGTCCGTGGCCGTGGCCGTGGCCGTGCCACTCGGCCTGCGGCGCCGGAGCCCTCGAAATGGCCCTCACACCGCGGCAGATCGGCGACTGGCTGCGCGCGCACCCCACGGAGGTCGTTGCCCGCACCCGTCAGCCGTATGACAACGGCCGGCTCGGGTACCCACGCACCATGACCGGCATCGATCTGCGCAGTCCCGCGTTCGCGGACCACGGACACCTTCCCCGTCGCCACGCAGGAAACGGGGACAACGTCTCACCGCCGCTGTCCTGGTCCGGCATACCCCGAGAGGCATCAGAGCTGGCTCTGCTGTGCGAGAGCGTCGACGCACCGCCCGGCGGCCGTCCGCTGTGGCTGGTGACGGGTATCGATCCACGCCGCACCGGACTGGAAGCCGGGACCGGCCACCCGGGTAGTCACGTGCACAGGAACGGGTACGGCGACAACGGCTGGGGTGGGCCCATCGCGTCGCCCGGCGAACCACACCGCTACGTGTTCCGCCTCTACGCACTCCCGGCTCCCGTTTCGATACCCCATGACGTGACGGCAGATGCCGCACGTGAGGTTCTGGACGACCAGAGCGTCGGTCACGGGACCCTCGTGGGCCGGTGCTGATCTGGGAAGGCGCAACCGGCCCACCGTACGGCGGTGGGCTCTCGCCGAGGCGCACCAGCCTCTTGTGGCGGGCCCTCTCACGGGCCACCGCGTGAACCCCAAGGACGACCAAGCCGAGCCGGCACGTGCCGGTTCGGCTTCGCCATGAGATCGTCCGCGCTTGCGCATACGTGGTGGTCGGCCCCTCGTACGATCCGAGGTCCGGTAGGCCCCCGGGGTGCGCGTGCTGTGCGATCGCGCTCGGCCGGGCGTGCTACGGGGCACGTCATCAACGCCTCCCGACAGGAGCAGACGTTCACGAGCGGTACCGCGGTCCCGGGGGCCGGTCGGAAGCGAGCAGGACGATCAGGCCACCCGCCCGCCGCCCTGTTCGGACTCCTCGTCTTCGTCGGGCAGGTGGACGTCGTGCACCGCGATGTTCACCTCCACGACTTCCAGGCCGGCCATGCCCTCCACCGCCTGGATGACATTGGCGCGCACGTCCCCGGCGGTGTCGACGATGGAGGCGCCGTATTCGACGACGATGTCCAGGTCCACAGCCGCCTGGCGCTCGCCGACCTCCACACTGACCCCTCGGGTGATGTCGGTGCCGCTCCCAGGAACGCGTTCCTTCATTGCCCCGAACGCCCTGGCCATCCCCCCGCCGAGGTTGTGGATCTCGGGGATCTCACGGGCCGCCATGCCCGCGATCTTGGCTACGACAGCGTCCGCGACCGTGGTGTCTCCGCGCATCCCCGGAGGAGCGTCGGTGCCCCTGCGGCCTTTCAGAGTCGTTCCCTTCTCGCCTGTTTCATTGCGAGATTTCGTCGTCGTGTTGGTGCCGGTGCGATTCGTGGCCTCTGGCATCGCGCTCACCTCACGCTCGGTGGATTTGCGATCGTTGTCGCCTCTTCCCACGCTAGACCAGTCGGGCATAACGGCAAGAAGAGGGCGAGAGTGGTACTCAGTTCGCGTTCGCGTCGACAGGAAGAGCTTTCTGGTCGGCGAGGGCGATGGCCAGGGACCCGGCGGCCGTCGGGTGGAGCGGGGCTCGGTCCGCAGGCCCTTGGAGGTACGGCTGGGCGCTGCACAGCCGGTGACCTTCGAAGTTCTGCTTCACCGGCGTGAAACCGGCCGTCTCGGCTCCTTGCCGCAGAACGGCGTTGAGGGCGGCCAGGCGTGAGCTCAGGACCTCTGCCTTCTGCCGGGTGAGGCCTACGTTCTCAAGGCAGCTGACGTCTGCGCCGAAGGGGTCGTAGTACTCGTTGACCACTACCGTGGGGTGCTGGGGGAGGGTGGCCAGCATGCGCAGGAGCCTGCGGTAGTCGAGCGCGAAGCGGGCAAGCCTGTCCTGGAAGTACGCCGTTGAGGCGCGGTCGTCGCACGACGGGGAGATCACGCAGAGCTGGACCAGGTCCGACCAGCGCACGTCGTTGGCTCCGACGCTGACCAGGACGACGGACGCCTCGGCGGCCCGCTGGGCCTGGGCGATCTGCGGCGGGGCGACCTGCTCCCCGAGGATCTGCACGCCAAGGATGCCGTCGCGGACCGTGGCGCCGGAGCAGGCGAGGTTGAGTACGCTCCAGTCGTTGGCGCGGGCGAGCGCCTGTGGGTAGGAGTCCGCGCTGCGGTCACACGCCCGGTCGAGGTCGCTGGGGTCGGGCAGAGGCCGGTTGCCGGTTCCCGCAGCGGTCGAGTCACCCAGGGCCACCGCCCGTACGTCGCCCAGCGGCGGGCCTTCGGCCCGAGGGACCGGGTCCGGCGGACTGTCGCCCACCAGATCCTGCAGGGATCGTACGTCGCGCAGCGCCTCGGGGGTGCTGGAGGCCAGCAGGTAGAAGCCGATGGCGTTCACCGCGGCCACCAGGGCCAGGCCGCCGACCAGGACGAGGACGGCCCGGCCCGGCGGCATGCGGCGCAGGCCCGTCCAGGCGGCCAGGGGGAGGAGAACCAGCCCGGCGGCCACCGCGGTCTCCCACGCGCCGTAGCGCAACCAGCCCGACGCCAGCTTCCGGCCCACCTCCAGGGTGAGCCGTTCGTGATCGCCGGACCGCAGGAGGCGGGCCACCTCGGCGTCCCCTCCGATACGGGTCAGCTCCAGCCGGGGCCTGATCGGTCCGTCGAAATGCGCTCTGGTCGGGATCGTCTGGCCGAAGAGATCGAGTTGGCCGGGGCCGGACAGGCTCCAGTCGAGCGGCGCGGCGCCCACACGCACGGTCTGGCCGGCCGCGGACACCGGCTGCAGCGGGACGATCAGCACGGCCAGCCACACCGCCGCCAACGCCAGCCCCGAGAGCACCAAGGCGTACGCGATGGCCGCCATCAGGCGACGCCGCCCTCGACCGGGCTCGTGCCGTCTCGGTCGTTGCCGCCTCGGC
The DNA here is from genome assembly GCA_014649575.1 of Streptomyces griseoincarnatus. Taxonomy (GTDB): domain Bacteria; phylum Actinomycetota; class Actinomycetes; order Streptomycetales; family Streptomycetaceae; genus Streptomyces; species Streptomyces griseoincarnatus. Next base: position 612,198 of record BMTH01000001.1, on the reverse strand, counting down.
CTCACCGGTTCGGCTCCCGTGTTCTCGGCGCGATACGGGGGCAGGGGCCCTGGTTCACGCGTCGGCCGGGGAACACGCACCCACCGGGAACCCGCATGTTCACCCCCTGTGGCCATCGCGCCGTCGCGGTCGTCATTGCGCTGAGGGGGACGTCAGTCCAGGGGCGTCGGTGGCGTCCTCGTCGACGTAGGTGGGGACCTGGGAGTGCACCTGCAGGGCGATCTCACCGGCGCGTTCGAAGCGCAGGGTGACCCACACGTAGTCCCCGCCCCGGATCTGCTGGCGCAGGTCTCTGAGCAGCAGGTGTGCGCGGCCCTTCTCCAGCTCGACGAGCTTGCCGGTGGGGAGCACGACCGGTCCTCGCACGGCGCCGTCAGCGTCCACGATGTCGACGGACCGTGCGACAGTCGTCTCCGCGCCGAGCAGCCTGTCGGGCTCTTGCCCCTGATTGAAGAACCAGACGTAGAAAGGCGCGTCGTCCCCCTGCTCCCACGGGCCGTCGGGCGGTTCGGCAATGTGGGCATAGCGAATCAGGACCGGTCCGACACGGGCGTTGGCACCGGGTGGGTTGTAGTCGCCCCCATCACTGCCGCACCCCGTCGCGCCCAAGAGGACGGCGAGACATCCGACCACAAGGAACGCGACCGGGCTACGCCAGGGTCTCGATGTCCTCAAGCTCATGTTCATGGCATTTCTCTCCGTAGTCCCGGTGGCACACGGGCCGCCGTTCATACACATGCCACGCGAACGGCCGCCGCGTGTCAGTTCTTGGACCAGTCGGAGGACGTGGCACGCAGAAAGAACGGTCGAGGGGAGAGAGGCGAGCCGACCTGTGAGACAGACGTCTCTCAGGGGCACACCGGTCTCGCGCACCTCACGTTCGGCGGTGGTGGAACTCGCGACGCGTGCCCGACAGCGTGGACCATTCGATCGGCTGCCGGTGCCGGAAGCCCGTGTCAGGCGTCTGACTTGGGGTAACCGGTCACCAAGGCCGGAGGAGGAGGTGGGAACGATGCTCCTGCCGGCGCTCTTGCTCGTGCTGGCCACGGGCGCGTTCGCGGCCGTCGCTGTCGTGGAGAACTTCTCGGGCAGCCCTGAGTACGCGGTGGAGATCTTCGGCAATCAGATCGCGACGCTGACCGCGCCAGGACTTTTCCTCTCCGGCGTGGGACTGACGCTGATCTTCTGCCTCGGACTGACGATGCTCGTGGCGGGCTTGAAGCGGCGTCGTCGCGTCCATCGGGTCCCTACGTCCGCACCGGCCCCCCAGATGACAGGAGAGGGCGAGAAGGTGCGGCCGCAGCCGTCCCGGTTGAGGCATCGCCGTCGCGGGCGGCACATCTTCGGACACTGACGTACTCCGGGACGGTCCCCGAAGGCCCGGCGATGGGACTGACCCGGCGGCGTGACAGGACGCACCGCTCACGCCACGAGCTCATCGACTCTCCGCCCCCCCCACCACGACCATCGAGCACGAACCGGGAGGTGGCCGGCATGCGGGCGACGTTCTCGTTGGGGCGCGTAGCCGGTGTCCGGGTGGGTGTGCACTGGAGTGTCCTGGTCATCTTCGTCCTGATCATGGTGGGGCTGGCCGGCAGCGTCTTCCGGCAGGCTCATCCGGATCGCCCGTCATGGCAGTACTGGCTCGCGTCCGGGGTGACCGCGGTGCTGTTCCTGCTGTCGCTGCTGGCTCATGAGGTCAGTCACGCGCTGGTGGCCCGTCGTAACGGAGTGTCCGTCGAGGGCATCACCCTGTGGCTGCTCGGCGGACTCGCACGGCTCCGGAGCGAGGCGGCCACCCCCGGTGCGGAGCTGCGCATAGCCGGCGTAGGGCCTCTGGTCAGCCTGCTGCTCGGAGGGCTGTTCGCTCTGGCGGCCGGGTTGCTGGCCGCGTACTTCGAGGCCGGGCTTGTGGTGGCGGCGTTGGCATGGCTTGCGGGGATCAACATTCTGCTGGCCGTCTTCAACGCTCTGCCCGCCGCGCCACTGGACGGCGGGCGGCTGTTGCGGGCCGCGGTGTGGTGGAAGACCGGCAGCCCATTGCGGGCCACGGCGGTGGCGACGGCCGCGGGACGGTTCCTGGGATGGGCGCTGGTGGCTGTCGGCGTGTACCTCGTCCTGGTCGGGGCCGTGTTCAGCGGCATCTGGCTGGTGGTCATCGGCTGGTTCGTCATCGCGATGGCGACAGCGGAGGGCGGCCAGGCAAAGCTGCGTGACATGCTGGGCGGCATCCCCGTGAGCGACGCGATGACACCTGCGCCCGTGACCGTCCCGGCAGTCACCACGATCGGCGAGTTTCTGGCCGACCCCCGTTACCGCTACCGCCACTCGGCCTTCCCCGTCGTCGACGGCGACAACACGGCGGCCGGCCTGGTCACCCTGAAGGGCGCCGACGGGGTCGCGGAGACGGAACGCTCCTCCACCCGTGTCACCGACGTGATGGTGCCGGTCGGCGACCTGCCGACTCCCCGCCCCGACGACCCGCTGGCCCGGCTGGTTCCCGAGTTGCAGGCCAATCGGGTCCACCGCGCCCTCGTACTGGAAGGAGACCGACTGGTCGGCATCGTCACGTCGTCCGACATCAGCCGAGCCATGTCCTGGCTGAGCTCCTCATCCGCTTGGCGGAGGCGGACCCTGTGACGGCTGCAAGCCGACCGGCCGAACCGGAACCCGATCTGGAGGGTCAGCGTCCCCGGGGTGACCGACGAGTCGGCGAAGGTCCATGGAGTGGATACGAGGACCGGCGAAGTTCTTGAACGCCGAACGGCCTGACGGTCCGACCCCATAGGAGGTCTGAACCCCACAGGGGGAGCCTTGTGGCCGGAGGCCAAGTGACGTCAGTGACGCTTGGAAAGCCGTAGGACCGGGAGACGGCTGGCGGATCCGAGGGTGCTCAGGGCTGTCCGGATGCTCACCCGCCCGGACCCGCCGGCAGCGCGAGGACGGCGGGCTCCGGCCAGGATGAAGGTGCCGGTGCACAACCGTCGCATCGGCGGCGGTCACGTCCCGCACGAGGGGTGACGGTCCGAGCCACTGTCCGTCCCATCATTCATGCGAGGGAAGAAGCATGACCGAGACCGACCTCGACAGGTCTGGGCCCGGGGCCCGCCTCGCCGCCGGGGCCAGGCGCACTTCAGGGCCTGGGACATCGGCGATGCAGCAGGTCTCGGCATGACCGATCTTCGGCGTGTCGGGACGAACCCGGACTTCTGGTACCCGGTCGCGGTGTCCAGGCGCCTGCGTCCTGGTCGCGTGCTGGGAACCGCGTTCGCCGGTGAGCGCATCGCCCTCTACCGGGGACGGAGCGGCGCCGTCCACGCGCTGGAGGATCGGTGCGCCCACCGGCAGGTGCCGCTGAGCATGGGGGTGGTGGAGGGCGAGACGCTCCTCTGCTGCTATCACGCGTGGGCCTATCGCGGCGACGGACGCATCTCGCGGATCCCGTACCTGTCCAAGGGGGACGGCCGGCCGCCGCGCGGTGTGCGCGCCTATCCGGTCCGCGAGGCGTACGGCCTGGTGTTCGTGTTCCCCGGCGACCCGGACAAGGCGGCGGTCACCGCGCTGCCCGAGCTGCCGGCCTTCGGCTCACCGAAGTACAAGACCATGACCTTCTCCCGGACCGTGCACTGCCACTACTCGTTCATGCACGAGAACCTCCTCGACATGAACCACCAGTTCCTCCACCGGGGCGTCGTCGGCAAGCTCCGCCCCGAGCTGCTGGAACACCGGACCGGTGCGCGGTCGGTGGAGGCCCGGTACCTGTTCACCCACGCCGGGGGGAAGCGGAACCGCAGCGCCGGCCTGCTGGCAGCCGAAGGGATCGGCGGCAGTCACTCCCGCGATGTCATGACCATCCGCACCGCGTACCCTTACCAGACACTCGACCTGGTTCCGGAGAACGCCGAACGTCCCGCCTTCCGTCTCTGGGCCGCGTACGTGCCTGAGGACGCCGAGCAGCGCACCTGCCACGCCTACGGCCTGCTCATGATCGAGAAGCCCGGTATCCCTGGCGCTCTTCATCTTGCCTGGCCGTTCATCAGACGCTTCACCGAGCGCGTGTTCGCCGAGGACCGCATGGCCGTCGAAGCCGAACAGCGGGCGTGGGAAGAACAAGGCGAGGACCGCAACCACGAGGTCTTCCCCCTGATCCTCGACGTTCGCAACGTGCTGCGCAGCAACGGCGTCCCTCTTGGCCCCGGTGACGCCCCCGACAGCCCCGCCTCGCACGAAGGCCGCGCGTCAGCGTCCGGCTGCCACGCCGCAGAACCGGCCACGCCCGTCAGTGAGATGCCCCCGGTCGAACTGCCGGACGGCTGAGTGTCAGTTCGCCTCCTTCCGGCCCGGCGCTTTCGGCGTGTCCCTCAAAGCCGTTGTAGGAGTCAGTCAGGGGCACGAGCAGCAACCGCTCCTTCACGACCCCGGGCACGCCCTCAAGCCCCGCACCGTCATCCGGGGCACCATCATCCGGTCTGTGCCGGCGAGTCCTCATCCGGTCCGCCAGTGGGCGGCTCTCCGGAGTCGGCGTAGCGGGTGCGCAGTTCGTGGACGACTCCGAAGAGGGCAGCGGTGACCGGCACCGCGAGGAGCACCCCGACGATCCCGGCCAGCGTGGCGCCCGCGGTGAGCGCCACCAGAATCACCGCGGGGTGGATTCGCACGGTCCGGCTCTGGACCATGGGCTGGAGGATGTTTCCCTCGAGCACCTGGACCGCCAGCACCACCCCGAGCGTCCACGCGGCGATGGCGAGTCCCCGGTCGGCGAGTGCGACCAGCACGGCCGCGGCTCCTGAGACGAAGGCTCCGACGTAGGGGACGTAGGCGCCGATGAAGACGATCGCGCCGAGTCCGAGGGCACCCGGCACGCGCAGGATCAGCAGTCCGGTGGTGATGAAGACCGCGTCGATGAGCGCGACCACGGTGGTGCCCCGCATGAACCCCTCGACACCCTCGAAAGCCCTCCGGGCCATCGCCTCAGTGGCGTCCGCGCCACCGCGTGGGACGAGTGAGTGCAGGGTGGCCGCGGCCCGGTCGGAGTCGCGCAGGAAGAAGAAGACCAGCAGCAGCGCCAGGACCGCCATGCCGAGGGCTTGGGCCACGAGGCTGACTCCGGTGACGACACCGGAGGCGGCTGTCCCTCCGAACCTGCCCAGCAGGTCCAGCGCATCGTTTGCGAGTTCCTCCAGCGAGGTGCCGGACGCACCGAACTGATCGGCCAGCTCACGCACCGCCCTGCGCAACGAGGCGACGATCTGGTCCCAGGTGTCGACCAGTGTCACCGTCAGGAGGTACAGGGCACCGCCGACCGCAGCGAGGACCGCGGCGCAGGTGAGCCCGGCGGCGACTGACCGGTTCACCTTCGCGCTCAGGAGCCACCGGTGCACGGGGAGGAGCAACGCGGTACCGAGCAGAGCCAGCAGCACGGGAACAACCGCGGGCCTGAGCGCCACACAGACCTGGATCACGACGTAGCCGACCCCCGCGACCAGCAGGATCACCACGCACCAAGCAACGAGCCGACGGACTGGCTCCGGGAGTAGTCGCACACGCCTACCGTACGCAGCGGCCGCGCGGGCCCGAGCGAACGCCGGGCCCGTGGCGCCGCTCGATCGGGGCGCGGGGCCCGGCGCAGAGGCGTACGGGGGCCGGGCGGACGACGCTTACAGCCGGTAGGGGAATGCCGGGGGAATGTAGCCGGTCCCCCAGAAGGGCGCGTAGCCGTAGTGGCTGTACACCCGGTCGGGGTATTCGCGCTGGTCCACCAGTTCGGGATCGTACTCGGGCGCGTCGACGACGTCGTCGCGGGTACGGTCGATGCGGACCTGGTCCTCGGTCACGTCGGCCACGGCGTCGACCGGGATGTAGCTCTTCTTTTCGCCGATGCCGAGGAAACCGCCGTATTCCATGAGAAGGAAACGGACCTTGCGCTCCTCCTCGTCGATGATCAGGTCGCTCACCTCACCGAGTTCGTTGCCGGAGCGGTCGGCCACCTTGCGGCCCCGTACGTCCTCGTCCGCGGCAGGGATCGTCTGCTGTGAATCGGAGAGCCTGATCAGTACGGGCATGTCGCCGGTGTTCATGGAACAACCTCCCTCAATTGGTCATGCGGTACCGGTGCGGCCGAGGCGGGCGCACCCTGGTATGCCGTTCTGGCCCAAGTCCCCCGCCGTCGGCGTCCTATGCGTGTCGCCCGTGGTCTGAAAATCTGTCGGAGAACGAGGGGGCGGGGAGGCGAATGGTGCTGCGACGGCCCGTGCGTCGAGCCGCCGTGAGTTGCCGGCGCGAGGACGGGCCGGCAACAAGCACGACGACCAGCAAGATCGTCGCCCATGCCCTCTTCCAGGTCGTCCCTCACGTCGCAGGAACGACGTTGGCCAGCCAGACGCACACACACGCAATCCGCCCGGCGCTCGCTCTCCGGTCGGATCTGCGATGCCCCGCACGCAAGGAGTCGGGCCGGCCGCGGAGCGACGGGCGTTTCGCGAGGGCCTCTTGCGGGAGGCGGTCGGAGTCCGCACCGCCCGACGGCGTGCGCGGTACCGTCAAGTTCGAGGGGTGGTGTCCGAGTCCGCGAGGCGGGCGCCGTGCCGCGGGTGAACCCGCCCCCGCCGGAAGGACCGGAGCCGGAGCCGAGGTCAGGAAGCCGGTGGCTGTTCAGACCTGCTGCTCGAACTCCAAGGCTTCGTACCGGCGCCCTGCGATGTCCTCGTGTGTGCCGACGATCAGGGTCTGCGTGTAGACGTCGGGGTCGATCGACTGACCGTGCATCTGTGCGAGGAGGACGAGATCGCCCTCGTCCGGAGCTGACTGCCAAGGGCTGGAGAAACCGCCCAGTTGGACGGCGACTCCGTGTGAGGCGCCGCCCGCTGCCGCTCTCCGCACGGCGTCCTCGAAAACGTCCAGGATGTCGTCCCGGTCCGGGCCGCTGTCCAGGAACGCGCTGGTCGCCGGGGAGTCACGCCAATCGGGTGAGACGGTCAGTCCCGGCACCGGATACAGGACATCGGGCTGGTAGACCCTGACCTGCTCCGGCTCCCCGCCGAGCTCATACGTCGCCGAGCGTTCCGTGGTCCGCACGCCGGCGGGAACGTGGAGCACCACCGACGACTCCGGCTCGTACTCGATCTGGGTGAAGAACAACAGGCTCCCGTCGGACGGCAGCGCGATGTCCAGGGCTTCACGGGGGAGCGCCGCGCAGTCGACGGTCAGAACCAGAGGTGCGCGCCCATCGGGCCGGTCGACGCCGTCCGGAAGGGAGGGGAGGCCTCCCGTGCGCGCGGCAGGACGGGCTACTTCCTGCTGGGCGAGCGTCAGGTCCTGGAAAGCGACCAGATGGAGGCACGGCCGGGAGCCGGCGAGCAACTCCTGTGCGACCGGCCCGGGAACACCATGCCTCGCGGCCGTCCTGAGAACGAGCCCTTCCACGATCGGAATACTCATGCCTCGATCATGCCGGGATCCACTGACACCGACCGACCCCCGACCCGCCCCGAGAAGCGGCAAGCCCGGCACCGGCGCGGTGAAGGCCCAGATGCCCCACGTCCTGGACGCTCTGGAGGCCAAGTTCCCCAAGGCGGCGACCACTTGGACCCCGCCCAGCACGACCTGCTTGCCTTCACCGCCCTTCCCCCGGGAGATCAGGCGGCAGATCTGATCGAACAATCCGCGGGAACGGCTGAACGAGGAGACCCGGCACCGCACCGACGTGGTCGGCATCTTCCCCGACCGCACCGCCGTCATCCGGCTCGTCGGCGCGGTCCTGGCCGAGCAGAACGACGAGCGGACCGAAGCCCCCCGCTACATGGGCCGCGAACTCCTCGCCGAAGCCCGGCTCCACCCGATCGAGTCAGAAACCGACGACCCCGCCCTGCCCGCCGAACCCACCGCGAAGCCTCAAGAACATGCCCTTGGCCCCCGCAATGCCCCGCACCCTTTGGGGGACCTCGGTGCTCCGGGCGTCGGCCACGCTCCCTGTTTCGTTCCGGGCGGCGCGGACGGGCATGGGGCAGTGCAGGGGTGGGCCCTTCATCTGCGTGGTTCTTCGGGGAGGAAGGTCACCTGCGGGGCGCCCGTGCGTGGATGGGTGGTGACTTCCGCCGCGACTCCGTAGACCTCGGCCAGGAGTTGTGGGGTGAGGACGGCGGAGGGCGGGCCGGAGGCGGTGATCTCACCGTCGTCGAGGACGTAGAGGCGGTCGCAGTAGTAGGCGGCCAGGTTGAGGTCGTGCAGGGCGAGCAGCACGGTCGCGGGCAGGCGCCGCAGGGCGTCGAGGACGGACAGCTGGTGGCGGATGTCGAGGTGGTTGGTGGGTTCGTCGAGGACGAGGAGGGTGGGCTGCTGGGCGAGGGCGCGGGCGATGAGGACGCGTTGGCGCTCGCCGCCGGAGAGCCGGTCGAAGGGGCGGTCGGCCAGGTGGACGGCGTCGACCGCGAGGAGCGCGCCGTCGATGAGGTCGGCGTCCTCGGGGGTGTCGCCGGCGAGGAGCCTTTTGTGCGGGGTGCGGCCCATGGCGACGACCTCGCGGACGGCGAGGTCGAAGTCGGCGGCCGAGTCCTGGACCACCGCCGCCACGGTGCGGGCCAGTTGCCGCGCCGGGAGCGCCCAGGCGTCGTCCCCGTCCACCCGGACGCGCCCGGTGTCGGGGCGCAGGACGCGGTAGACGGCGCGCAGGAGGCTGGACTTGCCGCTGCCGTTGGGCCCGACGAGGCCGATGGTCTCGCCGGGGCGTGCGGTCAGGGAGACGTCGCTCACCAGGCGGCGGGCTCCGGCGGTGAGCGTGACGCAGTCGACGCGCAGTTCGGCCGGGGGCGTGTAGGTCGCGGTCATGCCACTCCTCGGTCGGTGCCGCGGCGGGCGTCCCGTCGCATCAGCCACAGGAAGAACGGACCGCCGCACAGGGCCGTGAGCACGCCGACGGGTATCTCCGTCGGTGCGGCGATCGTCCGTGCGGCGATGTCGGCCCAGACGAGGAAGACCGCTCCGCCCAGTGCCGCCGTCGGCAGGACGCGGCGGTGGTCGCCGCCGACGAACAGGCGCACGATGTGGGGCATCATCAGGCCGACGAAGCCGATCGGTCCGGCCGCCGCGACCAGCACGCCCGTGACCAGGGAGAGCACGACGAACAGCCGGGCGCGGAAGCGGGCCACGTCCAGCCCCATCGTGGTGGCCGCCTCCTCGCCGGCCAGCAGCAGGTTCAGGTTGCGGGCCTGCACCAGGAGGACGCCGACACCGAGCAGCAGGGCCGTGCTCGGCAGCCACAGCGTGCCCCAGTTGACGCCGCCGAGGCCGCCCAGGGTCCAGGCGAGGACCGCGCGGGCCTCGTTGCCGCGGTCGGTGGTGAGCAGCAGCAGATCGAGGACCGCGGTGAGCACCGCCGCGATCGCCACCCCGGACAGCACCAGCCGTGCCGAGGTGATGCGTCCGCCGGTGCGGGCGGTGGCGTACACGAGCAGGAGCGCGCCCAGGGCGCCGAAGAAGGCGGCCACTGACAGGGAGAGCGCCCCGAAGAGGGTGACCCCGAACACGATCACGGAGACCGCGCCGAGGGACGCGCCGGAGGACACGCCGAGCAGATACGGCTCGGCGAGCGGGTTGCGCACCAGGGCCTGCAGCGCGGTGCCGATCACCGCCAGGCCGGCGCCGGTGACCGCACCGAGCAGCACCCGCGGCGCCCGCACGTCCACCACGATGGTCTCCCTGGCCCGTGACCAGTCCGGCTGCTGCCAGTCGGCGCCCAGTGCGTGCGTCACGATGCCCCACACCTGGCCGGGTGGCACCTGGACGGAACCGATCGCGAGGCCCGCCGTGGCGGAGACGACGAGCAACGCCGTGAGTGCCAGCAGTGTGACGGCCAGCCGTGTACGGCCTGTCTCCGGCCTGGTGGTCTTCCGCCGAGGCGCCGCCTCTTCGGCGGGCGTGCCCGTGGCGGCCTGGGTCACCGGAAGCTCTCGGGGTGCAGTCCGCGGGCCAGGTCCTCGACTGCGTAGGCCGAGCGGATGCCGACCAGGGTGGCGGTCAGCGGCAGGACGACGAACCGCTTGTTCCTGACGGCGGGTACGTCGGCGAGCGCGGGCTGGGAGAGCAGGTACTTCTTCTTCTCCTCGACGCTGCCGGCACCGGCGTAGTCGTAGATGGCGATGACCTCCGGCTTGCGCTCGACGACCTGCTCCCAGGAGACGTCGCCGAAGACGTCGTCCAGGTCGGCGAAGACGTTCTCGCCGCCGGCCAGGTGGATCAGCTCGGTGCCCAGGCTCTTGCCGCCGGCGGTGAAGGCGCTCTTGTCGCCGCTGTCGTAGACGAAGACGGACACTTCGGACTCGCCCCCGACCGCCGCGGTGGCCTCGCCGACGCGGCTTTGCAGGTCGGTGACCAGCTTGTCAGCCCGGTCCGGGACACCGAAGACCGTGCCGATGGTGCGGATCTCGTCGTAGGTGTCCTTCATCGTCACCTTCTTCTTGCCGCAGTACTCGCGGTTGAGGTAGGTGTCGATGCCTGCGTCGGCGAACGCCTTGCGGGAACGGCCCTCCTTCTCGTCGAAGGCGCTGCCGTAGCCGCCGTAGACGAAGTCGGGCTCGGCGTCCAGGACCGTCTCGAACGACGGTTCCCTCTTCGCCAGTTCGGGGATCGCCTTGTAGTCCTTCTCGAGTTCGGGCAGGACGGCGGAGTCGGGGAAGGCCGTTCCGGCCATGCGGTCCTTCAGGCCGAGGGCGAGCATGAGTTCCGCAGGGTGCTGGTGGATGGTGACCACCCGCGACGGCGGCCTGTCGTACGTCGTCTTCACGCCGCAGTTGTCGATGGTGACGGGGAAGCCTGCGGGCACGGCCGCGGTGGCCTTCGCGTCGCCGCCGCTCTCGCCGGACGAGCCGCAGCCGGTGGTCAGCAGCACGGACGAAAGAGCCAGGGCAGCGGCCGTGGCACGAAGGAGCCCGCGTGTGCGGGCAGGGGTGAACGAAGGGGACACGTGAAGCCTCCTGGAGTCCGCGCTCCTCGGATCGGGCCCGCGACGGACCAGTGTCCTGACTCCCGGATCGACGTTCCCTCCGCCTTCCCGCGCTGGGCGCAGTGGCATGTCGGAGGGGCGCTCCCCGGTCACAGTGGCGGGACCGTGCCGGATTCGCACCGGCTTCCTGTCTCCCGTCGCGGCGATGACCAGGTGATCCTACGTTTCCCCGAGCCGACGGCGAAAGGGCGTACGGGCCCGGCCGCACGCCCCGCCTTCCTCACGCTTCGCGGACAGCCCGAAGGACGAGCCGTTCGGCGTCCTCGTCGTAGGGGCGCCCGTCGAAGCCGCCGAAGACCTCCACTCGGCCGAATCCCGCCTCCTCGGCCATCCGCCGCAACTCCACGGCGCTGTACACGAACCAGGTCAGAGTGGTCCGCGTCACCCGCTCGCCCCGGACCAGCACCCACTCGCTGCGCAGCCGCGCCCACTCGTCCAGCACGGTGTCGGTCTGCACCATCAGGCCGTCGCCCCGCCGCACCACCTTGGGCGGGGTGACCTTGCGGGCCAGGAGCTCCTTCCCGGCGAGGTCCAGGACGAGCGTGCCGCCGGGGGCCAGGCAGGCGTACATCGTGCGCAGGACGCGCGCGTTGTCGGCAGGATCCTCGAAGTACCCGAAGGAGGTGAACATGTTGAGCACGACGTCGAAGCCGCCCGGCGCCTCGTACTCGCGTGCGTCGGCTCGTACGTACGTCACGTCGGCACCGGCGTCCGCCGACCGTTTGCGTGCCCGGTCCAGCATGGCCGGACTCAGGTCCACTCCGGTCACGCGGTGCCCGCGACGGGCGAGCGGGACGGTGAACACGCCCGGCCCGCAGCACAGGTCCAGCACGCGTGACCCGCCGGGGAGATCGAACAGCGGGGAGGTGTCGAGCAGTTCCTCGGCCTGCTCGTAGCGCTGCTCGGAGAAAAGGAAGTCATGGAACTCGGTCCAGAAGTCATCGTCCTGGAATCCGCCCGTCCGTGCCATCGCGCGTCAGTGCTCCTTCATGGTCGCCGTCGGAGACAGGGAGCCGCGCCGTGCGACGGCGCAGCGTGAGCAGCAGAGGGGGAAGCAGCAGACACTGGACGGCGGCCAGCAGCCAGAACCATCCGGTGTGTCCCGTCCGTTCGCCGAGGCCGTACAGCTGCCCGCCCAGCACGCCGCTCGCGCAGGCGCCCAGGCCCGCGGCCAGCCGCTGCTGACCGAAGACCACGGCGTCGGAGCGAGGGCTGCGGCGCAGCGCCTCCAGGTCGTTCTTGAGGAACAGCACGATGTCCCCGAGGGTGATCAGCGCCCCGCCCGCCAGCAGCGCCGCCCGGGTACCGGCCGCCAGCACGGCCGAGCCCGTCGCCAGACCGGTGAAGCCGACCGCGAGGGCGAGGGAGTACGGCATGCGCCGGATCAGGCCGGATGCGAGCGGCTGTACGACGATGACCAGTGTGAAACAGAGCAGCAGCACCACGCTGTAGAACGCGCTGGAGGCGCGCTCGACGGCGTACACCGCCAGGAAGTGCTGGAAGTGGAAGTAGAGGTAGAAGGCGAGCGCGTTGGCGGCGAAGGGCAGGAGTGCCACGCCGGCCAGAAGACCTGGGCGGGCCGTGTCCTCCGATGCGGGAGGACGCGCGCCGTCGGTCCCGGGCAGCCGCGCGTGTCCTGCCGTGATCGCGAGGAACAGCGTCGTGACGGCCGCGAACAGCCAGCCGGGCGACGACAGGACGAACGGCCCGGCGATCAACGGGCCCACGGCCATGCCCGCGTTGAGTGCCGCGTTGCCCGCCGACAGGAACGCCGGGCGGCGCGCGTCGTCGACGCCGTGCACCAGGTACGCCTTGTTCGCGGGCAGGTAGAGCGCGGCACCACAGCACGTCAGGACCAGCGCCCAGACCGCCAGGGGCGGCCAGCGCAGGGCCAGCAGGAGCCCGGCGAAACCGGCGGTGCGCACGACGAGGGCCCACACCATCGTGCGGCGCAGCCCTATCCGGTCCGCGAGGGCCCCGCCGACGATGCCGCCGGAGAACTGCACGAGCGATGCCACCGCCAGGACGACGCCGACCGTGCCGAGTCCCATCCCGAGCCGTTCGTGGAGGAACACCGACATGAACGGCAGGACCATGAAGCTGCCGAGCGGAATGAGGAACGAGCTGATCAGGAGGAACCGCAGCGGGCCGGTGAGCGGGAACAGCGAGGCCCGCAGACCGGGTCCCCGGGTGGTGCGCTCACCCACCGGGCGCCTCCCGGCCTGCCGTGTCGGTGAGTACCCGCAGGGCGCCCGCGGCGGCCACCGCGCGGTGGGTGGCGAGTTCGGCGGTCTCCGCCTCGGCGTAGACGATGCCCGCGTATCCACGGCTGTCGCCCAGGTGCTCGATGGGGTCGCCGACGCGCTTGACCGGGTACCAGGCGGGTGTTCCCGGCATGCCGGTGAGCCGGTCGAGCCCGGTGACGCCGGTGAACACGCCGGGCGCGGCCGGGTAGCCCAGAACGAAGGCGACGGCCGGACCGCCGGGACAGTCCGCGTCCATGAGACGCGGGCGGCGGCCGAGCGCGGCCTCGATCATCGCCTCGTACACGTTGACGCCGAGCGCCCGGCACATGCCCTCCCCGACCAGTGCGCCCCCGATCCGGGGATTGACCTCCACCACCTCGGGGCCGTCGGCGGTCAGCACGAACTCCACGTGAGCGAACCGGTCGGTGTAACCGATGGCGGCGAGCACCCGATCGAGCCACGACTCGAGTGATGCCGGCTGCGGGCCCGGGAAGGCGACGGGAAAGGCGGTGATCTCCTCGCGGAAGTGCGGCTCCGGTGACATGAGCCGGCTGGAGACGCCCAGCAGCCGGGTGCGGCCGTCCCAGGTGAGCGTCTCGGCGCTGTACACCGGGCCGCTGAAATAGGGCTCGGCGAACAACCGGCCCTTCACGTCCCGACCGGACGCCTCGCTGAGCGTCGCGTCGAGTTCGCCCTCGTCCCGGACCAGCCACACGTTCTGGCTCCCGGTGCCTGCCGTGTCCTTGAGCACCAGCGGCAGTCCCGCCTCCTTGAGCAGCAGCCCGCGTGCCTCGCGGTCCGGGCCGGCGACTTCGACGGCCCTTCCGCGGGTGAGGCCCGCGTCGTGCAGTCGGTTGCGTACGGCGGCCTTGTCCCGGGTCAGCCGCAGGACGGCCGGATCGAGACCGGGAAGACCAAGGCGTTCGGCGAGCGCGGCGCCGGCCAGGGTCCAGGTGTCGGTGGAACTGATCAGGCCCCGCAGTCCCGGGGTGCGCCGGAGCAGATCGGCGGCCCGCTCCACGTCGAAGGTGTCGGTCACGACGACGTCGAGGGCGTCCGTGGGCAGCCGGTCCAGTTCGTAGGCGTAGTAGACGGGGTCCCGGGTGAGGAGCAGCAGACGCTCGCCGAGCCGGTCGGCGGCGCGGACCAGACGGCCGAGGCCGAAGGTCAGTGACTCCAGACAGGCCACGGTCATGCCGCCCGCTCCTTCCAGTGGGCCGGGCAGGGGGTGCGCCGCCACGTCATCCTCGACCACGGCATGGTCATCTCCTCCGGAGTGCGAACCTCGAGGGGTTTCAGCGCGGCCGGGTCCAGGGCCTCGGCGTGCCGGGCGAACACGCGCCCCACGTAGCGGTGTCCGGTGTCGGCCCCTATCACCAGGTGCAGTCGGTCGGGGTGGCGGCGGGCCTCGTACGTCGCGGTCAGGTAGCTGGCACCGGTGGACAGCCCGGCGAAGACCGCGTGCTCGCGGAGCAGGGCGACGGCGCCGGACATGGCGTGGGTGAAGTCCAGCCAGTGCACGGTGTCGTAGAGGTGGTGGCGGACGTTGTCGAAGACGATGGACGAGCCGATGCCGGCGATGATCGTCTCGGGGTCGTGGTGGTCCTGGCTGCCGAAGGTGACGCTGCCGAAGGGCTGGACGCCGACCAGGCGCACGGAGGGGTCCGTCGCGCGCAGGCGTTCCACGATGCCGCCGGTCGAGGCTCCGGACCCCACACCACCGACGACGCTCAGCGACGCGTGCGGGAACTCCGCCGTGATCCGGTCGGCGACCTCCTGGTAGCCGAGGTAGTGGATGTCGTCGTGGTACTGGCGCATCCAGTGGTGGCCGGGACGCTCGGCGAGTATCTCCCGCACCCGTCGCACCCTCAGTTCCTGGTCCAGCCTGAGGTCGCGCGAGGGTCTGACCTGTTCCACCGTGGCGCCGAGGATCTCCAGCTGGGCGAGGGTGGTGGCGTCGACGGTGGTGGACGCGACGATGTGGCATCGCATGCCGTACCGGTGGCAGGCCAGCGCGAGGGCGTAGGCGTAGATGCCGCTGGAACTGTCGATCAGGGTCTGGCCCGGTCGGACCGTGCCCCGCTCCAGCAGATGACGGACGGCGGCCAGGGCCGAGTAGATCTTCATCGACTCGAACCGCAGCAGGACCAGGCCGTCGGTGAGCCGGACGAGGTCCGGGACCTTCAGGGCGTCGGCGATGTGGGGGTGGATCACCCGTAGCCTCCTTGGGCGAAGGTGCACTGGTGGCCGAGCGAGTGGAAGAACGCGGAGAGTTCGGACTTGACCTCGGCCCGTGGGCGCGAGGCGAAGAGATAGCCGGCCAGACAACCGGTGTGGGCGACGAAGACGCCGTCGGCGCCGAACCGCTCACGATGGGCCTGCAGGCTGGCGAAGGTCGCCTTGGGCAGCACATCCTGGGACAACGCGGCGCTGGTCGTCGCGGCACGGGCGACGGCGGCCGGGTCGCCCGAAACGAAACCCTTCAGCAGATCGGTCAGGCACCGCTGGTACTCCTCGCCGCGGCGCCGGTAGTGATCCAGCAGCAGGGGAGTGACGGCGGCGGTGTCCACCGTGCCGGGTTCCGTGACGTAGGCGGTGTGGAAGCCGATGTCCGGGCCCAGACGCCGCACCACCCGGTGCCGGCCGCTGAGGTACAGGGCGAACTCGTCGAGGAAGACGCTGTCGGCGCGCTCGATGTCCGCGAGGACGCCGAGGAGCACGTCCGTGTCGTACGGCAGGGAGAAGACGCGGAACAGGCAGCGCAGTGTCGCCACGATGTCCGCCGTCGAGCTGGCCATTCCCACACCCGCCGGAAGTTCGGAGTGGGTGTGCCAGTCGCCCGGGGGCAGGGTGAGGCCGTAGTGGTCGAGGAAGAGCCGCGCCGCTGTCGCCGACTTCTCACCCAGTGCCGGAGTACGCGGCGGTCCCGTCACCGCCCCGGGTGTGAAGTACACCCAGGAGTGGCGGTCCACGGGAAAGGACACCACCGCGATCTCAGGCTCGGTGCCCGCTCGCAGCGGGCCTTGGTAGAGCTCGCCCAGGGTGCCGTGGCAGACACCGGACACCGTGCCGGGGGACACGCCCCGTTCCATGAGGACACCCGCGCCGGGGCCGAGGGCCGTCCGTCGGTGGCTGCCGGGCGACATGCGGACCAGAGGGCGGAGTGACCGAAGCGAAGCGGCTGGGTCCCGCACAGCATCCTCCTCCGTACCGGTCCTTGGACAGTGACAGGAAGGAGGCGCGGCCACCCGCACGACGTACGACCGCCCGTACCGCCGACCCAGTCCACGAGGTCACGTGCACAGCCCGCGCGGGACGCGGGCGCAGTGGCAGGTCTTCGGACTCGCGGGCTCGTCCGCCGAAAGGGCGGACGCCTACCGGCCGTCTCTTCCCCGGCCCTGGCGCGGGCCCAGTGACACCGACGGCTTTCGTTCCCACTCACCGCTGCGGGACAGTCCCGGATTCGCACCGGGTTCCCTCTTGCGTCGCGCCGCCGGGAGTCCGGTCGGACGGGCGGCACGAACCGACTGCGTGCCTCAGCGTAGGCCCGCTCGTACATCCGCGACAGTGGGGCTTCGACGGTTGTCCTGAATGTGGAGGGGAGGCGGAAACCAGGTGCCTTCCCGGCCAGTTGTCGCTGCGGCTCTGGCCGGATTGCGCCTCGGGGGATCACTGCCCCGTCAGCCAGACTTGTTGCCTCACGTCACCTGCGCACCGCTGCCGCGGTGCCCCGTGCCCGGGAGGCCCCCTGATGACGTCGGACACGAGGCCGGACGAGGACGGGGCGGTGGCCCCGGCCGGAAGGCAACGGCCTCCCGGTCACCGCGTCGCTCTGCGCGGTGATCTGCGGGCCGCCCTGCCCGACGCCGGCGCGGCGGTGGTGGTCACGGTGCTCGTGTTCGCCCTCCTGTGGGCGCGCATGGAGTCGGGCGAGTCGGACACCGTCGCGGTGATGCCGTTCATGGACGATCCCGGCACCTACTGGATGTATCTGCTCAGCCAGGCGTTCGGCTGGTCCGCCCTGCTGTGGGCCTGGGGCACGGTCATGCTGGGCCTGTTGCTGTCGGGGCCGCGCCCCGCCCGGTTGCCGGTCTCCCGCCCGGTGCTGGAGCGCTGGCACCGCACCACGAGCCTGACGACCATGGCGCTGATGTTCGCGCACGCGTTGATGTTCGCGGCGGAACTCGTCCGCTACGAGACGAAGGTGGACTGGGCGGAGCGGCTGTGGGTGGCCTTCGCGGACACCTTCGTGCCGGGCTGGTACGACTCCGGAACCGGCCAGGTCGCCATCCCGATCGGTCAGGGCGCCCTGTATCTGGCGATTCCGCTGGGGCTGTTGTTCTACGTCCGGCACCGCATCGGGGCGAACACCTGGCGCCGGATGCACCGTTTCGTGATCGTCGTGTACGTGCTGAGCGTCTGGCACACCCTGCTGTACGGGACCAACGTCTGGTACGGGGAGTGGCCGCGCACCGTCCTGTGGCTGTTGCAACTGCCGGTGGCGGTGCTGCTGTTGCTACGTCTGCTGAGGCCGGCCCGGCGGGCCGAGCGGCTGGGACCGCTCGGCGGGGGCGCGGCCCGGCCGGGATGGTGGCTGCGGGCGGCGGGACGGGTGGCGGCCGGAGCCGTCGTCGTCGGGCTGGTCGTCGTGGCGGTGTCCGGGCGGGACGGCGGACGGGACCGTCCGACCCATCCGCCCGCCACGGCCCCGCACGCCCAGGAAACCGACTGACGGCCGGCACCGGGCGAGCGGGCCCGGCGTCCCGGGATGGGATGATGGCCGCTGACAAGGCGACGGCGGAACGAGGAAGCCGGTGAGATTCCGGCGCGGTCCCGCCACTGTGATCGGCGAACGCCTCCCGACAGGCCACTGCCCGGCAACGGGTGGCAAGGCCGGGAGACCGCATCGACCCGAGAGCCAGGAGACTCACGCGGTCGCCACCTCGACGGACCACCGGGGCGGATCTCCCCGGAGAGAGGGACGGCACCGCATGCCCGCAACGCCGACCGGACGAACGACCGACGACGCGAGGACCGAGGCGGCAGCCGCCCCCGTGCCGTGCCGCGTCGTCGTATGCCGCGACTGCTGCTGCGGCAGCCCCAAAGTGACCGGAGTCGACCACGCGGCCCAGACGGCACGTCTGCGCTCTCAGGTGCCAGTGCGGGTGTCCGCCTGCCTCGACGTCTGCGAACACGCCAACGTCATCGTCGTCCAGCCCTCCGCCGAGGGCCGGGCCGCGGGCGCCCGGCCCGTCTGGCTCGGACTGGTCAACGACCCGGATGCCACCGAGGACATCGCCGCCTGGGCACGCGCGGGCGGACCGGGCGTGGCGCCCCGGCCGGACATCCTCGACCTGTACACCATCACGCCGCCGCGACGGCGTACGGCCTCCTGACCGTACGGACCGAGAAGGGAGGCAGGACGGGAACTGTGAACGAAGCACGTGCCTCAACGGCGTCCGTCGGCGCCGCCCTTCATGACGTGGCGAGCCTCGGCGGCTTCTTCACCCTGCGGTTCGGCGGACCGGACGCCGGCTGGCACCCGGTCGCCCGCTCCTACGCGGCGGGTTGCACCGACCTCGCCGAAGCCGTCGCACGCCGTCACCGAACCGCGGAGCCGCGCGTCGACGTCTCCATCGCCCAACTCGGTCACGCCGCCCGCCTCTGGTCACCGGCTCTGGCCTGTGTCGTCCTGCACGGCATCGTCCTCGACCTGAAGGAACTGGAGCGGGCCGACGACGGACCGGCTCTCCGGGTGCCCCGCCCCGTCGGCTGGTACGCCGACCGGCTCGCCGGCGGTCCCGTCGGCGCCCTGTACGCGCAGGTGACGGGCCACCTGTCGGCACTGGCCGACGGACTGCGCGTCAAGATCGCGCCACGCCTGCTGGACGGCAACTCGGCGTCGGCGCTCGCCGGGGCGGCCCACGCCCTGCTGGCACTCCGTCCAGCGGTGCGCGGACCGCTCACCGACCTCACGACCGCGCTGCTGGACACCGGACGCCTGGCCGGCACCGGAGTGCTCACCGGCCCCGATCTCGCGTTCCGGCGCCGGAGTTGCTGCCTCTACTACCGTGCGCCGGAGGGCTCGAAGTGCGGTGACTGCGGGCTGAGGTGAGGCGCGCTCCCACCATGACCGCCGCGTCATGCGTCCGGAACAGCCCGGCAGGGTGATGGCCCGAGGTCAGGGGCGGGAGAGCAGGCCGGGTTCCGAGGCGAGAGCGGCGATCAGGTCCATCAGGTCGAGCTGGTGCTGGATGCCGAGGTGGTTGGTGGGTTCGTCCAGGAGCGGCTCGCGCGGTTCCTGGGCCAGGGCGCGGGCGAACGGGCGATCAGGCTGGCGGGCGCGGTCGAGCAGGGCTCCGAGCACCCGCTGGGCCAGGCCGTGACGGCCCACGCCGACGCACCGCACCGGACGGCACGCTGCCGGACATGACCGGCTTCGCGGCACTGCCGGGACGCGGCGTGCGCGGGAACGTCGACGGACGGCTGGTGGAGGTGCTGGCCCCGGACGACGAGCTGCCCGCACCCCTGGACGACGCACTGTCCGCAGCCGAGACGGCCGCCCACACGCCCGTCGTGATCCGCGTCGACGGTGTGACCGCGGCGCTCGTCGAGGTCGGAGACGTACTGAGGCCGGGCAGCTACCGGGCCGTGGACCGGCTACGGCGTCTGGGCGTACGGCCGGTGCTGGCCACCGGAGACCGTGAGGCACCCGCCCGCGCCGTCGCCACCGGGACGAATGGAGGACCTGGCGGTGGTCGTCCGACCCGGGACCTGATGACGCCGCCGCGCGGCGGAGCCCCATGAGGCCTACGGCACTCCGCCAAGCGCTGTCAGGCGGTGACCGCATCGGCCACCTAGTACCTGGCTTCGGTGATGGCCGCGCGGACCAGGGCGCCCCGGGCCTGGCGCATCGTCAGACAAGTCAGCATCTGGTCAGCATGAGTCCGCACGCATTCCGGGACTGAGGTTCGGGTCGGTGCCTGGCCGGCCATGGTGCGACAGTCTGGATCGGACGGAAGCGCAGGCGAGGAGCCTTCTTGCCCGAGTGGGATCGATGTTCCTCGGAATCTTCGAGTCCGACAAGTGCCGGTGTACAGTGAACAACGCCCTTGACCTGCACAAAGCAGGCAGGGAGCCGTCCTCCAGGAGTCCGACATGCTGCGCACCATGTTCAAGTCCAAGATCCACCGTGCCACCGTCACCCAGGCCGACCTGCACTACGTGGGGTCCGTGACGATCGACGCGGACCTGCTCGACGCCGCCGATCTGCTGCCCGGTGAGCTCGTGCACATCGTCGACATCACCAACGGCGCCCGGCTCGAGACCTACGTCATCGAGGGGGAGCGCGGGTCCGGTGTGATCGGCATCAACGGGGCCGCCGCCCACCTCGTGCACCCGGGTGACCTCGTGATCATCATCAGCTACGCCCAGGTGACCGACGCCGAGGCGCGGGCACTGGAACCGCGCGTCGTCCATGTGGACGCCGGCAACCGGATCGTCGCCCTCGGTGCCGACCCCTCCGAGCCGGTACCCGGATCGGACCAGGAGCGCAGCCCGCAGGCGGTGGCCACGGCCACGGCGTGAGCGGCGTCGGGGCGACAACCGAAGAACAGGGGAGTGACGGGTATGGACGGGATCGAGATCCGCGACGACCGGGACGCCGGGCGCCTCGAGGCGGTCGCGGACGGTGAGGTCGTCGGGCGGATCGAGTACTTCGTTCTCGACGAGCCGGCCCCTGCTCTGGTGCCGGTGCACACCGTCGTCGAGCCCGCCCATGAGGGCAAGGGCATCGCCGGGTCGCTCGCCCGTGAGCTGTACGCCCTCGCGGCTCGCGAGGATGTCGTCGTCGCGCCGCTGTGTCCGTACGTCGTCCGGTGGGCCGCGCGGCATCCGGAGGAAGCGCCCGCGGCCGATCCGGCGTTGCTGCGCGCGGCAAAGGAGTGGCTTGCCGCGCATCCCGGGCGGTTCTGAGGGGTACGTCGGGGACGGCCGGGCGGGCGTCCCCGCGTCACGCGCCCGGGTGACCCGGGTGACTGTGCGCGGTGCCGTCGGGTATGCGGGGAAGTAGTCCGGAGCACACGTCACGTCGACCGGACGGTCGGAGGACACGCGTCATGACGAACCCGAACCCGGATCCTGTGCCGCCGGGGCCCACGCCCGGTCCCGCTCCAGGGCCGGATCCCGCACAGCCGTCGCCCCCTGAGCCGGGGCCTGCTCCTGAGCCGCCGCAGCCGCCGCCCGGGCCTGGGCCCCAGCCGCCCGGGCCAAATCCGCCGCAGCCGGGGCCGCCGCCTGAGCCGTCGCCGTCTCCGATTCCTCCGGGGCCGGAGCCGGTGCCGAGTCCGGAGCCTGGGCCTCCGCTCACTTGAGGTTTCCGCAGGTGCGGGGCGTGGGGGTTGTTCGCGCAGTTCCCCGCGCCCCTTGAGGGGGACGCCACCGCGCCCGGAGGGGCGCGGGGAACCGCGCGGCCCGCCCCCACCCGCCCGCACGGTCGGGAGAGGGCCGGCCCTTACCCTTACGCCGAGACCTCCGACCGGTCCCCGCCCCACAGCGTGTGGAAGGAGCCGTCGCGGTCCGCGCGGCGGTATGTGTGGGCGCCGAAGTAGTCCCTCTGGCCCTGGGTCAGGGCCGCCGGGAGGCGTTCCGCGCGGAGCGCGTCGTAGTAGGCGAGGGCCGCCGCGAAGCCGGGCGTCGGGACGCCCTGGCGGGTCGCCGCGACCAGGACCTCGCGCCAGTCGTCCTGCGCCTCCGCGATCTCGCGGGCGAACGTCTCGTCCGACAGCAGGCTCGGCAGGTCCGCCCGCGTGTCGTACGCGGCCCGGATACGGTCGAGGAACGCCGCGCGGATGATGCATCCGTCGCGCCAGATCGCCGACACCGCGCCGAGGTCGATGTCCCAGCCGTACTCCTCGCTGCCGGCGGCGATCTGGTGGAAGCCCTGGGTGTACGACACGATCTTCGACGCGTACAGCGCCTGCTCCACCCGGTCGGCGAACGCCGACGCCTCCGTCTCGCTCATCGGCGTCGGCTTCGGGCCCGCCAGGCCCTGCGAGGCCTCCCGCAGCGCCGCGTGGCCCGACAGCGAGCGGGCGAACACCGCCTCCGCGATGCCCGAGACCGGCACGCCCAGGTCCAGGGCGATCTGCACGGTCCAGCGGCCCGTGCCCTTCTGCTCCGCCTGGTCCACCACCACGTCGACGAACGGCTTGCCCGTCGCCGCGTCCACGTGCGACAGCACTTCGGCGGTGATCTCGATCAGGTACGAGTCCAGCCGGCCCGTGTTCCAGGTGCGGAAGATGTCCGCGATCTGCGCGGGGGAGTACCCGGCGACGTCCCGCAGCAGCTGGTACGCCTCACCGATCAGCTGCATGTCCGCGTACTCGATGCCGTTGTGCACCATCTTCACGAAGTGGCCGGCGCCGTCCGGACCCACGTGCGTCACGCACGGCGAGCCGTCCTTCGCCTTCGCGGAGATCTTCTCCAGCATCGGGCCCAGCGAGTCGTACGACTCCTTCGGTCCGCCCGGCATGATGCTCGGGCCGTTCAGCGCGCCCTCCTCACCGCCGGACACGCCCATCCCGACGAAGTGGATGCCCTGCTCCCGCAGCGCCCGCTCCCGGCGGCGGGTGTCCACGAAGTGCGCGTTTCCGCCGTCGATGATCATGTCACCGGGCTCCAGAAGCGGGGCGAACTCCTCGATCACCGCGTCCGTCGGCTCCCCGGCCTTCACCATCACGACCAGGCGTCGCGGGCGCTCCAGCGCCGCCACGAACTCCTTCGCCGTCTCGGCCGCCACGAAGTTCCCCTCGTGCCCGAACTCCTCCACCAGCGCATGCGTGCGGGACGCGGTCCGGTTGTGCACCGCGACCGTGTAGCCGTTGCGGGCGAAATTGCGTGCGAGGTTGCGGCCCATGACCGCGAGCCCGGTGACGCCGATCTGCGCTGAACTGCTCATAAGGGTGACTCCTGGTGACCTCGGTATCGGTGCCGCCGGGTGCCGGTGCTGCCGGGTGACGCCCGCCGGTCCTGACATCGACCATCCTTGCGTGCCGCACTCGCGTGCGCATGCGCGGGTCGTTCGGAACCCGCGCAGGCACATACGCGCGAAGGTGCCCCCCGTACTCAGCGTCCCGGCCGGTCACCTGCTGCCCGCCCCGCCCCGCCCCGTCCCGTCGCGGCCGGCCACCCGCACCGCGCGCCGGTCCGGCGCGCGCCGCGACACGCTCCCGCGCCCGGAGGCAGGCGCCCGCGCACGCTCCCCTCCGACGGCGAACAGGGGCGCAACGGGCGTATCATCCCAGCCATTTGGCGCATCCGTGCGGCCGATAGCCGCCTTGTCACGGCCTGTTCGCAGCGCTTACTTTTGCCCCTCCTGACGCATTGTCGAGGGGGATTCCATGGCCGTGCGCGGCCGGCACCGCCGGTATCAGCCGAACAGGATCAACCGGGCCTCGCTCACCGTCACCGCCGGTGGTGCGGGCATGGCCCTGCCGCTCATGGGCACCGGAACGGCGCAGGCCGCCGACGTGGAGACCTGGGAGAAGGTCGCCGCCTGCGAGTCGACCAACGACTGGGACGTCAACACCGGCAACGGCTACTACGGCGGACTGCAGTTCAGCCAGTCCACGTGGGAGGCGTTCGGCGGTGCCCGGTACGCGCCCCGGGCGGATCTGGCCACCAAGGACCAGCAGATCGCGATCGCCGAGAAGGTCCTCGACGGACAGGGCCCCGGCGCCTGGCCCACCTGCTCGGTACGCGCCGGACTGACCCGCGACGGCGCCGACCCGGACATCCGCCCGGCCACCGGCCGCTCCGACCGCGCCCAGCGCGACGACCGCCGCACCTCCGTCGAGGACGTACGGCCCCAGACCACGCCCCAGGCCCGCGCCGGCCGCGCCGAGATGTACACCGTGGTCCGCGGCGACACCCTCTCCGGCATCGCCGAGCAGGAACGCGTCCGCGGCGGCTGGCAGGGGCTCCACGAGGCCAACAGATCCACCATCGGCGCCGATCCCGACCTCATCCTCCCGGGCCAGCGGCTCAGGCTCACCGGCAAAGCCGCCGCGTCCGGCGGCACGGCCGAGGCGCCCGCCAGGCCTGCCGCCCCGTCACCGAAGCCGTCGGGCAAGAAGGCCGCCCCCAAGAGCGAGAACAGCAAGAAGACGGAGAAGAAGGCCGCCTCCAAGACGGAGCAGCGGACCCAGGACCGCGCCGACCGCTCCGGTTCCGCCTCCACCGCCGCCAAGCGCGTCGCCCCCGTCAGCGCCGCCCTCGGCACGCCGTACCACAAGGCCGGGTCCGCCTGGTCGAAGGGCTACCACACCGGCGTGGACTTCCCCGTCCCCACCGGCACGCCCGTGAAGTCGGTCGGCGCCGGCACCGTCGTCGCCGCGGGCTGGGAGGGGTCGTTCGGCTATCAGGTCGTGGTGCGGCACGCCGACGGCCGGTACAGCCAGTACGCCCATCTGTCGGCGATCTCCGTGAAGAACGGCCAGTCCGTGGGCGCGGGGCAGCGCATCGGGCGGTCCGGTTCCACGGGCAACAGTTCGGGCCCGCATCTGCACTTCGAGGTGCGGACGGGGCCCGGATGGGGGTCGGACGTCGACCCGCTCGCCTACCTGCGCGCCGGCGGCGTCAAGATCTGACGCGAGCGGTCAAGCTTCGACGCGAGCGGTCATGGTCTGGCGCGTGCGAGGTGCCGGTCGCCCGCCGGCACCGGCACGTACGGGCCGCCGTAGAAGGGCGCGTACGGCATGACCGGCACCGCCGCCGGGTCCACCGTGCCCGCGGCGGCCGCCGCGGGCACGGTGGCCGGCGAGGGGACGGCCTCCGGCAGCGTGACGTCCTCCGGCACCTTCAGCTCCGCCAGCAGCAGCTCGGCGGCGGCATCCTCCGCCTCCCGCCCGGCGGTCGCGACAGGTGCGGCCACGGCTCGCGTCCGCACGGGAACCGCGGCGCCCTCCCGCGCCAGCCGCTCCGTCGTCAGCAGGATCAGGCCGCCCGCCGCCACCACCCCACAGCTCAGCGCCAGCGCCGTGCCGGCCGTGCCGTACCGGAAGGTCTCTCCGAACATCGTGATCCCGACCGCCGCCGCCACCACCGGGTTCACCACCGTGAGCGTCGCGAGCGGGGCCGCGAGGCCCGCGCCCCGGTAGGACGCCTGCGACAGCAGCATGCCCGCCGTCGCCAGCACACCGATCACCGCGAGGGACGGCAGGTCGCCCGCCGACACCCCGCCCGTCCAGTCCACCGCGACCGTCTTGGTGAAGACGGAGGACATGCCGAACGCGACACCGGCGGCCGTCGCCAGCAGGATGCTGCGCACCGCCGGGTGCCGGTGCACCGCGCGCGCCGCGACCAGCAACGTCACGACCGCCGCCGCCGTGCCCACGGCCGCCGCGAGCCGCTGGGGGCCGTCCAGCGACTGCGTGCCCGACGCGCCGACCAGCGCCAGCAGACCCGCGAGACCCACCGTCGCCATCAGGGCGCCCCGCCAGGCGGTCGCCCCGGCCTTGCGGCCGACGAACAGCGCGGCCATCGGCAGCGCGAACACGATCGTGAGGGCGCCCAGCGGCTGGACCAGGCTCAGCGGGCCGTAGGCCAGCGCCACCACGTGCAGGAGCGCGCCCAGACCGTTCAGCGCGACCGCGGCCCACCACGCCGGACGGCGCAGCGGGGCGTACTGCCGCGCGCCGGACGACGACAGCGCCACCTGCTCCTGCACGATCGCGCCCCCGGCGTACGCCACGGCGGACACGAACGAGAGGAGCACGGACAACGCGAGGGCGCTCATCGGCTGCTCCTCTGCGTGAGGCGGGGGCGGTCTGCCCGGCGCGGCGAACGGTCGGCTTCCATGACCAACACCTTGCCGTGTCGGGGTGTTCCCCGTCGTCGTCCCTGAGCACCCAATGCGTCCTACTGCCGATGGAGTACGGGGACGCCCCCGTCATCCCCTGGGTGGGCGCCGGAAGGCCGAGGCCCCTGACAACCACCCCTGACGGACTTGGTACTACTGCACGTCGTGGACCTCGACCCCCGCCTCACCGCCCTCCGTGCCCTCGGTGGCTTCTTCGCCCTGCGCGCGGGGGAGGACGCCGACCGTCACCTTCCCACGCTCGCCCAGGCATACGGACCTGCCGGCCCGGACGTTCACCAGGCCGACCCGCTGACCGTCCGCGTGCGCCGCGTCGCCGCCGCCCTGCGCACCCGGGAGGCCCGCGTCGCCGCCTCCGTCGCGCACCAGGGTCTCGCCGCGCGCCTGTGGTCCGTGGCCCTCGGCTGCGCCGCTCTCCACGACTCCGTCCCCGACCTCGCGCCCGACACGGTCCGTTGGAACCCGGAGGGCAGCGCCCCCGACGACCTGTGGCTCGCCGAGGTCCGCCCGCTCCCCGCCGACGCGGCGACCGTCGCGGCCGTCGTCCTGCACGGCCACCTCGAACCCCTCTCCGCGGCCCTCCGCGCCCGTCACCGTGTCGCGCCCGCCCTCCTGCGCGGCAACGCCGCCTCCGCCCTTGCCGCGGCCGCCCGCGAGATCGCCCGCCACGCCCGCCCCGAGGCGGCCGCCCGCGCCGCCCGGCTTTCCGGCGAACTCCTCGCCCATCCCCTCCTCGCCGGCGCGGGCGGCCGCACCGCCACGGGCTTCCGCCGCCGCAGCTGCTGCCTGTACTACCGTGTGCCCGGCGGAGGCGTCTGCGGCGACTGCTGCTTCGTACGGCCGCCCCGGTCTTCCCCGCGCGCCCCGTCTGCGTGACCATGGGAGGGACGTCCGCGCAGACAGGGGGTTCAGGGTGCGAGTGGGACTGCTGACCCGGGAGTACCCCCCGGCCGTGTACGGCGGCGCGGGGGTCCATGTGGAGTTCCTGGCCCGGGAGCTGCGGTCGCTGGTGGACCTGGAGGTGCACTGCTGGGGCGAGGGCCGCTCCGACGGCGTGCTGCGCCACCGCTCGTGGCCCGCGCTCGACGGCGCCAACGACGCCCTGCGCACCTTCTCGACGGACCTCGCCATGGCCGCCGCCCTCGAAGGCCGCGAGCTGGTCCATTCCCACACCTGGTACGCCAACCTCGGCGGCCACCTCGCCAAGCTCCTGTACGGGATCCCGCACGTGGTGACCGCGCACTCCCTGGAGCCGCTGCGTCCCTGGAAGGCCGAGCAGCTCGGCGGCGGGTACGCCCTGTCGAGCTGGGCGGAGCGCACCGCCTACGAGGCCGCCGACGCGGTGATCGCCGTCTCGGGCGCCATGCGCGACGACATCCTGGAGTGCTACCCGGCCCTCGACCCGGCCAGGGTGCACGTCGTCCACAACGGCATCGACACCGCCCTCTACCGCCCCGACCCCGGCACCGACGCCCTGGACCGGATCGGACTCGACCGCTCCAGGCCGTACGTGCTCTTCGTCGGCCGGATCACCCGGCAGAAGGGCGTGCCCCATCTGCTGCGGGCGGTGCGGCACGTCGACCCGGCCGCGCAGGTGGTGCTGTGCGCGGGCGCCCCGGACACGCCGGAGATCGACCGGGAGTTCCGCGAGCTGTACGAGGAGCTGAGCCGGGTGCGTGAGGGCGTGCACTGGATCCCGCAGATGCTGCCCCGGCCCGAGGTGATCCAGCTGCTGACGCACGCCACCGTGTTCGCCTGCCCCTCGGTGTACGAGCCGCTCGGCATCGTCAACCTGGAGGCGATGGCGTGCGGCACCGCCGTGGTCGCCTCCCGCGTCGGGGGCATCCCGGAGGTCGTGGACGAGGGCGGGACCGGACTCCTGGTGGACGTGGACGACGACTTCGAGGCGGGGCTCGCCCGGGCGCTGGACGTGGTGCTCGGCGACCCCGGGACCGCGCGGGCCATGGGTGAGGCGGGCAGGGAGCGCGCGGTCACCGAGTTCGGCTGGGACGCGGTGGCCCGCCGTACGGCCGGACTCTACGAGGAGATCCTCCGGCAGGCTTAGCCCGGCCCGTCCGGGGCAGTCATGGGAAAACTCGGCGTGAGGAGACGGGCATGCGTCGTGGTGGTCCTTCGGTCCTGGGAATCGTGCTGGCGGGCGGCGAGGGCAAGCGCCTGATGCCCCTCACGGCGGACCGCGCCAAACCGGCGGTCACCTTCGGCGGCACGTACCGCCTCGTCGACTTCGTGCTGTCCAACCTGGTGAACGGCGACATCCTGCGGATCTGTGTGCTCACGCAGTACAAGTCCCACTCGCTGGACCGGCACATCACCACCACGTGGCGGATGTCCAGCCTGCTCGGCAACTACGTCACCCCGGTCCCCGCGCAGCAGCGGCTCGGCCCCCGCTGGTACCTGGGCAGCGCCGACGCCATCCTCCAGTCGCTGAACCTGATCTACGACGAGCGCCCGGAGTACGTGGCGGTGTTCGGCGCCGACCACGTGTACCGCATGGACCCGCGCCAGATGCTCAGCCAGCACATCGAGAGCGGCGCCGGCGTCACCGTGGCCGGGATCCGGGTGCCGCGCGCGGAGTCGTCCTCTTTCGGCGTGATCACCCCGGGCTCGGACGGGCGCACCGTGGAGCGCTTCCTGGAGAAGCCGGCCGACCCGCCGGGGCTGGCCGACGACCCCGACTGCGTGTTCGCCTCCATGGGCAACTACATCTTCACCACCAAGGCGCTCGTCGAGGCGCTCCAGCGGGACGCCGAGCACGAGAACTCCGTGCACGACATGGGCGGTTCGATCCTGCCGCAGCTCACCGAGCGGGGCGAGGCCCACCTGTACGACTTCAGCACCAACCACGTGCCGGGGGAGACCAGCCGGGACCAGGGCTACTGGCGGGACGTCGGCACGCTCGACGCCTACTACGACGCGCACATGGACCTGATCGCCGAGCGCCCCGCGTTCAACCTCTACAACCGTCAGTGGCCCATCTACACCCACTCCGGGCAGCTCTCGCCGGCCCGGTTCAACGCGGGCGGCATCGCCAGCGAGTCGATCATCAGCGCCGGCTGCCTGATCCGGGGCCAGGTGACGCGGTCCGTGCTCTCGCCGGGCGTGGTCGTCGACCCGGGCGCGGTGGTCCAGGGGTCGGTGCTCCACGACAACGTGCACATCGGGCGGGGCGCGGTGGTGCGCGGGGCGGTGCTGGACAAGAACGTCGAGGTGCCGCCGGGCGCGACGATCGGCGTCAACCCGGAGCGTGACGCGGAGCTGTACACCGTCTCCAAGGGCGGCGTGATCGCCCTCGGGAAGGGGCAGTTGGTGCCGTAGCGGCTCCCGCGGAGGCCCCGGTCGCGCGTGACGACCGGGGCCTTTGTCATGTCCCTGGACTGATGGAGGGATCCGTGCTGTTATGCCAAGTGCTGTTCTTTGACAACGTTGTACGGGACCGACGACGCACAGAACAGAACATGCACTGCGAGAGCCGTCACTTCCTCACCGACGGAGGATCCGTGCGCATCAGACGACTCAGGAACCGTATCGCCCTTCTCCTGGCCACCGCGCTGGGCGTCACCGGCCTCACCGCGACCGGGCCCGCCTCGGCCGTCGCCGAGGACGGCCCCGCGGAGGTCCACGGGCTGAAGGGCGAGTACTGGACCCACTCCGCCCCAGGCGCCTTCGACTTCCACGAACTCAAGACCGTCGCCTTCGACCCTCAGCTCGACTTCGACAACCTGGAACCGCGCCTGAGCCTCACCACCGGCCAGGCCGACGACGTCAGCGTCCGCTGGACCGGCAAGCTCGTACCGGAGGCCACCGGCGCCCACACCTTCTCGGTCAGCTCCGACAACGGCTTCCGGGTGTGGGTCGACGGCGCCCTCGTCATCGACCACTGGATCGACGACTGGGACAACGAGCAGACCTCCGAGCCGGTCCAGCTCACCGCCGGCCGCGCCCACGACATCAAGGTCGAGTACTTCGAGCACTACGGCGGCTCCAACTTCCACCTGCGCTGGACCCCTCCCGGCGGCGCCGAGGAAGCGGTGCCCCGGACGGCGTTCCGCCTCCCGGACGGCTTCGACTACGACGGCGCCCTCGGCGCCACCGTCCTCGCTTCCGGACGCACCCTCAAGCTCGACTTCCCCGAGCCGCTCGCCACACCGCCCGCCGGCTTCACCGACCACCTCGACGCGGTCATCGGCGGCGCCCCATGGCCGCTGACCGCGGCGGCACCCGACCCGGCCGACCCGAGGGCGCTGCTCGTCACCCTCGCCGAACCCGTCGTCGGCAACAGGACCGGCACCGCCCGCGGCAGCGCCGACGTCCGGTACGACGGCCAGGGCGGGCTGAAGGCCACCGACGGCGACCCCGTGGACGCCTTCCTCAGCAGCGGGCCCAACCACTCCACCCATGAGCTGCGCACCAAGTGGGCCGACGAGGTGGGCCCCGGCAACGCCCATCCCGAGTACCCCCGCCCGCAGCTCACCCGTGACGAGTGGCGCAACCTCAACGGCCGCTGGCAGTTCGCCGCCGCCGAGGAGGGCGAGCGTCCGCCCGTGGGCCGCACGCTGAAGGAACGCGTCCTGGTGCCCTACCCGGTGGAGTCCCAGCTCTCCGGGATCCAGCGGCACGAGGACCGCATGTGGTACCGCCGCACCTTCACCGTCCCGCGCGACTGGCACATCGGTTCCGCCAAGCGGCTGCGCCTCAACTTCCAGGCGGTCGACTGGCGTGCCGAGGTCTACGTCAACGGCACGAAGGTCACCGCGCACGAGGGCGGCTACGACAAGTTCTCCGTCGACGTGACCGACGCGCTGAAGCGGAGCGGCCCCCAGGAGCTGATCGTCGGCGTCTACGACCCGACCGACGCCGCCGACGGCGAGAACCCGCCGATGGGCAAGCAGCGCCTCGACCCGAGCGGCATCTGGTACACGCCCAGCTCCGGGATCTGGCAGACGGTCTGGATGGAGCCGGTCGCCCGCGACCACGTGGACTCCCTCCGGCTGATCCCCGACGTGCAGGGCGAACGGCTCACCGTCGAGGCCACGGGGGTCCGCGCCGGCCTGCCGGTGACGGCCACCGCGTACGACGGACGGCGCAAGGTCGCCACCGCCACCGGGCGCACCGGGCAGCCGCTCACGCTGAAGATCAGGAAGCCGCGCCTGTGGTCGCCGGACGATCCGTTCCTGTACGACCTGAAGGTCCGTGTCGGAGCCGACCGCGTGAACAGCTACTTCGGCATGCGCTCCATCGCCGTGGAGAAGATCGACGGAGTGCCGCGCACGGTCCTCAACGGCAAGCCCGTCTTCCTGATGGCCACCCTCGACCAGGGATTCTGGCCCGACGGCCTGCACACCGCGCCCACCGACGAGGCCCTCGCGTACGACCTCAAGGCGCACAAGCAGCTCGGCTTCAACTCGGTGCGCAAGCACATCAAGGTCGAACCCGACCGCTGGTTCTACTGGGCCGACCGCCTCGGCCTGCTGGTGTGGCAGGACATGCCCTCCATGCGGGACGCCCGCACCCCGGACGCCGAGGCCCGCGCCCGCTACGAGCGCGAGATGAAGGAGATGATCGACGAGCACATCAGCAGCCCGTCGATCGTCATGTGGGTCACCTTCAACGAGGGCTGGGGCCAGTACGACGTCGGCCGGATCGCCGCGCAGGCCAAGTCCTGGGACCCCAGCCGGCTGGTCAACAACCAGTCCGGGCTGAACCTGGGCGCCGACGGCGGCACCGGCGACATCATGGACGAGCACGGATACCCGAGCCCCGCCCTGCCGCCCCGCCCGGACGGCGAGCGCGCCCTGGTCAGCGGCGAGTACGGCGGTCTCGGCCTCGCGGTGCCCGGCCACGCCTGGCCCGTGCAGCAGTCGTACGTCGACGTCGACCCGGCGACCTACACCGACGACTACCTCACCAAGCTCGACGAGGTGCGGGCGCTGGTGTGCCGGGGCAGCAACGGCGCCGTCTACACCCAGATCTCCGACGTGGAGGGCGAGCTGAACGGTCTGCTCACCTACGACCGGCGGGTGACGAAGCCCGACGTGGAGCGGGTGCGGGCCGCGCAGCGGGACCTGATCCGGGACGCCTCCCGGGCCCGGCCCGCGGGCTGCCCGGCCACGGACTGACGGGCCGTAGTAAGAGGACCCACCCGTCCGGGCGGCGTGCGTTCGGGTGGCGTCCGTCACCCCGCCGGACGGCGCGGACGTCCCCTGGGCCCCGCACCTGAGGACGACTCCGCCCCTTTCGCCGTAACAGCGGAAGGGGCGGAGACGTCACATGCTGTTAACTAGGGGTAGCCAGATCGTACTTGACCGTAATCGGCCGGGAGCGATTGACTGCTGATCCGTTCCCGTCGTCGATGCGAGGCCCCCGCCCATGACCGCAGACCCGCTCGCCCCCCTCGACCTCGCGTTCTGGAACCTCGAGTCCGCCGGGCACCCCATGCACCTCGCGGCGCTCGGCGTCTTCACCGCCGGCTCGCCTTCCGCGGCCGCGCACGCCGCGGACCTGCTCGCCGCGCGGTCCGCCGCCGTGCCCGGGCTGCGCATGCGCATCCGCGACACCTGGCAGCCGCTCGGGCTGCGGCGCTCACTCTCGGCGCTGCGCCGCTCCCTGCCCGCCCCCGGTGAACCCCTCACGGCAGCGCTGGGCCGCCCGCTCACCTCCGTCGTCCGCGGCTCGCTCGCCTTCGGCGGCGCCGCACGGGAGGCCGACCCCGGCTTCGACCCCCTCGACCACGTCCGGCTGCACGAGCCGGTCGCCGACTTCCACGCCGCCGCCGGTGACCTGATGGGGCGCCCCCTGGAGCGCACCCGTCCGCCGTGGGAGGCGCACGTGCTGCCGGAGGAGGGCGGCGCCCGCTTCGCCGTCCTGTTCAAGTTCCACCACGCCCTCGCCGACGGAATGCGCGCCCTCACCCTCGCCGCCGCGCTGATGGACCCGACGGACCTGCCCACGCCCCGGCCGCGGCCCGCCGAGCCGACCCGCGGGGTCGTCCCGGACGTCCGCGAGGTGCCCGGCATGGTGCGCGACGCCCTCGCCGAGGCCGGCCGGGCCCTGGACATCGGCGCCGCCGTCGCCAGGTCCACCCTCGACATGCGCTCCTCGCCGGCCCTCACCTGCGCGCCCAGCGGCACCCGCCGCACCGCCGGTGTCGTCGTCGACCTCGACGACGTCCACCGCATCCGCAAGAGCGCCGGCGGCACCGTCAACGACGTCCTCATCGCGGTCGTCGCCGGCGCGCTGCGCCGCTGGCTCGACGAGCGCGGCGACGGCAGCGACGGCGTCGCCCCGCGCGCTCTCGTCCCGGTCTCCCGGCGCCGCCCCCGCACCGCCCACCCGCAGGGCAACCGGCTCTCCGGGTACTTGATAAGGCTCCCGCTCGACGAGAAGGACCCGGTCACCCGCCTGACCCGGGTCCGCACCGCCATGGACCGCAACAAGGAAGCGGGCCCGCACCGTGGCGCGGGCGCGGTCGCGCTGCTCGCCGAGCACGTGCCGCCGCTCGGCCACCGGCTCGGCGGACCGCTGCTCGGTCAGGCGGCCCGGCTCTGGTTCGACGTCCTGGTCACCAGCGTGCCGCTGCCAGGCTTCGGCCTGCGCCTCGGAGGCGACCCGCTCGGCGCGGTGTTCCCGCTCGCGCCGCTCGCCCCCGGCCACTCCCTGGCGGTCGCCGTCTCCACCTACCGGGGACGCGTCCACTACGGTCTGGTGGCCGACGGCGCGGCCGTGGACGACCTCGACCTGCTCGCCCGCGCGGTAACCGAGGAGGTGACGGCACTCACCGTCGCCTGCGCTCACTGAGCGCAGCGGTTTGGTGCTGCGGCCCGGCGCTCCGTAAAATCCCCCGTTCGACAGCGGACGCGGACGGAGCGCCGCGCGAACCGAAGCGGGAACGGCAGCGGCGATGACGGTGACACAGGACGGCCCCGGGACCACGGACGAGGTGGCGTACGGGCCGGGCATCGACCCGGAGCGGCTGGCCGTCTGCCTGAGCGTGCTCGAGGAGCTCGACAAGATCGACGTGGACCACCCGGACGCGATCAAGGTGCGCCGGGCCACCTCGCACATCTACCGCACGGTCAAGCAGCGCCGCCGCCAGGAGCGCCGGGCAGCCAAGACCGCGCACGACAAGGCGGTCACCGAGGCCACCGCCACCGGCTCCGCCCAGCGCATCGACGACGAGACCGAGGGCATCCTGCCCTCCTCCCGTGTCGAGCCGGGTCGTATCGCGGGCATACTCCAGCGCCCCCGCTCCTGCTACGTCTGCAAGACCCGGTACGTCGAGGTCGACTACTTCTACCACCAGCTCTGCCCGGAGTGCGCCGACGAGAACCGGGCCCGCCGCGAGGCCCGCGCCGACCTCAGCGGCAAGCGGGCGCTGCTCACCGGCGGCCGCGCCAAGATCGGCATGTACATAGCGCTGCGGCTGCTGCGCGACGGCGCCCACACCACGATCACCACGCGCTTCCCGAAGGACGCCATCCGGCGCTTCAAGGCGATGGACGACTCCGCGGACTGGATCGACCGGTTGGAGGTCGTCGGCATCGACCTGCGGGACCCCGGCCAGGTCGTCGCGCTCGCCGACCAGGTCGCGGAGCAGGGCCCGCTGGACATCCTGATCAACAACGCCACCCAGACCGTGCGCCGGCTGCCCTCCGCCTACGCCGCGCTCGTCGAGGGCGAGAGCGCCCCGCTGCCGGCCGGCGAGCTGCCCGCCCACCACGTCATCGGCGCCTTCAACTCCGGTGCGGTGGACGGCCTCACCGCGCTGCCCGCCGGGACGAGCGGCCTGGACGCGCAGGCGGTGGCCGACCTCGCCCTGGTCGCCGGCAACGCCAGCGTGGAGCGGCACCGGGACGGCACCGCCATCGACGCGGGGGGCCTGCTGCCGGACGTCGTCGACTCCAACACCTGGGTACAGACGATCGAGCAGATTTCCCCGGTGGAGCTGCTGGAGACCCAGCTGTGCAACTACACGGCGCCGTTCATCCTGATCAGCAAGCTGCGCCCGGCGATGGCCGAGGCGGCCAGCCGTGCGTCGTCGAAGCGTGCCTACGTGGTCAACGTGTCCGCGATGGAGGGCGTCTTCGCCCGCGGTTACAAGGGCGCGGGACACCCCAACACCAACGCGGCCAAGGCGGCCATGAACATGGTGACGCGGACCAGCGCGCAGGAGATGTTCGACTCCGACCGGATCCTGATGACCTCGGTCGACACCGGCTGGATCACCGACGAGCGCCCGCACTTCGACAAGCTGCGCCTCGCCGAGGAGGGCTTCCACGCCCCGCTCGACCTGGTCGACGGCGCGGCCCGCGTCTACGACCCGATCGTGCGCGGCGAGGAGGGCGAGGACCTGTACGGCGTCTTCCTGAAGGACTACGCGCCCGGCCGCTGGTGAGCATCCGGCCACCCCGAGCACACCGACGACGGCCGGCGGCGCCCGGACCGCGCCCCGGCCGTCCGGACTTGTCCGGTACCTCGGGACGCGCGTACTCCGATCGAGTGAGCTACGGTGCGCATTCTGTCACGACATGCCTGGACATAGCGCCTGATGATGGGCGATCCGTCATGTGATTGTTACAGCCAGTTTGCAGCCCCATCGAGCAGGGGGCCGCTCATTTGGTTAATCTGAGGCGGACGGACAGCAGTAAGGGTCCTACCCGCACCCACGATCCGTCATGGGACTGCCGGTTCACCACGGCCCGCTCTCCCTCGAACGACCGGCGCCACCGCGTCCGAACGGTATTGGACTCAGACCCGCTCGGGCGTCGGGCGCCGGCCGCAGGGCCGACGCGGTACGTCCCGAGGGTGACCGACACATAAGGAGTGCGCGGTGACACCGGAGCAGACGAAACTCGAACAGCGCCCCGAAAAACCCATGGAGCGTTCCGGCCGCCGACCGGGGGAACTGGGAAGCCTCGACGTGTGGGCCCGCTCGGCCCCCATCCGCCTCGCCGGGTACGAGGAGGACCTCGCGGAGCCGCACATCCTCCCCAGCGTCGACTGACACGTCACCCCCTCGCACTCCCGCCCGCACCGGGCGTGCCAGACTCGCATCCATGCTGATCAGGGAAGCGCGTCCGGACGACTGGGCCCGCATCTGGCCGTTCTGGCACCGCATCGTCGCGGCGGGCGAGACCTACACCTGGGACCCGGGCACCTCCGAGGAGGACGCCCGGGCCCTGTGGATGAGCCCCGCGAAACGGGTGTACGTCGTCGAGGACGACGGGACCGTCGTCGCCTCCGCCTATCTCACCCCCAACTACGGCGGCCCAGCCGCCCGCATCGCCAACGCGGGCTTCATGGTCGACCCCGACCGGGCGGGCCGCGGGACCGGACGGCTGCTGGCCGAACACGTGCTGGCCGAGGCGCGCGACGCCGGGTACCGGGGCATGGTGTTCAACGCCGTCGTCGAGACCAACCCCGCGGTGAAGCTGTGGAGTTCGCTCGGCTTCACCGTCCTGGGCACGGTCCCGGACGCCTTCGACCACCC
Source organism: Streptomyces griseoincarnatus (assembly GCA_014649575.1). Lineage (GTDB taxonomy): Bacteria > Actinomycetota > Actinomycetes > Streptomycetales > Streptomycetaceae > Streptomyces > Streptomyces griseoincarnatus. Next base: position 575,572 of record BMTH01000001.1, on the reverse strand, counting down.
CCGGCACGGCCGGGTCGGGCTGCACGTCATGTACCGGTCGCTCTGACCGGGGGCAGACTCAGGGCCGGACGTACGGCCGGGTCATGATCTCCATGTTGTGGCCGTCCGGGTCCTCGAAGTACGCCCCCTTGCCGCCGAACAGGTTGTTCACGCGGCCCGGTTCGGTGTGCCGCGGGTCGGCGTAGTACGTCACCCCGGCCTCCTCCAGGCGCGCGACCATGGCGTCGAACCCCTCTTCGGGCACCAGGAAGGCGTAGTGCTGGGACTGCACGGGCTCGTCGCGCAGCTCGTAGTAGTCCAAGGTCACGCCGTTGCCCAGGTCCACCGGCAGGAACGGCCCGAACGGCGCCCCCACCTCCAGACCCAGGATCCCGGCGAGGAACTCGGCGGAGTGTCTGCGGTCACGGGCGTACACGGCGGTGTGGTTCAACTCGATGTGCGGTGCTGCGGGCATGGTCGCCTCTCGTCTCCGGTGTCGGTGTGCCGTTCCCCGCCGGCGGAAGCACGACGGGTGGAAGGAACGACCGACGACGGAGGCGCGCGCGCCCGCCCCGGACTCACTCCGGAGCCGGGAGCGCCTTTCGTGAACGGCTCAAGGCCGACCCGGCAGTCACGCGCCCGACCCTAGTTCGTGAGTGCGGGGCGGGGCAACGGGATACGACGGCCGACCGGTTCGCCTCCCCCCGGTCGGCCGGAGCCCGCGTTCGCAGACCCGTGCCGGCGCAGAGGCCGTGGCACGGCGTCCTGTGCCCGCTGACCTGCCCGTGCGCGCGTTGGGGCGGGGGCGGTTCGAGGGAGGTGTGGGAGGGGAGTTGTACCCGGGGGCCCCGTCTCGCGGGCGGGATCCCGTACGGCAGCGAACGGCCACAACCATGGAGTGCCGCATGCATGACGACCGCACCCTGGTCGAAGCCCGTCTGAGACGGGTCCTCGACGAGCGCGTCCGACCCGCCGTGTACCCCGAGTCCGTCCCCCTGGAAGTGGCGGTGTGGCACGCGCCGGGGGAACCGGTCCCGGTCGCCGAGGGGCTGGCCGCCGACTCCGAGCCGATCACCGTGGGCTCCCGCTGGGGAGCGCCGTGGGGCACCAGCTGGTTCCGGGTGACCGGCACCGTCCCCGAGGCGTGGGCCGGCCGCACCGTGGAGGCGATCCTCGACCTCGGCTTCGACGAGAACATGCCCGGGTTCCAGTGCGAAGGGCTGGTGTACCGCCCCGACGGCACGCCCGTGAAGGGCCTCAACCCGCGCAACCAGTGGGTGCGGATCGGCGCTCCCGTCCGGGGCGGGGAGGAGGTCCGCCTGCACGTCGAGGCCGCCTCCAACCCCGTCATCATGGACTACCGCCCGTTCACGCCGACCCCGCTCGGCGACCTGGAGACCGCGGGCAGTGACCCCCAGTACACCCTGACCCGCATGGACCTCGCCGTTCTGGACGAGACCGTGTGGCACCTGGTGACCGATCTGGAGGTGCTCGGCGAGCTGATGGCCGAGCTGCCCGTCGACTCGCCCCGCCGCTGGGAGATCCTCCGCGCCGTCGAGCGCGCCCTGGACGCCGTCGACCTCCAGGACGTCAACGGCACAGCCGGACAAGCCCGTTCACGCCTCACGGAGGTGCTCTCCGCGCCCGCCGTGCCGTCCGCGCACCGCATCAGCGCCGTCGGGCACGCGCACATCGACTCGGCCTGGCTGTGGCCCCTGCGTGAGACCGTGCGCAAGGTGGCCCGCACCGCCGCCAACATGACCGCCCTCCTCGACGACGAGCCCGACTTCGTCTTCGCCATGTCCCAGGCCCAGCAGTGGGCGTGGATCAAGGAGCACCGGCCCGAGGTGTGGGCGCGGGTCAAGAAGGCGGTGGCCGACGGACGGTTCGTGCCGGCCGGCGGCATGTGGGTGGAGTCCGACACCAACATGCCGGGCTCCGAGGCCATGGCCCGGCAGTTCGTGCACGGCAAGCGGTTCTTCCTCGACGAGTTCGGCGTGGAGAACGACGAGGCCTGGCTGCCGGACACCTTCGGCTTCGCCGCCGGACTGCCCCAGATCATCAAGGCCGCGGGCTCCACGTACCTGCTCACGCAGAAGATCTCCTGGTCCCGCACCAACAGTTTCCCGCACCACACCTTCCGCTGGGAGGGCATCGACGGCACCCGGATCTTCACCCACTTCCCGCCCGTCGACACCTACAACTGCTCCATGCGCGGCGCCGAGATCGCCCACGCCGTCCGCAACTTCAAGGACAAGGGCAGCGCCCGGCACTCCCTCGCGCCCACGGGCTGGGGCGACGGGGGCGGCGGCACCACCCGGGAGATGGTCGCCAAGGCCGCCCGGCTCCGCGACCTCGAAGGATCGGCCACGGTCACCTGGGAGACCCCGTCCGCCTTCTTCGCCAAGGCCGCGGCGGAGAACCCCGAACCGCCCGTCTGGGTCGGCGAGCTGTACCTCGAACTGCACCGCGCCACGCTCACCAGCCAGGCCGGCACCAAGCAGGGCAACCGACGCAGCGAGCATCTGCTCCGGGAAGCCGAACTGTGGGCGGCCACGGCCGCCGTGCGCACCGGCTTCCCCTACCCGTACGCGGACCTGGACCGGATCTGGAAGACGGTGCTGCTGCACCAGTTCCACGACATCCTGCCGGGCTCCTCCATCGCCTGGGTGCACCGCGAGGCCCGCGCCACGTACGCCCGGGTCGCCGACGAGCTGAACGCCGTCGTCGACGCCGCCCAGCGGGCTCTTGCAGGCGAGGGCGGTGTGCCGCTGGTCTTCAACGCGGCCCCGCACACCCGCGCCGGCGTCCCGGCGGGCGGCGCACGCCCGGCCGAGGCGCCCGGACGCACCACGCACACGGAGCGCCCCGACGGCGGACACGTCCTGGACAACGGCCTGCTGAGGGTCGGCATCGACGCCCGGGGCCTGGTCGACTCCGCCGTCGACCTGGCGAACGACCGCGAGACCATCGCCCCCGGCCGCACCGGCAACGTGCTCCAGCTGCACCAGGACCTGCCGAACATGTGGGACGCCTGGGACGTCGACGAGTTCTACCGCAACACCGTCACCGACCTCACCGACGCGGACGAGGTCACCCCCGGTGACGACGGCGCCTCGGTGCGGATCGTCCGCACCTTCGGCGACTCCCGCGTGACGCAGGTGCTGTCGCTGGCGCCGGGGGAGAAGCGCCTGGTGGTGGACACCGAGGTCGACTGGCACGAGACGGAGAAGTTCCTCAAACTCGCCTTCCCCCTGGACCTGCACACCGACCGCTACGCCTCGGAGACGCAGTTCGGCCACTTCTTCCGCCCCACCCACACCAACACCTCGTGGGAGGCCGCCAAGTTCGAGGCGTGCAACCACCGCTTCGTCCACCTCCAGGAGCCCGACTGGGGCGTCGCCGTCGTCAACGACGGCACGTACGGCCACGACGTGACGCGCGCGGTTCGCACCGACGGCGACGGCGGCACGACCACCACCGTCCGCGTCTCCCTGCTGCGCGCCCCGCGCTTCCCCGACCCGGAGACCGACCAAGGCGTCCACCGCTTCCGGCACGCCCTGGTCCCCGGCGCGTCCATCGGCGACGCGGTACGCGAGGGCTGGCGGATCAACCTGCCCGAGCGGCGCCTCGACGGGGCCGCCGAGGTGACGCCGCTGGTGAGCGTCGACCAGGACTCCGTCGTGGTCACGGCGGTCAAGCTCGCCGACGACGGCAGCGGCGACGTCGTGGTCCGCTTCCACGAGGCGCACGGCGCCCGCGCCCGCGCCACGCTCACCGCCGGTTTCCCGGTTGTCGGCGTGGACGTGACCGACCTGCTGGAACGCCCCCTCGCGGACACGGATCCGCCCGCCGTCGACGACGGGCGGATCGCCGTACGGCTGCGGCCCTTCGAGCTGAGGACGCTGCGGCTGAAACGGGCGTGACCGCGCGACGGGGCCCCGGCCGCCGCACCCGCCGCAGGACGGTGCGGCGCGCGGTCGCGGGCCCCGTATGCTCGGCCGCGTCCGGTCCGTGATCACGACAAGGAGCAGCCCGGCATGAGTGACCCCGGGGTCCCGACGGGCCCGTCCGAGCTGGTCCGCCGGAGACTCGGCCGCAGCGGTGTGGAGATCACCCCGCTCGCCCTCGGCACCTCGGGCATCGCCAACCTCTACACCCCCGTCACCGAGGAGCAGGCGCGGGAGGCGGTGCGGGCCGCGCTGCGGCGGGGCATCCGCTACTTCGACACCGCCCCGCACTACGGTCTCGGCCTCGCCGAACGCCGGCTGGGCGCCGTCCTGCGGGAGTTGCCCCGCGACACCTACACGGTGTCCACCAAGGTGGGCCGCCGTCTCGAACCGTCCGACGCGGGCGGCGACGACCTCGCCCACGGCTTCGCCGTGCCCGCCACCCACCGCCGCGTCTGGGACTTCAGCGCCGACGGCGTCCGGCGCTCCCTGGAGGCGAGCCTGGAACGCCTCGGCCTCGACCGCGTGGACGTCGTCTACCTCCACGACCCCGACGACCACGGGGACCAGGCCTTCCGCGAGGCCTACCCGGCCCTCGAACGGCTCCGCTCCGAGGGCGTCGTCGGAGCCATCGGCGCCGGCATGAACCAGACCGCCATGCTCACCCGCTTCGTCCGCGACACCGACATCGACGTGGTGCTGTGCGCGGGCCGCCACACCCTGCTCGACCACAGCGCGGCCGTCGAGCTGCTGCCCGCCGCACTGGACCGCGGGATGTCCGTCGTCGTCGGCGGTGCCTTCAACTCCGGTCTTCTGGCCGACCCACGGCCGGGCGCCGCCTACGACTACGCGACCGCCCCCGCAGCCCTCCTGGAGCGCGCCCTGCGGATCAAGGAGGCCGCCGAGCGGCACGGCACCTCGCTGCGCGCCGCGGCCCTGGCCCACTGCGCCGCCCACCCGGCGGTCACCGCCGTCCTGGTCGGCGCCCGCTCGGCCGCCGAGGTCGACGACTGCGCCGACCGCTTCGAAGAACCCGTCCCCGACGCCCTGTGGGAGGAATTGCGCGCCACCGGCCTGCTGTGAACCCCGGTCACCGCGCGTGCGTGCCCGGCGTGTGCCCGAACGCACGGCGGAACACGTCGATGAAGGCGCTCGTGGACGATCATCCGCACCGGTGCGCCACCTGCGTCACCGGGGTCCGCTCGGCCAGCAGGACCAGCGCGCGGCTCAGGACTTCCGCGTGCTCCCGGCCAGCCGGGTCGGCGGGAAGAACTCCCGCACACAGGTCCGCTCCCAGCACGCGCCCGTCTCGCGCAGCTCCCGCCAGGTGGTGAAGCGGTAGCGGAACAGACGGGCGCGGATGTGGCGGGGCGGGGCGTCAGCCGGGAAGGGGGAGCGGCGCAGCAGGCGGAGCGTGTCGGGATCGTTCTCCAGCAGCCGCTCCACCAGCCCGCCGAACCAGGGGCTCGCGTACGCCGGGGACAGCGCCGCGAACCACATCAGCCAGTCGAGCCGCAGGTGGTACGGCGCGAACTGGCGCGGCCAGCGCCGGGGGTCGCCCGGCTTGCCCTTGAACTCGTACTCCCGCCACTCGGAATCCTCCCGGGGCGTCTCGTCCGCCGTGCCCTCCAGCACCACCTCGTGCCGCACCCGGCTCACGGTGCCGAACGCCCCGTAGGTGTTCACCAGGTGCAGCGGGTCGAAGGAGCGGTTCATGACCTGGCGCCGCGAGAGCATGTTCCGCACCGGCGCGTGACTGAGCGCGAGCAGCAGCGCGGACACGGCGAGCACGACCACCACGTACCAGAGCGGGGCGTCGCCCACCGGCGGCGGATCGGACGGCCAGGCCACGGCGGGCAGCGCCAGCACGACGGTGATCCAGTTCAGCCAGGCGAAGTTCCCGGACAGCACCAGCCACAGCTGGGTGACGATCATCAGCGCGGCGGCCGCCGACGCGACCGGCTGCGGCGCGAACAGCAGGAACGGCACCACCAGCTGCGTGACATGGTTGGCGGCCGTCTCGACGCGGTGCAGCGGCTTCGGCAGGCGGTGGAAGAACCAGCTCAGCGGCCCCGGCATCGGCTGGGTCTCGTGGTGGTGGTCCAGACAGGTGAGGCGGCGCCAGCACTCGTCGCCGCGCATCTTGATCAGCCCGGCGCCGAACTCCACCCGGAACAGCACCCACCGCAGCAGGAACAGCACGACGACCGGCGGCGCCACCTCGTCGTTGCCGAGGAACACGCCGAGGAAACCCACCTCCAGCAGCAGCGACTCCCAGCCGAACGCGTACCAGGTCTGCCCCACGTTCACGATCGACAGGTAAAGCGCCCACGGCACAAGCCACAGCAGCATCGCCGCCCACAGGGGCACGAGCGAGTCCGCCCCCGCGAGCAGCGCCGCCGCCACCGCGCACCCCGTCCACGCGCACCCCGCGAAGAAGCGGTCCGAGTAGTGCAGGTGGAACAGGCTGGGGGAGCGCCGCGCCGGCACCCGCGCCACGAAGCGCGGCACCGGCAGCATGCCCCGCTCCCCGACCAGCGCGCGGAACTGCAGCGCCGCGGCCAGGAACGCGACCAGGTAGAGCGCGGCCAGCCCCTTCTGGAAGACCAGCCGGCTCGTCCAGTACTCGGTCGCGCCGAACCACTCCACGTCCGCACCCTCCCTCCTGCGCCGGCCCGCCGGACGGGCTCCGGCCCGCTCCCGGGCCCCGTGGCGCCCTACTGCCTGTGACTTCCCGTGTACCACCGGGCGTCCCGGGATACCCGTGCCCCCAGGTGCCCCAGCGGTCGAAGAATCGCCCGAATCCTGGCAAGGTGGCCCCATGGCTGATCGGGGAGCGAGCCCCCTGTCACTCCCGGACGACTGGCCGGAACACCCGGATCCGATCCTGGCGCTCAACCGCATGGGCAGTTTCGACTGGGACCTGGACGCCGGGGTGATGCAGATGGACGCCCAGGCGCACGAGATCTTCGACGTGCGCCCCGACGAGTACGACGACCGGCCGGAGACCCTCGCCAACCGCGTCCCGCCCGCGGAGGCGCGGCGGCTGGACGCCGCCGTGGCCCGGGCGCTCAACACCGGCCAGGAGAACTACGGCGCCTACTTCCGCGTCCGCTGCCGCGACGGCTCCCTGCGCTGGACCCACACCCAGGGCTACATCCGGCGGGACAAGGCCGGCCGGCCCCGCCGCATCATCGGCATCGTCCGCGACGCCACGCAGGAGCTGCGCGAGAGCGGCGACCGGCGCGACCAGGCCCTCCAGGAGAACCTGCGCCGTCAGCAGACCAACGTGGTCCAGCTGACCACCGCCGCGCTCGCCCACGCCCGAACCGTGCGGGACGTCATCGACGTCCTCAAGGACACCCACGGCCTCACCCATCTGGGCGCGACCAGTCTGGTGATGGGGCTGGTCGAGGCCGGCCGCATCCGGCTCATCGCGGAGGGACCGGCGGGCAGCTTCGTGCCCGGCACCGAGCTCACCGGGATCGACGAGCGGTATCCGATGAGCGAGGCGGTCCGCACCCTCAGCCCGCGCTTCATCGAGTCCCCGGAGGAGTTCGCCGAGCGCTACCCGGAGCTGTGGCGGGGCATCACCGGGCTGAACATCACCTCGGCCGCCTATCTGCCGCTCATCGTGCAGGCCCGTCCGATCGGCGCGATGGGCCTGCTCTACAGCGACCGGCGCGGCTTCACCGCCGAGGAGCGCAACATCCTGGTCGCGCTCGGCAGCAGCATCTCCCAGAGTCTGCAGCGCGCGATGTTCTACGAGCAGGAGATGGACCTCGCGCAGGGGCTCCAGCAGGCCATGCTGCCCCGCACCATCCCCAGCGTGCCCGGCGCGGACCTCGCCGTCCGCTACCGCGCCGCCACCTTCGGCGGCTCCTTCGGCCGGGACATCGGCGGCGACTGGTACGACCTGATCCCCCTGCCCGGCAGCACCGCGGGCGGCAGCCGGGTCGGCGCCGTCATCGGCGACGTCCAGGGCCACGACACGCACGCCGCCGCCGTCATGGGCCAGCTCCGCATCGTGCTGCGCGCCTACGCCGCCGAGGGCCACACGCCCGCCACCGTCATGGCCCGCGCCTCGGTCTTCCTGAACGAACTCGACACCGACCGCTCCGCGACCTGCCTCTACGCCGAGGTCGACCTGGCCACCGGCGTCATCCAGGCGGTCCGCGCCGGGCACATCGACCCGATGGTGCGCCGCACCGACGGCTCCTGCCGCCGGGCCCCCGTGCCCGGCGGGCTGCCGCTCGGCCTGTCCGCCGAGTTCGGCGGGCTGGAGTACCCGGTGGGGCGGATCGAGCTGGAGCCGGGCGAGACGCTGGTGCTGTGCACCGACGGTCTGGTCGAGCAGCCCGGCGCCGACCTCGACGACGGCGTGGAGACCCTCGCCGCGCTGATCGCCGTCGGCCCCGACGACGTGCGCGACCTGGCCGACCGGCTGATCGAGGTGGCCGACGAGCGGGGCGGCGACGACGACGTGGCGCTGCTCCTGCTGCGCCGCCGGGAACCGGAGGGCCCGCGCTCCGGCGGCCGGCTCAAGCAGCTGGTGCCGCCCGGCGACCCGGAGGCGCTGTCCGACACCCGCCGCATGATCCGCACCGCGGCCGCCGCGTGGGGCGCCCGGGACCGGGCCGACGAGATCGAACTGGTCGCCGACGAGATGATCACCAACGTGCTCATGCACACCGAGGGGTCCGCGGAGGTCACGCTCCGGGTGCTCGACGGCGCCGAACGGCGGCTGCGCGTGGAGGTGGAGGACTCCTCAAGCGCCCTGCCGCGACGCCGGGAGGCGGGCGAGGGCGGCGTCTCCGGCCGGGGCCTGCTGCTGGTGGAGACGCTCACCGACCTGTGGGGTGTCGAGGCGCGCGGCGGCGGCAAGTGCGTCTGGAGCGAGTTCGTTGCCGCGAAGGACCCGGAGCCGGCGGCCGGCGGGAAACCCGGCACGGGCTGAGGACGTCCGCCGTCGGTGGCACCCTTGACGCATGCCGGAACTCCCCGAGGTCGAGGCGCTCAAGGACTTCCTCACCGAGCACCTGACCGGCCACGAGATCGTCCGGGCGCTGCCCGTGGCGATCAGCGTCCTGAAGACCTACGACCCGCCGCTCACCGCCGTCGAGGGCCGCGAGGTCACCGCCGTGCGACGGTACGGCAAGTTCCTCGCGCTGGCCACGGACGGCGGCCCGCACCTCGTCACCCATCTGGCGCGCGCGGGCTGGCTGCACTGGAAGGACCCGCTGCCCAGCGGCGTGCCCCGCCCCGGCAAGGGCCCGCTGGCCCTGCGCGTCGCGCTGGAGACCGGCGCCGGCTTCGACCTGACGGAGGCCGGCACGCAGAAGCGGCTCGCCGTGTACGTGGTGGGCGACCCGGCGGAGGTTTCGGGGATCGCGCGGCTCGGCCCGGACCCGCTGGCCGACGACTTCGACGAGGCGCGCCTGGCCGAGCTGCTCTCCGGGGAGCGCCGCCGGATCAAGGGCGCCCTGCGCGATCAGAGCATGATCGCGGGCGTCGGCAACGCCTACAGCGACGAGATCCTGCACGCGGCCCGCATGTCCCCGTTCAAGCTGGCCTCCTCGCTCACCCCGGAGGAGACCGCCCGGCTGTACGAGGCGCTGCGCACCACCCTCACCGACGCCGTGGAACGCTCGCGCGGGCTGGCGGCCGGACGGCTGAAGGCGGAGAAGAAGACCGGCCTGCGCGTGCACGGCCGCACCGGCGAGCCCTGCCCGGTGTGCGGGGACACCATCCGTGAGGTGTCCTTCAGCGACTCCTCGCTGCAGTACTGCCCCACCTGCCAGACGGGCGGCAAGCCGCTGGCCGACCGGAGACTGTCCCGGCTGCTGAAGTGACCCCCGCACACTTCCCGCCGCGGTCCGCCGGGGTCACTCGGGCCGTAGCACCACCAGTGTCTCGCCCTGCGTGGAACGCACCTCGTACCGCTCGATGTCGTCGGAGCGCATCGCGGATCCGCCCGGGACGGTGTTGGGGCGGGCGTCGTGCCGGGGCACGGCCCAGTTCGTCATGACGTTCTCCGAGCCGTCGCGGCCGATGCCCACCAGGACGCAGTCGCGCGGTCCCGCCGCGTCCTTCACCCGCAGCTCCACGCTGCTGCCCCAGTCGCGGTCCTCGACCTTCACCTCGGCCCACACCCCGGAACGCTCGTCGGTCGCCTCCACGGTCAGCGGGCGCGGCCCGTCGTCGCCCCGCGCCACCACCGTGACCGCCGGGGCGGACACCGCGAGCACCACGGACGCGGCCAGCGCCAGCAGCATCCGGCGCCGTCCGACGCGCCGCCGGGCGGACACCTGGGTGAGCAGGCGGTCCAGCATCCGCGGCGAGGGCTGCGCCGCCGGGTGGACCGTGCGCGGGGTCGCGCTGCGGTAGAGCATCAACTGGCGTGTCGCGGGGCCGAACTCGGTCACCTGGACGGCGCAGCTGGGGCACTCCATGAGGTGGTCCTCGAAGCGGAACGCCTCCGCCTCGTCCAGCACGCCGAGCGCGTAGGCGCCGACGTCGCGATGCCTCTCCAGGGACCTCATGCCGAATCCTCGTGCCGTTGGGTGCGGGTGGGGTTACTCCTTGCTCCCACCGGTACGCACCAGGCAGCCGATCGACTCAGCGACGCACCGAATCGTGACCTAAGGATTCGGAGACCTCGGGCCCGCGGATTGGTCGGATTTTCCGCGGACCTCGGAACGGGCCCGGACGGCCCTAGAAGAGGTGGATGGCGAGGTGCCCGAGCGGCAGTCCGAGCTGCCACGCCGGCGTCCACACCTTCGGTCCCTCGTCCTCGCCGGCCGCCCCGCCGCCTGGCACCGCGTTCAGGTCCGGGGCCAGCAGCTCCGTCTCCCGCAGCCAGCGCCAGGCCTCCACGGCCAGCTCCAGGTCCGGGCCCGGAGCACCCCTGCCGGACCCGGCGGCGTCCGCGGCCAGGTCGTCCAGCCGCTCCTGCACCCACTCCTGCCACGGCTGGTCGTACGCGGTCAGCGACAGCCAGGTCTCCAGCTGGGTGATGACCCGGATGCCGGACAGTTCGCCGTCGGCGTCGGACAGGAAGACGGTCAGCGCCAGCGCGTCCCGGCCGGCCCGGAACTCCACGGACGTCGGCGGCATGAGGTCGCCGGTGCGCAGCAGCTCGTCCGCGATGTACTCGGCGTAGAACCAGGCCATGGGGACGGCGTGTCCGCCGTCGCCGTCCGTGCTCTCTCGACCTCTGTGCAGCATCCCTTCCTGCCTCCTCCGGTGCGTGCGCGTCGCCCGAGCCCGGATGTCCGGTCCGGAACACGGATGAGGACAGCCGATCCCCAACCGGGTTCCAGGGCAAGGCGCTTTACGGAGGTTTGACCCTACGGTCGGTTTCACCGCATGTCGGAGGCGTAGCCCGGAAGCACCCGGCGCAGGGCGCGCAGCGCGTAGTACGCGCGGGACTTCACCGTACCGGGCGGGATTCCGAGGGTGGCCGCCGCTTCCGCCACACTCGCCCCCTGGAAGTACACGAGCACCAGGACCTCACGGTGCTCGGGAGTGAGAGTCTTCACAGCCTCCCGCACGTCGAGCGTCGCGGCGGCCCGTTCCGCGTGGTCGGAGATCACCCGGGCGTTCTCCAGCACGGCGTCGCCGACCTCGGCGGGCCTCGCCTGCCGGGCCCGGCGCGCGTCGATGGCGAGCCGCCGCGCCACGGTCAGCAGCCAGGGGCGTACGGAGTCGAAGTTCTCGGCGCGCAGGGCCTCGGGATGCTGCCAGGCGCGCACCAGCGTCTCCTGGACCAGGTCCTCCGCGCGCTGCCGGTCCCCGTCGCAGAGCCGGAGCAGCAGCGCGAAGAGGGGCCGGCCGTGCTCCCGCTGGAGCGCGGCGAGCTCGTGCTCGGCGGTGGTCCCGTTCGTGAGTGTCATTCCGGCCGTCATGGCCGTATGGCAACGCACCCCGTCGCCGGGGGACAGGGCGCGCACACGAGTGTGCGGCGGACGGTCGATCGCGTCGACGAACGGTTCGACGAACGGTCGGGACGGCCGTTCTCGCACGCCGGACGGCCTAAAGAGCGTGTCGGAGCGCCGTTCGCCGCAATGTGGCTTCTTACCTGTTTATCCATAAATACGACCACAGCGGGGTGACGTGATGATCGCACGCAGCAGACAGCTGGCCCTCCTCCTGACGGCCGTCCTCGCCGCGGGCGCCGCCTGCCAGGCCCGCGACCACACACCGCAGGCCCAGGGCCGTCCGGCCCCCTCGGCGACGGCCGACCGGGGCTTCACCCTGGTCGCGTCGGGCGACGTCCTGCCCCACACCTCCGTCATCGAGCAGGCCGCGTTCGACGCCGGGGGCGCCGGCCACGACTTCCGGCCGATGCTCTCCGGCATCCGCTCCGTCGTCGCCCCCGCGGACCTCGCCCTGTGTCACATGGAGACCGTGTACGGCGCCGACGGCGACTACAGCGGCTACCCCCTCTTCAAGTCACCGCCCGAGGTGGCCGCCGGCCTCGCCGCCACCGGCTACGACGGCTGCTCCACCGCCTCCAACCACACCCTGGACGACGGTGAGGAGGGAATCCGCCGCACCCTCGACGCCCTCGACCGGGCGGGCCTGCGCCACGCCGGCTCGGCCCGCTCCGCGCGGGAGGCCGCCGCACCGACCCTGCTGGACGCGGGCGGCGCCCGCGTCGCGCACCTCGCCTACACCTTCGACACCAACGGGATTCCGCTGCCGCCGGACCGGCCCTGGGCGGTGAACCTGATCGACGAGCGGCGGATCGTCGCCGACGCCCGTGCCGCCCGCAAGGCCGGGGCCGACGTCGTGGTGGTCTCCCTGCACTGGGGCACCGAGTGGCAGGACGCGCCCGACGACCTCCAGCTCTCCCTCGCCCGCTCCCTCACCGCCTCGAAGACCGGCGACCGCCCGGACGTCGACCTGATCCTCGGCACCCACGCCCATGTCCCGCAGGCGTACGAGAAGGTCAACGGCACCTGGGTCGTCTACGGCATGGGCGACCAGATCGCCGGCGAGATGACCAACCACGACGGGGTGCACGACCGGCGTGGCAACCAGTCCACCGTCGGCCGCTTCACCTTCTCGCCTCCGTCCCGCCCCGGCGGCCGCTGGGAGGTCACCCGCGCCGAGTTCGTGCCCCAGCTGTACGACGTCGACGCCGGCCGGGTCGTCGACCTCGACGCGGCCCTCGCCCAGGGCGCCGAACTGCACGCCGTCCGCGACCGCATCCGCGACGTGGTGTTCAGCAGGGGCGCGGCGAAGGACGGGCTCGTGATGGCGGGCGGGACGCGGACGGAGGGGGACGGCTGAGGCGTGCGCGCAGGACAGGAGAGCGGTCGTCCGAACCCGCACGACCAGGGGTGACGCCTCCGCATGCACGCGGCGACCGACCGACCGACCGTCCGCCACGGTGATGGCGTCACCCGGGCGTTCGGCCCGAGGTGACGTGGCGGACGCGCAGGTGAGGTGACCCGGCGGGCGGGCGGCACCGGCCGCCCGTCCGTGCCGGTCGTGTCGGCCGTCATGCCCTGGCCCCTCCGGAAGCCGTCGGCGACGGTGGCCGTCGGCCGCCTCGGGCCGTCGGCGGAGCAGGAGGACGAGGGTGCCGAACAGGACGCCGCCCACGGCCCAGGCGGAGAGCACCCACCAGGCCGTGGCGGTGTGATGCCCCCGAAGTAGGCGTAGTTACGGGTCCCTGGAGCCGGCCGAACCGCACGCGGTCGCCGAGCACCTGGCCGGCGCCGTACCCGACGGCCGGACGGCGACCCTCGAGGGCACCGGCCACTACGCCGTGGAGCGCCCCGACGCGTTGCTGCGCGCCCTCCTCGACTTCCTGGAGTTCCTTCAGGAGCCCCGCTGGTCCTCCGTCCCGCCGGTGTCCTCCGACGCCCGCGCCAGCGCCGAACGCCGGTACGAGTAGCCGAAGTACACGACCAGGCCGACCGCGAACCACACCGCGAACCGCGCCCAGGTCTGCCACTGCAGGAACGTGATCAGCCAGATCGAGAACATCACCCCCACCGCGGGCACCACCGGCATGAACGGCGTACGGAAGGAGCGCGGCAGCTCCGGCTGCCGGTAGCGCAGCACGATCACCGCCGTGCACACCACCACGAACGCCAGCAGGATGCCGATGTTGGTCAGCTCGGCCGCCTCGCCGATCGGGAGGAACCCGGCGATGGCGGCCGACGCCACCCCCACGATCCAGGTGACCCGCGTCGGCACGTGCCGCGTCGGGTGGGTCCTCGCGAACCAGCGGGGCAGCAGCCCGTCCCGCGACATCGCGAACCACACCCGGGTCACGCCCAGCATGAACGTGAACATCACCGTGAGGATGCCGATGATGGCGCCCACCGCGATCACGTCCGCCAGCCCGGTCAGCCCCACCGATTTGAAGGCCGTGGAGAAGCCGCTCTCCGGGTCGATGTCCCTGTAGTCCTGCATGCCCGTCAGTACCAGGCAGGCCGCCACGTACAGCACCATCGAGACGATCAACGAATAGATGATCGCCTTCGGCATGTGCCGCTGGGCGTCCTTCGACTCCTCCGCCGCCGTCGACATGGCGTCGTAGCCGAACACCGCGAAGAACACCGTCGCCGCACCCGTGAACGCCCCGCCGACGCCGAACGGGAAGAACGGGTCGTAATGCGCCGCCCGGATGTGGAACACGCCGACTCCGATCACCAGCAGCACGACCGCCACCTTCAGCACCACGACGACCGTCTCGAAACGCGCCGCGTTCCTGATGCCGAGGTTCAGCAGCGCCGCGATCAGCAGACACAGCAGTGCCGCGAACAGATCGACCCGGTGCCCGTCCCCGGTGCCCGGCGCGCCCAGCATCCAGGCCGGGAGGTCCGCGCCCATCTCGTTCACCAGGAAGCTGAAGTAGCCGGAGATGCCGATCCCGACGACCGCGACGATCGCCGTGTACTCCAGCAGCAGGTCCCAGCCGATGAACCAGCCCGCCAGCTCGCCCAGCACCGCGTACCCGTACGTGTAGGCCGACCCCGCCTTCGGGATCATCCCCGCGAACTCCGCGTACGACAGCGCCGCCGCCGCGCTCGCCACACCCGCGATCAGGAAGGACAGCAGCACCGCGGGTCCTGCCGTGCCGTTCGCGACCGTCCCCGCGAGCGTGAAGATGCCCGCTCCGATGATGCCGCCCACGCCGATCGCGGTGAGCTGCCAGAGGCCCAGGGTGCGCTCCAGCCGCGGCCCCCGGCCGGCCTCAGTCTCCTCGATGCGCTCGATCGGTTTGCGGCGGAGGACTCCCTCGCCCGCCCGGAGACCGGCCATGCGCCTCACCTCTTCGCGTTCGGCAAGCGTCCGACGGGGGCTCATGATCCCCTCGTGACACCGCCGACGGAAGACACCACGCGAGCCGCGGGACTCGCCTTCACCGGACTACGGCACCACCGTCACCGGCCAGCGCCCGGCCTTCACCAGCCGCACCGCCACGGAACCGATGAACCGGTGCCCCGCCTGCTCGGACGCGCCCACCACCACCGCGTCCGCCGTGAGGTCGTCCGCCGCCTTCACCAGGCCGTTGTAAGGGTCGCCCCGGAAGGTGTGGAACTCCCAGCGCATGTCGAAGATCCCCTTGAGGCGCTCCATCGACTCCCGGATGTGCGCCGCCAGGTCCTGCGCTATCTCCTCCGTCGTGTCCGCCACCGGCGCGCCGAGAGCCGCCCCGCCCGCCAGCACCGGCTGCACGTACACGATGGCTAGCAGGGCTCCCTGACGCCGCGCCAGGCCCGCGGCGTAGGCCGCCGCGCGCAGCGACGAGTCGGAGCCGTCCACGCCGGCCACGATCACCTTCGGGCCGTCCGTGCCCCGTTCGAACCGATGGGACTGCTGTTCCGTCACGACCGCGAGGCTATCGGAGCGCCGCCCGGCCGGACACCGCGCGGTCCCCGGAAAACTCCGCCATATGCTGCGCCGATCAGGTGAAATCGTGCCGCCGCACCGGTGTCGTCGCGCTGTGCCGGACCTCCGCGGGGCGACTCATGAGTCATGCAGATGGATCAGTTGCTCACCCGGCGCCGGGCGTTGCTCGCCGGTGCCGCCACGCTGGGCGCGGCAGGCGTGGCCGCGGTGCTCGCGCCGGGGGCCGGGAACCGGGGCGCGCCCGCCTCCCCGCCCGTAGCCGGAGCGCCTGCGGCCCGCCGCCCGCTCAGGCCCTCCGAGTACCGGCTGAGGCCGCTGACCGGCTACGGCCCCCCGCGCACCCCGCCCGGCAGGACCCCGGTGCGCAAGGAGCCGCTGCTGAAGGTCCCGGACGACGGCCGCACGGTCGTGCTCACCTTCGACGACGGGCCCGACCCCCGCTACACCCCCGACATCCTCGACATCCTGGCCCGGCACGAGGTGCGCGCGATGTTCTTCGTGTGCGGCGAGATGGCCGGCTACACCCCGGACCTGCTGGCCCGCATGGCCGACGAGGGCCACGTCGTCGGCAACCACACCTGGTCGCACCCCCTGCTGACGAAACTCCGCCGCCGCACCATCCGCTCCGAGATGGAACGCACCAGCGACGTCGTGGAGAAGCACTACGGCGCCCGCCCGGAGTGGTTCCGCGCCCCCTACGGCGCCTGGAACCGGGCCGCCTTCGAGCTCGGCGCGGAACTGGGCATGGAGCCGCTCGCCTGGACCGTCGACACCCTCGACTGGACCGAGCCCGGCACCCGCACCATCGTCGGCCGGGTCGAGGACGGCGCCGCCCCCGGCGTCGTGGTGCTCTCCCACGACGCCGGGGGCGACCGCTCGCAGAGCGTGAAGGCCCTGCGCTCCTATCTGCCGCACCTGCTGGACTCCGGCTACCACGTCACCGTGCCCCGCCGGGAGTACGTCTGAGAACGGCCGAGCCGTCCCCGCCCGTGCGGGGACGGCTCGGCCGACGGCTCAGCGGACCTCGGTCAGGCGGGCGAAGGCGACGACGTTGCCGTCGTAGCCGTCCTGCTGGGTGAAGCCGCCGCCGCAGGTGATGACCCGCAGCTCGGCGGTTCCCTTGGACGCGTAGACCCGGTCGCCGGGGAAGTCGTTCTTCGAGAAGACCTCCACGCCGTAGACCTCGAACACGGCGGTCCTGCCGTCCTTGCGGGCGACCTCGACCCGGTTGCCCTTCTTCAGCGCGCCCAAGCCGTAGAACACGGCAGGGCCCTGTGCGTTGTCGACGTGCCCGACCACGACCGACGTGCCCTTCTCGCCCGGCGAGACCGCGCCGGTGAACCAGCCCGCCAGGTTCGGGTCCTCGGGCGGCGGCGCGTCCACCCAGCCCTCCGCGTCCAGACCCACCGGCACGATCGGCGCGTCCACCTGGATCGCCGGGATCCGCACCCGGTCCGGCACCGCGTACGGCAGCGCCGGCAGCGCGCCGACGGCGCCGCCGGGGGTCGCGCTGTCCGCGGCGGCCGCACCGGCCGGCTGCGGCGGGCCCACGTCGAACTCCCCGGAGCCGTTGCGGAGCAGCGCGAGGCCGGTGAGCAGGACCAGCGCTATCACGCCCCACGGGGCGCGCCTCCTCGGCCGCGCCTCCTCTTCGGCTTCGGCCGGCTCGAAAGCTGACATTCGCCTTCCCCTCTCGACACGGCCGTCGCCGTGTCACTCGCGCATGACGTGAACGCTAAGCGGAGGGTGCGCCACCGGCGACGGGACGGAGGCGAACGGGTGGCCCCCGGGAGGGCGGCGTGCGCCATCCGAGGTGATCCGGGACGAAGATCTTCTGACGGTCCGTGACCTGCGGTGATGGCCCCGCCCGCACGGGAGGGACGGGGGTGGCCCTCAACCGTACGGACCATTCCCGAAATGCGCGGCGGCGCAGGGCAACTGAGGGTCTTTCCGGGAGGCGCTTTCTCGCCGATCGGACCGGGGACGGGACCCGGGGCGTCTCCCGCGGAGGATCACATGCGCAAGACACGTGCCCTTGCGGCCGCCGGAGCCGCGGTCGCCGTCCTCGGGGTCGCCGCCCCGGTGGCCGTCGCGGACGGCGGACGGGTGGCCAACCCGTCCAACATCGTCGCCCAGCCCGGCGTCATCGCCCGGGGCGGCCAGCTCACCATCACCGTCGACGGCTGCCCCCACGGCGGCCACGCCACCTCGAACGCCTTCCAGCGGACGAACCTGACGCCCGTCAACAACCACAACGACACCGCCAGGGGCAACGACACCGCCAGGGGCAACGACACCGCCAGGGGCACCGCCACCATCGACGACAACGCCCGTCCCGGTCCCTACGACATCACCGTCCACTGCTCCGGACGCAGCCTGACCCGTCCGGCCGCCTTCACCGTCATCGGCGGTGTCCGCGGCGGCATCGGCGGCAGCAGCACCACCGGCGCGACCCCCACCGACATGGCGATCGGCGGGTCGCTGGTGGCCGCCGCGGTCGCCGGCAGCGGCTTCTTCTGGATGCGCCGCCGCGCCGAGAAGCGGATCTGAGGCGCTGTTCCCCTCGGTCTCCCGTTCCGCACGTGCCCGAAGCCCGCGCCCCGGACCCTGACGGTGTTCCGGGGCGCGGTCGTGCGCGCGGGACGGGTCAGATCCAGCCCCGGCGGGTGGCCTCCATCGCGAGCTGGAAGCGCGTCTGCGCGCCGAAGCGCCGCAGCAGTTTGGTGATGTGCCGCTGCACCGTACGCTCGCTCCAGCCGAGGGACCGCCCCGCCGCCTTGTCGGTGGCCCCCGACGCCAGCAGGGTCAGGAGCTTCTCCTCGTCCGGCGACAGCCGCTCCGGCAGGTCCCCCACCACGGGCGGCACCGACGGGCGTATCTGCACGCTGCGTTCCCACACCGCCTCGAACAGGGCGGCAAGCGCGTCCAGCAGGGGAGAGGGGTGGACGACGTACGAGGCGGTGACCGAGTCGTCGCCGGGGCGCAGCAGGGGGAGCATGGCGACCCGGTCGTCGCAGATCGCGAGCTTGGTCGGCAGCCCCGTGGCGATGCGCGCCTGTTCCCCCAGCCGTATCCCCGCGGTCACGTCCTCCAGCCAGCCCGGCATCTCCAGCACCGAACTGTCGTACAGCACCCGGTACTTCACACCCCGGGAGAGCAGCTCCAGCTCGACCGGATTGGACTCGCGATGGCCCGCGGCAGCCGCGTACGGAGGGCAGTCGAAGCCGCGCACCTGCATGCGGCTGGCCCGCTGCATCTGCGTCCAGAGGCGGTTCACCTCGTCCCGGCCGGAGACGACCTCGACCAGGTCGCCTGGGTGCGCGAAGTTGCTGCCCGCCCGGTACAGCGACATCAGGTCCGCGACCTGGGAACGCACGCCGTTCAAGGCCCGCTCCTTCTCCCGCAGCACGGCCTCCAGCGCGCTGTCGGGCGGCGCCGCGGCGTAGCGGACGGGCCGTCCCCGTCCGGCCGAGGCGAGCCCGAGGTCCACCAATGACCGCAGCACCCGCGCGGCCGCCCGCGGGGTGAGACCGCAGTCGGCCGCCAGCTCCGCCGCCGTGGCCCGGGTCCTGCGGATCAACGCGTCGTACAGCGCCTCGCCGCGCTCGTCCAGGCCGATCGGTTCCAGCACGCTCCCGCCCCTCCGTCCGCTGTCGTCTTCCCGCCGCCTGACGGGAAGTCGCCGCAGGTCGATCTTGTCAGGCGTCCGCGGCGGATGTCAGCGTTCGACGAGCTTCGTCACCTGCCTCCCCCGTTCCCCCGGCGCACCTCGCGCCACAAGAAGGAGTGCCCCCATGCCGCTCCCGTCCCGTCCGCGCCGCGGACGACACCGCCACAGATCCCTGCTGTCCGTGCTCGGCATCTGCGCCACCGCGCTGACCGCCGCACCCGCGACCGCGCACGCCGCCCCCGCCGGACCGTCCCGTCCGGCGGGCGCCCACGCCAAGATCGACACCGCCGTGCTGGCCCGCATGGACGCCGCCGAGGCCCGCGGCGACGGCCGCGTCGAGGCCGCCGTCGTCCTCCGCAGCGCCGCCGGCTCCCTCCCCGACGGCACTGCCATGGAGGTGCGCCGCGCGCTCGCCCGGGACACCGCCGCCGACCAGGCCCCGGTCGTGGACCTCGTCGAGGCGAACGGCGACCGGGTCCTCAACACCTTCTGGCTGAAGAACATGGTGCTCGTCCGGGCCACCCCGGACACCCTCCGCCAACTGGCCGCGCTCGCCCCCGTCGAGCGGGTCATCCCCAACTTCACCCTGGAGACCCCGCCCGGCGAGACCCCGGAGAAGAGCGCCGCGGCCGTCGCCCGTGCCACCGCGGGAGCCACCACCTGGGGTCTGGCCAAGATCGGCGCCGACAAGGCGCAGGACGACCGGAAGCTCACCGGCGCCGACGTCCGCGTCGCCGTCCTCGACACCGGCATCGACATCGCGCACCCCGACCTCTCGGGCAAGCTCGCCGGCGCGGATTCCGCCGACCCGGCCCACCCCGGCGGCTGGATCGAGTTCGACGCCGACGGGCGCCCGGTCCCGGGCTCCCTGCCGCACGACAGCGCCTACCACGGCACCCACGTCGCCGGCACCGTCGCGGGCGGCGACGCCTCCGGCACCCGGATCGGCGTGGCGCCCGGCGCCGAACTCATGGGCGGGCTGGTCATACCCGGCGGACGCGGCAGCCTCGCCCAGGTGATCGCCGGCATGCAGTGGGCGATCGCCCCCTACGCCGCCGACGGCACCCCCGCCGGGAAACCCGCCGACGTGGTCAGCATGTCGCTCGGCTCCGACGGCTACGCGGACGAACTCGTCGAACCGGCCCGCAACATCGCCCGCGCCGGCGCCTTCCCCGCCTTCGCCATCGGCAACGAGTGCCTCCAGGGCTCTGCCGCCCCCGGCAACGTCTTCGAAGCCGTCTCCGTCGGCGCGACCGACGCCGACGACAACGTTGCCGACTTCTCCTGCGGCGAGGTCGTCCACAAGAGCAACTGGAGCACCCCGCCCGCCGAATGGCCCGACACCTACGTCGTGCCCGACGTCTCCGCACCCGGCGTCGACGTCCTGTCCGCGCTCCCCGACGGCGGCTACGGCACCCTCGACGGCACCTCGATGGCCACCCCGCACGTGTCCGGCACCGTCGCCCTCATGCTCCAGGCCCGGCCGGACCTCACCGTCGACGAGGCCCTCGCGATCCTCACCGGCACCTCCCGCGCCGACGACCGCTACGGCGCCCTGCCCAACCCGCGCTACGGACACGGCCGTATCGACGCCTACGCGGCGGTGACCGAGGCGGCCCTGAACAGCGGGGTGCGCGGCACGGTCACCGACGGACGGAGCGGCAAGCCGCTGGCCGGCGTCGCCGTCGCCCGCACGGACACCGGTCGCACGGTCACCACCGACGCGGCGGGCCGCTTCTCGCTCCGCCTCGCCCCCGGCAGCCACGACCTCGCGCTGTCCCGCTTCGGATACCAGGACACCGTGACCCGGGAGCGGGTGCGCGCCGACCGCTGGACCGACGTGCGCCTGGAGCTCGCGCGCACCCGCTGGGCGACGGTCAGCGGGACGGTGACGTACGGGCCGACGGGGACGACCGTGCCGGGCGCCACCGTCAGCGTGCTGGACGTCCCGGACACGCTGACCGCGGTGACCGACGCGCACGGCCGCTACACGATCCGCGACGTGCCCGCAGGCACCCACCGTCTGACGGCCGTCGCGCCCGGCATCTCCCGGTCCCGCCCGCTCACCGTGACCGTGGACGGCCGCTCCGGCGCCCGCCGCGCCGACCTGGCGCTGCCGCGTCCCGCCGCCACCGAGCGGGTGTCCCTCAGCGGCCAGGGCAACCAGCCGAACGGGGAGGCCTGGTGGCCCGACGTCAGCGACGACGGCCAGGTGGTCGCCTTCGCGAGCGCGGCCTCCAACCTGGTCCCCGGCGACACCAACGGCACGCTCGACATCTTCGTCACCGACCGGGACCGCCGGACCACCGCACGCGTGTCGGTCGCCTCGGACGGCACCGAGGGCGACGACTTCTCCCTGACGCCGACCCTCAGCGCCGACGGCCGGTACGTCGGCTACAGCAGCGGCGCGACCACCCTGGTGTCCGGGGACACCAACCGGGAGACCGACGCCTTCGTGCACGACCGGACGACCGGCGTCACCGAACGGGTCTCGGTCGCCTCGGACGGCACCCAGGCCGACGGCCTCTCCTCGGCCCCGTCGCTGAGCGCCGACGGCCGCTGGGCCGTCTTCAACAGCGAGGCCGGCAACCTGGTGGCGGGCGACACCAACGGCACCACGGACGTCTTCCTCCGCGACCGGAAGCTCGGCACCACCGTCCGCGTCTCCGCGGCCCCCGACGGCGCTGCGGGCAACGGCCCGTCCCGCGAGCAGACGATCAGCGCCGACGGCCGGTGGATCGCCTTCCAGAGCACGGCGGACAACCTCGTGCCCGGCGACACCGACGGCGCCGCCGACGTCTTCCTGTACGACCGGCAGACCGGCACGACCCGCCTGGTCGACGGGCCCGACGGCCCCCACACCGCGCCGAAGATCAGCGGTGACGGCAGCGTGGTCGTGTTCGACAGCGACTGGCGGCTGTACGTCCACGACCTGCGCACCGGGAAGAACGAGCGGGTCGACGTCGCCGGCGACGGCACCCCCGCCGACGAGTGGGCCTACGCGCCCTCCCTCAGCGCGGACGGCACCAAGGTGGCCTTCTACAGCTACGCGGCCGACCTGGCTCCAGGCGACACCAACGGGATGGCGGACGTGTTCGTGCGCGACCGTGAGGCCGGGACCACGGTCCGGGTGTCGGACGGCCCGGAGGGCGCCGGGGGAGACGGGGCGTCCGCACTGCCCGCGCTCAGCGGGGACGGCCGGTACGTCGCCTTCGAGAGCACCTCGGCCAACCTGGTCGGGGACGACACCAACCGTCACTCGGACGTCTTCGTCCACGACCTGGTCGCCGGGCCCGAGGCGCGCTTCGCTCCGCACGGCCTGACGGTGACACCGCCCCGGGTGCGCCCCGGCGCCCCGGTCCGGGTGATGGCGCGGGTGAGGAACGTGGGCGAGGCGACGGGCACGTACACCGCCGTGCTGACGGTGGCCGGCGAGCCGGAGCAGCGCCAGGACGTCACCGTCCGCCCGGGTGGGGAAGTGACGGTGCGCTTCACCGTCCGCCGGGCGGCCACGGGGACCTGGACGGTGGGAATCGGCGCGCTGACCGGGGAGTTCGGCGTACGGCGATGAACACCGGCGAGGCCCCTGTGTGACGGCCGCCCCCGACCGCTGCCGGCCGGGGGCGGCAGCCGTGCCGTCTCCCCAGGGCCTTTCGTTTGGATCAGGCCGGGCTCGCGGGGTCTGGCACCGCGCCTCGCCGCGTTGTCGTCGGTTGTCAGGGCTCCGCCCTGCCGCCCTCCTCCGCCTTGCGATGCACGGCACCGGACCCCGCTCCCTCATCCGGCCTGATCCAAACGAAAGACCCTAGCTCTTGACCTCCGGGAACAGCCTCAGGAACGGATCGGCCGTCGCGGCCAGTCCCCTGCTGTAGGGCGCGTCGAAGTCCCAGATGAGGAACAGCAGGAAGGCGATGAGCGCCGAGAACAGCCCGGCGAGGATCAGTTCGCGGCGGGTGCGCCGGATCTGCAGGGCGAAGATCATGCCGATGGTGATCACGGCTCCGGTGACCAGGCCGAACCACACCACGCCCGGCATGGTCGCCCCGGTCGACTCCGCGCGGGCGCTGCGCGCCTGGTCGGCGGCGGCCACCTGGTCCACCAGCGGCTGGTAGGCCTGTGCCTCGAAGTCGGTGCGCGGCTCGTAGTCGGTCACGTCCCGGCGCAGCCGGTCGAGCAGTTCGGTGCCCTCGTCGGTCAGCCGGTCGTGGTCGGCCATGGTCTTCCACTCGGTGGTGACGACGTGTCCGACATAGGCGTTGACATCGTCACGGATCCGGTCGCGGATCTCGGCGGGGTAGACCCGTGCCCGCTCCGAGACCTCGTGCAGGGCGACCGCCTCGGCCCGGACGTTGTCCTGGGCGGCGCTGCGGCCCTCCCAGACACCGGCGATGGCGAGGCCCAGCACGATGGCGTACACGACGCCGATCCACATCGTCATGTACTCGATGACGTCCGGTGTCTCGCTGGGGTCCTCGTCCTCGGCCGCCCTCCGGTGCCTCAGGAGGGTGATGATCACCACGACGGAGCAGGCGGCGAGCATGGCGAGGGTGAGAACAAGCCATTCCGGCAAGAGGTGCCTCCAGGAAGAGAGGGGCGATCGGTCGCGCGGGCGGTCGTCAGCGCGGACGCAGGGCGGCCACGGCGACCACCGCGGGGGTGATGATGAGCAGGACGAAGACGAGAGGTGACGTGGTGCTCCGGGTCTGCCGCCTCACCTCGGTCGCGCGGTGGCGCGGGTAGGTGACGGTCCGCAGGGTCGGGCGGGGGCTCGGCGTCGCGGACGGCTGCGTCGGCGGAGGCTGCGGCGCCGGGCGGAGCGTCGGGCGCGGTCTGACCGTCGGCGTCGGCGGAGGCGGCGGAGCGGGGCGCGCCGCGGGTGGCGCGACGGGCCGCACGGTGGGGGTGGGCTTCGGCTTCGGAGGGGCCGGCGTCGGCGAGGGCGGCGGTGGAGGAGGGGGCGGAGTCGGGGTCGGCGTCGGGGTGGGTGTGGGGGTCGGCGTGGGGGTGGGGGGCGGTGGCGGAGGCGGCGGTGAGCAGGGCGGGACGTCCCAGTCGATGTGGCCCGCGATCGCCACCGCCTCCGTGCCGTCCGGCCCCGTCGAGGCGTACGCGCAGGCGTCCGCCGCCGCCTGGCCGGGTGCGCCGGCGAGCGCCCACAACAGCGTCACCACGGCCAACGCGCGCGCCGCGGTGCGGGTTTGGGTCGGTACGAGTGCTTGCACGACGAAGATCATGAGTCGTCCGGGGCCGTCCCACGCGCGAGAGCGAGGGGAATGCCACGAAGGAGTTAAGAAAAGAAAAACAGGCCGCCGTTGAACACAACGTGTGCCGCCGTGCGTACCCATCGTCGAGCGGCGGCGCGGCAGAGCGCTGCGACACCTCTGCGATCATCTGGAGTTGACGATGAAGACCTCCTGGCGGACCGCCTCACTGGTGGTGAGCGCCGCGGCGGTGCTGACCCTGACGACGGCGTGCGGTCAGGACACCCCGCCGCCCTCCAGTCAGAACGTGGGGGTCACGGCGCCGGGCGACCTCGGCGGCATCGGCAGCGGCGCGCAGGCGGGCCAGAACTCGCCGGCCCCGAGCCAGCCGGCCAACACGGCGGGGCAGCTGAACGTGGCCACCGACGCCAAGCTCGGCAAGGTGGTGACCGACGAACTGGGCCTGACGCTCTACCGGTTCGACCAGGACTCGGCGAACCCGCCCAAGTCCAACTGCGACGGGGACTGCGCGAAGACCTGGCCGCCGGTGCCGGCGGACGACGCCTCGGCCGGTGAGGGCATCGACAAGGCGCTGCTCGGCGAGATCACCCGCGCCGACGGCACCAAGCAGCTCACCGTGGACGGCTGGCCGGCGTACCGGTACGCCAAGGACGTGAACGCCGGGGACGTCAAGGGTCAGGGCGTGGGCGGAAAGTGGTTCGCGTTCACCCCGGAGGGGAAGAAGGCGCAGTCGGCCGATCTGCCGGGACTGTCGACCCGGGAGGACTCCAAGCTCGGCGAGATCGTCGTCGACGAGAAGGGCATGACGGTCTACCGCTTCATGAAGGACGAGGCGTGGCCGGAGCCCGTCTCGAACTGCGCCGGAGACTGCGTGAAGAAGTGGCCGGTCGTCTCTCCGGTCGACTTCGACGACACCAAGGGCATCCAGAAGAAGGGCTACATGACCTTCACCCGGCCCGACGGCGCCGAGCAGCAGACGATCAACTGCTGGCCCATCTACACCTTCGCCGGGGACAAGGCCCCCGGCGACACCAACGGTCAGGGCGTGGGCGGCACCTGGTACGCCGTACGGCCCGACGGGAAGCCGGTCGGCGCGCCGGAGAAGTGACGACCTCCCCAGGGTGCCGACCCCGGCGCCGCCGGCCCCGAGTCCGCCCCTCCGCGATCCGCGGAGGGGCGGACCGCTTTTCCCGGGTTCCTCCCGCGCGCCGGAACCCTCCGGAGTGTCGTGATCACGTCACGTGACGATCCTGTGCATCCGCAAAGCAGGCACGTGCCAGAGGCAGTGACCGGGAACGGATGGTCAATTTCCGTTTGGGGTCGCCCTGTTGGCGGGCGATCAGTAGCCTCTGCTCGAACACCGGATCGCCTACGCCTTGGAGAGGTACATGGAGCGTCCCGCCTGGGCCCCACGGAGCATCGACATCACGGTGCCCAGTGTCTCCCGGATGTACGACTACTACCTGGGCGGTTCGCACAACTTCGAGGTCGACCGGGAAGCCGCCCGCAAGGCCATGGAGTTCATGCCGGGACTGCCCAAGGTCATGCAGGCGAACCGGGCGTTCATGCGGCGGGCGGTGCGCTTCGCCGTCAGCGAGGGAGTCACCCAGTTCCTCGACATCGGCTCCGGCATCCCCACGTTCGGGAACGTGCACGAGGTGGCCCAGGCGGCCGACCCCGAGGCGCGGGTGATGTACGTGGACCGTGACCCGGTGGCGGTCGCGCACAGCAAAGTCGTGCTGGAGGGCAACGACCGCGCGGACGTGCTCGCCGCCGACCTCCGCAAGCCGCGGGACATTCTCGGCAGTGACGAAGTCGGCCGGCTGATCGACCTGAATCGGCCGGTCGCGCTCCTTCTCGTTGCCATACTTCACTTCGTGGAAGAAGCGGACGACCCGTACGGGGCGGTGGCCGAACTGCGCGGGGCCCTGGCGCCGGGGAGCATGCTGGTGCTCACCCATGCGACGTACGAGGGGATCCCGTTGCCGCCGGAGCGGGCCGAGGGGGCGGTCGACGTGTACCGAGACATGCGCAACCCGCTGATCATGCGTACGCGCGACGAGATCGCGCGGTTCTTCGAGGGGTACGACATGGTGGAACCCGGACTGGTGCCGATGCCGCGATGGCGTCCCGACACCGCACCGGAGGACGAGGATCCCTACGCCTTCTCCGGTCTCGCGGGCGTGGGGCGTACGGCGTGAACGCGGAGCCGGACGCGCCGGAGGGCAGACTGCGCCGGTTCGCGACGATCTGGAGCCGGGCCGTGTACCCGGTGACCTCGACCGCCGCCACCCGCCCCGAGTTCGAGGAGCGGCTGCTCCCGGTCGCCCGGCGGCTGAGCGAGGCCCTGCGCGCCCGCTCCTTCGACGCGGAGGCGGGCCGCGAGGCCGGCGCGGCGCTCGTCGAGGCGCACTGCACGGACCCCGAGGCGCTCAGCCGCACCCTCGACTGCGTCGACGCCTACCTCGTCCTCTACTGCGGCGACGAGGACGGCGACCGCGAGACCCTCAGGACGCGCAGCGCGCGCCTCCAGCACGCCATGGCGGCCGGCTTCGCCCAGGCCCTGCGCGAGCGGACGCTGGCCGAGCAGGAGGCCATCGCCAAGGCCGCGCTGCAGGCACAGGGCGTGGTCGCCCAGGCCCTGCACGCCACCGAGACCCGGTTCCGCGCGGTCTTCGAAGGCGCGGCCATAGGGATCGGCATCGCCGACCTCGACGGCAACGTCCTCCAGGTCAACGGCGCCCTCACCCGCATGTTCGGCCTGACCGAGCAGGCCCTGCTGGGCCGCAACGTCCGCGACTGGACCCACCCCGACGACGCCCCGCAGACCTGGCGGCTCTACGAGGAGCTGGTGAGCGGCGAGCGCGAGCACTACCACGTCGAGAAGGCCTTCTACCGCCCCGACGGAACGGTCCTGTGGACCAACCTCACCGTCTCCCTGCTGCGCGACGCCGACGGCGAACCCCACTACCAGCTCGCCCTCATGGAGGACACCACCGAGCGACGGCTGCTCAACCTCCGGCTGCGCTACGAGGCCACCCATGACGCGCTCACCGGGCTGCCCAACCGCACCTTCTTCTTCGAGCGTCTGGAGAAGGCCCTCGCGGCCGGACCCGGGCAGCGGTTCGGCCTCTGCTACCTCGACCTGGACGGCTTCAAGACCGTCAACGACAGCCTCGGCCACGCGGCCGGCGACCGGCTGCTCGTCGAGGTCGCCGACCGCCTCCAGTCCTGCGCCACCGCGCCCGGCGAGATGGTGGCCCGGCTCGGCGGCGACGAGTTCGTCGCCCTCACCACCGGCACCGACACCCGCCGCACGGTCGACGAGCTGGCCGGCCGCATCATGAACGCGCTGCTCGCCCCGATCGGCATCGACGGCCGGGAGCTCACCGTCCGCGGCAGCATCGGCATCGTCGAGGGTCCCGCGGGGGAGCGCAGCGCGGCGGAGGTGCTGCGCAGCGCCGACATCACGATGTACCGGGCCAAGGCGGCCGGCGGCAACCGCTTCGAGCTGGCCGACCCGGAGGCCGACGCCCGCGCCATCACCCGGCACGGCCTCACCACGGCGCTGCCCACCGCCCTGGACCGCGGCGAGTTCTTCATCGAGTACCAGCCCCTGGTGCACCTCGGCGACGGCAGCGTCCGGGGCGCCGAGGCGCTGGTGCGCTGGCTGCACCCGCAGCACGGGGTGCTCTCCCCGGACCGCTTCATCCCGCTCGCCGAGCACACCGGGCTGATCGTTCCGCTCGGCCGGTGGGTGCTGGAGCAGTCGGTGCGCCAGGCCCGCGCATGGCGCGACGCCAACGGCGGCGACGCGCTCGGCCCGCTGCGCATCAACGTGAACCTGTCGCCCTGCCAGCTCACCCACCCGGGCCTGGTCCAGGACACGGTGGAGATCCTGGAGCGCACCGGCGTCGCCCCGGACGCGCTGTGCCTGGAGGTCACCGAGTCCGCGCTCATCGGCGCCGACGACGACCTGCTCAAGCCGCTGCGCCGGCTCGCCGAGATGGGCGTCGACATCGCCCTCGACGACTTCGGCACCGGCTACTCCAACCTCGCCAACCTGCGCCGGCTCCCGGTGAGCGTCCTCAAGCTGGACCGCTCCTTCACCCAGAGCATGCAGCAGTTCCCCGCCGACCCGGTCGACCTCAAGATCGTCGAGGGGATCGTCTCGCTCGCCCACAACCTCGACCTCGCGGTCACCGTGGAGGGAGTGGAGACCGGCGCCCAGGCCGAGCAGCTGCGCATCCTCGGCTGCGACACGGCCCAGGGCTGGTACTACGCCCGCCCGGGCCCGCCGGAGCGGCTGCACGAGCTGGCCCTGGTGGACGCGACGGGATGAGGTGCTCACCGTGACCGACCGCCGGGGCACGCCGGTGCCGCCTCAGGTGCCCTGGCCTGTGCGGGTCCGTCCGGGCCGGGCGCGCAGTTCCCCGCGCCCCTGAGGGCGTTGGAAGAGGGGCCTGCCGGGCGCAGACGCCGAGGACGGCTCCGAGACGCGTCCACGCGCTCGGCCTGCCGGACGGCTCGGCGGTCGCGCTCAGGATCGCCGACGGTTCCCACCGCTCCCGGCCCGTGATGAGGGTCGCCGCGCTGCGCCGTCTCGACGGCGACGTGGACGCCGACGACACCCTTCGCGACCTCGCCTCCGCACCGGTCCTCGGGCAGGGCGAGCGGGTCGGCTCGGTCCGCGCCACCTTCCGGGACCGTCGCCCGGGCCCGCCCGGAGCCGGCGCTCACCGCTCCAGCAGCATCCCCTGAAGCTCCCGTGCCGCCCGCGGCGGGGCCACGTCGCTGCGGTGGGCCAGGGCGATCGTGCGGTGCAGGCCCGGGCGGGCCAGGGGGGTGACGCGCAGGCCCAGGCCGGAGCGGGCGGCCACCATGCGCGGCACCACCGCCACGCCCAGCCCCGCCCGGACGAACCCCAGCACCGCGTCCATCTCCCCGCCCTCCACGGCGAACTCCGGCTCGAACCCCTCCGCCCGGCACGCGGCCACGGTCAGCTCCCGCAGGTCGTAGCCGTGCCGGAACATCACCAGACGCTCGCCCTCCAGGTCGGCGACGCGCACCGCCCGTCGCCCCCGGCCGGGGCGGGGCGCGTCCGGCGAGGAGACCACCACCAGGTCCTCCCGCAACAGCTCCACCGTGGTCAGCGCGGGGGAGGGCGTCGGCAGCGGCAGCACGACCAGGGCCAGGTCCAGGGCCCCGCGCGCCAGCTCGCGCACCAGGTCGTGCGAGCCGCCCTCCTCGATCAGCAGCCGTACGCCCGGATAGCGGTCGTGGAAGGCGCGCAGCACGTCCGGCAGCAGGCCCGTGCACAGGCTCGGGGTCGCGCCGAGCCGCACGCGGCCGCCGCGGAGCTGCGCCACCTCCTGCACCTCGTGCCGGGCGGTCTCCGCGTCCGCCAGAATGCGCCGGGCCAGCGGCAGCAGCGCCTCGCCCGCGTCGGTCAGCGTGATGTTGCCGCGCGCCCGCCGGAACAGATCCGCCCCCAGCTCCCGCTCCAGCGCCTTGATCTGCTGCGACAAGGACGGCTGGGCGACGTGGACCAGCTCGGCGGCGCGGGTGAAGTGGCGGGTCTCGGCCACCGCCACGAAGTACTGGAGCTGCTGGAACTGCATCCAGCCATGATAGGGCGGCCCTATCGAATCCAGCCGCACCATGTCTTGGACCGATGAGGCCCTCCGGCCCTAGCGTCTGGTGACATGGCTCTGGCAACGCGGACGGACCGACGGCCGTCCATGGCACGCAGCGTGTGGGACTCGACCGTCGGCAAGAAGGCAGTGATGGCGGTCAGCGGCCTGATCATGCTGCTGTATCTGGTCGTCCACATGATCGGGAACCTGAAGATCTTCTTCGGGGCGGGCGAGTTCAACCACTACGCCCACTGGCTGCGGACGGTCGGCGAACCGTTCATGCACTACGAGTGGACGCTGTGGGTCGTCCGCGTGGTGCTGGTCCTCGCCGTGGTGGCACACGCCGTCTCCGCGTACCAGCTCAGCCGCCGCGACATCAAGGCCCGCCCGACCAAGTACGTGCACAAGAAGGCGCGGGCGAGCTACGCCACGCGCACCATGCGCTGGGGCGGGATCATCCTCGCCCTGTTCATCGTCTGGCACCTCCTCGACCTGACCACCGGCACCGTCCACTCCGGCGGCTTCGAGTCCGGCAAGCCCTACCAGAACGTCGTGGACACCTTCTCCACCTGGTACGGCAACACCATCTACATCGTCGCGATGCTGGCCGTCGGCCTGCACGTCCGGCACGGCTTCTGGAGCGCCGCCCAGACCCTCGGCGCCGGCAGCCGCACCCGCGACCGCGCCCTGAAGACCACCGCCAACGCCCTTGCGCTGCTGCTCACGGCCGGCTTCCTCGCCGTTCCCGTGGGCGTCATGACCGGAGTGGTGAGCTGACCATGACCTCGTACACCGACTACACGACCGGCGACCCGGTAGCCGACACCAAGGCCCCGGCGGGCCCCGTCCACGAGCGCTGGGACAAGCGGCGCTTCGAGGCCAAGCTGGTCAACCCCGCCAACCGGCGCAAGCACACCGTCATCGTCGTCGGCACCGGACTCGCGGGCGGCTCCGCCGGCGCCACGCTCGCCGAACAGGGCTACCACGTCGTCCAGTTCTGCTACCAGGACTCCCCGCGCCGCGCCCACTCGATCGCCGCGCAGGGCGGCATCAACGCCGCGAAGAACTACCGCAACGACGGCGACTCCGTCCACCGCCTCTTCTACGACACCGTCAAGGGCGGCGACTTCCGCGCCCGCGAGTCCAACGTCCACCGCCTCGCGCAGATCTCCGTGGAGATCATCGACCAGTGCGTCGCGCAGGGCGTGCCCTTCGCCCGCGAGTACGGCGGCCTGCTCGACACCCGCTCCTTCGGCGGCGTCCAGGTGTCCCGCACCTTCTACGCCCGCGGCCAGACGGGCCAGCAGCTCCTCCTCGGCGCCTACCAGGCGCTCAGCCGGCAGATCGCCGCCGGCAACGTGGAGATGCACCCGCGCACCGAGATGCTCGACCTGATCGTCGTCGACGGCCGGGCCCGTGGCATCGTCGCCCGCGACCTGATCACCGGGAAGATCTCCACGTACTTCGCGGACGCGGTCGTGCTGGCGACCGGCGGCTACGGCAACGTCTTCTACCTGTCGACGAACGCCATGAACTCCAACGCCACCGCCGTCTGGCGCGCGCACCGGCGCGGGGCGTACTTCGCCAACCCGTGCTTCACCCAGATCCACCCCACCTGCATCCCGCGCACCGGCGACCACCAGTCCAAGCTCACCCTGATGAGCGAGTCGCTGCGCAACGACGGCCGCATCTGGGTGCCCAGGGCCAAGGGCGACACCCGCCCGCCCGCGCAGATCCCCGAGGACGAGCGCGACTACTACCTGGAGCGCGTCTACCCCTCCTTCGGCAACCTGGTGCCCCGCGACATCGCCTCCCGCGCCGCGAAGAACGTCTGCGACGAGGGCAGGGGAGTGGGCCCCGGCGGCCAGGGCGTCTACCTGGACTTCGCCGACGCCATCAGGCGCATGGGCCGGGAGGCCGTCGAGGCCAAGTACGGCAACCTCTTCGACATGTACCAGCGGATCACCGACGAGGATCCGTACGAGGTGCCGATGCGGATCTACCCCGCCGTGCACTACACGATGGGCGGCCTGTGGGTCGACTACGACCTCCAGACCACCGTTCCGGGCCTGTTCGCCATCGGCGAGGCCAACTTCTCCGACCACGGCGCCAACCGGCTCGGCGCCTCCGCGCTGATGCAGGGCCTGGCCGACGGCTACTTCGTGCTGCCGGCGACCCTCAACGACTACCTCGGCCGCAACCCGAAGCTCGACGAGGTGACCGGGGAGCACCCCGCGGTGCAGGAGGTGCTGGCCGAGACCGAGGACCGGCTGAACCTGCTGCTGTCCGTCGACGGCGACCGCACCCCCGACTCCTTCCACCGGGAACTGGGCGAGCTGATGTGGGAGTTCTGCGGCATGGCCCGCTCCGACTCCGGACTGCGCAAGGCCCTGGAGCGCATCCCCCAGATCCGCGAGGAGTTCTGGCGGCGCATCAAGGTCCCCGGCACCGGCGAGGAGTTCAACCAGTCCCTGGAGAAGGCCAACCGCGTCGTCGACTACCTGGAGCTCGCCGAGCTGATGTGCCTCGACGCGCTGCACCGCACCGAGTCCTGCGGCGGGCACTTCCGTGAGGAGTCCCAGACGCCGGACGGCGAGGCGGCCCGCAAGGACGACGAGTTCTCCTACGCGGCCGCCTGGGAGTTCACCGCCACCGGCGAGGCTCCGACCCTGCACAAGGAAGACCTGGTCTTCGAGTACGTCCACCCCACCCAGCGGAGCTACGCATGAAGCTCACCCTGCGCGTCTGGCGCCAGAAGAACGCCGACGCCGACGGCGCCATGTCCACGTACGAGGTGGACGACGTCTCCCCGGACATGTCCTTCCTGGAGATGCTCGACACCCTCAACGAGGAGCTCATCCTCAAGGGCGAGGACCCGGTCGCCTTCGACCACGACTGCCGCGAGGGCATCTGCGGCGCCTGCTCGCTGGTCATCAACGGCGACGCCCACGGGCCCGAGCGCACCACCACCTGCCAACTGCACATGCGGTCCTTCCAGGACGGCGACACCATCGACATCGAGCCGTGGCGGGCCGCCGCGTTCCCGGTGATCAAGGACCTGGTCGTCGACCGCTCCGCCTTCGACCGCATCATCCAGGCCGGCGGCTACATCACCGCGCCCACCGGCTCCGCCCCGGAGGCGCACGCCACCCCGGTGCCGAAGCCGGACGCGGACCTCGCCTTCGAACACGCCGAGTGCATCGGCTGCGGCGCCTGCGTCGCCGCCTGCCCCAACGGCGCGGCGATGCTGTTCACCTCCGCCAAGATCAACCACCTGAACGTGCTGCCGCAGGGCGCCCCCGAGCGGGAGACCCGGGTGCTGGACATGGTGGCGCAGATGGACGAGGAGGGCTTCGGCGGCTGCACCCTCGCGGGGGAGTGCGCCACCGCCTGCCCCAAGGGCATCCCGCTGACGTCCATCACGGGCATGAACAAGGAGTGGCTGCGGGCGACCCGCAAGGCGGGCAAGCGGTAGCCGCTCCCACGGACGTTCGCCGGCAGGTGCGGACGGGCGGGGCCGGGAGAAGGTGCTCCTTCCGGCCCCGTCTCGCGTTCCCGGACACCCTTGTGTCGCGCTGTGGAAAATAAAGTGCGTTTAATCACTTTCGTCCCGTTTTTTACCTCCTGATCAGGAGAACCGGAGAGGAGTGACCCGAGAGGAGGGTGATGACAGATGATCACCCGCGAAGAGATCTCGATCCTGCTGGATCACCCCGTGTACGACGGGGACGGCAACAAGATCGGCGACGCGAAGCACGTCTTCCTCGACGACGCGAGTGGACGCCCCGAGTGGGTGACCGTCAAGACCGGGATGTTCGGCTCCAGCGAGTCGTTCGTACCCATCCGTGACGCCTCCCTGGTCCAGGACCACCTCGAGGTGCCCTACGACAAGGACAAGGTGAAGGGCGCGCCCAGCGTGGACATCGACGCGGGCGGGCACCTGTCGGTGGACGAGGAGCACCGGCTCTACGAGTACTACGGCATCAACTGGGACAACGTCCTCGGCGACCCCAAGGACAGCGGCGGCACGACGGGCCGGGCCGGGACCACCGGAACCGCCGGCGCCGCGGGCGCGGCCGGAGCGGCCGGTGCCGCGGGTGCGGCGACCGGACGCCGCGGCGACACGTCGGACACGTCCGGTGCGGCCGGGACGACGGGCGCGAAGGGCGGCATGTCCTCCGCGGCGGGCGCCAAGGGCACCACCGCCGAACGGTCCGGCGCGGCCGGCGCCAGGTCCCACCGCGGCGAGGCCGGCGCGCGCGGCACCGACGACGCGATGACGCGCTCCGAGGAGCGTATGCACGTCGGCGTGGAACGCCACGAGAGCGGCCGCGCGCGGCTGCGCAAGTACGTGGTGACCGAGGAGGTCCAGCAGACCGTCCCGGTCCGCCACGAGGAAGTACGCGTGGAGCGCGAGCCGATCACGGACGCCAACCGTGACGACGCCTTGTCCGGTCCCGCCTTCAAGGAGGACCAGCACGAGGTCACGCTGCACGAGGAGCGCCCCGTGGTCACCACCGAGGCCGTGCCGGTCGAGCGCGTCCGGATGACCACCGAGGAGACGGTCACGAACGAGACCGTGCGCGGCCGGGTGCGCAAGGAGCGCATCGAGGCCGAGACGGAGATGACCGACGAGTCCGGCCGCAAGGGGCGCGACGTCCCCGGCCGTGGCCGTGACGTCCCGGGCCGGGGCCGCGAACGGTAGGGCCCCCGTCCCCGCTCTCCCCACGACGCGCCGGTGTCCTCACCGGCGCGTCGCGCCGTCGTCGAGCCCCGCGAGCGCGGCGAGCCGCCGGTAGGAGTCCAGCAGCGCCTCACGGTCGTGGGTGCTGGTGGTGACGAGCACCTCCTGGGCGCCGGTGTCCTTCAGCACCGCCTCCAGCTCCCGCCGCACCTCCTCCGCGGTGCCGGCGAGCTGCCCGGCCAGCCCCGCCTCGTAGAAGCCGCGCTCCTTGGCGCTCATGGCGAGGGACTCGACGCGCTCGGCGGACGGCAGCGGCGGAAAGGCGCCGTGTGTGCGGGAGTACGCCATCGACCAGGCCTCCGGCACCAGCAGCCGCCGGGCCCGCTCGGACGTGTCCGCCACCGCCACCGTCCCGGAGATCACCACGTACGGCTCCTCCGCCCAGGCGGACGGGCGGAACCGCTCGCGGTAGCGGTCGACGCCGCGCCGCATCCGTTCGCGGTCGCGCAGGTCGCCGATGACCATCGGCAGCCCGGCGCGGGCGGCGATGTCCGCGCCCTCGCCCATCGCCAGCACGAACGGCGGCACGGTCAGCCCCTCGGACGGCCGGGCACGCACCCCCGTGGGGGAGGTCCCCGCGAACCAGCCGAGCAGCTCGTCGAGCTGGCCCGCGAAGTCCTCCGCGTCGCCCTTGTCGCGCCCGAGCGCCTTGCGCACCCCGTCGGTGAACCCCACCGAGCGGCCCAGACCCATGTCGATCCGGTCCGGGAACAGCGAGGCCAGCACGCCGAACTGCTCGGCCACGACCAGCGGACGGTGGTTGGGCAGCATGACCCCGCCGGTGCCGACGCGGATCGTGCGGGTCGCCCCGGCGACCGCGGCCGCCAGCACGGTCGGCGCCGAACCGGCCACCCCGGGCACCCCGTGGTGCTCGGCCACCCAGAACCGGTGGTACCCGAGGCGCTCCGCCTCCCGCGCCAGATCCACCGTGTCCCTCAGGGCCTCGGGGGCGGTGTGCCCCTCGCGCACCCGGGAGCGGTCGAGGACGGAGAAGCGGGTCGCGGCGATCACGGAACTCATACCGGGTTCAACACGGGGGAGCCGCCAGGATTCCTGGGGCGCCGCTCTAGGGTGGGAGGGTGACCCACCGCACCGATCGCGCGCAGCGTCCGCTGGCCGTGTTCGACCTGGACAACACCCTCGCCGGCACCGCGCACCGCCAGCACTTCCTCGAGCGCAGGCCCCGCGACTGGGACGGCTTCTTCGCCGCCGCGCCGCAGGACCCGCCTCTCGCCGAGGGGATCGCGCTGGTGCGGGAGAGCGCCGAGACGTGCGACATCGTCTACCTCACCGGCCGGCCCGGGCGATGCCGCCGCGACACCCTGGACTGGCTGGCCGCGCAGGGCCTGCCCGAGGGGGAGCTGCACATGCGCGGCAACGCCGACCGGCGGCCCGCCCGGTTCACCAAGCTGGCCGTGCTGCGCCGCCTGGCCCGCACCCGTCAGGTGCGGATGCTGGTCGACGACGACGAGCTGGTCTGCGAGGACGCCCGCCGGGCCGGGTTCACCGTCGTCCACGCGCGCTGGGCGACGCCCTCGGGCGAGCTGAAGGACGCGCAGGAGCGCGAGGGCCGTACCTGAGCCGTGCGGCGGCTCAGTCCGTCTCCTCCAGCCGGAAACCCACCTTCAGGCCCACCTGGTAATGCGCGACGCGCCCCTCCTCGATCTGCCCGCGCACCTGCGTCACCTCGAACCAGTCCAGATGGCGCAGCGTCTGAGAGGCCCGCTCGATGCCGTTGCGGACGGCGGCGTCCACGCCGTCGGGCGAGGTGCCGACGATCTCGGTGACCCGGTAGGTGTGGTTCGACATGTTCTGCTCCTCTCACGGCGGCTCCACCGCCAGTGGCACACGTCACTCCACCGTGCCCCACGCCGGGTCGGGGCGCGAGGTGTCGGCCCCGTTCGCCTGGCGGCCTTGACCCGGGCATTGGTCCATACCAAGATGCTGGGCACCCGTCCGAGCTCCGGCTCGCCCCCCACGCCGGGCCCCGCCCTGTCCGCCAGACAGAAAAACAGGACCCCACGTGAGACGCCGTCTGCTCGCCCTCGTCTGTGTGTCCGCCTCCCTGCTCACCGGCTGCGGGGTGATGTCCGACAGCGCGGCGGAGCGGCGCACCGTCACCGTGTGGCTGATGCAGCACAGCGCCTCGCAGGACTTCCTGGACCGCTTCACCGCGGAGTTCGAACGCGAGCACGAGACACTCGACCTCGACATCCGCATCCAGGAATGGACCGGCATCGGCGAGAAGGTCCAGCGGGCCCTGCGCGGCAGGGACCCCGACGGGCCCGACGTCATCGAGGTCGGCAACACCCAGGTGTCCGCCTACGCCGAGAGCGACGGGCTGCTCGACCTCACCCTGGAGTCCATGCGCGACTGGGGCCGCGACGACTGGCTGCCCGGCCTCTCCGAACCCGGCCGCTGGGGCTCCCAGCAGTACGGCATCCCCTGGTACGCCGCCAACCGCGTCGTCGTCTACCGCAAGGACCTGTTCCGCGCGGCCGGCGTCACCCCGCCGAGGACCCGCGAGGAGTGGCTGGACGTCACCGAGCGGCTCGACACCGGCGACACCCAGGGTGTCTACCTCGCCGGACAGGACTGGTACACGCTCGCCGGATTCATCTGGGAGGAGGGCGGCGAACTCGCCACCGAACGCGACGGCGTGTGGAAGGGCGCCCTCGACAGCGAGGCCGCCCTGCGCGGCATGGACTTCTACCGCCGGCTCCAGCAGCTCGGCGACGGCCCCGTCGACGCCGACGAGGAACATCCGCCGCAGGCGGGGGTGTTCGCCGACGGGAAGGTCGCCCAGATCGTCGCCGTCCCCGGACTGGTCCGCGCCATCCTCCAGCAGAACCCCGGACTGGAGGACAAGATCGGCTACTTCCCCGTCCCCGGCAAGGAGGTCGGCCGCCCCGGCGCCGTCTTCACCGGTGGCTCCGACCTCGTCGTCCCGGCCAACACGGACGCCGAGGACGCCGCCGTCGAGGTCGTCGCCGCCCTCACCGGTGCCCGCTGGAACACCGACCTCGCCCGCACCATGAACTACGTGCCGAACAAGGCGGACCTCGCCGGCTCGGTCGCGGGGGAGGAGGGCCTGGAGGCCATGGCGGCCGGCGCCGCACGGGGCCGGGCGACCCCGGCCACGCCCCGGTGGAGCGTGGTCGAGGCCGACAACCCGATCAAGGAGTACATGACCGAGGTGCTCACCGGCGCCGACCCCGAGAAGGAGGCCGAGCGCGCCGCGCGGCGCATCACGGAGACCCTCGCTTTCGAGTGAGGGCGTCCCGGGCGGCGGCCGGTCGGCGGGTGGTGCTCAGCGGGCCACGCTCAGGGACAGCGCGAACCGTCCTTCGCCGTCCGTCCACCACCGGGTCAGGTCCAGCCCGGCGGCGGCGAGTTCGGCGCGCACCCCCTCCTGCCGGAACTTCGCCGACACCTCGGTGCGCAGTTCCTCGCCCTCCGCGAAGTCCACGACCAGTTCCAGCGCCGGGATCTTCACGGACTGCGCGGTGCGTGAGCGCAGCCGCATCTCGATCCACTCCTGCTCCGCGTCCCACACCGCCACATGCGCGAAGGCGTCCGGGTCGAAGTCGGCGCCCAGCTCACGGTTGACGACGTTCAGCACGTTCCGGTTGAACGCGGCCGTCACCCCGGCCGCGTCGTCGTAGGCCCGGACCAGCGTCCGCTCGTCCTTCACCAGGTCCGTGCCGAGGAGCAGCGCGTCGCCCGGGGCGAGCAGGGCGCGCACGGAGGCGAGGAACGCGGACCGCTCGGCGGGCAGCAGATTGCCGACGGTGCCGCCGAGGAACGCCACCAGACGCGGCCCCGGCGTGTCCGGCAGGGCAAGCTCGGCGGTGAAGTCCGCGACCAGCGCGTGCACCTCGAGCCCCGGCCGCTCGGCGGCCAGCGCCTGTCCCGCCCCGGTCAGCGCGGACTCGCTGACGTCGACCGGGACGTACGTGTGCAGCCCGTCCAGGGCGGCGATCAGATGCCGCGTCTTCTCCGAGGAGCCCGAGCCCAGTTCGACCAGGGTGCGGGCGCCGGACGCGGCGGCGATCTCGTCGGCGCGGGCGAGCAGGATCTCCCGCTCGGCGCGCGTCGGGTAGTACTCGGGCAGCGCGGTGATCTCCTCGAACAGCTCGCTGCCGCGTGCGTCGTAGAACCACTTGGGCGGCAGCGTCTTGGGGCTGCCGGTCAGTCCCGCGCGGACGTCGGCGCGCAGCGCGGCGCCGGTGGCGTCCTCGGGGAGAGTGCGGGTCAGACGGAACGGACTCACGTGAGGGGCTCCTTGAGCGGGGTGAGCAGAACGTCGGTGCGGCTCGCGGCCAGCAGGGTGCGGTCGGGCACCTCCTGCCAGTGCGGGTCGTCGTCGTGGGGCTCGGAGGCGACGACGGTTCCCCCGCCGGGCCGGGCGAGGTACCACAGGGTGTCCCCCCACGCGGTCGCCGCGACGGTGGCGCCGTCGGTGAGCAGCAGGTTCAGCCGGGCTCGCGGGGCCGCCGCCGCGACCTCGGCGACCGTGTCAGCCAGCGCCTGCCCCATGGCGTCGCCGGCCCGCAGCCGCGCCAGCACCAGCGCCCACACGAACGCCGAGTCGTTGCGGGCCTCCAGCGACAGCAGGTCCTCGGCGGGCAGCGTGGCCGCCAGCGGCGCCAGCGAACCGGGCCAGCCCGGCACCGCCCCGTTGTGGCTGAACAGCCATGCCCCCGACGCGAAGGGGGCCGCGGCCGCCTCCGCGTCGGCGCCCGACAGCGTCGCGTCCCGCACGGCGGCGAGCAGCGCCTCCGTGCGCACCACCCGTGCCAGGTCGGTGAACGACAGGTCCGCCCAGACGGGCCCGGCCCGCCGGTAGCGGGCCGGGACCGGGTCGCCCTCGGCGTACCAGCCGACGCCGAAACCGTCCGCGTTGACCGTGCCGTGCGGCTGCCGGCGGGGCGCCCACGACTGCCGGTACAGCCCGTGCGACGGCCCCACCAGCAGCGCGCCCAGCGACTCCGCGGGACCCACATAGGCCAGGTGACGGCACATCACGCACCCTCCGCCGAGCGGGCGGTGCGGAACCCGGAGAAGATCTGCCGCCGTATCGGATGGTCCCAGTTGCGGAACGTGCCCCGGCAGGCCACCGGGTCCACGGCGAACGAACCGCCGCGCAGCACCTTGTACTCCGGCCCGAAGAACACCTCCGAGTACTCCTTGTACGGGAACGCCCGGAAGCCCGGGTACGGCAGGAAGTCGGACGCCGTCCACTCCCACACGTCCCCGATCAACTGCCGTACGCCCAGCGGCGACGCGCCCGCCGGATAGCTGCCGGCCGGCGCCGGGCGCAGATGGCGCTGGCCGAGGTTGGCGTGCTCGGGCGCCGGGTCGGCGTCGCCCCACGGGTAGCGCCGGGAGCGGCCCGTGGCCGGGTCGTGCCGGGCGGCCTTCTCCCACTCGGTCTCGGTGGGCAGCCGGCGCCCCGCCCAGCGGGCGTACGCGTCCGCCTCGTACCAGCACACGTGCAGCACCGGCTCGTCCGGCGGCACCAGTTCGGTGACCCCGAAGCGGCGCCGCAGCCACTGCCCGCCCTCGCGGCGCCAGTACAGCGGCGCGGTGAGGCGGGCGCGGCGCACGTGCGCCCAGCCCTCGAGCGTCCACCAGCGCGGGTCGTCGTAGCCGCCGTCCTCGACGAACGCCTGGTACGCGCCGTTGGTGACCGGCGTGGCGTCGATCCAGAACGGCGCCACCTCCCGCCGGTGCGCGGGGCGTTCGTTGTCCAGCGCCCACGGCTCGGCCGAGGTGCCCATGGTGAACGGACCGCCCGGCACCAGGATCTCCGCCGGACCCGTGTACGGCGTCACCGGCTCCGGGTCGGGCGCGGTGAGCGCGGCCGGGCCCTTGCGGAGCTGGTGGGTGATCAGCATGGTCTCGTCGTGCTGCTGCTCGTGCTGGGCGATCATCCCGAAGGCGAACCCGGCCTCGGTCAGCCGGGTGCCGTCGAACGCCGTGCGCTCCAGCACGTCCAGCGCCCGTCCGCGCACGTCGGAGGCGTACCTGCGGGCCTCCTGGGGCGACAGCAGGGGCAGGCTGGGGCGTTCGGCGCGCGGGTGCTCGAAGGCGTCGTAGAGGCTGTCGATCTCCGGTCGGATCGCCTCCTGCCCGGCCACCGCGCGCAGCAGCCACTGCTCCTCCTGGTTGCCGATGTGCGCCAGGTCCCACACCAGCGGCGACATCAGTGGCGAGTGCTGCGCGGTCAGGTCGGGGTCCTCCACACAACTGGTCAGCAGCGTGGTGCGGTCCCGCGCGACGACCAGCGAGGCGACCGCGCGCTCACGCAGGGTTTCGGCGTCGAGGGCGGGGTCGGTCATGAGGGGGTGTCCTTCCCGTGCGGGTGGGTGGTGAGCAGGGGCGCCCCACATCCGTCCGGGCGTCCGTCGTGCCGCGCGCGCCACGCGTCGAGCAGGTCGTCGGCGGGGCAGCGGCCCCGGTCCACATAGCGGTCCCGGAACGCCGCGACCCGGTCGACCAGGGCGGTCGCGGCACCGAGCCGGGGCAGGGCGGCCAGCGCCGCCGTGAAACAGACGGCCGCCGCCTCCCGCAGCTCCGGGTCTGCCAGCCCGTCGCGGGCCGCGTCCCGCCACAGCGGGTTCTGCGGGGCGGCCAGACCCCGCGTCCGCTCGGCCAGTGGTTTCACCGCCCGGTACGCGGTCTCGGCGGCCTCGGTGTCGTCGAACAGCGCCGCTGTGACGGCCAGCGGCACGGACCAGCCGTCCTCGCCGGGCTGCGCGTCCATCATCCGCAGCTCCAGATGGCCGCGCGGCCGGACCGGCGGGAACAGCGTCGTGACGTGGTAGTCCAGGTCGTCGTGGGTGGGCGCGCGCGGCGCCCGGCGCCGCGTCCAGTGCCGGAACGACAGGTCCTCCGGCACCTCCCACGGCCCGTCGCCGTCCCCGCGCACGCACATCACGGGCGCGTCCAGCACGTGCCGGGCCCATGCGCCGCGCGGGTCGGCGTCCAGCGCGGGCGCGCCGGCCCGTCCGGCGCCGATCTGCGCCCAGCGCAGCTGGCGTGTGGAGAGCCAGCCGGTGGGCCGGCCGGCGGAGACGGGGGAGTTGGCGAACACCGCCACCAGGACGGCGCCCAGCAGGTGCGCCATCCACCAGCGGCGTACGTGGCCGAGCGGGCCGGGTTCCTCGTGGCCGGCGTCCACGCACACCTGCACGGAGGCGGAATTGCACATCATGTACCGGCCGCCCGCGCCGGTGCGGTCGAGGGCGGCCTCCATCGCGTCGTAGCGCGGCTGCCGGAGGAACCGGCGGGGGGTCTGCCAGGGGTCGTGGCCCAGGCCTGCCAGGGTGAGGCCGTCCCGGCGCAGGACGGCGCGGACGGCGTCCAGGTCGGCGGAGACGGTGGTCAGGCACTCGGTGAGGGACGCGGCGGGCGGAGAGCTGAGCTCCAGCTGGCCGCCGGGCTCGACGGTGAGCGCCGAGCGCAGGGGCACCTCACGCAGTGCGGCGTAGGCCGCTTCGAGCCGTTCACGGGAGACGGGGAGCCGCGGATCGCGCGACTCGTGGACCAGCCATTCGACCTCCACGCCGAGTCGGCGGGGCGGTCCTGTCTTGAAGCAGATGCCCCGTATCAGGGCCTCCGCCTCGGCTTCGGTGACGGCCGCGCGGTACGGCGCGCAACCGCTCGACGGATCTGACATGCGGGAATCCTCCTGAGACACCACCATGTCGCCGGCCCGGGGCCCGGTGGTCCCGGCCGGCATCGACGCGTCCACCCAAAACCCTCGAACCGCCGTGCACAAGAGCGCCCGACGGGGCGTAAGGGGTCCGTCACCTCCGCGTCCCGCCCGCCACCGGGGCTTTTCACCTCCGGGCCCGGACCGTCCGGGGCGGCGAAAACCGCGTTGCGCCGCGTCACCAGCATCGCTCAGGATGCTCGTGTGAGCACGACGAGGGGGAGCGCGCGGGGCGCGTGGAGCGCGGTCACGGCGGCTACGGGGGTGGCGCCGTGAGCGCGCGCCTGCGGGGCATCGCCCGGGAGACGGAACGGATCGTGGCGGAAGGCGCCTACCTCGCGCCGGACGGCCGCCGGGTGCCGGTCGGGGCCGCCGTCGAGGCGGCACGGCAGGCCACCACGCTGCACGGGCCGGACCCGGTCCCGGTGCCGCCCTTCGAGCCCGCGCCCACCCGCTTCGAGGTGACCGGCGAGAGCAGCCTGGCCGCCGCCCGCCGCCTCACCGGCCCGGACGGCCCGGATCCCGTGGCCGTCCTCAACTTCGCGTCGGCGCGCAACCCGGGCGGCGGCTACCTCAACGGCGCACAGGCCCAGGAGGAGGCCCTGTGCCGCGCCTCCGCGCTGTACACCTGCCTGCTGCGGGCGCCCGGCTTCTACGACCACCACCGCGCCCACCGGAACCCCTTCTACACCGATCGGGTGATCCACGCCCCGGCCGTGCCGGTGTTCCGCGACGACCGCGGCGCCCTGCTGGACGCCCCGTTCACGGCCGGTTTCCTCACGTCACCGGCGCCGAACGCGGGCGTGATCCGCTCCAAGGCGCCCGAGCGCGTGGGGGAGGTGCCCGGCGTGCTCGTCCGCCGCGCGGGCCGCGTCCTGGAGACGGCGGCCCACCACGGCTACCGGCGGCTGGTGCTCGGGGCCTGGGGCTGCGGCGTGTTCCGCAACGACCCCGCCCAGGTCGCGGAGGCGTTCCACACGCACCTGGGCCCCGGCGGACGCTTCGAGGGCGCCTTCGCCCACGTGGTGTTCGGGATCCTCGACCGCACCCGGGACGGCGCGACCCGCACCGCGTTCGAGCGGGCCTTCGCGGACCTGGCGGTCGCGCCGGCGGAGGTCACTCCCAGCCGTAGCGCTCCCTGAGCCGCTGCCGCACCGAGTTGAAGCGCATCCGGTCCAGCGCGCACGCCTCCCGGCGCATGCCCTGCTCGTGCAGCCGCAGCACCCGGTCCACGGCCACCCAGGAGTCGCGTCCCGACCGGTCCCACGGACCGCTGCCGATCGGCACCCGGTCCCGGTCCCCGGCACGCCCCTTGCTCGACAGCTGCACCGCGAGGAAGGTGCCCGCCGTCTCACGGGCGACGACCAGCACCGGCCGGTCCTTGCCGCGGCCGTCGTTCTCCTCGAACGGGACCCACGTCCAGACGATCTCGCCGGGGTCCGGGTCGCCGTCGTGCGCGGGCGAGTACTCGGTGCGCACCCGGCCGACGGAGCGCGGCTCGGTCTCGACGGTGGCGTACAGGCCGTAACGGCCCGGGGTGTCTTCAGGGGTGTAGGCGGTCACAGGCCGTACCGTACGTCACCCGTCCGG
The DNA here is from genome assembly GCA_014649575.1 of Streptomyces griseoincarnatus. GTDB lineage: Bacteria > Actinomycetota > Actinomycetes > Streptomycetales > Streptomycetaceae > Streptomyces > Streptomyces griseoincarnatus. Next base: position 531,187 of record BMTH01000001.1, on the reverse strand, counting down.
CGGTATGGATCAAGGGGGTTGACCACCCGAGGGGCGGCTACGGTCCCGCGCCGACGGCCGTGAGCTCCCGTCCCGCCACCATCTCGCTCTCGATCCGCACGAACACGCCCTCCCGCAGCGGCATCCACGAGCGGGGGCCGGTGCGCAGCAGCCGTTCGTGCTCGGCCGGGTCGGTGACCACAGCCGCCCGGCCGGTCACCACCACGCTCCAGCCCGACCGGCGCCCCGCGTGGAAGTCGTCCGCCTCGAACGCCACCACCACCCCGTCGACGGCCCGCACCAGGTCGGAGCCGGCGGACGTGCGCAGCACCACGGCGCCGTCCGGCTCCAGAGTGAAGTTCACCGGCAGCACCGCAGGGAGCGCCTGCCGCGTGTACACGACGCGACCGACCGGCACCTTGCCCAGCAGGCGCAGGCACTCCTGCCGGTCGAGCGCCCGGAAGCCATCGCTGTGGATCATTTCCCCATCGTCGGTCGCGGAACGGGTCCCGACTAGGGCCGGACGGCCCCGTTGGCGTCGGAGTACGGCCGGAGGCCCACGTCGCGGGCGCTCCCGCGCCGCGGCGCCGTGCGGATGCCTGTTCCCGCGCGCGGGTGGAACCCTGGAGGCATGGGCAAGACCGCACTGATCGTCATCGACATGATCAACACCTACGACCACCCGGACGCCGACCAGCTGCTCCCGTCCGCCGAGACGGTGGTCCCGGTGATCTCAGGGCTGCTGGAGCGGGCGCGACGGCAGGACGCGCCGGTGATCTACGTCAACGACAACTTCGGCGAGTGGCGCTCGCACCACGGCGAGCTGCTCGACAAGGCGCTGGCGGGGCAGCACGCGCATCTGGTGGAGCCGCTGGTGCCGGACGAGTCGTCGCTGTTCGTGGTCAAGGCCCGGCACTCGGTCTTCTTCGAGACCCCGCTCAGCTATCTGCTCTCCCAGCAGGGGATCGACCAGCTGGTGCTGTGCGGGCAGGTGACCGAGCAGTGCGTGCTGTACTCCTCGCTCGACGCGCACATCCGGCACTTCCAGGTGATCGTCCCTCGGGACGCCGTCGCGCACATCCACGAGGATCTGGCGGACGCGGCCCTGCGGATGATGGAGCGCAACATGGGCGCACGGGTGTGCGACAGCGGCGAGCTGTGGACGTGACCCGCAGCGGGCGACTCGCCGGGGTGACACTGGGGCAATGAGCCGCCCCTCCCTCCCGCCGCCGGAACTGCGCGCCTTTCTGGAGGAGCTGGTCCGTCGCACCTCCGCCGTCTGCGGAGACCGTCTGCTCAGCGTCCTCGCCGTGGGCTCGCTCGCCCTGGGCGACTACCGCCACGGGCGCAGCGACGTCGACGTCACGGTCGTCGTGGACCCGGCCCCGCCCCGCGCCGACCTCGCCCCGCTCGCCGCGACGCTGGCCCACCCGGCGCTGCCCTGCCCCGCCGCCGGCCTCGAACTGGTCGTTTACGCCGCCGACTTCGCCGCCCGCCCGTCGGGCGAGGCGGGCTACCTGCTCGACCTCAACACCGGACCGTCCCTGCCCGAACGCGTCAGTTACGACCCCGCGGACGCGTCCGACTTCTGGTACGTCATCGACCGCTCCGTCGCCCACCAGGCCGGACTCCCGCTGTACGGCGCGCCGGCGCGGGAGGTGATCGCCGCCCCGGACCGGCCCACGGTGCTCGCGGCGCTCCGCGCCTCCGTGCGCGAACACGCCGACGGGGACGGGCACCTGGCCGACAACCGGGTGCTCAACGGCTGCCGCGCCACCGTCCACTGCCGTACCGGCCACTGGTTCGCCAAGCGCCGGGCGGGAGAGATCGTCGCCGCGTCCGAGCCGGCCTTCGAGTCTTTGGTCGCCGAGGCGCTGCGCAGCTTCGAACGCCCTCGCGCGGAGGCGGCCGTACTGCCCGCCGGCGACGTGCGGGAGTTCCTGCGCTGGGTGGCCGCACGCGTCGAGGAGGCGGCCGAGGGCGCCGGGGTCTGAGCCCGTGCACGCTGTGGTGCGTGGGCCGGCTGTTCGCGGAACCAGCAGGCCGCCGACGGGGCGGGACGCCGGTCTCCCTGACCGCTGTCGGGGGATCATGGGGACTTCCGCGAGCGGAAAATCGGGTCGACGCGCGCGAGGACCGTCCTCTACCGTTCCGTCCGCGGCATCGCGTGCCGGTCACCGGCCGGGTGAGGCATGGAGGTGCCGCGGATGCCCGTGGAGGCATTGACCTTGTCCGTCGAGTTCAACCACACCATCGTCCTCACCCCCGACCGGGAGAAGTCCGCCCGCTTCGTCGCGGAGATCCTGGGCCTCGAGCCGGGACCGTCCGCCGGGATGTTCCTCCCGGTGACCACCGCCAACGGCGTCACCCTCGACTTCGCCACCGTCGACATCGACATCCCCGTGCAGCACTACGCGTTCCTTGTCTCCGAGGAGGAGTTCGACGCGATCCTCGCCCGGCTTGTGGCCGCGCGGGTCCCCGTCCAGGCCGACCCGCACGGCCGGTACCCGCGCCGTCTCAACCGCAACGACGGCGGACGCGGCGTGTACTTCCGCGATCCCGCGGGCCACGGCCTGGAAGTGCTCACCCGCCCCTACGGCACCGACCCGGACTCTCCCCTGAACGGCGTGACCGAGGAGATCCCGGGGGCGGTCTGACGCGACACGCGGGGCCCCGGAGATCCTGTGGCAGGAGTCCCTGGACACGGGGCCGCGCGTACTCGCGCTGTCCCCCGGCGCGGCCCGCACCGAATCCTCGACGCCGTCGGCGCGGACTCCGCTGACGGCGGCGGGAAACGCCGGTCCCCTCAGGAGGCGGTGGCGACGGCCCCGTGGGCGCGCGACCGGCGCACGCCATCGCCGGGCGTCGTCTCCGGCCGCCTCCGACCGCGGGACGGCTAGCCTGGGCAGGGCCGCCATCCGACGCCGCGCGGTGCGGCGCATGCGTTCCATGACCGCCGCCCGGTGGACCCGACAGAGCCGAGGGAGCCGTCGATGACCGTCCGCCGAGTCGTGCCCAACCTCCACTCGGAGAACCCGGAAAGGCACGGGGAGTTCTACGGCCTGCTGGGCCTCGAGGAGGTCATGAACCACGGCTGGATCATGACGCCGGCGTCCCCGTCCAACCCGACGGCGCAGGTCAGCGTGATGACCGGCGACAAAACGGCGCCGGCGCACCCCGACATCAGCGTCGAGGTGGACGACGTGGACGCCGTGTACGAGGCCGTCCGGGAGAGCGGCGCGGAGATCGTCCACCCGCTGCGGGACGAGGAGTGGGGCGTCCGCCGCTTCTTCGTCCGCGACCCCGACGGCCGCGTGGTCAACGTCCTCAGCCACCGCTGAACACGGCCTCGCCTAGGCCTTGGCATCCGCCTCGCTGTCCTGGTACCGGCGCGCCTCGTCGAGGCGGCGGGGGAGCAGCAGCGGGGTCGCCAGGAGGAGGGCGCCCGCGAGGGCGATGGCCGTGCGGGGGCCGGTGAAGCTCGCCAGCAGGCCCCAGAGCGCCGTCAGCACGGCGATCGACGCCTTGCTGGTCGCCGACCACGCCGACAGCGTGCGGACCACCCGGTCCGCCGGCGTCCGCTCCAGCCGATGCGTGGAGAACACCGGGTTGAACACGCCCATGCTCGTGATCAGACCGAACTCGATCACGATCACCAGGACCAGACCCGCCACGCCCGGCCCCACGCACGCAAGCCCGACCGACCAGCACGCCCGCAGCGACCCCGCGACCCGGAGCACCCGCCGTTCCCCGAACCGCGCCACCAGCCGCCGCGACAGCCGCGCGCCGACCAGCCCGCCCAGACACGGCACCGCGAACGCCAGCCCGTACTGCCACGGGGCGAAGCCCAGCGGGCCGACCATCAGCACGACCAGCAGCGGCGACGACGCCATGATCAGGCCGTTGACCAGCACCGTGTTGAGGAACAGCGGACGCAGGTCAGGGCTGCGCAGGATGTACCGCCACCCGTCGAGCAGGTCGCCCGCCCGCAGCCGGGGCCGCGGGTCGGGCCGTTCGGGACGGCGGTCGCCGCCGCCCGCCGCGCCCAGCGCACCGGCCGACAGCAGATAGCTCACGGCGTCGGCGACCACCGTCGTCACCGGACCGAAGAGGCCGATCGCCGCACCGCCCAGCGGCGGCCCCAGCATGGTCGCGGTCCACGTCGTCGACTCCAGCCGCCCGTTCGCGCGCAGCAGCCCCTGCCGCGGCACGACGTCCTTCACGTACGCGCCGACGGCCGCCTGGAACGTGATGTCGGCCGCCGCCACCGTCACCGACACCACCAGCAGCTGCGCCACGGTGAGCGCGTCGAGGGCGTATGCGAGAGGCACGCTCAGCAGCACCGCGCACCGGACGAGGTCCGTCGCGATCATCACCGGGCGTTTGCGGCGGTACTCCACCCAGGGCCCGAGCGGCACCGACAGCACCGCGCCGACCGCGGGACCGACCGCCGCCAGCAGCGACACCTGGGCCGGACCGGCGTGCAGCACCAGCAGGGCGACCAGCGCGAACGCGTCGAACGCGAACCGCGTGCCGAAGGCGCTGACCCCGTACGCCGTCCACAGCCACCCGAACCGCCACGCCGCCGACCGCCGCCCGTCCACCAGCCCCCCGCTCACACCGTCCGGTCCCCGGCGGCCGCCGGGGACCGGCCCATCCAAGCGAGCCGGGCCGCCGCGGGCAAACCGGACCGGTTTACTCCCGGCACGGCGGGCTACGCGGCCCCCAGGGGAGGCCCGCGACCGCACCCGCGACCGCGACCACGCACCGGGAGGCGCCCATGACCACGCGCGTACGCGACGTGATGTCCGCGCACACGACCTCCGTCGAACCGATGACCTCGCTGACGCGGGCGGCGCGGCTGATGCGCGAGCAGAACGTCGGTGACGTCCTCGTCGCCTACGACTGCGACCTGTTCGGCGTGCTCACCGACCGCGACATCGTGCTGCGGGGCGTCGCCGAGGGGCACGACCCCGAGGCCACGAACGTCGGCTCGATATGCACCCGCCCGCCGCTGGTGACGCTCGACCCGGACGACACGACCGACCACGCCGTCGAGCTGATGCGGGAACACGCCGTGCGGCGGCTGCCCGTCGTGGAGCACGGCGGCTGCCCCGTGGGCGTGGTCAGCCTCGGCGACCTCGCCGCCGAGGAGGATCCGCACTCCGCGCTCGCGGACATCAGCCGCGCCAGGCCGACCCACTGAACGGGGCCGTCGAAGCTCAGCCGTCCACGGTCACCGCGCACGACCAGCCGTACGGGCCCGGTGACAGCCGCAGGTCGTCCCAGCCGACGTCCGTCGGCACCTCCCCGGTGACCCGCACGTCCGCCAGGCCCGCCACCGCGAGCCGCACGTCCAGACCGCCCTCGGCCTCGTCGGCCTCCACGTCCACCGGCACCTCGCCGTACGCCTCCAGCCGGTACAGGATCTCGTCGAGCAGCGCGGCCAGCAGGTCGTCGTCGCTTCCCTCGGCCAGCCGGATGCGGTCCACCCCGGTCGGTCTCACGCCGGACACGTCGGCGAAGCACTCCACCATCGCCACCACCGCCTCGGCCAGGCAGTGCTCGCGGCTCGCCGCCCAGGCCTCGATGCGTACGTCGTCCTCCTGCGCCACCGAGCGGTGCCCGCTGCGGTCCCGCCGCGGCGCCTGACCCGGCTCACCCGTGTCACCGACCATGCACCACGACTGCCCGGGCGCACGCACCCCATGCCCCGCGGCGGTGCTTCGCGCACCGGGCGAGGGGGTACGCGGGTGCCGACCGGTCGTGACCGCTCGGAGGGAGGGCCCGTCATGCGGTTCCGTGATCGCCGGCAGGCCGGCCGCGAACTGGCCGGCCGGCTGCGGGAGAGGCAGGACGCCGGCGACCTGCCCGACCTCCTCGTCCTTGCGCTGCCCCGCGGCGGCGTCGCCGTCGCCGCCGAGGTCGCCGAGGCGCTCGGCGCGCCGCTCGACGTCCTCGTCGTCCGCAAGATCGGCGCGCCCCGCCACGAGGAGTACGGCGTCGGCGCCATGGCCGACGACGGGGTGCCCGTGTTCGACGAGGACGCCCTGCGCGGCCTGGGGCTGACGCGGGACGACCTCGCTCCCGTCGTCGAACGGGAACGCACGGAGCTGGTCCGGCGCGAGCGGCTCTACCGGCCGGACAGGCCCGCGCCCGACCCGCGCGGCCGCACGGTGGTCGTCGTCGACGACGGCCTGGCCACAGGCTCCACGGCCCGCGCCGCCCTGCGCGCCCTCCGCGCCCGTGACCCCGCCCGCCTGGTCCTGGCCGTCCCGGTCGCCTCCCCGGAGGGCGCCGCGGCCCTCCGCCCCGAGACCGACGACCTGATCGCCCTCCACGAACCGGCCGCGTTCATGGCGGTCGGCCAGTGGTACGACGAGTTCGACCAGCTGACGGACGAGGAGGTCCTGGAAGCACTGCGCGTACGCCGGCGGTAGCCCTCCCCGACGCCGTCCGCCGCTCTGACTCCGGGCCCCGGCCGGGGCTGCCGCCCGTGCCCGCCGAGGTGAGGGGCGCGGCCCGGTGGCGTGCCGACGCCGGATCGCTCCGCGCGGTGGCGCGCGTGCCGCGGGCATCGTGCGCGGGGTCGGCGGGTCCCGCGCGGAGGCCCCGAACCGTGGGGGATCGAGGCGAGAGCCTCGCGTCCCGGGGATCCACCCGACGGTGCGCGCCCGGCTCAGATCACCCCGTCCGCCCGCAGCGCCTCGATGTCCCCGGGTGTGCGGCCCAGGGCGCGCAGGATCGTCTCCGTGTGCTCGCCCACTGCCGGCACCGGGTCCATGCGGGCCGGGAGTCCGGCGAGGTCGGCGGGTGGGAGGAGCGCCTCCGCCGTGCCGCCCGGCACCCCGATCTCACGCCACCGGCCGCGCGCCGCCAGCACCGGATGGTCGAGGAACGCCGCGACGTCGTTCACCCCCGCGCAGGCGATGCCGATCGCCTCCAGGTCCTTCAGCAGTTCCTCCGCGTCGTCACGGGCGCACCGCTCGGCCACGACCGCGTTCAGGTCGTCCCGGTGCGCGACACGGTCCGAACTCGTCGCGAAACGAGGGTCGTCCGTCAGCTCGGGCCGGCCGAGGAACTCCCGGCACAGCGCGGCCCACTCGCGTTCGTTCTGGATGGAGAACAGCACGTCGCGCCCGTCCGCCGCCCGGAACGTCCCGTACGGGGCGATCGTCGCGTGCTGGGTGCCCAGCCGGGGCGGCTGGGCGCCGCCGTACCGGGTGTAGTAGGCGGGCTGCCCCATCCACTCCGCGAGCGCCTCGAACAGGGACACCTCGACGGGGTGCACCTCGCCGGTGGTGGCGCGCGTGTAGAGGGCGGTGAGGACACCGCTGTACGCGTACATCCCGGCGGCGATGTCGGCGACGGAGATGCCCGTGCGGGCGGTCTCCCCGGGGGTGCCGGTGAGCGACACCAGGCCCGTCTGGCACTGCACGAGCAGGTCGTACGCCTTGCGGTCGGCCCACGGCCCTGTCGTGCCCCAGCCGGAGATCGCGCAGGGGATGAGCCGCGGATGGCGGCCGGCCAGGTCGTCCGCGCCCAGCCCGAGCCGGCCGGCCGCGCCCGGGGCGAGGTTCTGCACGAACACGTCGGCGTCCGCCAGCAGTTCGTGCAGGATCTCCAGGCCGCGCGGCTCTTTAAGGTCGAGGGTGAGGGACTCCTTCGAGCGGTTGATCCACACGAAGTAGCTGGACGTGCCGTGCACGGTGGTGTCGTAGCGCCGGGCGAAGTCGCCCTCGCCCGGCCGCTCCACCTTGATCACCCGGGCGCCGAGGTCGGCCAGCTGCCGGGTGGCGTAGGGCGCGGCCACCGCCTGCTCCACGGTCACCACCGTCACCCCGGACAAGGGGAGTCTCCGCACGTCCACGCCTCCTGTCCGCACCCGGGTGCGTCGGTCGCCGGCCTCCCTCGGCCGGTACGCGATCACTACGCGATTAGTACGACCAGGGCGAACCGCCTGTCAACGCCTCCCCTCACCGCCCGCCCGGCGCCGGCACGTCGGCGGGGCGGCTGCGCGACATGACGCGCATGCCGTGCGCGTCCACCGCGCGCACCTGGAGCGACCCGCAGCCGCAGCGCGTCCACACCGTGCTGCCCGCCGCGGTGGCGTGGCGCGAGACGACCTGGAACGGCTCGGCGTGGTCCGGCCACCCGCAGTAGGGGCAGGCGGTGCCGGTCGTCCCCGTGGCGCCGGTCGTGCTGGTCATGGCGACTCCTTGGATTCCCACGTGCTTGACGTGACTCGTGTGCCTGCTGTCGGTCGCGGCACATCAAGAGTGCGCCGACGGTTATGTTCACGTCCAGGTTGACTTTGTGCACGCCACCGTGAAGCCTCACCTTCATGATTGACCTGCGCCGGCTCCACGTCCTGAGAGCGGTCGCCCACTACGGCACGGTCACCGCGGCCGCCCGCGCCCTGCACTTCACGCCCTCCGCCGCCTCCCAGCAGATCCGCCAGCTCGCCCGCGACCTCGGTGTCGACCTGCTGGAACCCCAGGGGCGCGGGGTGCGCCTCACCCCGGCCGCCGAGAGCCTGCTCGCGCACGCCGACGCCATCCAGGCCCGCTGGGACCAGGCCGAGCTGGATCTGCGCGCCGACCACGGCGACCCCGCCGGGGTGCTGCGGGTGACCGGGTTCCCGGTGGCCGTCTCGGTGCTGCTCGCGCCGTTGGCGGCCCGGCTCGGCGAGCGGCATCCGCGGCTGTCGGTCCGGATCACGGAGGCGGTCGTTCCGGCCATTTTCGACCTGCTCTTCGAGGGCGCCGCCGATCTGGCCGTGGTGGAGTCCACCCCGCACAACCCGCCGATGAGCGACACGCGGTTCGACCAGAAGGCCTTGCTGGACGACCCGTTCGACCTGGTGGTGCCGGACGCGCATGTGCTGGCCGGGCGGGAGCGGGTCGACCTGGCCGAGGCGGCGCACGAGCCGTGGGTCGCCCCGGTGCCGGAGAGTCCGTGCCGGCTCCAGGTGATGGCGGCGTGCGGCGCGGCCGGCTTCGCCCCGGAGGTCGTGCACCACGCGGGCGACTGGAACGCCACGGCGCACCTGGTGGCCCACGGCCTCGGCGTCGCCCTGATCCCGCGCCTGGCGCATGTCACCCCGCACCTGCCGGTCACCCGCGTCCGTTGCGTGGGCGACCCCCACCGCAGGCTCCTCACCGCCACCCGCACCGGTGGCCACGCCCGCCCGGCCGTCGCGGCGGCCCTCCAGGAACTGCGCGAACTCGCACCGACGGCCCTGGTCTGACGGTTGACGGCGCCGGTCTGTCGCCTGACGGCGCTGGTGCGTCGCCTGACGGCGCTGTGTGAGGCCTGACTGGCGCTCGCCGACTGCTCGGCGGCGCTCTCGCCGACTGCTCGGCGGCGCTCTCGCCGACTGCTCGGCGGCGCTCTCGCCGACTGCTCGGCGGCGCTCTCGCCGACTGCTCGGCGGCGCTCTCGCCGACTGCTCGGCGGCGCTCTCGCCGACTGCTCGGCGGCGCTCTCGCCCACCGCTCCGGCGGCGCTCTCGCCCACTGCTCCGGCGGCGCTCGTCGACCGCCCCGAGGGTGCTCGTCCACCGCCCCCACGGCGCTCGCTCACCGCCCCGACACCGCCCGCCGGACGAACCGTTGGCTAGGGGGCGTCGTCCGTCACCCTCCGTCCCGGTGCCCCCACCCGCAACCCGTCCATGACCAGGTCGAACAGGCGGGCCGCGCGCGGCTGCCAGTCGCTCTCGGGGTCGAGCTGCCAGAGGCCGCCGAGGGCGAGGATGAGGTCGTCCGCGGTCACGCCGGGGCGGATCGCCCCGGCCTCCTCGCATGCCCTCAGGAGGCGGTCCGTCGCGTGCAGGAGCGAGTCGTGGCCGGGTTTCGCCGGCCCGTTGGGGGAACTGGTGGCCTGCCGGATCGCGTCCGCGAGACCCGCCTTGGTCATGCCGAACCGGGCCAGCCGGTCCATCCACTCCCGCAGCGCCCGGTCGGGCTCCCGCGTGCCCAGGAGCTGGTCCGCGCTGTCGGCGACCTGCCGCAGCTCGTGCCGGTAGATCTCCATGACCAGCGCCTCGCGGCTGGGGAAGTTCCGGTAGAACGTGCCCTGTCCGACGCCCGCCTTCTTGGCGATCACGCTCAGCGGGGTGTCGGCCGACCGCGTCAGCTCGGTGACGGCGACGGCCAGGATGCGCTCGCGGTTGCGCTGCGCGTCAGCCCGCTGGGGTGTCTCCGTGCTCCGGGACGCGTCCTTGTGCTCGTCCACCGGTCCTCCTCCCGGGCCTGACCGAAACCCGTCCTTGATAAGCGGACAGCTGTCCACTACGTTCTGAGTAGCGGACAGCTGTCCGCTTCCGGTTCATCGTATCGGCGGACCCGGGCGGCTCGGGACGGCCCTTCCGCATGCCCCGCGCCACCGCCGCGTCCGCACGACCGCGCACGTCACACCATCCCGCAGTCCGCGCGCCCCGCACAGAGCCATGACCACGTCCGCCTGCCCGCGTGAAAGAAGGCCGTCCATGACGCCCCCCACGTCGTCCAGCACCGTGACCCTGAACATCAACGGCGAGAAACACACCCTGACCGTCGACCACCGCACCACCCTGCTCGACGCCCTGCGCGACCGCCTCGACCTGACCGGCACCAAGAAAGGCTGCGACCACGGGCAGTGCGGCGCCTGCACCGTCCTCGTCGACGGCCGCCGCACCGTCTCCTGCCTGCAGCTGGCCGTCGCCTCCGAGGGCCGTGAGATCACGACCGTGGAGGGCGTCGCCGAAGGGGAGCGGCTGCACCCGGTGCAGCAGGCCTTCCTCGACCTCGACGGCTTCCAGTGCGGCTACTGCACCCCCGGCCAGATCTGTTCGGCCGTCGCCGTCATCGAGGAGCACGCCGCCGGCTGGCCCAGCGCCGTCACCGCGGACGTACGGCCCGAGGCCGGTCCGCCGCCCCTGAACACCGAGGAGATCAAGGAACGTATGAGCGGCAACCTCTGCCGTTGCGGCGCCTACGGCCAGATCGCGCAGGCGGTCGCCCGTGCCGCCGCCGAGGCGTCCACCGAGAAGCTCACCGAGGAGACCACCGTATGAGGGAGTTCGACTACCGGCGCGCCGACGACGTCACCGGCGCGGTCGCCCTGCTGGACGCAGACCCAGACGCCCGCTACCTCGGCGGCGGCACCAACCTCGTCGACCTGATGAAGAACGGCGTCGAGGCCCCCGCCCGGCTCGTCGACGTCCGCTCCCTCCCACTGGACCGGATCGAGACCGGTGACGACGGCTCCGTACGCGTCGGCGCCACCGTCACCAACAGCGACCTCGCCGCGCACCCGCTGATCCGCGACCGCTACCCGGCACTCACCCAGGCCGTCCTGGCCGGCGCCTCCGGGCAGCTCCGCAACATGGCCACCGTCGGCGGGAACCTGCTCCAGCGCACCCGCTGCGGCTACTTCACCGACATCACCCGGCCCTGCAACAAGCGCGAACCGGGCAGCGGCTGCCCGGCCGTCGAGGGGGAGCACCACAACCACGCCGTCCTCGGCGCCTCCGGGCACTGTGTGGCCGTCCACCCCTCCGACATGGGCGTCGCGCTCACCGCCTTCGACGCCGTCGTCTCCTGGCGGACCGCCGAGGGCGCCGGAGAGGCCCCGCTGACCGACTTTTACCTGCCGGTCGGCGACACCCCGCACCGCGAGACCGTCCTGCCGCCCGGTGCGCTCATCACCCACGTCACCCTCCCGCCCGCACGCGTCGCCGCCCGCTCGCGCTACCGCAAGGTCCGCGAACGCGCCTCGTACGCCTTCGCGATCGGCTCGGTCGCCGCCGCGCTGGAGGTGGACGACGGCGTCGTCCGCGACGCCCGCCTCGCCCTCGGCGCGGTCGCCTCCCGGCCCTGGCGGGCCCGCCTCGCCGAACGGGTCCTCGTCGGCGCGCCCGCCACCGCCGAGTACTTCACCGCCGCCGCCGACGCCGAACTCGCGGCGGCCCGCCCCCTGCCCCACAACGGCTACAAGGTGACCCTCCTGCGCAACCTCGTCGTGGCCGTGCTGACCGAACTCGCCGAGGAGACCTCCCGATGACCGTCGCACCCCAACGCCCCGCCGTACCCGGCCAGGTCGGCACCGCGCACACCCGCGTCGAGGGCCGCGACAAGGTCACCGGCGCCGCACGCTACGGCGGCGACATCCCGTTCGCCGGGCTCGCCCACGGCATGCTCGTGCTGTCCACGGTGGCCCGCGGCCGGATCCGGTCGGTCGACACCGGCGCGGTGCTCGCCATGCCGGGCGTCCTCACCGTCCTGCACCACGGCAACGCCCCCAGGCTCACCAGCGACTACGTCGGCATGCTGGGCGTCCCGCCGGACCCGACCGCCGTCGTCTTCCAGCACGATCGCGTGCCGCACGCCGGCTGGCCCGTCGCCCTCGTCGTCGCCGAGACGCCCGAGCAGGCGCGGGCGGCGGCCGACGTCCTCACCGTCCGTTACGAGGAGGAGCCGCACGACGTCGCGCTCTCCGCGGACCGGCCCGACGCCTACGCCGCCGACGGGCACATGCCCGGCACCACGGAGAAGGGTGACCTGGAGGCCGAACTCGCCGCCTCCGCACACGTGGTGGACGCGGAGTACACCACGCCCGAGGAGCACCACGCCATGATGGAGCCGCATGTGGCGACGGCGTGGTGGGACGGCGGACGGCTCGACGTCGTCGACTCCGACCAGGGCATCACCTGGGTCGCCGACGAACTCGCCCGCATGTTCTCCCTCGACGCGTCCGCGGTGCGGGTCCGCTCCGAGCACGTCGGCGGCGGCTTCGGCAGCAAGGGCGTCCGCCCGCCGCAGGTGGCCGCCGCGATGGCCGCGGCCGAACTGGGCCGCCCGGTGCGCGTGTCGCTGACCCGTCGCCAGATGTTCTCCGTCACCGGCTACCGCAGCCCCACGGTGCAGCGCGTCCGCCTGGGCGCGGAACCCGACGGACGGCTGCGCGCCCTGGAGCACACCTCGCTCAACCAGACGTCCACGGTCTACGAGTTCGTCGAGCCGGGAGCGGGCGTGGCCCGCACGATGTACGACGCCGTCGCCCACCGCACGGAGAACCGCGTCGTACGCCTGGACGTGCCGTCCCCGACGTGGATGCGGGCGCCCGGCGAGGCGCCGGGGTCGTTCGCGCTGGAGTGTGCCCTCGACGAACTGGCCGAGAAGTGCGGCGTCGACCCGATCGAACTGCGGCTGCGCAACGAGCCGGAGACCGGGCCGGTCAGCGGGCTGCCGTTCGCCGGACGCAACGTCGCCGCCTGCTTCCGCGAGGGCGCCCGCCGCTTCGGCTGGGACGCCCGCGACCCGCGCCCCGGCGTGCGCCGCGACGGACGCTGGCTGGTCGGCACCGGCACGGCCGCCGCGTCCTTCCCCGCGGGCACCCTGCCGTCCACGGCCGCGGTGACCGCGGAGCCCGACGGCACCTTCACCGTCCGCATCTCCGCCTCCGACATCGGCACCGGGGCCCGCACGGCGCTCACCCTGATCGCCGCCGACGCGCTGCGGGTGCCGTCGGAGCGGATCGACGTGCGCCTCGGCGACAGCGACTTCGGCCCGTCGGGCATCGCCGCCGGCTCCATGGGCACGCGCTCGTGGGGCTGGGCGGTCGCGGCGGCCGCCGAGGAGCTGCGCGAACGCCTCGTGCCGGGCGGCGAGTTGCCCCCGGAGGGCATCACCGTACGGTCCGACACGACCGCGGCGATCGCCGCCCTGGCGGCCAAGGAACGGCACACCTGGGGCGCCCAGTTCGCCGAGGTCGCCGTCGACGTCACCACGGGCGAGGTACGGGTGCGGCGGATGCTCGGCGTCTTCGCCGCCGGCCGCATCGTCAACCCGTTGACCGCCCGTAACCAGCTCGTCGGCGGGATGACCTGGGGCATCTCCATGGCCCTGCACGAGGAGGCGGTGCGCGACCCGGCCTCCGGCGCGCTCTACGGCGCCGACCTGGCCGGCTACCACGTCGCCACCCACGCGGACGTGCCCCCGGAGGTCGAGGCCGTCTGGGTCGACGACCACGACCCCGACGACCCGGTCGGCATCAAGGGCATCGGCGAGGTCGGCATCGTGGGCGCTGCGGCCGCCGTCGCCAACGCGGTGTGGCACGCCACGGGGGTGCGGCACCGCGGTCTGCCGATCCGCCCGGACCGGGTGCTGCGGGCGGGAGGTCCGGATGCTTGACCTCGCCGACGACCTTCGGCGCTGGCTGGAGGAGGGCAGGGACTTCGCGGTGGCCACGGTGGTCTCCGTGGGCGGCAGCGCGCCGCGCGGCCCCGGCGCCGCCCTCGCCGTCGACCGCGCCGGCACGGTGATCGGCTCGGTGTCCGGTGGCTGCGTCGAGGGCGCGGTGTACGACCTGTGCCAGGAGGCCCTCGCGGACGGGCGGGCGAGGACGGAGCGGTTCGGCTACAGCGACGAGGACGCCTTCGCGGTGGGCCTGACCTGCGGCGGCACGATCGAGGTGCTGGTCACGCCGGTCGGCGCGGGCAGCCCCGTCCGGCCGGTGCTCCGGTCCGCCCTGGCAGACCTGCCCCGGGGCGGGCCGGGCGCGCTGGCGTGGGTCACGGACGGCCCGGCGGACCTGCTGGGCCGCGTGCTCCTCGTCCGCCCCGACGGCACGTACGAGGGCGGCCTCGGCGGCGCGGCGGAACTGGACCGCGCCGCTGCCGCCGCTGCCCGCGACCTGCTGGTCGCGGGCAGCACGGGGACGGTCACGGCCGGGCCGGGCGCGGACGCGTACTGCGCCGGCCGCCCGACCCTCTTCGTGCAGTCGTCCGTGCCCCCGGCCCGCATGATCGTGTTCGGCGCGATCGACTTCGCGGCGGCGCTGGTACGGGTGGGAGCCTTCCTGGGCTACCACGTCACCGTGTGCGACGCGCGGCCCGTGTTCGCGACCCGTGCCCGCTTCCCCGAGGCGGACGAGGTCGTCGTCGACTGGCCGCACCGCTATCTGCGCACCACCCCGACCGACGCGCGCACGGTGCTGTGCGTGCTGACGCACGACGCCAAGTTCGACGTGCCGCTGCTGGAGGTGGCGCTGGGGCTGCCGGTCGCGTACGTCGGCGCGATGGGCTCGCGCCGTACCCACACCGACCGCCTGCGCCGCCTGCGGGACGCGGGGGTGGGGGAGCGGGAACTGTCCCGCCTGCGCTCCCCGATCGGCCTCGACCTGGGCGCCCGCACCCCGGAGGAGACGGCGCTCTCCATCGCGGCGGAGATAGTGGCGACGCGCCACGGCGGCACGGGAGCGCCCCTGACGACGACGACCGCGCCGATCCACCGGGAAGGGCGGACGGCTTCGGCGGCGGCATGAGCGAAACCCGTCCGGGGCCGGCCCGACGCGGGGCGGATTGTCTCCGGAGCCGGGAGCCGGGAGCCGGGAGCCGGGAGCCGGGAGCGGGAGCCCGGTGCCGGGCTGGGGGGACTGTGTGGCTCGTCCACCTCCCGGCAGGCGGGCGCGGATTGTCAGCCCGGAGCCCGGAGCCCGGAGCCGGGAGCCGGGAGCCGGGAGCCGGGCTGGGGGGCTGTGTGGCTTGCCCGCTTTCCGGCAGGCGGGCGCGGATTGTCAGCCCGGAGCCCGGAGCCCGGAGCCCGGAGCCCGGAGCCGGGAGCCGGGAGCCTGGTGCCGGGCTGGGGGGCTGTGTGGCTCGTCCGCTTTCCGGTAGGCGGGCGCGGATTGTCTCCCGGAGCCCGGAGCCCGGAGCCCGGAGCCCGGTGCCGGGCTGGGGGCCTGTGTGGCTTGCCCGCCTCCCGGTAGACCGGAGGCCCCGTGGTCCGGATGGCGAGCCCCAGGGCGGTGGGCGGTCGTGCGGCCCCGGCGTCGACGGCCGGGCGGACATGCCGGAGGCCGTTGCCGCTGCGAAGGGTCGGAGGGCCCGCGCCACCGCGTACGGCGAAGGGGCGGGAGGCGCGGGCTTCCGGCCCCTTCGGGGGTGTGTCGTCAGGCGGCGGCCTTCTCGCCGTCGACCAGGGCGTGCAGCCGGTTGAGGACCTCCGCCAGCTGCTCGGCGACCTCGGTGTCGTCCGCCGGGTGGGTCTCGGCGAAGCGGGTCACCGAGCCGGGGATGGCCAGCTTGAGGTCCTCGACGACCTTGCCGCCGGCGATGCCCACGGCCTTGCGGGCCTCCTCCTGCGCCCAGACGCCGCCGTACTGGCCGAAGGCGGTGCCGACCACGACGACCGGCTTGCCGCCGATGGCCCCGGCGCCGAAAGGCCGGGACAGCCAGTCGATGGCGTTCTTCAGCACGGCCGGGATGGTGCCGTTGTACTCCGGGGTGAAGAGCAGCAGCGCGTCCGCGGCCGCGGCGGCCTCGCGCAGCTGGGCGGCGGCGGCCGGCACGCCGCCCTCGACGTCGACGTCCTCGTTGTAGAACGGGATCTCCGCCAGTCCCTCGTGCAGCGCGATGTCGACGCCCGCGGGGGCGAGCTTCACCGCGGCCTCGGCCAGCTGACGGTTGTGCGAACCGGCGCGAAGGCTGCCGACGAGGGCGAGGATGCGAACAGACATGAGGAACTCCAGGGGCTGGACTATGACCTGAGACACAATGCGGACCGGGGTCCGCTTTGCAGTTGTAGCAGTTTAACCGGACCCCGGTCCAGTTTCATTCCCGATGCTTTACGCTGGCTTCATGTCCGCCGCGCCGCCGTCCGCACCGACTCCCCAGGAGCCCGTCGAGTCCCCGCAGCTGCTGCAGCTGGGTCTCGACGACGAGCCCTGCCTGCGCGCCGACGCCGCCCGCAACCGGGCCCGGCTGCTGGAGGCGGCCGCCGGACTCGTCGCGGCGCGCGGCGCCGACGCCGTCACCATGGAGGAGGTCGCCGCCGCGGCCGGTGTCGGCAAGGGCACCGTCTTCCGCCGCTTCGGCGACCGCACGGGCCTGCTCATGGCCCTCCTCGACCACAGCGAGAAGAAGCTCCAGGCCGCCTTCCTCAGCGGCCCCCCGCCGCTGGGCCCGGGCGCGCCCCCGGCCGAACGGCTGCGCGCCTTCGGCCGCGCCGCCCTGCGCCGCACCGTCGAGGACCTGGAGCTCCAGCTCGCGGCCGAAGCGGACCCGGGCCGCCGCTTCACCCTCCCGCCCTACCGGGTGCGCCACCATCACGTCGCTCTGCTGCTGCGCCAGGCGGTCCCGGACGCCGACTGCGACGTGCTCGCCCACACGCTGCTGGCCCAGCTCGACCCCGCCCTGATCCACCACCTGATGCACCAGTGCGGGATGCCGCCGCAGCGTCTCGAGGACGCCTGGACCGACCTCGTCGACCGGATCACCGGCACCACCGCCTGACCTCCCCGAACGCACCCCCGCGCGTGCTCAACTCCCCCGCATGAAGGGCGCGTTACGGCTTCTGCGAAGATGCCGTACGTCATGGTGCAGATACCGAACCCGCCCGCGCCCGCGCCCCCCGCACCGAAGCGCTCCGTGCCGACGAGCGCCGATGTGGCCCGCCTGGCCGGCGTCTCGCGCGCGACCGTCTCCTACGTGCTGAACAACGCCCGCGCCGTCCGGATCAGCGAGCCCACCCGCCGCCGCGTCCGCGAGGCCGCGCGCGAACTCGGGTACGTCCCGCACGCGGCCGCCCGCAGCCTGCGCGCCGGGCACAGCCGCATGGTCCTGATGCCCGCGCCGGCGTTCCCCGTGGGCCCGCTGTACAGCAGGTTCATCAACGAACTGCAGGCCGCGCTGAGCCTGCTCGACTACACAGTCGTCCAGCACGGCACCATCGGCGTCCACGACGACGAGGCCGCCCGCGCCTGGGCGGAGCTGCGCCCGGTCGCCGTGCTCGTGCCCGGCTCCGGGCTCGGCCCGCGCGGCGTCGAGGTGCTCAAGCGCTCCGGGGCGCGGGCCGTCGTCACCCTCGGCCCCGAGACCGTGGAGGGCGCGCACGCGCTGCTCATGGACCACGACGTGGTCGGACACAGCGCGGGCGCCCACCTGTTCGACACGGGGCGCCGCCGGATCGGCGTGGTCGTGCCGGGGGAGCGGGGGCTGGACACGTTCTCCGCGCCGCGGCTCGCGGGCGTACGGGCCGCTGTGCGCGGCACCGACGCGACGGTGACCGAGCTGCCGCTCGCCCACGACGAGGAGGCGGCGGCCTCGCTCGCCCGGCGCTGGCGGGATCTCGGGCTCGACGCGGTGTTCACGTACAACGACGAGTACGCGATGCTGCTGATGCGGGCGCTGCAGGACGAGGGGATCCGCATCCCCGAGGAGACGGCGGTGATCGGCGCGGACGACCTGATGCTGGGGCGGCTGCTGCGGCCTCGGCTGAGCACGGTCCACCTGGAACTGCCGTCCGGCCAGGAACTGGCGGACCTGGTCGACCGAGCGGTCCGCGACCCGTCGGCGTCACCGGAGGCGCACAAGGTGCTGGGCGCGAGGACGATCCGCCGAGACTCCACCTGACGCGGCCGTTCGCACGGCCGGCTGCCGCCTTCCCCGGCACACCGGCACCCCGGCGGCCCGCGCGCGCCGCCGTCGGCCGGCTGCCGCCTTCCGCGGGCGGTCGCGCCGCTGGGGCGGCACGGGTGGGCGCGAGGGCGCCCCGTGGGCCCCGGGCTGCGCACCGTCCCCCCGGCCCAGTGCCACGCGCCGAGCCATGGTGCCCACGCTGCCCTTGGGCGGTACGACGACAGACCGCGCCCGTCGCGGTCGGCCGGGGGTGTCCCGTAGCCCGGCGTCGGCGGGTTGCCGCCCGCGCCCACCCGTGCCGTCCCGAGTGGCACGACTGCGTGCGGCTGGCGCGTCCGTCGCGCTCGGCTGTGGGTGTCCGTCCCGTAATCCGGCGTCGGCGGCTTGCCCCCCCGCGCCCACCCGTGCCGCCTCGAGCGGCACGACTGCGCACGGCTGCCCGCGGTCAGGCGTAGACGTGTGTTGCCCACCCCGCCCAAGGGGTACGCGGACCGGACCGCGACGCAGGAGGGCGTCATGACTTGGCCCGACCCCGCCACCGCCATCGGCACGACCCACCCCCTCAAGGGCCCCCACCACCCCGTCACCGAGCCCGCGACCGGTGACCGCCTGACCACGGTCACCCTGGCCGCTCCCGAGGACGTGGAGCCCGCCGCCGAAGCGGCGCACACCGCACAGCACGCCTGGGCCGCCGCCCCCCACTTCGACCGAGCAGCCGTCCTCCGCCGAGCAGGCGACCTCTTCGCCGACCACGACCACCACCACCCCGCGCTCAAGGACTGGCTCGTCCGCGAGGCCGGCAGCATCCCCGGCAAGGCCGACTTCGAGCTCCACGTGGCCGCCCAGGAGTGCTACGAGGCCGCAGCCCTCGCCTCCCGCCCGGCGGGCCAGGTGCTGCCCACCGAGGAGCAGCGCCTGTCGTACACCCGCCGCGTCCCCGTCGGCGTGGTCGGCGTCATCGCCCCGTTCAACGCGCCGCTCATCCTGTCGATCCGTTCCGTCGCCCCGGCCCTCGCCCTGGGCAACGCCGTCGTCCTCAAACCGGACCCCCGCACAGCGGTCTGCGGCGGGCTCGCCCTCGCCGCGGTCTTCGCCGAGGCGGGGCTGCCCGAGGGGCTGCTCCAAGTGCTCCCCGGGGGAGCGGAGGCCGGTCAGGCGCTGGTCACCGACCCGCACATCCCGGTGATCTCCTTCACGGGCTCCACCGACGCCGGCCGCGCCGTGGGCGAGGCCGCCGGCCGGCACCTGAAGCGCGCGCACCTGGAGCTGGGCGGAAACTCCGCCCTCGTCGTCCTGGAGGACGCCGACCTCGACGCGGTGATCTCGGCGGCCGCCTGGGGCTCGTTCTTCCACCAGGGCCAGATCTGCATGACGACCGGCCGCCACCTGGTGCACGCGTCGCTGTACGAGGAGTACGTGGAACGGCTGGCCGTCCGCGCGGACGAGCTCACCGTCGGCGACCCGCACCGCGAGCGGGTGCACCTGGGCCCGCTGATCGACCGGGGCCAGCTCGGCAAGGTGCACGGACTGGTCGGGGCCAGTACCGCGGGCGGCGCCCGGCTCGCGGCCGGGGGCGCCCACGACCGCCTGTTCTACCGGCCCACCGTGCTCGCCGAGGCGGACGACCTCACCCCCGCCTACACGGAGGAGGTCTTCGGCCCCGTCGCGCCGGTACGGCCGTTCGGCACCGACGACGAGGCCGTCGCCCTCGCCGCGGCGAGCCCCTACGGGCTGGCGGTCGGCATCGTCACCGCGGACCCGGCGCGGGGGCTGGACCTCGCGGACCGCATCCCCACGGGCATCGTGCACGTGAACGACCAGACGGTGAACGACGAAGCCGTGGCCCCCTTCGGCGGGGTCGCCGCGTCCGGCACCGGCTCCCGCTTCGGCGGCGAGGCCAACCTGGACGCGTTCACCGAACTGCGCTGGACGACGGTCCGCGGCGGGGCGGCGCGCCACCCGTTCTGATCACACGCCGCGTGCGGGACAGGGCGCGTCAGGCGCCCTGACCGCCACCCTGCTGCTGGGCCTGCTGCTCGGCGATCTGCTGCCGCACCTGCTCCATGTCCAGCTTGCGGGCCTGACCGATGACATCGGTCAGCGCGGCCTCCGGCAGGGCGCCGGGCTGGGCGAACACCGCGACCTGGTCGCGGACGATCATCAGCGTCGGGATCGACTGGATGCCGAAGGCCGCGGCCAGCTCGGGCTGCGCCTCCGTGTCCACCTTGCCGAACACCAGGTCGGGGTTGTCCTCGGCCGCCTTCTCGTACACCGGTGCGAACTGCTTGCAGGGCCCGCACCACTCCGCCCAGAAGTCGATCAGCACGAACTCGTTGTCGGTGACCGTCTGGTCGAAGTTCTCCTTGGTGAGTTCGACGGTGGCGCTCATGGTCTGGTCCTCTTCCTGCTGTCGGCTCGGGCGTCGGCTCAACACGGCCGACCGGTCACGTATTCCGCGCCCCTACCCATGTGGCCACCTGGCACACCACCCGCCAGACTGACGCCATGACGGAAACGCGAACGACGCACACGGAAACGACCGCCTACGACGTGGTGGTGATCGGCGCCGGACCGGTCGGGGAGAACGTCGCCGACCGCACCCGCGCGGCCGGGCTCTCCACGGCGGTGGTGGAGAGCGAACTGGTCGGCGGAGAGTGCTCCTACTGGGCGTGCATGCCCAGCAAGGCCCTGCTGCGCCCGGTCCTCGCCCGGGCCGACGCCCGACGCCTGCCCGGACTGAGCGCGTCCGTCCAGGGCCCCCTGGACACCGCCGCCGTGCTCGCCCGCCGCGACTCCTTCACCTCCGGCTGGAAGGACGACGGCCAGGTCCAGTGGCTGGAGGGCACCGGCGCCGACCTGTACCGGGGCCGGGGGCGCCTCAGCGGCCCGCGCACCGTCACCGTCACCGGCCCCGACGGCCGCGAGAGCGTCCTCACCGCCCGGCACGCCGTCGCCGTCTGCACCGGCAGCCGCGCCCAGCTCCCCGACCTGCCCGGACTGGACGAGGTCCGCCCCTGGACCAGCCGCGAGGCCACCAGCGCCCACTCCGCGCCCGGCCGGCTGGTCGTGGTGGGCGGCGGGGTCGTCGCCACCGAGATGGCCTGCGCCTGGCAGGCGCTCGGCTCGCAGGTCACCGTCCTGGTGCGCGGCGACGGCCTGCTCGGCCGCATGGAGCCCTTCGCGGGCGAGCTGGTCGCCGAGGCCCTCACCGAGGCCGGCGCCGACCTGCGTACCGGCACCTCCGTGAAGGCCGTGAGCAGGGAGAACGGCACCGTCGTCGTCCTCACCGACACCGGCGACCGGATCGAGGCCGACGAGATCCTCTTCGCCACCGGCCGCGCCCCCCGCACCGACGACCTCGGCCTGGAGACGATCGGCCTGGAGCCGGGGTCCTGGCTGGACGTGGACGACAGTCTCCGGGTGACCGGCCACGACTGGCTGTACGCCGTCGGCGACGTCAACCACCGCGCGCTGCTCACCCACCAGGGCAAGTACCAGGCGCGCATCGCGGGCGCCGCCATCGTCACCCGGGCGGCGGGCGAGCCGGTGCGGACCGAGAGGTGGGGCGCGCACACCGCCACAGCCGACCACGCGGCCGTCCCGCAGGTCGTCTTCACCGACCCGGAGGCGGCCTCCGTCGGCCTCACCCTCGCCGAGGCCGAGCAGGCCGGCCACCGGGTGCGGGCCGTGGACGTCGACCTGTCGTCGGTGGCGGGCGCGAGCCTGTACGGCGACGGCTACCGGGGCCGGGCCCGCATGGTCGTCGACCTGGAGGACGAGATCGTGCGCGGCGTCACCCTCGTCGGACCGGGTGTCGCGGAGCTGATCCACGCGGCGACCGTGGCGGTGGCAGGACGCGTCCCGGTCGGCCGGCTGTGGCACGCCGTCCCGTCGTACCCCACGATCAGCGAGGTGTGGCTGCGGCTGCTGGAGGCCTACCGCGACGCCTGACCGGCGCCCGCGACCGGGACGGCTCCCGAGCGGGCGGGCGCGGCTACGGCAGGTCGAAGCCCAGCGCCCGCGCCGCCTCCTCGGCCGTCGGCTGCCCCCAGTACCGGGCCGTCGCCGCGTTGCAGGACAGCGAGCGCGGCTCCGCCCGGTCCAGGTACAGCGTGCCGTCCAGGTGGTCGGTCTCGTGCTGCACGATCCGGGCGGGCCAGCCGGTGAACTCCTCGTCGAGTGCCCGCCCCCGCTCGTCCTGCCCGGTCAGCCGCACCGCCGCGTGCCGCGCCACCACCGCCTGATAGCCGGGCACACTCAGACACCCCTCGAAGAACGCGGCCCGCTCCGAGCCGACGGCCTCGTACGCCGGGTTCACCAGCACCCGGAACGGCTGCGGCTCCCGCCCGCGCGCGACCCGCACCTCCTCCGGCACCGGCGCCGGGTCCTCGATCACCGCGATCCGCAGCCCCACCCCCACCTGTGGCGCGGCCAGCCCCACACCGGGCGCCGCGCGCATCGTGACGCGCAGCGCCCGCACGAACCGCGTCAGCAGCGCGTCGCCCAGCTGCCCGTCGTACGGCACGGTGCGGCGGCGCAGCACCGGGTGTCCGGCGGCGACGATGGGCAAAGGACCCTCCTCGGCGAGGAGTTGCTCGACCCGCTCGGCCAACGGCACGTGATCGCTCGGAGCTTCCATCACGCCAGGATCGCATGACCTTCACCCTGTGTGCCCCAGCTCACACACCGCTCCCGGGAACTCGACGGCACTCCGCCCCGACCTCTGCACCGGCACCACCCGTCGAACCTGTCCCCCGGGAGAACACCGCCGATGACCACCACCCCCACACCCGCCACCGACGACGCCCCCTCACCGCCCGCACCCGCACCCGCACGCGGCAGGGGCGCCTGGGCCACCCTCCGCCCGCTCGTCCTGCGCCTGCACTTCTACGCGGGCGTCCTGGTGGCGCCGTTCCTCCTCGTCGCCGCCCTCACCGGCCTGCTGTACGCCGCCTCCTTCCAGGCGGAGCGGATCCTCTACGCGGACGAGCTGACCGTCCCCGTCGGTGACCGCGAACTGCCGCTCTCCGAGCAGGTGGAGGCCGCCCGCGCCGCTCACCCCGACGGCGAGATCGCCGCCGTGCGTCCCTCCCCGGAGCCCGGCGCCACCACCAGGGTGCTGCTCTCCGGCGTCCCGGGCGTCGACCCGGGCCACACGCTCGCCGTGTTCGTCGACCCGTACACCGCGCGGGTCCGCGGCGCGCTGGAACAGTACGGCTCCACGGGCGCCTTGCCCCTGCGCACCTGGATCGACGAGTTCCACCGCGACCTGCACCTCGGCGAACCGGGGCGGCTCTACAGCGAGTTCGCGGCGAGCTGGCTGTGGGTCGTCGCCTGCGGCGGGCTCGTGCTGTGGTTCTCCCGCCGCCGCGCGCGGCGCGGACTGCGCGGCACCACCGGGCGCCGTCGCACCCTCGGCCTGCACGCCGGGGTGGGCGCATGGGCCGCGCTCGGTTTCGTGTTCCTCTCCGCGACAGGCCTGACCTGGTCCGCGTACGCCGGCGCGCACATCGGCGACCTGCGCGCCGCGCTCGGCCAGGAGACCCCCACGGTGTCCGCCACGGCCGGCGAGCACACGGGCCACGGCACGGCCGGGGGAACGGGCGGCGACGCGGCGCACGGCGTCGGCCTGGACCGGGTGCTCGCTGCGGCGCGCGCCGAGGGCCTGGACAACCCGGTGGAGCTCGTGCCGCCCGCCGACGCGTCGTCCGGGTACGTGGTGCGGCAGATCCAGCGGAGCTGGCCGGAGAAGCAGGACGCGGTGGCCGTCGACCCGGCCACCGGGCAGGTCACCGACGTGCTGCGGTTCGAGGACTACCCGATCCTCGCCAAACTCACCCGGTGGGGCATCGACCTGCACACCGGCACCCTGTTCGGCCTGGTCAACCAGATCGTCCTGATGCTGCTCGCCCTCGCCCTGATCCTGCTGATCGTGTGGGGCTACCGCCTGTGGTGGCAGCGGGGCCGCGGCTCGGCGTTCGGCCGGCCGGTCCCCCGGGGAGCGTGGCAGCACGTGCCGCCGCAGCTGCTGGTGCCGCTGCTCGCGCTGATCGCCGTCCTCGGGTACTTCCTCCCGCTGCTCGGCATCCCGCTGGCGGTGTTCCTCGCCGTCGACGTCGTGCTCGGCGAGATCGCACACCGCAGGGGCCGCCGGACGTACGGCCCCGCGCCCCTCTGACACGCACGGTGCCCGGCTCCCCGAAGGGAACCGGGCACCGTCCGTGCGCGTGTCAGATCTCGCCGAAGTCGCCGGCCAGCGCGGCCGCGAGCCGCAGGTGCGTCTGCGCCTCGGCGTCCCGCCCCTGCCGCTGCAGGGTGCGGCCGAGCATCAGACGGGCGTAGTGCTCCACCGGGTCGCGGTCCACGATGATCCGCAACTCGGCCTCCGCGCGGCGCAGCTGGGCCGAGTGGTAGTAGGCGCGGGCGAGCAGCAGACGCGGCCCGGTCTGCTCCGGCACCTCCTCGACCAGGCTGCCCAGGACCCGCGCGGCGGAGTAGTAGTCCTTGGCGTCGAAGAACATCCCCGCGCGCTCCCAGCGCTCGGCGTGCGTTCCGTGGTCGTAGTACGTGGTGTTCACCCGGCACCTCCTTCGCGCCCGACAACCGGGCCGGCCACCCCGGTATTCCCCCTCCCTCCGTGCCCCTGTGGCCGGCGGCGCGGCCGGTGCGGGATGCGTAGGCTGACCGCACCGACTTCCTCCGGAGGGACCGCGTGACGACCACCACCCCGCCGATCACCCTGGACGACGTCCGCTCCGCCGCCGCACGCCTGCACGGCGTCGCCCACCGCACGCCCGTCCTGCGCTCCCGCACCCTGGACGCGCTCGTCGGCGCCGAGGTGCACCTCAAGTGCGAGAACTTCCAGCGGGTGGGCGCCTTCAAGTTCCGCGGCGCCTACAACACGGTCTCCCGGCTCCCCCCGGACCGGCTGTCGCGGGGCGTGGTCGCCTACTCCTCCGGCAACCACGCCCAGGCCGTCGCCCTCGCCGCCCGCGAGCTGGGCACCACCGCGGTCGTCGTCATGCCGGAGGACGCGCCGCCCTCCAAGCGCGCCGCCACCGATGGGTACGGCGCGGAGGTCGTCTCCTACGACCGCTACACCGGCGACCGCGCGGCCCTCGCCGAGTCCCTCGCCACCGAGCGGGGCCTCACCCTGGTACCGCCCTACGACCATCCCGACGTCATCGCGGGACAGGGCACGGCCGCGCTCGAACTGCTCGAGGAGACCGGCGAGTTGGGCGCACTGATCGCGCCGGTCGGCGGCGGGGGACTGATCGCCGGAAGCGCCACCGCCGTGAAGGGCCTGCACCCGGCGACCCGGGTGGTCGGCGTCGAACCGGAGGCCGGGGACGACACCCGGCGCTCCCTGGAGGAGGGTCGGCGCGTCACCGTGCCCGTGCCCCGCACCATCGCCGACGGCCAGGCCGTCCCCACCCCCGGCGAGCTGACCTTCGCCGTGAACCGCCGTCTGCTGGACCGGGTCGTGCTGGTCGACGACGAGGCGATCAAGGAGGCGATGCGGTTCGCCTTCACCCGGCTGAAGATCGTCCTCGAACCGAGCGGGGCCACCCCGCTGGCCGCCCTGCTCACCGGCCGCGCGGGCCCGCTCCCGCCCCGCGTCGGACTGATCCTGTCCGGCGGCAACGTCGACGCGGAACGCTTCGCCCGTCTGTGCGCCCCCGGCGGCGGCTGAGCGGGCCGCCCCGCGCCCGTCACCCGGATGGCGCCCCCGGGTGGACGGGCGGACGATGAGGAGGTAGGACCCGGCCCTCGCCGTACGGGGCCGGTCATCGGAAGGGAGCAGGGACATGCTCGAGGTGAAGACGCTGGACAAGCCCGACGAGCGACGCGACTTCCCGAGGGGCCACCTCGAAGCGGTCCACATGACGGGGCTCGACTTCGCGGTCGCCACGTTCGAGCCGGGATGGCGCTGGTCCGAGTCGGTCGGCCCGATCGCCGGCACGGAGTCGTGCGGCATCCACCACAACGGCTACGTTCTCCAGGGCCGCATGCACATCCGCATGGACGACGGCGCGGAGAGCGAGGTCGGCCCCGGCGACGTCTTCGTGTGCCCGCCGGGCCACGACGCGTGGGTCGTCGGCGACGAACAGGTCGTGGTCCACGACTTCGCGGGCGCCATGGCGACGGACTATGCGAAGGCGGACTAGACACCGTCCGCGTCTAGTCGAGGTAGTGCGCGCGTCCCTCGTCGTCGAGGTCGACGGGCCCCGTGGGGATGACACAGAACTCGTTCCCCTCGGGGTCCGCCATCACAAGGAAGCCGCCGTCCTCGTACCCCTCCAGGCGCCGGCCTCCAAGCCCTTCGATCCGGCGCCGCTCGGCGGCCGGGTCGGGCGCGGCGATGTCGATGTGCATGCGGTTCTTGCCGGACTTGGGAGTGTCGGCGCGCTGGAAGCCCAGCGCCAGGCCGTTCTCGCGACGGAGCCAGACGTAGGGGCCCGTGCGGCCCACGACGGGCCTGCCGAGAACCTCCGACCAGAAGGCGGCGAGCCGCTCGGGGTCCGTCGCGTCGACGATGAGGGCGTTGATCTGCGCTGAGGAATCGGTCATGCGCCGATCCTCTCCGGATACGGGGTGCGGGCGGTCTTGGCGCGGCCCGCGGACACGGCTAGGGTCCCTTTACAACGTTGTGTGACTCTCTCGCGTGCTCTCGTGGAGGATGCCGATGCCGGGTTCGCGCGCCACCGACCGCTTATCGATCCGGACGTGGGCGCGAGCCCTGTGCGCCCTGGCGGCGGCGTGGGCCGCGGTCGTCGCCGCCCCGGCCGTGTCCGCCGCCCCCGCCCAGCCGGCCTCGGCTCACGCACCCTCCGTGGCCGCCGACGCGGGAACGGACCACGTGGCGCTGGGCAGTTCCTTCGCCGCAGGCCCCGGCATCCCGCCCCTCCAGCCGGGCGACGGCGCCGAGGCCTGCGCCCGGTCGGCCGTCAACTACCCCAGCCTCGTGGCCCGCGAGATCGGCGCGGACCTGACGGACGTGTCGTGCAGCGGCGCCACGACCGGGCACGTGCTGAGGGACCATCAGGGCACCCGTCCGCCGCAGATCCAGGCCGTGACCCCGGACACGCGTCTCGTCACGGTGACGATCGGCGGCAACGACGTCAACTACCTCGGCAGCATCAACGCCTACTCCTGCCAGGCGAGCGGCACCTCGGGCTGCCCGACGGTGAACCGCGACCCCATCGAGCGGACCTTCCCCGAACTCCCCGGCCGTATCGCGGACATCGTGCGCGCGGTTAACGCCGTGGCGCCCCACGCCCGCGTGTACCTGGTCACCTACTTCACCCTGCTGCCGGACTCCGGCACGTGCGCCGTCGCGCCCCTGACCGACGAACAGGCCGCGTACGAACGGAGCATCGCCGCGCGCCTGGCCGCCGCCACCGCCGACGCGGCCGCCGCGACGGGCGCCACCCTGGTCGACCTGGCGGGCGCGAGCCGCGGCCACGACGCGTGTTCGGCGAACCCGTGGGTGGAGTCGTACCGCCCGGCGCAGGGCCGGTCCACCTACCACCCCAACGAGGCGGGCATGCGGGCGGCGGCCGACCTCGTGCAGGCGGCCCTGGCGTCGGGCGGGGTGACGCAGACGGCCGCCTTCCGTTCCGGCATCCCCGGCAAGTGCGTCGACGTCCGCGACGCCGCAACGGCCGACGGCACACCCGTCCAGCTCTACACCTGCAACGGCACGGCGGCCCAGCGCTGGACCCACGTCCCCGGCGAGGGCGGCACCCTACGCGCGCTGGGCCGCTGCCTCGACGTCAGCGGCGGCGGAACCGCCAACGGCACCAAGGTCCAGCTCTGGCACTGCAACGGCACCGGCGCCCAACGCTGGATCCCCGGCCCCGGCTCGTCCCTGGTCAACCCCCGGTCGGGCCGCTGCCTCGACGACCCGGGCAGCTCCACCGCGGACGGCACCCAGCTCCAGATCTAGGACTGCAACGGGACGGCCGCCCAGCGCTGGACTACGACGGCGGGGCTTCGGCGGCTCCAGGGGCTTCGGGGGTAGATCCAGTATCAGCGAGGGCCGGAAACACAGATCTACAGCACGCAGACGGCCGGGGTGAAGGACGGCTCACCGGTGCCGTGGCCCTGCGAGCACCCCGAGCGCATGTCGCCCACCTCGCCGACCGCGGCATCCGACGCGCTCCGAGCCGAAGTGGGGATCGAACCCTTCGCCGACCACGTGGCAGACGCGCCCCGGCGTGACGAGCCCACGGCGCCTCACACCGGCAGCAACCGCCCCACCAGCGCGTCCAGTTGTCGTACGTTCCTGCACTCCCGCATGTCCACCAGTTCCGCGTATGCCGGGGCGGCGGAGTCGCCCGTGCCCCAGAGGGTGCGGGGCTCGGGGTTGAGCCAGTGGACGCGGCGGGTGCGGCGGGTGAGGTCGCGCACGGCGGGGAGGTTGGGGTCGGCCATGTTGGTGCGGGCGTCTCCGAGGACGAACACCGTGGTGCGCGGGCCGACGGCGTCGGCGTACCGGTCGGTGAACTCGCCCAGGGCGGCGCCGTAGTCGCTGCTGTCGTGCCAGGCGGTGAGCCGGGCCTCCGCGCGGATGCGGGCGTTCAGGCCCTCCGGGTCGGCGGCCCCGTGGACCAGCAGGCCGGTCACCTCGTCGACGCGGTTGACGAAGGCGAAGACCCGTACCTTGGAGAACTGGTCGTGCAGCGCCTGCACCAGCAGCATCGTGAAGTCGGAGAAGCCGGCCACCGAGCCCGACACGTCGCACAGCAGCACCAGTTCGGGCCGCGCGGGCCGGCGACGGCGCAGGACGGGCTTCACCGGCACCCCGCCCGTGGACAGCGAGCCACGCAGCGTCCTGCGCAGGTCGATGGTGCCGCGCGCGGCCCTGCGGCGACGTGCCGCGAGCCGCGTCGCCAGCTTACGGGCGAGCGGCCGGACCGTCCGGCGCATCTCGGCCAGCCGGTCCTTGCCGGCGAGCAGGAAGTCGACCCGGTCGGCGGTCGGCGCGAGCGCGCGGCGGGCGATCTCGTCGCGGCCCCGGCGCTCCGCCGCCCGGCGCCGCGCCTCCACGGTGACCAGCCGGCGGAACTCCTCGACGCGCCGCCGGATCTCGTCCTCCAGCAGCCGGTCGGCGAAGCTCCCGGCCCCGTCCCGCCCGCGCACCTCGTCCCGCACCCGCGCCAGCAGCGTCTGCGGGCGCAGCCGGTCCAGCGCCTGGTACGACGACCAGCCGTCCGAGCCGGGTGAACCGCCGTACCCGCCGAAGCCGTCGACCGCCTCCACCGCCAGCCGGGCCAGCGCCGCCGTGTCGTTCGCGGCGAGCGCCTCCGCGAGCCGGGCGCGCAACGCCTCGCGGTCCGCGTCGCCGCCGTGACCGTCGGGCAGGCCCACCCGGCTCGGGAAATACAGCTCGAAGACCGCGTCGAACACCGGGCGTCCGCCCGCGCCGTGCAGCAGGGTCGCCGCCAGGCCCTCCCGGAGCAGGTCCCGGTCGGCGAGGCCCAGCGCCTCCACGGCGCGCGCCGCGTCCACGGTCTCCCCGGTGCCGACACGCAGCCCGTGCGCGCGCAGCGCGTCGACCAGGCCGGTCAGCCGGGTCACCAGGTCCGTGTCCGCGAGGCCAGGGCCGGCGGCGGTCACAGCGCGTCCAGGTCGAGCTTGGCAGCCGCCTTCTGGATGTCGTCCTGATGCTTGAGCACCACGCCCAGACTGTCCCGTACGACCGTCTCGTCGAGCGCGCTCGTACCGAGCGCCAGCAGGGTGCGCGCCCAGTCGACGGTCTCGGCGACCGACGGCGCCTTGCGCAGGTCCATCGCGCGCAGCGCCCCCACCACCCGCACCACGGACTCGGCCAGCGCCGCGTCGATCCCCGGCACCTTCAGCCGGACGATCCGCCGCTCCAGCTCCGCGTCCGGGAACCCGATGTGCAGGAACAGGCAGCGGCGGCGCAGCGCCTCGGACAGCTCCCGGGTCGCGTTGGAGGTGAGGACGGTGAACGGCCGGCGGGTCGCGGTGACCGTGCCCAGCTCGGGCACCGTCACCTGGAAGTCGCCCAGCACCTCCAGCAGCAGTCCTTCGATCTCGACGTCCGCCTTGTCGGTCTCGTCGATCAGCAGCACCTTGGGGTCGTCGCCGCGGATCGCGGTGAGCAGCGGACGGGGGAGGAGGAACTCCTCGCTGAAGATGTCCGTGCGGGCCTCGTCCCAGGTCTCACCCCGCCCCGCGCTGATCCGCAGCAGCTGCTTGGCGTGGTTCCACTCGTACAGCGCGCGCGACTCGTCCACGCCCTCGTAGCACTGCAGCCGCACCAGCCGGGCGTCGCAGGCGCGGGTGACGGCCTTGGCCAGCTCGGTCTTGCCCACGCCCGCGGGGCCCTCCACCAGCAGCGGCTTGCCGAGCCGGGCGGCGAGGAAGACGGTGGTGGCGACCGCGGGCGAAGCCAGGTAGCCGGTCTCGGCGAGACGAGTGGAGACGTCGTCGACGGAAGTGAACAACTGCGGCCTCCGGCTGGGCGCGGGAACGACGGTGTCCGGGCACCCCTGTGGAGTCCCGGACACCTATCTAAGCGCTTGCTCAGCCCTCTGTCACGCGCTCACCCAGTCTCGCGCTCGCTCCGTTCTGCGGTCACTCGGTCCCGCGGTCACTCGGTCCCGCGGTCACTCGGTCCCGCGCTCGCGCCCACCGCCCGCACCGCCGCCGGGGTGCGCAGCACGCGCCGCGCCGTGGACAGGCTCGTGCCGACGGTCGCCGCCGCGTGCAGCGCCTCGGCGGCCGAGTGCCGTGTGCGGGTCGTGCCGAGTCCTGTCGCGCACCATCGTGATCTCCCCGTCCGGCACGCCCTGTGCCCTGGATACGACGCCAGGAAGGAGACGGGCGGCCCACACGGGGCGTAGTGCCCGTCGTGGGGGTGTACGCAGCGACACCCCCGGACGGTGGTTCACCGGACCAGCACGACCTCCAGGGTGCGCGGCCCGTGCACGCCCTCGACCCGGTCCAGCTCGATGTCGCTGGTCGCGGAGGGACCGGAGATCCACGTCAACGGGCGGGCGGGGTCCAGGCGTTCGAGGGCCTGGGGGACGGACGCCACCACCTGGTCGGGGACGCGCACCACGCAGATGTGGTGGTCGGGGATCAGGCTGATCCGGCGCCTGCCCTGGTCGGGGGAACCGTCCAGCACGATGGTGCCGGTCTCGGCGATGGCGACGGCGCACCCCGTCACCACGCTCTCCACCTGGTCCAGCTCCCGCGCGGTGCTGACCGCGCGGTCGTGCACGCGCGTCGGGTCCGCGGCCGACATCCACTCCGGCGGCAGGCCCGGAGGCACGAGCACGTACTGCGGTCCCCGCTGGGCGAGCAACCGCATGATCAGGTGAGGCAGTTCCTCCGAGTCCGTGCGGTGCACGACCGCCCGGTAGTCCGCCAGGTTCTCCGCCAGCAGGTCCACCGTCTCCTCGACGGTCCGCTCCCCGTGCTCGCGCAGGTAGTCCCGCTCGACCGGCGCGTCCTCGTCCGGCGGCACGTCCGCCAGGGCCCGCCGCACCCGGCCCAGAATCCGCTCCCTGCTGCTCACGCTCCACCGTCCTTCCCGCCGCGCGTCCGCCGCCACCAGTCCCGGAACGGCTCGGCCGGCACCGGCGGCAGGTCCCGGGTCCCGCTCCACGCCTTGCCCGGCCCCGGCAGGGTGCGCGGATGCAGCCGCCGCGTGCGCGAGGCGAGCCGCTGCCCGGTGCGCAGGGCGCCGGGACGGGTGAGCGCCCAGCGGGCCGCGCGCATCGCCGCCCGTTCGGCCGCGTGGCCCTTCGCGGGCCGCAGCCGCACCTTGTTGCCCTCGCGGACGGCCTCGCCGCCCTCCACGACCCGCTCCCGAAGATGCACCAGCACCTCGGGGATGTCGATGGCGACCGGGCACACCTCGTAGCAGGCCCCGCACAGCGAGGACGCGTACGGCAGCGAGGCGTCGATCTCGCTGCCGGTGCCCCGCAGTTGAGGGCTGAGGATGGCACCGATCGGGCCGGGATAGACCGAGCCGTACGCGTGCCCGCCGGCCCGCTCGTACACCGGGCAGACGTTCAGACAGGCGGAGCAGCGGATGCAGCGCAGCGCCTGCCGGCCCACCTCGTCGGCGAGGGTGTCGGTGCGGCCGTTGTCCAGCAGCACCAGATGGAAGGCGCGCGGACCGTCCGCGTCCGTGGTCCCGGTCCACATCGAGGTGTACGGGTTCATCCGCTCGGCGGTGGAGGAGCGGGGGAGGGTTTGCAGGAACACCTCCAGGTCCTGCCAGGTCGGCACGATCTTCTCGATGCCCACCACCGAGATCAGCGTCTCGGGCAGGGTGAGGCACATCCGCCCGTTGCCCTCGGACTCCACCACGACGAGCGTGCCGGTCTCGGCGACCATGAAGTTGGCGCCGGAGACGCCGACCTTGGCGCGCAGGAACTTCTCCCGCAGATGCAGCCGCGCCGCCTCGGCGAGGTCGGCGGGCGTGTCGGTGAGCCCTTCGGGCGCGGGGCGCCCCCACTCGCCCATCTCCCGCACGAAGATCTCCCGGATCTCCCCGCGGTTGCGGTGGATCGCCGGGACCAGGATGTGCGACGGCCGGTCCTTGCCCAACTGCACGATCAGCTCGGCGAGATCGGTCTCGTACGCATGGATGCCCTGCGCCTCCAGCGCCTCGTTCAGGGCGATCTCCTGCGTGGCCATCGACTTGACCTTGACGACCTCCGTCTCGCCGGTCGCCTTCACCAGTTCGGAGACGATCCGGTTCGCCTCGTCGGCGTCGGCGGCCCAGTGGACCACACCGCCCGCCGCCGTCACCGACTCCTCCAACTGCACCAGGTAGCGGTCGAGATGACGCAGCGTGCGGTCCTTGATGCGCTTCCCGGCCTGCCGCAGCCGCTCCCAGTCGTCCAGCTCCGCGACCGCCCGCGCCCTCTTGGCACGGATGGTGTGCGTGGCGTGCCGCAGATTGCCGCGCAGCGTCGTGTCCCGCACGGCCTCCCGGGCCGCCGCCGGGAAAGCGGGCATACCGACGAACGTTCCGCTCATACGGCCGGGTCCTCCTCCGTGCTCGCCAGGATCTCCGCGATGTGCACCGGCCGCATGCCGGTCCGCAGCCGCGTCATCGTGCCGCCGATGTGCATCAGACAGGAGTTGTCCGCCGCGCACAGCACCTCGGCGCCCGTCGCCTCGGCGTTGCGCACCTTGTCCGCGCCCATGGCCGCCGACACGTCGGCGTTCTTCAGCGCGAACGTCCCGCCGAACCCGCAGCACTCGTCCGCGCCCGGCAGCTCCAGCAGCTCCAGTCCCTTCACCGCGCGCAGCAGCCGCAGCGGCCGCTCGCCCAGCCCGAGGGAGCGCAGACCGTGACAGGTCGGGTGGTACGTCACCCGGTGCGGGTAGTACGCCCCGACGTCCGTCACCCCCAGCACGTCCACCAGGAACTCGGTGAGTTCGTACGTCTTCTGCACGACCGGCGCCAGCACTGTCGCGAGACCGTCCCCGCGCCCCTCGGACCGGGCCCGTTCCCCCATCCGCGGGTACAGCTCCCGCACCATCGCCCCGCACGACCCGGAGGGCGTCACGATCGCGTCGTGGTCGCGGAAGACGTCGGCGAAGTGACGGGCCATCGGCTCCGTCTCGTGCCGGTACCCGGTGTTGTAGTGGGCCTGACCGCAACAGGTCTGCGCCTCGGGGAAGTCGACGTCGACGCCCAGCCGGGTGAGCAGCTTCACCACGGCGCGGCCGGTGTCGGGATGGAGCGTGTCGTTGACGCAGGTCAGGAACAGGGCGACACGCATCGCGGCTCCTCGTCCGGTCGATCATCGGGTGTGGGGCAGGGTAGTGCGGGTCCGGGCGTCCCGGGGAGACCCGGTCAGCAACCGGCGAGCCGGGCGCGGGCCGCCTTCCACCGCCGGGTGTCGCCGCGCGGCTCGTACCGCGCGAGCGGCTGGGCGCCGGCCAGCGACCGCCGCATCCCGGCGAGGTCACCGGCCCGACCCTGGGCGCGGGCCTGCACCAGCACGTTGCCGAACGCCGCCGCCTCGGCCGGCCCGGCCACCACCGGCAGCCCGCAGGCGTCGGCGGTCAGCTGGCACAGCAGCGCGTTGCGGGTGCCGCCGCCCACCACGTGCACCACGTCCACCGCACGTCCGGCGAGCCGCTGGGCGTCCTCGACGGCGGTGCGGTGGGCGAGGGCGAGCGAGTCGAGGACGCAGCGCACGGTCGCGGCGGGGGAGTCCGGCACCGGCTGGCCCGAGGCGCGGCACGCCTCGGCGATCCGCTCCGGCATCCGCCCCGGCGCCAGGAACGCGGTGTCCCCGGCGTCCACCACCGACCGCAGCGCCGGCGCCCCGGCCGCCTCCCGCAGCAGCGCGCCCAGATCCGGCTCGCCCCAGGCCCGCAGGCACTCCTGGAGCAGCCACAGCCCCATGATGTTGCGCAGGTAGCGGACCGTGCCGTCGAGCCCCAGCTCGTTGGTGAAGTTCGCGGCCCGGCTCTCCTCGGTCAGCACGGGCGCGTCCAGCTCGAGACCGGCCAGCGACCAGGTGCCGGTGCAGATGTACGCGAACCGCTCACCGTCCGCCGGTACCGCGGCAACCGCCGACGCCGTGTCGTGCGAGGCGACCGCCGTCACCGGTACCGTCCCGGCGAGCCCGGTCTCCTCCAGCACCTCGGGCCGCAGCATCCCCGCCGGATCGCCCGGCTGACGCAGCGGCGCGAACAGCCCCAGGTCGATGCCCAGCCGCTCCGCGACCGGGTGCGCCCAGGTGCGGGTGCGCGGGTCGATCAGCTGCGTGGTGGAGGCGTTGGTCAGCTCGGTGCCCTGCTCCCCGGTCAGCCAGTACGCCAGCAGGTCGGGCATCAGCAGCAGCCGCTCCGCCTGCGCGAACTGCCGTGTGCCGCGCGCCGCTACGAGCTGGTACAGCGTGTTGAACGGCGCGTACTGCAGCCCGGTCGCCGCGTACAGCTCCGAGGCCGGCACGGTCGCCCACACCTTCTCCGCCACGGTGTCGGTCCGCCCGTCGCGGTAATGCACGGGGTTGCCCAGCAGCGCCCCGTCGGCGTCGAGCAGTCCGTGGTCGACGGCCCAGCTGTCGATGCCGACGGAGTCCACGGCCCCGGCCGCCCGCAGCCCGTCCAGCACCCCCGCGTACAGCCCCAGCACGTCCCAGCGCAGCCCCTCCGGCACCCGCACCGGCCGGTTCGGGAACCGGTGCGCCTCCGTCAGCTCCAGGATGCCGGGCCCCACCCGGCCGACCATGACGCGCCCGCTGGACGCGCCGAGATCGACCGCCGCGTACGCCCCCGCGCCGCCGCTCATCGCAGGAAGGCGGCGGCGACGCCGGCGTCGACCGGGACGTGCAGCCCGGTGGTGTGGGTGAGGTCGCCGCCGGTCAGCGCGAACACGGCGTTCGCCACGTGCTCCGGCAGCACCTCCCGCTTCAGCAGCGTCCGCTGCGCGTAGAACTCGCCCAGCTTCTCCTCCGGCACCCCGTAGACGGCCGCCCGCTGAGCACCCCAGCCGCCCGCGAAGATCCCCGAACCGCGCACCACGCCGTCCGGGTTGACGCCGTTGACCCGGATGCCGTGCTCACCCAGCTCAGCCGCCAGCAGCCGCACCTGGTGGGCCTGGTCGGCCTTGGCGGCCGAGTACGCGATGTTGTCGGGGCCCGCGAACACGGCGTTCTTGCTGGCGATGTACACGATGTCGCCGCCCAGCCGCTGCGCGGTCATGACCCGCGCCGCCTCCCGCGACACCAGGAACGAACCCCGGGCCATGACGGAGTGCTGGAGGTCCCAGTCCTTCGCGGACGTCTCCAGCAGGGGCTTGGAGAGGGAGATACCGGCGTTGTTCACCACCAGGTCCACCCCGCCGAAGGCGAGCACGGCCTCCCGGAAGGCAGCGGCGATCTGCTCCTCGTCCGTCACGTCCACGGTCACCGCGACGGCCTTGTCAGGACCGCCCAGCTCCTCCGCGACGCGGGCCGCGTTCTCCCCGTTCAGATCGGCCACGACGACACACGCGCCCTCGGCGGCCAGCCGCCGCGCGATGGCCTTCCCGATCCCGCTGCCCGCGCCGGTCACCAAGGCCACCCGGGTGGCCAGCGGCTTCGGTGGCGGCATCCGCCGCAGCTTGGCCTCCTCCAGCGCCCAGTACTCGATGCGGAACTTCTCCGACTCCTCGATCGGCGCATACGTGGAGACCGCCTCGGCCCCGCGCATCACGTTGATCGCGTTGAGGTAGAACTCCCCGGCCACCCGCGCCGTCTGCTTGTCCTTGCCGAAGCTGAACACGCCGACGCCCGGCACCAGCACGATCGCCGGGTCCGCGCCGCGCATCGCGGGGGAGTCCGGCTCCGCGTGCCGCTCGTAGTAGGCGGCGTACTCCCGTCGGTAGTCGGCGTGCAGCTCCTCCAGCCGCGTCACCACCTCGTCGAGCGGCGCGGACGGCGGCAGATCCAGCACCAGCGGACGCACCTTGGTGCGCAGGAAGTGGTCCGGGCACGACGTCCCCAGCGCGGCGAGCCGCGGATGCCCGGCCCGCGCAAGGAAGTCCAGCACTGCCTCGGAGTCGTCGAAGTGCCCCACCTGCGGCCGGTCCTGCGAGGCGAGCGCCCGCACGTACGGCGCGAGAGCCGCCGCGCGCGCCCGCCGCTCGCCCTCCGGCAGTGCCTCGTACCCCTCGACCACCGGCCCGAACGGCTCGGGCCGCCCCCGCTCGGCGAGGAACCGCTCGGCGGTGCGGATGATGTGCAGCGAGTTCCGCTCGCACTCCTCGGAGGTGTCACCCCACGCGGTGATCCCGTGCCCCCCGAGCACACACCCGACGGCCTGCGGATGCGCGGCCTTCACGGCGGCGATGTCCAGCCCCAGCTGGAACCCGGGCCTCCGCCACGGCACCCACACCACGGTGTCGCCGAAGCACTCGGCGGTCAGCTTCTCCCCGTCGGCCGCACACGCCAGCGCAATGCCCGAATCGGGGTGCAGATGATCGACGTGGGCGGCGTCGACGAGCCCGTGCATCGCGGTGTCGATGGAAGGCGCGGCACCGCCCTTGCCGTGGAGGCAGTAGTCGAACGCGCCGGCCATCTCGTCCTCGCGCTCCACGCCCGGATACACGTCGGCGAGCGCCCGCAGCCGGTCCAGCCGCAACACGGCCAGCCCGCCCTCGGTCAGGGTCCCGAGATCCCCACCGGACCCCTTGACCCACATCAGCTCCACATCGCCCCCGGTGACGGGGTCGACCTCACGCCCCTTGGCGGAGGCGTTCCCTCCGGCGTAGTTGGTGTTCCGGGGATCGCTCCCCAGCCGACGCGCCCGAACAAGCAGAGCAGCGACTTCGCTGTTGACCATGACAACCAGTCCTTGTGAAGAAGGGTGAGCACAGGTCCTCAGGGGCGCGGGGAACTGCGCGCTCAACCACGACGCACCCGCGCCCGGTGACGAAACAGGAACCCGGCAGACGCCTACGCCCCCCAGCCCGCCTGCTCACCCCCCACCCGCTCGGCCACGATCTTCTCGGCCCACCCCGACCGCGCGTACGCCGCCATGGGATCGGGATCCAGCCCCATCTCCTCCCGCACCTCCCGAAGAAGCGGACGCACGTCCGTACTGAACGCGTCCATCAACACGGCGTTGGCGCCGAGCACGTCCCCGGCCCGCTGCGCCGCCCCCAACGCGTCCCGGTCGACCAACAGCGCCTTGGCGGTGGCCTCCTGCACGTTCATCACCGACCGCACGATCGCCGGGATCTTCGATTCCACGTTGTGGCACTGGTCCAGCATGAACGCCACGTCCCCCGACAACCCGCCGCCGCGGACCACCTCGTACATGATCCGGAACAGCTGGAACGGGTCGGCCGCGCCGGCCATCAGGTCGTCGTCGGCGTAGAACCGCGAGTTGAAGTCGAACCCTCCGAGCTTCCCCTCCCGCAGCAGCGTCGCCACGATGAACTCGATGTTCGTGCCCGGCGCGTGATGCCCCGTGTCCACCACCACCCGTGCCTTCGGCCCCAGTCTCAGGCAGTGCGCGTACGCCGTCCCCCAGTCGGGGACGTCCGTCGTGTAGAACGCCGGCTCGAACAGCTTGTACTCCAGCAGCATCCGCTGGTCGTCCCCGAGCCGCTCGTACACCTCGGCGAGCGCCTCCGCCAGCCGGTCCTGCCGGGCCCGGATGTCGTCCTGCCCTGGGTAGTTGGTGCCGTCCGCGAACCACAGCTTGAGGTCCTTCGACCCGGTCGCGTCCATGATGTCGACGCACTCCAGCAGATGGTCCACGGCCTTCCGGCGCACGGACGCGTCCGGGTGGCAGACGGAGCCGAGCCGGTAGTCGTCGTCCTGGAAGGTGTTGGAGTTGATCGCGCCGAGCCGCAGTCCGCGGTCCTCGGCGTGCCGGGCCAGCGCCGCGTAGTCGTCGACCGTGTCCCAGGGGATGTGCAGCGCCACGGTCGGCGCCACACCCGTGAACTCGTGCACCTTGGCCGCGTCGTCCAGCTTCTCCATCGGATCACGCGGGACGCCCTGCTGCGCGAACACCTTGAACCGGGTGCCCGAGTTGCCGTACGCCCACGACGGCGTCTCGACTGCCTGGGTCTTGAGAACGGCTTTCACCGCGGCGCGCTCGGTCACGTCAGGGCTCCTGTGACATCAGGTCGTAACGACCAGAGAGTGAAACGATTCAGAACGCGAAGCTAGGTGCCCCCCGAAGGGGTGTCAACCCCTCCGACCCTCGCCTTCTCCCGTGACCTGGGCGTGACCCGAACCCGCCGAAAGTTTTTCGACCGTGACCCATTGACGTGACATGCGGGACACGCCTAACGTCCCGGCAATCCGGTTGAAACCTTTCATGACGTCGTCAGGGCCGCCCCGGCGACGTCGTCGAGGAGCCCTCATGACCCACCCGTCCGACACGGGTCCGGCCCCGGTTCTCGCGCTCAAGGGCATCTCGAAGTCCTTCGGCGCGGTCCGCGCGCTGCGGGACGTCTCCCTGGAGCTGTTCCCCGGGGAGGTGCACGCCCTGGCCGGGGAGAACGGAGCCGGCAAGTCCACGCTCATCAAGACGCTCGCCGGAGTGCACCGGCCGGACGCCGGCCAGGTGCTGCTCGACGGCGCGCCCGTCGTCTTCCACGGCCCCGGAGACGCCCGCGACGCCGGCATCGCCGTGATCTACCAGGAGCCGACCCTCTTCCCCGACCTGTCGATGGCCGAGAACATCTTCATGGGCCGTCAGCCCCGCCGCGCCCTGCGCCGGATCGACCACCGGGCGACGCGTGACGCCACCACCGCCCTGATGAAGCGGCTCGGCGTCGAACTGGACCCGGACCGGCCCGCCCGCGGACTGTCCATCGCCGACCAGCAGATCGTCGAGATCGCCAAGGCGCTCTCCTTCGACGCCCGCGTCCTGATCATGGACGAGCCCACCGCCGCCCTCACCAACAGCGAGGTCGCCCGACTCTTCGGCGTCGTCCGCGCGCTGCGCGACCAGGGCGCGGTCGTCCTGTTCGTCTCGCACCGCCTGGAGGAGATCTTCGAGATCTGCCGGAGGGTCACCACCCTGCGTGACGGCGCCTGGATCGCGAGCGAACCCCTCGACGGGATGACCGAGGACGACCTGGTCCGCCGTATGGTCGGCCGCGACCTGGCCGAGCTCTACCCCAAGCAGGACGTGACACCCGGCGAGACCGCCCTGAGCGTGCGTCGCCTCAGCCGAGAGGGCGTCTTCACCGACGTCTCCTTCGAGGTGCGGCGCGGCGAGATCGTGGGGCTCGCCGGACTGGTCGGCGCCGGACGCACCGAGGTGGCCCGCGCGGTCTTCGGCATCGACCGCCGGGACGCCGGCGAGGTCGAGGTCGACGGACGCAGGCTCACCAACGGCTCCCCGTCCACCGCGATGGCCGCCGGACTCGCCCTGGTCCCCGAGGACCGGCGCGCCCAGGGCCTGGTGATGGACATGTCCATCGAGCGCAACATCGGCCTCACCGGCCTCGGCGTCACCGTGAGGGCCGGGCTGATGGACCGAGGGGCCGAACGCCGCCGCTCCCTCGACTGGGCCGTGAAGCTCCGCGTCAAGTACGCCCGTATCGCCGACACGGTGAACACGCTGTCCGGCGGCAACCAGCAGAAGGTCGTCCTCGCCAAGTGGCTCGCCACGCGCCCCAAGGTGCTGATCGTGGACGAGCCCACGCGCGGCATCGACGTCGGCACCAAGGCCGAGGTGCACCGGCTGCTGTCGCAGCTCGCCGCCGACGGCGTGGCCGTCCTGATGATCTCCTCCGACCTGCCCGAGGTCCTCGGCATGGCCGACCGCGTGCTGGTGATGCACGAGGGCCGGCTCACCGCCGAGATCCCCCGCTCCGACGCCACCGAGGAAACCGTGATGGCCGCAGCCACCGGGAGGGCCGCGTGAGACGGGGGCACCGCCCACACCCTTCAGGCAGTGGGGGAGCGCTTGCGGCCACCGGCCCGCAGACGGACACGACGCCCGCACCTCCGCGCCGCACGGGCGGAGAAGCGAACGAAAGGGGCACGGCATGACGGTCACCGCTCCCGACGAAGCCCCCGTCGCCGAGGTGCCGAAGGCCGGCGCCACCCGGCTGGTGGACCGCGTCTTCAAGATGCGCGAACTCGCCATCCTGGCCGTGTTCCTGGGGATGATCGCCGTCACCCAGGCCGGCAACAGCGAGTTCCTGTCCGAGCAGGGCATCAAGGACCTGCTGCTGAACGCGGCCATCCTGGTCCTCGTCGCCACCGGCCAGGCCCTGGTGGTCATCACCCGCAACGTCGACCTGTCCGTCGGCTCCACCCTCGGCATCAGCGCCTTCGCCGCCGGCCTGCACCTCCAGAACGGCGGCGACCCGGTCGTCGCCGTGGCCCTCGCCGTCCTGCTCGGCATCGGCTTCGGCCTGCTCAACGGCCTGCTCGTCTCCCTCGGCCAGGTGCCCGCCCTCGTCGTCACCCTCGGCACGCTGTACATCATCCGCGGCGTCGACTCCATCTGGGTCGGCTCCCGTCAGATCACCGCGGCCGATCTCCCCGGCGGGTTCGTCGGCTTCGGCTCCGGCGGCATCTCCGCGGTGCCCCACCTGGCGCTGATCGCGCTCGCGGTGCTGGTGGCGACGGCGTACTACCTGCGGCACTTCGGCGGCGGACGCGAACTGTACGCGCTCGGCTCCCACCCGGAGGCGGCCCGGCTCGCCGGCATCCCGGTGCGCAGGCGGATCCTCGCCGCGTACACCTTCTGCGGCGCCCTCGCCGGACTGGCCGGCGCGCTGTACCTCGCCCGGTTCGGCAACGTCGACTCCGGCACCGGCAGCGGCTACGAACTCACCGTCGTCAGCGCGGTCGTGGTCGGCGGCGTCGTCTTCACCGGCGGCTCGGGGAGCGTCTACGGCGCCGCGCTCGGCGCGCTGCTGCTGACGTCGGTCAACAGCGTGCTGCCCGCCCTCGGCGTCAGTTCCGTGTGGGTGCTCGCCATCAACGGCGTCCTGCTCGTCCTCGCCATCGCGGTCGACCGGATCGTCGCGCTGCGCGTGGCCTCCGCCCTGAAGAAGAGGAACGCCCGCCATGCCTGACTCCCTCACGCGCGCCGTTCGCTGGGACACGGTCGTCGGTGCCCTGCTCGTGGTCGTCCTGCTGCTGTCGTTCACCACCGTCGACGGCTTCGGCAACGCCCTCAACCTGTCGTTCCTGATCGGCAACACCCTGCCGATCGCGCTGATCGCGCTGCCCATGACGCTGCTCGTCGTGTCCGGCGAGATCGACCTGTCCGTGGCCTCCACCGCCGGGCTGTCCGGCGCGGTGATGGGCGCCCTGTGGAACCAGGGCATGGCCATCGAGACGATCATC
This sequence comes from Streptomyces griseoincarnatus, assembly GCA_014649575.1. Lineage (GTDB taxonomy): Bacteria > Actinomycetota > Actinomycetes > Streptomycetales > Streptomycetaceae > Streptomyces > Streptomyces griseoincarnatus. Next base: position 488,983 of record BMTH01000001.1, on the reverse strand, counting down.
CCGGTCTGTCTGCTCATCGGCGTCGTGTGCGGCCTGGTCAACGGCCTGCTGGTGACCCGGCTGGGGCTGCCCTCGCTCGCCGTCACCATCGGCACCCTCGCCGCCTACCGGGGCATCGCGCAGATCGTGCTCGGCTCCGACGCGGTCACCGACTTCCCCTCCGCCTACCTGGACTTCGCCGCCGGACGCATCGGCGACACCTTCGTCCCGTACGCCTTCCTGCCCTTCCTGGTGCTGCTCGCGATCGCCGTCGTCGCCCTGCACGCCACCCCGTTCGGGCGGTCGCTGTTCGCGATCGGCGCCGGCGAGGAGGCCGCCCGGTTCGCCGGCATCCGCGTCAAGCGGCAGAAGCTGATCCTGTTCACCGTGACCGGCCTGATGTCGGCCCTCACCGGCGTCTTCTGGGCGCTGCACTACGCCAGCGCCCGCTACGACAACGCCACCGGTCTCGAACTGTCCGTCGTCGCGGCGGTGCTGCTGGGCGGCATCGACTTCGACGGCGGCAAGGGCACCCTCGGCGGCGCGATCGCCGGCGTGTTCCTGCTGGGAGCTCTGCAGAACGTGATGAGCCTGAGGGACGTCACCGCCCAGTCCCAGATCGTCGTCACCGGCGTGCTCCTCGTGCTGTCCGTGCTCGGCCCGCGCGTCGCCCGGCAGATCGCCGCGGCCAGGGCGGGACGGAGGGCGGCCGCCCCACCCCCTCCGGACCGCAAGACGCCCGCACCGACCTCCTGAACCGCCCTCGCCCTCAAGGAACCCGCCATGCGCACAGCAACCCTCCGCCGTACCTGTGCGGCCCTCGCCGCCGTCACCTCCCTCGCCCTGACCGCCACCGCGTGCGGCGGCACCACCAGGGAGGACGTCAAGAACGAGGGCGGCGCCGCCGCCTCCGCCGGCAAGGCCGACCCGGACGCCGCCACCAAGAAGGGCCTCACCGTCGGCTTCCTGCCCAAGCAGGTCAACAACCCCTACTTCACCTCCGCCGACAAGGGCGGCGAGAAGGCCGTCAAGGAGCTCGGCTCCGCCTTCAAGGAGGTCGGCCCCACCAGCGCCACCGATACCGCCGGCCAGGTCTCCTACGTCAACACGCTCACCCAGCAGCAGGTCGACGCGATGGCCGTCTCCGCACAGGACCCCGGCGCCCTGTGCACCGCGCTCAAGCAGGCCATGAGGAACGACATCAAGGTCGTCACCTACGACTCCGACACCAAGGCCGACTGCCGTGACGCCTTCGTCTCGCAGGCGTCCGCCGAGGATCTCGGCCGCACCGAGGTGCAGCTGCTCGCCGAACAGATCGGCTACAAGGGCGAGATCGCGATCCTGTCCGCCGCGCAGACCGCGACCAACCAGAACACCTGGATCCAGTTCATGAAGGACGAGCTCGAGGATCCCCGGTACAAGGACATGAAGCTGGTCAAGGTCGCCTACGGCAACGACGACGCGCAGCAGTCCTTCCAGCAGACCCAGGGCCTGCTCCAGGAGTACCCGGACCTGAAGGGGATCATCTCCCCGACCACCGTCGGCATCAAGGCCGCCGCCCAGTACCTGTCCGGCTCCAAGTACAAGGGCAAGGTCAAGCTCACCGGCCTCGGCACCCCCAACGACATGCGCACGTACGTCAAGAACGGCACCGTCGAGGCGTTCGAGCTGTGGGACCCGGCCAAGCTCGGCGAGCTGGCCGCCCGCACCGCGATCGCGCTCGCCTCCGGCCAGATCACCGGCCAGGAGGGCGAGACGTTCACGGCCGGTCCGATGGGCGAGTACACGATCGGCAAGGACGGCGTGATCAACCTGGGCAAGCCCACCGTCTTCAACGCCGAGAACATCGACCAGTTCGACTTCTGACCCCTCGAGCTGCTTCCCGGAAGGCGGCCCTCCGTGCGACGCGTCTGCTTCCTGCTCAAGGTCCGCCAGGACCGCATCGACGAGTACCGCGCACGCCATGCCGCCGTGTGGCCCGAGATGCGCGAGGCGCTCTCAACCACCGGCTGGCACAACTACTCCCTCTTCCTCCGCGACGACGGCCTCCTCGTCGGTTACCTGGAGACCGACGACTTCGAGGCGGCGAAGGCCGGCATGGAGGCCACCGGGGTCAACGCCCGCTGGCAGACCGAGATGGCGCCCTTCTTCGAGTCCCTCGACGGCTCCCGGCCCGACGAGGCGATGACCCCGCTCACCGAGGTCTTCCACCTCGACTGACGGTCACGGGCCCGCCCGGCCCGTGACCGAAAAGGGCCGGACGTGCGGGTAGTGTGAGGGCCCGCCCGCGCCGCCCCCGTCTCCCCGTGTCCCTGGAGGTCCCTGTCCGATGGCCCAGTCGGTGGGTATCAAGGACGTCGCCCGCGTCGCCGGAGTCTCCGTCGGCACCGTCTCCAACGTGATCAACCGTCCGGACACGGTCGCCGCCGAGACCCGCGCCCGGGTGCTGTCCGCCATCGACCGGCTCGGTTACGTCCGCAGCGAGTCCGCCCGCCAGCTGCGCGCCGGACGCAGCCGCATCATGGGCCTGCTCGTCCTCGACATGGGCAACCCCTTCTTCGTCGACGTGGCGCGCGGCGCCGAGCGGGCCGCACGCCAGGCCGGCCTCGGCGTCATGGTCTGCAACAGCGCCCAGAGCCCGAGCGAGGAGGCCGAGTACCTGTCCCTCTTCGCCGAACAGCGGGTACGCGGCGTGCTGCTCACCCCCGCCGACGCCAGCGGCCGCAACATCGAGGCGTTCCGCCGCCACGGCATTCCCTTCGTGCTGGTCGACCGGGTCGCCGAGGGCACCACGGAGTGCTCCGTCTCCGTCGACGACGTGGCCGGCGGCGCACTGGCCGTGCGGCACCTGGTCGACGCCGGGCACCGCTCCATCGCGTACGTCAGCGGCCCGCCCGGACTCAACCAGGTCCGGGACCGTCGTACCGGCGCCCTCGACGCCCTCGCCGAGGCCGGGCTAGGCCCGGACAGCCTGCACGAGCTGCCCACCGAGCGGCTCGACGTCGCCGCCGGACGCGACGCCGGCGCCCGTCTCCTCGGCCTGGCCCACCGCCCCACCGCCGCGTTCTGCGCCAACGACCTGCTCGCCCTCGGCGTGCTCCAGGCGATGTACGCGGCGGGTGTCGGCGTCCCCGACGACCTCGCCATCGTCGGCTACGACGACATCGAGTTCGCCGCCGCGGCGGCCGTGCCGCTCACCTCCGTGCGGCAGCCCGCCGTCACCATGGGCGCGCTGGCCGCCGAACTGCTGCTGGAGGAGACCGAGGACACCGGCGCCCCGCACGAGCACCGTCGCGTCGTGCTCGCCCCGGAGCTGGTCGTACGGCGCTCCAGCCTGTCGGCGCGTTGACCGGCATTCAGGAACTTTTTCATGATCCCGGGGTCGTTGGCCGCAGGAACATGTGCTGAACTGGGTCGCGGCCCGACAATCCGTTCGTCCCGGGAGTCCCGTTGACCGACACCTACCGCCAGCCCGGAGTGGTCCTCACCGACCGCCGGTTCACCGTGCCCCTCGATCACGACAACCCCTCGGGGGAGACGATCGAGCTGTACGCGCGCGAGGTCGTCGCCCGGGACAAGGCCGACCGGGACCTGCCCTGGCTGCTGTACCTCCAGGGCGGCCCGGGGTTCGGGGCGAACCGTTTCGTCGGCAAGCCGGCCTGGCTCGGCCGCGCCCTGGAGGACTACCGGGTCCTCCTCCTCGACCAGCGCGGAACCGGCGCCTCCACCCCCGCCAACCGGCAGACGCTCCCGCTGCGCGGCGGCCCCGCCGAGCAGGCCGACCACCTCACCCGCTTCCGCTCCGACTCGATCGTCCGGGACTGCGAGGTCATCCGCCCGCAGGTCACCGGCGGCGCCCGCTGGACCGTGCTCGGCCAGAGCTTCGGCGGCTTCTGCACCGTCGCCTACCTCTCCATGGCCCCCGAGGGACTGGACACCGCGCTGATCACCGGCGGCCTGCCCTCCCTCGACGCGCACGCCGACGACGTCTACCGGGCCGCCTACCCGCGCATCGAGCGCAAGGTCGCCGCCCACTACGCCCGCTACCCGCGGGACGTCGAGCGCGCCCGCCGCATCGCCGACCACCTCCTCACCCACGACGTGGTCCTGCCGAACGGCTACCGGTTCACCGTCGAGGCGTTCCAGTCCCTCGGCCTGATGCTCGGCAGCGGCGACGGCAGCCACCGCCTGCACTACCTCCTCGAGGACGCCTTCGTCCCCACCCCCTCCGGCCCGCGGCTCTCCGACGCCTTCCAGGAGCAGGCGCAGGCCCTGCTGTCCTTCGCCGGACACCCCCTCTACGCGCTGCTCCACGAGGCGATCTACGCCCAGGACGCCCGCCCCACCGCCTGGTCCGCCGAGCGGGTCCGGTCCGAGTTCCCGCAGTTCGACGCGGCCAAGGCGCTCGCGGGCGAGGAGCCCGTGCTGTTCACCGGCGAGACGGTCCACCCCTGGATGTTCGACTGCGACCCGGCGCTGCGTCCCCTGCGCGAGACCGCGGAACTCCTCGCCGCCCGCACGGACTGGACCCCGCTGTACGACCCGGCCCGCCTGGCCGCCAACGAGGTCCCGGCCGCGGCGGCCGTCTACCACGACGACATGTACGTCGACACCGCGCACTCCCTGGCCACCGCCCGGGCGGTCCACGGCCTGCGCACCTGGGTCACCGACGAGTTCGAGCACGACGGCGTCCGCACCGGAGGCCCTCGCGTCCTGGACCGTCTGCTCGCCCTCGCCCGCGACGAGGTCTGACCGCGACGACGCCTGACCGCGCGCCCCGTGCACTGTCGGTGGCGGGGGTTAACCTGCGGAGCATGACCGAGCCGACGAACAGTCAACTCCGACCCATGCCCGACGACTGGCAGCGCGCGCTGGCCGTCGTCGCCCACCCCGACGACCTGGAGTACGGCTGCGCGGCGGCGATCGCGGTCTGGACCGACGCGGGCCGCGAGGTCTCCTACGTGCTGGCGACCCGCGGCGAGGCGGGCATCGACACGCTGGAGCCGGCCAGGTGCGGACCGCTCCGGGAGCTCGAACAGCGGGCGAGCGCGGCCGTGGTGGGCGTGTCCGAGGTCGCCTTCCTCGACCACGCGGACGGGGTGATCGAGTACGGCCCCGCCCTGCGCCGGGACATCGCGGCGGCGATCCGCCGGTACCGGCCGGAGCTGGTGATCACCCTGAACCACCGGGACACCTGGGGCGGCACCGCGTGGAACACCCCGGACCACGTGGCCGTCGGCCGGGCCACGCTCGACGCGGCCGGGGACGCCGGCAACCGCTGGATCTTCCCGGAGCTGACCGACCAGGGCCTCGAACCCTGGGACGGCGTGCGCTGGGTGGCGGTCGCCGGTTCGAGCTCGCCCACCCACGCGGTGGACGCGACCGCCGGACTGGAGCGGGCGGTGCGTTCCCTGCTGGAGCACCGCACCTACATCGAGGCGCTCACCGACGAGGACCCGCAGACGTACGCGCGCACGCTGCTGACGGGCTTCGCCGAGGAGACGGGGAAGCGGTTCGGGAACCGTCCGGCGGTCGCCTTCGAGCTGTTCCCGAGGTGAGCGCCGTGGGGGGAGACGAGGAACGGCTCGCGCGGAGCTTCGAGGAGCACCGCGCCCACCTCAGGGCGGTCGCCTACCGCATGCTCGGCTCGCTCGCCGAGGCGGAGGACGCCGTGCAGGAGGCGTGGCTGCGGCTGGGCCGCGTGGAGCCCGGCGAGATCGACAACCTGGGCGGCTGGCTCACCACGGTCACCGGCCGCATCTGTCTGGATCTGCTGCGCTCGCGCACGGCACGCCGGGAGCAGCCGATGGACGACACGTTCGTCCCGGACCCGGTGCTCCGGCCGCTGTCCCGGGTCGACCCGGAGCAGGAGGCGCTGGAGGCCGATTCGGTGGGCATCGCCCTGCTGGTCGTGATGGAGACCCTCAACCCCGACGAGCGGCTGGCGTTCGTGCTGCACGACATGTTCGCCGTGCCGTTCGACGACATCGCCGCGGTGGTGGAGCGCACCCCGGCCGCGACCCGTCAGCTCGCCGGCCGGGCCCGCCGCCGAGTCCGCGACTCGGCCCCGCCGTCCGACCCGGACACGGCGCGGCAGCGGCAGGCCCTCGACGCGTTCCGCGCCGCCGCGCGCACCGGCGACTTCGAGGCACTGCTCGCCGTGCTCCACCCCGACGTGGTGCTGCGCGCGGACGCGGGCGCGCTGGTCCGGGGCGTGGCAGGCTCCAAGCGGCTCCGGGGCGCGCAGCGTGTCGCGGAGTCGGCGATGCTGTTCTCCCGCTACAACGCGACCGCCCGCATGGTTCTGGTCAACGGCGCCCCCGGCCTGGTCAGCGTGGTCGACGGCCGTGTCGGCTCGGTCCTGACGGCCACGGTCCACGACGGGCGCATCACGGCCCTCTACATCCTGGCGGACCCGGACCGCCTGGAGGGCCTGCTCCCGCCCGACGAGGAGGAGTCCTGGGACGAGTGACGAGCGCCTTCACCTCACGGTCCTGGGCTCCGCGACGCCCTGTCCGGGGGGCGCACACCCCGTGCTCCGGCCATCGCGTGCCGAGCGGGGGCACCCGCGTCCGGGCCGACGCGGAGCCGCGCCGAAGCAGGCGGCGGCACGCCCCGCGGCGGGACACGACGGCCATGCCGGCCTCGGCGTCTCGTGCTCAGCCGGCCGGGCCGCCGGCGCCCCCGGACGCGGTCCCGCTGTCCGTCCGCCGCGCCGGAATCCCGGCCCGCAGCGGATCGCGCCGCGCCGGACGCAGCCGCAGTCCCTCCGGCATGAACGTGAGCCGTTCCGTCACGCGGAGGCGGTACGACGGGTCTGGGCGCAGGTCGTAGCGGCGGAGGAGCAGACCCAGGACCAGGGTCGCCTCGTGCAGGGCGAACTGGCGGCCGATGCAGGCGCGGGCGCCCGTGCCGAAGGGCTTGTAGGTGTGGGGCGGCCGGGAGCGCACCGCCGCCGGTTCGAAGCGGTCCGGGTCGAAGTGGTCGGCGTCCGCGCCCCACACCTCGGGGTCCCGGTGCAGCATCGGCACGAGCACCAGCGTCCACGCGCCCCGCCGCATCGGATGCTCGTCCGCCAGCACCGTGTCCTGGGTCGCCTCACGCGAGTACGCCGGCGCCGTCGGCCACAGCCGCAGCGACTCGTCGAGGACACGGCGGACGTACCGGAGGCGGGCGACCTGCTCGTAGGCGGGCGTGTCCGTGTCGCCCCAGACACGGTCCACCTCGGCGCGGGCGCGGTCCGCCACGTCCGGGTGGAGGGACAGGTGGTGGAGGGCGAAGGACAGGGCGCCGGAGGTGGTCTCGTGACCGGCCACCAGGAAGGTGATGACCTGGCGGCGTACGTTCTCCGCGGACAGCCGCTCCCCGGTGACCGGGTGCGCGGTCTCCAGCATCCGGTCCAGCAGATCGCCGTCCGCGTGCCCGTCGGCGCGCCGACGGCGGACCACCTCGTCGACGATGTGGCCGAGCCGCGCGATGTCCTCGGCGTTGCGCCGGTTCGCCCGGCGCAGCAGCAGCGGGGCCAGCGGCGGCGGCACGTTGTTCAGGCGCTGCGCGTGGGACAGGGTGCCGACCATCGCCGTGACGAACGGGTGCGGCCGCGACCGTTCGAACGAGCCGAAGTCGTGCCCGAACCCGGTGCGCGCGATCGTCTCCAGCGTCAGCTTGGTCATGTCGCCGGGCACGTCCACCCACCGGCCGTCCGCCGCCGCGCGGTCCCAGTGCTCGGTCAGGCGCGCCGCCACCGACAGCATCATCGGGTGGTACCCGGCCATCGCCTCGCGGCTGAACCCGGGCGCCAACACGTCGTGTGCCAGTTGCCAGTTGGGTTCGTGGTTGTACGCCGTGAACAGGCCGTCGCCCGCGAGCGGGCGGAGGTTGGCCACGCCCAGCCCCACGTGCTTGGCGAACCGCGACTCGTCGGCCAGGTCGGCCACCAGCCCGGCGCCCCACGTGAACACGAACTCCCTGCCGAAGGCCCGGCGCCGGAAGACCGGGCCCAGCCGCCGGGCCAGCCGCACCGAGTCCTGTACGGGCGTGCGTCTGCTCGACCCGACGACGTCGCCCAGCAGCGGCAGCCGGTGCGGCGGGTGCGGTATGCGGTGCAGTGCGGGCCAGCCCTGCTCCGCGCTGCGGAACCCCTTCGGCACAGCGGCCCGTGCCGTCGTCTCCGCCATGACGCGGTCTCCTTCGGTCCGGCGAGCGAGTGGCGACGTGTTGCACATGAGTTCAATAACGCGGTCACAGTCTGGTCCGGCCGCCGGACCGGCGTCAACTACAGTGCGGGAATGGCCGTGGACCAGGGCGGGCGGGCGCGCCGCCGGCTCAGCACCGAGGAACGCCGGGAGCAACTGCTCGCCGTGGGTGCGCGGTTGTTCTCGGAGAGCCCGTACGACGAGGTGTGGATCGAGCAGGTCGCCGAGATCGCGGGGGTGTCACGCGGACTGCTTTACCACTACTTCCCGGCCAAACGGGACTTCTTCGCGGCCGTGGTGGAGCGTGAGAGCGAGCGGATGCTCCGGATGACGGCACCCGTGCCGGGCGTCCCGGTACGGGAGCAGCTCGCCGCCGGGCTCGACGCCTACCTGGAGTACGTCGAGGCCCACGCGCACGGCTACCGCGCCTTCCACCGCGCCGACGCGGCGGGGGACCAGACGGTGCGGCGGGTCTACCGGCGGGCGCTGGCCGCGCAGGAGCGGCAGATCCTCGCCGCGCTCGCCGCAGACCCCGAGTTCGGTCCCGTGCTGGAGAACCGGCCGGACACCCGGCTCGCGGTGCGCGGCTGGCTGGCGTTCACCACGGCGGTCTGTCTGGAGTGGCTGCGCGGGGCGCAGCTGGGGCGCGACCAGGTACGCGACCTGTGCGCACGCGCCCTGCTGGGCCTTCTCGCGCCCTCAACGCGCTGAAAGGTATCGAAAAGATCGCCGGGGCCGGTTGGCGCACGCCCCGATCTTCGATAGGTTAGGCAAGGCTTACCTAATAGGAGGTTGGGATGGGTGACCACACGCACGGCTGGGCCGCCGCGCCGGGCGCGGCCGAGCGGGCCCGCTCCGTGCTCGCCGCCGCATGGTCCTGCACGGTGACCGCGGAGGGCACCCGCGAGGAGCTGGTCGGCGCGCACACCGTCACGGACGACGGGCGGGTGCTGCTGGACGTGCCCGACGACGGCGCCCTGCTCGCCGCCGCGATCTGCGCACCGCGCGGAGAGCCGTCCGCCGTGCTGGAGTTCGCCGACGTGGCGCCCGTCCCCGTGCGCGACCGCGTCCGCTCCCGGGTGTGGATCGCCGGATGGTTCTCCGTCGAGGGAGCCAGGCTCGCCCTGCGGCCCAGCCGCGTGGTCCTCCGCAGGCCCTCCGGCGCGCTCATGGTCGGCGCGGACGAGTTCGCCGCCGCCGCGCCCGACCCGCTGGCCGGCGCCGAGGCGCGGCTCCTGACCCACCTCGCGGACTGCCACGCCGACGCCGTCGACCGGCTCACCCGTCTCGTGGACCCGGAGAGCCTCCAGGGGGTGGTCCGGGTGCGGCCGCTCGCCGTGGACCGGCACGGACTGACCCTGCGGATCGAACGCGCCCGCACCGACGGCGACGTACGGCTGCCGTTCCACGCGCCCGCCGACGACGTCTCGCAGCTCACCGAGCGCATGCACGTGCTGCTCTCCCAGGCGGCCGCCGCCTCCTGTCCCCGGCCGCTACAGCGGCAGCGCGCAGACGGCGACGGGTGACGCGAACGGCTCGCCCACCGAGTTCAGTTCACCGCTGTCCGCGTCCACCCGGAACACGCTGACGTCGCCCGACCTCTGATTCGCCGTGAACAGCAGTCCGCCGTCGGGGGAGAGGGCGATGTGGCGCGGGAAGTCGCCGCCCACCGGCTCCGTGCCGAGCAGCCGCAGCCGAGCCCCGTCGTCCTCGACGGCGTACCGGGCGAGGCTGTTGTGACCCCGGTTGGCCAGATACGCGTACCGGCCGTCGCCGGTGACGACGAGCTGCGCCGGGTAGTTGGTGCCCGCTTCCGGGTCCGAGCCCGTCGGCTGCGGATCCCCGATCGTCAGCCGCCCCGTCACCGGCTCGTAGGCGCACACCGTCACCGTGTCGTCCAGCTCGTTGGCGAGGTACGCGTACCGCCCGCCCGGGTGGAACGTCAGGTGCCGCGGGCCCGCGCCGGCCCGCGCGGTCGCCCGCGACACCTCGGTGAGGGTGCCCGCCTCCTCGTCGAGGCGGTACGTGTACACGGTGTCCGTGCCCAGGTCCACGGCGAGGACGTGACCGCCGTCCGGGGCGGTGATGAACTGGTGTGCGTGCGGGCCCTGTTGACCCGGGCCCGGCGCCGGCTCGGAGTGGGTGACCAGGTCCGTGCGATCGCCCGGTGCGCCCGACGTCCCGATCCGGTGCACCGCGACCGTGCCCGAGCCGTAGTCGGCGGTCAGCAGGAACCGCCCGCCCGGATGCACCGACAGATGGCACGGCGAGGACCCACCGGTGGGGCTGCTGCCCAGCACCTCCCGGTCGGACAGCCGTACGGCGGTCACCGCGCCGTCCTCCCGCTCGTTCACCGCGTACAGTGTCCGGCCGTCCGGGTGCACCGCGAGGAACGACGGGTCGCCCACCCCGCCGATGACGTCCCCGCCGCTGATGCGCCCCGTCGCCGGGTCGTACGTCGCGGTCCCGACACCCTCGCCGCCGCCGTCGACCGAGGTGTACGTGCCCAGGTACAGCGGGCGCGGACCCGAGGGCGTCGCACTCGGCGCGTCCGGGCCGGTCACCGTGGCCGGCGCCGGCGGGGTCGGGGCGTCGGAGGGCGGGGGACCGCCGTCGCAGGCGGGCAGCGACATCCCGGCGGCCGTCCCCGCGAACGCGCCCACGAAGCGGCGCCTGCTCAAGCCGGCCCTGTTCATCACACGCACCTTCGGTCGTCTCCTGTCCCGCTCGCCTCGGGCAACCTTGGCGTCGACCACCCGTCCGACGCAAGGGAGCCCCGCCCGCACGGCCGGGTCGCCGGCCTCCCGTCCGGTACACGCCCTCTCAGCGACGCCCCGCCGGCTTCCCCTCCCGGTCACGGCGGAAGCGCGCCGGCAGACCGGACAGCCGGTCCTGCATGCGGGTGAGCCGCGGAAGCCGTTCCCGCTGCTCCCGCGAGTGACGGTCCAGCTCCTCGAACAGCCGCCGGGTGCGGTGCTCGGTGTCCATCTCGTCGAGGATGCGGTTGACCTCGGTCAGCAGGGCGCCCAGCAACTGCCACCGCTTCGGGTCCCGCCGGGCCTCCTCGAACAGCAGCTCCGCCAGCCTGTCGCGGGTGCCGGCCGCCTGCCGCAGCTGCGAGGCGAGCCGCTCCTCCGCCGACTCGGCGTTGGCGCTCACGCTCGTGGTGACCAGCACCGCGAAGCTCACCACGGCGTCGGCGATCTCCGCCAGCAGCTGCTCGAAGACCTGCCCCGTCTCCTCCGAGAAGAGACGTTCCGGCTCCCGCTCCTTCGCCAGGTCGGTGAGGGTGCGGGCCAGCACCCGCAGGACCACCGTGCAGATCTCCAGCGTGTCCAGGCCCGTGCGCAGCACCACCCGGTGCAGCAGCCCCTCCCGCACCCGCGGGTTGAGCCGCAGGCTCTCCTCCGCCTGCCGCAGGTCCGCGTCCACCTCGCTGATGTCGTGGTCCAGCCGGCGGGCCTCGTGGAGCCGGGCCGCCGCGCGCGTCGCGGGCGGACGGCCCGCGGCCTCCTCACCGATCCGCAGCATCAGCTGCCGCACCCGGCGGGACAGCTCCTCGATGGACTCGCCGGCCTGCTCCACCCACACCGGCGGCGCCAGCAGCAGGTTGAACGCCATCCCGACGATGGCGCCGATCAGCGTCTCCACGATGCGCGCCCAGGCGGTGTCGCCGTGCGTGGTCACACCGAGCACCAGCATCGCGCTGATCGCCACCTCGGGCACGAACTCGCCCGCCCGCACCAGATGGCCGGAGACCAGCGCCGCGAGGATCAGCAGACCGAGGCTCCACCAGGTCAGACCCACCAGCAGACTGAACAGGATCGCCAGCACCACGCCGGTCACCACGGAGTTCACCCGGCGCAGACCGGTCGTCAGGGTCGAGTACAGGGTGACCTGGACGACGAGCAGCGCCGTCAGGGGAGCGGTGAGCGGCGCGACCTCCGGGCTCAGCCGGACGGCGATGACGTAGGCGAGCGTCGCCGCGGCCGCCGACCGCACCGTCTGCACGGTCAGCGGATCACGATGCTCTTTGAAGAACCGGACGGCAGGCGCGGTCATCTGGCGTACGACGTGCATCCTCGGACGGTTCCCCCTCCCCGCGTGTGACGAACGTGTTCCAGTGTGACGGCAGTCGCCCGGGGGACGGGCAACGGGAGCACACCCCGTAGCCCGGTCAGGTCACAGCTTGTCGATGAAGGCGAAGAGATTGCTCCGGGTGCGCTCGATCTGCTCCTCCAGGGTGAGGCTCTCCTCGAACCGCGCACCGGTCTCCGGCTCCTTCAGCCCGCGCAGATACAGGGAGCAGGCCAGGTCAGTGCACATGTAGGCGCCGACCGAGTTGCCCTCCCGGCCCGCCGGACCCGACTTGCGGGCGGTCATCAGGGCCACGCCGCCGCGCGGGTGGGTCGTCAGACACAAAGAGCACATGCTGCGGTGGAAGAAGCCGCGCTGAGCGGGCTGGAAGCGCATGGCCACGCCCACGAGGCGGTCCTGCCGCTCGACGACCAGATAGCTGCGGTCGGGCGCGCCCGGATCCCCCCAGCCCAGGAAGTCGAGGTCGTCCCACGGCCGCCCTTCCAGGTCGCGGGGCACGGTCAGCCGCTTCGCCTCACCCTTGGAGCAGTTGATGAACGAACTGCGGATGTCCTTCTCGGTGAGTGCTCTCATGGCTCGTCTCCTGTGGTGTTCCAGCAAACCTAGGGGGTCTAGGTTTTCGGCGGCCAAGCGTAGGGACCAGCCCCGCGCCGGAGCCAACGGTTTTCCGCCGCGCCGCGGTCCGCCGCCCACCCCGCACCGCCCCGGCACTCCGCACCGACGCGCGCCGTACGCTGTAACGCGGTCGCCGAGGGGGAGGGGAAGGCGCGATGGGGGACTCCCGGGAGCGGGCCCGCCGGGTGCTCGCGGACGCCGGCCTGCCGCCCGGCGCCCTGGCCGAGGTGCGCCCGCTGGCCGGCGGCACCTACAACACCGTCGAGGAGATCCTCCTGTCCGACGGTACCCGGTACGTGTTGAAGGTCCCGCCCCCGCCGACCGCGCCCGGACTGCGTCACGAGCGGCGGCTGCTGGTCGCGGAGGCCGACTTCTGCGCCGGCGCGGAGCAGGCCGGGGTGCCCGCGCCGCGCGCCGTGTCCCTCGCCCCGGACCACGCCGAACCGCACCTGCTGCTCACCGCGTGCCCGGGCGTGCCCTGGCCCGAGGCGGCGCCCGCCGGTGAGGAGCGCGAGGTCCTGCGCGGGGAGCTGGGCCGCCAGGTGGCGCGGCTGCACCGGGTCACCGGAGCCGCGTTCGGCTACCCCACGGGCGCCCTCGGACCGCTCGCCCCCGACTGGCGGACCGCCTTCACCGCGATGACCGACGCCGTGCTCGCCGACGCCCGCGACCACCGCCCCTGGCTGCCCCTCCCCGTCGACGAGGTGGCCGCCGTGTTCCGCGCCGCCGCTCCCGCCCTGGACGCCGTCACCGTGCCGGTGCTGGTCCACTTCGACCTGTGGCCCGGAAACATCCTGGTGGACCGGGCCGCCCCGGACGGACCCGCCCGGATCGGCGGACTGATCGACGGGGAGCGGATGTTCTGGGGCGATCCCCTCGCCGACTTCGTCTCCCTGGCGCTGCTCGACGACATCCGGCGGGACGACGCCTTCCTCGCCGGCTACGCGGAGGAAGCAGGCCCCGCGCTCCTCGACGAGGACGCCCGCCTGCGCCTGGCCCTGTACCGCGCCTACCTCGACCTGATCATGCTCACCGAGACGGTGCCGCGCGCGGTGGGCGCCGAGGACGCGCGCCGGGTCCGGGAGCGGGTCGGTCCGCACCTGGTGGCCACGCTGGGGGAGATCGGCGAAGGGAGTAAGTTCACATCGTGAACTAAGGGGGAGGGGAAGTCGCGCCGGGTCGCCGACCGGGGGTATGTTGCAGGTCGGGCCGGGTGCATGGGAGGGGAGCCACATGGCGGGGAACGGGCGCACGGTGCGCGACCTCAGACGGGCCAACCGCACGGTCGTGCTGCAGCGGCTGTACTTCGACGGCCCCCTCAGCCGCTTCGAACTCGGGCCCGCGACCGGCCTCAGCTCCGGCTCCGTCAGCAACGTCGTCGCCGACCTGATCGCCGACGGGCTGGTCGAGGAGGCAGGCAGCGTCGACTCCGACGGCGGTCGTCCCCGCACCCTGCTCCGCGTGGCCCCGACGAGCGGTCACATGATCGGCGTCGACGTCGGCGAGACCCGCGTCCGCGTCGAGCTCTTCGACCTCGCCCTCACCGAGCTGGCCCGCACCGAACGGCCCCTCGAGCAGCAGCGGTACGAGGTCGAGGTCATCGTGGACCACATCCGCTCCGGCATCGACGAGGTGCTCGCCGTCGCGGACCTGGCACCCGAGCGGCTCCTCGGCGTCGGCATCGGCGTACCCGGCATCGTCGAGCGCACCGCCGACCGGGGCGCGGTGGTGCACGGGCAGACCATCGGCTGGGACGCGGTCCCGCTGGAGTCCCTGCTCCGCGACGGCTCCCCGCTGCCCGACGGCGTGCCCTACTTCATCGACAACGGCGCCCGGACGCTCGGCCAGGCCGAGATGTGGTTCGGCGCCGGACGCGGCGCGGGCAACGCCCTCGTCGTCCTCTTCGGCTCCGGTGTCGGCGCGTGCCTGGTCACCCCCGAGGTGCGGCACGGCCGGGCGGTGGAGTGGGGGCACCTGACCGTGCGGGTCCGGGGCCGCCGCTGCCGGTGCGGCGCGCTGGGCTGCCTGGAGGCGTACGCGGGCGCGGAGTCGCTGCTCGCCCGCTGGCGCGAGGAGGGCGGCCGGGTCCCGGAGGACACCGACGAGGAGACGGCGCTGACCACGATGCTCGCCGCCGCCTATCCGGCCGACGGCGCCGACCCCGACCCCGTCGCCCTGGCGGTGCTGGAGGAGACCGCCGAGTACCTGGGCGCGGGCCTGTCCGACCTGATCAACCTCTTCCAGCCGGAACGTATCCTCATGGGCGGCTGGGCCGGCCTCCAGCTCGGCTCCCGCTTCCTGCCGGCCGTACGCCGCCACGCCCTGTCGTACGCGCTGCGCCATCCGGCGGAGCGGGTCACGATCGAACTCGGCAGACTCGGGCCGGACGCGGTGACGGTCGGCGCGGCGATCCTCCCGCTGGCCGACTTCTTCGACCGGGGCGGCCGCCGCCCCGACCCGGACCCGGCCGTCCCCGCACCCGCCTGGCGCACGGCCCTCCGGGACCGCGTCCCGCGCTGAGCCGCGTCGCGGCCTGCGCCGACCGGGCGGGCCACGGCCCTGAGCACCCCGACCGGCGCCTCAGGACTGCGTCCCGCGCCGGCGACGGCGGGAACGTCAGCCCGTCGACTCGTCCGGCACCGGCGCTTCCGGGTAGGACGCCGCCGAGTGGGGCGCCCCCTGGCGGCCTGTGCCCGCCTCGTCCGTGTCGGGGACGTCCTCCTCGGACTCCGGCTCCTCCGACTCCTCGGCCTTGCGCTCGCTCTCCCGCTCGGCGGCGGCCGGCGCGACCTCCCAGGGGTCCTCGTCGGGGCCGGCCTGCTGGTCCGGCAGGTCCCGGGGGACACCCACGCCGTTCTCACCGGGTCCCTCGAGGCGATGGTCGGTCACGACGCTCTCCCTTCATCCGTACGGCCCTCGCGGGTACCCCGCGCGGCCCCGCGCAACCGTGCCGCTCACCCGACCGCGCTGCCGTGCAGCGGCGCCGTGTTCTCCCCGGCGCCCTGCCGCATGCCCCGCAGGAACTCCTCCACCACCTGCGTCGCCGTGCGCGTCGGCCGCCAGCCGAGCTCCACCCGCGCCCGCGTGCAGTCCATCAGCGGCAGCCGCAGCACCGCGTCGAACAGGTGCGGGGAGGCCGGCAGCAGCCGCAGCCCCCACGCCGCCGCGACCGCCGACCGGGCCGCGGCGCGCGGCAGCCGCACCCGGCGGGTACCGAACATCTCGCCCAGCAGTTCCACGTCCACCGTCGGCTCCGCCGCCAGGTTGTACGGCCCCCGTGCCTCCCCGGACAGCACCGCCAGCCGGTAGGCCTGCGCCGCGTCGTCCGTGTGCAGCACCTGCATCCGCAGCCCGGGGATGTCCGGCAGGAACGGCAGCAGGTCGGGACGGGCCAGCTGCCCCGGCAGATAACGCCCGCCGAAGATGCGCCGCTGCTCGCTCGCCGACTCGCGCTTGAAGAGGAACGCCGGCCGCATCCGTACCACCCGGAGGGCGGGCCGGTCGCGCTCCACGATGTCCAGGGCCCGCTCCAGATACGCCTTCTCCCGGCAGTACGCGGCGTCCGGCCAGCCGTGCGTCGGCCACGACTCGTCCACCGCGTGATCCTTGGGGCCGGGGGAGTAGGCCCCCACCGACGAGGCGTGCACCAGCGCCGGCACCTCGGCCCGGGCCACCGCGTCGAACACCCGCATGCTGCCGAGCACGTTGCTGCGCCAGGTGGTCGCCGGGTCGTGCGTGGGCTGGAACGCCCAAGCCAGATGGATCACCGCGTCGGCGCCCGCGAACTCCCGCACCAGGTCGAACCGGTCCGAGGCCAGGTCCACCGCCGCCCACTCGGTCTTCGGCGGCGACCAGTCGGGGATCCGCCGCGCCAGCCCTCGCACGGAACCCACCTCCGGTTCCTCCGCGAGGGCCCGCACCACGCTGGTCCCGACGTTCCCGGTGGCGCCCGTGACGACGACCCTGAGTCCCGCTGCGCTGCTCACGTTCCGCTCCCTCCGGCCGCACTGCTCCGCGGAGCGGTCCGGGTACCCCGCGCACGGGAGCGCTCACGCCGGCCGCGGTCGGACGGGCGCGAAAAAGAGTGGGGACACGGAATGGAGCCCCGGCCGCGACGGGGGAATCACGGCCGGGGCGGCAATCAGGTGGGTGCGCATGGCGGTCGCCTCTCGGCGAATGGCTCCACAGGGCTTCAGCCGAACGATCGTCCCTGTGGGCGAATGGTGAGGCCCGGGGACACTGTCCCATCCGCACCCACGGTCTGTTCAACGGGCAACCGCCTCGCTGTGTTCCGCCCACGGCCCTGTACCGCGGTGACGTGCGTCACCACCTGCGGCGACGGTCAGCGGCCCCGCGCCTGAGGGTTCAGGTCCGCCCACAGGTTCTCCGCCTGGAGCACCAGCGTGCCCAGCACCGCCGTACGGGCCGCGCCCTGGCCGGCCTCCTTGGTCAGCCCTTCCTGGAGCGCGCTGTGCAGGTCCCGCATCGCCGCCTCGGTGCGCTCGTCCAGCAGCGGGTCGCCGGGTTCCTCCTCGCCCAGCAGCCGGTCCGCCTCCGCGCGGCAGCTGTCCCCGAGCAGCTCCAGCAGCTTCCCGTAGGAGCCCAGCACCTCGGGGTCCGGTGAGGCCGGGGAGCGTTCCTCGTCCGCGGCGACGGCCAGACTGCGGGTCAACGCCGTGACATGACCGGTGATCCGGCCGAGCCGCTCGTCCTCGTCCTCCGGCGGCAGCGCATCCGTAGGCGCCCGGTGCAGCTTGCGCAGCGCCCCGGACGTCAGCCGCAGGCTCTCCCGGCTCCAGCCGCGCGCCGAGCGCAGCGCGTCCAGCCGGTCCTGGAGCCGCTTCGCCGCGTTCAGCCGGCCGACGGCCGTCTGCGCGTCCCACTCGCCGTCGCGCAGGTCCCCGGCGACGGCGCTGAGCACCTCGCCCGCCTCCCTGGCCAGCGCCGCCAGGTTCTCCCGCACGTCCCGCAGGTGGACCGGCGGCAGGATCAGCGCGTTCACCGCGACGCCGATGACCGCGCCGAGCGCTGCCTGCCCCAGCCTGTGCCCCACCGCTTCCACGCTCACCGTGCCCGACGCGATGGTGAACACGGCCGTGGTCGCCGCGTAGATGCCCTGGTCGCCGAAACGGGGCCAGTTCGACAGCAGCACCAGGACCGGCACCGACAGGGCGAGCGCGCCCGTGGTGTCGTCGGTGACCGCCTGCGCCCCCGACGCCACCAGCGCGCCGATGCAGATCGCGGCGAACTGCCGCGCCCCCGTCACCAGCGAGCTGTAGACGGTGGCCTGCACCAGCACCAGCGCGACCCACGGGGCCATCAGCGCCATCGGGTCGTTCAGCCACACCTGGGCCACCAGCCAGGCCAGGAGCGCCGCCAGCGCCGCCTTCAGCGACTGGACCAGCAGATCCCTCTCCCGCCCCGGCCCGCGGACCGCGGCACGCGCCGCCTGCCCGACCGACTGCGTCTCCCAGCGCACCGCGTCCACGGCCCGGGCCAGCCGTCCCGTCGTCGCTCTGTCGCTCCCCGTCCCGTTGATCACCCGCGTCATGGACCTGCGGTTTCCCTGTCGCACCGGTGGGCAAGCATGCGCAATCTCATGCCAAGGGGGAGTCGGCCAGCGACGCCAGCAGGTGCGCCGGATCGTCGTACACCACGTCCGCGCCCGCCTCGGTCAGGTCGGCGCGCGGGATGCCGCCGCACAGCAGGCCCACACAGCGCACCCCGGCGCGGGTCCCCGCCCGCATGTCCCACACGGTGTCGCCGACGAACACCGCGCGTTCGGCGGGCACCCCGGCCAGCTCCAGCGCGTGCTCGACGGGCTCGGGCGCCGGCTTGCCCTCGTCCACGTCATCGGCGCTCGCCGTCGCGGAGATCGCCCGGTCCGCGTCGATCGCGCGGCGCAGCGCGCCCAGCTCCGCCCCGCCGGCCGAGGTGGCGAGCACCACCGTCCAGCCGCCGTCGTGCAGCCGCTCCAGCAGCCGCCCTGCGTCGGGAAGCGCGGGCAGCCGGTCGAAGTACTGCCCGTAGAGCGTCTTGTGCGCGGCGCTCAGCTCCGTGTCGCGGGAGGTGTCCCGGTCCTCGCCGAGGACGTGCGCGATCAAGTCGGTGGAGGGCAGCCCCACGGCCCGGTGGACGGCGTGCATGGGCACCTGGTGCCCGGCCTGCCGGAACGCCTCCCACCAGGCCGTGACGTGCAGATGGTTGGTGTCGGCCAGAGTGCCGTCGACGTCGAAGACCGCCGCCCGTGTCATGAAGGTCCTTCCTCTCCTCGCGGACCGGTACGGGTACCACCGCCGCCGCCCGTCACTCCGGCCGGCGTCCTGCGCTCCCGCGCCCAGGCGAGCAGCTCCTCCAGCGACCAGGTGGTGACCACCCGCTCGGGCGGCACCCCGCACTCCTCGGCGCGGGCACACCCGAGGATCTGCCAGTCCAGCTGCCCGGGCGCGTGCGCGTCCGTGTCGACGGAGAACAGCACCCCCGCGTCCACCGCCCGCCGCAACAGCCGCCGGGGCGGGTCGAGCCGCTCGGGCCGGCTGTTGATCTCCACGGCGGTGCCGGTCTCCGCGCACGCCGCGAACACCTCGTCCGCGTCGAACTCCGACTCGGGCCGTCCCCGCCCGCTCAGCAGCCGCCCGGTGCAGTGCCCGAGGACGTCGGAGTGCGGGTCGCGCACGGCGGCCACCATCCGGCGGGTCATCGACCGGGCGTCCATCCGCAGCTTGGAGTGCACGGACACCACGACCACGTCCAGTCGCTCCAGCAGCTCCGGCTCCTGGTCGAGGGAGCCGTCCTCGAGGATGTCGCACTCGATGCCGGTGAGCAGCCGGAACGGCGCCCACCTCTCGTTCAGCGCCGCGACCACGTCCAGCTGCTCCCGCAGCCGTTCGGCCGACAGCCCGCGCGCCACGGTCAGCCGGGGGGAGTGGTCCGTCAGCACCGCCCACTCGTGGCCGAGACCGGCGGCGGTGCGGCCCATCTCCTCGATCGGGCTGCCCCCGTCCGACCAGTCCGAGTGCAGATGGCAGTCCCCGCGAAGCAGCGCCCGCAGCTCTTGGCCGGCCCGGTCCGCGGGCTCCTGCTCGGCCTCCTCGCGCAGCTTGCGCAGATACCCGGGGACCTGCCCGTCCAGCGCCTCCACCGCCACCTGCGCGGTCTTCGGCCCGACGCCCTTGAGCCGCTCCAGCGTCCCGGCGGCCGCCCGCTCGCGCACCTCGTCCGGGCCCAGCTCCGCCAGCGTCCGCGCCGCGGCGCGGAAGGCACGGACGCGGTACGTCGGAGCCAGCGCCCGCTCCAGCAGGAAGGCGATGTCCTCCAGCGCCTCGACGGGGTCCATGGTCACCTCCTCGCTCCAGGGTTCCCCAGGGCGCCCGGGGCCGCACGCCGCGTCCGGCGGAGATTGGCCCGCGCCGCCGCGGGTACTGCGACCCGGCACCCCGGACACCGACGACGAGGAGGCCCGCATGTCCCTCTCCACCCCCGTCAACGGCAAGGTCGCCGTGATCACCGGCGCGGACTCCGGCATCGGCCGGGCCACCGCCGTACGGCTCGCCGCCGCCGGCATGGACGTGGGCATCACGTACCACAGCGACCGGGAGGGCGCGGAGGAGACCGCCGAGGAGGTGCGCTCGCACGGCTGCCGCGCCGAGGTCGTCCATCTGGACCTGACCGCGCTGCCCGGCGCCGCGGACACGGTGGACGCGCTGTGCGAACGGCTGGGACGTGTCGACGTGCTGGTCAACAACGCCGGCACCGGCACCATGACGCCGTTCCTCGACCTGGAGCCCGAGACGGTGCGCGAGGTCCTGGACGTCGACCTGCTCGGCCCGTTCCTGTGCTCGCAGAAGGCGGCGCGGCACATGATCCGGCAGGGTGAGGGCGGCCGGATCGTCAACGTGACCTCCGTGCACGAGCACCAGCCGCGGGTGGGGGCCGCCCCGTACTGCGCGGCCAAGGGCGGGCTCGGGCTGCTCACCCAGGTGATGGCGCTGGAACTGGCCGAGCACGGCATCACGGTGAACGCGGTCGCCCCCGGCGAGATCGCCACCCCCATGACCGGCCAGGAGGACACCGACCCGCGCACCGAGAGCCGCCCCGGCATCCCCCTCGGCCGCCCCGGCGACGCCCGGGAGGTCGCCGCGGTGATCGCCTTCCTCTCCGGCCCCGACGCCTCGTACGTCACCGGCGCCTCGTGGAGCGTGGACGGCGGGATGCTCCGCATGGGGCCGCAGGCCGGTTCGCACCTGACGAACGACGTCTGGCGCCGCCCCTGAGCACCTCGGGCCTTATGCCCGGAAAGCCGTGATCATGCCGTTTGGGTCTACTCTCGATGCATGACCGAAAGCGCGAGTCCGTACATGTCGCAGCCGCGGATCACGGTGCTCGGGGTGCAGCCGGGACCTCCGCCGTTCCGGATCGTGGAAATCGACGGACAGGTCGTCGGCGAGGCCAGGGACATCACCGACGTGCTGCAGGCAGCCGCCGCGTACGGCATCAGGGTGCACGACCTGGACGACCCCGACACGGTCCGCTGGGTGGGCGGGGACAAGTTCACGTGGTCCTCGCGCCAGGCCCCCCGGGTCCGCGAGCAGCAGAAGGAGCAGCCCTAGGCAGCCGTACGCCTCCGCCCGCCGGGGACGGAGGCGTACGGCGCGCTGTGCCGCGGGCTCACTCCTTCTTGCGGTGCGTGTGCACCGCCCGGCTCATCCGCCGGCCCACGAGCAGATAACCGAGCAGCGCACCCGCGGTGTTGAGGATGACGTCGTCGATGTCGAAGGCGCGGCCGGTGACCAGTGCGCCCTGCGCCACCTCCACCAGCAGCATCACCACGGCCGTCAGGAAGAGGATCCGCAGGAATCCCCGGGTGCGGGGCGCGACGACCGGCGCGAGCACCCCGAAGGGCACACCCAGCAGGATGTTGCCGCCGATCTGCTTGAACGCGTCACGCAGCGCCGGCTGGTCCAGATAGGCCTGCAGGGAGCGGCCCGGGTGCAGGTTGGTGTGCGTCAGGGCCTCCGAGGCGGGGGACGGCTGGAGTGTGAGCCGGGCCAGCACCACCGCGAAGACCACCATGAAGGCGACGGCGCACAGGAGCACCAGCAGCCTGAGGGGCAGCGGAAGCGGTCGGGGGGCAGCGCGGGCCATCGGAAGTCCTCCAGTCGTCAAGGTGCGTGAGTGCTACGGCGGTTACCCCCGGTCGGACCGGACAGTCCGGTCAGCCGCCGAAGGTGATCCGCACCCGTTCGAAGCCCAGGGAGCGCAGCAGGCCCTGGAGCATCTCCCGGGTGTTGGCCTCCGCCCGCGCGGTCAGCTCGCTCTCCTCGGCCGCCTCCCGGATGTGCCGCACGGCGAGCTTCTGCACGGCCTGTTCGCTGTTGGGGTTGTCCGAGAACAGATCCCCGAGCCGGTCGAGCAGGCCGCGCTGCTTGGAGACGGCGTAGGAGCGGTCCACGTCCAGCGCGGGAGTGCCGAGACGGGCGTGGGGCAGCCGCAGGGAGGCGGAGGTGCGGTCCTCGTCCACGCGGACGTCGCCCTCCTTCAGCCCGCCGAGGTCCACGTAGGCGTCCACGGTGCCCGCGCCCACGTACAGGGTGCGGCTGCCGCGGACCGCGTCCGGCAGGAACTTGGTGTCCTTCTCCAGGTCCACCACCACCTGGAAGTTGCCCGAGGCGGCGTCGTAGCGGCTGATGTCCTGGATGGACTCCAGCAGCGCGGGCCCCGAGCGGTCGCGGGTCTCCGTGCCGAACAGGTCCTTCAGGCCCGGCAGTACGCTCAGCCGGATCCCGGCGAACAGCACGGCCAGCACCACCACCGTCGCGCCCAGCGCCTTCACCCAGCCGGGCACGCGCGCGGTCGGTCGCTTCACCGGAGTCGTCATGGCGACGGCCCTCCTTCCCTCCCGTCCGGATGCCCGCCATCTCACGGAACAGACCGGGCAGTTGGGGGACCGGCCCCGGCACCGGGGGCACGGAGGGGGCGCACGGGCGGGCGGACCCGCGGCGGGTTACGCGGGCCCGGACCTCGACCCGGGCGCGGTCAGCGCCGAGTCCAGGGAGGGCCACGGCGGCAGCAGCCGGGTCAATCCGGTGACCCTCAGCACCCGCAGGGTCAGCGGATGGACGCACACCAACTGCAGGTGTCCGTCGGCGAGCCGGTGCCGGGCCCGGTGGAGCAGGCGCAGCCCGGAGAGGTCGAAGAAGGTGATGTGGGTCAGATCGATGACGACTCGGGCGTCCGGGTCGGCGGTCGCCAGATCGAGGTGCGGCACGATCTCCCCGGCGGCCGCGATGTCGATCTCACCGTGCAACTCCAGCACGGTGTGGCCCCGGTCGCGGCGCACGCGCAGATGCCGCGTCAGCGGCGGGGGTTCGAACCGCACGACGCCATCGCCTCCAGCCTGCTCCAAGCTCCCGGAAGGGCCGCCGGTCCCAACACCGGTTCCCTGTAAGCAAGTTACCTGCGGACGACTGCATTTGAGCATGTTCGAATGACATATGTCTTCGCTCTGTGACCGAGTTTCTCGCCACTTTGATCGATGAGTGAAAACGGTGAGCGCGGACAGGTGTCACCGGAGGGGGCCGGAGCGCCCCGCATCCGAGGCCGCGGAGGAGACATGGCACTGGTGACCACGGGCGTGGTGGTGCTCGACTGCGCCGAACCCGAGAAACTCGCCGAGTTCTACAAGGAGTTGCTGGAGGCGGAGCACGTCGACGCGAGCGCCAACCGGGTGGAGGTCCGCACCGGCGAGGGTTTCCGCCTCGCCCTGCGCCGCGACATGAACGCGACCGCCCCGAGCTGGCCGCGCCCGGAGAACTCCCTCCAGGCGCACCTGGAGTTCGTCGCGGAGGATCTGGACGGGGTGGAACGCAGGATCGTGAGTCTGGGCGGCCGCCCTGTGGAAAGCGGGGACCCGTCCGGCGCGGCCGAGGAACGCGGGTACGCCGACCCGGCGGGTCACTCCTTCACCGTGCGGAGGGGCGTGCCGATGGCACCGAAGCAGGGGTGAGAACGCCGGTGGGGCTGACCATGGTCAGCCCCACCGGCCGTTCGAGGAGCGGGGTCCGGGGCGGAGTCCCGGGGCGTCGGGCTCAGTCGCGGCCCCCCTTGTCGGGAACCGGCCACGTCCCCGTGGACCGCTCGATCGCCTTCGCCCCGGCGCGATCCACCGCACTCCGCACCACCGCGAAGATCGCCCCCTGAATCGCCGCGGCCAGCAGAATCTCGCCCCAGCCGCGGTCGCGGTCCAGCGCGTCCGGCGCGTTGTCCTCCTTCTTGATCACCTTCCAGGTCTTCTGGAAGGCCATGCCCGCCACGGTGCCGCCGGTCCAGCCCAGCGCGAAGCCGATCGGCTTGTACGCCAGGGGCAGCTTCTTCTTCGCCTTCTTGCTCTTCTTCGCCACGTCGCTTCTCCTAGATCGGGTCGGTCGTCAGGGATGGTGGGTCAGGGGCGGCCCGGCGCCGGGATCTCCTCACCGGGCGGCACCGGGCCGGGCGGGGTGCCGTCGCCGAAGGGCCGGCCGCCCAGCTCCTCGCGGTGATGGGGAGTCGTCCAGCCGGACAGGCCGGGCCCGAGGGGGACGATGCCGGAGGGGTTGATGCCGGTGTGCACCTGGTAGTAGTGCCGCTTGATGTGGTCGAAGTCGACGGTGTCGCCGAATCCCGGCGTCTGGTACAGGTCGCGGACGTACGCCCACAGCACCTGGCTCTCCGTCAGCTTCCACAGGTTGCACTTGAAGTGGCCGTGATACACGGGGTCGAACCGCACCAGCGTGGTGAACAGCCGGATGTCCGCCTCGGTGATGGTGTCCCCGACCAGGTACCGCTGCCGCTCCAGTCGCCGCTCCAGCGACTCCAGCCGCCGGAACAGCCGCGTGAAGGCGGCCTCGTACTCCTCCTGCCCGGTGGCGAAACCCGCGCGGTACACCCCGTTGTTGACGTCCCGGAAGACGTCGTCCATCACCGCGTCGATCTCGTCGCGCAGCTTCTCCGGGTACAGGTCGGGCGCCCCCTCGCGGTGCAGGGCCGTCCACTCGGTGGCGAAGTCCAGGGTGATCTGCTGGTAGTCGTTGGTGACCAGCTTCCCGCTGGGCACGTCCACGACGGCCGGCACGCTCACCCCGCCCGGATAGTCCGTCTCCCGGCGGTCGTACGCCTCGCTGAGGTAACGGATGCCGAGCACCGGGTCGCGGCCGTCGGGGTCCAGGGTGAAACGCCAGCTGCGGTCGTCCTGGACCGGGTCCGCGACGGCCAGGGACACCGCGTCCTCCAGTCCCAGCAGCCGCCGCGACACCAGCGCCCGGCTCGCCCAGGGACAGGCGCGGCTCACCACCAGCCGGTAACGCCCGGCCTCCACCGGCCACCCGTCCCGCCCGTCGGCG
Source organism: Streptomyces griseoincarnatus (assembly GCA_014649575.1). Lineage (GTDB taxonomy): Bacteria > Actinomycetota > Actinomycetes > Streptomycetales > Streptomycetaceae > Streptomyces > Streptomyces griseoincarnatus. Next base: position 463,719 of record BMTH01000001.1, on the reverse strand, counting down.
GTGATCCGGTCCTGGAAGTGCGCCGGGGACCGTTTGAACGCCTTCCTGCCGTACGCGCTGTTGCCGCCGCCCGCGTCGTCGCGGCCGCCCATGGTGGTCTCCCTCTGTCGTCGTTTTCACGTCGTCCCTGTCACCGCGTTCCCCGTTTTCCCCCGACCGCACGGTATGAGCTGGGCCGACCGGGGCAATTGCCCGTCGTGACTACACGATCGGATCGCAGAACGCGGCTCACCGTCCTGGTGGCGCTCGCGGCCAACCTCGTGATCGCCGCCGCCAAGGCCGTAGGCGGCCTGGTCGCGTCCTCCCCCGCGCTGCTGTCGGAGGCGGCGCACTCGGTGGCGGACAGCCTGAACGAGATCTTCCTGCTCGCCGCCCTGCGCCGCAGCCGCCGTCCGGCCGACCGCCGTCACCCCTTCGGCTACGGCAAGGAGCGGTTCTTCTGGTCGCTGCTCGCGGCCGTCGGCATCTTCGTGATGGGCGGCTGCTTCTCCTTCTACCAGGGGATCGACGCGCTGCGGAGCGGGGGAGAGGAGCACCTCAGCGGGTACGTCGCCGGGCTGGTCGTGCTCGGCGTGGCCCTCCTCGCCGAGGGCGGCTCGCTGCTGCGCGCCCTCTACCAGGTACGCCGTCAGGGCGGCGGACTGGGCGATCCGGCGCTGCGCACCGTCATCGCCGAGGACGGCACCGCGGTCGTCGGCGTCACCCTCGCCATGGCCGGCATGGCGCTGCACATGATCACCGGGCAGGTGGTGTGGGAGGCGTCCGCCTCGCTCGCCATCGGGCTGCTGCTGGGATACGTCGCCTACCGGCTCGGCCGCGAGGCCCGCGACCAGCTCATCGGCGAGGCCGCCGACCCGCGGGCCAGCGACCGGATCCGGGAACTGCTGCGCGCCCAGCCCGAGATCGACAGTGTGGAGGCGCTGTTCACCATGAAGACGGGCCTCGACACCGCCCTGGTGGCCGCCCGTGTCGACCTGGTGCCGGGACTGGACAGCGAGCGGGTGGAAGAGGTCGCCGTGCGCATCAAGCGGTCCATCGTCCGCGTGGTCCCCGAGGCGGCCCAGGTCTTCCTGGACGTCACCGAGCGCGGCGCGGCGGAGGCATGGGAGGGCCCCGCCGCGACGGGGGAACGCGGCGGGGCCTGACGCTCGTGTGCCCGGCGGCCGGGGCTTCATGCGCGACCCGTCCGGGACAATCTCCCGGACCGCCGCACCGGCCCCGTCAGCCCTGGGCGGAGCGCTCCAGCACGAACACCGGGATCTCCCGGCTGGTCTTCTTCTGGTACTCCTCGTACTGAGGGAACGCCTCGACCGCGCGCTTCCACCACTCGGCCTTCTCCTCACCGGTGACCTCACGGGCCGTCACGTCCCACTTGGCCGTGCCGTCCCGGAGCTCGGCCTGCGGATGGGCCTTCAGGTTGAAGTACCAGACCGGGTGCTTCGGCGCACCGCCCAGCGAGGCGACCACCGCGTACCGGCCGTCGTGCTCCACCCGCATCACCGGGGTCTTGCGCAGTTTGCCGCTCTTCGCGCCCCGGCTGGTGAGCACGACGACCGGCTTGCCCTGCAGCGTCGTCCCCTCCGTGCCGCCGGACCGCTCGATCAGGTCCACCTGTTCCCGCACCCAGGCCGTCGGGCTGGGTTCGTACTCGCCTTCGAGAGGCATGGCATCCGTCCCATCGTTCTCGCGTTGTGCGGTCGGGTCGATCATCGCTCCCCACCCGCCGCACCCGGAAGTCGTCCGCGCCGGGCGGCGTGTCCCGGCCGTGGAGGACCAGTGCCCGGGAAACATGGTCCGACCCCCGCCGCGCGGGCAGGCCGGGCGGCGGGTTGAGAGCAGCGGCACGACCCCGTTCCCATGGACGCGGGCCCCTCCGCGCCCCGCCGTCCTCTCCGGGCGGCCCGACGTGCGGCACGCGTGTGACCGGCACCGGGAGGCTGGATCGTGACAGCACCGGACCCCCGACCGCCCGGCCCGGCGGATCTGCTCGAGGGCTCGGCCGGACCCGTCCTGCGGTCCCTGCTCACGCACGCGGGCCTCGGGCTCGCCGTGTGGGGCACGGAGCTGCGCTGCGTCTGGGCCGACGACGTCCTCACCCGGTACGACGGCGTCCCCCCGCGAGCGGCGGCTCGGCCTGCCTCCGGTGAGGCGGGCGGCTGTCCGGCCAGGGCGACCGCGCAGGTGCGGGCGGCGGGGTCGTACACCGCGTAGACGCAGGCCGCGCCGATCGAGCAGCACTCCGCGTCGCTCGCCTCGTCGGCCTCCACGAGGTGACGGTGTCGGCATGGAGCGTGTACGCGGCGCCCGGGCCCGGGCCGGCGGCGACGCCTTCCTGGCGGAGCTGTGCACGGCGGTCGTCGGCACGCTTCCGAAGGCGCCGGAGGACGACGTCACGCCGCTCCTCGCGCGGGCGCGGTGAGCGGTGCGGGGGCCGCTGGGGCGTGGGGCAGTTGTTCCGCCCCCGCCGCCCTTGCCCTTCCCATGCCGGGGCTCCGCCCCGCACCCCGCTCCTCGAACGCCAAAGGGGCTACACGTAGCCCGGTGTCAGTGCCATCCGTAGCGCCAGTGCCGTCATCACCCCGCTCGCCACCAGCGCCGTCGCCAGCCGCCCCCGGTGGCCGGTCAGGGCCCGGCCCAGCAGGGCGCCGCCGCCCGCCAGGAGCACCTGCCAGCTCGCCGACGCCGCGAAGGCCGCCGTCACGAAGACGGTTTGCTCCGCCGCCCCGGCCGCCGATCCGCCCTGTGAGCCGAGGACCAGTGCCGCGAAGTAGATCACCGTGGTCGGGTTGAGCAAGGTGATGCCCAGCAGCGTCAGATACGCCGGCAGGGCGCTCGGGGGCGCCGGTGCGGCCCGTGTGGTGAGCCGGCGGCCGCGGTACTGCCGTATCGCGCCGGCCGCGCCCCACGCCGCCAGCGCGGCCAGGACGAGGACGCACACCCAGCGCAGCGGGCCCAGGGCGGGGCGCAGTGCCGAGGCCAGGGCGGAGCCGCCGAGGACCGCGGCGAGCGCGTACAGGCCGTCGGCCGTGGCGACGCCGAGCGCCGCGGACACGCCGGTGCGCAGGGACGTACGGGCGGAGAGGGAGACGAGGTAGGTGCCGACGGCGCCCACGGGGATCGCGATGCCGTACCCGGCCAGCAGCCCCGCGAGCAGCGCGGCGGTCACGGGCGCGGGGGAGTGGTGCCTTCCCGGGCGCCGGACTGCTGCTGCCGGACCGCGACGACGGCGTGGGCGGACCAGGGCAGCGGACACAAGTGCGTGGACATGGGCAGGATCCTGGGGCCTGCCGCCCGGTACCGGCAAACGGTTTTGCGTGGCTAGGGTGCGGGGGTGACCGACAAGCCCTTCCTCTACGTCGTCGTCTGCGCCGCCGGCGTCGCCGCGGACGTCAGCAAGCTGATCACCGCCGCGCAGGAGCGGCACTGGGAGGTCGGTGTCATCGCCACCCCGACGGCGATGAACGGCTTCTTCGACGCCGCCGGCGTCGAGACGCAGACCGGCCGCCCGATCCGCTCCGCCTGGCGCCGTCCGGGCGACCCCCGCCCCTTCCCGGCGCCCGACGCGGTGGTGGTCGCCCCCGCCACCTTCAACACCGTCAACAAGTGGGCGGCGGGCATCGCCGACACCCTCGCCGTCGGCACCCTGTGCGAGGCGGCCGGGCTCGGCGTGCCGATCGCCGTCCTGCCCTGCGTCGCCGACGCGCTCGCCGTCCATCCCGCCTACCGGGACGCCGTGGCCCGGCTGAGGGGCATGGGCGTCCGCTTCGCCGACCCTTACGCGGTGGAGGGCGGACGGGACGGTGAGCGACGGGAGTTCGGCTGGGAGCGGGGCCTGGACCTCCTGCGGAACGGCTGAGCGGCACCCCGCCTCGAGTGCGCGCGAACACGTACGCTCGCTCCTGCGACAGCAACCGTTCCCGACGGCAGGAGCAGCAACGATGCAGTACGTGAAGCTCGGTTCGACGGGCCTGGAGGTCTCGCGCGTCTGCCTGGGCTGCATGACCTACGGCGACCCCGGCCGCGGCAACCACGAGTGGACCCTGGACGAGGAGGCGTCCCGGCCGCTGATCCGGCAGGCGCTGGAAGCGGGGATCACCTTCTTCGACACCGCGAACGTGTACTCGGACGGCACCAGTGAGGAGATCGTCGGCCGGGCGCTGCGCGACTTCGCCCGCCGCGACGACGTCGTCCTCGCCACCAAGGTGCACGGCCGGATGCGGCCCGGGCCCAACGGCGCGGGCCTCTCCCGCAAGGCGATCATGACCGAGCTGGACCACAGTCTGCGCCGCCTCGGCACCGACTACGTCGACCTGTACCAGATCCACCGCTGGGACCCGCACACCCCGGTCGAGGAGACGATGGAGGCGCTGCACGACGTCGTCAAGGCGGGCAAGGTCCGCTACATCGGGGCCAGTTCGATGTACGCCTGGCAGTTCTCCAAGGCGCAGTACACCGCCGAACTGCGCGGCTGGACCACGTTCGTGTCCATGCAGAACCACTACAACCTGCTCTACCGCGAGGAGGAGCGGGAGATGCTGCCGCTCTGCGCCGACCAGGGCGTCGGCGTGCTGCCCTGGAGCCCGCTGGCCCGCGGCCGCCTCACCCGCGACTGGGACGTCACCACCGAGCGCAGCGCCACCGACCGGTTCGGCAGCACCCTCTACCAGGAGGGCGACCGCGCGATCGTCGAGGCGGTCGCCCGCGTCGCCGAGGCCCGCGGTGTGCCCCGCGCCCAGGTCGGCCTCGCCTGGCTGCTCCACCAGGACACGGTCACCGCTCCCGTCGTCGGCGCGGCGAAGCCGTCCCACATCGAGGACGCGGTGGCGGCGGTCGACCTGGCCCTGACGGACAAGGAGCTCGAGGAACTCGCCGAGCCGTACACGCCCCACCCGGTGGCGGGGCACTGAGGCGCCCGGCCCCGGCGGGGACCGCTCACCTCCGTGGAGCGGCCCCCGCCGGGGTCACTCCATGTCCGCCAGGACCAGTTCCGCCCAGATCGTCTTGCCCTCCGTCGTGTGGCGGGTGCCCCATCGCTGGGTGAGCTGGGCGACCAGGAGGAGGCCGCGCCCGCCCTCGTCCCAGGTCTTGGCGCGGCGCAGGTGCGGAGCCGTGTGGCTGGTGTCGGAGACCTCGCAGATCAGGGTCGTCGCGTCATGGATCAGCCGCAGCCGGATCGGCGGGGCGCCGTAGCGGATGGCGTTGGTGACCAGCTCGCTCACCACGAGCTCCGCCGTGAACGAGGCGTCGGTGAGCTCCCACGCGGCGAGCTGGTCGAGGACCTGCTTGCGGATGGGGGCGACCAGCGCCGGATCGGCCGGGATGTCCCAGGTGGCGACCTGGGAGGACGGCAGCCCCCGCAGACGGGCCAGCAGCAGCGCCACGTCGTCCGTCGCGCCGCCCGGCACCAGCACGCTGTTCAGCACCCGGTCGCACGTCTCGTCCAGCGGACCCGACGCGCCGGACAGCGCCTCGAGCAGCAGGGCCTCGCCCTGCCCGGCGTCCCGCTCCCGCGAGGTGACCAGCCCGTCGGTGTAGAACGCCAGCACGCTGTCGTCGGCCAGCTCGAACTCGGCCGACTCGAACGGCAGCCCGCCGAGCCCCAACGGCGGCCCCGACGGCAGTTCGAGATGGAGCGCGGACCCGTGCGGCGGGATCACCACGGGCGGCGGATGCCCCGCCCGGGACAGCGTGCAGCGCCGCGACACCGGGTCGTACACCGCGTACAGACAGGTCGCGCCGACCTCCCCGGGCCCGGAGTCGCCTGCCGCCTCCTCGGACAGGTGCAGCACCAGGTCGTCGAGATGGGTGAGCAGCTCGTCGGGGGCGAGATCGATGTCGGCGAGGGTGCGCACGGCCGTGCGCAGCCGGCCCATCGTCGCCGATGCCTGGATGCCGTGCCCCACGACGTCCCCGACCACCATGGCGACCCGCATCCCGGACAGCGGGATCACGTCGAACCAGTCGCCGCCCACTCCGGAGCGCGCGGCCGGCAGATAGCGGGTGGCCGCCTCCAGGGCCGCCGTCCGTGGCAGGGACCGGGGCAGCAGGCTCCGCTGGAGGGTGAGCGTGGTCTCCCGCTCCCGCGAGTAGCGGCGGGCGTTGTCGATGCAGACGGCGGCGCGTGCCGTGACCTCCTCGGCCAGCAGCACGTCGTCGTGGGTGAACGCCTCCGGCTGGCTGGAGCGGGCGAAGGCGGCCACCCCGAGGGTGGCGCCGCGGGCCTGGAGCGGCACGGACAGGATCGTGTGCACGCCGGACTTCTCGATCCGCCGGGCCTGCGTCTCGTCCTCCGACAGCCAGGAGTCCAGGTCACCGGACGGCACGGAGGCGACGATGCTGTGGCCGGCGGCCAGCGAGTCCGCCTGCGGCGAGTTCTCCGGGTAGACGACCAGCTCACCCACCGGGGCGGAGTCCGTCGGGGTGTCGTGGGCCAGTGCCTGCTGGGCGACCCGGCGCAGCGACACCGGCGGGGACAGCCGGCCGGGCGTCTCGTCGCCGCCCTCCTCCGGCTCCAGCAGTTCCACGGAGACGAAGTCGGCGAGCGCGGGCACGCAGACGTCCGCGAGCTCCTGCGCCGTCCGGGTGACGTCCAGGGTGGTGCCGATGCGTGAGCTGGCTTCGTTGACCAGCTGGAGCCGCTCCCGGGCCCGGAACTGCTCGGTGAAGTCGTGGGCGGTCACGCACACGCCCCGCACCCGCCCCGACCGGTCGGTGAGCGGCGCCAGCCGGGCCAGCCAGGCGTGCGCGTGGCTCTCGGCCCTCGCCTTCATATGGGTCTGCATGTCGTGCGGCCGCCCGGTGCGCAGCACGTGCCGCAGCTGCCGCTCCAGCTCGCTGTGCTGCGGCCGGCCCCCGATGTCGGTGGGCCGCAGCCCGCGCAGATGGTCGGCCGGCAGCCCGAGGAGCAGGGCCATCGCGTCGTTGACCCCGCGCAGCCGCAGCGCCTGGTCGAAGACCATCGTGGCGCACGGAGACTGGAAGACGGCCTTCCTGACCAGCGGGTCGTCGGGCAGGTCGTAGTCGGTGGCCTCCAGCGGGGTGACCGCGAGCCACTCGCCGGGGCCGTCGCCGGAGGGCTGCCGGTGGTGGGCGAGCACCCACACGCTCACCGTGCCGCCGTCGCGGTGGCGCAGCACCAGCGTGCCGCTCCAGCGGTCCTCGGGCAGCGGCAGCGGTCCCGCGCTGTCGGCCAGCAGCTCGGCGGCGTGGCGGCCGACGACCTCCTCGGGCCGGTGTCCCAGCAGCAGGCGCGCTCCCTCGCTCCACTGCGTGAGCGTGCCGTCGGCGGCGATGACGGCCCGGGCCGTCACCGCATCGTCGAACGGGTCGTCCGGCCTCATCGTCGCCACTCCATCGCGCACACTCACCGTGAACCGGTGTATCGCCAGAGTCCCAGCCTAGTGCGTCCGCGCCCGACGTGAACGGGAACCGGTGCCGCCGACTCCGTACCACCCCGAAACGCTCTCTTCGTGTCACGACCGTTGACGGGGTGTCACATCTGCCACAACCATGGGCGGCGCACGGAGTTGGGAGCGCTCCCATTCGCGCCCTCGTACCCCCGTACCTCCGCAGAGGAGCCCTGACGTGAAACGACGCAGAACCGCGCTGCTGACCCTCACCGGTCTGCTGGCGACCGCGCTCACCGCGATGCCCGCGGCCCCGGCCGGGGCGGACGAGGTCGAGCAGATCCGCAACGGCACGTTCGACGACGGCACCGACCCCTGGTGGGCCTCCGAGGGCGTCACCGCGGGCGCCTCCGAGGGCCGCCTGTGCGCCGACGTGCCCGGCGGCACCGCCAACCGCTGGGACGCGATCGTGGGCCACAACGACATCACGCTGGTGGAGGGGGAGACGTACCGCTTCTCCTTCAGCGCGACCGGCTCGCCCGCCGGTCACGTGGTCCGGGCGATCGTCGGCCTCCAGGTGGACCCGTACGACACCTACCACGAGGTGTCGCCGCAGCTCAGCGTGTCCGGCGACACGTATGCGTACACCTTCACCGCACCGGTGAGCACGGAGCAGGCACAGGTCGGCTTCCAGCTCGGCGGCAGCCCGGACCCCTGGCGGTTCTGCGTGGACGACGTGTCGCTGCTCGGCGGCGTCGCCCCCGAGCCGTACGAGCCGGACACCGGGCCGCGCGTCCGGGTGAACCAGGTGGGCTATCTGCCCGCCGGGCCCAAGAACGCCACGCTCGTCACCGACGCCACCGAGAAGCTGGCCTGGCAGCTCAAGGACGGCCGCGGCCGCGTGGTCCGCGCCGGATGGACCGTGCCGCGCGGCGTCGACGCCTCGTCCGGGCAGAACGTCCACTCCGTCGACTTCGGCTCCTACCGGGGGCGCGGCACCGGCTTCACCCTGACGGCGGACGGCGAGACCAGCCATCCCTTCGACATCGACGCCGAGGCGTACGAGCGGCTGCGGCTGGACTCGGCGAAGTACTACTACACCCAGCGCAGCGGCGTGGAGATCCGTGAGGACCTGCGCCCCGGCTACGGCCGCCCGGCCGGCCACGTGGACGTCGCCCCGAACCAGGGCGACGGCGCGGTGCCCTGCCGGCCCGGGGAGTGCGACTACACCCTGGACGTCACCGGCGGCTGGTACGACGCGGGCGACCACGGCAAGTACGTCGTCAACGGCGGCATCAGCACCTGGGAGGTGCTCAGCACCTACGAGCGCGCCAAGCACGCCCGCACCGGCGAGGCGCACAAGCTGGGCGACCGCACCCTGGACATCCCGGAGAGCGGCAACAAGGTCCCCGACATCCTCGACGAGGCCCGCTGGGAGCTGGAGTTCCTGCTGAAGATGCAGGTGCCCGACGGCGAGCCGCTGGCCGGCATGGCCCACCACAAGATCCACGACGAGCAGTGGACCGGGCTGCCCCTGCTGCCCAGCGACGACCCGCAGAAGCGGGAGCTGCACCCGCCGACCACCGCCGCCACCCTGAACCTCGCCGCCACGGCGGCCCAGGCGGCCCGGCTGTACCGCCCCTACGACAAGAAGTTCGCGGACCGCGCCCTGACGGCGGCGCGCAAGGCCTGGGCGGCCGCGGTGGCCCACCCGGACCGGCTCGCCGACCCGGACGACGGCATCGGCGGCGGCGCGTACCCCGACGACACCGTGTCCGACGAGTTCTACTGGGCGGCCGCCGAGCTCTACCTCACCACCGGTGAGCGCCGGTTCAAGGACCACGTGCTGAAGTCCCCGGTGCACACCCAGGACATCTTCGGACCGATCGGCTTCGACTGGGCGCGCACCGCCGCGGCCGGCCGGCTCGACCTCGCCACCGTGCCGAACAAGCTGCCCGGCCTCGACAAGGTCCGCCGCTCGGTGGTCGCGGGCGCCGACCGTTACCTGGCCACCCTGAAGGAGCACCCGTACGGGATGCCGTACGCGCCGGAGGGCAACGTCTACGACTGGGGCTCCAGCCACCAGATCCTCAACAACGCCGTCGTCCTCGCCACCGCCTTCGACCTCACGGGCGCGGCGAAGTACCGGGACGGCGCGCTGCAGAGCATGGACTACATCCTCGGCCGCAACGCGCTGAACATGTCCTACGTCACCGGTTACGGCGAGGTCCACGCCAAGAACCAGCACAGCCGGTGGTACGCCCGCCAGCTCGACCCCAACCTGCCCAACCCGCCCGCCGGCACCCTGTCCGGCGGACCCAACTCCAGCATCCAGGACCCGTTCGCCCAGTCGAAACTGCAGGGCTGCGTCGGACAGTTCTGCTTCATCGACGACATCCAGTCCTGGTCGACCAACGAGCACACCATCAACTGGAACGCCGCCCTGACCCGGATGGCCGCCTTCGTGGCCGACCAGGGCTGACCGGCTCCCTTCCCGCGCGGGCCGGCGACCACCGCGGTCACCGGCCCGCGCCCATACCCTTGGTACCCCTCCGCACACGCTCCGACCTGCGGCTATTTACTGTTCAGTACCCGAGCGGTACCGTAATTCCATGCCAGCTCTCAACGTGGAGTTCAGCGACCGCGAGCTCGAGGACCTGCGGCAGATCGCCAAGGAACGCGGCACGTCCATGAAGGCGCTCGTACGGGAGGCGGCAGCGGCGGACATCGCCCGTCACCGCGCCCTCCAGGAGGGCGCCGATGCCTTCCGCCGCTTCTTCGCCACGCACGCCGACGAGTTCGCCGCCGCGTTCCCCGACGACGAACCGCCCGCCAAGGGCGCGGGACGGGCCGCCTGACCGATGCCGCCCGTGCTGCACATCGACGTGCCCTGGCTGCTCCAGCGGCACGAGGAGGTCCTCCCGGACCAGCCCACCGTCAACGACTTCTCCGCCCTCGTCGCGGCCGTCGCCCGGCACCGCGTCGACCCGCCCCGGCTCGGCGTGAACTCGGACGCCGCATGGCGGGCCGCCGCCCTGCTGCACACCCTCGCCGTGCTCCGCCCGCTGCCCTCGGCCAACGCCCGCTTCGCCTGCGCCACAGCCGTCGCCTACATGTACGTCAGCGGCGCCGGCATCGACCCGCCCTACGGTGCCCTGGTCGACCTCGCGCGCGACCTGATCTCCGGCGCGACCGACGTGTACGGCGCCGCCGACCGGCTGCGGTCCTGGCAGATCTGACGCCCACCCCGGAGGGGTGCCTTCCCGTGGCCGCCGGCCGAGGGGCGGGAGGGAGCGGGCCGGCGGCCGGGCGCGCGGGAGAGTGCCGCCGTCGCCGCGCGTGACCTCCGAGAAGGGTCCCACCAGTGCACCGTGCCCCCGGGCGCTCCGGCAGCGTGCGCGGCCCGGCGGTGCGGACGCGCCGTTCACACGGGGTGCGCGCCGTGGAAAAGGCACACCGGGGGAGTGGCACGCGCCTTCACATCACACCTTGGCCACACCTTCCCGTCACCTCTTTTCGAAGAACCGTGCCGCCTCCTGGAAAAGGCCGCCGTGAATGCCGGAACACGGTTTCACCGACCTCTTCTCTTTTTGACTTTCTGTCAACGCGGGGATGTTGCCCGACCGCCTTGTTGGCCGCGCAGGGGTTGTGCGAGAGTGAGCCACCCGTGAGGGGGTAAAGGCCGGGGGCGCCCGCGAGTTGACGAAACGGGTCGGAAGCGCCGCCGGACAATTCCCGCCCCCCGCGCCACACCCAAGAGGTATGCACCAATCCTGCCTCCCTTTTCGGTGTCGGAAACGCTCGAATGTCACATGCGCTGTGGGAAGGAACCAATCTCAGTGCACACCCCCCACCCCCCTCGTCCTCCCTATCCCCCGCCGGGCGGTGATCCCGGGGAATCCGACGAGGCGCTGGCCGCGCGGCTGCGGGGACGTCCGGAGGCGGAAGCCGCGCGGTCCGTCGCCCTCCTGACGGCGCGCCACTGGCACGCGATGCACGACTACGCGACCGTGTGCCTCGCCGCCGGCGGGCGGACCGCCGCCATGGTCACCGGGGCCGCCCTGCACCGTGTGCTCGACCGGGTCGCGCTCGGCGAGTCCGCCGTGGCCCTCCGTCCCGTCCTTCTCGTGGGGGTGCGGGACACGGTCCGCGAGTGGGCCGCCGACGACCATGTGGCCGAGGTGCTGCCGGGGCTGCTGAAACCGGCGGGCGGCCGGGGCATGCGCGCGGCGTCGACCATGACGCCGGAGAACCGCACCCTCGCCCAGCGGGCGTTCCGGTCCCTGCCCGCGCTCGCGCGCTGTCTGCTCTGGCACGTCGAGGTCGAGGCCGAGCCGGTATCCGTGCCCGCCGGGCTGCTCGGCACGGACGTCGACCTCGCGTCGGGGGCGCTCGAGCAGGCCCGCGACAAGTTCCGTCAGGGTCTCGTGCGCGCCCACCAGGAACTGGCGCCCACCCAGGAGTGCCGCTTCTACAACCGGCTGCTCGACGTGCCCATCCGCCGGGGCGGCGAGCTGCTGCCCGACGTGCGCCGGCACATGGCCGAGTGCCGCTACTGCCGCAGCGCGGCCGAGCAGCTCGGCCACTTCGAGTCCGGACTGGGCACGCTCCTCGCGGAGGCGGTGCTGGGGTGGGGGGCCCGGCGCTATCTGGACTCGCGACCGGGCCGCGCCGTGTCCGGCCCGCGCTCGGGACGGAGCGGACGCCGCCGTCGCCGCGGCGGCGGGGACGGCCAGGCAGGCGTCCGGCACCGGCTGCTCTCCCGGCTCCCGGTCCCCGACCGGCTCGCCATGGCGCTGCCCGACCCGGTGCGCTCCACCCGCACCCTGCTCACCGGCCTCGGCGCGGTGTCCGCCGGCGTGCTGGTCAGCGTGCTCATCGCCGGATCGTCCAGCCCCGACGGGGGTTCCGCCGACCCGACCGGCGCCACCGGCGCGGGCGGCCGCGCCGCCGTGCCGTCCGCCTCCCCGCCCGGCGCGGCCGGACTGCCCTCGGCGCCCGACCGCACCCGGCTGCGCAACATCGCCTCCGGCCTGTGCCTGGACACCCGCGACGAACCCCAGGACGGCTCCGGCACCCGGCTGGCGAAGTGCTCCTCGGCGTGGACCCAGCAGTGGACGTACGAGGAGGACGGACTGCTGCGCAGCGTGGCCGACCCGGGGCTGTGCCTGGACTCGCACAAGGACGCCGGCGTGGTCGTCCTCGGCGCCTGCGCCGACTCGGGCGACCGGACCGCCGACGACGTGCGGTACGACCTCACGGTGCAGGGCGAGCTGGTCCCGCGCTGGGACGTGCAGCTGGCGCTCACCCCGTCGGCCCCTGACACGAACGCCGACATCGTCGTCAAGGTGCGCGACCGGACCGTGGAGCAGCGCTGGGCCGCCGAACCGGTCCGCTCCGCCGACGCGTCCAGCGAGTCCCTGTCCGTCACCGGCCCGACGGCCCCCTCCGCCCGCTACGCCGGCCTGCCGGACCGGTGAGCTGAGCCGCGCCCCCCGGGGCGGCCCGGCGGCCGCCCCGGACGGGACGTCAGGCCCCTGCCTCGGTGAGGTCGTCGGGACCCACCGTGCCCGGACCCGAGTGCCCCGACAGGGCGAGGGTGAGGTCGAGTTCGGCGAGCAGGCAGCGGATCACGTGCTCCACGCCCGCCTGCCCGTCCAGGCCCAGCCCGTACACGTACGGACGGCCCACCAGCACCGCCCGCGCGCCCAGGGCGAGCGCCTTGAAGACGTCGTCGCCGGTGCGCACCCCGCTGTCGAACAGCACGGTGAGCCGGTCGCCGACGGCCCGCACCACACCGGGCAGGGCGTCCGCGGCGGCGACCGCGCCCGCCACCTGCCGGCCCCCGTGGTTGGACACCACCACGCCGTCCATGCCCGCGTCGGCCGCGAGGCGGGCGTCGTCGGGGTGGCACACGCCCTTCAGGACGATCGGGCCGTCCCAGTTCTCCCGCAGGAACGCCAGATCCGGCCAGGTCTTCGCCGGGTCGGCGAACATGCCCACGAAGTGCATCACCGCCGCGTTCGGGTCCTCGTGCACCGGCTTGGCGAGCCCCGCCCGGAACGCCGGGTCGGAGAAGTAGTTGGCGGTGCCCACGCCGTGCAGGAACGGCAGGTACGCCTGGTCGAGGTCGCGTGGCCGCCAGGACAGCAGGGGCGTGTCCAGGGTGACGACCAGCGCCGTGTACCCGGCCGCCTTCGCCCGGGTCAGGAAGGACCGTGCCACCTCCACGTCCTTCGGCCAGTACAGCTGGAACCAGCGCTCCGCGTCCCCCATCGCCTCGGCGACCTGCTCCATCGGCGTGCTCGACGCGGACGACAGCACGAACGGCACGCCCTGGGCGGCCGCGGCGCGCGCGGCCGCCGGCTCCGCGTCCGGATGCATGATCGACAGCACGCCGACCGGCGCCAGGGCGAGCGGCGCGGGCAGCTGACGTCCCAGCAGTTCCACCGACAGGTCGCGTTCGTGGACGTCCCGCAGCATGCGCGGCACGATCCGGCGGCGGTCCAGGGCGGCCCGGTTCGCGCGGGCGGTGCTGCCGTCGCCCGCGCTGCCGGCGACGTAGCCGACCGGGCCGGGGCCGAGGCGCCGCTCCGTCAGCTCCTCCAGCCGGGACAGGTCGGTCGGCAGCCGCGGCACGGCCCCCGTCATCCCGTTCAGGTAGATCTCGTACTGGAAGTCGGCCCAGTGCTTCGCCATCCGTCCCGCCCTGTCTCGTGGTGCCTCGGGGTGCCTCGTGATCCCGACGCATACTGGCCGGTATGCGCCGGTCGCGTCCAGCGTCCGGTGACAGGACGTTCCCTCCGCCCGGCGTGACGCGCGGGGTGTTCGGAAGTGACCGGGGAGCGTCCCTTTCATGACTGCAAGGGGTTTCTCTTCGCCCTGTGCGCGACGAAATCGGAATGTTTCAGGCCGATTAACGGGCGGCGGATATTCGGCCATCTGGCAACTTCGCTCCTGCGGGAGCCGTGTGTTTACCGGGTCGACGCGCGTTCGCTTGGTCACTTCGCGCCACTGATTCAATACGCAATGTTACTGAAATGCGTGGGGTCGAGATGAGTTTCCGCCGGGGACTCGGCAGACTCCGGCACGCCGGTTCGGCACCAACCGAGCACGGGCCGGCAACCGAAGAAACGAAGCGGAAGGATGCACACAATGCGGAACACCGCGCGCTGGGCCATCACCCTCGGTCTCACGGCCACCGCCGTCTGCGCCCCCCTCTCCGGGGCCGCGCTCGCCGCCCCGGGAGATGCCCCGTCCGCGCTCTACGCCCCCTCTGCCCTGGTGCTCACCGTAGGCAAGGGCGTCAGCGCGACGACCGCCACACCGGAACGCGCGGTCACCCTGACCTGTGCCCCGGGCCCCTCCGGCACCCACCCGGCCGCCGGCTCGGCCTGCGCCGAACTGGCCGCCGTCGGCGGCGACCTGAGCGCGCTGACCCGGACCGAGGACGCCATGTGCCCGATGGTGTACGACCCGGTGCTGGTCACCGTGGACGGCGTCTGGCAGGGCAAGAGGGTCTCCTACGAGCGCGTCTTCTCCAACGACTGCGAGATGAACGCGCACGGCTCGAGCGTCTTCGCCTTCTAGAGACCGGGATCGCACGGTTCCCGTGACCGCGTGGCGGCCCGCGGACTGGGGAGTACGGGGCACCGCGCGGGCAGTGCGATCCCATGGGAGGCCGGCGGGCGGAGTGGGGCCGCCCGCCGGCCTCCGGGCTTTTCCGGAGCGCTGTGACCGGAAGGTCAGGCGCGGTCGCGGTGGCTGGTGTCGCACCAGGGGTAGCGGCGGCTGCGCCGGCAGGTGCACAGGGCCACCTGGAAGCGGTCGGAGGACACCACCGAACCGTCCTCCAGCTCCACCTCCACCGGACCCTCCACCAGCATCGGCCCCTTGCGGCTCATGACGACCCGGCGGGCCTCGCCGGACGCGGCCTCCGAGGCGCCGGCGCCGGCCGGCCGCACGGGATCAGACGGGCTGTTCGGCACGGACGACCACCAGTTCCTCGTCGTTCTCGTCCGGGGACAGCAGCCCGCGCTCCCGCAGCCACGCCACCCGGGTCCGCAGCACCGGGCCGAAGGCGATCCGCTGCCGCTGCGTCACCGCCGATTTCAGCCCCGCGGACCGCAGACAGTCCACGGTCGCACCGGGGTCGCTGAGCGCCGACTGCACCAGCAGCAGCACCCCGCCCGGCCGCAACAGACCCGGCGCCTCATGGCAGATCCGGTCGAGCACGAGCCGCCCGTCGCCGCCCGCGTCCCAGGCGCGGGCCGGGCCGCGCGGCGGCCGGTGCGCCCTGGGGGCGGGCACGTACGGGGGGTTGGCGAGGACCAGGTCGAACGACCGTCCCCGCACGGGTTCGAACAGGTTGCCGCGGACGACCTCGAGCGGGAGACCGGCCCGCAGCGCGTTCAGCCGGGCCGCGTACACGGCCCGCCGTGACACGTCGACCGCGGTCACCCGGGCGCCGCGCCGGGCGGCCGTCAGGGCCAGGGCACCGGAACCGGTGCCGACGTCGAGGACGGCCGCGCCCGGCTCCACCGGCTCGTCGGCCAGGGCCGCCGCCAGCAGCGCGGTGTCCTCCTGCGGGGCGTACACGCCCGGGAGTACCAGACTTTTCACGGGCGGCCGAGTACCCCGTTGCTCAAGAGCCATGGGTGACCTCCTGCGACAGGGGAGTGCGCAGCGCGGAGCGGCCCTCGCCCCAGTCGGCGAGCAGCCGGTCGCCGAGCCGGTCCTCCGTGAACACCGTGGCCGCCACGCCGAAGGCGACGTCCGGCGCCAGCTCCGGCTCGTCCTCCAGCAGACCACCTATGACGTCCTTGCGGACCACCTGCTCGTGCACCGCGTCCGCCTCCACGTGCTCGTCGTAGAAGTGTTCGGCGGCGGGACCCGCGCCCGTGCGGCGCATGGCCTCGGCCAGGCGCCGGGACCCCGGCGAGGACGTGATCTCGACCGTCGCGAAGTGGCCCACCAGAGCGCCCCGCAGCGTGCGGTGCAGCCCGAACAGCGACATCAGGTTCACCGTGACCAGCGCCTCCGCGCAGGCCGCGTCCAGATGGCGGCCGTACGTGGTGTCCAGGCCCAGGTCCGTCATCAGGTCGGCCCACAGCCGGGCGTGCACCCGGTCGGCGCGCCCGCCGCCGTACTCGTCGAACTCGACGGCCGCCATCGCCGCCTTGGCCCGGCCGCGCAGCCGCGGCAGCACCCAGGCGTGCGGGTCGGCCTCCTTCAGGTGGTACAGGGAGCGCAGGGCCGCGTACTCGCGCAGCTGCCACAGCTCGCCCTCGTCGCGCAGGAAGTGGCTGACGCCCGTGCCGTCCACCGGCTCGACCAGGATCCCGGCCAGCGCGTCGTCCACACTGTCGTGGCGCGGGGCGTCCTCACGGAGCGCGGCGAGGAAGCGCCGCTCCATGGCGGCCCGTGTCCGCAGCAGGTCCGGGTCCCACTCCAGGGTGGGCGCCACGTCCGCGAAGCCGCGGTAGTGCAGTTCGTAGCAGAGGTAGAGGGCCAGCTGGAGGTCCTCGCCGTACACCGGGGCGGCGGCGACCTCCGCCTCGGAGGGCAGCGGGCCGGCGCCCCGCAGATACGTCGTCACGGCGCGGCTGAGCGGCCCGCGCGGGGCGGGCAGCAGAGGTTCGTCTCGGGGGTCGTCCATGGGCCCCGAGTACCCGTACGGCGGACGGAAACGCCCGGCGGCGTGGCGGGGGCGCGTGTGCGGGGTACCCCATGACCCCATGAAGGCATTGGTGATCAACTGCACGCTCAAGAAGTCGCCGGAGACCTCCAACACCGAGGCGCTGTTCCGGACCGTCACCGAGCAGCTGGAGCGGGAGGGCGTCGAGGTCGACGTCGTCCGCGCCGTGGACCTGGACATCGCCCCCGGCGTGGTCAGCGAGGCCGTGCACGACGGCGACGACTGGCCCGGGGTGCACGAGAAGCTGCTCGCGTCCGAGATCCTCGTGATGGCCTCGCCGACGTGGCTGGGCCAGCCGTCCTCGGTGGCCAAGCGCGTCCTGGAGCGCATGGAGGGGTTGATGTCCGAGACCGACGACGACGGACGCCCGGTCGCCTACAACCGGGTCGCCGGCGTCGTCGTCACCGGCAACGAGGACGGCGCCCACCATGTGATCAGCCAGATCACCGGCGGGCTCCAGGACATCGGCTACACCATCCCCGGCCAGGCGTGGACGTACTGGAACCAGGGCCCGGGGCCCGGCCCCAGCTTCCTGGAGGGCGGCAGCGGCCACGACTGGTCCCGCAGTACGGGCCGTGCGATGGCCGCGAACCTGCTGGGCGTCGCCCGCGCCCTCGCCGCCCGCCCCCTCGGGGCGCCGCCGCAGTAGGGCGCGGGCGTCCGGCTACTCGCCCTCCGACTCCTCCTGCGCCTGGGTGTTCGGCGTGATCGCCTCTCCCGCCTCGCCGTGGTGGCGGCGGTCCTCGTCGGACTCCTGGGCGCGGCGCTCGGCCTCCTCCACTTCGCGCAGCACCTCGTCGAGGGCCGAATCGGACGGCTTCGGGGTCTCGTCGTGCTCGGACAACGGGGTCTCCTCACCTCGTGCTGATCGTGTTCGTACCGCTCAGTGCCGGGCGGCGGCGATGCGCAGCGGCACCGGGCCCGCGCCGTCCGACTCCTTCTCGCTGCGCCGGGCGATCTCCGCCCACCAGGCCGGGCCGTCCTCCACATGGCGCAGCAGCACCCCCTCGCGCAGGGCCCAGGGGCAGATCGTCACCGTCGCCAGGCCGGTCAGCTTCATCGCGGTGTGCGCCACCACGGCGCCCGCCAGGCTCTGCGTCGCGCGGGGCGCGGAGATGCCGGGCAGCCGGGCGCGTTCGGCGGCGGGCAGGGCGGCCAGCCGGTCGACCGCCCCGCGCAGGTCGGCGGCCGACAGCACCCGCTCCACGAACGGGCCGTGCCGTCCGGGCGCGGCCCCGCACAGCCGGCCGAGCTGCTGGAAGGTACGGGAGGTGGCCACCGCCGTGCGCGGGCCCTCCCAGCGGATCCGGGCCGCCGCGTCGCGCAGCTGGTGACGCACCCGCCGGCGCAGGGCGCGCACCCGGTCCGGCGAGGGCGGGTCCTCGTCCGCGAAGTACTCATGGGTCAGCCGCGCCGCGCCCAGCGGCAGCGAGGCGGCGAAGTCGGGCAGCCTGCCGCGACCGAAGGCGACCTCCAGGGAGCCGCCGCCGATGTCCAGCACGGCCAGCGGACCGCAGCGCCAGCCCATCCAGCGGCGCGCGGCGAGGAAGGTCAGCTCCGCCTCGACCTCGCCGGGCAGCGTGCACAGGTCGACGCCGGTCCGCTCCCGCACCGTGCGCAGCACCTCGTGCCGGTTCGGGGCCCCGCGCACCACGGCCGTGGCGAAGGCCAGGGGACCGGCGGCACCCCACCGCGTGGCGGCCCGGTCCGCCGCCGCGACGGCGTCCACCAGGTCCTCCACGGCGCGGTCCGGCACCGGTCCGCCGGGCGTGACCTGCTCGGACAGCCGCAGCCGCCACTTGGCGGTGTGGACGGGCAGGGGCGCACCGCCCTCCGTGTCCGACACGACGAGCCGGACGGTCTTCGACCCGACATCCACCACGCTGGTCCGCATGGCCCGTGGGTACCCACTTCCCGCCCCGGCCAACGGGCGGCCCGCACGGAAGGGCGGATACGAGCCATGGCCGGGTACGCGGGGGCCTTCCTTCCCGGTAGCTTTCATTCCTTGACAGGAATATAACCACGGAGGAATATGGGGTCCATGTCCGACGCCGCCCTCTGGGCCGCCCTCGCCGACCCGCACCGGCGGGCCGTCGTCGCGCTGCTGCGGACCGGCCCACGGACCGTGGGGGAGATCGCGCAGGCGTGCGAGCTGAGCCAGCCCAGCGCCTCCAAGCACCTCAAGGTGCTGCGCGAGGCCGGCCTGGTCCGGGTCCGCCAGGAGGCGCAGCGCCGCGTGCACACCCTCGACCCCGCCCCGCTCGCCGCCCTCGACGCCTGGCTGGCGCCGTACCGGAAGCTGTGGGGCGAGAGCCTCGACGCGCTGGGCCGCCGCCTGGACACGCGGCCGGACACCACCGAACCGACCTCGAAGGACTGATCGCCATGGCCGCCGAGCCCACCGGCACGTTCCTCACCCTGGACGACGGCCGCCCCGCCGTCCGCTTCGTCCGCGAGTACGACCACCCCGTCGACCGGGTCTGGAGGTTCGTCACCGACGCCGACGAACTCGTCCACTGGTTCCCCTCGCGCGCCGACATCGACCTGCGTCCCGGCGGCGCCGTCGTCTTCAGCGGCGACCCCGCCCTGGAGGACTCCACCGGCCGGGTCGTCGCCGTCGATCCGCCCCGCCACCTCTCCTTCACCTGGGAGGAGGACGAGATCCACTTCGACCTGGAGGAGCTGGGGGAGAAGCGCACCCGCTTCACCCTCACCAACGTGCTGGGAGCCGAGAACACCGCCGCACGCAACAGCGCCGGCTGGGACGTGTGCCTCTCCGCGCTGGACGCGTGGGCGCGCGGCGAGCGCTTCGAGGGACCGCACGCCGGCCCGGAGGCGCCCGCCCGGGCGCTGTACGAGGCCTACGTGGCGGCCGGGACGCCCTCGGGGGCGCCGTACCCGGGCGCGGGCGCCTGACGGCTCAGGCGAGCTGCCGGCGCACCAGCTCGTGCAGGCGCCCCTGCGTGTCGGCGAGCAGCTCGGCGGGCGTGCCCTGCTGGACCACCTTGCCGGCCTCCATCACCACCACCCGGTCCGCGTCCAGCACCGTCGACAGGCGGTGCGCGATGACGATGCGGGTCGCCCGCAGCGCCTTGGTGCTCTCGATGACCGTGCGCTGCGTCTCGTTGTCCAGGGCGCTGGTCGCCTCGTCGAAGAAGAGGATCCGTGGACGGCGGATCAGCGCCTGGGCGATCATCAGCCGCTGCCGCTGGCCGCCCGAGACAGCCCCGCTGCCGGACACGATGGTGTGCAGCCCCATCGGCATCCGCCGGATGTCCTCGGCCAGCCCCGCCATCTCCGCAGCCGCCATCGCCTCCTCCGGCGTGTACGGCTCGCTCCCGCAGATCACGTCCAGGATCGACCCGGTGAACGGCTGGGCGTGCTGGAGCACCACACCGCACTGGCGGCGCACCGCCGACTGGTCGAGCGCCGCCAGGTCCTGACCGTCGTACAGCACGCTGCCGGACTGCGGGCGGTCGAAGCCGATGAGCAGCCGCAGCAGCGTCGACTTGCCGCAGCCGCTCGGGCCGACCACCGCCACGAACTCGCCAGGCCGTGCCTCGAAGGACACGTCGTCCAGCACCAGCGGGCCGTCGTCGGAGTAGCGGAACGACACCCGCCGCGCCTCGATCGCACCGGTCAGCGGCCCCGGCCGGGTGCTCGCCGCGCGCACCTCGGGCGTCGCGTCCAGCACCGGCCGGATCTGCTCGAACAGCGGCAGGGCGGCGACCGCCGAGACGAACGAGCCGGTCAGCTGGGTCACCGACGTCAGCACCATCGTCACCGACGTGTTGAAGGTGAGGAACTCCGCCGCCGTCATCGACCCGCGCGCCGGACCCGCCAGCAGCATGAACATCCCCAGCGTGCACAGCGGCAGATACACCGCGCCCAGCACCGCCGTCAGATTCCTGATCCGCCCGGCCTTCTGCTGGAGCTCACGGCTGCGCGCGAACTGCGACGCCCAGGCCGCGTACGCGTAGTTCTCCGCCGCCGCCACGCGCAGCTTCGGGAGCCCGCGCAGCGTCTGGAACGCCTGGTTGTTCAGCTTGTTGGCAAGCACCACCAACCGTCGCTGCCAGCGCACCTGCCACAGCCCAAGACCCAGGAACACGCCCGCGATCACCACCAGCATGCCCATCGCGGCCAGCGCCATCGGCACGCTGAACCACAGCAGCAGCGCCAGGTTCACCGCGCCCACCGTGACCGACTGGGTCACCGTGGGCCCGACACCGGCCAGCATCCGGCGGATGGCGCTGATGCCCATCGCCGCGCTCGCCAGCTCACCCGTGGACCGCTCCGTGAAGAACCGGGTCGGCAGCCGGAGCAGCCTGTCCCACACCGCCGGCTGGAGCGTGGCCTCCACCCGGCCCTCCAGCCGCAGCAGCGTGAGGTTCTGCAGCAGCATGAACGCGGCCGCGACCACACTGCTGAGGATCACCGCCAGACACACCTGCACGATGAGGTCCGTCCGGGCCTTCGGCACGTACTCGCCGAGCACCCGGCCCGTCGCCAGCGGCACCAGCGCCCCGAGCGCCACCGTCACCAGACCGCTCAGCAGCAGCCCCGTCAGGTCGCCCCGGGTGCCGCCCATGCAGAACCGCATCAGCCGCAGCGGGCTCAGCCGCCGCTCGGGCAGCGGACGGTAGAACATCACCGCGCGCGGCTCGAACTCCTCGGCGTTCGCCTTCTCCACCGGGGTCTCCCGGCCCGTCGACGGATGAACGGCCACATAGCCGCCGCGCCGCCACACCAGCGCCACCGGCGCCCCCGACAGGGCGCGGTGACCCACCAGCGGCCCCACGTCGTCGCGCCACCACCGGCCCTCAAGACGCACCACCCGGGTGCGCAGCCGCGAGGCCAGCGCCACCTGCTCCACCGGATCCAGCCGGTCGGCGCCGGTGCCGGACCGGGCCGGCGAGGCCAGCGTGATCCCCGCCGCCCGCGCCACCAGCTCGCAGGCCGCGTACGTGGCGTCCGCGTCCGCGGCCGTCGTGCGCTGCCCCGACCGCTTGCCGATCGACGCGAGCAGCGTCCGGTCGGCGTGCGCCCGCACCGCCTCGCCGGCCGCGATGCCCTGCGCGGTGCGCGACTCGTGCGTCTCCTCCAGCTGCTCGATCCACCGGTCCAGCGTGGTCATCAGCCGGTACTGCTGGTCGACCATGCTCTGCCACAGTGACGGATCCATCAGCAGATCGGCCGCGGCCTCCGCGCCGTACACGGAGCCGTACTGCACGCTGCCCGGGGGCACCTGCATCCAGAACACGTCGTCGTCGGTGGGCGCCGCCGCCCGCTCCGTCGCCATCGGCGCCTGGAACAGCACGGCGAGGCTGCGGCCCACGCCCAGCGCGAGCGCGTACTCCAGCGGGCTCGTCGTCGGCGGCACGTACTGCGGGTTGCCGTACTCGTCGTAGGACCAGGTCTGGGTGTGGGCCTCCTGGTACAGCTCACGCAGCGCGATGCGGTGCACCACGCAGTCCCGCAGCGGCCGCGCCACCAGCGTGTGCGCCGGGCCCGCCACCGGGCCCGGCACCAGCGAGCCCGCCTCCAGACGGCCCAGGTGGTGCCAGTGCCCCTGCTGCTCCGCGTCCACCGCGAACAGGTCCACGGCGCCGGACGCGATCAGCCACAGCACCTGCGGCCCCTCCAGGTCCAGCCGCCCGAACCCGGAGCAGTCGATCGGGGCGCCCAGCGCGCCGAGCGCGCCCAGGACGACGTCGCCGCCCCGCCCCTCCTGCACGGCAGTCATCTCATCGCTCCCTGACCAGCGCCGCGTACGCGCCGCCGCGCGCCACCAGCTCCTCGTGCCGTCCGCGCTCCACGACCGTGCCCTGGTCCAGCACGACGATCTCGTCGCTGTCGCGGACCGTGGACAGCCGGTGCGCGATCACCACGCACGCGCAGCCGCGGCGGCGCAGGTTGTCCATCACCACCAGCTCCGTCTCGGCGTCCAGCGCGCTGGTGACCTCGTCGAGCACCAGGATGCTCGGCCGGCGCACCAGCGCCCGCGCGATCTCCAGACGCTGGCGCTGACCGCCGGAGAAGTTCCGGCCGTCCTGCTCGACCGGGCTGTGGATGCCGCCCGGACGGCGCACGATCACGTCGTACAGCGCCGCGTCCTTCAGCGCCTCGACCACCGCCTCGTCGGGGATGGACGGGTCCCACAGCGCCACGTTGTCCCGCACCGTCCCCTCGAACAGGAACACGTCCTGGTCGACGAAGGAGACGGACGCGGCCAGCGCCCCGCGCGGGATGTCCTCGATGCGCTGCCCGTCGATCCGGATCACGCCCTCCCACGGCGTGTACAGCCCCGAGATCAGCCGCGACACGGTCGACTTGCCGCTGCCCGAGCCGCCCACCAGCGCCACCTGCTGGCCCGGACCGACCGTCAGGTCGAAGCCGGTCAGCAGCGGCTTGTCCAGCGGGTTGTAGCCGAAGGTCAGGTTCTGCAGCTCCACATGCCCGTGCAGCCGCCGGGTCGACTCACCGGCGCCCGGACGCCCGTACAGCGGGTCCGCCCGGAAGTTCTCGACGTCCTTCAGCCGGGCCACGTCGGCGGCGAAGTCCTGGATGCGGCCCGCCACCCCGTTCAGCCGGGTCAGCGGCGCCGTGAACCGGGCGACCAGCGCCTGGAAGGCGACCAGCAGACCGACCGAGATGTGCCCCTCGACCGCCCGCATGCCGCCGATCCACAGGATCAGCGCGCTGTTCAGCGTGGCCAGCGTCGGCGCGACGATGCCCAGCCACGCGCTCGGCACCCCGAGCCGCTGCTGCTCCTCCAGCGTGGTGGCGTGCTGCCCGGCCCACTTGCGGAAGTAGCCGTCCTCGCCGCCGGTGGCCTTCAGCGTCTCGATCAGCTGGAGCCCCGTGTACGCGGTGTTGGTGAGCCGCGCCGTGTCCGCGCGCAGCTTCGCCGTGCGGGTGGCGCGCAGCCGGATCACGATCCGCATCGCCAGGATGTTCAGCAGCGCCACCCCGATGCCCACGAACGTGAGCTGCGGGTCGTACGTGTACAGCAGCACCGCGTACAGCACCACCACGACCGCGTCGACGCCAGCCGCCGACAGATCACGGGCCAGCGTCTCGGCCACCGCGTCGTTGGACTGGAGGCGTTGCACCAGGTCGGCGGGGCTGCGCTGGGAGAAGAACGTCACCGGCAGCCGCAGCAGATGACGCAGGAAACGCGCGCTGGACAGCGTGGACGAGATCAGCCGGCCGCGCAGCAGGTTCGCCTGCTGGAGCCAGGTCAGCAGCAGCGTCAGCAGGACGCAGGCGCCCATCGACGCGAACAGCACGTCCAGCATCGACGTCTGCTGCCCGATCAGGAACTCGTCGATGTAGGTACGGCTGAGGCCGGGCAGCGCCGCGCCCACCGCCACCAGCAGCAGACTGGTCAGCACCACGGCGGGCATGGTGCCCGCGGTACCGCGCAGCCGCGCCGGCATCGCGCCGAGCACGCCCGGCCTGCGGCCGCCCCGGGTGAAGTCCTCGCCGGGTTCCATCACCAGCACCACGCCGGTGAAGCTGCCGTCGAACTCCTCCAGCGGCACGAACCGGCGGCCTTTGGCGGGGTCGTTGACGTAGACCCCGCGACGGCCGAGGCGGCGGCCCATGCCGTCGTAGACGACGTAGTGGTTGAACTCCCAGAACAGGATGGCCGGCGCCGTCACCTCGGCGAGGGCGGCCAGGTCCATCTGCATGCCCTTGGCGGTCAGCCCGTAACTGCGGGCCGCCTTCAGCAGGTTGCTGGCGCGCGAGCCGTCCCGCGAGACGCCGCACGCGATGCGCAGCTCCTCCAGCGGGACGTGACGGCCGTAGTGGCCCAGCACCATCGCGAGCGAGGCGGCGCCGCACTCCACGGCCTCCATCTGGAGCACGGTGGGCGTACGGACCGTCCTGACCCTGGACGTGGGCACCTTGCGGCGCGGCGGTGCGGCGCGGCGTCTGCCGCGGGTCTCCTGTGCGGTGCTCACGGCAGCAGCCAATCCACGGGACGCCGGTCGGACAGCCGGATGGAACCGGTCGCCAGGGTCATCGACGTCAGCTCGAACGGCGGGCCGTCGGCCGAGGACCACGCGTAGCCGCTCTCCGTGCTGTCGGAGCGCTTCAGCTTCACGGTGACCGCCACGGGCCTGCCGCCCCGGGTGAACTCCTCGCCGAGCTGGGTGTCGCCGAGGAACGCGGCGATCTGGCGTGGGGACTGCGCGGAGCGGTCCACCTCCGTCACCTCGCCGCGCAGCACGCCGTACTCCTGGCTCGGCACCGACTGCACCGTCAGGTCGACGGAGGCGTGCGCGGGAATGCCGGCGGCCTTCTGCGCGGGCACGTACACCGTCGCGTACAGCGGGGCCTTCGCGCGGCTCACCTTCTCTACCGCGGCGACGTCCGCGCCGGTCGCGATGATCTGCCCGGCGCCGGCGGCGAGCGCGGTGATCCGGCCCGCCTGAAGGGTACGCACCACCTCGTCCCCCTCCGGGGTACGGACCCTGAGCACGGGGGAGCCGGCCGGCAGCCGCTCACCCTCGCGCGCGAGCACGGCGGTGACCTGACCGGCGACGGGGCTCTGCAGGATGTAACTCCCCTGCCCGTACGTGAGGATGGCGGGCGCCTGGACCGTGGAGGTGACCGAGCCGGTCAGCGCCCACACGGACGCGGCGGCCATCGCGATCACGGTGACGGACAGCACCAGCCAGCCCTGCGGGCGGGCGAAACGCACCGGGAGGTCGAGATCCTCCGGCGACTGGAGCCTGGCGAGGGCCTGTTGGCGGAATTGCACGGGTCTTCCCTCACCTGGGTGAACTGTGCGACGTGACGGAAGGACTGCGGACGCACCACAGAGTCCCGGAGCCGGGGTACGGCTCCGGGACTCGGCGGAACGAGGGCGCGATCAGAGACCGGCGACCAGGTTGGTGACCGGGGCCGTGTTCAGGCCGGTGACACCCTCGACGGTGCCGACGGCCGTGTCGACCAGGCCGGAAACCGGGGCGATGCCGTCCAGGGCGCCGGTGAGGGTGTTCACGGCGTTGACGGACAGACCGCCGGAGACGGCGTCGAGCTCGGCGTCGGCGATCTCGACGGTCTCGACCTGGGGGGTGGAGTTCATGATGGAACTTCCCTTCGTATGGACTTTCACAAGGGGGGAGCGGCCCCCCTCTGGGGACAGATGAAGGCCGCGACCGCGGGCGCTCCGAGCGCCCGTCGCCGGGAGCCCGGAACGGCCTTGCGGTGCGATGGATCAAAGCACGCGGCAACCGGCCGCTTCCAATCCCTCACACGCCCCACCAGGCAACTTGCGCCCAGGAGGCACCCAACCGTGCAGACGAGGGCACGGCTCGGCGGCGACTTCTTCACATGGGCCACGGCATCGACGCATCCGGCCGCTTGCGCCCCCGGTGCCGGAAAGCGACACACCGGCCGCAAAGGCGTGTCCCGGATGCGCGGCCTGTGAACGGACGGCGGGTCAGGTGACCGGGTTGGGCATTCGCTGTGCAGATTCGCCGAAGCCGGGATTCGACCGGGGGTCGGACACCGAGCGTCCCCGGCCGGTGGCGGACGGTGAGGATCCGCTCCGCGTTGAACACCCCTCAACTCCCTTGCGTACCAACGACCGTCCAGGCGCCCCGAACAGCCGTCGGACGGCGGCACGACTCCGGTCCCCCCAGGAGGTCGAGAAGTTTGAGTCACAAGCGAATCCCGAAGCGCAAGGCCGCGATGGCGGTGGGAGGTGTGGTGGCCCTCGGCGCCGCCGCGATCCTGCTCCCCAACGCCAACGCGTCCCAGGACGGCGCGTCGGACGGCGTCGCGGCCGCGCCGAAGACACTGAAGGCGGGCGACGCCTCGGACCTCGCCACCCGGCTCGCCGGAACGCTCGGCGACGCCTACGCGGGCGCCTGGTACGACGGCGAGGACAAGCAGCTCGTCGTCAACGTGGTGCGCGGCGAGAACACCATGGCCCTCAAGGTCCGCAGCGCGGGCGCGGAGGTCCGGTGGGTCGACAACAGCATGACCGAACTCGAGGCCGGAGCAGGGACGTTGAAGTCGGAGGCGACGATCCCGGGCACCTCCTGGGCGGTCGACCCGCGCACCAACAAGATCCTCGTCACCGCGGACAGCACGGTCACCGGCGACAAGTGGGACCAGCTGGAGTCCACCGTCGAGAACCTCGGCTCCGGCATGGCCACCCTCAAGAAGTCCGCGGGCACCTTCCGCACCTTCGCGTCCGGCGGCGACGCCATCTTCGCGGGCGGGGCGCGCTGTTCGCTCGGCTTCAACGTCACAGCGGGCGACGGCAGCCCGGCGTTCCTCACCGCCGGACACTGCGCCGCCGCCGGCGACCAGTGGTCCGACCAGCAGGGCGGCGAACCGATCGCCACGGTCGACCAGGCGCTGTTCCCCGGCGCGGGCGACTTCGCGCTCCTCACCTACGACGACCCGGCCACCGAGGCCCCGAGCGAGGTGAACGTCGGCGGCCAGACGGTGCCGGTCGTCCAGGCCGCCGAGGCCACCGTCGGACAGCAGGTGTTCCGCATGGGCAGTACCACCGGCCTCGCCGACGGCCAGGTGCTCGGCCTGAACGCCACCGTGAACTACCCCGAGGGCACGGTCACCGGGCTCATCCAGACCGACGTGTGCGCGGAGCCCGGCGACAGCGGCGGCTCCCTCTTCACCCAGGACGGTCTGGCCATCGGTCTGACCTCCGGTGGCAGCGGTGACTGCACGGTGGGCGGCGAGACGTTCTTCCAGCCCGTCACCACCGCCCTCGAGGCCGTCGGCGCGACCCTCGGCGACGGCGGTGCGGGCGCCGGCGGCCAGGCGGGCGGCCAGGAGCAGGGCGCGGGCCAGGACGCCGGCGACGGTGAGGCGGGCGCGGACGACCAGGCGGGCGCCGGTGACCAGGCGGACGGCCAGGGCGTCGGCACCGGGCAGGACGGCGCGGGCGGACAGGACGGGACCGGTACGGGCTCCGGCCGTCACTCCGGTCAGGACTCCGGGCTGTCCCGGACGCACTGACCCGCGCGCGTCGGAACCGTGTGCCTGAGGCGCCCCGGCCGTGTGCGGGCCGGGGCGTCTCCGCGCCGCGGGGCCGGTCAGCGCGGCAGGGACCTCAGCAGCAGCACCGCCGTGTCGTCCAGCCGGTCCGCCGAGTGCGGGCCGTGCCGCACCAGCGCCTCCGCCAGCTCGTCCAGCCGCAGGTCGCCGAGCTCGGTGAGCCGGCCGCACAGCTCGGCGAGGGCGTCCTCCAGGTCGACGCCCGGCGACTCCACCAGACCGTCCGTGTACAGGACGAGCAGCGAACCGGGCGGCAGCGCCACCTCCGTCGAGGGATAGGCCGCCGTGCCGTCGATGCCCAGCAGCGGCCCGCCAGCCAGGTCGAGGACCCGCACCCGCCCGTCGGGACGGCGCAGCAGCGGCGGCGGATGCCCCGCCCGCGCCATCACGGCCCGCCCGCGCACCGCGTCGAGCCGCAGATACAGACAGCTCGCGAACAGCTCCGCGCCCAGGTCCAGCAGCAGCCGGTTGGTGCTGCGCATCACCTCGTCCGGCGCCTGTCCCACCGCCGTGTACGCCCGCACCGCCGTACGGACCTGGCCCATCAGCCCGGCCGCCGTCACGTTGTGCCCCTGCACGTCCCCGATCACCGCCGCCACCACCCCGTCGGTCGGCACCAGGTCGTAGAAGTCGCCGCCGATCTCCATGCCCCGGGTGGCGGGCAGATACCGGGCGGCGGCCTCGATCCCCTCCAGCGCCGGCAGGGTGCTCGGCAGCAGCGCCTCCTGAAGCCCGTGCGCCAGCCGGTGCTTCACGTCGTAGAGCATCGCCCGCTCCAGCGCCTGGGCGATCAGACCCGCCAGACTCGTCAGCACCGCCCGCTCCTCCGTCGCGAACCGGTGCGGCGCCCCGTACGACAGCACACACGTCCCCACCGGGCGGCCCGAGGCGATCAGCGGCAGGTACGCCCACGCCGAGAACTCCGACGGATGCGTCTGCAGCGCCGGGTACAGCCGCTCCAGGTCCCCCCGCGACTCGAAGAAGGCGGGCACCCCGGTGCGCAGCACCTGACCGCCCGGCGTCGGCTCGGACAGCGGCAGCCCGTCGAACCGCTCCACCACCAGCGGGTCCGCGTACCCGCGGTGCCCGAGTACGCGCAGCCGGCCCGCGCGGGAGCCGAGGACCACCAGCCCCTGGCCGCCCACCGCCGGGACGATCTCGTCCGCGACCAGCTGCACCACGTCCTGCACCCCGACCGCCTCGGTCAGCGCCCCGGCCAGACCGAGCACCTGGGTGATGGTCACCAGCCGGTCCGTGCCCGCACCCGCCTGCGGCGGCGCCGCGCGGTTCATCTCCGTCACCGCGCGGGCCCGGCTGATCCGCATGCTGATACCGGTCGTGCTCGGGTACAGCCGGAAGGACAGCCAGGTGTCGGGCGGCCGCAGCGCCACGAACGACGTGACGTCCTGGCTGAACAGCGCCGCCCGGTACCGGTCCTCGTACACCGGGTCGTTCAGCCACGGCACCGCCGCCCACAGATGCGCGCCCGGCAGCCGGTCCGGCGCCACGCCGAGCAGGTCGGACGCGGCGGCGTTGGCGAACGCGACCCGCCCGTGCAGATCGAGCGAGCACAGCCCGTACGGCAGCCGGGACACCATCCGGGCCGCCTCCACCGTGCCCAGCGAGCCGGCCACCCCGCCCACCACCGGCGCGGCCAGCAGGTCCGGCTCGTGGGCGAGGCTCAGACTGTGCTCGGCGGCCCGCTCAAGCCGAACCGCGAGCCGGTCGCAGGCGGCGGTGAGATGCTCACGCTCCCGGTCCGACAGCTCCGGGGGGTGCGAGCCCGGCCAGGTGACGAAGACCGCGCCGTACGTCTTCGCCGGCGTCGCCACCGGGAGCGCGGCCAGGGAGAAGGGGTAGGGGAGGACCATGGCGATCCGGGGGTAGTGACGGGCCATCTCCTCGCCGCCGCCCACCCACACCAGCCGCCGTTCGCGCACCGCGTCGGAGACGGGGATCGGCGCGCTCAGCCCGACCCGCTCCCACGGTGCGGCGAAGGCGCGGGGCAGCCCCGCCATCACGGCCATCTCCAGCACGGGCTGGTCGGGGGAGAGGAGATACACGGCGCCGGAGTGGGCGTGCACCTCGTCCATCAGCGCGGCCAGCGTCAGCGACAGCAGCGGACGGCCCACGGGGGCGTGCGACCGCGCGGACGCCTGTCCTTCGGACACGCCGACCACCTCCTCGCGCCCCGCACCCAATCTCCCCTGCGGGAGGGCGTCCCGCACGGCGAGCGGGACGCCCCGGGCGCGCATCTGTGCGGATACCCCGTTGCGTCGCGGTAAGGCGAGCTCAGCCCCTCCGGCGTTCGAGGCGCGGGGTCCGGGGCGGAACCCCGCGGACGTCCGGGTGGCCCGGGCCACGCACCGTCGCGGGCGCGCGCACCGCGAGCCGGGCGCGTACCCCGCGTGAGAACCGGCGCGGCCCTGCCGCGTGCCGTTCGCGCACAGGGGCTGCGCTTGTGTCCTATTAGCGCTGTAATGGCCAACGTGGTCGGTGAGGGCGCTGCGGGACGCAGCACGAGAACGCCGCGCGCCGAAGGCGCACTGAGCGCGCTCGCGGCCGACCCCCACGCGACCGACCGGCTGCGCCGCATCCTGGAACAGGCCCTCGTCTTCGCCGGGGCCGCCTTCGCCGGCTTCTACAGCCTCGGCGAGGACGGCGAGCTGCTGTGCCTGGCGGAGACCGCCGGGGTGCCGCGCACGCTGTGCGGGGTGCGCGACTGCTACTCCGCCGCCGGCCGCTCCCCGGTCGCCGAGGCGCACCGGGGACACACGGTGTATCTCGGCCCGAGGGACCTGGCCGCCCAGTCCCAGTCGCGCCGCACGCCCCGCCGCGAGTTCCACCTCGCCGCCCTGCCCGTGCGCCACGACGGCGGCGGCTGTCTGCTCGCGGTGAGCGAGCGGCCCGGCGGGTTCGACGCCGACGACCGGGCGTGCCTCGCCCTCGTCGCGGACGCCGTCGCCTTCCCCGCGCCGCCCGTCACCGCCGAGGGCGCGGACCTGCCGCCGGGCGGCTTCAGCCTCGCCATGGACACCGGCCGGCTCCGGGTGCACGACGACGTCCTCGACCTGTTCGGACTCGACCCGGACGACTTCGACGGGCGGGTGGAGACCCTGCTGGGCCTGGCCGTCCCCGAGGACCTGCCCTCGCTGATGTCCGTGGTGGAGGCCGACCACATGACGATCGGCGACCGCGAGCTGGAGTTCCGGGTGCTCCAGCCCGCCGGTCCGCCCCGGTGGCTGCGGCTGCGCGGCCGGCTGGAGCACGGCGGCGAGGGACGTCCGGCCCGTCTCGTCGGCACCGTCGCCGACGCCTCCTCGCTGCGCGCCGACGTCACCGACGTGGCCCGGGTGCAGCGCCTGGCCGCAGCCCTGTCCACCGCCGTCACCGTGCGGGACGTCGGCAAGGCCGTGGTGGCCGCGCTGCGCCGCCCGCTGCGCGCCGACCGGATCGCGCTCGCCGAGCTGGAGAGCGACCGGCTCGTCGTCACGGTCCTGGACCCGCCCGAGCCGGAGGCCTGGCCGGAGGTGTGGCGGTCGGAGTGGCGCACCGAGTGGCCCGACGCGCCCGTGCGCACCATGCCGACCCTGGCCGCAGCGCTGCGCGAGGGCCGCCTCGCGACATGGCCGGCCGGATCCCCGCTGGAGCCGGCCCTCGCCGAGGTCGGTCCCGGCGGTCTCGCCGTGCTGCCGCTGCCCGCAGGCAACCGCATGGCCGGTGCCTGCCTCGTCGGCTGGGACGCCCCGCACGACATCGGCGCGGACGAGCGCACCCTGCTCACCGCCGCCGCGAACCTGGCCGGGCAGGCCCTGACACGGGCCCGTGCCCTTGACGCCGAGCACGAACTGGTCGGCATGCTCCAGCGCCAGCTGCTGCCGCGCCGCCTGCCCCGGCTGCCGGGCGCGGTCGCCGTCGCCCGCTACCTGCCCAGCACCGCCGGACTGGAACTCGGCGGCGACTGGTACGACGTCATCCCGCTGCCCGACAACCACGTGGCCCTCGTCATCGGCGACGTGCAGGGCCACAGCGCCGGCGCCGCCACCCTCATGGGACAGATGCGCACCGCCCTGCGGGCCTACGCCGTCGAGGGCCACCCGCCGGACGTGGTGGTCTCGCACGCCAACCGGCTCCTCGTCGACCTGGAGACCGATCTCTTCGCCACGTGCTGCTACGTCGACGTCGACATGGAGGCGGGCAGCGCCTGGTGCGTACGCGCCGGGCATCTGCCGCCGGTGCTGCGCCATCCGGACGGGCGCACCGAGATCGCGGAGGCGGAGGGCGGCCCGCCGCTCGGGGTGGTGCGGCAGTGCGACTTCCCCATGAGCCCGCTGCGGCTCCAGCCCGGCACGCTGGTCGCCCTCACCACGGACGGTCTGGTGGAGTCGCCCGACTCCGACATCGACACGGGCATGGAGCGGTTCGCCCGGCAGGTGGCCGCCGCCGACCCGGCCGACCTCGGGCCCGTCGCGGACGCGCTGCTCGGCAAGGCGCTCCGCAGCGACGACGTCGCACTGCTGCTGATGCGTTACGACGGCATGGACACCCGTCCGCTGCGGGAGAGCTGGACGGTGTGGCGGGTGCCGCAGGCGGTCGGTCACGCCCGCCGCTTCACCCGGCGCACCCTGCGCTCCTGGGGCGTCACCGAGGAGATCGACGCGCCGCTGCTCGCCGTGTCCGAGCTGGTCACCAACGCCCTGGTGCACACCGACGGCAAGGTCCGTCTCGACCTCACCCTGATCGGGGACCGGCTGCGCCTCGCGGTCGCGGACGCCTCGCCGCGCTCGCCGGTCAGGCCGACCAGCATCGGCTGGGAGGCCACCGGGGGCCGCGGCATCCTCCTCGTCGAGGCGGTGTCGGCGGCCTGGGGCACCCTGCCGGTCAGCGGCGGGAAACAGGTATGGGCGGAGTTCACCGTGCGACGCTGACGGTGCCGCCCGCCGCGTGACGGGTACCCGCCCCCTCACCGGTCCGGCCGGGGAAGCCGGACCAGCCGAGGGAAGGAAAGCGACATGGCCCAGTACGTCCGCGACATCATGACCGCCGCGCCGGTGACCGTCGGACCGCACACCTCCGTGGCACAGGTCGCCCGCATCATGAGGGACCGCGACCTCGGCGCCGTGCTGGTCACCGACGACGGAAGGCTGCGGGGACTGGTCACCGACCGGGATCTCGTGGTGCGCCCGCTCGCCGAGGGCGTCGACCCCGAGGAGACCACCGTGGCCCGCGCGTGCAGCGAGGAGCTGGTGACCGTACGGTCCGACGACACGCTGGACCTCGCGGTGCGGGCGATGCGTGAACACGCCGTGCGGCGTGTCCCCGTGGTCGAGGACGAACACGCCGTCGGTGTCCTGTCGTTGGGGGACGTCGCCCTGGAACGCGACCCGGAGTCGGCCCTCGGCGACATCAGCGTCGCCCGCCCCAACGCGTGAACTGCCCGTGTCGGTCATGCGGAGGTGGGGTGTTTGACCCGTACGGCACCGGGGGACCCGGCCCGCCGGTGACCGCAGAAGGAAGATGATGTGACGTGATCACGGAGAAGACGGACAAGCCCCGGACACGGCGTCCGGAGACCGGCTGGGCGCGCGCACGGCGCCTGCGGGATCAGGAACCGCTGCGGACCTGCCTCCCCGCGGTCGACCGGGGCCCCGTGCCGGCCGCCCCGGCCGGCTGGGTTGAGGGGAACATCGTGCGCGGCGAGGACTGACTCCCGCCGTCACCGGGCCCGCATCCCAGGATGCGCGGCCCGGCGGCGTGTACGCGTGCCCCACCGCCCCCGACGTCTAGGCTCCCCACCGTGCGTCTGCTCCTGATGTCCGACACCCATCTGCCGAAGCGCGCCAAGAAGCTCCCCGAGCCGCTGCTGGAGGAGATCCCCCGCGCCGACGTCGTCGTGCACGCGGGGGACTGGGTCGACACCGACACCCTCGACCTGCTGGAGAGCCGCAGCCGCAGGCTCCTCGCCGTGTACGGCAACAACGACGGCCCCGCGCTGCGCGCCCGGCTCCCCGAGGTGGCCCGCGCGGAACTCGGCGGGCTGCGCTTCGGGGTGGTGCACGAGACCGGTCCGGCGCAGGGGCGGGAGACACGGTGCGCGGAACGCTTCCCGGATCTCGACGTCCTCGTCTTCGGGCACAGTCACATCCCGTGGGACACCACGGCTCCCACGGGACTTCGCTTGCTCAATCCGGGGTCCCCGACGGATCGCCGCCGGCAGCCCCACTGCACCTATATGACCGCCGTCGCCGATGACGGCCGGCTCTCGGAGGTGGCCCTCCACCGGCTGCCGCCGCGCTGACGGTCCGGGCCGCTTCGCCTCGGTGGAAACGGCCCGGGCGCTGCGAGTAGATGCGACTCTTCCACGGACCCCCTTCCCTCGGTCGGAGGTGATACGTGGCGACTACCCCTGTCCGCGCGGCTCACACGGCCCCGGGACGATTCTTCCGTGACCGGTGTGGACGGTCACCGCCGTCACCCCGTCCCGCTCGCCGAGCGGGCCCCGTGCCGTCCCGGCCCCGCACCGGCCACAACCCGCTGGGCCGCAGGGAGCACCTGCTCAACGTGACGCGGCGGGTGGGGAGTTGAGGTGCCCCTTGTGGGTGGGGGTGCGGTGCGAGCGCGGGCGCGGGTCAGCCGCCCGACGGACCGGTCCAGCCCTCCCGCACCTGCCCGAGCCGCACCCGCTGCGGGTGGTCGCCGACCGGGACGGACACGGTCTTCTCGCCGGTCGCGAAGTCGATCGCGGTGACCTGGTCGGCACCGCTCTCGGACACCACGCAGGACTCCCCGTCACCGCTGACCGTCGCCCAGTACGGCTTGGAGACGGGGACCAGCGGGCCGTGCTCGAAGGTGTCGCGGTCGACCACGGTCGCGTAGTCGTCCATGGTGCCCGCCACGCACAGCTTGGCCCCGTCGGGCTTCATGGTGATGCCGTGGTGGCGTGAGTCGTTCACCCAGGTGGTGCGGTCCTCGCTGGTGGCCGGGTTCTTCGGCAGGGTCTTGACGCGGCTGATCCGGTCGGTGGTGACGTCGTACTCGAAGAAGCCGTTGAAGAACGACACCTGGAAGTACAGCTTCAACTCGTCGGGGGAGAAGGCGGCGGGGCGGACCGCGTCCGAGTACCCCGTGAAGCCGGCCGCGTCCAGCCGCTCCCGCATGTCGATCACCCTGACCTGCTCGAACGTCCGGGCGTCGGCGACCGTGATCTTGCGGTCGCCCTTCGTCCAGTCCAGCCAGGGCGCGTCCAGGTCGGTGTTCACCTCGCCGATGGACATGTTCCAGATGTAGCGCCCGTCCCGGCTGAACACGTTCTCGTGCGGCTTGTCGCCGGTCTTGAACGAGCCGACCTCCTCGCCGGTCCCGATGTCCAGGACATGCACAGTGTTGGACGTCGAGGCGGAGACGGCGACGCGCGTGCCGTCAGGGGAGACCGCCATGTGGTCGGAGCGGTAACCGGACACCGGGAAGCGCCAGTTGACGCGTCCGGTGGCCAGGTCGAGGGAGACGACGTCCGCGAAGCTGGGGCGGGAGACCACCACCGAGGTGCCGTCCGGGGTGGAGTACATGTCGTCCACGAACTGGTCGTGGCCCTCGCCGACGGTGTTGCGGATCGCCATGAAGTAGATCCAGCGGATCGGGTTGGCGTTGATCTCCGCCATCCGCCGGTCCTTGTCGGGGATCACGTTGATCCGGCCGATCCGGCCGAAGTCACCGCCGGACTCGATGACGTCGGCGGTGCCGTCCCAGTTGTTGCCCACGAACAGCACCTCCCGCAGGTCCGCGGAGGGAGCCTGTCCGGCGGCGCTCGCGACGGCGCCGGGGGCGGTGAGGGTCAGGACGACGGCGGCGGCGAGGGTGCACAGATGCCTGCTGCGGATCGGCATGGCGGGGTCTCCTCTGCGGGTGGGGGCGCCATGATCGGGACATGCCAAACGGAAGGAGGTGAATCTGAACAGACGTGCTTTCAGATTGAACTTACTGAAAAGTAGGGACGGTCAGGGGTTCTCCACAAGACCGCGGACACGACAAAATTGCCGGGCGCGGGGAGAGGAGAACCGGTGGCGGGCAGACTGAGCGCACCGAGCGGCCGGTACGCCGGGAAGTCCGCCGAGGAGCGGAAGGCCGAGCGGCGCCGGCGTTTCCTCGAGGCGGCCCTCGAACTCTTCGGCGGCGGGCCCGGCTACCGGAACACCACCGTCGCCGCCCTCAGCGAGGCCGCCGGACTGTCCACCCGCCAGTTCTACGAGGAGTTCCGCACCCTGGAGGACGTCCTCGCCGCGCTGCACCTCCAGGTCAACGACTGGGCCGAGACGGCGGTGCTCGCCGCGGCGGCCGGGACGGCGGACGCGCCGCTCGCCGAGCGCGCCGCCGCGATCTTCCGCGCCTATGCCGCCGACGTCACCCGCGACCCTCGGCGCGTCCGCATCGCCTTCGTCGAGATCATCGGGGTGAGCCCGCGCCTGGAGGAGCAGCGGCTTGCCCGCCGCGCCCGCTGGGTCGACCTGATCTGCGCCGAGGCGGACGCGGCCGTCGCCCGCGGCGAGGCCCCGCCCCGCGACCACCGCCTCGCCGCGACCGGCTTCATCGGCAGCGTCAACGGGCTGCTGCACGACTGGAACGCGGGGTGGGTCGAGGCCACCCTCGACGAGGTCGTCGACGAACTGGTCCGCCAGCTGCTGGCGATCCTCCGGCCGGCGGGGGCGCCGGAGGTCTAGGACCTGTCGGACGCCCGCCGGCGGCGGCTTGACCAGGCGTCAACCCGTCGGCGAGAGATCACCCGCGAAGACGATCATCTGGTCGATCAGGCCCCGCCGCAGATGGACGACGTCGGTCCCGGCGAGCCGCGGACCACCGCCCGGAGTGGTGAACACCCACCGGTACCGCGCCCACTCGTCCGGCATGTCCACCCCCGAACAGCGGACCATCGTGCCCGGTCCGGCCGGGTGCCGCCGGATGTCCAGCACGAACCGCTCCACCGCCTCGATGCCCTCGCTGCGGCCGAGCGGACCCCAGAGGACCACGTCCGAGGTGAGCGCCTGTGACAGCAGGGAGGTCACGTAGGCATCGTCGGAGGCGTTGAACGCCGAGACGAACGTGTCGATGGCCGACTGGGCGGTGTCTGCATGCATGCACCCAGTCATACCAGCCTGTTCCACCGCCCCGGCCGGGGTCCGCTGCCCAGGGACGGGCTCTGGTCCTTCCCGCCCGGCACCCCAGCCGGCCCCCCCCCCGGGCCGGCGAGGACACGGTCGGGCTGCGCGTCCTCGCCGGCGAACCGCCGCTGCGTCACACGGGCGCGTGCCCGGCGTGGCCCGCGGTGCGGCACGCCGGCCCCCGCCCCGACGGCGCCAGGAACGCGTCGACGTGACGAGGACGACGGCCCCCTGGTGTCACTCGTCCCACGCCTGGATCAACACCTGCCCCGTGATCTTGCCGTCGCGCAACGTCAGCATGGACTCCGAGAGCACCCGCACGCCGTCCGCGTAGCGGCAGCTCTCGCAGTAGGCGGCGTGATCGCCCTGCACGACGCACGCCTCCAGCGCGTGCGTCATGTCGCGGCTGTAGACGTCGTCCAGCATCGCGGCGATCTCGTCCTTGCCGTGCAGCACCTTCGGGTGGCTCGGCCCGCTGACGTGGTCCACGACGCGCAGCTCCGCGTCGTCCGCGTAGAGCGACTTCAGCATCTCCGGCGTGTCCGCCTCGATGCCCCGGCGCAGGGTGTCGGTACCGAACACGGGCTGTGCCGCGGTCGTCATGATGACCCACCTCCTCAGGAGGCCCCGGCCCCGGAATCAGGCCTCGTGGGCCTCACCTACGAGCGTCCTCCCCGGAGCGGCCCCGGGCAAGCGTGGCGCCTGTCCGGCGGGGGCGCGACCGGCTCGATGTCAGTACCGGTTGGCATGCTCCGCCGCCATGGACAGACAACGCTTCTGGCAGATCATCGAGGCAGCCCGCGATCGGGCGCCCGCCCCGGGCGACGCCGAGGACGTCGCCCGCCGGGCGGCCTCACATCTGGCGGCACACCCCGTCGAGGAGATCGTCGCGGCTCAGCAGGCGCTGTGGGGCCTGATGGCGGACTCCTACACGAACCCGCTGTGGGCCGCTGCCTACGTGATCAACGGCGGATGCTCCGACGACGGCTTCGACTACTTCCGTGGCTGGTTGATCGCCCAGGGGCGCGAGATCTTCGAGCGCGCGGTCGCCGACCCCGATGCCCTGGCGGACTGCCCGTCGTGCGCGCCTCGGCGGCCGACGGACGCGATCTCGAGTGCGAGGAGGTGCTGAGCATCGTCCGGAACGCTCACCTCCAGGCGACCGGCGGGGAACTTCCCGACGGCGGGTGGACCATCCGGTACCCGGAGCTGGACCGCTCCTGGAGCTTCGATTTCGACGACCACCGCGAAATGACGCGCCGACTGCCCCGCCTGGCCGCGCTCCACTGGGAACGGCCGGAGGCTCACGGTCGCTGAGCGGCGGGGCGAGGGCCCCGGCGGGGCGGCGCCGGCCGGCGACCGCGCATGACGCCAGGCGGAGGCGCCTGCTCGCGCGAAGCGTCCTCGGGGCAGGCACGGACCAGCCTCGCGTCCCCCGCTCCCCTCAACCCGCCGTGGCCAGGAACTGCGTGGCCGCCAGTTCCGCGTACAGCGGATCCCCGGCGACCAGCTCCCTGTGCGTACCCACCGCCCGCACGCGCCCCGCGTCCATCACCACGATGCGGTCCGCCGCCGTCACGGTCGACAGACGGTGGGCGACCACCAGCACCGTCGTCGTGCGGGCGACGTCCGCGACCGTGTCGCGCAGGGCCGCCTCGTTCACCGCGTCCAGCTGCGACGTCGCCTCGTCGAGGAGGAGCAGGCGCGGGCGGCGGAGCAGGGCGCGGGCGATGGCGACCCGCTGGCGTTCGCCGCCGGACAGCTTGGTGCCGCGGTGGCCGACGAGGGTGTCGAGCCCCTGGGGCAGCCGGGCGACCAGCCCGTCCAGCCGGGTCGTCTTCAGCACCCGCGTCAGCGCGTCCTCGCCCGCGTCCGGGTTGCCCAGCAGCAGGTTGTCCCGCAGGGAACCCGACAGCACGGGCGCGTCCTGCTCGACGTACCCGATCGCCGCCCGCAGCTCCGCCAGGTCCCACTCCCCGAGGTCCCGGCCGTCGACGGTGATCACACCGGACTCCGGGTCGTAGAACCGCTCGATGAGGGAGAACACCGTCGTCTTGCCCGCGCCGGACGGGCCGACGAACGCCGTCAGCCCCTGCGGGGGCACGGCGAACGTCACCCCGTGGTGGACGTACGGCAGATCCTCGGTGTAGCGGAACCGCACGTCCTCGAAGGCGACGGCCGCGGGCGTGGCGCCGGGCGACGGCAACGCGGCGGGCGGCGCGGCCGGTTCGGAGGGGAGGCGCAGCGCCTCCTCGATGCGGGCGAG
Source organism: Streptomyces griseoincarnatus (assembly GCA_014649575.1). Classification (GTDB taxonomy): domain Bacteria; phylum Actinomycetota; class Actinomycetes; order Streptomycetales; family Streptomycetaceae; genus Streptomyces; species Streptomyces griseoincarnatus. The sequence goes on along the minus strand of BMTH01000001.1, from coordinate 424,212 downwards.
CGCGGCGCTGCCGGCCTGGTACTGCGTGACCGCGCCCACGACCTGCGAGATCGGCGCCATCAGGTAGAACACGAACAGCAGGAACGCCACCAGTGTCCCGATGTCGATGGCCCCGGTCGCCACCCGCGCCCCGCCCACCGCGAGCACGGTGATGAACGCGAGCTGCATCGCCAGCCCCGCCGTGTTGCCCGCCGCGGCCGACCACTTGGCGGCCCGCACGCTCATGCGCCAGGACTCGCGCGCCGCGTCGTGCAGCGTCCGCTCCTCCCGCGGCTCGGCGCCGGACGCCTTCACCGTGCGCAACGCGCCCAGCACCCGCTCCAGCGACGCCCCCATCACGCCCACCGCGTCCTGCGCCTGCTTCGACGCCCGCCGGATCCGCGGCACGACCACCCCGAGCAGCGTCCCCGCCAGCGCGAGCACGCCCAGCGTGACCGCCAGCAGCACCGGCTCCACGTACCCCATCAGCGCCACGGTGGCGAGCAGCGTGAGCCCGCCCGTGCCCAGCCCGATCAGCGAGTCGGTGGTCACCGTCCGCAGCAGCGTGGTGTCGGAGGTGATCCGGGCCATCAGATCGCCCGGCTCGGTCCGGTCGACGGCGGCGATCCGCAGCCGCAGCAGGTACGAGGACAGCGTGCGCCGAGCCCCCAGCACCACCGACTCCGCCGCGCGCCGCAGCACGTACGAACCCACCGCGCCCAGCACCGTGTTGCCGATCACCAGTGCCGACATCAGCAGCAGCGCCCCGGTGACGGCCCGGTCGTGCGCGAGGTCGTCGATCAGCTCCCTCGCCACCAGCGGCAGCGCCAGCCCCGTCGCGCCCGTCACCAGCGACAGCAGGGCGCCGCCCAGCAGCGCCCAGCGGTGCGGCCGTACGTACGACAGCAGCAGCCGCCAGGCCGGCGGCCCGGACGGATCCTCTGTGACGGCGATGCTCACTTGCCCCCCTCGGCGTCGGACGGATGTTCAGGCTACGTCGCCCGGGCGGACGCACCGCACGGTGGGCGGCGGAGCCGATCATTCCCGCGTAGGGTCGAGGACGACGGGGGAGACGGACCCGGCCGACGAAGGAGTCAGCAGCATGGCGCAGGAAGTACGCGGCGTGATCGCGCCCGGCAAGGACGAGCCGGTACGGATCGAGACGGTCGTCGTACCCGACCCGGGACCCGGCGAGGCGGTCGTACGCGTCCAGGCCTGCGGGGTGTGCCACACGGACCTGCACTACAAACAGGGCGGCATCAACGACGACTTCCCCTTCCTCCTCGGCCACGAGGCGGCGGGCGTCGTCGAGTCGGTGGGCGACGACGTCACCGACGTGGCGCCCGGGGACTTCGTGATCCTCAACTGGCGAGCGGTGTGCGGCAACTGCCGCGCCTGTCTGCGCGGACGCCCCTGGTACTGCTTCGACACGCACAACGCGCGGCAGAAGATGACCCTCACCGACGGCACCGAGCTCTCCCCGGCGCTCGGCATCGGCGCCTTCGCGGAGAAGACCCTGGTCGCCGCCGGCCAGTGCACCAAGGTCGACCCGGCCGTGGCGCCGGAGGCCGCCGGGCTGCTCGGCTGCGGCGTGATGGCCGGCATCGGCGCCGCGATCAACACCGGCAACGTGGGCCGCGGCGACTCGGTCGCCGTCATCGGCTGCGGCGGCGTCGGCGACGCGGCGATCGCCGGCTCCCGGCTGGCCGGCGCGGCGAAGATCATCGCCGTGGACATCGACGACCGCAAGCTGGAGACCGCCCGCTCCATGGGCGCCACCCACACGGTCAACTCCCGTACGGCCGACCCCGTCGAGGCGATCCGCGACCTCACCGGAGGCTTCGGCGCCGACGTCGTCATCGAGGCCGTCGGCCGCCCCGAGACCTACCGGCAGGCGTTCTACGCCCGCGACCTGGCCGGTACGGTCGTCCTGGTCGGCGTGCCCACCCCGGACATGAAGATCGAGTTGCCGCTCCTCGACGTCTTCGGCCGCGGCGGCTCCCTCAAGTCCTCCTGGTACGGCGACTGCCTGCCGTCCCGCGACTTCCCGATGCTGATCGACCTGCACCTCCAGGGCCGCCTGGACCTCGGCGCGTTCGTCACGGAGACCATCGCCCTGGACGAGGTGGAGAAGGCGTTCGAGCGGATGCACCGCGGCGACGTGCTGCGTTCGGTGGTGGTGCTGTGATGGCCGCCCGCATCGAACGGCTCGTCACCTCCGGCCAGTTCCGCCTCGACGGCGGCACCTGGGACGTCGACAACAACGTGTGGATCGTCGGCGACGACCACGAGGCCGTCGTCATCGACGCCGCCCACGACGCCGACGCCATCGCCGAGGCGGTGGGCGACCGGCGCCTGACCGCCATCGTGTGCACCCACGCCCACAACGACCACATCGACGCCGCGCCCGCCCTCGCCGAGCGCACCGGCGCCACGATCTGGCTGCACCCCGACGACCTCCAGTTGTGGAAGCAGACCCACCCGGACCGCGACCCCGACGCCTGGCTGGCCGACGGGCAGGTCATCGAGGCCGGCGGCGCCGACCTCACCGTGCTGCACACCCCGGGCCACGCACCGGGCGCGGTCTGCCTGTACGACCCGGGGCTCGGCACCGTGTTCACGGGCGACACCCTCTTCCAGGGCGGTCCCGGCGCCACCGGCCGTTCCTTCTCCCACTTCCCGACGATCGTCGACTCCATCCGGGACCGGTTGCTCACCCTGCCCCCGGAGACGAAGGTGCTCACCGGCCACGGCGACCCGACCACCATCGGCGCCGAGGCCCCGCACCTGGACGAATGGATCGCCCGCGGCCACTGAACTGCAGGCGGCCACTGAAGTGCGGCCGGCCACTGAAGCGCCCGCGGTCACTGAGGCGACGGGGTCACCCGGACGTACCGGCTTCCGGGTGATCCCACGGCCCGAACCGCGGAAAAGGCGACAGAGGATGTCCGGCTTACCCGTCAGGCTCGGCGTCGTACGACGGATCGAGGCACGGGAGGCCGTGAATGACACAGCCGTTGCGGGACAAGGTCGCGCTGGTGGCCGGGGCGACCCGGGGAGCGGGACGGGGCATCGCCGTGGAACTCGGCGCGGCGGGCGCCACGGTCTACGTCACGGGCCGCTCCACCCGCGCCCGCCGCTCCGAGTACGACCGGCCCGAGACGATCGAGGACACCGCCGACCTGGTCACCGAGGCGGGCGGCCACGGCATCGCCGTCCCCGCCGACCACCTGGACCCGGCGCAGGTGGAGGCCCTCGTCGACCGGATCGCCGCCGAGCAGGGCCGCCTCGACGTCCTCGTCAACGACATCTGGGGCGGCGAGACCCTCTTCGACTGGGACGCGCCCGTCTGGGAGCACGACCTCGACAAGGGACTGCGGCTGCTGCGCCTCGCCGTGGAGACGCACGCGATCACCAGCCACCACGCCCTGCCGCTGCTGCTGCGCCACCCGGGCGGACTGGTCGTCGAGGTCACCGACGGCACGGCGGACTACAACCGCGACCACTACCGGGTCTCCTTCTTCTACGACCTCGCCAAGTCCTCGGTGCTGCGCATGGCGTTCGCCCTCGGCCACGAACTCGGCCCGCGCGGCGCGACCGCCGTCGCCCTCACCCCGGGCTGGATGCGCTCGGAGATCATGCTCGACCACTTCGGGGTGCGGGAGGACAACTGGCGCGACGCGCTGGAGAAGGTGCCGCACTTCGCCATCTCCGAGACCCCGCGCTACGTCGGGCGCGCCGTCGCCGCGCTCGCGGGCGACCCCGAGGTGGCCCGCTTCAACGGCTCCTCCCTGTCCAGCGGCGGACTCGCCCAGGAGTACGGCTTCACCGACCTCGACGGCAGCCGCCCCGACTCCTGGCGCTATCTGGTCGAGGTGCAGGACGCGGGCCGCCCGGCCGACGTCACCGGCTACCGCTGACCCTCCGGACGCCGGGGAAAAGCCGGGCGCGGTGATCGTCCGAGCCGCTACCGTCGCCCCATGACGACGGACACAGGGCGCTTCGCGGGATACGGGGTTCTCATCACCGGGGCGGCGCGCGGCATCGGCGCCGCCACCGCGACACGGTTCGCCGACGAGGGCGCGCGCGTCCTGGTCGCCGACGCCGACCCGGAGGCGGGGGAGCGCACGGCGGCTGCGCTCCGCGACCGCGGACTCACGGTGGAGGCCGTCGCCTGCGACGTGGGGGACCAGGCGTCCGTCGGGGCGGCGGTGGCCCACGCCGTCCGCGCCTTCGGCTCGCTGGACGTCCTGGTGAACAACGCGGCGCACTGCACCCCCGACGCGCCCCGCTTCGAGGACGAGCCCGAGGAGGAGTGGGCGGCGGACCTGGACGTCACCCTCACCGGCGCCTACCGCTGCTGCCGCGCCGCCCTGCCGCACCTGGAGGCGTCCGGACGGGGCGCGATCGTCACCGTCGGCTCGGTCAACGGGCTGCAGGACTTCGGCAACCACGCCTACAGCGCCGCCAAGGCCGGCCTGATCTCCCTCACCCGCACCCTCGCCGGGCACGCGGGGCCCCGGGGCGTCCGGGTCAATCTCGTCGCGCCGGGCACGGTCCGCACCCGCGCCTGGGACGGCCGGGACGACGACCTGGCGGCGGTCTCCCAGGTCTACCCGCTGCGCCGGATCGGCGAGCCGGAGGACATCGCGGCGGCCGTGACCTTCCTCGCCTCCCGTGACGCGGCCTGGATCACCGGCACCACCCTGACCGTCGACGGCGGCATCACGGCCGTCAACCACGGCTTCCACCGGGCCGTGGACCACACCGGGCGGTGACCGTCCCCGCGCCCGGTGTGGTTCCGCGTGACACGACTCATACCGAAGCGCCCGCCGTGACGGACATAACGGTCCGGTCGCGCGTACAACCGATTTCCCCCGTTCGCCGTCTACCTGGCAGAGTGCGCGGTCCAGCGCACGTTCCCGCGGGAGAGGCATAACGGACCATGGGGGACTTGAGAAGACGGGGTGTCGTCGCCCTGGGGGTCACCGCTCTGGTGGCTCCGCTCACACTCGCGATCGGTGCGACGCCGGCCCAGGCCGCCAGTTGCACCACGTCGGCGGGGCCGTACCAGAAGAAGGTCGAGAAGTTCCTCGGCCGCCCGGTCGACGGCAAGCAGTCCGCCGCCGACTGCAAGGCCATCCGGGCCTTCCAGACCAAGCACGGCATCAGGCCCAACATCGGGTACGCCGGCCCCGTGACCTGGGGCGTGATGAACCTGATGAACAAGCAGAAGGCCGTCGGGAAGAACCCGAACAAGGCGGGCAAATGCCCCACCAACAAGGGGCGCATCGCCTGTGTCGACCTCACCCTCCAGCTGAGCTGGATCCAGGACGGCAAGAAGCTCGTCTACGGTCCGGTCCCCGTGCGCACCGGACGCAACGGCTACGAGACCCGCACCGGCCTCAAGAAGGTCTACTGGCGGAACAAGAACCACGTCTCGACCATCTACGACGTGCCGATGCCGTACAGCCAGTTCTTCGACGGCGGCCAGGCGTTCCACTCGGTCGGCGTCAGCATGTGGAACCCGCCCGGTTCCCACGGTTGCGTCAACATGACCGGCACCGCCGCCAAGAAGTACTGGTCGCTGCTGAAGAAGGGTGACGACGTCTACGTGTACGGCCGCAAGCCGGGCACCTGAGGACCCCCGGCGCCCGGTCTCCGGGCCGGGCGCCCCCGCATGTCCGAGGGTGTGAACTCGCCCACCTTGGAGGGCAGATGGACGTGATCAGTGACACGTCCGAATTGCCCGATCGGCGTGCGATTACTCACAGCGTCTTCACCTCGGGGGACGTATGCTTCACGGTATGTCCACCACTGTTGAACCCTCCTCCGAGCGATCGGCTGCCGAGGTCAACGAGGAGATCCGGGCCCTGTGGCTCCGGTCGGGCGGGACACTCAGCGTCGAACAGCGCGAGGAGTACCAGCGCCTGGTCCAGGAGTGGGCCACGGCCCTCCCGCAGGAGGCCGCGGAGGCGGCCTGACGGCCGGCCTCGGCATCACGATCGGGCACCCGTGACCGCACGGGTGCCCTTCCCGTCTCACCCCCACATCTCCGAGTACTGCCTTCGGTAGGCCTTGCGGTCCTGTTCGGCCCTGATCCACCGTGACGCCACCAGCGCCACCAGACTCCCGCCCATCACCAGCAGCCCCGGACCCACGTTCCGCGGGTCGGCCAGCCGCGACACCAGCGTCGACGGGTCCGGCAGGATGCCCCGCACCGACGTCGACGACCCCGGTGTGGCCGCGTCCGGCGCCGCCACGCCCTGCGCCTGCGACGGCTCGGGGGAGGGGCTCCCGCCGTCCGCCCCGGGCGCCACGATCAGCTTCAGGTCCAGGTCCGCCAGCGCCTTCGTCAACGGCTGGAAGTACGTGATGCCGCCCGAGCGGCAGTCGCCGCTGCCGCCGGAGGTGACGCCGAGCGCGACCCCCTCGGAGAACATCGGCCCGCCGCTGTCCCCGGGCTCCGCGCACACGTCCGACTCGATCAGCCCGCCGACCGTGCCCTCCGGGTAGTTGACCGTCACGTCGAGCGCGGTCACCTCCCCGTCGCGCAGCCCGCTGGTGCTGCCGCTGCGGAAGATCCGCTGCCCCACCGTCGGATCGGCCACCCCGGTGATCCGCACGCCCTTGCCGCCGCCCACCGCGACCACCCCGGCGTTCTCGCCGGCCTTGCCGCCCTCGTACGCGATCAGCGAGTAGTCGTCGCCGGGGAAGCTGCCGCCGACCGTGGTGCCGACCTTCTTCCGGCCCCCGTCGTCGGAGAACCACACCGACCCCTGCGGCCCGCAGTGCCCGGCGGTGAGGATGAACTCCCGCCGCCCGTCGGTGACGTTGAAGCCGGCCGAGCAACGGCCCGCCGTCGACAGCACGGGCAGCCCGCCGGCCAGGCGGGTGGTGAAGGTGCCCCCGACCCGCTCCATGGTGACGAAGTCGCCGATGCCGTCGGCCACTTCGGTGAGCGACGACCAGTCGTCCTCGGACACCGTGCTGTCGCCGCGCACCACGACCTGGTTCGACCGGTAGTCCTTCATCCAGGCCGTGCCGGGCACCCGCGGCGCCGAACTCAGCGTCCGCGTCGCGGAGTCGAAGTCGTCCATGCTGTGCCGCACCATCCGCGGCTCGGCGCCCGTCGCCCGCACCTCGGCCGCCGCCTCCTCGTCGGTGACGGCGACGACCGTCCTGCCGTCCTCGCCGACCCAGCTGCCCGCCGTACGGGACGTGCCGAGCCGCCGGACCACGTCTGCGCCCGGACCGGACGTGTGCGCGTCCGCGGGGGAGGCGGTGGAGAACGGGACGGCGTCGGGTGTGCCGGGCTCACTCGCCACGGCGTGCGTGACCATCGTGCCCCCCAGCAGGAGTCCGCCGACAGCCGCCAGCCGTGTCACTCGCCGGACCACCCGTCGTCGTGCGTGCCTCATGCATGGCTCCAGAACCTCGACAGCGCGGTGCGCGCACCGCGGGGGCCTCCCTCGAGCAGAGCGCCCCTCGTCCATACGGCTGCGGAGCCCGTCGTGTTCAGCACGGGCGAGGCGATGTCCGCCTCAGTTCCGCGCGCGCACCGAGGAGTTGGGCGCGGACAGGCCGAGCGCGTCCGCCGTGCCCCCGTCGCCCCACAGGGATGCCGGGTCGACATAGGGACGCAGCAGTGCGACGAGCCCCGGGTCGCCGTCGCCGCGCAGCGCGTCGCCGGCCGCCTTGCGGGCGATCCCGGCGAGGAAGTCCGCCAGCTGCACCCGCGGGTCGTCCCGCGCGACCACCAGCCGCAGCTCCGTCAGGGCGACGCCGGACCGCCGGGCGGTCTCCTCGATCCACGCGATCCGCCCGGGCGTCAGCAGGTTCTGCCGGTCGTGCACCAGCCGCACCGGCCGGCGTTCAGGTCCGCTCCAGTACGCGGCCGTGGCGACGATCGCCGGGAGCAGCGGGTTGAGGACGGGGATCCGCACCGCCGGGCCGTCCAGGAGCCCCGCCCGGTAGGCCTCCGCCCGCCCGCGTCCCGCCGCCAGCCGCCCCAGCGCCGAACCCGCGTCCGTACCCGCGCAGGCCCGGCGCAGCCCGTCCAGGGTCTCGAAGAACAGCGGCACCGAGGACCCCGGCTCCGCCCCGTTGCGGGTGCGCAGCAGCCGGTTCGCCACGGACAGGAACCGCTGCCCGTCCTCCGCGCCCAGCGCCTCCCCTACCGTGCGGTACAGCTCCGCCGCCGCGCCCCGGTCGTCGAGCAGAACACCGGCCAGCCGGTCCAGCACGAAGAAGGACTTCTCGGTGAGGTGCACCCGCGCCGCGCCGTGGACCGGCCCGCCCGGCGCGAGGAACCACTCCAGCACCGTCCGGTGCTTCTCCCGCAGCAGATGGGTCGCCTTGTACTCGGTGGCCGGGGAGCGGATCCGGTCACGGATCTCCCGCAGGGCCCGGGCCGCGTCCGCGACGGGGACCTGGACACCGGCGTGCGCGAACACGTCGGTGTTCCCGCCGGTCAGGTTCTCGCCGTCCGACCCCGACTCGTCGCAGGCGATCTCCCGTACCGCCGCGCCGCCGTCGCCGGGCGGCGCCCCGGAATCCTGATGTGGGTCCACACCACGCCCCCTATCGTGTGCTTCATGACCAGGATCCCGCACGACACGTCCGGTGAACCGAATCCCCTGAAGGCCCTTTCCCTGGATCAGCTGCGCCGCCGCACCAGCATGAAGTGGCGGACCTACGCCGAGGACGTCCTCCCCGTGTGGGTGGCCGAGATGGACGTGACACCGCCCGGGCCGGTCGTGCGGACGGTCACCGAGGCGATGGAGTCCGGCGACACCGGGTATCCCGCCGGGACCGCCTACGCCGAGGCGCTGGCCGCCTTCGCCGACAAGCGGTGGAACTGGCCCGGCCTCGCCGTGGAGCGCGCCGCGATCGTGCCGGACGTGATGTTGGGCGTGGTCGAGATGCTCCGGCTGGTCACCGGCCCCGGCGACCCCGTCGTGGTGAACCCGCCGGTCTACCCGCCCTTCTACGACTTCGCGCGGCACGCGGACCGCCGGATCGTCGAGGCGCCGCTCGGCGACGACGGGCGGCTCGACCTGGACGTCCTGGAGCGTGCCTTCCGCGGGGCGACCGAGGGCGGCGGCCGGGCAGCGTACCTGCTGTGCAGCCCGCACAACCCCACCGGCACCGTGCACACCGCCGAGGAGCTGACCGCGGTGGCCGCGCTCGCCGAGCGGCACGGTGTCCGGGTCGTCGCCGACGAGATCCACGCGCCCCTGGTGTTCGGCGGCGCGCGCTTCGTGCCGTACCTGAGCGTGCCCGGCGCCGAGCGCGGGCTGTCGCTGATGTCGGCGTCGAAGGCGTGGAACCTGGCCGGCCTCAAGGCGGCCCTCGCGATCGCGGGGCCCGGCGCGGGCGACGACCTGGCCCGGATGCCGGAGGTGGTCGGCCACGGCCCGAGCCACGTCGGCATCCTCGCCCACACCGCCGCCCTGCGTGACGCCACCGGCTGGCTGGACGCCCTGCTCGACGGCCTCGACGCCAACCGCCGGCTGCTGGCCGGCCTCCTCGCCGAGCAGCTGCCCGCGGTCCGGTACCGCCCGGGCGACGCCACCTACCTCGCCTGGCTGGACTGCCGGGGCCTCGGCCTGGGCGACGACCCCGCCGAGGCGTTCCTCGCGCACGGCCGGGTGGCGCTCACCGGCGGTCCGCCCTTCGGCACGGGCGGCGCGGGCCACGCCCGGCTCAACATCGCCACCTCGCCCGAGGTGCTCACGGAGGCGGTGCGGCGGATGGCGGCCGCCGTGCGCGCGGCGGGCCGCGCCCGTGACTGACGCCTGCTTCGTTCACCCTCGTCTCGCCGCCCTCCACGACCCGCTCGACCCCGACCGGAGCGACCTCGACGCCTATCTGCGCATGGCGCGGGAGTTCGGCGCCCGCCGGGTGCTGGACATCGGCTGCGGCACGGGTGTGTTCGCGCTGCTCCTCGCGGACGAGGGGATCGACGTCGTGGGGGTCGACCCGGCCGGCGCCTCCCTCGACGTGGCCCGCGCCAAGCCGGGCGCCGGGCGCGTCCGCTGGATCGAGGGCGACGCGACGGACCTGCCGCCGCTCACGGCCGACCTGGCCACCATGACCGCGAACGTCGCCCAGGCGATCGCGGACCCCGGCGCCTGGCACGCCACCCTGCGCGGCGCCCACGCGGCCCTGCGCCCCGGCGGCCGCCTGGTCTTCGAGACCCGCGACCCGGCCCGGCGCGCCTGGGAGTCCTGGACCCGTGAGCAGTCGTACGTCCGCGCCGACGTGCCCGGCGCCGGCGGGGTGGAGAGCTGGCACGAAGTGACCTCCGTGGACGGCCCGTTGGTCTCCTTTCGCACGACGTACGTGTTCGCGTCGGACGGTGAGGTGCTGACCTCGGACTCGACCCTGCGGTTCCGGGAGCGGGAGGAGGTCGGGACGGACCTCGTGGACCACGGCTACGCGCTGGAGGACGTACGGGACGCACCCGACCGCCCCGGCCGGGAGTTCGTGTTCGTGGCCCGCCGCCTGTAGGGCGCGGGCAACTCCCGGCGGCACCTGCCGAGTAGGCCTAGACTTGACGTATGGACGACGCGTTGCGGGACCGGCTCGGGGCAGGGAAGTACCTGCTGCTCACCAGCTACCGGAAGAACGGCACGCCCGTCGCCACCCCGGTGTGGGTGGTGCGCGACGGCGACGCGCTCGGTGTGTGGACCGCCGCCGACTCGTGGAAGGTGAAGCGGATCCGCGCCCGCGGGGACGTCCTCGTGGGCCCCTGCGACGTGCGCGGCAATCCGACCGGCGACCAGGTCCCGGCCACCGCGGAGATCTGTGACGCGGCCACGACCGCCCGCTACCGGCAGCTGATCGCCCGCAAGTACGGGCTGATGGGCCGTCTCACCCTGCTGGGCAGCCGCCTGCGCCGAGGCGTGGACGGCACCGTGGGCATCCGCGTCACGTCCTGAACCCGCCCTCGTCCGAGGCGGGTTGCGGCTGTCAGGTCCAGGCCCGCAACGGCTCGTCGACGAGCTGGAACACCGGCTCGCCGCGCACCGGGTCCTTGGCCGTCGACAGCCGCACCCGGTCGCCGCTGTGGATGCCGATCGGCGGGCCCATGACCCGGCCCCGCACCACGAACCCCTCGGCCATCTCTATCAGCGAGACGTTGCGCGCCGCCGGGGTGTTGCGGTGCAGCACCGTCGAGTGGCGTACCGTGCCGAAGCCCGCGCTGCGTTCCGTGCGCAGGTCGCTGCCCTGACAGACCGGGCACAGCAGCCGGTGGTACATCGCGGTGCCGCACCAGGTGCAGCGCTGGAAGAGCATGGCCTCCTGGTCGGTGCCGCGCCCTTCGGGGCCCTTCGGTTCGAGCAGGCGCGTGGAGCCGGCTGCCTGCTGAACGACGCTCCCTGAGAAGTGGTACACGCTGGTCAACTCCCTGCACTCGGCCGGACTTCCACGTGCCCGGTCGCCCGCGCACGCGCCTGCCCGGTGGCCGTGCCACCGCGCACGGCCACAGAGTATGGCACTGAGTGCCACGAGTAAAGGCACTCAGTACCCTCTTCTGTGGGGCGAGGGCCGCTTCCCGGGACTTCCGGCACTTGCCCACGAAGTGACGGGTCTGCACGCGCGAAGGCCGGGCATACGGGCAACACCCCTACGGAAGGAGCTCGTTCATGCTCGGCATAGTGGCGGCGGTGCTGTTCTTCATCGCCTTCCTGATCAACGCGGCGGACATCGCGACCAACGACGTGTTCTCCTCGGTGAACGTGATGCTGCTGGGGCTGACAGCCCTGGCCCTGCACGTGGCCGGCATCGGCGCGGGCCGGCCCCGCAGACGCTGACCCGCCCTCCCCGGCCGGGGCCCGGCGCACGCACACCGCCGGGCCCCGCTGCGTCAGTCGCAGGCGCGGGGGCTGGTCCACAGCTGACGGAACTGCTCGATGCGCCGGTCGGCGACCCAGCCGTCGACCAGCGGACGCGGCGATGTCGTACCGGGGACCGCGCGACTGTGCATCGGCTGTGTATCCGCCCCGCATCACCGCAGGTCGGACGAGCGGTGCAAGCTCTTCTTCCCGGGGGATCACCCGGGCGGCGAGGCATCATGGAGGGCCTGCCCCGCTGCCTACCCGAACCGGAAGCACATGCCTGACACCTCCGCCGTCACCGTTCTGCTCGTCGAGGACGACGAGGTGATCCGCCGCTCCGTCGCCCTGGCCCTCGAGCGCTACGGCTACCGGGTCACCACGGCCGCCGACGGGCTCGACGGACTGGAGCGGTTCCGGGACGACCGTCCCGACCTGCTGCTTCTCGACGTGATGCTGCCCGGCCTGGACGGCATCGGCCTGTGCCGCCGGATCCGGGAGACCAGCACGGCCCCCGTCCTGATGATGTCGGCCCGCGGCGACTCCCTCGACGTGGTCTCCGGCCTCGAGGCCGGCGCCGACGACTACGTCGTCAAACCGGTGGACACCGCCGTCCTCGTGGCCCGGATCCGCTCCCTCCTGCGCCGCGCCACCTTCGCGCCCGCGCAGCAGCGGGAGCAGGGCACGCGGGCGGGGACGGCGGACCGGCTCGTCTTCGGCGACCTGGCCGTCGACCCGGCGGCGCTGGAGGTGTACCGGGACGGCGAGGAGATCGCCCTCGCCCCGACCGAACTGCGGCTGCTCCTGGAGTTCGCCGAGCACCCCGGCATCGTGCTGGACCGCCAGACCCTGCTGCGCAACGTGTGGGACTACGGCTGGGACGGCGATTCCCGCGTGGTCGACCTGTGCGTGCAGCGGCTGCGCAAGAAGATCGGCGCCGACCGTATCGAGACCGTCCGCGGTTTCGGCTACAAACTGCGCCGATGACCCGGAGCACCGGCATGCCGATCGTACGCGCGCTGCTCAACCTGCGTTCCCTGCACTGGAAGATCATCCTTCTGGTGTCCACCGCCTGCGCCGCGATGGCCCTCACGGTGGGAGTGCTGGTGCACGAGTCGACGTTGCGCCGGTCGATGCACGAGGGCGCGGTCAGGGCCGTCGAGCAGCTCGACCGGGCGCAGCAGGACGCCCGCCGCACCGGCCGCCCCGAGCCCCTCGCGGACCCGGCCGAACTCCCGGACGCCCTGTTGCGCCAGGTCGAACGGCACGGACAGGGCACGTACTACGAGGACGGACCGCCCGCCCCCGTCTACTGGGCCGCCGAGCGGAAGAACGGACAGCTCCACGCGCTCCGTACGGACATGACGGCGGACCTGCTCACCCGGCAGGCCCTGGACCGGCACCTGTGGAAGTACTCCCTTGTCACCCTCGCCGTCGTGATCCCGGCGACGGCCCTCGCCACGGAACTGCCCGCCCGCCGCCTGCGCCGGGTGGCCCGCACGGCACGCCGTATCACCGCGGGGGATCTCCAGGCGCGCACCGGGATGGGCCGCCGCGGCGGCGACGAGATCACCGAGATCGCGGCGACGGTCGACGCGATGGCCGACAGCCTGCGCGACCGTCTGGCCGGCGAACAGCGCTTCACCGCGGACGTCGCCCATGAACTGCGCACCCCGCTGATGGGTCTGGTCACCTCGGCCGGCCTGCTGCCCGAGGGCGAGGCGACCGACCTGGTCCGGGACCGGGTACGGGTGCTGCGCGACCTCGTCGAGGACCTGCTGGAGATCTCCCGCCTCGACGCGGGCGCGGAGCGGGTCGAACCCCGGCGGGTGCCCCTCGCCGAGCTGGTCGAGGAGTCGGTGGCCCGCACCGGCCTTCCTGCCACGGTCACCGCGACCGGCGACCCGGTGGCCGAGACGGACCCGCGCCGGCTGGACCGCATCGTCACCAACCTGGTCATCAACGCCCACCGGCACGGCGCGACGCCCGTGGAGGTCGGTGTCTCCGGCCTGACGATCACGGTGCGCGACCACGGCCCCGGCTTCCCGCCGGACCTGCTGGCCCACGGCCCGCAGCGGTTCCGTACGGGAGCGGAGCAGAGGGGCCGGGGGCACGGACTGGGCCTGACGATCGCCGAGGGCCAGGCGAAGGTGATCGGTGCACGGCTCGGCTTCCGCAACCATCCGGACGACGGGGGAGCGGTGGCGCAGGTGCGTCTGCCCCCGGAGGGCAACGACCGTTGAGCAACCACCGTCGAGCGGGGCGCCCTTGGTGCATCGCACCCCTGATGCACAACCGATGTCCCGCCGAGCGCCGCCCGCGCCCCGGGGCCCGCCGTGCGGACGCACCACCCCCGCAGTCTTGCTGCCGTACTCGACGTGCGTCAGCCCGGAGGTGGCCCCCACATGTTCCCCCTGCCCTCAGTCCCCCGCCGTACCTGGACGGCCGTCGGCGCCCTGCTGCTCCTGGCCGCCCTCACCGCCTTGGTGGCCCTGCCCCGCACCGACCGGGACGCGTCCGCCCGACAGCAGGGCGCCCCGACGGAGATCACCGACGACGGCGGCATCCCGTGGCCGGGGGAGGGACAGGCCGCCGTGACCCTGGAGGGATCCGGCCAGGTCCTCACGCACGGCGCGCAGCGGCCCGTACCGATCGCGAGCCTGACGAAGGTGATGACCGCGTACGTCGTCCTCACCGGACATCCCCTGCGCCCGGGCGAGGAGGGCCCGCGGATCGAGGTGGACCCGCAGGCCGCCCACGAGGCCGGCGTGGGCGGCGAGTCGACCGTCGTCGTCACACCCGGCGACCGCCGCACCGAGCGCGAGCTCCTGCACCTGCTGCTGCTCCCCTCGGCGAACAACATCGCGCGCCTGCTGGCGCGCTGGGACGCAGGCAGCGAAGAGGCGTTCGTACGGAAGATGCAGCGCGCCGCGCGCGACCTGGGCATGCGCGACACGACGTACACGGACGCCAGCGGCATCGAGCCCACGACCACCAGCACGGCCGCCGACCAGCTGAAACTCGCCCGCGAGGCGATGCGGCTCCCCGTCCTGCGGGACATCGTGGCGACCCGTGAGACCACCGTGCCGGGGGTCGGCCGGGTGGCCAACGGCAACACCCTCCTCGGCACGTCGGGCGTCGTCGGCCTCAAGACCGGCTCCAGCACCCCGGCGGGCGGCAACCTCCTGTGGGCGGCGAAGACCGACGGCACGCACCTGCTGCTCGGGGCGGTGCTGCACCAGCGGGCGAACACGACACCGGCCGAGGGCCTGACGGCCGCGCTGGAAGCGAGCCGCACCCTGATCGACGGCCTGCGCGCCCGCCCGCGGACCCACGGCTCCGAGGGCTGACCGGCGATGACGACGACGCCCGCCCCCGCAGCCGTCCCGGTCGAGCGGCCCCGCGGCATCCTGACCACCACCTGCGCCGTCCTCCTGGCCGGGGTCCTCGCACGCCCCGGCTGGATCCCGACGGCCCCCGGCCACCTGGGCAGCCTCACGGACACGATGCTCCCGTGGACGGCGCTCGCCCTCCCGGCCCTGTTCGCCGCAGCCCTGCTGCGGCGCTCCCGCACCGCCCTGGCAGCCGCCGTCCTGCCCCTCGCCCTGTGGCTGACGGCCTTCGGCGGCACCCTCACCGACAAGTCGGCCCCCGGCGGCGACCTCACCGTCGTCAGCCACAACGTCAACCAGGACAACCCCGACCCGCAGGACACCGTGCGCAGGCTGCTCGCCGCGCACCCGGACATCCTCGCCCTGGAGGAACTGAGCCCCGAGACGGCACCGGCGTACGAACGAGCCCTGGCGCCCGTCTACCGCCACCACTTCCACCAGGGGACGGTCGGCGTCTGGAGCGTGTATCCGCTGAGCGACGCGACCAGCCTGCCGATCATGCCGTGGTCGCGCGCCCTGCGCGCCACGGCCGGGACACCGCACGGCCCCCTGACCGTCTACGTCGCCCACCTCCCGTCGGTCCGGGTGCGCCCCACGGCCGGCTTCACGACAGCGGCCCGCGACGAGGCACTGCGCCGCCTCACGACCCGCATCCGGGCGGAGAACGCCCCCCGCTCGCTGCTGCTGGGCGACCTCAACGGCTCCGCCGACGACCGCGCCCTGCGCCCGCTCACCTCCCGCTTCGCCTCGGCGCAGACGACGGCGGGCGCGGGGTTCGGGTTCACGTGGCCGTCCGGCTTCCCGGTGGTCCGCATCGACCAGATCCTCGTCGACGGCGTACGCGCCACGTCGGCCTGGACCCTGCCGGCCACCCGCAGCGACCACCTACCGGTGGCGGCGACGATCACCTTCTGACGTGCGGCGACGGGTGATCTGCGGAACGGTGGCGGGCAGAGCGATGAACTTCGCACGGCGACGGGGTCCTCCCTGCCGGCCGACCACCGGGCCGCCCCGCCGCACCCTTCGAGGAGACCCGCATGACCGCGACCTACACCTTCGACGTCTTCTCCAGCCTCGACGGCTACGGCGCCGCGAGCGGCGACTGGACCGGCTACTGGGGCAAACAGGGCCCGCAGCTCCTCGACCACCGGCTCGCCCAGCACGCGGGGGAGCAGCGCATGGTCTTCGGCGCGAACACCTACCGGGCCTTCGCCCGGATGCTGGCCGGGAGCACCGACGAGTCGGACGTCCGCGACCCCTGGGTCACCCGGATGCGCAACCTGCCGACGATCGTCGTCTCGAACACGCTCCAGGACCCGCTGGACTGGCCGGACGCCACGCTCGTCAGAGGCGACGCCGTCGACGTGGTGGCCCGCCTCAAGGAGGAGTCCGACGTACCGCTGCGCTCGCACGGCAGCCTGTCGATGAACCGTGCCCTGATGGCGGCCGGCCTGGTCGACCGCCTCCAGGTGACGGTCTTCCCGGTCGTCACCGGCCGCACCGGCCAGGACCGCGTCTTCGCGGGCGCGGCCGACTTCGACCTGGAACTGCTGGAACACCGCACACTGGACGACCGCATCCAGGAACTGATCTACCGGCCGACGCTGCACTGACGGCAGGCTGCCTTCGAGGGCTCCGCGCACCCGTGTCATCCTCACGGGCGTACGCCGTCGCCCCGAGGAGCCCTGATGCCCGCCGCCCGCCCCCGCATCCTGTACGTCACCGATCTGGCCTACCCGGCCCGTGGGCGGCGGTACTGCGACGAGGACATCTTTCTGACCTCCCGGCTGCGAGAGGAGTTCGACCTCGCTCTCTGCCATCCGCGGGACGCCGCCGCGCTGATGGGTGCGTTCGACGCGGTCGTCGTGCGGAACAGCGGCCCCGTGCTGGGGTACCTCGACGCCCACGAGGAGTTCCGCGCGCGAGCGCTCGCCACCGGTGCGCCCGTCTACAACCCGCTCACCGGGCGCGGGGACATGGCCGGAAAGCAGTACCTGCTGGACCTGACCGACGCCGGAATGCCGGTCGTCCCCACCGTCGGCCGGCCCGAGGACCTGCACCGGCTGCCCCGCGCGGACCGGTACGTCGTCAAGCCGCGGCTCGGCGCCGACTCGCACGGCCTGCGGATCGTCCCCGCCGCCGAGGCGTCCGCCCCGGTCGACGGCGACGTCCTCGTGCAGCCGTACGTCGACTTCGCCTACGAGGTCTCGTTCTACTTCGTCGACCAGGACTTCCAGTACGCCCTCCACGCCCCCGACCCCGCCGCGCGCTGGCGGCTGGAGCCCTACCGGCCCGCCCCGGGCGACCTGGACTTCGCCCGGCGCTTCGTCGAGTGGAACACCCTCGCCCACGGCATCCAGCGGGTCGACGCCTGCCGGGCGCCGGGCGGGGAGCTGCTGCTGGTCGAGCTGGAGGACCTCAACCCCTACCTGTCGCTCGACGCCCTCGACGACAGGACCCGGGACGCGTTCGTCGCCGCGACGACGGTCTCCTTGCACCGATTCCTGCGGGAGAGCGGGGACGCCCGCGGCTGAACCGGCCGGGCCCCGGTCACGTATCTCTCACCGTAGGCGGCTCAACTCCCGCGTCAGGCACGGAAGGAGAGCGATGTGACCAGTCCACCGGGGTCCGGGCCCGCCGAGGGGCCGCCCCTCGAACCCGTCCGCGTGCTGCGCGCGCGCCGCACCGACGCGCTCGCCGAGCTGTTCCGGGAGGTCGAGCGGGGCGACGGGGTGCACGAGGAGGTGCCGCCGGACCGGCCCCCGGCCGGGGCGGAGGACGTCACGCAGGAGCTTCCGCCGGTGCCGGGCGGCCCGCCGCCGGAGTTCGCCCGGCCGTCACGGCTGCGCAGGGCCGCGCCGGTCCTCGTGGTGGCCGTCGCCGCGCTGGCCGGGTTCGGCGGGGCGCTGCTGTTCACCGAGCGGCCCGCCGACGACCGCGCCACCGTCCCGGCCTCGCCGCCCGCGGCCGCCGCCCCGGCGCCGCCGCGCACGGCCGCCCCCGTGGAGGACGGCTTCCTGCGCGAGGGCGACGCGGGCCCCGACGTGGCCGCCCTCCAGGAACGCCTGCTGCGCGTTCCCGACGTCTACCGCGACGGCAGGACCGACGGCCGCTACGACGCGACCCTCCGCGAGGCGGTCGCCCGCTTCCAGCTGTGGTACGGCATCCGCGGCGACGAGACGGGCGTCTACGGCGACGACACCCGCCGGGCCCTGGAGTCGCACACGGGCGGGCCGGCGGGTGACGACGCGGCATAGGCCGGGGGGCCGGTACGGCCCGCCCGTCACGGCTCCCGCGGCACCCGGATGTCCAGCACGCACACGTCGTCGCGCCGTTCGTCCTCCAGCATCACGTCCAGGAGGGTGCTGAGGGAGCCGGGGGCGTCCTCGGGCTGGGCCACGGCCGCCTCGGCGAGGCGGGCGAGGCTCACGTCGATGTTCTCCGGGGCGCGTTCGACCAGGCCGTCGGTGTAGAGGAGTACCCGGTCGCCCGGTTCGAGGTGGTGTTCGGTCTCCTCGAAGTACGGGGCCGAGGTCGCGCCCAGCAGCATGCCCGGGGGCCGGGGCAGGTACGTCGCCTCGCCGTCGCGCAGCAGCAGCGGCGGCGGGTGGCCGGCCTGCGCCCACACCAGCCGGCGGTCCGCCGCGTGGTAGCGGGCGAGGACCATCGTCGCGGTGCCGTGCGCGTCCCGGGTGTGCAGCAGCAGCGAGTTCAGCCGGGACAGCGCGCCCGTCAGCGACGAGCCGGTGCTGACCATGCCCTTCGCGGTGAAGCGCAGCTGCGCCATCGTGGCGACCGCGTCCACGCCGTGACCGGCCACGTCCCCGATGACGAACAGGGAGTCCCCGTCGGGCAGCTCGACCGCGCTGAACCAGTCCCCGCCGACGTGGATGCCGGCCTGCGCGGGCAGGTACGCGACCTCGACGCGCAGCCCGGACAGGTCGATCACCTTGTCGGGCAGCGGCAGCAGCGCGTGCTGCAGCCGGGCCACCAGGACCCGCTCCGACTGGAGCACGTCGTGCTGGGTGAGGATCGCCCGCTCGCTCTCCACCAGCGCCAGTTCCGCCCGGCGCCGCGCGGTCAGGTCCTGCACGACCCCGTGCACCTCGAAGGGGGTGCCGTGGGCGTCCGCCACCACCTCGGCGACCAGCCGCAGATGCCGTACGCCGTGCCCGCCGCGGATCCGGAACGCCGCGTCGAACGGCAGGCCCTCGCGCAGCAGCGTCTCGACGGCGGACCGCAGCGCTGCCCGGTCCTCGGGCAGCGCGAGCCCGGGCAGGCCGTCCAGCCGCACCGGGCCGTCCGCCGGGTCCCGGTCGAGGATCGCGAAGACCTGCGCCGACCAGGACGCCTCGTCCCGCGACAGGTTCCAGTTGGCCCAGCCGATGCTGCCCAGCCGCTGCAGCTCCGCCAGCCGCTGCTCCTGCCTGTCCGAGGAGGCGTGCCGCAGCCAGGCGACGACCAGCGCGCCCTCCAGGCGGGTCACCCGCACCGAGTAGGTGGCCAGCGCCAGGACGCCGTCCACGGTCTCCTGGTGCGCGAACGGCTCGCTGTCGTACGGCCCGCCGCCCGTCAGAGCGTCCAGGCAGCCCTGCCACACCGGCAGGTCCGTGAGGTCCGGCCGCACCTCCCGCAGCCGCCGCCCCGTCAGGTTCCCGGAGGGGCCGCCGAGGAGGTCGGCCGCCTGGGCGGTGGCCGCGTCGACGCGGAAGTCCTCCACGTCGCCGGAGGACGAGACGACGGGCGTCAGCAGCATCGCCGGGACGGGGAGCGCCGCGAACAACGACTGGACGGCGTCCGCCTCGCCCTCGGGGACCGGCACCGCGGCGGAGGTGAAGCTGCGCACGCGTCCCGCGCACAGCCGGGCGACGCCCCGCAGATGCGCGCGTTCGCGCGGTGCGAAGACGCCCGGGCGTCCGCGCAGCACGCCGATGCACACCTCGGAGCCGTCCCCGCCGCGCAGGGGCAGCCAGACCCGGGACTGCCACCGCTCGGGCGGCTCACCGATCAGCATGTAGCGCGTGCTGTCCCGGGCGAAGTCCTCCAGCCAGCAGGGTTCACCGGAGCGTAGGGCCTCCACGACGGCCACCCCGCTGAACGGGGGGACCAGACGCCAGCGGGCCGCCAGCCCGTCGTCGATGCCGGCGTGCCCGGCGAGCTCCAGACCGCCGCCGGACCGGCGGACGTAGATCATCACGGACTCCGCGTCCAAGTCCGGGGCGAGATGGTCCAGCAGGCACCGGGCGAGGGCCTGGTGCGTGTCCACGTGGACCAGGGCGCGGCCGAGGCGGCTCAGGGCGTCGGCGACGTCGTCGGGTGCGGAGAAGGGCTCCGGCGCGTCCGTCGTGGCCTTCGCGGATCCGTCGTCCCCCTGCGGGCGGGGCGTGGACGCCTCGTCGCACGGGGGGACGGGCGTCAGCTCGCCCAGGGTGATCCAGCACTCCTCCAGCGGGGTACGGCGGGCGGCCTTGGCGCGCGCGTGCAGGATCTCCTCGGCGGCGTCGGCACTGGAGCCGTCCAGGGCCATCACGACGCCCTTGGCACGCTCCATGACGACCGACGTGGCGGCCTGTTCGCGCAGCCGGTCCATCTCGGCCCGCTGCCGGGCGACGACCCTGGCCAGTTCCACCACGTCCGGGAACGTGCCGGACTCGACCGGGACACCGGGATCGCTCTTCACGCACCGAGCATGGCACACCTGCGTGTATTCGTTGACCGGCTTGTTCGCTTCGACTCCCGCTCCGGGCCGGGCCGCGGCGGTACGGACGCGCCCGCGCGGGACCGGTGCCCGCCGTACGGGGCGGACCAGGTCGGGCAGGCCCCGACGCGGGGTGTGCGGGCCCCGCGCGCTCCGCGCACCGGGGGCGCGGGAGCGCGGCGGCCGGGCCGGGTCAGCGGGCGCTCTCGCCCAGCGCCTGGGTGACCGCCCGCACGCTCCGCGCGATGTGCTGGAGCTGCGTCAGCTCGGCCGCGTACAGCTTGATCGTGTGCTCGATGGCGCCCTCGTGCAGGCCGAGGCGGGGCAGGTCCGCGCGGGCGGTCTGCAGCGCGGTGCGCGCCACCCGTATCTCGTGCTCGACCTGGATCTGGGCGTGACGGGCCAGCAGTACGGGGTGCCGGACGAACGCCGGGTAGCTCGCGTAGCGCGCCGGGACCAGCTCGCGCAGCCACTTGGCGGCCGACCGTTCCCAGTCGTAGCTCCCGGGGGTCTTCACCTGGCGGGGCCAGTCGGGTCCGAGGCGAGTGGACGTCAGAGGCATGATCTTCGCTTCCGGGTGTACGGCGTCGCCGGCACGGGCGACGGGGTGGGGCGGTCCCGGTCTAGGGGATGACCGGGACCGCCACGGTTGGCCGGGCAGGGGAAGCCCGGCCGAACACCCTGGCCGCCGGAGCGGGTGGAGACCGACGGCCCCGGGTGTTCGTGCGGGTGCCGGGAGGGAACCGTGCGGGTGGCCGCGGCGACACATGGGTGCGGCGCGTGGCGGGCCCTTCGGCCTTTCCGGGCGGGCGGGTGCGACGAGTGGAGCGCGGTCCGGAGCGGCCGGGCCGCGATCCGTGAGCAGTATTTATATATGCCGTCTGCTTGGCAAGACGCATGAAAACATTCATGCCTTATTCAAAGTGCGCGATGCCCCGCGAGAGGCCACGAACCGGCGGTAACCGGCAGCGCGGTTTCCGAAGGCGGGGGCCGAGGCGCGGGACTCAGTCCCGGAGGAAGAAGTGGTGCTCGTCGGCGACCTGCTCGTAGTCCTCCAGCCGGGCCTGCGTGCGTTCCGGGTCGGCGTCCGTCATGGCCTGCAGCAGCGCCGCGCACATCACGCCGGGCGCCGCGTACGAGTCGAAGACCAGGCGGGAGCCGGTGCCGGTGGCGAAGGTGACGTCCGCCTCGTCGACGAGCGGCCCCAGCGCCAGGTCCGTGATCAGCGCGACCTTCAGCCCGGCGCTGCGCGCCACCCGCACCGCCGTCAGCGTCTCCTGGGCGTGCCGGGGCATGGAGAACGCCAGCACCCACGTCCCGCCCGCTTCCCGCGACTGCAGCAGCGCGTCGTACGCCACGCTGCCGCCGAGGGTCACCAGCCGTACGTCCGGGTGGATACGCCGGGCGGCGTACGCGAAGTACTCGGCGAGCGACACGGAGATGCGCAGGCCCAGCACGGTGAGCGGGGTGGAGGCGGACAGGGCGCGGCCCACCTCGATGACGCGGTCGGTGTCGGCGAGGTCGCGGCGCAGGTTCTCCAGGTTCTCGATCTCGGCGTCGACCGCCGCCTGCAGTTCGTTGCCCCGGAACTCCTCGGCCGGACCGGCGCCGGCGCCCGGCCGGGTGCCGAGGGTGATCGACTGGAGCTTCTCCCGCAGCGCCGGGTAGCCGCTGAAACCGACCGCGGACGCGAACCGGGTCACCGAGGGCTGGCTCACCCCGACCCGGTCCGCGAGATCGGTGATGGACAGGAACGCGGCCTCGGTGATGTGCTCGATCAGGTACTGCGCGATGCGCCGCTGGCCGGGGGAGAGCCGGGGCCGGTCGAAGAGGGCGCGGAGCTGGGCCGTGGGGGACGGCTCCGGCTCCTGACCCGCCTTGGCCGAGGTGATCGCGGATGCCTGTGCGCGTGCCTGCTGCGGCGATGGCACCGGTGCGCCTCCCTTGTCTCCCACGAGGGTTCAACATAGCCCAACCCCTCGCTCCACCAGCGCGGTCACCGACGGGGACCGGCCACGGAACGGACCGCCGGCGCCCGGCACGCCGCCGCCCGGAAGCGCACGGCGAAGACCGCCCCCGACTCACGGGGGATATCCCCGCCCGCTCAGGGAACCCGGCATCTCAGCGCCGCACGGCGACACCGTGCCACCACGGATCGCCGCCACAGCCGCGCAGCGACATCGCAACCCCCCTGCAAGACGAGGAGCACCGCGGACATGACCGTCCCCGAGGAGAACCGGCCGAAGACGCACGACACCGACGAGACCCTCGAGTCGCGGCGCGAGGGTGACGCGCAGGCGCAGGGCGGCACCGGCCGGACCATGCGCGAGGCGCTGGAGGAGGCCGAGATCAAGCCCGACGACTACGAGGAGCGGTAGGACCTGACCTTCGGACCATGCCGCGGGGCCGTTCCCCGGCCGCGCGGCCTGGTCCGAACGCCATGTCCGCCGCACCACCCGCCCACGTCCCGACGCGACCGCATTTTCGGCAGGTGACAGCATGAGCGCACTCAGCGCGCTGGAAACGGCACTGGAGAACCGATGGGAGGCCCTCCGGGCGCGGATGTCCGGGCGTGATCCGCTCGAACTCGTCGACGCCCTGCGGCGCGAGTGCGACAGCAACGCGGTGGTGTGCCACGCGGGAAGGGTGATGGTCCCCAACGCCTACGACGTGGAACTGTCCGCTCCCGTCCACGAGGAGCTGACCCGGCGCGGCGACAGCGTGGGCCAGGTGCTCACCGACCGGCTGGCCCGGCACGCCGCCCGCAAGGGCTACGAGTGGGCGGGCCCGCTCACCGTGCACGTCCGCCGCTCCGCCGAGGTGCCCAACGGCCGCTACCGCGTGGCCAGTACGGTGATGCGGCACGTGAGCGCGGTCGGCTTCCGGCGCGCGGCCCAGCCGGTCGACGGCTGACGTACGAGCGTGAGCCGGTGCGGCCGGCTCACCTCCGGTAGATCGTGATCGAGTGCCCCACCTGGTCGATCCGCGTGCTGCCGGCGACGAGTTCGGCCAGCCGCCCGGTCGCCTTGGCCGCCGCCGAGTCCGACACCACCAGCACCCCGTGCACCATGTCGGGCGGTACCCGGCGCGGATCGCGGGCGTCGATCCCGTAGTACGCGGGCACGCCCGCGCCCTTGTACACCAGCCAGATCCGCTCGCCCCGGTACCGCTCGTGCAGCCGGTCGGCGAGCCGGCCGAGGTCCTGGCCCCAGTCGACGTTGGAGTCGTGGAGCCGGTACCGGGTCCGCTCCGGACCGCCGAACGCCTCGTTGGAGTACGGCAGATAGAAGGGGAACGTCCGCAGCGAACTGACGGCGACGAACGCCACCAGCGCGCCCGTCACCACCGGGGCCCACCGCCACCGCACGAGCACCACGCACCCGGCGGCCACCGCGAGGAACATCGGCAGGAACACCGCGTACCGGGTGCCGAAGTCCCGCGACCCGTACATGGCCGCGGCGAGCAGCACCGCGGGCGCCGCCAGCAGATACGGCACCGCGGGCCGCAGCGGGCGCAGGGCAGTCACCGTCACCGCGCCCGCCGCCCACAGCGCCAGCGCGCCCAGCGGCGTCTTCACCAGCAGCGCGACCGGCAGGTAGTACCAGAGCGACCCCGTGTACAGCTCCCCGAAGAGGAAGCCCTGCCAGGGCCGGTTCTCCAGGCCGAACTGAAGCCGCATGCCGTCCCGGAACGGCTCGGGCAGCGGCAGCAGCTGGACGGCGAGGCCGCGCAGTCCGCCGACCGCGGGGATGTGCTGCGGCGGCCCCCACCGCAGCCGGGGATCGACGGCCAGGTACGCCGCCCACACGGCGGCGCACGCGGTCAGCGCGAACACCGTGGCCCCGGCGACCGCCCGCGTCACCCGGCGTGGTCCGGCACACCACACCGACACCGCCGCGACGACCACCAGCACCGGCAGCGCGGGCAGCACGCTCATCTTCGTGGCCAGCGCCGCCCCGAACGCACCGCCGGCCGGCGGCACGTACAGGCGCGGCCGTGTCCGGGCCCGCCACAGCAGCCACGCCGACGTCAGCACGAGACCGGCGGCCGGAACGTCCAGCGTGGCCAGTGAGCCGTGCGCGATCACGTCGGGGGAGAGGCAGTAGAGCGCGAGCGCCGTCAACGCGCCCGCCCGACCCGCCAGTTCGCGCGCGAACGCGAACACCACCAGTCCGAACGCGAGCGTCAGCACGATCACCGGCAGGCGCGCCCAGAACATCACGCGCCACGGATCGTTGCCAGACTCGTACAGCAGCCGACGCCCCAACTCCGTCTGGTCGCCGCCGAACCCGGACTCCAGGCGAGCGTCGGCGACCAGTACTCCGGCGGCGATCACCAACTTGCCGAGCGGCGGATGCTCGGGATTGAAGCGGAGGCTGTGCTCGTCCAGGTAGACCGCGGCCGTTCCCACGTAGACGGGTTCGTCGATCGTCGGCGTCTGCCGCAGGGCGGTCGTGACCATCGCCACGGCCATCTGCCCCAGCAGCACGACGACCAGTGCGGGCACCCCCCACCTCCGTGCCCACACCATCACCTGACGCCTCATGCGCCCCACTCTGGCACCGACGCGCCCCCGGCGTGCGCCACCGTGCCGATTCCGCCAAGCACGTTCCTCACCCGGCCAGTTGCCCCAGCGCGCCGCGCCGTCAGGCCAGTTCCTCCACCGGCACCACCAGGTCCGCGCGGCCACGGGTCGCCGCCACCAGGGCGGCGTTGCGCTCGTCGGAGCGCTCCACCCAGGCGACCGCCTCCTCGTGCGACTTGCCGAACCGTTCGTGACGGGCGATCAGCCGACGCACCCGCCGCTCCTCGTCCGCCGCGCAGAACCACACCTCGTCCAGCAGCGTGCGCACCCGCGTCCACGCCCCGGTGCCGAGCAGCAGGTAGTTGCCCTCCGTGACCACGAGCCGCGCGGCCGGGGGCACGGGGACCGCCCCGGCCAGCGGCTGCTCCAGCTCACGTTCGAAGGCGGGGGCGTACACCACCTCGCCCGCCTCGGACTCGTCCCGCAACCGTCGCAGCAGCGCCGCGTACCCGGCCGCGTCGAAGGTGTCGGGGGCACCCTTGCGGTCCCGGCGGCCCAGCCGCTCCAGCTCCGCGTCGGCCAGGTGGAAGCCGTCCATGGGGACGTACGCCACCCACGGCTCGCCCGTGCCGTTCAGCTCGCGGACCAGGCGTTCCGCGAGCGTGGACTTGCCCGCGCCGGGGCTTCCGGCGATGCCGAGGATCGCGCGCCGCCCGTCCCGGGAAAGGGAGCGGGCGCGGCGGAGGAGGTCGTCGAAGGTCAGCGCCACAGGGCAGAGTGTGTCACCCGGGAAGCCGCACCCCGCCACCCGTGTGGCCCGCCTCACTCTCTGTCCCGGCCCGTACGGGGAACCGTGACGGTATGACGGATCTGGGTCTGCCCGAAGACATCGAGGCGTGCCTCTTCGACCTCGACGGCGTGGTCACGAGGACGGCCGTGGTACACGCCGCCGCGTGGAAGGAGATGTTCGACGCCTTCCTGCGCGAGCGGGACGGCGAGGGCTTCGCGCCCTTCACCGCCGCCGACTACGACGCGTACGTGGACGGCAGGCCGCGCGCCGACGGGGTGCGCACCTTCCTCGCCTCCCGCGGCATCGAGCTGCCCGCGGGCGGCCCTGACGACCCGCCGGCCGCCGCCACCGTGCACGGGCTGGGCAACCGCAAGAACGAACTGCTGCTCGCCAGGATCCGCACCGACGGCGTGGAGCCCTACGACAGCACCCTGGCGTATCTGCACGCCGTCCGTGCCCGCGGTCTGCGCACCGCGATCGTCTCGTCCAGCGCCAACTGCCGTGACGTGCTGCGCTCCATCGACGCCGAGGACCTCTTCGACGTACGGATCGACGGGGTGGTCGCCGCCGGGCGGGGCATGCCGGGCAAGCCCGCGCCCGACACCTTCCTGGCCGCCGCCGCCGAGCTGGGCGTGGAGCCCGCGCGGGCCGCGGTGTTCGAGGACGCGCTGGCCGGGATGGACGCCGGACGCGCCGGAAAGTTCGGGTACGTCGTCGGCGTCGACCGCGTCGGACAGGCCGAGGCCCTGTACGCGCACGGCGCCGACACGGTCGTCGCGGACCTGTCCGAGCTCGGGGGTGACGCGTGACCCGGGGCGACCGCTGGTACGACATCGACCCCTGGACCGTGCGGGAACACGGCCTGGACCTGGAGCGGCTGCCGCAGAGCGAGTCGGTGTTCGCGCTGTCCAACGGCCACGTCGGCTGGCGCGGCAACCTCGACGAGGGCGAGCCGCACGGCCTGCCCGGCTCCTACCTCAACGGCGTCCACGAACTCCACCCGCTGCCCTACGCAGAGGCCGGCTACGGCTACCCCGAGTCCGGGCAGACCGTCATCGACGTCACCAACGGCAAGGTGATCCGGCTCCTCGTCGACGACGAGCCGTTCGACCTGCGCTACGGACGGCTCGTCCACCACGAACGCACCCTCGACCTGCGCCGGGGCGTGCTGACCCGGGTCTGCGAGTGGACCTCGCCGGCCGGCTCCACCGTCCGGGTGCGCTCCACCCGGCTGGTCTCCCTCACCCAGCGGGCCGTCGCCGCCGTCGCCTACGAGGTGGAACCCGTCGACAGCCGCGCCCGGGTGGTGGTGCAGTCCGAACTCGTCGCCAACGAGTCCCTGCCAGAACCCGACGGCGACCCGCGCGCCGCCCGCGCGCTGCGGTCCCCGCTGGAGCACGAGGAGGACTTCGCCCACGGCGGTCGGCTGCGGCTGGTGCACCGCACCCGGCGCAGCGGCCTGCGGGTCGCCGTCGCCGCCGACCACGTCGTCGACGGGCCCGGACGGACCGTCACCGCCGGCGAGAGCGACGTCGACACGGCCCGGCTGACGGTCACCTCCGTGCTGGAGCCGGGCGAGCGGCTGCGGGTGGAGAAGTTCGTCGCCCACGGCTGGTCCGGCGTCCGCTCCCGGCCCGCGATGAGCGACCAGGTGGAGGCGGCGCTGGCGGCCGCCGCGCACAGCGGCTGGCAGGGCCTGCTCGACGAACAGCGCGAGTACCTGGACGCCTTCTGGAGCCGCGCCGACGTGGAGGTCGACGGCGACGAGGAGATCCAGCAGGCCGTGCGCTTCGCCCTGTTCCACGTCCTCCAGGCGGGCGCCCGCGCCGAGCGGCGCGCGATACCCGCCAAGGGCCTCACCGGCTCCGGCTACGACGGGCACGCCTTCTGGGACACCGAGGTGTTCGTGCTGCCCCTGCTGATCTGCACGGTGCCGCAGGCAGCCGCCGAGGCGCTGCGCTGGCGGCAGAGCACCCTGCCCGTCGCGCGCGAGCGCGCCGCCCAGCTCGGCCTGCGCGGCGCCGCGTTCCCCTGGCGCACCATCGAGGGCCCGGAGGGCTCCGCGTACTGGCCGGCCGGCACCGCCGCCTTCCATGTCAACGCGGGCATCGCCGACGCCGTCGTGCGGTACGTCCAGGCCACCGGCGACGAGCGCTTCGAGCGTGACACGGGCGTGGAACTGCTGGTGGAGACCGCCCGGCTGTGGCGCTCCCTGGGCCACCACGACGACCGGGGCGTCTTCCACATCGACGGGGTCACCGGACCGGACGAGTACAGCGCCGTCGCCGACGACAACACGTACACCAACCTCATGGCCCGCGCGAACCTGCTCGCCGCCGCCGACGTGTGCAAGCGCCACCCCGACCGGGCGGCCGAGCTGGACGTCGACGAGGAGGAGAGCGCGAGCTGGCGGGACGCCGCCGAGGCGGTGCACCTGCCCTACAACGAGGAGCTCGGCGTGCACGAGCAGCACGCGGGCTTCACCCGCCACCAGCGCTGGAACTTCGCCGGCACCCGCGCCGAGCACTACCCGCTGATGCTGAACTTCCCGTACTTCGACCTCTACCGCAAACAGGTGATCAAACAAGCTGACCTGGTGCTCGCGATGCACACCCGCGCCGACTGGTTCGAGGAGCGCCACGACGAGGAGCAGATCGCCCGCAACTTCGCCTACTACGAGCCGCTGACCGTCCGCGACTCCTCCTTGTCCGCCTGCGTCCAGGCCGTGATGGCCGCCCGCACCGGACACCTCGACCTGGCGTACGCGTACACCGCCGAGGCCGCGCTGATGGACCTCGCGGACCTGGAACACAACACCCGCGACGGACTCCACATCGCCTCGATGGCCGGGGCATGGACCGCGCTGGTCGCCGGGTTCGGCGGCATGCGCTGGGACGACGACGGCCTCCGCTTCACTCCCCGGCTGCCGCCCGGACTGCGCCGGCTCGCCTTCACCCTCGGCCACCGCGACCGGTGCCTGCACGTGGAGATCACCGCCGAGCGCACCACGTACCGGCTGCGTTCCGGACCGCCGCTGACCCTCCGTCACCACGGCAGGGAGCTGACCGTCGGCGTGGACCACCCCGTGGAGGGCCAGGTGCCGGTGCCCGCCCCGCGACAGTCGCCCGAACAGCCCCCGCACCGCCGCCCCCACCCGCGCTGATGAAGCGTTCAGACGATTTTCGGCCGTGTACCGCCTGCGCGGCCGACCGGTCCGGGTTAGCTTTGGCCATGATCCCCCCATATCCGTCTTCCTCAAGACGTGGGGCCCATGAGGCCCATGACGGGAGACGGCACTCCAGACCGGCGGCAGCGAAGGACGGACGATGACCCACGGCGCGGGCGCCCCGCCGACCGTCACCCGGCGGAGCGGGGAACGCTCACGGTCCGCCGGCCCGAGGGCGGCTGGCGACACACGGCCGCTCGCGGTGCTCGCCGCCGTCTTCACCCTGGCGCAACTCGCATTGATCCGGCCGACGTTGGGTCTGGGCTGGGACGAGATCGTCTACACCAGCCAGGTCACCACCCACCACCCGGCCGCCTTCTTCAGCGCACCCCGCTCCCGCGGCGTCTCCCTGCTGGTCGCGCCCGTCGCGTTCTGGTCGGACTCCACAGTGCTGCTGCGGATCTACCTCGCGCTGCTCTCCGGACTCGGCCTGTACCTCGCCCTGCGCGTCTGGCGCGGACTGTTCCCCATCCGCGTGCTGGTCGTCGCCGGCGCCTTCTTCGCCTCCCTGTGGGTGACCCTCTTCTACGGTCCCCAGGCCATGCCCAACTACTGGGTGGCCGTCGGCGCGCTGATCGCCGTGGGCGCGTTCCTGCGCCACCGCGAGGACACCTCCTCCCGGGGCATGCTGTGGGCCGTCGTCGCGGGGACCGCGCTCATGGCGTGGATGCGGCCCACCGACGCCGTGTGGGTGACGATCCCGCTGCTCGTCCTCGCGGCGGTGTGGCGACGCCCCCGCCTCCTGGCGGCCGTCGTGGGCGGACTGCTGGCCGGCGGGGTGCCCTGGGTGATCGAGGCGTACGCGTCGTTCGGCGGCCTCTCCGAGCGACTGGCCGAGGCGTCCCGCATCCAGGGCGGACTCGGCCTCCACATGGCCGTCGACGACCAGCTCCGCAGCCTCGGCGGACGTGCCCTGTGCCGCCCCTGCACCGGGGAGATGCCCCACCCGGTGATCACCCTGTGGTGGTTCGTGCTGCCGGTGCTCGCCGTGCTCGGCCTGGTCGTGGCCGTACGGGCCGGCCGCGCCCTGCGCACCGCCGTGCCGCTGGCCTGTGCCGCCACCGCCGCGCTGCCGTACCTCTTCACCATCGCGTACGCGGCGCCGCGCTTCCTCCAGCCCGCCTACGCGCTGCTCGCGATTTCCGTCGCCGACGCCCTTTGGTACCTGGTCACGGCGCCGCGCGGACGGTGGCGCACGGTGCTGCGGACGGTGGTCGCGGTGGGACTGGCGGGCCACCTGGCGGTGCAGCTGACCGTGGCGGTGCACACCGCGAACCGCTCCGCCGCGAGCCGCGAGGACTGGGCCCGCACCGCCGAGGGACTGCACCGGCTCGGCGTCACCCCGCCCTGTCTGATCACCGGCCACGAGTCCATCCCCATCGGCTACTACACGGGCTGCTCCTCCGGCGCGACCGCCGGGAACAACGAGAACATGACGGCCGAGGACATCCGGCGCACCGCCGAACGGGTCCCGGTCGCCGAGATCACCCGCGTCGGCAGCAGACCCAACGCCTACGCGCGGACCTGGCCCGTCCACCGGGTCGAGGACTACGACATCCGCGTCGCGCCCGCCACGGACACGCCACGGGAGTGAGATCCGGCGGTTTTACCGCAGGTCCGGCAGCTCTCGGGGTTAGAGACCGCCTCACGGGAAACGCGGATCGGACACCGAGACGGCGCGAGCCGACGCAGCACGACAGGGAGGACGCCATGGGCTCCGAACCGATGGGGGACGACGTCTACCAGCCCACCGGGACCAACGAGCAGCAGGAGGATGGCGCCCCGCTCGACATGCAGGACGCCCTCGACGAGCGGGACTACGACGACATGCTCGACGAGGGCTACTCACCGCCGGAGAAGGCGGTGGGCGTCACCAAGCACGGCGTCACCGCCGCCGAGCAGCACGACGGGGAGACGCTGGACGAACGGCTGTCCCAGGAGGTGCCGGATCCCTCCACGGAGGCCGGCGACGGAGTGGGCGACCTGCCGGGCGGCGAGGGCGAGCCGGTCGACCCGGAGGCGGGCACCGCCCGCGCGGGACGTCTGGTCGCACCGGACGAGGGCGCGCACACCGACACCACCAAGGAGTCCGTCGCCGACGACGTCGGCATCGACGGCGGCGCGGCGGGCGCGGAGGAGGCCGCCGTGCACGTCGTGGAGGACGAGACGGAACTGCCCGACAGCCGCTCCTGAACGCCGTCGGGGACGTACACGACGCCGTCGGGCCCGGTGCACGCGCTGTGCACCGGGCCCGACGGCGTCCCGCTGCCGAGGGAGCGGGGACCGGCCGTGCGGCGGACTACGGAAGGATCTTCTCCATCGCGGAGGGACCTTCCTCGGCCAGCTTCCGCCTGGCCCACTCGATGTTCTGCGGGGTGAGGTCCTTGCCGCTGGCGAGAACCAGGTCTTCCGGCGACACCTCGTTGCCGGTGCGGGTGTGGAGCAGGCTGTCCGGGGTGGCGCGGTCCTCGCTCTGCCGGGACGCGTCGGGCTGGGACGTCGACATCTTCGGGCTCCTCGGGTCCGGATCGCTGGTACGGCCCGGCGCCGGGCGCCGGGTCCCGTACTCAGCCTTCACCGCGGAGGCCCGCCGTGCATCCGGAGCGCCCGGGCGCCCGCCGTCGGGCGCCCGGGGCCCCGGGTGCGGGGCCTCCCCGTGCATGCCGGGGTACCGTGCCCCGCCCCGGGGAAACCTGCTCCACGCTCACTCGAAGGGGGTGAGCGTCAGCCGCAGGGCGGTGGGCGCCGTGTCCTGGATGTAGGAGGCGAAGTCCGCCACGTCGTCGAAGGCGAAGCCGTACGCCCTGCCGTCCTCGGTGGCCGCGTGCATGGCCTTGGAGTAGTGGTTGGTCAGCTCGGACAGGTAGAACTCCGCGGGGTCGGTGGTGGGCTGCTCGGGGTGGCTGAGCAGCGTCGAGCGGTTGAAGCCCGCGCCCAGGATCGCGGCGACCGGGCCCGTGGTGCCGTCGTTGGGCGCGGCCAGGGCTCCGTCGCAGAACAGCACGTCCCGGGTGGACGGCTTGTCGAACGCGACCTGCGCGGGTCCGTCGAAGGTGAACCGGTCCCCGCGCACCCGCCCGGTGAAGGTGCCGGCGTTGGTGGTGACCTTCAGGTCCCGGCCGGTGTAGGTGCTCCACACCTCGTCGATGTACGGGGCGAGGTAGTCCTCGGCGAACAGCCCGGCGTCCAGGCCGTGGCCGGGCGCGATGATCCGGGTGTCGTCCACCACCAGCCGGTCGAAGCCCTCGGTCCCCCCGACGGCGGCGAACGCGGCCGCGCGGCCCCCGGGGCGGACCGTGCCCGTGGTCTGGTCGTCGGCGCCCGTGAGGCGGATGCTCAGCGGCACGCTGAACATGTCGACCATGGTGGTGTTGCAGAACAGACCGGCGGAGTTGTACGTGAACTCCGCGCAGTCGTGCAGCACGCCGTAGTTCGGGTCCGAGGAGACCCACCCGGCCGGGTACTGCAGCGCGGCGGCGCCGCTGCCGTCCGCGACGGCCTTGAACTTCAGCTTTTCGCCGAGCGCCACGTAGACGCGGCCGGACATGTACGGCAGTGACAGCGTTGTCTCGTTGCCGGAGAGGCTGAGCGCGTAGTCGGTGAAGCCGTCCTCGCCGTTGTCGGCCAGGTCGATGGGGGCGAGCGTGCCGTCGGGGGTGAGCCGGACCTGGCGGCCGTCGGCGTTGCCCACGACGTACAGGTGCACCGAGGCGTTGTCGAAGGAGCCGCTGTCGTTGACGATCGTCAGCGGCAGCGAGGCGGCCGCCTTCGTGCCGGAGCCGCCCTCACCGGACTGGCCGGCGAGGGCGTGGGGGGCGATCGCAGCGGCCGCGGGCAGCGCCACGGCGGCTCCGCCGAGGGCGAAGAGCAGCTTGCGGCGGCCGAGGGTGCGCTGGTGCCGAGGAGTCATGTGGGGGGTCTCCATAGTGCTCGTGCGGTTCCGGTGGGGCACACCGGCCCGACCCGTCCGGGAGGCTGGTGAGAGCGCTCTCAGGCCGTGCGTCGGGACCGGCGTGTGGCACCGATGGTAGGGACCAGGGCCGGGCCCGCCAACGGGTCCGACTTGTCCCCAACACCCTCTGACCTGCGGCTACTTGAATGCACGACAAAGGGCGCACGATCGCTTAACCGGTCCTTAAGGATCGTTTAAGCCGACCGGAGCGGACCGAGTATGCAGCGCACCGGCCGCACTCCGCAGGGTGCCGGGAACGGGGCCGCCTCGGTCCGCACGGGAAAGGCTTCAGCGGGTGCCGCTGTGCAGCAGCGTCTCCGCGTTGGCGAGGATCCGGGTGACCGTGAAGGCGAACCGCGCGTCGCACGGGTGTGGCTCCCCGGAGCCGGCCGCCGCGGCGATCAGCGCGTCCGCGGCCCGGCCGAGCGCCGGGACGACGTCGCCCCGGGCCTCCGGCAGCACGGTCACCCCGGACTCGCCCCGCAGCTCCGTCATGGCGCCCGCCGCGGCCGGGGGAGCGGTCAGACTCAGGGTCGTACTGCTCGACGCGCCGCCGGAGTGGTCCAGCACGAGATGCACGGTGTCACCGGGTCCGTACGCCGCCGCCGTCACCCGGCGCGGCTCGCCCAGCACCGGCAGCAGCACGGACAAGGCGTGCGGGCCGACGTCCCACAGGGCGCCCTTCTCCTGCCGCCAGGGCGAGGCGGCGAAGGGGTTGTCCTCGGAGGTGAACACCGCGCCGAGCCACTGCGCCCGCCCGGTGAACCAGCCGCCCACGCGCGCCTGTTCCTCGATCCAGGCCTGTGGTTCCGGCTGGAAGCGGGTGGTGAAGAAGACCACGGAGGCCACGCCCGCCGCGTCGGCGGCCTCCACGACCGCGCGCCCCTGGGCCACCGTCGTCGCGATCGGCTTGTCGAGCAGCAGATGGCGGCCCGCGCGCGCGGCCCGCACCGCCAGGTCCGCCTGCACGGCCGGTGGCAGCGCCACGGCGACGGCGTCCACGTCGGCGAGCAGCGCGTCGACGTCGTCGTAGGCCCGGACGCCGTGCACCGCGGCCAGCTCCCCCGCGGCCTCGGGTCTGCGGCCCCAGACACCGACGAAGTCCAGGCCGGGGTGTTCACTCAGCGCGGGGGCGTGTGCCGCCCGCGCCCACGGCCCGGTGCCGAGCAGTCCGATCCGCATGCCGCCGCCTCTCCCCGTGGCGCCTCGCGCTGCCGGGCCGGTGTCCGCGCCGCGCCCCGCCGGCGCGCGCCAGGCCTGCACGATGATCCCGGCCGGAACGCCGTGTCAACCACCGGCCGTGCGGCCGCCTCAGCCCTCCCGTGTGTTGATGTTGACCATCCACGGCACGCCGTACCGGTCCGTGCACATCCCGAAGACGTCGCCCCACATCTGCCGCTCCAGCGGCACCGACACCTGGCCCCCGTCGGACAGCTTCTCCCAGTAGCGGCGCAGCGTGTCCTCCTCCTCGCCGCTGAGGCTGACGGCGAAGTTGTTGCCGGGGGCGTACTCCATGCCGGGAGGCCCGTCCGAACCCATGATCGTGAAGCCGTCGGGGGTGGTGAGCATGCCGTGCATGATCTTGTCGGCGAACTCCTCCCCGGCGCCGCCGGCCTCCCCGAAGGTGTGCATGTTCAGCTCCCCGCCGAAGACCTCCTTGTAGTACTCCATCGCCTGCCGGGCGTTGCCGTCGAAGTTGAGGTACGGATTGAGGAGCGGGGCCATCGGAACCTCCGGGACGGGGGCGGAACGGTGGGGCTCCGCGCAGCGTAACGCCGGGGGCGGAGGGGCGCGCGGTGAAGCGGACCGGAGGCGTACGGGGACGATTCAGCGACCGGTCCGATGAATCCGTTCGGATTTCCCTGTTGGATTTCCGGGCACCCGGCGGCGAGGCTGGTATGCGCTTTCCACGATCGCCAGCACGACAGCCGGAAGGGGCTTCGCGCACATGCACATGCGTCGTATCGGTGAGGTCGAGGTGTCCGCGATCGGACTGGGCGGGATGCCCATGTCGATCGAGGGACGGCCCGACGAGTCCCGTTCGCTGGCCACCCTGCACGCCGCCCTGGACGCCGGTGTCACCCTGATCGACACCGCGGACGCCTACCACCGGGACGCCGGGGAGGTGGGGCACAACGAGAGCCTGATCGCGAAGGCGCTCTCCACCCACGAGCGGGGCGGTGACGTCCTGGTCGCCACCAAGGGCGGGCATCTGCGCCCCGGCGACGGCAGCTGGACCCTCGACGGGCGCCCGGAGTACCTGAAGCGGGCCTGTGAGGCGTCCCTGCGCCGGCTGGGCGTGGAGGCGATCGGCCTCTACCAGTTCCACCGGCCCGACCCCCGCGTCCCGTACGCCGAGTCCGTCGGCGCGATCCGCGACCTGCTCGACGAGGGGAAGATCCGCATGGCGGGCATCTCCAACGCGAACCCCGAGCAGATCCGGCAGGCCCAGGAGATCCTCGGCGGGCGTCTCGTCTCCGTGCAGAACCAGTTCTCTCCCGCCTTCCGCTCCAGCGAGCCGGAACTGGAGCTGTGCGACGAACTCGGTGTCGCCTTCCTGCCCTGGAGCCCGTTCGGCGGCATCTCCAAGGCCGGTGAACTCGGCTCCACCTACGCGCCGTTCGCGCGCGTGGCGCAGGAGCACGGGGTGAGCGCGCACCAGGTGTGCCTCGCCTGGATGCTCGCCAAGTCGCCGGTCGTCGTGCCGATCCCGGGTGCGAGCCGCCCCGAGTCCGTCCAGGACTCCGTGCGCGCCGCCGGCCTCGAGCTGAGCGCCGAGGAGATCGCGGAGCTCGACGCGGCCTGAGCGGCCGCTCCCGCGCCCGGCGCCCCCCTGGGGGCGCCGGGCGCCGTTCGTGCGCCGCGATCCGTCCGGGGCGGCGCCTCACAGGGGGAGGACCACCGCCCATGGCATCGCCGCAGATGAGACCGCTCGACCACCGCTACCGGGGCGAGCACCCCGTGCGCACCCTCGGCTACCTGTTCCGTGCGGACCGCGGCCGGCTGGCCGCGGCCGTCGTCGTCTTCACCGTCAAGCACAGCCCCGTCTGGCTGCTGCCGCTGATCACCGCGTCCATCATCGACACCGTCGTCCAGCACCAGCCGGTCTCCCGGCTGTGGACCAGCACCGGCGTCATCATGTTCATCCTGCTGGTCAACTACCCGCTGCACGTGCTGTACGTCCGCCTCCTCTACGGCAGCGTCCGCCGCATGGGCACCGCCCTGCGCTCCGCGCTGTGCACGCGCATGCAGCAGCTCTCCATCGGCTACCACTCCCGGGTCAGCGCGGGCGTGCTCCAGGCCAAGGTGGTCCGCGACGTCGAGACCGTCGAGCAGATGGTGCAGCAGACCGCGGAGACCGGGCTCGGCGCGCTCACCGTGCTGGCCGGCGGACTGATCATCATCGGTGTACGCACCCCCGAGTTCCTGCCCGTCTTCCTCGTCGTCGTGCCCGCCGCGGCCCTGCTCGTGGCCCGGCTGAGGGCGCGGCTGCGCACCCACAACGAGCACTTCCGGCACGAGGTGGAGACGCTGTCCTCCCGCGTCACCGAGATGACCCGGCTGATCCCCGTCACCCGCGCCCACGGCCTGGAGGGCAAGGCGCTGCGTCGCATGCACGGCACCCTCGACCGGCTGCTCACCTCCGGGATGCGCCTCGACCTGGTCAACGGGCGGTTCGGCTCGCTGGCGTGGGTGGTCCTCAACGTGGTCGGCGTGATGGTGCTGGCCGGCGCCGCCCTCGTGTCGTACCATGACGTCTGGGGCGTCACCGCCGGCGATGTCGTGATGCTCAGCGCCTTCCTGACCACGCTCACCAACTCCACCACCACGCTGGCGGGTCTGGCCCCGGTCATCACCAAGGGGCTGGAGTCCGTGCGCTCCGTCGGCGAGGTGCTGCAGGCGCCGGAGCTGGAGGACAACGAGGGCAAGGCCGAACTCACCGCGCTGCGCGGCGCGGTGACCTTCGAGGGCGTCGGGCACGCCTACGACGGCGACGACCGCCCAGCCGTACGGGACCTCACCCTCGACGTCGCCCCGGGCGAGACCGTCGCCCTGGTCGGCGCGTCCGGCGCGGGCAAGTCCACGGTGCTCAACCTCGTCATCGGGTTCATCCGCCCCACCTCCGGCCGGCTGCTGGTCGACGGCACCGACATGAACACCCTGGACCTGCGCACCTACCGGCGATTCCTGTCCGTGGTGCCCCAGGAGTCGATCCTCTTCGACGGCACCGTGCGGGAGAACGTCGCCTACGGCATGGACGACGCGGACGAGGAGACGGTGCGGGCCGCGCTGCGCGACGCCAACGCGCTGGAGTTCGTCGACCGGCTGCCGCAGGGCCTGGACACCCTCGTCGGGGAGCGCGGGGCGCGGCTGTCGGGCGGTCAGCGCCAGCGGCTGGCCATCGCCCGCGCCCTGATACGGGACCCGAAGGTGCTGGTGCTGGACGAAGCGACGTCCGCTCTGGACACGCGTTCGGAGGCGTTGGTGCAGGAGGCGCTCGCCCGCCTGCTGCGCGGGCGGACCACGTTCGTCGTGGCGCACCGGCTGTCCACGGTGCGCGGGGCCGACCGGATCGTGGTGATGGCCGACGGGGCGATCCAGGAGGTCGGCACGCACGAGGAGTTGCTGCGGCGGGGCGGCGCGTACACGGCGCTGCACAGTGGTCAGGTGGCCTGAGCCGTCGTCCGTTCCCCCGGGGCCCGAGTGACCAGGTGACCAGGTGGCCAGGTGGCCAGGTGGCCCGGTCGCAGTATGAATGTTTTCGGTCATTTTCGATCAGCAAGGCGCGGGATGTGCGTGGCTTCGCCGTCTTCGGGCATGCGCACCGAAAACAGGAAAGGGGCGCTACGTGCTCGTACCGGATCCGAAGGTCGTCAGGCAGCTGCTGACGCGGTATGCGACGCTGCGGATCGCGCAGGCGGAACGACAGACTCCGGCGGTGGCCAGGGAACTCGAGGACGTCACCCGTCGGCTCTGCGTGACGATGGGCACGGCCGGCATCCACGACGCCGTCGCGCGCGCCGACGACCTTCTCGTCCGTGCCCGGACGGACCGCCGCCGGTCATCCGAGGCGGACGGCGAGAGCGGACTGTCGCTGGCCGTCTGAGCCCGCGGCCCGGGCGTCCGCCGGGACGGCCGGGCCGCGCCCGCCCCTGAACGACCTGCGATAGGCGTACGGGGTCGTCCCCACCACCTTGCGGAACCGCTCGCGGAACGCCGTGGGGGAGCCGAACCCGGCTTGCTGCGCGATACGTTCCACCGTGTGGTCGCTGTTCTCCAGCAGGTACTGGGCGCGCCGCACCCGGGCCCGCAGCAGCCACTGCAGCGGCGTGGTGCCGGTCTGCTCGCGGAAGCGGCGGCTGAAGGTGCGCTCGCTCATCCCCGCTCGCGCCGCCATCGCGGCGAGCGTCACCTCGTGCGCCACGTTGTCCTCGATCCACCCCAGCAGCGGCTCCAGGTCCGAGCCGCGCGGCACGGGCGGGTGCTCGTGCACGATGAACTGGGCCTGCCCGCCCTCGCGCTCCAGCGGCATCACCGACATCCGCGCGGCGTTCGCCGCCACCGCCGACCCGAAGTCACGGCGAATCATGTGCAGGCACATGTCGAGCGCGGCGGCCGCGCCGGCCGAGGTGAGGATCCGCCCGTTGTCCACGTAGAGCACGTCCGGCTCCACCTCCACCCGTGGGTACGCGCGCGCGAACTCCTCGGCGGCCACCCAGTGCGTGGTGGCGCGCAGCCCGTCCAGCAGGCCCGCCTCCGCCAGCACGAAGGCGCCCACGCACACCGACGCGATCCGGGTGCCCGCCTCGGCCGCCTGGCGCAGCGCCGAAAGCACCGCGGGGGAGGGCGGCGGGGAGCCCGGGGCGCGTCCCGGCACGATCACCGTGTCGGCGTCCGCGAGCGCCTCCGGACCGCGGTCGACGCGCAGCGCGAAGCCGCCGTCCGCGGCCACCTCCGGCCGCTCGGCGCACAGCCGGACGCGGTACGGACGCCGGCCGTCGGGCAGCCGCGTGAAGTCGAACACCTGCATGGGGGCCGCCATGTCGAACGGCACCACACCGTCCAGTACGAGGATCGCCACGGAGTGCATGAACGCCACCCTAGACAGATTCCCGCCACCCGTCCCCACCCGGTCCGGGTCACGCCATGCCTCGTCACCACGGCTGGCGGGAATCCGTGGGGAACTGTCGGTC
The DNA here is from genome assembly GCA_014649575.1 of Streptomyces griseoincarnatus. Classification (GTDB taxonomy): domain Bacteria; phylum Actinomycetota; class Actinomycetes; order Streptomycetales; family Streptomycetaceae; genus Streptomyces; species Streptomyces griseoincarnatus. The sequence goes on along the minus strand of BMTH01000001.1, from coordinate 384,613 downwards.
CAGCCGCTGTCCGGCCGCCGCGACGGCTTCTAGCGTGAACCCGGCATCCCGCGGATCGGGCCGGTCGCGCCGATCCCGCCGATCACGTCAAGGAAAGAGCCCCGGTGACCAAGCTGCTCCTGTCCCTCCACGTCCTGGCCGCCATCGTCGCCGTCGGTCCGGTGACCGTCGCCGCCAGCATGTTCCCGCCGGCCGTGCGCCGCGCGGCCCCGGCGGACGGGGCCGACCCCGGCCCGCGCGCGGCCGGCACCGTGGAGCTGCTCCACCGGATCTGCCGCGTCTACGCCGGGCTCGGCGTGCTCGTGCCGGTGCTGGGTCTGGCGACCGGCCTCGCGATGGGCGTCCTCGGCGACGCCTGGCTCGTCGCCTCGGTGTTCCTCACCGCGGTGGCCGCCGGTACGCTCATCGCCCTCGTGCTCCCCCGTCAGGACGAACTCGTCGCGCAGGTGACCGGGCGACGGCCCGTCGATCATCGCAGCACCGTCCAACTCGCCATGTTCACCGGCGTGTTCAACTTGCTCTGGGCGACCGTCACCGTCCTGATGATCGTCCGGCCCGGCTCCACGACGGGCGCCTGACGCCCGGAACGCCCACTTCACCCCCGTTGGCCGCATACACTCGGCAGTCGCGGCCCCGCACCGGGGACGCCGAGCAGAAAGGCGCGTTGTCGGGTGTTCCAGGATTCCCCCATCTACGACCGACTCATCGCGGAGTGCGGCGACGTGCCCGCACAGGTCCGCCGCGAGGCCGAACGCGTGAGCAGGGAACTGGAGTCGGTCATGCGGCCCCTGCAGTCGCCCGGCTACGGCCCCGGCCTCGACCGGCCGCAGCAGGCCCCCGGCAACGGCTGGCAGCGCACCGCCCTGCTGCCCGGCCCCCGGCCGCACTGACGCGCGCGTACACCCTCTCGTCGGCGCGGTGACCGCGGCCCACCGCGCCGGGCTCACCGCGCCGTGGTGACCGAACCGGCCGGCTCCGCCGGCTCCTCGGGGACGGGACGGGACAGCCACTCCGCGATGGTCCGCGCGATCGGCTGTTCCGTCTCCACCTCGACGAACCCGAACTGCCCCGACTGGTTGCACTCCAGGAACCACCAGGTCCCGTCCGCGTCCTCCGCGAAGTCGAGTGCCCCGTACGCCAGTTCCGCCCGGCGCATGTAGTCGAGCACGGCGTCCGCGGTCCGCGGCGGGACCTCCACCGGCTCCCACGGCGGTCCCGGCGCGGTGAACCGCACGTCCACCACCTGCGGGTCGGCGTCCGGCGCCGTCGCCTTGCGGGCCGCCAGCAGCGCGTCGCCCACCACGGTGAGCCGGATGTCCGCCTGCTTGACGATCCGCCGCTGAAGGAGCGTCGGCCCGTAGGCCACCGCCGAGAAGTCCGTATCCGGCGCCACCCTGCTCGTCGGCACGGCCCGCGGCGGATCCTGCGGGTGCGCGCCCGACACCGGCTTGACCACCAGGTCCGGGAAACGCTCCGCGAACTCCCGCGCCGCGCGCGGGAACGTCGTGATCACCGTCGCCGGCACGGGCAGTCCGCAGCGCTGGGCCAGGCGCAGCTGCCACGGCTTGTGGCGGGCCTGTCGTGCGGCGTCCGGGTGGTTCATCCAGCGCGCGTCGCAGCCCCGCAGCATGCCGTAGAGGGCCTGCGACGCTTCTTCGGTCAGCCAGGCGGACGGCTGCGGGGCGCGCTCGGCCGGAGTGCCGGGGCGGCGCACCCACACCGACCGCAGCCCGTTTATGCTCACCAGCCGCCCCCCGGCGGACAGATGGCCGCGGAACCGGCCGTGGACGTACTCGCCGGACAGCGAGACGCCGCCGGTGAGATCGGCGGGGTCGAGACGGACCACCGGCACCCCTGCGCCGTTCAGGTGGACCACCACCATGTCGGCGGTCACATCCTCCTCGCAGGTGAGGATCAGCACGGTCATGGTCTACGGTCCGCGTTCAGTCGTCGAAGTGGGTCTTGGAGCCCGCGGTGGACGTGGTCGTCCCCACCTCGCGCAACAGGGCGTGGTCGCAGGCCGCGATCCGCCCGTCACCGAGGACGTTCAACTGCAGTCCGGAGTCATACGCATACGGAGTGGCAACGGCCAACTCCACCGCCGGACGGGCGTAGTTGAGCGCGAACGGTTGCATCGTCTCTCCCTCGTCGGTGCTGCGCCGATCAGGCAACGGCCCTCTGTGCGCCGCCGCTTGGTCCGCCGACTTGCGTTGGCTTCCAGAGACTTATACGAATCGAACGGGTGGTTGGTTTCCTCACGGAGCGTAATCATCGGCGGGTTGTCGTCCCGGGCGCCTTCCGGGCACTCCGGGCGCCCCCGCGCCGACGGAACCACGCATGGTGCGCAGAGCGAGCAGCAGGACGCCGATGTCGTCCAGGTACACCGGATCGGGTACGAGATCGGCCGGTAGCACCAGGTAGAGCACCGCGCCCCAGAACACCCAGCGGGGCCCGGTGGGCAGCCCCGCCCGCCGCAACTCCCGCCGTGTGCGGACGAGACGGACCAGCACGGCCACGGCGCCCGCCAGCACCAGGGCCGCGAGGACCGCGACGCCCCACACCACGGTCGTTGTGTCCAAGGTCACTGCCCTCCTTCCGGTGGCCGCGTGGCGCGGCCTCACCCCCGACACAGTCCTCGAGGAAACGGATTCCCGTTCCGGGTCCCGGTATGGCGGCGGGGACCGGCCATGCGCCGCTCGCGACCGTTGCCCCGTGAACAACACCCGAAACACGCAATCGCCGCAGGTCATCCCTGCGGCTCAGTCAAGTGGCAGCCCGCGGTGGGGGAGCCTAGTAATGGTCATCAGTCTTCCCCTGGAGTCGATCATGACCACTTTCTCCTCGTCCTCCTCCAACGAACCGGGCATACCCGTGGATACGGCCGCGGCCCCGCCCGTCGGCACGACGGGCACCGCGACCGGCGCGCACCGGCCCGAACCGGCCTGGGCGCGTCACCGGACGGCGGACCGCACGGCCCCGGCCGACGCGCGGTACGCGGCCGGCGCGGGCGGGGGCACCGCGCCTCCGCGTGATCCGTCCGGGACGGACCGCACGGCCCGTCAGGCCGACACCGGCCACCCACGCGATCCCGTGCACGGCAACCATCCGCGCGATCCGGTCGACCGGCCGCGCGAACCCGCCGGGGCGGAGGGGCCCCGGGACCCGGTGGCGACGGTCGATCTGGTGGATCCCGTCGACACCACGAGGGAGCCGGTGAGGGAGCAGGGAGTGCCGCGCCGCCTCGGTGACGTGCCGGACCCCTCCGGCCTGCCGGGTGCGGCACCCGGGGCGACCGAACGGGTGTACGCCGATCCGGTCACCGATCTGGTGCACGCCGCCGTGTCCGACCGTCCCCTGGAGGAGGTCGTCGACCTGATCACCGCACTCGAACGGTCGCCCGAGCACACCCGTGCCGTCGTCGACGCGCTGCGCGCCGCCGGTGTCGACCGGTCCGTGGAGGACGTCACCCGGCTGGTCGCCCTGCTGACCCGTCCGCCCCGTGACGCGGCCAGCGCGGACGAGACCATCCGCGCGGCCGCCGCCCACCGCTCGGTCGAGGACGTCACCCTCCTCGTCGCGCTGCTGCACAACGAGCCCCTCGCGCCGCACTGCCGTGAGGAGGCCCTGCGCGCCGCCGCCACCGGCCGGTCCGTGGACGAACTGGTCGAACTGATCGACCGTCTGGCCGCCCAGCGTCCCCCCGAGCATCTCCTCCGCGCGGCCGTCGCGGAGTCGGCCCGGCCCGCGCAGGAGGCGGAAGGTCAGAGGGAGGCCCAGCGGCACCCCCGGCCCGAGCCGGAGCGCGCCCCGGCGGGCCGCGGCGGCGCGTTGCGGATCGGGGGCCGTCGCCCCGCCACCCGCCGCACCCCGCGGCCGGCCCGCCGTCCCCGCCCCGCCGCCGCGCGCGCCCGTGCGTCACGGCCCGTGCCCCGGTCGGCGATCTGGATCAGCTGGCTGGCGGCCGTCGCCCTCGCGGTCTGCGCGGTGACCCACTTCCCGCTGCAGCGTGACGGCGTGTCACTCAACGTCCACGCCCTCGCCGTCGGCATGTCCGTGCTGTGCACGGTGCTCGCCCTGATCCTCGTCGTGCGCCCCGCGGTGGTCGTGCTCGCGGCGGGGGTCGCCGCGGCGACGGTACTGGCCGTCGCCCACGCCTACGGCGGCTCGTTCACCGAGGCCACCCTGCCGAGGGCGGTCGACCTGGCGCTCGCCCCGGACTGGCTCGCCACCTCGGCCGCGATCGCGGCGGCACTGGTGGCCCTGGCGGCACTGGTGGTCCGCGTGGCCACCCCGCCCCCGGGCACCCGCTGGTCCCCGTGGCCCCCGGCGGAACCGCGCCACGCCACGGACTGATCGCCTGCCGGCGACGCGGGCGGTGGAGGAGAGACACCTACGGTGCGCCTCCACCACCGCCCGCCGTCCGGCGCACCCGTGTCGGACGGTGCGCTGGGCCCGTCTCCTCCGGGGGGCGCCCACGCAGGACGAGCCGGGTTTCGGATGGTCCGGCATGACGGTGTGTGCGTCGCCCGGTCCGTGCCGTCTCCTCCCTGTGGCCCGGTGGGAGCGTCTGCCCTCGGGCGCTCCAGCCTGACGCCGGGTTCCCTTCATCCCCCGGCGCCTGTCCGAGGGCTCCGTCTTCGGCTCGGGCGGCGGGCCGTCTCCTCCGGGCAGCCGTCCGCGGCGGAAGCCCGCCCGGCGGCGTGCGTCCGACCCCGGCTCACCTCTTGTCCGAAGGTTCCGCTTCCGGTTCGGGGGCTGGGGCCGTCTCCTCCGGGCAGCCGTCCGCGGCGGAAGCCCGCCCGGCGGCGTGCGTCCGACCCCGGCTCACCCCTTGTCCGAAGGTTCCGCTTCCGGTTCGGGGGCCGGGGCCGTCTCCTCCGCGGAGGACCGGCCGCGGCGGGAACCGCCCGGCTTCAGGCGTTCCAGGGTGCGCGTCAGGTGCTGGAGCGGGGCCGGGGGCCGGGGGCGGGGCGGCTGTGTGGCCGGGGGTGGTGGGGCGAGCCCCATCTCCCGGTACGCCTCCAGCGCCTCGTGGGCGCGTTCGGCGGCCTCCCGGTACAGGTCGCGGGACTTCGTCATCGCGTCCAGCGCCTCGGCGTACATCGCCACCAGCGCCCGCTCCCGCTCCAGTTCCTCGGCGACGGTGAGCAGGTGCCAGTCCTCGCGCAGCGCGGTCAGCGCCTCCTCGGCCCGCTCCGGAAGCTCTCTCGGCAGAGCGTCGTGACGCAGCACCGCGTCCACCAGGTCCGTGGGCTCCGTGCCGTCGAGGAACACCGCGCGCACCGCGAAGGCGTCCGGCTCGTACCCCTCGGGGACCGGGCGGCCGGGCAGCACCGCAGCGCCGCCCCTGGGGACCTCCACGTCGAACTCCCGCAGTGCCCAGTTCGTCACCCGTGCCTGCTGCGGGGTGGCCCGGTGCTCGACGACCCGGTGTCGCAGACCCGGCGGCAGCCAGTGCGCGAGCGGGACGTACCCGCGCTCGTCCGGGGTCATCGCCTCGTGGACGACGACGTGGACGTACCAGGGGTCGCGGGCACAGTCGCGCAGCCGGCGCCGTACGTCCTTGTCGTCCTCCGGGAGCGGGTTGATCTCGCCGGGGCGTAGTCCTGACGCCGGGTCGTGGTTCCAGGCGGCGTCCGGCTCCTGCGGCCAGAACATCGTGACCGGGGACGGCCAGGAGGGGTCCCAGGGGCGTTCCGCCTCGGCGACCAGGAGCCAGTCGCGGTCCGGTCCCTTCGCCTTGGCGGGGGAGAGGGCGAGGCGGGCGCGGACCGTGACCCCGTCCCCGACCCGCGTCCGGGACTCGAACACCAGGTCGGGCTTGGTGTCGTCCGCCGGGAGCTCCAGGAAGTCGTCGATGGTCCCGGCGTCCTTGAGGGCGGAGAGGCCGCGCCGGAGCGTCTCGTCGGCCCGCTCCCCGACGTGGCGGCCGCGGGTCGTCCGGACGGTGGGAGGGACGGTGGGGCGGGCTGTGGCAGAGATCGGCATGGGTCCAGTCGTCAGCGGGGGCACGTGCTGCCCTCAGTATCGTCGCCCGCGCCGGACGACGGGACGCCGGGTTCCGCCGTACGGCGGCCCGTCCCGCACACGGCCCGCCCGGACGGCCGACACCCCCGGGTCACAGGAACCGCCACCCGCACACCCGTTCCCCCAGGCCTTCCGGAACCGCCCGCGCGGGCCTCGCGTCCCGCCTAGCACCGGGGGCGAAAGTCGCGGACCCTACCAGTGTCCCGACCCCCACGTCGCATATTCCACGGGAAAACGCCAAAGCCCCCACCTCGATCGAGCACACACCGTAGCGTCGACGTCACGTTCGCGGTACAGCCGTGCGAGGAGGGGGATCCGGCGTGCCCGGAATCGACGAGAGTCTGTTGGAAGCCATGCGGCTGCCCGGGGCACGTGGCGCCCTGGTGGTCGACTGGATCAGCGGGCTCGCCCTGGGCGCGGTGGGGGAGGCGCCGGGCGGCGACGTGGAGGCGACCGCCGCCGAGACCGCCGAACTGGCCCGACTGGCGATGGAGAGCGGCGCCCTCGCCCCCGCGCACGCCGGCCAGGGCAAGGAGCCGCCCGTCGAGGACCTGATCCTCACCACCGCCGACGCCTTCCACCTGCTCCGGTTCGTCGTCACCACCTTCGACAGCACGGTCTTCCTGTTCCTGTCGCTGGACCGCGCCGACGGCAACCTCGCCCTGGCCCGCATCCGGCTGGCCGAGATGGCGGACCGGATGGTGCTCGGATGACCGCTGCCGCCGCCCGCGCGGACGGATCCGCCCCCGAGCTGCTGGACACCCTCGCCGCCGACCGGGCCACCGGGGCGCTCACCACCCGCTCCGGCATCTTCTACCTCGCCGCCGGACACGTGGTCCACGTCGAGTCCGCCCACAGCCCCGCCCTCGGCGACCTGCTCACCCGCAGCGGCGCCCTCGCCCCGGCCGGCTGGTGGGAGGCCGTCGAGCGGGCCGGGTCCCGGCAGCGGGTCGGCCGCCAGCTCGTCGACAGCGGACGCCTCACCGCCGGCGCCCTGGAACTGGCCCATCTGGGCGCGCTGTTCGACGCCGCGTACTTCGCGCTCGCCCACGACGGCACCGCCCTGCGCTTCCGCCCCGGCGTTGCGCACTGGCTCGGCGCGGTCCGCCCCGTGACCGTCGCGACCGTGCTGCGCGAGTCGTACCGCCGCCGCGCCCTGCTGGACCGCATATGGCCCGACGCGGCCGTCGACACCGCGCCGCTCGCCCGGACCCCCGACGCCGACCCGGCCGTGCTGCCGCCCCGCAGGGGCCGCGCGCTCGCCCTGGTCGACGGCGGACGCACCGCGGCGCAGATCGCCTCCGCCCTCGCCCACCGCACCTTCCACACCCTCGTCGAACTGCGCCGGCTGGCCGCCGAAGGACTGGTCGCCCCCGCACCCCTCGTGCCCGCCCCGCCCGTCCACCCCGTCCCCGGCGCGGGCCGCGCCGACTGGGACGAGCCCGACACAGCGCTGCTGAGACGGCTCCTGGACGCCTTGGAGGCACTGTGATCCGCACGCGCCGGCAGCGTGCCGAAAGGAGACTGCTCATGGCCGTCGAGACCGACGTGCTGGACGAACTGCGTCGGCTCCGCACCCGCGTCCCGCGGCTGGCGGGCTCCCTCGCGGCCACCGTCGACGGACTCGTCCTCGCCCACGACGTGCCCGGCACCGAACCCGAGGGGCTCGCCGCGCTCACCGCCGCCGCGCTGGGCGTCGCCCACCGGATGACGGACGCGGCCGGACGCGGCGACTTCCGCGAACTCATGGTGCGCGGCGCCCACGGCTACATCGCCACCTACGCGGCCGGCACCACCGCCGTGCTCACCCTCCTCGCCGACGACCGGGTCAACGTCGGGCGGCTCCACCTGGAGGGCCGGCGCAGCGGCGCCCGGATCGCGGAACTGGTCGACGCCCGTATCGGCCCCGGCGGCGGACGCCACGCCGACAGGACCGCCGCAGGCGACGGGGTCCCGGACCCGGCCGACCGGTCCCGGCCCATCGGCACCCTCCCCGTACGGACCCCGCAGCGTCCCGCCCACCGGCCGCGGACCGGCGGCTGACCCGTATCCACCGAACCCACCATCCGGCCGGACGCCCGCACACCGCCGGCGCCGGCCCGTACCACCCTTCACGATCCGGAGAGGACACCACCCATGGCGAACACCGAGACCGCGCTCAAGGAATGCCTCAGCTCCATCGACGGCGCCACGGCCGCCGCCCTCGTCGACTACACCAGCGGCATGGCCCTCGGCACCCTGGGCGGCGGCAAGGACTTCAACCTGGAGGTCGCCGCCGCCGGCAACACCGACGTCGTGCGGTCCAAGCTCCGCACCATGGAGCTGCTGGGGCTCAAGGAGGAGATCGAGGACATTCTCATCACCCTCAACAGCCAATACCACCTCATCCGCCTGCTCAAGGGGCGCGGCGGCAACGGCCTGTTCCTCTACCTGGTGCTGGACGCCGGCCGGGCCAACCTGGCCATGGCGCGCCATCAGATGCGCCGCATCGAGAACGAGCTGGAGGTCTGACACCGCGCACGTCCGCGGCCCCGCGCGCCGCCCGCCGGCGCGCGGGGCCGCGGACGTTCCCGACGGGAAGTCCCCGCCGGATGCGCGGCCCGCCCGATGCCGTACCGTCACGTTTACCGGATCGTTATCGACGCCCGCGCCGGAGGGACGCCGGGCGGACGGTGCCGGCGTGTGGGGACAGGAGGCGCACGGGTGACTGACGCCGGCCGGGACACGGCCCCGGAGCGGGGCGAGGACGCGCGCGTACGTCTGCCGCAGCTCAGGCTGGACGAACTGCTGGAGGAGCTGCAGGCGCGCATCGACGCGGCCCGCGGCACCCGCGACCGGGTGCGCAGCCTCCTCGAGGCGGTCCTCTCCGTCGGGCGGGAGCTCGATCTGGAGCAGGCGCTGCGCTCCATCGTCGAGGCCGCCGCCGCGCTGGTGGACGCACAGTACGCCGCCCTCGGCGTGATCGGCCCGGACGGCAAGCGGCTGTCCGCCTTCCACACCGTCGGCGTCAGTGACGAGGAGATCGCCCGCATCGGCCATTACCCGGAGGGCCACGGCATCCTCGGCGAGCTGATCCGCCATCCGCGGCCGCTGCGGGTGCCGAAGCTGTCCGAGCACCCCGCCTCCTACGGCTTCCCGCCGCACCACCCGCCGATGAACACGTTCCTCGGCGTCCCGATCCGCGTCCGCGACCAGGTCTTCGGCAACCTCTACCTGACCGAGAAGCGTGGCGGGACACAGTTCGACGAGGAGGACGAGTCGGTCCTGTCGACCCTGGCCGTCGCCGCCGGCGTCGCCATCGACAACGCCCGCCTCTACGAGGAGTCCCGGCTGCGGGAGCGCTGGCTCCAGGCCAACGCCGAGATCACCCACGGGCTGATGTCCGGCAGCGAGCGCGGCGAGGCGCTGCTGCGAGTCGCCGAGCGGGCCCGGGAGATCACCGGAGCCGCCCTCGCCGTCGTCGCGGTGCCCATGGAGGGCACCGACTCGCTGGCCGTGGAACTCGCCCTCGGCCAGGACGCCGAGACGCATCGCGGCCTGGTGGTGCCGGGCGAGGGCAGTCTCCTCGGCCGGGCCTTCGCGTCCGCCGCGCCCGTCACCTCGACGGACGTCGCCCACGACGAACGCGTGTCTGCGGGCCCGCAGACGTTCACCGGTCTGGGGCCCGCCGTGGCGGTGCCGATCGACGGCGAGGACGGTGTGCGCGGCATCCTGCTGCTGGTCCGAGCGGCCGGTGGCCATGCGTTCACGGACAAGGAGATCGAACCCCTGCGGGGCTTCGCCGCCCAGGCCGCCGTGGCGATGGAGCTGGCCGAGCGCCGCCAGGACGCCGAACAGATCGCCGTCCTGGAGGACCGCGACCGCATCGCCCGCGACCTGCACGACCTGGCCATCCAGAGGCTGTTCGCCACCGGCATGACCCTGCAGAGCGCCGGCCGGTTCATCGAGCACAAGGGAGCCTCCGAGCGGGTCCTGCGGGCCGTCGGCGACCTCGACGAGACCATCAAGATCATCCGCACGACCATCTTCGGCCTGCGCTCCCATGCCGCGGGCGGCGCCGGGACCGGCCTGCGCGCCCGCGTCGTCCGGATCGTCGGGGAGGCCGCCCCGCTGCTGGGCTTCGCGCCCAGCGTGCGGATGGAGGGCCTGATCGACACCCATGTGTCCAAGGAGGCCGCCGACCACCTGGTGGCCGTGCTCTCCGAGGCGCTCACCAACGTCGCCCGGCACGCCCGGGCGAGCCACGCCCAGGTGGCAGTGGAGACCGACGGGCGCGAGGTGCGGCTGACCGTCGCGGACGACGGCGTGGGCCTGCCGCCCGGCGGGCGCCGCAGCGGTCTGCGCAACATGGCCGAGCGCGCCGCGCAGCTCGGCGGTTCCTTCGAGGTCACGGACACCCCGGGCGGCGGAACCACCCTGGTGTGGCGGGTGCCGGTGGGTGAGCGGTAGCCCGCGGTCCCGGCGGCGTGTGTTCCGCTCCGGACGGGGGTACTCGGAGCGCCGTTCCGGTCGCGGCGGGACCGCCCGGCCCCGCGGCCGGGAGGACTCGCCGCCGGTGACGGCGCCGGGCCGGACCGTCCGGGTCCCGGCGCTCTCGCACGGGCCGCAAGGTCGCGTGCGCGGCGGTCGTCGGCGGGAGGAGCGGCGAAGTGACGGGCTGGACCTGGCAGTACGAGGGCTACGACCCCGCCGACGAGCGCCTGCGGGAATCCCTGTGCACCCTCGGCAACGGCTACTTCGCCACCCGTGGCGTCCTCGCGGAGTGCGCCGCCGACACCGTGCACTACCCCGGCACCTACGCGGCAGGCGTCTACAACCGGCTCGTCTCCTCGGTCGGCGGCCGCCAGGTGGAGAACGAGGACGTCGTCAACCTGCCCAACTGGCTGCCCCTGCGTTTCCGCAGGCCCGGCGGTATCTGGCTCACCCCCGACACCACGCCCGTCCTCGACCACGCCGTCACCCTGCACCTTTCCTCCGGCCTGATGGAGCGCCGGACCCGGTTCGGACTCGGGGCGGACGGTGTGCTCCTGGTGCGGCAGCTGCGGTTCGTCCACATGGCGGACCCCCACCTCGCGGGCCTGCGCACCGAGTTCACCGCGGAGGGCTTCTCCAGGCCGCTCGAGGTCGAGGCGGCGCTCGACGGCGGCGTCACCAACGCCGGGGTGCCCCGCTACGCCGACCTGGACGGCCGCCACCTCACCCACGTGGTCACCGGCACCTCGCAGCAGGACGCCGTGTGGCTGCGCTGCCGCACCCGGACCTCCGACGTCCGGATCGCCTGCGCCGCCCGGCTGACCTCGCCCGCGTCCGTCACCGTCCGCCACGACCTGCCTCGCGCGGTGCAGACGACCCGGCTGGACCTGACGGACGGGAGGACCCTGACCGTCGACAAGGTCGTCGCCCTGCACACCTCGCGCGACCCGGCGATCAGCGACCCGCTGCACGCCGCCGTCGACCGGGTGCACCGGGCCGCCCCCTTCGACGAGCTGCTGGCCCCCCATCTGACGGCCTGGCACCAGCTGTGGCGGCGGGCGGAGCCGGACGTGCCCGACGAGGTGGGGCGCATCCTGCGGCTGCACCTCTTCCACGTCCTGCAGACCCTCTCCCCGCACACCGCCGACCTGGACGTGGGGGTGCCGGCCCGCGGCCTGCACGGGGAGGCGTACCGGGGGCACGTGTTCTGGGACGAGCTGTTCGTCCTGCCGTACCTGAACCTGCACTTCCCTGAGGTCTCCCGGGCGCTGCTGCACTACCGGTACCGGCGCCTCGAACGCGCCCGTACGGCGGCGCACGACGCCGGTCGGCGCGGCGCGATGTACCCGTGGCAGTCCGGCAGCGACGGCCGTGAGGAGACGCAGCAGCTGCACCTCAACCCCCGTTCGGGCCGCTGGCTGCCCGACCACTCGCACCTCCAGCACCACGTCGGCTCGGCCATCGCCTACAACGTGTGGCAGTACTGCGAGGCCGCCGGGGACGAGGAGTTCCTGCACACCAAGGGCGCCGAGATGCTGTTGCGGATCTCCCGCTTCTGGGCCGACTCCGCGTCCTTCGACGAGCAACTGGGCCGGTTCCGCATCAAGGGCGTGGTGGGCCCCGACGAGTACCACGAGGCCTACCCGGACGCCTCCGGGCCCGGCCTCGACGACAACGCCTACACCAACGTCACCGCCGCCTGGGTGCTGGCCCGCACCCTGGAGGTGCTGCGCCACCTGCCCGAGCCGCGCCGCCGGGAGCTGGCCGAGCGCACCGGCCTGGACGAGGCCGAACTCGACCACTGGGACCACGTCTCCCGCACCCTGCACGTCCCCTTCCACGACGGCGTCATCAGCCAGTTCGAGGGGTACGGCGACCTCGCCGAGCTGGACTGGCGGGGCTACCGGCGCCGGTACGGGGACATCAGGCGGCTCGACCGGATCCTGGAGGCGGAGGGCGACACCGTCAACCGCTACCAGGCGTCCAAGCAGGCGGACGTCCTCATGCTCGGCTACCTGTTCTCACCGTCCGAACTCCAGGGCGTCTTCCGGCGCCTGGGACTGAGCCTGGACGAGCGGACCTGGCGGCGCACGGTGGACCACTACCTGCGCCGCACCAGTCACGGCTCCACCCTGAGCGGCCTGGTGCACGGCTGGGTCCTGGCCCGGGCACGCCGCAGGGACGCGTGGAAGTTCTGCAAGGAGGCCCTCCAGTCGGACATCGCCGACATCCAGGGCGGTACCACGGGCGAGGGCATCCACCTCGGGGCCATGGCGGGCACCCTCGACCTGGTGCAGCGCGGCCTGACCGGTCTGGAGACGCGCGGCGGGGCCCTGTGGCTGGATCCCGTGCCGCTGCCGGAGCTGTCGTCCTACGGCATCACCGTCCGCTACCACGGCCACTGGGGCGTGCGGCTGCGGCTGGAGAGCGGATCGCTGGAGATCACCGTGCCGTCCGCCGGCCGCCACCCGATCGAGGTGCACCTGCCCGGGCACCGCGCGGTGCGTGTGGACCCGGGGGAGACGGCCCGGCTCGCCCTGCTGGAATGACGACGCCGGGCGTCCGGCCGGTACGGAACCGGCCGGACGCCCGGCGGACCGGCCCCTTCCCGGGGCCGCGGGATGTCAGGCGCCGCTCTCGCGGAGCATGTCCTCGCGCTCGACGATCTTCACGCGCTCACGGCCCTGCGGCTCGCCCAGCGCCTTCTCCGCCGCGTCCAGGCGGTACCAGCCGTCCCACGTGGTGTAACGGACGCCACGCCCGGCCAGGAACGCGTCGACGGCCTCGGGGTCCGGGGAGCCCGGCGTGCCGAGCCGGTCGTTCCTGTAGTCGTCCAGCAGGTTGGCCACCGTCTCGTTGGCGTCGCCCTTGGTGTGCCCGATCAGGCCCACCGGACCGCGCCGGATCCAGCCGGTGACGTACGTCGACGTCAGGTGTTCGCCGGTCTCCTGGATGACCCGGCCGCCCGCGTCCGGGACGGTGCCCGAGTCGATGTCCCAGGGCAGCTTGGGCAGCTTGTCGGAGAGGTAGCCGACCGCGCGGTACACCGCGGTGACGTCCCAGTCCTTGAACTCGCCGGTGCCCTTGACGTTGCCGGTGCCGTCGAGGGCGGTGCGCTCGGTGCGCAGGCCGACGACCTTGCCGTCCTCGCCGAGGATCTCGGTGGGCGACTCGAAGAAGTGCAGGAACAGCTTGTGCGGGCGGTCGCCGACGTCGCGGATCGCCCAGTTCTCCAGGGTCTTGGCGACCATGTCGGCCTGCTTGTTGCCGCGCCGGGTGGCGATCGAGCCGTCGTCGTAGTCGATGTCCTCGGGGTCGACGATCACCTCGATGCTGGGGGAGTGGTCCAGCTCCCGCAGCTCCATCGGGCTGAACTTGGCCTGCGCCGGGCCCCGGCGGCCGAAGACGTGGATCTCCATCGCCTTGTTGGCCTTCAGGCCCTCGTGGACGTTCGGCGGGATCTCCGTGGGCAGCAGCTCGTCGGCCGTCTTGGCGAGGATGCGCGCCACGTCGAGGGCGACGTTGCCGACGCCGAGCACCGCGACCTTCTCCGCCTCCAGCGGCCAGGTGCGGGGCACGTCCGGGTGGCCGTCGTACCAGGACACGAAGTCCGCGGCGCCGTAGGAGCCGTCCAGGTCGATGCCCGGGATCGGCAGCGCGCGGTCGGCCATGGCGCCGGTGGCGAAGATCACGCCGTCGTAGAAGGCGCGGAGGTCGTCGAGGTGCACGTCGGTGCCGTAGTCCACGTTGCCGAAGAGCCGGATCTGCGGCTTGTCGAGCACCTGGTGGAGGGCCGTGATGATGCCCTTGATCCGCGGGTGGTCGGGGGCGACGCCGTAACGGATCAGTCCGAACGGCGCAGGCATCCGCTCGAAGATGTCGATGGACACGCCGGGGCCGGCGGCCACGTCGGACTTGAGCAGGGCGTCGGCGGCGTAGATCCCGGCGGGGCCGGATCCGACGATGGCTACCCGCAGGGGGCGGGGCATGGTCAGGTTCCCTTCGAGCGATGACAGGCGTCTCGTGGGGAAGCCTAAACTCAGGCTTGCCTTACCTGGTACGCGGGTCCGGCCTATGAGCCCATAAGCCGACCTTATGCCATGTCCCTGCGTGATCTTATGACAAGGTGCCGGAGGTCTCCGGCAGGTTCTGCTCCGCCCAGATCACCTTCCCCGCGGGCAGATAGCGGGTGCCCCAGCGCTCGGCCAGCTGCGCCACCAGGAACAGTCCGCGCCCGCCCTCGTCCGTCATGGTCGCGTACCGCAGATGCGGGGCGGTGCTGCTGCTGTCGTAGACCTCGCAGATCAGATGACGCTCGTACAGCATCCGCACCTGGATGGGGGCGCCGCCGTGCCGCATCGCGTTGGTCACCAGCTCACTGAGGATCAGCTCCGTGCCGAACGTCAGCTCGTCGAGACCCCACTCGGCGAGCTTCCGCGTCACCGCCGCCCGCAGCTCGCCCACCGCCGCCGGGTCCGGAGGCACCGGCCACTCGGCGATCCGGTCGGCGGGCAGCGCCCGGGTCCGTGCCACGATCAGCGCGACGTCGTCGGCCGCCTTCCCCGGACGCCGCGCGTCCAGCACGGCCCGGCAGGTCTCCTCCGGGGAACCCCCGGCGCCCGCCAGCGCCTCCCGCAGCCGCTCCAGACCGACGTCGATGTCGTGCTCGCGGTCCTCGACCAGCCCGTCGGTGTACAGCACCAGCCTGCTGCCCTCCGGCAGCTCCAGCTCCGCCGACTCGAACGGCAGCCCGCCCAGGCCCAGCGGGGGGCCGGCGGGCACGTCCGGGAACTCCACCCGCCCGTCCGGCCGGGCCAGCGCCGGCGGCGGATGCCCCGCGCGCGCCACCGAGCAGCGCCGCGACACCGGGTCGTACACCACGTACAGGCAGGTCGCCCCGATGACCGGGGCGACGTGCTCGTCCTGCGCCTCGTCCTGGTCGATCCGGCCGACCAGCTCGTCCAGCAGCGTGAGCAGCTCGCCCGGCGGCAGGTCCAGCGCGGAGAAGTTGTGCACCGCCGTGCGCAGCCGGCCCATGGTGGCCGCCGCGTGCAGACCGTGTCCGACG
This sequence comes from Streptomyces griseoincarnatus, assembly GCA_014649575.1. Lineage (GTDB taxonomy): Bacteria > Actinomycetota > Actinomycetes > Streptomycetales > Streptomycetaceae > Streptomyces > Streptomyces griseoincarnatus. Next base: position 369,045 of record BMTH01000001.1, on the reverse strand, counting down.
ACGTCCCCGACCACCAGCGCCACCCGGGCGCCGGACAGCGGCAGCACGTCGAACCAGTCGCCGCCCACCCCGGCCTGCGCCGGCAGATAGCGGTAGGCGATCTCCAGCGCGTTCTGCTCGGGCAGCGTGCGCGGCAGCAGGCTGCGCTGCAGCGTCACCGCCATGCTGTGCTCACGCGTGTAGCGGCGGGCGTTGTCGATGGACACCGCGGCCCGCGCCACCAGCTCTTCCGCCAGCGCCAGCTCCTCCTCGTCGAACGGCTCCGGCTTGCGCGAACGCCAGAAGCTGACCACGCCCAGGACCAGCGAGCCGGCCCGCAGCGGCACAGCGATCAGCGAGTGGACGCCGTACTCGACGACCTGGGCGGAGCGCTCCTTGTCCTGCGCCTGCCAGCCGGGCGCCTCGTCGAGCCGGGGCTCCAGGACCGCGCGGCCGGTGGCCAGGCTCCGGCCCTGCGGGGAGGACTCCACGAACCGGATCTGGTGGTCCCTCGGATACAGCGGAGCGTCCTCGTCGACGCCGGCGCGGGCCGTGCGACGCAGCGCGGCGGCCGCGTCCGGCTGCCCGCCCGCCAGCACCGACTCGAACAGGTCCACGGTGACGAAGTCGGCGAACCGCGGCACGGCCAGGTCCGACAGCTCCTGCGCCGTCCGCGCCACGTCCAGGCTGGTGCCGATGCCCACGCCCGCGTCGTAGAGCATGTTGAGCCGCTCGCGGGACTCCTCCGCCCGGCCGGACAGCGCCCGCAGCTCCGTGGTGTCGCGGACGCTGGTGACGCTGCCCCGGTGCCGTCCCGCCGGGTCGGTGGGCCGCTGGTTGACCGCGAGCAGCCGGTCGCCCACCGGAAACACCTCGTCCGTGGCCGTACGGCCCGAGGACAGCAGCTCCGTCGTGGCCGGATCCAGACCCAGATCCCGTACGTGCCGGCCCTCCGCGTCCTCGGGGAGGCTGAACAGACGGCGCGCCTCGTCGTTGGCGAGCAGCAGGGTGCCGTCGCCGTCGAGGATCATCACGCCCTCGCGCACGGCGTGCAGCACGGCGTCGTGGTGTTCGTACATCCGGGTCATCTCGTGCGGGCCCAGACCGTGCGTCTGGTGCCGCAGACGTCTGCTGATCAGGGCGGCGCCGCCGGTCGCCAGGGCCAGCGCGGCGGCGGCCGCGCCCAGCACCAGCGGCAGCTGCGCCTCGGCCGCCCCGCCAACGTTCTCCAGCGTGATGCCGGCCGACACCAGGCCGACCACCTTGCCGTCCGGGTCCTCCACCGGCACCACGGCCTGCACGAGCCGCCCGATGGTCCCGTCGATCTCCTCCACGACCGGCTCGCCCGCCAGCGCGGGGGCGACGGTGCCGACGAACTGCTTGCCGATGCGGTCGGGCCGGGGGTGCGTGTAGCGGATGCCGTCGGTGTTCATCACCACGACGAAGTCGACGCGCGACGCCTTACGGGCGGCCTCGGCGCGCGGCTGGAGCACGGCCGTGGGGTCGGGGGACTCCAGGGCCTCGACGATGCCGGGGGAGTTGGCGAAGGTCTCGGCGACGGCGAGGGAGCGGTTGCGGGCCTCCTGGGTGCTGTCCCGCTGCGCCTGCAGCACCAGCGCCACGACGGCCGCGACGACCAGCAGCAGCACCATCACCAGGAGCAGGAAGAACACCTGTCCGGCGACGCTGCGCCCGGTCAGCACCGACCGCAGCCCTGCCATCGGATGCCACCCGGAGCGGCCGCTCTCCTGCCGCCGGCGCCGTACGGAAGCGGCCGCTCCGGCCCGCTGGGGCGACCGGGTCCGGGATCGACCCATGAGTCGGACCATGTGCCATGTCTACACTGTCGGGCCAAGCGAGGCGAGGGTAGGCCGCCCCGTAAGGGGCGCGGGGACCTGCGCGCCCGGCCCGGACGGCGCCGCAGCCGCCCTCTCACCGTGGGTGGCAGCCCCTTGGGCGGGTGCGGCGCCGCGGGTGTTGCTCGCGCGGTTCCCCGTGCTCCTGGTACTCCGGTGCGACGTCGTGATCCATCCGGTCGCGAGGGCGGTAAGTCGTCACCGGCAGTGGTTGTGCCGGGCCGTGGCCCGTTGATTTCTGCGCCACTGCGACCAGTGCGGCAGCCTGCGCGGAGGAGTCTTCGGTAGGTTCGGCAGGGTGCCGAGCAGCGTCTCTCAGGAGGAGGCCTCCTCGGCGAAGACGGACAGGGCGACCTGATACGTCTCGAAGGCACGGGCCGCTCCCGCGTAGACGGCGAGGTGGATGAAGAGGTCGACGATCTCGTCCTGCGTGACGCCGTTGTTGAGCGCGATGCGCAGCTGCCCGCGCAGCGGTTCGAATGCGCCCAGCGTTGCGGCGATGGCGACGGAGACCAGGGACCGGTCGTGCGTCGACAGTGCGGTACGGGTCCATGAGTCCCCGAACGTGTGCACAGTCGCGACCTTGCGGAAATCGGCTCCGGAGGCCGGTTCGCCGGGACTCATCGGGAGCTCCAGGCGCTGTCCCAGGAGGTCGCTTGCGGTGTCCAGCGCCTGCTCGTAGGCGTCGTCGGTACTCATCCCTGCTCCTTGTCGTTCGGTCGTGCGCGGTGGCGGGCCGGCGGTCTGGCCACCGCGCGCCGTTCAGGGTTCGGCTGCGGGGCAGGGCGGTTCCTCACTGGCCGGGGTTGCCGCTCGCCAGGGCGGCGGGACGGCTGTTCGTCGCACGAAGCTGATCCCCAGGCTCGCGCCATGCGCCATCGGTCCGCTCGGTCGGGTGAACCGTCCGGGCTACAGGGCGTGGAGCGGAAGTCCCGTCCGGACCGCGACGGCAGGGCTGACGTAGCCGGCCTTGCCGTACTCACGGCCGAGGCCGCCGACCTTGTAGCTGCCGAAGGGGCCGTCGAAGCCGATCGGCGATCCGTTCAGCGTGACGGCGCCGGTGCGCAGCCGCGGCCGGTGGCCAGGGCGCGGTCGGGACCACAGGTCCGGATACGGCCGGACAGGCCGTACTGCGCGGGGCGGTCGGCGCGGGCGGCCCCCGGGGATCCGGTGCTTCGACCGGCCCGCCGCCGCGCCCGCACAGTGCCGTCAGGTGGTGGGGTAGTCCGCGGAACGGCTGACCTCTGCCCACGTGCGGGCCTCGGCCAGACGGCTTTCCTCCGAGCTGATCGCGATCTCCAGGGCGTCGCTGCCGAGCAGTAGCCGGCGCGGGGGCTCCTCGGCGTCCACGGCACCGATGATCGCGCGGGCCATGCGGTCCGGGTCACCGGGCTCGTTGCCGGCGTAGTCGGCGAACCGGGCCAGCCACAGGCCCACGGTCTCCTCGTAGTCGGGGGTCACGGGACCGGAAGGCTCCGCGGCACCCGTGGCCCAGCCGGTGCGGATGCCGCCCGGCTCGACGATGGTGACCTTGACACCGAAGGGTGCCACCTCGTTCGCCAAGGCCTCGGAGAACCCCTCGACGGCGAACTTCGCGGTCTGGTAGGCGCTCAGACCCGGCGTCCCACCCACACGTCCGCCGATGGAGGATATCTGCACGATGTGCCCGGACCGCTGGCGGCGCATGACGGGAAGGACCGCCCGGGTCATGTTGACCACGCCGTACAAGTTGGTGTCGACCTGCGCGCGGAACTCGTCCTCGGGGAAGTCCTCGATCGAGCCGCTGGTGGCGTAGCCGGCGTTGTTGACGACGACGTCCACCGATCCGAACCGCTCCACCGCGGCGGCCACCACGCCCCGGGACTGGGACGCGGAGGTGACGTCCAGCGCCACCGCCTCCAGCTGGTCCGGGTGCTCGGCCCTCAGGGAAGCCAGTGCCTCAGGCTTGCGGGAAGTCACCACAACGTTGTCGCCGGCCTCCAGGACCGCGAGCACCAGGGCCCTGCCCAGGCCCTGTGAGCCCCCCGTGATGAGCCAGGTTCGTGGCATGACGCGTGCCTCGTTTCATCATCTGCTTCACTGCCCCGAACGGAACAGCAACTTCACTGTAGACGAAGCTGACCTAAGTGCCACACGTGCGATGTATTAATTTCTAGTGTCGCATCTCACGTGATGATGTTAGTTAATTAAGTAAAGCACGGGCGTAGAATGTCGGCATCATGAGAGCTGATGCCGCGCGTAACCTGACTGCCGTGCTCCGTGCCGGAGCTCGACTCCTGGCGGAGGACCCGGGCGCCTCCATGGCGGCCATCGCCGCCGCCGCCGGGGTGGACCGGACGACCGTCCACCGCCGCTTCGCAAACCGTGAATCCCTGCTCAGCGCCGTCTTCCAAGCCAAGCTCGACTCCGCCGAACGCGTCCTGGACGAAGCCCGCCTGGGCGAGTCCCCCTTGCAGGTCGCCCTCCACCGCTACCTGGAGGGGATCATCCCCGTCAGCCGCGAATGGCCGGTCGACGTGCGCCTGATGATGCAGAAGGACCCCGTCGCCTGGGCCCGCCGGGAGGAGCAGAGTGCGCGCCTCGACGCCTTCATCCGCCGCGCGCTGGACGAGGGCTACCTGCGAGCAGGCGTCGACGCGGCCTGGGCGCGGACGATCCTGGACGAACTCGTCGACACCGTCGCCCACCGGTTCCCCGACCTGGAACCCCCGCAGGCCGCCGATCTGGTCGCCGACACCCTCCTGAACGGCCTCGGTGCGACCTGACGCCGTCACCTACCGCGGAACAGGACAGGCCCGACGACCGCGTCACCAGCGACCGGGAACGCCTTGCCGTGCTCGTCCTGCGGCAGATCGATGATCTGCCTCAGTTCGGTGGGGCGGACCGTAGGTTCGAGAAGTGCGTGTGTGCGGGTCGCGCGCGGCCTTCCCCCCTCGGCCGCGCGCGACCCTCCCCCCGACACGCGACCCGTCCCCCGAGCAGTCGCGCGTCTTCCTGACCGGACGCCTCCCCGGGGGGCGGCCCGGAGTGTGCGGCCCGTGCCGGGCCGTGGTGCGCCGGGCGGTGCGGCGCGGCTCGTGCACCGCGGCCCGTGACGGGGCACGCGGCGGTGCACGGCCCGTGCCGGGCCGTGGGCGTACGGCGGCGTCCGCGGGTGCGGCGCCGCGCGGGCCTCAGTCGGCCAGTGCGCGGGCCAGCTCCGTGCTGGCGCGGGCGATCTCCGTGTCCGGCTCCGACAGCAGCCGGTTCAGCTCGCCGCGCCGGGCCCGCACCGCCTGCCGGGCGGCCCGCTCCCACACCACCGGGTTCTCACGTCGGTTGAGCAGCTTGGGGTACGCGGCCGCCGTGCTCTCCCACTGCCGGGCGTCGGCGATGGCCTTGAGCAGCTGGATGATCCCCGCCCGCACGGTGACGTGCGGCAGCTGGGCCAGCTCCCAGAGGAACGGGACCGTGGCGGCGGTCGCCTGTTCCGTGACGAAGCCGTACTGGCAGATCCGTTTCCGCAGATCCTCGAGGGCGGCCCGGGCGGTGTCGGCGTCACCCCAGGCGATGCCGTTGAGCAGCAGGGGAATGGCGGCCGCTGATCCGGTGGAGTCCTGCATGCCGGCCCACGGCACCTGGGACAGGGCCGTGAGAGGTGTGGACCGGGCCACTCCGGTGGGGGACGTGTGGCGCACTGGGCGCTCGCTGCTCGGCTGTTCCGTAGAAGCGCTGCGCATGGCGTGGGTGCCTTTCCGCGGCAGTCGTGTCAGGTGGGCGGGCGGGTGGACAACCGGGCCCACACCGTCTTGCCTGCCGGGACGGCGGGGAACCAGCCCCACGCCTCCGACAGGGCGTCGACGATGCGCAGCCCTCGGCCGTGCTCCTCCAGGTCGGCGTCTGCGCCGGGAGGCTGCCGCACGGGCGGGCGGTCGTCGGGGTCCGTGACCGTGAGCAGCAGGTGCGCCGGCTCCAGAAGGAACCCCAGCCGTACGTCCGGCTCACCCGGGCAGCGCGACGCCGCGTGCAGCACGGCGTTGGCGGCCAGCTCGGTCATGATCAGGGCGGCGTCGTCGCCGCACTGGTGCAGCGACCACCCCCCGAGGGTGTCGCGGGTGAAGGACCGCGCTCGCGCGAGGCCCTCCCTGCTGCAGGCGATGCTCACCGCCGCGTGGGGGGCGGCGGCGGGCACCGTCTGCAGTGGGGACCCGTCCTCGTGCGGCACCGCGGGCAGCGGGCCGAACGAGCCGGCGCCGCCACCACCTGCCGGTAAGACGGCCGAGGTCCTCGGCCGGAGCGTCATGTGCACAGGTGATGACACGGCATCTCCTCGATGCGACGTCAGGACGGGGCGCTCCCAAGGGGGTTGACGCCACGGCTATTATCCACGCTGTCAGCGCTCCCGTGCAATTGCACGGGAAATTGCGCGAGAATTTTCGCCAAGTGCGCGGTACGGCCGTGCGGGGCGGGACGAGATCAGCAGCAAGGAGACAGCGGTGCCTGGAGTGCGGAACGGAGTGCGGGCCAGCCAGTTGGACGCCCGCTGGATCAAGAGCCGGCACAGCAACGCCGAAGGCAACTGTGTCGAGGTCGCGCCGCTGTCCGACGGTGACGTCGCGATGCGCAACTCCCGTGACCCAGACGGCCCGGCCCTCGTGTACACCGCCGCCGAGCTGGCCGCCTTCCTGGCGGGTGCCAAGGACGGCGAGTTCGACCATCTGGTCCGGTGACGGTTCACCTCGTCCGACGACGGGCCGCCGCGCCCGCCGTCCGCCGCGCGGCCGGTGCCGGCCCTGGGGACCGGCGCCGGTGAAGCGGAATCCAACTGCCCCACTTCGATCGGCATTTCGCATCCGCGTGCGGTGAGGCAGCATCAGATGCGATAGTCTGAATCGCCCTTGTGCCGGTCTGCTGGGAGTCAGGATGTCCGCCGCGTCGCATCGCATCTCCCGTCTGGAACCCTACCTGGACAGGCCCGAGCCCGCGCCGACCCTGCTCAAGATGCTGGTGGGCGTGCAGTTGGCCGGTTTCCGTGAGGACGCCGGGCTGTCCCAGGACCAGGCGGCCCGCTCCGTCGGCTTCAGCGGGGCCAAGCTGTCCCGCATCGAGTCCGGGAAGGGCCGCCGCCCGCCCACCGAGACGGACGTCCGGGCGCTGCTCGAGCTCTACGGCACCGACGACTACGAGGCCTCCGTCCTTCTCAAGCTGCTCCAGCGGGCCGGGGAGCCGGTCTGGTGGCAGCGGTACGACAAGCGGCTGATGCCCGAGTGGTTCGACCGCCTGGTCGGACTCCAGGAGGCCGCCGCCACCATCCGTACGTTCGAGATCCAGTACGTCCCCGGACTGCTGCAGACCGCCGACTACACCCGCGCGGTCGTCGAGCGCGGACTGCCCAACGCCCCGGCGGGCGAGGTGCAGCGCCGGGTCGAGCTGCGCATGCGCCGCGCCCAGCTGCTGCTCCGCGAGGACGCCCCGCAGCTGTGGGCCGTCATCGACGAGTCGGTCCTGCTGCGCGTCCTCGGTGACCGCACCGTGATGCGCGACCAGCTCGACCACCTGGCCAAGATGGCCCAGCGGCCCAACGTCACCCTGCAGATCGTCCCGCTGAACGTCACCAACGCCTCGGCGCCCGCCATCCCGGTGACCTATCTGCGCTTCGGCGGACTCGACCTGCCCGACGTGGTCTACCTGGAGCACATCCGAAGCGCCAACTTCCTCGAGGACCGCGACGAGACCGAGGAGTACCGGATCGTGCTCGACCGTCTCGCCGACGAGGCGCTCACGCCCCGCGAATCCGTCGAGATGCTGCGCCGCAGGATGGACGAACGCTACGCGCTCTCCTCCTGAGACGGCACGGCCTTCCTGAGCCGGCACGACCGACGCCCCTCCCGAGTCCCGGAAGGGGCGTCGGTCGTGCGTGAGGGTTACGAAGGAAGTCGGCCGACGCCGCCGAACTCGATCCATTCCTGGGTGAGCTGACGGGGCGCCACGTCCGTGTCAGGACGCCAGGTGGACACCTCCACCAGGCCCGGGTCCAGGATCTCCAGGCCGTCGAAGAGCACCTCGACGTCCTTCTCCGTGCGAACCCGACCCCAGTGCCCCTGCGTCACCTGGTCCATGAAGTCGGTGACGAACTCGCGGACCTTCGGGTCCTCGCTGACCAGCTGGCACATGACCATGAAGCTGCCCGGCGCCAGCCGCTCCCGCACCCGGTTGGCGACGGCCGACGGACCGTCGGTGTCACTGTCCGGGATGCAGTGGAAGACGGAGTTGAACAGGACGCACACCGGCTCGTCGAAGTTGATCAGCCGCTGGGTCTCGGAGTGGCCGAATATCCCGTCGGTGTCGCGCATGTCCGCCTGGATGACCACCGTGCGCTCGTCCTGCTCCAGCAGGGCCCGTCCGTGCACCGACACCATCGGGTCGTTGTCGACGTACACGACGTGGGTGGTGGGGTCGACGCGCTGCGCCACCTGGTGCACATTGTCCTGCGTGGGCAGGCCGGAGCCGTGGTCCAGGTACTGCCGGATGCCGTACTCCTGGGTGAGCGTGCGGACCACGCGCTGCAGGAAACGGCGGTTGTTCAAGGCCAGGCGGCGGGTGCTCGGCACCACCTTGTCGAGCTCCTCGACCGCGGCGCGGTCCGCGGCGTAGTTGTCCTTGCCGCCGAGGTAGTAGTCGTACATGCGCGCGGCCGTCGGCACGGTTGCGTCGATCTCGGTGGACAGCTGCTTACCGGTGTGCATCGTTCCCCCTGCGGAGTGCCGCGCCAACTGGACTGGCTGGACAGGAAATACATCCTAGGGAGGGCCGTACGGCCCTTGCCAGCCCGTCGGCGCACAAGACCCGAAGGAATGGTGAAGGTGTGTCAGACAGTCACTCAGAGTCGCGTGACATGTGCGTGGTGTGATGGTCTGACCGGTGGAGGGCGGGTGTCCGCCTCCGCGACATCGCCGCACCGTGGGGACCGGTCCCCCGTGGACAGCTCGCCGGACCGGATCACCAACCCCCGAGCCGCACGCATCCCTTAGCCCCCCCGGCGACCCTTGGCCGGCCCGCATCGGCCTGCACCTCGCGGACGGGGTGACGGAGGAGGGTGTCGAACGGTGGGTGCCGTCCGCCTCGATCCTGCACTCCCACGGCGAGGCCCCCACGGAGACCTGGTCCAGATCACCACCCCGCGCGGGGTGCTCCGGGCCGGCTGTGGACCGCGGCGTTCCGCGACGGCGTGATGTCCGTGCCGATCCGCTACGGTCACCGGGACCCCCCCCCCGAGGGCCACCGGCCGCCCGACGGACACCCTGGACGCGCCGCCCACGAGACCACGATCGCCGACGGCGACCCGCTGTCCAAGCAGCCTTCCTGTTCAAGACAGCGGCGGCCCGCGTCACTCTCGTCGCCCGGCGAGCCGGCAGGCCGCCCAGGCCCTCGGGCGAAGCCCGGAGACCGGGCTCGGGGGATGCTCGCCCGGACCGCACAGGCCACCCGCGACCGCGCTCTGCTCGATCACCTCCGACTGCCACCCCCAGACCCCGCGGCGGATGCGCTGGACCAACGCCATGATCAAGGTGCCGTCACCGCAGCTCCTCGTGAGCGTCCGACCTGCCTCGGGACGGGTTTCCCGGCGCGCCTGCGCGACCGCCCGTGCCCCGCTATCGTCGGTTTCGTCCCCACGGGACGTCGGCCGCCGACGGGCGGCGGCCGACGTCGCCGGAACCCCCGGGAGGCGGGCACCATGGACGACTACTACGACCTCGGCTCCTACGGACGGCCCGTGTCGACGACCTCTCCCGAGGCGCAACTCTGGTTCGACCGCGGGCTGATGTGGACCTACGCCTTCAACCACGAGGAGGCGGTCGCCTGTTACCAGAAGGCCGCCGACGCCGACCCCGGCTGCGCCATGGCCCACTGGGGCATCGCCTACGCCCTCGGCCCGAACTACAACAAACCCTGGGAGGCCTTCGACGCCGAGGACCTCGACCGCACCGTCCAGCGCACCCACGCGGCTGTCGAGCGCGCCCACCAGGCGGCCGAGGCCCGCGCCACCCCCGTCGAGCGTGCCCTCGTCGAGGCCCTGCGCGCCCGCTACCCGCAGGACCGCCCCGCGGAGGACTGCTCCGTCTGGAACGAGCCGTACGCGGACCGCATGCTCGCCGTGTACGAGAGCGCACCCGGCGACCTGGACGTGGCCGTGCTCTGCGCCGACGCGCTGATGAACCTCACGCCCTGGCAGCTGTGGGACCTGAGGACCGGGCGCCCCGCCGACGGCGCCCGCACCCTGGAGGCCAAGGAGGTGCTCGACGGCGCCCTCGCCACCGAGGCCGGAGCCACGCACCCGGGTGTCGTGCACCTCTACATCCACCTCATGGAGATGTCCCCGACCCCGGAGGCCGCCCTCACCGTCGCCGACCGGCTGCGCGGGGCGGTGCCCGACGCCGGGCACCTGCTCCACATGCCCTCGCATCTCGAGGTGCTGTGCGGCGACTACCGCCGTGTCGTCTCGGACAACACCGCCGCGATCACCGCCGACGAGAAGTACCTCCAGCGGGCCGGCGCGATGAACTTCTACACGCTCTACCGCTGCCACAACCACCACTTCCGGATCTACGGCGCGATGTTCGCCGGACAGTCCGAGGTGGCCCTGGACGCCGCCGCCCGGCTCGAGGCCGCCGTGCCGGAGAAGCTCCTGCGGGTGGAGAGCCCGCCCATGGCGGACTGGCTGGAGGGGTTCCTGGCGATGCGCTTCCACGTGCTGATCCGCTTCGGCCGCTGGGACGACATCCTCGCGCTGCCGTTCCCCGAAGATCCCGAGCTGTACTGCGTCACGACCGCGATGCTGCACTACGCCCGAGGCGTCGCCCTCGGCGTGAAGGGCGACACGGACGGCGCCGACGCCGAGCGGGAGAAGTTCCGCGCGGCCGTGGACCGCGTCCCCGGGAGCAGGATGCTGTTCAACAACACCTGCCACGACATCCTCGCCATCGCCTCCGCGATGCTCGACGGCGAACTCGCCTACCGCAAGGGCGACCACGACACCGCCTTCGCCGCGCTCGAACTGGCGGTCGAACGGGACGACACCCTGCCGTACGACGAGCCGTGGGGCTGGATGCAGCCCGCCCGGCACGCCCTCGGCGCGCTGCTCCTCGAACAGGGCCGGGTCGCCGAGGCGGAGGCCGTATACCGCGCCGACCTGGGCCTCGACGACACCCTGCCCCGGCCGCTCCAGCACCCGGACAACGTCTGGGCGCTGCACGGCTTCCACGAGTGCCTGCTGCGCACCGGAAAGACCGGCGAGGCCGCGATCGTCGCCCGGCAGCTGCGGCAGGCGGCGGCGCTGGCGGACGTACCGGTCGAGGCATCCTGTTTCTGCCGGCTGGACACGCACAGCCCGGACGCGGGGGAGCACGCCCACGGTCCGGGGGGAAGCGGCTGTCACTGAAACGGCGCCGGCGGACCCGGACGGTGCCCGGGCCCGCCGGCGCCGGCGGGGGCGGCCGTGGCTCTCAGCGGGACGCCACGACGGCCTGGAACGACTTCATGCAGGTGAAGCAGTGCCGGTCCGTCGTGTCGCGCCGTGGCGATTCATCCTCCTTGTCCACCCCGCACAGCGTCGAGGTCTTGTCCGGGGTGAGAACGTGCCAGACCGGCTCCCCCGAAGTGTCTGCACCGCACCACATCTCGTGCATTCCCAGCTCCCTCCGGGTAGGCATGGAGGCCGCTTCCATACCAGCACAGCGGGCGTCCGTCCGGCTCGCCCGGCGGTCCAGTCGGGTGACAGGCGGTCCCGGCGTGCATACGCGGCGGCACGGACGGATGCTGGAGGGATGAGGAAGCCTCCGATCGTGGTACACCCGCCCCTGGGCTCGGGGGGCCGGCGCGTCACCGTGCGCGGAGAGATCGTCGGCCTCGCCTACTCCGACCGTGACGTCGTGGAGTTCCTGCGCCGTGTGGGGCTTCCGGAGGGCGAACAGCTGCTGGACGACCCCGCCTGGGTGAAGTGGGTCGGCGGCCGGGCCCACGTCTACGACGCCGCATAGAACGACGGCGCCCCGGAACCGGCGGCGCCGTCGCCGCCACCGTCGGCGCCGACTCCGACGGTGACCGTATGCGCCCGGGTACCCCGGCCGTTCATACACATGCCTCCCTCTTCGACGAGGGCGAGTGGATCTTCCTGAGAGCCGCGGGGAACTGCGCGCTCAACCCCCACCGGCCCGCGGCCGAACGCCGACACCGGCCCAGCCCCCCAGGGGCCGTCCTCCCAGCCGCCGCGAGACGGCCCGCAACAGTTCGTCCAGCACAGCCTCGTCCCTCCGCCGCCGAGGCCGGGCCAGCCCCACCCGGGACGGTGAGAGCCCGTGGACCGGCCGGAACACCACATCCGGGCGGGAGTGGAAGCGGGCCGCCGACGCGGGGGCCAGTGCCACGCACCCGCCGGCCACCGCTCCCAGCCACTCGTCGGGACGGCTGGTCACGGCGCCGATCCGGACGGGATGCCCGGCGTCCCGTTCCGCCGCCCCCAGCCAGTGTTCCCTCCAGGTGCCGGTCTCGGCCCCGGCCGCGACGAACGGCTCGTCCCGGAGCTCGTGGAAGTCCACCGTCTCCCGGGTCGCCAGCGGGTGCCGGGCCGGCAGCAGCACGCCACGCTCCTCGGCGAACAACTCCCGCACCGCGTAGCTCTCCTGACCGGGGAACGGCAGACGCACCACTGCGGCATCCACCTCCCCCCGGGCCAGGCCCGCGCTCGGGTCCGACCAGTCGAACTGCCGCAGTTCCACCCGCCACTCCGGCCGTGCGCGACGAAACTCCGCGATGACCTCGGGGACGGGTCCCACCGCGCCCGCGTCCAGGAAGCCCAGGCGCAGTATCCGCGCCGCCCGGCCGGTCGCCCGCACCGCCTCGTCCCATCCGTCCAGCAGTGCGGGCACCCGGGAGGCGAACTCACGGCCGGCCTCGGTCAGCGCCATCCCCGAGCGTGAACGCGCGAAGAGCCGTACCCCGAGAGCGTCCTCCAGGCGCCGCATCTGCTTGGTCAGCGCGGGCTGCGAGACGAACAGCCGCCGCGCGGCCCCGGTGAGGCTGCCCTCCTCCGCCACCGCGGCGAAGTACCGGAGGAGACGCGTGTCCACATCCATGCCTCCAGGTTATAGAAGCAGGTATTGGACGGTGCCGAGCAGCCCGCGAACCCTGGAGGCATGACCGATGTCCCGCTCGCACTTCTCGTCGTCGCCGTGCTCACCGCCGCCGTCAACGTGGCCATGGCCGTCGCCGACCTCGCCGGGGCACGCTTCGTGCTCGCCAACTCGGCGCTGGTGGGTGTCCCCCGATCGTGGCTCCCCTGGCTGGCCGTCCTGAAGCTGGCCGGCGCGGCGGGCCTCCTCCTCGGTGTCCTCGTCGGCGCACTGCGCCCCCTCGGCGTGGCCGCGGCCTGCGGTCTCGTCCTGTTCTACCTGGGCGCGATCGCCTTCCACCTGCGCGCCCGAGTACTGCACAACCTGGCGTTCCCCGCCTTCTACCTCGCCACCGCAGCCGCGTCGTCGGCCCTGACAGCGTCCTCCTGAGGCGCGACCCCCAGGGGCGCGGTGAGCCGCGCGTTCAGCCCTCACAGACCCGCGGCCCGACAGAGGCGCGAGGGACTGCGCGCGCAGCCCCGACGGGCCCGCGGCCTGACGCGCACACCGGCCCATCACAGGGGCGCGGGGATCTGTGCGCGGAACCCCACCGGCCCGCGGCCCGACAGGGGCGCGGGGAACTGCGCGCGCGACCCCCAGGGGCCCGCGGCCAGACGCGCACACCGGCCTACCCCAGGGGCGCGGGGACCTGCGCGCGCAACCCCACCGGCCCGCGGGCCGACAGGGGCGCGGGGAACTGCGCGCCAAGCCCCCACCGCCCCGCGGTCAACGAACCCCGCACACCCACGCCCTCCCACAAGACCGGTGATTTCACCGATCCCCGCCCACCCCCTCCCGACCGACAGTGGCACCGCCAGTCAGAAGGCACCGCCCCGGCCCCCGCACGGCTCCCCAGCCCACGCAGTGACCCCGTGCGCCGGCCGGCCCGGCGACCGCCATGACAGAGAGGACCACTCGTCGTGCAGCAGCACCCCCACACCAGCAGGCGCAGGACCGGCCGCCTGGCCGGACTGACCGCGGCGCTCGCCGCCGTCGTCGGCCTCAGCACCCTCACCGGCCCCGGCGCCCACGCCGCCGACAACCCCTACGAGCGCGGCCCGGCCCCCACCGAGTCCAGCATCGAGGCCCTGCGCGGCCCGTACGCCGTCTCGCAGACCTCCGTGTCCCGGCTCTCCGCGACCGGCTTCGGCGGCGGCACGATCTACTACCCGACGACCACCGCCGACGGCACCTTCGGCGCGATCGCCATCTCGCCCGGCTTCACCGCTCTCGAGTCCTCCATCTCCTGGCTGGGCCCGCGCCTGGCCTCGCAGGGCTTCGTGGTGTTCACCATCGACACCCTCACCACCGTCGACCAGCCCGGCTCCCGCGGCGACCAGTTGCTGGCCGCGCTGGACTACCTCACCCAGCGGAGCCTCGTCCGCAGCCGCGTCGACAGCAGCCGGCTGGGCGTCATGGGGCACTCCATGGGCGGCGGCGGCTCCCTCGAGGCCGCCAAGACCCGGCCGTCCCTCCAGGCCGCCATCCCGCTGACGCCCTGGAACCTCGACAAGACCTGGCCCGAGCTCCGGACCCCCACCCTGATCTTCGGCGCCGACGGCGACTCCATCGCGCCCGTCGCCAGCCACGCCGAGCCGTTCTACAACACCCTGCCGTCCTCCCTGGACCGGGCGTACCTGGAGCTCAACAACGCCAGCCACTTCACCCCAAACACGTCGGACACGACGATCGCGAAGTACAGCATTTCGTGGCTGAAGCGCTTCATCGACAACGACACCCGGTACGAGCAGTTCCTCTGCCCGCTGCCGCGGCCGAGCCTGACGATCGAGGAGTCGCGGGGCAACTGCCCGCACACCTCCTGACGACACCGACCGGTGGCGGTCCGCGCGCGGCGCGGGCCGCCACCGGCGTTGTGCGCGGGCAACGCGGCCCGCCGCCGCGCTTGGGACACAGCACAGTCCGAGGGGGACGTCACACCGCAAAAGCCGCTGGTGGAGCGGCCGTTCATGTTTCATCCAGTCGCGGACGTATACCTTCCGCACGACCTTACGCGTGAGTAAGGTCGCTGGAATGACCGGACAGACGACCGCGCGGCAGCGGCTGACCGCCGAGCTGCTGGACGCGCTGCGCACCGACGGCGGCGTCCGCGTCGTGACCGGTGAACCCGGTTGCGGCCGCACCACGTTCCTCGACCACGCCGCCCGACTCTTCCGCACGGGCCCCGTGCGGTACGTACGCGCCGACGGCGCGCACGGGCTGGACGAGGCCCTCCGGACCGCCGGCCCGCTCCTCGTCTGCGTGGACGACGCGGACCTGTGGGACGCCCCGTCCCGCGCCGCGCTCGCCCGCACCGCCACGCGGATACGGGAGACGGCCGTACGCACGACGCTCCTCCTGACGGTCGCCGGCCACCGCCCCCCGCCACCGGAACTGGCGGACCTGCCCGTCCTGCGCCTGGGCCCGCTCACCCCCGGCGACGCGGCACTGCTGATCCGGGAGCGCACGGACAGCGCCGTCGACCCCGCCGTACAGGAGGAGCTGATCACGGCGGCCGAGGGCAACCCGGCGCTGCTGCTGGCGCTGGTCCGGCGTCTGTCACCGGCCCAGCTGGGCGGGCGACGCTCCCTGCCCCGGCCGACGGCCGACGGTGAGGTGCTGGCCGACGTGGCCGGCGGCCGCCTGCCCGACGACCCCGACGGCCTGCTCCTGACGACGGCGGCCGCCGCACGCGCGACGGGGGAGGAGGACGCGGACGCGGCACTCGTCCTCCGGGCGGCCCACGCGGCGGCGACCGCCCCGCTGCCCGACCTGCTGACCCGCGGCGAGGGCCGGCTCCGCTTCCGCAGCGGGCTGATGGCCCGGGCGGTGTACGCGACCGCGTCCCCCGAGGACCGCCGTGCCGCGCATCTCTCCCTCGCCGAGGCCGCGACCGACCGCGAGGACCTCCTCCCGCTCCTCCACCGTGCGTGGGCGGTCGGCGCGCCCGCTCCCGCCGTGGCGGCCTCCCTGGCCGCGGCGGCGACCGACCCGTCGTCCACCGCGCCCCCCGCCCTCCGCCTCCGGGCCCTGGCCCGCGCCGCCGACCTCACCCCGGACCAGGCGGAACGGGCCCGCCGCCACCTCGCCGCCGCCGAGCAGGCACTCCTCGCCGGCCACGCCGCCGACGCGCTACGCCTGCTGGACCGGGCGCGCGGCCGTTCCGCGCCGGCCTCGGTGCGTGGAGGCGCGGAACTCCTGCGGGGCGCGGTACTCCTGGCCGACGGCCCGGTGGAGGACGCCCGGGAGTCCTTCCTGCTCGCGGCCGACCTCCTGCCCCCGCCCGCCGCGGCCCGCGCGACCCTGGGCGCGGCGGACGCGGCCTGGTCCGCGGGCGACCCCACCGCCTGCCTCTCGGCCCTGGCCCCCACCCACACACCACCGACGTTCCCTCTGGCAGAAGCCTGCGTCCGCGTCCCGCGAAGCGGCCCGACCCCCAGCCCGCCGACGCCGACGCCACCCGCCGTGTCCGCCTCCACCTGCCGCCCGACGCCCGCTGCCGTAGAGGCCTTGGGGCCGCCCGACGCGGTAAGCCGTGCAGTCGGCGACGTCTCCCGCCGTTGCGTGCAGTCGTGCCTCCTCCGGCACCCTGACGGCCTGGGGGGCCCAGCGGCACGGGTGGCCGTAACGGCACCCCGCACGGCGTGCGCCCCGTCCACGGATTCCCGGGCGGGCGGTGCCCTGCCCACGGATTCGCGGGCGGGTGGCGCGCCGCCCACGGACTCCCAGCCGAGCGGCGTCCCGCCCACCTACCTCCAGCCGAGCGGCGCTCTGCCCATGGATTCCCGGTCTAGCGGAGCCCTGCCTACGGACTCCCGGTCTAGCGGAGCCTTGCCTGCGGACTCCCGGTCGAGCGGCGTCCCGCCCACGGACCTCCAGCCGAGCGGCGTCCCGACCACGATGTCACCGCCGGACGGCGACCCCTTCCGTGACCACCGCGACGGCATGCGCGCCGTCCTCCTCGCCCGCTTCGACCTCGCCGCCACCCCCCTCCGCCGCGTCGTCGACAACGGCCTCCACGGCTCCGACCCCGACCACCTCCTCCGCTCCGCCGCCGCAGCGCTGATGCTCGGCGACGTCACCTCCGCCCGCCGCGCGGGCGCCCGCGCCCTCGCCGCCGCCCGCACCACTGGCTCCGCCGCCCTCGAACCACGAGCCCTCGAGTACCTCGCCTATGCCGAACTCCGCGCGGGCCGCCACCAGCTCGCCCGCACTCATGCCGAGGAGGGCCACCGCGCCGCCGAGCGCACCGGGCAGCGCAACACCGCCGCCCACCACCACGCCGTCCTCGCGCTCGCCGCGTCCATCGAGGGCGAGGCGGACCTGGTGGCCGAGCACGCCGAGGCGGCCCTGCGCACCGCACGCCGGCACGGGCTCGCCCAGGCCGCGACCCTCGCGCACTGGGCCGTGGCCCGCGCCGACCTCGGCGCCGGCCGCCCCCGCGAAGCGGCGCAGCGACTCGGCCCGCTGGTCCGCCCCGGCGCCCGCCGCGGCCACTTCGCGGTGTGGATGCTCGCCGTCCCCTGTTTCGTGGAGGCCGCAGCGTCCGCCGGGCGCCCCCAGCACGCGGAGGCGGTCGTGGAGGACTTCGTCCTGTGGGCGGCCTGCGGCGCCGACCCCCAGGCCCCCTCCCAACTCCTGCGCTGCCGTGCCCTGCTGGCCGGTCCCGACGCCGCCGACGAGCTGTACCTGCGCGCGCTCGACCGGCACGACGACACCGCGGGTGACTTCGAACGCGCCCGTACCGAACTCCTCTACGGCAAGTGGCTGCGCCGCAGACGCCGCCTCCGCGAGGCCCGCGCCCGTCTGGAGGAGGCCCGCCTCGGCTTCGAACGCTGCGGCGCCCCTCTGTGGGCGCAGCAGGCCGCCGCCGAGCTCAGGGCCGGGGGCGCCGCCCCGAACGCGGCCCCCGCCGCGTCCGTGGGCGCCGGCGATCTGGCCCGCCTCACCCCGCAGCAGATGCGGATCGCCCGCTACGTGGCCGCGGGCGCCACCAACCGGGAGGTGGCCCTCAGCCTCTCCGTGTCCACCCGGACCGTCGACTACCACCTGCGGAACGTGTTCGCCACGCTCGGCCTCCGTTCCCGGGTCGAGCTGGTGCGTCTGGTCGAGCAGGAGGAAAAGACCGGTGCACGACTCTAGGGACCGACCGGACGGTATGCCATCCTTCGGGGCAGGACGAGTCCGACGGCGGCCGGCCCGCGGGCTCCCCGTACCTGCCGGGCGCCGGTACGGGGCCGCCGCACGGGCACCGCCCGGAAGCCCGACCCTGGGGGGAATGCGCGATGCCTCACGCCGTACGGCCACGAACCCTGCTGCGTCCCGGACCCGTGCCCGCACCCCGGTCGCGGACGCCACGCGTGCGGTCGCTGATCGACGCCGACGCGCTGCGCGTGCTGCACCGGGCCGCCCGCATCCTGCTGGACGACCTGCCGCAGCTCACCGACCGGCTGGTCGCGGTGCTCCAGGAGCAGGAGCCGGCCTACCGCACCGCCGTCGAGGGCGACGCCGTCGCCACCTGGCAGGAGGTGCACCGCTCGCTGCGGCACAGCATCTCCTCGCTGCTGGACCCGCGGGGCGCCCGTGACGCGGCGCGCCGCTGCTCCTGGAAGATCGGCGCCACCCGCGCCGAACAGGGCCTGCCGCTGGACGCGGTGCTGCACGCCTTCCGGCTGGGCGGCTCGCTGGTGTGGCAGGGCCTGGTCGACGAGACGTCCCGGGCGGCGCCGGAGGACGTACGGCTGCTGGTGCACGTCGCGTCCGACGTGTGGGAGTTCGTCGACGAGCACAGCATGATCGTCGCCGACGCGTACCGGCAGACCGAGCGGCAGATGGCATGGCGGAGGGAGAACAGGGTGCGTCTGCTGGCCGCGGCGCTGCTGGACGGCACCAGCAGGATCGCCGACCTGCCCGAGGCGGCCGAGGCGCTGGACCTGCCCGAGCACGGCCGGTACGTCGTCGTCGCCGTCGAGGCGACGCGGTCCGCCGGCTGTACGGGTGCCCAGGCGGCCCTCGCCCCCGGTGTGCGTGTGCACTGGCACACCGGCGTGGACGCCGACCACGGCATCGTCCTCGTCGAGGGCGACCCGGCGACGGTCGTCCCGGACGAGCAGCCGCCCGGCGTGCGGGTGGGCGTCAGCGGCACCGTCGACGGACTGGCCGCGGTGGGGGAGGCGCGACGGCTGGCGGACACCGCGCTTCGGCTGTGTCCGGAGGCGGGCGGCACGGTCCGGCTGACCGAACATCTGCCGGCGGCGCTGGTCGCGTCGAACCCCGACCTCGCGGCGGCGCTGACCGACCGGCTGCTCGGCCCGCTCGCCGCCCTGGAACCCGCCGACGCCGAGGTCCTCCTGGACACCCTCGCCACCTGGCTCGCCTGCGACGGCTCCGCCCAGCGGGCGGGCCGACGCCTCTACTGCCACCGCAACACCGTCCTCAACCGCCTCCGCCGCTACGAACAACTGACAGGCCGCAACCTCTCCCGCCCCACAGACCTGGTGGAAACCACCCTGGCCCTGACAGCCCACAACCTCCTCCACCGCCAGGAGCCATAGAGCGCCCCGCCGGGGGCGCGGAGAACGGCGCGCTCAGCCCCCACGGTCCGGCAGCCGGGTGCGCCCGAGGGGGCGCGGGGAACTGCGCGCTCAGCCCCCACGGTCCGGCAGTCGGGTGCGCCCGAGGGGGCGCGGGGAACTGCGCGCTCAGCCCCCACTGCCCCGCAGCCGGGTGCGCCCGCAGGGGGCGCGGGGAACTGCGCGGCCAACCCCCACGGTCCGGCAGCCGGGTGCGCCCGAGGGGGCGCGGGGAACTGCGCGCTCAGCCCCCACCGCCCCGCAGCCGGGTACGCCCGGGGGACGCGGGGAACTGCGCGGCCAACCCCCACGGTCCGGCAGCCGGGTGCGCCCGGGGGGCGCGGGGAACTGCGCGCTCAACCCCCACCGCCCCGCAGCCGCGCCACAACAAGAACCACCGCCGCCCGGACGTGCCGACCAACAAGCCGCCCGCATGGGCATCCGCACAACCCACCCCCACCCCCGTTGGTACACCGCAGCGTGCGGCCACAGACCGCTGTACCCCCTCCGCACCCCCGTGCTGTCGTAAGCACCCCTTCCCCCGAAGCCGTCGCAGACCCACGCGACGACCCCGAGGAGTCGTGATGCCCGAAGCACCACCGGACGGTGGCCCCACCCTGCACGTCGAGGACGTCGACGTGACGTACGGCCGAGCCCTGTCCGCCCTCCGCTCCGTGTCCCTGACCGTGCCCCCCGCCACGGTCGTGGCCCTGCTCGGCGCGAACGGCGCCGGCAAGACCACGCTGCTGCGCGCCGTCTCCGGCACGCTCCGCCTGCACCGCGGCGCGGTCACGGCCGGCCGCATCCGCTACGGCGACACGGTGCTCGACGGCAAGGACCCGGTCGCCGCGGTCCGCGCCGGCGTCGTCCAGGTACCCGAGGGACGGCGGGTGTTCGCCGGGCTGTCGGTCGACGAGAACCTCCGCTCCGGCGGCCTCGGCCTCGGACGGCGCGGACGCGCCCAGGTCCAGGAGGCCCGCGACCGCGTCTTCACGCTCTTCCCCCGGCTCGCCGAACGCACCCACCAGCCCGCCGGGCTCCTGTCCGGCGGCGAGCAGCAGATGCTCGCCATCGGCCGCGCGCTGATGGCCGCGCCCCGCCTGCTGCTCCTGGACGAGCCCTCCCTGGGCCTCGCCCCGCAGATGGTGCACCGCATCGCGGAGGTGGTCCGGGAGATCAACGCGCAGGGCACCGCCGTGCTGCTCGTCGAGCAGAACGCCGGCATGGCGCTCTCGCTCGCGAGCCACGCGCATGTCCTGGAGGTGGGGGAGACCCGCTTGTCCGGGCCCGCCGACGAACTCGCCCGCACCGACGCCGTACGCCGCCTGTACCTGGGCGAGTCGGCGCAGGACCAGGGGGCCGCGTGAACGACCGCACCACCGAGGCCCGCAGCAGCAAGGCCCGCACCACCGAGGCCCGCACCGTCAAGGCCCGCACCACCACCGCCCCGCCCGAGCTCACCGTTCGGGACGTCACCGTCCGCTTCGCCGGGCTCACCGCGCTCGACGGGGTCTCCTTCACCGTGGCCCCCGGCTCGGTGCACGCGCTCATCGGCCCGAACGGCGCCGGCAAGTCCACATGCTTCAACGTGCTGTCCGGGCTGTGCCGCCCCGCATCCGGCACCGTCACCCTCGGCGGCACGGAGCTGACCCGGCTCGCCCCGCACCGCATCGCCGCGCTCGGCATGGCCCGCACCTTCCAGAACATCGTCACCACCCAGGGCACCGTCGCCGACAACCTGATGCTCGGCCGGCACGCCCTCACCCGCGCCGGATTCACCGCGAGCGCCCTCCGGCTGCCGGGCGCCCGGCGCGAACAGCGCGAGCACCTCGCCCGCGCCCGCGAGATCGCCGAACTCACCGGCCTCGGAGCCCACTTCGACTCACCGGTCGGCCTGCTGTCCTACGGCGACCGCAAGCGCGTCGAACTCGCCCGCGCCCTCTGCCTGGAGCCCCGTGTACTGCTGCTCGACGAACCGGTGGCCGGCATGAACGCCGCCGAACGCGCCCGCACCGCCGAGGTGGTGGCCGAACTCCGGGCCGAACTCGGCCTTTCCGTCGTCCTCGTGGAGCACGACATGGGTCTGGTGATGCGTCTCGCCGACGAGGTCACCGTGCTGGACTTCGGCCGGACCATCGCGCACGGCACGCCCGACGAGGTCCGCCGGGACCCGGAGGTCCTGCGCGCCTACCTCGGCACCGACGCGACCGGGGAGGACGCGGCATGACGGATCTCCTGGACAGCCTGCTGGGCGGACTGGCCCTCGGCGCGGTGTACGCGCTGGTCGCCCTCGGCTTCGTCGTCATCTTCAAGGCCTCGGGCGTGCTCAACTTCGCCCACGGCTCGCTGCTGCTGTTCGGCGGCTATCTGGTCGCCGTCCTCCACGACGACCTGGGCTTCGCCGGGGCGCTCGCCCTCGCGGTGATCGTGACGGCCGCCCTGGCCGGGGCGCTGGACCGGTTCCTGCTCCAGCGCGGCGGCCACGACGCGCACTCCGCGCACGTACAGACCATCGTCACCATAGGCATCGACATCGTGCTGCTCACCGAGCTGGCCCGGCGCATCGGCGGGGACCTGCTGACGCTCGGCGACCCTTGGGGCGACGCGGTGACCGAACTCGGCCCGGTCACCGTCGCGGACAGCCGGCTCGCCGCGATCGCCGTGTCGGCCGTCGTCATCACCGGGGTCTTCGCCCTGTTCCGGTTCACCCCCTGGGGCCTGTCGCTGCGGGCGGCGGCCGAGGACATGGAGGCCGCAGCGCTGATGGGCGTCCACCTCGGCCGGGTGCGGGCGGGCGCCTGGTGCCTGGCGGGCGCGCTCGCCGCGCTGGCCGCGGTGTTCCTCGCGGCGTTCCCCGCCCCCGGTCTGGAGCGCACCACCGGCCAGATCGCGCTCAACGCCTTCCCCGCCGCCATCCTCGGCGGACTCGCCTCCCCGACGGGCGCCCTCGCCGGCAGTCTGGTCATCGGGCTGACCGAGGCGCTCGTCGTCGGCTACCAGTCCGAACTGCACGTGCTCGGCGACGGGTTCGGCGATGTCGCCCCCTACGCCGTGATGCTGCTCGTGCTCCTCGTGCGGCCCAACGGGCTGTTCGGCGCGAAGGGAGCGGCCCGTGTCTGACCGTATCCGCGCGCTCCTCACCCGCCGCCGCGCCACCCTGCTGACGGTCGCCGTGCTGCTGTGCCTGCCGCCGTTCTACCTGGACGCCTTCTGGCTGCGCATCGGCCTGTTCTCCATGGCGGCCGCCATCGGCGCCATCGGCCTCGCCCTGCTCAGCGGCACCGCGGGACAACTCTCCCTCGGTCACGCCTTCTTCCTGGCCGTCGGCGCCTACGGCTACACCTGGCTGGCCGGCGACCCGGGTCCTGGCCTGCCGACCGCCCTCGCCGTGCCCCTCGCGGTACTGATGGCGGGCCTCGCCGGCGGGCTGTTCAGTCCCGTCGCCGGCCGGGTCAAGGGCATCTACCTCGGCATCGCCACCCTCGCCCTGGTGTTCCTCGGCCACCACGTCCTGCTCACCGCCGAGTCGGTCACCGGCGGCTTCAACGGCCGCTCCGTGCCCCCGCTGTCCCTCGGCGGCTTCACCTTCGACACGGGCGACGAACTGACCGTCCTCGGTGTGCCGTTCGGCGCGGAGGAGCGGCTGTGGTTCCTGGGCCTGGCGCTGTTCGCGCTCACCTGGTTCACCGCCCGCGGCCTGCTCCGCTCCCGCCCCGGCCGGGCGCTGGCCGCCCTCCGCGACAGCGAGACCGCCGCCGCCGTGATGGGCGTCGACGTGGCCCGGCACCGCTCCGCCGCCTTCGTGGTCTCGTCGATGTACGCGGGCCTCGCAGGTGTGCTGCTGGCGCTCGCCTTCCGCCGGGTGGTGCCCGACTACTTCGGTCTTGTGCTGTCCGTCGACTACCTCGCGATGATCGTGATCGGCGGCCTGGGCTCGGTCGCCGGAGCCACCGCCGGCGCCGTCTTCGTCACCGCGCTGCCGCTGCTGATGACCCGCTACGCCGACCAGCTCCCGCTGGTCGCCGCGCCCGGCTCCGCCGAGGGCGCCGTCGGCCCCACCGAGGCCGCCCGCTACCTGTACGGCGCCGCCATCGTCCTGGTCCTGCTGTACGCCCCCGACGGGCTGCACGGTCTGGCCCGCCGGGCCCGCGACCGCCTGCGGCGCCGCCGCACCCCGACCACCACTCAGGACACCGTCCTTCCCTCGCCCCCGCCGCCGGCCGCGGCCGCACGACCCAAGGAGCACACCCCGTGACCACCAGACACACCCGCCGCCCCCGCGTCCGCGCCGCCGGGGCCGTCCTCGCCGGAACCCTCGCGCTGCTGCTCGCCGCCACCGGGTGCAGCTCCAAGGCGGAGGGCGACGGCAAGGGCGACGCCGCCGACGGCGTCCGCACCGGACCCGGCGTCGACGACGACACGATCAAGCTCGGCGCCCTCACCGACCTGACCGGCCCCTACGCGACGCTCGGCAAGAGCATCGTGCAGGCCCAGCAGATGTGGGCCGACGAGACCAACGCCGAGGGCGGCATCTGCGACCGCAAGGTCGAGATCGTCGTCAAGGACCACGGCTACGACGTGCAGAAGGCCGTCACCGCCTACGCCGACATCGCCCCCGACGTGGTGGCGCTGCCGCAGGTCATCGGCTCCCCGGTGGTGGCCGCCCTGCTCGACGACATCCAGCGGGACAAGATGCTCACCTTCCCGCAGGCCTGGGCGGCCTCCCTGCTCGGCAAGGACGCCGTCCAGGTGCTCGGCACCACCTACGACGTCGACATGATCGCCGCCGTCGACTTCCTCACCCGCACCAAGGGCCTGAAGAAGGGCGACACCATCGGCCACGTCTACTTCGAGGGCGACTACGGCGCCAACGCCCTGGAGGGCTCCACCTGGGCGGCGGAGCGGGCCGGGATGAAGGTGGCCGGGCAGAAGATCCAGGCCACCGACACCGATCTGTCGGCGCAGGTGTCGGCGCTGCGCAAGCAGGGCGTCAAGGCCGTCCTGATCAGCGCGGGCCCGGCGCAGACGGCGTCCCTCGTGGGCGTCGCCGCCTCGCGCGGCCTGAAGGTCCCCGTGGTCAGCAGCGCGCCCGGGTTCGCGCCCCAGCTGATGGAGACGCCGGCCGCGCCCGCCCTCGCGGCCCTGCTGAGCGTGGTCAGCGCGGCGCCCGCCGTCAGCTCCGACCTGCCCGGGGTGGAGAAGATGGTGGCCTCGTACAAGAAGAAGTACCCGGACTCGCCCGTCGACTCAGGCGTGCTGTCCGGCTACAACGCCGCGAAGCTCATCGGCGAGGACCTCGCCAAGGCGTGCGAGGCGGGCGGCCTGACCAGGGAGGACGTCGTCAAGGCGCACCGGTCCCAGTCGAACGCCGACACCGGGCTCGGCACACCGCAGGACTTCTCCGACGTGAACCGGCCCGCGAGCGTGGAGACGTACGTGCTCAAGCCGGACGCGAAGGCGGTCGGCGGCGTGGTGAACGCGGAGGACGCGCACACCGCCCCCGGCGTCGAGGACTACCTGTCCTCCCGCTGAGGCACAGGTGAGCCCCGGCGCGCGTGCGAGTCGCGCCGGGGCTCAGCCGGCCGCCGCCTCCGGGTCGCGGTCGGAGGACGGCCAGAAGTACGGCAGGTCGTCCGGCTCGTCGGGGAACAGCTCCCGGTACACCTCGGGGTCCTTCCGCACCAGCGCGGAGCGGTGACTGCGGTGCACGGCCTCGTCGCCGAGCCACGGCGGCAGCTCACCGGCCCCGGCCAGCTCGTCCTGCTCCCGTACCGCCGCCCCGGGCCGGACCGTGGCCAGGTCGGCGACCAGGGTGGCCGCACAGCTGTCCTGGTGGCCCCGCTCGCGCCAGACCCGGCAGATCTCCAGGCCGTAGCGCACCAGCGCCTCCTCGTACCCCGTCCACATGCGCACCGCGGGATGACGGCGCCAGCCGTAGCCCGGCACGATCAGCCCGCGCAGGACCTGGAGCGCCTCCACCCGCTGCTTGCCGAGCCGCTTGCGGTCGAGGACCAGCGCGGTTCCGCCGAAGTCGGGGTAGGGGAGGAAGGTCTGCATGTGCGGCCGTCCGGGAGGTGGGGGCCAAGCCGTTCAGAGCACCTCAGTTCCCAGAACCGGGCCGGGCACACCTCGCCCCGACCGGCCGCGGGTCAGCCGAGCGCGCCGAGGCGGGCGTCCCGCCACAGGTCCACGCCTCCGTCCGTGGCGCAGGAGTCGATCTCCGCGAGTTCCTCGGCGGTGAAGTCGAGGTTCTCCAGCGCGGCCACGTTCTGCTCCAGCTGCTCGGTCCGCGAGGCGCCGATCACCAGCGACGTCACCCGGGGGTCGCGCAACGCCCAGGCCAGCGCCATCTGCGCCAGGGTCTGCCCGCGCCGGGCGGCGATGTCGTTCAGCGCGCGCAGCCTGCGCAGCATGTCGTCGGTCAGCCAGCCCGCGTCGAACGACGTACCCGCCGCGGCCCGCGATTCCTGCGGCACGCCGTCCAGGTAGCGCCCGGTGAGGAGTCCCTGCGCCAGTGCGGTGAACCCGATGACGCCGAAGCCCTCCTCGTCGGCCACGTCCAGCAGCCCGTCCGTCTCGATCCAGCGGTTCAGCATGTTGTACGACGGCTGGTGGATCAGCAGCGGGGTGCCCAGGTCGCGCAGGATCTCCGCGGCCTGCCGGCTGCGCTCGGCGTCGTACGAGGAGATGCCGACGTAGAGCGCCTTCCCCTGGCGCACCGCGGTGTCCAGGGCGCCCATGGTCTCCTCGAGCGGCGTGGTGGCGTCCAGCCGGTGCGAGTAGAAGATGTCCACGTACTCCAGCCCCATCCGCTTCAGGGACTGGTCCAGGGAGGCCAGCAGGTACTTCCGGGAGCCGCCGCCCTGGCCGTAGGGGCCGGGCCACATGTCCCAGCCGGCCTTGGTGGAGATCACCATCTCGTCCCGGTACGGCGCCAGGTCCCGCTTCATCAGCCGGCCGAAGTTGATCTCGGCGGAGCCGTAGGGCGGGCCGTAGTTGTTGGCCAGGTCGTGGTGGGTGATGCCCAGGTCGAAGGCGCGCAGCGCGATGGCCCGCTGGCTCTCGAAGGACCGGTCGTCACCGAAGTTGTGCCAGTAGCCGAGCGACAGCATGGGCAGGTCGAGCCCCGAGCGCCCGGTGCGCCGGTAGCGCATGGCGCCGTCGTAGCGGTCGGGGGCGGCGAGGTGGTTCATCGGTGCGGTCTCCGGTGGTGCGAGCGGGGTGTCCCGTGGGACGGTGCTGATCCTGGGCCCACAGTGCCCCCGAGCGAACCGGAAGTCCAACCGGTACGTCGCATGGGATTGAGCAGCGTGACTTCTGAATCGCCGGGGTCCCGTGATTGACGGGCCGGGCGGCGGGAAGCCGCTCCGAAGCGGCACTTCGACCGCCGCCTGCCCCCCACAGGAGGTCGACCATGCGGATCCGTACGCTCACCGGCGCCGTGGCCGCCGTGCTCGTCCTGGCGGGCCCCGTGGTGGGGGGACAGGCCGTGGCCGTCAGGACGGTCGACTCGGCGGCCCCTCCGGGGGAGACCCGGGTGCTCACCTACGACACCGGCCGGGCCGGGGAGTTCGCTTCCGCCGTCGACCGGGGCGCGGCCATCTGGAACGACAGCGTCGACGCGGTGGAGCTGCGTCCGGCGGCGTCCGGCGAAGCGGCGGACATCCGGATCGTCGTCGTCGACGGCTGGCCGCGCGCCGTGCCCGGCGGCCTGGGCAGCGGCACCGTGTACTTCGGCCGGGAGGCGGTGGCGGACGGTCACTCCACGGTCCGGATCGCCGCCCATGAACTGGGCCACGTCCTGGGCCTGCCGGACCGTAAGCCGGGCCCGTGCTCCGAACTGATGTCCGGCGCCAGCGCCGGGCCGTCCTGCCGGTCCGCCCGGCCCGACGCGGCCGAGCGGGCGGAGGTCGAGGAGAAGTTCGCACGCGCCCCGGCCGGGCTGTCCATGTGACCGATGTGACGGGTGAGCCGATCTCCGCTATGGTTTTCTCAGGTCACGGCGAGAACGAATCTCCGCCGCCCGGCCGTGCGTTGGTGGTCCAAGGAAAGACGCCCCGCTTCCTGCGGGGAGATGCAGGTGCAAGGCCTGCCCGGCGCTCCGCTCATGAGCCCCGTCCCGCAACCGCGGGGCGGGGCTCATGTCATTCCCGGGTGCTCACGGCTGTGCGGGCATGGTCCAGCAGTTGGAGCGCGCCGCCTTGCCCTTGAGCCGGTCGGCCAGCCAGTCCACCGCGTCGCCCTGGTCGGTCAGCAGCGGCACCAGGTGGTTGGTGAGCAGCTTGTCGCCCAGGTTCGGCAGTCTGACAGCCTTGTAGGTGACGTCGGCGCCCTTCTTGCACCAGTCCACGGCCAGTTGCCGCGCCTGCGCGTGCGGCACGATGTCGTCCTGTGTCCCCGTCGCCAGGCGGACCGGGCCGGTGGGCTGCAGCCGGCCGAGACGCTGGTCGTCCAGGACGGCCCGGGCGGCGGGCTCTCCCGCGATGATCTCGCCGACGGACTTCCCGCTCGTGGTCCATCTGGTGCTCTTCGTGAAGCCGTAGCCCAGGATCGCGTCGCCCACGCAGGTGGTGGAGATGTCCTTCAGCGCCTTGCGCCCCGCGTCGTTCAGGTTCGCCTCGACGACCTCCCGCAGCGCCGGCGCTGCCTGGGCGAACCCGTTGATGGACCAGCCGAGCGCACCGGCGAGCGCGCTGCCGTCGATGCCCTTCGTCACCTCCGTCAGATCGGCGGGCGGCGCGCCGCTGTAGGTGCCGACCAGCGGGACGTCGGGCGCGTAGGTGCGCTGGAGTTCGGCCGCGGCGGCGCTGGCCCCGCCGCCCTGGCTGTAGCCGTACATCCCCACGCGGGAGGCGGCGGTGACGGACGCGCCGGGCACGGAGCGCGCCGCCCGGGCCGCGTCCAGCATGGCGTGCCCCTCGTCGACGCGGTTGACGTAGGTGTGCAGCCGGTCGGTGGCGCCGAGGCCGACGTAGTCGGTGACGACGACCGCCGCGCCGGTGGCGAGCAGCCGGTGGACCGCGAGGGTCTCGTAACCGAAGGACACGGTCTGCCCGGTGAGGGTGAGCGGGTTCTCCAGGGCGAGGGAGGGCGCGCACTGGTCGCCCTGGCCCATGGTGCCGGAGCCGACGACGACCAGGGGGCGCGGTCCGGAGCCCTTCCAGCCGGCGGACGGCTCGATGTAGGCGCCGGTGACGGCCACCGGCTGCCCGTTCGAGTCGGTGGAGGTGTACATCAGGCGGGTGGCCGTGCCCGGCAGGCGGCGGCCGTTCAGGCCGGGCAGGCTCAGCCCGAGGCGCAGGGGCTCATGGCGGATCAGCTTGCCGTTGCCCGGCGGGAGTTCGGCGGGCGGGGTGTAGAAGGCGGGGATGGTGACACCCCGCGACACGACGGGGTCGCTCGCCGCGGCGGGCGACGCGGACGCGCACACACAGGCCGTCGTCGCGACGACGGTGGTCAGCACGCTGCTGATACGGCTCACGGCTCTCTCCTCGCTGCGGCTGCAGAAGATGAATCCGAAAATTAACAGCGCTCACTTACCGGCGGTAACCCGCGAGTGAGTTACGGACCGGTAACTGTTGTGGAGTGCGTGCCGTGGGGTGTCCGGACAGCGCAAGGAGCGGGCCCCGCCGAGGAGTTCGGCGGGGCCCGCTGGAGTGCGGAGGGGGGCGGCCGTCAGGCCGTGTGCAGCGTCAGCCCGTAGCGGTTGAGGATCTCGTTGACCGGCTGGAACCAGGTCTCGCCCCCGCTGGAGCAGTTGCCCCAGCCGCCGGAGGTGACGCCCTGCGCCTGGTCGCCGCTGATGAACGACCCGCCCGAGTCACCGCCCTCGGCGCACACGCTGGTCTTCGTCATCTGGTGCACCGCTCCCTGGGCGTAGTTCACGGTCTCGTTCTTGGCCAGCACGCGCCCGCAGTGCCAGCGGGTCGTCGAACCCGAGCGGCAGATCGAGGCGCCGACCGGGGCCTCGGCCGAGCCGCGCACCAGCTGGTCCGGCACGGTGCCCCAGCCGAGCACCACCGGCACGGTCCACCAGCCGCTGCCCACGTTCACCCAGGCGTAGTCGTTGCCCGGGAACGAGGAGCCCTGGAAGTTCCCGATGTACGAACCTTCCCAGCCGCGCACCTGCTGGCCGACGCCCCCGCAGTGCCCGGCGGTGACGAACCCGCCGTGCACCGAGAAGCCTATGGAGCAACGGACGTTGCCCGTGTAGTACGGGTCGCCGCCGACCGTGCCCGCGGCGAACGTGGACGGTGCGTCCGCGACCGTCCGTACGGTCACCGGGCCGGCCGCGCGTGCCTTCCGCACGAAGGCGCGGACATCGTTGTCGGTCCGTGCGTCCTCGACCACGTTCACCACGACCGTGTTGGCGGCCGGGTCCACGGCCCAACTGGCCACGCCCGCCGGGGCGTCGAGCCGGTCCAGGCGGGACTTGGCCGTGTCCAGCTGCTGTTCGGTGTGCTCGACGGTGCGGACGGCGGCGCCGGACTCGCGCAGGGTGCGGACGGTCGTGGCGCCGGCGTCCGGGGTGACGGCGACGGTCAGCCTGCCGCTCCGGGCGTCGAACCAGGCGCCCCCGTAGGCGGATCCGGCGGTCTTGCGTGCCGTGGGGGCCAGTGCGGTGGCCCGCCGCTCGGCGGCCAGCCGGTCCTCCGCCTCGGCGCGGGTCAGGCCGAGGTCGCGCCGCATGGCGTCGAGGAGTGCGGGGGAGGCGGGCGCGGAGGCGTCGGCCGCGGTGGAGGCGGGGGCCTCCTGCGCCGAGGCGGGGAGCGTGCCGGCCGCCGTCCAGCTGCCGATCAGGAGTGCCGCGGCCACGGCCGCGTGCGTGAGTCCGGTGCGTCGTCTCATGGAAGGTCGCCCTTCGTCGTTCCAGCAGAGGTGGGGGTGGAACACACACGTCTGAGAGCGCTCTCTAACGAGTTGGGGCGAAGCCTAGCGACTGGATCATGGCAGGTCTATGCCAAGTCGCCGGTTGTGTGGGCGCAGGCCGCTACCAGGGGGCGTCCTACTCCACGGGCACGCGCACGGTGAGGAGGGCGACGTCGTCGTCGTTGCCGGCCGGGCGGGTGCGCTCAAGCACCAGGTCGGTGAACCGCGCCGGCGGGTGCTCCGCCAGCGTGGCCGCATGCGTGCGCAGCAGCTCCAGGCCGTCGTCCAGCGACCGGCTCGGCTCCTCGACCAGGCCGTCCGTGTAGAACAACAGCGTGGCTCCGGGCGGCACCTCGGCCTGACCGTCGGGGCGCGGCCGCTCCAGGGCGGTTCCGAGCAGCATGCCGTGCCCGCCGGTGAGGAAGCGCGCCTCGCCGTCCCGGGTGACCAGCAGCGGGGGAGGGTGACCCGCGTTGGTCCACGTCAGCGTCCACCGCCCGTCGTCCTCCCGGTCCAGGCGGGCGAACAGCAGGGTCGCCATGGTGACGTCGGTGATGTGCATGGCCGCCTGGTCCAGCCGCGACACGATGGCGTTCGGCGGCTCCTGCTGCGCCCACGCGTAGGCACGCAGCACGTTGCGCAGCTGCGCCATGCCCGCCGCCGCGTCCAGGTCGTGCCCGACGACGTCCCCGACGGCCAGCGCGGTCGCCCCGTCCGGCAGCATGAACGCGTCGTACCAGTCGCCGCCCACCTGCGAGGCGTCCGGTGCGGCCAGGTACCGGGCGCTCATCTCCAGGCCGGGCACGTGCGGGAGCTGCGGCAGCAGATGGCGCTGCATGGTCTCGGCGACCGTGCGCTGCCGCTCGTAGAGCCGGGCGTTGTCCAGCGCCAGTCCCGCCCGGCGGCAGATGTCCTCCAGCAAGGGCAGATCATCCGGGGTGAACGCCTCCCGCCGGTCCGAGCGGCCCAGAGTCAGGGCGCCCAGCACCTCCCGCACGCCCCGGATCGGCGCGACGGCCGCGGAGTGGATGCCCGACTCCGCGAACAGGCGGGCCTGCCGCGCCCCGAGCGGGGAGTCCGACGCGAGCCGCGGGGAGGGCCCTGCCAGCGCGGCGGAGACCCCACGCAGCGCCCGCGCCAGCGGCAGCAGCGAGTCCTCCGGGACGGAGGGGAGGGGCCCCTCGAGGTCCTCGCGCCGCACCAGGTCGCCGTCCCGCGCGTGCACGACGGTCGACCGGTGGACCCGGCCGCGCTCGGTGACCAGGTCGACGACCGCCCAGTCGGCGAGCTGCGGCGCGACCAGCCGCACCAGCCTGCGCAGCGCCTGCTCGACGTCCAGGGTGGCGGTCAGCTGGGTGGTGGTCTCCGCCAGCAGGGCCAGCCGCTCCAGCTCGGGCAGCGGGCTGCTGAACCGGTCGCCCGGGGTGCGCGTCTCCTCCGGGTCGTGCGGCGCGTGGAACACCACCAGCGTGCGGACCGTCCCGTCGTCCGTACGGCACGGTGTGACCAGCCAGGACACCGGGAGGAGCGACCCGTCGCCGCGCTCGAACCACTCCTCCTCCGACTGCACGGTGCGGCCCGCCATGTACGCCCGCCGCATCCCGCACTGGGCGAGCGGCAGGGTGGCGCCGTACCGGCTGCGGTGCAGCAGCTCGTGCGCGTCCCGGCCCAGGAAGTCCCCGGCCGGCCGTCCCAGGAGCTCCTCGGCCCGCGCGTTCACGGCCACGACCGCGCCCGTCGCGTCCACCACGTACGCGCCGGCGTCGAGGGACGCCAGCAGCGAGGGCAGCGACGCCGGCACGGCCCGGGCGACACCGTCCGCCGGGCCCCGCGTGGCGTCGTGCGTCATGCCGCGGCCCCCGTCCGGCGGGCGGCCCGTCCCCGCTCCGTCACGTGACGCACCTCCCGTGCTCCGCTCCGTCCGGCCGCCCCGCCCGGGCGTGCCGGCAGGCGGGTGCGGTTCCCGGGTACCCGCAGCGCCGCACCTGTCTCTCCCCGCTCCGCCGTCTTCCGTGCTGCCCGGTCACGTGTTGTCCCTCTCCGCCCGTGCGGCCCGGCGCGCGGCGGCCGCCGCCTCGCGCTCGGCTTCCACCAGTTCCACCTCCGCCGCCCGGTCGCGCTCGCGCGCCTCGCCGAGTTCCGCGTGCGTCCGCTCCCGCTCCGTACGGGCCCGGGCGAGCTGTTCCTCCAGGGCGGCCACCCGCTCACCCGCCTCCCGCTCCTGCTCGTCCGCCCGTTCCAGCGCCGCCGCGGCCTCCTCGCGGGCCGCGCGCCGCTCGCGCAGCCGCTTCTCGGCGTCCCGCGCCTCCTCCCGGGCCCGGGCGCCGCGCTCCTCCCGCTCGGCGCGCCGCCGCTCGGCCTCCTCGTCCTTCTTCCCGCGCGCCGTCGTCGCGTCCTTGCGGGACGTCCGGGCGGGCGTGGACTCGCGGCGCGGCGGCACGGCGGCGACGGCGTCCGCGCCGAACTCCGAGGGAGGGGTGAGCACGCCCTCCACCCGGCCCGCCTCCCACACCGCGGCGGCCTCCGGGTCGGCCAGCACCGCCCGCAGCGTCGTCTCGACGTCCCGCTGCACCGCGTCCGACAGCGGACGACCCGCCTCCCGCGCCAGCGCCGCCGCCTGCCGTGACATCTCGGAGACGATGCGCCGCCGCTGCGCCGACAGCTCCTTCAGACCGCTCGGATCGAGCGTGGTGTACGCCTCCCGCAGCGCGCGCCCCAGCTCCAGGAAGCGCTGCGCCTCGTCGGGCCGCGACCGCCGCAGAAGGTTCGCGGCCCACCCGGCGAGGGTGGGACGGCGGGCGGCGTGGATACGGCGGGCGTCCTGGACGCGGCGCCGTGTCCGGGCCCGCGCCGCGCGCTCCTCCCGCCGGGCGACGAACTCCGACGGCGGCAGCGCGTACAGCTCGTCGAGGACCGCCTCGACGTCGTCCCCGGGGCCCGGCCGCCCGTCCTCGCGCCGCATGATCCCCACACAACACCGAACCCGGCGGCCCCGCACATCGGGACGGACCGCTCGCCGGACGCCCGTGGCGCGTGGCGTTCAGAGGCGCTCGCCCGCCACCTCG
Organism: Streptomyces griseoincarnatus; assembly: GCA_014649575.1. Taxonomy (GTDB): domain Bacteria; phylum Actinomycetota; class Actinomycetes; order Streptomycetales; family Streptomycetaceae; genus Streptomyces; species Streptomyces griseoincarnatus. Next base: position 335,560 of record BMTH01000001.1, on the reverse strand, counting down.
TGGTCGTGGGGATCAGGCCCGGCGCCGTTCGTCCTGGCCCGGTGCAGCCGCAACCGGTCCAGACGGGAGATGACCGGCGTGGCACTCACCCCGTGCAGCACCACCGAGGCGACCACCGTGAAGGTCACCACCGCCCACAGCACCTCGGGGGGCACCCCGAAGTCGTGCGAGTCCAGCGCGTACGCCAGGTAGAACAGGGAGCCGATGCCGCGGATGCCGAAGAACGCCGTGACCACCCGCTCCCGCGGGCCCGCCGCCGCGCCGAACTGGGCGACCCACCCGGCCAGCGGGCGGACGACGAGCAGCAGCATCATGCCGACCGCCGCGCCCTGCCAGCTGAGCGGTCCCAGACCGCCCTGGGCGACGAACGCGCCCGCCAGGAACAGCAGCCCCGCCGTCAGCAGCCGCTCGATCTGCTCCACGAAGTCGTGCAGCACCCCGTGGTAGCCGTGCGTGCGCTCCGCCGAGCGGATCCGGCAGGCGGTGACGAACACCGCCAGGAAGCCGTAGCCGTGCACCAGCTCCGTCACCCCGTACGCGAGGAACGTCACGCCGAGGGCGACGAACCCCTCGCTGTGCTCCGACAGCCGCATCGCCCGCCACCGGGCCCGGAAGAACAGCCGGCCCAGCAGCGCCCCGACGGCCAGCCCCGCGGCCACTCCCGCCGTGCACTTGTACAGCACGTCCACCAGCAGCCAGTGGCCGACACCGCCGCCGGTGATCTGCCCGCCCGCGGCGGCGAGGGCCGTCGCGGCGGCGACGAACGGGAAGGCGAGCCCGTCGTTCAGCCCCGCCTCACCGGTCAGGGTGAAGCGGACCTCGTCCTCGTCGTGCTCGGCGTCCGTGGGCTCACCGACGCGCACCTCGGAGGCGAGCACCGGGTCGGTCGGCGCGAGCACCGCCGCCAGCAGCAGCGCGGCTGCCACCGGCCAGTCCAGCAGGCCCCAGGCGAGGGCGGCGGCGGCGGCTATGGTCAGCGGCATCGTGATGCCGAGCTGACGCCACACGCCCTGCCAGGTCGCGCGGCCGAAGGGCCGGTTCAGGGCGAGGCCCGCGCCCATGAGGGAGAGGACCACGCAGATCTCCGCGACATGCTCCACCCACACCCCGTCCGCCACCGGGTCGATGTCCGGCAGCGGGAGCGGCAGCAGCTGGACGGCGGCGCCGAGCGCCAGGAACACCAGGGGCAGCGACAGCGGCTTGCGGGCCAGCAGCCGCGGGAGCACGGCCGCGGCCAGGGCGACCGCGCCGAGGAGGGCGAAGAGGAGGTCTGCTGTGGTCACCGCTCACGTGTGCCCCCGCCCTACGCGACGTACGCCCATGTCGGTACGCGCGGTTACTCCCGTCGTGGGATGTCCTGACCGGGCGGGACCGGCACCGTGGACGGCGTGAGACTCGACCGCCCCGCACGCCGGGCCTTCCTCGTCGTCCATGTCGTCGCCTCCGCCGGCTGGCTGGGGCTCTCCGCCGGGCTGCTCGCGCTCGGCGTGGCCGCGAACACCACAGGGTCGCCCGCCACGGTGGAGGCGGCCGTGCGGTCCATGCAGCTGTTCGCCGACCGGCTGCTGCTGCCGATCGCGCTGCTGACCCTCGGCAGCGGTCTGGTCCTGGCCCTGGGCACGCCCTGGGGGCTGGCCCGGCACCGCTGGGTGTGGACCAAGTTCTGGCTGACCCTCGCCACCACCACGGCGACCGTCTTCGCGCTGCGGCCGGGCGTGAACGACGCGGTGGCGGCCGTGTCCGCCGGGCACGCGCTGCCGGACGGCGGGGACGTCCTGACGGGCCCGGTCGTGTCCCTGTCCGCCTACGTCTTCATGACGGCGATCTCCGTCCTGAAGCCCTGGGGCGCGACCCGCCGCGGCAGGCGGCTGCGGGAAGCGGCCCGCAAGGGGAGGCCCGCCGGGCCCGCCCGCGTCTGACGGGCGGGGACGGCGGGCCGCGGCGTCCAGGAGAGCCGCCTCACCTCACAGCGTGCGCTCCAGGCGGTCCGCCGTCAGCCGCACGAACCGTGCCGGGTCCTTGGGCCGGCCGCCCTCCGCCACCACGGCCAGGGTGTACAGCAGTTCGGCGGTGTCGGCGAGCTCCGAGCGGTCCTCCCGCTCCGCGTACGCCTCGTTCAGCCCCTTCACCAGGGCGTGGTCCGGGTTGAGCTCGAGGATGCGCCTGCTGTGCGGCACCTCCTGGCCCATGGCCCGGTACATGTTCTCCAGCGCCGGAGTGAGGTCGTCCGCGTCGGCGACGAGACAGGCCGGGGAGCGGGTGAGCCGCGTCGACAGACGGACCTCCTTGACGTCGTCGTCCAGCCGCTCGCGCATCCAGCCGAGCAGACCCGCGTACGCCTCCGCCTGCTGCTTCTGCTCGTCCTCGCTCCTGTCGTCCTCGCGCGCGTCCAGGTCGATCTCGCCCTTGGCGACCGACCGCAGCCGCTTGCCCTCGAACTCGCCGACGGCGTCCGTCCACACCTCGTCGACCGGGTCGGTGAGCAGCAGCACCTCGATGCCGCGCTCCCGGAACGCCTCCATGTGCGGGGAGTTGTCGACCGTCTCGCGGGACTCGCCGGTGATGTAGTAGATGTCGTCCTGGCCCTCCGGCATCCGCTCGACGTACCGCTTGAGCGTGACCGCCTCGCCGTCCTCGTGCGTGGAGGCGAACGACGCCACCGCGAGCAGCGCGTCCCGGTTGTCGGGGTCGGTGACCAGACCCTCCTTCAACACCGCGCCGAACTCCCGCCAGAACGTGGCGTACTTCTCCGCGTCCGCGGTCATCATGCTCTTCACCGAGGACAGCACCTTCTTGGTGAGGCGGCGCTGCATCATGCGGATGTGCCGGTCCTGCTGGAGGATCTCGCGGGACACGTTGAGCGAGAGGTCCTGCGCGTCCACCACGCCCTTGACGAACCGCAGGTACGACGGGAGCAGCGCCTCGCAGTCGTCCATGATGAACACGCGCTTCACGTACAGCTGGAGGCCGTGCCGCGTGTTCTGCCGGAACAGGTCGTGCGGGGCGTGCGACGGGACGAACAGCAGGGCCTGGTACTCGAAGGTGCCCTCCGCGTGCAGCTGGATCGTCTCCAGCGGCTCGCGCCAGTCGTGGCCGATGTGCTTGTACAGCTCGTGGTACTCGTCCTCGGAGACCTCGTCGCGCGGGCGCGCCCACAGCGCCTTCATCGAGTTCAGCGTCTCGGGCTCGGCGGCCTCGCCGTCGTCGCCCTCGCCGTCCTTCTCCCCGACGAGCCGGATCGGCCAGGTGATGAAGTCCGAGTAGCGCTTGACGATCTCCCTGAGCTTCCACACCGACGTGTAGTCGTGCAGCTGGTTGTCCGGATCGGCGGGCTTGAGGTGCAGCACGACGGAGGTGCCCTGCGGTGCGTCGTCGACCCGTTCCAGCGTGTACGTGCCCTCGCCGCGCGAGGACCAGCGGGTGCCCTGCTTCTCCCCGGCCTTGCGGGTCACCAGGGTCACCTCGTCGGCGACCATGAACCCGGAGTAGAAGCCGACGCCGAACTGCCCGATCAGCCCCTCCGCCCCGGCCGCGTCCTGCGCCTCCTTCAGCTCCTTCAGGAACTGCGCCGTGCCCGAGTTGGCGATGGTCCCGATCAGCTCGCCGACCTCGTCGTACGACATGCCGACGCCGTTGTCCCGCACGGTGAGCGTCCGGGCCTCCCGGTCGGTCTCCAGCTCGATGTGCAGGTCGGAGACGTCGGCGTCGAGCGTGTCGTCGCGCAGCTTGGCCAGCCGCAGCTTGTCGAGCGCGTCCGAGGCGTTGGAGACGAGCTCACGGAGGAAGACGTCCTTGTTCGAGTAGACCGAGTGGATCATCAGCTGGAGCAGCTGACGAGCCTCTACCTGGAACTCAAACGTTTCGGTCGACATGGTTCGCGATTACCTCACAGATCCATAGGTCCAGGAAACGCCGGATACTGGCGCGATCACTGTAGTCAACGCGGCGTCAGCTTCCGACGGCTTCGCCCGTTCCGCCGTCAGCCGCGGGCCGGGGCACCGCCGCGTCCAGCAAGGGGCCGAGTTCGCGGACCGCCGTCGTCAGGGCGCGGACGCTGCGCTCGGCCCGGGCGATCAGGAGCGCCCCTTCGAGAGAGCTGATCATCAGCGTGGCGAGCGGGCGGCTGCGCTCCTCGGGCACGCCCATGTCCGTCAGGGCGCCGGCCACCGCGCCCGTCCACCGGGTGAAGGCGGCCTCCGCGGCCTGCCGCGTGGAGTCCGCCGTACGGGCGCAGTCCACCGTGGCCGCCGCGACCGGGCAGCCGCCCTCGAACCCCTCGGTCTCGTACTCGTCGGTCCACTGGCGGACCATCTCGGAGAACAGGCCGGACGGCGTCGGCTCGGGCAGCGCGGCGAGGAACCGTGGGACCCGGTTCCCCGCGTACCTCCCGGCCCAGCCGACGGCCTCGTTGACGAGCTGCTCCTTGCCGTCGGGGAAGTAGTGCTGGAGCGAGCCGCGCGGCGCCCGCGCGTGGGCGGCCACCTCGCGCATGCCCGTCGCGCCGACCCCCGCGCGCCGGATCAGCTGGGCGGCGCTGAAGACCATCCGCTCCCGCGGCCCCCGCTCGGCCCCTGCCATCCCGGCCTCCCGCATCTCGTCGAGCGTCCCGCCGATCCACCCTATGACCGCCGTCATGAAGGGCGCTACTATGACAGCGGTCATAGCGGAGAGCCGGGGAACGGATGGTGCGGCATGCGTGTGGGCTTCGTCGGACTCGGGGTCATGGGGCGGCCCATGGCGCTCAACCTCGCGCGCGCCGGCATCCCGCTCGTCGTGTGGAACCGCACCCTGGAGCGGTGCGCGCCCCTGAGCGAGGCCGGCGCCGAGGTGGCCGCGAGTCCGGCGGAGGTCTTCGAGCGGGCGGACACCGTGCTGCTGATGCTGGCCGACGAGGCGGCCGTCGACGCGGTGCTCGGCCGCGGCACCCCCGCTTTCGGAACGCGCCTGGCCGGGCGCACCGTCGTCCACATGGGCACCACCTCCGCCGAGTACTCCGCCGCGCTGGAGAAGGACGTACGCGCCGCCGGAGGCGCCTACGCCGAGGCCCCCGTGTCCGGCTCCCGCGTCCCCGCCGAGCAGGGAGAACTCGTCGCGATGCTGGCCGGCGAGGACTCCGTCCTCGCGGACGTGCGCCCGCTGCTCGCCCCGATGTGCAGGGAGAGCTTCGACTGCGGGCCGGTGCCGGGCGCCCTGCTGATGAAGCTCGCCGTCAACATCTTCCTGATCACCCAGGTCACAGGGCTCACCGAGGCGTTCCACTTCGCCGACCGGCACGGACTGGACCGCGCCCGCTTCCTCGACGTGCTGGACGCGGGCCCCATGGCCAGTTCCGTGTCCCGGATGAAGGCGCCCAAGCTGCTCGCCCGGGACTTCGCGGTCCAGGCCGCCGCCACCGACGTGCTGAAGAACAACCGGCTGATCGCCGAGGCCGCCCGCGCGGCCGGGGTGGCCTCCCCGCTGCTCGACGTGTGCCACGCCCTCTTCGAGGAGACCGTGACGGGCGGACACGGCGACGAGGACATGGTGGCCGTGCTGCGCGCCCTGGAGGCCCGCACCGGCGGGGCACGCGCCGACGGGGCCCGCCCCCCGGGCGACGTCATCGTCTGAGGCCGTCGACGGCCACCGTGCCCGGCGTGCGAGCATGGGCGGATGAGCATCCTGCGCAGGAACAACGTCCGGGTGACCGGTGCCGCCACCGGGCGGCCCGTCGTTCTCGTCCACGGCTTCGGCTGCGACCAGAACATGTGGCGCCTGGTCGAGCCCTTCCTCGCAGAGGACCACCCGCTGGTGCTCTTCGACTACGTCGGCGCCGGCCGCTCCGACCTGTCCGCCTGGAGGGAGGACCGCTACTCCTCCCTCGACGGCTACGCCCGCGACCTGGTGGAGGTCTGCGAGGAGCTCGACCTGCGCGACGCGATCGTCGTCGGCCACTCGGTGAGCGCGATGACCGGCGTGCTGGCCGCGGCCGCCGCCCCGGAGCGCATCGGCGCCCTGGTCATGGTCTGCCCCTCGCCGCGCTACATCGACGAGGACGGCTACCGCGGCGGCTTCAGCGCCGAGGACATCGACGAGCTGCTGGAGTCGCTGGAGTCCAACTACCTCGGCTGGTCGGCCACCATGGCACCGCTCATCATGGGCAACCCGGACCGCCCGGAGCTCGGCGAGGAGCTGACCAACAGCTTCTGCGCGACCGACCCGGACATCGCCCGGGTCTTCGCCCGCACGACCTTCCTTTCCGACAGCCGCAAGGACCTGGAGACCGTCACCGTGCCCACCCTGATCCTGGAGTGCGAGCAGGACGCCATCGCGCCCCGCGAGGTCGGCGCGTACGTCCACGCCGCCGTGGAGGGCAGCGAACTGGTCACCCTCGACGCCGTCGGCCACTGCCCGCAGCTCAGCGCCCCCGAGGCCACCGCATCGGCGATCCGCGCCTTCCTGTCCTCAGGAGCCCGTTGAACCCGGGCGCCGCGGACGACCCCGACGCGGAGACGACCGGCACCGGCCCCGCGTTCAGCGCCCTGCTGGAGGACTCGGCGGAGGACCTGTACGAGTCGGCGCCGTGCGGCTACCTGTCCACCCTTATGGACGGCACCATAGCCAAGATCAACGCCACCCTGCTGGGTTGGCTCGGCCTCTCCCGCGAGGAGGTCGTCGGCCGCAAGCGCTTCAGCGACCTGCTCACGGTCGGCGGCCGGCTCTACCACGAGACGCACTTCGCCCCGCTGCTCCGCATGCAGGGACATCTCGGCGGCGTCGCGCTGGAGATGCGCACCGCCGCCGGACCCCGGCTGCCGGTGCTGGTCACCTCCACCCTCAAGCGCGGTTCCGACGGCGAGCCGCTGCTGATCCGCACCACCGTCTTCGACGCCACCGACCGGCGCGCCTACGAGCAGGAACTGCTGCGCGCCCGCCGGGCCGCCGAGGAGGCGCGCGAACAGGCCGAGGCCGACCGCGCCCAGCTGCGCGAGGCCCTGGCCGTGCTCCAGCGCAGCCTGCTGCCCGACACCCTCCCCGACCTCCCCGGGGTGGAGACGGCCGGCTACTACCACACGGCCTCCCCGATGGAGCTCGGCGGCGACTTCTACGACCTGTTCGCCCTGGACGACACCCGGACCGCCTTCTTCCTCGGCGACGTCTGCGGCAAGGGCCCCCAGGCCGCGGCCCTGACCTCGCTCACCCGCTACACCCTGCGCGCCGCCATGATCCAGGACGCGGACCCGGTGGACGACCTGCGGACCCTCAACAAGGCCCTCATGGCGCGCTACACCGGCGACGACCCCCGCTACTGCACCGCCGTGGCCGGCGTGTTCGAACGGGTGGGGGACACCCTGGAAATCCGGCTCGCCTCCGGCGGCCATCCCCCCGCGCTGATCCTGCGCGCCGACGGCACGGCCGAGTTCCTGAGCACCCTCGGCGGCATGCTGGTCGGCGTCCTCCCCACGGCGCAGTTCGTCGAGGTGAGCACCGTGCTGGGGCCCGGTGACACGCTGCTGCTCTACACCGACGGCCTCACCGAGGCCCGCGTCGGCCCCGACCGGGAGCTCTACGGCTACGACGCGCTGCGGTCGTTCGCCGCGGCGCGCGCCCCCGCGGGCGGCCGCGCCCTGGTCGACGCCCTCACCGGGCTGCTGAGCGACTTCGGCGACGGCCTCGACGACGACACCGCGCTCCTCGCGATCGGCGTCCCCGCCACCGCCTGATACCGGCCCCCCGACCACCCTTCTCAGCACGAGTTTCACGGAACGAACAGAGCGACCCCCATGAAACCCCTGACGATCGTCTCGTCCCGCACGCCCGCCGGCGCCCTCCTCGAGGTGGCCGGCGACCTCGACCACAGCAACGCCCACCAACTGCGCCGGGCCGCCGTCGGCGCGGTCGTCTCCGCCGGGCTGATGCTCGTGGTGGACCTGGGCGAGCTGGGCTTCTGCGACTCCAGCGGCATCACCGCGCTGATCGCCGTACGCAACCACGTCGTCGCGGCGGGCGCCGGACTGATCCTCGTGGCCGTGCCCGAGGCGCTGCGCCGGCTGCTCCACCTCACCGGCCTCGACGAGGTCTTCGACCTGCGCGACAGCCACCGCCTCCGAACGAGCTGACCGCCCCCCGCACTCGGTGGTCCGTACGCCGTTGACGAGGGCTGTTCGATTGCTCTTGCGCCATCCGGGGCACCCGGGGTGTGCCGAAAGCGCCGCCGGTGGCTCCTGAGCCGTCGCGGGGCCGGCACAGGACTAGGGCAAGGGGAAACCGGCGGTGACGGTGCGTATCGGAGCAGAGGAAGAATTCCACGTCCTGGACGCGGAGAGCGGGCGACTCGTGCCACGGGCCGGACGGCTGTTGGAAAGACTCGGCACCACCGGTTTCAGCAGCGAGCTGCAGCAGTCCGCGGTGGAGAGCAACAGCGAGGTCCACGACACCCTCGACGGGCTCTACGCCGACCTGTCCGGCACCCGGCGCCGCCTGGCCGCCGCGGCCGCCCATGAGGGCCTGGCCGTCGTCGCCGCCGGCACCGTGCCGCTGGCCCGGGTGACCCCGCGCGACGTCACCGCCGACCCCCGCTTCCGGCGGATGGCGGAGGAGTACCGCCGGGTCGCCGACGAACAGCTCATCTGCAGCGCCCAGGTGCACGCCGACGTGCCCGACCGCGACACCGCGGTCCGCGCCATGTGCCTGGTGTCGCCCTGGCTGCCGCCGCTGCTCGCGCTGTCCGCCAGCTCCCCGTACTGGCTGGGCTCCGACACCGGCTACGCCTCCTGGCGCACCATGCTCTGGCAGCGCTGGCCCACCGCCGGCCCGGCCGGCTGCTACCGGGACGCCGCCGCGTACGACGCCGCCGTCGCCGAACTGATCGGTTCCGGCGTCATCAGCGACACCGGCATGCTCTACCAGGACGTACGTCCCTCCGCCCACCAGCGGACGCTGGAGCTGCGGATCGGCGACGCCTGCCCGCGCGCCGAGACGGTCGTGCTGATCGCCGGCCTCTTCCGGGCTCTGGTGCGCGACGCCTGCCACCGCTTGGAACGCGGCGCAGACCCGCGCTGCGACGGTCACCACGAATGGCTGCGCGCCGCCGGCTGGCGCGCCGCGCGCTCCGGCCTGGAAGGCCCGCTGGTCGACCCGTGGACCCGCCGCGCCGCCCCCGCCCACCTGGTGCTGCGCCGCATGCTGCACCGGCTGCGCCCGGCCCTGGAGGCGTCCGGCGACTTCGTCACCGTGCGCGACCTGCTCGACGAGGCTCTCGCCGCCGGCAGCGCGGCCGACCGGCTGCGCCGCACGGTCCGCGAGGCCGACCTGCCGACCGGCATCGACCTGCTCGTCACCGAGACGCGTGGCGACCGCCTCCAGGCCCGCGCCGGAACCCGTCGCGCGCGCCCCCAGGCCGCCACCCGGCACGCGGGCGACCGCTCCCGCCTCCACCCGGTCACGCCGGGCTGATCCGGCGCACCGGCCCGCGCCGCGTCCGGCGGCGGGCCCGCCACCCGATCCCGAACCAGGAGAGTGATCACCACCCCATGTCCGAGAACAGCCACGCCGTCATCCAGCAGGACACCGCCCCGAGGGACCGGGAACCGAGGGAAGGGAGGAACTGCTGATGTGCGGCCTCAGCGGGGAGATACGGCTCGACGGCGGCCGGCCCGACATCGCGGCGGTGGAGCGCATGACCGACCGGCTCGCACCGCGCGGCCCGGACGGACGCGGCCTGTGGTCCCAGGGCCCGGTCGCCCTCGGACACCGGCGGCTGAAGATCATCGACCTGTCGGAGTGCGGCGCCCAGCCCATGACCGACCCGGGCGCCCGCCTCACCGGGGTCTTCAACGGCTGCGTCTACAACTACCGTGAGCTGCGCGACGAACTGCACGCCCTCGGGCACCGCTTCTTCTCGCACTCCGACACCGAGGTGGTGCTGAAGGCGTACCAGCAGTGGGGCGCCGACTGCGTCGACCGCTTCCACGGCATGTTCGCCTTCGTGATCGTCGAGCAGGACACCGGCCGCGTCGTCCTCGGCCGCGACCGGCTGGGCATCAAGCCTCTCTACCTCTCGGCCACCGCCGAGCGGCTGAGGTTCGCCTCCTCGCTGCCCGCCCTGCTCGCGGGCGGCGGCGTCGACACCTCCCTCGACCCGGTCGCGCTGCACCAGTACCTGAGCTGGCACGCCACGGTCGTCGCGCCCCGCACCGTCCTCAACGGCGTCCGCAAGCTGCCCCCGGCCACCGTGCGCGTCGTCGAGCCCGACGGCACCCAGCACGACCGCCGCTACTGGCACCCCCTCCACACCCGGCGCCCCGCCTACGCGGACCTCACCGCCGACGACTGGACCGACGCGGTCCTGGACGCCCTGCGCACCGCCGTGCGCCGCCGCATGGTCGCCGACGTGCCCGTGGGCGTGCTGCTCTCCGGAGGGCTGGACTCCAGCCTGATCGTCGCGCTGCTGGCCGACGAGGGGCAGCGGGACCTGGCGACCTTCAGCGTCGGCTTCGAGTCCGAGGGCGACGAGGACGGCGACGAGTTCCACTACTCCGACCTGGTGGCCCGGCACTTCGACACCCGCCACCACCAGCTGATGGTGCCCTCCGACCGGGTCGCCGGCGCCCTCGACGGAGCCGTCCGCGCCATGAGCGAACCCATGATGAGCCACGACGTGGTCGCCTTCCACCTGCTGTCCGAGCAGGTCGCCAAGGAGGTCAAGGTCGTGCAGAGCGGGCAGGGCGCCGACGAGGTGTTCGCCGGCTACGACTGGTACCCGGCCATGGCGGGCGCGCCCCGCGAGCGGGCCGCCGAGGCGTACGTCGACGCCTACGCCGACCGCTCCCACGCCGACATGGCGGACGTGCTGCGCCCGGAGATGCTGCCCGACCGGGACACCTCGGCGGAGTTCATCCGCGAGCACATGGCGCAGGACGGCGCCGACACCGCCCTGGACGCCCAACTCCGCCTGGACACCCTGGTGATGATGGTCGACGACCCGGTCAAGCGGGTCGACAACATGACCATGGACTGGGGTCTGGAGGCCCGGGTGCCGTTCCTCGACCACGAGCTGGTGGAACTGGCCGCCGCCTGCCCGCCCGAGCTGAAGCTCGCCGACGGCGGCAAGGGCGTCCTGAAGGCCGCGGGCCGCCGTGTGCTGCCGCGGGAGGTCGTCGACCGGCCCAAGGGCTATTTCCCGGTCCCGGCGATCCGGCACATGGCCGGGCCCGTCCTCCAGCGGGTCCGCGACACCATGACCGCCCCCGAGGCCCGGGCGCGCGGCGTGTTCCGCGACGAGTACGTGGAGCGGCTCCTCGCCGAGCCCGACGCCCACCGCACCCGGCGCGGCGCCAACGCCCTGTGGCAGATCGCCCTGCTCGAGACGTGGCTCCAGACCCACGGGATCCGATGACGGCGACCCGCAACCCCGGCAGCGCGCTCCACGCCCCGGAGTCCGCCCCCCTGGCCGACACCTCGGCGCCGTACGACCTGCCGCCCCCGGCGGTGCACGGCTGCTGGTACCCCTCCGCCGACCCCAGCGGCCGGCACGTCGCCTTCATCTGCGACCGGGCCGGGGTGCCGCAGCTGTGGACCGGTCCTGTCGACGGCCCGGAGGTGCGCCGGCTCGACGGCGACCCGCACCCCGTCACTGAGGTGTCCTGGTCGCCGGACGGCCGGTGGATCGCCTACACCACGGCGCCCGGCGGCGGCGAGCTGACCCGGGTGCTGTGCGTACGCCCCGACGGCAGCGGCCGGCATCTGCTGGCCGGCGGTGAGTCGGGCACGTCCGCGCGGCTCGGCTGCTGGCAGCACGACGGCTCCGCGATCGCGGTGACCGTCACCGAGTCCGCACCGCCCGGCCACGCCGACCGGTACCACGCGGAGGCGCCCGGACCGCCCGGTACCGAGCACGCGCCGCAGTGGGCGGGCCGCGGAGGCCGGGCCGTCCTGCTCGACCCGGCCGGCGGGCGGCTGGGTTCCGCCGACGGCGGCGTGCTGCCCGGGTCCGGTCGTGAGCTGGAGGAGCGGACCCTGTCCGCCTACCTCGTCGACCCGGAGGGCACCGCCGCGCCCGTCCTGCTGTTCAGCGAACGCGGCGCCGCCAACCAGCGCGTGTGCGACCTCAGCCGCGACGGCCGCCTCGCCCTCGTCTACCGGGGCCCCCGCGGACGCCGCGAGGCCCTGGTCGTCCGCACCGTGGACTCGGCCGTGACCTGCGCCTTCCCGGTCGCCGACGGAGACCCCTGGGTGGGCGGCTTCGCCCCGTCGGCGGGCACGCTCTGGCTGCGCAGCGACGCCGGACGCGAGTACGCGGCCCTGCTCGCCGCCCACCTCGACACGCGCGGCGGGCTCCACAGCACCCGGGTGGTCGCCGAACGCGACGACTGCGGCCTCGAACTCCTCGCCCTCGGCCGCGACGGCCGCCGCGCCGTGCTGTCGTGGAACCGGCTCGGGGTCAGCGAACTGGAACTGCGCGCGCTGAAGGCCGCCCCGCCGTACGGCGCCGCGCCCCGCTCGGTCACCCCGCCCTCGGCCGGTGACGCGCGCCGCGTCGACCTGCCGCACGAGGTCGTCACCCGGATCGCGCCCACCGCCGGCCCCGACGCGCCCGTCGTCGCGCTGTCCGGGTCGGGACGTCACCCCGGCGTCTGGTGGCTGCCGCACGGCGCGCCCCTGCGCACCCCCTGGTCCTCCCGCGACGAGGACGCCTTCCCGCCCGGCCTCACCCCGGTGCGCCCCACGCCCGTGCGGCCCGTCGCCCGGGACGGCCTCCAGCTCGGCGGCTGGTACTACCGCGCGCCCGGCCGTTCACCCGGCGAACCCGCACCCTGCGTCCTGCATCTGCACGGCGGGCCGGAGGAACAGGAACGCCCCGTCCTCGAACCGCTCTACCTGGAGCTGCTCGGCCGCGGCCTGGACGTGTTCGCCCCCGACGTGCGCGGCTCCTCCGGCCACGGCCGCAGCTTCACCGACGCCGACCTGGGCGCCGGACGCTTCTCGGCCATCGACGACGTCGCGGACTGCGCGGCGCACGTCATGGTGCAGGGCCTCGCCGACCCCCGCCGGATGGCCGTCATGGGCCGCTCCTACGGCGGCTACCTCACCATGGCGTCCCTGGTGTGGCACCCCGACCTGTTCCGCACCGGCGTGGCCGTGTGCGGCATGTCGGACCTGACCACCTTCTTCGCCGGGACCGAGCCCTGGATCGCGCAGTCCGCCGCGCACAAGTACGGCCATCCGGAACGCGACCGCGACCTGCTGCGCGCCCTGTCGCCGATGAGCCGGGTCGACGCCCTGCGTGCCCCGGTCCTCGCCGTGCACGGCGAGCACGACACCAACGTGCCGCCCGGTGAGTCCGAGCAGTTCGTCAGGGCCGCGCGGGAACGCGGCCTGGAGGCGGAGCTGCTCCTGCTGCGTGACGAAGGTCACGACTTCCGCCGCGCCGACAACCGTCGTCTGTTCCGCCGCACCGCAGGTGACTGGCTCGAGCGGCACCTGGCAGGCTGACCTGTCCGACGGACCTGTCACACTTCTTGGGCGTGCGGGGGAGCGATGCGGGTAGTCGCGCGGTGTGATCGAGTAAAGGCGGACCGGATGGAATCAGTTTCTGTCGACGAGGGGGAGACAGTGCCTGGCGTGCCTCGGCTGAGGGCTTCCTACGCCCTGGACGCCGAGGGCGCGTGGATAGCGCAGGCACGCCACCTGGCGGCCGAGTTCCTCGAGCGGGCGCGGACGGAGAACGGCCTGCCGGTGCAGGATCGGGTGGTGGAGATCACCCAGCTCGTGGTCAGCGAACTGGTGACCAACGCCCGCAAGTACGCGCCGGGCCCCGTCGGGCTGGACCTGCGGGTCTTCGGCGACGCCGTGGAGGTGGTCGTCCACGACGGCAACCCGGAGGCGCCGCGGCCCCGGGACGCCGACCCGGGCCGGGTGGGGCAGCACGGTCTCGAGATCGTCATGGCCGTCGCCGATGCCCTTGACGTCCGTCAGGAGGCGGAGGGCAAGAGCATCACCGCGCGTATCGCCCTCTCCGCCTGACCGCCTCCCCTTCTCAGCGCTCCGCCCGGTCCCCGGCGCCGTCCGGCACCCGCTCCAGGTGGATCACGGCGCTCGCCCAGTCGCCGCTCGGCAGTCCGACGTCAAGTCCGTACTCCGTCAGCACCGTCGCGTGGTGCACCGTTCCCGTCCCCGTGTCCCGGAAGCGGACGCCCGACGGCAGACCGCGCAGCCGGAGCGGCACCCGCGGGGACCCGTGCCGCGGGCTGGCGCGGAAGACCAGCACCACCGCCTCACCCCCGTCCGCGGCCACGTACTGCACGGCCGACGCGCCGTCGCCGTACGGGTCGCCGATCCGGTACTGGTCGCCGTGCTGCACCAGGTGCCGGATCTCCTTGTACCGCGCCACCAGTGCCGCGGCCTCGGCCAGTTCCTCCTCGTTCCAGCGGGTGAGGTCGCCGCCGAGACCCAGCAGCCCGGCCATCGCCGCGTGGAACCGGAACCGCAGCGGCACGGACAGCCGGGTGAGCTGGTTGGGCACGTCCGTCACCCACGCCGACATCACCCGCGCCGGATACACCTGGCTGAAGCCCCGCTGGATGCCCAGCCGGTCCACGGCGTCGGTGTTGTCGGACGTCCACGCCTGGTCGGTGCGGGCGAGGATGCCCAGGTCGACCCGGCCGCCGCCCCCGCTGCACGTCTCGATCCGCAGCTCCGGGTGCGCCTGACGCAGCCGGTCCAGCACGCCGTACAGCTGGTGCACGTAGCGCGTCCACAGCCGGTCGTTGCCGCCCTCCGGGCCCGCCCAGCCGGACTCGCCGAAGACACGGTTCATGTCCCACTTGAGGAAGTCCACGCGGTGCTCGGCGACCAGCCGGGTGAGCCGGCCGAAGGCCCAGTCGGCGACGTCCTGCCGGGCGAAGTTCAGCACGAGCTGGTTGCGCAGCTCGGTGCGCGGACGGCCCGGCAGATGCAGCACCCAGTCGGGGTGCGCCCGGTACAGGTCGCTGTCCGGGTTGACCATCTCGGGCTCCACCCAGAGGCCGAACCGCATGCCGAGCCGGTGCACGGCGTCGGACAGCGGCCGCAGACCGTGCGGGAAGCGGTCAGGTGCCGGCGCCCAGTCGCCGAGGCCCGCCCGGTCGCTGCGGCGCGCGCCGAACCAGCCGTCGTCCACGACATACAGCTCCACCCCGAGCCGGGCCGCCCGCTCGGCGAGCGCGAGCTGGCTCGCCTCGTCCACGTCGAAGCCGGTGGCCTCCCAGGAGTTGTAGAGCACCGGCGCCGTCTCGTCGGCGTGCCGCAGCACATGCGTCCGGACGTACGCGTGCCACGCCCGGCTCGCCGCGCCGAAACCGCCGTCGGTGAACAGCCCGGCCGCCACCGGCGTGGTGAACTCCTCACCCGGTGCGAGCGGCACGAACGTCCCCTCGTGCCCCACGCCGCCGGTCAGCCCCGCCCGATCGTCCGGCGTGCGCTGCACGGTGATCCGCCAGCTGCCGCTCCACGCCAGGGCCGTGCTCCACACCCGGCCGCGGTCCTCGTCGGCAGTGCCGTCGTCGAGCATGGTCCACGGGTTGGCGTGGTGGCTGGTGATGCCGCGCCGGCTGGTCAGCACGGTCTCCCCGTGCGCCAGCCGCTCCCGGCGCAGCCGCGTCTCCGCCGACCACTGGCCGGTGACATGGCTCAGCCGGTAGTCGGCCAGCGGCGGCAGCGTCCACGCGGCGGAGTCGGCGCGCAGCAGGTCCACGCGCTCGTCGCCGTCGTTGCGCAGCACGGTCCAGCGCTCGATCACGTCCGTGTCGGCGCGGACCCGGTAGTGCAGTGCGACCGCCAGCGGGACCACCCGGTCCCGGAACTCCAGGACCAGCTCCTCGCGGCCCGGCACCGAGTCGTCCACCCGGTGGCCGGCCGGCTTCCACTCGAAGGCGCGGGATCCGTCCGCGTGCCGCACCTGGAGCGAGGGCGGCCCGTAGCGGGTGCCGCCGTCGACGGGCAGCTCCTCGCCCACGGGCGGCCGCCCCTCGAAGCTGTTCGACGGCTCCGCGAAGGGCGCCGCGAGCGTGTCCGCCTCCTCCGGCGTGAGGCGAGGACCCCACGCCACATGACAGGGCGCGCCGGTCCCGTCGATCCGCAGCGCGTACGACGTGCGCGGGGTGGTCAGCAGCCAGACCCCGGTGTCCGGGGAGCGGGTGATGAGCGGCATGGTGCCTCACGATCAGCGTCAGGGGTTGCACCGCACACCCAAACGTGACCTTCGATCACGTGTCAAGAGGGGGTCGACTCTTGCATTTACAAGGTGAAAGGGCGCTCTGTATGGCCTTCGAAAGAAAGACGGCCTCTTTCATTGACAGTGGAAAATAAGGCGCCTAGGTTCCCGGCCATGCCCTCGACCTCGCCCGCCGGGACGTTCCCGGCGCACACCCCGGCGGCCTCCCAGATCTTCACCACCGTCCTCACGCACGGCCCGCTCACCCGGCAGGAGGCGGCCCGGCGGGCGGGCCTGTCCCCGGCGGCGGTCACCAAGGCCGTACGGCCGCTGATCGAGGCCGGTTTCCTGGTGGAGGACGCGGGCGCGGAGGTCCGCCCGGCGGTCGGCCGCCCGGCCAACCCGGTGCGGGTCGACGGCGGGCGGGCGCTGTTCGCCGGGCTCAAGGCGACCGGCGACGAGCTCATCGGCGTGCTCACCGACCTGTGCTGCCGCATCCGCGTCGCCCGGCGGGTCCCCCTGCCCGGACGGACGCCCTCCGAGGTCCTCCCGGTCGTCGCGGACCTCGTACGGGAACTGCTGACCGAGGCCGAGGGGTTCGGCGTCCGGGTCCTCGGGCTCGGCATCGCGGTCGCCGGGGACGTGGACCGCACCGCGGGCACGGTGCGCCGGTCACCCTTCCTGGACTGGCGCGACGTCCCCCTCGCCGGCCTCGCCGCGGAGGCGACCGGGTTGCCGGTCACCGTCGACAACGACGTCCGCGCGCTGACCGTGGCCGAGCAGTGGTTCGGCGACGGCGTGGGCCTGGCCGACTTCGCCGTCGTCACCGTGGGCGCCGGCATCGGCTGCGGGCTCGTGGTGCACGGGCGGGTCGTCTCCGGCGCGCACGGCGTCGCGGGGGAGATCGGCCACGTCCCCGTGGTCCCGGACGGCCCGCCCTGCCATTGCGGCGACCGCGGCTGCCTGGAGGCCGTCGCCTCCGACGCGGCGATCACCGCCCGGGTCCGCGAGGTGACCGGAGTCCCGGTCGTCGACGCCGCGGACGCCCTCGCTCTCGCGCGCCAGGGGAACGCGGGGGCGCGCGCCGTCTACGCCCGGGCGGGGGAGGCCATCGGCCGGGGGATCGCCACGGTGGCCAACCTGCTCGGCCCCGAACGGGTGATCATCTCCGGTGAGGGACTTGCCGCGTACGACCTGTTCGCCGGGCAGATCCGCGACGCCTTCGCCGCGGCCGCCTTCGGCTCCGCCGCCCGCTGCGAGATCCGCACCCGCCCGCTGCCGTTCGAGGAGTGGGCCCGGGGCGCCGCCGCCACGGCCATCCAGTCCTTCGTCGGCCGCTGACGCCCGCCGTCCCGGAGACCGGGAGATGAACGGCCGATGACGGCCTGATGCAGGCGGTGCCGGACCGGACCGGTGCCGCTAATCTCACTACGGGTCACGACAACACCACGGGACACGTGGGAGGCGACGCTGAACACCACGACGCTCCACCCTCGAAGGCTTCCCCCGCGGGGGACCCGGCTGCGCGGGCTGTTCGTCCTGGCCCTGCTCGCCGCCCTCCTCGGCCCCGCCCCCACGGCGGCCGGGAGCGCACCGCCCCGGCACGACGTGGTCACCTGGGCCACCAGCGCGTTCCGGCTGGGCACGGGCGTGCCCGACCGCGCCTACCGGCTGGTGGTGCACACCAGCGTCGGCGGCGACCGGATGCGCGTACGGCTCTCCAACGCCTTCGGTGACCGGCCGCTGACCTTCGACAGCGTGTACGCGGGTCTCCAGCGGGAGGGCGCCGCCCTGGTCCCCGGCAGCAACCGCCGGCTCACCTTCGACGGCCGCACGAGCGTGACGGTCCCGCCCGGCGGCCTCGTCCTCAGCGACCCGCTCCCGGGACGGGTCCGGGCCCGCACCAACCTGGTCGTCAGCGTGCACAGCCCCGACGCGGCAGGCCCCGCCACCGGGCACCGGCTGGCCATGCAGACCTCGTACGTCACCCAGGGCGACCACACCGCCGACGAGTCCGCCGCCCCCTGGACGACCACCGTCACGTCCTGGTTCTACCTGGACGCCGTCACCGTCCGCACCCCCGCCCGCACCGGCGCGGTCGTCGCGCTGGGCGACTCCATCACCGACGGCTGGGAGTCCACCACGGACCTCAACCGCCGCTGGCCCGACTACCTCTCCCGCCGCCTCCAGCACTCCCACGCCACCACCGTCCGCGGCGTGGCCAACGCGGGCATCTCCGCCAACAAGGTGCTCGCCGACACCGCATCGCCCAGCGCCCTGAACCGCCTCGACCGCGACGTGCTGTCCCACCCGGGCGTCCGCACGGTCCTGCTGTTCGAGGGCGTCAACGACCTCAAGGCGCACACCGGCGTCACGGCCCAGGACCTGATCGACGGCTACCGCCTGCTCACCGACCGCGTCCACGCGGCCGGGCACTGCGTGGTCGCCGCCACGATCGCGCCGTTCAAGGGCTGGCCCGAGTGGGACCCGCAGGCCGAGGCGGTCCGCCAGGAGGTCAACGCGTTCATCCGCACCGGAGGACTGTTCGACGCCGTGGCCGACTTCGACCGGGCGGTGCGCGACCCCGGCGACCCGGAGTCCATCCGGCCCGCCCACGACAACGGCGACCACCTCCACTTCACCGACGAGGGCATGCGGGCGATGGCCGACGAGGTCCGTCCGAAGGACCTGGAGTGCGCCTCGGGGCCGGGACGCTGACCCCCGCCCGGAGCTCCCCGTGAGGACCGCGCGACCCGGTGTCCCGCGGACCGGGCGTGGCCGGAACAATGCAGGTCCCGGCGCGGTTCTCACTGAGGAACGTCGCAGCACACCTGGGAGAAGGGCGACACACGATGACAAGGACCGAGGAGAGGGCGCTGCTCGCGGGCGGATGCTTCTGGGGCATGCAGGAGCTGATCCGCACGCTGCCGGGCGTGCTGAGCACCCGGGTGGGATACAGCGGCGGCGACGTCCCCCACGCGACCTACCGCAACCACGGCACCCACGCCGAGTCCATCGAGATCACCTACGACCCGGCGGTCACCGACTACCGGACGATCCTGGAGTACTTCTTCCAGATCCACGACCCGACGACGAAGAACCGCCAGGGCAACGACATCGGCATGAGCTACCGCTCCGCGATCTTCTACCACGACGACGAGCAGAAGCGCGTCGCCGAGGAGACCATCGCCGACGTCGAGGCGTCCGGACTGTGGCCCGGCAAGGTGGTCACCGAGGTGACCCCGGCCGGGGACTTCTGGGAGGCCGAGCCGGAGCACCAGGACTATCTCCAGCGTTACCCGGACGGCTACACCTGCCACTTCCCGCGGCCCGGCTGGCGCCTGCCGAGGCGTGCGGCGTCCTGAGCCGACGGCGGTACACGACAGGGGGCGCGCCCGCACGGCGGGCGCGCCCCCTTCGTCGTGCGGGCGGGTGACGTGCCGTCACGCCACCCGCGCGATCAGCTCCTGGAGGTACAGTCCGCGTGCCGCGTCCGGGGCGGTCGTGACGCCGGTGCGCACCGCCGTCGCGAACTCCCGGCGCAGCACCGGCCAGCACTCCTCGTGGTCGATCTCCGACGTGTCGTACACCAACGGCTCCCCGGCGCCGAACAGTTCGACGCGGGTGACCGCTCGGGGCACGTTCACCGCGCCGGACAGCGACGCCTGGCTGACCGCGCCGTTCTCGTGCTCGCAGGTCAGCTCCAGCCAGGTACGGGAGTCGCCGGTGCCGCGGATCGCCTTGACCGGACCGACCGCGGCGTCCAGCAGGTCCAGCAGATGCGGGCCCAGGTCGAGCAGCGCGCCCTGCTCCAGCCGCCAGCCCGTCGCGAACTCGCCGCCCCGGAAAGCGCCGTGGAGATAGCAGGACCGGGCGCCGGACACCTCGGCGTCCCGCGCGGCGGCGAGGAACGCCCGGGTCACCGGGTGGTACCGCTTGGTCAGCACCAGCTGCGAGACCACGCCCGAGTCGGCCACCGCGTCCGCGACGCGCCGGGCCGCGTCCAGGTCCGGCCCGAGCGGCTTCTCCAGCAGCAGCGCCTTGCCCCGCCTCGCGGCCAGGGGCGCCAGCCCGGCCTGCACGGCGGGCGGCACGGCGAACGCCACCGCCTCGCACCGGTCGAGCAACTCCTCGAAGGAACCGGCCACGTCGGCCCCGTACGGGGAGGCCGTCGCGTGCGCCGCCTCGGCGCGGCGGGCCCAGACGGCCGTGAGCCGGGTCTCGGGTCCTGCGGCGAGGATCCGGGCGTGCATGGCGCGGGCCCAGGGGCCCGCGCCGACCAGGCCGACCTCGACGGGCCGGCGGGTCCAGGGGGAGAAGGTCACGGTCGTCCTGACTGCGTGAGGATCCGGGCGAGCCGGGCGTCCGCACGCGCGGGGGAGTAGAGGTGCTCGACGACCGTGGTCGCGGCCCCTATGAGGCCGGCGTGGTCGCCGAGGCGGGAGGTGACGATCTGGAGGTTGGCCGTGGTGCGGGGCATGGCCCGCTGGTAGAGCAGTTCACGCACCCCGGTCATGAACGGCACCCCGGACAGGTCCCCGGCGAGCATCAGCACACCGGGGTTGAGCAGGGTGACGACGGTGACGAGCACCTCGCCCACCCGGCGGCCCGCCTCCCGGGCGAGCCGGATCGCGTCCGGATGCCCCTCGGCGAGCAGCCGTCTCACGTCGGAGCCGGACGCGGCGTTGCCGTCCGCCCCGGACAGCTCCTTCGCCAGGGCCCGGCCGCTCGCCACGGCGGCCAGACAGCCGTACGAGCCGCACATGCACAGCGCGTCGGCCCGGTCGTGCACCCGGATGTGCCCGATGTCGCCGGCGCCGCCGTCTATGCCGCGGTAGACGTGGCCGTCGACGACCACGCCGGCGCCGATGCCGGTGGAGACCTTCACCAGCACGAACGCGCAGCAGTCCCGGTGGTTGGCCTGCTGCTCGGCCAGCGCCATCAGGTTGGCGTCGTTGTCCACGAGGACGGGCACCGGGCCGGCCTCCAGGCTCGCGCCCACGTGCCGCGCGTACGCGTCCTGGAGGCGCTCGCGGATGGGGTAGCGGTCCCAGCCGGGCATGATGGGCGGCTCGACGACCCGGCCGACCTCCCAGTCGACCGGGCCGGGCACCGACAGGCCGACCCCGCAGACGCGGGACGGATCGGCGCCCGCCGCGGCGATCAGGTCGGGGAACCACCGGGTGACATGGTCCAGGACGTGGTCCGGCCCCTCGGTGATGTCCAGCGGCCCGGTGTGCTCGGCGATGATCGTGCCGGTCAGGTCGAGCACCGCCGCCCGGGCGTGCCGTGTCTCCAGGTCCACGGCGAGGACCGAGGCGTGCGTGGGGTCGAAGGCGATCCGCTCCGAGGGGCGGCCCCCGGTGGAGGTGCCCGTGGTGTGCCGCAGCCAGCCGGCCCGGTTGAGCAGGTCGAGCCGCTGTCCCACGGTGGACCGGGACAGCCCGGTGGCGCGTTGCAGGGCGGCCCGGGTGTTGGCGCGTCCGCTGCGGATCAGGTCCAGCAGTCCGCCCGCGCTGACCGGCTGCGGCGTCGTCACACGTTCCCCCATGGCGTCAGCTCTTGTCGGCGCCGCTGGTGAGGCCTTCGGTGAGCAGCCGTTCGGCGGCGAAGAACAGGAATACCACGGGGATGGTCAGCACCACCGAACCGGCCATCAGAACCGTCTTGGGCACCTCGACGCCGTTGGAGAGCTGCGCGAGACCGAGAGACACCGTCCACTTGTCCGGGTCGGCGGCCAGGAACAGCAGGGCGAAGAGGAACTCGTTCCAGGCGATCATGAAGACGTACAGGCCGGTCGCCATCAGCGAGGGCAGCGCGAGCGGCAGGATCACCTTGCGCACGGTCTGCAGCCTGCTGCACCCGTCCAGCGCCGCCGCCTCCTCGATCGAGTACGGAATGGTGACCAGGTAGTTCTTCAGCATGTAGACGGACACCGGCACCGTCTGCGCCACGTAGACCACGGCGAGGCCCACCAGGCTGGAGGACAGCCCCATCCTGGCGAAGATCACGAACAGCGGGACGGCGAGCAGCGTCGCCGGGAACAGGTAGACGGCCAGGAACAGGGCGCTGACCTGCCGGTGCCCGAAGAACTTCAGCCGGCTGACCGCGTAGGCGCCGGGCACCGCGGCGACGAGGGTCAGCAGCACCGTGCCCAGGGACACCAGCGCCGAGTTGAGCAGGAAGCGTACGAAGCCCTGCCCGCCCGCGTCCGTGGAGCGCATGACGTCCTGGTAGGTGGCGACCGTGAAGTCCTTCGCCGACAGCCACAGCGACCCGGGGTCCAGCAGCAGCGCGTCGATGGGCTTCAGGGACAGCAGGAGCATGTAGTAGAAGGGCAGCAGTGTGATGGCCGCGAGGAACGCGATCACCAGCCACTTCAGGACGCCGAGGACGCGGTCCTCGACCTGGGCCCGGGACAGGGCGGTCTTGCCGGTCACGCTTCCTCCTGGACCTTGTTGCCGAAGAACTTGAAGTAGAAGCCCAGCAGGATCATCAGCGAGGCGGCCAGCACGAGGGCCTGCGCCGCGGCGGCGCCGACGTCGTAGCGGGCGGTGAGGAAGTCGTAGACCCGGACGGCCGCGACGTCGGTGCCGGCGCCGCCGCCGGTCAGCAGGTAGACGTCGTCGAACTTGTTGAAGGTCATGATGAACCGCAGCACGCACAGCAGCGCGATCACCGGCATCAGCTGGGGGAGCAGGATGTGCCGGAAGCGCTGGAGCGGCGTCGCGCCGTCCACGGTCGCGGCCTCCTCCAGCACGGAGGGCACGGCCTGGAGCCGGGCGAGGATGAAGAGGAACGCGAAGGGGAAGTATCGCCAGCACTCGAACGCGATGACGGTGAGCAGCGCGAGCGGGATGTCGAAGTGCGCCCCGAGGACGTTGACTTCGTACGCGCGGGTGGAGAGGAAGGCGATGGGGTCGTCCCAGCCGAACAGGCGGCGGCCCCAGTCGTTGACGATGCCGTACTGCGGGCTGAGCGCGACCTCCCACACGAACGCGACGGCCACCACGGGCGCCACGTACGGCAGCAGCATCGCGGCCCGGAGCAGGCCGCGTCCGCGGAACGGCTTGCGCAGCGCGAGCGCGGCGACCAGCCCGAGCAGGACGGAGCCGGCGGTGCTGCCCGCGGTGTAGATCAGGGTGGTCCTCAGACTCGACCAGAAGCCGGCCGAGGCGAACACGTCGCCGAAGTTGTCGAGCGACCAGTTGCCGAACAGGCCCATGCCCTGGATGTCGACGAGCTTGGCGTCCTGGAAGGCCAGCAGCACCGTCCAGGCGATGGGCAGGACGACCACCACCAGCACGACCAGGAAGGTGGGGGAGACGAAGGCGAGGCCCGCCCGGTTGGCGCGGCTTCGGGCGGTCGCGGGGCGGCGGCCCGGCCTGCCGGGGCCGCCCGTGGGCCGGGGCGACGGGGTCCGGCGCTTCTGTGCGCCGGCGGGGGCAGTTGTCATGGAAGGACCTTTGCGGCGTGCGTGCGGGAAGCTGCTACTGGAGGGACTGCTGCAGTTCGGAGATCTCTTCGTCGGCCTCGCGTGCCGTCTCCTCGGGGGAGGACTGGCCGCTGGTCATCGCGCCCACGGCCTTGGGGACGGGCAGTTCGCCGTTGGTCGCGCCGACCAGGGCGCCGTCGCCCTGGGTGATGCCCCAGCGGCGCAGGTTGGTGATGCCGTCGGCGAGCTGGTCGAGCAGCTCGGGCGGGTAGACCTCGTCGAACGGCTTCCTGGTGTCCACGCCGATCTCGCTGTTGCGCCAGGCGTCGAGGTAGCGGTCGGGGTCCTCCCGTGTGCCGCGCCGGACCGGGATCTTGCCCTCGGGGGCCATGCCGAACCACGACTCGTAGCCGTCGCTCGTCATGTACTGGATGAACTCGCGGGAGGCGGCCGTCTCCGCGGTCTTCGTCGTCACCCAGGAGGTGATCTCGCCGAACTGCGCGGGCTCGGCGGCGTCCGGGCCCTTGAGGGAGGTCACGATGCCGCTGTGGCCGGCCAGGTAGCGCGGGTTTTCGCGGCACTCGGGGCAGCTGGGCAGCGCGTCCTTGCGCAGGCCGGCCAGCTCGTCCAGCAGGAACGAGGACCAGACGATCATCGAGGACCGGCCGGAGAAGTACGTGGCGCGGGTGGAGTCGACGGTCTGCGTGCCGGGGGCGCCGTACTCCCGGGCCAGCTTGTCGTAGGTGCGGAACGCGGTCCGGCACCGCGGTGAGTCGAGGGCCACTTCGTGGTCGTCGTCGACGAGCTGGCAGTCGTTGGCGAGGGCGATGCTCTCGAAGCTCTGCGAGGTGAAGACGTCACCCGGGTCGGTGGCGGCCGAGACGCCGTCGTGGCCCTTGGTGGTGAGGGCCTCGGCGGCGGTCAGCGCCCGCTCGTAGGTGTCGGGCGCGGCCAGCTTCTCGTCGTCGAAGTCGTCCTGACGGTACACCAGCAGCTGGAGCCAGGAGTCCGAGGGGACGCTGAGGCTGGTCGCGCCGTCCGAGGTCAGCTCGAGGGCGTTGGCGTTGAAGGTGTCCCGGCCGTGCCCGTCGATGACCTGCTTCGGGATCTCGGTGTCGAGCAGGCCGTTGCTGTACATCTGCCAGACCTGGCCCATCGGCACGGCGCCGATGACGTCGGGCAGTTCACTGTCCGCCGCGGCGGACATGATCAGCTGGGGCAGCTGGCCCTCGTCGACCGTGACGAGCTGGACGTCGATCCCGGTCTTCTTCTCGAACCCGGCGACGGTCTTCCGTGTCGCCGCGGCCCGGTCCGGGAGGTTCTCCAGGGACCACACCTTGATCTCGCGGTCCGGGGCGCCGGGCCCGGTGCCGCCGGTGGAACAGCCGGCCAGCAACCCGCTCCCCAGGGCTGCCGCGACGCCGACCGCGGTCATCCGCGACCGCAGGGTCCTCAAGCGCATTGCACGTCCTTGTGTCGACTTACGTCTGCTGACAGCGCATCTCAGCATCCCTTTTGCTTGTTGACAAGACATAAGTAAGAGCTATCGTCGACGCAACCCGCCCACCGCACCCTCCGGAGAGCCATCCGTGGAACGCGTCGTCCAGTTCACCGGCCCCCGTCATGTGGAGATCGCCGAGCACGAGAGAGAGCCCCTGCCGCCGGGTCATCTGCGGGTGCGCACCCGTTACTCGGGCATCTCCGCGGGCACCGAACTCACCGCGTACCGCGGCACGAACCCGTACCTGACCCGCACCTGGGACCCGGAGGCGCGCCTCTTCCGCGAGGGCGCGGCCGGCATCGAGTACCCGGTGGCCGGCTGGGGCTACTCCGAGGTCGGCGAGGTCGTCGAGGTCTCCCCGGAGCTGGACGGCACTCCCGGACTTCCCATCACAGGTGACCTCATATGGGGCATATGGGGACATCGCAGCGAAGGAATCGTTCCCGCCGAACGTGTCATCGGTCACACTCTCCCGGCCGGTCTCGACCCGCTGGCCGGCGCCTTCGCCCGGGTCGGCGCCATCGCGTACAACGCCGTCCTGGCCGGCGACATCCACCTCGGCGAGGACGTGGCCGTCTTCGGGCAGGGCGTCATCGGCCTGCTCACCACCCGTCTCGCCCAGCTGAGCGGCGCCCGCGTCACCGCCGTCGACGCCCTCGACGGCCGCCTCGACACCGCCCGCCGCCACGGCGCCCACACCACGCTGAACGCCCGCACCGACCAGGTCGCCGAACGCGTCCGCGAGGCCACCGGCGGACTCGGCGCCGACCTTGCCATCGAGATCAGCGGCGCCTACCCCGCCCTGCACGAGGCCCTCCGCTCCGTCGCCGTCGGCGGGCGCGTCGTCGCCTCCGGCTTCTACCAGGGCGACGGGACCGGCCTCCGGCTCGGCGACGAGTTCCACCACAACCGCGTCCAGCTCGTCTGCTCCCAGATCGGAGGCGTGCCGCCCCAGCTCTCCGGACGCTGGAGCGTCGAACGCCTCCAGCGCACCTTCCTGCGGCTGGTGGCGGAGGGCCAGGTCGACGTCACCTCCCTGGTCAGCCATGTCGTCCCGGCCGCCGACGCGGCGGACGCCTACGTCCTGCTGGACGAGCGGCCCGCCGAGGCCCTTCAGGTCGTCCTGGAATTCTGAGAGCCCGAAAGGCCCCCCACATGCTCAAGACCGCCGTACAGGAGCAACTCCTGCCCGGAGACACCCTCCAGGCCAAATGGGAGTTCGCCCAGCAGGCCGGATACGACGCGATCGAACTCCGCGGCAAGGGCGACCTGCACTTCGCCTCCCGCCTCGACGAGCTGAAGCAGGCGCGCAAGGACGGCGTCGTCATGCCGACCGTGTGCGTCGACATGCTCCACTTCCTCGGCGCGTTCGACGAAGACCTGCGCCGCGACGCCCTCACCCAGATGAAGTCCCAGCTCACCGTCATCGCCGAGATCGGCGGCACCGGCGCGCAGACCCCCGCCTCCTACGGCATGTTCTCCCGCCGCCTGCCGCCCTTCGAACCCCCGCGCGGCGAGGCCGAGGACCGCGAGATCCTCCTCGCCGGTCTGACCGAACTCGGCGAGCACGCGCGCCGGGAAGGTGTCACGCTCTTCCTCGAACCGCTCAACCGCTACGAGGACCACATGGTCAACCGCCTCGACCAGGCCGCCGACCTGATCCGCGCCACCGGTCTCGACTCGGTGCGCATCGGCATCGACAGCTACCACATGAACATCGAGGAGTCCGACCCCGCCGCCGCGATCCTCGCCCACGCCGACCTCGTCGGCCACGCGCAGGTCTCCGACTCCAACCGCTTCCAGCCCGGCGCGGGACACCTCGACTGGCGCGCCTGGCTCGCCGCCCTGCACACCGTCGGTTACGACGGCCACCTCGCCCTGGAATGCCGGCTCACCGGCGACCCCGTGGAGGCCGTCCGCTCCGTCCCCGCCTTCCTGAAGAGGTCCGGCGCGTGAAGTCCCTCCTCGACCGGCAGACCCCCCTCGGCCGGCCCGCGCCCACCGCGCCCGCGGACCACCTGACACTGCGGCGCGGTGCGGCGCGGGTCCTCCTCGGCAACTGGACCGGCGCCTCCACCGTCCCCTCCCGCACCCTCTACCCCCACCAGTGGAGCTGGGACTCGGCGTTCGTCGCCATCGGGCTGCGCCACCTCTCCGTGCGCCGCGCCCAGCAGGAACTCGAGTCCCTGCTGGCCGGCCAGTGGGCCGACGGACGCATCCCGCACATCGTGTTCAACCCCGAAGTCCCGTACGGCGCCTACTTCCCGAGCCCCGACTTCTGGCAGTCCTCCCGCGCGGGCCACGACGCGGGCGCCCCCGCCGCGCCCGAGACCTCCGGCATCGTGCAGCCGCCGGTGCACGCCCTCGCCGCCTGGCTGGTGCACCGCGCCGACCCCGCCGAGTCCGCCCGGCGCGGCTTCCTGTCCCGCGTGCTGCCCCGCCTCACCGCCTGGCACGACTACCTCCTGACCCGCCGTGACCTCGGCGGCGGGGGACTGGCGGCGGTCGTCCACCCGTGGGAGCCCGGCATGGACAACAGCCCCGCCTGGGACCGCGCCCTCGCCCGCGTCGAACCGGCCGCCGACACCTTCCGCCGCGCCGACCTCGACCACGGCGACCCCGCCGACCGGCCCACCGACCTGGACTACGGCCGTTATGTGCGGCTCGCGTCCACCTACCGCGCGGCCGGCTACGACGACCGGGCCACCACGCACCGGTTCGCCCTGGAGGACCCGGGCTTCAACGCCCTCCTCGTCACCGGAGAACTCGCCCTGGCCCGCATGGCGGACCACCTCGGACACGACGGCTCCCGCCACACGGAGCGCGCCGCCGAGCTGACCCGCAGGCTCGTGGACCGCCTGTGGGACGACGCCGCCGGGATCTTCCGCGCCCGCGACCTCGCCGACGACACGCTGGTCGACCACACCGGCGTCGCCGGACTCCTGCCGCTCGTCGTGCCCGGCCTGCCCGCCGACGTCGTCCGCGCCCTGACGGACACCCTGGACGGCCCGCGGTTCCAGGCCCCCGCCACCGGACTCGTCCCCAGCAACGACCTGACCGGACCGGCCTTCGACGCCACCCGCTACTGGCGCGGCCCCGCCTGGTTCAACACCGCCTGGCTCGTCGAACGCGGACTGCGCACCCACGGCCGGGGCGCGCGCGCCCGGAGCCTGCGCGAGGCAGTGGTCGCGGAGGCCGGACGCACCGGCTTCGCCGAGTACGTCGACCCGCTGACCGGCGAGGGCCGCGGCGCCCGGCAGTTCTCCTGGTCGGCCGCCCTCGCCCTGGACCTGCTCCACACGGGTGACGACCCCGGTCCGACGCCGGCCGGCCACGCCCCGGACCCGGTGCTCACCGGGTACGACCTGCCGCTCACCGACCAAGAGGAGCTCTCCCGATGACCGGGACCGCCGGGCGCGTGCAGCTCGTGCGCGACGGCACGCTCGCCCGACTGGGCCCGGCCGGCGACATCGACGGCGTGGGCGGCACCGCGCCGGACGGACTGTTCGCCCACGACGCGCGCCACCTCAGCCGCTGGCAGCTCCGCGTCGCCGGGTCCGCGCCGGTCACGCTCCGGCCGGCCGAGGAGGACCCGGCCGGCGCCTCGTCCGTCAGCGTCCTCACGCCCCCCGGCACCCGCGAGGCCCCGCCGGCCTACACGGTGTTCCGCGACCAGAGTGTGACGGGCGGGAGCCTCACCGAGCGCCTCACCTTCGTCAGCAACCTCCCCGAGCCGGTCACCGCCGAGCTGGAGCTCACCGCCGACGCCGACTTCGCCGACCTGTTCGAACTCCGCGCCGACCGGCGGACGTACGAGAGGCAGGGTGCCGAGCACAGCGCCCGGCCGGTGCACGGGGGCGTGCGGTTCGACCACCGCAGGGACGACTGGCACGCCCGTACGGTCGTGGAGTGCGCGCCCGCCCCCGACTCCGTGCGCGAGACGCCGGACGGCGGCACGGCCCGCACCCTGCGCTGGCGGCTTTCCCTCGAGCCCCACGGCCGGACCGAGCTGCGCCTGATCGTGTACGCCCGACCGCACGCCCCGGTCCCACCCGTCCCCCGCGAGCAGGCCCGGGCGCGGCAGACCCCGGGGCCCGGCGCGTCCGACCTGGACCGCGCCTTCGACCAGGGCATGACCGACCTCGACCTGCTGACCGTCCACGCCGCCGGCGTCGACGGCGAGGACCTCGCGGTCCCCGCGGCCGGCAGCCCCTGGTTCCTCACCCTGTTCGGCCGGGACTCCCTCCTCACCTCGCACTTCCTGCTGCCCTACGCGCCGGAGACCGCGGCGGCCACGCTCAGCGCGCTCGCCGCCACCCAAGGACAGACCTACGACGGGTTCCGCGGCGAGCAGCCCGGCCGCATCGTCCACGAGGTGCGCAAGGGCGAACTCGCCCACTTCCGGCAGATCCCCTACGGGCGCTACTACGGCACCGTCGATGCCACGCCCCTCTTCCTGGTCCTGCTGCACGCCCACCAGGAGACCACCGGCGACCGTACGCTCGCCGCGCGTCTGGAGCGGCACGCCCGCCGCGCCGTCGACTGGATGCTCACCGACGGCGGACTCCAGGAGCGCGGCTACCTCGTCTACACCCCGGACCCGGGCGGCCTGCTCAACCAGAACTGGAAGGACTCCCCGGGCTCCATCTGCTTCGCCGACGGCACGGTTGCCGAGGGCCCCCTCGCCGTCTCCGAGGTCCAGGGCTACGCCTACGACGCGCTGCTGCGCACTGCCCGGCTGGCCAGGGACGTCTGGGACGACGAGGACTACGCCCGCCGCCTCGACGACCTCGCGGCGGGACTGCGCGAGCGTTTCCTGCGGGACTTCTGGATGCCGGAGGCCGGCTTCCCCGCGCTCGCCCTGGACGGCGCGGGCCGGCAGGCCGACGCCCTGGGCTCCGACGCGGGTCATCTGCTGTGGTCGGGGATTCTCGACGAGGAGCGGGCCCGCGTCACCGGGCGGCGGCTGCTGCAGCCGGACTTCTTCTCCGGCTGGGCCGTGCGGACCCTGGCCAGTGGGCAGACGCCCTACCATCCGCTGTCGTACCACCGCGGCAGCGCCTGGCCGCACGACAACGCCCTGATCGCGCTGGGCCTCGCCCGGTACGGCCTCGGCGACGAGGTGCGTGCCCTCGCCGACGGGCTCGCGGCGGCCGCCGCCCGCTGCGGTTACCGGCTGCCCGAGGTCTTCGCCGGCTACGGCCGCACGGACGCCCCCGCCCCGGTGCCGTACCCGCACTCCTGCTCGCCGCAGGCGTGGGCGGCGGCCACCCCGGCGGCCCTGCGCACCGCGCTCGGCCAGATGTGACGGGAAGGGGCCCCTCCCTTGGCGGGAGGGGCCCCTTCTCCGGGAGACGTGAGCTGCTCGCGGGAGACGTCAGCCGAACTGGCCCGGCTGGTAGTCGCCCGCGGGCTGCTGGTTGATGACGTTGATCCGGTTGTAGGCGTTGATGATCGCGATGAGCGAGATCAGCGCGGCGAGCTGGTCGTCGTCGTAGTGCTTGGCGGCGTTCGC
The DNA here is from genome assembly GCA_014649575.1 of Streptomyces griseoincarnatus. Lineage (GTDB taxonomy): Bacteria > Actinomycetota > Actinomycetes > Streptomycetales > Streptomycetaceae > Streptomyces > Streptomyces griseoincarnatus. Next base: position 304,941 of record BMTH01000001.1, on the reverse strand, counting down.
CCACGCCTCGTCGCTCACCCCGCCGGCCGCGTCCGCGATGCGGGTGCCCTGTTCGGCCAGTTCGAGCGCGGCGCGCTCCGCCTCCGTGAAGACGGTGGCCTCGCGCCAGGTGGCGACCAGGTTGAGGCGCAACTGGGTCTCGCCCGCGGCGGCGGCGTCCTTGGTGTGCATGTCGGTGCAGAAGCCGCAGCCGTTGATCTGGCTGGCGCGGATCTTCACCAGCTCCTGGGTGGCGTGCGGCAGACCGGCGTCCCCCGCCGCCTTGCCCGCCGAGTTGATGTGCCGCAGCACCTTGCCGGCGACGGGGTTGGCGAAGAAGTCGATACGCGCGTTCATGTGCTCTCCAAGGTCGGTCCGTCGTTGCGGTGTCGCTTCACTGACGGAACAGCCCGGTGATGTGTGACAGCCCTCCATGTGTGACCTACGTCTCATCGCTCCGTGTCGTCGTACGACGCGGCGTCCGGCGGGCACCGGACCTGCCGATAACCTTTCCGGGTGGACGGGGAGCGGTGGTGCCGGGTGGGCGAGCGTCGGGAACGCGACTGGACGGCGATGACGCCCGGGGACTTCGACAGCGAGGCCCCGCTCTGCCTCAACGTGGGCACCGGTCCCGTCGTCGTCCCCGCCGAGCCGGACGAGTACGGCACCGCTCCGCTCTTCGGTGACGAGGTCCCGGAGCGCCGTCCCGCCCCGCGCCGCGCCGCCCCGCGCCGGACGGCCCCCGACGCCCAGCAGGGGCAGCTCTTCTGACCACGGACCACCTCCGCCGTACGGCGGCGTGAAATCGATGTGTCTTGAAGCCGGTGTGAGGGGTACGCGGCGGGAGCGGTCGGACCACGGAGAGGGAGGGTGCGCGGAGAGCCGCCCGGTGTGACGCGGGGGCCGGGGGCCCGGGGTCACTCCAACGGCGGGCGACTCCTGCGCGGGACAACGAGCCATGAGACGTTGACGGAGGTCGACGTCCCTTTCGCACCTTGCGTCCCGGGGTCACCCGCAGTCGGCACGTGAAGCAGCACGGCCACCCCGACGTGGCCGGTCCGAAGCGGAGGAGCATTCATCCATGAGCGAGGCCAACCCCGTCCGTCGCGCCGCCAAGAAGGTCACCGAGACCCTGCAGGGCGGCACGTCGGCCCCGGCCGACGGCATCCCCGGCCGTCCCGCCCCCGAACCGCCCACGGTGGAGCGACCGGTGGAACCCCGTGAGCCGCTGCCGCCCAAGCCCGACCAGAGCGGTCCGGCCACCGTCTCGCCCACCGGATCCCCCACGGGCGCCGACCAGGCGCGCATGGCCCAGTCCGGCAGCCATCTGACGAACGCCCAGGGCACCCGGCTGTACGACACCGACCACTCGCTCAAGGCGGGCCCGCGCGGCCCGGTCCTGCTCCAGGACCACCACCTGCGCGAGAAGATCATGCACTTCGACCACGAGCGCATCCCGGAGCGCGTGGTCCACGCCCGCGGCGCCGGCGCGCACGGCGTCTTCCAGAGCTACGGCACCGCGTCCGCCGTGACCAAGGCCGGGTTCCTCGCCCCGGACGTCGAGACGCCGGTCTTCGTGCGCTTCTCCACGGTCGTCGGCTCGCGCGGCTCCGCCGACACCGTGCGCGACACGCGCGGCTTCGCGACAAAGTTCTACACCAGCGAGGGCGTCTTCGACCTGGTCGGCAACAACATCCCGGTCTTCTTCATCCAGGACGCCATCAAGTTCCCCGACGTCGTGCACGCCGCCAAGCCGCACCCCGACCGGGAGATCCCCCAGGCCCAGAGCGCCCACGACACCTTCTGGGACTTCGTCTCCCTGCACACCGAGGCCACCCACCACACCCTCTTCTTCATGGGCGACCGCGGCATCCCGCGCTCGTACCGGATGATGGAGGGCTTCGGCGTCCACACCTTCCGCCTCGTCAACGCGGAGGGCAGGACCACCCTGGTGAAGTTCCACTGGAAGCCCAAGCTGGGCGTGCACTCCCTGGTGTGGGACGAGGCGCAGCTCATCAACGGCAACGACCCCGACTTCCACCGCCGGGACCTCGCCGACGCGATCGAGGCGGGCGCCTACCCGCAGTGGGAGCTGGGCATCCAGACCTTCCCCGACACCCCGGACCAGACCTTCGAGGGCATCGATCTGCTCGACCCGACGAACATCGTGCCGGAGGAACTCGCGCCGGTGCAGCCGATCGGGCTGATGACGCTCAACCGCAACCCGTCGAACTTCTTCGCCGAGACCGAGCAGGTCGCCTTCCACGTCGGCCACCTCGTGCCCGGCATCGACGTCACCGACGACCCGCTGCTCGCCGGCCGGCTGTTCTCCTACCTCGACACGCAGATCACCCGGCTCGGCGGCCCCAACTTCCCGCAGCTGCCCATCAACCGGCCGCACGCGCCCGTCAACGACATGCTGCGCGACGGCATGCACCAGACCGCCGTGCACCGGGGTGTCGCGCCCTACCAGCCCAACTCCCTCGACGGCGGCTGCCCGTTCACCGCGGGCGCCGACATGGGCGCCTACATCGAGACGCCCGTGACCGTCCCCGAGGGACGGAAGGTACGCGAGGCGCCGGAGTCCTTCTCCGACCACTTCAGCCAGCCCCGCCGCTTCTGGCTCTCCATGAGCCCGGTCGAGCGCGAGCACATCATCGGCGCGTACACCTTCGAGCTGGGCAAGTGCTACGAGGAGGCCATCCGGGTGCGCACCCTCCAGGTGCTCGCCAACATCGACCCCGAGCTGTGTTCCCGGGTCGCCGACGGCCTCGGCCTGCCCGCACCGGAGCCGACGGTGCCGCTCGCCGACGTCGAGCCGAGCCCGGCGCTGTCCCAGGTCGGCGGGACCTGGCCGGTCGACGGGCGCGTCATCGGCGTCCTCACCGGCCCCGACGGCGACCTCGAAGGGGTGCACGCGGTGCGGGACGCCGTGCTGGAGGCCGGCATGATCCCGCTGGTCGTCGCGCCGACGGGCGGCACGGTCGGTACGGGCGACCACGCCCTCACGGCGCAGCGCAGCCACGTCACGGCGCGGTCGATCGAGTTCGACGCGGTGATGCTCGCCGGGCCGCCGGCGGCGGGGCCGGACGCGCCGGGCGCCACGGACGGGAAGGGTGCGCCGGGGGCTGCGCCGGCCGCGCCGGATCCCCGGGTCGTGCAGCTCCTCCAGGAGGCGTTCCGGCACGGGAAGGCGATCGCCGCGTGGGCGGGGGGTGAGGCGGCACTCGCGTCGGCTGGCGTTCCCGCCGACGCGCCGGGTGTCGTGGTGACGGACTCCGGCCCGTCGGCCCTGGACCAGGTCCGCACGCTCCTCGCCTCCCACCGGGTCTGGGAACGGTTCACCTCCGGCGGGTAACGGCAGCGCCCACGGCCCCTGGGCCCGCGGTCGCGGGGCGGCTGCGGCCGAGTGGGGGTTGATCGCGCAGTTCCCCGCGCCCCTTGGGTGGGCTGCACTCACCGTGAGTGCACACCCTCAGGGGCGCGGGGAACTGCGCGCTCGGCCCCCACCGGACCCGCACCCGTAATCGGACCGGTGCCGCCCCAAGAGGGGCGCGGGGAACTGCGCGATCAACCCCCACCGGGCCCGAACCCGTACCGGGCCGGTACCACCCCTCAAGGGGCGCGGGGAACGGCGCGGCAGGCTCCCACCGGCCCGCAGCCGTACCCTGGACAGCGGCGGCAGCGCCCGTCACCTCCACCCGGGAAGCCGACCCATGCCCCACCAAGAGCCCCTCTTCGGCATCGACGAGATGCCCCGCCCCGAGCCGACGGCACCGACCTCCTCGCACTTCCGCGACTCCCGCGAAGCCCACCGCCTCCTCGCGGTGAAGGAGGTCCACGCCGAACCGGCCGCCGCCGCCTCCCCCCGAGGCCGTCAGATCCTCGCCCGCTTCCCCGAGGCCCGCCTCGTCGAGGTCCCCTCCCACTGGCGCATCCCCGACCTGCACGGCAACGAGGGCAGCGCGGACCGCTGGATGAGCGTCAAGCGGGAAACCCTCGTCCTCGGCGTGAGGAAGAAGCTCACCACCCGCCCCAACGGCCGCTCCGCGGACTGGATCGCCCCCGGCCCCTCCAACGGCTGCGCCCTCTCCTGCGTGTACTGCTACGTCCCCCGCCGCAAGGGCTTCGCCAACCCCATCACGCTGTTCACGAACATCGACGCCCTCGTCGCCCACCTCGGCCGTCACGTCGCCGCGCAGGGCCCCAAGACGGAACCGAACCAGTGCGACCCCGAGGCGTGGGTGTACGACATCGGGGAGAACGGCGACTGCTCGGTCGACGCCCTGATCTGCGACAACACCGCCGACCTGATCCACGCCTTCCGCGACTGGCCCACCGCGAAGGCGTCGTTCGCGACCAAGTTCGTCAACCCGGACCTGCTGGACCTGGACCCCCGCGGCCGGACCCGCATCCGCTTCTCCGTCATGCCGGCCGACGACTCCCGCCTGCTGGACCTGCGCACCAGCCCGGTGGACCGGCGGATCGCCGCCGCCGCCGACTTCCTCGACGCGGGCTACGAGGTGCACTTCAACCTGTCGCCCGTCGTGGTCCGCCCCGGCTGGCAGGACGCGTGGGACGAACTGCTGCGGCAGATGGACGACGTCCTGCCCGAGCGGGTGAAGCGCCAGGCGCTGGCCGAGGTCATCATGCTCACCCACAACGCGGACCTGCACGAGGTCAACCTCCGCTGGCACCCGCGCGGCGAGGACGTCCTGTGGCAGCCCGGGCTGCAAGAGACGAAGCGCTCCCAGAACGGCGCCCTCAACCTCCGCTACCACGCGGGCGTCAAACGCCAGGCCCTCGCGGGACTCCGCGAGCTCATCGAGCGCCGCACCCCTTGGCTGGGCGTGCGCTACGCGTTCTGACGCCCCGCGCGCCCGGACGCGCCCCGCGCCCTCGGGCTCCCGCGGGGCACCCCCCTGTCACCCGAATTAAGGGTAGGCTAACCTTGCCGCGTGATTCCAGGTGAAGACGCGTCCTCGGGCCTGCGAGGGCATGAACTGGCGGCCACCGGCGTGACCGTGGCGTACGACGGCACGGACGTCGTGCACGCCGCGGAGCTGACACTGCGCCCCGGCGAGGTGACCGCGCTCGTCGGCCCCAACGGCAGCGGCAAGTCGACCCTGCTGCGCACCGTCGCCCGGCTCCAGCGCCCCCGGCACGCCGCGCTCACGCTCGACGCCGCCACCGACGCGCTCGCGCTCGGCCCCCGGGAGTTCGCCCGCCACGTCGCGCTGCTGCTGCAGAGCCGGCCCACCCCCAGCGGCCTCAGCGTGCGCGACGTCGTGGAGTTCGGCCGCTACCCGCATCGCGGCCGCTGGGGCGGCACCGACCCGGGCGGCCGGGCCGCCGTCGACCGCGCCCTCGCCCTCACCGGCGTCACCGACCTCGCCGACCGCGGCGCCGAACACCTCTCCGGCGGACAGCTCCAGCGCGTCTGGCTGGCCGGCTGTCTCGCCCAGGAGACCGGCGTGCTGCTCCTCGACGAGCCCACCACCTACCTCGACCTGCGCTATCAGGTCGAACTCCTCGACCTGATACGCGACCTGGCGGACGACCAGGGCATCGCCGTCGGGGTCGTGCTGCACGACCTCGACCAGGCGGCCGCCGTCGCCGACCGCATCGTGCTCCTGGCGGACGGACGCGTCGTCGCCGAGGGAGCACCCGAAGCCGTCCTCACCCCCGAGCGGCTGACCGCCGTCTACGGCATCCGCATCGAGGTCGACACCGACCCCCTCACCGGCCGCCTGCGCACCCGCGCCCTCGGCCGTCACCACACCCGAAGCGAAAGGCTCAGCACCACCTCATGAGACGCCTCCTGCGCACCGCGCCCCTGGCCGCCGCCGCTGCCCTGCTGCTCGCCGCCTGCGGCACCACCGAACCCGCGGCCGACGAGGCGCCCAAGGCGTCGGCCGAGCCCATCACCCTCACCGACGCGTCCGGCGCCAAGGTGGAGCTCGACGGCCCCGCCAAGAAGGTCGTCGGCACGGAGTGGAACGTCGTCGAGCATCTCCTCTCCCTCGGCGTGGAGCCCGTCGGCGTGGCCGACGTCAAGGGCTACAAGACCTGGGACAGCGCCGTACCGCTCACCAACGACGCCAAGGACATCGGCACCCGCGGCGAGCCCAGCACGGACACCATCGCCGCGCTGAACCCCGACCTCATCGTCGCCACCACCGACCTCCAGCCGAACGCGGTCAAGCAGTTGCGCAAGATCGCCCCGGTCCTCGAGGTGAAGTCCGCCGACGCCTCCGACCCGGTCGGGCAGATGCTGGAGAACCTCGACCTCATCGCCGAGGCCACCGGCACCACCGAGCAGGCCGCCACCCTGAAGAAGGACTTCGACGCCAAGCTCGCCGAGGGCGCCAAGGCCCTCGAGGACGCCGGCCTGAAGGGCGCCGAGATCGCCTTCTCCGACGGCTACGTCGTCTCCAACCAGGTCTCCCTGCGCCCTTACACCTCCGGCTCGCTCATCGGCGGCGTCAACGAGCGGCTCGGCCTGAAGAACGCGTGGAAGCTCAAGGGCGACGAGGCGTACGGCCTCGCCGCCACCGATGTCGAGGGCCTGACCGCCCTGGGCGCGGTGCAGTTCGCCTACATCGGCAACGAGCAGGACGCCGCCAGCGACCCGTTCGGCAACGAACTGAAGAACAACGCCGTGTGGAAGTCGCTGCCGTTCGTGAAGTCCGGCGACGTGCACCGCCTCGACGACGGCATATGGATGTTCGGCGGCACCGGCTCGATGGAGCGTTACGTCGACGCCCTCGTCGCGGCGCTGACGAAGTAGCCCATGGCCGTCACCGCCACCCCTCCCACCGTCCGCCCGGAGACGGTTCCGTCCCGGGCGGGCGCGGCCGCGGTGACGACCGCGCTCGTGCTCCTGGTCGCCGCCCTCGCCGTCGTCGACGTCACGCAGGGCACGGCCGCGGTCGGCCCGGCCGAGGTCCTCAAGGCCCTCACCGGCCGGGCCGACCCGGGCGACGCGTCCGTCGTCATCGCCTCGCGGCTGCCCCGGATGGCGGCGGGGCTGCTCGTGGGCGCCGCCCTGGGCGTCGCGGGCCTCGCCCTGCAGGCCGTCAGCCGCAACGTCCTGGCGTCCCCGGACACCCTCGCCGTCAACGCGGGCTCCTACTTCGCCCTCGGCGTCGTCGCCGTCACCGGCCTGTCGCTGCCGCTGATCGCCTCCTCGGCCGTCGCCTTCGCGGGCGGTCTGGGCGCGGCGGCCGTCGTCCTCGGCCTGTCCGGGCTCGGCGCGGGCACCGTACGGCTCGTGCTGGCCGGCACCGCGCTCGCGCTCGGCCTGACCGCCGTCACCGAGGGGCTGCTCCTGCTGTTCCCGGAGGAGACCGAAGGCCTCTACCAGTGGAACCAGGGCAGCATCGGCCAGAACGGCTTCGACGGCGTGCTGCAGATGCTGCCCGTCGTCGTCATCGGGCTCGCCGGGCTGTTCCTCGTCGCGCGCCGGGTGGACGCCCTCGCGCTCGGCGACGACACCGCGCGCGGCCTCGGCGTGCCGGTGCGGGCCACCCGCGTCACGGCCGTCGTGCTGGCGACGCTGCTGTCCGCCGCGGCCGTCACCCTCGCGGGACCGATCGGCTTCGTCGGCCTGTGCGCCCCGGCGCTCGCCCGCCCGCTCGCCCGCTGGGTCCGCGGCGTTCGGCGCCTGCGCGTCGGCGCCGCGGTCACCGGTCTCGTCGGTGCCGCGCTGGTGCTCGGCGCGGATGTGCTGCTGCGCGCCATGATCGACGCCGACACCGCCGTCGCGGTGCCCACCGGTGTGGTCACCAGCTTCGTGGGGGCGGCGTTCCTGGTGGTGATGGCGGCCCGGCTGCGCGACACGGGCGGCACAGCCGCACCCGACAGGCTCAGCATCCGCAGCCGTAGGGTCTTCGTCGTCACGCTCACGGCGCTGGTGTTCGCCCTGGCCGGCGTCGCCGTCGCGGGGCTGCTGCTGGGCGACCACAAACTGCTGCTGGGCGACGTGGCCCACTGGGCGCGGGGCAACGCGGGCCGGACGGTCTCCTTCGTCCTGGACACGCGCACCCCGCGGGTGCTCGCCGCGCTCCTCGCCGGCGCCGCCCTCGCGCTGGCCGGCACGCTCGTCCAGGCCGTCACCCGCAACCCGCTCGCGGAACCCGCCGTCCTCGGCGTCTCCGGAGGCGGCGCGCTCGGCGCGGTCGTCCTGGTGACCACCGTCCCGATGGCCGGGGGATGGAGCGTCTCGGCCGCCGCCTTCGCGGGATCCGCGCTCACCGCGGTCCTCGTGTTCGGGCTCGCGGCACGCGGAGGCTTCCAGCAGAACCGGCTGGTGCTCGTCGGCATCGGGGTGGCGTCCGGGACGACCGCAGTGATCAGCCTGCTGATCGTGCTCACCGACCCGTTCAACGCCACCAAGGCGCTCACCTGGCTGTCGGGCTCCACCTACGGCCGTGACCTGCCCGACGTGCTGCCCCTCGCGGCGGTGCTCGCGGTCGGCGTGGCTGCGGCGGGCGTACGGCACCGGGAGCTCGACCTGGTCTCCCTGGACGAGGACACACCGAGACTCCTCGGCCTCGACCTCGCGCGGGGCCGGCTCGGCTTCCTCGTGCTGAGCGTGCTGCTGACGGCGACCGCCGTGGCCGCCGCGGGCACCATCGGCTTCGTCGGCCTGGTGGCTCCGCACGCGGCGCGGGCCCTGGTCGGCCGCCGGCACACCCGGGTGCTGCCGGTCGCGGTGCTGCTGGGCGCCGTGCTCGTGTGCACGGCGGACCTGCTGGGGCGCACCGTCATCGCCCCGGCGCAGCTGGGCGCCGGCCTGATGACGGCGGTCATCGGCACGCCGTACTTCCTCTACGTGCTGGTGCGCGCCCGCCGTTGACGGACGCGGGAGGTCACCACGGGCCTCGCGGCGGGGAGTTGTCACCCGGCTGCGAGGCCCGCGGTGTCCCGCGGTGCTCTCTCGGTGTCTGCTCGGTGGACGAGGGTCAGCCGAAGGCCTTGACGGCCTGGTAGTAGGTCCAGGCGGTGCTGTTGCAGGCGGACTTGGTGGCGCCGCCGTAGCCGTTGCACACGCGCTTGAGGTCCTCGTGGAAGGCGCTGTCGAGCCGGGACTTGTTGGCGCTGAAGGAACCGGCGGCCTTGTAGTTGCGATAGCCGAAGTCGTGCCGGGCGCAGGCGTTCGAGAACGGGAAGCCGAAGGGGTTGTCGGGGGAGGAGGAGCAGTAGTCGGTGGACCAGTCGAACCCGTAGGCGGACCAGGCGCCCTGGTTGGAGCGTGCGGCGGCCCACTGGCTGTAGCTGGATGCGCTGGTCTGGGTCCAGCCGGCCAGGACCTGTGGCTTGTCGGCGGGAGCCGCGTCCGCGGCGGTGGCCGTGCCGAGGACGCCCATGAGGGCGAGGGCCGGGGTGGCGAGTGCGGCGGCGAGTCTTCGGTGCATCCCACACCTCCATGAGACCGCGACCCGACCGTCGGGCCGCAGGTTCATGACAATTGATTCCCGTACGAGTGGTCGGCTCACACCGCAACTACCGCACGTTCCCGGCGACATGGCAGCCCCGTTCCGGAAAAACCACCTGACAGGGTGATCCACGGCGCACTGATCTGACGGCGATGACCACCTCCTTCCTTCACAGAAGGGAGGTCCCGTCCACGCAAGGTGAGTGCTGATGCACCCACGCCCCGTGGACGAGGACTCCCGTCTCTCCCTCTGGCGGCGCGTACGCGAGTACGCCGTGCCGCCCACCATGACCGAGACCGCGACCGCCCGCCGCCGCTCCGGAGACCGGGCCGGGGCGTGCGCCGCGGCCCGATGGCCGTCGACCGGTACTGGCGGTGCTACGCCTCGCCCACGTTCGTCGCCGCCACGTCGCTGGAGGAGCTGGCCGGTGTCTGGGTGCACGAGGTGTCCCCGCGGAGGGCATTCCGCTCGTCGGAGGCGGCGGCACCGATCTGCGGGCCGGTGTCACCCGGGCGCTCGGCGCGCGTCCCCGCCCCGACGTGCTCGTGGTCCTCACCGACGGCCAGACCCGCTGGCCGTCGTCACGGCCGCCCTGCCGCACGGTGGTCGGCCTGTTCCCCCGCCCGCCTCGCAGGACCCGCGAGGAGGATCCCGAGTACCGGCCGGACACCCCGCCGGAGTGGGCGCGTGTGGTCACCGTCGGCCAGCCGCAGGGATGAGCGGCCCGGTGCGTCACGCGCCGGGCCGCCAGTCACACCGGAGCGGGATCAGCTCGTCGCGTCCGCGATCCTCCACCGCTGGTTCGCCCCGGAGTTGGGCGGCCACGTGGTCACCGCCGCGCCCTCGTGCGTGGCCTGACCGCCGACTTCGAGCAGCCGTCCCGAGGCCGCGTTGACCAGGGTCCAGGTGCCGTCGCCGGTCGTGGACGCGATCCACTGCGCGGCCGGATCGGGCCGCCCGGTGCGGGGCGCGGCCACCGGCACGTCGCCCCTTACGGTCAGACGCCGGTCGCCGTTGGTGAACTCGTACCGCTGGCGCGTCCCGTCATCCCGGTGCACGGCACCGAGCCGCCACCGCTGGGCCCCCGAGCCGTCGCCGCCCGCGATGACGAGATCGGTCCCGTTGCCGGCCAGGGTGAGCGCCTTGCCGCTCTGCGCGCCGGTCAGCGTGTAGGTGCGGCCCTCGCGCAGCAGCGGGGCGTCCTCGGCGACCCCGCGGACGCCGTCGACCACGAAGGTCGTCACCGACTGCGCGGGCACGGTGACGGTGGCCGACCCGCCGGTGACCGGGACCGCCCGGTGCCGCACCAGTTTGCCGTCGGCACTGGTCACCACGGGAGTGACGGTCGCCTCGGGCACGATCCGGCGGAACTTGGAGAGATCCACCGTCACCTCACGCGCCGTCGCCGTGTCGTTGACGTGGACGACCGAGGCGCCCTTGCCGTCCCGCCTCACCGCCGCCGCGCTGGAGGTGTCGTCCACCTTGATCAGCCGGTCGCCGGGCCGGATGAAGTGGGTGAAGTTCCGGGCGGTGTCGAACTTCGTGTTCGTGCGGACGGGGCACGTCGCCGGCGTGTCCTCGGCGGTGCAGCTGAACGGAACCTGGATCTCGCCCCAGTTGCCGCCCTTGGCGGACTCGCCGCCCGGCTTCATGTTGTCGAGGTCCTCGACCGGCTGCCAGAACACCCAGGCGCGGGGCTCCAGTTCGCGCAGGTCGTCGACGATGCGCGTGGCGAGGCCGAGCCCGGGGCGCATGTCGGTGAAGCTCTGCCCGTCGCCCCAGTCGCCCTCGACCTCGCTCATCCACAGCCGCTTGTTCTCGGCCTTGGCGATGTCACGGACGGTGGTGCGCTGTCCGGTGCCGTAGGTATGGACGTTCAACTGGCCGACCAGGGACCGCGTCTCGGGCCCGTAGACGGACCAGTTGCGGGCGAAGAGCGACGGGTTGGTCTCGTCCATCGCCGAGATCCGCGCTTTGGTGCCCGCCTCGCGCAGCGCCGGGGCGAGCGCGCGGATCACCTTCTCCTGGAGCTCGGGGCCCATGTGGGCGCCCTCCTGGCGGCCGCCGACCGGTTCGCCGTCGGGGCCGAGACGGGTGGACCAGTAGTCGGTGTTCGGCTCGTTGAAGGGGTCGACGGTGGCGACCTCGATGCCGTGCGCCTTCTCCAGCCGCCGGGTCACGCCCGCCACGTACGCGGCGAAGTCGTCGACCGACTCGTTCCTCAACTGGTCGCGCGTGGCGTCGAAGCCGCCGGAGACGTAGCCGCTGACCGTCATGAACCAGGGCGGGGAGTTGCTGAAGGTCTCCCAGTGGGTGATGTCCTTCTTGATCCGGTCGACCCACCAGCGCTGGGTGGCGTCGGCCCGGCCGTTCCAGTCGGCGGGGTCGTCCGGGTCCCACCAGCCGGTGTCCTCGCGGGTGGTGCCGGCGGGCGCCTTCCACCAGCCCTCGACCGCCCCGCCGGGCCGCAGGTAGTCCTCGACGTCGGGGGCGTTGCCGCCGCCGACGTTGTAGCGGGCGATGTTCAGGGCCAGTCCGTCGTCGCCGAAGACGAGCCGCGCCAGCTTCTCGCGGATCTCCGGCGGGTAGTCGCCGGTGGCGTTGGCGAACCAGACGAGGCTGGTGCCCCAGCCCTCGAAGGGCTGCTGCCGGTAGGAGGGGTCGGGCCGTACGGTGACGGACGGCGGGTCGGCGGCCTCGGCTGCGGACGTGGAGCCGGGGGCCAGCGCGGCCCCGGCGACCAGGGCCGCGGTCAGGCCGGTGGCCGTGAGGAGCCGTCTGTCGCGGGTGCGTGCCATCGGTGTGCTCCCAACAGTGGGGTGTGTGGGTCGCGCTCTGGTGGTACGCCCGGCCGCGCACACGGCCGGGAGAAAGAGGCCCCCGGGAACGGCCCGTGCCGTTCCGGGGGGTACGACCGCCGGTCAGGAGGCGGGCTGCCGCAGGACGGCGACGGCGCGCGGGCCCAGGGTGAGGGCGTCGTCGTCGCCGGTGTCGCCGAGCAGCACCTCGCCGTCGAGCCCCGGCACCGGGACGGTGTCGTCGGTCCGGTTCACCAGGAACAGGAACCGGCCCTCGGGACCCCGGCGCACCACCGGCTCGACCGAGCCCCGCGCCTCGGCGGGCAGTTCGCTCTCCACGCCGGCCGGTGCCAGCAGACGCGGCAGCAGCGCCGCCAGCCCGTCCACGCCGAGCCGCGTGGAGACGTACGCGGCGGTGCCGCGGCCCGAGGGACGCCGGGTGACGGCGGGACGGCCGGCCTGCTCGCCGGTGCGGTAGCGGACGAGGACGTCCGTGTCGTCGGCGGTCACCGTGATCCGGTCGGTCCAGAGGGTGCCGGTGGTGGCGTCGTCCAGCTCCACGCTGTCCCCGGCGAGCAGCGGCCCGAACTCCTCGACGCGGATGCCCAGCAGGTCCCGCAGGGCGCCCGGGTAGCCGCCGAGCCACACGTGGTCGTGCTCGTCGACGACCCCGGAGAAGTACGTCGTGATCAGGTGGCCGCCCTGCTCGGTGTACCGGGTGAGGGTCTTCGCCAGGTCGGCGGGCACCACGTGGAGCACCGGCGCGATCAGCACTTGGTGGCGCCGGAGGTCCGAGCGGGTGGTGACGAGGTCGGCGCGGATGCCGAGACGGAGCAGCGCCGAGTACCAGTCGAGGGCCTCCTGCCGGTACCGCAGCAGGGCCGTGGGGTGCGAGTCCTGCTCGCTCGCCCACCAGGAGTCCCAGTCGTACACGATCCCGACCGGGGCGGGCTCCCGCTCGCTGCCGGCCACCGGCGCCAGCTTCTTGAGCGTGGCGCCGAGTTCGGTCACCGCGCGGAACAGGTCGCTGTCCGCGCCGGCGTGCGGCACCATCGCCGAGTGGTACTTCTCCGCGCCCGCCGCGGACTGCCGCCACTGGAAGAAGCAGACCGCGTCCGCGCCGTGCGCCACGTGCAGCAGGGAGTCGCGGGCCAGCTCGCCGGGGCGCTTGGCCACGTTCACCGGCTGCCAGTTGACGGCGCTGGTGGAGTGCTCCATGAGGAACCAGGGCCGGCCGCCGGAGATGCCGCTGGTGAGGTTGGCGGAGAAGGAGAGCTCGTCGCGGTCCTGCGGGCCGGGGTGCACGTAGTGGTCGTTGGAGACGAAGTCGATCTCGTCCGCCCAGTCCGCGTAGTCCATGCCCTTGGTGTTGCCCATCACCATGAAGTTGGTGGTGACCGGCACGTCCGGGGTGATCTCCCGCAGGAGGTCCCGCTCGGCGCGCAGGTGGTCCTTGAGCGCGTCCGACGAGAAGCGCTTGAAGTCCAGCTGTTGCGTCGGGTTGGGGTGGGAGGCGGCGAGCCGCGGCGGCAGGATCTGCTCCCACGCGGAGTAGCGCTGCGACCAGAACGCGGTGCCCCAGGCGTCGTTGAGCGCGTCCAGCGTGCGGTACCGCTCGCGCAGCCACTCCCGGAAGGCGCGGGCCGCGTCGTCGGAGTAGTCGTACACGTTGTGGCAGCCCAGCTCGTTGCTGACGTGCCAGGCGACCAGTGCCGGGTGGTCCTTGTACCGCTCGGCGAGCGTGCGGACCAGGCGCAGCGCGTGCTCGCGGAAGACGGGCGAGGTGGGCCGCCAGTGCTGGCGGGCGCCCGGCCACAGGGTCTCGCCGGTCGCGGTCACCGGGAGGACCTCCGGGTGGGCGGTGGTCAGCCACGGCGGCGGGGAGGCGGTCGCGGTGGCCAGGTCGACGCCGACGCCGCCCTCGTGCAGCAGGCCGAGCACGTCGTCCAGCCAGCCGAAGTCCCAGGTGTCCGCCGTCGGCTGGAGCCGTGCCCAGGAGAAGATCCCGACGGAGACGACGTTGACGCCGGCCTCCCGCATCAGCCGGACGTCCTCCTCCCACACGGAGCGGGGCCACTGCTCCGGGTTGTAGTCGGCGCCGAAGAGGAGACGGGGGGCGGTGTCACCGTCCGGCCCGCCGCGGCGGGACAGGAGGGTGGAGATCATGGTGGTCCTTCCGGTGGGCGCGTCGGGGGCGGCGCGCGGCGTGGTGCGCGCCGCCCCGCGGGGTGGTGCGTGTCCGCTACTTCTCGACGGTGAAGCCCTGCTCCTCGCCGTACTTCACCGAGGCGTCCTGCCAGGCCTTCAGGCCCTCCTCCAGCCGGGTGCCGGAGATGTAGGCCTTGCCGACGGTGTCGTTGAAGATCGAGTTGGCGTACGCCTGGAAGGGCAGGTACGACCAGTCGTCGGCGACGTTCGCGGCCGAGTCGGCGAAGATCTCGTTGGCCTTCTGGCCGCCGAAGTACGGGAACTCCTTGCCCAGGAACTCGGCGGACTTCAGCTCCGCCTGGGTGGCGGGGAAGGCGCCCTCGGAGACACGGGAGGCGACGCCTCCACCGGAGTTGGCGTACTCCACGAAGGCGTAGGCCAGTTCCTTGTTCTTGGCGAGCGCGGGCACGGTCAGCGCGCTGCCGCCGTTCTCCGCACTGGCCTTGTCCCCCTTGGCCCACGCGGGCAGCGGGGCCGCACGCCACTGGCCGGAGGCGTTCGGCACGCCGGACTCGAAGTTGGCGGGCATCCAGGCCCCGGTGGACAGTGTGGCGATGGTGCCGTCGCCGAGGCCCTTGTACCAGTCGTCGGTCCAGCTGGTGACGGGCGCCAGCAGCTTCTCGTCGATCAGCTTCTGCCAGACGTCCGTGAACTTCTTGGCGTTCGCGTCACCGAAGTCGATCTTCACGTTGGTGCCGTCGACCTTGTAGGGCCGCGAACCGGCCTGCCACAGCAGGCTGGTGGTGAAGCCGGCGTCACCGGTGTCGTTGGCGATGTACGCCTTCGGGTCCGCCTTGTGCAGCTTGCGGGCCGCGTCCAGGTACTCGTCCCAGGTGGTCGGGACGGCGATCTTGTGCTTGTCGAAGACCTGCTTGTTGTAGAACAGCGCCATCGGACCGGAGTCCATCGGCAGGCCGTACACCTTCTCGCCCTCGGTGACGGCGTTCCACGGACCCGGCGTGTACTTGGAGGCCAGCTCGTCCGCGCCGAAGCCGGACAGATCGGTCAGGCCCTTGGTGAGGGAGTACTGGCCGATGGAGAAGTACTCGAGCTGGGCGACGTCCGGCACGCCCTTGCCCGCGGATATGGCGTTCGACAGCGCCGTGTAGTGCTTGTCGCCGGAGCGCTCGCTCACCAGGTTGACCTTGACCTTGGGGTGCTTCTTCTGGAAGTCGGCGGCGACCGTCTTCAGCGTGGGCTCCCACGACCAGACGGTGACCGTGCCGCCCTTGTCCAGGGCCGCCTGGATGTCCTCGGCGGAGACCGGCTCGGTGCCGGCGCCGTCGTCCGAGCCGCCGCAGGCGGTGGCGCCGAGGGCGAGGGAGGTCACGAGGGCGATGCCGCCCAGCAGGCGGCTGGTCCTTCTGCGCATGAGTGTGGATCCACTTCTTCGTGGGTGGGACAGGGGAGGGGGGTGGGGGAGACAGGGCGTGGGGGTGGTGTGAGGTCGTGGGGGCCGGCGGGCCGGCCTCCGGGTCACTCCTTGACGCTTCCGGCGGCGAGACCCGACTGCCAGTACTTCTGGAGGAACAGGAACGCGACGACGAGCGGCAGGATCGTGAGGAGCGAACCGGTGATCACCAGGTTGAAGATCACTTCGCCGCCGACGGTCTCCGCCTGGGAGTTCCACGCGCTCAGGCCCAGCGTCAGGGGGTACCAGTCCGGGTCCTTGAGCATGATCAGCGGCAGGAAGTAGTTGTTCCAGGTGGCGACCGTGGTGAACAGCAGCACGGTCACGATGCCGGGGGCGAGCAGCGGGAGCGCGACGGTGAAGAAGGTCCGCGCCTCGCCCGCGCCGTCCATCCGGGCGGCCTCCAGCAGCTCCGTGGGGATCGCCTCGCTGGCGAAGACCCACATCAGGTAGAGGCCGAACGGCGACACCAGCGACGGCAGGATGACCGCCCACGGGGTGTCGGTCAGCCCCATCTTGCTGAACATCAGGAAGGTGGGGACGGCGAGCGCGGTGCCCGGGACCGCCACCGCGCCGATCACCGTGGCGAAGACGCCGCGCTTGCCGGGGAAGTCGAACTTCGCCAGCGCGTACCCGCCGAGCACCGCCAGCAGGGTCGCGCCGCCGGCGCCCAGCACCACGTACAGCAGGGTGTTGAGCAGCCAGCGGGTGAAGATGCCGTCGCCGTAGGTGAACGTGTCCCGGATGTTGTCCCACAGCGCGAAGTCGTCCGCGAACCACAGGCCGTTGGAACTCGCCAGCCCGGACTGCGTCTTCGTCGCGTTGACGACCAGCCAGATCAGCGGGACCACGGTGTAGAGGACGACCAGCGAGGTCAGCACGGTCAGCAGCTTGCTGCGCCGCCGGCGGCCCGGGCGGTGTTCCTTGACGCGTCGCAGACGCGGGGCGCTCTTCACCGCGCCGGGGGCCGTGGCGGCGGGTGCGGGGGTGGTGACAGGGGTGGTCATCGGGTCACGCTCCCTTGCGCATGCCGCGAAGCTGCACGACGTAGGCGACCACCATCGTGATCAGGCCCATGATGATGGCCACGGTCGCGGAGTAGTTGTGCTGCTGGCCGCTGAAGGACAGCGAGTACGTGTAGAAGTTCGGCGTGTAGTCGGTCGTGATGGCGTTGCGGGCCAGCGGACGCAGGATGCTCGGCTCGTTGAAGAGCTGGAAGCTGCCGATGATGGAGAAGATCGTCGCGATGACCAGTGCGCCGCGGATGGCGGGCAGCTTGATCGCGGTGATCACCCGCCACTGGCTCGCACCGTCGATCTCCGCCGCCTCGTACAGGGAGTGCGGGACGACCCGCAGCGCCGAGTAGAAGATCAGCATGTTGTAGCCGACGAACTCCCACGTGACGATGTTGCCGATGGAGGCCAGCACCAGGTCGGCGGAGAGCGGGTCGGGCAGCGACCAGCCGAAGGCCGAGTTGAAGTCCCCGACCAGGCCGTACTTGGTGCCGTACATGAAGCCCCACATCAGGGTGGCGACCACGGCGGGCACCGCGTACGGCAGGAAGATCGTGATGCGGAAGAAGCTCTTGCCGTACAGCCGGCCGCTGTCCAGGGCGAGCGCCACCAGCAGGGCGATGCCCAGCATGATCGGCACCTGGACCACCAGGAACAGCGCTACCCGGCCCAGCGACGCCCAGAACAGCTCGTCCTTCAGCGCCTGCTGGTAGTTGTCGAACCCGACGAAGGTGGTGCCGCCGATGAGCTGGTCGCGGAACAGGCTCAGGTAGATCGAGTAGGCGATCGGAGCGAGGAACACCAGGGCGAACACGGCCGCGAACGGGCCGATGAAGCCCCAGCCCTTCCACGAGCGCCGGTCCCGTCTCACCGGAGGCGGGGCCGGCCGCGGCCCTGCGGCCGCCGGCGGTTGCAGCGTCGTCATGTCGTTCCTCGCTGTTCGGCGTTCCGGTAACCAGCGGCTCGGCACCCGGCACGAAGCCGGGCGGCAGGTCGCCCGGTCCGGATGGTTGCGTAAACATCGCTCGGCCGGGAGGTGCGTGGAGCTGTTATGTTTACGTAAACATCTGGTGGCGGCATGTCTACACTGCCCCGATGACGACGGTCAAGGGTCCTCAGACGGACCGTGACACGAGAGACAGGAAGGCGGGGGGAAGCACGTGGAGACGGTCGACGACGCGGTGGTGAACCCGGGCGGCCCGGCCGCCGCGACGGCGGGAGACGGCCGGGGGACGGCCGCGCCCGCCCCCCGGCGCCGCACCCGGGCCCGCGCCACCGCCTCCATGGCGGACGTGGCACGGCTCGCGGGGGTCTCGGCCCAGACGGTCTCCCGCGTCTCCAACGGCTACCCCGGGGTGACCGAGGAGACCCGCCGCCAGGTCCTCGCCGCGATGAAGGAGCTCGGCTACCGGCCCAACAGCGCCGCCCGCGCCCTCAAGCGCGGCGAGTTCCGGACCATCGGCGTCATCACCTTCTCGCTCTCCACCACCGGCAACGTGCGCACCCTGGAGGCCATCGCCAACTCCGCCGCGCACGAGGGGTACGCGGTGACCCTGCTGCCGGTCGCCGTGCCCACGCAGGACGAGGTGCGCGGCGCGTTCACCCGCCTCGAGGAACTCGCCGTCGACGCCGTGATCGTCATCATGGAGGTGCACCTCCTGGACGCGGCGACGGTCCAACTCCCGCCGCACGTGCAGGTGGTGGTCGTCGACTCCGACGCCGGTGACCGCTACACGGTCGTCGACACCGACCAGCACGGCGGCACCCGCGCCGCTGTACGGCACCTGCTCGGCCTGGGCCACCGCACCGTGTGGCATCTCGCGGGCCCCGAGGACTCGTTCGCCGCGCAGCGCCGTACGGACGCCTGGCGTGCCGCGCTCACCGAGGCGGGCCGGGAGCTGCCGCCGCTGGTCCGTGGCGACTGGTCGGCCGAGTCCGGCCACCGGGCCGGCCTCGAACTCGCCGCCCGTGAGGACTGCACGGCCGTCTTCGCCGCCAACGACCAGATGGCACTGGGGTTGTTGCGAGCGCTGCACGAGCACGGCAGACGGGTGCCGGAAGACGTCAGCGTGGTCGGTTTCGACGACATCCCGGAGGCGTCGTCGTTCCTGCCCCCGCTGACCACGTTGCACCAGGACTTCGCCGAGGTGGGGCGGCTGTGTGTGCAGGCGGTGCTGCGCAAGATGCGGCAGGAGGGGCCGGAGCGGGGGACCACGCTGGTGCCGGCGCGGCTGGTGCTGAGGGAGAGCACGGCTCCGCCGCCGGCGGGGCGCTGAGGGGTTCCGCGAGCGCGTTCCCGACGCGGGGCGCGGTCGTCGAGCGGTCAACCACCCCTGACGGCAGGGGCTTTGATGTGCCAGACTCGATGATCGTCAGGGCGTCGGAGCCGTCGCACCCACCGGAACGGACGTGTAATGCCGACGGGCACACCCCCCACCCCGCCGCGGACCGACACCACCAGGGCCCAGCCCGCGCGGGTCTACGACTGGCTGCTGGGCGGCAAGGACAACTACCCGGTCGACGAGGCCGTCGGACGCAGACTCCCGCCGCAGGCCAAGGACGCCGCCCGGCAGAACCGCGCCTTCATGCACCGCGCCACCGCCTGGCTCGCCGACCAGGGCGTCGACCAGTTCCTCGACATCGGCACCGGCATCCCCACCGAGCCGAACCTCCACCAGATCGTGCAGCGCGTGGTCCCCGCGGCGCGGATCGTATACGTCGACAACGACCCCATCGTGCTGCGTCACGCCGAGGCGCTGCTCGTCAGCAGCCCCGAGGGCACCACGGAGTACGTCCAGGCCGACGTGCGCGACCCCGGTGGGATACTGCGGCACGCCCGCGACGTCCTCGACTTCTCACGCCCCGTCGCCCTGTCCCTGATAGCCCTCCTCCACTTCCTGCCCGACGACCAGGACCCGCAGGGCATCGTCCGGGAGCTGGTGGACGCGCTGCCGCCGGGCAGCGCCCTCGTGCTGTCCCACGCCGCGTCCGACCTCCACTCCGACCTGGCCCGCCAGGTCACCGAGGAGTACGCCCGCGCCGGCATCCGCCTCGGCTTCCGCACACGTGACGAGGTCGCCCGCTTCTTCGACGGCCTCGACCTGGTCGACCCGGGCCTGGTCACAGCCCCGGAATGGTTCCGTACGGAACCCGCGCCCGCGGAGGAGGACAGCGGGATCCACGCGGGGGTGGCGAGGGTGCCGTCCGGCGGGACGGCGTAAGGGGCGAGCGCACGGCCGAGTCGGTGGCCGCCTGCCACGACCCGGAGGTGCCGGCTCGTCGGTCCCGGGACGGCGTCCGGGGAGAACCGCGATGCTCCGGCAGACATCGGTCGGGTAGCGTGCGGGACATGTCGAGTCCTGAGTCGGACGAGGTGGGGGCTGTCGGTCACGCCGTCAGCCCCTGAACCCACCGAGTCGTCGTTCCGTCGTCGCACCGCCTCCCGCGGTGGGACGCGCGTGTGTTCACGGCTGGCCGCGGTGACGAGATGACCCTCTCGTGCCTCTCCTCACCCCGGAGCCACTCGATGCCCCTTCCGCTGTACCTGCTTGCCCTGGCGGTCTTCGCCATGGGCACCTCGGAGTTCATGCTCGCCGGCCTCCTGCCGGACATCGCCCTGGATCTCGGCGTCACCGTCGGGACGGCGGGCTCGCTCACCTCGGCCTACGCGATCGGCATGATCGTCGGAGCCCCGCTGGTGGCCGCGTCGGCCCGCAACTGGCCCAGGCGCCCGGCCCTTCTGGGTTTCCTCCTCGCCTTCGCCGCGGCCCACGCCGTGGGTGCCCTGTCCACGAGCTTCGCCCTCCTGTTCTCCACCCGAGTCGTCGCCGCGCTCGCGAACGCGGGATTCCTCGCTGTCGCCCTGACGGCCGCGGCCACCCTGGTCCCGCCCGACAGGAAGGGACGCGCGTTGGCCGTTCTTCTGTCCGGGACGACGCTGGCCACGATCGCCGGCGTGCCCGG
This sequence comes from Streptomyces griseoincarnatus, assembly GCA_014649575.1. Taxonomy (GTDB): domain Bacteria; phylum Actinomycetota; class Actinomycetes; order Streptomycetales; family Streptomycetaceae; genus Streptomyces; species Streptomyces griseoincarnatus. The sequence goes on along the minus strand of BMTH01000001.1, from coordinate 284,129 downwards.
CGGGGCGGTGCTCGGCGCGGAAGCCGGCTGGCAGGCCACCTTCTGGGCCGTCGCCGCGCTCTGCCTGCCGGCGGCTGTCGGCATCCTCGCAGGCACCCCGGCGGCACATGACGAGCACGAGGCGACCGGCAAGCCGGCGCTGCGGACGGAACTCGCCCAACTCGCCCGGCCACGGCTGATCCTGGTGATGCTGCTCGGCGCGCTGGTGAACGCGGGCACCTTCGGCGGCCTCACCTTCCTCGCACCCGTGGTGACCGACACGGCCGGGCTGGGTGAGCTGTGGGTGTCCGTCGCGCTGGTGCTCTTCGGTGCCGGCTCGTTCGTGGGCGTCACCGTCGCCGGACGGCTGTCCGACCGGAACCCCGGCCCGGTCGTCGCGCTCGCGGGCCCATCGCTGCTGGTCGGCTGGCCGGCCCTGGCGGTGCTGGCCCACGAGCCGGCCGCCTTGCTCCCGCTCGTGTTCGCGCAGGGTGCGCTGTCGTTCGCGTTGGGCAGCACACTGATCGCCCGCGTCCTCCACGAGGCCGCGGGCGCCCCCACGATGGCCGGCTCGTACGCGACGGCGGCACTCAACGCGGGCGCCGCGGTCGGCCCCGTCGCGGCCGGAGCCACGCTCGGCACCGAAGCCGGACCCCTGGGACCGCTCTACGCGGCCGGCCTCCTCGTCGGGGCCGCGCTGCTCATCGCGTTTCCCTTCCGGCGCGTCGTCACGGGCGCCAGGAGGGAGGGGGCGCGGCTGTGACGCCGTCCTGACGGACCAGGCGAGGGCCGGTGTCACATGAGTCGTCCACGAAGTCCGCGAGGGCGCGGAAGTCGTCGTGGCGGAGGCCGACGCGTGGGTCGACGTGGTGCAGGAGCGCCGGCCCGCGGTGGTGGGCGTCGACGTAGGCCCGGTCGGGCTCGGTCTGCTCGTCGTCCACCCAGGCGAAGGGGCGGCCGCCGGCGTACTCCACCAGTGGCGCGGTCTTCCAGTGGACTCCGTCGGGGCGCTCCCGGAACAGCGTGTCGCCGAAGTCGACGAAGGGGAGTTCGGGGAGGCCGAGGGCCGGTGCGATCCAGTGGTTGGCCTCGTCCATCCATGTCGTCGCCCAGCACAGGTCGTATTCCAGCCGGAGCAGGTCACGTCCGTGCTCAGGATTGAGCCAGACCCGCAGGGGGCGCCGGCGGGACGAGAGGCTCACCTCGTCGACCAGGGCGCCGTTACGGGGCACCCTGAGGGTGATGCAGCCCTCGGGGCGCCTCTCGGGCCGGGCCGCGTACGGGTTGAGAGGGCCGTCCACGTCCAGGAACAGCAAGGGTCGTTCCACCGGCTGGATATTCCCTGCCGCAGGCGGCGAATTCAAGACCGGGGGAGAGGGGCGGGCGACGCCCGTCACAGTGTTCCGGCGATCGCCGTGCTAGTGTCGATCTCTGTTGTAGTCGTGCGGTCATCGACCCGCGGGGTCGGAGGGACCGGCACTGCGCCAGCACCGGCGCCTACTGCGCAGCAAGATCTCACACGGATCACACGGAGAGGTGCACACTCCCGTCGCTGCTTCTCACGGGCCGCGCCCTCACCGGGCGGAACCGCCCTCGCGGCCCCATTCACCCAGGCTCGTTCTTGCAATTCCCCGCGTCCCACTGCGGCGGACATTCCTTGAGACGCGCCACATCAAGGAAGGTTCTCCGTGACACAGGCACGCGCGAACGATCGATCAGGCCGCACACGCTCCTCCTACAAGGGCGCCCCCAAGAGCGGCGGCCGCCGCTTCGGTGGCTCCGGCGGCCGAGGCGGTGCGCCCCGGCAGGGGCAGGGCAAGGGAGGCTCGGGCCGCAGGACCGTGACGTCGGGGGAGTTCGCCCTCCCCGAGACGATCACCCCCGCGCTCCCCGCGGTGGAGGCCTTCGAGGACCTCGGCCTCCCCGGCGAGATGCTCGCCACCCTCGGCAGTCAAGGCGTCACCGCGCCGTTCCCCATCCAGGCGGCCACGCTGCCGAACTCCCTGGCCGGCCGTGACGTGCTCGGCCGTGGACGCACCGGCTCCGGCAAGACCCTCGCCTTCGGCCTGCCGCTCCTCGCCCGCACGGCCGGCCGCCGTGCCGAGCCCCGCAAACCGCTCGCCCTCGTCCTCGTCCCCACCCGGGAACTCGCCGGACAGGTCAACGACGCCCTGACCCCGTACGCCCGCTCCGTGCGGCTGCGGGTCGCCACCGTGGTCGGCGGACTGTCGATCGGCAAGCAGGCGTCCGCGCTGCGCGCCGGCGCCGAGGTCGTCGTCGCGACGCCGGGACGGCTGAAGGACCTGGTCGACCGGGGCGACTGCATACTCGACGAGGTCGCCATCACCGTGCTCGACGAGGCCGACCAGATGACCGACATGGGCTTCATGCCGCAGGTCACCCGGCTGCTCGACCAGGTGCGCCCCGACGGCCAGCGCCTGCTGTTCTCCGCCACGCTCGACCGCAACGTCGACCAGCTCGTCCGCCGCTACCTCAGCGACCCGGTGGTCCACTCCGTCGACCCGTCCGCGGGCGCGGTGACGACCATGGAGCACCACGTGCTGCACATCGACGAGACGGACAAGCGGCAGACGACCACGGAGATCGCCGCGCGCGACGGCCGGGTCATCATGTTCCTCGACACCAAGCACGCGGTGGACCGCCTCACCAAGCACCTGCTGAACAACGGCGTGCGCGCCGCCGGTCTGCACGGCGGCAAGTCGCAGCCGCAGCGGACGCGGACGCTCACCCAGTTCAAGGACGGTCACGTCACCGTGCTGGTGGCGACGAACGTCGCGGCGCGCGGCATCCACGTCGACGACCTCGGCCTGGTCGTCAACGTCGACCCGCCCGGCGACCCCAAGGACTACCTGCACCGCGGCGGCCGCACGGCCCGCGCCGGCGAGTCCGGCAGCGTGATCACCCTGGTCACGCGGGATCAGCGGCGCGACGTCAGCCGGCTGATGTCCCAGGCGGGCATCACCCCGCGCATCACGCAGGTACGCCCGGGCGACGACGAGCTGACCCGCATCACCGGTGCGCGGACGCCCTCCGGCGTCCCGGTCGTCATCACGGTCCCGGTCGTGGAGCGCCCCCGCCGCGCCGCCTCCTCCCCGTCCCGCAACCGCCGCCGTCGCGGCGCGCCGGGCCGGCAGGGCCAGGGCCAGGGCCAGGGCGGTACGGCCAAGGGCGGCGCCCAGTCCGTCCAGGACCGCACCGCCGGCGGCCGCGCCCGCCGCGGCGACGACGCGGCACCCCGCCGCAAGCCGCGTACGAAGCCGTCGATGGACCGCGCGGCGTAGAACTGCCGACAGAACCGGGTGGCCCGCCCGCCGCCGCGCGACCGTGCGCGGAGGCGGGCGGGCCGTCCGCGGCACAGCACGGCCCGGACGCCCGGCTCCGTCCGGTCCAGCGGTGCCGCGCTCCGAACGGGGCGGTGTCCTCCGCCCGGCGCCGGCGCCAGGACGACCAGATGCCCGACCGCGCCCACGGGCGAATGGAGGCCTCGGCCAGGTCCGCACGGCACGCGCTCGCTACGGCCTGGGCCGAACACCGCCGGGAGCACCGGTGGCCAGGCATCACGCGATCGGTCGCCGTGAGCCCTCGGCACCGGCAGGAGACGGCAGTTCCTCGCCGTGCCCGCCTGCGCATGCCGATCAGCTGCCGCTCAGCGGCGACGTCCAAGCCGGGTCGTGCCACGCCCTGCTCGTCAGCCGGGCCAGTAGGAACTCGGCTGTGCTCGTGGCCGTGTCTTCCGGTGCCCCCACGGCGGCAAGGGCGGCGCCGACGCGCGCCGGTGCTCCGTCGGGCACCGTCGGGTCGGCGAGGAGGGGGAGGAGCAGGAGCAGCCGGGCGGCCGGGTCGTGGACACCCTCGGCCGTCGTCGCGGGATCGTCCGCGAGTGCCAGCAGGTCCTGCCACGTCAGCCCGGCCCCCGACACGTCCGCGTCCCAGGCGACGATGCGCCGGGCAGCGTCCCGGCCTGGCTCCACGAACAGGTGGTCGATTCCGTAGTCCTCGACCGCGTTGCGGTACACGACGACGACTCCGGAGCCGTTCGACGCGGTCACCCGGAACACCGGCCACCACCCGGGGTCCAGAAGAGTGTCCGCCAAGGCGTCGACGTCGGCGCCGTCGCCGCCGAACGACTCCGGGCCGGGACGCTCGGCCCCGCGCCAGTCGCCGCAGATTCCCAGCAGGTGGTGCGCCCAGAACCCGGGGCGCGACAGCATCGTCTCCCCGGCGGCCAACGGGCCGGCCTCGTATCCCTCGATCCGCATGCGGTAAGCCTGGCACCCGGCGTCGCAAACGTTGCCACCGGGATGTGCTCCCAGTGACATACCGAGAAAGCGACAAGGCGACCCGTTGCGGCCATGTTTCGGCGGGCGCCGAAGTGACCGCCAGCTAGCGTGCCCCCATGAGCGTCCCCACGTCCCCCTTCCGTCACCGCCCCTCGCCGCCCGCGCGAGGCGTGGCGTGACCCCGCTCGAGATGGTGGGGGTGTTCGGCGCCGGCGTCGGGGCCGGGGCCCTGAACGCCGTGGTCGGGTCCGGCACGCTCGTGACGTTCCCCGTGCTGCTCGCCGCCGGGCTGTCACCCCTCACCGCCACCGTGTCCAACGCCCTCGGCCTCGTGCCCGGCGCCGTCAGCGGGGCCGTCGGCTACCGCCGTGAACTCGCCGGGCAGGGCCGCCGTGTCCGGAAACTGGCCGTCGGCTCCGCGCTCGGCGGGATCACCGGCGCCGTCCTGCTGCTCGCGCTGCCCGCCGAGGCGTTCGAGACCATCGTGCCCTGTCTGGTCGGGCTGGCCCTCGTCCTCGTCGCCCTCCAGCCGCTGATCGGCCGCAAGGTCCGGGAACGCCGGTCCGCGGACCGGCCCGTGCGGCGGGACGGCGGGCGGACGCTGTTCGCCGGACTGACGCTCGCCAGCGTCTACGGCGGCTACTTCGCCGCCGCGCAAGGGATCATCTACATCTCCCTGATGGGACTGCTCCTCGACGAGCCGCTCCAACGGCTCAACGCCGTCAAGAACGTGCTCGTCGCCGTCGTCAACGCGGTCGCCGCCGTCTTCTTCCTCTTCGTCGCCGACTTCGACTGGACGGCCGTCGCCCTCATCGCGGCCGGCTCCACGCTGGGCGGCCAGCTCGGCGCCGCCACGGGCCGCCGCTTCCGCCCCGCCGTTCTGCGCACCCTCGTCGTCGCCGTGGGGACCGTCGCCCTCGTCCAGCTCGTCGTGCGCTGAGGCGCCGGAGCGCGCCACGGCGCCACAAAAGCTTCAGCACGCCCCTTGTCGTCCGCGCCCGACAGCAGTTTCCTCGTGTCAGGAAACTTTCCTGACAATTCATGTCCCGGACGGAGTCCCCCCACATGACACCGGCCCCCCACACGGCATCGGCCTGCCCGAAACCCCATCCGAAGCCGGGCCCGCGCCTCGCCGCGCTCCTCACGGTCCTCGCCGGCGCCCTGCTCCTCCTCCTGACCGCCGCCCTCCCCGCCACCGCCGCCCGCCCCACCGGCTACGGTGCGGACGTGCCGATCACCCACCGCGCAGCCACCCCCGTCGACGCAGGCGGCCGCCTCCAGGTCTGCGGCACGCGGCTCTGCAACCAGCACGGCGTCCCCGTCCAGCTGCGCGGCATGAGCACCCACGGCACCCAGTGGTACGCCCAGTGCCTGACGGACGCCTCCCTCGACGCCCTCGCCCACGACTGGCGCGCCGACGTCCTCCGCGTCTCCACCTACGTCCAGGAGGGCGGCTACGAGACCGACCCCGCACACTTCACCGCCCTCGCCGACCGGCTGATCCGGCAGGCGAGCGACCGCGGTCTCTACGTGATCGTCGACTGGCACACGCTGACCCCCGGCGACCCCATGGCCAACCTCGACCGCGCCACCAGGTTCTTCACCGACATCACGAGCCGCCACAAGGACCGCGTCAACGTCCTCTACGAGATCGCCAACGAGCCCAACGGCGTGAGCTGGTCCCGCATCAAGGAGTACGCCGAGCGGATCATCCCGGTCATCCGCGGCAACGACCCCGACGCGCTCGTCCTCGTCGGCACCCGGGCCTGGTCCTCGTTCGGCGTGTCCGAGGGCGCCGACGAGTCGGAGGTCGTGAACGACCCGGTCGACGCGGCCAACATCATGTACACGTTCCACTTCTACGCCGCCTCGCACCGCGACGAGTACCTCGCGGCCCTCTCCCGCGCCGCCGACCGGATCCCCGTGTTCGTCACCGAGTTCGGCACGCAGAACTACGCCGGGGAGGGCGCCGACGACTTCGCGATGTCCGGACGCTACCTCGACCTCATGGCGCAGAAGAAGATCAGCTGGGTGAACTGGAACTATTCCGACGACCACCGCAGCGGGGCGGTGTTCACCCCGGGAACCTGCGCCGCGGACGGCCCGTGGGCCGGCACGCGGTCGCTCAAGCCCGCAGGCGTCTGGATCCGGGACCGGATCAGGTCCTAGGACGCCGGCGGCGAGGGTGAGACGCGCCGGCACCTGCCCCGCGGGTGCCGGCCCGCCCCGCCCGGGTCACCTCACGGCAGGATCGAGTCCACGTACCCGCCGTCCACCCGCACCGCACCGCCCGTCGTCGCCGACGCCTGCTCCGAGGCCAGATACACGACCATGTTCGCGATCTCCTCCGGCTCGATCAGCCGCTGCAGCAGCGACTGCGGCCGGTGCTCGCGCATGAAGGCGCGCTGCGCCTCGTCCCACGGCAGGTCGCGGTCCACCAGTTCGTAGACGAAGTCCTCCACCCCGCCCGTGTGCGTGGGTCCGGCGACGACCGAGTTCACCGTGACCCCAGTGCCCGCCGCCTGCTTGGCGAAGCCGCGGCTCACGGCCAGCAGCGCGGTCTTCGACATGCCGTAGTGGATCATCTCGGCCGGGGTGACGACCGCCGAGTCGCTGGCGATGTTCTGCACCCGGCCCCAGCCGCGCTCGGTCATCCCGGGCAGCAGGAGACGGATCAGCCGCACGGCCGCCAGGACGTTCACCTCGAAGTAGCGGCGCCACTCGTCGTCGCTGATCTCCAGCGGGTCGGCGGACCCGAACACACCGAGGTTGTTCACCAGGATGTCCACCTGGGGGAGCGTCTCCACGACCCGCCGGGCGCCCTCCTCCGTGGTCACGTCCGCCGCGACCGGCACCACCTCGGCACCGGGCACCTCCCGCTCCAGCGCGGCCGCGCCCTCCCGCACCCGTTCCTCCGACCGCCCGTTCACCCCGACCCGCGCCCCCGCCCGCGCGAGCCCGGCGGCGATCGCCGCCCCGATGCCCTGGGTGGAACCCGTGACGAGCGCGGTACGGCCCTTGAGATCGATCTGCACGTCCTCACCCTCTCCAGCCGGATGCGGCGGCGCGGCACGCGGACCACCGCCCGCGCGGGCGCGCCTTTCCACCCGCCCCGACTTCCCCTCGGCCCGCCGCCGAATCACACCCGCCGCCATGCTTCGGCGCGCTCTGCGCGGGCACACGCTTCCGGACCACCGCGCACGCCCGTCCGGGCATACGCTGCTCGAGGGGGAACCCGGTGGGACGGGACCCCGGAAGACGGGAGACGACGTGACGGCCGACCACCCGGACGAGCGACAGGGGCGTGACCACCCGGACGCGCACGAGGGCCGTGCGGACGCGGACGCGGGAACGAAGCAGTCGCGCGTCACCGGCGAGAACCTGCTGCACGGGCTGGAGGTGGACGCCCGGCGGCCGGAGCGGCCCGTGCTGCTCGACGCCGACGGCGCCCCCATCGAGACCTGGCGCGAGAACCACCCGTACGACCGGAAGATCCGCCGGTCCGAGTACGAGCGCACCAAGCGCGTCCTGCAGATCGAGCTGCTGAAGATGCAGCGGTGGGTGAAGGACACCGGCCAGCGGATGGTCGTCGTCTGCGAGGGACGCGACGCGGCCGGCAAGGGCGGCACCATCCAGCGGTTCATGGAACGCCTCAACCCGCGCGGCGCCCGCGTGGTCGCCCTGGAGAAACCGACCGAGCGGGAGGCCGGGCAGTGGTACTTCCAGCGCTACGTCGCCCATCTCCCGGCCCGCGGCGAGATCGTCTTCTTCGACCGCTCCTGGTACAACCGGGCCGGCGTCGAGCGGGTGATGGGCTTCTGCTCGGAGGAGGAGTACCGGCTGTTCCTCGAGCAGACCCCGCAGTTCGAGAGGCTGCTCACCGACGACGGCATCATGCTGGTGAAGTTCTGGTTCTCGGTGTCCCGGGCCGAGCAGCGCACCCGGTTCGCCATCCGCCAGGTCGACCCGCTGCGGCGCTGGAAGCTGTCGCCGATGGACCTGGAGTCGCTGGACCGCTGGGACGACTACACCAAGGCCAAGGTGGAGATGTTCCGCGCCACGGACACCCCGCACGCGCCGTGGACGGTCGTGAAGAACAACGACAAGCGGCGCGGGCGCCTCGAGGCGATGCGCAGCCTCCTCGACCGCTGCGACTACCCGTCCAAGGACCACGAGGCGCTCGGCAAGCCGGACCCGCTGATCGTGGGTGCGGCGCACACCCTGCTGGAGCCGGGCGAGGAACCCGAGGCCCTGTCCCCGACCCCCTTGGCCGGCCCCGGCCACGGCCCGGGCACCCACCCGGACGAGCAGCGGCCGGGGTCGTGAGCCCGGCGGCGACACCCACCGCCGGGCGGCTCGCGGCCACCGCGCGGCGCGGGAGCACGCCCGGGCCGCGCCCGCGACGAACCGCCCGGCCCCGCCGACCCCCTCACCGGAACGGGCCGCCCTCACCGCACCGGAGCCTCAGCTCACCGGCACCGAAACCTCCCCGCTGCCCGAAGCCTCCGCCCCGCCCGGCACCCGCACGGTGAACGGCCGGTCCGTGCCCGACGCGGTCACCCGGAGCGCGTCCCCGTCCCGCCGGACGTGGAACGTCGCAGCGGGAAGGCCCGCCGCGTCCGGGACGGTGACCTCCGCCGCGTAGTCGGGCGCATCCGACGGGTGCACCAGCAGCACCGGCGCCTCCAGCCAGTCGCCGTCCGGGCGGGAGTCGTCCCCGGCCAGCGGCAGCACCGCGCCCTCACGGACGTACAGGGGGAGGCTGTCGTAGCCGTGGCGCTCGGTGCGCCAGCAGGGGCCCGTCACCCGCTCGCCGCTCAGCAGATGCGTCCAGGTGCCCTCGGGCAGGTAGACCTCCACGTCGCCGTCGGCGCCGAACACGGGCGCGACCAGCAGGTCGGGGCCCAGCATGTACTGGCGGTCCAGCGGGCGGCACGCCGGATCGGCAGGGAACTCCAGGAGCATCGGCCGCATCATCGGCACGCCCGTGCGGTGCGCCTCGGCCGCCGCGCCGTACAGGTACGGCATCAGCTGGTGCTTCAGCAGCGTGAACTGCCGGGCGACGTCCACCGCCTCGTCGCCGAACTCCCACGGCACCCGGTAGGACGTGGAGCCGTGCAGTCTGCTGTGCGACGACAGCAGCCCGAACGCCAGCCAGCGCTTGAACACCTCCGGGTCGGGCGTGCCCTCGAACCCGCCGATGTCGTGGCTCCAGAAGCCGAACCCGCTCAGCGACAGCGAAAGACCGCCGCGCAGGGACTCCGCCATCGCCTCGAACGACGACCAGCAGTCGCCGCCCCAGTGCACCGGGTACTGCTGGCCGCCGGCGGTCGCCGACCGGGCGAAGAGGACCGCCTCGCCCTGCCCGCGTTCCTTCTCCAGCAGTTCGAACACGGTGCGGTTGTAGAGGTGGGTGTAGTAGTTGTGCATCCGCGCGGGGTCCGAGCCGTCGTGCCAGACGACGTCCGTCGGGATGCGCTCGCCGAAGTCCGTCTTGAAGCAGTCCACCCCCTGGTCGAGCAGCGCCTTGAGCTTGCTCTGGAACCAGGCGCGGGCGTCGGGGCTGGTGAAGTCGACCAGACCCATGCCGGCCTGCCACAGATCCCACTGCCACACGTCACCGTCGGGACGGCGCACCAGGTGTCCGAGCGCCGCGGCCTCGTCGAACAGCGGTGACTTCTGCGCGATGTACGGGTTGATCCAGACGCTGACCCGCAGGCCCTTGTCCTTGAGCCGGGCCAGCATGCCCTCCGGGTCCGGGAACACCTCCGGGTCCCATCGGAAGTCGCACCACTGGTACTCGCGCATCCAGAAGCAGTCGAAGTGGAACACCGACAGCGGGATGCCGCGCTCCGCCATGCCGTCGACGAACGAGGTCACGGTCGCCTCGTCGTACGAGGTGGTGAACGACGTGCTCAGCCACAGGCCGAAGGACCAGGCGGGCGGCAGCGCCGGGCGGCCGGTGAGCGCGGTGTACCGGCCCAGGACGTCCTTAGGGGTCGGACCCGCGATCACGTAGTACTCCAGCGTCTGGTCCTCGACGCTGAACTGCACCTGCCCGACGGACTCGGAACCGACCTCGAAGGAGACCGCGCCGGGGTGGTTGACGAAGACGCCGTAGCCGCGTGAGGACAGGTAGAACGGCACGTTCTTGTAGGCCTGTTCGCTGCTGGTGCCGCCGTCGGCCTGCCACACGTCGACGGTCTGGCCGTTCTTGACGAACGGGGTGAAGCGCTCGCCCAGGCCGTAGACGTGCTCGCCGACGCCGAGGGACAGCCGGCTCAGCACGTGGTGCTCGCCCTCGGCGGTGGTGGCGTACGCCGTGCTCTTGGCGCCCGCCCGGGTCAGCTCCCGCCCGTGCGCGTCGAGGAAGGCGAGCCCGAAGCCGCTGTCCGCGTCCAGCCGCAGGGTCAGCGGGCCGCTGGTCAGCTCCGTGACCGCGCCGTCCTGCCGCACCTCGCCCGCACCGCCGGCCTCGGCGGCGAGCGCGAAGTCCGGTCCGGGTCGGCGCTTCCCGGCGTGGTGGGTGACCCGCACGCCGACGACGCCCTCGGCGGGGGAGAAGCAGTCGACCGTGACCAGTGGGGCGTTCAGGGTGTCGCCCCGGCGCGTCACCTTCTTCGTCGACGCATAGCCGGTGAAGCGCTTCGATTCCGCGCGGACGTCTCGCACCTCGGTGGCGTACGAGATCTGGACGCCGTCGCGGATACGCCAGAAGCCGTCGGTGAATTTCATGGTCTTCCTCGGGATGGGGAGGGCGAAGGAGGCGCGAGGGGAACCTCTGACCAGGAACTATGACAGGATCCGCAGAACCTGTCACGCCCTGGCGCGAGAAGATCGTGCCACTGGGGGGCTAGCGCGACCGACGCGCGCCAGCGTATTAGTTATCAGGCAAAACAAATTACACCCCGGTGCAGCGCCAGACGAGACCCCGATCGTGAGGGCCCGTTGTCGAAGCGCTTCACCTACCCTTCCACAGAGCCGCCGGCCTCGGTACCCGCCGGGCCGGTCCCACCCAGGGGCACCCACCGTGACAGCACATCCAACGGTTGCCGCACGTCGTCCACGCCCTCGCGGACGCGCCCGCAGAGCCGTCACCTCGCTCGCCGCCGCCGCGGCCCTCGTCGCCTCGGCGGCCCTGACCGGCTGCGCAGCCGAGCGCGACGACGACGTGTACACCGTCCTGAACTCCTCGACCGACGAGACCTACCACCGCTGGGACGCGGAGGCGATGGCCCGCTGCGGGAAGCGGCTCGGGGTCACCGTCGAGCAGCAGAGCGTCCCCGCGTCCCAGGTCATGACGAAGGCGCTGCGCATGGCCTCGTCGAAGTCACTGCCGGACGTCGTCCAGTTCGATGCCTCCGAGATGCCGGTGTTCGCCGAGGCCGGCGGACTGGTCGACCTGCGCACCCTCGGCCTGTCGACCGAACACGTCCCCGACGGCATCGTCGACTTCGGCTCCTACCGGGGCACGTACTACGGGGCCGCCCGCTCCGTGAACACCCTCGCCCTCTTCTACAACAAGACCGTCCTCGCCGAGGCGGGCGTCCGCACCCCCGCCACCTGGGACGACCTGCGGGCAGCGGCCCGCGAGCTGACCCGCGGCAAGCGCTACGGGCTGGCGCTGAGCGCGGGCGGCGCCGAGGACGGCGTCTTCCAGTTCACCCCGTTCATGTGGTCCAACGGCGGCGACGAGCGCGAGCTGGACAGCCCGGAGGTGGTCGAGGCGCTCGACTTCTGGAAGGCGCTGCTGAAGGACGGCTCGCTCTCCCGGTCCACGGTCAACTGGACCCAGGCCGACGTCAACGACCAGTTCATGGCGGGTAACGCCGCCATGATGATCAACGGACCCTGGCAGGTCGAGACCCTCAACAGCGACCCCGGCCTCGACTGGGGCATCGCCGAGATCCCCGTCCCCGAGGCGGGCGCCGACTCCGTCGCCCCGCTCGGCGGCGCCGTGCTCACCGTGCCCCGCACCGGCGACGACGGCCGCCAGCACACGGCCGGCCGCATCGTCGCCTGCCTGACGAGCGAGAAGGAACAGCTCACCTACGCCCTCAACAGCTGGATGGTCCCCGCCGACGAGCGGGCCGCCGCCGAGTGGCGGTCCCAGGTGCCCGAACTCGACGCGCTGGCCGACCAGGTCGCCGCCGCCCGCTCCCGCACCGCACAGCTCGGCGCCGGCTGGCCGGCCGTCTCCCTCGCCCTGCAGAGCGCCTTCCAGTCCGCCCTGACCGGCCAGTCCAGCGAGGCCGCCCTGAAGCGGGCCCAGCAGCGGGCCACGAGCGGGAACTGAGGTACGCACCCATGACCACGTCCACCGTCACCGCCCCGCCTGCCGCCGCGCACCGGAAGGACACCGCGCCGGACCCGGCCCGCGCCCGCCGGCGCCGCAGGCTCGCCCAGTGGGGCTTCGTCGCGCCCGCCGTCGTCTTCATGCTGCTGTTCTTCGGCTACCCGCTCGTCCGCAACGTCGTGATGAGCTTCCAGCACTACACGCCGAAGACCTTCTTCACCGGCGAGGCGCCCTTCAACGGCGCCGACAACTGGTCGTCCGTCTTCCAGGACGCCCTCTTCGGCAAGGCCCTCCGGCACACCCTCGTCTTCACCGCCGGCTCCCTGCTCGGCCAGTTCTGCATCGGCCTCGCCCTCGCCGTCTTCTTCAACCGGCGCTTCCCCCTCGGCGGAGTCCTGCGCTCGCTGATGCTGCTGCCCTGGCTGGTACCCATGGTGGTGTCCGGCGTCGTCTGGCGCCGCGTCCTCGACCAGGACACCGGCGTACTGAACACCTTCCTCGACACCCTCGGCCTCGGCGGGCACACCCCGTGGCTCACCAGCCCCGGCATGGCGCTGCTCTCGGTGATCCTGGTGAACATCTGGATCGGCATCCCGTTCAACATGGTCATCCTCTACGGCGGCCTCCAGGAGATCCCCAAGGAGCTGTACGAGGCCGCATCCCTGGACGGCGCCTCCGCCTGGCGCGCCTTCCGCTCCGTCACCCTGCCGATGCTCAAACCGGTGATCACGGTCGTGCTGGTGCTGGGCTTCATGTCGACGGTGAAGATCCTCGATCTGATCCTCGCCCTCACCGACGGCGGCCCCGCCGACGCCACCCAGACCCTGGGCACGCTCACCTACCAGAACTCCTTCGTGGAGCTGGACTTCGGCGCCGGCGCGGTCGTCGGCAACGTCCTGATCCTGATCTCCGCCGTGTTCGCGGTGTTCTACCTGCGGGCCAACCGCACCGAGGGGAAGTGACCGCCATGGCCGCCCACGCGCCCAACGCCTCCCGCCGCCGCTGGGGCTCCACCGTCGCCGGTCTGCTCGTCCTCGCGGTGATGCTGTTCCCGCTGTACTGGATGCTCAACACCGCGCTCCAGCCCGACTCCGGCCTCCTCGAGGTCGACCCGGTGCCCTCGGGACTCGACCTGTCCGGCTTCACCAAGGCCTTCACCGACCAGGGCGGCAACCTGCTGACGTCCCTGCTGGTGTCCGCCGGCGCCGTCGCGATCTGCCTCGCCGTCGCCGCGCCCGCCGCCTACGGCCTGGCCCGCTTCGGCCTGCGCGGCTCGCGCACCATCGTCTTCGGCACCCTGATCACCCAGATGGTGCCGGGCATCGTCATCGCCAACGCCCTCTACACCTCCTACGTCGACCTCGGCCTGGTCAACTCCTACGCCGGGCTGATGCTCGCCGATGCCTCGCTCGGCATCCCCTTCTCCATCGTGCTGATGCGCTCCTTCATGGTGTCCATCCCCGGCGAGGTGATCGAGGCCGCCGAGATCGACGGGGCGGGACCGGTCCGGGTGTTCCTGCGGGTGGTGCTGCCGATGAGCCGCAACGCCCTGATCACCTCGGGCCTGTTCGCCTTCCTGTTCGCCTGGAGCGACTTCATGTTCGCCCTCACCCTGAACACCACGGACGACGTGAAGCCGATCACGCTGGGCATCTACCAGTACATCGGGGCCCACGTCGGGGACTGGGGCTCGGTGATGGCCGCGGCCGTGCTCTCCGCCGTGCCCGCCGCGATCCTCCTCGTCCTCGCCCAGAAGTACATCGCCGCCGGCATCACCGGAGGCTCGGTCAAGTGACCACCGCACGGCATTCTCCGCGTCGGCCACGCCACCCCACGGCGCGGCCTCGGGGAGAGCTGCCACGGGTACCGGCGCGTGATCACCGCTCAACAACCGTGCGAATCAGCGGCCCTGGGAGCCAGCGGCCCTGAAGCGGACGCCCCTCGAGCGGCCGTGGCGCCGTCCACGTCCGGCACGAGGGGCGCCCCGGCGGGCTCCCCGCCCTGTGCGGCGGCCGGCCTGCGCAGCAGGAGCAGCGCCGCGTCGTCGTGCAGCCGGCCGCCCACATGGTCCAGCAGGTCCTCGTGCAGCGCGGCCAGCGTCCGGGCCGGCTCGTCACACAGGTGCCGCGTGACCCCCTCGGTCAGGGGGTAGAACGCGCGGTCGGCGTCCCGCGCCTCCGTGACGCCGTCGGTGTAGAGGAGCAGCTGGTCCCCGTCTCCGAAGGGCACCACCTGGAGGCGGGGAGTGTCCTCCGACAGGGCCCGCAGGCCCAGCGGGGGCGTGGGACGGACGGGATCGACGGCCGTGACCTCGGTGCCGCGGATCAGCAGCGGGGGAGCGTGGCCGCAGTTGACCACCTCCAGCCGTCCGGGCTCCGGGCAGCCGGCGACGACGGCGGTGACGAAGTCGTCGCCGCCCAGGTTACGGGCCAGGCTCCGCTCGATCCGGCCCACCACGTCCAGCAGGTCCGGCTCGTCGTACGCGGCCTCCCGGAACACACCGAGCACCAGGGCGGCCGTCCCCACGGCGGGCAGGCCCTTGCCCCGCACGTCCCCGACGATCATCCGCACGCCGTACGGGGTGGGGACGAGGGCGTAGAGGTCGCCACCGATCCTGGCCTCGGCGGCGGCAGCGCTGTAGCGCACCGCCGCCTGGAACGGGCCGACCGTCTCCGGCACCGGCTGGAGCAGCGCGTGCTGCGCGGTCTCCGCGACGGAGCGCACGGCGGCCAGCACCCGCTCACGCCGGGCGCGCAGCGCGCTGGTGAGGGTTCCGGCGAGGGTGACGGTCACCAGGGCGGCCAGCACGACGGACAGGTGCGCCAGGGCCATGTCGTGCCGGTGGGCGATGCCCGTGCCGAGCAGGACGGCCAGGGCGCCCACGCCCAGCACCCCGCGGGGCCGGCTGGTGGCGGCCGCCAGCGCGGGGCCCGTGGCGAGCAGCGGCAGCCAGATCCGGCCCGTGCCGGCCGCCATGTCGATGGCCACGATGACGCAGAGGACCAGGACGGGCAGCGCCGGCGTCTCGGCGACCCAGTGCGCGCACGCCCGGGCACCAGGGGATCGAAGGCACGAGAGCACGCGCGGGTACGGCCGTATCGGCGAGTGGTCGCGTCCATGCTGACGGGCGTGACTCATGTGCTGTCCGGTTCCTCACCTGTGCGCGTGTCCGGTTTGCGTGCCTCTTCAAGGAAAAGTGATGGTGCCCGGCGTCACAAGGACACGGTTTTCACATAGTGAGAGACAGGCTGCGGGTGATCCGGTGGGCGGTCGGCAGCAGACGTTCGCGGACCTCGTCGATCCGGTCGAGGCGGTTGCGGGGCATGGACACGCCGAGGGAGCCCACGGTGCCGCCGCTGTACACCGGCACCGCCACGCACACCGTGCCCAGCGCGTACTCCTCCAGGTCCGTGACGGCCGGGGCGAGGGGCGTGTTCTCCAGCCTGCGGATCAGCTCCACGGGCGTGGTGACCGTGTGCGGGGTGAGATCGTTCAGTGTGTGCCGGGACAGGTACTCCTGGCGGGAGTCGTCGTCCAGCTCCCGCAGCACGGTCTTGCCGAGCGCGGTGGCGTGGCCGGCGTCCTCGAACCCCACCCACAGGTCGACGCGCGGGGCGCGGGGTCCGTCCACGACCTCGGAGACCCGGATCTCGCCGTCCTCGTAGAAGGTGAGGTAGGCGGCGCTGGACAGCTCGTCGCGCAAGGCGGAGAGGACCGGCCGGACCCGGGCCAGCAACGCCTGGCTGCGGCCGCCGGTGTGCAGGGACTGCAGCCGGTCGCCCAGGACGAAGCCGCCGTCGTCGAGTTTCCGCAGGTAGCCGTCGTGCACCAGGGTGCGCAGCAGGTGGTAGGCGGTGCCCAGGGGCAGACCCGTCTCCCGCGCCAGCTGCTTGGCCGGTGCGCCCGTCTCGTGCGCGCTCGCCGCCTCCAGCAGCCGGAAGGCCCGCTGCACGGAGGAGATGAGCGTCGGGCTCGCACCCATGCGTCCAGCGTGCGCCCCCCGTCCGCCGACGGCAAGAGAAGCCCCCGCTCCGATCGGAACGAGGGCTTCCGTGCGTACGACGATCAGCCGTCAGCCGTCAGCCGTCAGCCGTCAGCCGTCCTGCCCGTCCGCAGCGACCGGCCGGTCGGTGAGCGCCACGTCGAAGACGTGCATCACCCCCCGGTCGGTGCCCCGCGGCAGTACGACGGCCGCCACCCGCTTCGCCGGGTCCAGTGCCACGGGACGCGTCCCGAACACCTTGGTCTGCGCGGTGTCCGAACCGCCCGCCGCCCGGTTGCGGCCCGTCGTGACCACCAGCGGCTCGTTGCCGAACCGGTGGTCGGTCCCGGGCGTCCAGTCGGTGAGGCCGACCGGCACGCTCTGCGTCGAGCCGTCGGTGTACTCGACCACCGCGGTGCCCTGCGACGGGCCGTTGGTGGCGAGCCCCAGGAAGGAGATCCCGGTGGCCTGCCGGCCGCCCAGCGGGACGCGCTGGCCGTGCGGGATCCAGTTGTCGGGCTCGCCCGGCCCGGTGTCCGGCCAGGTGAACACCACCCCGGTGTCTCCCAGCGGCAGCTTCGCACCCGGCGCCGCGCCCGCCTCGGCCAGCCGCTCCCGGGACAGCGAGTTGTCGCTCAGGTCGAGCGACCCCAGGTTCCCGTGACCGTCCGGGGTGACGCCGATGTTGTTCCGGGCGTCCGTGCCGTCCGCGTACGACGGCGGCAGGTCCCGCGCGCCGGTGCCCCAGGCGCCGGGCCGCGGCGCCATCCGCAGGTCGAGGCGGCCGCCCTCACGGCTGAAGTCCGCGGACACCCAGGACTTCGAGGTGGCCCGTCCGTCGACCCTCAGCGCCGCCACGTACGGCGCCCGCCCGGCACCGGGGGCGTCGAGCGTGATCCGGCGCCGGCTGTCGGCACTGTCCACCACCACCCGCTCGAACACCGGGCTGCTCACCATCAGGTCGGCGGTGCCCGGGATCGCGGGGAAGAGGCCGATGTTCGCCCACACGTACCAGCTGCTCAGCGAGCCGAGGTCGTCGTTGCCGGGCAGCCCCGAGGGCGTCGTGCCGTACATCTCGTCCGCCGCGCGGCGCAGCACCTCGCCCGTGCGGTCCGGCCGGCCCAGCCAGTGGTACACGAACGGCATGGTGAAGCTGGGCTGGTTGCTCAGATAGGCGCCCTTGGTGCCGTACACCCCGGCGTCCAGCTCACGCGTGTGCTCGTCCAGGTCCCGCAGGGCCGCCTCGGTACCGCCCCGCTTCTCGATCAGCGCGCCCACGTTGTGCGGCACCATCCAGCCGTACTGGTACCCCGTCGCCTGCTCGAACTGGTTGCCCCGCTCACCCAGGTCGAAGTCCCGGTCGAAGCCGGTACGCTCACGCGGCCGGATGTGCCCGCCGGCGTCGTCGAAGACGTGTCGCCAGCTCTGCGCCCGCACCATGAACCGGTCGTACGTCTCCTCGTCGCCCAGCCGCTTCGCCAGCTGCGCGATGCCGAAGTCGTCCACGGCGTACTCGAGCGTCTTCGACGTCGCCGAGTCGCCCTTGCGGCTCTCGACGAAGCCGACCGTCGCGTACTGGTAGGCGTGCCGGCGCAGCGTGGCGTCGGCGGGCAGGGTCTGCGTCGACCGCATCGACTCCAGCGCCGCGCGCCGGTCGTAGTCCGTGCTGCCGAACGCGTCGAGCGAGGCGACCACCGACTGCAGCGAGTCGCCGCTCATCTTCTGCTGGGACTGGTTGAGGTGCGGCCAGTTGGGCCAGGTGCCGGTCTGCCGGGCCATGTCGGTGAGCGACTGGTTGATGTCGCTGCCCACCTTCGGGAACAGCAGCGCCACCAGCTGCGCCTGGCTGCGGTAGATGTCCCAGCCCGCGTAGGTGACGTAGTGGTGCCGGCCGCGCTCGACCTGGTGCAGCCTGCCGTCGTAGCCGCGGTAGTCGCCGTTCACGTCGTCGAAGACGTTCGGATGCAGCAGCGCGTGGTACAGCGCGGTGTAAAACTTGACGCGCTGCTCCCGGCTGCCGCCGTCCACGCGCAGCGTGCCGAGGGCGTCCCGCCACACGCGTGCGGACTGCGCGCGGACGGCGTCGAAGGACCTGCCGCGGGTCTCCGCGGCCGCGTTGCGCGCGGCGCCCTCGACGCTCACGTAGCTCAGGCCGGTCTTCGCGGTGACCCGGACGCCTCGGTCGAACACCAGGTAGGCGCCCGCCCCGTGCTTGGTCGTGCCGCCGGAGGCGGTGTCCGCCCCGGGGTGCACCTCGGAGCCCTGCCAGGTGCCGTGGGAGCGGACCGGACGGTCGAACGTCGTCGAGAAGTACGCCCGGTAGCGTCCGCCTTCGTCGCACACCGAAGCGGCCTCCACCCAGCCGCTCACGGTGTCGCCCTCGACCGTCACCTCGCTGCCGAACACCCGGTTGTTGGACCCGGCGACGTCGAACAGCAGCGTCGCGCCGCCGTCGGAGGGGAAGTCGAAGCGGCTTACCGCGGTGCGGGTCGTCGCGGTCAGTTCCGCGTCGACGCCGTTCGCGAGGCCGACGGAGTAGTAGCCGGGGTCGGCCTTCTCGTCGGCGTGGTCGAAGCCGAGGTGGTAGTCGGTGATCCGGTCGGCGGGCGCGGTGGGCAGGGCGCCTCCGGGCAGCGCGCCGGTGTACGGCAGCACGGGGAAGTCGAAGCCGCTGAACCGGCCTTCGCAGCCGGTGCCGGACAGCCGGGTCATGCCGAAGCCGCGGAGCCTGTCCGCCGTGTACTCGTAGCCGCCCTTCTGGTCCCCGTCCGACGAGCGGTACGTGGTGGGGGAGGACTGCACCATGCCGAACGGGACGGTGGCTCCCGGGTAGGTGTTGCCGTACGCGCTGTTGCCCTTGTTCCGGGAGGTGTCCAGGCGCGTGCCGATGAACGGGTCGACGGCGTCGAACGCCGCGACGTCGCTCCGGTCCGGGGAGGCGGCCGCCCCGGACGCCGGTACCAGCCCGGCGACCAGCGATCCGAGGACCAGGGCGGCGGTGAGAAGTCTGCGACGGCCCGGAGGCGGCGTCGGCGCGGGCGACTCGGTGGCTCTCCACATGACGGGGGTCTTCCCTGCCTTCCGTGAGGTGCTGACAACGTTGTCTGCTCGTAACCCGGTTGCTCGGGTCGTGGCCTACAGTCCAGCGCCCCGGCGTCGCGGGCGGAAGCCCCGGGAGACGATCAGTTGAATCGCGGGGAACGTCACGCGGTGCGCCGGCCGGACCCGCGACAGGCAGGCCGGCCGGCGCGTCGGCCCGTCAGGGCGCAGGCACCTCGTCCACGAAGGACGTGCCCGAGGCGCGGAACGCGTCGATCTTCGCAGCGACCTGAGCGGGCGTCAGCACCTCGTCCTTGACGTGCAGAACGTAGTCGACCTGCTGGTGGTACGCACGGGGCGTGGTCGACGGCTGTCCCTCCAGGTCGATCAGCCACTGGTTGAAATTGATCGACATCGGACGCTCCGGCAGGTACGCGGCGTCATGCGTGCCGAAGTGGCTGCCGTCGACGTAGTACGTGATGCCGGAGTCGTCGATGGTGACGACCAGGTCGTGCCAGCCGGCGAAGCTGCGGCGGCTCTCGCTGTGCTGGTTGACGGCCTGCCAGGGGTCCGGGGCGTAGGTCTCCCAGGACGTCGTGTACAGGATCGACGACGGCTCGCCCCAGCCGCCGTTGGGCAGGTACTCGAAGTCGTACTCGGCGTAGTCGTCGGCCATCGGAGCCTTGAGGTCGTTGATGGTGAAGAACGTCTGCACCACCCGGTCGCCGTCCGGGCCGGAGACGGGCGCGTCCGAGAAGCGCACCCGGGCCGCGTACGTGCCGTACGCGAACTTCATGCTCCGGGTGAGGATCTCGGTGTGCGTGGTGGACGCGCCGGTGCCCGCGGTGGACGTCTCCAGGTCCATCACCGAGTTGCCGCCCGAGGAGGAGAACGTCACCTTCGAGGGGTCCCAGGTGGCGCCGGGCACCCCGGGGCCGCCCGCGTCGGAGCGCACCCTCCAGCCGTGCGCCGCGAGGCCGGGGTCGGTGTGCGACGCGTAGTCGAAGTCGTCGAACAGCGTCTGACCGCCCTCGCCGGGCGGGTCGGCCGGGTCCGTGGGGTCGGTCGGCTCGTCGCCCCCGGGACCCGCGCCCCACACGGTGGCGCCCGCGAGCCGCGCGGTCACCTTGTCCCAGTCGGCGTACGACGTCCGCGTGGCGCCGAAGGAGTAGTCGTCGCTCTGCCGCACCGTCCGCCAGTCGGCCCGGTGGAAGCGCAGTTGCAGGTCCCCGGTGTCGGCGCCCGGCGCGAGCGTCCCGGCGGACGGCGTGAACCCGATCTCCAGGTAGCGGTCGGCCGTCCCGGTGGGCTGGGGGAGCGTGCCGAAGGTGCCGGTGACGGCCGCACAGCCGACGACCGCCCAGGAGCAGGCGAAGCGGTACGCGGTGTCCGGGGCGTCGGCCTTGAAGTAGTAGCGGATCTTCACCTGGCTCAACTGCACCGGCGCGGAACCGGTGTTGCGGACCTTGAGCCAGGGTTCGCTCTGGTCGGCGGTCGCACCGGCGGCGCTGGTGCGGTACTGCACCGCGATCGGGCCGGCCGCGGCCGTGGCGGCCGGGGCGGGGGACCCGGTGAGGGCGGTGCCGCCCAGCAGGGCGGTGAGGGCGAGTGCCGCGCGGGCGCGGCGGCCGGGGGGACGAGTACGCATCCGTGGTCCTTTCGCGGTGGGGGGTGGCGCACGGGGGTGCGTCCGCGCGGCGGGCGTGGGGGCGCCACCCGGCGCGGGGCTCGCGGTGACGGACCGGTCCTCGGAACTGACCAGTTGCCCGCCGGGGCCTTACCAGTTGTTGTCGAGAGAAGGTGGCATAGACCAATGTGTGCGTCAACCCCGCGCGTGAAGAGGGGAGTTGTTCGCACCGGGAGGAGTCCCGGCGGTGACCGGACCAGTTAAGGTCGGGGGCATACCAGTCGCCCACGTCCCGCCCGGGGCAGACGACGAGGAGAGACCCGTATGGCCATCGATCCCGCCGCCTCGGGCGCGGTGCTCAAGCGTGAACGGGTGCGCGACGCGCTCCTCGAACTCATCGAGGCCCGCAGCCCCGGGGAGGCCGTCCCCTCCGAGCGGGCCCTCTGCGCCCGACTCGGGGTCTCACGGCCCACCGTGCGGGCAGCGGTCGACGAACTCGTGGTCGCGGGGCTGCTGGTGCGTGAGCACGGCCGGGGCATGTTCGTCGCCGCCGAGAAGATCACCCAGGAACTCGTCCCGGAACACGCCGCGTTGACCGTGCCGCAGGCCAAGGGCGTGTGGACCAGCCGCATCCTCGAGTTCCGCACCCTCCCGGCCGGTGCCCGCGTGGGCCGCAGGCTGCGCGTGTCACCGGCCGCCGAGGTCCGGTACGCGGCCCGGCTGCGGCTGGTGGACGGCGCCCCGATGGCCATCGAGCACCTGCATCTTCCCGCCGCCCTGGTGCCGGGACTCACCGAGGCGGAGCTCGAACAGGGCGACCTGTACGAGCACTTCCGTGACCGGCACGGGGTGCGGGTCGTCGAGGCCGTCCAGTCGGTCGAGCCGACCGTGGTGACCCGCGCGGAGGCGGAGCTGCTCGACGTGCCCGAGCTGTCGCCGGCTCTCCTGTTCGAGCGTCTCACCACCGACACCGAGGGGCGTCCGGTGGAGTGCGTCCGCTCCGTCTACCGGGGCGACCGCTACCGCATCGTCTCCCGGCTCGCCCTGTGGCCGGGTGCCCCGCGCGGGGGCGGGGCGGAAAGGGCCCAGGAGGGTCACCACCCCGGCTTCCCACCCGGCGACCTGGCCTCCCGAGGCCCGGTCAGCTTCTCGGCGCACGGAGTCGTCCAGCACGACTGAACCGCGACTTCCGGAGCACGCCCACGCGAGATGCGGAATCTTCCCCTCCTCAATGTGTGCTTGAACTGTTGACAGGTCCATACCAGTGCGGGACGCTCCCTGAGAGCGCTCTCACACCTGTAGTCGGCCACTCGTCGAACGGAGCACGACCATGCTGCGCACCCTCAGACGCCGGGTCACCGCCGTGGCTCTGGGCATCGCCACCGCGCTGGGCGGCGGCTGGCTCGCCGCCGGGGTCACCTCCCCCGCGCACGCCGCGGTCCCGGCCACCATCCCGCTGACCATCACCAACAACTCGGGCCGCGCCGAACAGGTCCACATCTACAACCTCGGCACCGAGCTGTCGTCCGGCCGGCAGGGCTGGGCCGACGCGAGCGGCGCCTTCCACCCCTGGCCCGCGGGCGGCAACCCGCCCACCCCCGCGCCCGACGCCTCCATCCCGGGCCCCGCACCCGGCCGGTCCACCACCATCCAGATCCCCAAGTTCTCCGGCCGCATCTATTTCTCCTACGGCCGCAAGATGGAGTTCCGGCTCACCACCGGCGGCCTCGTGCAGCCCGCCGTGCAGAACCCCACCGACCCCAACCGCGACATCCTCTTCAACTGGTCCGAGTACACGCTCAACGACTCCGGACTGTGGATCAACAGCACCCAGGTCGACATGTTCTCCGCGCCCTACACGGTGGGCGTGCGGCGCGGCGACGGCAGCACGCTGAGCGCGGGCAAGCTCAAGCCCGGTGGCTACAAGGGCGTGTTCAACGCGCTCAGAGCACAGTCGGGCGGCTGGGCGAACCTCATCCAGACCCGCTCCGACGGCACCGTGCTGCGCGCCCTGTCCCCGCTGTACGGCGTGGAGACCGGCGCCCTCCCGGCGTCCGTCATGGACGACTACGTCAACCGCGTCTGGGACAAGTACACGGGCACGGACCTGACCGTCACGCCCTTCGCCGACCGCCCCGACGTCCGGTACACCGGCCGGGTCTCCGGCGGCGTCCTGCGCTTCAGGGACGGCGCCGGCAACGAGGTCACCGCCTTCCAGAAGCCGGACGCCTCGTCCGTCTTCGGCTGCCACCGCCTCCTCGACGCGCCCAACGACCAAGTGCGCGGCCCGATCTCGCGCACCCTGTGCGCGGGCTTCAACCGCACCACCCTGCTGGCCAACCCGAACCAGCCCGACCGGAGCGCGGCAGGCTTCTACCAGGAGCCGGTCACCAACCACTACGCGCGGACCGTCCACGCGCACATGGCAGACGGGAAGGCGTACGCCTTCGCCTTCGACGACGTCGGCGCCCACGAGTCGCTCGTCCACGACGGCGACCCGCGGGGGGCGTCCCTGACACTCGACCCGTTCGACTGACCCTCCCCGCACGCCGCCCCCGCCGGCCCGCCGGAGGGGGCGGCACCCGCCTGACGGCCCGTCGGTACTTGCCCGTTGTGCCCCGCGATCACCGCGCGCCCCGCGGGCACCATAAGGTTCCACCATGTCTGCCTCGTTGAACGCCGGTAAAACCCGCGCCGCGCTGCGCACCTCGGCACGCATCTCGGGTGAACTGCTGCTGGTCCTGGTGGCGACCGGAGTGGCCCTCTGGCTGCTGGGCCGGATGTGGTCGGTGGTCTGGCCCCTGGTGGTCGGCCTGCTGCTCACCACGCTCACCTGGCCCCCGACCCGCTGGCTGCTCCGGCGCGGACTGCGCCCCGCGGTCGCCGCCTCCCTGGTGACCGTGCTGTTCCTGCTGGTCGGCGCGGGCACCGTGGCGCTCATCGCCGTGCCGGTCGCGTCGGAGTCCGGCGAACTCGGCGACGGTGTCGTCGCGGGCGTGCAGAAGCTGCGCGACTGGGCGGAGGGCCCGCCGCTGAACATCGACGACGCCCAGATCTCCAGCGCCCTGGACGCGGCCATCGCCCGTCTCCAGGACAGCGCCGGGTCCATCGCCACCACCGCCGTCACCGGGGTGAGCACCGTCGTCAGCGGCGTCGTGACGGCCGTGCTGGCGCTCTTCCTCATGTTCTTCTTCCTGAAGGACGGGCCGCGTTTCCTTCCGTGGCTGCGCCGCCAATTGCCCGGCCGGCTCGCCACCGATGTTCCGGCCGTAGCCGCCCGCTGCTGGAACACCCTCGGCGCGTTCGTCCGGTCGCAGGCGCTCGTCGGTCTCATCGACGGCGTGCTCATCGGCATCGGCCTGTGGATCCTCGACGTGCCCCTGGTCCTGCCGCTCGCGGTCCTGACCTTCGTGTCCGCGTTCGTGCCCATCGTCGGCGCACTGTTCGCCGGGTTCGTCGCCGTGCTGATCGCGCTGGTGTCCAACGGGCTGGTCAACGCCTTGCTCGTGCTCGCCGTGATCATTGTCGTGCAGCAGCTCGAGGGCAACGTGTTCCAGCCGATGATCCAGAGCCGCGGCCTCGGTCTGCATGCGACGGTCGTCCTGCTGGCGGTGACGCTGGGCGGCAGCCTGGCCGGCATCGTCGGCAGTCTGCTCGCCGTGCCGGTCGCCGCCCTGATCGCGGTCGTCTGGAACTACCTCCGCGAACAGCTCACCGACCCGCCGGCACCCCAGCCCCCGGCCCCGGAACCGTCGGCGCCCCGGCCTCCGCAGCCGTCGGCGCCGCAGCCCACGGCACCGCGGTCCCCGGCGCCCGACGCCCCCGCCGCCTGACCGCCCTCCGACCTCCAGGAAGCTCCCGTGACGTACGACCTCACCGCCCTGCGCGCCGGCATACCCGCGCTGGCCGCGGGCACCGCCCACTTCGACGGCCCCGGCGGCACCCAGACGCCGCGCCCCGTCATCGAGGCGATCGCCGACGCCCTGGCGCGGCCGCTGTCCAACCGGGGCAGCCTGCTCCCCGGCGAGCGCCACGCCGACACCCTCGTCGTCGAGGCGCGCCGCGCCATGGCCGACCTGCTCGGCGCCGACCCGGCAGGCGTCGTCTTCGGCCGCAGCGCCACCCAGCTCACCTACGACGCCGCCCGCACCCTCGCCGCCGGCTGGGCGGAGGGCGACGAGGTGGTGGTCACCCGGCTCGACCACGACGCCAACATCCGCCCGTGGGTGCAGGCGGCCGAACGGACCGGTGCCACCGTCCGCCGCGCGGACTTCGACCCGGCCACGGGGGAGCTGACCGCCGACCACGTCCGCGCCCAGCTCTCGCCGCGCACCCGTCTGGTCGCGGTCACCGCCGCCTCCAACCTGATCGGCACCATGCCCCCGGTCGCCGAGATCGCGCGGCTGGTCCACGAGGCGGGCGCCCTGCTCCACGTCGACGGCGTGCACTACACGGCGCACGCGCCGGTCGACGTGCGGGCGCTGGGCGCGGACTTCTTCGTCTGCTCGCCGTACAAGTTCCTCGGCCCGCACCACGGCGTCCTGGCCGCCGCACCGGAGCTGCTGGAGACCCTGCGCCCGGACAAGCTCCTGCCGTCCTCGGACGCGGTACCCGAGCGGTTCGAGCTGGGCACCCTGCCCTACGAGTTCCTGGCCGGCACCCGCGCGGCCGTCGACGTCCTCGCCGGGCTCGGCGGGCCGGGCGACGGCGACCGCCGCGCCCGGCTCGGCGCGGCGTACGAGGCGATCGGGGCGCACGAGGCGCGGCTGCGGGCCCGCCTGGAGGAGGGCCTGGCGGCACTCGACGGGGTGACCGTCCACTCCCGTGCGGCCCGCCGCACCCCGACCCTGCTGGTCACCCTCGACGGCCGCAGCACCGAGGACGCCTACCGCTTCCTCGCCGGACGGAACGTCCACGCCCCCTCCGGCCACTTCTACGCCCTGGAGGCCTCCCGCCACCTCGGCCTCGGCGACACCGGCGGCCTGCGCGTCGGCCTCGCCTGCTACACCTCCGACGAGGACGTCGACCGCCTGCTCGAAGGCCTCGCGGCCTTCCTGAAGGAGACCCCGGCCGCGCACTGACACCAGGGCCCGCCCGCGCCGCTCGTACGGCGGCGCCGGCGGGCCGTTCGTGCCATCGTGGACGCATGACCGTCGAAGTCCGCCCGGCCTCCGAGTTCGAGGACGTCCGTGCCCTGCTCGGTCCCAAGTCGCCGCAGGCGAACGTCTGCTGGTGCCTGAGCTACCGCATCCCCAGCAAGCTCAACCGCGAGCTGCGCGGCCCCGCCCGCGGCGAGCACGTCGCCGAGCTGCTTCGTTCGGGCGCCCCCCTCGGAGTGCTCGCCTACGAGGACGGCGTGCCCGTAGGCTGGGCCGCCGTCGCCCCGCGCGCGGACACCTCCTTCGCCCGCAACCGCAAGATCCCGCACGTCGACGACCTGCCGGTGTGGTCCTTGTGGTGCATCCGGGTGCGCCCCGGCCACCGGGGCGAGGGCCTCTCGCACGCCCTGATCGCCGGAGCCGTCGAGTACGCCCGCGCGCAGGGTGCCCCCGCCGTCGAGGCCTACCCTCTCGACAACGGCGACGCCCGCGTCGACCTGACCATGGCCTACCCGGGGCTTCGCAAGAACTTCGAGCGGGCCGGATTCGCCCACGCCGCCGATACCACCTCGGTGCTGTCCGGCCACCCCCGCGTGCTGATGCGGCTCGACCTGCGCTGAGGACACACGGCGCACGGCACGGGCGGCCCGGCCGACGGCTCACGCGCACGGCACGCGCTGTCCCGCTCACACGTACAGTGCGGCGATCTCCTTCGCGTACGCCTCCTGCGCCGCCTTCCGCTTGACCTTCAGCGACGGGGTGAGCAGACCGTTCTCCTCGGTGAACTCGCCCTCGACGACGACGAACTTGCGGATGGACTCCGCGCGGGAGACGGCCTCGTTGGCGTAGTCCACCGCTTTCTGCACGTCGGCGTGCATGCGCGGGTCGCGGACCACCTCGGACATCGGGGTGTCGGCGGGCCTCCCGCGCACCGACAGCCAGTGGGCCACCGTCTCCGGGTCGAGGGTGACCACCGCGGCCACGAAGGGCCGGTTGTCGCCGACGACCAGGCACTGCCCGACCGGCGGGCGGCTGCGCAGCCGGTCCTCCAGCACGGAGGGGGAGACGTTCTTGCCGCCGGAGGTGACGATGATGTCCTTCTTGCGGCCGGTGATGGTCAGATAGCCGTCCTCGTCGAGGGAGCCGAGGTCCCCGGTGGCGAACCAGCCGTCGCGCAGCACCTCCTCGGTGGCCACCGGGTTGTTCCGGTACGAGCCGAAGACGATGCCGCCCTTGATCAGCACCTCGCTGTCGTCGGCGATGCGCACCGCGGTGCCCGGGACCGGCCGGCCGACCGTGCCGGGGCGCGGGGACAGCGGCGGGACGACGGTCGCGGCGGCGGTGGTCTCGGTGAGCCCGTAGCCCTCGTAGATCATGATGCCGGACGCGTAGAAGAACAGGTTGAGGTCCTTCTCCAGCGGGGAGCCGCCGCTGATGGCGTACCGCAGGCGCCCGCCGAGCTCCTTGCGGACCCTGCGGTAGACCAGCAGGTCGTACAGCGCCCACGCGGCGTACAGGCCGGGCCCGGGGCCCTTGCCTCGGCCGAGGAAGCGGTCGAGGTGGGCCCGTGCGAAGCGGACGGCGACGCGGTGGGCGCGCTCGAAGGACGCGCCCCGCCCGATCTTCTCGGCGGTGGCCCGCCCGGTGTCGTGGATCTTCTCGAAGAGGTAGGGCACCCCCACCACGAACGTGGGGCGGAACGACTTGAGCGCGGGCCGCAGTTCGTCGGGCTTGATGCTCGGGCAGTGCCCCGTCTCGATGCGGGCCATGAGACAGGAGATCTGCAGGGTGCGGCCCAGGATGTGGGCGAGCGGCAGGAACAGCAGCGTCGAGGCGGCCTGGGAGGTGACCGCCTTGAAGACGGGGTGCAGCAGTTCGACCGTGTTCGCGGACTCGGCGTACAGGTTGCCGTGGGTGAGCACGCAGCCCTTGGGGCGTCCCGTGGTGCCGGAGGTGTAACAGACGGTCGCCACCGTGTCGGCGGTGAGGGCGGTGCGCCGCTTGGTGACCTCCTCGTCCGGGACGTCCCTGCCCCGGGCGACGAGGCCGTCCACGGCGCCCGCGTCCAGCTCCCACACCTCGGGCGCCGGGTCCAGGGCGGCGGTGCCGGCGCGAACCGTGGCGGTGTTGTCCGGGGTCTCCGTGACGACGTACCGGACGCCGGCGTCCCGGACGATCCACTCCACCTGGTCCGCCGAGGAGGTCGGATACACCGGCACGGTCTGCCCGCCGGCCGCCCAGATCGCGAAGTCCAGGAGCGTCCACTCGTAGCGGGTCCGGGACATCACGGCGACCCGGTCGCCCGGCTCGAGACCGGCCGCGACCAGGCCCTTGGCCACGGCGGTGACCTCCCCGGCGAAGTCCGCCGCCGTGACCGGGCGCCAGGCGCCCCCTTCCTCGCGGCGCAGCACGACCGCGTCGGGCGCCTCGTCCGCGTTGGTGAACGGGACGTCGGCGGTCGTGCCCGTGACGGGGTGGGCGGCCAGGACCTCCGTGCGGACCTCGCGGACGGTCCCGCGTTCGTCCTTGACGGTCACCACCGAAGTGCGGCCCGCCAGATCGGCCCGTCGTTTCGCCCGTTTCAGATCCTTGCGTACGCCCATGACGGCTCCCGGTCGCGGCTGACTGTCCTGCTGGTACTGCCCGTGCTTACTTACTCCGGAGTCAACTTACCCGTGCGTAGGAACGAGTCAACGGTCCGGGGGCGATCAGTCCAGCCGGTTCGCCGTACGGATCGCCTCCGCCAGCTCCCGCACGTCCGCGTCCTCGGTCCGCGCGGCCAGCGACCCGGCGCGCTCGGACAGCTCGCCGAGGCCCGGGGCGCCCGGCAGCGCGCTGTCCCGGTGGCCGGGGGAGCGCAGCGCGTCGGCGAAGTAGGCCGCCGTCGCGGTCACCGTCAGCCGGGGCCGCGCCCGCCACACCGACTCCTCGAGGCCGTCGGTCTCCAGGTCGCCGGTCTCCTCGTGCGGGGTACGGCTGTCGGGGTCGAGCCAGCGCACGGTCGCCGTGGCCAGGTGCCCTCCGGCGCCTGGACGGGTGCGCACCGCGTACAGGGCGGTCACGGTGTGGCCGGGGCCGACCTCGCCGCCGTCGACCCGGTCGTCGCGGAAGTCCTCGTCGGCCACCCTGCGGTTGTCGTAGCCGACCAGGCGGAACTCGGCGACCGTCGCCGGGTCGAAGGCCACCTGCGTCTTGGCGTCCCGGGCGGTCAGCTCGATGTTGCGGGGGAGTTCCTCGCAGAACACCTCGCGGGCGTCCTCCTCGTCGGACACGTACACCGTGTGGCCGTCGCCCCGGTCGGCGAGCCGCTCCATGAGGGCGTCGCCGTAGTCGCTGCCGACGCCGACGCCGAACAAGGTGATGCCGTGCTCGCGCCGGGATTCCGCGATGCGCTCCAGGATCGCGTCGGCCTCCGTCTCCCCGGTGTTGGCGAGCGCGTCGGACACCAGGACGACCCGGTTGGTGGCGCTCTCGCGGAGCCCCTCCACGGCGGCCTCGTAGCCGGTCTCGACACCGGCGCCGAGGTTGGTGGAGTCGGTCGGCTCGAGGCCGTCGATCGCGTCGTGGATCTCATCCCGGTTGCCGTCGAGCCGGGTCATGGGCAGCACGGTCTCCGCCTCGCCGCTGAAGGTGACGAGGGCGACCGAGTCGTCGTCGCGCAGCCGGTCGGTCATGGTGCCCAGCGCCTCCTGGGCCAGGTCCAGCCGGCCCGGTTCGCCCATCGAGCCGGAGATGTCGATGACGAACGTGAGGGCCGCGGGCGGCCGTTCGCCGTCCGCCTCGGCGGTCCGGGTGGCGAGCCCGACCCGCACCAGCGACCAGTCCTCCTCGTCGGTGCGTGCGCCGTCCACGGTGACCGTGAAGCCGTCGCCGTCGGGACGCGGGTAGTCCTGCCGGAAGCTGTTGACGAACTCCTCCGGGCGCACGGTCGACGGGTCGGGCAGCCGGCCCTCGTCGAGGGTGCGCCGCGCGTAGCCGTAGGAGGCGGTGTCGACGTCCAGCGCGAACGTCGACAGGTAGTCGGGTTCCGGGGCCACCTCCCGTGACTCCTGCTCGCCCTCCCGCTCTCCGCCCTCAAACCGGTTCGAGCCTTCCGGGGCGGGCGGGGGCGGCATGTCGTGGCTGCCGCCCCCGTAGGAGGCGTCGCTCTTCTGCGCCCCGCCGCCGTCGTCCCCGCTGCATCCGGTGAGCAGCAGCCCGCAGGCCGCGGTGAGTGCCAGCAGCACCCCGGCCGGCCGTCGTGTCCCGTGCCGCTTCATCCTGTGTACCCCCTGTGTCGGTCGGCGCCGCTTCAGTGACTGTGACGGCGCGGCAGGCGGAAACGTGCGGCACGGGGTGTTGCAGGTGCGTCTCGATGCGGAAACGGCCGGTGCGCCCGGGACGACGCCCCCGACCGCACCGGACTTCAGCTGCGGGGCGACGGCGCGCAGTTGGCGGCGGGCATGGTGTCCGGCGGCTGCCTCGTCGGACACGCCGCCCAGGGCATCGGGGCGCCGGCGCCCGGCGCCGTGGTGGCCGCGCGCGGGTCGATGACCGGGCTGTCGGCCGGCGCGACCGTGTCCGGTGCCTTCTTCGTGTTCGTCGCGGTCGTCGGCCCTGCCGTGCCGGCACCCCTGCACCAGGGCCGGCCGGAAGGCCGCCCGCCGTGCCTGCGCAACGGTGCGGGAACCCGCCCCGACCGGGCGGGCCCCGGAACGGCGAAGCGCCGTCAGCCCCCCCGGTGGGGAGGGGCGGACGGCGCACCGGACCGGACCTTTCACCCGTTCATCGCGCGGACGCTACGGATTGACGCAACCGATCGTGCCCACCGGGAAGTTGTTGCCGGTGGACGTGGCCGTGAAGCCGAACGACACGCTCCCGTCCGGGGCGATCGTTCTGTTGTGGGAGGCGTTCCGCACCGTCACCGTGCCGTCCGAGCCGGTGCTGAGGGTGCCGTTCCAGGCGCTGCCGATCGTGGTGCCCTGCCCGGGCTTCCACCGCACGGCCCAGCCGTTCAGCGGCGACGTCCCGTGGTTCATCACCTCGACGGAGCCCTGGAAACCGCCGTTCCACGAGTTGGTCACGCTGTAGACGGCCATGCACTCACCGGTGTGCGGCGGGTCGCTCGGGTCGGGGGTGGGGTCGGTGCCGGGGTCCGGGTTGCTGCCCGAGCCGCGGATGCCGGTGACCTCGCCGTTGCCGCCGTCGAAGACCACGTCGGAGCAGGAGAAGAAGTTCTCCTGGCTGTCCGAGCGCACCCACTGCATGAAGATCAGAGCGTCACCGGAGCGGCCCGAGGGCAGGTTCAGGTTCCAGTGGTAGTGGCCCCCGTTGGTGCCCGGGGAGCCCTGCTGGGGCGGGTTGGTGACGGTCTGGATCAGCTCCAGGTCGTTCCACTTCAGCTGCGAGGTGGGCGACCAGCCGGGCTTGGTGATGTACACCCGGAAGTCACCCGGGTGCGCGGCCCAGTTGCTGTACTGCACCTTGATCGTCGAGCCCGACGTCAGATGCGTGCGCGGCCAGTCGGAGCGAGCCGCGTTGTACGCGGAGAAGTCGTAGGGCGAGCGGTCGCCCGCGCTGCACAGCGTGCCGTCCGGGACGTAGCCCGGACCGCGTCCGCCGGCCTGCGAGTCGAGGACGGCGAACCAGTTGTAGAGGGCAGTGGCGCCGCTCTGGTTGAGTGCGGCCTCGCAGGCGGGGTTGGTCGGGTCGAGCGCGCCGGTGCCGGTGATGGCGTCCAGCTGGCACAGGTAGGTCCGCGAGCCGGGCATCATCGCCACGCCGTGCGCCTGTGCGTCCTTCTGCCAGAGGAAACTGAGACCGAGCCCTCCGAGGAGGGTCGCCAGTACCGCTGCCAGAGAGACCAGTCTGCTTCTCAGAGCCATGGAGTCTCCTGTCCCGATGCTGAGTTCTTCATGGGTGGTGCGAGAGGGGTAGGGGAGCGGGGGTTGGAGCCCCGCCCGGCCGGGGAGGGCGCCAACCGGACGGGCGGGGGGATCGGGGGCCGTCCCGCGGCGGAAGGGGACCGCCCGGCGGCGGGTGCGTCGGCACCCGCCGCCGGCACGGCCGTCCGCGGCGCGGAGAGGCGGGGGCGGCGGTCGCGGCTCACGGGCCGCCCCCTCGGCGGGACGTACGCGCTTAGGGGCCCGCCCCGTCGGTGCAGGGAGGGAAGAGCGGGCCCCGGAAGCGGGGGTCACGGCGGATGAGGCGGCCGTGACCCCCTAGGCGGTGCGGCAGGAGGTGCCGTTCAGCTGGAAGGCGTCCGGCTGCGCGAAGCTGCCGCTGTAGGTGCCCTGGAAGCCGAAGGTCTGGCTGCCGCCGGCGGCGATCCGTGGGTTGTCGGCCGGTCCGGTCGCCGTGACCGCGCCCGAGGCGGGGGTGACGGACGCGTTCCAGGCGTGCACGACGCTCTGCCCGGGGGGCAGGGTGAAGCCGAGCCGCCAGCCGTCCACGGGAGCCGAACCGTTGTTGGTGACCGTGACGTTCGCGGTGAAGCCGCCCGGCCACACGTTCGTCGCGTACGACACCGTGCAGGCGGCCGGCGTGCCCGGTCCGTTCGGGTCGCCCGGGTTCTGCGATCCGCCCGTGTTGACGGTCGAGGAGAAGGAGTTCACCGCGAGGCCCGCGCCGTTCTGCCACGGCTCGAAACCGGCCTGGATGCTCGTCAGGTACCAGTCGTTGCCCGCCATCCCACGGGCGACGGTCTCCCGGACGAAGTCCATCACGTCGAAGCTCCAGCTGCCGATCGCGGACGGAGCGACGAACGACAGCACGTCGTTGGTGCCGTTGCCGCCGGACCACACCTCCCAGGTGCGCCCGGCCACGTTGGCCGTGCCCACCTGCGAGCCGATCGGCTGGATCGGACCCACCCGGTTGAACCAGATCATGATCTCGGTCCGGTTCACCCCGTCGGTGCGGGGCGTCGGGTCCAGCCAGATGTCGTACGAGGCGTTGTACACGGCGTTGTTGACATAGCTGTACGAGATGCTGCTGGGCGCGGAGGAGATGCCGCTGATGCGCGCGGGGAGCGCGGTGCCCGGCGAACAGTTCGTGTAGTGACAGCCGTTGAAGACCGAGGGGTACGACTTCGGCGCGCCGTTGGTCGGCACCGAGCCGTCGGCCTGCGTGATCCGGAAGCCTGAGTCGGTGGCGGTGACGCACTGGGTGGCGCCGGTGCCCCAGCGGTTGTTCTGGACGACGTAGCGGCCCTGGATGACGGTCGAGCCGAACTCCTCGCAGATCGTGGTGTCGGCCTGGGCGGGGGCGGTCGCGGTCAGCATCGCCGCGAGCGCGGCGAGAGCGGTGAGGAGCGCCGCCGACACGGCGCGCAGGGTGCGGGGGTGGTGCCGTAACCGTGGCATGGGGGGACCTCTCGGGTGGGGGTGCGGGATACCGGCGGGAGCGCTCCCGCCTCCCCATTGATGGGAGCGCTCCCAATGGTGTTCCGGGAGGGGACTGTAGAAGGCGTCCATGTCCCTGACAACCCTGTGCGCGCCAATCCGTCGAACGCCTTTCGAAGTCGCAGGTCAACGCGATGATCCACTTGACCTCGGACGACGGGAGCGCTCCCGAAACTTTCGACACGCGCGCGACGGCGCGGGATTCCGCGCCGGGTCAGGCGGAGTCGCGCAGCACCAGTTCCGTGCGGTGGATGACGTGCCGCCAGGCCGTCGACGGCTCCCGCATCTCCTCCAGGAGCAGCCGCACCATCGCGTGCCCGATCTCGTCCAGCGGCTGACGGACCGTCGTGAGTTTCGGGTCGGTGTGCTGGGCGAGCGGGAAGTCGTCGAACCCGATCACCGCCACGTCGTCCGGCACCCGCCGGCCCGCGGCCCGGAGCGCTCCCAGCGCGCCCGCCGCCATGGTGTCCGAAGCGGCGAACACCCCGTCGATCTCCGGTGCCCGCTCGAGGAGTTCGGCCATCGCGCGGTGCCCGCTGTCCGCCGAGAAGTCGCCCCGCACGGTCCAGGACTCCCGCGGTTCGGCCCCCGCCCGCTCCATCGCCTCCCGGTAACCGCGCAGCCGGCACTGGGCCACGTACATGTCGGGCGGCCCCGTGATGGTCGCGACCGCGCGGCGGCCGGTGTCCAGCAGGTGCGACACGGCGGCGCGCGCCCCTCCGACGTTGTCCGCGTCGACGTAGGTCACGCTCTCGTCGCCCGAGCGACGCCCCAGCAGCACGGTGGGCAGGCCCACTTCGGCCAGCATGTCGGGCAGCGGGTCCGTCGCGTGCACGGACATCAGCATCACGCCGTCGACCCGGCCGCCGCGCGCGTACTCCACGAGCCGCTGCCGTTCCGCGTCCGTGCGCACCAGGGTGAGCAGCAACTGCACCTCGGTCTCCGTCAGGGCGTCCCCGACGGACCGCACGATCTCGGAGAAGAAGGGCTCGCCGAACTGCCGCCAGTCCGGCTCCGTCATGACCAGCGCGACCGCGTCGGCGCGCCGTCCCGCCAGCGTGCGGGCAGCCAGGTTGGGGACGTACCCCAACTCCGCGATGGCGCGCTGCACGGCGCGGCGGGTGGTGTCCTTGACTCCCGCCGCGTTGTTGATGACGCGGGAGACGGTGCCCCGCCCCACACCGGCGAGCGCCGCCACCTCCTCGAGCGTCGGTGTGCCCGGACGCCGCCTGAGCATGACCACCCCCACGAGATCACTTGATCCTACGGCCCCAGTCATGCCCGTATCGACCGTTCCCGCAACCCGCCCGCCCCGCCGGGGAGTCCGCATCCCGCGACCGGGCGGATCACCGCCTTCCCCACGGCGTCCCCGGACGGGCGGCCCTGGACGCCGGAGCCGCCGTACCGCCGGACCGAGAACCGGCACCGCGGCAAGGTCCTCGCCGTGGACGGGACGTCCACCGAGAACAGCGCCCGGGTGGTGCGGTTCGCGAACACCGGCACGGAGGACCACAAATGGCGCTTCGTGTGAAGTGCTCCAAGGGCGCGCGGGGAACTGCGCGACCGGCCCTCACCGATCCGCACGCGGCCACTCTCAGGGGCGCGGGGGACTGCGCGATCAACGTCCACCGATCCGCACGCGAACGCTCTCAGGGGCGCGGGGAACTGCGCGACCGGCCCCCACCGATCCGCACGCGGCCACTCTCAGGGGCGCGGGGAACTGGGCGACAAACCCCCACCCACCCGTGCCCGACGACGACCGGACCCCGTCCGCGCACCCCGCGCCCTCCGCACGAGATCTCCCGCCGCCCCCTCCCACCCGGTCCAGACGTATTCGAACCCCGCGTCCCCCAACCGCCCCGGCACCACCCGCCGGCTCTTCAACAGCAACTCCGTGTCCGAGCGCAGCACGAACGCGCCGACCTCCGCCATCCACCGGCTCGCCGGCAACCCCACCGGCACGCCCCAAGCCCTCCGTAGCACCCGCGTGAACTCCCGCTGAGGAAGCGGACAGGGCGCGGCGAGGTTCACCGCGCCCTCCACGTCCTCCCGGGCGATCAGGAACTCCACCGCCCGCACGAAGTCCTCGTCGTGGATCCACGACACGTACTGCCCGCCGCCGGCGACCGGTCCGCCCAGCCCGAGCCGGGCGAGCCACGACAGCATGTCGAACACCCCGCCCCGGTCAGGGCTCATCACCATCGCCGCCCGCAGGGCCACCTTCCGTGTGCCGGGCGTCGCCGCTTCCTCCTGCGCCCGCTCCCAGTTCTTCGCGATCTCGACGCTGTACGCCCAGTAGTCCGGCACGCCGCTCTCCGTGCCGCCGATGACGCCCGTCGCCTCGTCGTTCGCGGCGTCGAAACGGTGGGCGTAGATCGTCGCGGTGCTCATCTGGAGCCACACCTTCGGCGGCCGACGAGCAGCGGCGATGGCCTCGCCCACGGCCCGCGCCGAGCCGACGCGGGAGTCCATCATGGCGCGGAGATTCTCCGGGGTGTACCGGCAGGAGACGCTCCGTCCCGCCAGGTTGATTACGACGTCCGCGCCGTCGACCGCCTCGGTCCAGGGGCCCGGGGTCGCCCCGTCCCACGCGACGTCCTGGGGGCGACGAGGCCGCCGGGTCAGCACGACGACCTCATGCCCGGCCGCGCTCAGCGCACGGTCCAGGATCGTGCCCACCTGTCCGGTTCCCCCGGGCAGAACGATCTTCATGGGACCCCTCCGGCCTTTTCGAGTGCCCTCACCCTATCCCGCATTTTTGAACACGTTCAATGCGGGGTGGAGTGAGGTCAGGATCGGCCGAGGGGGCCGGGCCTATGCCTGTGAGGCGATCTGGATCAGATTCCCGCACGTGTCGTCGAAGACAGCGGTCGTGACGGGTCCCATCTCCAGCGGCTCCTGGGTGAAGCGGACGCCCAGCTCCTGCAGACGCTCGTACTCCGCCCGAACGTCGTCCACCGCGAACACCGCGAGGGGGATGCCGTCGGCCACGAGGGCGTCCCGGTAGGGCTTGACCGCGGGGTGGTGGGACGGCTCGAGCAGCAGCTCGGTGCCGTCCGGCTCCTCGGGCGAGGCGACGGTGAGCCACCGGTCCGTCTCGCCCAGCGGGACGTCGTGCTTCTTCACGAAGCCGAGGACGTCGGTGTAGAAGCGCAGGGCCTTCGTCTGGTCGTCGACGAAGACGCTGGTCAGGTGGATCTTCATGAGGGGTCCTCCTCCGGTGCGGGGGCAGGGGGGTCGAGCCAGCGCCCGGTGATGTGCCGCAGCGGCGCGACGTTCAGGTCGTGGAACTTGTACCGGCCCTCCCGCCGGGTCTCGACGAGCCCGGCCGCCTCCAGGACGGCGAGGTGCTGTGACACCGCCTGGCGTGAGATGCCGAGCCCGTGTTTCATGCTCAGGCGCGCACAGATCTCGAACAGTGTCTGTCCGGACTTCTCCGTCAGCTCGTCGAGGATCGTGCGGCGGGTTCCGTCCGCCAGAGCTTTGAAGAGGTCGTCGGCCACGCCCCCACTATAGGCAAGTGCTCGCTTGCCTATCAATGCGAAAGCCTCCTTCGGTCCCGCGAAAACCGGCTTCGGCCATGCGAAAGCCGCCCCCGGCGAGTTGCCAGGGGCGGCTTCCGGTTCGGCTAGCCGCGGACTCCGGACGCGGCCGTGGCAGTGGCGTCGCGGCGGAAGAGGCCCGACAGGGCCAGGGACCCGGGCCCGAAGAACACGAGGAGCAGGAACCCCCAGCAGAACAGCGCCGGTGACAGGCCGCCGTTCTGGAGGGGGAAGAGGCCGTCCGGCTGGTGCTCGGTGAAATAGGCGAAGGCCATGGCGCCCGAGCTGAGGAACGCGGCGGCCCGGGTGAGGACCCCGAGCAGGATGAGCGCGCCGCAGACCAGCTCGATCACCCCCGCGTACCAGAAGGGCCAGTCACCGGCGGGCGTGGCGTCCCGGTCCAGCACACCGAACAGGGTGGCCGCACCCTCACTGGTGAACAGCAGCCCGATGACGATGCGGAACAGACCGAGGACCAGTGGCTGGTGACGGTCGAGCCGGTCGGTGACGCCCATGGTGGAACTCCTTGCAGTGGCCGGTGCGCAGGGCAGAGGAAGGGGGCGGCGCGGAGGCCGTCCGCCCTTCACTAACGTGCGTGCCGGCCGCCCCGTTCAGCGGTTCGGGCCCCCGTAGGACACAGGTCGGCAACGGTCCTCCGGGTGGCGGCTGGCAGACTCGTCCCCCATGAGCGACAGAGCTGTCCGGCCGGCCCGCCCCGCAGACAGGAGCGGGCCGCCCGCGCCGGAGGCGACGGGCCGTACCCGGCTCCTGGCGGCGGTCGCGGCGCTGGTGACCGTCGGCGCGGGACTGGGCCTGCGGGCGGTGGCGACGGGCGACGTCGCGAAGTACGGCGGGGACGCGCTGTACACCCTGCTGATCCTCACCCTCGTCGTGCTGCTGGCGCCGCGTTCGACGCCAGCGCGGGCGGCGGGGATCGCGCTCGCGGTGAGCTGGGCGGTGGAGCTGCTCCAGCTGACCGGACTGCCCGCCGGACTGTCCGCCCGCAGCACCGCCGCCCGCCTGGTCCTCGGCTCGACCTTCAACGCACCGGACCTGTTCTGGTACGCGGTCGGCGCGTGCGCCGGCTGGCTCGCCCTCCGAGCGGTCGCTCGCCGTCGAGAGGCCGGGTGAGCCGACCGCGGCCTGCGAGGTGGAACGCACCCGTGCCGCGGTCACCCGTCGCCGGCCGGCGACGCACGCCGCATCGCGCCCGGGGTCGTCCCCGGCGTCCCTCAAGGGCTTCGCTGCCGGATCGTCGGCGTCGGGGACCGGGCCCCGCTTGACCTCAAGCGCTTCAGGTGGGCAAGGCTGGAGGTATGACGACGACGGACGGCGACAGGGCCTCGGTGAGCATCCAGGACATGTCGAAGATCAGTGGCCTGTCCGAGGCGACGTTGCGGTACTACGAGAAGATCGGTCTGATCGGGCCCGTTCCCCGTGACGAGAGCAGCGGCCATCGTCGCTACGGCGGACACGCGGTGGTGATGATCGAGGCGTTGGGCTGCCTCAGGGCGACCGGTATGAGTGTCCAGGACATGCGCGACTACCTGCGGTTCCTGGACGGCCGTGAGGACAACGCCGCACTGATGCGCGAACTGTTCGAACGCAACGTCTCCAGAATCCAGGAGGAGATCGAGCGCATGCACGTCCGCCGGAGGTACCTCGCGCTCAAGGCGGAGCTGTGGGCCGCGCGGGAGCGTGGCGATGCCGACGGTGAGAGCCGGATCGTGCCCGAGATCGCCGCCGCCCGCGAGGGCCTTCGCTGACGCGGCGGCGGCCGCGGGGACGCCCTGCGTACCACCCGCCGCACGCGACGGACGACGCCGTGTCGGGCGCGGGAGGCGCCCCGGCGACCGCGTCCGGCCGTGCCGGTCCGCGTCGCTTGACTTGAAGCGCTTCAGGTCACGGAGGCTCGTGTCCAGACGGCCGGCCGCCACCGCGGCACGGCCCACCCCACACGATGCCAAGGACGACCCACATGTTCCCTGAAGACCTCGAGCGGCTCGCGGAAGCCGGAGAACCCGTACTGGTCACCGGTGCCACCGGATACCTCGGCGGCCACACGGTGGCCCGTCTGCTCCGGGAGGGCGTACCCACCCGAGTGACGATCCGGAAGGAGAGCCAGCGGGATGACGTGCTCGAAGCGCTCCGTCAGGCCGGTGTCGATCCGGTCGGCGGGCTGACGTTCGGGACGGCCTCCCTGGACGAGGACCGGGGCTGGTCCGACGCCATGGACGGCGTCGGCCACGTGCTTCACCTCGCCTCGCCGTTCCCGTTCACCCCACCGGAGACGGAGGACGAGCTGATCCGTCCGGCCAGGGACGGCGCGCTCCGCGTCATCGGCGCGGCCCGGGAGGCCGGCGTGGCCCGCGTGGTGATGACGTCGTCCTTCGCCGCCATCGGCTACACGGTGAAGGAGGACGGCCACTACTCGGAAGCGGACTGGACCGATCCCGACACCGAGGGCCTGCCCCCGTACCACAAGTCCAAGACCCTCGCCGAACGAGCCGCCTGGGAGTACGTGAAGGACAAGGGCGGCGTCGAGCTGACCGTCGTCAATCCCACGGGCATCTTCGGACCTGTGCTCGGCGACCGGCCCTCCGCCTCGGCGGGTCTCGTACGCGCCATGCTGAACGGCGACATGCCTGTCGTGCCGGTCATGCACTTCGGTGTGGTCGACGTGCGGGACGCCGCGGACCTCCACCTGCGGGCCATGCTCCATCCCCGGGCGGCGGGCGAACGGTTCATCGGCGTCAGCGGACCCGCGCTGAGCTTCTGGGAGATGGCAGGCATCCTGCGGGAGAGGTACCCGGCTGCCGCCGACCTCCTTCCCGTACGCGAACTCACCGTCGGGGAAGTGGTGGAGCGGGCACGGACCGAGCCCTCGCTCCGTGAGGCCGCGACGCTGAGGGGCCGTGTCCCGGTCATCGACAACACGAAGGCGCGTTCCCTCCTGGGCTGGGAGCCCCGCGACGCCGCGCAGACCGTCGTCGACACCGCGGAGAGCCTCTTCCGTTTCGGGCTGGTGCAGCCGGGGGCCGGTGCGGCCGGAGCCTGACGGCCCCGCGGCCGTGTCACCACCCGCTCCGGCGTTTCCTCCGTGGTCCGCAGGAGACGCCAGACCCGGCAGGGCCGACTCCCGGCACAGGGTGTGCCCGCACCCAAGGACACGACCGTGGGCCCGAGCGAGGGCCCGACGCCACACACCCATGGGCGGTGCCGCCGGACTCAGCTCGGCGCGGTCGCAGGAGGGGCGAGCACGCGCGGTCAGATCAGCCGCCCTTCCCGCAACCGAAGCCGCTCACCTGGAAAGCGCGCCTGGAAGCCGCGGTCGTGGGACACGGCCACCACGGCACCCGGATACACGGCCAGCGCCGCCTCCAGGTCCTCGACGAGGTCGAGCGCCACATGGTTGGTCGGCTCGTCGAGCACCAGCAGTTCCGCCGACCGGGTCACCAACCGGGCGATCTGCAGGCGCCGTTGCTGCCCCGCCGACAGCGCCGCGACCGGCACCGTCAGGTCCTCCTCGCGGAACAGCCCGAGCGACAGCAGCGTGTCACGGTGCTCCTCGACCGGCCCCGGCCGCCGAGCGGCGAACGCGGCGAGCAGCGGGAGCCGCCCCACGCGGACGGGCAGCTCCTGCGGCAGGTAAGCGACGGTGGCCGGGCGGCGCACCGCCCCCTTGTCCGGCTCCAGGTCCCCGGCCAGCACCCGCAACAGGGTCGACTTGCCGGCCCCGTTCTCCCCGGTGACCAGAAGCCGTTGCCCGGGCCGGACGGCCAACCGCCCGTCCAGCCGCAGTCGTTCGCCGACGCCGACGTCCTCCAGCTCGACGAGCGGAAGCGCGCAACCGGTGTCTGCGGCGGGCTGTTCGCCATCCGGCACCGCCGGAGCCGGCGTGAACCGCAGCGGCTCGGGCGGAGCCGGCACCGGTGCGCGCCGCAGCCGGGCCAGCCGTTCGCGCACCGCCCGCACCTGGCCGCCCAGCTTCGCCTCGTGGGACCGGCGGTGCTTGCCGAAGCCCTGCCGGGGATCGCCGCCGGTGGTGGACAGCCGCCGGCCCGCCGCCCCCAGCAACTCCTCCGCGCGGGCGACCTCGTCGAGCCACTCCGCGTGTTCCTGCTCGGCGCGGCGCCGCGCGGCCGCTTTAGCCGCCCGGTACCCGGCCCAGCCGTCGCCGTACCGGCGTACCGAGCGGGTGTCGCGGTCGACCTCCAGGATGGTGGTGGCGACCCGCTCGATGAACGGCCGGTCGTGGGTGACGGCCACGACGGTGCCGCGGTGCGCGCGCAGCCGTTCCTCCAGCCAGTGCACCGCGGACGCGTCGAGATGGTTGGTCGGTTCGTCGAGCAGCAGCAGTTCGGGGTCCGCGGCCAGGACGCAGGCGAGCGCCAGCCGCGACTGCTCACCGCCGGAGAGCGAGCCGAGCAGCCGGCCGCGGGTCACACCGGCCAGCCCCAGGCCGTGCATGGCCGCGTCCACCCGCGCGTCGGCACGGTAGCCGTCGCGCTGCTCGTACGTGGTCAACAGGTCGCCGTAGGCTGCGAGTTCGGTCTCGGACGCCTCACCGAGGCGCTCCTCCGCCGCACGCAGCCGGCGTTCCAGGGCGCGCAGCGGGGCGAGGGCGAGGTCGACCGCGGCCTGCACGGTGCGGTCGGGCGCCGGTACGGGGGTCTGGGTGAGGTGGCCGGTGCCGCCGGGGAAGACGGCGGTGATCTCGCCGTCGTCGGGCGTCTCCGCCCCGGCGAGGAGTCGCAGCAGGGTGGACTTCCCGGCCCCGTTCTCCCCGATGACGGCAGCCCGCTCACCGGGGCGGACGGTGAAGGTGATCTGGTCGAGGACGGCGCGGGGGCCGTAGGACTTGGTGACGTCCTTGACGGACAGCTGCGCCGCGAGGGCGGGCGCGAGGGTGCGGGCGCGTGCGCGCATGGGTCTTTCCCTGAGGTGAGAGAGGTGACAGGGGGCGATGACGGCGGCGTCGGCCGTGCCCGGACTCAGAGAAAGAAGTAGTGGCGCATACGCCCACCCTAGCAAGACGGTCCGTCTCGTTCCAGGCCGTATCCGGCCGGGGCGGTCAGCCCTCGGCCGTCGCCGCCCTGCGCCGCCGGTGTGCCGCCGCCTTGGCGTTGTTGCCGCAGCGCCGCATGGAGCACCACTGGCGGGCGCGGCCCGAGGCCGGGTTGAGGTAGAGCATCCGGCACACCGCGGACGCGCACATCGTCAGCCGCTCCCTGCGCGACGCGTCGGAGACGAGCCCGATCAGGTCCCGCGCGACCACCGACAGCAGGGCGTCCTCGGTGAGCAGGTCGCCGCCGGGCGCCGGTCGCACGCCGGCCGGCGTCAACTCCAGCCGGACGGCGGGCGTTTCGCGGGCGGCCAGGCCGTTGACCAGGTCCACGGACGCGGGGGAGGGGCGGTGCCCGTCCAGCAGCGACGAGGCGATGTCGTACGCCGCGTCGCGCAACGCGTGCAGCGACCGCAGCAGCGCCTCCGCCTCGTACCCGGGCGCCGGTGTCAGCCCCACGCCACTGCACCACGCGGCCAGCCGTTCCGCGTCCCCCATCCGCTCCACCGGGCCGACGGGCCGGCGCCCCACGGTCGCCACGAGGTTCAGCGACAGCGAGCCGGCGTCGAACCGGAGATCACGTGCCCGGGCGGTGACCCTCGTACGCGGTGCTTGCGGCGCGGCTCCCATGGGGCGATAGTAACCCCCGACACGGTTATCAAGGGAGACGGGTGGCCATGCGGATCGCGATTGTCGGAGCGGGCGGGGTCGGGGGCTACTTCGGGGCGCGGCTCGCCGCGGCGGGCCACGAGGTCACCTTCGTGGCCCGGGGACGCCACCTGGAGGCCGTACGGCGCTCGGGGCTCCTCGTGCGCAGCCCGCTGGGGGACGTGCGCACCTCGCCCGGCTCGGTGGTGGAGAGCGTGGCCGACGTGGACGGCGCGGACCTGGTGATCGTCGCCGTGAAGCTGTGG
Organism: Streptomyces griseoincarnatus; assembly: GCA_014649575.1. GTDB lineage: Bacteria > Actinomycetota > Actinomycetes > Streptomycetales > Streptomycetaceae > Streptomyces > Streptomyces griseoincarnatus. The sequence continues at coordinate 240,906 of BMTH01000001.1, read as the reverse complement.
GACACCGATGACGTCGCACGTCAGCTGGGCGCCTCCGAACTGGCCGGCACGCCCGTGCTGTCGCTGCAGAACGGGGTGCACAAGGACGCCGTCCTCGCCCGCCGTCTGCCCCCCGAGTCCCTGCTCGGCGGCGCGTGCTTCATCTCCGCCTTCATCGAGGAACCGGGCGTCGTCCGGCACAACGGCACCCTGCAGCGTATGGTCTTCGGCGCCCGTCACCCCGAGCAGGAGCCGGTGGCGCGACAGTTCCTCCACGCGTGCACCGAGGCGGGCGTCGACGCCGAGGTCAGCGCGGACGTCGACCGGGTGATCTGGGAGAAGTACGTCTTCCTCGTCGGCCACTCGGCCACCACCACGGCCGTCCGCCGGCCCATCGGCGTCGTCCGCTCCCACGAGCGCACGCGGGTGCTGCTGCGGGACGTCATGGCGGAGGCCGTGGCCGTCGCCCGCGCGTCCGGCGTCGCGCTGGCCGAGGACTTCGCCGAGCGGCAGCTCGCCTTCTGCGACACCCTCCCCGCGGACATGACGTCGTCCATGCACAACGACCTCGAGCACGGTCACCGTCTCGAACTGCCCTGGCTCAGCGGGGGAGTGGCCGACCTCGCCGACGAACTCGGCGTCCCCGCGCCCCGCAACCGCACGGTCGCCGACATCCTGGCCCCCTACGTCGACGGCGCCCCGTCCGGCGCCTGACCGACGGGCGCCCGAAGCCGCCGGTCAGCCCGCCGTGGCCCGGTTGTAACGGACGGACGACCAGAAGGCCGCGCCGATGAGGGTGACCCCGATCAGGCCGGTCACGATGTCGTTCACCTCGTAGCGGATGCTGACGAGCAGCACGGCGGCGAGGGCGCCGATCGCGTAATGGGCGCCGTGCTCCAGGTACACGTAGTCGTCCAGCGTGCCCTGGCGCACCAGGTAGACGGTGAGCGACCGGACGTACATGGCGCCGATGCCGAGGCCGAGCGCCATCAGGACGATGTCGTTGGTGACGGCGAAGGCGCCGATCACCCCGTCGAAGGAGAAGGACGCGTCCAGCACCTCGAGGTACAGGAAGGTGAAGAAGGCGGCCCGGCCGGCCAGCGCGACCCCGGAACGGCTCCCTGCCGCCTCCCCGCCCTCCTCGTCGCTCTGCTCCCCGGCGAGCCTGGCCTCGAAGAAGCCGGACAGCCCGTGCACCACCAGATAGGTGACGAGCCCCGCGACCCCCGAGACCAGCACGGTCTGCGCCTTGTCGGCGTGGTGGCCTCCGTGCTGGTGGGCCTGGGTGGCGAAGGTCATGGAGGTCACCAGGAGCACGACGAGGGCCACGCACACCGACAGCATGTCGATGCGGCCGAGCCGCGCCAGGGGCCGTTCCACCCGGCCCAGCCACTTGGTGTCACGGTCCTCCAGGATGAAGTCCAGGAAGATCATCAGAAGGAACATGCCGCCGAACGCCGCGATCGACGGATGCGCGTCGGTGACCAGCTCCTGATAGCGCTCCTTGTCCGTGAGCGCCAGGTGCACGGCCTCCTGCGGAGCCAGCCGCGCGCTGACGGACACGATGACCACCGGGAACAGCAGCCGCATGCCGAACACGGCGATGAGGATGCCGATGGTGAGGAAGATCCGCTGCCAGAAGGCGTTGAGCTTCTTGAGGATGCCGGCGTTGATGACCGCGTTGTCGAAGGAGAGCGAGATCTCCAGCACGGCGAGGATGGCGACGATCCCGAGCGCCGTCCAGCCGTCGTACAGCACCCCGCCCGCCAGCCCGACGGCCGTCACGGCGAACGCCCACCGGAAGGTCTTCCACAGCACCCGGCACTCTCCCTTCTCCCTCGCCCCCGCTCGGACGACGGATTCGGCTCCAGTGCCCCTTCCCGCGGCCTCCGTAACGCGCGGACCCCGCACGTCCACCGATCACCGGTACGGCGTCACACGCCCACCGCCACCTGACCGCCCGTCAGCGTCCCCTGCGCCGGGCCAGCCGGCGGAACGAGCGGGCGCTGCCCGTCGGTGCGGGCAGCCGGCCCGACGCCGCGTCGTCGAGCAGCGAGCCGACCGTCTCCGTCGCGCAGACCCGGTTGGCGCCGATACCGCCGGAGGCGCCGCGCTTGATCCAGCCGACGACGTAGGCGCCCGGGCGGCCGGTCACCCTGCCCCGGTCGTTGGGCACCGTGCCCGTGGACTCGTCGAACGGAAGCCCGTCGAGCGGTGTCCCGCGGTGGCCCACCGCGCGGAGGACCGTCCCGGCCGGGATCTCCGCCTCGCCGGCCGCGCCGGTGACCCGTACCGCGCGGACCGACTCCTCACCGCGGACCTCGGCGGGCGCGGACAGGAAGCGGAACACGATGCGGCGCCGGCCGTCCGCCGCCGGCGGCAGGGACCAGTCGACGGCCTCCCGCCGTACGTCCTTCAGCACCGCGGCCTTGTCCTGGTCCGCAGCCCCGTCGATCGCCGCGCCCACGGCCGGGTCGTGGTCGTCGACCAGCAGGTCCACGCCGGACAGATGCTTCAGGGCGAGCAACTCCGGGCGGGTGTACGCCGCGTGCTGCGGGCCGCGCCGGCCCAGCACCACCACCTCGCGCACCTTGCCGCGCCGCAGCCCGGCCAGCGCGTGCGCGGCGATCGGGGTCCCCTGGAGCGTCGCAGGGTCGGACACCAGCAGGCGCGCGGCGTCCAGCGCGACGTTGCCGTTGCCCACCACGACGACCCGGTCCGCCGACAGCTCGAAGGCGTCCGGGGCGACGTCGGGGTGCCCGTTGCACCAGGCGACGAACTCGGAAGCGGCGACGCTGCCCGGCCGGTCCTCGCCCGGGACGCCGAGCCGCCGGGCCTCCGGCGCGCCGACGGCGTAGATCACCGCGTCGTGATGGGCGGCCAGTTCGTCCGCCGTCACACCGCCGTCGCCCACCTCCAGGCCCAGACAGAGCCGCACCCGCGGGTGCGTGAGGAAGCGGGCGAAGCTCTCGCCGGCCTTCTTCGTGGACGGATGGTCGGGCGCGACCCCGTACCGGACGAGACCGCCGGCGACCGGCAGCCGGTCGATCAGCGTCACCTCGGCGGGCGTGTGCAGCAGCAGGTCCCGCGCCGCGTACATCCCGGCCGGGCCGGTGCCGACGACCGCGACCCTGAGCGGTCCGAAATCCGCAGGCAGCACCCGGTCGAACGACGGCGCGCCCCAGTCGTGGAACACCGGCCCACGAACCGGCTGTTCGGGCCGGTGATCCTCGCCCTCGTAGTAGGCCGCGTTGATGCGGGCGTACTCCCGCTGCCCTCCGGTCAGCCGCTCGACCGGGAAGATCGCGTCCACCGGGCAGGCGTCCGCGCAGGCGCCGCAGTCGATGCAGCTCTTCGGGTCGATGTGCAGCATCTCCGTGCTGCCGAAGGCGCGTTCCTCCGGCGTCGGATGAATGCAGTTGACCGGGCAGACGGACACACAGGTGGCGTCGCTGCAACAGGTCTGGGTGATCGCGAAGGCCATGGGTCGTCCGCTCCGCCGAGGGCCCGGGGTGGGCAGGCTGTACGTGGTCAGATGAGGTGGGCGCGCTTGTACCAGAAGAGGGCGGGACGAGTGAGCAGTCCGCAGGAGGAGAGGAACTCCATCAGGCCCGAACAGCTCGCCCGCACCATGGACTTGTGGTGCTCGTTGGCACGGGCCTCACGCAGCGCGCGCTCCTCGTCCAGGCCGGCGTTCGCGTACACCTCGCGGTTCACCATGCTGGTGACGATGACGTACGCGGAGATCGCGATCATCACCGCGTGGATGCGGCGGCGCACGCGACCGGCGCGGGCGAGGTGCTTCCGCGTCTCCTCGCGCGCGAACATCATGTGCCGCGACTCCTCCACGACATGGATGTTGTTGATGGTGCGGACGAACGGCACGACCCGCTCGTCGCGCATCCAGTCGCGCTGCATGACGTCGAGGACCTCCTCGGCGACCAGGATCGCCGCGTAGGCGGCCTCGCCGAAGGCGGTGGTCTTGAACAGCCGGCCCAGTTCGACCGCCACCCGGCGCGGGCGGTAGGCCGGCGCGCCGAGCTTCTTCGCGCCCCGGGCGAACATGATCGAGTGCCGGCACTCGTCGGCGATCTCGGTCAGCGCCCACTGGAACGTCTCGTCCGTGGGGTCCTTGGAGTAGATGTCCCGCAGGATCATCTGCTGGAGGATCATCTCGAACCAGATGCCGGTGCAGGCGACCGACGCCGCCTCCTGCCGCGTCAGCTCCTTGCGCTGGGCGTCGCTCATCTCCTCCCAGTACGCGGTGGAGTAGAGCGTGCTCCACTCCGGGCTGGCGCCGTGGAAGTCCTTGTCCAGCGGGGTGTCCCAGTCGACCTCGACGAGCGGGTCGTACGAGAGCTGCGCGGACGAGTCGAGCAGCCGACGGGCCACGTCGACGCCGTCGTCCGACGGCTGATCCGGGTGCTGTGCCCGGGAGGTGGTCAGAGCCATGCCGGGGCCTCCTCGAGTCGAGTCCGTACGCCATTACCACGGGTAACCGTCCCGCTTGCTGACGAACTGTATAGCAAGACCTCGCGTGTTCCCACCCCTGGGCCCGTCAAGCTCATGTGAAGGCCCGCACGGCGTGTTCACCGTGCGGGCCGGGGCGGGGCGCGATGCGCTTCGGCTCAGAGGCCGGTGACCTTGCTGCTCGCCGACACCTCGTGGACCAGCGTGAGCGTGCGGCGCCCGCCCGGAGGGAGGGTCACGTCCCAGCGGGCGATGCCGTCCGCGTCCACGGAGTCCGGCGCGGGCGAGCACGCCTCCTCCCGCAGCCGCACCTCCACCGCCGACACCTCGGACACCGGGATGCGCTCCCGGACGACGACCACCCGTTCGTCCCGCTCGTCCGGCGCGGAGAACCGTGACAGATGCAGCCGCACGGTCCGCGTGAGCACGGTCCGCTGGGTCAGCCCCGCCGTGTCGCGCGTCTCCTCCGTCTCCCGTACCACCCGGTGGTCGTCCCGGCTGCCGAATGCCAGCTCGACGGCGGCCCCCGGAGCGGTGAACTCCAGTGTGCCGCGCCCGACGAACCCGCTGCCGCGGATCAGGTCCACCGGCCCGGCCAGCAGCGCGTGCCCGGACCGGTTGTCGGCCCGCACCACCTGCGTCACCAGCGGCGACAGCTCCGGCGCGCAGGCGTACTCACTACGCGCGGCCGTGGTGAACGACGACACCGGCACCCGGTGCGCGCGCCCGTCGGCGGGCACGGACACCGGGTCGGGGGCGTGCAGCACGCGGACCTCGCCGCCGTCGTCCACCCCCGGCAGTCCGAGCACCGGAGCGGGACCCAGGTCCGCGATCTCCTCCTCCCGCAGGTCCACACGGACGGTGCGGCGCTCCTCGGGGGAGCGGTCCTGGAGCGTCAGCCGGTCCTCGCCGAGCACCGGCGGCTCCGTCGCCGCCGAGGAACGCGCGGTGGACAGCGTCAGCCGTACGCCCGACCAGTCCTCGCCGGTGCGCTGCCAGACCATCGCCTCCGTCTTCAGGGTGAGCGCGTCCCCGTCCAGCGTGGCCCGGTACGCCGGCCGCCACAGGGCGCACGGCGTGAGATGGCTCAGCCGCAGCTGCGCCGTTCCCTCACCCGAAGCCTCCACGGTCAGCTCGACATGCCCGACCAGCTCGGCGGGCTCCGTCTCCGCGTCGGCGAGGGCCTGCTCGACCTCGCGCAGCTCGTCGGAGAGCGCCCGCAGCCGCGTCTCCACCTCGCGCAGCCGCTCGGCCTGCCGTTCCCGCTCCTCGTCGACGCGGTCCAACTCCCGGGCCCAGCGGTCCCGTTCGGCCTCACCGGACCCGGCGCCCTCGCCGATCTCCCGCAGCAGGTCCGCCGCGAGCCGGCCCAGCGCGTCCCCACGCGCCGCCAGCCGGTCCCGGCGCTGCTCCAGCACCGGCCGCTCCTCCTCCAGGGAGGTCACGCGTCGGCGCAGCGGCGAGTCGTCGCCGGAAGGCTCGGGCCCGCGCGGCGTCCACGCGCGCACGATGCGCACATCGAGCACGGTCGCCGGGAAAGCGGCGGTCAGCTCGGCGTGCAGCGTCCGGTCGACGGCCAGGGCGCTGACCGGGCCGAGCCGCAGCAGCTGTGTGCCGGGCCGCAGTTCGAGCGTCGCGCCGCGCTCGACGTGCGCGCGGTCCTCGGTGCAGGTGACGGCCGTGACGGGGAGGGGGACCGGGGCGGTCGGCTCCGATGACGGTGACGTAGACATGCCTGTGTCAGCTCCTGCGGTTGCCGCCGGTCAGGGCCTTGCCGGCCGGAATCCTGATCTCGTAGCCGCCGTCGAGGGCGACCGTGCCGCCGGGCGGCAGGTCGACCCGCCAGATCCGGGTGCCCGTGGCGTGCCGCTCGCGGTCCGCGGTGTCCTCGGGCTCGGTCCAGCCGGCCCGTTCCTCGATCCGTACGTCCGCCTCCGAGGTGACCGGCACACGCTCGCGCACCTCGACGCGGACCGCTGCCGGGAGCCGGTTGGCCAGCTCCACGTGAACGCGGTGGTCGAGCACGGTGACGTTGTTGCGCAGACCCGCGGTCGACTCGGTGAGGTGCGTCCGCCGGGTGACGGCGACGGCCTCCGCCGGCCCCAGCCCGAGGCGGCGCACACCGCCCGGCGCCAGGGTGGGCAGGGCGGCGGTCAGCTGGTACTCCCCGTCGACGCTCACCTCGACCGGGCCCGCCAGCAGCGCCTGATCGGTCGCGTTGGACAGCACCAGCGTCGCGTACACGGTCTGCTCCACCGCCGGAACGCACACGTACTCGGTGCGCAGACCCACCGCGATCTCGCCGACGGTGACGGTGTGCCAGGTGCCGTCCGACGGGATGTCGGCGGGCGCCGCCGCGTCGTAACGGTGGTCGAACGAGCCGGCTGACTCGCGGGGCCGCACGGCGTGCCCGGGCAGCGGCAGCGCGGTGGGCTTCTCGGCGCGCCGGCGGTACTCGGCGGTCACCGGGTCGAAGCCCGTGTCGGGGAAGAGCCGCCCCCGGCGGTCCCGCGGCTCGTCCGGACCGCTCAGCACGAGGGCCGTGTAGTCGAGTTCGGCGTCGTCCGGCCGGGGCGGGCCCGGGACGGGCGGGGGCGGTGCGTACGGGGCGGCGCCCGCGGACTCCGGGGCGGCGGCGTGGGCACGGCCGCCCGCACGGGGTGAGGCGGCCGGGCGGGGGCCGGAACCGGGGCGGGACCGGGGCCGCCCCCGGTCCGGGGCGGGAGCCGAGCCCGGCGCCGCCGGACCACCGAAGCCCTGTGCCGGTGCGCCGAACGCGGCGCCGGGGGCGGGCGGTGCGGAGGGCGCCGGAGACGGCGGCGGGGGAGGGGGCGGAGCGCCGTGGGCGGCGCCCACCGTGACCGCGGTGTCCGCGACGGCACCGCCGACGGCCCACCCGCCCGCTCTCGCCCCCGCGATCACATCGGACTCCGGCCGCGGACCCGCCGCCTCATACCCGGCGAACAGGTCGGTCAGCCCTGCCGGAGGCTCCCGCCACCCGGACGGGGCCGGCGCGGGCTGGCTGCGCCCGATACGGACCGACCGCAGCCGGGGCAGATCGGTACGGCGCCGCAGATCGGCCGTGGCGAAGGCGATCCGCACGCCCGTCCAGTCCTCACCGGACCGCTGCGCGACCGAGGCCCGCAGCAGCAACCGTCCGCTGTCCTCACCCTGACGGTGCGTGAGGCGGTACGCCGGCACCCAGACGGCGCCGGGCACCCCGTACTCGATCTCGACCTCCGCCTCGGCCCCGGCCGCGCCGCGCAGCGTCAGCACCGCCGTGTACGCGGAGGCGACCCCGGAGGCCGGTGCGTCGGTGCCCGCGCGGGCCAGCCGGTCCTGCGCCACCTCCATCTCGTGCTCCAGACGCCCGAGTTCGTCCTCCAGTTCGCGGAGCCCGTCGTGCAGCACGGTCAGGCGCTCGTCGACGAAGTCGGCCAGCTCCAGCCAGGCGTCCACAGGGGTACGGCGATGCGGGTCCTCGCGCTTGCGGCCGGGCGGCACCGGACGCAGCGCGCCGACCTCCTCGATGCGCTTCAGCTGCCGCTCCCGCCGGGCGTCGGCGGCGTGGTACGCCTCGGTCAGCCGGTCGACCTCACGCCGCGCCCCGGCGACGGCGTCCTCGTCCACCGGCTCCGCGTGGATCTCCGCCCGCGCCTCGGTGACCCGCGTTCCCGGCGCACCGAGCACGCGGGCGCGCAGCGAGTGGGGGTCGAGCGATCGCGGCAGTCCGGGCACCCGTACCTGTCCGTCCGCAGGGACCGTGCCCCGGGCGACGCGACGGCACAGCGCGCCCTGCGCGTACACCGTCACCGATTCGAGTGCCGAGTCCCACCTCGGTGCCGTCCCAGCCGTCATGTGCTCCCCCGCGCAGCCGTGTTCGTCCCGAGGGCAGCCTACGCGGAGACGGCCCGCCCCGGATCACCAGACGAGGCACCAGTACGTGCCGTGGTGCCCGATCCCGATCTGGCTCTCGCGCGGCACCAGGGCGGGGTCGGGCCGCCCCACGGCGGACAGGGTGCAGGCGGGGTCGCCGACGGTGTCGGCGGCGGACATGCGGCGGGCGGCGTCCGTGGCGGCGGGGGAGGTGTACCAGGAGGTGGTGGGGGCGTCCGTCGGTGGGGGAGTGGCCGAGGGCTTCGGCTTGGTGGCGGGCTTCGTATGTGCCTTCCCGGTCGGCTCTTCGGTGGGCTTCGCGGTCGCCGCGGGCTCGTGCGTGGCCGTCCCGGCCGGCTGCCGCGGTGCGGGGGAGACCGGCGGGTGGGTCGTGGGGACGCGTGTGGCGGTCCCGGGCGGCGGAGGGATGCGCGGTCCGGGAGGCGTCGGCGCCGTGGTCCGGGTCGGCTGCGAGGACGGCGCCGCCGGCTCAGGGCCGGCCGACCGGAGCGGGGCCTCGGGCGCCGCCGACCGCGCCGGGGAAGTGGGCCTCCCCGGTGCGCCCGTGCCCGTGTCGGTACCCGTTCCCGCTCCGCCCGTGGAGGTGGGCGGCGGAGGCACGAGCCCCGGTGTCCGGGTGGACGGCGCGACCCCGGACGTGCCCGCCACCAGCGGAGGCCCGGTGGCGGTCCCGCCCTCCGGAACGACTGGCCCGGTCCCGCCGTCCGGAACGGCCGGCCCGGTCCCGGCACCCTGATCCGGCACACCCGGCGGCTGGGTCCGCCCCTGCCCGGGCGGTGACGGTCGCGTCGCCGGACCGCCGCTCGGCTCGGCCGCCCCGCCGGGACGGGACGCCGTGGGCGCCGGCCCCCCGGTCCCGCCCGTGCCGGTCGGCCCCGGCGACGACGTCCCGGAGGTCGGCGTCGGCAGCGGGCCCAGTGTCGGCAGGGTCAGGTCGTTCGACGCGGACGGCCTCGGGCTCGGCGTGCCGTCGTCCTGTGCCACCCACACCCATACGCCGACGCCCCCCAGGACCAGCGCGGCGGCGCCGCCGGCGATCCATGGGGCGCGCCGGGGCGGGCGACGGTGACGATTCATGGTCACCACTGTCCTACGGACCCCGGCAGGCCGCCTGTCGCATGGTCCGGCTGCCGTGCCGCCGGTCCGAGCAGTGCGCTCGTACGGGTGACGGACACCGCCGACCGGCCGTGCCGTCCGAGCCGTGCGGAGCACGCCGTTCCCTTACCTCCGAGGTCATCGACCCCGTCCCCGGCCCGATGCCAGGATCACCACGTACGAGACCGACACACCGTGGAGGACACCATGACCGCGTACGCCATCGCCCATCTGCGGCCGGCCGCACCGCACCCCGACATCGCGGAGTACATGGAGCGCATCCCCGCCACGCTGGAGCCGTTCGGCGGCCGCTTCCTGGTGCACGCCACGCGCCACGAGGTGAAGGAGGGCGCCTGGCCCGGGCACGTGGTGATGATCGCCTTCCCCGGGATCACCGAGGCACGTGACTGGTGGGACTCGCCCGCCTACCGGGAGATCGCACCGCTGCGTTCCCGGCACATCGAGGGCGACATCATCCTGATCGACGGCGTCCCCGACGGTTACGACCCCGCCGTCACGGCGGCGGCCCTGCGCAAGGAACTCGACGCCGCGGCCGACTGAGCGCTGGGCAGCCCGGACACGTCCGGTTACGGTGGAGATGTCCCCTTCGTCCGGGGTGCCGCCCCGGAATATCCGGGAGAGAGACCATGAGTGCTCAGTTCGAGGTCGTCGTGGATGTCGACCGGCCCATCGAAGACGTCTTCGCCTACCTCGCCGACGGCCGGAACGACCCCGAGTTCAGTCCCCGCGTCCTGAAGATGGAGAAGAGCCCCGACGGCGACACCCATGTGGGCACGGTGTTCCACAGCACGGTGAAGGACGCCGGGATGCGCTCCGAACGGGACTTCGAGATCTGCGAGTTGACCGCACCCACCCGTATGCGCTGGCACGAGGTGTCGCACAACTCGATCACCGCCCAGGACGGCGGGTACGACCTCGAACCCACACCTGACGGCGGCACCAGGGTGCGCCTGTTCAACGTGCTCGAAGGGCACGGCGTGGGCAAGGTGCTGCTCCCTCTCGCCGCGGGCGCGTCACGCAAGGACGCCCCCGCCTTCGGCCGGCGAATCAAGGAGGCCGTCGAGACCTCGGCCTGACTCACCTGCGTGGCCCGCCGGGCCGGCGGCCGTTGCCGGCCGGCGCGCCCGGCACCGGCCTGCCGGGACGGCGCGGCCTTCCAAGCACCGGACTGCCTGGACCCGCGCGGACCTCGCGCGGTTCAGGAAACGAGCACCCATACCGCCATCGTCAGCAGGAAGGCGCCCACGGCCAGCGCCGGAAGTGACAGGATCGCCGTCACCATGCCCCAACGCGTCCGTCCGCGTGGTGCGTTCGCGTCGCCCGTCCCTGCCATGGCGCCCTGTGTCGCGCTCACGAACTCACCTTCCGGTCAAGGGAATGACAGGCAGGCCGGACCATGACGCGCTCACGGGTGGCCGATACCGGGTCCCCCGGCCGGCGTAGTGACTTGACGGCCGACATGCCGTGACGGCTCCGGGTGGCGTAACAGTGGGCCTATGACATCGAGACACACCGCCCCTCAGGTCACCGAGCGCCGTGCCTCCGGACTGCGTGTCCGGGCCGCGCTGGTGGTCCTGGCCGCAGCGACCGCCCTCGGCACGACCACGACCGAGACGGCAGCGTCGGCCTCGGCCCGCCCCGGAACCGACTGGGACGCCATCGCCCGGTGCGAGTCGGGCGGCAACTGGAAGGCCAACACAGGCAACGGCCACTACGGCGGACTGCAGTTCTCGCAGTCGAGCTGGGTCGCGGCCGGCGGGCTCAAGTACGCGCCACGGGCCGACCTCGCGACGCGCAAGGAGCAGATCGCGGTGGCCGAACGCCTCGCCCGCATCCAGGGCATGTCCGCGTGGGCGTGCGCCCACGCGGGGCGCTAGACCTGCGCGGCGCGCGGTGCCTACGTCCGCGCGGCGCGCGCCGGCGGTCCGGAGCGTACCGTCACGGGACGTCCCGCACCGGCGTCACGCGCCCGGAACCGGGCCGCCGCCCGTGACGGGGCCGCCTGCCGCCGGATACTGCGGCGCGCGCTGCTGGAGCGGCTGCCGCCCCGCCATCGCCTTGTCGTTCTGAGCCGCCGTCAGTCTGCGGACGAACAGCAGGGCCAGCACCGCGGACACGAGGTCGAGGGCCGACCCCGTCATCAGCCACCCCGCGGCGTCGTGGATTGCCTGCGGGTCGCTTGCTTCGTCGTACCGGTTCGTGGCGAACCGGTCGAAGATGTTCGACGCGATCCACATGCCCCACCAGGCGTTCAGCAGGCCCTGATGCCGCACCTCGGACGCGTAGGGGTCCGGCTGGCTGGCGCGCAGGACGTCCGCGGCGATACCGCGCGGGATGAACAGGTTGGCGAACGGGATGAACCAGCCGCCGATCGCCCAGCCCGGCGTGCGGCGCTGTACGTCCGGCGCGAACACCTCCGCGTTGTGACGCACGCGGTGGAACCAGATGATGAACAGCGTCGCCGTGCCGAACAGGCCGAGCATGTACATCGAGGTGGTCATGCCGACCGCCCAGACCGCCCGGTCGACCGCGCCCAGGCCGACATCGCCCGCGCCGCCGCCGGACGCCACGTCCCCCATCACGGACATCATGTACGCCGCCGCGCCGAAGCCCAGCACGTCGGCGACGATCACGAAGGCGAGCAGCGCGGTCACGGCGTGCGCGAGACCGATCGGTGAGCGCAGCACGGGGAGCCGCCCGAGCATCGGGCGCTTGGGCAAGGACGGATGAGTCATGAGGACCCCCCTGAGAAGTGCGGTGGAGATGCGGCGCGCTCTCCCCAGAAACGCCGCGGGATGATCACAAACGAGTGATCGACTTCCGGACCTTATCCCATCACGGCTACGGCGTGTCCATGACTATTGCGTGCGGGCGAGTGCGGCCGTCGCAGGTGCGCGCTTGAGTCTCCCCCCGGGAGAGGTCCCAGGGTGGCTGACATGAACGACACCGAACTCGAGGGACGCGTCGCCGTGGTCGCCGGCGGCAGCAAGGGCACCGGACTGGCGACGGTACGGCGGCTCCGGCAGATGGGTGCCCAGGTCGTCACCATCGCCCGTACGGCGCCGGAGGAAGGCGACGCCCTCTTCGTCCAGGGCGACCTGGGCACCGCAGAAGGGGTGGCCGCCGCCGCCGCGGAGGTCCCCGCACGTGTCGGCGCCCCCGACGTCCTCGTGCACATCGTGGGCGGATCCGACTCCCCGGCCGGGGGCTTCGCCGCCCTCGACGACCCGCTGTGGTCGCGCGAACTGGCGCTCAACCTCCTGTCCGCCGTCCGTCTCGACCGGGCCCTGCTTCCCGCGATGGTGGCGCGCGGCTCGGGCGCCGTCGTGCACGTCACGTCCATCCAGCGCCGCATGCCCCTGCACGACTCGACCCTGGCCTACGCCGCCGCCAAGGCCGCCCTGACCACGTACAGCAAAGGGCTCGCCAACGAGGTGGCCCCGGCCGGCGTACGGGTCAACTCGGTCGCCCCGGGCTTCATCCGCACCGACGGAGCCGAGCAGCTGCTGGCCCGCCGGATGCGGGAGGGAGGCGTCACCCGGGAGGCCGCCCTCGACGACCTGATGGGGATGCTCGGTGGCATCCCCCTGGGCCGGCCCGCCGAACCGGAGGAGGTGGCCGAGGTGATCGCCTTCCTCGCCTCACCCCGCGCCGCCGCGGTCGCCGGCGCCGAGTACGCCGTCGACGGCGGCACGGTCCGCGCCGTATGAGCCGCTCCCGACGCACCGGAGGAACCCCCATGTCCGAAGCCCACCGAACCAGGACGACCGCGGATCCCCGCGCCTTCGTCGAGGAGTACGTGGCCGCGGCCACGGCCGCCGACCGCGCGCGGTACCTCGCGCTCTTCGACGACGATGTCGTCGTACGCGACGAGGGCCGAACCCACCGGGGACTCGCGGAGGTGAGCCGCTGGCTGGACCACGTCCCGCCCGTGGAGTACGACGTACGGGAGGTCACCGGCACGAGGGACGTCTGCCGCGCCGTCGCCGAGGTGTCGGGGGACTTCCCCGGCAGCCCGGTGACGCTCCGCTTCACGTTCGACCGCGACGCGCGGGGCGCGATCATCCGGCTGGAGATCACCCCCGACCCTGCCTGAAGCACCCCGGGGCCGGCCGAGCACCGGCCGGCCCCCGACCGGCCCGCCAGGAGCACACCATGACGGAGCGACTCACCATCGGAGAGTTCTCCCGCATCACCCACCTCAGCATCCGCACGCTCCGCCGCTACCACGAGCAGGATCTGCTGGTCCCCGCCGAGGTCGACCCGGTGACGGGCTACCGCTACTACTCGCCCGACCAGGTACGGCCCGCCCAGACCATCCGGCGGTTCCGCGACCTCGACCTCCCCCTGGCGGACCTGCGCCGCTTCCTGGAGGCGGAGACCGGCGCACACGGCGGGGCGGCCGACCGGGACACGGCCCGGCAGGTCGTGGCCGCCCACCTCCGCCGGCTCGAGGACCGCCTCGGCCGCACCCAGCGCGCCGTCGAAGCACTCCGCGAACTCCTCGATCCCGGCGCCGAACGGACGGTGACGCTGGAGGTCCTCCCGCCCCAGCGGGTGTACGCGGTCTCCCTCGACGTGCCCGCGGGCGCCGGCCTGGACTGGTACGACGCGGCGATGCGCGACCTCGACGCCGCCGCCGGACACCGCCCGGTGCTCCCGCCGGGCGGCCGCTACACGCACGAACTGTTCACCGAGGACCACGGTCACGCCACCGTCTACCTGCCCGCCGAGACCCCGCTGCCCCCGGGAGCCCCGGCCACCGTGCGCGAGCTGGACCTGCCGGCCCGGACGGCCGCCGTCGCCACCCACACCGGCCCGCACGACGACCTCGACCTGACCTACGGCGCCGTGGGCTCCTTCGCCGCGCGCCACGGCCTGCGCGCGCAGAACATCGTGGAGGAGGTGTACCTGGTCGGCCCGCGGGACACCGGCCAACCGGAACGCTGGCGCACGCTGGTGGCCTGGCTGACGGCCCCCGAACACACCTGACCCGTGGAAACCGGCTTGCGCACGACGGCCGTCACGCATCACGGTCCTTCTGGCACAGGCCAAGAACCGTAAGGGAAGGCACGCCGGACCATGCACACGCACGACGTCGACGAGGAACTCGTGGCGGCCGCGGCCGAGGTCGCCCGCACCCGCTGCCGGGGCGACAACCACACCATGGCCGCCGCGGCCCGCGCCACGGACGGCCGGATCGTCACGGGTGTGAACGCCTACCACTTCACCGGCGGCCCGTGCGCCGAACTGGTCGTCGTCGGCACGGCCGCCGCCCTGGGCGCCTACGACCTGAGGACGATCGTCGCGGTGGGCGACCGCGACCGCGGAGTCGTCCCTCCGTGCGGCCGCTGCCGCCAGGCCCTCCTCGACTACTTCCCCGCCCTCGAGGTCGTCGTCCCCGCCCCCGGCGGAGGCCTCCGCGCGGTCCCGGTCATCGACCTCCTCCCGCACACGTACGTCTGGGCCGACCACCAGCCGGACACGCCGTCGCAGGCCGGGGGCGTGTCCGGGGCGAGGGGATCCGGGACGGCGTAACGGCCGTGCCCGTCACAGGAGTTCGCGCACCCACTCCGCGTCAGGATTGACCCGCGCCCGCCCGTCCGGCAGGACCACCGTCGGCACCGTCTCGTTCCCGTCCGCGACCGCCCGCACCGCCGCCGCGGCGACCGGGTCGCGCCAGATGCCGACCCAGTGGGCGCGGCGCGCGTCCCGGCCCAGCCTGAAGCGCAGCCGCCTGCAGTAGCGGCATCCCGGCCGCCAGTAGATCACCGGGCGCCCGTCCGCCGCGCTGCGGCGCCGCGCCTCCTCCGCGCCGAGAGACGCCGGGAAGACCAGCGGAGAGTTCACTGCCGCGAACGCGAGGCACGCGACAAGGACCACGGCCGCAGCGACCGTGTCCCCGTCGGCGAGCAGGCCCGCCGCGCTCAGTGTCCCGGCCGCCGCGAGCAGCAGGGCGAGCAACCAGCCCTTGACCATCGCGCCCCCGTCAGGACGAATCACGGACGACCAGCTCCGTGGGCAGGGTGATCTGCTGCCGGGGCCCGTCGTTCAGGGTGATGTCGGTGAGGATGCGGGCCATCGTGCGGCCCAGCTCCTCCACCGGCTGACGCACCGTCGTCAGCGGCGGGTTGGTGTGCCGGGCGAGCACCGAGTCCTCGAAGCCGACCACGGCCACGTCGACCGGCACCCGGCGCTTCTGTCGGCGCAATTCGGCCAGCGCGCCCACCGCCATGAGGTCCGACGCGGCGAACACGGCGTCCAGATCCGGCGTGCGTTCAAGAAGCAAACGCATGGCGCGGCCGCCGCTGTCCTCGGAGAAGTCGCCCGGCTCGATCAGCGACTCGTCCGCGCAAACGCCCGCTTCCTCGTGCGCGGCGTGCCACCCCGCGAGGCGGGCGCGGCCGACGTCCATGTCCTGGGGGCCGGTGATCGTCGCGATCCGGCTCCGCCCGCGGCCCAGCAGATGCCGGACGGCCTCGGCGGCGCCGCCCGCGTTGTCGGAGTTGACGTAGCTCAGCTGCTCGCCCGCGTCGCGGCGGCCGGCGAGCACCGTGGGCAGACCCATCTCCTCGAGGATGCCGGGCAGCCGGTCCTCGGCGTGCACGGAGACCAGCAGCACACCGTCCACCCGGCGGGTGGCCACCGACTCGGTGAGCTGGTCGCGTTCGGCCTGGTCACGCACCAGCATCAGCTGCAGCTGTGTGCCGCTCTCGGCGAGCGCGCCGCTCACACCGCGGATCAGCGCGGCGAAGAACGGCTCCGAGCCGAGCCGGCTCTCCGACTCCGGGATCACCAGGGCCACGGCGTTGGTGCGGTTGGTGACCAGGCCGCGGGCGACGGAGTTGGGCACGTAGTTCAGTTCTTTGATCGCCGCCAGGACCCGCGCCCGGGCGTCGGCGCTGACCAGGTCGGAGCCGTTGACGACGCGGGAGACCGTGGTGCGACCCACGCCGGCGCGGGCGGCGACGGTCTTGATCGTGGGACGGCGGTTGCCCGTCATGCACTCCCCCCTCAGCGGCCGCGGCGGCGTTCTCTGCCGCGGAGGTGACCTGCGGCAATTCTTGCAGACGCCGGGGACGGCGAAGCACCCCCAGGGTCCGGAAGGCGAACGGAAGGCGCGGTTCCCACGCAGAAGTTGCTTTCAAGTTATTGACAGATTGCGTCGCTGCTACAAGTCTTCGTGCAGCGGTGGGAACGTGCCCACCCGGAGTTGGGCACGTTCCCACCTCGATCAAGAGCCGCTGTAGTCATCGCAGAACTCGTCACTCCGATGTGTCAGCGCCGTCGCTAGGAGGAGATCCATGGGCACTCTCGGTTCGATGCGCAGAAAGGCTGTGGCGACGGCCGCGGCCGTCGGCGCGCTGTCGCTCGTCGTCGGCTGCGGCGGTGACGGCGACTCGGTCACGGGCGGCAGCAAGGACGGCGACAAGGTCACCATCACCATGGGCCTGTTCGGCGTCATGGGCATCAAGGAGACCGGCCTGCTGGAGGAGTACGAGAAGAACAACCCCGGCGTCACCATCAAGGCCGAGATAGCCGGTGACGAGCAGACCTACTACACCGCGCTGCAGACCAAGCTCGCCGCCGGCAAGGGCCTGAAGGACATCCAGGGCATCGAGATCGGCCGTGCCAAGGAGATCACCGAGACCCGGGCCGACATGTTCGCCGACTTCGCGAAGGTCGAGGGCACCGACCACTTCCTGCCCTGGAAGCAGTCCCAGATCACCACCAAGGACGGCAAGGTCCTGGGGCTCGGCACCGACATCGGCCCCATGGCGGTCTGTTACCGCAAGGACTACTTCGAGAAGGCCGGACTGCCCACCGACCGCGAAGAGGTCGGCAAGCTGTGGGCCGGCGACTGGAAGAAGTACGTCGAGGTCGGCCGCACCTTCAAGAAGGACTTCAAGGGCGGCGACGTCTCCTACACCGACTCGGCCAGCGGCCTGTTCAACGCCATGGTCTACGGCTACCCCGAGCAGTACTACAACGAGCAGGGCGACCTGATCTACGACAAGAACCCGGCCGTCAAGGAGGCCTGGCAGCTCGCGTCGGACGCCGCCGAGGAGGACCTGACCGCCAAGCTGCGCCAGTTCCAGCCCGGCTGGGACCCCGGTCTGTCCAACGGCACGTTCGCGACCGCGGTCTGCCCGGCCTGGATGCTGAGCCACATCAGCGAGAAGGCCGGCGAGGTCAACAAGGGCAAGTGGGACGTCGCCCGTGCCCCGAAGGGCGCCAACTGGGGCGGTTCCTTCCTCGGTGTGATCGAGGACAGCCCGGTGAAGGAGGAGGCGCAGAAGCTCGTCGCGTGGCTGACCGCGCCCGAGCAGCAGGCCCGCATCTTCAAGGACCTCGGCAACATCCCGTCCTCGCAGAAGGCCCTCGAGGACCCGTCGGTGAAGGCCGTGAAGAACGACTACTTCAGCGGCGCGCCGCTCGGTGAGATCTTCGGCGCCGCGGCCCAGGAGATCCCGGACAAGCAGGTCCTCGGGCGCAAGGACGGCACCATCAAGGACACCTTCTCCCAGGGCCTGGCCCTGGTCGAGCAGGGGACGCCGCGTGACGAGGCCTGGAAGACCACCTCGGAGCGCATCCAGAAGGCGGTCGGCTGACCGTAGTCTCAGCGGCCGTCCCGGGCCCGCCCGCCTTCGGGCGCGGGCCCGGGACGGCCGGCTCCCCATCCGCTCTCAGGAAGGAAGTCCGGTGGCCACCTCCACCACCAAGGCCCTGGCCGGCGAGGAGCCGCCGGGCCCGTCCCGTGCCGGGGACGGCAAGGAGACCTCACGGCGGCGCGGCGCCTGGCTGCACCGCCTCGACGTCAAGGGCGCGCCGTACGCGTTCGTCGCCCCGTTCTTCGTGGTCTTCGCCGCGTTCAGCTTCTACCCGCTCGTCTACACCTCCTGGATCTCCCTGCACGACGTGGAACTGGCCACGCTCGACATCATGGAGTGGGTGGCGTTCGACAACTACGTCGAACTGTGGGGCGACTCGCGGTTCTGGAACGCTCTGCAGAACACCATCACCATCGGCATCATCTCCACGGTGCCGCAGCTGCTGATGGCCCTGGGCATCGCACACCTGCTCAACTACCGCATGCGCGCCTCGCTGTTCTTCCGCGTCGCGTCGCTGGTGCCGTACGCCACGTCCGTCGGCGCGGCCGCGCTCGTCTTCACCATGATCTTCGAGCGTGACTTCGGCATGATCAACTGGGGGCTCGGCCTGGTCGGGGTCGACCCGGTGAACTGGGAGGCCGACAAGTGGCCCGCCCAGGTGGCCATCTCCACCATCGTCATCTGGCGATGGACCGGCTACAACGCCCTGCTCTACCTGGCCGCGATGCAGGCCATCCCCGCCGACCGCTACGAGGCCGCCTCCCTGGACGGCGCCTCCCGCTGGCAGCAGTTCCGGCACGTCACCGTGCCCGGTATCCGCTCCACGATCGTCTTCACCATCGTGCTCTCCACGATCGGCGCCACCCAGCTGTTCGGTGAGCCGCTGATCTTCGGCCAGGGCCCCAACGGCGTCACCGGAGGCGCGAACAACCAGTACCAGACGCTCGGCCTGCTGCTCTACGAGGAGGGCTGGAAGAACTACCAGATGGGCCGCTCGGCGACCGTCGCCTGGGCGATGTTCATGCTGCTGGTCCTCGCCTTCGTGGCACAGCGGCTGATCAAGCGACTGCGCTCCCGTACGTCCTGACCTGGAGACGCCATGACCACTCAAAGCCTCCCGGCCCGGACGGACGCCCCGGCCCGGACCGAACCCGAGAAGCCGGCCCGCGGCGGCCGCCGCCTGCTGCGCGAACGCGCCGGGCGCACCCACCACGCGGGACCGCTCGCCTACATCCTGCTCGTCATCATGGCGGTCCTGTCCATCTTCCCGCTGTACTGGACGATGGTGGCCGCATCCACGGACAACACCCGGGTCAGCCAGACCCCGCCGCCGTTCCTGCCAGGACCGAACCTGTTCAGCAACCTCGCCCGCGCCTGGGACGAGGCGGCCATGGGCAAGGCGATGATCAACAGCACCATCGTGGCCGGCGTGATCGCCCTGTCCACGGTGTTCTTCGCGACGCTCGCCGGATTCGCCTTCGCCAAGCTGCGGTTCAAGGGCCGCAACGTCCTGCTGATGCTGGTGATCGGCACGATGATGGTGCCGCCGCAGCTCGGCGTCGTCCCGCTGTTCATGATGATGTCGGAGCTCGGCTGGTCGCAGCAGCTGCCCGCCGTCATCTTCCCGACGCTGGTCAGCGCCGTCGGCGTGTTCTTCATGCGGCAGTACCTCTCCGAGGCGCTGCCCGACGAACTCGTCGAGGCCGGACGGGTCGACGGCGCGCACTCGCTGCGCATCTTCTGGAGCATCGTGCTGCCCGTGGCCCGGCCCGCCATGGCCGTGATCTTCATGATCACGTTCGTGCACGCCTGGAACGACTTCTTCTGGCCGTTCGTGGTGCTCGACATGACCAACCCGACCGTCCCCGTCGCGCTCACCCAGCTCAGCGCCGGCTACGTCCGCGACCAGTCGCTCATCATGGCCGGCGCCCTGCTCGGCACCCTGCCGCTGCTGGCGATGTTCATCGTCTTCGGCCGCCAGATCGTCAGCGGCATCATGGCCGGCGCCGTCAAGGGCTGACCGCTCCCCGCAGGCCCCGATCCCCACCCCCACCGGGCCCTTCGCACACCCCGCGAAGCGGCCCCACCACCCCGAAAGGACTTACGTGGTCACCGCAGCACAGCAGACCGCGTCCACCCCGGACGCCGCCCGCACCTTCCCCAAGGGCTTCCTCTGGGGTTCGGCCACAGCCTCCTACCAGATCGAGGGCGCCGCCGCCGAGGACGGACGCACCCCGTCCATCTGGGACACCTACGCCCGCACCCCGGGCCGCGTCCGCAACGGCGACACCGGCGACGTCGCCACCGACCACTACCACCGCTGGCGTGAGGACGTCGCCCTCATGGCCGAACTCGGCCTCGGCGCCTACCGGTTCTCCCTCGCCTGGCCCCGCATCCAGCCCACCGGACGCGGTCCCGCCGTCCAGAAGGGCCTCGACTTCTACCGCCGGCTGACCGACGAGCTGCTGGAGAAGGGCATCCAGCCCGTCGCCACCCTCTACCACTGGGACCTGCCCCAGGAGCTGGAGGACGCCGGCGGCTGGCCCGAGCGCGCCACCGCCGAACGCTTCGCCGAGTACGCCGCCCTCGCCGCGGACGCCCTCGGCGACCGCGTGAAGACGTGGACCACGCTCAACGAGCCCTGGTGCAGCGCGTTCCTCGGCTACGGCTCCGGCGTGCACGCCCCCGGCCGCACCGACCCGGTCGCCGCCCTGCGCGCCGCCCACCACCTCAACCTCGGCCACGGCCTCGCCGTCCAGGCCCTGCGCGACCGCCTCCCGGCCGCCGCCCAGTGCTCGGTCACCCTCAACATCCACCACGTCCGCCCGCTCACCGGCACCGAGGGCGACGCGGACGCGGTCCGCCGCATCGACGCGCTCGCCAACCGCGTCTTCACCGGCCCGATGCTGGAGGGCGCCTACCCGGAGGACCTGCTCAAGGACACCGCCGGCCTGACCGACTGGTCCTTCGTGAAGGACGGCGACCTGGAGCAGATCAACCAGCCGCTCGACTTCCTCGGCGTCAACTACTACACGCCCACGGTCGTCTCCGAGACCGACGGCAGCGGCACCCACACCTCCGACGGCCACGGCAACAGCCCGCACAGCCCCTGGCCGGCCGCCGACAAGGTCGCCTTCCACCAGCCGCCCGGCGAGCGCACCGCCATGGGCTGGGCCGTCGACGCCACCGGCCTGTACGACCTGCTGCGCCGGCTGTCGTCCGACTTCCCGAAGCTGCCGCTGGTCATCACCGAGAACGGCGCCGCCTTCGACGACTACGCCGACCCCGAGGGCAACGTCAACGACCCCGCCCGCATCGCGTACGTCCGCGACCACCTGGCCGCCGTCCACCGCGCCGTCCTCGACGGCTCGGACGTCCGCGGCTACTTCCTGTGGTCCCTGCTCGACAACTTCGAGTGGGCGCACGGCTACAGCAAGCGGTTCGGCGCGGTGTACGTCGACTACCCGACCGGCAGGCGCATCCCGAAGGCCAGCGCGCGCTGGTACGCGGAGATCGCCCGCACGGGTGTCCTCCCCGCGGCCTGACCCGAACTCCGCGGGCCCGACTCCCCGCCCGTGGGGGGACAGGGAGTCGGGCTCGCGGGCGTCACCGCATACCGGCGCGGTGGCGGAGCATGCCGACTCCGTCGCCGTCGAGTTCGTCGCAGCAGGCGGCGCGCCCGGTCATCGCCATGACGAGGGCCAGGGTCGGTCCGGTGACGAGGGGTCCGTCCCCGGTCGTGAAAGGCCCGTCGTCCGCGGCGAGTCGCAGCCCGCCGATCCGTCCCTTCGCGACGACCACGAGGTCGGTGCCCCGGTAGTACTCGGCCACGGCGGTCACGGTCTCCACCGGGTACCTCCGCCGTATGCCGAGCGGCCGCCGGATGTCCTCCCCGTGCACGACGGTCTCGCCGAGCATGGCGACGGCGGGCAGGGGAGGCTTGGTCGTGCTCGGCACCACGAGCCGGAAGCGGTCCAGGGTGTCCGCGGGCCCCGAACCCAGCTGCTCGGCCAGGCGCATGGCGACCTGCCGGTCGAAGTCGAACCGACAGCGGACGACGCCCGCGAGCCACCTGACGGTGTCGAGACTCGCCCCCGCGGTGAGATGCGCGAGCACCTCACGCACGGTGAGCCCGTCACAGAGCGAGGGGGTGGCCCACTGCTCGGCGGTCAGCGCCCCGAGATCGTCGGCGAGCGCGGCCCGCTCGGCACGGATCATGGGCCACACGGTGGTGGCGGCAAGAGGCGTCATGGGGGAGGGGCTCCTGTCGGCGGAAGGGCTGGGACGCGTGTGTCTGCGGGGGCGGACTCCCGCCTCGCACGGAACTCATCGCCGGGAGCGCGGCAGAATACGGGACATGGACGTCCTGGACCTGCTGAAGTCGGCCTCTCTCCTGGTCCCCGAGGAGAGCGCGACCGGGAACGACGTCACGGTGGACGACGTCTGGGAGTACCTGGCCCATGACGAGTGGGAGGTGGCGCTCGGACTGCTGGAGGAACTGGGGGACGTGCGGCCGCTCCCGGCCGTCTTCTGGGCGTCCATGGCAGCCGCCGCCGAGGAACTGCGTCTGGACCGGAGCGCGGCATGGTGCCACTGGCGGGAGGGTGAGGTCCGCAACGGCGTCATCCGCGCCGACCTCACCTTGCGCGCCCCGTCCGACGGCGGCCGCCGGTCGCCTGTCCCCGGCGCCGGCGTCCTGCGCCCGATGTGGGACATCGGCCACCGCACTCCCACCGGCGAACCGGCGTACGCCGTCGCCCATCTCTGGGTGGAGGGCGTCCCCGCCCTGGAACCCGGTGGCCGTGCCCCGGTGCGTCTGGCGCCGCTCACCCCCGAGCTGTGGGGTCATCTCCGCCCCGGTCAAGTGATCACCCTGCACGAGACCCGCCCGGTGGGCGGAACGGCGGTCCTGCTGGAGGTGATGCTGCCGGAGTGACGTGCGCGGGGCGCGCCACTCTCAGAACGTGGCGCGGATCGAACCGACCCTCTCGCCGTGGCCCAGGACAGGGACGGTGGCGAGTTCGGCGAGCGTGGCGTCCCCGTCCACGTCGACGCCGAGGCGGCGCAGGGCGGCGATCATCACCACGGGGCGCGACCGCTGCGAACCGTCGGCGATCTTCAACGAGACCGCCGAACCGTCCGGCAGGCCGAGCGCGTAGACGCCCTCGGCGCCGTCCTTCGCGACGGCGCCGGGCAGCGCCCGCATGAGCCGTGTCACGTCACGCCCGGTGCCGCCCACGTACTCCGGGTGCGTGTTCATCGCCCGCACGACACGGTGTTCGAGGGTGCCCTCCGGCGCGGAGGCCAGGCGCCCGAAGGAGCGGGCGAGGCCGCGCAGACCGATCGCGAACAGCGGCGCGCCGCAGCCGTCGACGCCCGTCGCCGCGACCTTCTCTCCCGCGACTTCCTCCACCGTCTCGCGCAGCCGCACCTGGAGCGGGTGGAGCGGGTCGAGGTAGGTCGCGGTGTCCCAGCTGTTGGCGACGCAGGTCGCCAGCATCGCGGCGTGCTTGCCCGAGCAGTTCATCGTCAGCGGGGAGGGTTCTCCGCCCTTCCGCAGGTGGTCGCGGAGCGCGCCCTCGCCGATCGGCAGGTCGGCCGTGCACCGCAGCGCGTCCGTGGAGAGGCCGGCCGAGGCCAGGATTGCCCGTACGCCCTCCAGGTGGAAGTCCTCGCCGGAGTGGCTGGCGCAGGCCAGCGCCAGGAGCGGGCCGTCCAGGTCGAGTCCGGCGCGCAGCATGCCGAGCGCCTGCAGGGGCTTGTTGGAGGAGCGCGGGTACATCGGGGCGTCGACGTCTCCGATCCTCACCTTCTCGGACCCGTCGGGGCCGGTCGCCAGGACCGTCCCGTGGTGCACGGACTCCAGGAAATCACCGCGCCGGACCTCGGCCACCACGCTGTGCATCGCTACGTCCACCTCTTCCCTTCGTGCCGACTGTCGACAGTTGTTGCCGCCCGCCGTGATGCCGGTGGGCGCGGTCATGCGGAAGCCGGGCGCTGCCGGCCGTGATCGCCTCGTCGCCGGTCGCGGGAGCGCTGGGCGGCATCGTCCACGACTCACCCTCGCACGGATCTGTTCCGCCGCGTCGACGGGCTTCACCTCCGCGATGCGGGACGGCCACGGAGGCATCGACCCCGGCACCCGCCCGAGGCGGCCCGGACGCTGCTCAGCCGGGGCGGAACGGCGTCCATGACGACGACCGTCCTCATCGGACTCGCCGGGTTCGCCTTCGCGGGCATCCTCACCGTGACCCGCTGTCTGGACGTCCTGATGCACCGCCTGCTCGCCGAGGTCCGCAGGGCGGGCGGATCATCCTCGCCACCGCGATGGGTTCCCTGGACACGGCCCTCGCGATGGGTGTCCCGTACCGGACGATCACCGTGCCGGGCCGGGCTTTCCAGGACGTCTGCCCCGAACGCGGGCTCGCCCCGAAGAGCCTCTCGCGCACGCTGGTGGACTTTCGGGACGGTCTTCGTGCCGCTGGTGCCGTGGACGGAGGCCGCCGCCTGCACGTCCGCGACCCTGGGCGCCGCGACCACGGCGTACGCCGCGTACCCGTTTCCGAACCAGGTCGGCGTGATGACCGCGGTGCTCTGCAACCAGTTCGGCGTGATCACCGCGGTGATCTGCAACCAGTTCGGCGTGATGACCGCGGTGATCTGCGGGTACACCGGATTCGGCATCGTCCGGGAGGCCCGTGCCGCGCGGCCGAGGAGCCGCTGCCGGCCCCGGCCTGACCCCGCGACGGCCTCAACTCGGCTTCCGCCACACCGAGATGTGCTTCGGGGAGTCCTGGGTGAACGGCGCACCGTCCCAGTCCGCGACACGGCGCTCCAGCCGGAGCCCGGCGATACGGGCCATGAGATCGAGTTCCGCCGGCCAGGCGTAGCGGTGCCGGGAGGCTCCGCGGCGGTAGCGGCCGTCCTCGCCGTCGCGGGTGAAGTGGTGGGAGACGAGGAGCTGTTCGACGGTGTCGAGGGTGTCGAGGCCCAGGTGCCGCTCCGACACGTCGAACGGCACCGCGACCTGCCCGGGCGGCAGGAACCGCAGGGGCGGCACGCCCAGCTCGATCACGAATCGGCCCCCGGGCCGCAGATGACGCGCGGCGTTGCGGAAGCACTCGACCTGCTCGTCCTGCGTGAGCAGGTTCGAGATCGTGTTGTAGACGAGGTACACCAGGGAAAACTCACCCGGCACGACGGTCGTCGCCATGTCCCCGAGGGCCACCGGCAGCGTGTCCTCGTCGACCTTGCGGCGCAGCACGGCAGCCATGTGCTCGGACAGCTCGATGCCCGCCACCGGCACACCACGCTCGCGGAGCGGTACCCCCACGCGCCCGGTTCCGATGGCGAACTCCAGCGCGCGGCCGTCCCCGGCGAGGCCGGCGAGGAAGTCGACGGTCGCTCCGAGGACGGCGGCCGAGGTCATCTCGGTCTCCTCGGAGTCGTAGCGCTCGGCGGACTCGGGGCCCCACAGTTCACTGCTCGTCACGGTCGGCCACTGTGCCGGGCGGAGGGTGACGCTGTCGACCCATTTAGCGCCCGGTGCGGGCGCCGACCTGCCCGACAATGACCCCTGCCGGATTCCCTCGACAGACAGGTGGGCAACCGTGGGCGCACCGCACCCGCTCCTCGCGTACTTCCTGGCAGCCGCCGACGGTCGCTTCCCGCCCGTCGACGGCAAGGTGACGGTGTTGCCGCCCCTGGCCGGAGGGCTCGAATGCTCGGTCGCCTTCACCGGCCACGCCGTCGTCGCCACCGCCCTGAGCGAGCGGGCCGCACACGCCCGGGAGCCCGACGGATTCGGTGGTTCGCTCGCGCCTGACTTCCTGCGCCACCTGGCCGGCCCGAAGGGCTGGATCGACGTCGTCGACGTCACCCTCACGGCCCGCGGCACGGGCGGCCCGCCGCGCCTGGCGTCCGTGGCCGGCGCGGACGATCACCCGCGCGTACGCCACGCCAGAGACGTGCGGACGCACGTCGAGGTCCACGGCGACGAGCGCGGTCTCATCACCCTCGCCGACGGCCTTGCCGGACGGCGGGAGCTGAGCGTCGAACTCCACGATGTCCAGGACGGCGGCCGAGGGCACGGGCGGTCGCTCATCGCCGACGCCCTGTCCCTCGTCCCGGAGGGCGAGCCCGTGTTCGCGGCCGTTTCCCCGGGCAACGCCCGCTCCCTCCGCGCCTTCCTCGCCTGCGGGTTCACACCGATCGGCAGTGAGGTCCTGCTGCGTCCCGAGCGGAAATGACCCGACGCGCACCCGCCGTCATGGGGAAGCCGCGGGCCGGAGGCCGAGCCACTGCTCCGCCTCCCACGCCCGGAACCGCTCCACCTCCGTGAAGCCCAGCTTGGCCGCCAGGCGGAGGGAGCGAGTGTTGGCGGTCTGCGTCGCCAGGACCACCGGCTCGTCGGGGAGGACGCCGTCCAGCCAGTCGAGCGCCGCCCCGCCGCCTCCGCCGCGTACCCGTGTCCCCACACCCGCGGCAGGAACAGATAGCCGAGATCGACCTTGCCCACGGCTGCCGGACGCGAGTGCTCCGTCGCTCTTCTCAGCAGCACCTGCCCGGTCATCACCCCGTCGAGTGCGACGACGAAGCTCCCCGGCCACTGCCCAGGCACGGCCGGCATCTCGCGCGCCAGCTCCTCCCGGGGCCTGGCGCCGCCGAGATACGTGTGCACCTTCTGCGACGCGTACAGCTCGACGAATACCGCACGGTCCCGTGCCTCCGCCGCACGCAGCACCAGCCGCTCGGTCCGGATCGGTGCGGGCGGCCACGGGACGGGTCCAAGATCGGTCATGCCGGTCAGCCAAGCAGCGTGCCCAGCCGCGTTCAAGAGTCAGGCAGGGTGCGTGACAAGGACCGGCTTCCTGCGTCAGGAGCTCACCGCCGACGGCCGCTGCGACGAGACGCGCGGCGGCCGCACGCACGCCTACAGGGACGCTTCTGGATCGACGGAGACCGCGTCGACTACCTGGACGACCTCGGTTTCCGGGCGTACGGGCGGTTTCGAGGGCGACGAACTGCACCACGCCGGGCACGTGATGAGGCGCGGCTGATCCCGCGTCAGGGTTTCTGTACCGCGTCCTCCCGCCTCAGCGTCCCCGTACCTCGTCCGGCGCGTCCGACACCACCCGGCGGGGCGTCGGGACGACGCGGTCGCGAGGCGCCGTCGACTCGCCGATGTCCGAAGTCGCGGGGCTGGGGCGCGAGTCCACGGCCGATTCCGCGGGCTCCGGTGACGCCGTGGGACCGGTCGTGGGCGCGGGGAGGCCGGTCAGGGGCGGAGGGGCCAGCGGGACCGTGGGCGTCACCGGCCGGTCGGAGGTCGTCGCGTTCTGCAGCGGCAGCGCGACGAGCAGGGCCACGGCGCACGTGAGACCGGCGCCGACCGTCGTGCGGACCAGACGGCGCCGCGCCGCGCGGCGTCGGATCGTCTCGAATCCGCCTGGTGGCGGGCCGAGATGCTCGGACGTGGGCCGCAGGAGTTCGGCGAGCGGGTCGTCCGGATCGAACTCGGGGCCCTCGTCAGTGTGAGTGATCAAGGTTTCTCCTCAGGTGGGCACGGAGCAGCTCCCTGGCCGCGTGAAGATCGGCCTTGATGGTTCCTTCCTTGCGTCCGGTCACCGCGGACACCTCCCGGACCGGCAGGTCAGCGTAGTAGTGCAGCAGGATCGGCACCCGCAGCCGCTCCGGCAGCGCCTGCACCAGCATCCGCACCGACGGGTCGGAGGGTTCCGTGTGCGGGCGCACGGCCGCCTCGGTGCCGACCCGGCGCACGGTCCTGCGCTCGCGGTCGAGCCGTCGCCAGTGGTCGCGCACCAGGTTGGCCGCGGTGACGTACAGGAACGCCCGTGGTTCCGACACGGACGTCCAGCGCGACCACAGCCGGGTGAACGCCTCGGAGGCGATCTCGTGGGCCGTCTCGTCGTCGTCGACCAGACGACGGCACCAGCCGGCGAGGCGCGGGTAGAGGGCGGCGAAGAGCTCGGACGCTGCCTGCTCGCGGGACCGTTTCAATGCTCTCCATGGTCGGGGCGGCCCCGGAGGCGGGGTACCGCTCGTGGACGGGACGCGGGGACGCCGTGTGTGCCGGGCCGCCGGTACGACGGCCCGGCACACGGACGCCGGATCAGGGGGCGGTGGCGCGGAGCGCCGCGAAGACGATCACGTTGTCGCGGTACTCGCCGTCCTCCAGTGGTCCGCCGCACGTGATGAGCCGCAGCTCCGGCCGTGCGGTGTCGCCGTAGACGTCCTCCGTGGGGAAGTCGGCCTTGGCGACCGTGCGGACCGAGGTGACGGCGAACCGCGCCGCCGTGCCGTTCTCCAGACGCACCGTGATCCCGTCGTCCCGCCGCAGCCGCGCCAGATGACGGAAGACCCCGTCGCCGTGGGCGCCGACCGTGACGTGGCCGAGGATCACCGAGGGACCCGGCCGGCCGGGGGTGGGGGAGTACCGGTACCAGCCGGCCGGGTCGTCCGCCGTGATCGGCGGGACCTCCACCGTGCGGTCCGGGGCCAGACCCAGCCGTACGACCGGGGTGTCGACCCCGATGGCGGGGATCTCCAGACCGACCGGAACCGAACGCGCCAGGGGACTCGGCCGGGAGACGGATGACCCCGCCGCGGCGGGCGACCGGTTGCCCGGCGTCTCCGTCGCGACAGGCCCGTCGGAGTCCGCACCGCCGCCGCATCCCGTGACCAGGCAGGCCACGGCCGCGGCGACGACGGCGCGCCTGGAGAACGGGGTCATGCCCCGGACGCCCGGCGGCGCACGACGAAGACCGCAGCGCCGCCCGCGGCGAGCACCGCGGCGGCGCCCCCGCCGATCAGCAGACCGTCGCCGCCGGACTGCTCGGCCACCGGCGCGTCACCGGTGTCCGGCGCACCGCGCGGCACCACGGTGACCCCGTCGGTGTCCTCCGCCGGAGCCGGAGTCGCCTCGGAGGCACCGCGGTCGGACGGGACCGGGCTCGGGCCGGTCCCGTCCGCCTGCTCGGCGGAGTCGGTGGCCGCCGCCGTCGTGTCGGGGACGGGGGAGGGGTCGTCGGCGAACGCCGGCATCGCGGTGGCCAGCACGGCGGTGCACGCGAGTGCCGCCGCGCTCAGGACGTTTCGGCGCATGGAACGCTCTCTTTCCTGGGTCCGCCCGCACGGTCACCCGGCGGGCTGGGGGATGAATCGTGCGGAGAGACGGGGGAGCGGGGACCCAGGTTGCAAAGAGAAGGTAAAGCCGTGAACGGTGGGGCCGTGGCGCTCAGTCGAGGATCGCCGTCGCCTCCACCTCGACCAGCACGTCCGGCTCGAAGAGGTGGTCGACGCCGATGAGGGACGACGGCGGGAGCGGCAGGGGAAGTCCGATCTCCTCCGCGACCTCCTCGACCCCGGCCATGAACGGGCCGATCTTCTCGGGCGCCCAGTCGGTGACGTAGAAGGTGAGACGCAGGACGTCGTCGAAGGAGGCGCCGGCGCCGCGCAGGCCCCGTGCGGTGCCCCGGAGCGCGTGGGCGACCTGCCCGGCGAGGTCCCCCGGGGCGAGCGGAGTGCCGTCGGCGGCACGGGCGATCTGCCCGCTGACGTGCACGTGACGGGTGCCCGTCCCCACGGCGACGTGCTCGTACGGGGTGGGCTGCAGCATGCCTTCGGGCGTGAATCGGCGGACGGTCACGGGGGTCTCCTCGTGTCGAAGCAGTAGGTATACCTTTGATACTTGGTGGGCGAAGGACACTTCAAGGAGACCAGGTATCGTGCCGGAGACCGAAGACGGCCGCGCGAGCGGCGAGCTGCGGATCGAGAACGCGCACCGCGAGCTGCTCGACCAGGTGCTGGACAAGTGGTCGCTCAGCGTCCTCAACGAACTCTGCGAGCGGCCCTGCCGCTTCAACGACCTGCGCCGCGCCATCCCCGCGGTCACCCAGAAGTCCCTCACCGCGACCTTGCGCAGACTCGAACGCAACGGCATCGTCGAGCGGGAGGTCGTCAGCTCGCGTCCCGTCGCCGTGGAGTACCGCATCACGCCGCTCGGCAAGACCATGCGACGCCCGGTCGACGTGCTGCTGGACTGGGCCACGGCCCACATGCCCGAGATCGAGCGGGCCCGCGACGCCTTCGACGCCGGCCTCGACTGAGGCCGCGACACGCGCCGTTCACGCGAAGGGGGGCACGGGCCGCGCCCCGGGTGTACCAAGGGGCCGGAACGCACCGCCCGACGCGAGAGGGAGCGATACGTGGCGATCCAGCGGATGGACAACGTGGCCGTCGTCGTCGACGACCTGGAGGCGGCCGTCGCCTTCTTCACCGACCTCGGAATGGAGGTGGAGGGCCGCGGCGAGATCGAGGGGAGCGTGCCGGACGGGATGCTCGGCCTCGACGGCGTCCGCACGGCCATCGCGATGCTGCGCACCCCTGACGGCCACGGGAAGCTCGAGCTGACCCGGTTCCACTCTCCCGCCGCGGTCGCCGTGGGACCCCCCGACCCGCCGCCGCACACCCTGGGCCTGCACCGTGTCATGTTCGCCGTCGACGACCTGGACGACACGGTCGCCCGACTGCGCCGCCACGGCGCGGAACTCATCGGCGAGGTGGTCCGGTACGAGAACACCTACCGCCTCTGCGAGCTGCGCGGCCCCTCGGGCATCCTCGTCGCCCTGGCGGAACCGGTCGGCTAGCTGTTCCGTCCGGGGAGATTGACCTCAACCCGACTTGAGTTCCTACGTTCGTCCTCGAGAGCCGCGGCAGCGGGCCGCGGCGCCTCACGAGGAGGTCTGTCATGGACGAGCGCACGGCCGAGGCGGAGATTCCCGCGCGCTACCACTACGCGGTGGTCCCGCACATCATGGTCGACGACGCCGCGGCCGCGATCGACTTCTACCGGCGGGCGTTCGGCGCGCGGGAGGACTTCCGGCTGGAGGCGCCGGGCGGGGGAGTGCTGCACGCCGAGATCACCATCGGGCGCTCGGCGCTGATGCTGGGCGACGCGAGCGTGAAGGAGGCGGAGGACGCGTCCTTCACCGCGCCCGCCTTCCTCGGCGGCGGCACCTCCGTCACGCTGCACGTCTTCGTGCCGGACGTCGACGCGCTGGCCGCGCGGGCGGAGGCGGAGGGCGCGGAGATCCTCCAGCCGCCCACGGACATGTTCCACGGCGACCGCACGGTGATCCTGCGGGACCCGTCGGGGCATCTGTGGGTGTTCCTGACCCATCTCGAGGACGTGAGCGAGGACGAACTCAGGCGACGCCTGGCGTCCACCGCCCTGTGACCACGGGGGCGGCCCCGCCGCTCAGGCGGCCGCCTCCGCCTCGACCGTGACGCCCAGCCGGCCGGCGACGGTGGTGAGCGCCGCGCCCAGCGGCAGCCCCACCCGGGCACGGGCGTGCCGGTCGCCGCGGGTCGGGTCCCGGTTGACGATCAGCACGGGCTTGCCGCTCTCCGCCGCCAGCCGCACGAACCGCAGCCCCGACATCACCGTCAGCGAGGACCCCAGGACCAGCAGGGAGTCCGACTCCCGCACCATCCGCCGGCACAGCTCGACCCGCTGCGGCGGTACGGTCTCCCCGAAGAAGACGACGTCCGGTTTGAGGACGCCGCCGCACACCGCGCACGGCACCACTCGGAAGCCGACGACCTGGTCGTCGGTGAGGTCGGCGTCGCCGTCGGGGTTGATCCCGGCGGCCACCGGGGAGAAGCCGGGGTTCGCCGCCTCCAGCCGCTCCGCGAGCTCGCTGCGCGGGCTCATGCGGCCGCACGAGAGGCAGACCACCCGGTCAAGACTCCCGTGCAGCTCCACCACACCCTCGCTGCCGGCGGCCTGGTGCAGCCCGTCCACGTTCTGGGTGATCACACCCGACACCAGACAGTCGCGGGCGAACGCGGCCACCGCCCGGTGCCCTGCGTTGGGCAGGGCACGGCCGAAGGTCCGCCAGCCCAGATGGCTCCGGGCCCAGTACCGGCGCCGTGCGGCGGCCCCGCCCACGAACTCCTGGAACGTCATCGGGGTGTGCCGGCTCAGGCTTCCGCCCTCGCCGCGGTAGTCGGGGATCCCGGACTCCGTCGAGATCCCGGCCCCGCTGAGCACCAGCACACCACCGGCACGCAGCGCGTCGACGACGGGTTCCAAATCCGTGGTGGCCGGCGGCAGGTCTCCCGTCGGGGTCCATCTCAAAGTGGGGCGCACGCGCATGCCCACCAGGGTACGGAACCCCTGCAAACGCCCGGTGATCCCGCGGTCCTGTGACCTGTGCCGTCATCCGCCCCGACCTCGGACCTCCGCCGCACCTTCCTCCCGGCACGGTCACGCCTGGTCCAGCAGCCGCTCCGCCATCGCGCGCGCGTCCCGGAGGCAGCGGCTGTCGCCCTCCAGGCCCGCCCGCACCATCGCCCCCTCCAACAGGAAGGCGATCTGCCGTGCCGTGGCCCGGGCGGCGTCGGGACGGCCGGGCAGCAGCGCCGTGAGATGTTCCGCGATCATCCGCTCCACCGCCTCCTTCTGCCGGCGCACCTGCGCCCGCCCCTCGTGCCCGGCGGGCATCTCCGAGGCCGCGTTGAGCAGTCCGCACCCCCGGAAGTCACCTGTGGGAGGGGCGTCCGCGCCGTCGATGTAGGTGTCGAAGACGCCCAGCACGCCGTCGCGGGGGTCCGGTTCCGGGCCCACCCGCCTCCGGTACCGCACCAGCCAGTCCTCGTGCCGGTCGTCCAGGTAGGCCCTGACGAGGTCCGCCTTGGAGGAGAAGTTGTTGTAGAGGCTCATCTTCGCCACGCCGGCCTCGGCGGTGATGGTGTCGATGCCCGTGGCCGTCACGCCCTCCTGGTAGAAGCGCCGCGCCGCCGCCCGCAGGATCCGCTCCCGCGCCGGGCGTCTCCTCTTCGGCCGGACCGCTTCCGCCGACTCCTGCTCCCTCGACATGACGCACCCCTCTCTATGTAGACTGGTCTACCTAGTTTACTCGACGGTCGGCGCCCCCGCCGACGGTCCGTCGCCCCGGCCCCCGAGGAGGGCACCATGTCGTTCCTGACCGACCACCTCGTCGTCGACGGAGTACGCCTGGCCTACCGCGACAGCGGAAGCGGAGAGCCGGTCGTCTTCCTCCACGGCACGCCCTCCCACTCCTACGAGTGGCGCGACGTCGTCCCCCACGTCGAGGCGGCCGGCCACCGCGTCGTCGCGTACGACCTGCTGGGGTACGGCCTCTCCGAACGCCCCGCCCACCGGGACACCTCCGTCGCCGGCCAGACCGACCTGCTCGGGCACCTCCTCGACGCCCTCGGCGTCGAGGAGGTGAGCCTGGTGGCGCACGACATCGGCGGAGCCGTCGCCCTGCGCTTCGCCCTCGCCCACCCCGGACGGGTACGCCGACTGATGATCATGGATTCGGTGAGCTACGACTCCTGGCCCTCGCCCACCTGGCGCCGGATCATCGACGAGGAACTGGACGCGCACGCGGCCCTGCCGCAGGAGGAGTTCGACGCCCTGCTGACCCGTCAGCTCTCCATGACGGTCGCCGACACGTCGCGGATGAGCGGCGACGTCCTGCGTGCGTACCTCGCGCCCCACACGTCACGGCTCGGCCGTACCTCCTTCTTCGAGCACCAGGTGCGCCACTACGACGCGCGCTACACCCAGGAGATCGCCGCCCGGCTCGGAGAGCTCACGATGCCCGTGCGCATCCTGTGGGGCGCGGAGGACCAGTGGCAGCCCGTCCACTACGCGGAGCGCCTGCGCGACGACATCCCCGGCGCCGAACTCGTCGTCGTGCCCGACGCCGGCCACTTCCTCATGGAGGACGCGCCCGACCGCGTCGTCCGCGAGATCCGTGACTTCCTCAGCGCGACACCCGTGTCCTGACCCTCACCCCGCCCGGCGGACGAGCAGGACATGGTCGGTCACCTCGGCCGTGCCGCCGTCCGGGCCCGTCGCGATCCGGCGGGGCGCGTCGGCCCGCTCCACCGTCCAGACCGCCGGGTCGAGCCCGATCCCCGCGGCGACCTCCTCGGGGGCCGGAAAGCGAACACCCGGATCCTGGTTCCACGACCAGGGCGCGGTCGAGCCGTGGTCGACGACCAGCAGGCGCCCGCCCGGCCGCAGCGCGTGTGCGGCCGCGCGCAGCACGCCCGGCCGGTCCAGGTCGTACGGGGTGTGCAGATAGTGGGCGCTCACCAGGTCGAACGCGCCGGGCGGGAACGACGTCCGCAGGTCGGTCCGTACGGCGGTGACCCGGTCGTGCAGACCGTGCGCGCGGGCGAGCGCGGTGAGCCGGTCGACCGCGACGGCCGAGATGTCGGCCGCGGTGACCCGCCACCCCGCACGGGCCAGCCACAGCGCGTCGCCGCCGTTGCCGCACCCGAGGTCCAGGGCCTCGCCGGGCGGCAGACCCGTCACCGTCTCCGTCAGCCGGACGTTGGGGGACGGGCTGTCCGTCGCGGGGCGGGCGGCGTGGACGCCGTCCCAGAACGTGACCGCGCTGGTGCTGTTCATCGGGAACTCCTTCAGGTCGTGGTCGTCGCGCCCAGTCTCGGCAGCCGGCCACCGTCCCGGCACGGAAACTTGCCGTTGTGGCAAGCTGGCGCGATGGACGGCAGGACGGACGACGAGGTACTGGACGCCGTGGGCCCGAGGCTGCGGGCGCTGCGCCGTGACCGCGGGCTCACACTGGCCGACGTGGCGGCCGTCACCGGCGTCTCCGAGAGCACCCTGTCCCGGCTGGAGAGCGGCCGGCGCCGGGCGACGCTCGAACTGCTGCTGCCGCTGTCCCGCGTGTACGACGTGCCGCTGGACGACCTGGTGGGGGCGCCGCGCACCGGCGACCCGCGGATCCACCTGAAGCCCGTCACCCGGTTCGGGATGACCTTCGTACCGCTGTCCCGCCGGCCCGGCGGCGTGCACGCCTTCAAGCTCATGATCCCCGCCCGGCCCGAGCCCGCTGCGCCCACGCCGCAGACCCACGAGGGGTTCGAGTGGCTGTACGTCCTCACCGGCCGTCTGCGGCTCCTGGTCGGTGAGCGGGACCTGACGCTGTCAGCCGGCGAGGCGGCCGAGTTCGACACCTCCCTGCCGCACTGGCTGGGCACGGCCGACGGCAAGGCCGTCGAACTCCTCGTCCTCTTCGGCCTCCAGGGCGTCCGCGCCCACCTCCGCACCGACCCTCGCACCGGACGCGAGCCGGAGTGAACGGGCACGCGGAAGGCCCCCGTCTCCGAGAGGAGGACGAGGGCCTTCCGCGTGCAGGCAGAGACCTGCGGGTGTCACCTCACACCGGTGAATGTGCCGTTAGGCGTGGGCGTGACCGCCCCGGTGGCTGCGGCCGGTGAAAACCCGGTACAGCGCGAGGAGAATGACGGAGCCGATGATGGCCGCGATCCACGTCGACAGCTCGAAGAAACCGTCGATCGAGTCCACCCCGAATATCACCTTGCCCAGGAAGCCGCCGAGCAGGCCGCCCGCGATGCCGATGAGCATGGTGATGATGATGCCGCCCGGGTCCTTGCCCGGCATGATTGCCTTGGCGATCGCGCCGGCGATCAGACCGATGAAAATCCAAGCGATAATGCCCATCACTGACTCCTTCGACGTCGGTTCGCGGAACGTGTATCCGCGAATCACACGTCCTAACAGAACTCTTACGGGAATCAGCGCGCGGCGACGTCGGCGTGCAGCAGATGGTGATCCGAGAACCGGCTGGGCCGCACCTCGTGCCCCAGCGCCGAAAGCCCGCGCAGGAACACGTAGTCGTACTTGCTCTGCCAGTCCGTCGTCGGCTCGCAGGCGCCGGCGGCCGGCGGCCGGCACCCGGCGTCCATGTCCTCGGCGAGCGCCCACATCGGGGACATTTCGGGGGAGTCGGGCACGGCGTTGAAGTCGCCCAGCACGACGGCCCGCTCGTACGGGGCGACCTGCGGCGCCAGCACCGCGGTCTGCCGCTCGCGCACCTCCTCCTGACGCCGTTGCGCCAGGTGCGTGTTGAAGACCCGTACGGTCTGCCCGGCGACCTCGGTCGTGACGGCGATGTACCCGCGGTCCTCCGAGCCGCCGTCCGGGTACTCCGCCGTGACGACGTCGGTCATCGGCGCCGCCGACAGCACCGCCTGCCCGTAGCCTCCCGGCCTCCACGGAGCGCCGCCGCAGCGGCTCCAGTTGCGCAGCACCGGGCCGTACTCGACGTGGTAGTCCAGCCCGTGGAGATTGGCGAGGTGGTCCCGGATCCGTTCCACGTCCCGTACGCACGCCTCCTGGAGGCCGACGACCTGCGGCGCGTACGCGGCGATCTCCGCCGCCCGTTCGACGTTGCTCTCGTCGCACGGGTTGCACATGTTCCACGTCATGACCCGGTTGGGCACCACGTCCTTCGCCGCGTCGACCGGCACCGTCCGGGCGAACGGGGCCCCGGCGGGCGTGCTGGGGCCGACAAGCATCATGCAGGCCACGACGACCGCCCCCGCGATCAGCCACGCACCTCTACCGAGCACCCCCGCCTCCTCGACGTGCAGCCGCACCGCGTGTCGGTGCCTCCTGCACCGAGGGTAGGCGACGCGGGTGTCAGCAGCGTGTGAGGACCTGGCGTCCGCCCGCCGGACGGGAGTTGACGGACCCTGAACGGGGACGTGGAGCGGTCAGCCGTTCGCCGCCAGGCGATGGAAGGCCGCCAGCGCCGCGTCGATGGCGTGCGGCTGCGGACGGCCGGAGGTGTCGAGTTCGTTCCAGCGCTGGAGATTGACGGCTGCACACCACTGGCGGCCGTCGTCGGCGCGGGCCATCGCCGGCGTCCCGCCGCCCTGCACCGTGCCGCTGTGCCCCCAGTAGGGGTCCTGCCCCGGGCTCAGCGGCTGCAGCGGGTGCAGACCGAGGCCGTAGTCGATCGTCCTCCCCTCTGGGGAGACCACCGGCACGGTGCGCTGCATCTCGGCCAGTGAGGACGGCGTGACGATCTCCCCGGCGAGCAGCAGCGCGTAGAAGCGATTGAGGTCCGCGACCGTCGAGATCAGCGACGCCGAGGGGCCCACCCACGACATGTCGTGGACGCTGTGGTCGCGCGGCGGGTCGATCATGCGGAACCACGCCTCGTAGAGCCGCGAGTGCGGCCCCTCGATGTGTGCCCCGACGGCGAGTTCGGTCTCCCCCAGACTCACGGGCCCGATGACGTCGCGGGCGAGGCACCGCTCGGCCTGCAGCCCCGTCACCTTCTCCAACAGCTGCCCCAGCAGCAGGTAGTTGATGTTGGAGTACACCCCCCGGGGTGCCGCCCGGCACGCCGACCGGGCAGGTACCGCGACACCGGCGCGTCGAGGCCGACCGTGCCCCCGCCTCACCGCCCTCGCCCTGCGTCAGGGACGCCTTCGCCCGGCAGCCGCAGCTCGCCGCGGTGTGGGGCCGCTACGCGTCCAGCGGCGCCGGATCCCGCCTGATCATGGAGGAGGTGCTCCAGGCACTGCGCGCGGCGGGACTGCCCGACGAGGAGATCCCCGCGCACCACCACCGTCTCGCGGTGCTCCTCGTCGCGCCGGTCTCCTCCGACGCCGGCGTCGCCACCCTCACGCGCGAGGAGCGGGAACAGGGCCTCGAACCGTTCCGCGTCGCGGTCCTCGGCGCCGACCCCGAGCGCTTCCCGCCCTGGTGCTCTTCGCCCGCGAGGTCCACCCCCTGAGCGCGGACCGCCGCGCCGCCTTCGAGGCCATCCTCGCCTCGCACCTCGACCGCATCGAGGCGGCAGCCGCACAGGGCCGGCTGGGGGCGGGCGAAGCCGCTGCGCCGAGATGCCGGGCCGCGGCCACTCCTGAACAATGGGGACTGCCCTCTTCCGAGAGTGGGGATGCGACATGGCCGTCATTTCACGCGGATTCCACGGCCGGGCACGGGACAAGGGGCACGAGCTGCCGCCGGGTCAGTACGAGACCACCGGCTTCCCCGTACTGTCCGCGGGCCCCACACCCACGGTGAGCCTCGACGACTGGGAGTTCACCGTCCGCACCGAGACCGGCGTCCGGTACCAGTGGAACTGGCAGGAGCTGATGGCCCTGCCCTCCGAGACGCCCACCGTCGACATCCACTGCGTGACCAAGTGGTCGAAGTTCGGCACCCGATGGCAGGGCGTCTCCCTCGACGTCCTCCTCGCGAACGTGGAGTCCGGCGCCGAGTACGCCCTGGTCCGCTCCTACGGCGACTACACCACCAACCTTCCCGTCGAGGACCTCCTCGACGGCAAGGCGTGGATCGTCCACCGCTTCGACGACGAGGAACTCCCCGCGGAACACGGCGGCCCCGCCCGCCTCCTCGTCCCACACCTGTACTTCTGGAAGTCCGCGAAGTGGGTGCGCGGCATCCAGTTGCTCGACGAGGAGGAACTGGGCTTCTGGGAGACCGTCGGCTACCACGAGTACGGTGACCCATGGCGCGAGCAGCGGTACCGGGGCGACTAGGCGCACGGCTGCGCTGGCTGGAGGCCCGTCTCACCGGTCGGCGCGACGAGTCGGACACCGCCCGCACCCTCGTGTTCGACGTCCCCGGCTGGCCGGGCCACCTGCCCGGACAGCACGTCGACGTACGGCTCACAGCGGAGGACGGCTACAGCACGCAGCGCAGCTACTCGATCGCCTCCGCGTCCGACGGGCAACGTGTCGAGCTGACCCTCGAACGGATCGACGACGGCGAGGTCTCCCCGTACCTGGTGGACGTCCTCGAGGTGGGGGACGTGATCGAACTGCGCGGGCCGGTGGGCGGTTGGTTCGTGTGGCGGCCCGACGAGCAGAAGGAACCGGTGCTGCTCGTGGGAGGCGGCTCAGGACTGGTGCCGCTGATGGCGATGATCCGCACCCGGCGCGCCCTCGCCAACCGTGTCCCGTTCCGGCTGGTGTACAGCCTCCGCACTCCGCGATCCCAGCTGTTCGTCCCGGACCTGCGGACGCAGGACCCGGGACTCGACAAGACCTTCCTCTACAGTCGCTCCGCACCGGAGGGCTGGCCGCGGCCGCCCGGGCGCGTCACCGCGAACGATCTGTCCGCCGGCGGGTGGCCGCCGGACTTCGAACCGGCCTGCTACGTCTGCGGGTCCACCGGATTCGTGGAGACGGCGTCCGGTCTGCTC
This sequence comes from Streptomyces griseoincarnatus, assembly GCA_014649575.1. Taxonomy (GTDB): domain Bacteria; phylum Actinomycetota; class Actinomycetes; order Streptomycetales; family Streptomycetaceae; genus Streptomyces; species Streptomyces griseoincarnatus. The sequence continues at coordinate 201,761 of BMTH01000001.1, read as the reverse complement.
GTGGCACTCGGCCACGACCCCCGCCGGATACGGACCGAACGCTTCGGCCCCGGCGGGTGAGCGAAGGGACCCACTTCATGACCACCGAACCCGGCTTCCTCGACGGCAACGCCGCCGCCGGCGACCTCGAGTCGCTGTTCGGCGCCGACATGACCATGGCCTCCGGCCGGTGCCAGAGCTGCGGCCTGCGGATGCGGCTGGCCGAGGCGCACGCCTACCTCGGCGGCCCCGGAACGGTGCTGCGCTGCCCCGGCTGCGACGACGTGCTGCTGCGCATGGTCCGCTCCCCGAGCCACCTCTGGTTCGACGCGAGCGGACTGGACTATCTGCGCCTTCCGGCGCCCGCCGTGTGAACGGCACAAGCTCGGGGTGACGGCCGCCGTCCCGGTCGACGGGACGGCGGCCGCCCGGAGTCGGCACCGCCCGGGTCACACCCCGTCAGCGGCCGGGCAGCCGCTGCTGCACCTCCTGGAGCACCCAGCCGTTGCCGTCCGGGTCGCTGAAGGTGGCGAAGGAGCCGTAGGACATCCGGTCCGGGTGGAGACCAGGCAGCCGGCCCTGCCCCTGGGCGGGGTCGTGGGTGAAGTCCCCGCCGCCGTGGCCGTGGTAGAAGACGGCACCTGCGTCGTGGAAGACCTCGCTGACCTCGATGCCGCGGTCGACGAGTTCCGCGCGGCTCTTCTCGATGTCGGGGACGACGAGGTACATGCCCTGCGCGGAGCCCGGCGGCACGGACGTGATGCCCTTGCCGAAGATGATGGAGCACTCCGAACCGGGCGGGGTGAAGTGCACGGCCCTCCAGTCCTCGCTGGCCGCCTTGTCGAGGTCGAGCCGGAAGCCCATGGCCTCGTAGAAGGCCTTGGCCCGGTCGACGTCCGACACCGGCAGCACGATGAGTTCGAGCTTGAGATCCATGAGAATGACTGCTTTCCGTCGTTGCGGAACCCCCCGCTCCCGACGGGCGCACCGGCGTCACGCGACGGTGACGACGGTCTTCCCGGCCGTCCCGGACTTCGTGCGGAACGCGTCCGGCGCCTCGGCGAGCGGACGGACGCTCCCGACCAGGGGCCGCAGCCGGCCCTGTCGGTGACGGTCGACGACCTGCGCGAGGTCATCCCGGTCGGGCTCGACGATGAAGTACATCGCCCGGCCGTTCTCGGGCCGCACGGTCGGCGGGCGGGAGATGCTGATGAGGGCGCCTCCCGCTCTGAGGACGGCGGCCGAGCGGTCGAGCACCGTCCCTCCGACCGCGTCGAATACGAGGTCGACGAGGCCCACGGCTTCTTCCCACGCCGGCTGTTCCAGGTCGACGAACTCCTCCGCGCCCAGTTCCAGCACCCGGTCCCTGCTCCTCGCGCGGCCCGAACCGAGGACACGCGCTCCGGCGTCACGGGCGAGCTGTGTGGCCGCCATTCCCACCCCCCCTCCCGCTCCGTGCACGAGGACGCTCTGCCCGATCCCGAGCCGGCCGTGCGTGAACAGCCCCTGCCAGGCGGTGAGTCCGGGCATCGGCAGGGCCGCCGCCCGCACGGGGTCGACGTCCGCGGGCAGCGGCGTGAGATTGCGCGCCTCCACCGCCACGTACTCGGCGAGGGTGCCGTCACGGTTCCAGTCGGTGAGGCCGATCACCCGCTGTCCGACGGACAGTCCGGTGGTGCCGAGCGCCACCTCGGCGACCTCTCCCGACACCTCATGTCCCGGTACGACGGGGGAGCGGGGCCTGCCGGCCCGGTCGACCCACGAGGCGGGCCAGGTGAGTTCATCGGGCGTGAAGCACGCCGCCCGTACCTTCACGACGACGTCGCCCTCACCCGCGTACGGGTACGGGGCCTCCTCCACGACGAGATCGTCCAGAGGCGCGTCGCGGTCGTGAGCTCGTACCGCTCTCATGGAGGCCCCCTGACTCGTGTGGGGGGGAAGACCTCCTTCCAGCATGACCCCGTGACGCTCCCAGGTCGAACGGAGCCGCTCCGCCTCACACGTCGCCGTCGGGCCGCGCCGGACCGTCGGGGGAGGAGCCGCCGCCCCCGATGCCCTGCCGGTCCCCGGTGCGGGCGAGCGTACGGCGGATCCCCTCGGGATACTCCCGCTCCACGGCGTCGTCCAGCAGCACGAGCTGGCGGCGCACCGCGGGCCGCCGCGCGTCCGGCACCCCGTCCAGCAGCCCGTCCAGCAGGGCGCGCAGCCGCCGGCACACCTGGAGCGAGCCGACACCGTACTCGCGCGCCTCGGTGACGCCCAGCTCCAGGTACTCCTCCCAGCCGCGCCCCGGCACCACGACGCGCGGCCGGCCGTCCAGGTCGGCCAGCACGTGCCGGCCCCGCAGCTCCGACCGGCCGACCCCGTGCAGGAACGTCTCGATGTGGTTGAGGACCTGCACGGCGGTCGTCGGGTCGTTCACCGCCGAGGACAGCGCCCGCGTGGCGATGTCGGCCAGCACGCGCAGCGCGAAGGCGGGATCCTGCTCGACGGTACGCTCGGCGCCCAGCGCCACCAGCCCCGCGAGGCGGCGCGGCTCGGCCGGGCCGCGGTGCGTGCCGTGGACCTCCAGCAGAACCGACCCGGGAGGCACGAAGTCCCCGACGCGGTGCGCCACCACGAGCACGCAGTCGTACCGCGCCGCGGCCCGCACCAGCCCGGCCACGTCCAGCCCCTGCACCGCCCCGCCCTCCACCGCGCGCACCACCTGCGCGGGCGTGTCCAGGGGCGGACCGTCGTCCCGCTCGTCGAGGAGGACGCAGCGGCCCTGCGCCTGCACCGACACGCCGAGGACGCGCAGGCCGGTGCGGCACACCCGGTCGGCGATCGCCACCGGACGCACGTCGTGCACGAACCGGTTCAGGTAGACCAGCAGCATCACCAGGCTGACCGCGACCCCGAGCCCGGCCAGGGTGACACCCAGGTCGGGCACCGTGTCCGGACCGATCCGGCGCAGCAGCGTGAACGCGAAGGCGAAGGTGCCGGCGAACAGGGACAGCACCGTCTTCTGCAGCGGGTTGCGGTACCACAGGCGCATGTAGCGCGGGGACAGCGTGCCGGTGGCCTGCTGGACGACCAGCACCCCGATCGTGACGACGAACCCCAGCAGGGCGACCATGGCGCCCACGATGGCGGTCAGCACGCCCGAGGCCGTGGTGGCGGTGTACCGCCAGCCGGTCGGGATGCCCACCACGTCGTCCAGGGCGAGCGCCGCCTCGCCGAGCAGGGCCCCGGCGGCCAGGCCGAGCACCGGCAGGATCCACAGGCTGGTTCTGACGTACTGCCCCAGCTGGAACCGGGAGGACCAGGACCAGGTCGGCATGGGCCGCCTCCGCAGTGCCCGGGAACGGGCTCGCTCCTCACGCTACCGCCGCGGCACGCCCGTCGCAGAGCCAGACGAAGGCGTGGCCGGCCGCCGGACAATTGCCCGTCCAGATGCCTTCACGGTGCATCCTTTTCGGTGCCACACCGCCCCCGGCGGGACGATTACGCCTGATTTGGAGCGATCCGTCATCGTCCCCGACCATGTCTCCGGCCCGGCGATCCCGGGCATCCGTTCGACGAGAGGCGCACCACCCCATGCACGTCACCGGGACCGTCCCCCCACCGGCTCCGGCTCCGCAGGACACCCCCGACGGGACCCCGGAGGGCACGGGACGGCGCACCCGCCGCTTCGGACTGCCCGTCGCCACCGCACTGGTCATGGGCAACATCATCGGCGGCGGCATCTTCCTGCTCCCGGCCTCCATCGCCCCCTACGGCACCATCAGCCTCCTCGCCTTCGGCGTGCTGACGGTCGGCGCCATCGCCCTGGCCCTGGTCTTCGGCCGCCTCGCCGAACGCGACCCCCGCACCGGCGGCCCGTACGTGTACGCCGGTGAGGCCTTCGGCGACTTCGCCGGGTTCCTCGCCGCCTGGGCGTACTGGATCACCACCTGGGTGTCCAACGCGGCCCTCGCCGTGGCCGCCGTCGGCTACCTCGACGTGCTGATCCCCGTCGGCGAACACCGCTGGACCGCCTGTCTCGCGGCCCTCGTCGTCCAATGGCTGCCCGCCCTCGCCAACTACGCCGGCACCCGCTACGTCGGCGCCGTGCAGGTCGTGTCCACGGTGCTCAAGCTCGTACCGTTGCTCCTCGTCGCCGTCGGCGGACTCTTCTTCTTCGACGCCGGCAACCTCGGACCCTTCCGGGCCGGCGGGGAGAGCGCCATGGGCGCCGTCTCCGCAGCGGCCGCCATCCTGCTCTTCTCCTACCTCGGCGTGGAGTCCGCCGCCGTCAGCGCCGGCGAGGTGCGCGACCCCCGGCGTACCGTCGGACGCGCCACCGTCATCGGCACCGCCGGGGCCGCGGTCGTCTACCTGCTGGGCACCCTCGCCGTCTTCGGCACGGTCGCCCACGACCGGCTCGTCGAGTCCGGCGCACCCTTCTCGGACGCCGTCAACGGCATGTTCGGCGGCGCGTGGGGCGGCTGGGCCGTGGCGCTCGCCGCGCTCGTCTCCATGACCGGCTGCCTCAACGGCTGGACCCTCCTCAGCGCCCAGACCTCCTACGCCGCCGCCAAGGACGGACTGTTCCCCGCCCCCTTGGCCCGCAAGCGGCGGGGCGTGCCGACGGTGGGCGTCGGCGTCACCGTCCTCCTCGCCTCCCTGCTCACCGTGTACAACTACGCCTCCGGCACGGCCCGGGTGTTCGAGACGCTGGTCCTGGTCACCACCTTCACCGCGACCGTCCCGTACCTGCTCGCGACGGCCGCGCAGCTCTACCACCTCGTCTCCGGCCGGCGGGACCGCGTCGACCGCGCCCGCCTGGTCCGCGACCTGGTCGTCGCCTCGGTCGCCGCCGCGTTCTCGCTGTGGCTGGTCGCCGGCGCCGGATACCAGGCCGTCCACCAGGGTGTGCTGTTCCTCTTCGCCGGCGTGCTGGTCCACGCCGTCATGGCGGCCCGCAGGCGGCGGACGGCGACCGGCACCGCCGGCCGGTGACCGCGGCCGACGGGCGCCGCGGGTCCCCGTAGCGGGCTCGGGCAAATGGGGCAGCTTGCGGCACAGGGCGTTGCCTCCGGGTGGCCCGGAAGTTGATCCAGAACACGGCGCATGTGCGGCGGCCGGACCTTCCGGTCGCCTCACATGCTGTCGCGCCGCCCTGTCCCGCCCCTCCCGCCGGAGGCCGCCCGCGATGCATGAACCCGCCCACCCGTCGCCCCAGCCGGACGCCCCACGCGCCGCCGAGCGGCTCCTCCCGGAACCCCGCCTGCTCAGCGGCGTCTACGGACTGGTCCTGGCCAGCGCCCTGGCGGCCGCCCTCGACTCACCGGACGAGCAGACCAGCCCCGGCTCCGACGCCCTCTGGGTGCTGCTCACCGCCGTCGCCGCCGCGGCCGCACACGGCTACGCCCACGTGCTCTCCCACCGCATGTCCGCCGAACCCGGCGGCCTGACGGCCGGCCTGCGCGCCATGCTCGCGGAGTGGCCGGTCGTCGCCGCGGCGGCCCCCACGATCGTCCTTCTGCTCTTCGCCGTCCCCGACTGGTGGACGGAGGCCGCCGCCGTCGAGGTGGCGCTCGTGGTCAACACCCTGATCCTCGCCGCATGGGGCATGTGGACCGCGCGCCGCGCCGGCCGGACCTGGCCGGCCTCGCTGCGGGCCGGGGCGGGGGACATGCTGATCGGCTTCGTGATCATTGGCGCCAACGCCGTGATCAAGTAGCGCCCCCGCGTCCTACGCCCTCCGACGCGGGGCCGGCTCGGACAGCACCTCGAACCGGGCCGGCCCGACGAGGAGGACGCCGTCGTCGAGCGGAGTGCACCGCACCCCGCCCTTGTCCCTGAGCGCCTTCTGGGCGCCCGGGCCGACGGTCGCGTTCATCCACGCGCAGGGCCGCGCCGGACGGTTCAGCGAGAACCGCACCGGGCCCTCCCCGCAGTCCAGACTCACCGTCGCCCCCACCAGCGCGTCGACGTCGACGCCCCGCAGGAGCACGTTGCGCCGGGTCTCCCGCAGACCGACGGCGGGAGCGATGTCCGTGGGGAGGTTCTCCACGGACATCATCGTCACGGAGGCGTCCCGGTGCGCGGCCTGAGCGAAGTAGCGGTCGCCCACCAGCCCCAGACCCGCCCGCACCTCGGCGCGCGTGACGCGTTCGTCGTCCGGACCGGGCGCGGGCCCCTCCGAGGGCCGCCCCGCCAGCCGGTGCGCGGGCGACACCAGAAGCTGCACCACCTCGACGTCGATCATGCGCTTCCTCGTCGGCTCCGGCGGACACGGCCGCACCGACCCTACTCGCCGGAACGGTCCCCGGCCGCCGCCCGCACGGGCGCCTCCGCTCCCCGCCCCGTGACCCGCAGCACCACCGTGGCGGTGACGCCCGCCAGCGTGCCCCACAGCACCGCCGCGCTCGTCCCCTCACCGAGTCCGGACGCGGCTCGGAGCAGATGCCAGGACGTGGTCCCGCCGTCGACGGCCACCACACGCCACAGGTGCCGCACCAGCAGCCCCAGGACGACGGCGCACACCGTGCACACGGCCATCGCCGGGACCGAGACGCGGGTGAGCATCCCCGGCAGCCACCGCAGCGCGCACCACACCACCGCGAGCAGCAGCACGTCACCGAACAGCACCAGCAGCCAGTCCCACAGCCCGACCCCCGAGGGACCGGACCAGGCGCTCAGCAGCAGCCACTGCCGCAGCAGATCACCCGGCTCGCCGAGAAGACCGCCACCCGTGAACATCGTCTGGATCCGCGCCGCGTTCGCCTGGTACGACAGCAGCACCACGGACACCGCGACCACCGCGGTCCCCACGGTCGCGGCGACGACGGCGGTCCGCGCCGGCACGTCCTCGCGCGGCTGTGGCTCGGTGTTCCGCAACGCCACCCGGGTCACGAACACCGTCCACGCCGCCGCGGCGAGCGCCAACGGCACCAGCACCGTCCGCCCGGCCGAGGCGAGCGCGGCGAGCTGCGGCAGGAACCGGTAACTCCCGCGCCCGCCGGACGCGATCATCCACGGGGCCGACACGGTCACCGCGAGGGTCCCCGCGACCACGCCCCACGCCCAGAGGGCGAGGAGCGCCTGCCACACCCGGCCGCGCTCCGCGGGCAGCCGCCGGACCAGCAGCAGGGCCCCGGCCGCGTAGAACAGGAACACGGCGACGAAGCGGATCTGCATCGCCGTGTCGCGCAGGGCGAGGTAACTGGCGCCGTCGGCCGTCGCCGCCACGGACGCGCCGGGCCGCGGATCGTACGCCCACGGGTTCAGCCAGGACCGCAGCGCGTTCACCGTCTCGATGCCCAGCGCGCCGGTGGCGCCGTCCAGGTCCAGCGCGTCGGCGCTCGCCCCCGCCCACCACAGCAGCAGCGTCAGCATCAGCCCGCCCGCCACGGCCGGTATCGCCGCATGCCGGTACTCCATGTCCCGCCCCCCGTGCCCCGTCCTCGTTCCCCGCGCCACGACCGACCGTGGCGGGGAGGGACCTTACGCGTCGTTGATCACATGGGGATCACGGTGCCGCTGTGAAGCCTGAGACGAAGACCCGGCAGCAGGTACGGATGCGGAAGCGTGTTCGCGTCGGGAGCGGGAACGAGAGGTCGCACGGACCGCCGGTCCGCGGCTCACCGCCCCATCGCGACACTCTGGAGGACCTCATGATGGCCGTCGGCATCATCGCCGTCTGCATCGTCATCGCGCTGCTCGCCTTCTTCGTGCCACGCCTGTCGCGGCACCCGCAGAACGGGACGCAACGCACCCTGGGTCTCGGCTCGCGCGCCGGTTCCAAGGCTCCGGGGCCGCTCGGCCGGCTCCTCAGCAAGCCTTTCCACTCCAGCTCGCGCGCCGTCGGCCGCAGCGGCTCCGCCGGCCGCCGCGCGCGCGGCAAGATGCCGTTCTGACCCCGCGCGCCGGAGGGGGTCACGACGTCCGGGGCGGCACCTCCGTGGCGTACCGCGGCCGGCCCGCGGGCCGGTAGACCTGCCACGTCACCCCGCCCGGCGTGGCCCGTGAGTCCACCAGCTCGAGCGCGCCGTCCGGGCCGTCCGCCGGGAACAGCCGCGTGCCCTGACCCACGATCACCGGATAGGTCAGCAGCAGCATCTCGTCGATCAGGCCCTCGGCGGCCAGCCGCCGCACCAGCTGCCCGCTGCCGTGCACCTGGAGCTCACCGGGCATACGCTCCTTGAGTTCCCGCACGGCGGCGGCGGGGTCGCCGGCCAGCACGGTGGTGTGCGCCCAGCCCGGGTCGGTGAGCGTCTTCGACACGACGTACTTGGGCCGCGCGTGCAGCGGCGCGGCGACCGGATTGTCCTCCGGGCCGGCCATCGCGCCCCACGAGGCGGCGAAGATCTCGTAGGTCCTGCGCCCGAACAGGAACGCGTCGGCCCGCCCGTACACCTCGCCGAGACGGGTCATGGTCTCCTCGTCGACCAGCGGCAGGGCCCAGCCGCCGCGCTCGAAACCGCCCCGGCGGTCCTCGTCCGCCAGGCCGAGGCCCTGCATGACGCCGTCGACGGAGACGTTGGTGATGGTGGTCAGCTTCATGGTGCCCGCTCCCGTCGGCCGGAACGGCGCCCGGTGCGCCGCCTCCTCCGGGTGGGACTCCGCCGGTCCGCCGAACTCATCGGCGCGTCCCTCCGGAGTCGGGCGACCCGACGGATCCGGGCTTCGCGGCGCATACTGACGGTGATGTGCCGGCGCCGGACGGGAGACCGCACATGAGCCCATCGCGGGTCGACCACCAGGCCCTTTTCTCGGTCCTGCCCAGCCCGTACCTGGTGCTGGACGCCGACCTCACCGTCGTCGACGTCAACGAGATGTACCTCAGAGTGACCGGCCGCACCCGTGAGGAGCTGATCGGCCACTACCTCTTCGACGTCTACCCGGACAACCCCGAGGACCCCGCGGCCGACGGCATCCGCACCCTGTTCGCCTCCCTCCAGCGCGTCCTGCGGACCAAGGAACCGGACACGCTCGCCGTGCAGCGGTACGACCTCCCGGTGCCCGGACGCCCCGGCGCCTTCCAGGAACGCTGGTGGTCGCCGGTGAACACGCCCGTCCTCGGCCCCGACGGTGAGATCGAGTGGATCGTGCACCGCGTCGAGGACATGACCGAGTTCCTGCTGTCCCGGCCCGTCCACGACACACCGACCGGCCGGGTGCGCACCAGGGCCGTCACGGAGGCCGAGCTGTACGCGAAGGCGCGGGAGCTCCAGGAGACCAACGACAAGCTCCGCGCCGCCCACGACTGGGAACGCCGCACCGCGCTCGCCCTCCAGGACGTCATGCTGCACGCCCCGGACCTGGCCGCGCACCGAGGCATCGCCGTGCGCTACATGCCGGCGACCCGCTCCCTCAACGTGTGCGGCGACTGGTACGACGTGGTCGACCTGAGCGACGACAGTTTCACGGTCGCGGTCGGCGACGTCGTCGGCCACGGCCTGGAGGCCGCCGCCGTCATGGGCATGCTGCGCAGCGCCCTGTCCGCCGCCGTACGCGCCATGCACGAACCGGGCGCGGCGATGGACCTCCTCAGCCGGTACGCCCAGACCTTCGAGGGCGCGCTGGCGACCACCGCCGCCAAGGCCGTCGTGGACACCAGGGCCCGCCGCATCACCTACACCTGCGCCGGCCACCCCCCGCCGGTGCTGGGCCGGCGTGACGGCCCGGCGGAGCTGCTCGACCAGGCCACCGACCCGCCGCTGGGCGTCCTCGTCGAACGGACCCCGCGCCCGCAGGCCACCGTCTCCTACGCCCCGGGTGACACCCTGGTGCTCTACACCGACGGCCTGGTCGAACGCCGGGGCGAGGACATCGACGCGGGCCTGCTCCGCCTCACCGACGCGGTGGCCCATCACGCCGGACTCGACCCGGAGCCCCTCGCCGACACCCTGCTCACCCGCCTGGGCGTGGCCGACGGAGGCCGCGACGACATCGCGCTGATCGTCGTCCGTCTGTAGACCGCGGGGTCAGTGCGCACCCGCGGGAACGGCGTCCCGGGCCGCCTGCCGTGCCCGGTCGCCGCGTACCACTGCACGGCGAGGACCAGGGCGAGGAACACCTCCACGGCGTCCCCGCCGTAGTACATGAGCTGCGCCCCGGCCCGCAGATCGGCAGCCGCGAACGCGGTCCCCGGCGGCCCCGCCACGTACAGACTCTTGGCCAGGACGGCATGGGCCGCACCCGCCGCCAGCAGTGTCACCGCCCGCAGCGGCAGACCGCACCGGCCGCGCACCGGGTCGAGCCGGCAGACGGCCATCGCGAACAGCAGTCCGGCCAGCAGCATGTGCAGCTCCAGCAGACCCCCCAGGAGCGGATGCCGATGGGCGGCGGCCCACAGCTCGGTGCGGTACAGCAGCCACAGACCGCCGAGATCGACGGCCGCGGCGACCGGCGGGAACAACAGCCACCCGGCGACGGGGGAGTGGGCCACCCGGAGCAGCCCCCGGCGCGGCCGGCCCGGCGGCAGCAGCCGCAGGACGAGCGTGAGCGGCCGGGCCACCGCGAGCAGCGCGGGTCCCGCCATCGCCGTCAGCAGATGACGGCCGGCGTGCGCGGTGAACGGCTCGCCCGGCACCGGACCGGTCAGCCCCCACACCACGGCCGCGCACCCCGCGGCGAACACGCAGTCCCGCCGCCACGGCCAGGCGTCCCCCCGTCTCCGCAGCCGGGCGGCGCCCGCGGCGTACACCACGGCGGCGAGCACACACGCGAGCGTGAGGGGAGCAGCCACCGGACCGGCGGTCACGAAGGCCGCCGCCCCCCGGCCCGCCGGGCGCGCGACAGCAGCACGCCCCCGATCACCAGCAGCGCGAGCCCCGCCAGATTCCAGGCCCAGTCGTACGGCGTGACGTCGACGCCGTACCGCACCTGGTGCACGCGCAGCACCTTGTGGTCGACGATCCCGTCGAACACCTGGAAGGCGCCCGCGCCCAGGAAGGCCCCGCTCCACGCGTGCCCCGGCGCCAGCGCCCGGCGCCGCCGCAGATCCGCGTACAGGAAGAACCCGGCGACGAGCGCCAGCAGTTCGGCCGTGTGCAGCAGCCCGTCCGACACCAGGGCCACGCCCGACGTGGAGCGGTCGTAGAAGTGGTGCCAGTGCAGGAGCTGATGGAAGACGATCTCGTCCACGGCCGCCATGACGGCGGCCCCGATGACCGCGCACACCAGCAGCGATCGTCGGGGCTCGGGCCGTCGTGCGGCGGGCGTGCCGGCCAACGGGTCAGAGGTGCTCACGGTGCGGTCCGTCCTTCCGAACGATCGGCTGCCGCTCGCCGTCTACCCGGCGCGGCGCCGGTCAGCCCGGTCAGCGCGTGTACGGGTCGCAGCGGTCCGCGTCGATGGTGTCCACGTTCAGCTCGCGTCCGGCAGGGCACCTCCTCATGCTGGGCGGGACCGGACGGGCCCGCCACGCCACACGCCCGTCGGGCGCGGACGTGCCCCGGATGCCGCATGCGGATGGCCGGAGCGGGGGCCGTACGGAGAATGACGGCGCTGTCCCGGCCCGGGTGAGCGCGGCGCCCACCAGGTATGGCGCATCCATGTGTCATGACCGCATCATGAAGGTGACCTTTGTGGAGGGAGCGGCGGCAGTGCGAGGTTCCTGGGTACCGAAGATCACGTCCGCCCTTCTCCTGCTGGTCCTGTCGGTGCCCGTCCCCGCGGCGGCCCGCCCACCGGACCGCGCCGACGCGACCGCTGCGGCGCCCGCCGACTGGACCCCTCCGCTCAGCACGCGGGGGCGCTGGATCGTCGACGCGAACGGCGATCGCGTCAAACTGCGCTCCGGCAACTGGCACGGCGCCAGCGGCACATGGAACGGCAGCGGCAGCGCGGACGACGACGCCAACCACCACGCCGGTGAGAACGCCCACCGCGTCCCGCTCGGCCTGGACCGCGCCCCGATGGCCGAGATCGTCGCGAGTTTCCGGGAGATCGGGATCAACAGCGTCCGGCTGCCCTTCTCCAACGAGATGATCCACGACACCCGCCCGGTCACCGCCGACGCCGTCACCGCCAACCCCCGACTGGAGGGGAGGACACCGCTGGAGGTGTACGACGCCGCGGTGCGCGCACTGACCGACGCCGGTCTCGCCGTGATCCTCAACAACCACACCAACACCACCCGTTGGTGCTGCGGCGTGGACGGCAACGAACGCTGGAACGCGAGCCAGTCCGCCGGGACCTGGGAGAACGACTGGCTGTTCATGGCCCGCCGCTACCGCGACAACCCGCGCGTCGTGGGCGCCGACCTCTACAACGAGGTCCGGCGCAGCGTCTGGGACGACCCCAACTGGGGCCTCGGCGACCGGCACGACTGGTTCGCCGCGAGCCAGAGGGCCGGCGACCGCATCCTCACCGAGGCCAACCCCGACCTGCTGATCATCGTCGAGGGCATCAACTGGACCGGCCTGCCGGTCGACGGCCTCCCGCACGGACGTCCCACCCTCGAACCCGTACGCGATCTGTCGCACGCCCTCGTCGACTCGGGCAAACTCGTCTACTCCGCCCACTTCTACGGCTACACCGGCCCCCGCCACACCGGCGCGACGGGCATCGGCGAGACCAGCGACCCCCGCTACCAGGACCTCACCCCCGCCGAACTCTCCGACGTCCTCGACCGCCAGGCGTTCTACGTCGCCGGCGACGCGGACCGTCACTACACGGCTCCCGTATGGATCTCCGAGTTCGGCGTCGGCGGACGTGAGGAGAGCGGTGCGGCCCCGCGCGCCTGGTTCGAGAACTTCGTCGACCAACTGATCGCAGCCGACGCGGACTTCGCGTACTGGCCCCTCGTCGGATGGCACGAGAACCGCCGTGGCAACGGCTGGGCCCTGCTCCACTGGGACGCCGCCGGTCGGCGTATGGCCGTCCACGACGGCGACGACTGGCGGTCGGACGCCTGGCGGCGCCTCGTCGAGGCCCCCGCCCGCACCGGTCACGTCCCGCCGGTGACCGAGTGGGCGATGCTCGGCCCCGACCACGGCGACTTCGTCGCGTCACGCCGGATGCGCGCGTTGCCCGACTGGGATCCGGGCGCCCGCAAGGCGGCCTGCCCCGACGGACTGCGCCTCGCGGGTCTGAGCCACACGGGCAACCGGGGCCTGTGCACCGACGTGCGCGCTGGCGCGCTCGACGAACCGGGCGGCGGACACGTGGTCGTCAAGGACGAACGGCACGTCGCACCCGGCCGCGACTGGGCGTCCGGCTACACCAAACTCCAGTGTCCCGACGGTCACTTCCTCACCGGCTACAGCGTGCGCGGCGCCGCCGTCTCGACCGCCCTGTGCCGCGAGGCCACACCCGGCACCCTCACCGCCCCGGGCGGCCGCACGGTCTGGTTCGACCGCGGCGACAACCGCGGCACGTCACCCAGGGGCGGCGACTTCGCACGGGGCCACCACAAGGGCCAGTGCGCGGACGACGAGTACGCGGCGGGGATGGCCTGGACGGGCCGTCTCGGCTCCGCCGGGACGCCGGCGGCGCTGTACTGCCGGCCGCTCGCCTGAGCCGTCGCCCCTGCCTTCCCGCTGCTCCGCCAGGGCGACGACGGGCTGCCGTCTCAGCCGCGCCTGCCGCCCGCCCGCGCCGGTACCCCCGGTGTGCCCGTCGGGCGGGGGAGGAGCGTGCCGTCCACGTACAGGTCGACGTACTCGTTGTAGAACGCCGCCAGGCCCGCGATGCGGGAGGCCTGGACGGTCGGGAAGTCGTACGCCCAGAGGATGTCCTCGTGCGGGCCGGTGCCGCCGTCGAAGGACCAGTAGCCGCTCGTCGTCCCCTTGTACGGGCACTGGGTGACATGGTCCGTGCGGCGCAGCAGCGGCCAGTTGATGTGGGCGCGGTCCAGGTAGTAGCGGGTCGGCAGACCCGTCTCGAACAGCTTCACGCAGTGCGGCGCGTCCGCGAGGACCACCCCGTCGATCTCCACCCGCACCCGGCTGGAGGACCGCAGCGCGTCCACGCGGGCGTACGGGCTGCGCGGATGGACGTACACCGGCTCGTCCTCCTCCAGCCACGCGTCGAGCGCGCTCCAGCGGAAGCGGACCGTGCCCCGCACGGCCTCCGGGGCGCCGTCGTGCCACACCCAGGCCGCACCCTCCCGCACGGCGTCCCGCACCCGCAGCGAGTGGCGCCGCGCGGGGCCCGCGCCGAGGTGCTCCGTCCGGTCGTCGTCGATCAGCGACGCCTCGACCAGGTCGTCCCGCGGCACGCAGTACTGCGGATAGCCGGCCCACTCCCACACGTACAGGGCACGGCGGGTGTCGAACACGACGTGCCCGTCCACCATTCCGCGCACACGGCGCGGCACGGGTTCGACGTGCCCCACGGGGACGATCAGGCTCGGATGCAGGACGCTCTCCACGCCCATCGGCGGCCACCTCGATTCACTGGCCCGCGCGGCCAGGGGCCCGCAGGTCACGACGCCTCGGTTCGTGCCGCACGCTACCGCGCACACCGGGCGGGACGTGACAAGCCGGGCGTCCGTGTCACGGGACACGGACGCCCGGCGGCCTCGGGTGGGGGCTACCCGAGCGTGAGGGCGTAGATCTGCACCCGTGGGTCGTTCCGCAGCCCGAGCGAGCGCACCGCCTTCGACGGGTCGAGGGTGACGGACGCGGCGAACAGACGCACCGGCGGTCCGTCCACGCCCTGTCCCCGTTTGATCCGGTGCGGCATCTCCAGCGCCACGGAGCCGCCTGCGGGCGTGGAGCCCGCCCAGTCGCCGACGGTGACCGGCAGTTCGGCGGTGGTGCCGTCGGTGTAGTGGACGGTGAGGTCCGTCGTCACCGGCCCGTGGTGGGACGCGCCGACCAGTCGCAGCGTGCCGTACGAACCGGTCGGCAGCAGCAGGGCCTGTCCGCGCGCCTCGACGAAGTTCGCGGCCGTGCCGGACGGGTCGGGCGCCTGGTAGGTCACGCCGCCCCACACCACCGGTCCCGCCGCCGGCAGCAGGTCGCCGTCGTAGCTCCACCCGCCGCCGTCGAAGTCGCCCTCGGCGGACGCCGTGACGGTCGCGGTCCCGTCGTGGTTCAGCTCCGTGCCGAGGTCGACGGCGCACCGCTCACCGCCGCCTCCGGCGCAGCGCGCGGCCTCGCGCACCTGGATCGTGGCCACCCGCTCCACCGTCCGCACCCCGCCGGCGCCCGCCGTGATCCGCACGGTGTACGTGCCCGGCTCGGTCCCGGCCGGCACGCGCAGGTCCACCGTCGCGGTCCGCTGCACCGGCAGCCGGTGCGAGGCCAGCGTCAACGGCCCGGACGTCCGCACCGTCCACCCGCGCGGCGCCTCCGCCGCCACCGTCACCCGCAGCGAGCCCGGCGCCTGGCCCAGCACGTCCATCCGCAGTCGCACGTCCTCGGCCTTGTCCGACGCGGGCACCACGTCGGCGGACGTGCGCAGCGACGCGTCGAGGTGACGGCGGGAGTCGGCGGCCGCTCGGTTCACCGACGGCGGTTCGGCGCCCTTGCCGGTGCCCCACGCCGACGGCTTGTCGCTCATCTCGAAGGAGAGCCGCCCGCCCTCGGCGACCGCGTCCCAGTCCAGCCAGGTGGTGCGCAGGTCCTTCCCGCCGAACTGCGCACGCTTCACATACCGCCGGGTGTCGCTCGCCCCGGGCGCCTTCACGGTCAGGGTGCCGCCCTGCAGCTTCCCGTAGGCGCCGATGCGGATCTCCGCCGAGGGGAACTGCGGGGAGGACACGGCGAGGAAGTCACCGCCGTTCGTCACCGGGTACAGACCCAGCGACGAGAAGACGTACCAGGCCGACATGGTGCCCAGGTCGTCATTGCCCGTCATCCCGTCCGGCCCGTCCGTGAACAGCGTCATCGCCGCGCGGGTCACGGTCGCCGTCTTCGCGGGCGCGCCCGCCCACAGGTACATGTACGGCGCGTGCAGGTCGGGTTCGTTGTTCGGGTTGTAGGTCGGCTTGCCGTAGTAGTCGTACGGCGCCGAGATCCAGTCCTCGCGGGCGGTCCTGGCGGGGTCCTTGAGCAGCTTGTCGTAGGCGAAGAAGGCGTCGAGCCGCTGTTCCGTCCTCTTCCGGCCGCCCATCAGCGACACCAGTCCGGCAGGGTCCTGCGGAACCAGCCACTGGTACTGGTAGGCGCCGCCCTCGTGGAACTGGTGCCCCGCCTCGACCGGGTCGTACGGCGTCACCCAGGTGCCCTCGGTGGTGCGCGGCCGGAACTGCTGGAGGGAGGAGTCCCACAGGTTCCGGTACCACTGCCCGCGCGCCGCGAACATCCGCGCGTCCGCCGCGCGGCCCAGCCCCTTCGCCATCAGCGCCAGAGACGCGTCCGCCGCCGCGTACTCCAGGGTCGCCGACGCCGGGTGCGCGCAGTCGTTGTCACCGCCCTTGTCCGGACAGTCCTTCCCCAGCTCCAGCCCGCTGGGGACGTACCCGCGCTCCAGATAGGCCTCGATGCCCGCACGCCCGTTGTACGGGGACTCGTCCGGCGGCGTCCGCATCGCGTTCTTCCGCAGCAGCGCGTACGCCTCCTGCTCATGTCCGGCGAGCAGCCCCTTCGACCACGCCTCCACCAGGAACGGCGTCACCGGGTCGCCCGTCATGATGTTGGTCTCGCTGTTGGCGAGCGACCAGCGCGGCAGCCAGCCGCCGTCCTGCCCGATCGCCACGACCGACAGCGCCACGTCCCGCGCCACCTTCGGCTCCAGCAGCTGCAGCAGCTGGTTCTGCGGCCGGTGCGTGTCCCACAACGACAGGTTCTGGTACGGCGTGAACCCGTCCGCCGTGTGCACCTTCCCGTCGAAGCCCGCGTACCGTCCGTCGACGTCCCCGGCGAGGTTCGGGTGCAACTGCGCGTGGTAGAGCGCCGTGTAGAACGCGCGCCGCCGCTCGGCCGGCCCGCCGTCCACCTTCACGCCGGCCAACTGCCGCTCCCAGGTGGTGCGCAGGGCCTCCCGCGTGGCGTCGAAGTCGTACGAGTCCGCCGTCTCCGCCTCGAGGTTCTTCCGGGCGCCTTCGAGACCCGTGTACGACAGCCCGACCTTGACGACGACGTCGCGGTCCTCCCCGGCGTCGAACGTCACCCAGGCGCCGTTGCCGCCCTCACCGGCCGCATCCCGCTCGCCCGGACGGGGAGTGGAGCCCCGCCAGGTGCCGTGCGAGGCGAACGGCCGGTCGAAGGTGGCGGTGAAGTAGACCGTGTGCCGGTCCTTGCCCGCGCAGAAGTTGCCGGCCTCGACCCGGCCCTCGACCGTCCGGTCCCCGACGACGTGCACCTCCGAGCTGTACACCCGCTGGTTGGCCTTGCCGGTGTTGAACAGCACGTTGGCCCGGCCGGTCGCCGGGAAGGTGTAGCGCTGCCACCCGGTGCGCGGGGTGGCGGTCAGCTCGGCGTCGATGTCGTACGTCTTCAACCCGACGCGGTAGTAGCCGGGTTCGGCCTTCTCGTCGTCGTGCGAGTACGTCGAGCGGTACGCGTCCGGGTCCACGGTGTCGACCGCGCCGGTGGTCGGCATCAGCGGCAGCTCGCCCATGACGGAGCAGCCGACGCCGGAGAGGTGGGTCTGGCTGAAACCGTGGATCTTGTCCTGCTGGTAGTCGTACCCGCCCTGCCCGCCGGTGTCCGGGCTGACCTGCACCATCCCGAAGGGGGCGCTGGCGCCGGGGAAGGTGTTGCCGAAGTTCTGCGTGCCGATGAACGGATTGACCAGGGAGGTCAGTCGGTCACCGGACGCGGACGGTGAAGACTGGGCGAGGGCCGGGGCGGGCGCGAGACCGGCCCCGGTGACGACGAGCGCGGCGAGGACGGTCGACGCTCTGCGGCGCCATCTGTGGAGGGGTGAATCCATGGAAGTGGCTCCTGTTGCTCACCTGTCGCACCGGGCTGGACGGAAGCGGACTAGATCACGGTGCTGACATCGTTGTCAATACCCCTGACGGAGACCGCTGTTCGGCGGCCGTGGCGGGCAGTCAGGCCGAGGGGGAGTCCGTCGGCGTGACCTGCCGGAGCACCATCAGCGAGCCCTCCACGGTGGCGGCCATCGCGAAGGGAAACCGGTCCAACTCCAGGCAGAGCGCGACGTCTTCGGGGCTGGATCCCTCACGCACGCCCTGCGTCAGCTCGGCGGCGGAACGTGAGGCGGCGGCCCGCCGCAGATACGGGCCGGCGTTCACCGCGTCCCCGCCGGCCCGCCCGGCGATGTACTCGGCGCACGCCAGGTCCTCCTCGGCGCGACCGCTCCCGCCGGTGACGACGAACGTCACCTCGCGGGGCGCGCGCTCCCGCAGCAGTCCGGCCGTCGCCTCCGCCACCACGAAGCTCGCGCACAGCACCAGCGGCGCGTCCTTCACCGCGAGGGCGCCGACGGTGCCCGCCGTTGTCTTCTGGACGACGGTGCGCCCCGACAGGTCCGTGTTCCGCAGCAGGGCGGGGGAGTTGATCAGGTCGAAGCCGGGCGCGGGCGGGCCGTCCTTCAAGGTCACCCAGTCGGGGTGCCGCGCCTTCTGCGCCAGCGCGTCCTCCAGGGACTCGGCGAGGACGACCCGTTCGGCGCCCCGGGCGAACGCCCAGGCGGCCACCGTGTACGCCCGCATGACGTCCACGACCACGGCCACGTCCGGTACGTCCGTCACCTCGGCGATGCCGGGAAAGTATGTCCTCATCCCGTCATGATGGGGCCGCCGCGGAGGCCGGCGCACGCGACTTACCCGCCGTCAGGGACACGACCGAGGGCGGTGCGACCGGTTCCGCCCCTCTGTGCCGGCTCCCGGCAGAGCGGCACCGCGCTCTCCGCCGACCTCGACGCCGACTGCCTTGGCCCGGCGGTGAGTTACCGGGTGGACGCCGACCGGCCGACGGCTTCCGCGCCGGCCACGAGCAAGGCGGCACGTCGGCGCCCGCCCGCGTGCAAGGATGTCGTCTGTGACCGGATTGTCTTCCTCGCCCGTGGCCGAGGGCGTGCGCAGCCGCCCCGTTCTGGGTCCCCGTGCCGCAGCCGTCCTGGTCTTCGGGGCCTCGGCCGCGGTGCTCGTCGTCGAGATCGTCGCCCTGCGCCTGCTGGCCCCGTATCTGGGCCTCACCCTCGAGACCAGCACCATGGTGATCGGCATCGCCCTCACGGCGATCGCCCTCGGCTCGTGGCTGGGCGGGCGCATCGCCGACCAGGTCGACCCGTTGCGGCTGCTCGCCCCCGCGCTGGGAGTCTCGGGCGCGGTCGTGGCCCTGACACCGGCCGTCCTGCGCGGCGTCGCGGAGTGGGCGCGGCCGCTGCTGATCCTGGTCGCGGCGCTGACGATCCTGGTGCCGGGCGCGCTGCTGTCCGCCGTGACGCCCCTGGTGACGAAGGTGCGGCTCACCAGCCTCGCCGAGACCGGCACGGTCGTCGGCCGGCTGTCCGGCGTCGGCACGGTGGGGTCGATCGCCGGCACGGTCCTGACGGGCTTCGTGCTGCTGTCGCGGCTGCCGGTCAGCGGCATCCTGTTCGGGCTCGGTGCGCTGCTGGTGGTCGCGTCGGTGCTGGTCGGCCGGGGGCTGCGCGGCCGGAGCGGCACCGCTCCCGCCCTGGCGCTCGTCCTGGCGGCGGGCGGCCTGGCCGCCTCGGTCGCGCCGGGCGGCTGTGACGTCGAGACCCGGTACCACTGCGCCGACGTGGTCGCCGACCCCGCACGCCCGGGTGGTCGCACCCTCGTGCTGGACGGCGTACGGCACTCCTACGTCGACGCCGGCGACCCGGCCCACCTGGAGTTCACCTACGTCAAGGCCGTCGCGTCGGTGACCGACGCCGCCTTCCCCGAGGGCAGACCGCTCACGGCCCACCACCTGGGCGGCGGAGGCCTCACCCTGCCCCGCTACCTCGCGGCCACCCGTCCCGGCACGCGCAGCGTGGTGTCCGAGATCGACGACGGCGTCGTACGCATCGACCGTGAGCGGCTCGGACTGCGGCCGCGGCCCGGCATCGACGTCCGTACCGAGGACGGCAGACTGGGGCTGCGTCGGCTGGACACGGACTCGCTCGACCTGGTCGTGGGCGACGCCTTCGGCGGAGTCAGCGTGCCCTGGCACCTCACCACGGTGGAGGCGCTCACGGAGGTGCGGCGCGCCCTCGTCCCCGACGGCCTCTACGTCGTCAACCTCATCGACCACGGCGAGCAGGCCTTCGCCAAGGCGGAACTGGCCACGCTCCGCCAGGTGTTCGCGCATGTGGCGCTCCTGGGTGAACCCGTCGACATCGGCCTGGCCCGCACCGGTGCGCCCGTGGGCGGCAACCTGGTCGCCGTCGCCTCCGACCGCCCGGCCGACCTGTCCGCGATCCAGAAGGCACTGGACGCCCGCGGCACAGGATGGCGGACGGTCACGGGCAAGCCCCTCACGACGTGGACAGCCGACGCCTCCGTCCTCACCGACGACTACGCCCCCGTCGACCAGCTCCTCCAGCCCTACGCCACACAGCGGGGCCGCTGACCGGGAGCGGTCGGGCCGAGGCGCGTTGTCGTTTCTGTCCAAGACGGTCGTGCCCGTTCCCCTCTAGCGTGAGGGCAACCGTTCGGCGGCCCGCGTCGGGCCGGAGGAGAGGCGCATCATGCGGAAACTGGTGTACACGGGGTTCATGTCCCTGGACGGCGTCGTCGACTCGCCCGGCGGCGGGCCGGGGGAGGAGCACCGCAGCGGGGGCTGGGTGTTCAAGGACCTGGAGTTCGTCGAGGAGGCCTGGTCGCTGAAGGGGGAGGAACTGGCCGACACGACGGCGCTGATGTTCGGCCGCCGCAGCTACGAGGCGTTCGCGTCGGTGTGGCCCGGTTCGGAGGACCACGCCGACTACCGCGACCTGCCGAAGTACGTGGTGTCGTCGACGCTCTCCGAGGACGCCCTGGTCGACGGATGGGGCCCGACCACGATCCTGCGCTCGACCGAGGACGTCGCGGCGCTCAAGGAGGGCGAAGGCGGCTCCGTCTTCATCCACGGCAGTGCGGAACTGGCCCGGCGGCTGTCCGACGCCGGCCTGATCGACCAGTACAACCTGCTGATGTTCCCCGTGCTGCTCGGTGCCGGGAAGAGCCTGTTCGGCCGCGCGGACCGGGACAAGCAGATGCTGGCCCTGCGGGAGTCGGCGACCTACTCGAACGGCATCGCCAAGCTCGTCTACGACGTCCGGCGCTGAGCGACGTCGAGCGCGATCGCTCCTCCTGCGCCCTCGCGCAGCTGACGCGCGGTGCGCCCGACGTACGTGCGCAGGGCGCGGGCCAGATGCGGTTCGTCGAAGTACCCGAGCTCGGCGGCGACGTCGGCGGCCTGAGCGCCGGCGGCCAGCAGGAGCGCCGCGGTGCGTGCCCGCTCGATCTGCCGTACGGCACCCCGCGTGAGTCCCGTCGCTGCCCGGAAGCGCCGCTCGACGGTCCGCTGCGAGAAGGCGGGGCGGTGGCCGCGGAGCACGTCGGCGACGAGCGGCTCCCGGTCGAGCACCCCGGCCCGCACCAGCCGCTCGACCAGGGCCTCCGCGTCGTCCGGACCGGGCGTCTGCCAGCGCGCCCCGTCCAGCCGGAACGTCCGGCGCGAGGTGTCGGGGAGCGTGACCCCGCCGTCGAGCAGGTCCGCCGTGGGCGCCATCCGCAGGGTGGTGCCCACGGCGAGGTCGATGCCCGTGAAGACGGCCCCCTCCGGCACGGGCGCCGTGCCGGTACGGGTCTCGGGACCCGTGACCGCAGCGTGCGCCGCCCCGTCCTGCTCCCAGAAGACCAGGCCCAGCCGCGCCCCGGCGACGGATGTCATGGTGGTGACGCGCTCGCTGGTGCACGTCCACACGCTGTCGACCCATGGCGAGTCGGACGCACGAATCTCGAACCGCAGCCCCACACCCGCAGACTACGCCCCCACCGGCACGCACTGCACCGCTGAGGCCGACAGCCTCAGGGGGCGCGGGGAACTGCGCGACAAGCCCCGATGAAACCCGCCCCCGCGCCACCGCCGAGGCCACCCCCCAGGGGCGCGGGAAACTGCGCGATCAGCCCCACCGCACCCGCACACGGCGACCGGGCGCACCCGGAACCCCGGTGGCCGCCCCTCAGGCAAGCCCCTCCGCCACCAGCCCTTTCAACACGGCCTCCCCCAACGCCTCCACCGCGGAGCGAGGCCGCACCATCACGGTGAACTCCTTGATCCGCCCGCCCTCCTCGAAGTGCAGCAGATCGATCCCGTGGATCTCCTTCCCACCCACGGTCGCCCGGAAGACCAGCACGGCCGACGGCAACGTCACCCCCTCCGCACTGGTCTGCGCCGCCCCGCTGTACTCGCCGACGTACCGGAAGTCCTCGAACGTCCGCAGCAGCACGCCGAACAGCCCCATGACCATCGCCTTGCCCTCGAAGGGCGTGAACTTCACCGGGCTGTACAGCCGCACGTCGTCGGTGAACAGATCGTCCAGCGCGGCCAGATCACGCGCGTCGACGGCTGCACGGAAACGCTCCACGGTGTCCACGGACGCCACCACCTCAGTAGTCAGGGATGTGAGTAGTCAGAAAAATGACTATCATGAGGTGCCCGCAGGGCGACAGAGGCAGAGCACGGGCAGGACACCGGCACGCGGAAAGGGATCGCATGGCACTCCGGCACGCCGTACTGGCCGCGCTGCTCGACGGCGAACTCAGCGGTTACCAGCTGGCCAAGGCGTTCGACGTCGGCGTGGCCAACTTCTGGTACGCCCAGCCGCAGCAGCTCTACGCCGAGCTGACCCGGCTGGAGCAACAGGGCCTCGTCGCGGGCCGCGAGGTGGTGCAGGAAAGCCGCCCCAACAAGCGGCTGTTCCACGTCACCGACGCCGGGCTGGCCGAGCTGGAGGCTTTCACCGCCGCCTCCGCCAGGCCGGCCTTCGTCCGTGACGACCTCATGGTCAAGGTCCAGGCGGCCGACAGCGTCGACACCGCCACCCTGATCGGCCAGCTGACCGAGCGCGCCGACATCGCCCGCGCCCGCATCGAGCTGTTCGAGGCGCTGCTGCGGCGGCTGCGAGGCGACCGCGGCGAGGAGGACTTCCTCCGCCACGGCGACCGCATCGGCCCCTACCTGACCTGCCTGCGCGGCGTGGCCTTCGAGCAGGAGAACCGCGACTGGTGCCTGCGGACCGTCGCCGTACTGGAAGAGAGGCGGCACACCCGTGCCCGGAACTGAGACGCCCTACCTCCGCTACGTCGCCCTCGGCGACAGCCAGACCGAGGGCGTCGGCGACGGCGACGACGCCACGGGCCTGCGCGGCTTCGCCGACCGCCTCGCCGAGCACCTGGCCCGGCACGAACCCGCCCTCCAGTACGCCAACCTGGCCGTACGCGGCCGCCTCGCCGCCCAGATCCACACCGAGCAGCTCGCCCCCGCCCTCGCCCTGCGGCCCGACGTCGCCACCGTCGTCGCCGGCGTCAACGACCTGCTGAGACCCGGCTTCGACGCCGACGAGGTGTGCACCCACCTGGACGCGATGTTCGGGGCGCTCACCGAGCAGGGCGCCCTGGTCGCCACGATCACCATCCCGGACCTCTCCCGCGTCTGCCCCGTCGCCCGCCCGCTGACCCCACGCGTCACGGCCCTCAACGAGGGCATACGCCGCATCGCGCGCCGCCACGGAGCCGTCGTCGCGGAGACGGCCCTCCACCCGGTCGCGGGCGACCCGCGCCTGTGGAGCCCCGACCGCCTTCACGCCGGCCCCCTGGGCCATGAGCGCATCGCCGCCGCCCTCGCCCACGCGCTACGGCTGCCCGACAGCGACGACACCTGGACCCACCCCCTCCCTCCCCACACCCTGCCCACCGGCCTGCGCGCCGTCGGCACCGAACTCCGATGGCTGGCGGGCTTTTTGGGGCCATGGCTGCTCCGCCGGCTGAGGGGCCGCTCCTCCGGCGACGGCCGCTCGGCCAAGCGCCCGCTGCTCCACCCGGTTCTGGACGACCGCCGCCCGGTGACGGACGGCTGACCGGCGACACCTCCGCGCTCACGTACGCGCGGCGGGTTCCGCCGGTTGGCAGCGTCCCCGCGAAGCCGCTGAGCACGGACGCGGCCGTCAGCACCACCAGGTCGTCCCCGAACGCGAACAGGCCGAACCCGAAGGCGCGCAGCGTGCATCCGGCGATGATGACGGCCCCGCGCGCCGAGCCGGTCGGCGGCCGAACCCCCGACCACGAACAACCCCTGCCGGCTCAGGGCGCGCACGCCGAGGACGACGCCGTGGGCCGTCCTCGAAGCCGCTCGACGTGAGCGCGCGTGCCTGGGCCGCCGCGTCGCAATTCCAGTCGTCGAGGGGCGCGTTCGCGCCGACCGCGCGTCGAGCCAGGGTGCCCGTGACGCCGGGAAATGGGAGACGGCCGGGTCAGGGGGTCGCCCTGCCCCGGCCGTCCGCCGTCGGGTGGATCACGTCGGGTGGATCAGTCGGTGCGTCCGCGCAGCAGCGCGAGCTCGTGGTTCAGCTCGGTGAGGAATCGGATCACCACACGCAGCTCCTCGGCCGTGAACCGCTCACGGGCCGTGTCGGTGCCGCGGGCGAGCGGCCGGAAGTACTCCCGGGCCAGGCCCTTGGCCCGGTCCTCGTACTCCAGATGCACCACACGGCGGTCGTCGGACGCCCGGACACGCCGGATGTGCCCCGCCCGCTCCAGTCGGTCCAGGCATGCTGTCATCGCGCCGGACGTGAGGTTGAGCTGTCTGCGCAGGCGGCCGGGCGTCATGGGCGCGTCAGGACCGCCGCCGTCGAGGATCGCGATCAGGGCGAGCATGTCGGTGTGGTGCAGACCGTGCGCCTGAGCGAACTCCTGGACGATGCGGTTGAACTCGCCGGTCATGCGGCGCAGTTGCACCGCGAATGACTGCAGGTCGGTCGGGCACTCCCCCGGCGGGGGAGGTGCGGAGGTTTGTGAGCCGCTCATGCGGCCAGTATAAGATCACTCGATGGTTGAGATAATCGACCACTGACATAATCGCTTCGCGCCATAGGAACCCACATGACATCCGCACCACGCCGGGCCCGATGGCTCGTCCCGCTCGCTCTGTTGATCGTCTGGCTCGGCGTGGGCGGGATGCTCGGCCCGTACGCGGGGAAGCTGGGCGAGGTGGCCACCAACGACCAGGCCTCCTTCCTGCCCCGGAGCGCCGAGTCCACGCAGGTCCTCGACCAGCGGAAGGCGTTCGACCAGCAGGAGACGCTGCCCGCGATCGTCGTGTGGACCGCCGACGGGGAGCGGATCACCGGCGCCCAGACCGAGGCCGCCACCCGCGCGGTCGCCGGGCTCGCCGGCAGCCCGGGCGTCGTGGGCGCTCCTTCACCCGCCTTCCCCTCCGAGGACGGCAAGGCCCTGCAGTCGGTGGTGCAGGTGGAACCCGACCTCGGTGACAAGCTGGCCGACGTCGTCGACGAGGTGCGCGAAGCGGCGGGCACCGTCGACGGAACCACCGCCGAGGTGGCGGGCCCGGCGGCCAGCCAGGTCGACCTGTCGGACGCCTTCTCCGGCATCGACGGACTGCTGCTCGGCGTCGCCCTCGCCGCCGTGCTGCTCATCCTGCTGCTGGTCTACCGCAGCGTCCTGCTGCCCTTCGTCATCATCCTCGGCTCCGTCTTCGCGCTGGGCCTGGCCTGCGCGGTCGTGTACGTCCTCGCCGACCACGACGTGGTGCGCGTCGACGGCCAGGTCCAGGGCATCCTGTCCATCCTCGTGATCGGCGCGGCCACCGACTACGCCCTGCTCCTCGCCGCCCGCTTCCGCGAGGAACTCGCCGTTCGCGGCGATCGGTTCGCCGCCGCGCACGCAGCCGTACGCCGGTCGTTCGGCGCCATCACCGCCAGCGCCGCCACCGTCGCCCTCGGCCTGCTGACGCTGCTCGCCAGTGACCTCACCAACAACCGCGCCCTGGGCCCGGTCGGCGCCATCGGCATCGTGTGCTCGGTGCTCTCCGCGCTCACCTTCCTGCCGGCCGCCCTCGCCCTCCTGGGCCGCAGCGCCTACTGGCCCGCCAAGCCCAAGGCGTCCGACGCCACCGTCGAGGGACACAGCGTGTGGCGCCGCGTCGCCGCGACCGTCGACCGCAGGCCGCGCCGCGTGTGGGCGGTGACCGCGCTGATCCTCGCCGTCTTCGCGGCCTTCTCCCCGTCCCTGTCAGCCAAGGGCACCCCGCTCGACGAGATCTTCGTCAACGACGCGCCGTCGGTCGCCGCGCAGAAGACGCTCGGCGAGCACTTCCCCGGAGGGTCCGGCAATCCTGCCGTCATCCTCGCGAACGCCGACCGGCTGGACGAGGTCACCGCCGCCGCGAACAGGACCGAGGGAGTGGCCTCCGCCGCCCCTGTCTCCGCCTCCGGGCGGCCCGGGGGCGGGGAGCCGCTGGTCGTCGACGGGCGGGTGCGCGTCGACGCCACGCTGGAGGCCGCGGCAGACAGTGACGCCGCGAAGCGGGCCGTCGAGCGGCTCCGCGACAACGTGCACGACATCTCCGGCGCCGACGCGCTCGTCGGCGGCTACACCGCCCAGCAGGTCGACACCCAGCAGACCGCCTCCGACGACCGCACGCTCATCGTGCCGATCGTCCTCGTCGTCATCCTGCTGATCCTCGTCCTGCTGCTGCGGTCCGTGCTCGTGCCCGTGCTGCTGGTCGCGACCGTGGCGCTCAACTTCCTCGCCACGCTCGGCGTGTCCGCGCTGGTCTTCGAGCACCTCTTCGGCTTCAGCGGAACGGACGCGTCGGTCCCGCTGTACGGCTTCGTGTTCCTGGTCGCCCTGGGCGTCGACTACAACATCTTCCTGATGTCCCGTGTCCGCGAGGAGGCGCTGACCCACGGCACCCGCCAGGGCGTCCTGCGCGGCCTCACCACCACCGGCGGGGTCATCACCTCGGCCGGCGTGGTCCTCGCCGCGACGTTCGCCGCGCTGATGGTGATCCCCCTGGCCTTCCTGGTCCAGATCGCCTTCATCGTCGCCTTCGGCGTCCTCCTCGACACCCTGGTCGTCCGGTCCCTGCTGGTCCCGGCCCTGGTGATCGACATCGGCCCCAAGGCCTGGTGGCCGGGCTCCCTCTCCCGCACCACGCCGGTGAAGAGCGAGGACACCGCGGCGCCGGAGCGCGCGTGAGGTGATGCCGAAGCGGGCGGGCAGCCACCTGGCTCCCCGCCCGCCGGACGCACCAAGGGCCGTCGACCGCTGACCCGGCGGTCGACGGCCCGACGCGTCCGGCCCTGCTCCGTCACATCGACTGATCCTTCGGGCAGGCGGCGGCAGGCGCCTCCTGCCCCGGCGACCGGTCACCGGCGCCCGTCGACGACAGGACGACCTTCGACGCACGGCGGTCCCGGTCCAGGTACCCGCCCGTCGCCGCGAGGGCGAGGCCCACGACCGCCAGGGCGGCGCCGACCAGCGTGGGCGAGGACCAGCCCCAGCCGGCCGCGATGACCAGGCCGCCCAGCCACGCGCCGCCCGCGTTGGCGAGGTTGAAGGCGGAGTGGTTGGACGCGGCCGCCATCGTCGGCGCCTCGTGCGCCTTGGCCATCAGCAGCATCTGCACCGGCGTGGTGATCAGCGAGCTGAGACCGCCCGTGATCGTGATGACGATCAGCGCGGGCACCAGATGCCCGATGACGAAGTGCAGCGTCACCAGCGCCGCCGCGAGCAGCGCGAAACCGCCGTACATCGTGGGCCGCAGCGCCCGGTCGGTCAGCGGGCCCGCGACGAGCGTGCCGAGCGTCATGCCGACGCCGAACAGCGCGAGCACCAGGGTCGTGGACGAGTCCGAGATCCCCGTCAGGTTGGTCAGCATCGGCACCAGGTAGCTGTACATCGCGAAGAAGCCGCCGAACCCGACGACCGCCGTGACCAGCCCCAGCAGCACCTGCTTGTTCTTCATCGCGCGCAGCTCGTGCATCACGCCGGCCTGCTCGCCGCGCGGCTGGTGCGGGACGAGCCGCACCAGCGCCGCCAGGGCGAGGACGCCGATGACCGCCACCGCCGCGTACGCGAACCGCCAGCCGAGCTGTTGTCCGAGCGCCGTCCCGGCCGGGACGCCGACGATGTTCGCGACCGTCAGACCGAGGAACATCATCGACACCGCACGGGCCGCCCGGTCCGGCGCGACCAGCTTGGAGGCGACCACCGCGCCGACGCCGAACAGCGCACCGTGCGGGAGCCCCGCCAGTACACGCGCCGCGAACAGCAGCTCGAAGTTCGGCGCGAGAGCCGAGGCCACGTTCCCCACGACGAACACGCCCGTCAGCATCAGCAGCAGCCGCTTGTGCGGCACCCGGGCGCCGATCGCCGTGAGCAGCGGCGCGCCGATCACCACGCCCAGCGCGTAGGCGGAGACAACGTTGCCCGCGGTCGGCACGGACACCGCCAGCCCGTCGGCGATCTGGGGGAGCAGCCCCATGGAGACGAACTCGGTCGTGCCGATGCCGAACGCGACGACGGCCAGGGCGAACAAAGCCAAGGGCATGGCGAGGGAAAACCTTCCGAGCAGGAGCCGGGCGAGGGCGCCCACCGCTTCACACCGCGGCACCGGACGGCGTCCGGCGGCAGCGGTGTGCCTGGGTCGGTGGGGGCGGTCCGGCGCCGGTCCTCGTCGTCCGGGCGTGGTTGCCGCGTGCACCAGCCTGCCAGATCACCCCACGGGTGAGGAAACCGGGCGGCGCCACCACCTCGTACGGGACCGGCGCGACCACCCCGTCCGGGACCGGCGCGACTCCTTGTCACCCTCCCGGCTCAGCCGCGCCCGCCGTGCAGCACCCCCAGCAGATGCGCCACCGCGTCCGCGACGGCGTCCCGGGCCGGTCCGAGGTACGTGCGCGGATCCACCGCCGACGGGTGTGCCTCCAAGTACGTCCGCGCGGCCCGCGTGAACTGTTTGTTCAGGTACGTGGAGACGTTCACCTTCGTCATCCCGGCCGCCACCGCCCGCGCCAGTTCCGCGTCCGCCACTCCCGACGAGCCGTGCAGCACCAGCGGCACGCCGACCGCGTCACGCAGCGCCGAGATGAGGGCGAAGTCCAGCACGGCGTCCCGGGTGGTCATGGCGTGCGAGCTGCCCACCGCCACGGCCAGCGCGTCGACCCCGGTGGCGGCGACGAAGTCCCGCGCCTCCGCCGGGTCGGTCCGCACCCCGGGCGCGTGCGCCCCGTCCTTCCCGCCCACCTCGCCGAGCTCGGCCTCCACCCACACGTCCCGGGCGTGGCAGTACGCGGCGATCTCCCGCGTCTCGCGCAGGTTCTCCTTGTAGGGGAGCGTGGAGGCGTCGAACATCACGGACGAGAAGCCGAGCCGGGCGGCCTCGTGCACGAGGTCCACCGACTCGGCGTGGTCGAGGTGCACGGCGACGGGGACGAGCGCGGCGCGTGCCACGGCGAGGGCCGCCAGTCCGATCGGTTCCAGACCGCCGTGGTAGCGGGCGGTGTTCTCACTGATCTGCAGGATCACCGGACGGCCCGCGGCCTCCGCACCGGCGACGATCGCCTCGGCGTGTTCGAGCTGCACCACGTTGAACGCCCCCGCGCCGGCGCCGGCGCGGGCGGCGGGGCCGACGATCTCGTCAGTGGGGCTGAGGGGCATGGAGGTCCTCCACGGTCACGGTGGTCCGGAAGCGTTCGTAGGTGGCGGCGTCGACGTCACCGGCCACGGGACAGGCGACGGCGGCGGCCGAGAGGGCGACGGCGTCGCTCAGGACATCGCCCCAGTGCGCGCCGTCGGCGAGCCCCGCCGCGAGGGCGGCGACACAGGCGTCGCCCGCCCCGGTGGGGTTGCCGGCCAGCCGCTCGGGCGGCACGGCACGCCGGCGGCCTCCGGGCGTGACGGCGAGGAGACCGCCGGGGCCTGAGGACACCACGACGGACCGGGCGCCGAGGCCTCGCAGCCGCTCCGCGCCCGCCGCGGCGTCCTCGCACCCGGTGGCCGACACGAGTTCGGCCGCGTTGGGCTTCACGACGTCGGGCCGTGCGCCCAGCGCGTCGAGCAGCGGGGCGCCGCTGGTGTCCAGCACCGTCGGCACCCCCGTCTCCGCGGCCCGGGCGACGAGTTGGGCGTACGCGTCGGACGGCAGCCCTGGCGGCAGGCTCCCGCAGAGCGCGACCACCGACGCCTCGCGCACCAGCTCCGCGAA
This sequence comes from Streptomyces griseoincarnatus, assembly GCA_014649575.1. Lineage (GTDB taxonomy): Bacteria > Actinomycetota > Actinomycetes > Streptomycetales > Streptomycetaceae > Streptomyces > Streptomyces griseoincarnatus. The sequence goes on along the minus strand of BMTH01000001.1, from coordinate 171,726 downwards.
GCGGCCGGCGAACGCCCGCCACTCCGACGGACTCACCTGCGGCCCCCGCTCGTTGAAGACGGTGGCGTCGCCGTCGTCACCGGACACGACGGTCACGGTCCGCCGCGACTCGCCGGAGACCGGGACGAGTGCGTCACGCAGCCCGCGAACGGCGCGCAGGTCCTCGCGCACCAGCGCGCCGGTGGGGCCGCCGACGAGGCCGGTCACGGTGACGGCCCGCCCCCGCCCGGCCAGCACCCGGGCCACGTTGACGCCCTTGCCTCCGGCCCTCCGGTGAACGGCCCCGACCCGGTGCGAGGCGCGCGGGCGCAGGCTGTCGACGCCGTACGTGACGTCGAGGGCGGCGTTGAGCGTGACGGTGAGGATCACGGCCGCCGCCCTTCCGCCCGGGAACCGGAGCCTGCGACCTCAGACATGACCGTCCTGGAGGACGACGGACCGCGTGAGGTTGCGAGGCCGGTCCGGGTCGTTGCCGCGCGCCTCCGCGCAGGCCACCGCCAGCCGCTGGGCGCGGACCAGGTCGGCGAGCGGATCCAGTCCGCCGGCCAGGCCTGCGGACTCCGCGACCAGGGTGCCGCCGACGCGGGCGACGTCGTCCGCCAGCCCTTCAGGAAGCCGACCGAACGCCCACGTCACACGCCCGGGACCGGTGATGCTGATGGGCCCGTGGCGGTACTCCATCGCCGGGTACGCCTCCGTCCAGGCGCCCGCCGCCTCCCGCATCTTCAGCGCCGCCTCCAGCGCGAGCCCGCATGTCCAGCCCGTGCCGAGGAACGTGAACTGCTCCGCGCCCAGCACCGCCCTGTCGAGGGGCTCGCGCACCGCCCGTTCGGCGTCCTCGACGGCCGTGTCCAGCGGCAGGACTCCGGCGGGCAGGGCGTTCTCCGCCTCCAGGTGGGCGCGCAGGAGTGCCAGGTTGGCGGTGGCGAAGCGGGTCTGCACGACCGACTCCTCGTCCGCGAAGTCCAGGACGGCGACGGCGTCGGCGGCCTGCATGACGGGCGTGTCCGGGTCGGCGGTGACGGCGCCCGTCGCCACGCTCCCCTTGAGCCGGTTCAGCAGGCCGAGCACCTCGGTGGTGGTGCCCGACCGGGTGATGGCGAGCACCCGGTCGTAGTGCCGGCCGACGGGGAACTCCGAGGCGGCGAAGGCGTCGGTCTCCCCGTGGCCGCCGGTCTCGCGGAGCACGGCGTACGACTGGGCCATGAACCATGAGGTGCCGCAGCCGACGACGGCGACGCGTTCGCCCCGCCTCGGCAGGGCCGCCGTCTGACGCGGCAGGGACGCGGCGGCCTGGCGCCACACGGCGGGCTGGGAGGCGATCTCGGCCGAGGTGCGGGACGAACTGATGTAGGACAAGGCGATGTGCTCCTTCAGCAACGGGGGAGGGGGGATACGGCGCGGCCGGCCGGTCACTTCACCGAGCCGGCGGTCAGCCCGGACACCACATGGCGTTCGATGAAGGCGAAGAGCACCACGACGGGCACGATCGCGATCACCGACGCGGCGAACAGGTAGTTCCACTGGACGGTGTAGTTGCCGATGAAGCTGTTGATGCCGACCGTCAGGGGCTGGCTCTCCGGGACGGTGGACAGGGTCAGTCCCATCACGAACTCGTTCCACGCGGCGATGAAGGTGAAGATGACCGCGGTGACGACGCCGGGCATGGCCAGCGGCAGCGTCACCCGGAGCAGCGCGCCGCCCCTGCCGAGGCCGTCGATCATCGCTGCCTCCTCCAACTGCACCGGTATGGCGGAGAAATAGGCGGTGAGGATCCAGATCGCGAACGCCAGGTTGAACGCGGCGTTGCACAGCACCAGGGTCCACACCGAGTTGAGCATGCCCAGTTGGTAGAACTCGCGGTAGAGGCCCACCAGCAGTGACGTCGGCTGGAACATCTGGGTGACCAGCACCAGCAGCAGGAACACCTTGCGCCCGCGGTACTTGACGCGGGCCGTGTAGTAGGCGGCCGGGATCGCGACGAGCAGCACCAGCAGCGTGGAGCCGCCGGCCACGAGGAGGGTGACGCGCAGATTGCTGCCGAGGTTCGACTCCCGCCACACGTCGACGAAGTTGGACCAGGCGAAGTGGTCCGGCAGATAGGTGGCGTCGCGCAGCTCGGAGGCGGGCCGCAGCGCCGTGATCACCATCTGCAGGTACGGCAGCAGGAACACGGCGGCGATCAGCCAGGCGACGGCGGCCACGACCACCGTGCGGGGCCGCAGCGTGCGCCGGGGGCGTACAGGACGGCCACTGCCGTCCGTCGGGGCGGACCTGTGGGTGCCGACGGCGGCGGGGATCGTCTGCTGGGCCATCACGCCTCCTCCTGGTTCCAGCGGCTGACCTTGAGGAAGGCGGCCACCATCACGACGACCAGGGCGAAGTTGACGACCGACATGGCCGCGGACTCCCCGATGTCGGAGCTCTTGAGCTGGTACATGAACACCGTGGTGGTCGCCGTGTCGCTGTCCGGGCCGCCGCGGGTCATGCCCCAGATCACGGGGAACGAGTTGAAGACGTTGATCAGGTTGATGACCACGCCGACCAGGAACGCCGGCCGCAGCAGCGGCAGCGTGATCCGGCGGTACGTCTGCCACACGCCGGCCCCGTCCACGCGCGCTGCCTCGTACACCTCGCCGGGCACGGTCTGCAGCCCCGCGAGCAGCGTGTACGTGGTGAACGGCAGGGAGACGAAGACCGCGACGAACATCATCCAGGGCCAGGCGGTCGACGGGTCACCCAGCCAGTCCTTGGGGGAGTCGACGACGCCGAGGTCGGTCATCACCGTGTTCAGCACGCCGGCGGTCCGGTCGAGCATCCACTTGAAGCCGATGGCGGTCATCAGCACGGACGCCGCCCACGGGGCGATGAGCGCCCACCGGGTCAGCCGGCGCCCCGGAAACCGCTGGTCGAACAGTTGGGCGAGGCCCAGGGAGATCACCATGGTCAGCGCGACCACGCCGACGGTCCACACCACGGTGGCGGTGACGACGGAGCCGAGGTCCGGCTCGTCGAACAGCTGCCGGTACTTGTCCAGGCCCGCCCAGCCCCGGACGAAGCCGCTGACGCTGATCTTCAGGAACGACGTGCGGACCATCTCGTAGACCGGCCACAGCACGACGACCACGATGAGCAGGACGGCGGGGCCGATCCAGGGCAGCGGCCCCAGCCGGCCGAGGCCGGAGCGGCGCCCGCCGCTCCGGCCCGAGCGGGGCGGCCTGCGGCCGCCGGAGGTGACATTGCTGGACACGGGGAGCGCCTTCCGTGTGTCGGTGCCGTGCGGAACTACTGGTTCGCCGCGATCTGTTCGGCCTTCTTCTGCAGATCGCCGAGCACCTTGGCCGGGTCCTCCCCGACGGCCGTGCCGCCACTCTTCTTGATCTCCGCGGATACGGCGTCCCAGCTGGTGTCGCCCAGGGGGTAGAAGGACGCCTTCGGCAGCAGCTCGAAGAACGGCTCGAGGTCCTTGTGCTTGCCGTTCGAGGTCATCTCCGTCAGCGTGTCCTCGGTGACGGGCATCAGGTTGTACATCTCGTCGAACTTCAGCGTGTTCTCCTTGGAGTACGCGAAGTCGAGGAACTTCTTGATCTCCTCCTGGTGACCGCTGTCCTTGAACGCCATCACCCAGTCGGCCACGCCGAGCGTGGAGTCGAGCGCGCCGTCCTTGCCGGGGATGGGTGCCACGCCGTAGTCGACGCCGGCGTCCTTCGACATCTGGATCAGCGACGGGTGGCCGTTGAGCATGCCCACCTTGCCCGCGGCGAAGTCGGCGAACGCCGTCCTGCGGTCGGTGGCGGCGGGGTTGCTGTAGGTCAGGCCCGGTTCGACGAGGTTGGCGCGCAGCCACTGGAACGTCTCGACGTTGGCCTCGCTGTCGAGGGTGTACTTCCCGTCGCCGCCGGTGTAGCCGCCGCCGTTGCCGAGCTCCCAGATCAGCGTCTCGCCCTGCGCCTCCTCGGGGCCGAGCGGCAGCGCGTAGGGGATGACGTCCGGGTGCTTCTTCTTGACGGCCTCTGCGGCCGCCTTGAGGTCCGCCCAGCTCTTCGGCGGTTCGGTGACGCCGGCGTCGGCGAGGAGCTTCTTGTTGTAGAACAGGGCGCGGGCGGAGGAGACGAAGGGGATGCCGTACTGCACGCCGTCCACCTCGCCCGCCTTCGCGAACGTGTCGACGAGGTTGTCCTGGGTGGCCGGGGACAGCACCTCCTCGGCCGTGTGGAGGAGGTCGTCGGCGACCTTGTCGGCGTAGCCGCCGGTCTGCAGGACGTCCGGCACGTTGCCGCTCTGGATCATCGTCTTGACCTGCGTGTCGATGTCGTTCCAGTTGACGACCTGCACGTCGACCCTGATGTCCGGGTTGGCGGCCTCGAAGCGCTTCGCCACGTCTTCCCAGTAGACGGTGGAGCTGTTGGACGCCTTGTCGCCGTAGTCGGCCGCGACGAGCTTCAGGGTCACCGATCCGTCCGCGGACTCCCCGGCGCCACCGCCGCCGCACGCGGTCAGGACCAGGGCGCCGGCCGCGCAGGCCGCCGAGAGGACGAGCATTCTCTTCTTCACTGCCGTCTACCGCCTTGTCTCCACAAGCAATGCGTGAACATGCTCAATCTGTGAGCCTTGCGAGCAGTAATGAGCATCTGTCGTGTCTGGAAGTATTCAGGTGACCTGCAGGTCGGGTCCATACGCCGTTATGCGACTGTTGCCAAAAACGAGCGCTTCGACGGAACTGATGTGCGCTGAGTGACGATGCTCCGAGCAGAATCACGCACGGTGCTGCTCCGGGGCACCGCAGCCCGGCGCGTCCCTTACCGTGTCCGGAGCGCAGTACCGAGGCCGAGGGAGTCCGACACATGTCCAAGCACGATCGCTGGAGCAAGCTGCTGGAACTGCTGGCCGGCGAGGGCAGGATCGAGGTCGACGACGCGGCCGCCGCACTCGACGTCTCCCCGGCCACCATCCGACGCGACCTCGACGAACTCGCCGAGCAGCAGATGCTCGTCCGTACCCGCGGCGGCGCCATCGCGCACGGCGTCTCCTACGAACTGCCCCTGCGCTACAAGTCCTCCCGGCACGCCCCGGAGAAACAGCGCATCGCCACCGCCGTCGCCGGGATGATCGCCGACGGTGACGTGGTGGGCCTCAACGGCGGCACCACCACCACCGAGGTGGCCCGCGCCCTCGCCCTCAGGGCGGGCGGCAGCCGAGAGGGGAGGGGGCGCCGCGAGCCGGCCGAGACGTCGGCGCCCGCCTTCACGGTCGTCACCAACGCCCTCAACATCGCCGGCGAGCTCGCGGTACGCCCCCAGGTGAAGATCGTGGTCACCGGCGGAGTCGCCCGCCCCCAGACGTACGAGCTCGTCGGACCGCTCACCGTGGGCGTCCTCAACGAGGTCGTCCTCGACGTGGCGGTCCTCGGGGTCGACGGCGTGGACCCGCAGCTGGGGCTGATGACCCACCAGGAGGACGAGGCCAGTGTCAGCCGCCTCTTCGCCGAACGGGCGCGCCGCGTCATCGTGGTCACCGACTCCTCCAAGATGGGCCGGCGCGCCTTCGCCCGTATCTGCGGCCTGGACCGCGTCGACGTGCTGGTGACCGACTCCGGCCTGCCCGCCGACACGGCCGCCCGCCTCACCGACGCGGGCATCAAGGTCCACGCCGTCTGACGGTCCCGCGTCCTACGGAGCGACGGCCATCGCGAACACGTGGACGTTCCCGTTGGACGGCAGCACCACGAACGCCACCTGCTTCGACGCGTCCAGCGGCACCGAGTGGGCGAAGATCCGGTAGGCGATCCCCGCGTTGCCGTACCCGTCCGGCCGGTTGCGGCCGTCGGCGGACGCCACCAGCGTGGCGCCGTGCAGGTCGGCCGGATCGAACGACCAGTTGGGGAAGCCGAACTGGCCGCGGCTGCTGGTGCCGTCGGTGTAGTGGACGGTGGCCGTGCCGGTGGCCGCGCTGCCGACGCCCGACCCGAGGAACACCAGCCTGCTGCCCTGGCCGCTCAGGGTGATCGCCTGACCGGCGGACGAGACGTTGCCCGGGGTGCCCGGTTCCGCGTCGGGCCAGGTGAGTTCGGCGCCCAGGGCGCGGACGGTGGCTCCCGGCGTCAGTCCGGCGGCGGCGAGCTTCTGCGCGGAGAAGCTGTTGCCGTCCCCGTCGTAGTCGCCGGGCGCCGTGTCGCTCTCGTCGGTGACGCCGACGTTGTCGTAGGCGGCGGCGAGATCGGGCAGCGGACTGCCGACGACCTCGGTACGGGTGCCGGCCGCCGCACCGGCCCCGTCACCACCGCTGTACGTCGCCGTGGCGGTGAACGTCCGCAGCGCGAACCCCGGCCGCTTCTCCGGCACCCGGATCCGGAACTCGGCCCGGGCGGAGTCGCCCACGCCGAGCGAACCGGACACGGCGGCCACGGACGGCTGCACCGCCCAGCCGACGGGCCCGGCGAACGCCACCTTCAGCGACCGCATCCGCTGCGGCCCGGCGTTCTTCACGCGCACGGTCACGGTCGAGAACGCCGGCCCGTCCAGGCCGACGGGCGAGACGGTCACCTCCGTCCGCGCGGCCGCCGGGTCCGCCTGAGGCTCGGCGGCGGAGGCGGCGGGCGCGGCGACGAGCCCCAGCGAGGCTGCGACGGCCAGCGCTCTCACCGCTCGCAACGGTCCGAGGGGTCTGAGCCATCGGGAAACGCTCATACGTCCTGCTCCTTCGGTCGACGGTCCAGAACGCCGCTCACGCGACGGGAGGCATGTCCGACTCACGGGAGTCCAGACCCATGCGGAGGTTGACCCAGGAACCGCGGGTGAAGTCCGGGTACGCCACAGGACGCCCGCCCGCCGCGAGGGACTTGACGCTCAGCGGCACCGGCGCGCACCACGCGGCGGAGTCGTACACGTCGATGTCCGGCACCAGACCGGCCCGCATCGCCTGCACGGTGCGCCACTGGAGGATGTAGTCCATGCCACCGTGGCCGCCGTTGTTCTCCGCGTCGTCGCCGATCTTCTTCCACAGCCAGTGGTCGAACTCCTTGCGGTAGGAGTCGAAGTCGCGCCAGGAGTGCCCGCCGTGGTCCGGTTCGACGTAGATCCGGCCGCCGGTCGCCGACGTGCCCGCGTAGTCCTCGAAGATCCCGCGGCTGCCCGCCAGACTGTTGATCCTGCTGTACGGCCGGGGCGAACTCACGTCGTGCTCCGCCCGGATGACCCGCCCCATGGCGGTGTCGATCAGACAGGTGACGAGGTCGCCGTTGACGTAGGTCTCCTTCCACGAGGGATGGGACCGGTCGATGAAACGCTCCCGGTAGTCGGCGAGCCCTTTCGGCTCGGTGGCCGTCGCCCGCAGCACGGTCATGCGGTCGCCGCGGTTGATGTCCATCGCGGCGGCGATCGGCGCCAGCCCGTGCATCGGGTAGAACGACGCGGTGCTGCGCGTGTGCCACAGCCGCCGCCAGGAATCCGTGTAGTACGTGTCGGAGAACAACAGCTCCCGCAGGTCGTGCAGATAGCCGCCGTGGCCGTTGGTGACGTCGCCGAACAGCCCGTCGTGCGCCATCTTCAGCATGGCCAGCTCGTTACGGCCGTAGGAGCAGTTCTCCGACAGCATCAGATGCCGGCGGGTCCGTTCGGAGGTGTCGACGAGGTCCCACAGCTCGTCCAGCTCGGTGGCGACGGGCAGTTCGACGATCGCGTGCTTGCCGGCCTCCAGGGCGGCCTTGCCCTGCCGGTGGTGGAACTCCCAGGGCGTGGCGATGTACACGAGGTCGATGTCGTCCCGCTTCAGCATCCGCGCGTAGGCGTCCGCGGAGCCGCCGTACTCGGCGGGACGCGGTCTGCCCCGGGCGACGAGCCGGTTCGCCACGGAGGTCGCGCGGTCGGCGCGGATGTCGCAGACGGCGGTCACCCGGCACCCGGGGACGGCCGCCCAGCCCTCGGCCATGCCGGACCCACGGTTCCCGAGACCGATGAGGCCCACGCGGACGGTCCCGTGGACGTCGAACGGCACGTCGATCATCGAGCGCTGACCGCGACGGCGCGGGGGAGTGTGCACCGGCAGCGGCGCGTCGCCACCGCCGGCTGCGGCAGCCGCGGTGGCCGGAGCCGCCTGCGCCGCACCGACACCGGCGGCCGCCGCACCGGTGGCCAGCGCACCTCCCAGGAGCAATCGGCGTGAGACAGCGGGGAGTTCGGGCATGAGTGAACGCTCCTTCGATCCGACGACCGGGCATCACTGGCGGCATCGACTCTGGCGGGAGCGACGTAGGCATGTCAATAGATGCTCGAAGAGTCGCCACTTCGAGCAGGAACACGCAAACGGTCTGGCGTGGACCGGTCCGCTCCGCCGCGCTCGCCCGGCTCAGGACGGCGACGCCACCGAGGGTGACGCCTGCCGTGCGGGACGCCTCCGGTAGTCGCCGGGAGTCACGCCCACGACGCGCTTGAAGGCGACACTGAGGGCGCTCTCGGACCCGTATCCCACCGACCGGGCGATGACGGCGAGCGTCGCGCTCCCCTCACGCAACTGACGCGCCGCCAGCTCGATACGCCAGTGGGTGAGGTACTCCAACGGCCCCTGCCCGACAGCCGCCTTGAAACGGGCGGCCAGCGTGGATCGGGACACCGCGGCCTCCCGCGCCAGCTCCGCGACGGTCCAGGGCCGCGCCGGGTCCCGGTGCAGCGCGGTCAGCGCGGCGGCGGCCACCGGGTCCGACAGCCCTGCCAGCCATCCCGAGGCGGTGTGCGGGTCACGCGCGAGGTGCAGCCGCAGCACATGGACCAGCATGACGACGGCGAGGTGCTCGGCGACCAGGGAGGCGGCCGGCTCCCCGCGGGTCAGCTCCTGGTCGATCAGGTCGAGCGCCGAGCGCACCGTCTCCGCGTGCGGGCTGTCGGCCGGGACGTGGACGACCGGGGGCAGCCGGTCCAGCAGCAGCTCCTGGGCACGGGCGCCGAAGGAGAACCGCCCGCCCACGAGGAACACCTCGTCGCCCGGCCCCGCCCGCGCGACGCCGCCCTCGGCCCGGGCGAACACGGGCGCCGCGGCCACCGGTGTGGTCGCGGGATCACTGCGCAGGACGAACGGCCGTGGACGCGCGAGGAGATAGCAGTCGCCCTCCGCCAGGGGGATCGGCCCGTCCACCCCGTCGACCTCCAGCAGGCAGGACCCGCGCCGGACCGCGTTGAACTTCACCCCCTGCGGCGCATCGAACCGCAGCGCCCAGCGCCCGCCCGCCACCAGGCTCGTGGACAGGTGGCTGCGCGTCTCCAGCAGGGTCAGCACGTCCTCCAGCGGATCCATGACGACCTCCCTGGATCGGACGACGGCTAAAGGAAGCGGGACGTTCAACGATAGCCCGTCCAGCCGACCCGCCGTACCGTCGAAGCATGACGACGAACACACCGGCCTCCCGGAACCCGCGGAACACCCCCGGCCACCCCCTCCTGACCACCCCCTTCACCGCCCGCACCGACGCACGCGAGGTGATCGAGGGCGTGGACCTCACCGGCCGCCGCGCCGTGGTCACCGGCGGCGCCTCGGGTCTCGGCGCCGAGACCGTACGGGCACTGGCCGAGGCCGGCGCCGAGGTCACCGTCGCCACACGCCGACCCGGGACCGCCGCACCGCTCCTGCGTGAGCTGGCCGCCGTCGACGGCGCCGGCCCCGTGCGCACCGCGCCCCTCGACCTCTCCGACCTCGCCTCGGTCGCCGCCTTCGTGCGCGGCTGGCGCGGCCCGCTCGACATCCTTGTCGCCAACGCCGGAATCATGGCTCTGCCCGAGCGCACCCTCACCCCGCAGGGCTGGGAGATGCAGCTCGCCACCAACCACCTGGGGCACTTCGCCCTGGCCACCGGGCTGCACCCGTATCTGCGCGAGGCGGGCACCGCACGCATCGTGGTCGTCAGCTCGGGCGCTCACCTGAACGCACCCTTCGACTTCGACGACCCCCACTTCGAGCGGCGCCCGTACGACCCCTGGGCCGCGTACGGGCAGTCGAAGTCCGCCGGTGTCCTCCTCACGGTCGGAGCCCGCCGCTGGGCCGCCGACGGCATCACGGCGAACGCGCTGAACCCCGGCTACGTCCTCACCAATCTGCAGCGGCACCTGGACGACGACACGATGCGCGCGTTCGGCGTGATGGACGACGAGGGCAACGTGACACCGCTGCCGTACTACAAGACGCCCGCGCAGGGAGCGGCCACCTCGGTCCTGCTGGCCGCATCGCCCCTCCTGGAGGGGGTGACGGGCCGCTACTTCGAGGACAACCAGGAAGCGCCGACCGTCACGGACGAGAACCCGACGGGCGGCGTCGCCGCCCACGCCGTCGACCCGGGAGCGGCGGACCGCCTCTGGGAGTGCGCGGCCAAGACCCTCCGCACCCCCTGACCGCTCAGCGCGGGTTACGGCCGTCCCCGTCGAGCGCGCCGAGGAACTCGACCGCCCGCCGTGTCATGAGCTCCGCGGCGTCCGGGTCGTACGAGGGCAGCGAGGAGTCCGCGAACAGATGCCGGTCCCCGGGGTACAGGAACAGCTCGGCGTCGGAGGACTCCGCGACCAGCGCGCGGGCGGCCTCGGCGTCCTCAGCGAAGAAGGGATCGTGCTCCATCGCGTGCACCTGCGCCGGCACACCCGCCGGCCAGGTCGCACCGAACTCGGACACCGGGATGCAGGCGTGCATCAGCAGTGCGCCCCGCGCCCCGTCCCGGGTCTGCGCCAGTTCCTGCGCGGGCACCACCCCCAGCGAGAAGCCGACGTGGACGACCTCGCGGGGGAGCTCTGCGGCCGCACGCACGCCACGCGCGCCGACCTCCCCGAACCCGACCTGCCGCACGTACGCCGTTCCCTCCTCCAGCGAGTCGAAGGTGCGCCCCTCGAACAGGTCGGGCATGTGGACGGTGTGGCCCGCGGCGCGGAGTTCGTCGGCGAAGGCGACCACCCCGGAGGTCAGCCCTTGTACGTGGTGGAACAGTACGACCTCTGCCATGCCGGGACCCCTCGTCTGTGAGCGCTTGCCGCGCCCGACGGTGATATGAGCCTCCAGGTTATTCGAATGAGAATCGAACAGCGCCCGCTTTCGCGAGGTTGCCGCGGACGGGAGGCGGCAACCTTCGCGAAGCGGCACCGACTCGGCGCACGGCCGCCGGGGCAGGGGGATCGGTTCCCCCGCCGGGCCGGGTACGAGGGCGTCACGCGGACTCGACGGGCATCCACAGCTCGCAGGTCGCGGTGCTGAAGTCGTCGGCCCGCTCGAGGATCGCGACGATCGAGGGCCCCGGCCGCAGCCGCCACGGGTTGGACGGGAACCACTCGGTCGCGGTCGCCGCCCAGGCTGTCTGGAGGGCCTCGGGGTGCGGCCCGCTGGTACGGAACACCGCCCACATGCCCGCCGGCACCTCGATGACGTCGAGCCCGTCCGGCACCGGCGTGCCACCGCCGACGGCGACCCCGTGCAGGTAGGTCAGCTCGGTGCCCTCCCGCCCGTCCGGGTCGGCGTCGTCGGTGACCTGGAGAAGACCGGCCGGCTCGGCGTCGCCGAGAGCCTTCAGACGCCGGTGCTCCTCCGGGGGGATGGCGGTGATGTGCTGCTGGATGTGCGGGTTGATCCCGTGGTGGATGAGCGGAACCCGGGTGGAGTGTCCGACCAGGCGGAACGGGGGGCGGTCGACGAGGCGGGTGTCCATGGGGGTACTCCCTTCGACGGTCAGGCGGAACCTGAGCTGCGGTTGTGTACGCAAGGGGCCTCCGTCGCGGCGCACCTCCGCGGGACCGGCACCGTGAACCGCCCGGAACGCACGCCCGAACGCCTCCCGCGAGCCGTATCCGTGCCGGACGGCGATCTCCAGCAGGTCCTCCTCGCCCCGGACGACGTCACCGGCGGCGACGGTCATCCGCCGCCTGCGCACGTACTCCGACAGCGGCATGCCGGCCAGCGACGAGAACATCCGGCGCAGGTGGTACTCGGTGGTCCCGAGCCCCGCGGCCAGCCCGTCGAGGTCGAGCTCCTCGGTGAGGTGCTCCTCGACGAGATCGACGAGCTGGTTGAGTGCCGAGATCATGAGGCCTCCTTTCGCCTTCAACCCTGGCAGCGGCCCCCTGACCGGGGCCCGACCGCAGCGAACCGATCCGATCACCTACGACCGGGCCCGGTCCGTTCCCGCGCCGCGTCTACCGGTGATCGCGTCCACCGGTGGTCGCGACGTGGGACCAGCCGCCGAGGACCGCCTGCCACGGATCGGCCCCGGCGACAGCCCGCGCCCGGGCCTCCTCCGCTCGGCGGTCCACCACGGCCTTCCACAGCGCCGTCACGACATGCGACCCCCTCGACCTCGTGACTCACTTCGGCGTGCCCACGCCGGCACAGGGGACCGACAGTCGGCCGGTGCCCGGCAGAGCGCTTGCACCTGCCGGGCACCGCGGCAGCGACTCAGTGCTCGCAGAGCGAGAACTCCCGCTCGTACATCTGCTCGTTGTGCTCGTCGACGAAGAACTTCCGTTCCTTCATCAGCTCCTCGCGGTAGGCCTTGGCCTGCTCGAGCGTCATGGTCGACGTCTCGGCCCACGGCTGCTGCGGCGGCACGTCGGACGTGGAGACGATCGTGTGCGACGGGTCGACCAGGAAGAACGCGAGGACCTTGCGATGCCCCGGCCGCGTGGGGTCCTGGAGACGGAACGGGCTGACCCGGTGCTGCAGGACGTTCGGGAAGGCGAGGCAGCGCCCCTCCGGAGTGGCCGCCGACCCGAGCAGCTGGTTGAGGGCGCCCTCGTTCTCCAGGCCGTAGACCTCTCGCAGGCCGTTGTGGTCGTCCTGCGCGTACTCGGGATCGTCGAGCGCCGTCCGGAAACCGAGCCGGCTCTCGGTGATGTTCTCGCTGTCCCAGTAGTAGAGACCGGTGGAGACGATCCGCTCGTTGAGCATTCCCTCGACGTGCCAGGACCCGCCCGCGTACTCGGGGTTGTCCGGTGTGAGGTGGATGGTGGCGAGCTTGACGATCACCTGCAGCTTGCGCCCGCGCAGGCTCACCCGGTCGGAGTCCTCGGGCACCTGGGGCGGGGTGAACTCCGGGGCGTCGGGAAGGACGGGCCGGCGGTTGTCGTACCACGCCTCCTCCGCCTCCTCCCACGCCTCGTAAGCCTTCTGGTACGACTCCTCGTCGTCGAAGTCGTCCTCCTCCGGCTCCGGGACCTCGTACTCGTCGGACTCGTACCACCCATAGGGGTCCACGGATATGCGCAGCGGACGCGGGTGACGCAGATCGGTGAGGACGTTCTCCCACAACGGCAGCATGCGGGCGAACAGCTCCGGCAGCACGGCGACGAGGTCACGGTGCTTGTCGGGGTGCACGTTGTTCACATACGAGCGGAAGCTCGTCCGACCGTCGGCGTCCACGTCGACATCCGTGGGGAGCCACTGGAACTTCTCCGAGAACTCGTGCCGCGCATAGCGGTCCGTCGGGTTCTCCCAGGCCCGCTCGGGCGCCCCGCTCACACCCCGCACGAGACAGAACAGCGAGGGATGCACGAGGTCCAGCACCTGGCCGCCGGATCCGGGATGCCAGTCCCACTCCTCCTCGGGCACCTCCTCCAGCACCCGCACCGCCTCCCGCAACCGCGCCCGAAGGCCGTCGTCGACGAGCGTGTCGGACTGCCACACCCCGTCCACGGCCGACACCTCGGCCCCGGTCCCCTCGTCCCGCAGCGCCGCGTAGTGTGCGAGCTCGTCGAGCACGTACCGCACCTGCGCCTCGGTCAGCCCCTGCGCGGCCGCCTCCTCGGCCCACCGCGCGACGATGCCGGCATCGCGCATCTTCTCGAACCAGCGCGCTTTCGCCCGCAGTTGCGCGCTGCACTGCATCATCTCGATCTCCCGCAGCGTCCGAGGCGTGGCGAACATCGAGAAGCGGCTTGCCACGAACGGCAACGGAAAAGCGGTCAGCCCAGTCAATTCTCTTGACCCTCCCAGTCGGTACGAGCGCCGGGAACACTACGGCAGCTGACTGACAGCGCCCCCGCCAGCTCCCTCCACCGGGCGCCACTCACGCCGGAGCAGGCCGTAGACCCAGGAGTCGGAGACGTCGCCGTCGACGACGCAGTCCTCACGGAGGGTGCCCTCGCGGACGAAGCCGAGCTTCTCCAGCACCCGCGCCGACGCCCCGTTCCGTGTGTCGACGTCGGCCCGGACACGGTTGAGGTCGAGCGTCTCGAACCCCCATCGCAGGAGGCCCCGCACCGTCTCCGTGGCATACCCGCGACCCCAGACCTCGCGGTCGAAGACGTAACACAGCACCGCGCTACGGAAGTCCGGGTTCCACTCGATGAGGCCGCACCAGCCGACGAAGGCGCCGTCGGAGTCCCGCTCGACGGCCAGCCGCGCTCCCGTGCCCTCCTCCTCGATCCGGCGGCAGGTCGCGAGGAAGCGCTGCGCGCGGGCCGGCTCGGTCCACGGAGGGGAGTCCCAGTAGCGCAGCACCTGGGGGTCGCTGTGCAGGGCGTAGAGCGGCGCCGTGTCGTCGTCGGCGAACGGCCGAAGTCTCAGGCGGGCGGTGTGCAGTTCGGGGGTCGGCAGGCTCATGTGGATCATCCTGCCGCCTCCCGCTCGACGCCGACCAGCGGATTACGCGGGCGGGGGCGCGCGCCGAGGTAGGGGCGCCAACGGTGGCCGTCCGCAGCGTACGAACCCCTACTCCGACACGGCCAGTTGGCGGAGAACCAGGGCGGTCTCAGTCGCCACACCCCGGTTGGTGACGTGCTGCGACCACGCGCCTTGTTCCGCCGGTGATGCACAACGCGATTCGTGGGTACACGGGGGCGCATGGCACCGATGAAGAGTGAACGTAGTCAGCTGAAGCGGGCTGTGCGCCAGCTTCGCCGCATCCGCTCCTTCTACGCCGCGGCGATGGTGCTGTGGGCGGGGTCCGCCGCGTTGACCAGCTGGCAGGCAGCGGGAAGCCGACAGCTGATGGTCTGCGTCGTGCTCCTGGCCGTGTTCGCCGCGCTGTTCGTCATGGCGAGCGTCGCCCTCCGCCGCCTCGGGGTGCCGGCGACCGCCGCGCGGGTGCAGCGCCGTGCCACCACGTCCACGGTGTCGAACGCCGGTGGCCGCGCTGCTGCTTGAGCGTTCACGCCCGCAATCGGTGCTTACCGACAGCCGCGGTCCAGCATGTGCCGTGAATTCAGCGAGCGTGAGATCGTCTCAGGGATGGATGTCTCGCCGTTCAACCCCGCTGTCGTCAAAGCCACGTTCAGCGATGTGAAGTGGATGCACGTATCACGGCCCGTCGTCCGGGTTGCAGCGTCGGTCACGCGGACGCTGCTGACGGGAATCATCCAGGGTGCGAAGACAGCGGCGGCCGAAGAGCGGTGCACCGTGCTCCAGCCCCGGCTTCTCGTCACGGCGGTCGACAGGAACGTCGAAGTGGATCTAGCCGACGAGTGGTACGACCACAGCCCGGCATTCCGCGCCCTGACCGGCGACGCGAAGGGTGCCGCCGTGCGGTCCGGTGGGGGCGGCAGGGCACGCAGACGAACGCCGAGTGCGATGGCAGGCGCGCACAGGTTCGAGCCTGCGGTGAGGCGGCCGGCCGCCGCCTGTCGGGCGAGAAGCGGATCGGCCATGCCGAGCAGCCCGTGCCCCGTCCGCACCGTGAAATACCCGCATCTGCTGGACGACCGGCCGGAGGTCCGACGGGCATCCTGACGCAGAGACACCGGACGTCGGTGTCGGCGACGGCGAAGGAAGGAGGAGGGGGAGCGGTATGAGCGCTCCAGCAGCACTGTTGGCGGCCGAGGAGGGCGGGATCATCGGTGACGGGAGGACGGGGGCCGATTTGGCGCTGGTGGCCGGCGCGCTCGGAGTGGCCCTCGCCCGGCTGGCCACGAGCCGCGCCGGCCGCCGCGTCAACAGGGTCACCCCGCGCACGGCCTGGCTGGCGGCCATGGTGACGGGAGCGGTCGGGACGGTTCTCGCGGTGCTGCACGCAGTTACCACCGACGGCGGTCCCGGTACGGGCAACGGCCTCGTCGGCGCTGTCGTGGCCGTGCCGCTGGGACTGGGCGCCGTACTTCTCGGCCCGCCGGGTTCCGACCCGCGCCGCCGCGCGGACCGCCCCGCCCGAAGGATGACCGTCCACGGGAGCAGCACCTGCGCGGCGTGAGGCGCCGCATCGGACGGCCGGCGACGTGACACCTGCGGGTGAGCCCGTGCACCCCTGGCGGGCCTCCGGCCTCACTTGCCGCACACCCCACTAGGATGGGGCCCGTGACTGTGAGCAGCCGTTCCGGCAGCCGCCCGGCAGGGCGGCTGTTCGTGCTGCTGATCCTGGCGGTGCTGGCCGGTGTGCTGGGCATGCACGGCCTTGCCCCGGGCGGGATGCCGACGCCGCACCGGACAGCGGCCGTCCATGAGATGGCGCCGATGGCGGCGATGGAGCCGGCAGCGGCGGACGGAGTACCGCACGCGGACGGGGAATGCGCTCACACGGACGGACCGCCGGGCCACCTCGATCACGCCGACGGCACCTGCGCTGCCGCCGGCACGGCTACGGCTTACACGCCGCCGGCGCTGGCCGGCACGGTGCTCGACGCGCCCGCCACGCCGTCCCCCACCCCGGCGGTCACCGGCTCACCCCATGACGGACGGGCCCCGCCCGACCTGTCCGAACTGCAACTCCTCCGGATATAGAGCCGCCCGCCCGGCACCCCAGGTGCCGAGCTCACGCACGCTCTCACATCCGTACCACCGCACGCCCCGACCGGCGTGCGTGAAGGAGTTGCACCACATGAACCGCAAGCGTTCACTCGTCCGCCGTACCGCCATGGTCGCCGCCTCCGGGGTGGCGGCACTTGCCCTGGCCGCCTGCGGCGGCAGCGGCGACGACACCGGCTCGGCCGGACACGGCGGCCACCAGGCCACCGAATCCGCGTCCGCCGCACCCTCGGCGCCGGCCTCTGCCTCCCAGGGGCAGCACAACGCGGCCGACGTGACCTTCGCCAAGGGGATGATCCCCCACCACCGCCAGGCCGTGGAGATGGCCGACCTCGCACCCGACCGGGCTCGGTCGGCCGAGGTGAAGAAGCTCGCAGCCGAGATCAAGAAGGCGCAGGCGCCGGAGATCGAGAAGCTGTCGGGCTGGCTGACCTCGTGGGATGAGACGGTGCCCGCCGAGGGCGCCATGGACCACTCCATGCACGGCGGCATGGACGGCATGATGAGCGCCGAGGAGATGACGGCGCTCGAGAACGCCTCGGGCCGGGCGTTCGACACCGCCTTCATGGAGATGATGATCAAGCACCACGAGGGTGCGGTCGAGATGGCGAAGACCGAACAGTCCGAAGGTGCCCACACCCCGGCCCGGAAGATGGCCGTGGACATCATCGCCTCACAGAGCGCGGAGATCGAGCAGATGAGGAAGCTGCTCGGCAAGAAGTGACGCGCGGCGCTTGAGCGCGCGGGGGGCGGGCACAGCCGGTGCCCGCCCCCCCCCGCAGTGACCACGTCCCCCGCACCCGGCGTTGATTACTCACCGTCCGAGGTGCCGTCGACCACAGGCTTCGGACTGCTTCCAACCGGTGTGTCCCCAAGACATGATGGCGCCGAACAATGCCTGTCCCGGCGATGTCCACGGCGCTCCCGGGGTAGCGTCCCAGGCATGACTCACGACATCACCGTCGAGCGCGCTCGACGCCTCAAGCAGCTGCACGCCCAGCACAAGCCGCTCGTGCTGCCGACCGTCTGGGACGTCTGGTCCGCACGGACAGCCGTTGCCGCAGGGTTCCCGGCGCTCACGATCGGCAGCCACCCCCTCGCCGACTCCCGAGGGGCCGGGGACAACGAGGGGCAGACCTTCGAGGAGGTGATGGCCGCCGTCAGGCCGATCGTCGCGGCGGTCGAGGTACCCGTGTCCGTCGACCTGGAGGCCGGGTACGGGCAGAAGCCTTCCGACCTCATCGCCGGACTCATCGAGGTCGGCGGCGTCGGCCTCAACATCGAGGACACCGTCCACTCGGAGGGTGGCCGCCTTCGCGACACGCAGGAACACGCGGACTACGTCGCCGGCCTGCGCGCAGCCGCCGACGACGCCGGCGTCCCGGTCTGGGTGAACGGGCGCACCGACCTCTTCGCGCACGCGGAAGACGCTTCCGCCGTCCGCGACGAGGCGATCGAGCGACTGCGCGCCCTGGTGGAGGCCGGCGCCGACAGCGTCTACCCGGTGGGCATCCAGGACGACGACGACCTGCTCACGGCGGTGACCGGCGCGGTCACCGTCCCCGTGAACTCCACGGCCCACCCCGTCACACACGACCTCGACCGTTTCCGCCGCCTCGGCGTGGGCCGGATCACTTATGGTCCGTTGTTGCAGTTCGCCCTGACGGACACCATGAAGGACATGCTCAAGCCGTGGTCGTCGTGAGTAGCTGACCGGGCCCTTCGACGCGGGTGTGGGTCGGCTTGGCGCCTGGAGCCCATGAGTTCATGGAGGCGGGTGGCGTCCGGGGCCGCCCCGACCCGGTGGGCGAGCTCGGCGCTCGCTCGTTCCTCGCCTGGTGGCCGGGGGCGGTCAGACGGTGGTGACGGTGGTGCCGGCGTTCTCCAATGCGGTGATTTCGCCGGTGGGTGCGGTGGTGTCGGTGACGAGGGTGTCCAGGCGGGTTGCGGGGGCGACGTGGGCGAAGGCGGTGCGGCCGAGTTTGCTGCCGTCGGTGGCTACGAGGGTGCGGCGGGCGGAGGTGATGCTCGCCTTCTTGACCGCGGCGTCGTCCAGGTCGTAGGCGGTCAGGCCGTCGGCGGCGGTGAGACCGCAGCAGCCCATGACGGCGGTGTCGAAGCGCAGGGCGGCGAGGGAGGCGAGGGTGAGGGGGCCGGTGAGGGCTCCTTCGGCGGCGCGGGGCCGGCCGCCGGGCACGACGAGGGCGGCGGGGCGGGGCGTGGCGCCGAACAGCTGGATGGCCTGGAGAGACAGAGGCATCACGGTGACGGGTCTCTCGCGCAGAAGGCGGGCGACTTCCAGACAGGTCGTTCCGCTGTCGAGGACCACGCTCTCGCCGTCGGCGATGAGGGCGCAGACCTGGGCGGCGATGCGGCGTTTGATGTCGACCGCTTCGTGGGCGCGCAGGGCGAAGGGGGGTTCCTCGCCTCTGAGGAGCAGGCTGCGTGCTCCGCCCCGGACGCGTTCGAGGACGCCTTGGGCGGCCAGGGTGTCGAGGTCGCGCCGGATGGTCATGTCCGACGCCCCGGTCAGCTCGGCGAGCTGCTGGACCGTGGCCTCGCCGGCGTCTGTGACGGCCTTCGTGATCAGGGCGTGCCGGTCTGCGTTGCTCATGCCGGAATTGAACACCACCCGACTATGAACACTCAAGCTGTTCGTTGATCAGGGTTCCGCACGGTCTAACTGTTCGTTACGGTGGGCGGCATGGAACGTTCGCTTCTCGGCGCCCGCGTGGCGACGTATGTCTATTTCGTCCTGTGCGGCACGTTGATGGGCGCGTGGGTGGTGCACATCCCGGCTGCCGAGGAGCGGGTGGGCATCAGTCACGCGACGCTGGGCGGCCTGCTGGTGCTGCTGGGACTCGGCGCGTTCGCCGGGATGCAGGTGGCGGGACCGCTGACCGACCGTCTGGGCGCGCGGGTGGTGGTTCCGGCGACCGCGGTGCTGTGCGGCGCCTCGCTGGTGCTGCCGGGTCTCGCCGGCGATCCGTGGTCGCTGGCGGGCGCCCTGCTGGTCTTCGGCGCCTGCAACGGAGCCTTGGACGTGAGCATGAACGCCCACGCGGTGCATGTGGAGAAGGCGTACGGCCGGCCCGTGATGTCGGGCTTCCACGCCACGTTCTCCGTCGGCGGGGTCCTCGCGGCGCTGGTGGCGGCGGGGGCGACGAGCGCGGGTGTGGGTCCGGTCGCCATGATGGCCGCGATCGGAGGCGTGAGCATCGTGATCGCCCTGGCCTCGGTCCCCGCGCTGATGCCCGCCGCTTCCGTCGCCCCGGCCGATGAAGGGAGCGGCGACGACGAGGAGTTCGACGCGTCGGGCGACGCGACGGGCGCATCACGCGCCTCGGCCGTGCGGCGCGGCACGACGCGGCGTGTCTGGCTGCTCGCCGTCCTGGCGCTGATGGTCATGCTGTGCGAGGGCGCGGCCAACGACTGGAGCGCCCTGCACCTGCGGGACGTCCTCGGCGCCTCCACCAGTACCGCCGCGTTCGCCTACGGCACGTTCGCGGCGGCGATGACCACCGGCCGTCTGCTGGCGGACCGTCTTGTCGCCCGGTTCGGGTCGATGGCGGTGCTGCGTCACGGCGCTGCCACGGCCGCGGCCGGTATCACGCTGGTGGCGCTGGGGCCGTGGATGTGGGCCGCGTTCGCCGGGTGGGCGCTGTTCGGGCTGGGCCTGGCCGGTGCTGTCCCGCAGCTGCTCAGCGCGGCCGGGCACGCCGACCCGGCGGCCGCGGGCGCGAACGTGTCCCGTGTCGCGGGGCTCGGCTACGTCGGCATGCTCGCCGGCCCTGCCGTCATCGGCTGGCTGACGCACCTCGTCGACCTGAACCACGCTTTCGTCCTGCTGACCCTGCTGTGTGTGACCACCGCTGTGGGCGCCGGTGTTCTGCGGGCGGAGCCCGACCCCGCGCCGCGCGGCGAGACGGCGGGCGTCGGCCACTGACCGCTTGTGCGGCACGGCCTGACCCCGTGCCGCACAAGCCCCTGTCGCGGGCAGGCGTGCGAAAAGCGTGTCGCCGTCCGCCCGATCGGCGCGGAAGGCGTGTCGCCGTCCGCCCGCTCACCCCTGGACCGGTCGGCCGGCCACGGCCTGTCCGGTCGGCTCCCGTCGTAGCTGCCCCGCGCCGGCCGCGGGTGACGCTCTTGTCCACCACGTCGACGGGGCCACGATGACGACGGCCCCGTCGCGCCGGGCCACCGGCCCCGGCGCTTTGTCGACCGCGGTTTCGAGCCCCGGCGCCTTGTCAGCGACGGCGGTCCTGTACTGGGCGATGCGGGCGTCACCCTCGACCGGGCACTGAACAAGCTGCGGTCGAAGAACCAGCTGGACTGGTCCCGGGCGGTGATCGACTCTTCCCACGTCCGGGCCGCACGCAGGGGCCCAGAAGCGGACCCAGCCCGGTCGACCGCGCACGGCCGGGCAATAAGCACCACGTCGTCACCGACGGCCAGGGCATCCCGCTCGCGGTGTCGCTGACCGGCGGAAACCGCAACGATGTCACCCAGTTGCTGCCGCTGCTGGACAAGATCCCGCCAGTGGCGGGAGCCGTGGACCGGCCTCGGAGGCGGCCCGACATTCGTTAGGGCCAGTAAGCGTCTGCCCGCCGGTGAGGCGGGCGTTGCCGCTGGGAGTGACATCTGTGGTGGCGAGCGCGGCGAGCAGAGCCCGGTGGCCGTGAGAGCGATGAGCGAGCGTCGGTAGGCTACTGCGGGGGCGCGCTCGGTTGCGGCGGCATCCTTGAGCCCTGGCTGTCGTGGACGCGCCGGGCGATGTCAGCGACTCCACTGTATTCGAGACGGCTGTGCCGTCACTGGGCGCGTCGTCGCGAGCTTGTTCATCACAGGGCCGGCAGATGGGTCGACCGCCGCCCACGAGTTATCGGTCAGTTCATGACGTCGTACCACGAGCAGGGCAGCGTCGTCGCCAAGCCTTCGCGGGCCCTGCTCGGGGCCGATTGCGCCGCTTCACGTCGATACCGATCTGTGTCATGACTAGCCGATGAGGTCATGCGCCGATGCCGTGGGCGAGCAGACTTTCGGCGGTGTCCGCGACGGTGTCCTCGATGGGGCGCGCCTTCCAGCCGAGGAGCCTCTCCGCTTTCGCGCCGGACGCGGCGAGGTCGCGGCCGAGCTGGTGTCTGAGCAGGCGCAGTTCGGGGTTGACGGTGGCCAGGGCGCGGGTGAGCCAGATGGGCAGTTCGCGGGTCGGGGCCTTGGCGGCGCGCTCGCCGAGGCGGTCGCGCAGGATGCGGGCGATGTCGGCCACGCGCAGGCTGTGCCCGGCGACAGCGAGGAAGCGCTGACCGGCGGCCGCGGGGTCGGTCATGGCACGCAGGTGGAGGTCGGCGACGTCACGGACGTCGACGTAGCCCATGGCGAAGGGTGGGCTGGCGGGCATTTTTCCTTCGAGCATTCTGCGTATCAGGCGCAGGGAAGGCGGGTCGTCGGGGCCGAGGAGGGGGCCGAAGACGCCCGTGGGGTGCACGGCGGCCAGTTCCATGCCTGCCCCTTCCTCGGTGATGAACTGCCAGGCGGCGCGTTCGGCGAGAGTCTTGGAGCGTTGGTAGGGCGGTATGTCGGCATCGGTGTTGGTCCAGTCCGCCTCCGTGAACGGGGTGGAACGGCGCGGGTGTCCGATGCCGATGGCGCCGAAGGAGCTGGTCAGGACGGTGCGGCGGACGCCGGCGTCGCGGGCTGCGCGCAGGACGCGCAGGACGCCCTCTCGGGCCGGGGCGATGAGTTCGTCGTCGGTTGCCGGGGTGTGGCGCAGGGTGGGTGAGGCAACGTGGAGGACGTGGTCGCAGCCGGCGACTGCGGCGTCCCAGCCGTCGGGGTGCTGGAGGTCGGCGCGGACGACGGTGAGGCGGTCGTCGTCGAAGGTGGCGGCCTGGTGCAGCCAGGAGCGCAAGTCCGGTTCGCGTCGCAGGTCGCGGACAGTGGTGCGGACGGTGTGGCCGGCGTCGAGCAGGGCGAGAATGCACCAGCTTCCGATGAAGCCGGTTCCTCCGGTGACCAGTACCGGTGTCATGGGTGTCTCCTCAGCTGGTGGCATGGGTGGGGAGCGGAGTGGGTGTGGGCGTCGCGGGCAGGCGCCGGGCGGCAACGCTGCTGGCGAGGAGGGCGTGGCTGATCATGATCGGGTAGATGACGGCGCGTTCAAACAGGCCGATGTTCCACATCCAGCCGGTCAGCGCGTCGGCCATGAAGAGGGGGAAGGCGATCAGACCGGCGGTGCCCAGGGCGATGCTCGCGGTCGACCGGCGTCTGCTGAGGCCGATCCGGGCGCCGTTGGCTCCGGCGGCGATGGCCATGAGATTGCCGGCGACCATGACCGTCTGCGCACCGAGGGTGTGCAGGGTGATCAGGCCGTTGTCGATGTTGGCGTTGGAGCCTTGGAAGATGCCGACGAGGCCGACTCCGGCGCCGGCCAGGCCGGCGAGGATCACGATGACGGTCGGGCGGAGGCCCTTGCGCAGGTCGAACACGAGGAACGAGCCGACGGCCAGGAGAACGCCGTAGATCACCCAGCCGGTGTTCATGACGGCGCCGAGGGGTGAGTTGGCGACTTGCCCGAACGCGGTCTGGGGCGGGCCGGTCAGGCCGAGGTGGCTGACCCAGTTGTGGAAGGGCGAGTACGGCGGGTCCTGCCATGCGGCAGCGGTGACGAACTCCGCCAGCCAGGACACCAGCGGACCGAGCAGGATGAGGAGGCCTCCGGTGCGGGCGGCCGGGCCGGAGCGGACGATCGAGTTCATGACAGGGCCATTCCGGGGACGCGCCGGCGGATGGCCTCCAGCTCCGCTTCGTCGGAGACGCCCTGCCAGTCGTGGCGCGGGGTGTAGGGGGCTTCCAGGGTGCGCACCTCGGCGTCGGTGAGGTCGATGTCGAGGGAGGCCACGGCCTGGTCGATCTGGTGGATGGAGCCGGCGCCGACCAGCGGCGCGGTGACGGCCGGCTGCCGGCGCAGCCAGGCCAGCGCGATCTGGGCGCGGCTCACGCCGTGCGCGTCCGCCACCTGGCCCACCGCGTCGATGATCGCCTGGTTGGAGGCTTCCTGCGCGGGTGAGTAGAGCAGGTCGGCGTAGGCCGCGTCGGTTTCCGAGCGCTGGGTGGAGCGGGCGTCGTCCCAGGCCCGGGCCAGACGGCCGCGGGCCAGGGGGGACCAGATGACGGTGCCGACGCCTTCGTCCAGGCACAGCGGAATCATCTCCCGTTCCTCTTCGCGGGCGAGGAGGTTGTAGTGGTTCTGCATCGACACGAAACGCGCCCAGCCGTTCTGCTTCTGCAGGTGCAGCGCCTTGGCGAACTCCCAGGCGTGCATGGAGGAGGCGCCGAGGTAGCGGACCTTGCCGGCCTGCACCAGATCGCTGAGGGCCTGGAGGGTCTCCTCCCAGGGGGTGGAGTGGTCGTTGCGGTGGATCTGGTAGAGGTCGATGTAGTCCGTGCCGAGGCGGCGCAGGGAATGGTCGACCTCGGTCATGATCGCCTTGCGTGACAGTCCGCGTCCGTTCGGGCCCGGGCGCATCGGGTGGCGCAGTTTCGTGGCGATGACCACGGCGTCGCGGTCGGCGTAGTCCTTCAGCGCCCGGCCGAGGATCTCCTCGCTGGAGCCGTAGGAGTACAGGTTCGCGGTGTCGAAGAAGTTGATGCCCATCTCGAGGGCGTGCTTGATGAGCGGGCGGGCCTCCTCCTCGCTCTTCGACCAGACGGGGTGTCCGCGGTCGGGTTCGCCGTAGGTCATGGCGCCGATGGCGATCGGTGACACGTCCAGGCCGGTGGTGCCGAGCTTGATGTAGCGCATGGTGCCCCTCTAAAGTAAGTGGAGAGCTCTCCGAATAACGTAGTGGAGAGCTCTCCACTTAGCAAGGGGAGAGCTCGTGGTCCGATCCGACGCCCGTGAGAACAGGGCGCGCATCCTCGCTGCCGCCCGCGAGGCGCTGGGCGAGGACGGCGCCACGTCGATGAACCAGATCGCCCAGCGCGCCGGTGTCGGCCCGGGCACGCTGTACCGCAACTTCCCCACCCGCGAGGCGCTGGTCCTGGCCGTCTACCAGGACGAGGTCACCCGCATCACCGCCACCGTGCCCGACCTGCTCCGTGAGCTGCCGCCCCTGGAGGCGCTGCGCACCTGGACGCTCGACCTGGTCGAGGCCATGCGCAGGAAGCACGGCCTGGGCGAGGCCCTCAGCCCCAGCGCGCACCAGGCGATGAGCGAACAGAGCTACGGCCCGGTCATCACCGCCATCACCGAACTCATCGACGCGGGCAAGAAGGACGGAAGCATCCGGGTGGACGCGGACCCCGCTGACTTCCTCCAGCTCACCGGCGCGCTCTGGCGTGCCACCACCGTCCCCGAGGACCGCGCTCCCCGCATGCTCGCGCTCATCCTCGACGGGCTGCGCGCACAGCCGCAGCGCTGAGGACCCGTCGGAGATCAATCGACGACCGGCCGGAGATCAGTCGAATACCGGCCGGGGGACCGGGTGACGATCGCGTGCTGACGGTGGCCGGCGGTCGTGTCCGGCAGAGATGCTCAGTGAGCCTGTGCGAGGAGTTCCCGCGACAGCGCCCACAGACGCCCGGCGTTGTCCGGGTCGACGGCGTAGCGGGCGACGCCATGCAGGGTGCCGGTGCGGCGGTCGACGACGTCGCTCTCGTTGCAGTCGGCGAAGTAGCGGCCACCCACTCCGTCGAGGAGCGGTGAGGCGGCGAGCAGGACGGAGGCCGCCGCTCCCTGCTCGACCGTTTTGATCAGATGGTCGGGCACCAGCCCGCTGCCGCGGCCGGAGGTGTGCCGCTGCAGGTTCGTGTGGATGGCTCCGGGCATGCACGCATTGACGGTGATGCCGTCCGCGGCCCAGCGGCGGGTCGCTTCCACCGCGAAGAGAACGTTCGCGGTCTTGGACTGGCCGTAGGCGAGCCACGGATCGTAAGGGCGGAAGGCGAAGTGCACGTCGTCCCACACGATCGGGGAGCGCTGGTGACCGGAGGAAGTCACCGCGACCACACGCGCGTTGCCAGCGGCGGCCAGCGCCCCGTGCAGGCCCGTGGCGAGAGCGAAGTGACCCAGGTGGTTGGTGGCGAACTGCCACTCCCACCCCTGCGCGGTGTACCGCTCGGGGCAGGCCATGACGCCCGCGTTGTTCACCAGGACGTGCAGTGGACCGCGCCAGGCTGCGGTGAAGGCGGTGACGGACGCGGGATCGGAAAGGTCCAGGTGCGCCACGTGCACCTCGCGACGTCCGGTGGAGGCGGTGATGTCCTTGGCTGCGCGTTCCCCGGAGGCGACGTCCCGCACGGCGAGGGTGACTTCCGCCCCTGCGGCGGCCAGGGCCCGGGCCGTCTCGGCGCCTAGCCCCGACGAGGCACCGGTGACCACCGCACGACGGCCGGTGAGATCGACGCCCCGCGTCACCTCGTCCGTCGTGCTGGAGAAACCGAAGGGGGTGGTGATGAGGCTCATGGATGAACTCCTTGATGTGCTGTGTGGCCGGAGCGGGCCATGCCTTCGACCGGCCGCGTCTGAAGGCCGGCGCGACGACTCGGCGTCTTCAGGGGGTCAGGGGGTCAGGGGGTGAGCATCCGGTCCTGTTCCACCGGGGGTGTGCCGTCGTGCCAGGGCAGGACCTTGCCGAACCGGACCAGTTCGCCGTACAGGGCGGGATCCACGTGCTCGGCGAAGACGAGGTCGAGCACGGCTTCGGCGGCCCGGGCAGGGGTCTGGGCCCGGCTGTGGTCACTGAACCAGGCCCGCGAGGTGGCCGTGTCGACCATGCCCGGGCACACGGCCGCGATCAGGGTGCCGTCGGCCAGGTCGCGTGCACGGCGCTCCGCGGCGACGGCGCGGACGGCGGCGACCTGAGCGACCTTGGACGGCACGTTCAGCCACAGGGGCCAGCCCGCCTCCTGCGCCGTCCTGCTGTGGATTGCGCTGCGCCAGGACTCCACGGCGTACTCGACCTGGTCGAGGCTCGCACCGTCGAAGAGGTGGTGCAGCCGGGTGTCGAGATGGCCGAGCGTGCCCAGGCTGCTGGCCACGACCAGGAGTCGGCCGCCCGGGCGCAGGACGGGGCCGAAAGCCCGCAGGATCGCGTGGGTGGCGGTGTCGGAGACGTCGATGAACTCATCGGCCCGCTCGGCCTGGGACTCCTCGGGCGACAACCGGGCGACCGCGTTGGACACGACGACGTCGACCCCGCCGTGGCGCGCTCGGAGCTCTCCGGCGAGACGGGCGATGGCATCGGTGTCGGTGACGTCCAGGACACGGCCCTCGACGCGGGCACGCGTGCCGGGCAACCGGCCGACCTCGTGGGCGGCCTCCCCCACCCGCCGACGGCTGCGGCCGGTGAGCAGGACGAGATCGTCCGCGTTCATACGGGCCGCCAGTCCCTCGACCAGGGCGCGGCCCAGCCCCTGGTTGGCGCCGGTGACAAGAGCGATACGAGAAGCGTTCATGCCTGCCACGCTAAGAACGCGGCGCGCCATGCGTCCAACGAAAGTTCAGCACATGTGGTATGCGTAAACATCATGGACTTCGAGGATGTCTCCCTCACCGCGCTGCGCGTCTTCCGCGCCGTCGCCGAACACGGGACCTTCACCGCGGCCGCCGCCTCTTTGGGCTACACCCAGTCCGCCGTGTCCCGGCAGGTGGCCGCGATCGAACGGGCCGCGGGCACGCAACTGCTGCAGCGCCGTCGCGAAGGCGTACGGCTGACCGCGGCCGGCCGCACCGTCCTGCGCCATGCGACGGTCGTGCTCGACGAGATCGAAGCGACCGCCAGGGAACTGTCCGGCCTGCCCCTGGCGGCCGGTACGGTCCGCCTGGGATGGATCCCCAGCGCGGGGGCCGTCCTTCTCCCCCGGGCCCTCACCGAACTCGGCCGCACCGACCCGGGTCTGCGCGTGGTCAGCCGTGAGGGCACCACCCCCGTCCTCGTACGCGCCCTGCGCGCCGGCAGCCTGGACCTGGTTCTGCTCGGCTCCGCGCCGCCCTTCCGCTCGCCGGACACCGAGACACCCCCGCTCGTGGTGGAGACACTCACCGAGCGTTCCCTGCGCCTGGCGGTACCGGCCTCCCATCCCCTCGCCCGGGGCGACTTCGTCGATGTGGCCGACCTCCGCGGACAGCGCTGGATCGCGGGCCCCTCCTCCGGCGAGGACCGCCTGATGGGCGTATGGCCGGGCCTGGACGAACGCCCCGAGATCGCCCACACCGCACGCGACTGGCTCGCCAAACTCCACCTCGTCGCCGCGGGTTTGGGGCTGACCACCGTGTCGGCGGCGCTCGCCCCGGCCGCACCCGAGGGCGTCCGCATCCTGCCGGTGCGCGGCGGGCCTCAGGAACAACGGCGCCTGCTCCTGGCCGGCCTCGCCCGCCGCCCCACGCCGTCCGTCGACCGCGTAGCGGCTGCCCTCCGCGCCGCCGCCCTGGCAGTCACCTGACAGCGCCTACAGGGCGCGGCCGTGCAGTTCCCGGATGGCAGGGCTGCCGGCATGGGCGAAGCTCGAAACGCCCTTTCACCGCAGTCCGCTCCGCGTTCGGCCGCGTACTTGGGAGCAACGCGCCGCTGATTCCGGCGGTGCACGCCACCCGCGGCTTGCGGCGGACAGCAGCGACGCCAACCGTGACAGGTGCTCCGAACCCACCGTCACTGCTCACGAGGCGGCAACTCCTGGGCGACGGCCTTCCCCTCCTGTGGCCACACAGCGCAGAGCGGGCCGGCTACTGGACCGGGCCGGGCGACTGATGCACCGCCCGAAGAGTGAGGCGCGCGCGAGGATGTCCTTTCGGCTGCCAACGACCGGGCCTTCGCCGCGCCGTAGCGACTGCTGCAAGAGGTCCGCGGCCGCGGTGACATCGCCCCGGACACCACCGGCCGGGTCGACCTGACCCTCCTGACGCTCCTCCAGGGCCTGACCGTGCTCGTCGCCACGGGCATGAACGGCTGAGCCGACGACCGCGCCGGCCGCTCGCTGAAACCGCTTCATCCGCGAAGGCTATCCGGGCCGTGCGGACGGCCACACGGTCCGATTGCTTTCCTCGGCTCCCCGGAAGAGCGACACCACGACTTCCGTACGGGATATGCGCGCTTGAGAACGCTGATGGTGATGACGTGGCTGTCGAAGTGACGCCAGACGGAAGCGTTTAATCGTTTCCTTTCGAGTCCACGACGGAAGCGGCGGGCGTCCCGTGTCACCCCGTCCCGGGCCGCCCCGTCGTGGGGTGGGCCCGAGGATCCAGCGCGGTCAGGGCGAGGTCGACGACCGAGTCGACGTAGGCGCCGTCCACCGGCCCGCCCGACACCAGCAGTCGGTAGTGCAATGGGGCGAAGACCAGGTCGAGCGCGGTGTCCGGGTCGACGTCCGCGCGGATCTCGCCGGCCGCCTGCGCCTCCCGCATCGCCTCCCGCGCGGGGGCCCGGCGGGGTTCGAACCACTTCTCCTCCAGGGCGCGGGCCAGGTCGGGGTCGCTCTGCGCCGCCCCGATCAGCTCGCGCAGCCGGCGTCCTGCGGTGCCTTCGACGTACAGCGCGAGGAACCCGTGCGCGTAGGTGCGCAGACGGTCCGGGAAGGTTCCGTCGGACATCGGCGGCGGGCCGGTGTTCACCTTGTGCAGAAATGCCTCGAAGACCAGCGCCGCCTTCGAGGTCCACCACCGGTAGAGCGTCTGCCGCCCCACGCCGGCCCGGGCGACGACGGCGCTCATGGTGACGGCCTGGTAGCCGTCCTCCTCCAGGATGGCGTAGGTGGCGTCGAGGATGGCGCGCCAGGAGTCGGGGTTGCGGCGGGCGGGGTCTGCGGCGGGCATGGCGGCACTCTACCCCGACGCGAGACGAGATATCTCGTCTTGCTTCCGGGACAAGGCAGTGTGATGCTCGATGGCGAGACGAGCTATCTCGTCTCGTTGAAAGGAGCTTCTCCGATGACAGGCCCCCGCCCCGCCTTCGCCGTGAGCAACGACGGCCGCTGGCGGCTGCGCACGCCCGACGGCACACCCTTCCTCTCCGTGGGCGTGGTGCACGCCGACGACACCAACTTGCGCTACCCGCACAACATCGACCTCTTCCGCTCCCGCTACGGAGGCTCCCGCCGCCGCTGGCTGCGAGAGGGACTCGTCCACGACATGACGTCCTGGGGCTTCAACACGCTCGGCTGGACCTCCGAGTACGTCAGCGGCACCGGCCTGGCCCTCGATGGCGGCGTCGTCGACCTGGGCCACTCCGACGGACTCCCGCCCGACGACCTGGCCGCCGCCGGCGTCCCGTACACGCTGTCGCTGCGCGTTGCGGAGATCGAGCACTGGAACGGAACCCCCGCCTACCGGGACCCGCGCGCCCCCGCCTTCGCGCAGTGGTGTGACCACCTGGCGCGCACCCTGTGCCGGCCGGACGACCCGCTGCTGCTCGGGTACTTCCTCGTCGACGTCCCCTCCTGGTACCGCCACCCGACAGGCGCCGGCTACCCGGAGACCGACCTGCCGCGGATAGCCGAGGCCTATTACAGAGTCGCCACCGAGGCCATCCGCCGCCACGACCCGCACCACCTGATCCTGGGCGACCGGTACGGTACGCGCACGGGAGTGCCCGACGCCGTGCTCGACGCGATGGCCCAGTACGTCGACGTCCTGTCCGTGCAGACGTTTCCCGGCCCGGAACCGCGCGCCCTGGAGGAGTCTCTCGCGCTGATCGGCCGGTGGCACGAGCGGACGTCACGGCCGGTGTTGATCGCCGACACGGGCAACTGGTGCCCTACGGTGATGAATCCGTGGCGCACCGGTTCCGCCCGTGACCAGCGTGAGCGTGCGGCGGGATACGTGGCTTCGGCCGAGGCGTTCACGGAGCGGCCCTGGTGCCTGGGCTGGCATTGGTGCAGCTGGCTGGAGAACCCGCATCGGGGCTTCGGCCTGAAGGACCCGTGGGACGAGCCCTACCGCGACCTGACCGACGCGGTCACGGAGACGAACCACCGCCTGACCCGCCTGGTGCAGGGGCGAACCGAGGGGTGAGGCGATCCCGGCCCGATCGGCGGGGCGAGGGGCATGGGGGCCGGCTTCCGGTCCGGTCCCGACGCTCCGCCTCGCGAGTGGCGGCGCCTGACCCGGGCGCGGCGTGGGTGGGCACAGACCCGCGGGTCAGGGGTTGCGCAGCAGCGGATGCGGTTGATCATCGCGTCCCAAGACAGTCTCCAGCGCCAGCGCGTCACGCCCGGTCTGGGTCATCACCAGGCCGCCCTGGAGCGCGGGGAGCGGGGCGAGTGCCAGGTGTTCAGGGTCGGTGTCCGGCCCCCGGTTCGCCCCGCTCTCGCATCGCGGCGTGGCCGTCGCGGATCGCGTCCTGCCGTTGCCCGTAGCCCTCCACGAGTTCGAGCCGAGTGCGCGCCCGGGGTCCAGATCGGCCAGTTCTGACGCCAGTGAGCCCCCCGCTGGGCAGCCGCCCTCGCAGTCGCGGGCGTGCTGGGCGCGGACGACGGCGTCCCGCCATGCCTCCAATGCCTCGAAGCTGTCCATCTGGCTCGGCAACGGCCGCTGAAAGGCCGGTACATGCTCAGTCCGGTGCCGGACGACCGCCCGGACCAGCGTCTTCTTGTCGCCGAAGTGACGGTAGAGCTGCGAGGCGTTGGCTGCGCCGGCTGCCTCCGCAGACCATTTCTAGAGTTGACACTCTAATGTTCACGGTCCAGGATTAGAGGGATCACTCTAATGAGGTGTGCGGGCCGGTGTACCCGCGTGCCTCCCTCCGGAAGGAGCTCCATGACCACCACCCCCATCGCGGACCAAGTCGCCCAGCTCAACGAGGCCATGGCGGCGCAGGCGCCCGCAGAGGTGCTGGAGGAGTTCCGGTCCGAACAGGCAGGACTGGGCGCCGCCGGTGTGCCGTCCGGTGTCGCGGAAGCGGGCACCCTCCTGCCCGACGCGGAACTGCTGGACGCCCACGGCGACGCCACGACGCTCATGCGGACCCTCGCCGGCCGGCCCGCGGTCATCGTGTTCTACCGGGGCGCGTGGTGCCCGTACTGCAACGTCGCCCTGCGTACCTACCAGCGGGAGCTGTCCGCCGAACTGGAGGCGCGGGGCGTCGCGCTGATCGCCGTCAGCCCGCAGAAGCCGGACGGATCGCTCACCGTGACGGAGACCAACCAGCTGACCTATGCCGTTCTGTCCGACCCCGGCAACCGGATCGGCCGCGCGCTCGGCATCGTCACCCGGCCCGGGGAGGCGGTCCGCCGCGTCCAGCAGGCGGGCGGCCTGGACCTCACCGAGGTGAACGCCGACAGCACCGCCGACATCGTCATGCCGACCGTGGCCCTCGTGGACCCGGCGGGCGTGCTGCGCTGGATCGATGTCCACCCGAACTACACCATGCGCACCGAGCCCGCGCAGGTCCTGGCCGCTGTGAAGGAACACCTGGTCTGAGTCACGCACCCACACCCACCACTCCATGCCTGACGACCCCTGCAACGATCGGAGCGACATCGTGTCCCTGCACGGCAAGACGGCCCTGGTGACGGGCGCCGGCCGGGGAATCGGGCGGGCCATGGCCCTGGCCTTGGCCGACGAGGGTGCGAGCCTCGCCCTGACGGCCCGCAGTGAGGAGCAACTCGCCGAGACCGTCCGCATGGTGGAGGAACGCGGCGCGAAGGCCCTCGCGGTGCGTGCCGACCTGGCCGCCCCGGCGGCCGTCGCCGTCGTGACGGAGCGGACGACGGCCGTGTTCGGCCGCGTGGACGTCCTTGTCAACAACGCCGCCACGGTCGAACCCCTCGGCCGTGGCACGGACATCAATCCCGACGCCTGGGCCGCGTCATTCCGGCTCAACGTGACCGCGCCCGCCGCCCTGGCCTTCGCGCTCCTGCCGACGATGACCCAGGCCGGATGGGGACGCGTGGTGAACGTCTCGAGCGGCGTCGTCGCCCGTCCCGCCTCGATGATCGGCGGCAACGCCTACGTCGCCACGAAGGCCGCCCTCGAAGCGCACACCCTCAACCTCGCCGCGGAACTCTCCGGTACGGGAGTCACCGCCAACGTGTACCGGCCCGGTGTGGTCGACACCGCCATGCAGGCCCTGATCCGCGACACCGGCGCGGGCCGGGTCGACGAGAACACCCATGAGCGCTTCGTGCGCAACCACCGCCAGGGCCGGCTGATCACCCCAGAGGAATCGGCGCGGTCTCTGGTCGCCCGACTCGCCGGCGACGCCTCCGGCGAGATCTGGGACGTCTCCGACCCCGGCTGATCCCCGACCACAGGGCGGCGCCGCGGAGTTCCGGCGGGGGTTGCGCCAACGGCTGTCCCCGGGCGGCGTGCTGCAGCAGATCACCCTCACGGCCTTCGTGCTGAACGTGTGTCTCCCCTGGCCGGAGCAGTTGCTCAGCCGAAGGCCGCCTCCGCGTGAGGCGGTTGCCACACCGGGTGGTCAAGCGCGACTGGCTGTTCGAGGTGAATCACGTCGGGGCGTGGCAGCGGATACGGTCGATCATCGCGTTCAGGACGGCTTCAAGGGCGACGGTGTCGCGCCGCGTCTGGGTCATGAGAAGACCGCCCTGCAACGCGGTGAGCAGGGCCAGGGAGAGGTCGTCGGCATCGGCCTCCTCATCCAGTTCGCCCCGCTCCTGCATGGACACCAGCCCGTCGCGGATGGCGCCCTCCCACTGGGCGTAGCCGGCCGCGAGCCTCGTGCGGGCCTGCGGATCCGCATCTGACAGTTCGGCGGCCAAGGATCCGATGGGGCAGCCGCCCTTGCACCTGCGTGCATGCTGTGCCTGGACGATGGCATCGCGCCACGCCTCGAGCGCCTCGAAGCTGTCCAAGCGCTGCAGCAAGGGGCGCTGGAACCCGAGGACGTGCTCGGTCTGGTACTCGATGACGGCTTGGACCAGGGACTTCTTGTCGGCGAAGTAGTGGTACAGCTGCGAAGGGCTGGTCACCTGGGCGGCCGCGAGGATGTCCTCCGTGCTGGTGCCTGCCACACCCTGTTCGTACATGACAGCTGCGGCTGCGGCCACGATGCGGTCGCGCGTCGCACGCCCCTTCGCCGTCAATCGCCGCGTCTTCGTGCTGCTGCTCATCCGCCCAGGTTAACAGGTCCGGCCTCCATTTTTAGAGTTGACATTCTAATCGTTGTCGCCGCAGGATTAGAGTCGTCGATCTAAAAGACTGGTCCCAGGCCATCGCACCGCTTCCTCGCCGCAAGGACGGACATGACCAGCCCTACAGCCGAAGGTCAGTGCCCTCACACGGGCCATGACCACACAGGCGCCCACCGATGCTTTGGAGGCCTTTCATGCCGAACAGGTGACACCGGACGCCGCCGGAGTGCCGGCTGGCGCCGCTGCGCAGGTGCTGCCCTCCTGGACGCCTCATTGCACGAGGCCCACGGCGACCCCTCCACCCTGCGGCACACGTGCGCAGGCCGGCCTCGCTGTCATCGTGTTCTGCCGCGGTACGTGGTGCCCGGCTGCGATGTGGCCCTGCGCACCGACCGACGCAACGGTCGAGAAACGGATTGCCTCCTGTGACCCGGGTATTGGCGTTCGACGTCAACGAGACGCTGCTGGATCTGACGGCGCTGGACCGGCCGTTCGAGGAACTTTTCGGCAGCGCGGCATCGAGAGCGCAATGGTTCAGCCAGATGCTGCAGCTGTCCTTCATCGGAGGCATCACCGGCTCCTACGTCGACTTCACCGCAGCCCAGCGCGCCGCCCTGCACATGATCGCCCAACGTGAAGGATCGTCGCTGAACCGTGAGCAGGTCGACGCGACCGTTGCCCTCATGAACTCATTGCCGCCCCACCCCGAGGTGCCCGCAGCCCTTGCACGGCTGGCAGCCACCCCCCTGCACATGGTGGCCCTGACGAACTCCGTCCAGGATGTGGCGGAAGAGCAACTACGCAACGCCGGAATCCGGCACGTCTTCCACCGTGTGATGTCGGCCGATGCCCTCCGCCGACTCAAGCCCGCGCCCGAGCCCTACCTCGCTGTCGCCACCGCATTCAACGTCCATCCCGGCGACGTACGCCTGATCGCCGCCCACTCCTGGGACGTGACGGGAGCCCTGCAGGCCGGCTGCAAGGCGGCGTTCCTGCAACGACCCGGCGCAGTCCTCAGCCCCATCGGCCCCAGGCCCGACATCGTCGCCGGCAACCTCGAAGAGCTAGCCGACCTCGTCATCGCACGCGACGTCCGCTGAACGGCAACTCCGGCCGGCCTGCCCTCCTTGCGGCAACCACCGCACTGGCCAGCACCGTTTGCCTCTGCGGCCGAACGGCACGGCAGACGGCCAGCCAGCCCCCCCCACACACACACAGACAGGTATCTCCATGATCGACGAGCACCTTGACCGCAGCGCCGACGCCCTCTCGCGCGTGGGCAAAACAGTCAGTCGCTATGGTCTGGTCGTCGTGCTCGCCTGGATCGGCACAGGCAAGTTCGTGAAGATGGAAAGTCGCGTGCTCATCCAGGACAGCCCGTTGATGAGCTGGATGTACAACTTCCTCAGCTTCGATGCACTCGCGGCCGCCCTGGGAACCATGGAAATCGTGGCGGCCGTCCTCCTCGCCGTTCACCCACTCTGGCCACGCCTCGCCTCCCTGGGCAGCTTCTTGGCGATCGTGCTCTTCCTCGGAACCATCAGCTTCCTCTTCACCACTCCAGGAGTCGTCGCCATGTTCGCCAACGGCGTCCCCGTGCTGTCGGCGCAGCCCGGACAGTTTCTGCTCAAGGACCTGGTCCTTCTTGGCGTGTCCTTCACAACGCTCGCCGAATCCCTCAAGGCCCAGTCCCGTCAGGGACAGCAACTGGGCCGCCGCGTACAGGAATATGTGTAGGCGACGAGGTCAGGAGGGGCATCCGATGTCCGATCGCCAGGTCAATGACAGGGCCGTATCCAGCCGACCCCAGCTGAGAGCTGTCCCGCAATGGCCTGCCCCTGCCTGGCATGGTCGACGCGTGACCGGTGAATCCGGGCGGCAGGGCCGTATGAAGTTCGGGCTGGCGGCCGATGGAGACGTTAGCCCAGGTCGCTGCGGACCAACGATCCGCGCGAGTGTCTGGCCGCACTGCATGCGCTGGAAGACGAAGACGTCCGCTTCGGCGTTTACGCGGCGTTCGACGGCGCGTCGGGGCTGTTGCACGGCCTGCCCCTGAAGTCCTGGGTGCTGGTGACCTCGAACTTCGAGCACCGGGTGCGTGGCCGTTTCCAACGAACGGGTTTGCGGGTGCCGGGCGTGCTCGTGGGCGCGGCCGCGGTCGAGGAGGGCAAGCCCTCTCCTGTCCCCCAGCTGGGAGCAGCTGCAGCTCGGCGCCAGTCCGGGAGACTGCCTGGTCATCGAGGACGCCCTGTTCAGAGTGAGGTCCGGGCTCGCGAGTCGCACCGAGCGAGGCCCCTGGTGGGTGATCGGGCGACACGACGTCCGGGGGAGCGCAGTCACGGCCCACGCACCACTTCAGTGGCACTCTGAACCGTCCTGGAAAGCCGCGTGGTTCGCCTGCGAATTCACCGGGCGCGTTCCCTCGGAAGACTAGCCCGTGCAGTCTGTCCGACGGGGACTGCCGACCCGTCGGCGCACCGGGTGGGGTAAACGGGCGACGCACCGGTCGACCGGCCGCTCAGAACGTGAGCACCACCCGGCCGCGTAGGCCTACCGCCTCCATCAGGCGATGCGCGTGCGCCGCCTCGGCTGCCGGCAGGATCCGGGCCACCCGGAGTGAGAGTTCGCCCCGCTCGGCCAGCTGCCGCAAGTCGTCCAGTTCGGCGCGGTCGCCGACGTAGTCGGGTACGTAGACCGCATGGGCGACCAGTCCGCGCTGCAGGGCACCGTAGACCTCGGTGCCTCGGAAGGCGGCCACCTGCCCGCCGTCCCGTACGGCGCCGAGTGCGCCGGTACCCAGGACCGCCGCGTCGGCGACGCCGCCGGCCCCGGCGGGCGCGATCCGGCGGACGGCCTCCGCGAAGCCGTCGCCGCGGGGGACGACGTGGTCGGCGCCGAGCCGGCGGACGAGTTCCTCGTCGGCGGGGGCGGCGTCGGCGACGACGCGGAGGCCGTCGGCCTTCGCCAGCTCGACCAGGTAGCCGCCCACCGCGCCGGCAGCGCCGGTGACGGCGAGGAGTTGGCCGGCGGCGAGGTCCATGAGGTCGAGGCCGAGACGGGCGGTGAGTCCGTTCATCGGCAGGGCGGCGGCCTCTTCGTGGCTGGTGCCGGACGGTGAGTGGGCGACCCGGACGGCGGGGAGGACGGTGTGCTCACGGTAGGCGCCGCCAGCGGCGCTGGTCGGCATGACCATCGCCATCACGCGATCGCCTGGGGCCAGTCCCGCCACGCCAGGTCCGACCTCGTCGACCACTCCGGCGGCGTCCTGCCCGGGACAGTAAGGCAGCTGCATGCCGGAATGCCGGAGGAGACCCGCCCTCAGCAGGATGTCGGTCGGGCTGACCGCAGCGGCGTGCACCCGTAGGCGTACCTCGCCCGGTCCGGCGTGCGGCACGGGCACGGCGAGGGGCTGCAGCACGTCGGGGGCCGCCGCGCGATCCGTCCCGCATCCAGCGCCTGGGCCATCTGGTCCTGGAGATTCGCGTGTTCGGGCGCGCCCCGGACTGGTACCTGGACACCCTCGGCATGACCGTGTCCGACTTCCTGTTCCTGGACGGGCAGCGCGGCCGCGGTCCGACCATGGCATTCATCCGCTGCGACCTGGGCAGCGTGCCGGCCGACCACCACACCCTCGCGATGCACCTGGGGCCCGGCACGGGCTATGTCCACTCCGCCTACCAGGTCACCGACCTGGACTCCATCGCCGCCGGCGGCGAGTACCTCGAGGAGCGCGGATACAAGCGCAGTTGGGGCATCGGCCGGCACATCCAGGGCAGCCGGCTCTTCGACTACTGGCGCGACCCCGACCACTTCATGCTGGAGCACTTCGCCGACGGCGACCTGTTCTCCTGCGACGTCGAGCCCGGCTGGGCCCCCATGTCGACCAGCGGGCCGGCCCAGTGGGGCCCACCGGCCACCCGCGACTTCCTCGGCGCGAGCCCCTCACCGCAGCGGCTTCGCGATGTCATCGAGGCCATGCGCGGCGACAACGAGCTGGACCCGGCACGCCTGTTCGGCCTGTTCAAGGCCGCCAACTCCTGACCCCAAGCGAATCCCCCTCCAAACCTGGCGGCACGTCGCGGGCGTACTGCCGGCGTGGACCACGCGCCCCGATCCGCGATGCCGCCGCGAGGAAGCGACGCTTCTTGAGGGGAGGGACGCCCCTGCCTCGCGTGACCCCTGCGGCGACATCCGTACACATCCCTCGCACCTCAGGCGGCAGGGTAGGTGATGCGACCGTTGCGGACGACTGCGTTCTCGTTCAAGGACGCCGGTTTCGTCGCTGTGGCGGACATGATGTGCACGACATCCGTACCGGCGACGATCAGTGCGTCCGTGATCAGTCTGCGGTGGCAGCGCCACGGCACCGCCTCACTGCACATGATCACCGGCCGCCCGTGCGCGGCGAGGCCGAGCAGCTCGCCCAGCCCCTGCGAGAACTCGCTGCTCATCATGTGATCGGCATAGTCGCGGAAAGCCTTCACCCGCCAGGCCGTGTTGACGCTCTCGACGCCCTTGGGGGTGTGCCGCCTGCCGCCCAGTTCCCGGATCCACCGGTATCGGATGGCCGAGGGGAGCGCGTCGACGACCGCGTCCTGGTTCCACTGCGGGTTTGTGCGCGATGCGGGAAAGGAACGGACGTCCACCAGGTCGGTGATCGCGTGTTTCTGCAGCATCGACAGGACCTCGTCGAAGGTACGGGTCGAATGCCCGATGGTGTACACGCGGTTCGCCATCAGATCTCCGTGTCACGCTGCCGGCGCTCGCACGGCTCCCCGGCCTGCGAGAAGCTGCCCGTACAGGCGGGCGCGAGAGCCGACGGCATCAACTGTCCTCCATTGTGCTTACCCTGCCCGGAACGACGAGATCTGTCTCTTCGGACGTCTTTGTGTGCTGCGGTCCCTCACCATGACGTGGCGTGGCGGACATCGGCGGCCGTGCGTGACGGCGGCGCCACGTCGCACCCGACTGGGGGAGCACCAGATCAGGCAAACGCCGGCGCCTGAGCTCGTTGGATCAGGGCGCGTCGACCAGGGTCCTGCTGTGGGTGACGCCGGTGACGCCGGTGATGTCGGAGGCGGTGAAGGCGTTGGCGTAGTTGGACTGGACGCGGGACCGTTCGGTGGCGTTGGGGGCGGCGCTGGTGCAGGCGGTCCCGGCGCTGGAGCCGGACATCAGCTGCGAGCAGGGGCCGGGCTTGGTGTCCGGCAGACCGAGGCTGTGCCCCAGTTCGTGGGCGGCGATCCGGGTCTTGTTGTAACCCTGGTTCACGGCCTGGCTGCCGAGTTCGACGCGGACCTGGCGGCCGGGGCGGACGGGGCCGAGGGTGGCCTGGGGCCAGCCCGACGTCGCGACGATCACGATCTCGGCGGCACCGCCAGGTGCTGCTTCCACCAGCTTCACGTTGGTGACACCGGCGTTCCACGAGGCGACCCCGGCCGCGATGGCGGCTTCCCAGCCAGGGGCACGGCTGTCGTCGTAGCGGAGGGTCACCACCGCCGCCTGGGTGTCGGTCTGTTCGACGGCGGGGGCGGCGGACGCGCTGCCCGCCATGGCGAGGACGAGTGCCGTCGCGGACGTGCCTGCCTTGATCCATGTGGCGAGGGGCATCGCTGCTCCTGTTCCGTGGGGAGTCCGGCCCCGGCGGGGCCGGGTGTACGAAGGAGCGGCTGAGCTGTCCGGTGGGGCCGGACGCGCCGTCGACCACCCCTCCAGGCTCATGCGATGGTACGCCGAGGAAGCCTGATACGTCATGTACCTGCCATGTCGGTTTTCCGTCATTCTCCGTCATTTCCGCGGCGAGGGCGATGAGTGCACCAATTGCCCCCGGGGCGCCTGTTCTCGACCCGCTACGGAGCCCCCACCCGTGCCTGCCGCCCCCGCGCGCCACCGCCGCTGCCCCTGTGCGGCCCGCCTGCGGTCCTGCACCTGATCGCGCCGACCGTGCCCGTGCTCTTCTCGGGCACACAACCGCCCGGGTGTTCAACGCGGATGGTGCAGGCCGCGCCAGTCCCGGGGCGTCAGCCCGTAGGCCCGCTTGAACACCTTGCTGAAGTGGGCCGCGTCCACGAATCCCCACCGCCGGCCGATCGCGGCGATGGTCTGCGCTCCGCCGTGCGGCCCGGCGAGTTCACGCCGGCACTCGGCGAGGCGCTGGGCGCGGACGTGGTCGCCGAGGCTGATACCCGAGCGGGCGAGCACGGCGTACAGGTGCCGTACCGAGATGCCGTGCGCGGCGGCGATCCGTGCGGCCGACAGATCGCGGTCCGCCAGGTGCTGACGGATGTACCGGGTGATCCGCAGACCCAGCGTCGC
Source organism: Streptomyces griseoincarnatus (assembly GCA_014649575.1). Lineage (GTDB taxonomy): Bacteria > Actinomycetota > Actinomycetes > Streptomycetales > Streptomycetaceae > Streptomyces > Streptomyces griseoincarnatus. Next base: position 131,634 of record BMTH01000001.1, on the reverse strand, counting down.
CTCCATGGGCCCCCTGGCCAGGTCCGCCGCTCCCTGTTGGGAGGTGAGGACGGCACGCAGGAGTTCGACGCTCGGCGTCACGACGGCCTCGGCGTGTGCGCCCCGGTGCAGGGTGTCGTCGGTCGCCAGCCGGGAGAAGTAGTCGAAGGCGATCCGTGCGACGGGGTTGCCCGGCCCGAGGGCGAGCGCGCCGGTGTCCCGCAGCAACCGGTCGGGAAGCGCGAGCGTCGAGCGAGGGAAGCGCAGGAAGTGGTGGTCGACCCCCTCGTCGAAGAGCAGCGTGTACGGGGCGATCGACTCGTAGACGGCGAACTCGCCCGCCCGCAGCACGCATTCACGGCCCCGCTGCGCCACCAGACTGCTTCCCGAGACTTGAAGTCCGAGGAAGACGGCCGGTTCCTCGTCGTCCCTGCGGGCGAGGGGGGCCGTGCGGTGGATGGTGACGGCGGTCGCCCGCGCCGAACAGATCCGCATCGGCCCGACGGCGCCCAGCCCGATGCGCACGGACATCTCCTCGGCCGGCGGCCCGTGGTCGATGTCGACCGCCACCACGGACTCCCACACCGCGTTACGGACCACTTCCTCCCGGTCCCCGGGCGACACGAAGGCCGTGTCCAGCACAGGGCTCACCGCGCCGCCCCCCGCCCGCTGCGGCGCCCCGGCATCAGCCCGGCCCGTACTCTCATCCGCCCGCCCCTCCGACACGTACGTCTCGCAGCACGGCCCGCCCGCACGGGTACGCAGGCGGCACCGGCCCGTGCACGACTGACAAAGCTCCCTGCACGAACGACACAGTTCGTCGACCGCGGCGATCTTAAGGTCCATGGCTGAACCAGTCGCTGAGACGACGTCACCGACCAGAAGGGTTGCACAGTGCAAGGAGTACGGACGACACACCGCGCCCGGTTCGCCATGCTGGGAGCCGCGGCACTCCTCTTCGCCACCGGCCTGACGGCCAGCCCGGTGATGACCACACCGGCCCACGCCGCCTACGGCCCCTGCAATACGACCGTCAAGCGCACCGACGGCCTGGCCGTCAACAACTACTACCGGGTGCCCGCCCGCACCGGCAACGGCCTGAGCTGCTACATGCAGTGGCAGACGGGCAGCGCCAACGCGGTGACGGCCCTTCAGCAGGCCATCCTGCGCTGCTACAGCAGCACACCGGCCGCCTCCCGCATCCGCTCCAGCGGGGGAGCGGACGGCGTCTACGGCGACGGCACGGTGTCAGCCGTCCGCTGGCTCCAGGCCAACCGCCTCGGCGTCAGCGCGGACGGCGTCTACGGGCCGGACACCCGCGCGGCGATGCTCTGGCCGGACTACTGGCGCGACCCCTCCGACGGCAGCGTCGAGTTCGTGGCCTGCTACAACCCGCCGTTCTGACCACCCGGTCACGGCGCGCCACACCTTGTGGTGGCACAGGGGCGAAGGGTGCTGACTGCGTCGGGTCCGGCCGTGGTGGGTTTGTCCGTGACGGTCTCGTGGGGTGCCCGTCCGCAGGCGCCTTCGGTGCCGTGCTCGGCGAAGTGCCGGCGCGCCACCCCGAGGATGAACTCCCGGCGCTCGGCGGGCCGGTACCCCTAGCGTGTACCAGCAGTACACGCTAGGGGTACCCGAAGTGGCTGCGCCGGCCGGACAACCTCTCCTGTGTTTCCGCCTGGCTCGTGGTCAAGGCGCTGGGTGCGGCGTGAGGGCTCGAGGCTGTGGGGCGCACGCCGGTGTGGTGGAGCACCCACGGGCCGGCTTCACCCGCATAGGGGAGGCCGGAGTGCGTGCGGTCATTCTCGCGGTGACAGGTGCTGTCCGAGGAAGGTGCGCATCGCATCGGTCACGGTGTCGAGGTGGCTCTCCAGGAGGAAATGACCCCCGCCCGGCACCAGCTGGATCTGCGCGTTCTCCAGGTCCTTCGCGAACGCCCGGGCCCCGTCGGGACCGAAGATCTCGTCCTCCGCTCCCCAGATCGCCAGCAGCGGGACCTGGCTGGCGCGGAAGTACTCGTGCAGCCGGGGGTACAGCGGCGGATTGGTGGCGTAGTCCCGGAAGAGGTCGAGCTGAATCTGGTCGAGACCGGGGCGTGAGATCTCGCGGTGGTCCGTGGCCCAGGTGTCGGGGTCCACGAGTTCCGGCTCGGCGACACCGTGTGTGTACTGCCAGCGGATCGCCTCTTCGCTCAGGGCGCCCCGCAGAGCGGCTTCCGTCGAGGGCCCCGGTGACTGCGCGTATGCCCAGACCGGAGCCCAGAACTCGGGGACGAACCCCTCGTCGTAGGCGTTGCCGTTCTGGGAGACGATCGCGGTGATGGCGTCGGGGTTGCGGAGAGCCAGGCGCCAGCCGATCGGGGCTCCGTAGTCCTGCACGTAGACCGCGTAGCGCTCCACGCCCAGCTGGCCCAGGAGGTCCTCGGTCACCTCGGCCAGAGCGTCGAAGGTGTAGTCGAAGTCGGTGGCCGGTGGCGTGGCGGACTGTCCGAAGCCCAAGTGGTCCGGGGCGATGACGTGGAACCGGTCGGCCAGTGCGGGCAGCAAGTGCCGGAACATGCGTGAACTCGTCGGGTAGCCGTGCAGCAGCACGACGGTGGGAGCGTCGGCGGGGCCGGCTTCCCGGTAGAAGACGCGGTGTCCTTGCACGGTGGTGAAGCGGTGTCGCACCTCGGCCATGAGTAACCCCTTCAGTATGTTTTGCTGGTTAGATCCTTCCCTTCGAAGGCTGCCTCGCGAGGTGTAACCTGTCAAGGGCATTGATAGGGTTACATCGGAGGGAGGGGTCATGACAGCCGGTGAAACACTTCTCGAGGCGCTCAACAGCACACCGGTGCGCGACGGCGCTCCGGTCGACCTGTGGCTGGACGGGCCGGAGCTGAGCCGGTGGGCGATACGGCACGGCGGAGAGGGCACCGCTGCGGAGCGGGAGTGGCTCAGGACGACCCGTGACACGCTGCAGGCCGTGGTGCGCGGTGAGAGTGGCCCGGACGCCCTCCTCCCGCTGCTGAGCGGTGTACGCAAGGTGCCCCGCGTCGTCGGCGCTCGACTGGAATGGGCCGTGGAGGTCGAGACGGAGCGCCGGCTGGCCGTCGAGCTGGTCCTCGAGTGGGCGCGCCTCCAGACGTCGTCCCCGAGCAGACTGCGACCCTGCGCGAACAGCGAATGCCGCCTGTTCCTGCTGGACCGCAGCCGGGCGAACACCGCGCGCTGGTGCTCCATGAAGACCTGCGGCAACCGGCTCAAGGCGCGCCGGCACCACGAGCGGCGACGCCCGGCCCCGACGGTGGCGTCCGATGCGGCCGAAAGCCGGTCCGTCCGCCGCCCGGGAGTGAACCCACGGGGCGGCGGGCCGGTTGCCTGACCCACGGCTCAACCGGCCGGCCGGGCGCCGTCCGGTCGGCGGAGGTCGACCACGGTCGCGGCGCACGCGAGCAAACCGGGCAGTACCGGTCCCAGCAGCGGTATGGGCCAGGCCGGAGAGCGGCCAGGAGAACGTACCGCGCGAATCGCCGAGCGAGCGGACCAGTCCCACACGCACCGACCACCGGTGCCCAGCGTCCGGCGGGGTCGTCCGCGCTCCCACCACCGCTCGAGGGTGCCGGTGACGAACAGCTTGAGCCCGCCGTTCGGCGGGACGGCCTGGTGGCTGTTCAGCTGCTTGGCGGCCCGCAGTCCGGCCACCGCGTAGGGGCCCTCTGCGGTTCGAGACCGACGATCCGTTCGGTGGCCCGGGTGACGGCGCCGGAGACAGCGCCGGGCCCGCCCAGGGCGGCGGCGTTCGCGGCGATGCGCTCGAGTACCGCGTGCGGGTGGGTTCCCGTTCCCATGGCAGGATCGACTGTGAAGGCACCCGGGTCGGCGAATCCGCGCTGCTTGCCGAGGTGGGTGACGAGGACGTCGTCGGTGGGTCGACCCATCTGCTCGACGACCTCGACCGGCGTGCAGGAGGAGCCGGACCGCTTGCGCGGCTCGGGGTCGTACTCGTCGAGTGAGTGCTCGTACAGGTGCAGGTAGGTGTCGCGGCCACCGCGGCGGATCCGGTTCCGGTCGACGGCTTCGACCGTGCGGGCCGGCAGATCGAGGGTGGCCCTGAAGTCCGCGGCCACGACGTCGGTGGGGGGCTGTGGCGCCCGTCCCATCAGGGAGTGGTCGGCCGGGAGTTTCTCCCCGATGGTGTGCAGGGATTCCCCGAAGACGATGATGTCCTCCGTGCGGGCAGGCAGCAGGGTGAACGTCATGGTCTGCGCGTATCCGTCGGCGAATGTCGCCTCGCTGGCGTGAGGGCATGGCATCGCCCGCCACTCGGCGGCCAGTGCGAGGAAGGACTGCAGACGCCCGTCAGCGCCGCCCCTGCGCGGTCGCGTGCTCGGCGAGGAGCTGGTCCAGCCCTTCCCCACGCAGCAGCCGTGTCATCCGCGCGATCACCGGACCAGCCCGCCAAGGCCTAGAGCAGAATGCGGAGGTCGTGCACGGGACCGGTGGTTTCGACGGGGGAGGCGTTCAGCTTCTTGAGGAGGTGGAGCATCGGCTTGTTGCTCGCCGTCACGGTGGCGGCCAGTGCGTGGTGCCCGTCGCGGCGGGCAACGGTAGTCGCGTGTTCGGCCAGCGCGGTGCCAAGGCCCCTGGCCTGCCATGTGTCCTCGATCAGGATGGCGAGTTCTCCCACTCCTCGCTGACCGGTGCGCATGACGTTCGTCATGGCGATGATGTGCTCCGTACGTTCCGCTGGTGTGGTCACCAGTGTGGTGCCGCGTTCCGGACAGGACAACTGGCGCCATTCGGCGGGGGAGATCCCACTCTTGCCCGCGTGGTACCGCAGGGCTCGACTGCCCAGCGAGCAGCGGCGGTGCAGTTCCTGCACTGGCGCCAGGTCGACAGGGGCCGCTTCCCGGGTTCGGGTGGCGGTTCCGTCGCTCAGCAAGATCGAGTGCATGTCCTCTCGGCGGTCGGCGTCGGGCATCGGTGTTCTCCTCGCATTGCGATTGCGACTGCTGTGCCGCGGGCTCCGGGTCCGGAGCACGGTTTTGCTGTCGCAGCAGTCTTTTGCGGGCTCCGGGCCGACTCAAGAGGACTTCACGTCACGTTGATCGCGCCTTGCTCATGTTTCATCACGGAGAGGCGTGAAAGTCTGACGAAATCGCACGCGTTGCCGACGCCGATGCTGCGTACGGCTCACGGCATCGCTCCAGGATCTGCGCGGAGGGCCAGGCGGCCCTCGCCGCCTGGACGGGCCGATGAACGTCCGGACTTCGCGTATGCGATCCACTTCGTATTCCGTCGCGCACTTGATCCGCAGCTCCTGCGTTGCCGGTCTGGCCCACGGCTCCGACCGCGAGGGCATACCGCGACGCAACGCCGTGAAGCGGTGCTTCAACGACCTGAAGCACTTCCGAGGCGTCGCCACCAGGTACGACAGGACCGCCACCTCCTCCTACGAGGCGGCGGTCGGGCTGGCGTCGTTCCTGCTCCGGGTGAGATCTGTTTGGAGACGCTACATTTTGGCCATGGCCGTCCACGCCTGTTCGTTGTCCGGCAGGTCCGTATCCAGGGCCTGACGATCCGCCCTTGAGCACACCGGATGCGGAGAGCGCCAGGACGGACCGGATGCCGGCGGACGGGTCAGGCACACGATGCTCTGCGGCGCAACACTCAGAGGATCTCCGAGCTCACGTTGGCACCGGGCCCCAGTTCGAAGGTGCGTTCAACACCGCGCTGCGATCCGTGTTTCGGGCCTCCCTCCTGAAACAGTTCAGCGACTGTGGCCTGCGAGATCCTGGTGCAGCACGGGGCCGCGATGTGGTTGCCGTCGGTGGTGCCCAGGTCGTTCGTCGCAGTTCCCGGCTCAAGGGCGTAACCGGGCGGCTCCTGCCCCAGGCGCATGCGTCTCGTGTGCACCGCAGCCGGGGTCGACACGGCGTGATCGGGGACGAGCCGCTGATGCAGGCGGTCAGGGCCAGAGCAAGTACCGGAGCGGGCGCTACCAGCTGCGCAGGGGTCCTCAACGGGCGTTCACCTGCTCCGTGAGCTTGCCCTTGCGTAGATGGAGAACACGGTCGGACTGGGTGGCCAGTTGCTGGGAGTGGGTGACGACGACCACGCACTTGCCCTGCTCATGAGCGAGTTCGCGGAAGGTGTCGATGATGCCCTGGGCGGTGTCCTCGTCGAGGTTTCCGGTGGGTTCGTCGGCGAAGAGGATGTCGACGTCGCAGGCGAGGGCGCGGGCGATGGCGACGCGCTGCTGCTGGCCACCGGAGAGCTGCAGCACGTTGCGGGTGACTGTCGCCTTGTCGAGACCGACCTGTTCGAGCAGGTGCAATGCGCGGGCCCGGCGGCTGCCGGTGGCGGGTTTTGCGCCGGTGATCTCCATGGCGGTGGTGACGTTCTGCAGGGCGGTCATGTAGGTGAGGAGGTTGAACTGCTGGAAGATCGTGGCGACGTGCTGGTTGCGGAACCGGCCGAGGCCGATCTCGGTGAGATTCCGCCCGTGGAAGCTGATGGCGCCTCGGCTGGGGGTGTCGAGGCCGCTGGCGAGGCTGAGCAGGGTGGTCTTGCCGCTGCCTGAGGGGCCCAGGATGGCGTAGAAGGTGCCGCGTTCGAAGGCGTAGTCGATGTTCTTGAGCACCGTGGTCCTGCGGCGCCGGCTGAAGTAGGTGTGGCTGACGTCGGCCAGTCGCAGGACCGGCGGTGTGGCGGTAACGGCGTTCATGGTGGGATCACTTGCCCTTCGTGAGGATGGTGCGGGGGCTCAGGCGCAGCACGGCGCCGGCCGGGACGGCGGTGGCAAGCAGGCCGATGCCGAGGCCGATGCCTCCGACGGTGGCGAGGTCTGCCGGGTCGAGCGCCACCGCGATCTTGCCGATGGGATCGGCGTTCTCGACGGGCTTGTCGTCCCAGTTGGTGCCCTCACCGAGGCCGGTGCTGCCGGGTGGCGGGGCCTGCCAGGAGTCGAGCTTCTTCCGGGCGGCGGTGGCCTCCTGGCCGAGCAGCGCCTGGGCGGCGCTCTGGGTCAGACCCGGGGCGAACGTGGAACTCAGGCCGATGGCCACGGCCGCGACGAGGACGATCTCGAGGGCCTGCTGGGCGATGAGGTTGCTCTTCTTCTCGCCCATGGCCAGCAGGACGCCGTACTCGGTGCGGCGCTGCTTGACCGCGAGGTTGACCAGGAGGGCCAGGACGGCCGCGCCGGCGGTGCCCATGAGCCACATGGCGAGGGTGGCGGTGGAGCGGATGCTCTTGAGCGGACCCGTCATCTGCTGGATGGCCTTGTCGTTGGCGTCCAGCTCGAATCCGTCGAGCGCCGAGCCCGCCACTCGCTTCGCCTCGTCCTTGAACGCACCCTGTACCTCGGCGTCCTCGAGGAGGAAGGTCGCCTCGCCGACCTGCAGCCCACCGTTCCCGTCGGAGGCGAGCGCGGAGAGGCCGCCCACCGCTCCGTACAGCATGTTGGCGGGGTTGATTCCGTACTGGAGGTCGGGTTCGGTGGCGGGGCGCGGGTCGCGGTAGATGCCCGCCAGGGTGAAGTCGGCCATGGTTCTTTCGTCGTTGCCCACCAGAGTGACCTTGTCGCCGACCTCGAGGCCGTTCTGCTCGGCCAGTCGTTCCTCGATCAGGAGTTGCCTGCTGTCCTTGTCGGCGGCCGTGAGGTGCTCACCGGTCAGGAGGGTGAACTTGCCGCTGCGGAAATCGGGGAGCAGCGAGGTGTCGAGGACGCCTGTGCCCACGGTTCCGCCGGGACCCATGGGATCGACCGGCCCGCCGCCGACCAGCGTGAACTTGCCCTTGAGGATGACGCGGTCCCACATCGAGTAGGTGTACTTCTGTACCTGGGGCAGAGCCCCGAGCCTGTCGACGGTCGCGGCGTCGATACGTGGAGCTCGCATACTGCCGCCACCGACCAACTGGTTCATGTCCATGGTGAGGTTGATCTCGGCGCCCACGGAGCGCTTGGCGTTCTCCTCGGCCTGGGCCGTCGCGTCGCTGATCAGGACACCGGCCAGCACCATCACGGAGATGACGAGGAATGTGGCGAGGGTGATCAGGGTGCGGCCCTTGCGGGCCCACAGGCTGAGCCCTGCGCGTTTGACGAAGTTCATGAAGGTCGACTTTCTGGCACTCGCAGTCGTGCCGGGCAGGTGCTATTCGATGTCGATGAGGAGGGAGCGGGGGTGGAGACGGAGTATTCCGATGCCCGGGACGACGGTGGAGACCAGGGAGATTCCGAGCCCGATAACGGCGACGTCGACGACGGTGGCCGGCTCGACCCGTACCGTGAGCGGAGCGATCTCGCCATGTGGCGCAGGGGCCGCCGAGGTCGGCTTGTCGTCGTGTCGGCCAAGGAGCGCGTCCCCCACAGGCTGTCCGACAAGCTGGCCGGCCAGAGCAGCGAGCGCGACGGCGGGCAGAGCCGCGGCCGCCACCTCCACGGCATGCTGGCCGATGAGTTTCCACTTCTTCTCGCCCATCGCGAGCAGCACCCCCAGCTCGGCGCGCCGCTCGCGGATCTGCAACGTCACGATGAGGCCGAGGATCAGCGCACCGCCCAGAGCGATCACCCAGACGGTCAGTCCCGCGAACGTGCCGACCTGCTGGATCGGGCGGATCTGGTCGTTGTACGCCTTGTCGTTGACGCGGAAGTCGAAGCTGACCGCCCCCAGCAGCCGCTCGGCGGCGGCGTGCAGCTGCTCGGCCTGGTCCGGTGAGCCGATCCGGTACACCGCCTCGCTGACCGTCGCGCTACCGGTACCGAGCTCCTGCGCCGTGCCCATCGGTACGTACAGCGTGTTGCCGGGCAGCTCGTGCGGCGGCGTCCACCCTGTCGGGTCGTGCGTCGGGTCCTTGAAGACACCGACGATCGTCAGGGGCGCTGTGCGCTTGCCGTCACCCGACCGCACCTGGACGGTCGCGCCGACCTCGAGGTTGTTCTCGTCGGCCAGGCGCTGCTCGATCAGCGCGACGCGTTGGTCCGTGTCCTCGGGGGTGATGCCCCGCCCTGCCATGATCTTCGTCGAGCCATACGAGAAGGGCAGCAGCATGCCCGAGTCGCGGACGCCGTTCACCGCCAGCGGACCCTGATCCTTGTCCCTGGCTTCGCCGTCAGGCTTCGACGCATGCGATGCCAGGGGTCTGAATCCATGCCCCGCGGCACGTACCGGAAGCAGTGGGGTGTAGCGGTTCACGATGTCCGAGGTGCCGAGCCGGTCGGCCAAGGCCGACGTGAGGCCCTTCTGCTTGACCGTGACGTCGACGCCGGTGGTGCGTTGCGCGTCGGCTTCCTGGCGGGCGGCGGCGGCCTGCAGCAGAAAACCGCCAAGGAGCAGGGTGCAGATGACGATGAAGATCGCCAGCAGGGCGGCAGTCTTGGACTTTCTGGCACCAAGGCTCATTCCGGCGCGCTTGACGAAGTTCATGCCCCAGACACAAGCAGCCCGCTGTTTGCAGCAGGATAAGCGTGTTACAGCGGCATAAAGACCCGCCTGGTCCTGGTCCTGGTCCTGGTCCTGGTCGAGGGCGCAGGCTGCGCCTGTGGCCGTCTTTCACCGGCTGGTTCGCCGTACACCGCCCCACCTCATCCGGCTTTACACAGCCCCACCTCTTTATCCGGCTGCAATCGTGAACTTGGTGTTATGGGGACATGAGAGTTCTGGTAGCCGAGGACCATCGTGTTCTCGCCCGCACGATCGCCGCCGGTCTGCGTCGGCAGGCGATGGCGGTGGACGTCGCCGCCAGCGGGGACGAGGCCGAGCGGATGTGTCAGCTCACTGCCTACGACGTGCTGATCCTCGACCGGGACATGCCGGTCATGACCGGCGACGAGGTGTGCACACGACTACGGGAGCTCGACGACCCTCCGCGGATCCTGATGCTGACAGCGGCCGGCGAGCTCATGGACAAGATCTACGGCCTCACCACGCTCGGCGCCGACGACTACCTCGCCAAACCCTTCGAGTTCGCCGAACTCGTGGCCCGCGTACGTGCCTTGAGCCGTCGCGCGCCAAAGCCGTCCCCCGCTGTGCTGCGCTTCGGGAGCATCTCCCTGGACGAGGCGCGGCGCGAGGTGTCCGTGGACGGCCGGTTGCTGGAGCTCACCCCTAAGGAGCACGCGGTCCTGCACCTGCTGCTCGTGGCCGGTGGTGCGCCTGTGCCGCACGACGAGCTCGTCCGCACCGTCTGGGACGAGCACCTCGACCCGCGCACCAGCGCGGTGCGCGCCACGGTGAGCAGGCTGCGCGGCAAACTCGGCGCCCCCGGCCTGATCGCCGTCGACAAAGGAGAGGGATACCGGCTGTGCGAATGAACTGGCGGGCGCTGTTGAGCAGGCTGCCCTTCCGCGTCCGCCTGGCAGCGGCCATCTCCGGGCTCTTCCTGCTCGCAGGCATTGCCCTGCTCGCCTTGGTGGTGCTGCTCGCGCGCTACGGGACGGCCCAGCAGGTCGAGGGACTGTCGGTCACGTACGGCGATGCACCGAGCGGCCCTGCGACGCCCTCTGAGCCCGTGCGCCCCGCTCAGCCGGAAGGCTCGACTTCGGCCCCGAGCGGCGTCGCCCTGATCCAGAAGATCGACCAGACCGTGCAGGCCGTCCAGGACACAGCGCTGCGTCAGATGGTGCTCTGGTCCGCTGTCGCAATCCTCGTGATGGCGCTGCTTGCGGGACTGCTGGGCTGGTGGCTCGCGGGAAGGGCATTGCGTCCCGTCGCCTCCATGACCGAAGCCGCCCGCCGAATCAGCGAACAGAACCTGCACCAGCGCCTGGCGCTCACCGGTCCCGACGACGAGCTGCACCGCCTCGCCGACACCTTCGACACCATGCTCGACCGGCTGGAGCGAGCCTTCGAGAGTCAGCGCCGCTTCGTTGCCAACGCGTCCCACGAGCTCAAGACCCCCCTGGCCGCCCAGCGCACCACCCTCCAGGTCGGTCTCGCCGACCCCCTCCCCGAGAGTCTCGCCGACGTCCGCGAGGACCTGCTCACGACCAACCGCGAAGCCGAACAACTCATCAACGCGCTCCTGCTGCTGGCACGTAGCGACGGCGGTCTGGACGAGACCGAGAGCGTGGACCTCACGGCCACCGCCCGACTCGTGACGGCCGAGCTCACCCCACAGGCATCGGCCCACGGCGTGCACATCGACCTGTGCGCGGACACCCCGCTGGTCGTTCACGGCGACGGCGTCCTGCTGCGCCACCTGCTGACGAACCTGATGCGCAACGCCATCCAGTACAACCACCCCGGAGGCCAGGTCTGCGTGCGACTCGACGTCGCCACCGTGACGGTGACCAACACAGGCGTCCGTGTGCCTGCCGAACTGGTCCCGGGCCTGTTCGAGCCCTTCCGCCGCCTCGACGCGGACCGAACCGCCACTACCGGCCACGGCCTGGGACTGTCCATCGCCTCTTCCATTGCCGAGGCCCACCACGCCACGCTGACGGCGCGACCGGGCGTCGAGGGCGGACTCGCCGTGGCTTTGCGCTTCCCCTGAGTGCCTGGAACGGTACGAGCACCAGCAGATCGATGAGGTGCAGCTCTGAGGGAAGTTGCTGTCCCCGAGTTCGCACGTGACGGCGGAGAGAGGCATCCCGAGGACCTCATCGGCGAACTGCGTCATGATCGTGTACATGCCGCTGCCGATGTCCTGGGTGCCGACCTGGACGAGCACCTTGCCGTCGGCACCGATGGTCATCCGGGCGCCGGAGCCAGGTCGGCCGCCGGCGGTGTGGCGGACGTGGCCATGCCCCGGCCGACGAGTTCCTCGCCGTCGCGCATGGAGCAGGGGCGCGGGGCGCGCCGGGACCTGCCGGACAGCGACGCGGCGCGGTCGTAACATTCGCGCGGGTGACTGCTGCCCCGTTCCTGACCGTTCTCCATGTTCCGGCTGCTCCCATGCGTTCGCGAGGCAGGCCGGGCGCCCCGTGCCGGCCCGCCGCCGTCCACGACTGATCGGCACCGGCGGCGTCGTCCTCCACCTGCGCCAGGTGCCACACGAGCCAGGCATGGCAGGTGCGTCGACGACGGCGGCGGTGCCGGGACGTCAGGCGGGGAATCGGGCACCGACCAGCCGCTCGGACGCCTCCCAGATCTTGCGGGCCTCGTCCATGTCGCGCAGCGGAGGCCACAGCATCTGCTCGGCGGGAGCGCCGCCGACGTCGGCTCGGTCGGGGCCGTAGAACTGGCCTCCCCGCGCGTCGGGGCCGGTGGCGGCCAGGAGTGCGGGGAGGGCGGCGGTGGCGGGGGTGCCGAGGATGCGGACGCGGGAGAGCATGCGGATCATCCGGACGGCGCCGGTGTCCTTCTTCCGTCCCATGCCGGGCTGGGCGGAGAGAAGGTTGGTGGGGGAGATGCCGGGGTGGGAGAGGTTGCTGGTGATGCCCCAGCCGGCCGCGGCGCTGCGGACGTCGAGTTCGCGGGAGAACAGGCCCACGGCGATCTTGGACTGTCGGTAGGCCTTCGTGACGTCGTAGTCCCGGTCCCAGTTCAGGTCGTCCCAGTTGATCGCGCCGCTGCGGGCGGCGATGCTGGTCTGGTGGGTGACTCGGGCCTTGCCCTTGATGAGCAGGGGCAGGAGGCCCTGGGTGAGGGCGAAGTGGCCGAGGTGGTTGGTGCCGAACTGCAGCTCGAACCCGTCCTGGGTGGTCAGGCGGCTCGGGGGTTGCATCACGCCGGCGTTGTTGATGAGCAGGTTGATCGGGCGGCCCTCGCCCTCGAGCTGCTGGGTGAGGGCGGTCACGGAGTCGAGCGAGGCCAGGTCCAGGGCCCGGGTGGTGACTCTCGCCTCCGGAACGAGGTCACGGATACGGTCGGCGGCCTGCTCACCCTTGGCGGGGTTGCGGACCGGCATGATCACCTCTGCGCCCGCTCGGGCGAGGCGGGAGGCAATGATGAACCCGATCCCGTCGCTCGCCCCGGTGACGAGGGCGATCTTCCCGGACAGATCGGGGAGGGTGATGTCGATGTTCCGAGCCATCAGTGGTCTCTTTCGTTCAGTGACGCGTCAGCCGCGTTCGGCGTGTGCGTCCATGCTGGGCGGTCGTCGGCCACGCATCCAGGACTCACCGGTCCAGGGCTCGCCGATCCGTCCCTCTGCGTGGTCCAGGAGGGGCGGATTGACGAGCCGGCTGGGCGGACGCGTGGGCGGTAGGAGGGCGGCAGTACCGAGGGGGAGAGTTCAGGGTTGGGCGATCAGCTTCATGCCGGTGGTCCGCGTACGCCTGCTCGCCCGGGGCAGCGGGGCCGGCCGCGTCGATCACGACGCTTGCACCGCCATCGCCGTCGCACTTGGCCTGCGACGACGCCGCCGTCAGTACATGGGTCGCGACACGAGGAGAGGCCGACCTGGTCATGCTCTCCGACCAGTCCTTCGATCCCGTCCGCTCCGCCCCGTGCTGCGACGTCCGCGACCGAGGAACGGCGTAATCGCCTGGAAGGTGCGGAAGACGCGCCACCAGCGCCCTTGGAGGTTGAGCCGGCAGGCGCCGACCGGCATGACACGTGCCTGATGTGGGGAGGGGCCTCGAGCCAGGTCCGGGCCGCGTGAGAGATCCATCCTCTTCTTCGCCTCCCCGACAACTGACCTGGACCGGTGGCCCGCAGGCGCGGCGGCAACCCGGACCCGCCCCGCGGGGAAGGCCCGTCGACCGTGCGCTGACGCGCGACGCGGGTCTTGACCAGCCCTGACAACGCCTCAGGACGTGCCGGCGGGTGATCAGGCAGACAGCGGGTCCGAGGAAGGCTTCGTGGATGTCGTCGCGTCGTTCCCAGCGGATCCGTGGGCGGCGGAAGCCGTGCGGCCAGGAGACCGTCCGCTCGTCAACCAGCCCCTGTCGGAGCCGGTAAGGGGGGATCGACAAGCCGTGGATGCGCGAATGCACGGGCGATAGAACTGAAACAGCACGGGGAAACGAGGCAGAACTCTCGGAAGGGGAGCGCCGTGATCGATCGCGCAGGGCTGGCGGGCTTTCTCCGCAACCGTCGTGAGGCGCTGCAGCCGGAGGACGTCGGAATGCCTCGGGGACGGCGCCGCCGGACTACCGGGCTACGGCGGGAGGAGGTGGCGACGCTGTGCAACATGTCGGCCGACTACTACTCCCGTCTGGAGCGCGAGCGCGGTCCGCAGCCGTCACCGCAGATGCTCGCCTCGATCGCCCAGGGACTCCACCTGTCCATAGACGAGCGTGACCATCTGTTCCGGCTGGCCGGGCACAACCCGCCGCCGCGTGACAGCTCCAGTGAGCACATCAGCCCGGGGTTGCTGCGTGTTCTGGACCGGCTGCACGACACGCCCGCGGAGATCGTCACCGAGCTCGGCGAGACCTTGCGGCAGACACCGATGGGCGTCGCCCTCACCGGCGACACGACGCAGTACACGGGTCCTGCTCGCAGCAGTGGCTACCGGTGGTTCACCGAACCCGGTGCCCGGGACCTGTACGCTCCGGAGCAGCACGCGTTCATGACCCGGATGTACGCCGCAGGCCTGCGCGCGATCGTCACCCTCCGGGGTCCCGACTCCCGAGCCGCATATCTGGCGGATCTGCTCCTGGACTCCAGCGAAGAGTTCCGGCGGGTGTGGGACGACCATGAGATCGGGATCCGTCCGCGCGAGGTCAAGCATTTCGTTCACCCCGAGGTCGGTGCCCTGGAGCTGAACTGCCAGCGCCTGATCGATCCCGACCAGGCCCATTCCTTGATGGTCTACACCGCCGTTCCGGGCACGGAGAGCTACGAGAAGCTGCAGGTCCTGTCCGTGATCGGCACGCAGACACTGCACTGAAACCGGCGAACCGAAGACCGACTCCGCCGGATGCCGTCCTGACGGCGCCCGAGGCCGGCACCGACTGTCGTAGTGGTCGGTCGACATGCTGCACGGCCGAGCCACCTTCTCCCGCCCACAGCTCGCTGGTCCTCGTGGCGCACCACGTACGGGCATGACGTCCTCCGGCTGCAGTGCCGCCTGTCGCCGTCGGAGGAAACCGGTCGGCCCGGCCCGGCCCGACCTCGCGCGGTCGGTCGTCGTGCGCCGTCCTCTGTGTTCACCGAACCGGCCGGACCTCTGCCGTCCCGACGCGTGGTGCGTCACATGCGGCCGATCGGATCCCGCACCGTCCCGCGGACCCGGATCGATGCCCGCTCCGGCTCCTTCAGCTCGACCTCAGCCTGGGATCGGCAGAGCCTGGATGATCCTGCTCCCGGCGGCCAGCCTTGGAGCAGCGCTTGACCCGGAGACCACACGCGTGGTCGCGGCGCCGGCCTTCCCCACTCCGAACTCGCGAACAGCCAGGAGGCATTGATGAACCAACAGAACGATGTGGGAGGCGCCGGTCCGGGTGTGTCCCGGCGCAGCTTCGTAGGGGGGAGCCTGGTCGCCGTCACCGTGGCGCCGCTGCTGACCGGACAGGCCGAGACGGCAGAGGCTGCCCCGGCAGCCGATGCCGAGGGCGTGACGTCGGTGACGGTACGGGCCGCCGTCAACGGCGATCCGGTCACCCTGCGGGTGGACCCGCGGGCGACCCTGCTGGACACTCTCCGCGAGCGGCTCGACCTCAAGGGCACCAAGAAGGGCTGCGACCGGGGACAGTGCGGCGCCTGCACCGTGCACATCGACGGCCGGCGCGTGCTGTCGTGCCTCACGCTGGCCGCCACGGCGAGCGGCCACCAGGTCACCACGATCGAGGGGCTGGCCGACGGCGACCGGCTGCACCCCATGCAGCAGGCCTTCGTCGACCACGACGGTCTGCAGTGCGGCTTCTGCACCCCGGGGCAGATCATGTCCGCGGTCGCCATGGTCGAGAACGAGGGCCCCGCCCGCTCCGACGACGAGATACGTGAGCGCATGTCGGGCAACATCTGCCGGTGCAGCGCCTACCCGCGCATCGTCGACGCCATTCGGGACGCGCAGCGGGTGATGCGCTGATGCGGCCCTACACCTACGCCCAGGCGCGGACGGTCCGTGAGGCCGTGCGGGCCGCCGGGCCGGACACCGCGTTCCTCGCCGGTGGCACCACCCTGGTGGACCTCATGAAGCTCGAGGTGATGTCACCCGACCGTCTCGTGGACATCAACCGGCTGCCACTGGACGGCATCACCTTGGACCACGAGGGTCTCCACGTCGGTGCGCTTGAACGAATGAGCGACGTGGCTGCCGCACGCGCCGTGCGCCAGCACTACCCGATGATCGCGCAGGCGCTGGAGCTGAGTGCCTCGGCCCAGCTGCGCAACATGGCGAGCATCGGCGGCAACCTGCTGCAGCGCACGCGGTGCAGCTACTTCCGCGACGTCACGACTCCGTGCAACAAGCGTGAGCCGGGCAGCGGCTGCTCAGCCCTGGACGGGATCAACCGCAGCCACGCCGTGCTGGGCACCAGCGACGCGTGCATCGCCGCCCATCCCAGTGACCTCGCCGTCCCGCTGGTGGCGTTGAGCGCGACCGTGCACCTGGCCTCCGCACGCGGCACGCGCACCGTACCCATGGAGACGTTCTACACCCTGCCTGGTGCCACCCCGGACGTCGAGAACGTGCTGCGGCCGGACGAGCTCATCACCGGGATCACCGTGCCCCGTTCGCCCTGGGCGGCGCACTCGCTCTACCTGAAGGTCCGCGACCGTCAGTCGTACGAGTTCGCGCTCACGTCGGCCGCCGTCGCCCTCCAACTGCGTGGACGCACCATCGTGAACGCCCGGATCGCCGCGGGCGGGGTAGGGACCAGGCCGTGGAGGCTGACGGCCGTCGAACACGCCCTGACGGGCCGGCCCGCCACGTCCGCAACGTTCGAGGCGGCCGCCGCCAGTGCCGCGGACGGCGCCCGACCACGGGAGCACAACCGGTTCAAGCCCGCGCTGCTGCGTCGCACCGTAATACGGGCACTGACCGAACTGCGGGACAACAGGTGAGCGGCGGACGTGGCCCCGGCCGGTCTGACTCCGTCCAGGCAGGCGGCCCCGGATCTGGCGGCCCACATGCTTGAGATCGCCGCTGACCTGGTCGGACCTGTCCGTCGTGGGATCCCGTTCGTGGCCGCCACCGTCACGAGTGTCGCCGGCAGCGCTCCGCGGCAGCCCGGCTCGTCCCTGGTCGTGGACGCGGACGGCACTGTGCTGGGCAACGTGTCGGGCGGGTGCGTCGACGCCGCGGTCCACGACACGTGTCGGGACATGCTGGCCGGGGACCGCCAAGCCCGCGCCCTGCGCTTCGGATACAGCGACGCCGACGCGTTCGACGTAGGTCTGACCTGCGGCGGCACCATCGAACTCCTCCTGCGCCACCACGACCCGACCACCGAACCATGGCTCGCATCGGCTCTGGCCGATGCCGCGGGCGGCCGGGCGGTGGCCGTGGCCACGATCGTGCGCGGCCCGGAGACCCACCTCGGTCGAGCGATCGTCGTCAGGCCCGGGCGATCCGTCGCGGGAACGCTCGGGGACGAACTGCTCGACCAGGTCGCCGAGGCACGGACCATCGGTGCCCTGCACGCAGGGCGGACCGGCACGCTCGAGCTCGGGGTGGCCGACAGCTACTGCCGGGAGCCGATGACTTTGCTGGTGGAGAGCAGCTCCCCACCGCCTCGCATGCTGGTCTTCGGCGCCATCGACCACGCAGCCGCGCTGGCCCGGCTCGGCTCCTTCCTCGGCTGTCGGGTGACCGTCTGCGACGCCAGGGCCACGTTCGCCACCCCGGAACGGTTCCCGGACGCGGAGGTCGTCGTCGAGTGGCCGCACCGCTATCTCGGGTCCCAGGCCGAGGCCGGCCTGCTGGACCGGCGCACCGTCGTGTGCGTGCTCACCCACGACCCCAAGTTCGACCTGCCCCTCCTGACCGCCGCGCTACGCATGCCAGTCGCGTACGTGGGTGCCATGGGGTCCCGCCGCACCCACGAGGAACGCCTGACCCGGCTCCGTGAGGCCGGTCTCACCCAAAGCGAGCTCGATCGCCTGCATTCGCCCATCGGCCTCGACCTCGGGGCACGAACCCCGCAGGAGACGGCGCTGTCGATCGCGGCGGAGGTCGTCGCCCACCGGCACGGCGGCTCGGGGGCACCCCTGAGCACCGGGGTCCCCATCCACCACAGTGCTCCGTCGACCGGCGCACTCGCATTCAGCAGCTGAAGGATTCACGATGTCCCGTTCCCCAGTCGGACGCGAGACCGAGCGCGTCGACGGCAGGCTGAAAGTCACCGGCGCGGCCGAGTACTCCGGTGACTACCGCGCCCCCGGCCTCGCGCACGCCCATCTCGTCACCAGCACCATTGCGCGAGGCACCCTCACCGGCATCGACACGGCGGCAGCACTGGCCTCACCCGGCGTCCTGCGCGTGTATGCCGCGCCCGACACCCGCTTGGGCCTGTATCCCATCACCGGTCCGCTCGCCGGCTTCGTCGAGAACTACGTCCCGCTGCGCGACGCGGAGGTCCACTTCCACGGCCAGGCCATCGCGATGGTCGTCGCCGAGACCCCCGAACAGGCACGCGACGCCGCCGCGAGGGTCACCGCGACCTACGACACCCGGCCACCGCGCACCTCGCTCGCGGACGAGCCCCACGTTCCGGCCGGCCCCACCATCAGCGGGTCACCGAGCAGCCTCAACATCCTTGCGCCCGGCGTCGCCTCCATCGACGCCGCGCTCGCCGCCAGCGACGTCGTCGTGGAGGCCGAGTTCCACCAGCAGATGCAACACCACGCGGCGATGGAGCCCCACGCCGTTCTCGCCGTCTGGAAGGGGGACCAGGTCACCATCCATGCCGGCGCGCAGGTTCCCTCGGCGTACGCCCTCGGGACGGCCCAGCGGATCGGTGTTCCGCCTCAGAACGTCCGGCTGATCACGAAGTACGTGGGCGGCGCCTTCGGTGCCCGCGTCATCCTGTGGAGCGACACCCCGCTCGCCGCCGCCGCGGCCCGGGAGATCGGCCGCCCGGTCCGCCTCGTGCTCACCCGCGAGCAGATGTTCACGCTCACCGGCCACCGGCCCCAGCTCACACAGACCGTCCGGCTGGGCGCCTCCCGCGACGGCGTCCTCAACGCCATCAGCCACCAGAGCGTCTCCGAGCGCCCGACCACCGTCACCTTCCCCATGACCCCGGCGCACGCCACCACGGACGCGCTCTACCGCACGCCGAACCTGCACGTCGACGCACAGCTGGCCGTCCTCGACATCCCGGGGAGCCGGGCGATGCGCGGCCCCAACGAGGCACCCGGGTCCTTCGCCCTGGAGACGGCGATGGACGAGCTGGCCGTCGCCACCGGCGTAGACCCGGTGGAGCTCCGGCTGCGCAACTACGCCACCAAGAGCCCTTCCACAGGCTTGCCGTGGTCGAGCAAGCACCTCGAGGAGTGCTACCGCGTCGGCGCGCGGCGATTCGGCTGGTCGGGCCGCAGCGCCAAGCCCCGCTCACGCGTCGACGGGCAGTGGCTGTACGGCACCGGCATGGCCACCGCCATCTACCCGGCGCACCGCCGGGCCGCGAGCGTGCGGATCCGGTTGCTCGAGGACGACACCGCCGTCGTCTCGACCGGCATCTCGGACTTCGGCACCGGCGGGGCGACCATGGTGGGCATCTCCGGCGCCGACGCCCTCGGGATCCCGCTGACGCGAGTGACGCCCGAGATCGGCGACACCCTGCTGCCGCAGGGCGCGCCCGCGGCAGGATCAAGCGCCACGCACGCCACCGTGCCGTTGATCGTGAGGGCCGCCCGCGACGCGATCAACGAGCTCAAGCGGCTCGCCGTCACCGACGACAGGTCGCCGTGGCGCGGAGCGAGCGCCGACGACCTGCGCTACGAACGCGGCGTCCTGCACGGTCAAGGGCGGTCGATGACCTTCGGCAGCCTGCTGGCCGCCGTCGATTCACCAGGCATCACGGCCCTCGCCGAGTCAGCCGGCGACCCCGACCCGCGGTATGTCCACCACAGCTTCGGCGCCCACTTCTGCGAGGTACGGGTCAACCGGTTCACCGGCGAAACCCGCGTCACCCGGTTCACCACGGTCGCGGACGTCGGCCGCGTCATCAACTCCCGGGCCGCGCGGAGCCAACTCGTCGGCGGTGTCATCTTCGGTATCGGGCACGCCCTGCTGGAGGAGAACCCGCTGGAGCCCGACACCGGGCGCCTGGCATCCAGCACGCTCGCCGACTATCTCGTGCCCGTGAGCGCCGACGTTCCCGACATCGACGTGCACCTGCTCGGACGGCCCGACCCCGTCCTCACCGGGCCGCTGGGCGACGGCAGTGAGGAGGTCGGGACCAGGAGCCTCGGCGCTCGCGGGCTCGGGGAGATCGGCACAGTCGGCTCGGCGGCCGCGATCGGGAACGCCGTCCACAACGCCACCGGCATCCGGGTACGCGACGTACCCATCACCCTCGACAAGCTGATCGAGCACCTGTGACGGGTGAACCAGACCTACCGCATCCCCGCCGTGACGGCCTCGGTGAGGGCGGGGATGACGGACGCGTGGCCGAACCACTCGCCGATGGTGATATCCAGCGTGAGCGGCTTCGCCAGCAGGTCGCCCGCGAGGTCCAGGGGCATGGAGGCGAAGACGGTCTGGACGTTCTCGCCGACGTGCACCTCGTCACGGCCCGCGGCTACGGTCCAGTCGGATGAGTGTGGTCGTCTCGCGTTCGGCGACGTTCAGCCCCGGCATCGTCAAGGCGGACAGCCAGGTCTTCGCTCGTCCTGAAGCCATGGGGGACACCCTGCCCGGCACCGGGCTGCACGTGACTTGCGACGAGCAGGAGATGCTCGGAGACCTGCCGGTCCACCAGAATCTCGCGAAGAACGCGGCCACGTTCCTGCACAGCCTCACCTCACATGACCAGCTGTGCATTCCCTGATGAGCCCGTCACCACCCATGTCCGGTCAGCTCGAACGGGCTGCGCGCGTCTCCGAGCGGTTCGCCTTGCGGATCGCGTCGCGCAGCTCGGACTTCGACATTCGTGACCTTCCGTCGATACCCAGTCGCTGAGCGAGAGCATAGAGATGCTCTTTCGACGCGTTCTCGTCGACACCTTCCCCGCTGCGGCCGCCCTGCTGCCGGGGCTTCGCCGACCGCGGGTCCGAGGGCCCCTTGCGCCCGCCCTCCTTGCGCTCCCAGTGATCACCGACCTTCTCGTATGTGTGTTTCAGCGCGCCGTATGCCACCCGGTGCGCTCGCTCGCCTTCGCCGTACTGCTCGACGGCCGAGTCGTGCGCCTTGATCCATGTTCGCTGGGCGTCCTTGGACGATCGCTCCAAGGTCGACGGCATTTCCTCGCGTCCCGGCATGTCACTCGCCTCCTTGGATGTCGCTGTCCGGGTGGCCGGGTTCCCGTGCCGGAGCCGTGGTAACAGCGGCGGCCGGGGCCGGACTGCTGGCGCGACCCTTCCGGCGGCAGCATCGGGTTCGTGGCCTGCTCCAACCCGCCGTTGTGACCGACCGTCACGGCGCGCCGCGCCTTGTGGGACACACGGGCGAAGCGCCGGAGGCTGGTGCGACGACGGTCCCACGAGCCTCCCGCACCCTCGCACGGTGCCTTTGCATACGGTCGGCTGCCTTCTGGGCAGGTGGCGGCTGGTGGCGGGTTCATCCGCCGGTACCGGGGGTCTGCGCGGCGCTCGCACTGCCGACGGTGACGGTCGTGCACCGGCGTCCTGTGAGCGAGTCAGCTCGCCGGGCAAGGGCCTTGGACGTCAATGTCGGCCGGGGGCGTTGAAACGCGCGGAGACTGCGGCCTCGATGGCTGTGGTGTCGGCGTCGTCCTGTGCCCAGGCTGTGTATCCGTCGGGGCGCACGAGGATGGTGGTGCGCCGGTCGTCTGCCCAGTGTTCGACGGCGGGGGGTGTGGCGGGCTTGTCGTCCGGGGCGGTGTGGTGGGGGAGTTGAACGGTGGGCGGGGTGATGAGGACGAAGTGTCCGCCGCGGAGGGCTTCGTGGAGGCGCTTGCCGCTTTTGAGGGTGACGTCCTGGACGCGGGTGCCGACGAGGGGGTGGGCACCGCGTGGGGCGGGGTAGCGGTAGCCGATGCCGGTGATCTGAGCCAGGGCCTTGGTCCGGGCGGGCGCGGCGGCGTTGACGAGGGCGGAGACGACGGCGCGCAGGGCACGCAGGGCCGGGTTCTTGGCGCGGGCCAGCCGGAGGAGGCCGCCGCTGCTGCGCAGGACCGCCTTGCCGACCGGGTGGCGTTCGGTCTGGTAGGTGTCCAGGAGGTTGTCGGGGGCCTGTCCTGTGAAGACGGCGGCGAGCTTCCAGCTGAGGTTGGCGGCGTCCTGCATCCCGGTGTTCATGCCCTGGCCGCCGGCGGGGGAGTGGATGTGGGCGGCGTCGCCGGCGAGGAAGACGCGGCCGGCCCGGTACTCGGGTGCCTGGCGTTCGTCGCTGTGGAAGCGGGAGAGCCAGCGGGCGTCGTGCATGCCGTAGTCGGTGCCCAGGGCGCGACGGGTGACGTCCTTGACCTCGTCGAGGTCGAGGGGGTGGTCGTCCGGGACTTCGTTGCGGCGGTTCCAGCCCATGACGCGGTACCAACCGTCGCCGAAGGAGGCGATCATCGCGAAGACGTCACCGGTGCCGTCGACGGTGAGAACGCTGTCGGGCTTCTGGCCGAGCCGGACGTCGGCGAGGAACAGGGAGGTGATGACGGAGTCGCCGGGGAAGGGCTGCCCGATCGCCTGGCGCACGGTGCTGCGATGGCCGTCTGCGCCGACGACGTAGGCGGCACGGTGGGTGGTGGTCGTCCCCTCCCCGGTGCGGACGTCGATGTCCACGCCGTCGGCGTCCTGGCGCAGCGCGAGGAGTTCGGTCTCGTACCGGAACCGGACGCCGAGCCGCCGGGCCCGCTGCTCCAGGAGGCGCTCGACCTCGTACTGGGGGGTGATCAGCAGGAAGGGGAAGCGGGAGGGCAGCGTGGTCAGGTCGAGTGAGAGGCGGCGGAAGAGCCGCAGTTGCGTGATGGTGCTGCCGGTGGCGAGCAGGTCGTCGGCGAGGTCGCGGGCGTCAAGCTGTTCCAGTGTGCGGGCGTGGACGCCGAACGCGCGGGAGAGGTTGCTGATTTGGCGGGGGCGTTTCTCCAGCAGGGTGACGGCGATGCCGGCCTCGGCGAGGTCGCCCGCCAGGATGAGGCCGGTGGGTCCGGCGCCCACGACGATCACGGGGGGCGTGGCGCCCGGGGTGGGGTCGTTGCCCTTGCCCGTGCTGGTGCCGTTCATGGTGACCTCCGGTAGCCAACGATTGTGGGCCAACGGCTGTTGGCAAATGTCCTGCTGATGAAAGTAGATGAGTGCCTACGTGCGCGTCAACGCTTGTTGGCCAATGCGTGTTGGCCTACGATCGTTGGCATGAACGAGAGCACGTCCGCCACCCCCGCCCGTCGCTCCGATGCCACCCGACAGGCCATCCTGGAGGCGGCTCGCGAGCGGTTCGCCGCCGACGGTTACGAGCGCGCCACCATCCGTGCCATCGCCCAGCAGGCGAAGATCGACCCTTCCATGGTGATGCGCTACTACGGCAACAAGGAGGGGCTGTTCGCGGCGGCCGTCGCCATCGATCTGAAGCTTCCGGATGCGGGCTCGCTGCCCCGCGGGGAGGCCGGCCGTGCGCTGGTGACGCACTTTCTGCACCAGTGGGAGGAGAACGAGGTGCTCACCGCACTGCTGAGGGTCGGCGTGACCAACGACGCCGGCGCCGAGCGGATGCGGGGCATCTTCAGCGACCAGCTTCTCCCGCTGGCCCGGCGGCTGTGCCCCGACCCCGAGCAGGCGCCGGCACGCGCCGCGCTGGTGTCCTCTCAGCTTTTGGGCCTGGCCCTCACCCGCTACGTCCTGTGCTTCCCACCCGCGGTGCACCTGCATCCGGAGGAGATCACGGCGTGGCTGGCGCCGACCGTGCAGCATTACCTGACGGCGCCGCACCCTGGGGCGTGACGGGCGTGACGGGCGTGACGGGCGTGACGGGCGTGACGGGCGTGACGGGCGTGACGGGCGCGCGGTCAGGCGGGCGCGGCACGAGCGGCGGCGGCATGCGCGAGCGCGGGCACGGTGTGACGTCGCCCCCGCGCGGCGATCCGTCGATGCCTCAGGTCCCTGCGTCCCACTGCGCCCCACTGCGCTCCGCCCTCCCGCGCCTCGCCTTTCGCCCCCCGCCCTCTGCGGCTCGTGAGCCGGGGGTCTGCTGTCGGCAGACCGGCTCGGGGGGCGGGCGGCGGGCTGTCAGGATGACGGCGTGGGGAACACGATGGGGAACGTGACGGTGCGGCGGCTGGATCTCGGGTACTTCGTCCGGCCGGCGTCGGAGACGGGCACCTCGCAGCCACGGGTGGAGCCTGTCCTCGCCTACCTCGTGCGACACGGCAAGGGGCTGATCCTCTTCGACACCGGCGTCGGTGACGCGGACGCCGAAACCGAAGCCCACTACCGGCCGCGACGCCGCGCCCTGGAGGACGCCCTGTCCGCGGCCGGAGTCGGTCTGGACGACATCTCCGTGGTGGTGAACTGCCATCTGCACTTCGACCACTGCGGCGGAAACCCCTACCTGGGCGGCAGGCCCGTCTTCGTCCAGAAGGCCGAACTGGAGGCCGCCCGCGGGGGAGGCCACACCTTCGACCACCTGATCGACTTCCCCGGCGCGACGTACGAAGTAGCCGCCGGGGAGGCCGAAGTGTGGCCGGGGGTCTGGATCATTCCGACGCCTGGGCACGCTCAAGGACACCAGTCGCTGGTCCTCCGGCAGGACGACGGCACTGTGGTCCTCGCGGGCCAGGCACACGACGTCGCTTCCCACTTCGACTCCGAGCAACTGGCCCGCCGCGCCGCCCTTGACGGTGTGGAAGAGCCCGTTCCCCCGTATCGGCCCTGGCTGGACCGGCTGATGGACTTCGATCCCCGACGCGTGCTCTTCGCCCACGACTGCTCGATCTGGGAACCACCGCAGACGCGATCGTGATGCGTGGCGGGCGCGGGGCGCGCTGAACCGGCGCGGCGTCCCGACGCGGGGCCATCGCCTGCCCGGTCGGCCGGGCACGTTCCCCCGGCCCGACCCCGCAGACGGCGTGGCTCACCGCTGCAGGTGCCATCGTTGCACGGATGGTTCTCCTTGGTCATCCAGGGTGTTGAGGGACGTCTCAGACCGCGGCCCACGCCGCACGCAGCCATGAGCCGTGGCTCATGTCGACGTGCGGCTTCGCGGGTCCGAGCCGCCTCGGCCGCAGCGCGAGCGGATCGGTGATTGGGCCGACGGAAACGGTGGCCGGCGGGTCAGCTGTGGGGAACCCGCAGCATCAGATGGGCAGGGCCAGCGCGACAGGTGGCGGCCGAAAGCTGCAAGATCTCCCAGCACAGGGCCCGTTGGCGCCGGACAGAGTCCTCGCGGAGCCGGACGGCGCCACCGGGCGTCCCGTCTCCGTGTTCACGCCTCGAGTGTCTTCCTCAGTGCGGCCAGCCCTTCGGTGTAGATGCCGTGGAACAGAGCGATGGCTTCTTGTTCGCTCGAACCTGCCGGTGTGAAGGTGCCGGCCCACTCCACACGGCTCTGCCCGCCGGGCTTCTCGTGCACGGTGAGGGTGGAGCGGTAGTCGGTGACAGGGAAGGGGGCCCGCACAATGGAGTAGCTGTAGCTACGCGCCTGGTTGTCGAACGCTTCGAGGCGTTCGACGATGACACCGCCTTCCTCGTTCGTGAGGCTGCGGACGCGGCCGCCTTCGCTCAGCGTGCTCGCGGGAATGTAGGGCAGCCAGTCGGGCAGGGAGTCGAAGCCGCCGATGAGCTGCCAGACGCGGTCGGCGGGCACCGGGATGTCGGTGGTTGCGGTCGTAGTCGCCATGGTCGTCTCCTGTTCGGGTGAGGTAGGGGTCAGGCGTTGGGTACGGGAGCGTCCTGGGCGATCAGTCCTTCCGTGCGCAGAGCTGCCCAGAAGGCCGCCGGGACCTTCTCGCCGAGTGCGGCGACGTCCTCAGCGATGCGGCTGGGCCGGGAGGCGCCGGGGATGGCCGCGGCGACCGCGGGGTGAGCAAGGGAGAACTGCAGCGCTGCAGCCTTGATGCCCACGCCGTGCTGCCCTGCGAGTGCCTTGATGCGCTCCACCTTGGTGACGACCGAGGCGGGGGCCTTCTGGTACTCGAAGTGCTGTCCGCCGGCCAGCACGCCGGAGCTGTACGGTCCACCGACGACGATGTCGACGTTCCGGGCCTTCGCGGCGGGCAGCAGGCGCTGCAGGGCGCGCTCGTGGTCGAGCAGCGTGTAGCGGCCGGCAAGGAGGAACGCGTCCGGCTCGGGCTCCTCGAGGTCGAGCGTCAGCTCCAGGGGCTCGACCCGGTTGACGCCAAGACCCCAGGCCTTGATGACGCCTTCGTCGCGCAGCCTCTGCAGCACCCGGAACGCACCGGTGCGGGCCGTCTCGTAGGCGGCGAGCCACTCGTCGCCGTAGAAGTCCTGTGCGACGTCGTGTACCCACACGATGTCGAGGCGGTCCGTCCTCAGCCGCTTGAGGCTGTCTTCGACGGAGCGCAGCGTGGCGTCGGCCGAGTAGTCGTTGATGATCTTATTGGGGCGTCCGTGCTCGAACAGTCCGCCCTTCTCGCCCAATTCGCGGGCGGACGGATCTTCGATCTCGTCGAGGATGACGCGGCCGACCTTCGTGCTCAGGACGAATTCCTCGCGGGGGCGGTGGGCCAGCGCTTCTCCGAGCCGGATCTCGGAGAGCCCCGCGCCGTAGAAGGGCGCGGTGTCGAAGTAACGGATGCCGTTGTCCCAGGCGGCGTCCACGGTGGCCGCGGCTTCCTCGTCGGGAATGGCCCGGAACATGTTGCCAAGCGGTGCGGTGCCGAAGCCCAGGCGGCCGGGCAGGAAGGACTTGATGGACATGGTGCAGATCCTTGCTGTGACGGACGGTGACGGATGTGTTCTCTTCGCGCTTTGTGCGCGGTCCGTCGACTGACGTGTTCGAGGCTAGGATCTACACTTGAGACTGTCCAAGACTTACTTGGACGCACTTGAGTCCTTAGAGGTCTTACATGCTTGACCTGCGGCAACTCCGTTACTTCGTAGCCGTCGCCGAGACCGAACACGTCGGCCAAGCCGCCGAGCGGCTGCACATGTCCCAGTCGCCGCTCAGTCGGCAGATCGCTCAACTCGAACAGAACCTCGGCCTCACCCTGTTCGAGCGCGGCCAGCAAAGAATCCGGCTGACCCGGGACGGCAAGGTCTTCCTGGCCGAAGTCCGCGCACTGCTGCAGCATGCGGATCGCCTGGAGAACCTGGGCCGTCGGCTGGGCCGCGGAGATGAGGGCGGACTGTGTATCGGCTACGTGGCGGACGCCATGCACACCGGCATCCTGCCCGGCGCGCTACGCGCTGTGCACAGTGAACGCCCCGGCGTTCACATCGCTCTGTACAACCTTCCGCCGAGCGAGCAGTTCGAAGGCCTGCGGCAGCGCAGCCTCGACATCGCGCTCGTCCATGAACCTCCGTCCGCGGGTGATCCTGACCTACTGGCCGCGCCCCTGCTCCAAGATCCGCTGCTGCTCGTTCTCCCTGCGGGTCATCCACTCGCCGAACAGGAAAAAGTGGCCCCCGGGGACCTCGATGGCCAGCCGTGGATCGCCGTCGAGAACGCTCAGGACCCCGCCTGGCGGGACACCTTCGTCGCCTCATGCACAGTGGCCGGGTTCACGCCCGACATCCGCTTCGACGCGGCCGAGCCACTGACAGCGCTCGGCCTGGTCGCTGCTGGGCTCGGACTCGCACTCGTACAAAAGAGCATGGTCCGCGCCACCACCGAGGAGGTCGCGGTGCGCGAGCTTCCCTGGAACGAGACAAGCGTCCAGTTGTGGGCCGCGTGGCACCGGGTCGACCTTCGGCCCCTGGTGACCTCGTTCCGCACCACCGTCCTGCGGACGAGTGCCGTCGCACAGCCGTCCGAGTAGCGGCTGTGGTCGATCCGCTCCCGCACCTTCCTTCGGATGCTGTGGAGAACGGCCCCCAGAGGCTTGCCCTGCTGGACTCCGCCGTCCGGGTCGCCACCGCGCCGGGCGTGGCGGCCGCCTGCGGGGGAGCGGACGGTCCGAGCGCCAGTCCCGCGAGCGCGCCGACCTGAGGCACGGCGCCGTAGAAGCCACGCCGGTTGCTCGGCGCATACTCGACCGCGAGCAGCAGGCCGCCGCCCCACTCTCCCCCCAGCGCGAGGCCCTGAACGAGGCGTAGCAGCGTCAGCAGGACGGGGGCGACGACTCCGATCGCCTCGTAGGTGGGAAGCACGCCCATGAGCATGGTGGCGACGCCCATCGGCAGCGGCGTTGCCCACTTGACGGGGCGGTTCCGGGGCCGAGGCCAGGGCAGGCGGCGCCCGGTTGGGGTGGTGGTGCGGTCAGGCCTCGGTGGGCGGGCCGGTGACGCGCGTCGAAGTACCGGTCGGGGGCGCCGCCTTCGGGGGCCGGTAGGGGGCCGGGCGGAGAGGCGACGGCCCCTCCGCCCGGCCGGTGCCCCCCCGTTGCTGCCCGAGACCGCGGCCGCGCCTGTCGGTCTGCTGCCCGACGACGCCGAGAACCCTGGCAGGACCGGCGCTGGCCGGGGGACCGTCGGCTTGCTCGCGCGGGGGAGTCGAGCGGCCTCGCCGCTTCGGCTGATCCCGGCCGAAGCGGCAGGGAGTGCCGGCGCCGCTGAACCGCGATGTCAAAGGCGGGCGCAGCCCAGCGTGGAACTGTAGTGCTTCATGCTGTCGCGGGTGTCCGGGCCGTAGATGCCGTCCTGGAAGAGCCCGTACTTCTTTTGGAGAGCCTCTACGGCGAGGAACGTCTGAGGGCCGTAGAAACCGTCGACGCCAAGGTAGGAGTAGCCCTCGCAATTCTTCAGGCTCCGCTGCAGCGCCTTCACGGCCGGGTTCTCCGTGCTCTGGTTGAGGACCAGTTTGCATGTCAAGGTCTTGGAGCTGCCGTAGGCGGGAACGGTGACGGAGTGACCTGAGGTGATGGAGACGGCCTTGGTGGTGTTGCAGGTAGGGTACACAGCCGCGCTCGCGGTGGGGGAGACAGCGACGCCGCAGGCGAGCAGGGCCGCCATGGCGCCCAGGGCAGTAAGGACGCGAGACGTGCTGCGGGACGAACGGAAAGACATCATGCTCCTAGTGGGAGGGTGTCGGACAGGCAGCAGATCTTGATCAGAAATCTCGGCGTTTGCATTTCTTGGTATGTCTACGCCTCGTCCGCGCGATGCTGAGGCGTTCCTACCTGGAGGGGAGAAGACCCGGGCCGACCGTGTCGGCGAGGGACACCGCGGCCGCGTGGACATTCCGGTGTCCGGCACGACCAGGGTCGGGACCTCTGGTGGCCGGGTCCTCAGAGACTCATCACCTGTCCACTCAGACGCCGCCTAGCTTCATGCGCAACGGACCTTGGCACCCGTCTCGATGCTGTACCGGCCCCAGAGGATTGCGTTGCGTGTCACCGGACCGTACTCGCCGTCCTGGTTCACGCCGGCCCTGCCCTGCGCGTATTCGAGTGCCGCCTTGGTGGCGGGCCCGAACACCCCGTCGACCGCGATGTTTCTGCCGTAGCAGTCCCGCAAGGCCTTCTGCAGGGAGGTGACACCCGCACCGGTGCTTCCCCGGGCCATGACGCACGTCGTGTCGGTGCTGCTCGTCGACGGCCTGGTGGTCCAGGTGGTGTCCGCACTCTGCGTCCAGGCGGACGAGGTGCACCACGGATAGGCCGCGGCTGCAGCAGAGGGCGCGGCAGCGACGGCCCCTCCCAGTGAAGCAGCCAACAGCCCGGAAGCAACAAGTGATGTGACGCCTTTACGCGTGCGCAGGAACATTCTCAGCCCTCTCGACGATCCGCAAACTGCCGGCCAGGCCAGGGTGCCGTCCCCCGGCCTCTCCCACGGACCCTAGGGTCATCGTGGGTCTCCGACTTTGTCGATCGTGCAGGGAACTTTGTCAGTGGTGCACCGCCTCGGGCTGACGCCGGATCAGGCGCGTGCGAGCCCTCCGAAGCCGTTGCGCACCGAGAGAGAATCCAGCCAGACTGACGGCGGGAACCGTGCGTGCGAGGGGTGACTTGTGGGGGAACGGGCCGCTGCACTGGCAAGCCGACCTTGTGACCGACGCAGAGAAGGGCCGGCCTCATGAGCCCGGTCCTCGACACAGCGTTCATACCGCCGCGGGACCGGGAGGAAGTGGTCCGCAACGCGGTGTGGAAATCCATGGTGGCGGTCGACATAGACCACCGTCCCGCGGCTGAGGACATCTCCGTCCGCATAGGGCTCGGCACCGTGGGGCCCATCAAGATCTGTTCGGCGCGGGCGACCGCGGTCGCTCTCCGTCGCACCGAGCGGCTGGCACGGGAGGACGAGGAGCCGGCTGTCACTCTCGGTGTGCAGATGAAGGGCAGCAGCGTGGTGGTGCAGAACGGTCGCGAGTGCCTGCTGAGGCCGGGGGAACTGGCCGTCTACCAATCGATCGCCCCCTACACACATCTCTTCGACGAGGGAGTCGACTACCGCTTCATCCGTTTCCCCCGCGCGGCACTCGCGCTCCCCGACCGTTTACTACGAGACGTCACCGCGCGCCCTCTGGGATCCGACAACCCCGTTGCGCGCCTCGCCTTCCCCTACTTCTCCCAGCTGGCCGTCAGCGACGAATTGCACCAGGGCGAGCATGCCGACGCCGTCGTGGAACCCAGCATCGAACTCCTCCGTGCCGTCCTGACGTCCCAGCACGGCAACTCCGGCCTGGCCAAGGAACCGCTGGAAGCGACACTCGGCCTGCGGATCACTCAATACATCCTGTCCCACCTGGCTGATGCCGATCTGACGGCGGCACGGATCGCCGCCGCACACAACATGTCCGTACGCCACCTCTACGCTGTGCTGTCCCGGTCGGGCATCAGTCTCGGCGACTGGGTCCGTGCACGCCGCCTGGCCGCATGCAGGCGGGAACTGGCCGGCCCGAACGGGCGACTGCAGACCATCGCGGCGATAGGACGGAGATGGGGCTTCGTGGACGCGACCCACTTCAGCAAAGTGTTCAAACAGGCATACGGAATCTCGCCTCGAACCTGGCGCGACCAGCACCACCCCCGCTCCTCCGCGTGACAATCTCCGCGCGGCGTCGTTCGCGTGACCGATCGGACAGCCGGAGAGATCACTTCCGTTCCAGCGCGCCATCGGACGCCGTCCCTGCCGGCGGTCTTCATTCGTTGTTCTCGGGGCGGCAGCGCCGGGTCGGCGAGCGTCCGGTACCCGGCGCTTCCCCGTCCGGCTCCGAAAAGGTGCGCTGTGAAGGCTTTGGCGCGCCCGATCGTCCGATGGTGGCGGACGACCGGGCGTCCTCGTGAGGCGGCGGCGGGCGGGCTGGAACACGCCCAGGAAGCATCCGATGGTGACCGCTCAGGCGGCCGCGAGCGATGTCAGGCGGACGAGTGTCTTGCAGTGGAGCACGGGGGGCCTTCCGTGAGGGCGGGGACGGGCCACCCCGGCCGGGCGCACCCCGGACGGACGGGCCGGGGCGCGGGGTCAGATGCCGCCCATGCGTATGAGCCACCAGTCCGGGGTGACGGCGGCGGCCGCCGAAGGGTGGGTATCGGCGAAGCGCTCCTCCACGGTGCCCTCGATCCGGACGGATCCTGTCGGGCAGTTTCGAGAAGCGCAGCCCGCGCTGCGCCTCCGCCGCGCTCCCGGGTCCGCGTACCTGGCCCATGCGCCCGCTCGTCGTCTGAGGGCTGCTGCGTGACCGGTCAGGTTGGTGACGAGTATGGGCACCCAGTCGTCACCTGTCGAACTGGTGACAGTAGCTGCCTTCGGCCGTACGGCCCGCCTCGCGCCGCGCGTACCGGGGCTGCAGCATGAGGTGCGAGCCCCTTCCTCGCAGCGCCGTACTGCTCGAGGTCCATGGGCAGCCCCGCACCCCGCCCGAACCGCGCCGACTGGCCGGGACGGTCGCGCTGGGCGCCGAGCGGACCGTCGAGCGGGACCCCGCCTTCGCACCGCGGGTCCTGGCCGGCGTCGCAGCCCAGGCACTGTCCTCGGCGGTGAACGACCCGACCATCGCGGTCCAGGTCCTCCAGCACGGCGACGCGTTCCTGCACGCGGTGGGCCGGTCCTGGCTGAGGGGCCGGCACGTACTCGGCGACGCCGACGGCGAGCCGCGAACGGGGGTGGCAAGGATGACGTCTGCGCCGCCGTCGTAGGGATGGTGGATATGGCGTAGTTTCGTGTCGGTGATGAAGACTTCCGCGAGCGCTTCGTCCGCGACTGCTCGCAGCAGCCCGTCGGCACAGCCGTGACTCCACCGGCGCCGGTCGGCGTACAGGCGCGTGTGGGTGTGGAATTCCGGGTCAGGGTCATCCTGGTCCGACTCGGTCCACCAGCGGATGCTGCCCGGGTGCAGTGTCGGTCGTGGGGTCGAGTAGCCCGGGGGCCCGGTCGGTGTGTCCGACCAGTCCATCGTCACCGCGAACACATCGGTGTCCGTGAACAACTCGTCGAGGATCGTGTTGTACCGGTCCAGCACGATCGCGTACTCGTCCCCGGACTGCAGATAGCGCTTCGAGCCGGGGAGGCTGTGGAAGCGAACCCGGCGATCCGCGTACCTGGTGCGAAACGTGTGAGCGACCGGAGGGGCCGACGGATGCCGTTCTCTCCACAGAGCCGCCAGGAGATCAGGGTCGATGACGAAATTCCCCCGTGGCCGGAGCCACATCGATAGGACAGGCGACGCGGTCCTGTCGTGGCCGTTGATGTTCCGGTCAGGATAATGCTGGTGGTAGCCCGCCCGCCGTGCAGAAGAGGGCAGGCGTTCACTCTGATCACGGCAGATAGGTCTGTGAACGCGGCTTGATCTGGGCCATCAAGCCGCGTTGACAGACTCTCATCCCTCGCCAACTACGAGAGTGGGACTGCAGCAGTCCCGGGTTCCGGCGCTGGATGTTGCTTGGGATGACGTGCAGGGGTCGAGTCCGCGTTGCTGGATTGCCTGGCTGCGGGGGAACGTTGCCGGTTCGTTTCACCTTTCTTCTTTTTTAAACAGGGGTTTTTCGTGTGGGCGTGTGTGGTGTGGGGGGCGTAGCATCGTAGCGATGTGTCACGGTGGTACGTCCGTGCGGACAACTGAACCCTGAAGCGGCAGACACCGTAGTCGGTGATCCGTCGGTTGAACGGTCGTCTTTCGGGGGCGCGGGGAATGGGCCGGACGGGGTCCGTTCACGCGCAGGTTGATGCATGCGCGTGGTGGTTGGCGCAGCGAGAGTGAGGTGTGTTCGGTGGACACACTGGTTATGGCGGTTCCCACGGTTAAGGACGGGGCTGCGGTGTGGCGTATCGCCCGCGATTCTGGGGTGCTGGATGTGAATTCCCCCTACTGTTATCTGTTGTGGTTCAGGGATTTCGCCCGTACTTCCGTGGTGGCCTCCCAGTCCGGTGATGTGCCGGTGGGGTTCGTCACGGGATTCCGCCGCCCCGAGCAGCCCGACACCCTCGTCGTCTGGCAGGTGGCCGTGGACCGGGGGCAACGGGGACGGGGCACGGCCGGTGCGATGCTGGACCATCTCACCGCCCGGCTTGCGGCGGGCGGCACCCTGCGGCACCTGGAGACGACCATCAGCGCGGGTAACGCCGCTTCCGAGGGGCTGTTCCGGTCTTTCGCCCGACGGCACGCGGCACCGCTCGAAAGGGACCTTCTGTTTCCGGCGGAGTTCTTCCCCGACGCGCACGATGCCGAGTTCCTGTACCGTATCGGGCCGCTGCTTCGATGAGGCGGCGGCCGCGAAGACGCCTGACGTAGACGGTTTGTTGGTCTGCCGTGAGGAGCGAGCATCATGACGGTTTCCCGTCCTGCCTCTCATGTGTTCGAGAGGCTCGAGTCCGAGGTCCGCAGTTATTGCCGGGGCTGGCCCGTGGTGTTCGACCGTGCACTCGGCAGTCGCATGTACGGCGAGGACGGCCGCCCCTTTCTGGATTTTTTCTCCGGTGCCGGGGCGCTGAATTACGGGCACAACAACCCGGTGCTCAAGCGTGCGCTTGTCGACTACATCGAGCGTGACGGTGTCACGCATGCCCTTGACATGTCGACGGCCGCGAAGCGCACGTTTTTGGAGACTTTCCAGGAGACCGTGCTGGAGCCGCGTGAACTGCCGTACAAGGTGATGTTCCCGGGGCCGGCCGGCACCAACGCCGTGGAGGCCGCCCTGAAACTGGCCCGCAAGGTGAAGGGCAGGGAAGCCGTCGTCTTCTTCACCAACGCCTTCCACGGCATGTCGCTGGGCTCGCTGGCTGTCACCGGCAACGCTTTCAAGCGTGCGGGTGCGGGTGTGCCCCTGGCGCACGCGATGCCCATGCCGTACGACGGGGGGCCGTGCGGCGGGGAGGGGGCGTTTTCCTGGTTGGAGCGGCTGCTGGCGGGTGAGGGGTCCGGGCTGGACACGCCGGCGGCCGTGATCGTGGAGACCGTGCAGGGTGAGGGCGGGATCAATGTGGCCCGCTCGGAGTGGTTGCGCGGCCTGGCCGGTCTGTGCCGGCGGCGGGACATGCTGCTGATCGTCGACGACATCCAGATGGGGTGCGGCCGCACGGGTGCGTTCTTCTCCTTCGAACAGGCCGGCATCGTCCCGGACATCGTGACGCTGTCGAAGTCCGTCAGCGGATACGGACTGCCGATGGCGCTCACCCTGTTGCGTCCCGAGCTGGACATCTGGCGGCCCGGCGAGCACAACGGCACCTTCCGTGGTTTCAACCCGGCTTTCGTCACCGCCACCGCCGCGCTGGAGGAGTACTGGCGCGACGGCCGGCTTCAGAAGCAGACCCTGGCCCGCGGGGAGCAGATGGAGCAGGGCTTGCGGGCCGTCGCCGCGTCCCGGCCCGCTGTCGCGCCCGAGGTGCGTGGCCGTGGGCTGGCATGGGGCGTGGAGTTCGCCGATCCGTCGCGGGCCGCCGCCGTGTGCGCCCGTGCCTTCGAGCTGGGCCTGCTGCTGGAGACGTCCGGCCCGAGGGACGAAGTCGTCAAGCTGTTCCCGCCGTTGACCATCGAGGAGCAGGAACTGGAGGAAGGCCTCGCGCTGTTCGCGTCCGCGGTGCGGGGAACCGAACGGCCCGCGCGGTCGGCCGGCCCCCGTTGAGCACACGAACACGCACACGCACACGCACACGCACACGAACACGCACATGCACACGGACACGCACATGAACACGTACACGGGCGCGGGTGTGGCTGTGCCCGGCGACGCACACGGAAGGTGGGATGAGCTGTGATCATCCGTTCC
Organism: Streptomyces griseoincarnatus; assembly: GCA_014649575.1. Classification (GTDB taxonomy): domain Bacteria; phylum Actinomycetota; class Actinomycetes; order Streptomycetales; family Streptomycetaceae; genus Streptomyces; species Streptomyces griseoincarnatus. The sequence continues at coordinate 96,465 of BMTH01000001.1, read as the reverse complement.
CTTGAGGAGATCGAGGACACCGTCCGGCATGTCAGGGCCGCGTCCGGCACCTGGGAGAGCAAACGGCTCGTGCTGGCCCGGGAGCAGGCGGGTTTCTCCTTGCACGTGACGACGCTCTACGCCGGTACGCAGACGACGATGCGGTACACCCACCACGTCGAGGCGGTGTTCTGCGTCGAGGGCGAGGCGGAGCTGACCGATGAGGAGAGTGGTGAGAAGCACTGGATCACGCCGGGGACGGTGTATCTGCTGGACGGCCACGAGCGGCACACGATGCGGCCCAAGACCGACGTGCGCTGCGTGTGTGTGTTCAACCCGCCCCTGACCGGCCGGGAGGATCACGACGCCGAGGGCGCCTACCCGCCGCCCGGGCCGGGTGCCTGAAAGGGGACTGCGAACCGGGAAAAGGGATCCGGAAGTCGACCAGGCATGGGGACGACCATGACGACGATGCATCACCACCGTTTGAGCACCGATGTGTATCCGACCCGCGGCACGGCCGAGGCGATGATGCCGCGCCGTGACCCCGTGGTGTGGTCCGCACCCGCCGCGCCCGGCCCGCTGGGAGGGGCCGGACTGGCGGATGTCGACCGCGCCGGCTTCACGACCGTCGAGGCACTGCTGAGCCCCGGCGAGGTGGCCCTGTTCCGCGCCGAGCTGGACAGGCTGGTGCGTGACCCGGCAGTTGGCTGCGACGAGCGCGCCGTCGTCGAGCCCGCCTCCCGTGCCATCCGGTCGGTGTTCGAAGTGCACCGGATCAGCGAGGTGTTCGCCTCGCTCGTGCGTGACGAACGCGTGGTGGGAGCGGCCCGCCAGATCCTCGGCTCGGACGTGTACGTCCATCAGTCCCGCATCAACGTCAAACCCGGTTTCGGGGCGAGCGGCTTCTACTGGCACTCCGACTTCGAGACCTGGCACGCCGAGGACGGCCTGCCCCGCATGCGCGCCGTGTCGGTGTCGATCGCGCTCACCGACAACCACGCCACCAACGGAAGCCTGATGATCATGCCGGGGTCGCACAGGACGTTCCTGGGCTGCGCGGGCGCCACCCCGAGGGACAACTACAAGAAGTCCCTGCAGATGCAGGACGCGGGGACGCCGTCGAACGAGGCCGTCACCGCGCTGTGCGAGGCGGGCGGCATCCGGCTGATCACCGGCAAGGCCGGTTCGGCGACCTGGTTCGACTGCAACTGCATGCACGGCTCCGGCGACAACATCACGCCGTACCCGCGCAGCAACGTGTTCATCGTGTTCAACAGCGTCGAGAACACCGCGGGCGAACCCTTCGCGGCACCGGCCCGCCGGCCCGCGTTCGTCGCGGCGCGTGACTTCACCCCGGTGAGGTGAAGGCCGCAAGGCGTGAGCGGAGACCACCATGGCTGATGCCCGGCGCGACGCGGACCCCACGCCCGGTGGACGTCCGTCGGCCGACCTGCTGTACGTACCCGTCCGGCCGCACCGCCGCTGCTGTGTGACGTGCTTCTTCCGCACTCCCGGCGGCCGCCGTACCGCCGTCGCCTTCACCTCCTGCGCACGGCTGCTGGCGGCCCTGGGTCAGGACCACCCGTGGATCAGGCTCTCCGTCACCGCGCTCCGCGCCCTCACCGCCCCGCTGGGGTGCACCACGATCACCGTCGATCCGCAGGTGGCGGTCCGCCCGGGCGCCTCCCGCACATCCCGTGCGGGCCCCGGCAGGAGCCTGCTGCCGGGGGCCCGGGCGAACTGAGGCGGGCCCCCGGCCGGCGCCGGCGCCGGCCACGGGCCCGCGGACTGAAGGGAAGGTGCCCTTCAGGGCCATGGGTCTGCCCGATCCGGCGGAGCACACCCGGCGACGCCGCCGCGTGCTGCCGCGGCGGGCGGAAAGCGCACGTACGCGCCGGCCGCGGCAGATGCCGGGGCGAGCGGGTGGGACGCGGCGGCTTCACAACGGCCCCGGCAGGCGGCTGCACGAACACGCTGTCCTCCACCGCAGCGGGGCGGCACCCCCGGTGGCAGCGAATGTGGCCGGCTGTCCGCCGGCGGCCGCGCTTTCCCCTCTGGCGTGGTCGCAGCTCTCGCGCCGGCCCGCCGCAGGGGGGCGGGGAGAGCAGGGGGTGCGGACACGCGTGTGGTGTCGTCGGCGGGGCTGTGCGCCGCGCGGTTCGGCTCTCCGGCTGCGGCTCTTCGCCGCAGAGCGTCCCTGCGGGGTTTCCGCCCGAGCCCGGCCGTGACGTGTGTCCAGTGTGTCGGCGTCTGCGTCGAGGTCTATCTGTTCGCGCGTCAGGGCCTGAGCGGGGTTTCCGTGCGAGCCCGGCCGTGGGGTGTCCAGCGTGTCGGCGTGTGTGTCGAGGTCCATTGATCCGTGCGTCAGGGCCTGGCCCGTGCCGCGGACACCGGCGGTCTTGACCGTCCGCTTGCGGCGGCGGGCACGCCGGGGCGGCCAGGCGCGCGTAGGCCCGGCCGCTCGGCACCCCCGCCCCCGTCCGCCCACACCGGACCGCCCCGAAGAACCGTCCAGCCGGTATATTCTGCCTCGTGCGGGCCGGCCCGCCTCGGTGTCGCCGTTCGAGCGAAGTGGGGGGAAGCATCGTGTCGAGTTGGCCGTCACCTGTTAGGGGCACCGTTCTGGTCGTCGGCGGCAGCGGCTTCATCGGAAGCGCGGTGGTGGGTGAGCTGGCCGCGCGCGCCGCCGCCCGCGGCGGGCCCGCGGTGCGGGTGCTGGCGCGCCGGGCGCCGTTGTCGCGTGATGGCGTGGTGGGTCACGTCCGCGCCGACCTGACCCGGCCCGGGTCGCTGCGGGGGGCGTTGGCGGGGGTGGAGGTAGTGGTGCATGCTGCCGCCTATGTGGGGCGTGATGCCGCCCGGTGCGAGGCGGTCAACCATGGCGGCACTCTTGCTCTGCTGGAGGAGGCCCGGCGCGCGGGTGTGGGGCACGTCGTTTATGTCAGCACGGCGTCCGTCTATGGTGTGGGGCCGCACCGGGGCGCGGACGAACACGCGCTGGTGCCGCGTCCTGCTTCTCCGGCGAGCATGTCACGGCTGCGGGCGGAGCGGGCGGTGCTGGACGCGGGCGGTACCGTGCTGCGTCCGCATCTGGTGTACGGCGTGGGCGACGAGTGGTTCATCCCGGCTCTGGCCCGGCTCCTCACCGAGGTGCCGGCGTGGCCGGCCGGCCGGGCCTCGCGCAGTTCCCTGATCGCGGTGGGTGATCTGGCGCGCGGTGTGGCGGGTCTGGCGTGCGCGCCGAGCGCCGCGGACCGTTCCGCGGTGTACCACGCGGCCCACCCCCGGCCGGTGGCGGCGGACCGGCTCCTGTCGGCGCTCGGGCGCCACCTCGGGTTTCCGGTGCCCCGCGGGGATGTGTCGCCCGGGGAGCACCGCGGTCTTCTCGCGCGTGCGGTGCCCGAGCTCTCCGACCACCAGTACGCCTTGCTCACCCAGGACCACTGGTACCGTGCCGACCGTCTGTGGTCCCGGATCGGTGAGGATCCGGGACCGGGTTTCGAGGCCCGCTTCGCCGAGGCGGCGCACTGGTACGCGGCTCGTCTCGCCGGCCGGGGCCGGTCCCGGGCGGGGCGGGGAGCCGGGCCGGGCGGCCCGGCTGCCTGAGCCGCGGGCCGGGCGGGGGAGGCTACTGGGCTACTGGGTCTGGGCTTGGGCTGTCATGTCGGCGTGCAGCTTCAGCATGCGGTCCTGGCTCATGTCCACCGAGGCGAGGATGGAGGGGACCGCGATGCTGGGCAGCAGGTGGCGCAGCAGGGCGGTGACCCTTGTGCTGAGGTCCTGGTGCTTGCTGAGGGCCTGGGAGAGGGACTGGATGCCTGTGTAGGCGCCGACGAGGACGCCCGAGGTCTCGGCCGGCACGATGTGGGGGAGCAGCTCGCCCTGGGCCTGGGCCTTTTCCAGCCGTTCCTGGAGCAGGTTGTCCCAGTGGATGAACGACTCGCCGCGGTTGACGCCGTGGGCCAGTTCGTCCAGGGACAGCCGGACCGCCGCCTGGACCAGGGGGTCGGTCTGCAGGCGGTAGGTGTGCAGCAGCACCATGTCCACGATCTCCTGGATCTTGGACGGGCGGTCCGGCACGAAGAAGTCCTGGTTCTGGGAGAGGAGCACCTCCTGGGCCAGGTCCTCCTTGGAGGGGAAGTGGAAGTAGAGCGCGCCCTTGGTGACGCCGGCCTCCGCGAGGATCTGGGAGATCGTCGCCGCCTGGTACCCGTGCTCCTGGAAGACCTTGGCCGCGGCGAACAGGATCGTCCTGCGTGTGCGGATGGCCCGCTCTTGCTCAGCCATGCTGTCCTCCAGTCGTTCCACGTGCCCGGGCGTACCCCCGATTGCAAACCATCCAGTCTGTATTTTAACAGCCCGTCTCCGTCTGCCGGTGATGGCCGCCGTCCGGAGGAGGGGACCCCCGGCCGGAATCGCGCGGATCAGGCCGCGGGCACACGTGCGGGCCGGCCGGAAGGCGCCGTCCGCGCCCTTCCGGCCGGCCCGCGGCCGTGGCGGGGTCAGGTGCCGGGCGCCGCCACGGTCACGGTGGAGCAGAAGACCGCCTCCCCGTCCTGACGGCCGCTCACCTGGACGACGTGCCCCTGATCCGTGCGCGGGAGGCGGCGGGCCTCGATCACGCAGGGCGTGTCCAGCTCGGCGTAGCGGCTGAACTCCCCGGTGATGGACAGGGGCATGGCGTCCTCGCCGACGGCCGCCACCGCGGCCTGCCGGGCGGCCTCGAGCAGCATCATGCCCGGTATGTGGTCCACCGGGTGCTCGAAGAGGACGGGGTGGCGGGTGTCCACCCGCAGCTGCCAGCGGCCCGGCCGGCCCACGGGTGTCAGGACGACGTCCGTCGGCGAGACGCGGCCGACGTTCTGGGGCGCCGCCGGAGCGGTGAGGGCGAGCTGGGGGCCGGCGCCGTCCAGCCGGTCGGCACGCAGCCGCTGGTAGACCTTGGACGTCATGCAGGTGAAGGAAGCGCCGCCGGTCGCGACCACCTGCCCGGCGCGGCGCATCACCGTCGTGTAGCGCAGCCCGGCCAGGCTCTCCCGGCGCATCTTGACGTCCTCGCAGACGACGTCGATGTCGAGGGAGGCCGGCGCGCCGCCGACGAGGAGGTGTTCGGGCCGCACCGTGAGCGACAGGTCCCACATCAGGAAGTGGTGACCGAGCGGAACCCCGTACTCCGCGTGGGCCAGCAGCGAACCGATCTGGCGGAGCGTCTCCGCCGCGATCAGCGGGTCGTGGCAGCCGTTCACGCTGGTGAAGAAGATGTGACCGCGAGGCCACTGGGCGCTCACGGCGAACCGGCACTCGTCCGCGCGCTCCCAGCCGGTGAGCATGACCTCGGCGACGCCGGCGCGATGGACGAACTCCTTGGGGACGGTGGTGGTCAGAGACGGATGGCGCGGTGCGGCGGGTCTCGCCGCCGCCCGGTGATCGGTCTCCGCGTACTGGGTGCCGAGTGTCGCGGGCTCGACGCGGAGCGTGTTCGCAGACATCGCTTGTTCCCCCTTGGCCGCGTGGTGCGGAGGTTTTGTGTGGGTCGCTCAGGCCGAGAAGATACATACCAGCCGGTTTAATTTCTAGCGGTATGAGGGACTCCGCTGTCCGGGTTTTCCGGAGTGATCTATACCGTTTTGCCGGCCGCCCGCTTCGGCGGCCGAAGAGGCGCTCCGGGCCGGCTCCCTCCCTGCGGGCGGGTGGTCCGGAAGGTGTCCGCGGCGCGCCGGGGGAATTGCGGTGACGGCCCGTCCGCTCGTGCGGGCCCCGGCGGACAACGCCGGTTCCCCCAGGGGTTCTCCAGGGGTTCCCGGACGATTTTCCGCTGCCGTGGACGGCGGTTCGCGCGGGAGCGGGCGACGGGAGCGCGCGGCTGCCCTGGGTGCCCCGTTCCCCCGCGCCGCGGCGGGGCGGGGCGCCGAAGGGGGCGGGCGAGGGCGGGCGGGCGGACGCCTGCCGTGCGCCGGCCGGGCGGGCGCCGGGAAGGGCGCATCCGGGCTCGAGGGCGGCTCGAAGGCGGCTCGAGGAAGGCCTGATCGCGTGAGCGGGGCACTTCCGCCCCGTAAAACAGACCTATCATGCTGTTTTCTGAGAGGGGCTCGGCGTCCGGCCGGCCTGCGGGGGTGCGCGTGCACGGCGGACGTGCCCGCGGCGGGAGCGGACCGGTCCGGCCCAGGAGGGTGAAGCGTGATGGTCATGCAGGTACGGGCGGCGCGCACGCGCCGGGCGCTCATCGTCGCGGCGGCCGAGGTCTTCGCCGACGAGGGCTACGTCAAAGCCTCCCTGCCCTTGATCTGCAGACGGGCCGGCGTGAGTCCGGGGGCCCTGCATTTCCACTTCGCCAGCAAGGACGCCCTGGCCGCGACGGTGGAGGGCGCGGCCGTGGACTCGGCGCAGGAGCTCGCCGGCCGCTGTCGGGCCGCGGCCGCGACCGCGCTTGAGTCGCTGGTGGACACCGCCAGCGCCCTCATGCTCGCGATGGCCGCCGATCCCGTGGTCAGGGCCGGGTTCCGGCTGAGCGGCGACCCTTCCCGCAAGGGCCCGGCGCAGCTGTTCACGTGGTGGAACGCCTCGGTGTGTGAACTGGTCCGGCACGCGCGGGACGCGGGGGAACTGGCCCGCGACGTCTCGCCCGACGACGCGGCGGCGGTGATCGTGGCCGCCACGGTCGGTTCCGGGACACTCGCCGGGTGGGACGAGGACTGGCTCTCGGCCGGGCGTGCGCAACGGTTGTGGGCCTTCGTCCTGCCGCGTCTGGCGGCACCGCCCGGACCGGCCCCCGGCGGTGAGGGGGAGGGGCTGCCTTAAAGGCCCGCCGGGCCCGCCGCGTCCCCGGCGGGCCGCGTGGCGGTGGCGTGGTCCCGGCGGTGGCTGGAGAGCGGCTCGAGCGGGGAGGGGGTGTGCGGTGGGGCCGCTGAAGCGCGTTGACAAACCGCATGCGCTGTTTTTTACTCGGGCTTCTGGCACGGCGTTTCACGAAGCCTGCAGCAGACGGGGGAGACAGCGTGGACATCGGCATACTCGGCTCACTGGCCGTAGGGGAGAGGGGCGTTTCGATCACGCCGACCGCCCCCAAACCACGGCAGGTGCTCGCCCTGCTGGCCCTGCACGCCGATCAGGTCGTGACCGTGGGCACGCTGACCGAGGAGCTCTGGGGCGCAGCGCCGCCCCGCAGCGCGCGGCCCACCCTGCAGACGTACATCCTCCAGCTGCGCGAGCACATCGCCTGCGCGCTCCGGCAGGGCGAGGGCGGCGGGGCGGGGCAGCGCTGCGCCAAGGACGTCCTGCTGACCGTCCCCGGCGGCTACCTGCTCAAGGGCGGGCAGGGCGCCAGTGACCTGCGGGACTTCGAGCGGCTGGCCGGGCTCGGCTACCGGGCCATGGACGCCGGGGACTACGCCGGGGCAGCCGCCCGGCTGTCCGAGGCGCTCGAGCTGTGGACCGGGCCCGCGCTGGCCGACGTGCACGCGGGCGTCCACCTGGCCACCGAGATCAGGCGGCTCGAGGAGAGCCGGCTGTGCGCCCTCGACCAGCGCATCGAGGCCGACTTGAGGCTCGGCCGGCACCGCGAGCTGCTCGCCGAACTGACCGTGCTGGTCAGCAGGTACCCCACCCACGAGAGCCTGTGCGGCCAGTACATGCTGGCCCTGCACCGCTCGGGGCGCCGGGGCGAGGCGCTCAACGCCTACCGGCAGCTGCGCGCCCGGCTGGTGCGCAGTCTCGGCCTGGAGCCGTCGGCCGCACTGGCCAAGCTCCAGCGTTCCATCCTGGTGTCCGGTCCGGCCGGCGCCCCCGCGCCCCCCGGCATGTCCGCCGCCGGCGCCCCCGCGCCCGCCGGCATGTCCGCCGCCGGCGCCCCCGCGCCCGCCGGCATGTCCGCCGCCGGCGCCCCCGCGCCCGCCGGCATGTCCGCCGCCGGCCGCCTCGCCCCGGCCGGCTGATCCTGCCGCCCGGTCCGCATCGCCTGGTCGGGTCGCCTGGTCCTGCCGCCCGGTCCGCATCGCCTGGTCGGGTCGCCTGGTCCTGCCGCCCGGTCCGCATCGCCTGGTCGGGTCGCCTGGTCCTGCCGCCCGGTCCGCATCGCCTGGTCGGGTCGCCTGGTCCTGCCGCCTGGTCCGCATCGCCCGGTCGCATCGCCTGGTCCTGCCGCCTGGTCCGCATCGCCCGGTCCGCATCGCCTGGTCCGCATCGCCCCGGCCTGGTCCGGCCGGCTCCGGCGGCCGGACCAGGCCGCGCCTCGAGCGGCGCTCGAGGCGCGCGGGACAGCCTGGCGGCGCACTGCGAGAAAAAGAAGGGGGTCACTCATGCCGTCCCAGCCAGTGCGCTCCGTCCGGCGGACCGTCCGTGTGGCCGCACCCGCCCACGTCGTCTACGGCATGCTCGCCGACGCCCCGCGCTGGCCGGTACTCCTGCCCTCCTACGTCCACGTCGAGCGGATGGACTTCGACGGTGCCCGGGAGACGCTGCTGGCCTGGGAGTTCCAGGACGGCCGTGTGCGCTCCTCGCGGCTGCGGCGCACGCTGCGGCCGCAGGCGCACCGCGTCGACTTCGAGCAGGACGACCCCGCCTGGCCCGGTGACACGGTCGCCGGCTCCTGGAGTGTCGAACCCGACGGGGCCGGACGGTCGCTGGTGACCTTGTGGCAGCAGACGCCCAACGCGCCCGCCAACGCGCCCGCCAACGCGCCCGCCAACGCGCCCGCCGGGCCGGACGGCCTCGACGCGGACGCGGCCGGGCGGCTGGCCCGGCTGCGGGAGGCGGCCGAGCGGTGGGACCGGCTGGACGAACTGCTGCTGGCCTTCGAGGAGCGGATGCGCATCGAGGGCCCCGCCGAACTCGTCTACGACTTCCTGTACCGCGTCGAGGACTGGCCCGAGCTGCTCCCCCACGTGGACGGCAGCAGCGTGCGCGAGGACCGGCCGGGCACGCAGGTCGTGGTGCTCGACACGGGTGCGGCCGGGGCCGGTTTCACGGCAGGCCCCGACGACGGGGCGGCCGGCTTTGAGACCGTACGGCTGTGCTTCCCGCACGCCGGGCGCATCGTCTTCAAGGAGACGGCCCCGCCCGCGCCGCTCACCGCGCACAGCGGTGAGTGGAGCCTCGTACCGGACGAGTCGGGGCTGACGGTGGTGTGCGCGCACCGGATGCTGCTGGGGGAGGAGTCGCTCGAGGCGGCCCTGGGGGCGGGCGCCCTGCCGGTGGATGCCCGCAGGCAGGTGCGCGAGCGGCTGGGGCGGGAGAGCCGGCAGACGCTGCTCCTGGCCAAGTGGCATGCCGAGAGCCCCGTGCGCCGGCTGCGCCAAGGACGAGGAGGAAGCGGGCGATGACACTCACCCGACCGGGTCCGCCCGGGCCGGAGCAGGCCGCGGCGCCTTCGTGCGCCGGCATGCCGCCCCTCGGCGACGGGCCGCGCTCCGCCGACGTCGTGCTGCGCGCGCGGTGGCTGGAGGTGCTGCTCGGCGACCCCCTGCGGCCCCCAGGTCCCCGCAGCCCTGCGGCGTCGGCGGCCGGCCGGGAGGCTGTGGCCCCCTCGGGTGCCCTCGGCGCCGTGCTCCCCGGGCCGGCCGACGTGCGCCGCCTGGGCGCCGAAGGGGTCGTGCGCGTGCTGCGCCCGCTCTTCCGCCGCGGCCTGGGTCTCGGCCACGCCTGGGCCGTACGCCCGCTGTCCGGAGCCCTGGCCGGTGCGCAGGCGGGCGCGGCGGGTAGGCAGCTGGGCGCGCTGCTCGGCCCGGCGGCGCTGGTCGGGGCGGCGGGCGGCGCGCTGCACACGACCGCGCGGCTCGTGGACCGCCTCGCCGCGCGCGCACCGGGCGCAGGTCGGTGGCAGCCCGTGCTGGCCGCGGACTTCGCAGACCTGCTGGCCTGCGAGAGCCTGACCGCGGTGGCGCTGCGGGCCGCGGACCTGACCGCGGGCGGGACGCCGGCCCTGACCGCCGCGGCCGGTTACGTCGTGCCGCAGCTCGTCGGCCAGGTGCTGGACGACCTCGAACTCGTGCTCAGCGAGGCCGGGCTGGGGCCGGACCGCGCCGAACGCCGGGCCCTCGCCGAGCTGGCCGCCGACCGTGTGGCGAGCGGGGCGGACCCCGCTGCCGCGGCCGACGGCCGGGCACAGCTCATCCGCGCGCTGCCCTCACTGGCCGACCCGGCCGGCCGCGCCGTCCGGGCGGGGCAGGAGCAGGGGGACCTCGCTTCACGCGAGGTGTTCCGGCTCGGGCAGGCAGGTACGGCACCCACCGGTACGGGCGCGGGCGCGCTGTCCACCGCCGACGTCGCGGCGGCCCTGCCCGCTGCCGCCGCCCGCCTAGCCGAGCGCACCGACGACGACCCGGCCCTCGCCGCGCTCATCCGCGTCGCCCGCCGGCTGGCGGGCGAACAGCGCACGCTGCGCCTGCCGTACCCGGCGGCCGGGCACACCGGCCCGGCCGATGCGGCAGCCCGGGCCCTGGCGGACCGTCAGGCCCTGCTGCTGCTGGCCGCGGCGGTGCTGGGCGTCGGCCAGGAGGCCGGGGGGTTCCTCGGCCGCCCGCACTGGGCGCTGCTCGCGCTCACCCGTGTCACCCGGCGGCTCGGCGCCCCGCTGCCCGAGCCCTCCCTCGACCCGGCCGGTGACGTGTGGGCGGAACTCGCCGGGCGGACGCGGCAGGGCATCGACTGCGACGTCTACGGCTCGGAGCTGCTGTGGACAGGGACAGGGACAGAGGCAGGGACAGAGGCAGGGACAGGAGCAGGGACAGGAGCAGGGACAGGGACAGGGGCAGGGGCTGGGGGGACGGCAGGGGCCGGCCGGCGGCGGGGCGGGGGCGGGACATGAGCGGTACGCAGGCCTTCGGGGCGCCGCTGCACGTGGCCGGGCCCGAAGGGCCCTGGGACGAGGTGTGCGACCGGTTCGAGTCCGTGGGGCGGGCCGTCGTCCACACGACCTGGGGCGAGTGGCTGACCGCCGCCCTGCTCGACCCGGAACTGCGCGCCCTGCTCGGCCGGGACCGGCCGCGCTACCGGCACAGCCCCGCCGCGGCCGGACGTCTGGCCTTCGCCGTGTCGCGCGTGGTCATGAAGCACACGGCCGCCGCGGTCCTCGGCACCGCCCCGGCCGCCCTGGACATCGCCTACCTGCCCGGCGGGCAGCCCGTCCTGCGCGGCTTCGGGGGCGAACTGTGGCTGAGCCTGGCCCACACCGAGGAGCTGATCGTCGTCGCCGTGAGCCGCGGCGGACCGGTGGGCGTGGACGCCGAGGCGGTCACCCGACGGGTGTCCTTCGAGGCGCTCCAGGGGCAGGTGTGCACCCCGCAGGAGGCCGAACTGCTCGCCGCGCTGCCCGAGGACCGCAGGGCGGCGCGGTTTTTGCGGCTGTGGACGCTGAAGGAGGCGTACACCAAGGCGCTCGGGCAGGGGATGCGGCGCGGTTTCGCCACCGTCGGCTTCTGCTGGGACGGCGACGGGCGCGCGGTGCTCGCCGACGACTCGCCCGCGGCCCGCGCCTGGTCCTTCACCACCTGCCTGGTCCGGGACCGCTACCTGGTCAGCGAGGCCTGCCGGGACACGGGCCGGGACACGGCCCGGGGCGGGGGACAAGGCACAGGCCACGTCGCGGGCCAGGCCGCGGGCCAGGTCGAGGACCGCTTGCGTGACGATCCAGGCCCGCTCGCGGGCACGGGGCTCCCACCTGCGCAAACAGTACGGTCTTGAAGGCTCGCAGCCCCGGTCGGCGATGCATCGGGGCGGTGGGCGCAACAGCCGGCAAGCGCTGCGGACCGCGCGGCACAGGGCAGGGGGCGGGGTGCGCGAGCGAGGGGAGAGGAAGGCGGGAGACAGGGCCGGCCGTGCCGGGGGAGAGGCCGGAGACGAAAGGGCCGCACCGTCGCGCCGCGACGGTGGTCTGAGCGGCCCGGGAGAGCGGATGAGCAGCCATGGCCCATGACGCGCAGGCCGGGACCGTCCTCACCGTGGTCCACGAGCCGGACGGCGCGGCCCCCGGCTCCGCGCTGGTCTTCGAGCTGTGCGGGCCGCTCGGCACCGCCCAGGCCGAGGCGGTCGCGGCCCAGGTCGCCACCCGGCACCGCGCGTACTCCGTCGCCCTGGAGGAGGAGGCGGGCCGGCACCTGGTACGGCTGAGCCGGGCCGGCGCGGCGGCGGGCCGGGAACCGGTGCCGCTCACCGCCGAGCTGCTGGCCGACCTGCTCCAGCCCCCGTGCCTGGGCACCGTCGCGGTGACGGGGCACCAGCGCGAGCTTGTGCTCGCCGCCGTGAACCGGCCCGGCGCGGCCGGCCGCCACATCGAGCAGCTCCACTGGTCCTGGACCGGCCCGCTGGACATCGGCCGGTTCACCGCGGCCTGGCAGTCCGTCACCGACCGCGAAGCCGTCCTGCGCACCTCCTTCGACTGGACCGGCGCCCCCCGGCTCGTCCTGCACGGGCGGGCGGCCGTCGAGGTCGTCCACCACCGCCGCACCACCGCGTCCTGGAACGACCTCCTGCGGCGCGACCGGGCCAGGCAGTTCGCCCTGCACCGCCCCGGGCTGCTCCGCCTCACCCTGCTCGACGGCCCGCCGCGGCCCGGCGCGACCGGCCCGGCGGCAACGACCCGGATCCTGCTGAGCTACCCCCATGCCCTGCTCGACGAGCGCGGCGCACAGCTGCTGGTACGGGAGTTCTACCGGGCCTACCTCGCCGACGGCGTCGTACCGGGCGGTGAACGGCGGCCCGACATCCGCGACCACGTGGAGTGGCTCCGCGACCAGGACACCGACGCCGCGCGGCGGTTCTGGGCCACGGCCGCCCCGCCCGCGCACGCCGCGGTCAGCCCCGGCCGGCCCGGCACCCGCACACCCGCCACCGGCCCCGGACGCATCCAGCGCCGCCTGCGCCCGCACCAGACCGCCCGCCTGCGCTCCTGGGCCGCGGCCCGGGGCGCCGGCGAGAGCAGCGCCCTGCACGCGGTCTGGGCCCTGCTGCTGTACCGGGCGGCGGGCGTGCCCGGCCCGGCCCCGGTCAGCTTCGGCATGCACCTGTCCGGGCGCGACCTCATGCTGCGGGGCGCGGCCGACATCCCCGGGCTGCTCGGCACCCCGCTGCCCGTGACCGTCACGGTCGACCCCGCCGCCCCCCTGGTGGACCTGCTGCGGCAGGTGCGCGACGCCGCGCTCGACCTGAGCGCCTATCCCTGGGTCTCCGGCGACCTGATCCGCCAGTGGAGCGGCCGCAGCCCCGGTGACCGCCTCACCGACACGCTCGTCCGCTTCGACACCCGGCCCGAACTGCCGCAGGCCCTGCGCTGCGAACTGAACGCGCAGGGCATCCGGGCGGACCTGCCGCAGAGCGTGAGCAGTGACACGAGTCTGCCGGTGACCCTCGTCGCCCGGCACGACAGCCGGGGCGGACTGACGCTGACCGCCACCCACGACCGGGCCGGCCTGTCCGACGCCGACGCCTCCAAGGCGCTGTCGCAGTGCATGCACCTGCTGCGCCTGCTGCCCGACCACCACGACGAACGGGTCACGGTGGCCCAGGTCCTCGGCCTGCTGCGGGCGGGCGAGGTAGCGCCGGCGGCGCGGCAGGAGCCCGGGCCGCGCGGCTTCGCCCTCGCGGTGCTGCGCGCCGGGGAGCCCCAGGCGGACGTCATCGGCCTGGTCGAGGTCCCGGGCGTGCCGCCCGGCGCCTACGACCTGCTGCTGAGCCAGTACGACGGTCCGGAGCGGATCGTCTCCCTCGCCCTCGACGACGCGGGCGGCCTGCCGCCGCCCTCGGGCCTGCGGGAACTGGGCCTGCGGGAACCGGGTCCGAGGCAGCCGCCGGGCACCGGCCGCCGGCTGGTGCTGTGCGGGTGCGGGCCCGCGGGCCGGACCGCCTACGAGATCGCCCGGGACGCCCCGTACGCCACCGGCGGGCCGGCGGCCGTGATCATGACGGGGACCGGTGACGCCGCCGGGAGCGCCCGCGCGCTGCTGCGGGGCCTGGAGTCCGTCCGCGCGCGCCGTGTGAACCGGCGCCGCGTGTGACGGCGCGTGCGGTGCGGCCCGGCGCTGGACGCGCACCGCCGGGCCGCGGCCGCACCGGCCTGCCGCCGTGCCCCTGCTCGAGCGGGGTGAGAGCGCGCGTCGAGCGCGGTGTCCGACGGTGACCGGGACGCCGCAGGAGGGGGCATGGGAGATCCGGACCGCGGGGCCCTCGCCGGCCAGGGGGAGTTCGCCCTGCGCATCGTGCGCGGACAGCCCGGCGAAGAGGACATCGCCGCGCTCCTGGCCGTGCTGCTCGCGCTGCGGGCGGGCGGGGCGGGGGCGGACGGGCAGGCCGGGCTCCACCGGACGTCTCCGGCCGGTGGCGGGGCCCCCGGCGCCGCCCGGGTGCTGCCCCGCGGCCCGCGCTGACCAGCGGGCCGTAACCGACCGTATGGTTTTTTCCTTGCCCCGTACACCTGCCGCGACGGTTGGTTTGATGGCGTACTCGCGTGCGACTCGAGGGGGCGTCCACCGGCGGCCGAGTGGCCCTCTGTCGGCTGTGATGCTGTTGCCGCACGGGAGTTGAAGGGTCATGGCCTCGGCGGGCGTTCCTTGCAGGGGCCAATAAAAACGGCTTATGCGGTTTGTTATTGACAGACCGTATGTGCTGTTTTTTAATCGGAGGGCCCGCAGCGCACGCGAACGAGGGAGACGGCGTGGACATCGACGTACTGGGCGCACTCGACGTGAGAGAGAACGGGGTGTCCGTCGCCCCCACCGCGCCCAAGCCCCGCCAGGTCCTGGCCCTGCTGGCCCTGCACGCCGACCGGATCGTCCCGGTCGACTCGCTCGTCGAGGAGCTGTGGTCGCACCGGCCGCCGCGCAGCGCCCGCACCACCCTGCAGACCTACGTCCTGCAGCTGCGCGAACTCATCGCCGCGGCCCTGGCGAAGGACCCCGCCCGCGAGGGCGAGCAGCCCCGCACCGCCAAGGACGTCCTGATCACCCTGCCCGGGGGATACCTGCTGGCCTGCAACGGCGGCACCAGCGACGTGCGGGAGTTCGACCAGCTGGCCGGCCAGGGCTACCGGGCCATGGACGCGGGCGACTTCACCGGCGCCTGCCGCCTGCTGGGCAGCGCGCTGAAGCTGTGGAACGGCACGGCCTTCGCGGACGTGCCGAAGGGGCCGCAGCTGACCATGGAGGCCGCGCGGCTCGACGAGAGCCGCCTGTGCGCCCTCGAACAGCGCATCGAGGCCGGCCTCAGGCTCGGCCGCCACCGGGAACTGCTCGCCGAACTGACGGTGCTGACCAGCCGTCACCCCACGCACGAGAACCTGCACGCCCAGTTCATGGTGGCGCTGCACCGCGCGGGCCGCCGCGGCGAGGCGCTCGGCGTCTACCAGCGGCTGCGCACCAGCCTCGTGCGCGACCTCGGCATCGAACCCTCCCCGCGGCTGCGCCGCCTGCAGCACTCGATCCTGGCCGCCACCCAGGACGGCATGCCCGTACCGGTGGTGCCGGGGCCCTCCCCGCAGTCCCCGCCGGAGCCCAGCCTGGCCCCGGCCGGCTGACCCGCACCACCCGTCCCTTCCCGGCAGCCGGCACCGCACCTTCCGGGGAGCCGGCACCGCACTTGCCGGGAGACCGGCACCGAACAGGAGGCGCCCGCCTTGAGCAGCCAGCCGCAGACCGCTTCGCCACCGGACCCCGACGGCCCCGCGGCCGGCATCCTCGACGGGCTGACGGCCGTGCTGGCGGACACGCTGCACGTCGAACCCGGCCGGATCGACCCGCGACAGCCGTTCCAGGTGCTGGGGGTCGACTCCATCTTCGCCGCCGAGTTCGTGGCGGCCCTCAACACCCGCTTCGGCACCGCCGTCACCGCTGCCGCGCTCCACGACCACCCTGCCCCGGCCGACCTCGCCCGCCACCTCGCCTCGGCCGGCGTCCAGGGCCCCGCCGGCCAGCCCGGCACGTCCGCCGTCTCCGGCACGTCCGCCGGGCTCACCGTGTCCGGCGCGGACGCCGTCCTGGACGAGCTGCGCGGTCACCTGGCCGCGACCGTCCACTGCGATCCCGCCGCACTCGACCCGCAGACCGCCTTCCCGCTGCTCGGGCTCGACTCCGTCATGGCCGCCGAGTTCGTGGCCGCCGTCAACCGTGCGTACGGCCTCAGCGAGCGCCCCGTCACGCTCTACGACCACCCCAGCCTCGCGGCCATGGCGCAGTACATCGCCGGTGCGGCGCCGGGCGCGCCGGGGGCGGCCGGGAGCCTCGCCCGGGCGGACGCCGCGCCGGACCCGGTACGCAGCGACCTCACCAAGGACGAGGTGAACGCGCTGCTCGACGCGGTGCGCGACGACATGCTCACGGTCGACGAAGCGGTCACCCTGCTGACGCCGCGGCCCCTGTGAACGAGGACAGCACGTGCAGACCATGGACCACAGGGACATCCTGACCCGCTTCAAGAACGGTGACCTGGGCCGTGAGCAGGCGGCGGCCCTCCTGACCGGTGCGCACCCCGGCTCCGCGGCAAGGCACGCGCTGCTCACGGCGGAGGTGGCCCCACCGCGTGCCGCCGTGTCCCAGCCCCCGCCGGCGCGTGCCCTGACGACCGCGCCGGCGGGCGGCGGACCACCCCTCCCGGCGGACGGCTACGCGATCACGGCCCTTCACGGGCGCTTCCCGGACGCGGACGGCCTCGACGCCTTCTGGCACACCGCGGTGCTCGGCGGACGCGACGCCGGGCGGCGCACGTCAGGCTCCCCCGCAGGCGCAGGCGCAGGCGACTTCGACGCCGTCTTCTTCGGGCTGACGCCACAGGACGCCGCGCTGATGGACCCGCAGGAGCGGCTCCTGCTCGAAGTGCTCTGGCAGACCCTCGAGACGGCCGGCTGCACCGGCGCCCGCCTGGACACCCTCACCGCGGCGGACGGCGAACCGCGCGCGGTGGGCGTGTACGTCGCCCACGACCCCCTCGGCCGAGCCGCCGTCGCCCCGGCACCGGCGGGCGACGCCCCGGCCGCCGCCGGTGCCGGTGTCACCCTGCCCGCCCGCCTGTCCACCCTGCTGGACCTGCGCGGGCCCGGCCACTGCGTCGGCGGTGGCGGGGCGGCCTTCCTCGTAGCCCTGCACCAGGCGCTGTCCGCGCTGCGCGCCGGGGAGTGCGGCGCCGCCCTGGTCGGCGCCGTCGGCCCGCGGCCCGGCCCCGCCCGCCGGCACCCCCAAGGCGCCGAAGGAGGACAGGGCGTGGGGGTCGTACTGCTCCGGCCGCTCGCCGCCGCCCGGGCCGCCGGCGACACCGTCCACGCGGTCGTGCGGGCCACGGCCGTCGCCCATCCCGGACGACGCGCGCGGGAGGCCGCCGCCGACCGGCTGGCCCGCCGGGCGCTGGCCGCTGCGGGTGTCACGGCGGCCGGTGTCGGGCTGCGGGAGACCGAAACCACCGTGGCCGCCACGACCGGCGACACCGGCGCGGCGACCGGACTGGCGGCCCTGGTGCGGGCGGTGCTGCAACTGCGCCACGGCACGCTGCTGCCCGCTCCCGGCGGCTCCTCGGCCGTGCCGTGGGCACGGCCGCACGATCAGTCGGGACGCGAACTGCCGCGCCGCGCCACCGTGGCCGTCCGCCCGGCGGCCGGGAGCCCGGCCGCCCATGTGCTCCTCGAGGAGCCGCCGCGGCGCGGTCCCGAGCCGATCGCGTCCGGGCCGGCCGGACCGGCCGCCGCGTCCGGGGAACTGGTCCTGCTGTCCGCGCCGACGCCGGAGCACCTCGCCGCCACGGCCCGGCGGCTCGCCGACCGGGTGCTGCCGGCCGACGCGGTGGAGGACGGTACGCAGGACGGCCGGCGGCTGCTCGCCGCTCTCGCGCGTGAACTCAGGCTGGGCCGGGCCGTGCGGGACTGCCGCCTCGCCGTCGTCGCGCGCGACACCGGCGAACTGGGCGCCGCGCTGAGGGCGTTCGCCGACGGCCGGGTCGGTGCCGACGGCCGGGCCGGTGCCGACGACCGGGACCGTGCCGACGACCAGGACGGTGCCGGTGGCCGGGACGGTGCCGGAGCCGGTGGTGCGCGCGGCAGCGTGCGGTGCGCCGATCTGCGCGGCGCCCAAGGGCCCGGCGTGCTCCTCGGCGAGCTGCCCGAGACCCGCGCGTACCTGGCGGCGCTGTGGCGGGGGCGCCGGCTCGACGCCCTGGCCCGGCTGTGGCTGGCCGGGGTGGACGTGACCGCCGCCGACACGGCCGGTGCGGCGCCGGTGCTGCCGCTGCCCACGAGCGCGCTGCTGCGCCGGCCGCTGCGGGAGGCCGGGTGTCCGGCAACGGACGGGCCGACGCCGTCATGACCCTCATCGAGCCCGTCACGCGCAACCCCGGGCAGCTCCCGGCCCCGCAGCAGGCCCCGCCCGTCAAGCTGTGGCTGTGTCCCAACGACGACCTGACGCCCGCCCTCCGGGACCTGCTCGCCGCGCACTGGCTGGACGAGCAGGAACGGCACACGGCGGGCAAGTTCCTCTTCGAACGTGACCGGCGGCAGTACCTCGTCGCGCACATCCTGGTCCGGCGGGCGCTGGCGCTGGAGGCCGGACTGGCCGAGGCCGAGCTGGTCATGTGGCGCTCCCGGCGCGGACGTCCCTTCCTGCGGCCGGTGGCGGGCGGACTGCCGCGCGGCGGAACCCACCTCGACTTCAACCTCTCGCACGCCGGCGGCTACAACCTGCTCGGCATCGTCCGCAGCCGGCGCATCGGGGTGGACGTCGAGGGCCTGGACCGCGACGCGCGCGGCATCGACACCATCACCGGCACGTTCGCGCCCGAGGAACAGCAGTGGATCGCGCGGGTGGCGCCGGGCCACACCCGCGACCGGCGCGTGCTGCGGCTGTGGACGCTGAAGGAGGCGTACTCCAAGGCGCTCGGCCTCGGACTCGGACTGCCCTTCGACGAGTTCGCCTTCACCCTGGACGACGACCGGGGCGTGAGAGCCTTCCGGCCGCCGGATCAGGACCGGTTCGGGCGGTGGTGCTTCCTGGAACTGGAGCCGGTCCCCGGCGTCCTGGTCGCGGTCGCCGTGCCGGCCGGTGACGGACAGCCGGGCGTGCTCCAGTTCCACCACGGCTTCCCCTGGGCCCGCGCGGCCCCGCGGGACATCCCGCTGCCCGAACCGGTGGGCGGGGCCGTGTGACAACGCGCAGGCGAGGGCGCACAGGCGCCCCGGCGACGGGACGGCGGCCTGCGCCCGGACGGGCCGGTCCCGCACCAGCCGCCACACCGTATATGGAACTCCGCTAGAGGGCGGCTGCAGAAAAGCGCCGGGGGACACGGACGCGGCTAGCGTGCACGTGACGCAGTTTTCTGGCCATCGAAAGGAACTGGACAGAGGACTCGACGAACTCGACGAGCGGAGACACCGTGAAGATTCAAATCCTGGGTCCGTTGAGTGCCGAGGTCAACGGGGGTTCGATCGTTCCGACGGCCGGGAAGCCGCGGCAGGTGCTGGCGCTTCTGGCGCTGTACCCGGGACGGGTCATGCCCGTGCCCACCCTCATGGAGGAGCTGTGGGGCACCACGCCCCCGGCGAGCGCGCTGACGACCCTCCAGACGTACATCCTGCAACTGCGCAGAAAACTCGGCACGGCGATGGGACCCGGCTCACCGGCGGGCGCCAAGGACGTGCTCGCCACCCGGCACGGCGGCTACCTGCTCCAGATCGACGGCGACTGCGTCGACGTCCACCAGTACGAGAAGCTGGTACGTGAAGGACGGACCGCCTTCGGGGCCGGGGACAACGAGGTCTCCGCCGCCCGCCTCCGCGCGGCCCTGGACCTGTGGAGCGGCGCGCCCCTGGTGGACGTGCGGGTCGGTCCGGTGCTCGACATCGAGGTCGTACGGCTGCAGGAGAGCCGCCTGGTCACCGTCGAGCGGCGCATAGACGCCGATCTCCGGCTGGGCCGGCACACCGAACTCATCGCCGAACTGGCCGACCTGACGGCGCGCCACCCTCAGCACGAGGGGCTGCACTCGCAGGCCATGGTGGCCCTGTACCGGTCGGGCCGGCAGGCGTCCGCCCTCGAGGTCTACCGCCGGCTGCGGATGCGGCTCATCGACGACCTCGGGGTCGAGCCCTCTCCCCAACTGCAGCGCATGCACCAGGCCATGCTGTCCGTCGACCCCCAGCTCGACGTCCTGGCGGGGCCGCGCAACACCTCCACCTTCGACCTGTTCGCCGCCTGAGCGGACCCGTGGGCCAGGTACGGCGGCCGGGGCGCCCGGCGGCCGACGCGCGGGAGGAGGCGCCCCGATGACCCCAGGCCGCGGCCGCAACGGGCCGCACACCTCAGCGGCACGTACACCGGTGCTGGTGACGGGGGAGGGCGAGACGGCGGTGCTGTTCGGCGCCGGACGGCGGGTGCGGCCCGCCATGGTGCGGGCCCTGTACGGGGCGTTCCCCGTCTTCCGCACGCAGTTCGACACCGGGTGCCGAGGGCTCGACGGGCGCCTGCCGCTGCCCCTGGCGGCGGCGGTCTTCGCACCCGAGCACGGCGCCGACGCCGCACTGCTCGACCGAGCGGACTTCGGCCGGGCCGCGCTGTTCGCCTACCAAGTGGCCCTGTACCGGACGTGGCAGGACTGGGGGATGCGCATCGGCGCGGTCGCCGGGGCCGGTTCCGGCACGGTGGCCGCGGCGCACGTGGCGGGGGGCCTGGGCCTGGAGAAGGCCGCGCGGCACGTCCTGACCGGGCGTCATGACCGCCCCGGCCGTGGTACCCCTCGTGCACCGGTGGCCGGACACGGTGACGCTCAGGGCCTGTCGGCGCTGCGCGCGGCGGGCTTCAGGCGGGTGCTGGCGTGCGGGCCCGGCCCGCGGGAGGACGCGGAGACGGCCGTCGCGGCCGGCGAGGTGCCGGCGCTGCTGGCCGCCATGGCGCACCTGCGGCTCTCCGGCCCGCGCATCGACTGGGAGGCGCTGTGGTGGGCCCGCCACCGCGCCGACGTGCACGCCGTGCTCCGGCGGGTGCTGGAAGCGGCCTGAGGACGGGCGGCGGTCAGCCGTCGGGCCGCCGCCGGCGTACCGCGGCCGCACCTGCGTGGACGCACGCGCGAGAGGGTCAGCAGAGCCGACCGGACGGCCACTGACGACTCGCCGGGCGACGCAGCGGCGCGCGTCCCGCCACCGAAGAGGCCCCCGCCGCCGGAGAGGCCGCGCGGCGGCGCGGCACGCCCTTGCCCGCGAGCCCGGGCAGGCCGTCGTGCGGGCGGGACGGCGCGGTCGTGCGTCAGCGCTTGGGCCATCCGATGTCGTCGTCGGACGGCACGTCCCGGTTCGGCCCCCGCGGTACGCATCCGCTCCCGGGGGCAGCACGCCGTGCAGGAACCGGATGCTTCATGGACGACTCCCGGGCGGGGGCGGGACAGCGCGCAGGCGCTTGCGGCGTATGGCGCTGGAAATCCTGACCTGATCCGCTAAAGGGGCGCTCGAGGAACACGTGAGAGCCGTGCGGACGCGGAGCGCGGATACAGGGGTGTGCGAAGGCGCGTCCGTAAAGGACCCCCGGTCCGGCAACAACCGAAGCCCCCGAGGCGGCCTGTGGCCGGCGGGGGCGTATCGGTGGGCGGACCCGGTGGCCCGGTGGCCCGGCGAGCGCTCAGGCGAGGCCCTCAAAGCTGGTCTTCGGGGCGACGGGCCAGCCGATGTCGTCCGTGGTGGTGGGCGTGGTCTTCGGGGCGACGGGCCAGCCGATGTCGTCCGTGGTGGTGGCGGTGGTCTTCGGGGCGGCCGGCCAGCCGATGTCGCTCGCGCCGGCGACCCCGGCCGAGAGCACGGTGGCGGCGATGGCGGCGGCGACGGTGACGGCGGCGGTGGCGATGCGCTTCATGGCGGGCTCCTCGGTGTCAATTTCACGTTCGATGCTTGGCAACCTTCTGCCAAGAAGATTGGCAAGGAGGTCTCGGGAATCGCTCGGAGATCGGTTGACGGACGCTGGAGCAGGGCACCGGAGGCATTCCCCGGCTCAGGGGAAGGCGCCTGCCTTGCCCACGAGAAAAACCTTTGACCAGCGAGAACGTGAAGTCCTGGCAGAACGGGAAATGACCTGGCAACGCTAGGAAAACTCTGGGGACCGAACCCGGGAACGCCCCTGCCGAACCCCGACCGCGGCCCCCGGAACTGGAGCGCCGCTGGAGCCGGCGTTGCCAACCCGCCCTGAATTCTGACAACTTATTGCCAAGCAAGAGGCAATCAATTGCCAATGGTTGTCCGTGATCGGGGAGGTCGGAAGTGGACGCGATGCCTCACGGTGACCGTGGCCGAAGGGTCCACCTGGACACCGCCGGCCTGGGCCGGATGCCGGCCGCCGCCCGCGCGCAACTCACCGAGTGGACACGGCACGAGGACCGCCACGGTCCGTACGAGGTGGACGAGCACGTCCATCACGTCGTACGCCCCGAACTCGACGCCCGCCTGGCTGCCCTGCTGGGCACGCCGGCCGGTGACACCGTCCTGGCCACCGGCGCGGCCGACGCCTTCGCCGCCCTGGTGCCGCGCCTTGCGCTCGGCCCGGGCGACCGCATCTGGACGACCCCCTACGAGGGCGTCGCCAACCTGACCGTCCTGACCGCCCTGCGCGACCGCGCCCGCTGCCGGCTGGAGGTCGTACCGCTGCGCCCGGACGGCGACCTGGACCTGGAGTGGATGGCGGCGCACATCGACGACGACGTCGCCCTGGTGTCGGTGGCCCACGTCCCGGCCGGCTGCGGCATCGTCACCCCGGTGGAGGACATCGGCCGCATCCTCGCCCCGCACCGGTGCCTCTACGCCGTCGACGCCTCGTACGCCGTCGGTCAGCTCCCCGTGGACGCGGGACGCATCGGCTGCCAGCTGCTCACCGGGGACGGCTGGCGGTTCCTGCGCGGCCCGGAGTCGGTCGGGTTCGCCTACCTGGCCCCCGAGCTGCGGCAGGCACTGGCCCCCTGCGGCACGGCGCTCCCGGCTTTGCCGGAGGGCGCGAGCGTCGTCGCGCTGAACGCCGCCCTGGCCGTGCCGCAGGACGCCGGCCCCGCCGGGGGCCTCGCCGCCGTGGTGCGCACCGCCGTGCAGGAGACGCCCGGAGCCGAGCTGATCGCCCCCGG
This sequence comes from Streptomyces griseoincarnatus, assembly GCA_014649575.1. Taxonomy (GTDB): domain Bacteria; phylum Actinomycetota; class Actinomycetes; order Streptomycetales; family Streptomycetaceae; genus Streptomyces; species Streptomyces griseoincarnatus. Next base: position 73,434 of record BMTH01000001.1, on the reverse strand, counting down.
GCGGGTCCAGTGCGGCATCGTCACCTTCCGGCACGCCGAGATGCCCGCCGGTTCGCTGCGCCGCGCGCTCGCCGCCCGCGGAGTCGTCGTGGGCAAGACGGTCGCGCAGCAGACCCCGCTGTACTCGCCGGGGCGCAAAGCCACCGCCGCGGTGCGCGTCTCGGTCCACCACGACAACTCGGCGTGGGACGCCGCGCGGTTCACGGAGGCGCTCCGGGAGGCCCTGGCCGGGCGCGGGCGCGGGCGCCACGCCGTGCCGACGGCCGTCCGGGCGGCACCGCCCGCTCCTGCGGCGGCGGGCGGTGGGGCGGTGGCGGCCCCGGCGGCGGGCCTGCGTGCCGTGTGTGCCGGCTCGGCGGCCGGGGCGGGCGCGGTCCCGGCGGCAGGCGTCCCGCGTCCGCGGCGTACGGCCGGGCGGCGGCACCTGGCGCTGGTCTCCGCCCCCGCGCCGGACGGCACGGCCTGAACCCCGGCGGGCAGAAGCCGGCACGCCTCGCCCGCCGAGTTCCGGACCGCCCGCTCGAGGAACGCACGAGGAACACGTGAGGTCCGCACGAGACGATGCCACGGTGTCTGGCAAAACATTGCCCGGCTGTTTCCCGTCGCCCTAGGCTCGTTGCGGCTTCGGATGGCGCTCGTCCCTTCTGCCTCGTGGCCACCCCCCCACCCGCCTGCCCCAGGGAATGGTCACATGCTGCAGCAGCCGGCTTTCGGCCGACGTCTGAGGAAACTGCGCCAGGCCCGCGGGCTGTCCCAGACCGCGCTGGCCGGTGACGGCATGTCCACCGGATACCTCTCCCGGCTGGAGTCCGGCGCCCGCCAGCCCACGGAACGCGCCGTCGCCTACCTCGCCGGGCGACTCGGCCTGCAAGCGGCGGACTTCGAGGAACCCGCGGGCGGTTCGCTCGCCCACGCGCTCACCCTGGCCGCCTCCACCGGCTCCGACACGGCGACCGAAACCCTCCGCGAGGCCCTCGCCGCCGAGGGGCACGAGACACCGGTGCTGCGCTGGCAGGCCCTGTGGCTTCTGGCCCGGCAGCGGCGCGTCCAGGGTGACCACACCGGCGAACGGGAGTACCTGGAGGAACTGGTACGGCTCGGCGACCAGGTCGGGCTGACCGCACTGCGGGTGCGCGGGCTGACCCGGTACGCCCGTTGCCTGCGCGCGCTCGGCGAGATCACCGACGCCCGTGAGGCCGCGACGACCGCCCACCGTCTCGGGCAGGAGGACGACGGCCTGGAGGCGGACGACCGTGCGGCGGTGCTGCTCGCCCTGGTCTCCGTGGAGGCCGAGGCGGGCCGGATGCCCGACGCCCGGGCCCACGCGGACGAGCTGGTCGAACTGGTCGCCGGCCGGTCGGACGCGGTGTGGGCCGAGGCGATGTGGACCGCGGCGGCGGTGCTGGTCCGGCAGGGCGACTTCGCCACCGCGCAGGCCCGTCTGGAGGAGGCGCTGGAGAAGTTCGACAGCGGTGAGGACCTGGTGCTGTGGCTCAGGCTCCGGACCGCGACCGGCCGGCTGCACCTCCAGAAGCGGCCCCCGGACCCCGAGGCCGCCGAACGCTGCGTCACGCAGGCCGAGTCGGCGCTCGCGTTCGCCGGGACGCCCGGCCTGCGCCAGGAGCTGACCGCGCTCAAGGCCGACCTCGCCTTCCTCACCGCCCGGTACGACGACGCCCGCCACCTGCTCGGCGAACTCGCCCAGGCGCAGCCCATGATGACCTACCGGGACCGGATGCGCCTGGACATCCTGCGCCACCAGTTGCGCATCCGCTCCGGCGACGCCGACGGGATCCAGGGCCTGCGCGCCCTGGCCGAACAGGCCCAGGCCGACGCCAACATCGACCTGGCCGCCGACATCTGGCGCATCCTCGCCGAGTCCCTGGCCGAGTCCACCGGACAGCGGGGCACGGCCGCGTCCGGGGCCTGACCACCCGGCCGGCCAGGGACCGCATCCGGCTCCGGACCCGGCCCCTGGCCGGCCCCGCCTGCCTCCCCGCCTGCCTCCCCGCCCGCTCTCCCGCCCGCGTGCGGGCCGCCCTCCGGGCCGTCCGCGGTCCGGACAAAGCCGCGGCCGGCGTGGCAAGGGCGGGCGGACGGCCGCGCACCCGACGTGTGCCGGTGCTCGCCGGACGCCGGAGGCCCGACGTCCCGTGCCGGGTGCCGCCCCGCCCACAACACCGCCGTCCGGCGCGCCGTGAGGGCCCGCCGTCCGCCGCGCCCGGCCGCGGCGGCGGCGTACGTCCGGCCGCGGTTCGCGCGCGAGGGCCGGCGTCCCGTCCAGGTTCCGCGGGCCGCCCGCCCGCCGGCGCGAGGACGGGCGGGCCACGGGCGGCGCGCGGGGGACGGGGCCGGGGGCGAGAACGCGGGGCGGCTGCCGGTGACCTTCACGGGGTCCTCCAGAAGGGCTCGTCGTCAGTGAGGCGCAGGCGTGGGGAGAGGTCTAGAACAGGTCGTCGAGGTCGTCGTCGAGAGGGCTGTGGAGGTGGTCGAGGCAGGGGGCGCAGGCGTCCTCGCCGTGGGTCTCGTACCAGCCCTCGGGGATCGCGGCCGTCGCCGGCCACAGGGCGCGGTGGCCGGCGGTGTCGGCGAGGACCACGAAGGTGGCGTGCTCGTCGGTGAACGGGTCGTCGTGGGCCGGAGCGTCCAGCACCCGCAGGCTGCCGTCCTCGTCGAGGCGGGCGGCACGGCCGGTGCGCCACATGCGGGCGGTGCCGCCTCCCGGGCCGCCGAACGGGTCGGGCAGGAACCGTTCGCCGTCGGACCCGGGCCCCCCGGCGTACCCCTGGGCCACGCCCGCGCCCGCGATGTACAGGGACCCGGTCTCTCCCGGGCCGACCGGACGCAGCAGGGCATCGAGGAGGTAGGCCCGGTAGCCGGGGGCGGGCCGGGGCGGGGAGCCGGGCATCTGCTCGACGACCAGCCTGCCCTCGGCCCAGCCGCCGCTGACGCTCAGTCCGGCGCCCTCGGCCCGGGCGAGCGCCAGCAGCGCTCCCAGCACGTCGTCGGCGCCGCCCAGCACCATCCGGGCGCCCCGCCGGCGCAGCCAGCCCAGCACCTCGTGCGGCACGTCCCGGGAGACCGAGCCGTCCGGGACGTGGACGCGCGCCCCGCACACCAGGGCGCTCAGCAGCCCGATCGCCGCGTCCCCGTCCGGGTAGCCGCGCACCAGCCAGGCCGTGTCCGCCGGCGCCGCCTGGGCAGCCGCGGCGACGGCCTCGCCGCCCACCGCGACCGTGCCGTCCTCGCCGGGCACCACCAGCAGCGGGTCGCCGGGGCACGGCGGCCGGAGCCGGTCGGCGTCCGTCACCGGCCAGTGCCCGGCCGGCGGCAGCGGGCCGGCGGCGGCGTCGCGGACCAGCCGGGCCGCGCCGGGCACGGCGGGCAGCAGCAGGTCCGCCGTCTCGTCGAGGAGCAGCACCGCGGGGTGCGGCGCCTCGGCGAGGTCCAGCGCCGGGTCGACGGGCAGCAGCGCGGCTCCCGTCTTCACCACGGCCAGCGCGGCCACCGCGAACCCGGCCGGCGAGGACAGCGCGGTGAGCACACAGGTGCCGGGGCCGGCCCGGTGCTCCAGAAGCGCGTGCGCCAGCAGGTCGGAGCGGGCGTCGAGTTCGGCGTAGGCGAGGCCGGGCAGGGCGGGTGTCTCGGGTGCCCGTGCCACCTGGGCCGCGAACAGCGAGGCCACGTTCGCCCCGGGGGGCGGCGCGTCCGTGTCCGCGCCCGCCCAGATCCCCGTGGCCGGGCGGGCGCGCGTGGCCGGGCGGCCGGCGGTGGCGGTGGGCGCGGACAGGGCGTGCGGCGCGGGGGCGGCGGCGCGGACCGTGTGCGACGGCAGGGCGGCCGGTGCCGTCCGGGCGGAGGGGGCCGCGCCCTTCGGCGGCCGCATCGGCGGGCCGGCGTCCGGGCCGGCGGGACGGTGGTCCGTCGCCGGGGTGTTGGCGCAGCCCGCCGCCTCGACGACGGGTGCCGCGTACACACCGGTGAGGGGGCCCGCGGGCACCTGCCCGGGGTCGAGCAGGACGATGTCCAGGAGGTCGGGGCGCTCGCCCCAGGTGGGAAGGGCGCGGTAGCCGAGGCGCTCGGCGGCCCGGCACAGCACCTCCGGGGCGGGGGCGGGGGCGTCCTGCGGAGCCAGGTCGATGCTCTCCAGGGGGTGGAACAGGGACTGCATGGCCGCGTACTCGTCGTGCACCCGCCGGTTGGGCAAGGCGGCCAGGCGCAGCACGGCGGGGCGCCGGGCACGCAGGTGGCCGGCCAGCGTGGCGGCGGTGGTGATCTCCTCGCCCCAGCGGGCGCGGGGCGCGGCGGTGAGGTCGGCGGCGGGTTCGGCGGTGCTCAGGACCGCGTCGTAGCGGTAGCGGGTCAGCTCGTTGTGCTGGACGCCGCGCTGGACGCGTACGTCCACCGCGCGCACCGCGGGCAGGTCCCGGGCGAGGGCGTCGAACAGGGCGGGGGAGAGCAGCAGTTCCCGCTCCTGGGCGACCTCGCGGTCGATGCGGCGGCACAGCGCCTCCCGGTCGCCCCGGGCGGCGCCCGGCCGGGCCAGCGCGGTGCCGGTCCTGAAGCAGTGGGCGAGGTCGAGGTTGCGCAGGCCGCCCAGGAACAGCGAGCCGCCCGGGGCGAGCAGCGGCAGCAGGCGCTCGACGACGGTGCGCAGGTGGGCGAGGCCGGGGAAGGACGGGACCACCGAGTCGACGACGATCGTGTCGAAGTGCCCGGCGGGCAGCCCGTGGGTGTCCTCGGCGCCGCGGCACTCCAGCCGCACCTTCTCCCGCAGGACCGGGTCGGCCTCCACCCGCGCGGTGAGCGCGGCGACGGCGGCGGCGGAGCCGGTGGCGGAGTACTCCCCGACCTCCGCGTCGCGGGCGAGGCGGGGCAGCAGCGTCCCGGTGCCGGCGCCGATCTCCAGGACCCGGCGGCGCGGCAGCCCGCGGATCCGGCCCAGGGTGGCGTCCCGCCACTCCCGCAGGTGCGCCGGCGGTATCGGCAGGGCGTCGTAACTGCTGACCGGGCCGGCCGGGCCGGCCGGTCCGTCGCCCGGCACGGTGGCGAGGGCGTCCCGCTGCTCGTTGAGGCCGGAGTCGAACATCAGCACCCGCTCCTTAGGACAGCGCCTTCCGGCTCGGGCCCGGGCCGGCCCGGCTTGGCAAAACGTTGCCTGAAGCCTGGCGACACCGTCTTGAGGTGATGTCTCGCAACGGTCGAAGGGCGGTGGAACCGCAGGCGGGAAGAGCGTGAGCGCGCAGCGGAGGAGGTGCCTCCGCTTGCCTGGGGTGACCCGGCGTCCGCCCTCGGCGGGAGCCTTGAGGAGTATTTGACGGATGCTCGATCCGAGCCTCAGAAACTGTCCGTACCGAGTGCGGCTGCCTCGGAGGGGACGCCGGGACACCCCCGGCGCCCCCTCCGGGGACACGGACGGAAGCGGAGGCCGAGATCATGACCGTCGAGCTGGTGGACACCGCCGAACGCACGCTCCCGACCGGGACGTTCGCCGCGCTGTACGCGCAGGTGCAGGACTTCTACGCGCACCAGATGCGGATCCTGGACGCGCACGACGCCGAGCGCTGGGCGCTCACCTTCACCGAGGACGCCGTCCTCGAACTGCCCACCCTCCCCGAGCCGGTGCGCGCCCTCGACGGGCTCGCCCGCTACGTACGGGCCGGCGCGGACCGGCAGCGGCGGGCCGGCGGCCGCCTCGACCACTGGGTCGGCATGCTCGACGTGCGGCCCCAGCCCGACGGAACGCTGCACACCCGCTGCTCGGCCCTGGTGTACGTCACACCGGGCGGGGAAAGCCCCAAGGGCCTGCGCGTGTGCGTCATGGAGGACGTCCTGGTCCGCACCGGGGACGAGTGGCGCACCGCGCACCGCCGGGTGACCCGCGACGACCTGGCCTGACCCCTCGACCGTGAGCCTCAAGACGCACAGGAGACAGCCATGCCGCAGCCAGGTCCGATCCCGGTACCGCACGCGCCCGACGACGGCACGACCGCCTCCCGCGCCTGGTCCGAGGCGCTCGCGACGACCCGCGAAGACACCGATGCCGCACACCGCTCCCGGGGCGAACTGGTGGCCGCCGCGCTGTCGGCCCACCGCACCCTGTCGCGGGACTTCGGGCGGAGCGTGCCGGTCACGGCCCTGGGACCGGACGGTGCGCCGCGAGGACTCGCCGCCTTCGTCGCCGTGTACGCCGTCCAGCGGGAGCGGCACGAGCGGGCGCAGAGGCAGCAGCGGGAACTGCGGGAGCGGCAGGAGACGTTGGTGCGGCGGGACGAGCACGGACTCGGCGAGGCGGCCTGACACGGCGCCCCGAGGCGATACACCCCAGGGCGACTCGCCCCGCGCACGTGCGGCGGGCCCCGGTGCTGAGAACGCAGCACCGGGGCCCGCCGCACGTGCGCGGGCGCCCGACGGCCTCAGGCGGCCGAGGACGCCTCCTCCACCGAGTGGGTACGGTCAAGCTCCCGCCCGGTGCGCCCCAGCACGATCGAGTCGGCGATCTCGCCGCTGCGTACCGCCATGTTCGACAGCAGGGACGACGTCAGTCCGTGGCTGTGCTCGGTGCCGCCCTGGAGGTAGACACCGCAGGTCAGTCCCGACGAGGAGACGAGGCGGTAGTCGCGTTCCACCCGGTGCCGGCCTGCCGCGTCGCGCTCGAAGTGGGCGTCGAAGCCGTCGCCGAGCAGGCGGGCCGGGTCCACCCCGTCGTAGCCGGTGGCGAACACCAGCGCGTCCACGGCCAGGTCCTCCGTCCGGTCGTCGAGCAGCGAACGCAGCACCACCCGCGTGCCCTCGCCGGTGCTCCCGACCTCGACGACCCGGGTGAGGTTGCGGAAGTGCAGCCGCTGGGCGCCGCGCACCTGCTCGTCGTACGACCGCTGGTACAGCGCCCGGATGACGTCGGTGTCGACCACCGAGTAGTTGGTGTTGCGGTGGTAGCGCCAGAACGCGTCCCGGGCCCGGTCGGTGCCGTAGTAGTACTCGTCGACCGCGCCGGGGTCGAAGACCTGGTTGGCGAAGGGGGTGTCGTCGGCAACGGAGTAGCCGTAGGACGGGATGACCGCGGAGACCTCGGCGTGCGGCAGCGAGTCGTAGAAGAACCGGGTGATCTCCGCCGCGCTCTGGCCGGCGCCGACCACCGCCACGCGCTTGAGCTCCCGCGGGTCGCGCGCGTGGAACTTGCTGAGGAACTGCGAGCTGTGCCACACCCGTTCGCCGGCCGTCACGCCCTCCGGCAGGCGCGGCACCAGACCCGTGGAGATGACCACGTTGCGGGTGATGACCACGCTGGTGGTGCCGTCGCCGTCGCGCACCTCGATCTCCAGCAGGTCGGGCGTGAGGGCCCCGCCCTCGGTGCCCGGGCGGATCGAGACGACCTCGGTGCCGTAGGTGACCCGGTCGCTCAGACCGGCGGCCGCCCACTCCAGGTACTGGTGGAACTCCTGCCGGGTCGGGAAGAAGTCCTGGTTGTTCACGAACTGCACCAGCCGGTTCGAGGAGTGCAGGAAGGAGATGAAGCTGAACCGGGACAGCGGGTTCCTGAAGGTCGCCAGGTCCTTGAGGAACGAGATCTGCATGGTCGTCGACGGCAGCAGCATGTTCCGGTGCCAGCCGAAGGTGGGCTGCCGCTCGAAGAAGTGATACCTGAGCGGCTGCTGCGGAGCGCTCGCCTCGTGCTCCTCCAAAGCGATCGCGAGCGACATGTTGGACGGGCCGAACCCGATACCGATCACGTCGTAGATCTCCTGGTGGCGCCTGCCCGTTATGCCCATGGAAAATTCTCCCGCTTACGTCTGGAAAACTCGGCCGGTGGCCCGAGAGACCGTTCCGTACTGTTGCTCCGAGGAGCACGAGGAGCATCTCAAAGGCAACTTGAAGACGGCATGAAGGCCATTCGAGAGCTTCTCGAGGTGCGCGATATTCGAAAACGTTGTCCTGTCGACAGGACACCGGTATGGTCGGCGAAGATTCCCGGCAACTCCGCGTGACACGGCCGACGGAGTAAGCGTCCGGAGTAATGCGGTCAGTCACACTCTGAGCCTGATCCGTGCCTTGAGTCAATTGCCGAGAGGGTGAACCCGGATGTTCGTGCCCAGCTTCTATCGCGAACCGGACGCTTCATGGATGGTGGATCTGGTCCGTGGTAATCCATTGGCACTCGCCGTGTCCAACGGCTGCCCCGAGGACGGTCCTTTCGCCACGCATCTGCCGGTCATATTCGACCCCGCAAGGTACGGCGACCTGCCCGGCGAGCTGGCGGGGGCCACGCTGCTCGGGCACATGAACCGGGCCAACCCGCACTGGCCGGCCCTCCAGACGGGCGGCATCCTGCTGCTGACGTTCACCGGGCCGCACTCCTACGTGTCGCCCACGGCGTACGGGACGACCCCCGCCGCCCCCACCTGGAACTTCACGGCGGTGCACGCCCGGGGCGTGGTGGAGAAGATCGACTCCACGGAGGAGACGCTGGACGTGGTGAAGGCCACCGTGCGCGCCTACGAGGGGGAGTTCGGCGACGGCTGGGACATGACCGAGTCGCTCGGCTACTTCCGCAAGATCCTTCCCGCCGTGGGCGCGTTCCGGCTCACGGTGACCCGGGCCGAGGGCATGTTCAAACTCAGCCAGGAACAGCCGGCCGAGGTGCGCGAGCGGGTACGGGAGTCGTTCGAGCAGAGCGCGTGCCGGTACAAGCGCGAGACCGCCGGGCTGATGAGCCGCCTGCCGTGACCCGCCCCGCGGGCCCCGGCGCCAACGGTCCCCGTGCCGGGGCTCACGCGGTGACGGCCACCGGCCGGCCGGGGTCTCGAGCGTCCTCCAGGGCGCTCGCGGCCGCGCTGTCCAGCGTCGCCGTCACCCACGTCTCGAAGTCGACGCCCAGCTGCTCCGCCGCCTCGTGCCACCGTCGCAGCCGGCTGCCGGGCACCTCCAGGCGGCCGCTCGGCTCGGCGGGGGTGCGCGGCCGGCGCCGGTCCTGGCGGGAGGCGCGCAGGGCGGCGCGCAACTGCTTGGTGGTCCACCGCGCCTCCTCGGCGCGGTCGAGCCAGCGGTCCTGCTCCTCGGTCCGCACGGAGGCCAGTTCCGCGTGGTGCTGGAAGCTCAGGGCCGGACGGCGCCGGGCGAGGTCGAAGCGCCGGGCGACCCACGCGTAGTTGCGCAGCGTCTGGTAGGAGAGGCCGGCTGCGCGGATCCCGCGCTGGTAGCGGTCGGTGTAGTGGTCCTTGCCGTAGACGAGCCAGTCGCCCAGCCACCACGAGGACGAGTCGAGGACGCCGGCGAGCTGGTGCCCGGCCCGCTCCCACTCGTCGTACGCCATCCGGGCCGGCATCCGCAGGCCCACCCTCGTCGTCAGCACCTGGCCCCCGAGGGCCGGGGGGCGGGCGTTCGGCGGGACGCCGGGCGGCCCCGCGGTCCGGCCGGCCTGACGCGTCATCATGCCTCCAGGTAAAGAGCGCTTCATCGTGGGGCCTCCAGGGGTGTCGTTGGGATCATGCCGGGGTCGCGGGGGCCGGCACGCCGTCTGCCGCGGTCTCGTCTCCCGCCTCGCAGCCGCACACTCCCCACGCTCGGCTGCGCTCGCGCGGGAGGGGCCCCCATCGCCCCCGGCTCGGGCCGGCCACAGGCGCCGTGACCCGAAAGCCGGCCTCCGAACGGCACCCCTGGCCCGCGACCGGCTCAGGCCGCCGCCGGCGTCTCGTCGAGGACCTCGCCCAGGGCCGCCCGGAAGCGGCCCAGGAACGTGTCCACCTCGCGGTCCGACACGATCAGCGGCGGGGCGAGCCGGACGACGTCCGGCATCACCGCGTTCACCAGGAGACCCCGGTCCTCGGCCGCCCGCTGCACGCGCGCCGCCGCGTTCCCGTCGAGCACGACGCCCAGCAGCAGCCCGGCGCCGCGCACTTCGCGCACCAGCGGGTGGCGCGGGTGCTCCAGGCCGTGCCGCAGCCGCTGCCCCGCCCGTGCCACGTGGTCGAGCAGTCCCGCCCGCTCGATGGTGTCCAGTACGGCGAGGGCGGCCGCGCACACCACCGGGTTCCCGCCGAAGGTGGAGCCGTGCGCGCCGGGCGTGAGCAGCTGGGCGGCCCGGCCGAAGGCGAGCGTCGCCCCGATGGGCAGACCCCCGCCCAGACCCTTGGCGAGGGTCACGACGTCCGCCTCGACGCCCTCGGACTCGGCCGCGAACCAGCGGCCCGTGCGCCCGATGCCGGTCTGGATCTCGTCCAGCACCAGAAGGGCACCGGTCGCCTCGGTGATCTCGCGGGCGGCCCGCAGATAGCCCGGCGGCGGCACGACCACGCCGTTCTCCCCCTGCACGGGCTCCAGCACCAGCAGCGCGGTGCCGGAGGTGACGGCATCGCGCAGGGCCTCGACGTCCCCGTACGGCACATGGGTGACGTCACCCGGCAGCGGCCGGAAGGGCAGCTGCTTGGCGCTCTGGCCGGTGAGGGCCAGAGCGCCCATCGTGCGGCCGTGGAATCCGCCGGACGCCGACACCATGTGCGTACGGCCGGTGAGGCGGCCGATCTTGAACGCCGCCTCGTTGGCCTCGGCCCCGGAGTTGGAGAAGTAGACCCGGCCGCCCGGACGCCCGGCGAGCCGCAGCAGGCGCTCGGCGAGCCGCACGGTCGGCTCGGCCATGAACAGGTTCGACACATGGCCGAGCGAGGCGACCTGCTCGCAGACGGCCCGCACGAGCGCGGGGTGGGCGTGGCCGAGCGAGTTGACCGCGATGCCGCCGACGAAGTCGAGGTACTCGTTGCCCTCCGCGTCCCAGACCCGGGTGCCCCGGCCCCGCACCAGGGGCAGCCGCGGCGTGCCGAAGTTGTCCATCATGGCGCCCTGCCAGCGCCGGGCCAGCGCCGCGTTGCCCGCACCCGGGCCGGCGAGGTCCGCGCCGCCGCTCATGCCGTCGTCTCCCGGACGTCGCTCTCGTCGTCCGGCACGACCACCGTGCCCGCCCCGTCGTCGGTGAACATCTGCAACAGGATGGAGTTGCGGACCCGGCCGTCGATGACGCGGGCGGAGCGCACGCCGTTGTTCACGGCGTGCAGGCAGCTCTCCATCTTCGGGATCATCCCGGACGACAACCGAGGCAGCAGCCCGGTCAGTTCGCCGGCGGTCAGGCGGGGGATCACCTCGTCGCTGTCCGGCCAGTTCCGGTACAGGCCCTCGACGTCGGTCAGGATCAGCAGCGTCTGCGCGCCGAGCGCGACGGCGAGGGCCGCGGCCGCGGTGTCGGCGTTGACGTTGAACACACCGCCCTCGGCGGCGTCCTTGTCGTCCTCGGGCCGGGCGATGGGGGAGACGACGGGGATGCGCCCGTTGTCGATGAGGCCCTGCACGATCCCGGCGTCGACGTGGGCGATCTCGCCGACGCGGCCGATGTCGACGGGTGTGCCGTCCTTGTCGGCGTAGTGCTTGACGGCGGTCATCAGGCGGGCGTCCTCACCCGTGAGGCCCACCGCGTGCGGGCCGTGCGCGTTGAGCAGCCCCACCAGTTCGCGCTGCACCTGCCCGGCCAGGACCATGCGGACGACCTCCATGGCCTCGTCCGTGGTGACCCTCAGGCCGCTCTCGAACCGGGACTCCAGGCCCAGCCGTCCGAGCTGCGCGCTGATCTGCGGGCCGCCGCCGTGCACCACGACCGGGTTCAGGCCCGCGTGCCGCAGATAGAGGATGTCCATGGCGAAGGCGGCCTTGAGGTCGTCGTCGACCATGGCGTGCCCGCCGAACTTGATGACGACGGTCTGGCCGTGGTGGCGCGCCACCCACGGCAGCGCCGCGACGAGGGCGCGCGCCTCGGGCCCGGCCGCGTGCCCGGCCGAGCCGTCGCGGCCGGGGGAGTGGGGGAGCGGCCGAGGAGACGGTGAAGCACTCATGAGGAATACTCGCTGTTCTCGTGGACGTAGTCGGCGGTCAGGTCGTTGGTCCAGACGACGGCGTGGTCCGCGCCTTCGGCGAGGTCCACGGTGATCCGGACCTCGCGGCCGGTCATGTCGACCAGCGCGCGGTCCTCGCCCACCGAGCCGTCCTTGCACACCCACACGTCGTTGACGGCGACGCTCAGCCGGTCGGGCGCGAACGCGGCGGAGGTGGTGCCGACGGCGGACAGCACCCGGCCCCAGTTGGGGTCCTCGCCGTGGACGGCGCACTTGAGGAGGTTGTTGCGGGCCACCGAGCGGCCCACCTCGACGGCGTCGTCCTCGCTCGCGGCGCCCACGACCTCGACGCGGATCTCCTTGGAGGCGCCCTCGGCGTCCGAGACGAGCTGCCGGGCCAGATCGGCGCAGACGGCGCGGACGGCCTCGGCGAACTCGGCGTAGGCAGGGGTGACACCGGCGGCACCGGAGGCGAGCAGCAGCACGGTGTCGTTGGTGGACATGCAGCCGTCGGAGTCGACCCGGTCGAAGGTGACCCGGGTGGCGGCGCGCAGGGCGCCCTCCAGCGCCCGGGCGTCGACGTCGGCGTCGGTGGTGAGGACGACGAGCATCGTGGCCAGGCCCGGCGCGAGCATCCCGGCGCCCTTGGCCATGCCGCCGACCGTCCAGCCGTCCTGGGACACGGCGGCCGTCTTGTGCACGGTGTCGGTGGTCATGACGGCGCGCGCGGCGTCCTCGCCGCCGTCCTGCGACAGCCGTCCGGCGGCGGCGTCGACGCCGGGCAGCAACCGGTCCATGGGCAGCAACACCCCGATGAGCCCGGTGGAGCAGACCGCGACCTGCCCGGGGTCCAGGCCGAGCCGCCCGGCTGCCTTCTCGGCGGTGGCGCGGGTGTCGGCCAGGCCTTGCGGTCCGGTGCAGGCGTTGGCGCCGCCGGAGTTGAGCACGACCGCGCGGGCCGTGCCGTCCGCGAGGATCCGCCGGGACCACTGGACGGGGGCGGCCTGCACGCGGTTGGCGGTGAAGACGCCCGCCGCGGCATCGCCCGGCCCGTCGTTCACGACGAGCGCCAGGTCCGGGCTGCCGTTCTGCTTGATTCCCGCGGCGATGCCCGCCGCCCTGAAGCCTCGTGCTGCGGTGACGCTCACGGTGCGACTCCGATCGTGGAAAGCCCCAGTGACTCGGGCAGGCCGAGGGCGACGTTCATGCTCTGCACGGCGCCGCCCGCGGTGCCCTTGGTGAGGTTGTCGACGGCGCTGATCGCGACGATCCGGCCGGCCTCCGGGTCGAGGGCCACCTGGACCTGCCCGCAGTTCGACCCGTAGACGGCTCCGGTGGCGGGCCACCGCCCCTCGGGCAGCAGCCGCACGAACGGCTCGTCGCCGTACGCCTTCTCGTACGCGGCCCGTACGTCCGCCGCGCCCACCCCGGGCCGCGCGGCGGCCGAGCAGGTGGCGAGGATGCCGCGCGGCATCGGGGCCAGGGTGGGGGTGAAGGAGACGGTGACCGGGTGGCCCGCCGCGGCGGCGAGGTGCTGCTTCATCTCGGGCGTGTGCCGGTGGCCGCCGCCCACGCCGTAGGGCCGCATCGAGCCCATGACCTCGCTGCCCAGCAGGTCCGCCCGGGCCGCCTTGCCGGCGCCGGACGTGCCCGACGCCGCGACGACCACCGCCTCGGGCTGCGCCAGCCCCGCCGCGTACGCGGGGAAGAGGGCCAGCAGCGCCGCGGTCGGGTAGCAGCCCGGCACCGCGATGCGCCGGGTGCCCGCCAGGGCGGCGCGGGCGCCAGGCAGCTCGGGCAGGCCGTAGGGCCAGGTCCCCGCGTGCGGGGAGCCGTAGAACGCCTCCCAGTCGGCCGCGTCCGCGAGGCGGAAGTCCGCGCCGCAGTCGACGACCAGCATCTCCTCGCCCAGCTGCTCCGCCACCGCGGCGGACTGCCCGTGCGGCAGGGCGAGGAAGACGACGTCGTGCCCCGCGAGGGCGTCCGCGGTGGTGGGCAGCACCTCCCGCCCGGCCAGCGGCGCCAGGTGCGGTTGCAGCGCGCCCAGCCGCTGTCCCGCGCTGGAGTGCCCGGTCAGGGCACCGATCTCTGCTTCGGGGTGGGCCAGGAGCAGACGCAGGAGTTCGCCCCCCGCGTAGCCGCTCGCTCCGGCCACGGCCGCTCGCACTGTCATGAGTCTCTCCCCGTCGACGGACGCGTTTCGTCGGTCCTCGCGGCCCGCCGCCTCAGTGCGAGCGGGCGGGTGCCTCGCAGAACTCGGCGTCCAGGATGGGCAGGAGGGTCTCTCCTCCCCAGCTGCCGTTGTAGTTGAACGCGAGCCGGTGCCGGCCGTCGGCGGTCATGGCGACCATGGAGAGCGACCCCAGCGTTCCTCCGTCGTGGTACCAGAGGGTGGTGCCGCAGCCCAGCGTGAGCCGTTCGATGCCGAGCCCGTAGGACGAGCCGGGGGCATCGGGGTTGGCCACGGTCGACTTCATCTTCTCCAGCTGCCGTGGCGGCAGCAGCTTCCCCCGCAGCAGGGCCCCGTAGAACCGGTTCAGGTCCCTCGCGCTGGAGATGATGTCGCCGTCGCCCCAGCCCTGCGACCCGTTCACCTCGGTGACGTCGAGTATCCGCTCCGGCTGCGAGAGGAAGAGCTTGCCGTAGTCACGGCCGCTCGGCCGGGGCAGGCCGGCACTCGTGCCGGGGTGGGACGTCGCGCCCAGCCGCAGCGGCTCGACGATGCGGTCGCGTACCTCGTTCTCGTACGGCCGGCCGCCGGCCTTCTCGACGATCAGCGCGGCCAGAATGTCGTTGGTATGGGAGAACGCGTGCCTGGCACCGGGTTCGAACAGCGGCGGGTGGGAGAACGCAACCCGCAGGCGTGTCTCGGGCGTCAGGGTGTCGTACCGGTGCTGGAGGTAGCCGTCACCCAGCACGTACGTCTCGCCGTAACGCGGGTCGGCGAGGTAGTCGGGCAGACCGCTGGTGTGGTTGAGGAGCTGCCGTACGGTGATCCGGCGGCCGTCGTTGCCGTTGCCCGTCACCAGGCCGGGCAGGTGATGCTCCACGGTGTCGTCGAGGCTGAGCTTGCGCTCGGCCTCCATCTGGAGCAGGACGACCGCCACGAACGTGTTGGTGATGCTGCCGACCCGGAAGCGGTCCTTCACTCCGCGCGGAGCGCCCGTCGTCAGGTCGGCCACGCCCGACGCCGACTTCCAGACCCCGTCCGCGTCCCGTGCCTCGGCGGTGACGCCGGGGACACCGGCCGCGACGGCCGCGTCGATCGCGCGCTGCGTCGCCCGGTGAGCGGCCGGCGCGCCGGCGGTGTCCCCGGCCGCGTGGGCCGGGTGCGTGAGGACGGTGGCGGTGAGGGCGGCCGCCACCAGCGCGACCAGGCCGGTCGCCGGTCTCTTCCGTGTCGTCGTGGTCCGCATCGTGATTCCCCGTTTCAGAAGATTCGTTCGTAGGTGGTGGATGCCGTACGTGCGTGCCGTGGGCCGGCGCCGTGCGGGGTCGTTCAGGAAGAGCGCGTCACGGTCACCGCGTCGAGCGCCGTGGTCGCGTCCTGTTCGATCCTGCGCAGCAGCGGCCGCGGATCGTCCTGGAAGTAGAAGTGACCGCCGTCGAAGGACCGCAGGCCCAGGAAGTGCTCGCTGTGCTCGTCCCAGCCGGCCATCCGCGCCGGCGAGGCGTGGCGGTCCTCGGCGCCCGCGTAGGCGGACAGTGCCACGGGCAGCGGGCCGGCGCCGGCGGTGTGGCGCCAGGTCTCCACCAGACGCAGGTCGCCCCGGATGACCGGCTCGAACAGGTCCCACAGCCCGGGGTCGTCGAAGACGCTGTCGGGCGTGCCCCCGAGGTCCTTCAGCCGGTCCCGCAGCTCGCCGCCGGGCAGCGCGTGGTACCGCCGCCCCGGTACCACCAGCTGCGGCGCGGGGCGGGCCGAGACACCGACCCACACCGGCCAAGGCAGGCCCCGGCCGACGGCCCGCCGGGTGATCTCGTACGCCAGCAGGGCGCCCATGCTGTGCCCGAACAAGGCGTAGGGCCGGTTCAGTTCGGGCTCGATCTGGCGCAGCAGGAAGTCGGCGAGGAGGCCGGCGTCCGCGATCTGCGGCTGGTCGAGGAGGAAGCCGTGCCCCGGGGCGTCGAGCAGCCGCACGTCCCACGTGTCCGGCAGCCCGGCCGGCCAGTGGCGGTACAGCACGTGCGAGCCGCCCGCGTGGTGCAGGACGAACAGGCGCAAGGCAGG
This sequence comes from Streptomyces griseoincarnatus, assembly GCA_014649575.1. Lineage (GTDB taxonomy): Bacteria > Actinomycetota > Actinomycetes > Streptomycetales > Streptomycetaceae > Streptomyces > Streptomyces griseoincarnatus. The sequence continues at coordinate 57,327 of BMTH01000001.1, read as the reverse complement.
TGGTGTGCTGTCCATCGCTCCCCCTCGGATCGGGCCGCGCACTTTCCGCACCATAGAACGGCCGTGGCCGGAAAGGAGCGGGCACCAGGCGTACTCCGCCGCCGGTGTAAGAACCCTCTAGCGAATCTCGTCCGGCGCGCCGACGACGTGGGAACGGCACTCTCCGTGCCCGGACGACCACGCGTCCGGGCTCGGCCGGGCGTCCGCCGTCTCGAGCGGAACTCGACCGGATCCGAGCGGTGCCGTGGCTATGGTGGTCGGCGAGTCGGCTACCGGCGACGCGGGCAGCCAAGCCCGTACGACAACCGCGGTCCGGTCCCAGGAACGCGGGCGGCCGATCTTTCGTGTGTACGCCGAGGACCGGCGGCCCGGGCCTGAGGCCGGGGCCGGTGGGCCGGCGTTCTCCCATCCCGAGTCACCCGTGACGGTTAAGGACGGTGCCAGTTGAGCACGAACCCCTTCGATGACGAGGACGGCCGCTTCCACGTCGTGGTCAACGACGAGGACCAGCACTCCCTGTGGCCGGTGTTCGCCGAGGTGCCCGCGGGCTGGCGGGTGGTCTTCGGCGAGGCGGCCAGGGCCGAGTGCCTGGAGTACGTCGAGCGGAACTGGACGGACCTGCGCCCCAGGAGCCTGAGGGAGGCCATGGCGGCGGACTGAACCCGCGCTCGCGCTCTCGTCGAGCCGACGCGGCGGAAACCCGCGTGCGCCGTCCCGGTCCCCCCGGCCGCCCGCCGACGGGCCGGCGGACCCGACCGGGACGGCGCCGTCCCGGTCGCGTGAACCGATGGATTCCGGTGGAAGGCGCCGCGGCCCGCGACGCACGCGACCCGGCTTCGCGGGCCCGCACACCTGTGTCCCGCCGGCGCTCACGCAGTACATGCCGCCCGGGCGCCCGGCCCACTGACCGGCCGACACCCAGGAAGACACTCTGAGTTGGGAGATGAAGGTTGTGACGGGGGCTGTGAGAACGGCGAGCAGGTACAAGGCGAGGCCGGTGGACACCGGCGGTGAGACGGCGCAGCACGACGTGGTCCTGTCCTTCGTGGGGACACAGGCCAAGGTGCAGAAGTCGGGGATGGTCTTCCCGCAGAACCTGCCGGAGCGGTCCTGGGAGCAGATCGGGGCCAACTTGCGCGAGCTGGTGAACTCCTCGGCGTGGTGGCTGGCCGACTGGCTGATCTTCGGTGAGGCCACCTACGGCTGGCGGCGGTACAAGGAAGCCATCGAGCGCACCGGCCTCGACTACCAGACCCTGCGCAACTACGCCTGGGTGGCCCGCAGGTTCGAGCACGACCGCCGGCGGGACGGTCTCAGCTTCGCCCACCACGCGGAGGTGGCCCGGCTGTCGCCGCCGGAGCAGGACTACTGGCTGCGCAAGGCCGAGCAGCAGAAATGGTCGCGCAACGAGCTGCGCAGGGCGTTGCGCGCGAGCCTCGCCGCGCAGAGCGGCGACGCCGCCGCGATCCCCGGGGACGGCGACGGCGAGGAGCGGGCCGCGTCGGATCCGGCGCAGCCGGCGGCCGCCGGACGAGGCCCGCGGAAGGTCACCACGCTCACCATCGAACTCTCCGCCGACCAGCTGGAGCACTACTCCAAGGCGGCGGCCGCGCACGGTCTGCCCGTCGGCGAATGGGTGACCCAGGTGCTCGCGACCGCCGACCGCCACACCGCCGAGAGCGGTACCGCCTGAGGGCGTGCGCGCAGCGCCGCACGTGCCGCCCGGTCCTGCCCCTCCCTCAGCGCGCCGGCGACTCGTCCGACCGGACTTCTCTCACATCGGAGCCAGTTGATGATCCTTCAGGGAAAGCGGGTCGCCCTGCCCCCGGCGCCCGTCGTCCACCAGCAGTTCGAGGCCAACGCGGCGGCCACCCCCGACGCCGTGGCCGTCGTCCGGGCCGGCCGGCAGGTGACGTACGCCGAGCTGGACGCGCGGGCGAATCGTTTCGCGCACTTCCTCACCGCGCGCGGAGTCGGCCGCGCAGCGCAGGTCGGCGTCTGCCTCGACTACTCGGCCGACATGCTCGTCGCCATCCTCGGCACACTGAAGGCAGGCGCGGCCTACGTGCCGTTCGACCCCGCCTACCCGGCGGCCCGGCTCCAGCTGCTGCTGGGCCAGGTCCCCTCCCTCGCCCTGATCGTCGCCTCCCCCGGGACACGGGGCATGGTCGACTCGGCGGGTGTCGACGTCGTCGACCTGGAGCAGCTCACCGACCACCTCGCGCGGCTCCCGGCGACCGCCCCCGACGTCCATGTGACCGGCGACGACGTGTGCTACGCGGTCTTCACGTCCGGTTCGACCGGGACGCCGAAGCTGACCGCGGTGCGGCACAAGGGCTGGTTCAACCTGATGAACTGGCTGAAGCTCGAGTACGGCCTGCACAGCGGCTCGCACAACCTGGTCGTCAGCGCCTTCGGGTTCGACCTCTCCCAGCGGGCCCTGATGACTCCGCTGTTCTGCGGGGCCACCCAGTACTTCATGGCCTCCCGCAACTTCGACGCGATGATGGCCTACCGCATCCTCACCCAGCACGAGATACGCGTCGTGCACTGCGCCTCCAGCACCCTGTACCTGCTCGTGGACTGGGAGACCGCGCGCGGCGGCGACGCGCTCACCCGGCTCGACTACGTGCTCTTCGGCGGCGAGCCTCTGAAGACGCAACGGCTCGCCGCCTGGGCGCGGCGCGAGGGCAACGCCTGCACCCTCCTGCACCAGTACGGCGTCGCCGAGTGCACGGACGTCGCCACCTCCTACGACCTCGCCGGGTACTGGCGCGGCGGACACGACATCACCCCGGTGGGCCGGCCGGCCTACAACACCGACATCCACCTCCTCGACGAGGAGCTGCGCGGCGTCGGCCCCGGGCAGTACGGCGAGATCTGTGTCTCCGGCGCGAGCGTCGGCGCCGGCTACCTGGGCGGCTCGGGCCCCGAGAACGCCAGGTTCACCACGATCGAGGTCGACGGGGCGCCGGTGCGGGTGTACCGGACGGGCGATCGCGGCCGGATCGACCAGGCCGGTGACCTCGTCGTCGCCGGCCGGATGGACGCGCAGGTGAAGGTGCGGGGCATGCGCATCGACCCCACCGACATCGAGCGCGCGCTCGGCCGCCTGGCCGGGGTCCGGGAGGCCGCCGTGGTGGTGGCGTCCACCGCCGCCGGCGAGACGGAGCTGACCGCGTTCATCGTTCCGACGCGGGACGAGCTCACCGAGGACGACGTGCGCATCCGTCTCCTGCAGACCCTGCCGCGCAGCATGGTCCCGGCCAGGTTCGTGAACGTTCTGCGGCTTCCGCTGAGCCCTCACGGGAAAGTCGACCGCGCGGCGCTGGCCGACTCGCTCGAGAAGCAGTACGCGCTGAGCGGCACGGCGCAACAGCCGACGGATCCTTGCCGGTGAACCAGAGAGGACACATGATGATTGCCGACAGTGTGCGCGCCATTTGGTGCCGGGAACTGAAGTGTGACGACATAGCCGCCGACGATGACTTCTTCACTCTGGGCGGCCAGTCCGTGATCATGTTCAAAATTCAGGACGCCTTCCTCACGGAGCTGGGCGTCGAGGTCCCGATGGACCAGATGTTCCTCAACCCGACGGTGGCGTCGATCTCCGCGTACATCGAATCCCTGGAAGCGGTGGCCCCGTAACGTCCGTCGCGTGCCGTGTATGTCCCGCCGGCGGGACATACACGGCACGCGTCGGTCTGCGGCATCCCGCCGCCGGTTCTGTTTCTGTCGTTCGTCCGAGCGGCTAGCATCATGTTCGTGCTCGACAGTGCATTTCATTCGATGTGTCGATAGCGCGCACCATCACAATTACTTTTCCGGCTGCAGCCGTGTTGTGTCAAAAACTACCCGGTAAGAGAGGTGCGCCATGTACGACGTGATTGTCATAGGTGCCCGTTGTGCGGGGTCGCCGACGGCCATGCTTTTCGCGCAGCAGGGATATCGAGTCCTGCTGCTGGAGAAAGCGCGATTTCCGCAGGACACGCTGTCCTCGCACTACCTCCACATGCAGGGCGTGGCGCTGCTCAACCGGTGGGGGCTGCTGGAGAAGGTCCGGGACACCGGCTGCACGCCGATCACCCGCGAGAGCTACGAGGCGCCCGGTGTCCGTATCGACGGCTTCTCCCTCCCCATCGACGGCCTGACGACCACCTACGCTCCGAGGCGATACGTGCTCGACCCGCTGCTCGCGGAGGGAGCCGTGGCCGCCGGCGTGGAGCTCCGCGAGGGCTGCGCGGTCAACGACCTGGTGTGGGAGGACGACCGGGTCGTCGGCGTGCGGTACACGACGCCCGGCGGGGCCGAGGCGACGGACCGGGCGCGGCTTGTCGTCGGCGCGGACGGCATGCGGTCCACGGTGGCCCGCAAGGTGGGGGCGCCGAAGGTCGTCGAGCACACACGGGCGACCTGTGTCTACTACAGCTACTGGGCCGGGGTCCCCTCGATCTTCGAGCTGTACGAGCGGCCGGGGCGCTGGGTCGCCGCCATCCCCACCAACGACGACCTCAAGCTCATCATGACCTACTTCCCGCAGGGCGAGTACAACGAAATCCGCAAGGCGGTGGAGCCCGCCTACCTGGAAGCCGTCCGCACCACGGCTCCCGACCTGTACGAGCGGATGCAGGGAGGCGAGCGCGCGGAGCAGATGTACGGCACGGGACACCAGGAGAACTTCTTCCGCAAGGCCTACGGGCCCGGCTGGGTCCTGGTCGGCGACGCGGTGACCCACAAGGACTCCATCACCGCCCGCGGCATCACCGAGGCGTGGGTCCAGGCCCAGTCGCTCACCGACCTCATCGGGGACGGCCTGCACGACGACGCCGTGCTCAGGCGGGCGCTGCGCCGCTACGAGAGCAACCTCGACAACGAGGCCCTCAGCCAGTACCAGGGCGCGCTCAACGTGGCCGAGCTGAAGCCCGAGGGACGCACGGAGATGCTGCGCAAGCTGGTCGGCCACCAGGAGCAGATCGACCGGTACTTCTCGACGCTGTCGGGCGCGATCTCCATCGACGACTTCTACAACGACGAGCTCCTGACCCTGCTCGACCAGAGCTGACCGCCGACCGCCGACCGCCGGCTGACAACTGACGACCGCTGACCGGTCCGCCGATTTTGGAGACACAATGATCCCGTTGTCGTTCGCGCAGCGCCGGCTGTGGTTCGTGGACCGGTTCGAGGGACCTTCACCGACCTACAACGGCGCCTTCTCCCTGCGCCTGACCGGCGACCTGGACGTGGCAGCGCTCCAGGCGGCCCTCGGCGACGTCCTCGACCGCCACGAGGCCCTGCGCACGGTGATCGTCGAGGACGACGACGGCGTCCCGCACCAGCGGGTGCTGGCCTCCGGGCAGAAGCCGTTCCGCCTGCCGGTCGTCGAGGTCACCGAGGAGGAACTGGCGGCGGCGGTCGACCGGACGGCCACCGAGACCTTCGACCTGGCCGCCGACGTGCCGGTGCGCGCCGCCCTGCTGCGCTGCGGACCGCGCGACCACACCCTCGTCGTCGTGGCCCACCACATCGCCGTGGACGGCGAGTCCTTCGGGCCGCTGTTCCGCGACCTCACCACGGCCTACGCGGCCCGCGCCGAGGGCGGCGCCCCCGCGTGGGAGCCGCTGCCGGTGCAGTACGCGGACTACACGCTGTGGCAGCTGGACGTGCTCGGTGACGAGGACGACCCCGAGAGCCTGTCGGCCCGTCAGCTGGCGTACTGGCGCGAGGCGCTGGCCGGCCTGCCGCAGCCGCTGCCCCTGCCCACGGACCGCCCCCGCCCCCGGGTGATGCGCTCCGAGGGCGACCGGGTCCGCTTCGACATCGACCCCGGCCTGCTGCGGTCCGTGGAGAAGCTGGCCGTCGAACGGGACGCCACCGTGTCGATGGTCATGCACTCGGCGCTGGCGGTGCTCCTGCACCACCTCGGCTGCGGCGACGACCTGCCCATCGGCGCGCCCATCACCGACCGCACCGACGAGGAACTGCGCGACCTCGTCGGCTTCTTCGTCAACACCTGGGTGCTGCGCGCCGACCTCTCCGGCAACCCGACCTTCCACGACGTGCTCGCGCGGGTCCGCGAGCGGTCGCTGGCCGCCTACGACAACCAGGACATGCCCTTCGAGCGGCTGGTGGAGCGGCTCAACCCGCACCGGTCGACCGCCTACAACCCGTTCTTCCAGGTCATGCTCTCCTGGCAGCCGCCCGTGCCGCCGCTCCAACTGCCCGGCCTCGGCGTCGAGGTCGAGCGGCTGGAGACCCGCACGGCCAAGTTCGACCTGTTCTTCGACCTGCTCCCGGACAACGACGGCGGGGCGCGGTGCCGGCTGGAGTACGCCACCAGCCTCTTCGACCAGGACACCGCCGAGGCCCTCGCGCAGCGCTTCGTCCGCGTCCTGGGCCGGCTCGTGGCCGTCCCCGAACGCGCGGTCGCCACCGTCGACGTGCTCGACGAGACCGAGCGTGAGCGCTGGCTCACCCGGTCCGGCGACCGCGCCACCGAGGTGCCCGACCTGACCGTCCCGCAGCTCTTCGAGTACCAGGTCGCCCGCACCCCCCACGCCCCGGCGCTCGAGTGCGACGGCCGGACCCTGACCTACCGAGAACTCGACCACCGGGCGAACGGCATCGCCCGGGAGCTGGTCCGGCGCGGCGCAGGGCCGGAGGACCTGGTGGCCCTCGCCCTGCCGCGCACGCAGGACCTGGTGGCCGGCCTGCTCGGCATCCTCAAGTCCGGCGCCGGCTACGTGCCGATGGACCCGCAGTACCTCGGCGGGCGGGCGCACACCGTGCTGGCCGAGGCCCGCCCGGGGTTCGCCGTCACCGACACGGCCACCGCGCGCGAGCTGCCGTCCGGTGACTACGAGACCGTCGACGTCGACCTGCGCGCGCAGTGGGACACCCCCCGCGGGGACCCCGGCGACGCGGGCCGCCGCGCGCCGCTCGGCCCGGACAACCTCGCCTACGTGATGTACACCTCCGGCTCCACCGGCAAGCCCAAGGGCGCCGCCCTCACCCACCGGGGCGTCGTCAACGGCATACGCGAACTGGCCCGCGTCCTCGACCCGGCGCCCGGGTGGCGGATGCTGGCCGGCACCTCCGTCAACTTCGACGTCTCCGTCTTCGAACTGCTCACCGCCCTCACCACCGGCGGCACCGCCGAACTGGTCCCCAACGCGCTGGCGCTCGGCGAGCGGGACGGCTGGAGGGGCCAGGTCGTCAGCGGCGTCCCCTCCGTGCTCGGCGAACTGGTCGGACACCTGGACAAGACCCCCGACGTGCGCACCGTCGTCTTCGCCGGTGACGTCCTCCCGGCCCGGCTGGTGCGCCAGGTGCGCGAGACGCTGCCCGGCGCGCGGATCGTCAACTCCTACGGCCAGAGCGAAAGCTTCTACGCCACCACCTTCTGCCTCGACCCTGCCGAGGAGTGGACGCAGGGCGACGTCGCACCCATCGGCACCCCGCTCGGCAACATGCGGGCCTACGTCCTCGGCCCGGGCCTCGCCCCGGTCCCGCAGGGCGTCATCGGCGAGCTGTACGTCGCCGGCACCTGCCTGGGCCGCGGTTACCACGACCGGCCCGGCCTGACCGCCGAACGCTACGTGGCCAGCCCCTTCGGCCCCGCCGGCGAACGCATGTACCGCACCGGCGACCTGGCCCGCTGGAACGCCGAGGGACGCCTGGAGTGCGTGGGCCGCGGCGACGGCCAGGTGAAGGTGCGCGGCTTCCGCATCGAGACCGCCGAGGTCGAGGCCGCGATCACCCAGCACCCCGGCATCAGCGAGGCCGTGGTGATCGGCCGCGAGGCGCCCTCGGGCGGCAGGCAGCTCGTCGCCTACGTCGTCCACACCGGCGAAGGCGCCGTCGGCGACGACGGCGCCGGCGGCATCGGCGACGTGGACGTGCAGGCCGGCGCCTCGGCCGCCGAACTGCGCAAGTACGTCGCCGCCCGCCTGCCCGACTACATGGTCCCCTCCGCGTTCGTGGCCCTCGGCCGGCTGCCGCTGGGCCCGACCGGCAAGCTGGACCGCAAGGCGCTGCCCGAGCCGGAGTTCCTGGGCGAGGCCTACCGGGAGCCGCGCACCGAGACCGAGCGGATCATCACCGCCGCCTACGCGGACGTCCTCGGTGTGGAGCGGGTCGGGGCCGACGACGACTTCTTCGCCGTCGGCGGCGACAGCCTGCGTTCGATCCAGGTGGTGGCGCGGGCCCGCGCCCGGGGCCTGGACCTGACCACGCGGGAGATCTTCGAGTGCCGCACGGCGGCCCGGCTGGCCGAGGCGGCCGCCGACCGCCAGGGCCGGGCGCCCGTGCTCGCGGAACTGGAGGGCGGCGGCGTCGGACCGATGCCGCTCCAGCCGGTGGCCCGGCACGTGTTCGAGCACGGCGGCGGGACGAACCGTTTCGCTATGTCGATGGTGCTGGAACTGCCCGGGGGCATCGACGCGGACGGCCTCGCCGCCACGCTCGACGCCGTGCTCGACCGGCACGACCTGCTGCGCGCCCGCCTGGTCCGCGGCGACGAGCCCGCCCTCGTCGTCCGCGAGCCGGGCGCCGTACGGGCGGCGGACCTGATCCGCCGGGTCGACTGCGACGGACGGTGGGAGGAGCCGGCGGCGCTCCGGGCGGCGAAGGCGGAGCTGCACGACGCGGTCGGACGGCTCGACCCCGAGGCCGGGACCATGGCGGACTTCGTCTGGTTCGCCGCCGGCTCGGGTGAGGGACGGCTGCTCGTGGTGCTGCACCACCTCGTGGTGGACGGCGTCACCTGGCGCATCCTCATGTCGGACCTCGCCGAGGCGTGGCAGCAGGTCAGCTCCGGCAAGGCACCCGAACTGCCCGCGGTCGGCACCTCGGCCCGGCGCTGGGCCCTGGCGCTCAAGGACGAGGCGCTCTCCGACAAGCGCGAGGCCGAACTGGAGTACTGGCGCGACCTGCTGGAGGCGTCCGACCCGCCGCTCGGCGCGCGGGCCTTCGACCCGGCGCTGGACACGTGGTCCACGGTCGACACCGTGCGCCTGGAACTGCCCGCCGACGTCACCGAGGCGGTCCTCACCAGGCTCCCCGCGGCGTACCGGGGCACCGCGACCGACGTCCTGCTCGCCGCGCTCGCGTGCGCCGTCGGCCGGTGGCGCGGCACGGACCGCTCGACCCTGGTCCGCCTGGAGGGACACGGCCGCGAGGAGGACCTCGTCCCCGGCGCCGACCTCTCCCGGACCGCCGGCTGGTTCACCAGCATGTACCCGGCCCGCGTCGACGTGCGCGGGGTGGACCCGGCCGGCGTCCTGGCCGGCGGCCCCGCCGCCGGCCAGGCGATCAAGCTGGTCAAGGAACAGCTCCGCACGGTCCCGGACAAGGGGATCGGCTACGGGCTGCTGCGCCACCTGAACCCGGAGACCGCCGAGCAGCTCGCCGACCACCCGGCGCCGCAGATCGGCTTCAACTACCTCGGCAGGATCTCCGGGTCCGACGTGCCCGAGCACCTGCGCGCGCAGGGCTGGGGACCGGCGTCCTGGTCCTCCGAGCTGGTCGCGGCGCCCGACCCGGACCTGCCCGCGCTGTCCGCTCTGGAGGTCAACTCGGTCGCCACGGACGCCCCCGACGGCACCCGGCTCCAGGCCGCCCTCATGTTCGCCACCGGCGTCCTGACCCGCGAGCGGACCGAGGAACTGGCCCGGCTGTGGGCCGAGGTGCTGCACGGCATGGCCGCGCACGCCGCCCGCCCGGACGCCGGCGGCCTCACCCCCTCGGACGCCCCGCTGGTCTCGGTGCGGCAGGAGGAGATCCACACCTGGGAGGAGCGCTACGGCCGGCTGGAGCAGGTGTGGCCGCAGGCCCCGGGGCAGTCCGGCATCCAGTTCCAGGCCGCGTTCGCCGAGGACTCCTTCGACGTCTACCACATGCAGTTCGTACTGCACCTGTCCGGGCACGTGGAGCCGGACCGCATGCGGGCGGCCGGGCAGGCGCTCCTGGAGCGCTACCCGAACCTGCGCTCCGCGTTCCTCACCGCGGCCGACGGCGACCCGGTGCAGGTCGTGGCGGAGCACGTCGCCGTGCCCTGGCGGCACCTCGACCTGACCGGCCGCGACGAGGCCGAGCAGGACGCGGCGCTCGACCAGGCCCTCGCCGACGACCGGGCCGACCGCCTCGACCCCGCCCGGCCGCCGCTGTTCCGTCTGGCCCTGCTCACCTGCGGGCCGCAGCGGGCGAAGCTCATCATCACGGCCCACCACACCCTCTTCGACGGCTGGTCCTCCCCGCTGGTCATCAAGGACCTGATCCGCCTGTACGCCGGGACCGACGGCCTCGCCCCGGTCCGCGGCTACGGCGACTACCTGGCCTGGCTGTCCCAGCAGGACCGCAAGGCGTCGGCGGCCCGCTGGCAGGCCGAGCTCGACGGATTCGACGAGCCCACCCTCGTGGCCGCCGGGCTCCGCTCCGAGGGAGAGGCGACCGCCCTCGGCCGGGTCGAGGTGCCGCTGTCGATCGACAAGGGGCGGGAGCTGGCCCGGCGTGCCGCGGAACTCGGGGTCACCCTGAACACGCTCCTGCAAGGAGCCTGGGCGATCGTGCTCTCGAAGCTGACCGGGCAGCAGGACGTGGTGTTCGGCGCCGCAGTCAACGGCCGCCCGGCGGAGCTGACCGGCTCGGACGAGATGGTCGGACTCTTCATCAACACCCTGCCCACCAGGGCGTCGTGCCGGCCGGACCGCAGCCTCGCGGAGGTCGTCACCGATCTGCAGGACCGGCAGATCACCCTGCTCGACCACCACTACTACGGCCTTGCCGACATCCAGCGCGGCGTCGGGCTGCCCTCCCTCTTCGACACCATCGTCGTGTTCGAGAACTACCCGATCGACCGCGAGGGCATCGTCGACGCCAACGCCTCGGCGGGCTTCACGATCGACGCCATCCGGCCGTTCGCCGGCTCGCACTACCCGCTCACCCTCAACTCCTCGGACCCCTACCTGCGGCTCTCCCTCGACTACCAGCGCAACATCTACGACCGCGAGAAGGCCGAGGTGATCGCTGCCCGGCTGGTCCGGGTGCTGGAGCAGGTCCTCCAGGACCCCAACGTGCCGGTCGGCGCCGTCGACGTCCTCGCGGACGACGAGCGGGACCGGCTGGTGCGCCAGGTCAACGACACGGCGCGCGAGGTGGCCCCGGAAACCCTGCCGGGCGCGTTCGAGGCGCAGGCGGCGCGGGATCCGGAGCGGGTGGCGCTGGTCGGCGAGGAGGAGTCGCTGACCTACGGGGAGTTCAACCGGCGGGCGAACCGGCTGGCGCACTGGCTGGTGGAGCGGGGCGCGGGCCCGGAGCGGCTGGTAGCGGTGAAGATCCCGCGCTCCGTCGACCTCCTGGTGGCGATCTACGCGGTGGTCAAGGCCGGCGCGGCCTATCTGCCGATCGACCCCGAACTGCCCGAGGACCGGGTGCGGCACGTGCTGGACAGCGCCCGGCCGCTGCTGGTCCTGGACGAGGCCCTCCCGGACGTCACCGGCTGTCCGGAGAGCAACCCGGAGCGCGGGCTGTCGCCGGACCACGCGGCGTACGTCATCTACACCTCCGGCTCCACCGGCGGCCCCAAGGGCGTGCAGGTCGCCCACCGGTCGATCATGAACCGGCTCGCGTGGGGTCTGTCGCACTTCGACGTCGGCCCCGAGGACCGGGTGCTGCTGAGCACGACGGCGAGCTTCGACGTGTCGGTGCCGGAGCTGTTCGCGCCGCTCCAGGTCGGTGCGGCGATCGTGATCGCGCGTCCCGACGGCCGCCGGGACCCCTCCTACCTCGCCGAACTGATCCGGCGCGAGGGCGTGACCGGCGCCGACTTCGTGCCCTCGCTCCTGGAGGCGTTCGTCATCGAGCCCTCGGCGAAGGAGTGCACCAGCCTGCGCTGGATCGAGGTCGCCGGCGAGGCGTTCCCGCCCTCCCTGGCCAACAAGGCGGCCGACCTGCTGCCGAACTGCGGGGTGCACAACCTCTACGGGCCCACCGAGGCGTCGGTGGAGGTCACCGCCTGGCAGCACGTGCCGGGCGCGGACCGGGTGCCGATCGGCGCGCCGGTCTGGAACACGCAGGTGTACGTCCTGGACGCGGCGCTGCGTCCGGTCGCGCCGGGGGTCGCCGGCGAGCTGTACCTCGCCGGCACCGGCCTGGCCCGCGGCTACCTGGGGCAGACGGGGCTGACCGCGGGCCGGTTCGTGGCCTGCCCCTTCGGTGAGCCAGGCGCCCGCATGTACCGCACCGGCGACCTGGTCCGCTGGAGCGAGGACGGCCAGGTCGAGTACCTCGGCCGCACCGACTTCCAGGTCAAGGTCCGCGGCTTCCGCATCGAACTCGGTGAGATCGAGCAGGCACTGACCGCCCACCCGGACGTAGACAACGCGGTCGTCGTCGTACGCGAGGACAGCGCCGACGTCCAGCGCCTGGTCGCCTACGTGGTGCCGGGCAACGGCACGGCGCACACCGACCTGGACCTGACGGCCCTCGCCGACCGGACCCGGGAGAACCTGCCGGAGTACATGGTCCCCTCGGCGATCGTGCCGCTCGCCGAGCTGCCCACGACACCGAGCGGGAAGCTCGACCGCAGGGCGCTCCCCGCACCGGACCACACCGAGGCCGCGGCCGGACGAGGGCCGCGCGACCCCAAGGAGGAAGTCCTCTGCCGGCTGTTCGCCGAGCTGCTCGGACTGGAGGAGGTCGGCATCGACGTCGACTTCTTCGACCACGGTGGGCATTCGCTGCTGGCCACCCGGCTGACCGGCCGCATCCGCAGCGAACTCAAAGCCGACGTGAAGGTCACGACGGTGTTCCGCAATCCGACCGTCGCCCAGCTCGCGGAGCAGATCAAGCAGCTGGCGCCGTCGAAACGTCCCCAGCTGCGACAGATGAGCGTACAGGAGAACCGTCGATGATTCCGTTGTCCTTTGCCCAGAGCCGGATGTGGTTCCTCCACAAGCTGGAAGGCCCCTCCGCCACGTACAACGTCCCGTTCGTACTGCGCCTGCAAGGGACGCTGGACACGACGGCCCTGGCCGCGGCGGTCGCGGATGTCGTCACCCGGCACGAGAGCCTGCGCACCCTGGTCCAGGAGAACGCGGACGGCACGCTCGAGCAGCGGATCGTTCCTCCGGAACAGGCGGACCTCGTCTTCCGGGTGGTCGAGGTGACCGCGGACGCGGCGGACGCCGCGGTGCGTGAGGCCACCTGCGAGCCGTTCGACCTGGGCACGGACCTTCCCCTGCGGACGACCGTGGTCCAGGTCGCTCCGCAGGAGCACGTCCTGGTCTTCTCCTTCCACCACATCGCCGCGGACGGAGCGTCGATGGCGCCGTTCCTGCGGGATCTCATGTCGGCGTACGCGGCTCGCCATCAAGGGAACGCGCCGGAGTGGGAGCCGCTGGCGGTGCAGTACAAGGACTACACGCTGTGGCAGCAGCAGCTCCTGGGCGACGAGGACGACCCGGAGAGCGTCGTCGCCCAGCAACTCGCCTACTGGCGCAAGGAGCTTGCCGCGATACCGCAGCCGCTGCAGCTGCCGCTGGACAGACCGCGGCCGTCGACGGCCAGCCACCGCGGCGGCGAGGTCCCCTTCGAGCTGGCACCCGAGCTGGTGAACCGGCTGCAGAAGCTGGCCGTGGACCACGGCGCCACGGGACCGATGGTGGCCCAGGCCGCGCTGGCGGTGCTGCTGAACAAACTGGGCGCGGGAGAGGACCTGCCGATCGGCAGCCCGATCGAGGGACGCGCCGACGAGCAGCTCGACGACCTGATCGGGTTCTTCGTCAACACCTGGGTGCTGCGCGCCGACCTGTCGAAGAACCCCTCGTTCGCCGATCTCCTGGAACAGGTGCGGGACAAGGCCCTCGCCGCGTACGACAACCAGGACATCCCCTTCGAGCGGCTGGTGGAAGTGCTCAATCCGGAGCGCTCCACCGCCTACCAGGCGCTGTTCCAGACGGTGTTGGGCTGGCAGTTCGTATGGCCGGACCTGGAGATGCCGGATCTCCAGGTCACCCCGCTCCCGGCGGTCACCGGCACCGCGAAGTTCGACCTGTTCTTCAACGTCGTCCCGAAGGCGTCCGGCGGCGCGCACGGGCTGCTGGAGTACGCGACGGATCTGTTCGACCACACCACGGCCGTCTCCGTCGTCGACCGGTTCGTGCGCGTCCTGGAGCAGGTGCTCGAGGACCCGTCGCTGCCGGTCGGTGCCGTCGACGTGCTGGCGCCGGACGAGCGGGACCTGCTGGTGCGCCGGCTCAACGACACGGTGCGTCCGGTGGCCGCGGACACCCTGCCGGGCGCGTTCGAGGCCCAGGTGGAGCGTGCGCCCGACCGGCTCGCCCTGATCGGCGAGAAGGAGTCGCTGACCTACGGGGAGCTCAACCGGCGTGCGAACCGGCTGGCGCACTGGCTGGTCGAACAGGGCGCTGGTCCCGAGCGGCTGGTCGCGGTGCGGATCCCCCGCTCCGCGGACCTGATCGTGGCGGTCCACGCGGCGCTCAAGGCGGGCGCGGCCTACCTGCCGGTGGGCACCGAGCTGCCCGAGGACCGGGTGCGCTACCTGCTGGACGACGCGAAGCCGCTGCTGGTGCTCGACGAGGAGCTTCCGGACGTGTCCGGGTACCCGGAGACGAACCCGGAGCGGGAGCTGTCGCCGGACAACACCGCGTACGTCATCTACACCTCCGGGTCCACCGGCGCCCCCAAGGGTGTGCAGGTGGAACACCGCGCGGTCATGAACATGCTGACGTGGCGCCGGTCGTACTTCGGGATCGGTGCCGAGGACCGGGTGCTGGTGAGCTCGTCGGCGAGCTTCGACGCGTCGGTGCCGGAGACGTTCACCCCCCTGCAGGCCGGCGCGGCCCTGGTGATCGCACGGCCCGACGGACAGCGGGACCCGGCGTACCTGGCCGAGCTGATCCGGCGGGAGGGTGTGACAGGTGCCTTCTTCGTCCCCTCGCTGCTGGAGGTGTTCGTCGCCGAGCCGACGGCCTCAAAGTGCTCCAGCCTGCGCTGGGTGGAGGCGGGAGGCGAGGCGTTCCCGGCCACGCTGGCCGACAAGGTCGTGGACCTGCTGCCGGGATGCGCCGCGCACAACCTCTACGGCCCCACCGAGGCGGCGGTCGAAGTCACCGCGCGCAAGCACGTACCGGGCGCCGACCGGCTGCCGATCGGCGCACCGATCTGGAACACCCAGGTGTACGTGCTGGACTCGGCGCTGCGTCCGGTCGCGCCCGGAGTCGCCGGCGAGCTCTACCTGGCCGGCACCAACCTCGCCCGGGGCTATCTCGGGCAGACGGGGCTGACCGCGGGCCGGTTCGTGGCCTGCCCGTTCGGGGCGCCGGGCAGCCGGATGTACCGCACCGGAGACCTGGTGCGGTGGAACAGGGACGGCCAGGTCGAGTACCTCGGGCGAAGCGACTTCCAGGTCAAGCTCCGCGGCTTCCGCATCGAGCTCGGTGAGATCGAGCACGCGCTGACGACGCACCCCGGTGTGGCGCAGGCGGCGGTCGTGGTGCGTGAGACCCAGCAGGGTGACAAGCAGCTCGTCGGGTACCTGGTGCCCAAGCCGTACGACGCCGCCGTGGCTGACGCCGATGCCCAGGTGGACGAGTGGCGCGAGATCTACGACGACAACTACTCCGAGTTCGACGACGGACTGGGCGACGACTTCCGGGGCTGGAACTCCAGCTACACCGGTGAGCCGATCCCGCGCGAGCAGATGCTGGAATGGCAGGACGGGGCCGTGGCACAGGTGCTGCGGTACGCGCCGCGTCGGGTGCTGGAGATCGGCATCGGTTCCGGTCTGCTCCTGGGGAAGATCATCGGTGAGGTCGAGGAGTACTGGGGAACCGACATCTCGGCGCCGGTGGTGGACCGGGTCAGGGCCCAGGCCGAACAGGCCGGATACGGCGACCGCATCCACTTGAGCGCCCAGCCGGCCGACGACGTCTCCGGGCTGCCCCGCGGCCGGTTCGACACCGTCTTCCTCAACTCGGTCGTGCAGTACTTCCCGGGCATCGAGTACCTGGACCAGGTCCTGCGCCAGGCGATGGACCTCCTCGTGCCGGGCGGCCGCATCGTCGTCGGCGACGTCCGCAACGCCACGACACTCCGCCTCTTCCAGACCGCGGTGCAGCGTGCCGCGCACCCGCATGCCTCGCACGAGGAGCTGCGCACGCTGGTGGAGAAGGAGATGCTCGCCGAGCAGGAGCTGGTGATCGCCCCGGAGTGGTTCACCGAGCTGGCGGCGGACACCGGCGCGGCCGTCGACATCCGGCTGAAGCCCGGGCAGGCGCACAACGAGCTGACCCGGCACCGCTACGAGGTGGTCCTGCACAAGCAGCCGGCCGACGCGCTCGACCTGACCGGCGTGCCGTCGGTGCGGTGGGGCCGGGAGGTGGCGGACCTGGACGACCTGGGCGCTTACGCGGACCGGGCGGGCGGCCCCGTCCGGGTGGCCGGGATACCCAACGCGCGTCTGCTCGTGGAAGTCGCCCTGACCGTGTCGACAGGCCTCCTCGACCCGGCGCCCCTGCCCGGCAGACCGGCCGACCCGCAGGAACTGCTCCAGTGGGCGCGCGAGCACGGCCGGGACGCGGTCCTCACCTGGTCGGGCGAGGACCTGCGGTGCTACGAAGCGGTGGTGCTGCCCGGGCCGCAGACCGCGCAGGGAAACGTCGCGGGCACATTCGTCGCCGGCGGAGCGGGCGGGCGGGCCCGGGCGAACGCCCCGGCGCTGGCCAGGTCGCTCGGCCCGCTGCTCGTCGAGCTGCCCGAGTACCTGCGCGGGCGACTGCCCGACTACATGGTCCCTCCCGCCTTCGTGCCCCTCACGGAACTGCCGCTGACTCCGAGCGGGAAGCTGAACCACCGGCTGCTGCCGCCGCCGGACGACGCGCAGGCAACGACCGGCCGGGCACCGCGCAATCAGATCGAGGAGACCCTCGGCGCGCTGTTCGCCGAGGTGCTCGGCGTGGACAGCGTCGGCATCGACAACGACTTCTTCGTCAGCGGCGGGGACAGCATCCGCTCCATCCAGGTCGTCGCGCGGGCCAGGGCGCGTGGCATAGAGATCAGCACGCGCGAGATCTTCGAGCACCCCACGGTCGCCCAGCTCGCGGAACTGGTCGAAGGACGCGCGGAGGAACGCGTGACCCTGGCCGAGCTGCCGGGCGGCGGCGCCGGATTCGCTCCGCTGATGCCGACGGCGAAGCATGTGCTCGAACTCGGTGGGGGCCTCGGCCGGTTCTGCATGTCCGGGATGCTGACTCTGCCCGAGGACATCGACCGCGCGGGACTGACAGCGACGGTGCAGACCGTGCTGGACCGGCACGACGTGCTGCGTTCCCGGCTCGACCGGACGCAGCCGGGCCTGTGGATCGGGCCGGCCGGAAGCGTGGACGCCGGCACGCTGCTGCGGGAGGTCCCCCACGGCACCGATGTGCACGCCGAGCTGGACGCGGCCGCGGACCGGCTGGACCCCGACACCGGTGTGATGGCGCAGTTCGTGTGGTTCACCTCCGACACCGGGGCGGGCCGGCTGTTGATCGTGCTGCACCACCTGGTCGTCGACGGGGTGTCCTGGCGGATCCTCGTACCGGATCTGGTGTCGGCCTGGCAGCGGGTCCGGGACGGCCGCACGACGGCGCAGGCCGCGGTGGGCACGTCGCTGCGCCGTTGGGCGCACGCCCTGGCCGAGGAGGCGGCCGCCCCGGAGCGGGTGGCGGAACTGCCCCTGTGGCAGGAGACGGTGCGCACGGACGAGCCCGTGCTGGGCGCACGGGCGCTGGACCCCGCGCGGGATGTCGCCGCCACCGTGGACACGGTGCGCATCCAGATCCCGGCCGATGTCACCGACGCCCTGCTGAACACGGTGCCCACGGTCTTCCGCGGCGGGGTCGACGACGGGCTGCTGGCCGCTCTGGCCCTGGCTCTGGCCCGCTGGCGCCACAGCCGCGGCACCCCCGCATCCTCGACACTGGTCCGTCTCGAAGGGCACGGCCGGGAAGAGTACGTGGTGCCCGGCGCGGATCTGACCGGCACCCTCGGGTGGTTCACCGCGATGTATCCGGTGCGCCTCGACCTGGCCGGCGTCGACGTGGCGGACGCGTTCGCCGGCGGCCCGGCCGCCGGCCGGGCGGTCAAGGCGGTCAAGGAGCAGCTGCGGGCGGCTCCGGACAACGGAATCGGCTATGGCCTGCTACGCCACCTCAACCCGGACACCGCCGCCGCGCTGGCCCAGGGCCGCGAACCACAGATCGGGTTCAACTACCTCGGCCGGACCTCCGGCGCGGACATCCCCGAGGAACTGCGCGGCCTGGGCTGGGCACCGGACACCACGCAACGGGACCTGATAGCCGCGCCCGACGCCGACATGCCGGTGCTGTCGGCGCTGGAGATCAACGCCGTGGCCACCAGCACGGCCGAAGGCGAGCAGCTGACCGCCTACTTCGGCTTCCCCACCGGTGTTCTCTCCAGGGACGAGGTGACCGAGCTGACCGGGCTCTGGGTCCAGGCGCTCACCGCCCTGGCCCGGCACGCCGCGACCCCCGAGGCCGGCGGCATGACCCCGGCGGACGCGCCCCTGGTCGACGTGAGCCAGCAGGAGATCGACACCTGGGAGTCCCGCTTCGGCCACCTGGCCGAGGTGTGGCCGGTCACCCCGGCGCAGTCCGGGATCCTCTTCCACTCGATGCTGGCCGGGTCCTCCTTCGACGCCTACCACGTGCAGCTGGTGTTCCACCTCTCCGGTGACGTGGACCCGGAGCGGATGCGCCGGGCCGGGCAGGCCCTGCTGGGGCGCTACGCCAACCTCCGCGCGGCGTTCGCCGACCGGGCCGACGGCGACTTCGTACAGGTGGTGCCGGCGGACGGGGTGACCCTGCCCTGGCAGTACCTGGATCTGACCGGTCACGGCGAGGCGGAGCGAACCGACAGGCTCGAGCAGTTCCTCACCGAGGACCGGGCCGCCCACTTCGACGTGGACACCCCGCCGCTGATGCGGCTGGCGCTCGTCCACCTCGAGCCCGGCCGGGCCGAACTCGTGATGACCACCCACCACGCGTTGTACGACGGCTGGTCGACCCCTCTGCTGCTGCAGTCCCTGCTGCTGTTCTACGCGTCCCCCGGTGACGAAGCCTCTCTGCCCGCCACGCGCAGCTACGGCGAGTTCCTGGCCTGGCGCGCACGGCAGGACCAGGACGCGGCGGCACGGGCGTGGGCGGCCGAGCTCGACGGGGTCGAGGAACCGACCCTGCTCGCCCCGGCGGCCACGCACGACGACGGCCTCGACCAGGTCGACTTCGCCCTCACGCCCGAGGTGTCCGGCCGGCTCAACCGGCGCGCCTCCGAGCTGGGCGTCACCGTCAACACCATGGTCCAGGGTGCATGGGCGCTGCTGCTCGGCCAGCTCACGGGCCGCCAGGACCTGGTGTTCGGCGCCACCGTTTCCGGCCGCCCGGCCGCGGTGCCGGGTGTCGAGTCGATGGTCGGGATGTTCATCAACACCCTCCCCGTACGGGTGCGGTACGCACCCGGCGACACCCTCGCCGAGGTCGTCACCCGGCTGCAGGGCCGGCAGGCCGAACTCCTGGAACACCACCACTACGGCCTCACGGAGATCCAGCAGGCCGCCGGCCTGCAGTCCCTCTTCGACACGCTGGTCGTCTTCGAGTCGTACCCGGTCGACCAGGAGGGCATCGGCGCCGCCACCGAGGCCGCGGGCGGCATCGCCATCACCGGGCTGCGCCCCTCCAACGGCACGCACTACCCGCTGGCTCTCATGGCGGCGGTGGAAGGGAACGTCCAGTTCCTCCTCCAGTACACGCCCGGTGCCTTCGACCGGAGCACGGTGGAGGGGTACGCGGCCCGGTTCGTGCGCGTCCTGGAACAGCTGGCGGCCACCCCCGAGCTGAGGGTCGCCCAGATCGCGGCCCTGGAGCCGGCCGAACACGACCGCCTGCTCGTCGAGTTCAACGACACCGCCGTCCCGATCCCGGACGTCACGGTCACCGGGCTCGTCGAGGCACAGGCGGCCCGCACCCCGGACGCAACCGCCCTGATCGTCGAGGGCGAGTCGCTCACGTACCGCGAGGTCAACGCACGGGCCGACAGCCTGGCACGCGAACTGGCCGGCCGTGGCGTGGAACCGGAGTCGGTGGTCGCGGTGTCGCTGCCGCGCTCGGCGGACCTGGTGGTCGCCCTGCTCGCGGTCCTGAAGGCGGGCGGCGCGTACCTGCCGGTCGACCCCAAGTACCCCAGCCACCGCATCGAGGCCATCTTCGGCCAGGCGCGGCCGCACCTGGTCCTGACGGACTCCACGACGGCCACGGTGCTGCCCGGGCACGAAGCCCCGGACGTCCTTCTCGACAGGCTCGACCTGTCCGGCGACGACACCGGCCCGCGACTGCAGCCCGACCCGCGTCAACTGGCGTACGTGATGTACACCTCCGGCTCCACAGGCCGGCCCAAGGGCGTCGCCATCACCCACCGGACCGTGGTCAACGGCGTGCTGGAGCTCGCCTCCCGCGTGGGCATGGAGCCGGGCAAGCGGCTCCTGGCGGGCACGTCGGTCAACTTCGACGTCTCCGTGTTCGAGATCTTCACGACCCTCGCCGCCGGCGGCGTCGTCGAACTGGTCCGGGACGTCCTGGTCCTGGGCGAGCGCAAGGGCTGGAACGGCGGCGTCATCTCCACCGTGCCGTCGGCCTTCGCCGAACTGGCCGACGACATCGCCGACCGCACCACCGTGGAGACGGTCGTCTTCGCCGGAGAAGCACTGCCCTCGTCGCTCGTCGACAAGGTGCGCAAAGCCTTCCCCGGAGTCCGCATCGTCAACGCCTACGGGCAGAGCGAGTCGTTCTACGCCACCACCGCCACCGTCTCCGGTCAGACGCCGGGCCAGGCCGGCAACGCGCCCCTCGGCACCCCGCTCGGCAACATGCGGGCCTACGTCCTCGGCCCCGGCCTCACTCCGGTGCCGCCGGGCGCGGTCGGAGAGCTGTACGTCGGCGGGAAGGTGGCCCGCGGGTACCACGGCCGCGCCGTACTGACCGCCGAGCGCTTCGTCGCCGACCCGTTCGGCGCGTCCGGCTCGCGCATGTACCGCACCGGTGACCTGGCCCGCTTCACCGGCGAGGGCCGGCTGGAGTACATGGGCCGCGGGGACGCGCAGGTCAAGGTGCGCGGCTTCCGCGTCGAGCCCGGCGAGGTCGAGGCCGCACTCGTCGCGCACCCCGAGGTCGCCCAGGCCGTCGTCGACGCCCGGCAGTCGACGGGCACCGGCAAGCAGCTCGTCGCGTACGTGGTGGCGTCGGGAGCGACCGGCTCCGAGGAGATCCGCCGGTTCGTCACCGAGCGGCTGCCCGAGTTCATGGTGCCGTCCGCCTTCGTGCTCCTGGACCGGCTGCCCCTCATGCCCAACGGCAAGCTGGACCGGGCCGCGCTGCCCGAACCGGAGTTCGCCACCGCCCTCTACCGGGCGCCCCGCACCCCCCGTGAGAAGGCCCTGGCCGAGCTGTTCGCCGAGGTGCTCGGCGTGGACCGGGTCGGTGTCGACGACGGCTTCTTCGAGCTCGGAGGGCACTCCCTGCTCGCCACCCGGCTGATCAGCCGGGTCCGCGCCGAGCTGGGGATCGAGATGCCCATCCGCAAGATCTTCGACCTGCCGACGGTGGCCGCGCTCGCCCAGTGGTCGGAGGAACCGGCCGCTCCCCGCCGCCCCAGCCTGCGCCAGATGTTCGTGGAGGACTGAGCAATGATTCCGCTGTCGTATGTGCAACGCCGCTACTGGTTCCTGCACCAACTGGACGGTGAGGAGACCTGGAACATGTCGTCGGCCCTGCGGCTGACCGGGGCACTGGACGAGGCCGCCCTCGTCGCGGCGATCCGCGACGTGGTCGAGCGGCACGAGAGCCTGCGCACCACGTACGTGGTGGACGACAACGGCCGGCCCTCCCAGCGGATCCTGCCGATGGCGGACGCGCTGGCGCAGCTGAAGGTGCCGGTGGTCGAAACGGCATCCGAACGCGTCTCCAGCGTGGTCGACGAAGTCGTCGCGCACGGATTCGACCTGGCGGCCGAGATTCCCTTCCGGGCGCACCTGCTGCGCTGCTCGCCCGAGGAGCACGTCCTCGTCCTGGTCATTCACCACATCGCCACGGACGGCAGCTCCTCCGGGCCGATGGCCCGGGACCTCGCCGAGGCGTACGGCGCCCGCCGGGCCGGCCGCGCACCCGGGTGGGAGCCGTTGCCGGTGCAGTACAAGGACTACACGATGTGGCAGCGGGAGGTGCTCGGCGACCTGGCGGACCCGGAGAGTCTCGGCGCGGCGCAGCTCGAGTACTGGCGCAAGGAACTGGCCGGGGTGCCGCAGCCGCTGAAGCTGCCGCTGGACCGCCCGCGGACCGCGGAGTTCTCGACGGACGGCGACACGGTCGGCTTCGCCGTGCGGCCGGAGGTGACGGCCGGCCTCGAGAAGCTGGCCGCCGAGCGCTCGATGACCATGTCGATGGTCGTGCAGACCGCCCTGGCGGTGCTGCTGTCCAAGCTCGGCGGCGGGGACGATCTGCCGATCGGCAGCCCGATCGCCGGACGGACCGATGAAGCGCTGGCCGACCTGATCGGGTGCTTCGTCAACAACCTGGTGCTGCGCGTGGACCTCTCCGGTGACCCGTCGTTCACCGACCTGCTCACGCAGGTGCGCGGCAAGGCGCTGGCGGCCTACGAGCACCAGGACGCGCCGTTCGACGTACTGGTCGAGTCGATCAACCCGGACCGCTCCGCGGCGTACCGGCCGCTGTTCCAGGTGATGTGCGGCTGGCAGAACTTCGCGAAGCCGGTCCTCGACTTCCCCGGCCTCGACGTGGAGTTCCAGCAGGCTCTCACCACGAAGACCATGGTCGACCTCTTCTTCAGCATGTCCACGGACGACTCGGGGGCGCTGTACGGCGACATCCAGTACGCCACCGGGCTCTTCGACCGGGAGACGGTCGAGGCGATGGCCGCGCGGTTCGCGCGGGTGATGGAGCAGATGGTCGCCGACGCGGACATGCGCGTCGGGGATGTCGACGTGCTGACCGCCGAGGAGCGGGAGCGGCTGCTGGTGGAGGTCAACGACACCGCCGAGCCGACCCTGGAGCAGGGCCTCGTGGAGGCGGTACGCGGGCAGGCGCGGGCGACACCGGAGGCACTCGCCCTCATCGGCGAGGACGAGTCGCTCACCTACCAGGAGCTCGACGCCCGGTCGGACAAGCTGGCGCACTGGCTGGTCGACCGCGGTGTACGGGCCGAGTCGCTGGTCGCCGTGTGTCTGCCCCGGTCCGTGGATCTCGTGGTGGCGCTGCTGGCCGTGCTCAAGTCCGGCGGAGCCTACGTCCCGATCGATCCGGACTACCCGCAGTCCCGCATCGACTACGTCCTTCAGCACTCGGACCCGGTCCTGGTGCTCGACTCCGAAACACTGGCCGGGGCGGACGGCTCGGGGTACCCGGACTCCGGACCCGAGGTGGCCGTCCGGCCGGACAACGCCGCGTACGTGATCTACACGTCGGGGTCGACGGGGACCCCGAAGGGGGTGTCGGTCTCGCGGGGCGCGCTGGCGAACTACCTCGCCACGACGCGGCGGCGGTTCCCTCTGTCGTCCGCGGACCGGATGCTGTTCGCCACGACGGTGTCGTTCGACATCGCGGGTACCGAGCTGTACCTGCCGCTGCTCTCCGGGGCGGCCATGGTGGTGGCGGGGAAGGACACCGTCACCGACGCGTCGGCCGTGGCGGCCCTGCTGCGCCGCCACGAGGTCACCGCGGTGCAGGCCACGCCCGCTTTCTGGCAGATGCTGCTGACGGGCTCGCCGGACGCCGCGGAAGGGCTGCGGATCATGGTCGGCGGGGAGGCTCTGCCGGCCCGGCTGGCCGAGACGCTGGCGGCCCGGGCCGCCGAAGTCGGCAACTGGTACGGCCCGACCGAGACGACGATCTGGTCCACCACGGCACCCGTGCGGGCCGGCGAGGGCGCGCCGCCCATCGGGACGCCGATCGGGAACACCCAGGTGTACGTGCTCGACTCGCGACTGCGCCCGGTCCCGCACGGGGTGGAGGGCGACCTCTACATCGCCGGCGACGGGCTGGCCCGGGGATACCAGGGCCGGCCGGAGCTGACCGCGGAGCGCTTCGTGGCCTGCCCGTTCGGCCCCGCCGGTGCGCGGATGTACCGCACCGGGGACCTGGTGCGGTGGGACAGGGACGGTCGGCTGGTGTACATCGCGCGCAGCGACTTCCAGGTGAAGGTCCGGGGCTTCCGGATCGAGCTGGGCGAGATCGAGAGCGTACTGGCCGGACACCCCGCGGTGGCGCAGACGGCGGTCGTGGTACGCGAGGACCAGGAGGGCGACAAGCACATCGTGGGGTACGTGGTGCCCGCCTCCGATGCCGCGGCGGCCGAGGACGGCCGGCTGCCGGCCGAGCTGTCCGAGTACCTGCGCGGGCGCCTGCCGGACTACATGGCGCCTTCCGCGCTGGTCTTGCTGCCGGAGATCCCTCTGACCCCGAACGGCAAGCTCGACCGGCGAGCACTGCCGTCGCCGGACATGAACACCACCGGCGGCCAGGCGCCGCGCAACTCCCACGAAGAGAAACTGTGCGCCATCTTCGGAGAGTTGCTCGGCCTGGAAAAGGTGGGCATCGACGAGGACTTCTTCGCGCTCGGCGGTCACTCGCTCCTGGCCACCCGCCTCGGCGCCCGCATCCGCACCGAGTTCGGCGTCACCATGCCCCTCAGGACGATCATCAAGTACCCCAGGGCGGGCGAGCTGGCCGCGCTGCTGCTCACCGGCAGCATCCCCGAGGGCCAGGCCGATCCGTTCGGGGTCGTCCTGCCGGTGAACAACGTCACCGACACGGACAAGCCGCCGGTGTGGTTCTTCCACGGAGGGGGCGGGCTGGGCTGGGCGTACTTCAGCTTCGCGACGCACGTGCAGGACCGGCCGGCCTACGCCCTGCAGGCCCGCGGCTTCGACGGCACCGAATCGCCGGCGGCGTCGGTGGAGGAGATGGTGGAGGACTACGTCACCCAGATCCTCGCAATTCAGCCGGAAGGGCCCTACCACCTGATCGGCTGGTCCTACGGCGGCACGATCGGGCACGCCGTCGCCGACGTGCTCGACCGGCGCGGGCACGAGGTCGCCCTGATGGCCATCCTGGACTCCCACCCGGGCGGGCACGGATTCACGGAGATGCACGCCGGTAAGAAGCTGTCGGACTACCGGGAGGAACTGGAGGAGTTCTTCGGTTACTACATCAACACCGACAACCAGGACGAACTGCTGGACAACATGTCGAAGGTCCTGGCCAACGACATGTCCATCATGATGAAGTACGAATCGCCGGTCTACCGCGGCGACGTGCTGTTCTTCAGCGCCACCCTCAAGGACGAGATGTACGACCACATGTGGCGGCCCTACGTCCTCGGTGACCTGGAGGTGCACGACGTGCACGCCACGCACCACGAGATGAATCTGCCCGCGCCGGTGGCCGAGGTCTTCGAGGTCGTCAACCGCAAGCTGGCGGAGCCGGCATGACCGGCCGGCGCCTTCCCGGAGCCGGATCGGCGGACCGTCACAGTGAGGACGGGGGTTGGTCCCGATGAGCGCACCCGGTACGTCCACACCAGGCCAGGAGCGGACCACGCTGCTGTGCGTGCCGTTCGCCGGCGCGGGTCCGTCCTTCTTCCACCCGTGGCAGCAGCTGGCGGGGGACCGGTGGCGGGTGACGTCGGTCGAACTGCCCGGCAGGGAGCGGCGGTTCCTGGACCCGCCGTACCGCAACGTCGTCGAGGCGGCCAAGGGCGAGATCGACGCCGTCGCCGCGGACCTCGGCGAGGGAGCGCGGACCGTGCTGTTCGGGCACAGCCTGGGCGCGGTCCTCGCCTACGAGCTGACACACCTGCTGGGCGCGCGCGGCGTGCACGTCGAGCGGCTGGTCGTCAGCGGCTCGCCCGGGCCGTGGACGCAGCGCGAGCGGCGTGCGGCGGGGCTGGAGGGCGACGAGTTCCTCGCCCGGGTCGAGGAGTTCGCCGGGTTCCGGCACGAGGCCCTCGACCACCCGGAGATGCGGGAACTGATCCTGCCCACCCTCCAGGCCGACTGCGAGATGCACGAGGCGTACGTCCCGAGCACCGACGTACCGGTGCCGGTGCCGGTCACCTCGCTGCGCGGCGACCGGGACGGCCTGGTCACCGCGGAGGAGGCCCGGCAGTGGCGGGACGCGACCACGGCAGGCTTCGGCTACGCCGAGTTCCCGGGCGACCACATGTACCTGGTCGATCTCGGCCGTGAGGTGCTCGACGTGATCGAGGCGGAGTCCGCCCGCGAGCGCTGACGGGCACCTCCCTCCTCTCCCGCGCCGCCCCGGCGACCCACCGGTCGCCGGGGCGGCGCCGCGCTGTCCGCCGGCACCTCGGGCTGACGCCGGCGTGCGTCGCCCCCGGGTACGGCGAAAGCCGCCGGGACCACGATGTGGTCCCGGCGGCCGGTTGTCAGGAGTGCCCGGTCAGCCGTGGGCGGCCGGCCCGCACCAGGTGGTGAGGGCGGTCCGCAGCGCGTCGCCGCCGCCCGCGCCGCCCTCGTCGGCCGCCCAGGCGACATGGCCGTCGGGACGGATCAGCAGCGCGGCCGGAGCGGCGACCTCCCCGATGACCGGGACGGTCCAGTGGTCGTCCTCGCCGCGCGCCTCCACCAGGTCCACGCGGCCGGCCCAGCCGCCGGCGACCGCCGCCACCTCCGGGCTGCCGTGCAGGTCCAACAGCACGGGGCGGCCGGCGTGCAGCAACTCGTGCACGCCGATGACCCCCTCGGCCGTCTTCAGGTCGGCGTCGGGGACCCGGCGTCCCTCCAGCGGATGGTCGCCGTCGACCGGATACCGGATGTCCAGCGCGTTCAGCAGGTGACGCAAGTACCGGTTGACGTCGTCGGACACCATGAGCGAGCCGAACACCTCGCGCAGCGCGTCCGTCTGCGGGCCGGGCCGCACCAGGGCCGACTGCGCCCGCGTGTTGTGCAGCACGCGCGCCGCGACCGGATGGCGCTCGGCGTGATAAGTGTCCAGCAGGCTCTGAGGCGCCCGGCCGCGCACCACCGAGGCGAGCTTCCAGCCGAGATTGACCGCGTCCTGCACGCCCATGTTCAGGCCCTGCCCGCCGGCCGGGAAGTGGATGTGGGCCGCGTCGCCCGCGAGCAGCACCCGGCCCCTGCGGTACTCGGCGGCCTGCCGCGCGGCGTCGCTGAACCGGGACACCCACCGGGGGTTGCGCATCCCGAAGTCGGTCCCCGCCACCCGCACCAGGGATGCGCGGAGCTGCTCGAACGTCACGGCGTCGTCGCGGCCCGCGACCCGGTCGAACTCGGAGGTGATCACCCGGAACCAGCCCGGCTCGAAGGCGATCGCCGAGTAGTCGCCGGCCGGGGTACGCCGCACCCACACGTAGTCCTCGGTGAGCTCCGGGAGTTCCACGTCGCCGATCAGCGCGGTCATCGTCGCCTCGGTGCCGGGGAAGTCGATGCCCGCCAGCTTGCGCACCGTACTGCGCCCGCCGTCGCAACCCACCAGGTAGCGGGCGCGCAGCGTCGCGGGCCCGGCCCTCGGCCGGTCCAGCTCGACCGTCACGCCGTGCTCGTCCTGGCGCAGACCGCTGACCCCGGCCGACCTGAGCACCCGCACACCGAGTTCGGCGGCCCACTCCTCCAACAGCCGCTCGATGGCGGACTGGAGGATCATCAGCGGGTAGGGATGCCGGGACTCGGACTCGTCGAACTCCAGGTACAGGCCCGCGAAGTGGCCCACCGGCTGCAGCTCGCCCTCCGCCAGGAAGCGGTCCAGGATCCCGCGCTGGTCCAGCACCTCCAGGGTGCGGGAGTGGATCCCGCCGGCCCGGGACTCGCCCGTGGGCCCGGCGAGGCGCTCGGCCACCACCACGTCGACGCCGGCCAGCCGCAGCTCACAGGCGAGCATCAGACCGGTCGGCCCGGCGCCCGCGACCACCACGTCCGCGTCCATGCCGGTGTGTTCCACGTCGTTGCCCCCTTATTTCCAGTGCTGCTCCACTGAAATTCCAGTGCCGCTTCACCGAGCCTGTGCCGGCGTCGGGCCATTTCCCCGTTGCGTGAAAAGCGAGCCGATTTCCCGCTTCCCCTGTCCCGCCGGCGGGACGGCTGTCCGGGGAGCGGATGTTCCGGAAGTGTCAGCGTGCGGGCGTACCGGTGCGCTCTCAACCCCACCGGCCGGCGGGTGCCGCACACCGCCGGCAGCGGTGTGCGGAAAGGCGGACGCACGCGACACTCGATTCGGCCATTCGAAGAATGTGTCTCGCCGGCGGGACAGTGCGAAGGAAGGGCTGGAAATGGAATCCTCACCGCAGATGGTCCACGAGCGAGGTGGGCAGGAAGAGACGCCGCAGCCGCAGGCCGGGCCTTCGGGCGCGTCGGCGGCCCTGGCGCAGGAGATCGCCGAGCTGTGGGGGGAACACCTCGGCAGCCCCGGAGTGGGGCCGGAGGACGACTTCTTCGCGCTCGGCGGCAACTCGCTGGCCGGAATCAAGATCATCGAACGGGTGCTGCTGGACCACGGCGTCCGCCTGTCCGTGCGCGACTTCTACCTCGCGGGGACCCCCGCCAAGGTCGCCGAGCTGATCGAGCAGGGGAGGGCCGGGACGTGAGGCTCACGCCGGGTCCCGCGCGCGACGTCGACCTCGACACCCTCGACCTGTTCGACCTGGACCTCTACTCCACGGGCGACCCGCACCCGATCTGGGACGTGATGCGCGAGCGTGCCCCCCTGCACCACCAGGTCCTCCCCGACGGCCGGGAGTTCTGGTCGGTCACCCGCTACGAGGACGTCCGCCGGGTGCTCGGCGACCACCGGGAGTTCACCTCGGAACGCGGCACGGTGCCCACCCACCTCGGCACGGACGACGCCGCCGCCGGCGTCCTGATGACGTCCACCGACCCGCCCCGGCACACCGAGGTCCGCCGGCCGCTCAACGCCAAGCTCACCGCCCGGGCCGTACGGTCCTGGGAGGACAAGATCCGCGCGACGGTCCGCCGCTTCCTGCAACCGGCGCTCGACGGCGAGACCTTCGACCTGGCCGAGCAGGCACTGCTGCTCCCCGCGCTGGTCACCGGCCCGCTCCTCGGCATCCCCGAGAAGGACTGGGCGGAACTCGTCCAGCTCACCGCGATGGTCACCGCCCCCTGCGACCCGCACTTCCTGGTGGGCAGCGAGGCGGCGACCCTGGCCATCTCCCACCACGAACTCCTCAACTACGTCCGGGACTGGGCCACCACCCGGCGGGCGGACGGCGGCGAGGACGACAGCCTCCTGCACCACCTCATGAGCGTCCGCCCCGGAGGCGCCCCGCTGAGCGACGAGGAGATCGCCCTCGACGGCTACAGCATCCTCCTGGGCGCCAACGTCACGACCCCGCACACCGTCTCCGGCACCGTGCAGGCCCTCGTCGAACGGCCCGAGCAGTACGCCAAGGCCCAGGCCGACCCGACGCTGATCCCGGGCCTGGTCGAGGAAGGACTGCGCTGGACCTCGGCCGCCTGCAACTTCATGCGGTACGCGGTCGACGACGTCCAGATCGGCGGGGGCACCATCCCGGCCCGCGGGGCGGTCGTCGCCTGGATCGGCTCGGCCAACCGGGACGCGTCCGTCTTCCCCGACCCGCACACCTTCGACATCACGCGCGACGGCGCCAAGCGCCACGGCGCGTTCGGCTTCGGACCGCACTTCTGCATCGGGGCGCCCCTGGCCCGGATGACGCTGCGCATCTTCTTCGAGGAACTCCTCGACGGATGCGCGTCGATCGAGCTCGCCGGCGAACCGGAGCACCTGCGGTCGTACTTCATCGCCGGGATGACCCACCTCCCCGTCGCCGCGCAGAAACGGCACACGCCATGACCTCCGGTCCCACCACCGCCACCGCGTCGCCGTGGTTCGTGCGTCCGCCGTCCCCCGAGGCCACGGCCCGGCTCTTCTGCTTCCCCTTCTCCGGTTCCGGGGCGTCGGCCTTCAGCGCCTGGCCCGCCGCCCTCGACGACGTCGAGGTCTGCCCGGTGCAGTTCCCCGGCCGCGAGAACCGGCTCGCCCACCCCCACTACGGCACCTACGACAACCTCGCCGCCGGCCTCACCGAAGCGCTCTCCCCCCTGCTGGAGAGGCCGTACGCGTTCTTCGGGCACTGCGCGGGCGCCCTGCCCGCCTACGAGACCGTGCTCCGGCTCACCGCCCTCGGCCTGCCCGCACCCGAGTGCCTCTTCGTGTCCGGCCAGCCCGCGCCGCACGACGCCTCGCGCGACCGGATGCTCACCATGACCGAGGACGAACTGCGCGCCGAGGTCGAGGCGTTCATCCGCGGCCGGGGCATCGAACCGCGGCCGGACATGGTCGAACTGGGCCTCATGGTGCTGCTGCGTGACCACGCCGCGGCGGGCGCCTACCGCAGACAGGAGCCGGCCCCGCTGCCGTGCCCCGTCGTCGTCCTGCACTGGCGGGACGACCCCGACGTCAGCCTCGACGACCTCCAGGGCTGGCTCGCGTACGCCGACTCCGTCGAGTTCCGCGTCCTCGACGGCGGCCACCACGACTTCATGGACGCGCCGGACGAACTGCTGAAGACCCTGACCCGCCGGTGGTGAGGAGCAGCGCAGCCCGTGAGAGCCGTACGCCGAGGGAACCGGAAGGACTTCACATGAGTGGCGCAGCCGCCGATATCGCTGTCATCGGGATGTCGTGCCGCTTCCCCGGGGTGCACGACCTGGACGCCTTCTGGCGCCTGCTGCTCGACGGGCGCTCGACCGTCGGCCGCTTCCCCGCGCACCGGGCGGCCGACACCCGCCGCACGTCTCCGCCCCACCCGGACGCCGACACGGTGAACGCGGGATCGTTCCTGGAGGCGATCGACGGGTTCGACGCGGAGTTCTTCGGCACGCCCCCCGCCGAGGCGGCCGCGATGGACCCCGTGCAGCGGCTGGGCCTGGAACTCGCCTGGGAGGCCGTCGAGGACGCCGGGCTCCCGGCGTCCACGCTCGCGGGCCGCGACATCGACGTCGTGGTCGGCGCCGCCCCTTCCGGGTACGACCTGCTGCGCAAGCTGTCCGGCAGCGACCAGGACGACCACTACGCCGCGCTCGGCTCGGCCGGCGCGCTGATCGCCAACCGCATCTCGAACCTCTTCGACGTCCGCGGCATGAGCCTGTGCGCCGACTCCGGCCAGTCCTCCTCCCTCGTCTCGCTCGCCCTGGCCTGCGACCGGATCCGCGCCGGCGCCGTCGACCTGGCGCTCGCCGGCGGCGTGCACCTCGTCACCGACCCGGAGTCGGGCCTCGGCCTCGCCAACCTCGGCGCCCTGTCACCCGCCGGCGACTGCTTCCCCTTCGACGAGCGGGCGGGCGGCTTCGTCCGCGGCGAGGGCGGGGCGTTCGTCCTGCTCAAGCGGCTCGACCTCGCCGTCGCCGACGGCGACCACGTCTACGCGGTGGTGCGCGGCTGGGGCGTCGGCAGCGGCGGCGCCTCCTCCCGGATGCCCGACCCCAGCCCCGCCGGACAGGCGGCGGCCGTACGGACCGCGCTGACGCGTTCGGCGGTCCCCTTCGACGGTGTCGACTACGTCGAGGCCCACGGCACCGGCACCCGGCTCGGCGACCCGGCGGAACTCGCCGGACTGCGCGAGGTGTTCCGGGAGACCGGCCGCGAGCGCCCCCTGACGGTCGGCTCGGTGAAGGCGAACGTCGGGCACCTGGAGCCGGCCGCCGGCATCACCGGCTTCGTGAAGACCGCGCTCTGCCTGGACCGCGCCCGACTGGTCCCTCAGGTGAACTTCCGGTCCCCGAACCCGGCCGTCCCCGACTTCGACGAGTACTTCGACGTGGTCCGCACCGCGCGGCCCTGGCCGGGCACGCCCGGGCGGCCCCGGCGGGCGGGCGTGACGTCGATCGGCATGGGCGGCACCAACGCGCACGTCATCCTCGAGCAGGCCCCCGGGACACCCGCCCGCGACGAACCCCCCGCCACGGACGAGAGCCGCGCCCTGACCGCCGTGCCCGGCGTGGTGCCGTGGGTGCTGTCGGCGCGCTCGGAGCCGGCGCTGCGGGAACAGGCGGCGCGGCTGCGGGACCTCGTAGCCGCCGACGCGTCCCTGTCGGCGGCCGACGTGGGGCACGCGCTGGTGTCGGCACGGTCGACGTTCGAACACCGGGCGGTGCTGCTGGGCGGGAGCCGTGACGAGGCACTGGCCAATCTCGCGGCACTGGCGGCGGGCGAGGAGCCGGCACGCGCGGTGCGCGGGACGGCCACGGCGCCCACCGGCCCGATCGTCTTCGTCTTCCCCGGCCAGGGCTCGCAGTGGCTCGGCATGGGCCGGCGGCTGTACGCCGAGTCGGACGTCTTCGCGCGCTCGGTCGACGCCTGTGCGCGCGCCCTTCAGCCGTGGCTGGACTGGTCCCTCCTGGACCTGATCACCGGCGCGGACACGGCGCCGTCGCTGGACGGCGGCGACAGCGTGGTGCAGCCGGCGCTGTTCGCGATGATGGTGTCCCTGGCCCGGGTCTGGGAGTCGCTGGGCGTGGTCCCCGACGCGGTGGTGGGCCACTCGCAGGGAGAGATCGCCGCGGCGTGCGCATCGGGCGCACTGTCCCTGCAGGACGCGGCGCGGGTCGTCGCCCTGCGCAGCCGGGCCCTGGCCGCGCTGGCCGGACAGGGCGGGATGAGCGCGGTGGCCGAACCCCTCGCCCGGGCCGAGGACCGGCTGCGGCAGTGGCCCGGGCGGCTCTCGGTCGCCACGGTCAACGGACCGGCCTCCGTGGTCGTCTCCGGGGACCTTGAAGCCCTGGACGCGTTCGCCGCGTCGGCGGCCGCCGACGGCGTGCGGGTACGGCGGCTCAAGGTCGCCTACGCCTCCCACTCCCACCAGGTCGAACGCATCCGCGACCAGGTGCTGGAGGCCACCTCGGGTGTCACGCCGCGGAAGACGGCGGTGGAGTTCCACTCCACGGTCACCGCGCAGCGGCTCGACACCCGCCTGCTCGGCGGCTCGTACTGGTACGACAACCTGCGCTCGACGGTGCGGTTCGGCGAGGTCGTCGAACGGCTGATGCGCGAGCGCGGCGGCGTGTACGTGGAGGTCAGCCCGCACCCCGTGCTCCGGGTGGCGATGGAGGAGACCGCCGACGCGCTGGCCGCCCCGCCGGTCGTCGCCGGCACCCTGCACCGGGACGACGGGAGCGCCGGCAACATCCTCACGTCGCTGGCCGAACTGCACGTGCGCGGGGCGCCGGTGGACTGGGAGCCGGTGTTCGCCGGGCACCGGCCGCGCCGGATCGGCCTGCCGACCTACCCGTTCCAGCGCCGGCGGTACTGGCTGACCGCACCCGGCGTCACACACCCGGACCCCGCCGCGCGGGCCGGCGGGCCGGGCACGCCCACCGGGACGGCCCGCCCGGACACGGAGTCCTCGGTCCTCGACCTGGTGTGCGCCGAGACGGCGGCCCTGCTGAGCGTGAAGGACCCGGACGTGACGGGCCCCGCTCTGGTGGCGCGGTCGGCCGAGACCTTCAAGGACCTGGGCTTCGACTCCTCGTCGGCCGTGGCACTGCGCAACCGGCTCACCGCGGCGACCGGGGTGCGCCTGCCGGCCACCGTCGCGTTCACCTATCCCAGCCCGCGCGCGCTCGCCGCCCGCGTCTTCGCCCTCCTCGCACCGCAGGAGCCCCGGACGCCTGAGGCGGCTGAGACATCCGAGGTGCCCGAGACCGTTGAGGCCGCGGAGGCGCGTGATGCGTCCGAGGCGCCCGACGACGATCTGTACGCACTGATCGACCGCGGATACGTGTAACCGCGCCTGCTCTTCTGCATCACCCTGAATCGCCCTGAAGCACCCTGAATCACCCTTGGGGGAGGCCCTGGTGGAGGACGTCGACAAGCTCCGTTCCTACCTGCGACGCGCCGTAGGCGACGCGCAGCGGCTGCGGGAGCGGGTCCGCGAGCTGGAGGAGTCCGCCCGCGAGCCCATCGCGGTCGTGGGCGCCGGGTGCCGCTTCCCCGGTGGGGCGACGACCCCCGAAGGGCTCTGGTCGGTCGTGTCCGGCGAGGTGGACGCCATCGGCGGCTTCCCGTCGGACCGCGGGTGGGACCTGGAGGCGCTGTACTCCCCGGACCCGGAGACGCCCGGGACGACCTACACCCGCTCGGGCGGGTTCCTGTACGACCTGCCGGAGTTCGACGCGCCGTTCTTCGGCATCAGCCCGCGCGAGGCGCTGGCGATGGACCCGCAGCAGCGGCTGGTGCTGGAGACGTCGTGGGAGGCCCTGGAGCGGGCGGGCATCGACCCGGCCGCGCTGCGGGGGTCGGCCACCGGCGTGTTCACCGGGCTCTACGGCGTCGACTACGGCCCCCGCACGGGCGGCGGCGCGGGCGGCGAGGTGGAGGGCTTCGCGGCCACCGGCACGTACACCAGCGTGGCCTCGGGCCGGGTGGCGTACACGCTGGGTCTGCACGGCCCGGCGGTGTCCACCGACACCGCGTGCTCGTCGTCGCTGGTCGCCGTCCACCAGGCCATGCGGTCCCTGCGGTCCGGGGAGTGCACGCTGGCGCTGGCCGGCGGAGTGTCGACGCTGTCCACGCCCGGTCTGCTCGTGGAACTGGGCCGGCAGCGGGGCCTGTCGGCCGACGGACGGTGCCGGGCGTTCGCCGACGCCGCCGACGGCACCGGCTTCTCCGAGGGCGCCGGGATGCTGGTCCTGGAGCGCCTGTCGGACGCCCGTCGCAACGGACGCCGGATCCTGGCGGTCATCCGCGGTTCGGCCGTCAACCAGGACGGCGCGTCCAACGGCCTCACCGCGCCGAACGAACTGGCGCAGCGCCGGGTGATCCGGGCGGCCCTGGCCGACGCCGGACTCCAGGCGGCCGACGTGGACGTGGTGGAGGCCCACGGCACCGGCACCAGGCTGGGCGACCCGATGGAGGCCGAGGCGCTGCTGGCCACCTACGGGCAGGACCGGGACGCGGACAAGCCGCTGTGGCTGGGTTCGCTGAAGTCGAACATCGGTCACACGCAGGCCGCCGCGGGGGTCGGCGGCATCATCAAGATGATCATGGCGATGCGGCACGGTGTCCTGCCCCGCACGCTGCACGTGGACCGCCCCTCCACCCACGTGGACTGGACGGCCGGCGCGGTCGAGCTGCTGACCGAGGCCAGACAGTGGCCCGGCACACCGGAGCGCCCCCGCCGGGCCGGCGTCTCCGGCTTCGGCATCAGCGGCACCAACGCCCACCTCATCCTGGAGCAGGCCCCCGAGCCCGCCGAGCAGGAGCCCGCCGACGCCGCCGGTCCGGTGCCGTGGGTGCTGTCGGCGCGCTCACAGCCGGCGCTGCGGGAACAGGCGGCGCGGCTGCGGGACCTCGTCGCCGCCGACCCGTCGCTGTCGGCGGCCGACGTGGGACGTTCGCTGGTGACGACCCGCTCGCTGTTCGAGCACCGCCAGGTCGTGCTCGGCACCGGCCGGGACGACCTGCTCGCCACCCTGTCCGCCGTCGCCGCCGGCGACGAGAACGGCGCGGTCCGCGCGCTCGCCGGTCCGGTCGGCCGCACCGTGTTCGTCTTCCCCGGCCAGGGCTCGCAGTGGGCCGGCATGGGGCGCGAACTGTGGGAGTCCTCCCCGGTGTTCGCCCGGCGGATGCGGGAGTGCGCCGACGCGCTGGCACCGTACGTGGACTGGTCCCTGCCCGACGTGCTCGGCGACGCCGGGGCACTCGAGCGCGTCGACGTCGTCCAGCCCGCGCTGTGGGCGGTGATGGTGTCGCTGGCCGAGCTGTGGCGCTCCTACGGCGTGGAGCCCGAGGCCGTCGTCGGCCACTCGCAGGGGGAGATCGCCGCCGCCTGTGTCGCCGGCGCCCTGTCCGTCGAGGACGCCGCGAAGGTGGTGGCGCTGCGGTCGAAGACGATTCTGGCGCTGTCGGGACGCGGCGGCATGGTGTCGGTCGCGCTGCCCGCCGAGGAGGTCGCGGAGCGTCTCACGGACGGCCTGTCGATCGCGACGGTCAACGGACCCTCGTCCGTGGTGGTCTCGGGCGACGTCGCCGAACTCGACGCGCTGCTCGCCGCCTGCGAGAAGGACGACGTCCGGGCCCGCAAGGTCCCGGTGGACTACGCCTCGCACTCGGCGCACGTGGAGACGATCCACGAGGAACTGGGACGCGTGCTGACAGGACTGCGGCCGCGCCCGGCGAAGGTGCCGTTCTTCTCCACGGTGACGGCCGACTGGCTGGACACGACGACGCTCGACGCCGAGTACTGGTACACCAACCTGCGCCGCACGGTCCGCTTCGAGGAGGCGGTCAGGTCCCTGGCCGCACAGGGCTTCGGGTGCTTCGTCGAGGCGTCCCCCCACCCCGTCCTGACCGTCGGTGTGGAGCAGACCCTGGACAGCGCGGGCGTCGAGGCCGTCGTCACGGGCACCCTGCGCCGCACCGAGGGCGGCCTCGCCCGCTTCCACCGCTCGGCGGCCGAGGCCTTCACGGCGGGCGTCGCGGTGTCGTGGGAGGCGGCCTTCCCGGGCACCGGCGGCCGGTTCGTCGACCTGCCCACGTACGCCTTCCAGCGGCAGCGCTACTGGATGGACGCACCCGCCGAGACCACCGCCGCCGGCACGTCGGACCACCCGCTGCTCGACGCCGTGATCGACCTGCCCGACGACGCGGAGCACGGCGGGATCGTGGGCAGCGGACGCCTGTCGGCGGAGCGCCACCCCTGGCTCGCCGACCACGTCGTCCACGGCGCCGTCCTGGTACCGGCGGCGGTGCCGGCGGAGCTGGCGGTGTGGGCGGCGCACAAGGCGGGCTGCGACACCGTCGACGAACTGACCCTGGAGACCCCGCTGGTGCTGTCCCGGACGGCCGACCGCGAGATCCGCGTCGTCGTGGACGCCCGGCGCAGGATCAGCGTGCACTCGCGCGGCGAGGGCGACACCGGATGGACGCGCAACGCCGTCGGCGTCGCCGGAACCGGCGGCCCGGACACCGGCGAGGAGGAGAGCCTCGCCGCGTGGCCTCCCACGGGCGCGGTCGGCGTCCCCTTCGAGGACGAGTACGCCAGGCTGTCCGCCCTCGGATTCACCCACGGACCCCTGCTGCGCGGCCTCAAGCAGGTCTGGCGCCGCGACGACGTCCTGTACGCGGAGGTGGAACTGCCCATGTCCGACGGCGCCGACCACGGCGCGTTCCGGATCCACCCGGCCCTGCTCCACGCCGCGCTGCTCCCGCTCGGCCTCGGGCAGATCGTCGACGGTGACCGGCCCGAGGGCTGGCTGCCGTACCGCTGCACGGGTCTGCGCGTCGGCTCCACCGGGCCGGCCGCGCTGCGCGTGCGCCTCGCGCCCGCCGGGCAGAACGCCCTGTCCCTCACCCTCGCCGACCGCAACGGCACCCCGGTCGGCGGCGTCGCGTCGCTGAGCCTGGCGCCCGCCGACGTCGCGCGGCTGACCGAGCTGGGCTTCGACCACCAGGACTCCCTGTTCCGGCTGGACTGGGTCCCCGTCCCGGTCCCGTCCGGCGGGGACGGCAGCCCGTACGCGGTGCTGGGCGAGGGCACCTTGGGCGCTCCCCTCGGGGAGCCCGGCACGGTCGCCGCGGCCCTGGGCCGGGAGGCGGCGGTCTTCACCGGCCTCGCGGAACTCGCCGCGTCCGGCGGGGAGACACCCCCCCTCGTCATCGCCGCCCTCGACGGGGCCGGCGCGGACGGCGACGACACGCCCGCCGCCGTCGAGCAGACCCTCCACCGCGTGCTGCGCTGGACGCGGGAGTGGCTCACCGAGGACCGGTTCTCCCAGGCGCGCCTGGTCGTCGTGACGCGGGACGCGGTCCACGACGGCCGGCACCCCCGCACCGACCCGGCGGCAGCCGCCGTCTGGGGATTCGTGCGCACCGCGCAGACCGAGAACCCCGGCCGCTTCACCCTCGTGGACACCGACGGCGTGCCCGCCTCCCTGGCCCGCGTGGCGGCCGCGGCCGCCACCAGTGAGGCCCAGCTCAAGATCCGCGACGGCCAGGTCAGCGTCCCGCACCTGGTCCACGCCCCCGACCCCGCCCCGGCCCCCGGCACGGCCCCGGGCCACGACGCCGACGGCACGCCGTCCGCGCTCGGCACCGGCACGGTCCTGATCACCGGCGGCACCGGCGGCCTGGGCGCCAAGCTGGCACGGCACCTCGTCGCCCGGCACGGCACACGCCGGCTGCTGCTCACCAGCCGGCGCGGACCGGCGGCCCCGGAAGCGGCGGCGCTGCGGGACGAACTCACCGACGCCGGCGCCCACGTCGACGTCGTCGCCTGCGACGTCACCAGCCGTGACTCCGTCGCCGCACTGATCGGCGCCGTCCCGGCCGAGCACCCGCTCACCGCGGTGATCCACTGCGCGGGCGTACTCGACGACGGCGTCGTCCAGACGCTCACCGAGGACCGCGTGAACCTGGTCCTCGCGCCGAAGGTGCGCGGCGCCTGGCACCTGCACGAGCTGACCGCGCACCTCGATCTGTCCGCGTTCGTGCTGTTCTCCTCCGTCGCGAGCGTGCTCGGCACGGCCGGACAGGCCAACTACGCGGCGGCCAACGCCTTCCTCGACGGCCTCGCCGAGACCCGCCGCGCCGCCGGACTCGCGGCCACCGCGCTGTGCTGGGGCTTTTGGGCCGAACGCAGCGAGATGGTCGCCGGCCTCGTCGACACGGACCTCGCCCGCCTGCGCCGCCAGGGCGTACTGCCGATGTCGTCGCAGGAGGGACTGGCCCTCTTCGACGCGGCGCTCACCCTGGACGAACCGGTGCTCGTGCCCGCCCGGCTGAGCCTGCCGGCGTCCGACGCGGCGTCGCCGCTCCTGCGCGGCCTGTCCGGCGCGCCGGGCGCACCCGGCGGCCCCGCGGACCCGAACGCCGCCGCCGGCCCACTCGCCCAGCGGCTGGTGTCCCTGCCGCCCCACGAGGCCCGGGCGGCGCTGCTCACCGCCGTCCGCGAGCAGACCGCCCTCGTCCTCGGCCACCCCGACACCGGGCGGATCAGCCCCACCGCCGCCTTCAGGCAACTGGGCATCGACTCGCTCACCGCGCTGGAGCTGCGCAACAAGCTGGTGTCGGTGACCGGCCTGAAGCTGCCCACCACCCTCGTCTTCGACCACCCCACCCCGAGCGCCCTCGCAGGGTTCCTGAGCGAGAGCCTCGCCCCCGGCCCGGCGGCCGGCCCCCCGTCACCGGCCGGCCTCCTGGCCAAGGAGATCGAAGGACTGGGCGCCCGTCTGGAGGACGCGTTCCTCGACCTGGAGGGCGCGGACCGGGCGGCCATCTCCACGCTGCTCGGCGAACTGCAGGGACGGGTCCGCTCGATGGCGAGCGCCGCGGCACCGGCCGGCATCGCCGACCAGATCACCTCGGCATCGGCGGGCGAGCTTCTCGCGCTGCTGGACCAAGAGCTCGGCTAGGGGAGAACGATGACCAACGACAACAACGCCGATGTTCTCGAGTACCTGAAGCGGACATCGATCGAGCTGCTCGAAACGCGCAAGCGCCTCAAGGAGGTGACGGAGGCCGCCGCCGAACCCGTCGCCGTCGTGGGCGTCGCCTGCCGCTTCCCGGGCGGCGCCGCGTCCCCCGAGGCGCTGTGGGAACTGGTGCGGGCGGGCGCGGACGTCATGTCGGACTTCCCCGACGACCGCAACTGGGACCTGGAGAACCTCTACGACCCGGACCCCGACCGGCCGAACAGCTGCTACGCGCGCTCGGGCGGCTTCCTCCACGACGCGGGCGACTTCGACGCCGACTTCTTCGGCATCAACCCGCGCGAGGCGCTGGCCGCCGACCCGCAGCAGCGGCTGCTCCTGGAGACCTCCTGGGAGTCCCTGGAGCGGGCCGGCATCGACCCGGAGAAGCTGCGCGGCAGCGACACCGGTGTGTTCGCGGGCCTCGCCTACTTCGGCTACGGCAACCACTTCACGACCCCCGAGGCCATCTCGGGCTACGCGCAGACCGGTTCCCTGCTGAGCGTCGCCTCGGGCCGGGTGTCCTACACGCTGGGCCTGGAAGGTCCGGCGGTGTCCACCGACACCGCGTGCTCGTCGTCGCTGGTCGCGGTGCACCAGGCGGTGCAGTCGCTGCGGCAGGGCGAGTGCGGCCTGGCCCTGGCCGGCGGGGTGACCGT
The DNA here is from genome assembly GCA_014649575.1 of Streptomyces griseoincarnatus. Taxonomy (GTDB): domain Bacteria; phylum Actinomycetota; class Actinomycetes; order Streptomycetales; family Streptomycetaceae; genus Streptomyces; species Streptomyces griseoincarnatus. The sequence continues at coordinate 17,103 of BMTH01000001.1, read as the reverse complement.
CGTCGGCATGCCGCAGGTGTTCCGGGAGTTCTCGCGGCAGCGGGGCCTGTCCGCCGACGGGCGCTGCAAGGCGTTCGCCGACGCCGCCGACGGCACCGGCTTCGCCGAGGGCGTCGGCATGCTGGTCCTGGAGCGGCTGTCGGACGCCCGTCGCAACGGACGCCGGATCTGGGCCGTCATCCGCGGCTCGGCCGTCAACCAGGACGGCGCCTCCAACGGCCTCACCGCGCCGAACGGACCCGCCCAGCAGCGCGTCATCCGGGCCGCCCTCGCCAACGCCCGGCTCCAGGCGGCCGACGTGGACGCGGTGGAGGCCCACGGCACCGGCACGACGCTCGGCGACCCCATCGAGGCGCAGGCGCTGCTGGCCACCTACGGACAGGACCGCGAGCCGGACAAACCGCTGTGGCTGGGCTCGCTGAAGTCGAACATCGGTCACACGCAGGCCGCCGCGGGGGTCGGCGGCATCATCAAGATGATCATGGCGATGCGGCACGGTGTCCTGCCCCGCACGCTGCACGTGGACCGCCCCTCCACCCACGTGGACTGGACGGCCGGCGCGGTGGAACTGCTGACCGAGGCAAGGCAGTGGCCCGGCACACCCGGCCGCCCCCGCCGGGCCGGCGTCTCCAGCTTCGGGGCCAGTGGCACCAACGCCCACCTCATCCTCGAGGAGGCCCCCGAGCCGGAGCCCGAACCGGCCGCCGACACCGACGGGCCCGGGCAGCGCTCCGCCACCGCCGGCCCCGCCCCGGCCGCCACCGGCGGCCCCGTGCCGTGGGTGCTGTCCGCGCGCTCGCCGCAGGCGCTGCGCGCGCAGGCGGACAAGCTGCGCGCGTTCGCCGCCGCCGACCCCGACGCGGACCTCGCCGACATCGGCGCGTCCCTGGTCACCACCCGGACGTCGTTCGAGCACCGTGCGGTGGCCGTGGGCCGCGACCGCGACGACCTGCTGAACGCCCTCACGGCGCTCGGCGACGGCGACGAATCCCCCGCCGTCGTACGGGGCGAGGCCGGCGAACCCGGCGAGCGCGTCTTCCTGTTCCCGGGCCAGGGCGCCCAGTGGACCGGCGTCGCGCGGGAGCTGTACGACACCTTCCCCGTCTTCGCGCGGACCCTCGACGAGGTCTGCCGGCACTTCGACGCCCACCTCCCCTTCGCCCTGAAGCCCCTGCTCCTCGCCGACGAGCCCGAGGGACGCGGACGCACCGACGTCATGCAGCCCGCGCTGTTCGCCCTCCAGGTCTCCCTGTACCGCCTCCTCACCCGGTACACCCCCCGGCCCGACCGCCTGATCGGCCACTCCGTCGGCGAGATCGCCGCCGCCCACGTCTGCGGCGTCCTCGACCTCGGCACCGCGACCCGGCTCGTCGCCGCCCGCGGACGCGTCATGCAGGCCGTCACCGAGCCCGGCGCCATGCTCGCCGTACGCGCCCCGCTCGCCGAGGCCGAGACGCTGCTCGCCCCGTACACCCGGGTCGGTCTCGCCGTCGTCAACGGACCCGAGTCGGTGGTGCTCGCGGGCCTGCGCGACCAGGTCCACGACCTGCGCGACCGGCTCGTCGCCGACGGCAGGTCCGCGAAGCTGCTCCCGGTCGACCACGCCTTCCACTCCCCGCTCATGGATGCGGTCCTGGACGAGTTCGCCCAGGCCCTCGGCGCGCTGCCCGCCGACGGCGAGCTGTCGGTCCCGATCGTGTCGACGCGCCTGGGCCGCGAGGCCACGCTCGAGGAGCTGACGTCCGTCGAACACTGGGTGCGGCACGTGCGTGAGCCCGTGCGCTTCCACGACGCGGTGGAGCGGGCCCGCGAGGCGGGAGCGGACGTCTTCGTCGAGGTCGGTCCGGGCTCCACGCTCGCCGGCCTCCTCAAGGACGCCTTCGCCGGCCAGGGCGTCGACGACGCGGTGGTCCTCTCCACCTCGCGCAAGGGCCGCGGGGCGGCCGACGCGCTGACCGGCGCGCTCGCCGGGCTCCACGTGCGGGGCGTGCCGGTGGACTGGACCGCCCTGTTCGGGCCGCGCCCGCCGGTCGACCTCCCGACGTACGCGTTCCAGCGGCAGCGGTACTGGATGGACTTCCTCGCCGGACAGCGCTCCGCGGACGTCACCTCGGCCGGCCTGTCGGCCCCCGGCCACCCCCTCCTGAGCGCCGTGGTGGAGCACCCCGGCACCGACGAGGTGGTCTTCACCGACCTGTGGTCCCTGCGGACCCACGACTGGATCGCCGACCACGCCGTGTTCGGCGCGGTCGTCGTCCCGGCCACCGCCTACCTGGACCTGGCGCTGTCGGCGGGCGAGCACGTGGGGTGCGCCACGGTCGAGGAACTGACCCTGGCCGTACCCCTTGTCCTGCCCGACACCGGCGACGTGCGCGTACGGGTCGTCGTCGGCGCGGCGGACGAGGACGGCCGCCGCTCGCTGGAGGTGTACGCGCGTCCCGGCGAGGACGGCCCGGCGGAGGGCGGCTGGACCCGCCACGCGGCGGGCACCCTGTCACCGGACACGCCGGCCGCCGGGGCCGAGGAGGGACCCGCGCCCGCCGCCTGGCCCCCGGCCGGAGCGGAGCGGATCGGCACCGAGGACCTCTACGACTGCTTCACCGACGCCGGCTTCGACTACGGCCCGGCGTTCCGCGGGCTGCGCGAGGTGTGGCGCCGCGGCGACGACCTGTTCGCCCTCGCCACCCTGCCCGAGAGCGCCGAGGCGGCCGGCGCCGGGTTCACCCTGCACCCGGCGCTGATGGACACCGTCCTGCACGCGGCCGTGGCCGGCGGAGCCGTCCCGGTCACCGGCGGACAGGGCTGGATGCCCTTCTCCTGGTCCGGCGTCCACGCGCCCGGCGCGTGCGGCGCGACCGTACGCGTCCATCTGACCGCCGCCGCCGAGGGCGTCGTGTCCCTGACGCTCGCCGACGAGCGCGGCCGCCGCGTCGCGCGCGTCGAGGCGCTGACGTTCCGCCCCGCCGGCCCCGAGCAGGTGCACGCGGCGCACGGCGGACAGCAGCGGTCGCTGTACGAACTGCTCTGGCGGCCCGCCCGGCAGGGCGAGGGCGAGACCCTACGCGGGACCTGGGGCGTACTCGGCGCGAAGGACGGACAGGCCGCCCGCCTCGTCGCGGCCGGCGACGAACGCGTCCCCCTCCACCAGTCCCTCGGCGAAGTCCTGACGGGGCAGGCGCCCGGGCACCTCGTCCTGTGCCTGGACGACATCGTCACCGACGGCCCCGACCCGCTCACCGCGGCCGCGGACGCCGACAAGCACGTCCTCGCCCTCCTCCAGCGGTTCCTCGCCGAGGAACCGCTCGCCGACTCCACCCTGGTCGTCCTCACCCGCCTGGCCCAGGACACCGGCACGGGCGAGAGCGTCGAGAGCCTGCCCGGCGCGTCCGTGTGGGGCCTGGTCCGCTCCGCCCAGACCGAGCACCCCGGCAGGTTCCGGCTGCTGGACATCGACGACGAGGAGACCTCCCGCTCCCGCCTCGCGGACGCCCTCGCCCTCCCCGAGGACCAGCTCGCCCTGCGCGACGGCACGGCCCTCGTCCCCCGCCTCGCGCCGGCCGCGCCCGCGGACCACCGCATCGAGCCGCCGGCGGACGGCGCCCACCGCCTCGGCATCCCGGACAGGGGAACCCTGGAGAACCTGACCTGGGTGCCCTGCCCCGAGGTGGACGAGCCCCTGAGCAGCGGGCAGGTCCGCATCGCCGTGCACGCCGCCGGGCTCAACTTCCGCGACGTCACCATCGCCCTGGGCCTGATCGACCGGACGGCCATCGACGCCGGGCTCGGCAGCGAAGGCGCCGGAGTCGTCCTCGACGTCGCCGACGACGTGACCGGCTTCGCGCCGGGCGACCGGGTGACCGGCATCTTCTCCGGCGCCTTCGGCCCCGTGGCCGTCGCCGACCACCGCATGCTCGTCCCCGTCCCCGACGGCTGGAGCTACGCCGAGGCCGCGTCCATGCCGTGCACCTTCCTCACCGCCTACTACGCGCTCTTCCGCGCCACCGAGCTGAAGAAGGGACAGCGGATCCTCGTCCACGCCGCGGCCGGCGGGGTCGGCATGGCCGCCGTCCAGCTCGCCCGGCACGTCGGCGCCGAGGTCTACGCCACCGCCGGCCCGGCCAAGTGGCCCGCCCTGCGCGCCCTGGGCATCGACGACGCGCATCTGGCGTCCTCCCGCGACCTGGAGTTCGCCGGGAAGTTCCTGGACTCCACCGGCGGGCGCGGCGTGGACGTCGTCCTCAACTCCCTCGCGCACGAGTTCGTCGACGCCTCCCTGACCCTGCTGCCCGGCGGCGGCACGTTCCTGGAGATGGGCAAGACCGACATCCGCGACCCCCGGCGGGTGGCGGCCGACCACCCCGGAGTGACGTACCGGGCCTTCGACCTCTACGCGTCCGGCCCGGACACCATCCACGCCATGTTCCAGGAGGTCATGGCGCTGTTCGCCGACGGACGGATACGACTGAGCCCGATCACCGTGCGCCACGTGCGTGACGCGCGCAGGACGTTCCGCGAGATGAGCCAGGGCCGGCACGTCGGCAAGCTGGTCCTGGAGACCGGCGACACCCTCGGCGGCGGCACCGTGCTGGTCACCGGCGGAACCGGCGGGGTCGGCTCGGTCGTGGCGCGGCACCTCGTCGCCGAACGCGGCGTACGCAGCCTCGTCCTGGCCGGCCGTCGCGGCACGGCGGCCGACGGCGTCACCGAACTGGTCGCGGACCTGGAGGGCGCGGGCGCCACCGTCCGCGTCGTGGCCTGCGACGTCGCGGACCGGGCCGCCGTGGCCGCCCTGCTCGCGGACATGCCGCCCCGCCACCCGCTGACGGCCGTCGTCCACGCGGCCGGCACCCTGGCCGACGGCACCGTGGAGTCGCTGACCGCCGAGAGCCTCGACCACGTCCTGGCCGCCAAGGCCCGCGGCGCGCTCAACCTGCACGAACTGACCCGGGACCGCCCTTTGTCGGCGTTCGTGCAGTTCTCCGCCCTCGCCGGCACCCTCGGCACCGCCGGACAGGCCAACTACGCCGCCGCCAACGCCTTCCTGGACGCTCTGGCGGCACGCCGCAGGGCGTCCGGCCTGCCCGGCACCTCACTGTGCTGGGGCTGGTGGGAACAGAGCCGCGGCATGACCGGGGACCTGGACCAGGCCGACCTCTCCCGCCTGCGCCGGATGGGCATCGCCCCGATGCCGGCCCCCGAGGCACTGGCCCTGTTCGACGCCGCGTGCGCCCTCGACAAGCCGGTCCTCGTGCCGGCCCGGGTGGACGTCGCCGCGCTGCGCGGCAGGACCGGCGGCGACGTGCCGCCGCTGCTGCGCGACCTCGCCGGCGGCGGCCGTCCGCGCCGCGACCGGGCGAACACCGCCGGGGACGGCGGCTCCCAGGGCCTGGTCGCCAGGCTGGCCGCCCTGCCCGCCGACGAGGCCCGGGCCGCCGTCCTCGACTGGGTCCGCGACCAGGTCGCCGTCGTGCTCGGACACCCCTCCGGCGCCGCCGTCAACGTCGACCAGGCCTTCACCCAGCTCGGATTCGACTCGCTGACCTCGGTCGAACTGTGCAACCGCCTGGCCACCTCGACCGGCCTGCGCCTGCCGACCACCCTCGTCTTCAGCTACCCGACCCCGCGCGAGCTGAGCGAGCACCTGCACGGCCTGCTGCGCCCGGCCGCGGACACCGGCACGGACGCGGACGGGGACGAGGACGCGCGGATCCGGGACGCGCTGCGGAACGTGTCGGTCGCCGGCCTGCGCGCCGCCGGCCTCCTGGACCTGGTCCTGGCCTGCGCGGACACCCCGCACCCGGCGGACGACGGCACGCCCGCGGCGGACGCGGGCGTGGACGAACTGACCGACCTGGATCTGGAAGCACTGGTCGACCTGGCCTTGGACGAGAAGAGGTAAGAGACATGACCAACTCCGCGGATCGCACAGCGGACGGCGCGGACCGGGTCCAGCGGGCGCTCCGCACACTGCTGGAGGAGCGCGACCGCCTCCGGCAGGAGAACGAGGCCATGAAGGCCGGCCGCGGCGAGCCCGTCGCCGTGGTCGCCATGGCGTGCCGCTACCCGGGCGGCGTGTCCTCGCCCGAGGACCTGTGGGGCGTGGTGCGCGGCGGCCTGGACGTCGTGGACGACTTCCCCAAGGACCGCGGCTGGCGCGACGTGTACGACCCCGACCCCGGCACCGCCGGCCACTCGCACACCCGCCAGGGCGGGTTCCTGAGCGACGTGGCGGGCTTCGACGCCGAGTTCTTCGGCATCAGCCCCCGCGAGGCGCTGGCGGTCGACCCGCACCACCGCCTGCTGCTGGAGACGTCCTGGGAGGTCTTCGAACGGGCCGGCATCGTCCCCGCCGAGGTGCGCGGCTCCGACGTCGGCGTCTTCTCCGGCGTCAGCTCCTCCGAGTACGGCTGGCGCTTCCTGGACAACAGCCCCGAGGAACTGGAGGGCTACCTGCTGTACGGCAGCGCGCTCAGCGTCGCCTCCGGCAGGGTCGCCTACCAACTGGGCCTGACGGGACCCGCGGTGTCCGTGGACACGGCGTGCTCGTCGTCCCTGGTGGCCCTGCACATGGCGGTGCAGTCCCTGCGCTCGGGGGAGTGCTCCCTCGCGCTGGCCGGCGGGGCGTCGGTCATCTCGACGCCCGCGATGTTCGTGGAGTTCTCCCGGCTCGGCGCCCTGTCGGCGGGCGGCCGGTGCAAGGCCTTCGCGGACGGCGCCGACGGCACCGGCTGGGCCGAGGGCGTGGGCGTCCTGCTGCTGGAGCGGCTGTCCGACGCCCGCCGCAACGGGCACCCGGTGCTGGCCGTCGTCCGCGGCAGCGCCGTCAACCAGGACGGGGCCAGCAACGGCCTGACCGCCCCCAACGGCCGCGCCCAGGAGGCGGTGATCCGCAAGGCACTGGCCAGCGCCGGCGTCGCCCCCTGCGAGGTCGACCTGGTCGAGGCCCACGGCACCGGGACCGTCCTCGGCGATCCCATCGAGGCGGGCGCGGTGCTCGCCGCCTACGGGCAGGGCCGGGCCGAGGACCGGCCGCTGTGGCTGGGCTCCCTGAAGTCGAACCTCGGGCATGCCATGGCCGCCGCCGGAGTCGGCGGCGTCATCAAGACCGTGATGGCCCTGCGCCACGGATACCTCCCCAAGACCCTGCACGTGGACGCGCCCACCTCACACGTCGACTGGTCCTCCGGCGACGTCGAACTGCTCGTCGAGGGCCGTGAGTGGACCCGCGCCGACGCTCCCCGGCGGGCCGGTGTGTCCTCCTTCGGCGTCAGCGGCACCAACGCGCACGTCGTCCTGGAGGAGCCACCTCCCGAGGAGCGGACGGACGAGGAGCGGGCGGACGCGGACGGGCCCGGGGCGGGCGTCCGCGGCGGACTCGTGCCGTGGGTGCTGTCGGGCCGGAGCGCGGCGGCCCTGCGCGCACAGGCGGGCAGGCTCCGCGACGTCGCCGCCGGCACGGACCTGGACCTCGCCGGCGCCGGCTGGTCCCTGGTGTCGGGCCGGACGGCGTTCGAACACCGCGCGGTGGTGCTCGGCCGGGACCAGGACGAACTGCTGAACGGTCTGACGGCGCTCGGCGACGGCGCGGAGTCCACCGCCGTGGTGAGCGGCGTCACCGCCGCCGGGACGGGCCCGGTCGCCTTCGTGTTCCCCGGCCAGGGCTCACAGTGGGCGGGCATGGGACGGCAGCTGTACGACGCCTTCCCGGTCTTCGCCGAGTCCCTCGACGCGTGCGCCGACGCCCTGGCCGAATGGGTCGACTGGTCGTTGCTCGACGTGGTGCGCGGCACGGCAGGGGCGCCGGGCCTGGACCGGGTGGACGTGGTCCAGCCGGCGCTGTTCTCCGTGATGGCGTCCATGGCCGCCCTGTGGCGGTCCTGGGGCGTGGAGCCGGCCGCGGTGGTCGGCCACAGCCAGGGCGAGATCGCCGCCGCGTACGTGAGCGGCGCGCTGTCCCTGCGGGACGCCACCCGGGTCGTCGCGCTGCGCAGCAAGGCCCTCGTGGATCTGAACGGCCACGGCGGCATGGCCTCGGTCGCCGAGTCCGCCGACGTCGTGGAGCAGCGCCTCGCCCCGTGGGAGGGGAGGATCAGCGTCGCCGTCGTCAACGGCCCCCGCTCGGTGGTGGTGTCCGGCGAACCGGACGCGCTCGACGAGTTCGTCGAGAAGATGAAGGCCGACGGCGCGCAGGCCCGGCGGATATCCGTCGACTACGCCTCCCACTCCCACCACGTGGCCCGGGTCCGCGACCAGGTGACCGCCGCGCTGTCCGGCGTCAGCCCCAGCACCTCGAAGCTGCCCTTCTACTCGACCCTGTACGGCGAGAAGACCGACACCGCGCGGCTGGACGCCGGCTACTGGTACGACAACCTGCGCGGGAAGGTCGTCTTCGAGACGTCCGTGCGGCGGCTGGCCGAGGACGGCTTCCGGGTGTTCGTGGAGATGAGCCCGCACCCCGTGCTGACCGTCCCGGTGCAGGAGACCGTCGAGGACGCGGCCGACGCGCTGGTCCTGTCGTCCACGCGCCGGGACCGTGACGAGGTGGAGACCGTCCTGGGCTCGCTGGCCCAGTTCCACGTCCACGGCGGGTCCGTCGACTGGTCCGCCCTGTTCACCACCCGCAGGCGCGTGGACCTGCCGACGTACGCGTTCCAGCGGCGCCGGTACTGGCTGAACCCCGCGCACACCGCGCCCACCGCGCAGCTGCCCGCGACGGAGCAGCCCCCCGCCGCCGACGACACCCGCGTCCCCCTGTCGGAGCGGATCGCCGGCCTGGGCGAGGAGGACGCGCGCGCCCTCGTCCTCGACCACGTCCTGGAGCGGGTCGCCGTCGTCCTCGGGCACTCCGCCGGCCAGGCCGTCGACCCCGACGAGGAGGTCCTGAAGATCGGCTTCGACTCGATGCTCTCGGCGGAGCTGAGCAAACGGCTCACCGCGTCCACCGGGCTCAGACTGCGGGCGAACATGGTGCTGCGGCACCCGACCCCCCGCCTGATCGCCGAGCACGTCACGACCTCGCTGGCGGGCCGCGGCACCCGCTGAACGACCGCGCCACACGGTGAACCCCGCACCCCGGGGGCGCCGGACCGCCGGCCTCGCGTGTCCCGCCGGCGGGACACGCGAGGCCCCGGGCGGCCCGTCCCGCCGGGCACCGAGTTGTCTTGTACGGCCGCAACACCCCCCGGAAGATGGGGGCGATCTGTGAATTCTTCCGTTACCCGGGCCTGTCTGCTGAGGGGTTGATCTGTGTGCCTTCGTTCGGTGCGTCGTCTGCGCATGAGGGGATGTGGCGGGCGCAGCACATGGCTCCCGACACGCCGAATCACGCGCTGACCCTGTGGGATGTGGCCGGGGAACTGGACACGGCCGTCATGGGGTCCGCGTTCCGGCACGTCATGGGCGAGGCGGAAGTGCTCCGCGTCAACTTCGCCGAGCACGACGGCGAACTGCGGCTCGTACCCCGGGAACTGGGGGAGTGGCGGCCCTTCCACCTCGACCTGAGCGCCGAGGCCGACCCCGAGCAGGCGGCCCGCGACGCGCTCGCCGACCTGGTGCGCGAGCCGTTCGACCTGGGCCGGGACCTGCTGTTCCGGCTGGGCGTGGTCCGGCTCGCCGCCGACCGCTCCCTCCTGGTGATCGCCTACCACCACCTCATATCCGACGGGTTCGGCGCGGGCGGCCTGCTCTCCCGGCGCCTCGCCGAGGTCTACACCGCCCTGGTGCGCGGCGAGCCGGTCCCCGAGCTGCCCCACCCGTGGGACGCCGAGTCCTTCGCGGCCGAGGCCGTCGAGTACCGAGGATCGCAGCGGTACACCGAGGACACGGCTTTCTGGCGGGACTACCTCAAGGACGCGCCGGCGCCCGCGCAGGTCCCCCGCGTCGCCCTGTCCGACGAGCGGCGCTCCGCGCTGTCCGAACCGCTCAGCAGCGCCGACCGCTGGTCGGAGGTGGCCGAGACCATCGGCATGGTCAGCCGCACCCTGACCGTCCCGCGGGCCGAGGCCGACACGTGGACCGAGACCGCCAAGTCCATGGGCCTGTGGATGTCGCAGCTGCTCACCGCTTCCGCCGCGGTCTACTTCCGCCACCGCTGCGACCGCCCCGAGTTCCTCCTGTCGCTCGCCGTCGGCAACCGCGTCGGCGTGGCCAGCAGGACCCCCGGCCTGGCCGTCAACGTGGTGCCCGTACGCGTCGCCGTCCCTCTCGGCGCGACCTTCACCGACATCGCCGACACCCTCGTCGACGAGACGTACGAGATCTTCGACCACGCCGCCTGCCACTACTCGGACATCCAGCGCGCCGCCGGCACCGTCCTGAGCGGCCGCGGCAGCTTCGGCACCGTCATCAACGTCGTCGAGTTCGTGGAGCCGCTCCGCTTCGGCGACAGCCCGGCCCGCTACTTCGGCGCGACGACCGGCACCTTCGAGGAACTGTCGATCGGCGTCTACACCGACGGCAGCGCCGACAGCGACCTCTACATCCGCCTCGACGCCCCCGCCAACCTCTACCACCGCGCCGAACTGCGCTTCATCGGCGAGGAGCTGATCGCCCACATCCGCGCCACCGTCACCGCCGGCGCCCAGCCGGCCGGCGCGCTGGACGTCGTCGCCGGCGCCGAACGGCACCAGGTGCTCCGGGCGCCCAACGACACCCTGGCCCCGCTGCCCGAGGCGACGGTCACGGACCTGTTCGCCCGGCAGACGGAGCGGAACCCCGACGCCGTCGCCCTGGTCGAAGGCGACACGGCCCTCACCTACCGGGATCTGGACGAGCGGTCGGCCCGCCTCGCCGGGGAACTGCGCCGGCGGGGCGTGGGCCCCGAGTCGGCCGTGGCGGTGGCGATGCCCCGCTCGGCCGGCCTGGTCACCGCCCTGCTGGCCGTCGTGAAGGCCGGCGGAGCCTACCTGCCCGTCGACCCGGCGTCCCCGGCCGACCGGATCCGCTCCCAGACCGGCACGGCACGCCTCCTGCTCACCGACACGGCGACCGCCGGCACCCTCCCCACCGGCCTCGACGTACCCGCCCTCGTGTGCGACGACCTCCGCCCGGAGACCGCCGACAGCGCCGCCTCCCAGGCCCCCGCCCCCTCGCCCGCCCACCCGGACACCCTGCTGGCCGTGCTGTACGGCTCCGGATCGACCGACGCGGGCACGGCGGTCGCGCTGACCCACCGGAACCTGCTCCGCTTCGTCCTGGACCGGCACTGGAAGGACGGCGGCCGCGGCACCGTCCTGTGGCACGCGCCGCACACCTGCGACGCCCTCGCCCTCGAGGTGTGGGCCCCGCTGCTCAACGGCGGCCGCGTGGTCGTCGCCCCCCAGGGACAGCTCGACGCCGACACGCTGACCGAGGCGCGAGCCGCGCACGGCATCACCACCGTGTGGCTGCCCGCCGGCCTCTTCTCGCAGATCGCGGCGGGACACCCCGAGCGCCTCGCCGGACTGCGCGAGGTCTGGACCGGCGGCGACCGCGTGTCCGCGGCGGCGCTGCGCCGGGTACGCGAGGCATGCCCCGAGCTGACCATCGTCCACGGCCACGGCCCGAGCGAGACGACCGTGTTCGCCGCCCGCCACCGCCTGCCCGCCGGCGAACCGGTGCGCCACGCGGACGCGGTCGGCCGCCCGATGGACCACACCGCTCTCTACGTCCTGGGACCGGGACTGGCACCCGTCCCCGCCGGCGTGACCGGTGAGCTGTACGTGGCCGGGCCCGGCCTGGCACGCGGCTACGCCGGACGCCCCCGGCGGACCGCCGAGCGTTTCGTGCCCTGCCCGTTCGGCCCGCCCGGCGCGCTCATGTACCGGACCGGGGACCGGGTGCGCTGGGGCAGCGGCGGCCGCCTCGACTACGTGGCCCGCGCCGACGCCCAGGCCGACGTGCGCGGCGTGCGGGTCGAGCTGGCCGAGGTCGAGGAGGTGCTGTCCGAGTACAGCGGCCTCGCCCGGTCCGTCGTGGTCGTCCGGGAGGACGCCACCGGCCAGCAGCGCCTGGTCGCCTACGTCGTCCCGGCGGCCGGCCGGACCGTCACCGCCGACGAGCTGCGGCGGTTCGCCGCGGGATGGCTGCCGGAGTCCATGGTGCCGTCCCTGTTCATGGTGCTGGAGCGTCTGCCGGAGACCGCCGGGGGCAGGATCGACCGGGCGGCGCTGCCCGAGCCCCGGTTCGACGACGGGACGTACCGCGCACCGCGCAACGACACCGAACGAGCCCTGGCCAAGGCTTTTGCCGAGGTGCTCGAACTGGACCGGGTGGGCATCGACGACGACTTCTTCGACCTCGGCGGCAACTCGCTGCGGGCGATCCGCCTGGTCGGCCTGATCCGGGCCGAGCTGGACCAGGAGGTGTCCATCCGCAGGCTGTTCGCGGCGCGCACCGTCACCGGCCTGTCCGACATGTGGCGCGACCTCGCCCAGTCCCGCAAGCCGGCCCTGCGCAGGAGGACGAAGGCGGGCGCGGTCCTCTGACCGCCGGCCGCGCCGCAACCCCGGGGCACCGGCGGCGCGGGTCGCCACCGGTGCCGGGGGACCAGGCGCCCGGGAGTCTCCGGCGCCGGGAGATCCCGCCCGCCCGCCGGTCTGCCCGGTCGCCCCGCCCGGGCGGCCCGTCACTGGTAGGGGATGTCGACGCCGGCCGCGCGCAGGTTCGCCTCGAGCAGCTCGGTCAGCCGGGCAGCCGCCGGCGCCTGGTCCTCCCGGTGGTGGTTGATCAGCCCGTAGCGGGTGGCGGCGTCGGGCCTGGCCCGGAACTCGGCCGGCATCGTCAGCAGTTCGCGGTCGGCCAGCAACTCGGCCGCCAGATCGGCCGCCAGCCCCTCGAGCCGCGGATCGTCCGGGTCCCAGGACTCGACGTCCTGGCAGAGCTTCATCAGCTCGATGTACCGAGGATGGGCGAGCTGGCGTTCGAGCTGGACCACGAGGCTGTCGAAGATCTCCGGGACCAGGGCCCGGGCCAGGACCAGGGCTTCCCGCTGGAGGGCCACGTAGCCGGCGCTGAAGCCGAGTTCGGCGAGCCGGTCCAGGGCGGTGCAGGCGCGCTCGGGCAGCAGGAGCCGGTCGCCGGAGGCGAGCCGGTGCAGCGCCGCCCGCCGCGCGATCAGCTCCTCGATCCGGTCGTTGAGCCGCCGCTCCACGTCCTCCAGGGCGGAGGCGAACCGCTCGGGGCCGGCGTCGAGCAGATCCCTGACCTCGGCCAGCGGCACCCCTGCGCCGGCGAGCGTGCGGACCTGGACCAGCCGCAGCATGTCGGACGATCCGTACCGGCGGTATCCGGAGCTGTCGCGGTCCGGTTCGTCGACCAGGCCGAGCCGGTGATAGTGCCGCACAGCCTTCACCGTGACGCCGGCGAACGCCGCCGCCTGACCGATCGTCAGTCCGTACACCATCCGCTCAGCGGGCCCCTCGGCCGGGCGTGGCCGCGATCTCGCGCACCGCCTCGGCGACGGCCCGGAAGTCCTTGCGCAGAATGCGGGAGTGGTTGCTCGCGACCTTCGCGCTGACCCGCAGGTGCGGGTTCCGGGCGAGCACCGGGTCGAGCGAGGTCCGCATCCGCTCCATCTCCTCCCGGCCCCCGCCGAGGTTGCCGCCCGTGGCCAGCACGTACCGTACCGGGTAGGTCGCGCGGTCGAGGACCGGCCCGAGGGCGGCGCAGATCTCGTTGATCTCGATGTTGATCTCGGCATGCTGGTCGGCGCTCATCCGCGCGGACAGGCCGAACGGACGCAGCAGCGGCAGCAGCGGCCGCATCCGGCCGAACAGGCGCCGGATCCGCGCACGGGCCTCCTCGCCGGTGATGCCGTACGGAACGGCGCCGTCCACGGACACCACCCCCAGGACGCGGTCGGGGTTCCGGTCCGCCCAGTGGACGGCCAGCGCCGCGCCGTAGGACCACCCGACGAGCAGCGGACGCTCCACACCGGTCGCTTCGACAACGGCGTCGAGGTCGCGGAGACACGCTTCGAAGGAGTAGTCCGCCGACCGCCTGGACCGGCCGCGGGCCCGCTCGTCGTACGTGATGTGCCGCCAGCCGGAGCCGAGTTCGGAGATCACGGGCCGCCAGGGCCGGTGGCCGCAGTACGAGCCGTTCAGGTAGACGACGGGAACGCCTGCGCCGCGCGTGTCGGTGAGGGACAGGGCCGTGTCGTCGACGGGGAGCATGCCGGTCCGGAACGATGCGGTGGAAGTGGTCATGTACGTCAGCGTCCACCCTGACCCCGGGTCAGGGTCAACCGACGACATCCGGCCAGGGCCCCCGGGCCCGGCCGCCGCCCCGCGCGCTCAGGAGGCGGCGGTACCGGCGAGCAACCCTTCGGTGACGACCGCCGCTATCCGGTGGAGGTGGTCGGCGAGGTAGAAGTGACCGCCGGAGAACACCTTCAGGGCGAAGTCGCCACGCGTGTGCTCCCGCCACGTCCGCGCGTCCCGGACCGTCACCATCGGATCGCTGTCCCCGACCAGCGCGGTCACCGGAGCGGCCAGCGGCTCCCCCGCCCGCCAGCGGTAGGTGGCCAGGGCCCGGTAGTCGGCCCGCAGCGCCGGCAACACCAACTCCAGGAGGTCCGGGTTGTCCAGCATGGTCTGATCGGTACCGCCCAGCCGGCGTACCTCGGCCAGCACGTCGGCGTCGTCGTACAGCAGGTAGTGGGCGCTCTCCCGCAGGTCCGGCGCGCCCCGTCCGGACAGGAACAGCCGCTGGGGACCGGGCAGTCCCTCCTCCCGCAGCAGCCGGGCCGTCTCGAACGCGACGAGCGCGCCCATACTGTGCCCGAACAGGGCGTACGGCCGTCCGGGGTCCGCGGCCAGCTCGGGGGCCAGTACCCCGGCCACCGCCTCGACGAGCCCGTCCAGGGTCGTCAGCGGCGCCTCGTTGAACCGGTCCTGCCGCCCCGGGTACTGCACCGCCACCACGTCGAAGTCCGCGGGCAGCGTACGCGCCAGCTGGCTGTACGCCGTCGCCGAGCCCCCCGCGTGCGGGAAGCACACGAGCCGCGGCCCGTCCCCCGCCGCCCTGGTGAAACGCCGGAACCAGGTGCTGTTCACAGTTGGTGTCCCTTCGTCTGTGCCGGCCGTTGCGGCGATCACCGGACGGACCGGGCCATGAAGAAGCCCGCCGGTGCCCCCGGGGGAATGTAGGGCGCCGACGGGCCTTCAGATGCCCCGTGAGGGCTAGGGGGTGCCGGCCTGATCCAGACGACACCTCCTGGCGCCCGTCCGTGCCGGAGCTCATGACGTCAGCGTCCGCTCCCGCCCTCGACCCCCGCTCGCCCCCCGCTGGAGGACCCCGCGCGTTCGGCGCTCCAACCGGCTTCGAGCGCCGTGGCGGAGGCTGGCCGGTGGTTCATCACGACGACCGGAAGAAGGAGCGCATGACCGCCTTGGACGACAAGCCGGTCGGGCTGCGGCGCGGCACGGTCGCCGAGCTACGGGCCGTACGGGACGCCGTGCGCGAGGGGCCCGGGGAGAAGGCCACCGCGGCCCAGCACGCCAAGGGCAAGCTCACCGCCCGGGAACGGCTCTCCCTCCTCTTCGACGACGGCCGCTTCACCGAGGTCGAGGGGCTGCGCCGGCACCGGGCGACCGGCTTCGGCCTGGAGGACCGGCGCCCCCACACCGACGGTGTGATCACCGGCTGGGGCCGGGTGTGGGGACGTACCGTCTTCGCCTACGCCCACGACTTCAGGATCTTCGGAGGCTCCCTCGGAGAGGCGCACGCCGAGAAGATCCACAAGATCATGGACATGGCCGCCACCGCCGGCGCCCCCATCGTGGGCCTGTGCGACGGCGCCGGGGCGCGCATCCAGGAAGGCGTGAGCGCGCTCGCCGGCTACGGCGGCATCTTCCAGCGCAACGTCCGCAACTCCGGGGTCGTCCCGCAGATCAGCGTCATGCTGGGACCCTGCGCGGGCGGAGCGGCCTACTCCCCGGCCCTGACCGACTTCGTGTTCATGGTGCGCGGCACCTCGCAGATGTTCATCACGGGACCGGACGTGGTCAAGGCCGTCACCGGAGAACGGATCAGCCAGGACGACCTGGGCGGCGCCGACGCCCACGCCGCCACCTCCGGAGTCGCCCACTTCGCCTACGACGACGAGGAGAGCTGCCTCGCCGACGTCCGGCACCTGCTGTCCTACCTGCCCGCCAACAACCGCGAGCTGCCCCCCGTACAGCCCTGCGCCGACCGGCCCGACCGGCTCACCCCGGCCCTGTACGACCTGGTGCCGGCCGAGCCGAAACACGCCTACGACATGCGCGGCGTCATCGAGGAGTTCGTCGACGCCGGCGACTACTTCGAGGTCCACGAGGCCTGGGCGCCCAACATGGTGTGCGCCCTGGCCCGCCTGGACGGCCACACCGTCGGCATCGTCGCCAACCAGCCCGCCTCCCTCGCCGGGGTCCTCGACATCAGGGGCAGCGAGAAGGCGGCCCGCTTCGTGCAGATGTGCGACTCCTTCAACATCCCGCTCGTGACCCTGGTGGACGTGCCCGGGTTCCTGCCCGGCGTCGACCAGGAGCACGGCGGCATCATCCGGCACGGCGCGAAACTCCTCTACGCGTACTGCGACGCCACCGTCCCCCGCGTCCAACTGATCCTGCGCAAGGCCTACGGGGGCGCCTACATCGTCATGGACTCCCGCTCCATCGGCTCGGACCTGTCGCTGGCCTGGCCCGGCAACGAAATCGCGGTGATGGGCGCGGAGGGCGCCGCGGGCGTCGTCTTCCGGCGCGAGATCGCCGCCGCCGACGACCCCGAGGCCGCCCGCGAGCAGTACATCAAGGAGTACCGGGACCGGCTCATGCACCCCTACCACGCCGCCGAACGCGGCCTGGTGGACGACGTCATCGACCCCGCCGAGACCCGGGTCCGACTGATCGACGCGCTCGCCGTGCTGCGTACCAAGCACGTGGCACACCCCTCACGCAAGCACGGCAACCAGCCCCAGTGACGCGCCTGGCCCGCGCCCGCGGTCCAGCAACGACAGGAGCCCACACACTCATGTCCGTGGAAACCACCGCCCCCGCCGTCGCGGGGGCGGTCGACAAGAAAGTCCGCCGGATCGACCGAGTGATCATCAGGTTCGCGGGGGACTCGGGTGACGGGATGCAGCTC